>JAHBSI010000007.1 GCA_019639195.1 Acidobacteriota bacterium | reverse complement strand
CAGCAAGTTTTATGCGATAGCAACGCGTAGTTGGACGATTTTTGTAGTACTCGGGATCGTTCGGATCGAAGTAAGTGAATGGCTTGCCCATTCGCGGCCCTCGATCTGGCGATCAACGAAAATGCAATGTATTCAGTTTTCAGATATCAAGCGAGGCGTTCGACGATCGCTTTGACAAGTTTTCCGGTGATTCTGTCGGTAGGGTCACACCCGTTCCCATCCCGAACACGGAAGTTAAGCCTACTGGAGCCGATGATACTGCATCTTTCAGGTGTGGGAAAGTAGGAAGTCGCCGGATCTATTTCGAAAAAGAAAGCCTGCTCTTTGTGAGCGGGCTTTTGTTCTATGTGACTTCGGTTCTGGCGGAATCGACTGATTGGTTATTCAGACTTGTTCAAAACACGGCCTCGTGTTATTTTGTGCTAAGGCGTGCAGGGCGCCTCCCGTCCGCGGTGAGGACCGAGTCCACCTGAGTGAGATAGTCAGTCGTTCGGAAATATAGCCGAATCTCCTTTGCCCTTGAGAGCGGACCATTGGGATTTTCAAAAGGAGGCTCGTTATGACCGTTCGTCGCTTACCCGTCCGACCCAACCTAGAACAGCTCCAGCGTCAAGCGAAAGAATTCTTAGAAGCGATCCGCGCAGAGGTTCCTGAGGCACTTGCCGACCTACGCGAATACCATTCAAAAGAGATCGATCCCACAGATGCTAAGCTCGCAGATGCGCAACTGGTACTAGCACGTAGTTATCAGGCCTCGAGTTGGCCGAGACTCGTGCAGTCGGTGCGCCTTGCCGAAGCGATCTGGGGTGATGACCTCGATATAGTCCGCGAAGTGATCGCGCTGAATCCCGCTCTGGTTAACGAGGATGTGCTGATCCGTACTGACAGCAACTGGGGTCCACCGTTGACCTACGCGGCGAATCTTGGGCGTGATCGTATTATTCGCTTTCTTCACGAGCAAGGAGGCCGCGACCTGAGATCCGCGATTCATCGCGCGGTTTTACATGGAAAGGCCCGTACCGTGCGGTTAATCAACGAACTCGCAGGGGGACCGCCAATCGACCGATCAGCGCTTGCTGGTGCCGCATATACGCTTAGCGTCGATGGAACAGCGATCATTTTCGAACTCGGAGTACGCGTCGACGGCCCAAACGGAGTCGACACCAATACGATGGAGCACATTCTCGGGACGGATGCGCGTATTCCGGAACGAAAGCACCGAATTCTTGAAATGTACGTCGAGCATGGTTTCGAGCCGCCGGACACACCTGTTATGGCTCTCCACCGCGGGCGGGTCGACCTGCTCGAAGATCACTTACGTCGTGATCCTGAGCTTCTGACGCGGACGTTCGACCGAGAGTCGATCTATCCGCTTAACCGAGCTAACCTGAAAGAACCTTACATGGCTCAGGGGACGCCCGTACATGGTACGACACTTCTTCACATAGCGGCGTATTTTGATGAGGTGGAGATCGGTGAATGGCTGATCGAGCAAGGAATGGATCCGGACGTAAGATCGGCCATCGACGAAGACGGCTTTGGTGGCTACACGGCATTGTTCTCGACCGTAGTTTCGCAGCGAAATTTTTGGGTGAACTATGGACAAGGCGAGCCAGATCTGGCGAGATTTACGCGGCTTCTGCTGGATCATGACGCCGATCCCAACGTCCGAGCCTCTCTTTGCCATCGTTTGGATCAGGGCCATGGCGGGGGACCGCTGCGCGAATACCACGATGTAACACCTCTAGGTTGGGGCGAGCAGTTTTACGACAGGATCTTCGTAAGTAAAGAGTCGATGCGCTTAATAAGTGAGCGAGGCGGCGTTGTTTAGCACCATGTGTTGCTTTCGACCACTTCAATCACAATTGCCACGCTAGTGGTCTCGATCAAATCGCTGCGTCGGCAAAGGTCAATTTGCTAATCGCGGCTCAGGCGGAATTGGTCGAGCAGTTGGTTGGCCTCATTTCTGAGCTGTTGGTCCAAGGCGGTGTCGCCGGCGAATCGGATGCGGTTGTAGAGCAGCGTGATCTTCTCGGCCTCCGGAAACGGCACGGCCAGAGCGAATTCAAGTGGCGTCTGTGTGGCGGAACGGGTGTATCCTTTCTTCTCCAGGATCTCGCAAAACCTTCGATAAAGAGCGTCCGCCTCCGGATGGACACTTCGGATCCGTGAAGTGCGCTTGAAGATGCCACCACGCTTCTTCAAGGCTCTAAGAAGCCAACGCACAGCAAAGATACTCGCGATGATGCCTATTGCGAGCAGGAAAAAGTACGCTATCGCCCAAAGGCGTGCGGCCTGTCCGGAATCGCCGCGTATATCGCGCCACCATACGGAGATCGACCTTGCGGTCTCGGCAAACAGAGCCGACGCGGCGGAGTTCACTTCGGACGCTGACGCTCGGAAGCCCTTCGAGATCGCGGCCTGTCCATGTGAATCGAATGCGACAAAGTATTGTATCCAGATGGTCTCGAGAGCGTCCAGGTACTTTGAGATCTCGCCGGTGATGCCGGAGAATCCGCCGCTGCCCAAATTACGGCCGGCTGCGGGTGTCGGGTCGAACGTGATCCACTGGTCTTCCTTCGGAAAATAGACCTCGACCCACGAATGAGCATTTCGTTCGCGGACCACCGTCACACCGGATGCGTTATTAAAGTCGCCGCCATGAAATCCGTTGACCACGCGGGCTGCGATGCCCTGGGTGCGGAGCATTATTACCATCGCGGTCGCAAAGTATTCGCAGTGGCCTTCGCGAACGTTAAATAGGAAATCGGCGAGCGGATCTTCTCCTCCCGCCTTTAATTCAAGCGTGTAGCCGAGGTTCGAGCGAAGGTAATCCCGTACCGCGACCGCCTTGTCATATCGGCCCGTCGCGTTTGCGGTGATGTCGCGCGCAAGGAAAAAGATCCGTTTGTCGTAGTCTTCAGGCAGCTCGAAGTATCGGTCCACGTTTGGGCCATACTGCATCGAGTCAGCTCGCAGCTGTTCGGCGGTTGGCCTCGAGATGTCAGAGACGACCGTGTAAGAAGTGCGTTCGCCCGTTCGCGGATACGAAAGGCTGTCAAGGCTGTCGCGATAGATCGCGGGCAGGCCCGAGGCAACTTCGATCACACGCGTCTGCCCAAACAGTACGGGCGTGTCTATCGGCTCGAGGTATATTTCCTGCTCGACGAGTTGGGCGAAAGGCCCCGCAACTTCAACCTGTATGCGGCCGTCCGGGCCGCTAACGAGAGTTTCCCGCTCCTGCGTACGGCTTTTGCTCCAGGAAAGGCCGTCGAACCGATCTAAGGCAACGCCGCGATAGTAGCCATCGGCCCCTGCGAGTTCCGACGGAGATGTCTGCACCCGCATCACGACCCGGTCGCTCTGCTGTATTCGTCCAATGCCGCCGAGCCGAACGGAATCCGAGAACCCCGAGAAGGTCGAGATCCCCCCGTTGCTGCCGCCAAAACCGGCACCGCCGACCCTCGGCAGCAGGAAGAAGAGAGGGACCGCTAAAACGACGGTCATCACCACGATCGTGACCGAGACGACCGCAAGACGCGTCCACGCAGGACGATCGCTTACCGAAGAACGGCTTGCGGTCTTCCGTGTCTGCGTTCGTCGCTGAGCACTTACGTTCTCCCAGACGATGATCGTCGCGACGACCACAAAGATATAGAGTATAAAGCTTGCAAGGTACAATGGGCTGATGCTGAGGCCCGCGGCAAGGAGCACTGCAAAGAACGTCATCAGGTGCAGAAAGACCCAGTCTCGGTCCTTTTTCCGCTGCAGCAGTTTAATTGCCGACAGGGCAAGGATCATGCGTGCGAGCATTCCGGCAACGGCGCTCTCCGCTCCGCGATCCGGCAGCACTTGGAGCCGCCATGCCAAATAAAAGAACGGCAGGGCGAGAACGATCATCACCGTGCCGGCCCTTTCCGAGATCTGCCAGCGTGTGCCTTCGATCTTCCACGCAGCGGCCATCGCACCCAAATAGAGCACCGATGCGACCACGCCGAACGTCCCGGACACCCAGAGCGTCAGAAAGCCGCAAAACGCGACCGCGTACGAGAGTGCCTGAAGTGTTCGCTCGGAAGATGACATTCCTGTCGGTTGCCCATCCTGTCGATCATATTCGCAAGGATGCTGCCTCTAAATAGAAATTGTAGCAAATCGACGGGATCCGGCTGCGAAGAAAGAAAACGCGTACCGCTCTTTAGGAAAAACCCAAAGTACGGTACGCGATGTGGGAGGAAACTTTAATTCAGGGGCCGAGTCGTTCGCTGCAAAGGAAGGGCCGGGGACAGCAGCCCCAAGTGTCCTCGGCCCTTCGCCGCACTCACTCTCGCGGAGTGATATCTGCGTCGGTGATGTTGTCTCCGACCGTAACGACCCTCGTGTCGAACGTATATCGTTTCGACGTAGCACCGAGTACGTATGTCCCGCCCGTCGGTACGTTGTCGATCCGATAGAAGCCCATCTGGTTCGTCAAGGCTCTACGGACGGTGCCGTCAACACCCGTCAAGGTGACGACCGTGTTGCCGATACCGCGGCCATCGACCGTCCTGACCTGCCCACCAACCGATGACGTCGCCGCCGTCGGCGCCCGCATCCAATATCAGGACGCCGACCGCCGCCCAATTATTGGGGATGTACTGATTCTGAGCTATTGTTGAGTTTGAGATCGTACCCGTTGCGCCATAGCTGATCAGGATGCCCGTTTGAGCGACTGATCCCGTGGGCCCGTTTCCTGTGACCGAAGTGTTAGTGATGGTCGCAGTTGATCCGGTGTTATCCACGATGATCCCAGTCTCCTGGTAATCGTCGATCGTCACACCGTCAAAGTCCAATGAACCGGCCGATCCGCTGGTAATACTTCCTGCACCAACCCCCTGACCATCCTGTGTGTTGCCGATCGTTGAGCCCTCATGTATTGCCGTAACTCGCGTGTTGCGCATATTCAACGTGGCAAGCTGAGCAACATAAACCCCGTATGTTCCAGCCGTTGGCGAAAAGGTAACCGGACCCGATATCGTAAGGTCTTTCATCGTGACGTACGAATTGTTGCGAATCTCAACGATCGATTGTACGTTCGCAGAACCAGGGATGGTGCTTGCGGTCAGGGTTGCAGGAGATCGAATAATAGTTGAGCCAAGTCCTGCTCCGATAATGGAGACGCATTTGTCCACCGAGAGCTGCTCGGTGAAAGTTCCTGCGGCTACGGCTATGGTATCCCCGCCCGACGAATTCGCAGCGTTTACGGCCGCTTGGATCGTCGGATAAGTTCCGGGCACATCTAAAACCACTCCAGTTGGGCTGCATGGAGCCGCATTCGCGACAGGGGGCGTTTGCCCGAATTGTCGATCGCTCGGTGGGTTTGTCTGTGCTCGTTTTGGGATCGGTACGCGACGAATCGCGTCGGCCGAGAAGATCGACCAGAAGTAATCTGCAATGCCCTTTAGCGAAATGGTCGCGGGCGTCGGTGAGGCGACTGACCTGCCAAATGTCGGTTGATTCAAAACCAAAAAGATAGCCAGTAATGCAGTTAAGAAGACCGGCCAATTTCGCCTCGGTGAGATCCATCTTAGTGGATCTCGGAAAAGCGAGCAGGACGAACGAATTAGAAAACGGGGAACATACTTCAAAAACATTGAATTCTCCTGAGATCTTTGGACAAGATCGTGCTCGTATGATCGGTGCGAACGTCGAAACCCTTAAGGGCTCGATTCGGCGTTCCAAACAACTTCGAGGATGTTCCGATCATAACGATAAATGTCAGTACGAAGCCGACAGACCTTCGTCCGCGCAATCGGGTCGTCCGCGCGGATATTCTCAAATTACCGATCAGCAGGGGGAGGGAAGAATCCGATAAAACTCTTCGTGCACGCCGGTTTGCGAGCAGCTGCCCACAAATAATGAGGACCAGCGGCACCTGGCATCAAAAACTCGGGCCAGGCAAATGCCTAGATTCGAGCGTAAGCAATGTCGATTCCACCAAAGAATGCACGAATCATTTTTGGATGTCGTCACCCGTTTGGGGTATGCGATGATTTTTTTCTTGAAAGAGGCGATCGGTGTCGGAGCTACAAGGATGGGTCTGGAAGGGCGGCGACGCTTGTGAGGATGAGGTTGACAAGTTCGCCTTGTCGGGAAGTTTCGGTCTTAGAATATATCCGTTTTAAGTGCGTGCGACAGGTATTTGCCGTGATGGTAAGAGATTCACAGATCCCTTCGACCGACTCGCCGATCGCGAGACGAGAGGCCACGGCAGCCTCGGCCGGTGTTAGCTCATAGAGTTCCCGGAGGATCGATTCTCTAACGATGACCGGTTCATCGGGGTCACTGAGAAATACTATCGTCAGGCGTTCGCGATCAAGGCTCTGCTTATCGCAAAGAGGGGAAGCGAGTACCTGCAAGGGACGCCGTCCGGATGGCCTCTTAAGCAGACAAACTCCTCCAAACGCAAACTTTCCGTCCTTCTTGGGCGAATGACTTCCCTCAAGGATCGCCATAAGCTTCTGCGTCCCATCGGCGGTTGCGGCCGTCAAACGGCCATTTTGATCAAGCGAAATCCCGTCCTCAGCACCAACTATCTTTGTCGCACGAGCGTTCGCAGTGAGAACATGGCCGCCCTTCTCTACGACAAGCGCAGCTCTTGCCATTGCGTTCACCGCCTCGCAGAGAACGTCGAGGTCGCCGGGTTTGGCGAGGCCCGCGAGATTAAGGCCTAATGAGCGCTTTATGTGAGGAAGCAGCATATCAAGGGACTTTCTTTCGGTCTTTGTAAAGAGGCGTTTGCGTTCCGGGAGAGAAATGCTAAAGCCCGCCATCATACCGTCCGAGCGGATCAAGGCATGGTATTCATAGTTGAAGACGTTATATTCCTTGAAGAATCCCTGATATAGCTCGGTCTTCTTGAAGGCCTGGTCGCTCATATGATCCACGCGAGCAAAAGTCTGGCCTTCGGCGAGCGAATTGATCTTATCCTTGAACGGGCTGACATCTGAGAAGGACTCGATGTATTTGCTCATAAACGAGTCATCGAGCCCATGTGAGACCGGCATCTTGTGGTTGGTTTCACCCTCTTCGAGGTACGTCAGACCAACAGAACCTGCATCCAACAATCTGCATGCATCCTCAAGTGCAGATGAAAGGGCGTCCGTGCAGTCAGAACTTGAATAGAGTCCGCCGATTATCTTGAAGATCTGTTTTTTTCTGTTAATAGGCATTGTTGCGGATGTGTGAGATTATCCCGTTACGCCTTGCTCATTCCAACCCACAGCCAAATTGTCGGCAATGTATCACTCATTTGGGTGGCATGTCAATAGTGTCTCGGTGGAGACAGCTTTTGGTGTACGCGGGACGTCGAATCTTGTCGCAATGCGGTACAATAAAGGTTTGTGCAAAACGCGATGAAAAAAGTTGGTTTTGTCAGTTTAGGATGCCCCAAGAACCTCGTTGACAGCGAGGTGATGATGGGCACCCTAGCAGAGGCCGGTTATGAGATCACGAACGACGCGGACCAGGCGGATACCGTCGTCGTGAATACTTGCGGTTTTATCGAATCTGCAAAACAGGAGTCGATCGATGCGATCCTTGAGGCAACGCGGATGAAGGCGGACGGGAACGCTTCCCGCGTCGTTGTCGCAGGCTGCCTTGTTGAACGTTATCGTGACGATCTAATTGCCGAGCTGCCCGAGGTTGACGCTTTTATCGGAACGTCGCAAGTAAGCGAGATCCTAAAGGCCGCCGACGAACAATTTGATGCGAAAGAGCTGACGCTTCGGCCGATCGGCAACAAATCCTCGACTTACCTTTATGACGAAAGCACGCCGCGCATCCGTGCGACCAACCGTCATACCGCGTTTATTAAGATCGCCGAAGGCTGCGACAGACCTTGTGCATTTTGCTCGATACCTTCGATGCGCGGAAGTTTTCGTTCCCGCCGCTTTGGCTCGATCGTCGAAGAAGCCCGCAACCTTGCAGAAGACGGCGTAAAAGAGATCGTCCTCGTCGCTCAGGACAGCTCTCGTTATGGAGAAGATCTCGGCGAGGTCGATGCACTGGCGGCCCTTATTCGAGCCCTTGGTGAAGTTGAGGGAATTGAATGGGTCCGGCCGATGTATGCATATCCAACGCATATTTCTGACGCATTCCTCTCCGCGATCGCTGAGACCGAAAAGGCCGTCAAATATCTGGATATGCCTCTGCAGCATGCCTCGCGAAATGTCCTCAAACTGATGAAACGCGGCGGAACCCGCGAAAGCCTCGAACGGCTGATCGAACGCGTGCGTGCTGCGGTTCCCGGCATCGCGATCCGCACGACCTTTATTACCGGCTTTCCCGGCGAGACGGACGAGGATTTTGAAGAACTGCTCACCTTTGTCCGCAATTGTCGGTTCGACAACGTTGGCGTCTTTACGTATTCGGATGAAGAGGGAACGGCTGCGTTTGAACTGCCGGACAAGGTCGATGCGAAGGTTGCAAAGAAAAGGCGCGACCGCTTGATGAAGGAGCAGGCGAAGATCAGTAAAGGATTGAACAAGGCGAAGGTCGGTAAGACGTTTCCCGTTATGTTTGAGGGCCTTTCCCAGGAATCTGACCTGCTTTTCCAAGGCCGTCTTGCCGGGCAAGCACAGGAGATCGACGGCTATATCCTTATTAACGATATGCCGGACGGTTTTGAGCCCGAGATCGGCCGCATTTACCCCGTAAAGATCACAGAAGCTCACGAATACGACCTTATTGGTGCGATCGTCGCATAACCTCCGGATCTCCGGAGATTTTTGTTCGATCTGTCTATACAATCCTACAAAAATGTAGGAGATTTTCTCGTCTAATATCTTCCTTGATCTGCGGTTCCGTGTCCTTTTGCTCCCTTTGATAGGATTAGCGACTTGAAGCTGGTTCTGGATCAACGAAAAATCACTTTGCCTTTGATAACAGGAGAATAATGAAGCCAAAAGACGTACTCACATTTGCCGCCGACCACGGGGCCCGGTTCGTTTCGGTAAGATTTACCGATCTTCCAGGAGCCTGGCACCACCTAACGTATCCGATCGACCAATTGACCGAAGACAGTTTTGAGGATGGATTTGGATTCGACGCCTCGAGCCTTCGAGGCTGGGCCGCGATCCACGAGTCCGATATGCTGCTCGTCCCGGACCCGACGCGTTTCTGGATCGATCCGTTCACCGACGAACCAACGCTTTGCGTGATCGCGAATGCGGTCGATCCGATCACAAAGGAAGGCTATGGCCTTGATCCGCGTTCAGTCGCGACACGCGCTGAAAGCTATCTAAAATTCACGGGGATCGCAGACACCGTATTCGTTGGCCCCGAGGCCGAATTCTTCGTCTTTGATGAGGCACGGTTTCACAACGACCAGCATTCTGCAGGCTATACCGTGGATTCCGAGGAAGGGCACTGGAACAGCGGACGCAAGGGCGAGCCCGTGAACAGCGGCTTCCACATTCGTCCAAAGGAAGGCTACGTCCCGGTCGCGCCGATGGATTCGCTTGTTGACCTGCGAAACACGATGGCGTCGATCATGAATGAGGTCGGGATATTCGTCGAGTGTCACCATCACGAAGTGGCGACTGCAGGTCAGTGCGAGATCGATTTCAAGTTCTCGAATATGCTGCACACGGCAGATAACCTGATGCTCTTTAAGTACATCGTCAAGAATACTGCCCACGCGGCAGGCAAGACGGCGACCTTTATGCCGAAGCCGCTTTACGGCGACAACGGCTCGGGAATGCACGTGCATCAGTCACTTTGGAAGGATGGAACGCCGCTCTTTGCAGGCGACGGATACGCGGGCCTCTCTGAGATGGCAAAGTTCTACATCGGCGGACTTCTGAAACACGCACCGGCACTTGTCGGGTTCGCGGCGCCGACAACGAATTCGTACAAGCGACTTGTTCCGCATTTTGAAGCGCCGGTGAATCTCGCATACTCGGCCCGAAATCGCTCGGCAGCGGTGCGCATTCCGATGTTCTCGTCTTCGCCGAAGGCAAAGCGGCTCGAATTCCGTCCGCCGGATCCGTCGTGCAACCCGTATCTGACGTTCGCGGCCCTCTTGATGGCCGGTCTCGACGGTATTCAGAACCGCATCGATCCGGGCGAGCCTCTCGACAAGGATATCTATGATCTCCCGCCCGAAGAACTCGCGAACGTGCCGTCGCTGCCGGGCAATCTTGATGACGCCTTGAAAGCACTCGAAGACGATCACGAGTTTCTCCTCAAGGGCGATGTCTTCTCCGAGCGGCTGATCGAGCGTTGGATCCAGTACAAGCGTGACAATGAGATCACGCCGCTGCGGCTCAGGCCTCATCCGCTGGAATTCTCAATGTACTACGACGTATAGAACGCACAGTTCTCCTTCGTCATTTTTTGAACGCGTGATCGGTCCCGGATATCCTGGCCGATCACGCGTTTCTCCTTGCATATCAAACTTTGCTCTTACGAGTTGTTGGTGAAATTCGGTATCATTGAGACTCAAGTGCGGTTGTTTGAAGTTACGGCCGCGTGAAGCGAGATCATTGATGAAGTTGTTCAGCTTAGTATTGTTAGCGATCTTCTTAGTCGGATGCGGGTCCGCACCCGAAAACGCCGGGAACGGGAACGGGAACGGCGGTCGAAACGATTCTGCCAACTCAAATTCCCGGCCGGGTGTCGTCGCGAATGGAAATTCAACATCTCAGACATCCGGGACGCCCGATATGGCCGGCATTCCGGCTGATCCGAATGTGTCGCAAGGCGATGGAAACACGGCGCCTGCGGGCAATATTGCGGCGACCGCCCGAGGACGCGTTCTTGCCGAAGGGCCTCCGCCTCCGCCGGGATCCAAGCCGCCGGCCGTCGGCGCGGGAGATAATTCATCGGTGTCGAGCGAAATGCTAAAGGATGGCTCTATCCTCGAGAGGCGTGTTTTCAGCAATAACGAATATCTAAATGCTCTCGAGGTTCGGACCAAGGGCAAGGACCGAACGGCTCGGGTGATCCTTAAGAACGGAAAGAGCGTACAACTTCCGGCGGACCGTATCGGACGCATTACGGATCCGTCTGCGGCGACGCTGCTCGAACTGGTAGGTATAAAGCCGAAAGCAATGGCACCGCAGGCCGGAACTAGCGCGAAGCCGCGATAGGTATCTTATGGAGAAATTTACGGTAATTTGTCCTTGCTGTGAATCGACGCTTACGATCGATGCGGCGACCGGTTCTATTCTCGCTCACGAAGAAAAGAAGAAGGCGACTGCTTCGTTTGATGAATTGAAAGAAGGACTGAGTAAGCAGAAAGAACTTCGTGATCAGCTTTTTTCGCAGGAAATGTCTTCGATGAAGGATCGCGAACGCCTCTTGGAAGAGAAATTCAAAGAAGCGATGAAACGTGCGGGCGACGACGACGGAAAACCTTACAAGAATCCTCTCGATCTCGATTGAATTGAATGCCGGCAACTTTACCCTCAACAGACAAGACAGAGCTGGCAAGGTCCCGCTTGATCGTTGCCCTTGATGCACCGAACGCGGACGATGCCAGAGACATCGTTGACGAATTGTCCGGCGAGGTTTTTGCGTTCAAGGTCGGGCTTCAGCTTTTCACGGCGGAAGGCCCCGGCTTTGTGTCCGAACTTGTAAAACGCGGCGAACGCGTCTTCCTCGACCTTAAATTCCACGATATTCCGAACACGACCGCGATGGCTGCGCTGTCGGCAGCACGGCTTGGCGTTTGGATGCTGAATTTTCATGCAGCAGCGGGCCGCGAAGCCCTTGAGGCGGCAAGGTTTGCCGTGGAAGAGACCTGCGCAAAAGAATCTCTCGAAAAGCCGTTGCTGATCGGCGTTACGCTGCTTACAAGCAGCGGTGGTGACCATCTGAAAGAGCTTGGTTTTGCAGGCATGTCCAAAGAATACGTTGTGCGAATGGCAACGCTGACGAGCGAAGCCGGACTCGACGGCGTGGTCGCCTCTGCATATGAAGTGGCGGCAATAAGAGAGGCGACCGGCCGTGATCTTCTTATCGTAACGCCCGGAATTCGTCCGATCGGCGGAACGTTCGGTGATCAGAAGCGTGTAATGACATTTAGGGAAGCTATTGACGCCGGTGCTTCTTACGCGGTCGTCGGCCGTCCCATAACCGCCGAAAAAGATCGCCGTGCGGCCATCGAGGCCTTGATCGCCTAGCTGAAACGACAATATTTTGATGAAAAGGTCATCTTCCATTCTAAACTTGTTCGCCCTGGGCGTTTTCGTCGCTCTCCTAGCTGTCGCTGTTTCTGCACAATCGACTACGGCACCTGCGACGGCCGGCCCTTTTCGGATCGGCGAGCATATTTCCTACAACGTATCGTTGGATAAATTCAAGAACGTCGCCTTCGTCGAGACAAACGTCGTTTCGCGCGGACAGATCGCCGGAAAGAATGTTGTTGAGATCGAAAGCCGTTTTAAGACCGAAGGTTTTGTGAGTGCGGCGATCGTGCTCATTGACGAACGTCGAACGGATTACGCAGCTATCGACGACGGACGGCCACTGCTGATAAAGCGGGTGCTGGACGGCGGAGTGACCGCAAGGCAGATAGATATCGACAACACGAAAGCAGCGACTGCACCTTTCGATCTGGTCACGGCTCTTTTTAAGGCCCGAGAAGTAAATGGAAGCGGCAGCTTTCCCTTTGCCGAAGACGGTGAAGAATCTACGATAACCTTCTTGCCCGAGGGTTCGGTAAACGTCACGACCGATCAGGGCACTTTCGAATCGACGATCGTCAACGTTTCAAGCCCCTATTTTGAATCCCGTGGTTTCAAGAACGTTCGACTCTGGCTATCGAACACTGATGCAAGGATCCCCGTTGCGTTTGAGTTCAAGTCTCGGAATGGCACGTTTCGCGCGACGCTGGCGTCTTACATTATCGAAGCTCAGCCAGATCCGGGCGAGCTTCCAACGCCGACACCAAAGCCGGTGGTCAGCCCAACACCGCAAAGACCGGTTGTCAGGCCGATACCGACACCTACGCCGTATATTCCGAACCAGCCGCTCCTTGCCGAGCTCAAGTTTCGCCTCGGTGAGCAGTTGAATTATCAAGTTACGAACGGCGGCAGGGCGGTCGGAAGTTTTTCGCTTGCGGCACCGGAACGAAAACTTGTCGGCGTCCAGGACACGCTTGTGCTCGAAGCAAAAGTAACGGGCGTGGACGGGGCAAATGCACCATTCTCGCTCGGCGACGGGATGATCGCGAACGTGAACCCCGAGAGTCTGGGGCCGAACTCTTTCAACGCACATCTCGCGAGAGCATTGTCACTATACTCACAAAACGCGGTGTTCGATCAGCGAACGGGAGTGGTGACATCCGGGCCGAACAAAGCTGAGGGCCCGGTCGGTGTTCATTCGATCCTTTCACTGGTCTATGCGATGCGGTCCTTCAATCTGGTGCCGAGCAGAGAAGCGTCAAATCCGGTCAACGACACGCGGGTTGCCGTATTTTGGCGTGACAAGGTGCAGATCTTTTCACTACGCCCATCGCGGCCTGAGATCATCACGATCTCCGACAGAAAGCTCGAAGCTCAGATGATCACGATCGTCACCGGCGACCCCGCAGTGGACAGCCTTGGCTTCAAGATCTGGCTGTCGACCGATCCGGAAAGGACGCCGCTTAGGTTTAGCGTCGGGCCGTTCCAGGCAGACCTTGTGTCGCAAGCGACCACTTTGACCCGCTGATCGTCTTTCGCGGCAAATAACTCGCCAAAAACCTTGCTTTGCAATTGAAAATCACTTTCAATTAAAGTATAGTGATAGTTTGAATTTGCGGGAGAGAGGCGTTTGCCGAAAATGACAGAGCCAAAGACACTAAATCATTTGCCGATCGGTGCTTCGGGCCGTGTGGTCGCCGTCAATGGCGAGTCAAGGATCACGCGCCGGATCCTTGAAATGGGGATCATCCCCGGTGTGCTTGTGCAGCTCGTGAAATCCGCACCGTTCAACGATCCGATCGAAGTGAGCGTTCGCGGCTACAGGCTTGCGATCCGTCGCAGTGAGGCCGCCGCCATCGAGGTGGCCATCTAAGGATCACGGCGATCGGCAATGGCATCGACACCTGCCCATAGTCTCACCATCGCGCTTGCGGGCAATCCGAACGCAGGCAAGACCACACTTTTCAATGCACTGACCGGCCTCAAGCAAAAGGTTGCGAATTATCCCGGCGTCACGGTCGAGAGAAAGACCGGGCGTTGGCAGCTGAACGGGCACGCGGCCGATCTCATCGATCTTCCCGGACTCTACAGTCTTGACGCCACCTCGCTGGACGAACAGATCGCACGCAACGTGATCACCGGCGAGCAGAAAGGCGTGAAACGCCCGGATGTCGTTGTCGCGGTCGTTGATGCGACCAACCTTGAACGCAATCTTTACGTCGTCACCCAGCTTTTTGATTTCAAGGTTCCGGTCGTTGTCGCCCTGACGATGATCGATGTGTTCGAGAAGCACGATCACGAGATCAACGTCGAGAAACTCTCGCAGATGCTGAAGACGCCGGTTGTCGCGATCAACGCAAAGTCAGGCCGCGGCATCAAGGAGCTCGCTAACGAAGTACGCAAAGCGGCAGAGCAGGGCGAAAGCAAAGCTCCGGCTTTTGACGATGCAGATGAAACGGCCGGCCCGCACGCAAAGATCTTTGCTCGATACAGTTTTATTGCGAAGGCTGTTCAGGAATCGACGAAGCACAACGACACGCAGAAGCTCCGAATTTCGAGCAAGATCGACAAGGTCCTGACGCACAAATTCTTCGGGCTTGTGATCCTGGTAGCGGTGCTGCTTATCGTCTTTCAGGCCATCTTCTCCTGGGCGACGGTGCCGATGGACCTGCTCGAACAAGGCTTTGGCGGCCTAAGTGCTCTCGTCAAGGAGAATATGCCGCCGGGAATTCTAACGGATCTCATCAGTGACGGGATCATTGCCGGCGTCGGCGGAGTCGTCGTATTTCTTCCGCAGATACTGCTGCTTTTCCTCTTCATTTCGCTGCTTGAGGACACGGGCTATATGGCGCGTGCGGCCTTCCTGATGGACAAGCTGATGAGCAAGGTCGGGCTTCACGGAAAGGCATTTCTGCCGCTCGTCAGCAGCTTTGCCTGTGCAATTCCCGGCATTATGGCGACCCGCACGATCGAGAATAAACGTGACCGGTTCGCGACGATCATGGTCGCACCGTTTATGTCGTGCTCTGCACGGCTTCCCGTTTATACCCTGATGATCGCCGCGTTCTTTGCCGGCCAGACGATCTTCGGGTTTATTTCGGTTGCGGCGGTTCTGATGCTCGCGATGTACACGCTTGGGATCGCCGTCGCAGTGATCGTTGCTTTCATCCTAAAACGCACCGTCCTAAAGGCGCCGCCGCCGCCATTTCTGATGGAGCTTCCCGAATATCGTCTGCCGAATCTCCGCACTGTCCTTCAGAATATGCTGACGCGTGCGTGGCTCTTCCTAAAACGTGCGGGCACCGTGATCCTTGCTATCTCGATACTCCTGTGGGCGTTGATGTATTTCCCGCGGGACCTCTCGCCGGCGCAGCCTTCAACGGTGCCGACGGTGGAAAGCTCGCAGGCCGATGCGGGAGGCGAACCGACAGAAGATGTCGCTAAAGAGAGCGAACAACTAAAGCAGAGTTTCGCCGGGCGGCTAGGCCACACGATCGAACCGGTGATCCAGCCGCTTGGATTCGACTGGAAGATCGGCGTCGCCCTTATCGCGAGTTTTGCCGCCCGAGAAGTTCTGGTATCAACCTTGAGCATCATCTACAATGTCGGTAAGGATGCCGATGCCGAATCGACCACGCTTGTTTCGGCGATCCGCGATGCAAAACGCGATGACGGACGTGCGGTCTGGACGCCATTGACGGCGTTGACGCTAATGGTCTTTTTCGTTCTCGCGATGCAGTGTATGTCAACGCTTGCCGTCGTTCGCCGCGAGACGAATTCCTGGCTCTGGCCGCTGTTTATGTTCGGTTATATGACGGCCATCGCGTACGGAGCGGCATTTTTGACCTATCAAGGCGGGCGAATGTTGGGTTTTGAGTGATGTGGCAGCTAGTCGTTGTATTATTGATCCTTGCGGGTGCGGGTTTTTTGCTCGTGCGGCGAGCTGTCGCACAGAAGCGTGCGTTCACCGTCAGCGATGGTGAATGCGAGGCTGATTGCGGCTGCGGTGCTAGCAAGAGCGGAAAAAGACGCGCAACAGAAGGCTGATGGCTGACAGCGACAAATTCATTACACGCGGGGTGCGGTCGATGTTTCTTTCGACCGCGTTCTTTTTTGTCGCCAACGTTTTTGTAAAGGAAGTAAGTCATCTGCCGGCGATGGAAGCAGTTTTCTTTCGCTGCACGATCGCATCCGTACTGTGTCTGATCGGCCTGCATAGGGCAAAGGCGAGTGTGATCGGCTCGAACCATTTGATACTCGCTCTTCGCGGTATATTCGGCACGATCGCACTCTTCACTTTCTTTGTAACGCTTCACAACATTCCGCTCGCGACCGCCCAAACGCTCCAGTATGTGTCGCCGATCTTTAGCGCCGTGCTCGCGATCGTGATCCTTCGTGAAAAGCTCGGGCGCACGCAGTGGCTCTTTTATGCAATAGCATTTGCGGGCGTGCTGCTCATTCAAAGGGTCGATCATCGCGTCGAACCGTTCTATGTGATGCTCGGTGTACTCTCGGCATTTTGCTCGGGAATGGCATACAATCTTGTGCGTCGGATGAGCGGCCAAGAACATCGTCTGACGATAGTCTTCCATTTCCAACTTGTCGGAGCGATCGCGGGTTTCATTGCCATTCTCTTCGAATGGGTTCAGCCGACCGGTTGGGACTGGCTTTGGCTTCTCGGCCTTGGCGTGTTCTCGCAGCTCGGGCAGATCTACCTGACCGACGCACTGCAGCGAGAGAAGGTCGCGGGCGTCGCGATTGTCATCTATTCCGGCCTTGTTTACGCCGTGGTCATCGGTTGGACGATCTTTGGCGAGGCTCAGAGCCTGCTGTCTCTTGCGGGAATGCTCCTGGTTGTTGCCGGCGTGCTTGCAAGTGTTTTCAACAGCCGACGTCTTGAACGCCGCGTCGAAGATGTGGAAGCGACAGCCGCGTAACGAACGATATGAGATCTGCCATTCTAACCATTAGCGACACACGCGATCTCGGCGACGATCCCTCGGGCAGCCGACTTGCCGAACTTGCCGCTGAATGCGGCGAAATTGTCACGCGAGAGCTGGTCACGGATGACCTTGATGCGATCGCTGCGAAGCTCCGTGAACTCGTTCAACGGTCTGACATCGACTGCATTCTGACGACGGGCGGAACTGGGTTTGCCGCTCGCGACAACACTCCCGAAGCAACCCGTGCCGTTATCGAACGAGAAGCTCCCGGCATTGCGGAAGCGATGCGTCGTGAGACGGCGAAGCACACGCCGTTCGCGATGCTTTCGAGGTCTGTTTGCGGCATTGCCGGGAATACTCTGATCGTGAATATGCCCGGCAAGCCAAAGGCCGTCGAAGAGTGCTTTGAGGTGATCAGGCCCGTTCTAAAGCACGCCATCGAGCTGCTTTGCGGACGTACCCGTCACTGAGCTCATTTCTTCAACGCGGTGCTGATGAACGCGGACGCGTCGTTGTGCAGTTTCATAAGCGACGGCACATCGATGTACATCATATGCCCGGACTCGTAGTAGTCGAAGCTGATGTTCTTCCGCAGACTCGGGTCCAGGTTCATCGCCGAGACCGTATATTCCGCCGCATAGAACGGTGTTGCCATATCGAAATAGCCGGCCGCGATCATTATCTTCATATACGGATTTTTCGCCATCGCCGAACGCAACGCGCTGCTAGTATCCGCATAGCTGTTATCGCTGCTGAAGTCCCAGCGTCCTATTCCGCCGCCGAGAATGTAATATTCCATATCCGACTTAAAGCCGAGATCGCGGCGAACGTAGCTATTGAATGCCGCCGTATATGGCGGACGGATCGCGCTCATCGAAGGATCGCGGTCGGGGCCGTCGCCTGCCGCATCGGTATCGATGCCGATCAAACGGCCGTCGAGACGGCCGGTCGAGCGTCTTTGGTCCCGAAGCAGTTCCTTGTTGAATTCGCCAAGCTCCACGCGGAAGTTGTTGCGAATAACAAAATCACGCGTCAAACCCGTCATCGACGCGAACTTGTCCGCCAACGCATCGCGTTCTGTCGGCGAAAGCTGGTCGATCCGCATCATCGCGGGCAAATATTCGTTTGCGGCGAATTTCCTGGCCATCTCGGCTATTTCCGCAACGGGCTTTGCCTGCAGAGGAGGCGACAGCCGCTTGTGATACCAGGCCGTGGTCGCGTAACTCGGCAGTATCAGCACGAGCGGCAGGTCGTTGTTGCTGGCAAAATCCAGCGTCTGGAAATTCATCACAGTCGAGACGAGGACGATGCCGTTCAACGCGATGCCGTGGTCAAAGAGCCAGTTCGATAGCCCCGAGGCCCGCGTCGTTCCATAGCTTTCGCCGACGAGAAAAAGCGGTGACATCCAGCGTTCGTTCTTGCCGAGATAGAGCCTTATGAATTCGCCGACAGATGCAATATCACCTCGAAGTCCGAAGAATTTCTTTCCGTACTCTTCCTTTGTCGGCCGAGAATATCCTGTGCCGACAGGATCGATAAAGACGAGATCGGTGTCGGCGAGCCACGTCGCGGCATTGTCCTCCATCTCAAAAGGCGGCGGTGGATACGCGCCGTCGTTGAGCATCTTTACTCGCTTTGGCCCCAATGCACCGAGATGCAGCCAGACGCTTGCAGATCCCGGCCCGCCGTTGAACGAGAACATCAGCGGACGATTCGCCGGCGGGTTATCGAGCGTGTAGGCGATGTAGAAAATGTGGGCTTCGGTCTCGCCGGTCTGAGGATTTTTGATCGGCATAAAACCGGTCGTCGTCGTGTACGTCAAAGTCTTATTGCCGGCACGCGAAGTGTGCTGCGTCACCATCGGAGGCTTGTCCATCTGCGGATCGAGCAGTTTGGAGGCATCAGGCTTCTTGTCGTCCGCAGGCTTTGCCGCCGGCGGCTGAGCGACCGCTGCTGTGGAAATAAGCAGGGTTAGCGCCAAGAGAAGAGCAGTTTTCATAGGTTTAGGTTGAATTTTGTTCATTATACGCACATTCCCGCAGAAAGTTTGAATCTCTCCTGCAGCACACGACGTCTCGCTAGTGCGGGCGTCTTCTGCCGGAAATGTAGTCGCAACACAAGTGTTACGACCATCTTTACAAGTATAACATACGTGTCAAGCCTAAAGTTCGGAATAAGTAAAAAGTTTTAAGTCAGAGACCCAAGATCGAGCTTGGAGAGGGTTGCAGAAGCCCGCACGGCAGTATGGGCACGGTTCGAAATGGTTGCGGAAGCCCGGACGACAGTAAGGGCATGGATCGAATGGGTTGCAGAAGCCCGCACGACAGTAAGGGCGTTGAATGCGATGCAGAAAAACGGCCGCCGCCTGCTTGCGCAGGCGGCAGAGATCATCCGTCTTTTTGTCCGTTTACTATCTGGCGTTGGACCAGATCGCAAAGTACGCGGGCCGCTCGACATCGGAAGTGTTCGTTACGCGGATCTTCCACGCACCGGCTGCGACGCCCGTCTTCAGATAGATCGATCGGAACCAACTTCTTGCGTCGGGCGAATCAGCGAGATTCTTGCCCGCGATCTTTCCGGTCGGGTCGATGAGTTCGACAGACACCTTAGCATCTGCCATGAAGGTGACCCCAAGATCGGGCCTTGCATCGAGCGGGAGATCGATCTCCACGGTCTGCTTTGCGCCGACCTTTACGGCCTTTCCGATATCCTGGAAGTCAGTGTATGTCGGGCTAAGACCGAAGAATGGCCCTGCACCGGCACCGTAAAATTTCGACGGCTGCGGCATCAGCGACATTCCCGCGGACGTTGGCACATACGGATTGTGGTCACCTTTCGGCCCGATCGCAATGTGGGGTCGAACGAAATCGGAGAAATCTTTCGTACCCGTAAGATCGGTGTGTACGCTCGACGAAACGCCCTTGTCGGCGATCGTCCAATGAGCGGAAGGCACGGAAACGACACCGTCGTTCGGGACCACGCGTTTGCACATCACAGGCAGCGGATTTCCGGCAAGCACGGAGAATTTCACGCCGCGGCGATCCGTGGTGACGCGATTGAACTCCGCGACAACGTCCGGCTTTAGTTCGCGCACGGCATTCGGCGTCGTGCCGGTGATCGAGAACGCGATATCCATCGTGTCCGCACAGGGACTGCCCATATTCGGCGTACCGAGCATTACGAGATGCGCTACACGCGGGCGGCCGTCCTCGACGGGCTTCATAAACGCCTGGATGTATTCACGCGAGATCAATCCGCCCATCGAATGTGCAACGATATCGACGTGCCATGCATTACGGTCTTCCTGAGCGTATTTTACATAGCGGTCCACTTCGACGGCGTTTCCGTGTATGGTCTTTGTCGGGGCAGACGAGAGGAACTCGCCGCCCGTGTCCATCAGGCCTTTTTCGGGTTTTTCGCCTACCGGAAACGCCTTCCAATCGTAGGAATGCGTCGTGGTAAGTATGTTCTGCCAGGTCTCCCATGCTCTCCAGTTGCTCCAGAGCCCATGGACGAGAATGAGCGGTTTTGGTGCGACCTTGAGATTCTCGACCTTTTCGTCGGTCTTCTTGTCGTTCTCGTAGAGTTCGGCCTTGATGCGCTGAAGGAGGCGCGGACGGCCGTCGTCGAACCAGGAATAACCGGACGAATCCCAAACGATCTCGACTTCACGCGATTCGCCCGGTTCGAGCCGAACCGAGGTTTCGCCGTTTTCGAGGAGGCCATCGGGCCGCGCACCGTCCCATTTATCGCCTTTGAACGTCTCTTTGAACTTGAGGTCGGCAAATTTCGTTTCGCCCGAGGCGTTGAGAACGGTCGCCTTGATCTTTACGAGATTGCCGTCGATGGTGCCTACTTGCGGCGTGATGTCGCGCCAGTCGTTCCAATTTGGGAACTTCATATCCGCGAACTTAAGTTCCGTGATCCGCAGCGGCGCACCGCATTTCTGGAGATTCCACGTTATCGTCTCGGTTACATTCTGCCAGGTGTAGGAGTAGGAACCCGATAGCTTGTTCGGGTCGTTCGGATTTAGACGCGTCGTTCCGTCGGAGGTAAGCGAATTTCCTTCGATCGTCGTTTCTGTCTGCGGAATGCTAAAACTCTTGCCTTCTTTTGGCGTACATTGGCCGCTGAAGCTGGAGGACTCGCTGCCGCTCACTTTTCCCTTGATCTGCGGCAGGCCGACGCTAACGGAATAGGTTCCGTCGGAGTTGATATTGACGCCCACGTTGGCCGATTCGCCGCTTGCCTGGCCGGAAGCGTTGGTCTCCGACGTTGAGGTGCCGCGCATATCACGCCAGGTCTTGCCGCGGTCACACGAGTTCTTCTCGACGGCATCAACCTTCTCTTTTGAAGACATATTGTGGCTGATCGTCGCCATCCCGATGCTCGAACCATTGCGTTCAGGCGACTCGACGACCGTCACATTTGCGTTGTAGGTGTAAGACATCTGCCAGTTCCGCGTGTCTTGCCCGCGTCCCGAAACGCGCTGCACGGTCTTGCTGTCGGATGCCGATTGTGTGCGTTTGTAGGTTATTGTGCCGGTCCAGGCGCCGGAGCATTTTGGAGCTGCTGGAGCCGCCGTCGATGCCTTTCGCCGTTGGGCAGGAACATTGAAGAGAGAGCCGAAGATCGCCGTCAGAATAAGCAGGGAAATAAGCTGTTTGTTCATAAAAATAACGCCTGAGCCTTTGCGAATAAGCGAAAGGGAAAACCTCCGCATATCCGTAAGGCGTCAGGCGTTAGCAAAAAGTATCGGTCTCCGCGAAAAAAAACTAGCGGACGACCTCGCTTACGACCTTGCCGTTGATGATCGTGCCGACACAATGCGTCGTCCACTCGAGCGGGTCGCCGTCGTAGAGAGCTATGTCGGCATCTTTCCCGGCCGCAAGCGAACCGATACGGCCGTCGAGGCCGAGGATCTTCGCGGCGTCGATGGTGATGAGTTCGAGTGCTTCACGCTGAGAAAGGCCATTCTGGGCGGCCATTCCGGCTTCGTATAGGACGACACGCGTTTTCGGTACATAGCCTTCATAACCACTCTGCAGAGCGACGGGAATACCCGCAGCCTTTATCTTTGTGGCATCTTCCAACGAAAGAGATTCGCTGTCGCCGCCCGGGCGTGCCATCGTCGGATGGACGATGACAGGGAATCCGGACGCCTTGATCTCTTTGAGCACGAGCTGAGCTTCGGAGACCGAATCAAGCACGATCCGCAAATTGAACTCTTTCGCAAGCCGAAGCGCGGACATGATGTCCTGTGCTTTGTCGGCCGTGATCAGGAGCGGGACCTTGCGTTCAATAACGCTAAGCCATGCAACCGACCTCAGGTCTTTCGGCCGCTCGGCCTTCTCGGCATTTTCCTGGGCCTTAATGAGTTCCGCACGGAGCATTGCAATCTGCTTTGCACGCGTACCGGGCGATTTGCCCTGGCCCGCGAGGCCGTCGCCGCCAAGGGTGACCGCGATCATCGCTTCCGGGACGACCATCACATCGTCTATCTCATTGCCCGCGGTCTTAACGACCATCGTTTGGCCCGAAACAAGCGCGGAAGGCTGGTGGCCGGTGTGCACGGTCGTTACACCGAACTCGCGGAGCCATTCGACGAGTTTTTCACGTGTGTTGTAGGAATCAAACGCACGAAGTTCCGGTTGGATCGGACCGCTTCCGTCGAGAGCCATCTGATCGGTCGGCTGATTCAGGTAGCCGTTGAGTCCGACCACCGAATGTGCGTCGATAAGGCCTGGCGTGACGACCTTTGCGCTGATCACGCGATAGCCGGCAGGTATCGAAACCTGTGCGGCCGTACCGACCGCTTCGATCTTGCCGTCTTTGACGAGTACGACGCCGTTCTTGATCGGCTCACCTGCCATCGTGAAGACGGTCTCGCCTTTGACCGCGATCTGCGCAAGCAAAGTTTGGGAGAAGCAAACTGATACTACGACAGCAAAGGCCGAAATTACGAGTTTCTTTGTGAATTTGAGTTTCATTATTCCTGTCCTCCGTCATCGTGATCGGTATCCATAAAGCGGTCGTTGGTCGCGCCGTAACCGCCGACCTGTATGAGCCGGTCCTTTGGATCGCTGCGGTCAAAGACCTTCTTGCCTTCGACCCAGGTTTCGAGAACGTGGGTGTAAACGCTTAAAGGATCGCCCGAGAGAATGACGAGATCGGCATCCTTTCCCGTCTCCAGCGAACCGGTGCGGCCGTCGATGTCCAGGATCTTTGCGTTGCCGAGCGTCAGGGCGTAAAGTGCCTTTTCACGCGACATTCCGGCTCGGACGGCCATTCCCGCGGACCGCAGGAACCAACGCGAATCCGTAATGCCGTCATCTGTGTGAAAGCCGATGAGAACGCCTGCTTTTTCTAGGATCGCTCCATTCTCGGCCATGATATCTTTTGCTTCGATCTTGCCGCCCGGTGAATCGAGAAAGATGATCGAAACGGGCACGTTTGCCTTCTTGATCTCGTCGGCGACGGCCCAGGCATCGCTAACATGGTGGAGGACGAGCTTGAATCCGAATTCCTTCTGAAGGCGGAGAACGGTCAGGATGTCATCGTGACGGTGCGTGTGAAAATGCACCGTCCGCTTACGGTCGAGGACCTCGACGAGAGCTTCCATCCGCAGGTCGCGAGGCGGCATTTTAGAAGCGTCTCCGGCAGCCTTTGCAACCTTGTCTCGGTATTCGCGGGCCTTGATGAATTCGTCACGAACGAGAGCCGCAGATTTCGCACGCGTGCCGGGAAAAGCGCCGCCTCCCGGACGGATCGGGTTCGTACCGTTCGCGAACTTGATGCCGCCCATATAATGCCCATCCGCATCAAGAATGAACATATCGTCGATCTTATCGACGTCGTCGCGGAGCTTCAGATAGAGTGTCTGGCCGCTGTCAAGGTGGCCGGAACCGGGCATCACATTTGCGGTCGTGATGCCGCCGCTCTGAGCACGCTGGAAGCTCGCGCTTCGCGGATTGACGCTATCCAGAATGCGTACGTCCGGTTGGATCGGCGAAGACCCGTCGCCGCCAGCAGGGTTGCCAATATGGCTGTGCGAATCGATGATACCAGGCATAATTACCTTGCCCTTTGCATCGATCACGACCACGTCTGACGAAAGCTTGACAGTTCGGGCGTCGCCAACGGCAACGATCTTGCCGTTCTGAATTAGCACGATACCCTGCTCGATCGCGGGCCCCGATATCGGGATCACTTTCGCATTAACAAAGGCTGTTGGTTTCTCCTGAGCAGCCGCATACGCCGCAGGAAGGAGAATGACCAGCAGTAACGACAAGAATTTGTTCATTGCTGTTCCTCGAAATTAAGTTGTATTTGGACCTAAAGAACTAAGTTCGGCTAAAACGAGCTTGGTGTCAATACGTAAACCGCGTCTTTTTGTTTGAGCAAAGGAAGCCTGATCACAAATCTCTTACGGTTCTTGTCGTCTGTGATTGCCGAAAGGGTGCCGTGATGAGCAGAAACAAGCCTGTGACTGATCCAAAGATCGAGATTTGCGCCGTCAAACTCGTCGGGTTCTGGATCGCCAAGTGCTCCCGTTTGAGATATTTCGATAACGGCATCTTGTCCGTTTGCGGAGGTCGAGATCGAAAATACGGTGTCATTCGGCACGGCGTTCTTCCCGGCGTGGAGAAGAAGATTCAGCACTATCTGCACGAGCTGATCCTCGTCACCAAGAACTATCAGAGAGTTCGTATCAAGCCTCGTCTCGATCTGAGCTCGGTCCGCGTCCAAACGAGCAAGACGCAGGGCCGAAAGAACGACATCGTTGATCGAGACACTTGCCGTCGAAGGTGCTTTCACGCGGCCGAAGCTTTGCATATCCGATATGATCTGCTGAACGAGCGAAACTTGAGCAGCGATCTGGCTAAGGTCTTCGCGTGTTGCGGTCGAATGGCCTTCTTCGCGTCGCATTGACTCGATCCGCGCCGAAATGATCTCGAGTGGTTCGCTGACCTCACTTGCAACGCCCGAGGCAAGAGTGCCCATCGCCGTCAGCTTTTCGGTCTGAAGCATTCTTTCGTGAAGGAGCCGCAATTCCTCGATATCTTCGGCAAGTTTACGGCTCATCTTGTTGAAGGATTCGGCGAGGACGCCGATCTCATCATTCGTCTTGCGGAGATCGACCTCGGCACCGTACGAGCCTTTTGCAACCGAAACAGCGGCAAGGGTCACACGCTTGAGCGGTCTGAGCACCGTTCTGAGCACGAGAAGAACGAGAAGGAGATTTGGAACAAGTGCGGAAATGACGCTGAAAACAAGGTAGCGACGCCAGGCTTCAGCATCCATTCCGTTGTGGAACGCCCACCAGACGATCGGTATCTGGAAGACCAGGAAACTCGATATTGCGACCGCGGCAATGCAGATCGCGACCTTATAGGCGACCGGAAAGAGCCGAAATTGGGTTAGTGCTGACGAAAGCGAAAAGAGCCGGAAGTTGAAGATCGCGTAGGCATAAATGACCACGCCCGGCAGGACGAAGATCGAGCTTAGCGACAGTAGGTCATAGTTCCCGAAAAGCGGAAAGATTATATTCGCCGCGGTCTTCAGAGCTCCCGTCACCGCGAGTGCGAGCAGAATGGCACCAAGCTGCGAACCGCTCTCGGTGCCGCGATATTTTCGATATTTTGTGAAAAGTACTATCGAACCGTAAAAGAACAGGAAATAGACGTAAGTTACAAACGCATAGGCAAGCGGCGTGAGTTTTATCGTGAATTGTCCGCCGACGAATCCTGCCTTCTCGGACAGAAGCCCGAGGGCCGCCGACGGCACAAAGATCAGTGCCGGCGCAAGCAGTATCGCCGCTTTTCGTCGCGGTGTTCGCGAATTTTCCGGAAACACCCACGCAAACGCGACAAGCACGAAATTCATCAGCAGGGCGATGATGAAACTTGTTGCCGCCCATATCCCGGCCGCCGCATCTACGGGATAAAAGTCCCAAAAGATCAGGTCCTTTATGGTCCACAAGGCGAGGAAAGAGATAAATGCGGCAAACGCCTGGTGAGCACGTCGTCGCGGGTCGGCCGCAAAGACGTAAAAGCCCAGCCCGACGAGCAGGAAAACTGAGAAAAGATGAAAGAGCACGAGCATACTCAGACTTGTGCAGAAGCCGCGATAGCCGATCCAGAATCGCCGTCTTTGGTCAGTGCTTGCAAAGTTCGGTCGTCGTTCAAGAGTTTTGCGGCCGTGATCGCACGTGACCGAAAGTCGATGTTGTCCTTCAGCGACGTTGCCAAATTGATAAGGTCGCCGCGCGCCGCTTCAAAATGAGCGTCGATAAGCCGCGTTTCTCGATGGATATACGATGCTGAAGCAAGATCGGGCCTGGAGTGTTCGGTTATCTCCCAGATATCGGACACAGCCGGAGACCGCGTTGGATCCTTTACCGCAACGGCAAGCTCCGCCCAGCGAAGCACAGTGCGGCGAAATTCAAAAGCGGCGTCGGGCCGTCCTGAAAGATCGACAGAAGCTTCGAGCGACTCTCGAATGCCGTCGATCAGTTGTCTTGTTTCAGTATTTGCGGGCGTCGGACTGAAGAGTCGCTTGAACGCGTCGGTTAGCCAAATGACCGCAAAAACCGGCCAGGCGAGGCCCGCGAGGATACATTTTGCGCTCTTTTCCGCTGGGCCCCGATCCTTTAAGCGAAACGAATACTGAACGGCGAAAGGTGCGCCGCATGCCAGGTAGATGATCGCAAGGTCCAGGAGATCCATCACAAAAAGCCTTTATAGAATAAGCCAATTACTGCTGAAAGCGAAGATTTACGCGCCGTTTTGCTCCACGCAATATCCGAGATTCTCTGTTTCTTTTCATTTCGTTGGAACAAAAAAGAAAAATAATCGTTTATTCAAGTGTAGAAAAAGACAACCGAAGGCGTGGTTTCTACAATCAAATGAGTGCAAATACGCTTAGTTCGCAAATATAACTTAGGTATTACGTCATACTGTGGCATTACATTTGCGTTGGTATAGTGTCGGAAATGGTAATTCCGCACTGTTCAAACAAAATTTCTAAAGGAGGAATGTGCTGATGAAAGCAAACACAAAGATCAAAGTGGTCAAACGAGCCGACGTCCCTGTCAGGTCGGTGAAGAAATCAACCAAAACGGCCAGAGCTACGGCTCGCGATATGGTCTCTACGGTTTCAGACTGGGTCACGGACTTTAAGACCCGCAAGAGTGAGGAAACAAAAGCTGCGATCGAGCAGCTCTTCCCAACTGCTCCACGCCCAAGCGAATCATAAACTTAGAGCAATAATACCCGGTTTTATGCCGAAATTGAGGACGCTGGAAGATTTCAGCGTCCTTTCGCTTTTGTAGTTGCCCTAATGGCTGTTATTCTAGCGGCATTCCAGACTTTGAGATCGAAGACAAGTTCTATGAAGGACAAAGTTGCGATCGTTACCGGTGCGAGCAGCGGCATCGGCCGGGCGACCGCCAAGTTATTTGCTGAGAACGGTGCGACCGTTGTAAGCGTCGGCAGAAACGAAAAAGAGCTGTTCGCGTTGCGGGACGAGCTCAAGGATGCGGAAGGCTCCATACGTCCGCATTTGGGCGACGTGCTTGAAACCTCCCAGCTTGACCGAATTGTAGCCGAAACGGTGGATTCATTCGGTCAAATTGACATACTCGTCAACGCTGCTGGTGTGCTCAAAGGCGGCAGTATCGAGGATTGCACACTGGCCGATTGGGACAAGCAGATGAATATCAACGTCCGCTCGGTCTATTACCTGATGCAGAAATGCATTCCGTATCTGGAGCTCAGAAAAGGTGCGATCGTCAATGTTTCGAGCGTTACGGGGACTCGGGCATTTCCGGGCGTCCTCGCCTATTGCGTTTCAAAGGCGGCCGTTGATCAGCTGACGCGGTGTGCGGCCCTCGATCTCGCATCAAAGGGCGTTCGGGTAAATGCCGTAAATCCGGGTGTAGTTGTTACAAATCTGCACAAACGCGGCGGAATGGACGACGCGGCATACGAAAAATTCCTGGAGCGAACCAAGGAAACTCACCCTTTGGGTCGAGCCGGGAATGCGGACGAGATCGCCGAGCTGATCTATTTCCTCGCATCAGACAAAGCCGGTTGGATCACCGGCGCTACGTATGCGATCGACGGCGGGCGTGCCGAAACCTGTGCAAGATAGAGACAGATGGAGATAAGACTCCTAAAAAGTTCGTTCGACGATGACGGATCGGCCTCCGAACGTCAGCATACGGCGTGCTTCGTCGTCAATGGAACCGTCGCCTTCGACGCTGGGAGCCTCGCGATGGCAGTTGGCGGCGATCGCGACAATATTCGGGATATTGTGCTCTCCCACACGCATCTCGACCACATCGCGGGCCTTCCGCTGTTTGTTGACGACCTTTTTTCGACCCTTCGCTCGCCCGTTCGTGTTTATGGGACAAAAGCGATGATCGCCGCCCTTCGGACACACATTTTCAACGACATCATCTATCCGAATTTTGAAGAGATCGAGAATGAGTTCGGCCGCGTGCTGGAGTTTCGAGAGTACGAGTTCGGTATAGAATTTTCGGTTGGCGGACTCTCGATCCTACCGGTCGAAGTAAATCACAACGAGCCGAGTGCCGGGTTTGTTATTAGTGGCCCTTCGGGCTCGGTCGCTCTTAGCGGTGATACTGCGGATACGGATGGGATCTGGACTGCCGCGTCGGCTGCCGGGGACCTGAAGGCGGTGCTTGTGGAGTGTGCCTTTCCCGATGAAATGAGCAAGCTTGCCGAAACTGCCCGACATCTTACTCCGAGCGGGCTCAAACGGGAGCTAGAGAAGCTGGAGCGGCCAGAGGTGCCCGTCTTTGTCGTGAACATTAAGCCGATGTTTCGGCCTCAGGTTGTCGCCGAGATCAAGGCTTTGGGGTTACCGGGTGTGTCGATCTTCCCCGTTGGTGAGGCTGTTTCCGTCTAAGGTGTTTCGTGCTTTTTCGCGAAGAAAATTGATCGGTTCGAAGGCACCTTCGCGATGTTCACCGTCAAAGTCATAAAGGGTGACACGGCCGTTAGGAAAGACCTTTGAGATCTTGAAAGTTCGTTCTGCGCGGGTCCTTCCAGGCATTATCTCCGCACGGAAGGTCACGCTCATCTCCGGGCGGGCCCAGGCCGCAGCCGCCATTGACCTTTTGTCCTTTGATCGCCGACCGAACCAACTCATTCTTCCACTCGATCCTCTTCGTTCTTTTTATGCTTTTCTTTTCGAAGCGACGGATGCCGCACCGACTCGGGGACGTCTTCACCGAAACGTCTGGCCGGCGGAGCCGTCGGCTTTCGGATCGAATCGAACACGGGCATTTTTTCCTTGCGCTTTTTTGCCATCGGTTAACGGCAAAGTTTAGCAGAGGTGCTACGGAAATCGTAGCATTTGATCGAAGTCCTAGCGAGATATGGAGTATTTTTGGTAATATTCCGCGAGAAGGAGAGCTTTATCTCCGATCTTGCAGTCTTCGGACGGATCAAAAGCGAAAACTGAAAGTGTGAATCGAAACCCCGCACGATCGCGACAAAATCCAAAGCTGCTTCGCCGCGGCCGGATCCCGTTCTGGCTGCCTGCGGCGAATTATTATGTTCTTTCGCTGGCGATCGCGTTGTGCACTTTCTTCCTGCTTTGGGGGATCCTTCATGACGGCGGTGAGCGAACGCCTTGGATCACGTCGGGTGTCGTTGCTAGCCTCGTGCTGGTTTGCGCCGTCTTCTTGCGCGAGATAATCCTACGGCGGGCAAGGAATCGTTTCCTCGCTGCCGAAAGCCAGTTCAACCGGAGCCTGAATAACGCGTACTTGAAAGGCGCCGCCCGCTCGCCGAAGGAAGAGAAGTTGAGCATCGAACAGAACGCCGACCTGCTTCGTTCGATAAAGAAGAAATCGGATGCGGCGATCACGCTTGGGAGGCTGCCGGACGGCCATCGAGAGGTATTTGAGATGTGCAGCGAATACCTGGCGTTGATCGACAGGGAATTCGAAAGTATCGGGAAAGGCTCGCCTAGGCTGCCGGTTCTTAAGTCGAGTCGCAATTCTGTTGTTGAATTCCATAAGTACCATTTGCTCCAATGGGCGTCGATCCGTTCGCGTGCTCTTGCCCTCGAGGCAAACTCGCAGCGTGATCCGCAAGACAGGCTGGTCGCGGCCCAGAGTGCAATGGACGTGCTGGAATCGGCCCTCTCGTACTATCCATCGGAGCCGGCATTGGTCGAATCCCGCGACCTGCTTGAAGAGATCGTCGTTGGGATCAAGGTTACCGTCCGGATCGAGCAAGCGGAGCGTGCGGAGCGTGACGGGAACATCACCGCGGCGAGGCAACTTTACAGAGATGCGCTATTCTTTCTTAATGGACAACGAGCGACAAGCTCCGATCGGGAAGAGACCTTGCGAAAGATCAACCGCAGTCTCGAACGGCTTGCGCATCAGGACGATAATATTTTGGACCTTTAAACTAAGTAATTTAAGACGATAAGAATGATCTCTCAACGCTGTCCTCGATGCGGAAGCAACCGAATCCGGCGAGGTTATCGACATACGACATTGCTCTCGAAGTTCCTCTTTCGCTATTTTCTCTTATGCGACAGCTGCAACTGGGAATTCAAAGGATTTGCGGTTCCCGGCACAGTTTCGAACAGTTCTTCGGGAAAAAAGAAGGCCCGCGAAAAGGATGTAGACGCTTGAGCCGCGATCTTTTCGCAGTGCTTTCGTTAGCCCTTTTCGTCGCGGCGATGTTTTCGTTTGACGCTTCGGCGCAGACCTTTGCCCCCGATCGCTTTGATGCTGTCCACTCGGGCGACATCGTTGAGGTCGATGTTGAAGGCAGCCTCGATCACGATTGGCGAGGCGGCCTTACTCCTGAAGGCTTCTTGAACGGTTTTAACGAGTTTGGCGACCCGATCAAGGCGCAATGTCGAATGCCGGCCGACATCGCGGCCGATGCGGTTAAGGCTCTCTCCTCGACGCTCCGCGACCCAAAGGTCAATGTATTCATCGTAGATCGCTCCAATAGAATGCCCGCGATCCTCGATGGTGCCGTGCGCTCGCCGCATCGGTACCAGATCAAGCGTACGGTACGTTTGCGCGAGCTAATTGCACGTTCCGGCGGGATCACCGACGCTTCAGGCGGGACGATCAGCGTTTTTAGGCCCGAAGGCCCGAGTTGTCCTGTGCCGGACGGTAAGGATGCGAGCGGACGGATCGAGGTCAAGGTCACGGACCTTGTTAGCGGCAAAACGGATGCGAACCCGTTCATCTCACCGGGTGACCTCGTTGTCGTTGAAAAGGCACTCCCGATCTACGCGATCGGGGGCGTACGAAGTCCGCGGCCAATCGCGTCAAAAGGCCAGATCACCGTTTCCCGCTTGATCGTCATGGCGGGCGGAGTTGCCAAGGACGGAGACGAACGACGGGTTGCCATCTACCGACGCTCGAAAGATGGCCCCACCCGTTTAGAAGCGGATCTCAAGAAGATCGCGGCCGGTGCGGCCAAAGATCCGGAGCTGCAACCTCTTGACATTGTGGAAGTTGTGACAAAAGGCGGCGAAGAACGGAAGTATGTTCCGGAGATCGCCGCAGGCACAGGCGACAAACACGCTGTACTGCCCCTCGTCATCATCGAATAAGCGGGTGGTTTTTGCTTGGTATTCTAGGGTAAACCGCTTATAATCAAAGTTTCTCTATGGAAACTGCAGCAAAAAGACGTTTTGGAAAGCGAACGATGGCCTTTTTCTATATGGCCATGGTCGCTATCGTTGTTACCCTTCTGATCGTTTTTGAACAGATCTCGATCCTCTATGTCCTCGCGACGCTTAGTCTTGTCTGGCTGTTGCTTACGGTTGCATTTGCTGACCTTGAGCACGTAAATGCTGACGGCACAGTGCACAAAGATACGCCCTAGTAATGCGAAGTTTGGTCCGATATCTCGCCGCACTCGTGGTTTTTGTGGCTGCGACAGCCTCATTTGCCTCAGAATCTGAGGCTGGTGCGGGGTCGAAGCCTTCTGCAGCGAGGTGGCGTTCGGATCGGATCAGTATCGCGGTCTCGCGATCTCTTTTTACAAGCTCTTCAAATTTCAAACCGGGGACTGACGTTGCTTCGGCTCTCAAAAATGCGATCGCACATTGGGAGGCGGTCGCCAATGTTCATATTTCGTTTGTTGAATCAAAACGCCGCGATGCAAGCCCGGCGGGTGTGCGAGGCGACGGCGAAAGCCTTTTGACGATCGCTCCAACTAGCGAAAATCTTGCTCTTTTTAAGGCAGGCGACACGAGCATCTCGGCAAAGACACGAGTTTTTGCTGACCGCAATGGATTTGTCACGGAAGCCGACATTGTTCTGAACCCTTATGCTCTCTTTTCGACCGACGGTTCGTTTTCGACCTATGATCTCGAAGGCGTCCTGACACACGAACTCGGTCATCTGCTCGGCCTCCGACACTCGCAGATAATGGGTTCTGTGATGCACGGCAACGTCGATATCAATTCGACCGTTGGCGCCGGATTCGCATTCCGCAAGGCCCTTTCTGCTGAGGATATATCTGCGATCCGTTCTCTGTACGGAGCACCGCTGCGTATCGAAGATTGCTGTGGTCGGGCCGATATAAAGCTCTTAGCGACAGAGCGTTCCCTTGCCGGGAGCCTGGTGTTCCTGGAGGACAAGAACGGCGAGGTTGCGGCGGGAACACGTATTGAGAATGGAAGGGAGATCAGCTTCGGCGGCCTCACTGCGGGTACATACGCTGTCGTGGTCGCCCGTCAAGGTGTTGGCACGTTCGGCGAGGATCTGGGGATGCTTTCGGTCGAGGCCGGTTCCGTGACGCGGTTCGAAGTAAAGCCAACCGGCGACCAGACGCCGTTCGAGCTGGCTTATGTTGGTGTTGACGGCCTTTTATCGACGTCGGCAGTCAAGCTTTTGCCGGGTTCTACGAATTTAATGACGATCGGCGGCCGCGGCCTTGATGCCTCTCGGCTGGCTATTTACACTTCCTCTCCGTTCGTGCGAATAGACGAGACGACCTTTAGCGACATCGACTACGCTGAGAATGTGTCGGCGATCCGCTTCCAGATATCCGTCGATGCAAACGCTCCGTCCGGCTCATACTCGATCTTTGCTCAGCTGCCAACGGGTGAATTTGCTGTGCTCCCCGGGGCGATCGCCGTATCAAAATAGCAATTTTCTTTATAAAATTCGCTGATAAGTCACCTAAATGGGTTGCATTTTGCTTATTTGTGTGGATAATCGGTTTTGTTCACCACCCCGGTGAACATTTGTCACAAGAAGTGAGGACTTGTGGCACCAGGGCGGCGCTGTGGGAGACGCCGCCCTACTCAATTTCCCGCAAAAGTTTTCCAGCCGACAAACTTAGTATTCAGCGAAGAGAAAGTGTTTACTCTTCTGATGCTGCGCGATCTGAGAGCTGATGTTCCTATTTTCGGAAACAGTCGCGGCACAGGACGGGCCGGCCCTGTGATGGATAGAAAGGCACCGTCGTCGCGCGGCCGCAGGCTGCACATTCCACACTTACAGTGACCTTCTGGCGTTGGCCGTTAGCGGCGGAAAGGGCTGCTTCCACTCGATCATTCTTGGCCTTTTTGCAGGGTTTACAACGCTTTGGGGGATTTGTCAGGCCTTTCTGTTGAAAGAAAGTTCGTTCGCCCGTGGTCCAGACGAATTCCTGGTTGCAGTCAATACAAAGAATAGACTTATCGGGCAGTTCGGTAGAGCTTTCGCCTACAGGACTACCGTCGTTCTCAAAGTTGTGAGGATTCGACGTCATCAATTTAATAACAAAAAAACTTCTTAAAATGTACTTTAAAAGATCCTACCCGATAGTGAACAGAGCGATTGCGTTCTGGCACTCCAGTTCCGAGGGGAGGGAAGCGGCGAAATTCGACGCTTACGGATCGAACGGTGTAGGATGTTAATTTGACGTTACAACTTACAGTAAATGCCTGTCAAGGTTTATCTTGGCTGTGCGGGAAAATTGAACGGTTATGAACATTCTAGTGGTCGGTTCGGGTGGGCGTGAGCATGCGATATGCACGGCATTTCGCCGTTCACAAAAGACCGAAGGCCTTTTTTGTGCTCCGGGAAACGCCGGTATCGGGGCGGTCGCAACTTGCGTAAACATTGCGGCAGATGATGTGAACTCCTTGGCGGACTTTGCCGCCGCAAACAATATCGGCCTCACTTTTGTGGGCGGAGAAGTTTCGCTTGCGCTCGGGATCGTTGATGAGTTCGAGCGACGAGGCCTGCGCGTGATCGGCCCAAAGGCGGCGGGCGCGCAGCTTGAGTCAAGCAAGGCGTTCGCGAAGGGCTTTATGGCGAGACATGGCATTCCGACGGCGAAGTTCACTGTCTCCCATTCAGCCGATTTTGCGATCCTAGAGCTAGAAAGCGGCGACTTCGGCGGACCCGATTCGAGTGTTGTCGTTAAGGCGGATGGCCTTGCGGCGGGAAAGGGTGTTGTCGTTGCGAGCGGCCGTGCAGCTGCCGTCGAGGCGATAAATGGCCTTGCGGAAACTGTCGGTTCGGCCGCGGCCGACAAGATCGTACTCGAAGAGTGTCTTGTTGGCCGTGAAGTTTCGCTCCTTGTATTTTCCGACGGTGCGAACTTTGCTCTGATGCCGCCCGTTCGGGATCACAAGCGGATCGGTGAAGGGGACACCGGCCCGAACACGGGCGGAATGGGAACGGTTTCGGACGACGCCATTCTCTCTGCGGCAGAGCTTACAGATATTGTTGAGCGGATCGTCAAGCCGACGCTTCATGCCTGCAAACGTGAGGACATTAACTTCCGCGGGATATTGTTCTTTGGGTTGATGTTAACGGCAAACGGCCCGATGGTGCTCGAATACAACGTCCGGTTCGGTGATCCCGAAACTCAATCGATCCTTGTAAGACTCGAGACCGACTTTGTAGATATTTGCGAAGCAATGCTGTCGGGCGATCTCTCAAAGCTTGATATCAAATGGACAAAGGGAAGCTCTGCATGCGTGATCCTCGCCTCCGAGGGCTATCCGGGCAAGGCACGTACCGGCGACATCATCAACGGCCTTCAAGAGGCCGCACAGGTCGCGAACGTGGCCGTATTTCACGCGGGAACGGCACGTGACGCGGCAGGTAACGTCGTTACCTCCGGCGGACGTGTCCTGGGTGTGACGGCGGTTGGTGTATCCCTTGATGCCGCACTCGCGTCGGCTTACGAGGCCGTTTCGAAGATCTCATGGACCGGGATGCAGTTTCGCAAGGATATCGGTAAATAGGTGTCCTAGTAGGCCTTGATCGCTTCAAGATAAGAGTCGTAGTTCCGCCGCATCTCGTCGAGTGAATCGCCGCCGAACTTCTCACGCATCGAGTTCGCGAGCACTACGGCCATCATTGCCTCTCCGATAACACCGGCCGCCGGGACCGCCGTCACATCCGAACGCTCGAACGCCGCGGCCTCTTCCTCTTTCGTGTCGATATCGACGGAACGCAGTGGCTTCTTTAGCGTCGAGATGGGCTTCATATAGCCGCGAACTCGTAATTCTTCACCGTTTGTGATGCCGCCTTCAAGGCCGCCGGCGTTGTTTGAAACGCGGCGGAAATTCTCGCCGTCAAACGCGATCTCGTCGTGCACTTCCGAGCCGAGCTTGCCCGCATTCGCAACACCGGAGCCGATCTCAACGGCCTTGATCGCGTGGATCGACATCATCGCACGTGCGATCCGTCCGTCGAGTTTATCTTCCCAGGACGTATGGCTGCCAAGCCCGACCGGCAGGCCGCGAATTACGACCTCAAAAATACCGCCAAGTGTATCGCCGGCTTCGCGTGCCTCATCGATCAGCCTGATCATCTCTTCCTGAGCGACCTCGTCAACGCAGCTCAGGGGCGAATCGAGCGGGATCTTTGCAATGTCGTCCCACTCTCGTGAGAGCGGAACCGCCTGAACGTGGCCGAGCTTGATAACGTGGCTCCTGATCTCAACGCCGAATTCCGAAAGCAGCTGCTTTGCGACCGCACCCGCCGCAACTCGGGCCGCCGTTTCGCGGGCGGAGGCGCGTTCGAGGATGTCCCGCAGGTCGCGTGTCGCGAATTTCTGACCGCCGGCAAGGTCCGCGTGGCCTGGCCGCGGACGCTTTACTACGCGCGCATTCTTTGGAAGCTTAACGTCGGCCTCCGAAGACATTATCTCCTGCCAATGAACAAAATCGTCGTTCTCAATGATGAGCGTTATCGGTGAGCCAAGGCTTTTGCCGTGTCGCACGCCGGAAAGTATATCGACCGTATCTGTCTCGATCTTCATACGGCCGCCGCGGCCATAGCCCTGTTGCCGACGCCACAATTCGTGGTCGATCGACGGCTTTTGGATGCGGACGCCAGAGGGCATTCCCTCGACGATCGTGACGAGGGCCTTGCCGTGCGATTCTCCAGCGGTTGTGAAATTAAATCTCATCTACTTTTAAGTTTCCGCCCGGTCAACCGATCGGGTGGTTCATTTAGTGATCGATGTGTTCTTCTTTCGAAACACAAGAAGGGCGACGCTCGCGATGATCAGTATGCCGCCGAAACCCGTTCGTGCAGGCAGAGTTTCGCGAAGCACGATCCAGCCGATAAGCACGGCAACCAGCGGCGTCACAAGCGAGATCATCATCGCATTGGTAGATTCTATCCTATTCAGTAGCCAATAGTAGCTGTAGAATGCGACGACGGTGCCAATGATACTCAGATAAGCAATGCTCCCGACTGCCGCAAACGACCAGCGATAGTTCAACGGGCTGCCCTCAGTCAGCAGACTGTAGGCAATGATCGGCGGAAGCCCGCATACCATTTGCCAAAAAACGATGGCCTCGGGCCGTATTTCCGAAGCTTTCGCCTTAATGAGGATCGAAGATTGAGCAGCCGCATAGGCCCCCAGAACGATCGCTACGCACGCGGCGAACGCCATTGTATCGCGGACGGCAAGCTGGTCAACGAAAATGACCGCAACTCCAATGACGCCAACCACAACCGCAGCGATCTTCTTTGCGGTGATCTTTTCAGCCGGCAAAAATATCCACGCGAGGATGAGTCCGAACACCACGATCATCGCCTGGAGCACTGCCGCGAGGCCCGACGTGATGTATTGCTCTGACCAGAAGACGCTTGAGTAGTTGAGTGTGAATTGGAGGATCCCCGTCAAACCGAGCAGCTTCCAATCAGCACGCGCCTTTGGCAGTCCTCCACCTTTCCGTAAGAGAACAAATGGTGAAAGGACCGCGGCGGCGAGGATGAAACGCAGGCATACAAAGCCGAATGGCGGCAGATCCGCGAGCCCGACCTTGATGAATATCCAGGTCGAGCTCCAGATGAGAGCGAGAAGAAGCCATACGAATATCTTCATATGCTTCAGGCTTTCTCATAAAAGCTCAGGTGCGTGTCGCCCTGTTTTAGGAGCCGCCAGCGTCTCAAGGATCCGACCACATCCGGCATGGCCTTGCGGGCAAGATGTTCGACGATCAGGACCCCGTCATCGCTGAGAAGACCCGCCTTATCCCCAAATTCGTGAAGTACGACCGAATAGTCCGCATCGTACGGCGGATCATAGAACGCGATGTCCCACGGCGCCTCGTGTTCGCGTCCCGCAAAGGTCTCGGCCTCAAAATTCTGAACGTCGGTCTCGGTTTCGGGAACGCCGAGCTTGTCAAGATTCTCTTCGATAAGGGCACATGCCTTCCTCGAACGATCTACAAAGGTAACAAACTCCGCGCCACGCGAAAGTGCCTCGATCCCGATCGCACCGGAGCCGGCACAAAGATCAAGAAAACGCGTGCCTTCGATCCTCGGCGCAAGGATGTTGAAGAGCGTTTCGCGAAGTCGGCCTGATGTCGGCCGTGTGCGATGATCGGGCGGGCTCTTGAGCAGTCTCCCGCCGTATTGTCCTGAGATTATGCGCATTATCGACGTTAAAGGTTACGAGATTAGCCGATCTTTCCAAGCTCGAAGGCATTTCGCCGCTCAGCCGCCTTTTTTAGAAGCTTTGTTTCCGCCGAACTCTCTTTCGGCCCGAGATAATTCTCAACTTCCTCGCGAGCTGCGGACAAGATGTCGAGGTCGCGGATGATATTTGCGACACGAAATGACTGCAAGCCGGACTGCCGCGTGCCCAGAAGTTCGCCTTGCCCGCGCAGTTCAAGGTCCTTTTCCGCGATCTCAAAGCCGTCCGAACTTCGCTCCATTATTCCGAGGCGTTCTCGGGCAACGGTCGTTTTCTTGTCGCCGGTCAGCAAGACGCAGAAACTTTGTTCGGCGCCGCGTCCGACACGGCCCCGAAGCTGATGAAGCTGCGAAAGGCCGAAGCGTTCCGCGTGTTCGATCACCATAAGCGATGCATTTGCGACATCGATCCCAACCTCGATAACCGTCGTCGAAACAAGCACATTTATCTCGCCCGCCGCAAAGGCGGCCATCACTTCGTCTTTCTCGGCCGACTTCATCTTTCCGTGCAGAAGGCCGATCTTCAAATGCGGGAAGACGCGGTTGGAAAGGTCTTCGTGCATGGCAGTCGCAGCCTTCAGGTCGAGCTTCTCGGACTCTTTTACAAGCGGATAAACAACATAAGCCTGGCGCCCGAGGGCGATCTCGCGTTCAATGCCGCGATACACGCCTGCACGCTGGTCTTCACCGCATACGACCGTTTTGATCGGAGTGCGCCCCGGCGGAAGTTCGTCGATCACCGATACATCCAGGTCGCCATACACGGTCATTGCGAGTGAACGTGGTATCGGTGTCGCGGTCATAACTAATACGTCGGGATTCGTGCCAAGTTCTTTCAGACGAGCACGCTGAAGCACACCGAACCGATGCTGCTCATCGATGACCGCAAGGCCGAGCATATCGAATTCGACGCCTTCCTGGACGACAGCGTGTGTGCCGATGACAAGGTTGGCCTCGCCGGAACTGATCGCTTCGCGCGCCCTTTTTCTTTCGCTTGCTTTAAGGCCACCAGTAAGAAGTTCAACTCGGTAGCCGGTATCGGCAAAGATACGCTGAGCATTGCGAAAGTGCTGCTCGGCCAAGATCTCCGTGGGAGCCATCAACGCGGTTTGATAGCCGTTCTCCATCGCGGCCATCATGGCAAGGAATGCGACGATGGTCTTGCCGCTGCCGACATCGCCCTGAATGAGGCGGTTCATCGGACGATCGCCCTTCAGATCGGCAAAGATCTCGCGAACGACCTTTTTTTGGGCCGCCGTCAATTCGAACGGCAGTAGGGTAGCGAGACGCTTTTTGCCCTCTTCCGAGATCTCAATGACCGCACCCTTTGGTTCGTGCTCGCGTTTGCCTTTCAAAAGCCGCATTGCGAACGCCAGCCAGAAGAACTCGTCGAAGATCAAGCGGCGATGTGCCGGGCTGCGGTGCATTTCGTAATCCGGCATTACGGCGTTGTCGGGCGGAAAATGCACTTCCTCATACGCCTGTCTCAGGCCGAGCAGTCCTTGGCGTTCGAGAAGCTCTTTTGGAAGGGCATCTTCTATATCGCCGAGTTTATCGAAAACGGCACGGAAAATTTCGCGCAGCTTCTTTGTCGAGAAATTGCCAAGTTTTCGATAGATCGGCACGCGTCCCGTGTGGACGCTGATCAGGGCCGGATCGAGTATCTCTTCCTCAGGCGTGTCTTCTGCAACGGCAGTTGGAAGGAAGAGCCCGTCATCGATCGGCGGAAGTATCTCGAGCTCCTCGGGCTTTCCGACCTTGAGCCCAAGCTGGCCGCGACGGTCGAGTTCCCAAAGGCCATAAGCAACAAAACGCGTGCCTCTTGCAAACTTCTTTGCGTACCAATTTACGATGTCGTTCGCACCCTTTCCGGAGACGAACCATTTGACGGTAACGGGCTTTTGTACGCGTTCGCGGTCGCCCGCAGTTATCTCGAAAAGGTAGAGCGGCGGCTTCTTTTTGTCTCGAAACTGTCCCACGCGAACGCCGGCGGTCGTTCGTACAAAGAGCTCGACGGCGGCCTCATCCCCGGCGTTCAGTTTGTCGAGCGAAAGGAAGTTCGAGCGGTCCTCGTATCGGGCTGGAAGGTAATTGAGAAGGTCCTCGACCGTAACCTCGTCAACGCTCGGCTTGCCGGATTGCACCGCAAGGGCGGCCGCGAGTTTACGGGACATTCCCGCCGACAGGTTCGAGATCCCGCAGCGATGAAGGTCAACGATGTGCGCGGCAAGTTCAAGCTTCACAAAACACGGCCGTATCGGAAGTATTTTCGGCAAATTCGCCGAGGTCCGTTGGAATGCTTGATTGTAGCAAATGGCGGCGGGCGAGGCAGGGAGGCGAAGGCGGGCCAAAATATTCAAGCCCCGTTAAGATTCGACATTGCCTGTCGCTCTCAAACGGAGCTTTGAAGATCGTGAAAGATCACTTTCCCCAATGGGAAGACGATCTAGCTGAGGCTGTTCGTGTGCTTGGTAAGCCGCGATTTGTAACGAGCCGCAGTGTTCTTATGAATAATGCCCTTATTGACCGCTTTGTCGATAAGCGAGACCGTCGGGGTCAGGAGCTCGGTCGCACCGCTCTTATCGCTTGCGGTAACTGCCGCACGGAGCTTCTTGATCGAAGTGCGGAGCTCACTGCGGTTGCTTCGGTTGATCGCGTTGCGTTTTGTGGTCTGACGGACGCGTTTTTCTGCAGATTTATGATTCGCCATTTCTTGAATTCAGTATCGTCTTTTTAGACAAACTCCAAATTTTAGCGAAACATCTCGATGTTGTCAACGTCCGCGGGCCGCCGTTCGAGCCTGGTGGCAAGCGAGTGCATCAGGTCAACAAAGAACGTGATTATCGGCGGATAAAGGATGAATTCCGGGTTCAGCACCCGGCCGAATGCGCTGGGAGCAAGCTCTGCCGGGAAGGTGATAAAGGTCCCGATCACCCACCCTGCGAGAAAGGCAGCGAGGATGGAGCAGATCAGCGTTGCCGCAACGGCATATCTGGACCGCACCGGAGCCTTGCGGTCACGATCGTCCAGGATCGAATCGTGAATGTTGTCGTCGTAGGACGTATATCGGACGAAGCCGTCGCGGACCCGGCCGATTAGATGGATAACACCGATCGTGAAGAGCGTGATGATGGCGATCTTGCCCAGTATTTCGGCATCCTGGAAAATATGGGGCCGCACCGCTGTCGAGATGATAGCTGAGACGAGAAAGGCAGAAAGCGGATAGACGACCTTTTGAAAGGCCATCGCCTCCCGCCGCTCCTCGGCGATCATTCGATCGAGAATGTCGTTATATCGGCGTTCATAGACCATCTGACGCCAGCGGTTTGCGTGTTTGTTGTTCGAGGTGAAGACGGAATGGCCGTTGCCGCGGAATTGAGCGTCGAGGATCTTCCGGTCGTACTGTGCACGTTGCTTTGGATTGCCAAGGATCTCGTACGCCTCGGCGATCTCGGCGAAGCGCCGTGCTGTATCTTCCGCCCCGTTATTCTTGTCGGGGTGAAGCTTTCGCGCCAAACGGCGATAAGCCGATTTTATCTCGGCGCCCGTCGCATCCTGCGCGACCCGCAGAACCTCGTAATAATTCGCCATCTTTTGACGTAGGGAGAGGTGTGAATTCGCTTCGTCTTCGCGTCCGGGGACGAACTCCGAATAGATATTACCACGTTGCCGGGCTGAAATGTTCAAAAAACGTCGCCAAGATTGAGTTCTAATGCGGCCAGGAGAGCTTTAGCTTTCAAAAGCATCTCGCGATATTCGAGATCGGGCTCCGAGTCGCTTACGATGCCTCCTCCGGTCGCGAATGAGGCAAGTTTGCCTCGGATGGTCATCGTCCGGATGGCAACGCTCGTATCGATGCCAGGCGTAAGTTCGGATGCCTCGGTTTCAAAAGCCCTCGGAACGGAATAGCCGATCGCGCCCATCGAAAGGCCGCGAGGCACTTTCTCGATACGGTCGATAATCCTCATCGTGCTAATTTTCGGGGCTCCGGTGATCGAGCCGCAAGGAAAAAGTGCCCTGACGACATCTGAGAACGCGATCTCGGGCTTTAGAACGCCATTGATCGTCGAGACCAAATGAAAGAGCGTTGGATGTTCTTCCAGTTCACAGAGTTTTGTGACGCGAACCGTCCCAAATTCGCAGATGCGGCCAAGATCGTTCCGCAGAAGATCCACGATCATTGTGTTTTCGGCCCGGTCTTTGCGGCTGTTTAGGAGCCGTTCGCGAGTTTGGCGGTCGATCTCTTCATCTCCGACTCGAGCGGCCGTTCCTTTTATCGGTGAAGCCTCGATAGAACCTTCGTTGATCCGAAAGAATCTTTCCGGTGACGCCGAAACGACCGTTGACCCGTCACGTGGAATGAACGCCGCGAACGCGGCGGGATGATCGCGCCGGAGCCGCGCAAAGATAGTTTGTGCGTCGAGTCCGTCGAGCTCGACCTCAAAATTCTGAACGATATTCGTTTGATACGTATTGCCAGAGCGTATTTCTTCCAGTATCTCGCGAACTACATCGAGATATTCGGGCTTTGAGAATGATGTCGAAAGAATTCTCGGCTTTGAATGTGATTCACGAGCGGATGGAATGGACGTCTCGAGCAATAGGTCGGCAACCTCGGTCGCTCTGCTGCCGAGAACGAACGCCTGATCGGTCGCGTAGTTATAGACAATGAGATTCTCGAAGCGGGCAAGGAAGGCGTGCGGTTCCTTCTGCTCCGAATGACGCGAGGAAATGCCGTTCAGGAGAAGGCCAAGCTCGTACGAGAGAGTAAAGATGCAGGGAAGTTCGCCGCCAATGGCGCGGTCCAAGATACGGAGTGATTCCTTAGGATCAAGCTCCGTAATTTCGACCGTTTCGACCGGATCGATCCCTGCGATCAAGAACTTAGAACCGAGATGGCCGACGCCGCAGCTGTCGAGAATGCAGACGCGGCGCGACCGCGAAAGCTCGAGCAGGCGGCCGATCAATTCATCTGCGGCGATGGTGATCTCAGGCACGCCTCGGATTTTACCAACAGTTCCTGTGGCTATCCAATGTCGCGAATTTTTGAGCCTGTTTGTTTTTAATCCGGCCTGTTTCGCGTATATTATGCGAAGGTTCTCCCGCAGCCATTAAGAAAACTGATATGGAATCTGGTTCGAAAAACGGCATAACGCTCGTGCGTGGACTCGGCCTCGTAGCAGCGGTCTCGATCATCATTGGCAACGTCATCGGAACAGGCGTTTTTCTGAAGGCGCGTGCGATGACCTGTAATGTCGGAACGCCGGGCTGGGTTCTTACGGCGTGGATCGCTGCCGGACTTCTTTCGCTTGCCGGTGCGCTGACATACGCCGAGTTGACGGCGATGAAGCCCGCGGCTGGCGGCGAATATGTCTTTTTGAGGGATGCATACGGGCGTCTTTCGAGTTTTTTATTCGGCTGGATGCAGATGTTTGTTGCAAAGCCGGGCTCGCAGGCGGCCGCCGCGGTTGCGTTCGCGATCGGACTCAATGATTTTCTGGGCGGCCAGCTTGCCCCGCAGGCACAGCCGAACCTCTTCGTTCTTGATCTATTCGGGTACTCGCTGGGCGTTACGCTGCTCCAGGTCGTTGCGTTGATGGCGATCCTGATCTTTACGACGCTTAACTGTGCGACTGTCGTCCTTAGCGGCCGGATCGCAACGGTTCTGACCGGCGTCAAGATCGCGTTGATCTTGTTTGTCGCGGGCGGAGCTTTTCTTTGGGCGACCGGCGATCTCTCACACTTTTCGATGACGAACGCTGGCGGCTTGTGCCAGGAAGTTGAAGATGCCGTTAAATACGGGTCACCTTCGTATTCGTTCATTGGCGGTTTTGCGGCGGCGATGATCGGTGCATTATGGGGCTACGACGGCTGGAACAATCTTACGTTCGTAGCAGGTGAGGTCGAGAACCCGAACCGGAATATTCCCCTCGCGATCATCGGCAGCACCGTGCTGATCATCCTTCTTTACACGATCACGAACTTTGCATATTTTTACGTTCTCGATCCGACGTCGATCGCCTCCATCTCGAAAGATTCGTCAGTCGGGAAGGTGGTCGTGAGTATGTTCTTTGGCGGGAATGTTGCTCAATTTGCGACCGGCGTCGCCGTTGCGTTGTTTGCCACAGGGCTGATGCTCTCGTCTCTCGGAACGCTGCATACGTCGATACTGTCGGGCTCTCGCGTGCCCTACGCAATGGCACAGGACGGGCTGATGTTCAAACCTTTGGGACGACTGAGCATAACGGGCGTGCCGATCCGTGCTCTTCTTATCCAGATGCTTCTTGGGATGGCGCTGGTTCTGACCGGTTCGTTCGACACTCTGACCGATTACGTGATCTTCGCATCCTGGATATTCTATGCTGCGGTCACCTCTTCGATCTTTGTTTATCGACGCAAGTTTCCCGATCTTCCGAGGCCATATAAGGCGTGGGGCTATCCGGTAGTTCCGGTCGTCTTTCTCCTTGTTGCGGGTTGGCTGCTCGTGAATACGATGTGGAATTCTCCGACGCGGTCTTTTGTCGGAATTGGGCTGATACTTTTGGGCCTTCCAGTGTATTATTATTTGACCAGACTTCGGTCCGCCCCACAGGAACCCGAAGAACAAGAATAGATCGATGTCCAAACAAGAGAGACGCAGCGGCGAGGACCGCAGGAGCACAACACGTTACCCGATCGATATTCCTGCGGAATTCGAGGTCGCGGGGAATCGCGAGACCGGCGCCATCAGCGACGTCAGTTTTGAAGGCTGTTTTGTCCTGAGTTCAGGGAACGTTGAGGACGGAACTCAGGTTAAGATCTTCCTGCCGCTTTCTGACGGAATGAAGGTCCTGTTTACCGGTGTGATCGTGAATCACGTAGTTGAGATCGGCTTCGGCGTCAGATTCGATTCTTTGTCGTTCGAGCAACGCGAAGTTCTCATAAACATCGTTCGCGAATCACGCCAAAGTTAGGCCGCCTCGCTCCGACGTAAGAGAGATTCTGCGGCGACCTCTCGGTCGTCGAAATGGAATTTGTCACCGCCGATTATCTGATAGGTCTCGTGGCCTTTTCCCGTGATTATCACGACATCACCGCTTTGAGCCAGAGCGATCGCACGTCCGATCGCTTCACGACGGTCGCTTATTATCTCGTAGCTGTCGGTCTTTGACCTCACGCCTTCTTCGATAGATGCGATTATCTTAAGCGGATCTTCGTTTCGAGGGTTGTCTGAAGTGATGATCGCAATGTCGCTCAATTCACCTGCCGCTTCGCCCATTGGACGCCTTTTTGAGCGGTCCCTGTCACCACCGCACCCAAAAACAGTAATTATCCTGCCGGTCGTAAGGTCTTTCGCCGTTCGGAGCGTGTTTCTTAGCGCGTCATCGGTGTGGGCGTAATCGACGATGACCGCAAAGTCGCCATCGTGCGGGACTCGTTCAAAACGCCCGGGAGCACCAATGCACTTCTCAAACGCGGCCTGTATCGTTGCAAGATCGTAACCAAGCTCGATCGCAACCCCTGCGGCCGATAGCATATTGTAAACGTGCGGTTTGCCAACGAGCGGGGAAGTGATGCGGACCGAACCGAGCGGCGTGTTCAGATCAAACGACGTGCCCCGAATAAGCGAAACATCCACGTTCTTTCCCGTAATATCAGCGCTCGCATCCTGACTCGTCGAAACGACACGCATTCCCGAAGAGCGTAGTTCCTCTGTGAGCTTTCGGCCCCATTCGTCGTCGATATTTACAACGGAGGACCGCGGCGTATCACCAAGCGAACCGTCGAATAGCTTTTTCTTGGCCGCGAAATAGTTCTCCATCGAGCCGTGATAATCGAGGTGATCCTGAGTAAGATTCGTGAAGACCCCGACCTGAAAACGCAGGCCGTCGCAGCGGTGCAGGTCTATCGCCTGCGAGGACGCCTCCATTACGGCCACCTTTGAGCCAGCCTCGACAGCCTGCCGCAGAAAGCGGTTCGTGTCGGACGCCTCTGGGGTCGTTCGGACGGCTTCCTGGCTTTCTTTGCCAATGCGATACTCGACCGTCGTGAGCATTGCGGGGAATTGGCCTGCGGCCTCCGCAAGCGCAAAGCAAAGGTAGGTCGTGGTCGTCTTGCCATTTGTGCCCGTAATACCAACGAGCGAAAGATCGTGCGAAGGGTTTCCGTTTACGACGGCGGCCGCGACCGCAAGGGCTTTTCGGGCATTCTCGACCCGAAGCCAGGTTCCCGAGAACCCGTCGGGAGGAGCCTGTTCCGAGATGATACCGGCGGCACCGCGTCTTAGAACGTCGTCGATAAAGCGGTGACCGTCAATCGTCGAGCCTTTGATCGCAACGAATATGGTTCCTTCTCGGACCTGTCGCGAATCGTGCGTAACGTCGGTTGCGGGGAGCGTTGGATCGCCCGTAATTTCGGCGGAAAGGGCAGTGGCTAAAGCCTTTATGGTTATTGTCGGTTGTGTCACGTGCTTGTCTGAGTATGCCAAGATACGTGCGATTATACGACATCGGGATAAAATACTCCGAACATCGCAAAGACAGACATCGTATCATCAGTAGGAAAAAGGAGGCGTAAGGCAAATGAACATCATCAAGGTCATTTTGGCGATCATCGGTATCTTCTTCGCAGGCATTGCCGCATTATGGGTGCTCGGCCTTCTCTCGACCCTGATCTGGTATCTTTTCTGGATCGCGGTGATCGGCGGGCTCATTTATGGCGGCATCAGGCTCTTCAAGAAGGTCGAGGCAAAGGCTCTCGGCTACGAATCGCCGTCGCGTCTCGGTACCAGCGACATTCAGATGTCGTGGGATGAGTATGACCGAAAATACATAAACAAATAGCCGCGGATTGTCAGCAGCTTTTGTCGGATGTTATTCTTCCAATTCGCTCGCGTTTTACGCGAAACCGTGCCGAGGTGGCGAAATTGGCAGACGCACTAGACTTAGGATCTAGCGTCGAAAGACGTGCAGGTTCGATTCCTGTCCTCGGCACCAACATCTGACGTTTGACCAACGGCGCCTCGGGCGCCGTTTTTATCTTGAGCTTCAAGTCGAAAGGAGAGTACTTAAGCGAGATCGACTATATCGAGTTTCCCGTAGTTTGACGTCCTTCAGTTCGACAAGTTTCCCGCCTTTGGGCTATGCTTTTTTTAGATGAAGACCGAGCTAAAAGAAGTTTCACCAACTCAACGAGAGATACACATTGAAATTGATGCCGAGACGGTTAAAGCCGCCTACGGTAAGGCTGTTGCAAAATATGCAAAACGTGCGAGCGTTCCGGGCTTTCGCAAAGGCTTCGCACCGGCGGATGTCGTAAAGATCCGGTACAAGGAAGATATTCGTTCGGAGGTGCTCCAGGCAGTGATCCCCGCGAAAGTGACCGATGCTATTCGCGAACACGACCTGACGCCGTTGACGGAGCCTCATCTTCACCTTGAAAATCCTGAGACCGTCGCGGTGAATGGTTCAGAACCGCTCTCGCTCCACGTTCACGTAGAAGTCATGCCGGATGTACCGGCGCCCAATTATAAAGGCGTCGAAGTGACGAGGCGCGTCCGTCCCGTGGAGGACAAAGAGGTTGAAGACCTCATCAATGAGCGTCTAACGCGTGAAGCGGCGCTGATCCCGGTCGAAGGCCGTGCATCCGACCTTGGCGATACGGTTGTCGTCGATCTCGAAGGCAAATTCGATGACGCACCTGACGAAGATCCGATCACTGCCGACGATCTCGAGGTCGTTCTCGGAAGCGAGACGATCGAGACAGCATTCACAGACAATCTTGTCGGCGTTCGTGAAGATGAAGAAAAGGCGTTCACGGTCGTGTACCCGGAAAACTTTTCGTCAACGGCCTTAGCCGGCAAGACCGTGCATTACAAGGCAAAGGTCAAGTCTGTCGGCCGCTCAGAGGTGCCGGAACTGAACGATGATTGGGCAAAGAGCCTGGACGAAGGTTACGAATCGCTCGCAGACCTGCGAACCCGTTTGCGGGCCGATGTTGAGAAGATGGCCGTCGCCGATGCGGATGCTCGGCTGCGAAACGACGCTATAGCGAAGGTCATCGAGGATAATAAGTTCGAGGTGCCGAACGCCTTGATAGACAATCAGGCACGGAATCTTTTGAATAATTTCGCTCATGACCTACAGCAACGCGGGATCGATCCGTCGAAAGTTCAAAAGGACTTTATCGAGCTTGCGTACTCAAATATGCGCACGCAGGCAGAGCGTGATGTTCGCGGCGCGATCCTTCTCGACAAGATCGCAGAGGCCGAGAATGTCTCGGTCAATGAATCCGAGGTTGATGAAGAGGTCGGCAAACTCGCCGAGTATTATCGTGTTCCCGTTAAGGATATCCGCGAATCACTCGATAAACAGGGCGGGATCGATAACATTCGCAATAATCTGAAAACGCGTAAGTCGATCGAAGCTGTCGTGGCCGCCGCGAAGGTCACGGATGGTGAGTGGATCGACGAGGCCGCAGCCTTGGCAGCAGCAAATGAAAAGGCGGCCGCTGGCGAAGATGCGGCGGAAGAGAAGCCGAAGAAAAAGAAGGCTGCCCCGAAGAAAAAGGCGGCAAAGGAAGTCTAAATTTTTAGGGCTTGCAATTGCCGACAAAAGCGGTAGAATCCTAGAACGGCAAGCTTTTCAAGGGTTTACCTTAGATAACTTAATTTTTCACTTCAGATAATAGCGTTTTAGGATAGTCGGAACTCAAATCTATGGCACTAGTACCAATGGTCGTGGAGCAGACGTCGAGGGGCGAACGTGCCTTCGATATCTTCTCGCGTTTGCTCAAAGACAGCATCATTTTCCTCGGGACGCCGATCGATGACCAGATCGCGAACCTGATCGTCGCGCAACTCCTGTTTCTCGAAGCAGAAGACCCGGAGCGAGACATCAATCTCTATATCAATTCCCCGGGCGGTTCGATCACTGCCGGTATGGCCATCTATGACACGATGCAGTTCATCAAAAACGATGTGACGACGATCTGCGTCGGCCAGTGTGCCTCGATGGGAGCCCTTCTTTTGACCGCCGGGACAAAGGGCAAGCGTTTTGCTCTTCCGCACTCGCGAATACTGATCCATCAACCTTCGGGCGGTGCTCAGGGCCAGGCGACCGACGTACGCATCATGGCGGAAGAGATCTTGAGGATGCGCGAGATGACGTCTAGCCTAATTGCACGGCACACGGGCCAAACCTTTGACCAGGTTGAAAAGGACGTCGAACGCGATCGCATTCTCGACCCGGTCCAGGCTAAGAATTACGGCCTGATTGACGAAGTTATCGAGCACAGAGATAAGTAAAGAGCCGTAAGCGTTAGAAGTAAGCGGCGAGAAGTAGTAGATAATTATGCCTCATTTTAGTCGTCCGGAAGAATTGCTGTCGTGTTCCTTCTGCGGAAAGTCGCAGAACGATGTCCGCAAACTGATCGCGGGCCCGGGCGTTTATGTCTGCAATGAGTGCATAGATATCTGCAACGAGATCATCAACGACGATGAGCGTACCGATTCGATCTCGACGCGGGCAAATCTGCCGAAGCCGACTGAGATCAAGGCGATCCTGGACGAATACGTGATCGGGCAGGATGAGCCCAAGAAAAGGCTGTCGGTCGCGGTCTATCAGCATTACAAACGCCTTGAGCTCGCAAAAAGGCGTTCGGATGTCGAGCTTCAAAAATCGAATATTCTCCTTATCGGCCCAACCGGTACGGGCAAGACCTTGCTCGCCCAAACGCTGGCCCGAGTCCTGAGCGTTCCGTTCTGCATCGTTGATGCGACGAGCCTTACGGAGGCCGGTTATGTCGGCGAAGATGTCGAGAACATCCTGAATCGCCTAGTTCAGGCAGCCGGCGGCGACCTCGAAAAAGCACAGCACGGCATCATCTATATCGACGAGATCGACAAGATCTGCCGCAAGGATGACAACCCGTCCATCACCCGTGACGTTTCCGGCGAGGGCGTTCAGCAGGCGTTGCTCAAGATACTCGAAGGTACGATCGCGAATATTCCGGTTGGCGGCGGCCGAAAGCACCCGCAGCAGGATTTCCAGCAGCTAGATACGACAAATATTCTCTTTATTTGCGGCGGTGCGTTCATCGGGCTTGAAAAGGTCGTTGAGAAGCGATTCCGCAACAAGTCGCTGGGATTCCAGGCCGACGTAAAGAGCAATAAGCAGCGACATATAGATTCGATCAAAAAGCTCGAACCGGTCGATCTGATCCAGTACGGACTTATCCCTGAATTTGTCGGCCGATTGCCGGTTCTCGGCACGCTTGACGAGCTTGATGCGGATGCTCTTGTTAAAATCCTCACAGAACCCAAGAATGCTCTCATCAAGCAGTATCAGAAGAAGTTCGAATTCGACAATATCGGCATCAAGTTCACGGAAGGTGCGCTGCTTGCCGTTGCTCAGGAAGCTCACAAGCGGAAGGTCGGTGCGCGCGGCTTGATGATGATCCTCGAAGAGATACTGCTCGACCCGATGTACATTCTCCCCACGCAATCGAACGTCAACGAGATCGTCATCACAAAAGAGATGATCGAGCGAAAGGTACCTGTTTTCGAGATCGTTGACTCACGGCAGGAAGAGGCGGCGTAGGGCCGCTTGGCTTGTCACCGCAAAATAAAACTAAAAATCTTCTCTCAATAGGCATTTCTTTCTCCCGTTAAACGTATAGAAAGTTGGCCGCATTGCTCGTTTATCAGCGCAAAATGATTGCTTTTTTTGCGTCTGTTTGAGTAAATATAGTTATACCGACATAAGCGAGCGGATCGTCCCAGTTTTTTAGCCTCGTTTTCCCCAAAGCGTATGCAGGAATTTTCAGATCAAATGCCCTTGGACGTGGAGCGGTTTCCCATGGTCCCGATCCGCGATGTTGTGATCTTTCCGTTCACGAAGGTCGCGTTCAAGATCGGCAGGCCGTCGTCGGTTGCTGCATTGGAGCGGGCAATGTCCGGCGACAGGCACATTTTTCTCGCGACGCAGCACGACGCGACAGTCGATGAACCGACTCCAGATCAGATCTATAAGACCGGAACGCTGGGCCGCATCGTTCAGGCACAGCGGCAGGATAACGGCCAGATCAAGGTCGTCGTTGAAGGCCGCGAACGCGGACGCTCGCTGCGCGTAGAGTGTGATCCCGACGGCATTCTGTACGCTTATATTCGACGCCTTGCTTCGACCGAAGAATCGGGCTATCGAACCGACGGCTCGCTCCAGCGTGTTCACGCGCTCATCGAAAATCTGATGCGCGTCTCTCCGGACGCTTATACGGACGCACTTCATTCGAGCCTTCGCGGCGTTTCTGCGGCCCAGATCGCGGATTCGATGGCGTCGCATCTTCGTATCTCCGTAGAGGACAAACAGGCGATCCTCGAACTCGTAAGCGTGCAGGATCGTCTGACCGCTATAATCGGTTCGCTCGAGGCAGAGATCGAAAAACGCCAGCTCGATCGCAACATCCATTCGCGTACGAAAAAGGCGATGGACAAGCATCAACGCGAGTATTACCTCAACGAACAGATCAAGGCTATCCACAAGGAACTCGGCCGGAAGGACGAAAAGGCCGATCTCGATGAGCTGAAGAAAAAGATCGAGGAAGCCGGTATGACCGCCGAGGCAAAGGACAAGGCGATGCAGGAATTCTCTCGCCTTGAATCGATGCCGCCGATGTCCGCAGAAGGGACCGTGAGTCGCACGTACATCGACTGGCTTGTGAATGTGCCGTGGCAGAATCGCAGTCAGGAAGTGGACGACCTTTCAGAGGCAGAAGCAACCCTGAACGAAGATCATTTCGGCCTTGAGAAGATCAAGGAACGCATTCTCGAGTTCCTTGCCGTGCGTCAGCTTGTAAAGAATCCTAAAGGCACGATCCTTTGTTTCGTAGGTGCTCCCGGCGTCGGTAAAACGTCCCTTGGCAAGTCGATCGCAAACGCGACCGGCCGCAAATTCGTGCGAATGGCACTGGGCGGCGTTCACGACGAAGCGGAGATCCGAGGCCACAGACGCACCTATATCGGCTCAATGCCGGGCCAGGTTATCCAACTCTTAAAACGTGCGGGAACGGTGAATCCGGTCATCTTGCTTGACGAGGTCGATAAACTCGGACGCGACTATCGCGGCGACCCAAGTGCGGCCTTGCTTGAAGTGCTCGACCCGGAACAGAATTGCACTTTCCGCGACCACTATCTGGACGTGGACTACGATCTTTCGAGCGTATTCTTTATCGCGACGGCGAACGTTCTGCATTCCATTCCTGCGGCTCTCCAAGACAGGCTTGAGATACTGAACCTTTCGGGCTACACCGAACGCGAAAAGACCGAGATCGCGAAGCGTCATCTCATCCCGAAGCAGTGCGAGAACACTGGCATAGATCCGGAGTCCGTTTCGTTCACGGATGAAGGGATCCTCGATATTATTCGGCATTACACGCGTGAATCCGGCGTTCGTACGCTCGAACGTCAGATCGGCTCCTGCCTTCGGAAGATAGCTCGAAAGTCTGTTGCAGGATTGCTCCCGGCGGACGAAACGCTTGTCATTGATGCGGCGAAGACCCGCGAGCTTCTCGGTACGGTCAAATACCGCAAGCAGGACATTGCAAGGGAAAGCGAAGTTGGACTTGTTAACGGGCTTGCCTGGACAGAAGTTGGCGGTGATGTTCTTCAGGTCGAGGCAACTCTCGTAAAAGGGAAAGGCGATATCACGCTGACAGGCAAGCTCGGCGAAGTGATGCAGGAATCGGCCCGTGCCGCACTTACCTGCGTACGCTCGCGGGCTGACCGTTTGGGCATCGATTCAACGGATTTTCGTGAGAAAGATCTTCACATACACGTCCCCGAAGGTGCGATCCCGAAGGACGGCCCTTCTGCCGGCATCACAATGGCCGTCGCGATGGTCTCTGCCCTTACGGGCAAACGCGTACGCGGAGAGGTTGCGATGACGGGCGAGATCACCTTGCGCGGGAAGGTTCTGCCGATCGGCGGCTTGAAAGAAAAGCTGCTCGCTGCGCATCGATTCGGGCTCAATACGCTCGTGATCCCGCGTGACAACGAAAAAGACCTCGCGGACATTCCGGCCGAGGTCAAAGATGATCTGACGATAAATATCGTCGATGACATCGACGAGGTCCTTCACCATGCACTTGAGCCCAAAGATCCTGCGGCGGAGGCCGTTCTTCCGCAGATATGGGCTCCTGACCAGACTGGCGGCGACATTTCGGCGGTCGTCGAATAGCCGCGTTACGCCTGCCATAGGATGAAGATCACGTCAGCCGAATTCATCAAGAGCGCGTTCGACCGCTCGCACTGGCTTGACGATCCGCGGCCCGAGATCGCATTTCTCGGACGTTCAAATGTCGGGAAGTCGTCGCTTATCAACTCGCTGCTTGGGCGACGCGGCCTTGCAAGAACTTCCTCGTCCCCCGGGCGTACTCAGTCTATCAACTTCTTTCTCATAAACGGGGAACTGTATTTCGCAGACCTGCCGGGTTACGGATACGCAAAAGTGTCAAAGGCGATGCGGGCCGATTGGGGAAAGATGGCGGAGGATTATCTAAGAGACCGTGAGCAGCTGGCACTTTGCGTCCACCTGGTCGATTCACGTCACGAGCCGACCGCCCTTGATCGGCAGCTGAACGAATGGCTTGTCGCCAACGAAAGGCCTTTTGTCGTTGCCGCCACAAAGGCGGACAAGCTCTCGGCCAACGGGCTTGCGAAGTCGCTGAAGGCGATCAAAAAGACGTTCGCGGGAGCCGAGATCATCGCATTTTCTGCCGAAACGGGCCGCGGACGCGATGAGCTCTGGGCGACAATTTTACGTGCAGCGGCCGAATTTTGACATTTTTTTCTTGCTTTTGACTTTTTTGTCGTGTATTCTCTGTGGAATCCCTTAAATTCAGGGCTTTCTTGAAATAGCCGGTTTTTGGCTAGAACGCAGGAACTTTCAACTGCGAAATTCCATACTTGTGTCTGTCTCCGTCGGAGAAGCTTTTTAATCCGCAATTTGATCTCTACTCATTCTCACGGCGTGAGGCTCAGAACACCGCAATATTACTGTTAATTCCAATCTCTAAATAGTTGAACTAAGAAAATGGCAACCAAACCTACGAATTCGCGCAGATCCAGGGCGGAAAAGACCGCACCGGAAGGCGTCGAACCAGAATCCTCCGAAGTCGAGTCCAACGGCGCAAACGCCGAACAGGCCTCGAATCAGCCGGCAAAGAACGATAACGGCCGTTCAGACGAGCCGAAGCTGGAGCTCGCGGGCCTCAAAGATATGTCCATAAGCGAACTTACCCACATCGCTAAGGAGATGGGCGTTGAGGGTGCAAGCGGAATGCGAAAGCAGGAGCTTATTTTTAAAGTTCTCGCTGCACAGACCGAGAAAAGCGGACTCATCTTCTCGGAAGGTGTCCTTGAGACGCTCCCGGACGGCTTTGGCTTTCTCCGGGCCCCCGAATATAACTATCTGCCCGGCCCCGACGACATCTACGTCAGCCCGTCGCAGATCCGCAAATTTGATCTTCGCACCGGTGATACGGTATCGGGCCAGATTCGCCCGCCGAAAGAAGGCGAACGCTACTTCGCCCTCATCAAGGTCGAGGCGATAAATTTCGAAGCACCGGAACAGTCCCGCGAAAAGGTATTCTTTGACAACCTGACGCCGCTCTATCCTGACGAACAGCTCAAGATGGAAGTGACGCACGACAATCTTGCGGCACGCGTCATTGACCTCGTAACACCGATCGGTAAGGGCCAGCGTGCACTCATCGTCGCACCGCCGAGAACCGGTAAAACGATGCTTCTCCAGACGATCGCGAACTCGATCACGGAGAATCACCCGGAAGTCACCTTGATCGTCCTGCTCATCGACGAGCGGCCGGAAGAGGTCACCGATATGCAGCGTTCGGTTAGGGGAGAGGTTATTTCATCGACATTTGACGAACCGCCGACACGCCACGTGCAGGTCGCGGATATGGTGATCGAAAAGGCAAAGCGGCTCGTCGAGCATAAGCGCGATGTCGTTATCCTGCTCGACTCGATCACGCGTCTTGCAAGGGCTCACAACGCCGTGGTTCCGCCTTCGGGCAAGATCCTTTCCGGCGGTATCGATTCGAACGCTCTTCAGCGTCCGAAGAGGTTTTTTGGTGCGGCCCGAAATATCGAAGAAGGCGGCAGCCTGACGATCATCGCGACCGCCCTGATCGATACGGGTTCGCGTATGGACGACGTTATTTTCGAGGAGTTCAAGGGAACCGGTAACTCGGAAATCCACCTCGACCGCCGTCTGTCGGACAAGCGTCTGTTCCCGGCGATCGACCTGCAGCGTTCCGGAACCCGAAAGGAAGAGCTTCTTATCAGCAAAGAAGACCTCAACCGCATTTGGGTGATGCGCCGCGTGCTCAACCCGCTCTCGCCCGTCGAGCAGATGGAGGTCGTCCTCGAACGCCTCGGCAAGACGAAGCAAAACGCGGAATTCCTCGCGTCAATGCAGAGCTAAGCGACGGCGTGAATTTAGCAGAGAATGGCTTTGACCGGACAACCGTTTCCGGCCAGGGCCTTTCTCTTTTGCGACGACAGACGGCGATGGTGCCGCATGTTCCGTCCGTTGCGGAAGCCCGCACGGTAGTAAGGGCACTATGTTGCAGAAGCCCGCACAGTAGTAAGGGCGTCATGTCCGTAGGATCACGTCTCAGAAGAGAAAACCGCAAAGAACGCAAAGAAACGAGGACGCAAAGGACGCAAAGAATCGAGCTCGCCATGAATGCACGAATGAGGACTGCCGAGAAATTGGGGATTAGTTTCTGCTGACGGATTATTTCGGAAGCTAAATCTAAACCTTTGACACTCCTTTGCGACCTTTGCGGGGACTTTGCGTTCTTTGCGGTTCCGCTTTTTGGTTTTGAGCGTGGCTCCAATTCCGAAAGCGCAGTTTGAAGCGAAAAGGCCAGAATAGCCACGAATGCACGAATGCACGAATGAAGGAACCGGGACCGTGCTGCCTAGACTCGCGTTCGAAGGAATGCCTTGTCGGAGCGGCTGTCTCGGTTTCTTACCGCTCGGAGGATGGGCAATTTGACCTTGCTTGCGATTCAGGTTTAACTAAAATTGCGACGAAAATATGCGTGTTGCGATAATTTCATCGGAGGCGGTCCCGTATTCAAAGACCGGCGGGCTTGGCGATGTCGCCGGGGCGTTGCCGAAGGCTTTGAAGCAGGTCGGGGTGGATGCGCTGCTCATCACGCCGTGTTACTGGCAGACGAAGGGCGAATACATCTGGCAGACGGCCATCGACGACCTTTGGGTGAACTGGAAGGGAAGGCCGTATCGTGCGAAGGCATTCTATTCGGAGGCGAATGGTTCGCCGACATTCCTGATCGATGCTCCGTCAATTTTTCATCGCGATTCTATCTACGGCTATTCGGAAGACCACGAGCGGTTCGCGTTCCTGTCGCGTGCTGCTTTGATCCTGCTCGAAAGAATTGGGAAAGCCCCCGACATTGTCCATCTGAACGACTGGCACACGGGTTTTGCTGCCGTCGAGGTCGCGATACTGCGGCATTCACAGGCCTTCTGGCGGAACACGCGAACGGTTTTCTCGATACACAATATGGCGTATCAGGGAGCGTTCGGCCTGTCGGAATTACCCACGCTCGGCTTTACCTCGCAGTTTGCTCGGAACTCTTTCAGTTACGACGGTTATGCTTCCGCAATGAAAGCGGGACTTGAGACGTCTGATGTGCTTTCGACCGTCTCGCGACGCTATGCAATGGAGATCCAGACACCTGAGTTCGGCCACGGCCTCGATTGGCTGACGCGGCGGCGTGCAAACCGCCTAGTCGGCATCACGAACGGTGTTGACTATGATGTCTGGAACCCGGAGACCGACCCTGAACTTCCGGCAGGTTTCTCTGCGGACTCCATGGATGGTAAGAGCGTTTGCAAACGCGTTCTGCTCGAGAGGTTCGGGTTGCCCGTCGATCTCGATCGGCCGATCTACGCGAGCGTTACGCGGCTTACGAGCCAGAAGGGTATCGAACTGATCCGGAACGCCGCGGGCGATATACTAGAGGCTGATGCTTATTTCATCGCGCTTGGTTCGGGCGAAGCCGATGCAGAGCGTTTTCTGCAGGCTTTGCGGGATTATGCGCCGTCGCGCGTCGGCGTTTACGTCGGTTATAACGAACCGCTCGCACACCTGATCGAGGCCGGAGCGGATATGTTCCTGATGCCGTCCAAATTCGAGCCCTGCGGGCTAAATCAGATGTATTCTTTGCGTTACGGGACGGTCCCGATCGTTCGGGCGACGGGCGGGCTCGATGATACGGTCGAGAATTGGGACGCCGTGAACGAAACCGGTAACGGCTTTAAATTCAATGAGTTCAACAGCGACCGCCTTATTGAGAAAGTTTACGAGGCTCGCCTTGCGTATGCCGACCGTGAGGGCTGGCAACAACTGCAGCGAAACGGAATGAAGATCGATAATTCGTGGGAAAATGCGGCAAGACATTACGTTGGGCTCTACCAGATGGCGTTATCTGCAGATCGATAAATGTTCTCACGAGAATTGAAAGTTTCGGACCGTGTCGTCCTGCAGGTGCCCCGCGAAGACCATGCTCAAGAGGTCGCCGCCTTGGTCCGCCGGAACCTCGAGCATTTGCAGCCGTGGATGCCATGGGCGGTCGATGAATATTCGGTAGAACACGCCACAGAATGGATCCGCGCAGTCCGGGAAGTGGACGGGTTGCCGTCGGCGATCGGTTTTTTGATTCGGGAAGACGACACGATAGTCGGGACGATCGGCGTCCACGACATCGACCATGCGTCACGCCATGCGAAGTTAGGTTACTGGATCGGGCAGGATCACGAGGGCAAAGGGATCGTAACCGATTCCTGCCGCGTTCTGCTTGGTCATCTTTTTGAGGACCTCGCTTTTAACCGCGTGCAGATAAACTGTAATGTCGATAACAAGCGCAGCCGTGCGATCCCCGAAAAGCTTGGATTCACTTTTGAAGGAACACTTCGCGAGGCTGAACTTCTGAACGGAAAATTTCGTGACCAGGCAGTCTATTCACTTCTTAAGCGGGAGTGGCCCGCGAACAAATTATGATCATCGTTATAATCGGCGCCCAGTGGGGCGATGAAGGAAAAGGAAAGGTCGTCGATCTGCTCGCCGATCGTTTTGATGTTGTATCGCGTTATCAGGGCGGCCATAATGCCGGCCATAGCGTTTACGTGGGCGACCAGGCGTTCGTGCTCAGGCTTTTGCCGTCGGGCATTATTCACAATGATAAGGTCTGTGTCCTCGGCAACGGAATGGTGATCGACCCGAAGGCATTCTTCGAAGAGGTCGATCAGATCTCGGCCAAGGGAATTTCGATCACGCCGGAAAGGCTGAAAGTCTCGAGCCGTGCTCACCTGATAATGCCGTACCATCGGGCACTCGATCACACGTCGGAAGAGCGACTCGGCAACGAGAAGATCGGCACGACATTGCGAGGCATCGGGCCCGCGTATGAGGACAAGGTCGGTCGTCGCGGGATCCGCGTTGCCGACGCTCTGTCGCCGGAGCTTCTGCGTTTGAGGATCGAACGAAATCTCGAAGAGGCGAACCGCATCATCGTACTTTTTGGCCAGCAGCCGCTGCGTGCTGATGAGATCTACGACGAGATCTCGCCGCTTGTGGAGCGTCTGAGGCCGTTCGTGACGGAGACCTCGCATTTCCTCGCCGATGCCAGGCGTGAGAAAAAGAAGATCCTGCTTGAGGGAGCACAAGCGACGCTGCTGGATGTCGATCACGGCACATATCCGTACGTAACTTCATCAAATCCCACAGCCGGCGGTGCTTCGGTTGGAGCGGGAATCCCGCCGCACCACATCACGGGCGTACTCGGTATCGTCCGCACATATGCAACGCGTGTCGGCGAAGGCCCTTTCCCGACCGAAATGCTTGACGACGAAGACGATATCGCGCATCTGATCCGCGAACGCGGTAACGAATACGGTTCCGTGACGCGAAGGCCGCGTCGGTGCGGTTGGTTTGATGCGGTCGCGACCAAATACGCCGCAGAATTGAATGGCTTTGACTCCGTAGCGCTCACAAAGCTTGACGTGCTCGACGCTCTTGATGAGATCAAGGTCTGCACGGGCTACGAGATCGATGGCGAGCGCATTGATACATTCCCGGCGGTCTCTCACGATCTTCGAAATATCAAGCCGATCTACGAAACCCTTCCGGGATGGAAGAGCGATACTCTCGGAGTGACGAAGATCGACGATCTGCCGGAGAATGCCCGCCGGTATGTCGAGTTCCTGTCGAATTTTATTGGAGTTGAGATCGGCCTTATCTCGACGGGGCCCGAACGCGACCAGACCATCATTCTGAGGGATTCCGTGATGGAAAGCTGGTTCGAGGATCGCGGATGAGCTTGCACGACGAAAGGTCGGAAGCGGTCAAGATCGTAGAATTTGACGCGGCGTACGCGTCGGATTTTGCGAGGCTTAATTACGAGTGGGTCGAGAAGTATTTTACGGTTGAGAAGCACGACCGGGAAATATTGGACGACCCGCAGACCTTTGTTATCGATCGAGGCGGGCAGATCTTCTTCGCTCTTGCCGATGGTGCGGCGGTCGGTGCCGTCGCATTGATACCGGCGAGTGAGAATGTCCTTGAGTTGACCAAGATGGCGGTCTCGCCGGCGTTTCAAGGCCGCGGCATCTCCAATCACCTAATGCGGGCGTGCGTCGCGTTTGCAAAGGCTAACGGAACCCGGACCGTCTTCCTGGAATCCAGCCGTATCCTGACAACGGCACTCACGCTCTATCAGAAGTTCGGCTTCGTCGAAACGCCGACCGATCCGAATTCCGAATACGCACGCGCCGATATTCGTATGGAACTTGCCATCGAAAGCGTCAGTATGTAAAATCTTCAATTCGGCTGAGCTCTCGGCTCGCCGCGTGGTCCGATAGCTCAGTCGGTAGAGCAAATGGCTTTTAACCATTGGGTCCCAGGTTCGAGTCCTGGTCGGATCACCAATATTATCAACAAGTTAAGGCGTCTGAGATGACGCCTTTTTCTTTTTACTATCCATTTTACTATCCATTTGACTCCGGGCTACGCTTTCAATCTAGGGCGTCGTGGCCGTGGTTTCAATCCGCGCATCATCTCAAAAGTTAGGATGACCAAACGGGAACCGTCACGTTGAAGCGGAGTAATCTTTCCTTGGCTGATGCGATGCCTCACGGTATCGTCGGATATTCCCAAAGCCTCACAAGCTTCCTTTTGCTTGACAGCGATAACAGAATTGAATGGATGAAAATGATCTTCAAGTTTTTCATCTAACAACGCCCCCAGGGTCGCAACGAGTTCCTCCTTCGGGATTAGAATAAATTTGTCGTCCATATGTTTTGCTCCTCTGGATTTTCAAAATGCAAAACGCGTGCCTCGGCATAGATCACTCTCGGACGCTTGTAAATACAAGCTCTCTACAAATATCACTGGATAGTTTTAGGTTTTAGGTGGAACATTTTTGCACCACTTGCCTTTGAAATGGTGCATTTTTTATCCAACCATAGACAATGCTTTTTCGTCGATGAATGGATTTTGTTCCGATTTACCTGAAGTCACCGAGCAGCGTGAAGCTTGCCCAGTAGTATGGTTCGTAGGTCTCGGATGATTTGTCACGGATCATGGAGATCGCTGCGTTTTGAAGAGCTCTGGCTGCCGGGATTCCTTTTTTGTATTCCTTGTAGAAGTTCTGTGCAAACAATCCGGTCGATCGGTCGTTGGCTTCCCATTGAGACGAAATTACTGTGGTGCTCCCGGATCCGAGTAATGCCCAGCCGATACTGACCACGCCTTCGCCATTCAGTACATTATTCGTGTCACACGAGGCTATGAAGGCAAGGTTTTGTGGTTTGAGATGAATTTTCAGCAGGTCGTTGACCGTTATGCGGCCGTTATGATTTCCCGATGGTTTGAATCCAAGAAAGGAATCTAGCGGTTCTTCACGATCGGCCTGGGCGTGCATCGAAAAATGCAAAATGTCTGCCCCGTGAGATAGATTGAAGAACTGCTGCGAAGTGGCTCCGATTCTCGGCGGCACATCAAGAAGTTTGCCAACTGTTGCCGCTTCCTGGTTTACAAATCGGAGTGTACGGTTCTCAAATGTGTTGTTGGCAAAGACCTGTGCTTTCTTTCTGACTGGTGCCTTTTTGCTCAGTGATTCAAACAGCAAAGAAACTGAGGGTGAGTAGCTTACCATTTTCTTCTCTATCAGATAGGATTCGCCGTCGGGACTCAAAGCATGGAATGGGATCTTCCAGAGCGACTTGTCCGGAACGAACACTATGTGGGAAGAACTGAGCGATAAAGGTTCTATTAGAAAACCGTAGATCTCCTTTCCGTCATTCTTGAAGAATATCCGATTCATGATCTTGTTTCGGACACTATTCGCCATTGCGACGACTTCCGGCTCAGAGATGCCCAGTCTGACAAGACGAATGGGCTTATTTGTTTCAAGCACGTGAGCCGCAAGCTTGCCATCAAGCGAAAAAAAGTATGACACGATTGCCGTGTTATCAAGGCCCTGTATGTTGTCCAAGTGCAATGACTTTGCCGCAGGCGTCGAATTCTGAGGAATTGCAGTTGTTATGTTTGCTTCAAAATCGTCCAATGCGCTCTTGTCGTCGCCATTGAGAAATCCTGATGAGAGATCATTTGCTCTCTTTCTAATACCCGGAGAAAAATCCGAGACTTGTTTTAGCGGCGAGAAGTTGATGCGGTCACTCAGGACCCTTGCCTTGAGATAATCGACGGTTTCAATTGACCTTCTAAGATCACTGGCGTCAGACTCGACCTCCGCAATCAATCTATAGACAGAGTGGAAGGTTTCTAGCATCGAGAGCGATAACGGTGCGTCGTCAGTCGGCCTTGCCTCGGTTACGATCGCCTCGGCCTTCCGCAGGGCCTTCAAAGCTGCCCCCTTTTCGCCTAGCCCCCAATGTCCTCTAGCGAGCATTAGATAAAAATGCGGGAGGTTCTCACGAAAGTTCTCCTTTTCCGCAAGACGCAAAAGTATTTCGCTTAACTCGATAAGCTTTTCCCAATTGTGTTTCCGCTCCGCAATTGTGGCTTTCCAGTAAGGAACCACAAAATTGGAGGACGTCTTCATGGTTTCGAGCCGAAAGAACTGCCTTTCGGATTCACCAGCGTTATCTTGCAAAGCATTAATGATTGCGTGACCGAGTATAACGTCATATTCGAAGCTCTTACTTTTGTCGAGTTCCGCAAGCGTCCTTACGTGTTTTTCAGCGGTCGTAAGATCGTTTTGATAAAGTGCGTTAAGAAGCAGTGTGGAAAGAAAAATGGAACTTTGAGTGTCATCTTTTGCCGATAATGCCAGATTCAATCCTTTTTCATACATCGTCTTTGCCCGCTGTTCTTGACCGGCCGCGCTCAATAAATTTCCGTATTCATAAAGGGCCTGTCGGTAACGGAATTTGAATTCCGAATTCTGACTGGCATCGACCAACTTCTGTGAGTAGGAAATTGCTTTGCCATAATTGAATTTGGATTGCCAGGCCAGACTTAGAAACCGCAGCATCTCAAGATGAAGAGACGACCTCGGAATCGTATTTGATACCGCCTCCGCTTTTTCTAACCAGACAATCGCTGAGATATCATATCCGCTCGAAAAAAGTATCCGGCCGTTACTGACATAGTATTCAAGTTCGACCTCGCGGTTCTGGGGGGCAAGGGCAAAAGCATCGCGGGAACGAGCAGATGCGGATCGGAAATCTTTTTTTGCTCTGAAAAGATGTGCTTGTGCAAAAAGCAAAGATGCAAGGAGTTCCTTGTCTGCTTTCACTCTTTCGGCATCAGCCTCAGCCTCGACCAACATCTGTTCGGCGTCGTCATACTTTTCAAGTTGTATCAAGGCTTTGGAGGCATATAGCCCGCTAACGGCAGCATCCGCGAATTTGCCGAACTTACGAGCATTTGTGATCTCGGATGGAGCACGTTCTATTACCGCCTTAAAACTTCCTTCCTCGAAAAGAGAACGAAGATCGGTTGGGGCCGCAAAACCATAAATTGACGCAAGCGCAGTTACCAAGCCGAAGACCGCGAGTCTGGCTGTTGCTGCGCCTGCGTTCTGATGGAAGTCATTCATTCTTTATCATTCCTCACGGGGACGGCAATTGCCGTTTTCATCGATCACCCCATTTGGATGACACGTTGTACATAACCTGGGTGGGCAATCCCCATCACGAAGCAGTAAAAGTACTTCTTCGACCAGATCCGAAATGATGCTTGTGACAGCCGCGGTGCCTGCAACAATACCGGTGTTGGCAAGGATGTTGCCGGCCAGCAGAGTCGTAAGCAGCAACGAGCATATAGTTGTTCTTATTGTTTTCATTACTTTTTACTCCCTATTTGTTTTTTCAAAAACTCATACATCGCGGCAGTCACGTAACGGCCTCCAACGCCGTGTCCCGCTTCGTTAGCGTATATGAACCACACCTCGGCCCCGGTGTTCTTGATCTGATCCTTGAGACCGAGCACGTCCCTTTCTGGGACTCTCTGATCGAGCTTTCCTCGCGTTAGAAACAACGGCGTCTTATTCCACTTTTCTGTGTTGTTCAGCGGAGAAAGCTCGTCGAGCCTTTTCATTAACTTTTCGTCTTTTGGGTCTCCATATTCATTGATGGAGAATTCATCTATAAAACTCTGTGAAAGATATCCCCGGACGGATACCAAAGGATATTCAGCAATCACGGCCTTTATTCTCCTAGGCTCTTGAAGTGCAGTCGCTAGGGCGATAAGGCCGCCATAACTTTCGCCCCGGATAAAGATCCTTGAGGCATCCAGTTCCGGCTGTTTCTCGATCCAATCAATCAATGTCCGGATATCTTTAACGGCGTCTGCGCGCTTTGCACCGTTATCGGCATCCATGAACTCGATCCCGAATCCGGACGAACCGCGAATATTTGTGTGAATGGTGGTGATGCCCAGATAGGTTGCTAGACGTATGTCAGAGGTATTGAATGTCGGGCGATCAATGATCTGTGGTCCGCCATGAACGTAGATCACGACTGGTGACTTAATTTGTTCTGATTTTGGGCGTATTACATAGCCTGAAATGGTCTTGCCGTCGAAGGACTTCCATTTGATCACTTCAGGTGGTTGTACAGCATTGTCAATTTGAGGTGGAACCCGCTCCTTGGTCCATGACGTATGCTTCTTTTTTGAGAAATCAAAGGACTCGACCGACGCAGGTTTGCCAACATTTTCAATTGTGTAAACTACTTCATGGTTTGACAGCCATCTTGTTCCCCAGATCACATATGAACCTCTTACAAAGGATGAAGCCACTTCGCCCAACCGATCATTCTTCAATTTGGCGATTTTGAGGTTGTCGATCCCGTCTTTTGTTTCCTGTATCAAGAACGACTTTCCATCAGGAGATACTTTAACGTCCTGAAGATTTGCCGTACCGTCGGGCAAGGTTATGCGTTTTCTAGTACCGGTCCTAATGTCCAACGAAAGCAGGCATCGCTCCTGACCACATTCATCCGAACCCTCCGATAGCCAAAAGACCCGTCCCTGTGCGAAAAAGCCTTTGTTTGAATTTCCTTTTTCTTCTATCGGAATGGTCTTCTTATTTGTGTTGTCATACACATACAAGCTTTGATTGCTTGAGGCCTTCCAATATTTGAGCAGCATCTTGTCTTGATCCGAGTCTAGAACGTTCCAAATTCCTTTCAAGTCGGTCAGAAGGCAGGAGATAGAAACAAGATCATGGCTGCACAGCTTTGTTGTTTTAGTGTCGAAGTCAACCTGAGTGTAATAGATGCTCTTACCGTCTTTTGACCAGATAAATGATTCGACGGACTCGTCCTTGCCGGTAAAAGAGGACAATTTCTTGATTTCCTTGCCTGTCCATAGATAAAGCTCATAGTTGTCCTCGTCGGCTTTGTCATCGGTGAATGCAAAGGTAGCGTTAGTTGGATTCCCTCTGACGGTATTCGGAACCCTATTGTCAATAATGACCTCCGGCTTCGCCATCGGCGACGCGACGCGATAAATGAATGACTTTTCATCGGTAACGAGTATTGCCCGGCCCGTCCTTTTGACATCCCAAATAAGATTGTTCCTGATCTGTGACGGATCGAAGAAAAGCTTTTCGACTTCATCCTTCTTTATAGGCGGTATTCCTTCAACCTTCATATTGGCCGGAATGGGAAAATCATCAGAAGTTGATTGTGCAAAGATCGAAACTGAGCCCAATACGGGGATGACCAGTGCGAAATAGTAAATTAGATTGTGTGCTGATAAATTCTTCATCAATTTTTCTCCGTACACCTTAGGTTTGGCGAACTCCGCTTCTGAAGCCGAAGATTCCTTTTATCACTATTAATTTCACCGCTGTCGTTCAGCGAAAAACGCTGAGATCCACTTGAGATGGTTTCGCCCGATTGAAGAGTCACGACAAGGCGCCATTTGTAAACTACATCTTGTTCAAAGCGGACCTTCGAAACGTATGAGGTTTCGGTTTCGGTCTCGAAATGATCGACGAGCTTTTCGTTGAGATCTGAAATATAGATGGCGTACCGAGCAGCTTTCGGGACATTGCTCCAAATCAGTTTCACCCCCTCGTCGAACCCTACAGTGTCAAGACCGCGCGACTCAACAGAGCCGCAAGGATTATCGAGATTGCGTGTTTCGGACTCCACCGGTGTGTTCAATTTGGATTTTTGCGACCGGCCGCTCTTGGGTATCGATCTTTTGGATTCCAGTTTTTGGGTTGTCGATACCGACGATCTATTCGGTCTATTAGGGGGACGAGCGTGAGTGGGCTGATCACTATCAAGCGGCGGTAGTCCCGGAATACTGTCTCGGCCATTCAACTCGCTACTGTCGATCGATGCAACCAGATTGGCACTTGTCGAATTGTTTGGATTGGAGAGGAACCATAGTGACAAGCCGCCTGTTATTGCAATGAACAGCAAGGCAGCGAATACTGGCCGAAGCATGGGACGGAAACTACTCAGGAATGTAAAGAACTTCTTTCCAAGGTTTTCGTCTGCTTCATCGGTGAAGACGCTGTCGTCCAGTTCAACAAACACGGAATTCAGAAATTCTTTTAGTGATGGCTTGGGCAGAAGGTCTCGGCAGTCACGACATGTCAACAGATGACGGGATGCTTGACGCAGTGCTTCTCTCGAAAGTGAACCCTTTCGAAAAAGTGTGATGTGTGAAACTTGTAAATGCTCGCTGTTCATTTGTTTAGCTTCTCAAGTCTCTTTCTTGCGTCGTATCTTGCCTTTTTAATGTTTCGCACCGATGTTTCGATTTCTGATGGGTTGCCATTCCCGTTCACCAGCTTCGCGATTTCCATGTCCGTCAGAGGCATTTGCGTCGATAAGACTTTCCATGTCTCAAAATCGAATGAAAGCTCCGAAGCGATCCGACTCTCGCTGATGCCAAACTGCATCAGATAAATCAAAGTTTCCGCTGAATGTAAAAGTAATGCTCGCCGTTGATATAGACTGAGATTGCAAATTCCTTGCCATACTTTCCTAACAAGTTCTTTCATCTCAAGATCGGACTCCGCATCCTGAGCTTTGGCCTCAAATTCATGGACAAGCTCAAGTGGAACCTCGTTCATTCTGGACAATTTAGTCTTGGAGCGATTGATCTCGTTGTATGTGGATCTTGCCGTAAATGAACGCCATTCATCCGGGGACATCCCATTACTTCGCTCTTGAAACTTTATGTGCCATTTCCAGAGTCGCAGCGATGTGTCCTGAACAACGTCGGGAATATCAGACGCGGGTAAGGAAGTTCTTTGTCCGCTTGTAATAAGCTTTATGAGATTGAAGGCTTCGCGTATAAATCCTTCGTTTGAGTGCTTGGGCTTAACTTCAGCGTCCGGCGAAGGGACGTTGCCGGGGAATGGCTGTAGCTTTTGAAGAAACGACCTTTTCATCACCTCTTGGATATTCCGACGTGTTTTTTACCACCTCGAAAAAAGTACTCCCAGCAAGTTGATGTTATGTAACCTTTTCGACTTCCAAAGGTTTTTATTAATACAGGTCAAATTCGGAGTGGAGTTTTGTTCCCAAATTAAGGATAAAACCGTCGAAACTCCGGTGATCCATGATGAATCTGCAATACGCTATTTGTAAATGTTATACACCTTTCAAAGTAATCATGTAAATATCGAGCAACTTGCACGTTTCGATTTTCTTGACCTGTGTTTGCTAGGTGAAACAGGTACAGGCAAAACCCATACCGCAAAGCAGATACACGATCTAAGCCCGCGTCGGAAACATCCGTTCGTTTCAGTTAATTGTGCGGAATTGGCCGACTCGATCATTGAAAGTGAGTTGTTTGGACATGAGAAAGGATCGTTCACAGGAGCTACAGCGTTAAAGATCGGCAAGTTCGAGACTGCCGCCGGCGGTACGCTGTTCCTTGACGAGATAGGCGAACTCGACAACGGCACACAAGCAAAGCTGCTTAAGGTCGTTGAGGAAAAGTCGATCACGAGAGTCGGCGGCAACCGTCCAAGACATGTAGATGTCAGGATAATTTATGCCACTCATCGTAATCTCTCGGTGTTCCGCGAAGACTTCAGATACCGCATTACTTCGCACGTAATTCGACTGATGCCTTTGAGGGAACGTATAGGGGAGATAGTTCCGCTGGCACACCAGTTCATTAAGGACTTTTGTGCAAAGTCCGGGGCCATCATAACTGCCGAAAAGAAGGCATTGCGAGTGCTCGAACGCTCGCCGTGGTTTGGAAATGTCCGAGAACTGCGGTCTTTTATTGATGAGGTTTGTCTTGAAATCCTTTTTGAGGCAGATGAGCGAGGAAATTGGCTTCTTCCTATCCCACTCACAGGAGATATAATCCAAAAGCATCTCGAAGCCCCGAATGTTAATGGAGCTAGCTTGGATGAGAAGCCTAACGGCCATTTCCAGACCCTTCCCCAAGGTAAAAAGCTTGATGACTACCTTGAGATGATCGAAACCGATCTTCTGAAAAATGCCATGGCGGTCCACAACAACAATAGAACAAGAGCAGCCAAGGATCTCGGAATTAGCCGATCAGGGCTTATCAAAAAACTCAAACGAATCGCTTATAGAGCTTAAAGTGGTGCAAAAATAATCCACTTTGGCGAAAAAATGCACCACTGTGGTGCTTTTTTTCGCCACCTTGTCCCACAACTGCCAGTAAACAAAGTGTGAACTAAGAACCTAAAAATAAAAGCGGCTGATAGAAAGTGAATTCATCAAGGCTTTCAAGCATTGGTGGATGAATCACAGATTATAAACGCAAAGGAGAAAATAACATGTCAGCTAGCATCACTTTAATTGGCAATCTTGGCAAAGCGCCGGAAACCAGAACAACAGACAAAGGGACATTCATCGCCAGTTTCTCAATGGCGTCCAACACCGTTCGCAAGACAAATGACGGGCGGGTCGAAAAGACCAATTGGTTTCGCGTAATTGCGTTCGGGAAACAAGCCCAGACACTCGCAAAATTCGTCGATAAGGGGACCCGGCTCTGTGTCGTGGGAACGCTTTCTTTCAACCCCTGGCTCGACCGAAACGGCACCCCGCAGGCCGGAGCGGACATTGTGCTTCAGGAATTTCAATTTCTTCCCAGAGCACGGAGGGCGGAAAGCGGGTCGGAGGACTCCGGTGGCCCCATTCCGGCGTCAATTGTCAGCGAAGTTTCGGATCAAGTAGCCGCCTTTTAGCTTCCACTCTTTTGGAGGCCTTATGATCCAACGATTGAAATACATCACTCGCGAATATGTGAAGGCAAATCGGGACAAGCTGGTTTTGTTTGGTGACAACCTCGAACAACGAGGTTTCGGCGGTCAGGCAGCTGCCATGCGCGGTGAACCAAATGCTGTCGGTGTTCCAACCAAGAAAACGCCGAGCAGGGAGGAGTCTGCGTTCTTCACCGACGATGAATTTGAGCACAACAAGTCCGCGATCGAAGCCGCGTTGTCTCCGGTATTCACCGCCGTGAGCGATAAGAATATCACTGTCGTCATTCCGGCAGATGGTCTCGGAACCGGACGAGCCGAACTTGATAGAAGGGCGCCCAAAACTTTCGCATATCTTCAACGTCGATTAGCCGATTTGGAAGCCTCCATTGGCTAGTTCTTCCGTTCTACTTAACAAGCCTTTATTCCCAAGTTGAAAGGGATTTTCGAGCCTGAATTCTTGTGCTTTTTTCAACTTGGGCATTGAGAACACTGCCCAAAAACAAGTGTTCTCTCCGGCTCTTGTCCGGGATTTACGAGGTGAATATGGCAGTACAAATGAATCTAGAAATGCTAAAACAATACGCTCCGGAAAGTCCGATTCTGGCTTTCACACCGCTTAACAGCGGCTCACCAATGCAGGACTGGTGTCGGCATCTTCAGCGAAATCCGCTGCGTCGGCAGGAACTTGAGGAGTTTGCGATTCTTGGTGAGGTGGTGGTCAGGATTGCAGATGAGATTGAGGCCGAACCGGTCGATAAGGTGAAGATACTTTCCCTCGAATATGCGGTAAAAGTGCTTGGCGATGAGATAGATGCACTTGAGTTCGTTCGCTGCGTCAGGGCGGTTGCAAGTCCCGACGCCGGACAATTTGAACTTCAGCAGATCGCTTCACATTATTATGGCGAGATCAGGCGTCGAGGCATCCCCGAAGTTCTCAAAGAAATGGGAATGCTCGGAATGCAAATGTCGGCTGTGACTGCCCCTCTATCCGCGCGAGAATTAGATGTCTTTGAGTCGCGTCCGATCCTGATGAAGCTCACAAGAGCTGACAAAAGACGAAGCCGCGACGCTGCCAAATCTTGCTTGCCGTTGCCTGAGCCGACTCCGAATTTTGATGCAGAAATGGATTCGGTGATGCGTCGGATCGGGCGTCAGAAGATCACTCGAATGATCACGGACGAATTCGAGGAATACTACCTTTCCGACGGTGACAAGTCCATCGAAGAAGTGGATCGTGACTTTCTTACATTCGAGAGTCTCGAACAGTATGACGAGAACGGAACAGTAAACATACGAATGAACGGTGGGCAAAGCTCCGTAGTTGCTTTCGACTTCGAATGCGAGATTGACGCCTCGTACTTGCCGTCCGATCTTCGCGGCCTGAGTTCGATCATTTCGCATCTGTTTGTCGGACATCAGATGGGCGGTTCGGAGGCCAGAAAAGCCCGGGAGTTTATCGCCGAATCGAGACCGGAAATGCTTTCGTTTGGATTTTCGGCGGATGCCGCTACTCGTCCGTTTTCAGACAACGAGTTCGAGGAATGGTTGACACTGAGACTGGAGCAGATCTATTGCCGGCAAGTTGTTCGCACTGTCCGCAAGGTACGCTCTATCCGCAATTCAACTTTCGAATACGTCACGGAAAACGAGATCAATCCCGATTACGACGAGATGCAGTACGTGGCCGGAGTTTGCCGTGTTCTTTGGCAAAAAATGCGTGGTGATTTCCATATCAGAAGTCTCCGTAACGCCTCCTATCAGGATCTTTATTTGAGCCTTCGAGGAACGGAAGATACAGCCGTAGTCGCTGAACTGAAAAAGACAGGATTTGCTGCTTACAAAGAGCGACATGAGATCTCACTCAAGGAGTTTACGGCGCTGAACACGGTTGCAAAATCCCAGGAAGCTCGCCTTGCAAATCGAATTAGTGCGGCAGCCAGAAAGTGGATAAGGACCGTCGAGAAAGCATCAATGGGACGGCTCAGGTTTCTGAAGTTCGCACTATATAACGATCCTGAAGCCAAGGGATTTACACGACAAGAGAAACAGAGATTGTGGGATTCCGTCCGGAGTCGAGAGTGCGAACTTAAAGCCGAAATGAATGCCAAACAGTCCCAACAAATGCTCTTTGGCCAGCCGGCACTCGTAAAGATCGTTCACGCGGCGTGAGATTTGTTATCAAGTTAATTGAAAAAGAGCGGCGGTCAGGCTGGGACAGTCTAAGAGCCGAACCGCCCTGATCGCCCTCTTGCAGTGGTGCATAAATCATCCATTGTGGTGCATAAATCATCCACAGTGGAACAAAAATAAACCAAAAAGGAGCAAATATAACAATGTCAACTACAGTATCGATCCTCGGCAATACCGGTCGCGAAGTAAAACTCCGCTATTCGGAAAAAGGAACGGCGGTCGCAACCTTTCCGATCGCTTCAAATTCTTACAAGAACGGTGCTGAAGGCCGTGTTAAGACCACACACTGGTACAACGTGACCGCTTTCGGAAAGGTCGCTGAAACCCTGGCGGCAAACGTCAGGAAAGGCACTCATCTGCTTGTGCAGGGTCGCCTTGGATTCAAACCCTGGCTGACAAAAGAAGGCCAGCCGCGGGCCGGCGCAGAAGTGATTCTCCAGTCGTACGAGTTCGCGGACGGGGCCAAAACAGACAACGGCCAGGAAGCAGAATCCCCCGAACCGGAGATGCTGCCTGAGCCTGCTCCGAATGATGAGGATTCGGCCGTTGCGGAGCCGTTTGACGACCAGTTCTGAGTTTGATCTTGGAAATGGTTTCCTGATTGCTAAGGGATCTTTCAGGGCATCGAGAAGTCGGTGCCCTGAAATTGTTGGAGGGTATATGAACGATAAGGTAACAGAAGACTATTTCCCGGAAATCACTATTTACGCTGACGGGTCCTGTTTAAGAAATGGTTCTGTGGAAGCATCTGCCGGGTGCGGAGCAGTCATCGCTGACCGGCATAGGATGGAGTTGCGGCTTATATCCAGACATCTAGGCTCTCTGACCAACCAACAAGCAAAAATTTCGGCTTGTAGAACGGCTCTCGGCACACTTCGCCGTCCCTGCATTGTCGAGATTGTTTCGGACTCAAGGTATGTCGTGGAGACTATGACCGGCAAAAATCGAATGAAGTCGAACCGGAGCTTCTGGAGTGATCTTGTCACGAGATGCTATCGGCATCATGTCAGTTGGAGATGGGTTCGAGGACATGTCGGTGTCACGTTTCAGGAGGCCGCCGACAGGCTTTCGCGGGCCGCATCGACCTATCAATGCAGTTTGCCGGATGAGGATTTGCAAAGGCTTTCCAAACTGCTGCTGTTGGAGAGCAACCAACTGAATATTCGGGCGTTCGAGAAGAGTCTTGAAGCAACAGTAAGCCGGTATTCGTTGTCAGTTGATTGCGGAAATGTATTCTCGCATGTCGATTTGAGAAATGATCTTCCTTCGGCATTCTCCACGTAAAAAGACGACTGTCAGGTTTGCTGTTTGTGCCACGATCTAAATCCCGGATCACGGTCAAAGAGCATATTCAGGGCAAAGTCGACCACATCGCCGGATGTTATTTCCGTCCTCATTTGATCGGCTGCAAAGCGTAGATATTTCTTTAGTTTTTCGTTAGTCGAATCAAGGATCTTTGCATTGACCTTGATGTAATTCAGCCGGTTTATTTGGAGAATTGTCTGGTCGCTTGCGGCCTTTTTTTGTGTGTTTGTATCTACGATTGTGTTCATAAGTTTTGCATCTGCCTCCTTTTGGATTTGATCATAGATGCTAGGTACAAACGGCGTGCCAGCGGGAAAAAAGCGGCTGGCTGGCGGTGAAATTTTATTATGGAAGTTGCTGTCTTCTGCTTGCCTGACAGGATAGACCAATTTACCCAGTTTGTAACTCCCGCAATTGTATGACACCACAAGGGTTATCCATTGTAATCGAAAATTACAAACCAAACTGCTTTAGCCAAATGTTCTTCCCGGCACGTAGTTTGCAGACCTTCGCTGTATTTCAGGCGATTACAAATGAGAAAACGCGAACGCGAAAAGTTGATTAAAGGAATAAACTCCGGAGCAGTTACGAAGCAGGGATTTCCGATGACGATCAGACCTTATGAAAGCGATGTTCGCAAGCTTTCCGAGTTAGCAAAGAGTACAGGCGAGACCCGCGCTGCTATTGCAAGAAAACTCATTCAAAAAGCCCTATCGGAACACGACTCAAAACTTAAGCAGGAGCGGTTCGAAAACAAGATCGACTGGATCATAAGAACCGAACGCGAAAACCAAACTGATTTACGTAATCTCTTGAGCCTCTTCGATGGGTTGAATGAACAGACGGAAAGGCTTAGTGATAATGTGAAAAGCCTTTCAGACGACTCGCTAAACACAACTGTTCTGCTGCGTGAGGCCTACTGCATGCTGAATATCACCGTGTCGTCACTCAATCAGATCTTTACAAGACTGCTCGAATTCTTATCCCCTAATCAATCCGAGAGGGAAAACAGCATAGATATCGGGAACGCATTTCTTGCAAATCTGATCGCGCATTCTATTCTCGATCTTAATAAATGCCATTCCTTTCACGGGCTGGAGACTGAACCCATTGCAGATGCCAATTTGTTTGTTGAAACCAAGATCAAAGTTTTACAGGAACGCATTGCGGCAAACGCGGCAAACACAAAGTCCAAAAAGGATGAAAAATCTTAGTGAGAATCGTTGTGTCAATTCAGTCAAAACGAGGTAGTTCTCACGGCCTTGTCAACTATATTGCCAACAGCAAGATCGATCCATCGACGGAGCGGTCAAATGGCCGGGATCTCTTCAATGACTTTTCAAGCAATCTCTCATTGGAAAGTGCAAACAACTCTCTGAAAGTTGCACTCTCAAAAACGCGAGTCGGTAATGACCAATTACATCATCTAGTCATCTCTTTCAGGGAGTCCGATTATCGGAAGTTGGCGGGATCTGAAAAAGAACTGCAAGCGGCAATAAAATCTATCACCCGAGCAAGTATTGACGGATTAAAAGAACATCTCGGAGCCGAAAAACTGTCCTGGGTTGCCGCACTGCATCTTAATACCGAGAATCCTCATGTTCACATCGCCTTGCAAAAGGAATACATCTCAAAATCATTCGACAATTGTCATCTCACGAAGATACCAAGAGAGGCACTACCTCACAATGAGATTGTGAACAAAGAGAAGGTATTTGTTCAAGGCATTTTTGCACACGCGGCTGAAGTGAAAATGGATTCGGTATTGATGCAAGGACAAACCAAAAAAAGGAATTTGCAGCAGCAGTCGCCCGATCGCTCTCCTATTCTGTCGGGCAACGGCACGGAGTTCAATGAGTCTGGAAGCCCTGACCGTAACGACAGAAGAACGCTCGGTAAGGCGATCATCGGCGAAGCTCTTATCCGGCGAATTGAAGTGCAGATAGAACATTTGGCCCAAAATGGCGACAAGATGAGATTCCTTGTTACGGATTCATCGAGTGGTGAGAAACGGCGCTTGTCACTGAACGATTTGGAGCGCCGCCGGGATAAGCACTCCGGTGATGAGCGCTTAGATGACAATCCAGAAGCCAAGATTATTAAGACCGTTCTGCTCAAAATGATGGGCAAGCAGGAGAATCAAAAAGCCAAAGTAGAAGAGACCTTCGGTAAGGCAATCGAGGGGGCAAAGAAGATTCGATCTCACCATCGAAAGCAAAGCCTGAAACTTCCAACGCCAATACTCTCAAAATCCGAGATCGATCAGCTTCAGGAACAGTGTCTGGAGACATCCGATATCCCTCGGTTCGCTTATCTGGAAAAGGTGCGGTCGGAGCTTGAAAGAGGAGGCGAAATTGAAAGCCGGAATCAGCATGACCTCAGTCGAATATTCGCACAAAAAGCAGTCGCAAATCTGAGGGTCAAAAATACCGAACGCCAAATGCAGGATTTTGATACCGGCCGCTTCTATCGTCGCGCGGATGTGGATGGAAAATCGCTTTCACTTGCAGACGTTGAAAGAGCACGAACTGAGCAGAGTCTCGCATCCAAGCTGGTTGAGGATGTCCACCATTTTATAGGTAGGTTTACTCGTACGGATGTCTGGCGTGAGGACTTAAAAAGCACTCAACTCCCGCAAGACATAGAACTTAAACTCGCTGAATCGAAGCGAAAAATAGCGAATGAGTATTCAGGCGCCAAGAAGCAATCGAAATTATTGGAAAAGATACTTGAATCGGATCGCGCTTCAGGAATTCAGGACGGAAAGTACTTGCCACACGAACTCGACGAGATAGAAAGACTGGCGGCCAGACTAGGTTTACGAGAGGTTTACCAGGAAAACTGGGGTGAACAAAGATCACTAATTGACTCGGCTAGAGCCGATTGTCCTGCTGCCAGAAGGCTTTCAAAATCCGGAGATCAACCTGATATTGAGGTCTACAAACAAGAAGTGATCGGCGGCCGAGCCATCGCAAGAGAGATAGTTGCAAAAATCCGATTAGATATGGCTAAAGAAGATCTCGAAATCTTCAGAAAGACAAGACAATATACCAAGTTTCCTGTTTCTGGGTCACGTCCAAAAGAAGTCAATTACTTGAGTCTAAAAGAGGTCGATCTGCCAAATACGCACTCGATATTGGATCAAGCTGTTGCGTTGATGCTGGAGGGCAAGGATCACAGACAAAACAGAAAAGTGGTGCTGAAGATGGTGGAGGAGAAGGAAACAAGACTCAACTTAGAATACGTAGGAGCGAAAGGTATTTTCGACGCTGCATCGACAATCGCCGCCGGATTCAAACAAAAGTTGGTTATGTCATTACACAGTGAGCCGAAATATGCTCCGATCTTTACCCCTTCGGAGATTTCATTGATCGAATTCCGAATCAATCAAACTCAAAGTTCAAAAGAAGCGGCCAAGCTGAAGACAATCCTCAAGGGTTCCGATAAAAGCTCCGCACCGTCAACAAGAAATTTGTTGAAGACTTTTAATTCTCCGAACCGAACGTTGGAGATCACTCGGGAACAGCCCCAAAGGCCATCAGTGTCAGTAGAACACAGCACTCAGACTTCAAGGGCTGAACATGGAATCGAACGCTAATGGTTTAGCGATCTCTTTGCAGTTACAGGCACAAAACTTGCTATTCAGATTGATTAGAACCTAGCGTTTCTGATTGATTGAATGGAGATAAAATTCACAAGCCAAGTTGTGGTAAGTCCTGAAGAAACAAATGGCCGCCTTCCGAGGCGTTCTCTCGATCTGTTGAACATCAATACGCCGGAACTGATGCAGTTGGCTCCATTAAGATCGGAGATCGCACCAAAGGGCCTTGCGAGGGCAAGGGCACTGGTTGCTTATTCCGAACGGCTTAGGAATACATATCGAGCAAACGAAAGCGGTCTGAGGGAGGGCATGAAACTCTTGGCCGAAACGGTCAACAACGGTCAACCAATTGTTGTTTCCTGCTTTTGCCGCGCCGGCGAGATGTGTCATGCCGATGTCGTAAAGCTCGCGATCGAGAAGGTCCAACAGCGGGTACTTCTTCATGACAGAGCCAAACGCAAAGCAGAACACTCACCATCAATAACAAGATCGGTAGATATTCCTAATCCGAGGACTCAAAGAGCTATCAACGAGATACTTTCCGTCAGTAAATCGGACTTGCTGCTGGCCCGCATAGACCAAACTGATGGTCGAAGCCGATATGAACACGCCTCGTATTTGAATCAACATTCCCAATTCGCGCGGGATCTTTACGAACGCGGAGCCACAGTATCCGGGAACGCGGTTATCGTTCCCAAAGAAAAGCTATCCATTGCCGCAGGGTTGGATATCCCAACCAACCAATATGCGGTAAAGAAGTTGGAACATATAACCGGAGACAGGTCAAAAGTCGCCGAACTTGCTCCCCAGATAGTCGAATACGGCCAAAAGATCGCGGGTTCTGACGCCGACCGTGAAACTCAGTTAAGGGTCTTCAATTGGATCTACCAGTCATTGGAAGGTAAAACTGAATTTTTAGATTCCGGCGATAGGACATTCAGCGAAGAGTCTAAAGAAGAACGCTTTGAGCGAACAATGACCGATATAGCGAACCTTGCTCACGAGTTAAGCCAGCTTGAACCTTCCGATCATTTTGTACCGTTGGATACGGTATTCGAACGCGATCACGATCACGCAAAGGATGAAAATCATGAACTTCTGCGAGATGAAGATGGTTCGCTTGCGAGAGGTCCAAGCGAAGCGACTAACGCCAGTCATGTCGAATTTGAAAGATTTGAAATCGGCAACCTCGAACTCGCTCAAATGGCATCGGAGATGAGTCACAATGAGCGCGAACACTGGTTCAACGTGAAATTGCCGGCAATCGACAAGGAACTCGAAGACGGCAAGCCTGTCGATGAAATATTAGAAGCCTACAGAGATACTATCTACACGACCGCCATTCACGAACCCTCGAGGAAACACGAAGCGGTTGACGATCTGAGATTTGCCGCTGCCTATATCGAGAAACAACTAGAACATCCAGATTCGAGGCTACGGCACTTCAATGCACGATACCGAAAATATGCCGCGATGCTTGATCGCGCAACTACTCGCCAAGAAGTAATTGAGGCTGGTTCGTTCATCCGAAAGGATAATTCTCAGATTGGATTTAGATGGAAGGAACTTTCTGATCAAGAACGTTCAGAAACCGCGATCGCAGTTTCAGTGAAGGAACTTCAATTCCTCTTTACCGAGAGTTCACCTCCACACTATTCATCCGAAATGACAGCGGCAAAAATGTCCTACTCACACTTTGGAAAGAGTCGCGAGGAAAAGACTCAGGCCCTTTTTGATGGCAAGATCCGGTTAAGCACGGAGGGGCAGCAACTACTGCACAGCCTCGAAGCGAGATTGGAAAGATCTGATCTGAGACATTCATTTGCCGCGACTAAACACTTTCTTTCAAGTCTGAGCACTCCAAGCAATGATTTGAGAAACCCGAACGAATTCGACCACGCGAAGACTTATCAAGATTTACCTCCATACGAAAAAGATTTTATTTTCGGCAAGGCGATGCATCAGAGGGATCTACTAGAAACTCGAGTACAAGAGCGATATGGTGAAAAGCGAGCGCCGGACAAAACCTTTTCTGAACTCACAAAACTTCGTGTAGATATTGTCAATGATCTTGTCAAGGATTTGAGTATGGACATGACGATTTCACAATCGAGGTCACGAGAAATTGTTGTGTCTCACATGAGTAAATATCGGTTGACCGACAGTGTTGAACCATCCAGCATCGACGCACTCAGTCATCAGGTAGAGGAATGTCTGCGTACTCGCATGTCACAGCCGAAGCAAATCAACTATGATACGCCTCAACTAAACGCACACAATACCAAGAGTGAGTCTTTTATAGAAAGAAATAACACTCTGAACCACTAATTTGTACTAGTCAAGACTTCCTCTGACGTTTGAAAGGATTTTCGATAATGGTGGGTGTACGATTTTTGGGATCGTAGTACCACCATTCTTCATTGTCCAACTCCTTTTCTTTTGCCAGGTGCTTTGACTCAGCAAGAGTTTCCGTTGGGGTCTTGCCCTAGCAGTATTTGCCGGAAAGAGGTCGCTCGGTGTTGTAGTGGCGTACCCACTCGGCTGCGTCCGGCTGCAGCGCTTCCAGCAGAACTCGTTGAGGATGGTTTTGTGAAAGCTCTCGCAGATTCCGTTTGTTATGGATCACCTCGTCTTTATTTTCGTGTGGTCGATGCCCTCTATCGGGAGATATAGCTGATA
>JAHBSI010000006.1 GCA_019639195.1 Acidobacteriota bacterium | reverse complement strand
CTCAGGAATGAAGTCGTCGAACAAGACCGACGGAGGAGAAACGGCTCGAACCATCTCCTATCTCCTCAATTGGATGCAGGACAACCAGGATGTACTCGTGTTTGCTACCGCCAATGACGTACGTGAACTTGAATCCGAACAGTTCAGGATCGGCCGATTCTCGTATATACACTTTGTCGATCTTCCGGAGACTGAAGACCGAAAAGAAATATTCCGAGTTCATCTGACGAAAAGAGCCCTCGATGCCGAACACTTCGATCTTGATAAGCTTGTAGAAAAGAGCAAGGACTTTTCCGGTGCCGAATTAGAAGGCGCAGTAAAAGACGGAGTTCTTGAAGCCTTCATCGATGGAGACCGGCCAGCGGAAACCCGCGACATTATCAAAGCCGCCGAGAACATTACCCCCACCGCACAGATGATGAGCGAGAAGATCGAAGAGATCCGCAAATGGGCACGGAACAATATCAAAGGCGTTGGTTCCCGAACCGAGAATACCGGCCTTGCCGGAAACCGCACCGATCGAATCTATGAACTCTAAAAACGGAGAACTTCAATGAGTAAATACATGACCTTTGAATCCCAGTCTTTCCCAAATCGCGAATTGCTACTCGAAGCCTTGGCCGAATGTGGGTTCGCTTCTCCGACTGTGGGAACCGAGATTCCTCTTCAGGGGTGGGACAAACGCGATCCACAAACGGCAGACATCGTGATTCGGCGTCACGAAATACGAGGACGAGCGCTTTTGGGGGATATCGGCTTCCGGAGAACCGCGAAAGGCTATACAGCGGTTATTGACGACATGGATTTGTCTTTTTGCCTCGGGAAGGACTTTATCGTCCGACTTCAGAATAGCTATCACGAAGCAGCAGCAAGAAAGATGGCCAAGAGGCTCGGCGGCACGCTTATCAAGGAACGAATCGGAAAAACTCTCAAAATTAGAATCAAATACTAAGGAGGATGCCGAAATGCCTGAAGTTGAATTCAAAATCGATACCGAACGCGGAACATGCGAAACCGAGATAAAGGGGTATCAAGGTACCGCTTGTGAGAAAGCGGCGAAACAGTTAAAGGAAATTCTCGGCGATCCCTGTGCCGAAACCAAAAAGCAAGAATATTTTGTCGCGCCCAGCGTCAAACAGACCAACACACGAGGATGAGCAATAAGATCACCTTCATACTCGAACCGGACAGTGGGAAACTTACCGCTGAAGTCTCAGGCATTTCCGCTAATCTACTGATAGATCTCAGAGACGACCTTGGGACTTCCCAAAGTTTGAATTGCGGAAAGCCGATGGAAGGCCCTTCTTGGGAACCGAGTTGTCTTTACGATGATCGCCAGTACATTTGGCTTCATCGCATATATCACAACTCAGTGGTTGATGGCCCGGGTCGTCGAAGCGTAATTCAAGTTGCCGGTTGTTCAATTCGTTGTCCAGGTTGCTACGTTCCCGAAACCCATAGTCGCCACAACGGGAAAAAGGTTTCCATTTCCTCAATTCTCGAAGAGATCGTTTCAAAACGCTATGAGAACGACGGTGTAACAATTCTCGGAGGTGAGCCTTTTGATCAATCTGATTCTGTGGCGGAACTTGTGTTGAGACTGAAGAAACTTGGCTTCCACATTGTCGTCTACACGGGCAATACTATCGAGAAACTAACTGCAAAGGACGACCCTAGCATTACCAATACTCTGTCCCACATTGACCTGCTCATTGACGGTCCTTTTGAATCATCTCTAGTCGCTGAGACGGGGGAGTATCGAGGATCATCGAATCAGCGCGTGTTGCAGCGGAAATAGATTGAGCCAATCTATTCTGTAATTGATTTCAGTCCACACGAAAAATTATCCGAGGTTTCTCTAATTCTCGCGTGAAGTTCGCAGTTGAATCTCCCCATAACCCGCATGCATACGGTTTCCAAAACAGATAGATAGTGTCCACAAAAGTCTCGTCCGCCGCCGATGGTGTTTGATAACAGACATCTCCTGTCTCTTATTACACATCGTGGCCGCATCGCCTCGTCGAATACTCCCGTTAAACCCAATAAACATCGGAAAAAGCGAGTGGTACAGCTATTGCCCTTATATTTCGGTATATGAGAGGTCAGATCGCGCGATTTGTTGGGTATTTTATGCTGGGAAGCGTTTTGTTCACGGTTGTCTCGCCTACCGCGATGCTCGCCCATGGCGGTGAGGATCATGGTGACGCGAAGCCAAAGTCCACGGCGAACTCGAAGGGCGTTGTATCTCATTCGACTCGTTTGGGCGAACTCGAGCTAATGGTAAAGCACCCTGCGATGGAGCCGGACAAGATTACGACCGGGCTGCTTTTTATCACGAAATTTGAGACCAACGAACCATTCAAGGCTGTCGATGCCAAGGTCGAGGTCGAATCGACGAACGGTACCGTCTTTAACGCGAGCGTTGCGGCCGGCGACCAGGCGGGCACATACAGCGTGACCTTTCCGGCGATGCCGACAGGCGTTTACAAGATGCGGGCTAACGTGTCGCACGATGGCGAAACCGACACCGCCACTTTTTCCGGTATCGAAGTAAAGCCGCCCACGCTCACTGCCGAGGGCGGAACGTCCTGGTTCACGCAATTGGTGATCGGCGTTGTCTTTTTGCTTGTAATAATTTTGCTTTTCGGGCTTGTGTATTTCGTGTGGCGTTTCGCCGCTGGCCCCGGAGTTAACGAGGAAGCACTTTCTGCGTAAGAATCTCGCGAACATCGTTTACCAACACTCCATGGGCATAAGGAATATTTTAGTAATCGTGGGTGAGTATTCAGCGAAGCTCGGGTTAGCCGTCCTCTTTTTTGGCAGCTTTCATTCGGCATTTGCCCAGCAAACTGATCCCTCGCCCGTTCCGACTCCGGCCCCGTCGCTTCAATACATTGGCCAAGATGGTTTGAGTGTCGAGCGGCTTGTTGAAAGTGCGGGCAGCCGTCGGGCGGATCTGCTTGCGGCTCGGCAGCGACTGGTGATCGCCGAGGGGCGTCTGGTTCAAGCCGGACTTCGGCCAAATCCGACGTTTACTACCGAATACGGCAGCCCGCGTTTCTTGGGCGGCGAAAGCGAGTATGACTTTTCTGCGGGGATCTCTCAACCTTTCGAGCTTGGAGGCAAACGTGGAAAGCGGCGTACCGTCGCCGAACTCGAACTCCAGCAGGTTCGCGCCGAGGTCGCCGCTATCGAGCGGAATATCGCGGTCGAAATTCGCCGCGATTACGCTCGTGCTATATCGGCCGCGCGGCAACTCGATGTACTGGAAAGACTTCTGGCCTCCGACGCGGAACTGGTTCGGGTGACGGAAGCACGCTTAAACGAGGGCGATGTCGCTCCGCTCGATCTGAATTTGGTCAAAGTCGAAAGCGACCGGCTGAAGATCCAAAGGATCGAAGCAAGAAACGAATTGGAAACTGCCTTGTTAAGAATTCGAACGCTTATCGGATCCGATGTTTCGGAACCGATTCGATTGGCGCCTCAGTCCGACCGGCCTCCGCGGCTCGATCTGGGGCTTAGCGAACTTACCCAAAAGGCGTTAAACGATCGCTCCGACTTGCAGGCCGCACGGATCGGCGAGCGGCTGGGAACCGCGAGGCTCGACTTGGCTCGGGCGCAGGCCGCTCCGGATATCACGCCTTCGTTGCGTTTTTCGCGTACCAAGGCATTTACCGATCTGCCCGCATCGGCCGGAGGCGGAATTATCAACAGTCGCGACAACGAACTGACATTCGGCGTGTCGATCGATCTTCCCGTGTCCAACCGCAACCAAGGCGGCATTGCCTCCGCTGTCGGTGAACAGGTTCAGGCGGTTCGTACACGCGAATTTTTAGAGGCAACGATACGACGCGATGTTGCCGTTGCTTACGGCCAGTATCGGGCGGCGGCGGAAAAGCTGGTGCTGTACACGACTCAGATACTTCCGAGGGCAGAGGCAAATTTGCAAACTGTCAGGGCGGCTTATAGTGCCGGCGAGTTTTCGGTGTTCGAGGTCGTCAATGAACAGCGTCGTTTGAATGAGAACGTCACGAATTACAACCGGGTTTTGGAAGAATACTACACGACCTTAACTGCACTGGAAGCAGCAGTCGGTGCGGCCCTGCCATCATCGGCATTCATGCCTGGATCGACATCGGTACTGCCAGATACGAAGACCGTGCCGGGCCAGTTTAACAGGGAAGAATTTTTGAAGTCGGTTAACGAGAATAAAGCCGAACGTATTGGATTACTAAAATCGACCAAACCAAGAAAAGAAGAGGAGAAAAAATGAAAATATTCATATTCGTAACTGCACTTACCGCGAGCCTGTTCTCACTAGCGTGTTCCGGCGGAACGACAACCCCAGCCGCCAACACAGCTGCGGCGAATAAAGCGCCTGCGAACTCGACGACAGCAGATAACGCCGCCGCACCAGCGAAAGCCGATGAGATTCCTGCCTCGGTAAAAGCGGCGCTTCCCGGTGCACAGACATTCACGGCCATGCACAAGGAGTTAACCGACGCTCAGATCGCGTCTATCGAAAAGGATACCGGCGGAAAAGTCACCGAGAAAGATCATCACTCCTATCCAGGTTTTTCCACTGCCAGCGGTACAAGAACGCAAGTCGGATCGGTAACGATCGTCAAGGCGGCCGGTAAAGAGATCATCGTTATTTACGAGAACAAGGACGGGTCGCCAGTAATTAAAGAGATCAAGGTGGAAGGCGTGCCGGCCGGTTTTCTCAGCCAGTTTGCAGGAAAGGGCCATGATGACGATCTGTTGCTAGGTGCAGATATTAAGGCAAACGGCGCAAAGGATGATTTGGCAAAAGCTATCACCGACGCGGTGAGGATCGATGTTCTGTCAATGCAGGCTCTGTACGGAAAGGCACACGCACATTAATGAATAGGTCCATTAAAAACTTAATGCGGAATGCGAAAGCGAGGAGAAGTCAGATAGCATTTTTCCTTATCGCTGTATGCCTTGTGCCGTCGTTCGCTGCAGAGGCTCCAGTTCCAGCTGCGGCGGGAGCGGCTCCAATTGCGACGATTACCTCCGAACGGAATGTTAAGAACGACAGCGGCGAACTGACTGTCATTATGAAACGCCTCCCTGGCGATCCGCGTTCGGGTGAAACGGGGCATGTACTTGTCTCTGTGAGCGAGACCGTTCAGGGCGGGTTCGGTTCCGGGCCGCTGCCAGTGGAGAAAGCCGCTGTCGTGCTTAGCGTCACACGGCCTGACGGTACGGTAGTTTCCGGAAATATTGCCGCGAAGGAAGAGCCGGGCGGCTTATACCGTGGTTCCTACCAGTTCGACAGCTCGGGCGATTACAAGTTAGTTGTTGCTGTAACCACTGAAGACAAGCGGACGTTTTCGGCAGATTTTCCGGTCACGGTTTCTCGAGCACCGATCCGGACATCTTTTTGGGTCGGTCTTCTGATTCTGCTCGTACTTTCGGGGACTTCATTTGCGGTCGTCTTTTACGCTCTGAAAAGAAAGGGGCATGTGTCTTTTAGGCGATTAGCACCGGCAGGTGCCGTTGTTCTCACGGTGTTTCTTTTGAGTGCGGTTGCCTTTGCGTTTCTTCTTCCGCCTTCTCAGACTCGCGAAACAGCTGCGATTCCATCCGATGCCTTTTCGACGCCAGCGGTAAACGAATTACCGAAAGGTACGACGATCACTGTGCCGAAAGAATCGCAGCTCTTATTCGGGATCAAGACTCAATTGATCGACACGCGGCAAATCACTAGCGGCTTGAAAACCACAGGAGTGGTTAGACCTCGACCGGACGCCAAAGGTGTCGTTACCGCACAGGTGCCCGGAAGGATCGTGCTTAATCAGGTGGTAGCTTTGGGTTCTGCGGTCGGTCGCGGCGAACAGATTGGATACGTTGAACAGGTTCTTGACGTTTCAGGACAGACCGGGCTTGAGTCGCAAAGACTTGATGTCGAGGCACAACAGCGGGAGGTCGAGGCTCGAAAATTAGAACTGCGGAATACTGTCCTTTCTCTGCAGTCGCAACAGGCACAGTCGCGAGCGGCGGCGGGACAAGCGAGGACGCGTCTTGCTCAGGCCCAGCGCGAGCTTCGAAGGTCGCAGAACCTTCTTGAGGTTGGCGCAGTTCCCCGGAAACGTGTCGAAGAAGCTCAAACAGCCGTTAAGGTCATCGACGATGAAATCGCGTCAGCCGATAAGCAGGTCGCTTTATTGGGCGACCAGATCAAATCGGCTCAGGCCGGGCAGGCTATTTTCCGCTCCCCGACCGTCAGACAGCCGTCGCGAAATTTCCCCTTGATATCGCCGATAACGGGAATAATCGACCAGATCAAAGCCACGAGCGGACAGCAGGTCGCAAGCGGAGCCGAGTTACTGAACATCGTGAATTTGTCCACCGTCCTCTTAGAAGCGCAGGTTTTTGAGAAGGACCTCGCGACGATTCGCGAATCCACAAGAGCAAGTTTCACGTCGTCCGCTCTGCTCGGCGACGTTTACACCATCGGTACGGCTGACGGTGACGGACGCCTTGTCTCGATCGGCCAAACTGTAAATGAGCAGACGCGGACCGTGCCTGTGATATACGAGGTCAAGAATCCATTCAACCGGCTCAAGGATGGCAATTTTGTAGAGATCACGATCGACACGAGCGGCGATAGGCAAGTTCTGGCCGTGCCGAAGTCAGCGGTAGTCAGGGAACAAGCCGAAACCTTTGTGTTCATCTTTGACGGCGGCGAAACGTTCGAGAAGCGTCAGGTCGCACTCGGGGCCGAAGGTGCGGATTTCTACGAGATCGTATCGGGACTAAAAGAGGGCGACCGGGTCGTTATAGAAGGGGTTTATCAGCTACGGACTACGCAGGCTGGTGAATAGATCTAAAGAATAGATAGGCGAAACAAGTAGAAGAGAGAAAAGAATAATGAGAAGAATATTTATTTTGGTAACCGTTTTATTTACTTCAACTATTGCCGTCTTTTTTACGGCATGTACTAGCGGGACAAATTCGCAGGCCGTAGACAACGCGAATGCCGCGAATACGGCTGTCAGCGAATCAAATTCCGCGAACGCTTCAGCTTCGGATTCAACCTTCAAGGTTGATTTCAAAACGGAGCCGGGCGAGGTTCAGGCCGGTGCTCCCGCGACGCTGGTTTTTACGGTTAAGGATAGTAAGAATGCGGTTGTGAAGGATCTCCAGGTCGTTCACGAAAAGCCGATGCACTTGCTGATCGTCTCGAAGGACCTTTCCGAGTTCTATCACGTCCATCCCCAGCCGTCGGCAGACGGATCTTATCGAGTGCAACATACGTTTCCGAACGGCGGCGATTATAAGTTCTACGCTGACTTCACGCCGCCTAATGCGAAGCAAGTGGTCGAACGCATTGATGTGAAGGTCTCGGGAACTGAAAAAGCGAAAGTGGCTCTCGCTGCGGATACGAAGCTTGAAAAATCTGTTGATGGCGTGAAAGTGACGATGAAGCCGAGTGCGAAGATCGAGGCGGGACAGGAACTGACGCTTGATTTCGCGGTCTTTGACGCAAAAACCGGAAAGGCCGCAACCGATCTGCAAAATTACTTGGGCGAATTGGCGCACTTCGTCATTATCAGCGAAGACCTTCTTGACTTTGTTCACGCGCACCCGATGGCGAAGGGCGAAAAGATGGACGGGATGAAGATGGACGGCGATATGAAGGAAAAAGATCATAACGCCGATGGCCATTCGCACGTGGCAGATGCGAAAAAGGCTAACAAGCCGAGTGCCTACGAGGTATCGGCTCATACCGCGTTCCCACGGGCCGGGCTGTATAAGCTTTGGGCGCAGTTTCAACGCGGCGGGAAAGTTATCAGCGTTCCGTTTGTCGTAAATGTTCCGGCAGGTTCTGCTAAACAGGTGAAGGCGGCGAATGTTCCAGCAGGTGCGACTAAGATCACCATTTCATCGAAAGGCTACGAGCCGTCATCGATCTCGATTGTTAAAGGCCAGCCGGTCAAACTGGCCTTCTATCGAGCGGACTCGGAGAACTGCGGTGGCGAAGTCGTCTTTGCCAAGCAAAAGATTCGAAAGAAACTGCCGGTCGGAGAGACCATCCTGGTCGAATTCACTCCGACCGAAGCCGGCGAGATCGCGTTCGCCTGCGGAATGGACATGCTGAGCGGCAAAGTCATCGTGACCGAAAACTAGAATTTTGAGAAGTGATTTAAAAGGAGAACAAGAAATGACCAAATTCAAAATATTTCTGACACTAACAGCTGTGATAGTTATAGCTGGTGGAGCCTTCGGCGTAATGACCGCCGTTGTTGAGGCCCACACGCGGACCGTGAAGGTAAAGGTTGATAAGAGTGGTTTTTCACCTTCGTCGATCGACATCGAAGCGGGTCATAAGCTCAACCTAGTGTTTAACCGAGCGAATGACAAGAACTGCGGCAGCAAAGTCGTATTTACAAAGTTAGGGATCAGCAAAGCTCTGCCGGTCGGCAAGGACGTTGTCGTCAGCATAACGCCGACCGAATCGGGACAAATATCATTTGCCTGCGGAATGGGAATGTACAAAGGAAGCATCGTCGTAAGCGAAGGCTGAGACCGCCTAAGTTAAAAGGGGGAAGCAAATGAAAACACTATTATTAACGGCCACATTGGGGTTGGCTGCCGTAGGCTTGGCCGCGTGCGGCCAGGCGGGCAGTAACTCGGGTTCCATGAATCACAATTCGATGATGAAGAATTCGAATTCGTCAATGAATATGAATGGCATGGATCACAATTCGATGCCGATGAACTCAAACACATCGATGGACCACTCGGCAATGACAAGTTCGCCGAACGCCGCAAGTCAACCATACGATCTTCAGTTTATCGATACGATGACCGCCCATCACAAGGGAGCCGTGGACATGGCCAAGATGGTTGATGGCAAAACACAAAATCCCGACATCAAGAAGTTCGCTGCGCAGATAATCGCCGACCAGGAAAAGGAGATCGGCCAGATGAAAGGTTGGCGCGAGCAGTGGTTCGCGGGCAAGCCGGCCGCCATGAACATGGAAATGCCTGGTATGAAGGATTCCATGAAGATGGATATGGCAAAGCTTACAAACTCCAAAGACAAGGAATTTGATCTAGCGTTTATCGACATGATGACTCCCCACCACGTCGGAGCCGTTACGATGGCGAAAGAAGCGTTGCAGAAGAGCGAAAAGGCCGAGATCAAAACGCTAGCCGGTCAAATCATTAAGGCTCAGGAGGCCGAGATAAAGATGATGAGCGAGTGGAAGACAAAGTGGAGTAAATAAATAGTTCCGTACAACCTTGATTCAAATGCTCAATGGAATTATCAAATGGTCTCTTCAGAACCGGATGATCGTCGTCGCGATTGCCGCCCTTCTGCTCGTCTGGGGCAGTTACGTGGCGTTCAATTTGCCGGTCGATGTCTTCCCGGACCTGAATAAACCGACGATTACCGTTCTTACTGAAGCGAACGGACTGGCACCCGAAGAAGTCGAAACCCAAGTCTCTTACCCGATCGAAACCGTGATGAATGGCGTTCCGGGCGTGTCACGAGTCCGCTCGGTAAGCGGTATCGGGTTGTCCATCGTTTACGTTGAGTTTGAATGGGGAACGGATATTTACCGAAATCGACAACTGGTTTCTGAAAAAATAACCGAAGCCCGCGAACAATTGCCGCAGGGGGTCTCGCCGTTTCTTGCTCCAATCTCTTCCATAATGGGCGAGATCATGTTGGTTGCTGTTTCGAGCAAGGATGGAACGACCGACCCTTTGGAACTGCGCACCTTGGCGGACTGGACCATTAGGCCTCGGCTATTGACGATTACCGGGATTTCTCAGGTTATTCCCATCGGGGGAGGCGTAAAACAGTATCAGGCACTTGTTTCACCTGAAAAGTTAAGGCAGTTTGGCATCACCATTGAAGACGTTTCGACTGCGCTGGAAAAATCGAATACCAACTCCACCGGTGGCTTTGTAGATGCCCAATCGCAGGAGTACCTTGTTCGTAACCTCGGCAGGTTTTATTCGATCGACGAACTTAAGCAAACCGTTGTTGCCTACCGCAATAACACCCCGATTCGGCTTGGTGATGTAGCCGAAGTTCAGTTTGGTGCGAAAATTAAGCGGGGCGAGGCCGGAACGAACGGAAAGCCCGCCGTGATTGTTTCTGTTCAAAAACAGCCCGGGGCTAGCACTCAAGATCTTACAGACCAGGTTGACGAAGCGGTCAAGGAACTGCAAAAAACGCTTCCCTCCGACGTTGAGATCAACCCTAATCTCTTCCGGCAAGCCAACTTTATCAACGCCTCCATCGGGAACGTTACCGAAGGATTGCGTGACGGTGCGATCCTTGTCGCGATCGTATTGTTTCTGTTTTTGCTCAATTTTCGCACTACGTTTATCACACTCACGGCGATTCCGCTTTCTTTCATCGTAACCTTTCTCATTCTCTATGCTTTCGGGATCAGTGTTAATACCATGACCCTCGGCGGCTTGGCGGTCGCGATCGGCGAGTTGGTTGACGATGCGATCGTGGACATTGAGAATATCTTCCGTCGACTCGGCGAAAACCGGAACCTTGAGAATCCGCGTCCCTCCATTGAAGTGATCTATCACGCCTCGCTTGAGGTCCGCTCATCGATCATTTATGCGACGGTGATAGTGGCCCTCGTATTTATTCCGCTGTTCGCCTTATCCGGTGTCGAAGGCAGATTGCTCGCTCCCTTGGGTCTCGCGTACATTACCGCACTCGTGGCATCTCTCTTCGTAAGTTTGACCGTAACGCCCGTCTTAGCGTCATATCTGTTGCCGCAAACTTTTAGGCGAAAAGATAGAAAGACGGTCGACGATCCGGTTGAGATCGATCACGAAGATGAGAATGGGGCCTCTATTTTCGCGAGGATAGGACGCTGGTTTCGATCTTCGTACGCAGAGGAACACCAGGACAGCTTCCTAGTTCGCTGGTTAAAGAAATACGACACGCGGCTTCTACATTGGACGCTCCGGCATCCTTACAAAGTCATCGTCGGGGTAGCACTGGTGTTCACCTTGACGATGGCGACGCTCCCGTTTGTTGGCACATCGTTCTTGCCGGAGTTCAACGAAGGAACGCTTACCGTCAATGTTCAGGCCCAGCCCGGTACTTCTCTGGCTGAATCCAATCGCATCGGCCAAATTTCCGAGAAACTACTTTTGGAGGTGCCCGAAGTTATATCGACCGGACGTAGGACAGGAAGGGCCGAGCTCGACGAACATGCCGAGGGTGTTCACTACACCGAGATCGATGTTGATCTAAAGAAATCGGACCGTTCGCGCGAGGAGATCCTTTCGGCGATCCGGGACAAACTCGCGGTCGTTCCAGGAGTTACCACTAACGTAGGACAGCCGATCTCTCATCGGTTGGATCATTTGCAGTCCGGTGTTCGGGCCCAGATCGCGGTCAAGTTGTTCGGCGACGATCTGGCTACACTACGTTCAAAGGCTGAGGAAATTCGCAATACGATCCAAACTGTCGAAGGGGCAACGGACGTTTCAGTTGAGCGACAGGTGCTGATCCCGCAGGTGCGATTTAATGTTGACCGCGTCAAGGCAGCGCAGTATGGACTGCAGCCGGGCGAGGTTACGCAGACATTGGAAACGGCATTGAACGGGCGAACCGTCTCGCAAGCCATTGATGGAGCTCGGCGATATGACGTCGTAGTCCGTTTTGACGAAGTATCTCGCAATAGTCTGGATGCTCTCCAAAATGTCACCATCGATACGCCACAGGGAACCCAAATTCCTATTTCGGCCGTTGCCGCCGTTGAGAATTTTCCGGGACCGAACCAGATCTTACGTGAGGACACGAAACGCCGAATTGTGATCGGAGCAAACGTAGCCGGACGCGATCTTGGCTCCGTGGTCAGTGATATTCAAAGCCGCGTCGCAACACAAGTTCAACTGCCGACCGGCTACTTCCTTGAATATGGAGGGCAGTTTCAGGCTTCGCAGGAGGCTAACAGAACTTTATCACTCCTTTCGATCTTCTCGCTTGTTGCGATCTTTTTTCTCCTGATAAAAGCCTTTGGCGACTGGCGGGTAGCCCTTCAGGTGATGATAAACATCCCCCTAGCGTTGATCGGAGCCGTCTGGGCCTTGCACCTCTCGGGCGGCGTATTTTCGATCGCGACAATGGTCGGATTCGTCTCTCTGGTTGGAATCACATCGCGAAACGGGATCATGATGATCTCGCATTACCTGCACTTGATGAAAGAGGAGGGCGAAGACTTTACCGAACACATGATTGTTAGGGGTTCATTGGAAAGGCTCGTTCCCGTCCTGATGACTGCTCTGACCGCGGGGCTCTCGTTAATACCCTTCATCCTTGCCGCCGACGCCCCGGGCAAAGAGATCCTGCATCCACTCGCAGTTGTCGTTTTAGGCGGCATCCTGACCTCGACTCTGCTCGACCAAATTGTTACGCCGGCGATCTTCTATAAATTCGGACGGCCGAGCGCCGAGCGAGTCATCGCGGAACGAGAAGGCTTAAGCGACAAAGACTTCGGCGAGAACACCGCTCTTCCGCCGTTCGGGATGCGGACGCCCGATCTTAGTTAAAAGGAAATGGAAGATGGATAAGAAAATCAGACTAACACCTTTTACCTATTACTTGGCCAGAGGCCTTTTCTTCCTGGCTTTTCTCGCTCTGTTTGGAGCATGGTTAACGGAATTGACCGGCGGTTCGCTGCTCGGCTTGAGTCAGCAGCATTTATTCTACGACGCCATTGTCTTATCGCTGTTCGGTATCGGGATGTATCTTGACGGTTAAAGGACCTAGCGAAACATTGAATTTCTGTAAGACCTAAAATGAGGAGAAAAACTTATGACAAGAACAAATTTTAATAGATTGCTGATGGGCGCTTTGGCCGTCGTGATCGGTTCGGGCGCTGTCGCTATTAGCCTCAACGAGAGTGTTTCGGCACAAACCGACGAAGTAAAGGCCGTGACGGACGTTATGACACGCGAAGCGCTGGCCGTTGAACAAGGCGATCTCGCGGCACTCGATAAGATCTGGGCCAACAGCGAAGATGTCACCGTCTTCGAAAGCGGACACGCCAATTACGGTTGGAATGATTACCGCAACACCCATCTCGCTCCCGAACTAAAGGAATTCAAAAACACGAAATACTCGTTTTCGGATATGAAGGTAAAGGTCGATGGCAAGACCGCGTGGGCGACATTCAAATATAGTCTCGCGGCTGAGATGGGAACGAGAAAAGTAGAAAGCGGTGGCCTTGGCACGGCGGTGTTGGAAAAACGCGACGGCAAATGGCGTATCGTTCACTGGCACTCAAGCGCACCTCGCCGAGCCCCGGCTCCCGCGGCGTCTCCGACACCTAAGGCGTAGTTTGATTTTGCTCGACACTGTATAAGGACATGTTAGAAGGGAGTCCAGAAGTTTATACGGTCGATGAGCAAAAGGCGTCGGGTAGTGCCTATTGTGCCCGACGCCATTTTTTTTTCGGCCACATAGTAATGGAACTCGAAATACTCTGCCTTTCGTCTGGAGTTAATAACCGTTTGAATTTGAACTAGGAGGACTGAGAAATATGAAAGACATGAAGCATACGGAAAGCATGAAAAACATGAAAAGCATGTACGTGAACCTAGCGATCATGGCGGTTCTGTCGTTTATATCGATGTTCGTGTTCATGTACATGATGGTCGATTCTTTCGCCAACGTATATCCAAACATAAACCAGATTTACATGGCCGGGCTCATGACCGCTCCGATGATCGTGATCGAGATCTTTGTAATGTGGTCGATGTACAACAACAAAAGGGCCAATCTTGTCATCGCTGGTGTTAGCGTCCTGTTGCTAATTCTGTTTACGGCCTTTATCAGATATCAAACGTTAGTCGGGGATAAGCAATTTCTCAAATCGATGATACCGCACCACGCAGGAGCGATCCTCATGTGTGATAACCCTAATCTTCGAGACCAGGAGATCAAGGATTTGTGTAAATCGATAACGATCGACCAACAAAAGGAAATCGACTGGATGAAGAATAAACTCGACGAGTTGGAACGTAAACAGTGAGGAGTCGATCAAGCTAATGATGACTGCAACAGTTTTGGCAAAGCAATCAGATGTATCGCTTTACACGGTCAGGCACTATACGCGCATCGGGTTACTGAAGCCGGCCCGCAATATGCAAAACAACTACAAGGTTTACCAACCGTCTGATGCGGTGCGAGTTCGGTTCATTAAAGCCGCCGGTAATCTGGGATTCTCGCTCGCCGAGATCGCGGATATTTTGAAGGAGGCGAAAGAAGGGAACACGCCTTGTCCGATGGTCCGGGAAATTATCGTTCGCCGGATTGCGGAGAATCAAAGAAAGATCAGGGAGATGCAGAAACTCCAACGGAAAATGGAGAAAGCCCTTCAGGACTGGTCAAAGATGAAGAATTCGATGCCCACAGGTGATTCCGTTTGTCATTTGATCGAATCAGTAAGCGAGACTGACAAATAGGGCTTGACCTGACCCCTGCTGACAGGTTGTAGAATAATTCCTGTCGTTACTTTTAATGACAGGAGTGATAACAAAATGACGGAATACGAAACAACCACGGCTGAAACCTTCATCGACCCAATTTGCGGAATGCAGGTCAAACCGGCAAATGCCGCCGGGAGCCTTAACCAGGATGGAGAAACTTATTATTTCTGCTCGACAGCGTGTCTGCAGAAATTCATGGCTCCGAACGACGGTAGCCAGGCGAGCTGTTGCGGCAACTAGGGAAGTTTGAAAACCGCAGGGAGGGTTCATGACAGGAATTGTAAAAAAGAACGCAGCAGAGGGCGAGTTTATCGACCCGATATGCGGTATGACTGTTGATCCGGCGACAGCGGCTGGAAGTTTTAAGCATGAGGGAACGACCTATTATTTTTGCTCGAAAGGCTGTTTGCAGAAATTTATCGCGCAAACGCAGGCCGTCCCCGGGAGTGGTTTTGTCGGGATCGGACGGGAACAAAAAGAAACCGTTACGCATGGAGAGATGAACGCTACTCCCGAAGGAGAGTTTGTCGATCCGGTGTGTGGAATGACGGTCGAGCCCGAGACTTCGGCGGGAGAGTATGATTTTGAGGGCCAGACTTATTACTTCTGCTCGACCGGCTGCTTGAATAAGTTCAAACAAAATCCGACGAGCTTTCTCAAGGAGAAAAAAGAGGAAGTATTAGACGCGGAAAGCAAGGGTGTCGAGTACACCTGCCCGATGCATCCGGAAGTTGTGCAGATCGGTCCGGGAAGCTGTCCAAAATGCGGAATGGCGCTTGAGCCCAAGGTGATGACGCTCGACGACGCTCCTGACCCGGAGTATATCGATATGAAGCGGCGTTTTTGGATTTCCGCCGTCTTAACTCTTCCGGTTTTCGCTCTGGCGATGGCGGAAATGCTGCCGAACTTTCACGAGATAATCTCGCCGAACCTTTCTATTTGGATACAGTTCGCTCTTGCGACGCCGGTCGTGCTCTGGGGCGGTTTTCCTTTCTTCCAGCGTGGATGGGCTTCGGTCAAAAATGTCAGCCCGAATATGTTCACGCTGATCGCGATCGGAACAGGAGCGGCTTATCTCTTTAGCCTCTTCGCACTGTTCCTGCCTGATCTGTTCCCTGCGTCGATGCGTAATGTGCATACGGGCCTGATCGCCGCATATTTCGAAGCGGCGGCAGTGATCACGACGCTCGTTCTTCTCGGACAAGTTCTTGAGCTTCGAGCCAGAAGCCAAACCTCAAGCGCGATCAAGGCCCTTCTCGGACTTGCACCTGAAACCGCGATCGTTGTTTTCGACGACGGCACCGAGGCTGAGATTGCACTCAAGGATGTACAGATGGGTGCGAGATTGAGAGTTAAGGCGAACGAAAAAATCCCGACCGATGGAGCGATCCTGGAAGGCGATACTTCGGTCGATGAGTCGATGGTGACGGGCGAATCGATCCCGGTCGAAAAGACGGTCGGCGACACGGTCATCGGCGGAACGATCAATGGCAGACGCGGCTTTGTGATGAAAGCGGAAAAGGTCGGCAGCGACACGCTGCTCGCGCAAATCGTTCGGATGGTCGGCGAGGCCCAGCGCTCCCGAGCTCCTATCCAACGATTGGTAGATGTAGTATCAGCTTATTTTGTTCCCGCAGTTATCGTCGTTTCGATTGTCGCGTTCGCCGTCTGGATGATCTTCGGCAGTTTCGCCTACGCGATGGTCGCGGCGGTTTCGGTTCTGATCATTGCCTGCCCGTGTGCTTTGGGCCTGGCGACGCCGATGTCGATCATGGTCGGCACGGGACACGGAGCGCGGCACGGCGTATTGGTTAAGAAAGCCGAGGCATTGGAGATTCTGGAAAAGGTGAATTCAATAGTTGTTGATAAGACAGGCACTTTGACCGAGGGCAAGCCGCGTTTGCAAAGCACAATTACGAATTACGGATTACGAATTACGGAAAACGAACTATTGCGGCTCGCTGCCAGTCTGGAAAGATCGAGCGAGCATCCGCTTGCGGAAGCGATCATAAAAGGCGCCGAAGAGAAAAATATCGAATTGGCAAAGGTGGACGATTTTGAATCCATCACTGGTAAAGGAATCACGGGATCGATCGACGGGCAAAAAGTGTTACTGGGCAATGCGAAGCTGATGACGGACAACAATATTGATTTCCCGGCGGATGGAAAAGCCGATGAGCTTCGAGCCGAAGGGCAAACAGTAATGTTCGTAGCCGTTGACGGGAAACCCGCCGGACTGGTCGGCGTCGCGGACACGATCAAAGAGTCTGCGAAAGAAGCAATCGACGAACTGCATAGACAAAATATCGAAGTCGTCATGATGACGGGCGATAATGCAATTACGGCCGACGCAGTAGCCAAAAAGCTCGGCATCGACAAGGTTTTCGCCGACGTTTTGCCCGAACAAAAGGCGGAAAAGATCAAAGAGCTACAGGCGAGCGGCAAGATCGTCGCAATGGCCGGCGACGGCGTAAACGATGCTCCGGCGCTTGCTCAAGCCCAAGTCGGCATCGCAATGGGCACCGGAACCGACGTAGCAATGGAATCCGCTGATATAACGCTTTTGAAAGGCGATCTGCGCGGTATTTTACGGGCGAAAAAGCTGAGCGAAGCGACGATGAAAAATATACGTCAAAACTTGTTCTTCGCGTTCATCTACAATCTCGTCGGCGTCCCAATCGCTGCGGGAGTTCTATATCCCGTTTTCGGCTTGTTACTAAGTCCGATGATCGCGAGTGCAGCAATGACTTTTAGTTCTGTTTCGGTAATCGTCAATGCACTGCGGTTAAGAAATTTGAAATTGTGAGAATGATGAATAACGAGAAGTACATACCGGCTTTGAGCTACGATTGGCTAACGGGCCTATATGATCCGGTAGTTGCTCTGACGACTCGCGAAGGCGCTTTCAAGAATGCGTTAGTTGATCAAGCCGGGATCGCCGATGGTCATCGCACTCTGGATTTAGGCTGTGGCACAGCGACGCTATCTATTTTGTTGAAACAGAAGCAGCCGAACGCTGTGATTGTCGGGATTGACGGTGACGCGAAGATCTTACAGATAGCAAAAAAGAAGGCACACAAGGCCGGCGTTGACATTACCTTCGACGAGGGAATGTCGTTTGATCTGCCTTACGAAGACGAATCCTTCGACCGGATTGTTTCCAGCCTTTTTTTTCATCACCTATCTCGGGAAAGCAAGTCGGAAACGCTGCGCGAAGTAAACCGCGTTCTTAAGCCCGATGGCGAGTTTCATGTCGCAGATTGGGGGCTGCCCACGAGTCGTTTAATGCGCGGGGCGTCATATCTGATTCAATTTCTGGACGGTTTTGAAACGACTGCAGATAATTTCAATGGCTTATTGCCCAAACTGATAACGGATGCCGGGTTTACATTCGTCGAGGAAACGGTTCATTTCAACAGCGTGTTCGGAACCATAAGATTGCACAAATGCCTAAGATAAAACTGGAGGACATATGAAAACAAAGATCATTTTTTTCGCAATGATGGTGGTTTTGACGACCCTGTCGGTCTTTGCACACGACCTTTTCTTAAAGCCAGCGAGCTTTTTTGTAAAGGTCAACGAGAAGATCTCTATCAGCGTGATGAACGGCACGTTTCAGGAAAGCGAGGGAGCGGTGGCGTTAGCGCGTTTGACGGATGTGAGCGTTGTTTCGCCTTCGGGCACGCGTTCGAATCCTGCCGAGGCGAATTTTACAAAAAATGAAACCACCGCATTTCTCAATGTTACGCCGACCGAGGCCGGAACCCACGTCGTCGGCCTTTCCACCTCGTGGCGCGAGAACGCACTCGCGGCAAAGGAATTCAATGAGTACCTGCCCGCCGAAGGCATCCCTGATATTCTGGAAAACCGAAAGCGCGACGGCGAACTCGACAAAGACGCCCGTTACCGTTATTCGAAATATGTCAAAACGATCTTTCAGGCGGGCAATAAACCGACAGACAGCTACAAAACCAACCTTGGATACGCCGTGGAGATGATCCCTCAGCAAAACCCCTACAAACTAAAAAAGGGAGCCACGCTTGACATCCTCTGTCTCAAGAATGGGAAGCCCCTTGTGGGCCAGATAGTAACGACCGGCTACGAGGCCGCGGGCAAAATGCTCGGCGAAACAAGCTCCCGCACCGACAAGGACGGCCTGCTCGGGATCAAACTGACCGGCGCCGGCAAATGGTACGCCAAATTTATCAATATGGTAAAGATCGACGACCCAAAACTGAATTACGAATCAAAATGGGCGACGCTGACATTTGAAATCAAGTAACGAGGAGATCGAAATGAAGAAACAAACAATTTTTACAATTATCTTATCGCTGTCGCTGGTTGCGTCGATTTTCGCGCACGACCTGTTTCTCAAAACGGACAGCTATTTCCTGAAGCCTAATTCGAAGTTCACTGTCAAGGTCATGAACGGAACGTTTTTGGCGAGCGAGGGGGCGGTTGGCTACGCTCGGCTAAATGATGTGAGCGTCGTTTCGGGTGGAAATCGCGTGCATCCAGTGGAGGCCGATCTTACAAAGGACGAAACGACTGCCTCTCTAAACCTGACAACCGGGGCGGCGGGTACCTATGTCGTTGGACTGTCAACCAAGCCGCGAGAAATCGCACTAAAAGCGGCGGATTTTAACGAGTATCTTCGCGAGGACGGCTTACCCGATACGCTTGAAGAGCGCCGCAAATCAGGGGAGCTCGAAAAAGACGCGAAAGAGCGGTACGCCAAGCACGTCAAAGCGATTCTTCAAGTTGGCAAAAAACTGACCGATGACTACAAGACAGTGCTCGGCTATCCGGTCGAACTCGTCCCGCAGCAAAATCCCTACAGTCTCAAAAAAGGGGACGCGATTGAGGTTCTATGTCTTCTAGATGGCAAGCCGCTTTCCAATCAAGTCGTACTCGCCGGACGGGAGGAAAGCGGCAAAATAAAGCTTTCGCCGGAACTCCGGAGTGACGCCAAAGGAATCATAAAGTTGAAACTTGAAGGATCCGGCAAGTGGTACGTCAAGTTTATCAATATGTCCAAACTCGACGATCCGAATCTTAATTATGAATCGAAATGGACAACACTCACGTTTGAGATCAAATGAGATTGCTGAGTGGGGAACAATTATGAATCTCCAATATCTTGCAGGGATAGCAATAGTTGCTGGTTAGGGTTTTGATAGTGAAATCACTGGCAAAGACTTTAACCGTGTTTATCTCCAGTTTATTTTATTTGTCGTAGAATCGACCAATGCGGATACTTCTCATCGAAGATGATAATCGGATTGCAGCTTTTGTCGCCAAAGGTCTTCGCGAGAACTCGTATGCGGTCGATTTAGCATCCGACGGCGACGAGGCTACATATTTGGCTTCTATAAACACTTACGACCTATTCATACTCGATGTAAATCTGCCAAGAAAAGATGGCTTTGAAGTTTGTCGGGAACTTCGAGAAGGCGGTAACTCGAAACCGATACTATTGCTGACGGCCCGGGACGCGATTGACGACAAAGTCTCAGGTCTTGATGTCGGTGCGGACGACTATCTGACAAAGCCGTTTGAATTTCGAGAGCTTCTTGCGCGTTTGCGAGCTTTGCTGCGGCGCCAGAACGACATACGTTCTCCGGAAATCACAATTGCCGATCTCCATATTGATACAATGTCCCGAACGGTCAAACGAGGTGAATGTCTGATCGAGCTAACGACGAAAGAATATTCCCTCATCGAATTTCTTGCGATAAACAAGGGGAAGGTAGTCGGACGTGAAGAGATTTCCGAGCATGTTTGGGATGATACCTTCGATCCTTTCTCAAATCTCATCGAGGTGTATATCAATCGGCTAAGGGCCAAACTCGACGATGGATTCGACATGCAGCTCATTCAAACACGACGCGGGTCGGGTTACATATTGAACGATGTTTAGCTCGATCCGTGTAAAACTCACGCTCTTTTATGTCTGCGTCTTAGCGATTATCGTCGGGGCCTTTGCGCTGATTTCTTATTCGTCATTCGTAAGTATTTTGCGTCAGGAAACGGACGAAAATCTCGCACAAATGGCGCAAACGCTTGCTGAGTCGATCAAAGGCGAACAGAACGATGCGGAAGTTCAGCGAGGGCCTGACGAATTGATTAATGAATCTCTTGACGAGTTTCGATTTCGTGATTATCAGTTTGCCGTCATTACTGACGACAACCGACTGGTTGCGTTCACAACTGAAAATAAACCTCCGGTCGACCTTGCCTCGGTCGATATCAATAAGTTTGGAAACGTTTTTATAAATGATACTGCGTTCCGAAGCCATGTTTTGCCGTTCGGCATTGAAGACCACAACTACAAACTTTACGTTTTTCACTCACTCGAAGATGAGATCGCTCTCAATTCCCGCATCCGTCAGGCGTTTTTTCTGATCGCTCCGTTGCTTTTGATTTTTGCTGGCCTCGGTGGTTATTTCCTTGTCCGAGAGAGCCTAAAACCAATTGCCACGATCGGAGACAGGGCGAAACAAATTTCTGCGACAAATTTACATGAGCGGCTCCCGATTGCCAACGCGAAAGACGAGATCGGCAGCCTCGCCATAGTATTTAACGAATTGCTAGATCGTTTAGACGTTGTGTTTGATCGTCAGCGCCGATTCGTGGCCGACGCGTCTCACGAACTGCGAACGCCGCTTGCGATCATTCGCGGAGAATCGGAAGTTGCTTTATCGAAGGATAGCCGCAGCTCAACCGATTATCAGGAGTCGCTACAAGTGGTAAACGACGAAAGCAAACGTCTGACCAAGATCGTCGAAGACCTTTTCACATTAGCCAGGGCCGATTCCGGCAACCTAAAAGCGAATCTCCAAAATCTGTATCTTGACGAACTCGTGTCCGATTGCGTTCGTCTTATCCGTACTCTCGCCGACAAAAGGAATCTGACCATCGAGTTTGATGGCAGCGAAACCGAGATCCGGGGCGACGAAACTCTTTTACGCCGACTATTCCTTAATCTTTTGGACAATGCCATTAAATACAATATTGACGGCGGCTCTATCAAGGTTCATGTTGGGCAGCACCAAGTCACGATCTCCAATACCGGCGATGAAATTCCAGCAGCCCAGCGCAAGGCTATCTTTGACCGATTCTACCGCGTCGAAAAGTCTAGGACGCAGCGTAACGAAACTATGATGAGCGGTGCGGGCCTCGGTCTGTCAATGGCCAAATGCATCGCCGAACTTCACCACGCAACTCTCGAATATTCTCAAAACAATCAGGCCGAGAATATTTTCTCTGTCATCTTCTCAAATTAATCTTCCATTTATTTTCATTTAGTTATTCTGTTCGTGAACTCGCGACAATGGTGAGTAATTTATGAATGGAGAAACAACAATATGAAAAACCGATCAATTACACAATTCGCAGTCTTATCTTTTCTGATACTCGGGGTTTTCGGCCTTTCGGCCGCAAGCGTTTCCGCTCAAGAACGCGAACGCGGCGAAAAGAACGAAAGCGGCGAACGTGAAAGCAAAGCAAGCGCAAAACTCGCGAAGAAGGCGAAGATCACATTGGCTCAGTCACGCGAGACCGCGTTGCGCGAGGACAACGGAACCGTTGAAAGCGAGGAGCTCGAAAAAGAGCACGGCAAGCTGGTTTACTCGTTCGATATCCGCAACGCGACCGGCACGATCACCGAGATATGGGTCGATGCTAAAACGGGCAAAGTCGTTCACAAGTCGGAGGAAAACGCCGAGGCCGAAGCAAAAGAGAAAGCCGCGGACGCAAAGAAGAAGGGGAAGAACTGACCTTCTCCGGGACGGGCGGATGTTTAGATCAGCATTCCGTAAAGTCCGCCCGTCACTTTCGGTTTTTGGAGATTGAACATGATTACGAAGCGCACGGTTTTTATCTGGAGCGTCCTGGTCTTGCTCACACTGTTCCACACCTTCACGGCGTTCTCGCAGGGTGGTCCGCCGATGATCACCGACGACACGGAGACCGTTCCGAGAGGTCACTTTGAGATAAACACTGCCTTTACGCTCGAACGGGGGTTCGATACGCGGCTTTTTTCGACACCGTTGCTCGACATAAATTACGGACTAAGCAGGAACACGCAGCTAAAGGTAGAGATTCCGTGGCTCGTTCTGCATCGTAACGGTCAGCTCGGCATTCAGGGACTAGGAAACACAAATATAGGCGTTCGATGGCGATTTCGCGACGACGACAAAAAGCATCGCGTCGCAATGTCTATCTATCCGCAGTTTGAATTCAACAATCCTTCGTCGTCCGTTCGACGCGGCGTTGTTGACAAAGGGCCCGAATTCCTGATGCCGATGCAATGGCAAACGAAGATCGGCAAATTCGCCGTGGGCGGCGACGTCGGTTATCGGCTCAAACGAGGCCCGGACGAGATTATTTACGGCCTTATCGTCGGAAAGCAGTTTAGGTCGCTCGAACTGATGAGCGAGATTCACGGCACCGGTCCAAAGCAGCAACTTGGTAAAAGCCAGATCGCATTTAACCTCGGTTCGCGTGCAAAGCTCTCAAACCACCTGACGCTCTTACTTTCTGGAGGACGCAGCATCAGGCCGGGATACGATCCGCGTTTTATCGGCTACGCGGGATTGCGAGTCGATTTTTGAGGTCGCCTGGAAAAAAAAACTACGGGAGGATACATGAATACAGAGACAAAAGAGCTGGTAAGCAAAGTACCACACGTAACCCTTATTTTCTGGATAGTAAAGATATTTGCCACGACACTTGGCGAAACCGGCGGCGACGCTTTATCGATGTCGCTTGACCTTGGTTATCTGGTGAGCACGGGAATTTTCGCACTCATATTTGTCGCCGCCGTCGCCGTGCAGATCAAAGCAAGCAAATTCCACCCGGCTCTCTACTGGCTGACGATAGTGGCTACAACAACGGTTGGCACAACGATGGCAGATTACGCAACTCGTGATTTGGGGATAGGTTACACCGGTGGCTCGGCGATATTGCTAACTTTTGTTCTACTTTCGCTTCTTGTCTGGCGCTTAGTGATGGGAACAGTCTCGGTCGAAAGCGTGAACACGCCAAAGGTCGAGATCTTTTATTGGGTGACGATAATGTTCTCGCAAACGCTGGGAACCGCACTTGGCGACTGGTTTGCGGACAGTCTCGATCTTGGCTATCTGGCCGCCGCTGCCGTCTTCGGTGCTGCGTTGCTCTTGACGTATCTTCTTTATCGCTTCACGAGCATCTCAAGGGCATCGCTTTTCTGGGTCGCCTTCATACTTACAAGACCTTTAGGTGCTGTCGTCGGTGACTTTCTCGACAAACCTCTCGACCACGGCGGCCTCGCTCTCAGCCGCTTTACCGCGTCGGCAGTCTTACTGGTTTTGATCGTGGCATTTATTTACACCTTCCCTCAGCGCCCCGCCGAAAAAGCGCATTGACAGGACCGGGCGCTTTAAAGCGACAACGGGTTACAGCCGTGCCATGCGGGCCTCTGACATTTGCGGTAGAATGAGTATTGCATGACAGGCGCTTCCGCTAAGATTTTACTCGTTGATGATGATGATTCGCTCCGCCGTGTTCTTGAGTTCCAGCTTACTGGCGCGGGTCATATTGTTGTAAGCGAGAGCGATGGTCGCGAGGCGTTAAAACAGTATTCGAATGAAGCTTTCGACTGCTTGATAACAGATTGGCGAATGCCAAAGATGACAGGTTCGCAAGTCGTCCAACAGGCGACGGCGATCAACAGCGAAATACCTATTATTGTTATCACGGCTTTTGGTGACATAGATACAGCGGTAGATGCGATGCGCGGCGGGGCTTTTGATTTTATAACCAAGCCTTTTAACCGTCAGGAAATTCTCCTTACTGTCGAGAAAGCCCTAAAATACGGCAACGCCCTTGCGGAAAATAGACGACTGAGACGGCAGGTACATGAGGAATTTCGCCTAGAGAACGTTGTCGGAACATCTGAGAAGATGCTTCAGGTCTTTGATCTTGTCGAGAGAGTGTCAAAGACAAATGTCACCGTCCTTATAGAAGGAGAGTCAGGGACCGGAAAAGAATTGATCGCGAAAGGCATACATTCCTCCGGCACGCGTAGGGACAACCCTTTTGTCGCTATAAACTGTGCCGCAATACCGGAGACACTGATTGAAGCGGAGCTATTTGGATATAAAAAAGGGGCGTTCACTGGAGCAATAGGAGAATCTAAGGGGAAATTTGAGGAGGCTAGTGGCGGTACTTTGTTTCTTGATGAGATAAGTTCGATGCCACTACAGTCGCAAACGAGACTTTTACGGGTCTTACAGGAACAGGAAGTAACTCGCCTTGGTGAGAACACGCCGCGTAGAATTGATGTCCGAATAATCGCGGCAACCAACGAAAACCTGACTGAACTTATAAAAGAAAACGCATTTCGCGAAGATCTCTACTACCGACTTGCAGTGGTTCCAATTGTATTGCCACCATTACGTGAGCGACGAGAGGATCTGCCTGTGTTAACCGAACATTTTGTTGCAAGATGCGCTTCGAAATATGGTATTCGGTCTCCTAAAGTAAGTCGCGAGGTCTTCAAAGTGTTTTTCGAGTACGCATGGATGGGAAACGTACGGGAATTGGAGAACCTAATAGAAAGGATGGTCGTTCTTTCTGATGGAGACACTTTGGCGCTTGGTGATGTACCTGAAAATGTAAGAAATCCTTCTTCAACAAAAAACGGATTATGGTTTGACCTACCCTCGGAGCCAATCGATCTTGAAGCCTTGGAAGGGGAAATTATCCGAACATCGCTCCTACAGCATGGGGGAAATCAGTCGCAAACTGCTAAACATTTAGGTATTTCGAGAAGTGCATTGATATATCGGATGCAAAAGTACGGATTCGAATGATCAGATTCGAAGCTGTCGCTATTTTAGGTAATGGACTCAGAATCATTTAGTATCAGTTCGTCGCGCAACCGCCTATACGTCTGGATTGCAATCGGTATTACGATCGTTCTCGTCACTGTTCTCCATTTTCTCACACCGACCGACCAAGTTGTCTGGCATGAAATCTATCAGCGGCTCTACTACATTCCGATCATTACGGCCGCTTTGCTTTTTGGTCTGCGCGGCGGGTTGGCCGCTTCGATATTTACGACGATCGTTTATTCACCGCACGTCTACTTGCATTGGCAGCATGGCCATTTTGACTATTCGATCAATCAATACGCGGAAATAGTCATCTTTAACCTGGTTGGAGGAATAATGGGTGCGCTGGGCGATCGGCTTAGAAAGGCTCGAGAAAGGGCCGAACGAAATGCCGAGGAAAAACGAAAAGCCTACGACGAGCTACAGACGACCTTTCAGCAGTTGCTTCAAGCAGAAAAACTGACTTCACTAGGCGAACTTTCGGCCGGCATAGTTCACGAGGTCCGAAATCCACTCGCGTCAATCAGGGGAGCTATAGAGATACTAGAGGACGAGCTCAAAGTCGACAGTCCGCGAAGAGAGTTTGTAGGCCTCGCGAAATGCGAAATAGATAGGTTAGATCGGTTGGTGGGCGAATTTCTACGCTTCGCACGACCGACTGAACCGTCTAAAATTCCAATTAACCCAAACGATATCGTTAACTCAATCATAGGTTTGATCGAGAACCAAGCTTCGTCTCAATCGATTATTATTCGTAAAGATTTCCAGGAGAATCTCCCGTTGATCCTGGTCGATGCCGAGCAGATCAAGCAGGTGTTATTAAATTTAGCCATCAACAGTTTGCAGGCTATGTCACCTTCGCGTATTGATCAAACTCTGACATTCCGAACTCTTCAGCAGGCCAATGATCTAGTGATTGAGGTAGAAGATTCAGGGGTCGGGCTTGACCCGAAGAGTCTCTCAAAGGTTTTCGATCCGTTCTACACGACGAAAGAGAAAGGAGTAGGGCTTGGCCTCTCAATTGCCCATAAAATAGCGACGCAACATGGTGGACACTTGTCGGCAAAACGCTCGACCCATCTGACCACTTTTAGTTTGACCATTCCTTTCGAGGTTTCAGCGAATTTTTGAAATCCATGAATGATTCAGAATTGTATATTTTCAACCACTGGTGGTTTTCTTGCTGGTCGAACGTCCCACCCACCCGTAGGATGGATAAGAGCTAACTGGACAAAACTGATCACAATTTGAGAACATCTAGTTCAATGAGAGTTCTAACTTTCATTTTCGTTGCGTATTTACTTGTTCTTGCGGTTCAGCCGTGCAAGGACGGTCTCTTGCCGCGCGACAATCAGTGGCATGAGATTCAGACGGTTGCCCACCTAGATCAGTCGTCGCAGGATACGAACAACAGCCCTGATGATCTGTGTTCGCCGTTTTGTGTTTGCTCTTGCTGCGGGATTAATTCCGTGCCGAACATCGTGTATTCGGTACCCGCAACCACGTTTCAAAATCTTGAGAAAGCGACCGCTGAATTTTCTCAGTACAAGTCCCCATACGAATCCACTCGTTCCTTTTCCATTTGGCAACCGCCAAAAGCCTAACTCAAATAGCATTCATGCGTCCCTAGTTGCTAACGTGCGATAGTTCGCGCCTTAGCCTGTTTGCTGATCATTTTGAGATAGGTTTACGAATGTTCAAAAAGATAATTTGTATTGCCGTAATTGCGGCAGCGGTTCCGGCGTATTCGCAGGAATCGGCAAGTGTGATCGAGCCCTATGCGGGATCGTTAAGTTCAATTGGAAAATCACGTCCGCGAGAAACTGCGAAGCGGATCGTTTCTCCGTTTGCCGATAGATACTACAGTCAAACGGACGGCTCTTCGCTCGCCGAGATCGTGCGTCTTGCCATAGCGAATAACGGCGAGATAAAGATCGCCCGCCTTGAGATCGACAAGACGCGGGCTCGCCTTACTCAGGCCAGACTTCGATCTAATCCAACCCTCGAGGTTGAGCAGTCGGTTGGAAGGCTGGTCGGCTCTGCGGGAGATCGCGAATTGAGCGTTGGATTCTCTTTGCCGGTCGATGTTTACGGTCAACGGCAGAAGCGGATCGATCTCGCAAATGCCGAGATCGTCTTGCGCGAGGCCGAGCTCACAACCCGGCAGCGAGAGATCACCGGAAGGGTTTTTGCCGCCTATGCGGAGGCGCTTAGTGCTTTAAGGGAAATTCAAGTACTCGACGAGCTTCTAGAACTAGACACCGAAATGATTCGGTTCGTCCAGATTCGCGTTAACGAAGGCGAGACTCCGCCGCTGGAATTAAATCTTCTACAGACCGAAGTCGAACGGCTCAGGGCCAGGCGTGAGCTTTCCGAAGGCGCGATCCAAACTGCTCTGACCAAATTGAAATTCTTCGCCGGCGTCCCTTACGACCAATCGTTAAAACTTCGCGAAGATATCTCCGCCGCCCAGATCCCGCAGCTTCCTGACACGAGCGAAACAGGCGTAACCGTTGCTCTTCGATCTAGACCCGAACTGCGGGTTGCCGAACTGGAAGAACAACTCGCCAGTGCCGGGCTTCGCCTTATCCGGTCTCAAAGCAAGCCCGATGTGACGGCATATTCGCGTTATACGCAAGGGCGTTCGAATTTTGACGACCCGCGTGGATCTTATTTTCAAAGCGATCGAAGCCTGACGTTTGGTGTCTCGATCGGTCTCCCTGTCTTTGACAAGAAACAGGGAGCAAAGGCTGAAGCCGAGATCGCGATCCGTCAGGCTCAGGAAAAGAGGGCTTTCGCCGAGGCAGTGATCAGAAACGAAGTCGTAACTGCATTTCAACGGATCGAGGCAGCAAAACGTGCCTTGTCTCGCTTGGAGACAGCAGTAATTCCGCGGTCCCAAGAGAATATTCGCACCATCCGACAGGTCTATGAGCTCGGTGAGCTAAAGGTGACCGATCTTATCGCGGAGCAAAAGAAACTGCTCGAAGCGAATCGAGATCTTACAGAAACACTAAAAGAAAGATACCGCTCGCAAGCAGATCTGTTTATCGCCATTGGCATCAATCTGGAGAACTAAAAATATTATGTCCGAAACAAAAACAAACGCGCAGGACGAACATCACCTTAACGATGAGGCGGAACTTGACCGTCTCGACAACGGAGCAGTTGTCGAACCGGAATATCGTGAGAAAAAGCGACCGCTGCTCGCATGGATCATAACGGCAGCTATCGTTGGCGTTATCGCCGTTGTCGCACTTGCTTGGATCATAAGCAGCCGCTCTGCGACCGCCGAGAAGGCTGTCACCGAAGAAAAAAAGGAAGAACCGAGACATTCTGAGGAAGAAACGGGCCGCGAGGTAAAGCTCACTCCCGAAATGATCGAGTCGGCCGGAATCGAAACCGAAACTGTTACACAGCGACCGGCCATTTCAAAACTCTACGTTACGGGTGCAGTTGAGTTGAATCCCGAAAGGACTGAAATGGCAACGCCGCTTGTCGGCGGACGTATTGAGCGTGTTTATTACGGGGTCGGAGACAATGTTCAAAAAGGAGCAATCCTTGCAGTTATTTCGAGCCCGCAACTTGCTCAAATGCACGGCAAACTTCACGAGGCGAAAACGCGTTACGAGTTGGCTGTGCGAGATCTTTCGAGAGTTCAAAAGGCAGAGAATCGATCAGCAGTTTTGCAAGCGAAGGCAAAGCTGGACGAAGCGGACGCGACGCTCAAGAGAACCAAAAAGCTTATCGATCTTGGTGCTGGTGCCGGAAAGGATTTAGTGGCCGCCGAGACGGCCTATAGAACGGCGAAGGCGGATTACCAATTCCAAACCAACATAGCGCTCAATCGGGAGTTACAGGAAGCGAAAGCCGAGGTGGAAACATCACAGGTGGATCTTCGTCACATCGGAGATGAAATGCGTTCGCTTGGCGTTCCGGTTGAAACTACTGGAGACGACGACCACCGAAAGGACACGTCGCTCGTAGCGATCAGGGCTCCATTGTCGGGCGTTATCACCGAACGAAAATTCAATGCCGGTGCCGGCGTAGAAGCGGCTACGCCGATCTTTGCCATCTCAAATCTCAGCACGGTTTACGTTATTGCCAACGTACCTGAATCGAATATATCTAAACTCAATGTCGGTGCTGTTGCCGAGATCAGATCACCAAACCTCGGCAATCTGAATGGCCGGGTTTCATACATCGATCCGCAACTTGATGAGACGACAAGAACGGCTCGTGTTCGCGTCGAGGTTCCAAACAGTAACGGCAAACTGCGAGCCGGAATGTTCACTGAGGTCGGATTTTATGCCGGGACTACAGCGGCGACGGGTGAAGAATTAGCGATTCGATCTAGTGCGATCCAACGTGAGGGAGATATGACGATAGTTTTTATCCCGAAAGACGACGAACCCGGCGCTTATGAGGTTCGCGAAGTTGAGATCGGCGGCGAGGCCGAGGGTTACACCATCATTTTGAAGGGATTAGAAATTGGCGAAAAAGTCGTTACGAAAGGTAGCTTTGTCCTCAAGACTCAGTTGGCAAAAGGCGATCTTGGAGAACACGGACACTAAGGGAGAAATATGATCAACGCACTAATTCGCTTTTCAGTTGCTAATCGACTGATCGTACTGCTCCTCGTAGGAATTATGGCGACGGGTGGCGCTTACAGTCTTTTGAATCTGCCAATCGACGCTGTCCCCGACGTGACGAACGTTCAAGTTCAGGTGCTTACAGCCGCACCGTCTTTGGCTCCGCTCGAAATGGAACGACAGGTAACTTTTCCTGTCGAGGTAGCAATGTCAGGTTTGCCCGACGTTGAGGAAATACGTTCGGTCTCAAAATTTGGCCTTTCCGCGGTCACTGTCGTTTTTGATGATTCGGTCGATCCGTATTTCGCGAGACAATTGGTTCTCGAAAGATTGTCCCAAGCTCGTGAACAGATTCCCGCTTCCATCGGTTCGCCGGAGATGGGGCCGATCTCAACTGGCTTGGGAGAGATCTATCAATACGAACTCAAGTCATCAGATGGGAGTTATGACGCCAAGGCATTGCGAACGGTGCAAGACTGGAATGTACGTCGTCAACTATTAGGTGTTCCAGGGGCGACGGAGATCAATAGTTTTGGAGGATTCGAAAAGCAGTACCAGGTAAGAGTTACACCCGAAAAGCTTCAGTCCTATGGGCTGACTCTTCGTGATGTCTATGATTCCGTATCGCGTAACAATGCCAATGTGGGCGGCGCTTACATTGAAAAAGGGGCGGAACAGTATCTATTGCGAGGGATCGGCCTTATCGAAAAGCCGGACGAGATAGGCAATATTGTCGTCAAAACTGGTCGTGAAGGTGTTCCGGTTTATGTTCGTGACGTTGCCGAGATCGTAGAAGGCTCGACCGTCAGACAAGGAGCAGTCACAGCGGACGGTAAGGGCGAGATCGTTGCTGGTATCGTCTTGATGCTTAAAGGCGAAAACTCGCGAACGGTTGTTCAATCGGTCAAAGAGCGTGTCGAACAGGTTAAGAAGTCGTTGCCAAAAGGCGTCGAGCTTGTTCCATTCTACGACCGGACAGAATTGATAGACCGCGCAATTGCTACAGTTGAAAAGAACCTTGTCGAAGGAGCAATTCTCGTTATCGTTGTTCTGCTCTTATTACTCGGCAACTGGCGTGGAGCTTTGCTTGTCGCGACCATCATTCCGCTTTCGATGCTATTCGCGGCGATCCTGATGAGGTTGTTTAACGTGTCGGGCAACTTGATGAGTCTCGGCGCATTAGACTTCGGACTTATCGTTGACGGGGCCGTCGTAATGGTCGAAAACGCCGTTCGACGGCGAGCGGAGGCACAACACCAAAATTCGCGCGAACCGCCCGAACGCACCATTCTCGAAGCCTGTCTCGAAGTCGCTCGGCCGGTTGTTTTCGCAGTTGCGATCATCGCGATTGTCTATCTGCCAATTCTTAGTTTACGAGGTATCGAGGGCAAGATGTTCGTTCCGATGGCGCTTACCGTAATATTCGCTCTATTAGGGTCGCTATTGCTCTCGCTCACTTACGTTCCGGCGATGCTGACGTTCGTTTTGAAGGGTAAGGTTTCCGAGTCGGAGAGCTTTGTTATTCGTTACGCGAAACAGATCTACAAACCTGCGTTCAATTTCATGGCGACCTATCGTCCGCAGGCTCTGGCTGTCGCCATTGTTCTTGTTGTTCTCTCCGCGTCCATCTTCCCGTTTCTTGGGTCCGAGTTCATACCTCGACTGGACGAAGGTGATATAGCCGTACAGGTTCAGCAGTTACCGAGTGTTTCACTTGAGCAGTCGATCAAAACAACCACTGAGGTAGAGAAAACACTTATGACTTTTCCGGAGGTTCGAACTGTGATCTCAAAGACCGGAAGGGCAGAAGTTGCGACCGATCCCATGAGTGTGGATTTTTCAGATCTCTATGTCGGATTAAAGCCACATAGTGAATGGACGACAACCTCAGACAAGGCAGTTCTCATAGAGAAAATGTCCGAGGCAATCGAAGAAAAAGTTCCGTCCGCGATTGTTAGTTTCTCTCAGCCGATCGAGTTGCGTGTGGCGGAGCTGATTTCTGGTGTACGAAGTGATGTTGCAATAAAGGTGTACGGAGACGACCTTGAGACGCTGAAGAGTAAAGCAGATGAGATCGTCAAAGTGGTACAGACTGTGCCGGGGGCTGAGGATGTCAAGGCTGAGGCAACTTCAGGCCTGCCGCAACTTCAGATAAAACCAGATCGAGCTTCGATCGCCCGCTACGGATTGAATGTTGAAGATGTAAATGACCTGGTCGAGTCTGTTGTAGCAGGAAAAGAGGCAGGTCAGGTATATGAGGGTGAGCAGCGTTTCAATCTTGTCGTTCGGCTGAACGAAGAATCGGGTGCAACCGTCGATACAATTCGCGGTCTTGTACTGACCGCTCCTAACGGTTCACGCGTTCCACTATCTCAAGTTGCGGAGATAAAACTTGCGGAAGGAGCGGCGCAAATATCTCGTGAGGACACACGCCGGAGAATAGGCGTTGAGCTTAATGTTCGAGGGCGTGATATTGGTTCTTTCGTTGAGGAAGCACAGAAAGCGATAGAAAGAAGTGTTCAATTGCCAGCCGGATACTATTTGAAATGGGGCGGTACGTTCGAAAATCTGCAAAGAGCCTCAGCCAGACTTTTGATCGTAGTTCCGATAGCCCTATTCCTCATTTTCATATTGCTTTACACGACGTTTAGTTCGATAAAGCAAGCTTTCTTGATCTACACCGGTATCCCGTTCGCGATCGTTGGCGGGGTCGTAGCACTGGCGGTCCGCGGAATGCCTTTCTCCATATCAGCAGGCGTGGGATTCATTGCTCTTTTCGGCGTAGCTGTATTGAACGGCGTTGTGATGGTTAGTTTCATTAACCACCTCAGAGATGAAGGAAAAACCGTCTTGGAAGCGGTTCGTGAAGGTGCGGAAACGCGACTTCGCCCCGTTTTGATGACTGCTCTGGTCGCAAGTCTCGGCTTTATCCCGATGGCGATCGCGACATCAGCGGGAGCCGAAGTTCAACGGCCTCTTGCAACAGTCGTGATCGGAGGTTTGATCACTTCAACCCTTCTTACGCTGCTGATTTTGCCAACGCTTTACGCCTGGATAGAAAAAGACGTCGAAGGCGAGTTTACGGAGGAATAGAGAATGAAATTGATAATTGCAGTCGTGCGACCATTTAAATTGGATGAGATCGTAACAGCCCTTGAAGAGATCGAAGGCTTTCCGGGAATGACGGTTCTTAACAGCGAAGGCTTTGGCCAGCGAATACGTAGTTCTGCAACAGACGCCCTTGATCCGTTCAAGCCGAATAAGCGAATCGAGGTCATTGTTACAGACGAAAAGGTCGAGTGTGTTGTTTCAGCGATCAAGAATAGTGCTCACCCCGGCAAAAAAGGTGACGGGCTGATTTCCGTATTACCAGTTGATTCGGTGACGATGATCTAAGGTTCGGTCAACATGTTTTATGGACGCACATTTCAGACGCTGATCGGGGCCTTAATTGGAACCGGCTTGCTGTTCGGATTGATTAAGCTATTGCTTCTTCTTGAAAACAATGGAATTAAGACGCACCCCGGAAAGGGCGAGAGTCGGTTTAAGCGACGGGGAAGAATTAAAGAAGAGAAGAGACGAAATCAGCGTAGATATCGCTTTTAGGTTTAGAAGTTATGGGACACGGACATTCACACGAAATATCGGCAGCGGGCCGAAATAAGAAGCCTTTAATGATCGTCTTCTGCTTGACGTTCTTTTATTTGATCGTCGAGGTCATAGGCGGCTTTTGGACGGGCAGCTTGGCTTTGCTCGCGGACGCTGGACACATGCTTACGGACGTTGCGGGCGTCGGTTTGGCTTTGCTTGCGATCTGGTTCGCCGAGAAGCCGGCGTCGCCGGAGAAAACCTACGGCTATTACCGCGTTGAGATTCTCGCGGCGCTGACAAATGCTGTCGTCCTGATCTTCATCTCGCTTTACATTCTTTACGAAGCATACGAGCGATTCCGCAATCCGCCCGAAGTACAAAGCGCCGGAATGCTTGCAGTTGCTGCGGTCGGGCTTGTGATCAACATTGCGGGAGTCGTTATTCTGCGTTCCGGCTCGAAGGAAAGCCTAAATATGAAGGGAGCGTATTTCGAGGTCCTGTCCGATATGCTCACTTCCATTGGAGTCATAATTGCGGGCGTGATCATGTTGACGACTGGCTGGTACTATGCCGATCCGCTTATTTCGGCCGGAATTGGCTTATTCATCCTGCCTAGAACATGGTCATTGTTAAAGGATGCGGTTGCGGTCTTACTCGAAGGAACACCTGCGGATGTGAATATTGCATCGTTGCGAGAATCGTTGTCTAAACTTGAGGGCGTGTCCGAGATCCACGACCTTCACGTCTGGTCGTTAACATCGGGTGTGAATGCTCTTAGTGTGCATGCCGTACTCGCCGAAGGAGCCGATCACGATGACGTTCTAAAGAGAGTTCACGATTCGTGTACAAGCGAATTCAAAATAGCGCATGTAACCGCTCAAACCGAACGCGAAAGCTTCTCGTGTCACGAAGCTCATCTTTGAGGAAAGTTATGAATCAGGAAACAGATTTCTTTCATCTCGTCACACAACATGAGCTTGCCCTTTTGTAATATTTAGCCTATTGATATTGGCGGTGCTATTTACTTTTGGATTTCTAATCGGGAAACGAACGGAGCGAAAGAAAACGATCGGAGGATCGAATGAGCGACAAAAATAACCATTCTTTAAACGATGCGATACGCAACGAGCTCGTTTTAGCAGAATCACTGGAAAATAGCGGAGATCTCAACTTGGCCTTTCATCACTTAGAAAGAGCACATGTTCTTGGACAGGCATCTACCTACGAACACACGCGTATTCATTGGCGAATGTTCAAGATCGCCATCAAACAAAGTTCACTCAGTGAAGTTTGGGGGCAGATCATACGGATTATCGGCGCCTTGACCAAAACGCCTTTAGGTATCTATCCGAAAGGGAACACTGGAGGATCCGATGTTTGGTTCTTTAAGACGATGTCTATTCCCGAAGACCTTCGGCGGATCATTGCTGAAAAGTGAGGATTGATCGCTGTGAAATAATGTCTATTCTTCATTCTGATAGCGAACGGTTTGGCTTCGGAAAATAAGGAAACTTTTCAGTTACGTCCCGGACGAAGATTTCGCGATCATAAAGGGCCTTTCGCGATACTTAGTCACCCGATCAAGCTTGCAATCACAACCCACGTCGCGGCAATACACATTTGGACTTATCGTGGCGAAACCGCGCTTCGACGGCTAGACGTTCTTTTTCAACGGATTGTATTAACAAAATTTTTGACTTTTTATATTCTTCATCGACCCTTTGAATGGTGCATTTCAATCTGACAACCTCGTCACCTCGCTTCATACTTCCCATTGTTTTTCCAAAGTAAGTCATCGCAACTTTACGAATTACAATAAAGGGCGTCGTGTTTATATCAACTCGATAAATCTGATACATCCCTTTTTCGACAATCCGATCGCCAACCCTTATTGGCGACGAAACGTGAAATTCTCCGTCTTTGTCGACACCGATTATCTTTTCCTTTTGGGCAATACTCGGAATCGTGAACAAGGTGCCGACGATGATGAAAATTACCAATCTCAAAAGCAATATCTTATTCATGTAATTGACCTCTCAACGGCAGATATAACCACTCCTAAAATACTCGAGTTGTAAATCCGCCCTATTTTTTCAACGTTGAACTTGCATGAAAACAAGCCTATAAGGTACACAGAGACAATACTTGTGCCACGCCTAATATCCTGATAGCCCCGTTGTATGTGGGTCAGTACTACCGTCTGTTTCGCCGTGCGTAGGAAAAAAAATAAAAAAGCGCGGGAAAATTCGCATCTCGGCTCCGCACACTGGTTTTTCCAGTTAAACTATAAGTGAAACCGACTTTGTTTATTTTGAAATTTGTGACGTGAATCACTGTTATATTGGAAAAAGTCGCAGTATACTGTGTTCAATGTTCACTCGGGTCCTAATTCTTTTCGTACTTTTTTCAATCGCCGGTGGCGTAATGGGGGGAACACCTCTCCACTCGCCGAGCGGAAAGATGATGAAATGTTGCGATAAGGCAAAAAGCAAGGACATGTCACCCTCAGCTGAAGCTGCTCGTCTTTGTTGCGCGACAAACTGCTCTAATGCGGCGCCGATCTCGCTCGGTGGCTCGTTTAACTTCACTCCTTCCAACATAACGATCTACAAATCAATTGCCGATCAGATCGCCGCTTTGTTCCCGAATGCAAAATCCGATTCGTCGGTGTTGCCCGCGTATTTGCGCAAGACGTTAACGAGCCCCTTCCAGCCCAAATATCTCCAACATAAATCGTTCCTGATCTAGTTCAAGCGGTGAAGTGCGCCCTTTTTTGGGGTGTAATGCGCCTTTGCGACTCTTTCAACGTGTTTCTGCGAACTACTTTGTAGGCGTCGGAACGCTCAAGATATTTTCAAATAGGAGACTAAAAAATGAAAAAGACAGTTCTATTCACGAGTTTATTGACCTTCATCGGCGTGATCTCGATGTTCACGGCCTGCAGTTCCGGCTCGCAGCCTACGGCCGAGAACCCGGTGCAAGGAAAAGTTATCAAAAGCGGTTCGATTAGCAATTTGACGGTTTCGGTGTCAAGCGATTCGGGCAAAATCAAAAACGGGGAGCAAGAACTAATGCTTGCGTTTACCGATGCCTCGGGCAGAGCGGTTGATGTGGGAGCGGCTTCGCTAAATTTCTATATGCCCGCGATGGGTTCGATGGGGGCGATGAATAACGGAGCGGCGTTGACCACCACCGGCACTCCGGGCGTTTTCCGAGCCAAAGTTAAGATCGAGATGACCGGCGGATGGGAGATGCAAATAGCATACGAGGGGCCAACTGGAAAAGGAAAAACATCGATACCCGTCACGGCGCAGTAGGATGATTTCTGTTTTCTAATTTTATGGTTCGGTTATATGTTCGTCGAAATACTAAATCAAGGGTGCTGTCAATATGATTAATTGGCTTATCGACTGGTCGCTTAATAATCGGGGCGTCGTCATCGTGATCTACATCGGGCTGGCGGCCGTGGGTTATTGGGCCCTCACGCGCACGCCGATCGATGCGATCCCGGACCTTTCGGACAAGCAGGTAATAGTTTTTACTGACTGGACGGGACGCTCGCCGCAAGAGGTTGAAGATCAGGTGACTTATCCGCTTGTTACAAATCTCCAGGGACTTCCCGGTGTTCGCGTGATCCGCGCAAACTCGGCTTTCAGCTTCTCGATGATAAACATTATTTTCGAGGATGATGTCGATCTCTATTGGGCGCGGACTCGAGTGTTGGAACGGCTCAATCTCGTGACGAAACAATTGCCCGTCGGCGTCACTCCGACGCTCGGGCCCGATGCAACTGGTGTTGGTCAGATCTTCTGGTACACGCTGGAGTCGGAAGACATGAATCTGCGCGACCTGCGCACCGTGCAGGATTGGTTCGTTCGATACCAATTAAATTCCGTGCCCGGCGTGGCCGAGGTTGCGTCTGTCGGCGGTTACGTTCAGCAGTACCAGATCGACATCGACCCGAACAAACTTCGCGGCGTGAACATCCCCGTATCCGCCGTTGTCGAGGCTGTCCAGAGCTCGAATAACAACGTCGGCGGCAACGTCGTCGAGCAAGGCGGGCAATGGGCGGTCGTGCGCGGCATCGGCCTGATCGGCTCGATGGACGATGTCGAGAACATCATGATCGGTTCGTCAAATGGCACGCCGATCTATGTCAAAAACGTCGCCGAAGTAAAACTCGGCAACGCGTTTCGCACCGGCTCGCTCGACAAAAATGGCACGGAAGCCGTCGGCGGAGTCGTGATAGCGCGTTATGGCGTTAATACGCTAGAGGTTATCGACGCCGTTAAGCAGAAGATCGAGGCGTTGCAGCCCGGACTACCAGCGGGCGTGCGTATCGTGCCGTTTTACGACCGAACTCAATTGATCGAACGTGCAACTGACACGTTAAAACGTTCGCTGATCGAGGAGTTGCTTCTTGTCACGCTGGCGCACATTATCTTTCTCGCGCATTTTCGCTCGATCCTGATCGTTACAATTCCGCTCCCGCTTGCGGTGCTGATGTCGTTCCTTTTTATGTATTTCATGGGCATAAGCTCGAACTTGATGTCGCTCTCAGGCATCGCCATCGCGATCGGCGTGCTGGTCGACGCGGGTATCGTCGTCACCGAAAATGCGTTCAGATTTATCGAGCGGAACAAGGTCGATGTGAAAGATCGCGCAGCCGTTTGGCGAAGCGTTCTCGAATCAACGAAGCTCGTTGGACGCCCTGTTTTTTTCTCGATGGCGATCATTATTCTCGCTTTCATTCCGGTGTTCGCTCTGATCGGTCAGGAAGGTAAGCTGTTTCATCCGCTGGCTTTTACAAAGACGTTTGCGATGGCCGGCGCGACGATCCTCGCCGTTACGCTCGTCCCGGTGCTTTGCACTTTTCTTATTGGTGGCAAAGTGCACTCTGAAGGTGCAAACCCAGTGATGCGGTTTCTTCGCAGGATTTACGAACCAGTGCTTAGATTTGCGCTCCGGCATCCAGCACGCGCAATTGGCAGTGCGCTGTTCCTATTTGCAATCGCGCTGTTTCTTGCATCACGACTAGGCAGCGAATTCATGCCGCCGCTCAACGAAGGTGACGTTATGTTCATGCCCGTAACCGATCCGGCGATCTCAATAGATGAAGCGAATCGCATTTTGAGCAGGCAGGGTGAATTGCTCGCTGAGTTCCCCGAGGTCGAGTGGGCGGTTGGCAAGGCCGGCCGAGCCGATTCATCGACCGACCCGTCGCCGATGAATATGAACGAAACGATCATTCATCTCAAGCCCCAGGAACAATGGCGAGCTGGCCTGACACGCGAAGCTTTGATTACAGAGATGGATGATAAGCTGCGAATGCCTGGCGTCTCAAACATCTGGACGCAGCCGATCATCAACCGCATTGAGATGCTCGCAACCGGTATTCGAACGCAGGTTGGCATAAAGATCTTCGGCAACGACCTCAAACAGCTGGAGGCTGTTTCCAGACAAGTAGCCGAGGCGGTGCAGAGGATTCCGGGCGCTGTCGATGTGTATCCCGAACGAATCGGGGGGGCGCCCTACATCGACATCAAAATTGACCGGCCGGCCGCTGCACGTTACGGAATCGATGTCGGTGTTATTCAGGACGCCATCGAGAAGGGCATTGGCGAAACGAATTTGACGGTAACGATTGAGGGCCGTCGGCGGTTTCCGGTACGTGTGCGGTACGGCAAGGAATTTCGCGGTACTCCGGAAGCACTCGGGCAAATACCGATCGCGATGAGTAACGGAGGAACGGTTCCGCTTGCGCAGGTTGCTAACGTCAAGTCGGTCGAAGGTCCGACGATGATACAGAGCGAGAACGGATTGCTTCGCGGCACTGTTCTTTTAAATGTGCGCGGTCGCGATGTCGGCAGCTTTGTCGAAGACGCAAAACGTGCCGTTGCACAGCAAATCCAGCTTCCAGCCGGTTACTACATTGCCTGGAGCGGCCAATACGAAAATCAACAGCGTGCCCGCAGCCGTATCCTGCTCGTCGTGCCCATCGTGATGCTGGTGATTTTCGGGCTTCTCTATCTGACATATCATTCTGCGCTCGAGGCCGCGCATGTTTTGATGGCCGTGCCGTTCGCGCTGACCGGCGGTGTTTATCTCGTATGGATGCTCGGTTACAACTTCTCGGTCGCCGTTTGGGTCGGGTTCATCGCGCTGTTCGGAACGGCCGTGCAGACAGCGGTCGTGATGGTCATCTATCTCGAAGAAGCCGTGGCGAAAAAGAAGCGCGAGCTTGGCGCGGCATTTGATAAAAAAGCTTTGCTCGAAGCGGTAACCAACGGCGCGCTGCTGCGTCTCAGGCCCAAAGTCATGACCGTATCAACGGTCGTCGCCGGGCTTTTGCCGATAATGTGGAGCACGAGCGCCGGCTCCGAAGTGATGAAGCCGCTCGCCGCGCCTGTGCTCGGCGGCATGGTGTCGAGCCTGCTGCATGTCCTGATAATAACTCCGGTGATTTTCTATTGGCTGGGGGAACGCGAGTTGAGGAGAAATGTTAAATAACAGAAAAACATTAATATTGATCTTCATCGTCTTCGGCGTTCTCGTTCGCTGGGCGTGCGCTCAACCACCGACACCTACGCCATACAGTTCGTCACGGTATCTCGATCCGGTAAGCGGCATTACCCCCGATGAGGCCGTTGCACTCGCCCTCGAATACAACGGTGAACTGATCGCACTTCGCAAAGAAGTTGATACGGCGAAGTCGTTGGTCAAACAGGCCGGGCTTCGTCCAAATCCGACGCTATCTGTCGGCGGCGCAAAACAACTCGGCGGTGCTGATAACAACCAGTCGACCGAGGTAATGTTACCGATCGAGATCGGTGGCCGGCGTGCTGCGCGAATTACAGTTGCGCGCCGCGAACTCGAGATACGCGAGTTCGCCGTAGCGAATCAGGAACGGTTGCTCGCTGCCGATGTCCGCATAAAATTCGGCGAGGCGCTGGCCGCTGTCAGAAAACTTGAAGTCATTGAGAAAACACTGTCTGCCACTCGACAAGGTTACGACCTCGTCGCCGCGAGGGTCGTTGATGGCAAATCCGCTCCGCTCGAACAAAACATGCTCCTTGTCGAGGTCAACCGGCTGAAATCCATTCGAGAGACATCTGAGGGTAAGGTCGAGACCGCAATGTTCGAACTCAGAAACATGATCGGCATGAAGCCGGAAGAACCGCTTCGACTGCGAGGCAATTTTGAAGATTTGATTGCTACGCTGCCGCCGCTCAATAAACAAACAAGTGACGCTCTCTCGCAGCGACCTGACCTCGAAGGCGTGCGTGCGACGGAACGTCTCGCCACCGCGCGAATCGAACAGGCACAATCCGAAGGCCGCGTCGACCTGGCCGTCAAAGGCGGTTACCAGCGGATGAATTCGAGCTTTCCCTTAACTGGTTTTGACGATCACGGATTGCTCAGGCCCATTCAGGATGTCTTTCACTTTTTGACATTCGGCTTCGAAGTGACGTTACCGGTTCGTAATCGCAATCAAGGCGCCGTCGAGGCCGCGACGTTTGACCGTCAGTCAGTTCAGAATCGGATTGCGTTTGGCGAGCTGACCATTCGGCGCGAGGTCGCAGCGGCCACGGCACGTTACAACGCGGCGGCGCGCTCACTGTCGATCATGAAGGGCGGTGTCCGCGATCAGGCCAATTCGAATCTGCAGGTCATCTGGCAAACTTACGAGCTCGGCAGTCGCAGCCTGATCGAATACCTGGCCGAAGAGCGGCGGTTTCTCGACATCGAGAGCGAACTCGTGGAAGCCGAGCTTGAAACTTACACAGCAAATGTCGAGGTAATGCGAGCAGTTAATTCACCGGAGTTGAAAAAGAAATGAGCGAAGAAAATTTAGAAAATGTGAATCACGACGATTCGTCGCCGGACGAAACACCGTCGAATCGTAAGCCGATTTACATCGCCGCTGCAGTGGTCGGCGTGCTGCTTGTCGGCGGCGCGCTGTTTTGGTTTTTGCGCTCGTCGAGTGACGGCAAAGCTGTACCGACGCCGCAGACCGTGACGTTTGGCGATAACACAGCCTCGGAAACATCCGGCGAACAGACCGTGACGATCGCACCCGATCAGGTTGAAAAGATCGGATTAAAGATCGAGACCGTCGGCGAAACGCTCTCATCCGAGGCGATGTCCGTCGCCGCAACCGGCGTCGTTCAGCCAAATGCTTACAAAGAGACGCCGGTTATCTCGTTGCTCGGCGGTGTCGTGCGCGACGTTCGCGCTGAACTTGGACAAAATGTCGGCAAGGGGCAAACGCTCGCGGTGATCTTTAGCGACGAACTTGCGGCGGCCGAATCGCGTTATCTCGCGCTTCAAACAGACGCTCAAACCGCGCGGCAGAATTACGAGCGAGCCGCACGTCTGGTAAAGATCAGCCCCACTAGCAATGCCGAACTCGACCAGGCGCTAGCTGCGTCGAAGACCGCGAATGCCGAACTCGAAGAAAATCGAAAACGATATGCTAGAACCGAAAAACTTCTTGCAATAGGTGCAGTGAGCAGCGAGGAATTTGAGCAGGCGACGACTAAACTGCGAACCGCCGAGGCAAACGTTATAGAAGCTAAACGGCGTCATGATCGAGCAGTTCAGGTTGCTGAGATCAATCCGGTGAGCCGAGGCGAGTTCGAACAAGCTGCCGTAAAACGTCAAACCGCCGAATCCGATCTTGCCTCGGCGAAACAACGGCTCATACTTTTCGGCCTGTCGCTGCAGCGCGTAAATTCGCTTCGCTCGCCGTCGCAGATCACGTCCGAGATCACGTTAACGGCACCTGCTGCCGGCACGATCACAAAACGCGACATTAATCCCGGAATGATCGTCGAAGCTAACAAAGATTTGATGCGCGTAACCAACCTAGCCAGCGTCTGGGCGATAGCACAGGTTTTTGAGAAGGACATCAACCAGCTTCGCGAGGGCAGCGGCGCAAGCGTGACAACGACTTCGTATCCAGGCCGCTTGTTTCGCGGCCACGTTACATACATCGACCCGAACATCAATCAAGAGACGCGCACCGCGCAGGTGCGCATCGAACTCGAAAATCCGGGTGAGGCTCTGAAAATTGGCATGTATGTCAACGTCGCCTTCGGCTCGATGGGCGTCGCCGAGCGAACGATGCCGACGATCCCAGCTTCGGCTGTTCAGAACATGAACGACAAGCAAGTCGTCTTTGTCGCCACCGACAAACCGAATGTGTTCGCTTTGAAATCGGTTCGTCTTGGAAGCGAAGTTAATGGCAAGTTTATCGTCCTCGAAGGCCTCAATGTTGGCGACCGAATCGTTACCGAAGGCAGCTTCCTGCTCCGGGCCGACTTGCTCAAACAGAACCCAACGCATCACTGATCAGTGAATTCCCGGATCAGGCGTTGTGCTGGCTAGGAGAAAAATTATGGTTACTGATTTGGTCTGTAAAATGGAGATTGACGAAACGAAAGCTTTCTCTTCGCTGACTTTTGATGGTGAAAAATACTTTTTCTGCTCCGAAGGTTGCTGCGCGGAATTTATGCGCCATCCCAACGAGTATCGTAGGCGAAAGATGTCGGACGAATCCGATCCACCTTACGAGAACGGCAATGTGTAGATTTCTTGGTTACACGGGCAGCGAAATACTACTTGCGGACCTGATCTCGCGTCCGCCAAATTCTCTGATTCGCCAAAGTTACAAGGCGAAGGAACGCAGTGAACCTCTAAACGGAGACGGCTTTGGCGTCGGCTGGTATTCGCCAGAAATATCCGACGAGCCAGGTGTCTTTACGAGTATCACACCCGCCTGGAACAATCGAAATCTGCTTAATCTGGCAGGGCACATAAAATCACCCTGTTTTTTTGCTCACATCCGCGCGGCATCGCCGGGAACCGCTGTATCGGAATTTAATTGCCATCCTTTTTGCCGTGGGCGATATTTGTGGATGCACAACGGTACGATTGAGGGCTTTAGTTCGATAAAGCGCCGTCTGCGACACTCGTTGACGGACGAGATCTATCAGTCGATTGAAGGTACTACGGATTCCGAACACGCTTTTGCTGTTTTCTTAAACTTTCTCGGTCGACACACGGGAAAACTAGAAGCAGTGGATTTGGCGAGCGGATTGGTGAAAACCATTCGCCAACTTGAGGAATGGGCACATGAAGCCGGAATCAAAAAGCCTTCAATTTATAATTTTGCGGTCACCGATGGTGAGAGCCTTGTAACAGTGCGTTATGTCTCCAATCCGCAAATTGAGCCAATTTCACTCTACTATTCAACTCGCGGAAAATACAGGTACTTTGGCGGGAGGTTTGAAATAGTTGAATCCGACAGCGAACAGAGCGGAATCATCATTGCCTCCGAAAGATTGACCGATGATCGTACGAGTTGGACTAGAGTCGCCCCAAATCACGTCGTAATTGTTAATAGTAAATTGGATGTAACGGTACAACTTCTACCGAACATACGGGGCAGTTAGATAAGTCCAGCAAATAGCTAACCCAGGCAGAGTACGCCGAAGGTTCGTCGTCGTTCGAGAACTTTTGCCATTTAGAGATTTCTCACATTTCGCGTGATTGTCCGTCCGCCGGTTTTAGGGAAGGTTCTCGAAAACGCTCTGTATTGTACAAATAACTTTTCCTCACTTCCAAGACAATATCAATCAGCAAGAGGTTAACGTCGCCTTCATTTGCCGCTGCAATTTGTAATTTGACAGTGCGGACAGTGTCTTGTATTTTCGTTAAGATGAAATTGAAAATCAATTTCAAGAAGGTTATTCTTTTTTCAGAGACCTGTGCACTAATTGGAGTTTTTATGAAAAGTCTTGCTGTGAGATCCGTCGCTTTAAGTTTAGCGTTTTCCATGTTTACCATAATCGTTTATTCACAGACGCGTAACGGCGTGGAAGGGAGAGTCCTTGATGGTAACGGCGATGTAGTTGTTGGCGCAACGGTGACCGTGCGGCACCAGAATGTTCGGTTGCTAGCAAAAGCCGTAACCGACGGCGAAGGCCGATACTCGCTTACAAACATGTCACATGGCAAGTATGACTTCACAATCGGTGCCACCGGTTTTGCGACACTCCGCAGTGAAGTAACGATCCCGTCGACGCAGCCTGTTGTCTTTACGTTAACACCCGGGGGCGTTGCGGCGGACGTTGCCGTTATTTCAAGCTATCTCGCCGGAACGCCGGAAAGCCTTTCGGAAATTCCGGGTTCTAGTGAACGGATCGATAGACAAACACTGGAAAACAGCCGCCCGTTCAATTTCTCGGAAGTGCTGAGGAAAGTATCCGGTGTGAATGTAAGGGACGAAGAGGGGTTCGGTTTGCGGCCCAACATCGGCATTCGTGGCACCAATCCGACGCGTTCAACGAAGGTATTGCTGCTTGAAGACGGCCTTCCAATGTCTTATTCGCCCTATGGAGATAATGCCTCTTACTACCATCCTCCGGTAGAGAGATACGAGTCAATCGAGGTCCTGAAGGGATCGGGTCAGATTGCATATGGCCCGCAAACGATCGCCGGCCTAGTCAACTATCTGACTCCCAATCCGCCCGATAAACCAACTTTTAGTTTCAAACTAGAAGGCGGAAATCGAAGTTTTTTCAACGGCGGAGCAGGTTTTGGCGGCACGTTTGGCAAACTTGGTACGATTTTTAATTTCAACCATAAACGAGGAGATGGGGCGAGGGATAATCTGAATTCTAAGCTGTATGATTTTTCAAGCAAATCGGTTTTGCAGTTAAACTCTCACAACGCCCTGACTGGAAAATTTACATTTTTTCGTGAGGATTCGAATCTAACTTACACAGGTGCGACCGAGGCAGAATTCGCCGCAGATCCCCGCGGCAACATTTTTAAGAACGATTTCTTTTATGGCCGCAGATCCGGTTTCTCGTTGCAGCATGCGGCAGTTCTGACTTCTAGAATCAATCTGACGACTAGCTTTTACTCTAACTACTTTTCGCGCGACTGGTGGCGTCAGTCCTCCAATTCGAGCCAACGCCCAAATCGTTTGAATGTCGATCCCGATTGCCTCAGTCTGGCCGCATTGAATACCACGTGCGGCAACGAAGGGCGACTTCGTGACTATCTTACACAAGGCGTCGAGACGCGGCTGACCACAAACTTCGATTTCGGATCAGTCGCTAACGAACTTGTCGTCGGCTTTAGGATTGATCGCGAAGATCAGGAAAGGATTCAGCGAAACGGCGATCTTCCAACCTCGCGTGACGGCGTGATAGTCGAAAATAACGAGCGGAAAGCGTCCGCTCAATCGGGCTTTATTCAACATCGCTTCGCATGGAAGAATCTTGCAATGACGCCAGGCGTCCGTTTTGAGCGCGTAGTTTTTAACCGAACGAATCGCCTCGCTAACAATGGGACTGGGGTGACCGGTGAAATAACCGTGACCGAGATCATCCCGGGTATTGGCGTTGCTTACTCCGGTGTTAAAAACACAACGCTGTTTGCCGGCGTCCATCGAGGCTTCTCTCCACCTAGGGCAGAGGACGTGGTAACAAATACTGGCGGCGTGATCGAACTTGATTCGGAATTGAGTTGGAACTATGAGGTCGGAGTGCGTACCCGGCCACTCAGAGGAACCGAATTTTCGGCTGCATTTTTCCGCAACGATTATCAGAATCAGATTGTAGCGGCTTCGATCGCTGGCGGGGCGGCCTTTACAAACGGTGGGGCCACACTACAGCAGGGGTTTGAATTTACAGGGCAGATCGACTCAGGCACGATTTTCCGCAGCCCCCATAGTGTTTACTTACGAACCGCATATACTTATTTGCCGACGGCGGAGTTTCGCGGCGTCCGTTTAAGCTCTAACACAAGTTTGGCAACTCTAAATGTGTACTGCCCAACCACCAAGCGTGTGTCGTCCACTACTTGCTCGATAACAGAGAATCGACTTCCGTATGCACCGCGTATGCTTATGACGACAAGCATCGGTTATTCGCATCCACGCGGTTTCGACGCTTTTGTGGAAAATGTTTATATCGGGCGCCAGTTCGGCGACGATTTGAACGCAGTTAACCCGAGTTCGAATGGCCAACTTGGAGCGATACCAAGCCAAACGTACTGGAACGCGACGGCAAACTACCGCGTCGAGAAGTGGAAAACGACATTTTTTGTGACTGGCAAGAACCTGCTCGACCGGACATACATAGTCGACCGCACGCGGGGATTACTGCCCTCAGGCCCGCGTCTCCTTCAAACCGGAATAAAGGTTAGTTTTTAAATTTGGCAGATACGTAACGCCCCTACGAAATACATAGTTTCCTTTGGATTGTAGAAAACTTGATCTATGCAGTCCGCAGTTCGCGAATTGCACCTGAAAAGACACGAAAAGCAGAGCGAAGAAAAAGCACAACTAATGCGACAGCAATGATGATGTCGGGCCAGCCGGATTGAAAGAACCAAACCGCACCGGCTGCGATGAATACTGAAACATTCGACGCAATATCATTACGCGAGCATTCCCAAACTGAACTCATATTTACATCGTCGGTTTTATGTCGCGTAAGCAGGAAAAGGCATATCGAGTTTCCCACAAGAGCCAGGACGCTAACCACGCCCATTAGTTCGAAAATTGGAACCGCTGGAACCATCAGCTTGTAGATTACCTGTCCAAGGACTACCAACGCTGCGAGCAGTATCAATCCCCCTTTGAAAAAAGCGACTTTTGCTTTCGCTTGAGATGATCTATACACAGCATAGAGGCTCAGTCCGTACGTCATCGCATCACCCAGATTGTCCAGCGAATCCGACAGCAGCGCGCTCGACCCAGCGTAAATGCCGGCACCGATCCCAGCCACAAACATTGCCACGTTTATTGCCAGTACGATCCTCAACGTCGAACTCTGTTTTTCCCGCAGAGCGTCAATAGCACAATCATCTTCACAGCAAGCCATAATTCCATTTTTAGAATAGACCAACGAATGGAGGTAATCAAAGAACTAGCGATCAGTCCAAGAAACTCGTAGCGATCGCCAGTGTTGACAAAAATTTTATGCACTACCCTCTTTTAAGACTGAGAAAAGGTCTTGGAAAATATGCGGTAGATAGTTGAGAGAAATCAATGGAGTAATGTATGATTTGGACGTGGTGACACGACTTTGACACTAGTGTGAATCGCTAGTTTTGATTTCAGACTTGGTTGCAGGTTGGTTGCAGCGTTGCTAATCAAGGCCAATCGGTGTGAAGGCTGTATTGGTGGTAAGTTGTTGATTCTAAGATGTTTTGAGCAGTTTTGACAAGATATACAAACCTACCCAAATCGCTTGGGGTGCGAGAGGTCGTGAGTTCAAATCTCGCCGTCCCGACCAACTGAAAAAAGGCTTTCGGCAAATTGCTGAAAGCCTTTTTGAGCTTGGTGATACGCGAACTTATGAGCTAAGGATTCCGCGGGCATTGACGGAGAGGTTATGTAGATCGCGTGGTTGAATGACGGACCGGTTTGGCTTCAGTAACGACATATGCCTAACCTAATGTGATGCCGCTCCAATCATCGAAATCGGCATTGGCTGCCTCAAATTTGCTTTCCATTTCTCTTAGCTTTTTTTCGATCCGAAGGATCTCTGGACTATCGCTGTTTGTTACCTGGAGCGATGTCAATTGCTGCTTCAGGAAATACCCTCGCCATTGCATTGATTCAAAATTGGTGGTTCCGCCGGTCCTCTTGTCGTACGTGTCAAGGACAGCGATGCCCTCGCTCGCGAGCTTATACACACCATCGCCATTTTTGCGGAGAATCTGAATGTCGATCTTGTTCTTAAAAATGCTCAGAACGTCCAGAAGGTTTTCGACGTTATTCGGTTCATTATCCCGAGCCTTTGCCATAATTTCCGCAGCGGTTCTTTGGTAATCCTCCGCTTCCGTGAACCTCCCAAGAAAGGGCAAGGCAAGCGCGAGGTTTGTCGCCACCGAAGCCTGAAGGCGCAAGTTGCTGATTGAATTCGGATCTGAGTTGATGAACGCTTGGGAATGCCTCTGCTGAGCGAAGGCGAACTCCACACTTTCCGCAAAATAAGGTTGAGCCCTAACCTGGTCATGCTGGGATTGGTAGATCCGCGTTCCGATCCATCGATTTCGGAGGCAGATCCTATTTGCAATATTCAGAAGGATCCGTTGGAGTCGCAGATCGTCAGGATGTTGCTTTTCGGCCTTTTCCACTTCATCGAAAAGCTCGTGATACCTGGTAAGACTTGTAGCCTCCCGCTGTTCGGTCGACAAGCTGTGGTCAACTAATGCATCAAGCTCATATGTCCGGACTCGAAAGAGATCCAGCTTCCTTTCAAAGTTGTCCGGGTCGATGGCAAGAGCGAGTTGTATGATCTCGCGGGCATAGCTGTGGAAAATGCTGGAGCCTCCGCCTTTTCGACCCATCAGCCGTCCAAAATCGGCAAGCGTTGCTGCAAAAGCGTCAAGCAGCGTCGGGTCGTTTGGCTTTAGGCTAATTGCCTTTCCAAGCAATTGAACACCCTTATTCTCGTTGACCAAGGCTTCATCCAGCTTGCCCAGGTTTTCTGTCCATAACATTGCCTGGAGCGTACCGATCTTGCGGTAGGCGAGACCGACCTCTTTCAGCAGTTCAGGGTCGGACGATTCCGTGGCGGAAATAGCATCGAGAGACGTAACTGCATCCGAAATTAGGCGTTCTCGCAGTTTAAGAGAACCTGGAAGTTTTGTAAGGTCGTCGTTGTAGTCGATGACAAGGGAAGTGGCGAATTTACGAACCTGTGCAAAGTTAGCCTGTGCCCGCGCCTGCTCACGGCGTGCCTCCACCGCCTGCCATATCGCAAATGACGTCGCCATCATTAGCAAAATCGCCGCAACGGCACCAAACGCCACAGCGAATCGATTGCGCGAAACAAACTTCCGTGCGCGATATGCCGCTGACCGTTTGTGGGCAACGATCGGATAACCCGTTAGGTATCTTTCGATATCAGCGGACAGTTGTTCGACCGATGCGTATCTAAGTTCGGGAGCTTTCTCCAGGCAGTTAAGGACGATGTTGTCAAGGTCACCCTTTAGAGCTCGATCGCCGACCTTCACCGAAGGCCTTTGTGGGTCGACCTCGCGTATTCCGCGAGAAATGTCGGTTCTGCTTACTCCATAGATCTCTACCGGCGGCAACTCTGTCAAGATCTCATAAAGAATGAGGCCAAGCGAATAGATGTCAGCGGAAGTTGAGATCGGCTTATCCAGTATCTGCTCCGGGCTGGCATATTCGGGCGTTATCGGTGCATTGAGAGTTTGCGTCTGGGCCCGATCCTCATCGTCCAGTATCTTGGCAATGCCAAAATCGAGAAGTTTAACGTTCCCATCTTTTGTGACGAGAATGTTCGACGGCTTCAGATCTCTATGTACGATCAGAAGCTGATGGGCATAACTTACGGCGGAGCAGATCTGCTGGAAGAGCATTAGGCGTTCTTTGATGCTGAGTGAGTGTCGTTTGCAATAGGTCGTGATCGGTTCCCCATCGACGAGTTCCATCACGAAATACGGGATCTTATCAGGCGTAACACCTCCGTCAAGAAGTCGTACGATATGCGGGTGTTCCAGGCTTGCAAGGATCTGACGCTCTTTCTTGAATCTACGCTCAAGGTCCGCGGTAAGAATTACTCGGTTCGATATTTTTAGGGCGCAGTGCTGCTTGAAATCGTCCTCGCGATCCGCCTGAAAGACTGCCCCCATGCCGCCACGCCCCAACTCTGCCGTGATGGTGTATGGGCCGACCTTGCTTCCGATCAGGGGAGCGGAGAGATCGAGTTCAAGAGGTTTTTCGAGAAAGCCGTGCGCGTTTTTTTCAGCCTCGACAAGACCCAGCAGTTCGTCGTAAATGGTCGCGTCTTCAAGTAGGACCTGTGATAGGAACTCTGATCGTTCAACCGTTGAAAGGTCTGTCGCTTTCTCAAACACCGACATCAATCTTTCCCAACGATCGTCCATACTTCCCTCACTTTAGCTTGTTATAGAGCCAAGCCCTGGCAAACTTCCACTTTCGGTTCACCGTCCGCAACGAAATGCCCATTACGGCCGCGGTTTCTTCAAAGGTAAGCCCACCATAGAAATGCAACTCCACGATGCGGACCTGATCTGGGTCGTTGTTGGCGAGCTCCACAAGGGCGGCCTCTAACGCAATGATATCGATCAGCGTATGATCAAATCCGGCAAGGGTTACACTCTGAGCCTCGTCGAGCGGGATATTCCGGCCGTTGCCTCGTTTGTACCTGTTTCGGGCTTTCGCGTAATTGTAAAGTATGCGCCGCATCATTACCGATGCAAGGCTTACAACATATCTTCGGTCGTCGAGATCAAGCGAATGTTGTTTCTTAAGCACGAGGAAGACCTCATTCACGAGGTCGGTCGGCTGCAGCGTGTGATTTGGCCGCTCTCGCCGCAGATGATACGCGGCGACCTTGCGCAACTCTGCATAGATCGCGGGTACCAAGGCGTTCAAGGCCGTCAAATTTTCTCTAATTGATTCCGACATCAGGAGAACTACCGAGCCAGTTTTCCACTATAGATCACGTCGCCCAAATCTTTTTGGCACAAAATTGCTGGGAGCGTTGCGTTATATACGTGGGTAAGTTTACTACAACTTATCCGTCGGGAGTGGCCGAAGGCAAGACTCGAGTACGAGGAGCGGTCCTTGCTAGAGCTTTGTGCCAGGTGTTTTCGTCACCGTCCGGTATTGTGGAAACCAGACCTCACAGCGACAGACACTCCAAACCTGATCGCAGGTCCGGCCGACGTTGAGCTGGACGCTCTAAGAAATGATTCACCGGGGTGGCAATCCGCCGAAATACCCAGTTTCGGCGGGGTTTTTTGCGCTCTTGGGATCAAATGCGAAGGGAGTGAGGAGCTAAGTCCGACCAGAGCCAGATCCGGTTCCTCCTATCGCCGTTTCAGCCGTTACGAAGAACGTATCGTAATGTTGGACACCACGCGAGTGATCTTGCCATCGGAGCTTGGCGAGTCAGGCTTCAAGCCGAGCGACAAAGAAGAATAAAGGCCGAGGCATTGGGCGAACAATATATGGAGCGGCACTGCAAAATCATCTGGCATTGAGGCTGGCATCGGAAACCTAATGGCTATATCCGCAACCGATGTCACATCAACTGAGGCGGGCCCGATCGCGACGCTCGAACCGGCAGCATTCTTCGTCCTGACCTCCGCCAGAAGGCCAAGCTCAATGTTGGCCTTCGCCGGGTCATTTGATAAAAACCCGACGACGAGCGAGTCCCGATTCAACCACGACAGCGGCCCATGGCGCAGCCCCAAAAACGATTCTGACATCGTAGAGTGAAATCCGCCCGACAGTTCGAGCACTTTCAAGGCGCTCTCATCGGCAACCGCCTTCAGCGGCCCGCTTCCAAGGAAGCAGATTCGTTCAAAACGTTTCTCAGCGATCTGCCTAGCGGCGTCGGCGATCGAGCTAAGCGACTCGGCCGCTATGTCCGCGAGTTCTGAGACGCTAGAACCAAAGGCAGAAAGATCGTGTATATTTGCGAGACACTGTCCGGCCACGACCATATTTGTGAATGAGCTCGTCATCGCAAGGCCGCGATCATTCACTTCATCGTCGAGCACGATACACAATACGTTCGAACGGTCGGCGGCGAGGTCGGCCGCCATCTTGCCTTTTTCGCTGCAGGTAACGATAAGATGGGCGATCTCTGGGTATTTTTCGAACGCTCTTTCAAGTACATTTACGCCCTCAAAGCTGTCACCGGACCGCGAGAACGAGATCCATAAATGGCGTTCGTCGGCTAGACTCGACGCAAGCAGACGGTCGGATTCCGTGAGCAGATCGGTGCTTGGGACGGCCTGAGTCGGCGTCTTCCATTTGCGCCCGATGAGTGGAGCTACGGCCCGCCCAATATAATCGGAAGTTCCCGCACCAATAAGCGTGACGGCGTTCGGTCTGACCTTCGTCAAAAAACTTTCGATCTCTGGTCGTGCGGACTCCAGGAGCTTGAAGGTTCGTCGCCAGGTTTGCGGCTGCTGTGCGATCTCAGTCGGCGTAAACTCTAACCCAAGTGCTGCCTTCGAAGCAGGCGATAGGTTAAGGATCTGTCCAATGGTCAGGTGTTCAGGCTGGTCGCTCATAGTACTGACAGTTTTTTCAACCGCGATCTTACTTTTTTGCCTTGAAGAATTGCTTGCGCTTTCTAAGTTTCTATAATATATTACGCTTCTCAAAAAACACCGAAAGTTAATGCAAAGTAACTAAAACACGGAACGGGAGACATTTGTGGCGAAACCAAATGAGATCGTCGTGATCGGAGAGTTGAATGTTGACCTGATAGCGTCAGGGGTGACCACCGGCCCGATCCTGGGTACGGAGGTTTTGGCGACCGATTTTAATGTTGCTCTCGGCAGTGCGTCAGCGATATTTGCCTGTGGGATGGCTCGTCTCGGCCATAGCGTTACCTTCGTAAGCAAGATAGGCAACGATGATTTTGGCCACTTTTGTCTTGATTCGCTTGCTAAACGCGATATCGCGACCGACCTGATCGAGATCGATGTTGACTCTAAGACAGGCGTGACCGTTGTTGTGAGTACCGCGCAAGATCGAGCGATGGTGACGTTTCTAGGTGCGATAGCAGAACTCTCGCTCGCGGAAATACCGGCTGATATATTCGCGGGCCACAGACACCTTCATTTGACCTCATATTACCTGCAAAAAGCGCTTCAACCGGATTTTTCGCATTTGTTTGAGGCCGCGAGGGCGGCGGGTGCAACGACCTCTTTTGATCCGAATTCTGACCCGACCCTTGGTCGTGACGAAAAGGTTCTGGAAGTGTGTCGGCATATCGACATCCTTTTTTTGAACGAGGACGAAGCACGATTGCTCACGGGAGCCGATGATATCGAGAATGCAGGCCGACAACTGAACGAACTTTGCCCGACGGTTGCTATAAAACTTGGAGCGAAAGGCGCGATCGGTTTTCGTGATGGCCGACCTGTCCGCGTGGAAGGATTCAAGATCGATGCTGTTGACTCGACCGGTGCAGGCGATTCCTTTGCGGCCGGCTTTGTGCATGCATTCCTCGAAGGCGGCGATCTTCGCCAATGTTTGACGATCGGGAACGCCTGTGGGGCCTTCTCGGCTTCGAGACCCGGCGGCACTGACGGCCAGCCCGATCCGGAGGAATTGGAAAGGTTCCTTATGTACGCTTCGCTTCGTGCCTGATGTTTGTTTTTGCAAGATGAAACTTGATGCAGGAAAAGGAAGACTGCTCGTCCAAAGCCGCGATCTGCTGGATACGGCACGACAGAACGGCCATGCGATAGCTGCTCTCAACTTTTACAATGCGGAGACCCTGAGAGCCCATATCAATGCGGCAAGCGAACGGAACGCATCGATCATTCTGCAGACGACCGAATCAACGATCAACTATCTTGGAATTGAGATGATCGTCGCAATGGCCGGTGCTGCCGCTCGCGAAATGACGCATCCGGTCGCGCTTCATCTTGATCACGGTGGAAGTTTTGAGCTCGCACAGCGGTGCATTGAAGCAGGCTACTCTTCCGTCATGATCGACGGCTCTAAATTGCCGTTCGATGAGAATGCTGCTCTAACACTCCGGGTTGTCGAGATCGCCAAACGAGCGCGTGTCTCGGTCGAGGGCGAGCTCGGACACGTGACACAGAATGCTGACAACGCGAATATCTCGGATTTCTTCACACGGCCGGAAGATGCCCGGACGTTCGTTGAGCAAACCGGCGTTGACGCGCTTGCTGTTGCGATCGGAACCGCACACGGTTTTTATAAGGGCGAAGTAAAGCTCGATCTTCCGCGGTTGCGGGAGATCCGGGATGCGGTCGGAGAAACCGCACTTGTGCTTCACGGCGGCTCCGGCGTGCCCGATGAATTGATGAGGGAGGCGATCCGCAGCGGTATCGCGAAGATCAATTTCGGTACGGAGCTCAAGAATGCGTTTACGCTCGCTGTTAGAGATTCGCTCCTAAAGAGCGATGATATTGACCTGCGTAGAACATTCGCTCCTGCAATCGAGGCAGTGCGGTCCGTTTCAACCGCAAAGATCAGGGTTTGTCAGCTCGCATAGACGGTTTTAACAAAAATTAGATATCGGGAGAGTTTCTAGTGAAAGTAACCCTCATTGACTGGATCATTGCGATCGTGGCGGTCGCCATTTGTTTTGTTCCGGCACTGTTCGTGAGCAAACGGTCATCGAAGAACACGTCGGAGTTCTTTGCCTCCGGTCGATCCGTGCCTTGGTGGCTTGCCGGCCTTTCGATGGTGGCAACGACCTTTAGCAGCGATACGCCAAATCTGGTCACCGACATCGTTCGTCGAAACGGCGTTGCCGGGAACTGGGTCTGGTGGGCGTTCGTTCTTACGGGGATCGCAACGGTCTTTTTCTACGCACGTCTCTGGAGACGGTCGGGCGTCTTGACCGATCTTGAATTCTATGAGATCCGCTATTCAGGAACTGCTGCCGCTGCAGTTCGTGGATTTCGAGCCGTCTATTTAGGGTTCCTTTTTAACTGCTTGATCATGGCGACGGTGAATCTTGCTGCCTGCAAGATCGCTGCTGTCCTCTTCGGCCTCGATCCCTGGCAAACGCTTCTGGTGGTCGGTCTTTTGAACGTCGCCTTTGCGGCTCACTCCGGACTATGGGGCGTGCTTGTGATCGATATGATCCAGTTCTTCATCAAGATGACTGCCGTGATAGCCGCCGCATATTTCGCTCTTACGCTGCCTCAGGTCGGCGGACTGAGCGGTATGGTTGAAAAAGTGTCCGCAATGAAGGGCCCCGGCGGCATCAATTATCTAGACATCCTGCCGAACTTCAGTAATAACTGGGAGATTGCGGTCGCCGTCTTTATCATGCCGATCGCCGTACAATGGTGGGCGGTTTGGTACCCGGGAGCAGAACCCGGCGGCGGCAGCTACATCGCGCAAAGAATGTTGGCGTCAAAGTCCGAAAAAGATTCACTCGGAGCCGTACTCTTTTTCAATCTTGCGCACTATGTGCTGCGGCCTTGGCCGTGGATCCTCGTAGGGCTTTGCTCGCTGATCGTCTATCCGCAGCTTTCTGATATTCAGGCGGCGTATCCGAACCTCGATCCCGGGCTGATCAATCATGATATTGCGTTCCCGGCGATGTTGAAGTTTTTGCCTATTGGGTTTGTCGGCCTTATGGTTGGCGGACTCGTGGCGGCGAACTCCTCCACTATCCTGACGCACCTGAATTGGGGAGCGTCGTATCTCGTGCACGACTTTTATCGCCGATTCATCAAGAAAGACGGCACCGAGAAGCACTACGTTGCAATGGGCCGAGTAGCGACGATAATGCTCTTCTTCGTCTCATCGGGGGTCGTTTTCGTGCTCGATTCGGCAAAAGATGCGTTCGATATCATTCTGCAGGTCGGAGCGGGAACCGGCTTGTTGTATCTGCTTCGGTGGTATTGGTGGCGAATAAACGCCTGGTGCGAAGTCGTCGCAATGATCAGCTCATTTGTCGTTTCGGTCGGCTTCATTGTGCTCGGCAAGGAAGGCATTCTAACGATGGAATCAGCACCTAAATTGATCCTCACGGTGGCCATAACGACAGTGTGCTGGCTGATCGCAGCTTACCTTGCACCTCAGACGGACCGGCATACCCTGATCGACTTCTACAAAAAGGTTCATCCGGCGGGTCCGGGTTGGGAGGTGATCCGCAAGGAGGCCGGTGTTTCGAAAGAGACGGCAAAAGAGCACGGCGACAATATCCCGATGGCGCTGCTTGGATGGGTCTCCGGATGCGCGATGACGTGGTCGGCACTGTTCACGCTTGGGAACTTCCTCTATGGCCGGATCGAATATGGCATAGGCCTCTCAGTTGTCTTTGTCGTCAGCAGCCTCGTTCTTTTGATGGTCGTCAAAAGACTTTGGGCCGCTAAGTCCAGCGGCGCGATGGATGAACCGTTGAATGCAGGAAAATAAGGACAAGTTCATCGAGATGGTGACAGCGTCGGCACGCGTTGAGCTGCCGCTCTCGGATTTTGCCCCGAAACATGGGCTTTGTGTCCCCGCAACTGATGTCCCCGGCTCGAAGTTCCCCTCGATCGACTATCACAATCATCTCGATGCCCAGGAACCATCCGCAGTTCTCAAGATCCTGGATGCCTGCAACATCGAACGCATCGTAAATATCACGATGCAGACCGGTGATGCTGCGCTCCAGATGCATCGAAAGTTCAAGGAGGCGGCACCGGATCGGTTTGATACGATCGCCTGGTTTGACTGGAGCGATCTGCACGAGCCAGCCTTCTGGGATCGTTGCGTTGAGCGTCTCGAGCGGTGTAAGGACGCCGGATTTTGCGGCATCAAGATCTGGAAAGATCTCGGATTGAAGCTAAAGGACGTAAGCGGTGAAATGCTTAGAGTGGACGATGAGCGTCTCGTTCCGTTCTTCGAGAAAGCCGGCGAGATACAGATGCCCGTGATGTTTCACATTGCCGATCCGGACGCATTTTTCCTCCCGATCGATCGCGTTAATGAGCGTTATGAGGAGTTGGCGGCACATCCCGATTGGGGCTTTTATGGATCGCACTTCTCGAAGGATGAGTTGCTCGAACAGCGTGACTCAATTTTCATGCGTCATCCTAAGACGACGTTCGTTTGTGCACATCTTGCCGAACGGTCCGAAGATCTCGCTTACGTTGCAGGTCTGCTCGATGCGAACCCGAACCTTTTCGTCGATATAGGAGCGCGAACAGCGGAGCTTGGCCGTCAGCCATACACGTCGCGGGACTTTTTCTTGAAATACGCAGATCGCATTCTGTTTGGAACAGATCTGGTCCCTGATGTCGAGATGTATCGGCTGCATTTTCGTTTTCTGGAGACTCGGGACGAGTATTTTGACTATCCGTCGCACGCGTCCCGTCAGGGCAGGTGGCAGATCTACGGAATCGATCTGCCGGACGATGTGCTGAAAAGAGTTTACAGGCAAAACGCGCTCAAATTGTTGGAACCGTAAAGCTAATATGACCGAAGGAAAGGGAAAACTCGTGCTCGAAATATGTGTCGATTCGGTCGAGTCCGCGTTTGCGGCCCAAAAGGGCGGTGCCGATCGAGTCGAACTCTGTGACAATCTCGTCGAAGGCGGCACAACGCCGAGCGCCGGGGCGATAGCTGTCGCACGTGAGATGCTCGACATAAAGCTCCACGTTATCATTCGTCCTCGAGGCGGTGATTTTCTGTATTCTGCAACTGAATTTGACGTGATGAAGCGCGATATTAAGACGGCCAAAGAGCTTGGAGCAGACGGCGTCGTGATCGGGATATTGCTTGCGGACGGGACAATTGACCGTGAGCGAACAAGCGAACTTGTTGAGCTTTCTCGCCCGATGACGGTCACTTTTCACCGAGCCTTCGATATGACGCGCGACCCTTTTGAAGCATTGGATACGCTGGCTGACCTTGGTGTCGACAGAATTCTAACCTCCGGACAGGAGGCGACCGCCGACAAAGGAGCTGATCTCATTCGACAGCTTGTCGAACGCGCGGCCGATCGGATCACTATCATGGCTTGCGGCGAGATCAGAGAAGCGAACGTTCGTTCAATCGTTGAGGGGACCGGCGTCCACGAGATACATTCGACGGGATTCGTTACCAAGGAGAGCGAGATGCAGTTTCGAAACGAACCCGTCTATATGGGCGGCGCAGACGATCCTGCCGAATACTCGATTAAGTTGACCAGTACCGAGAAGATCGCAGCTCTTCGGAGGGCTCTCGATCAATGATCATTTGTGTCTCGGCAAATCCGGCGATAGACAAACGCCTACGCATCGACGAAGTTCTCGTGGGTGAGGTTAATCGGGCCAATTCTGCGGAAGCGTTCGCGGGCGGAAAGGCAGCTCACGTCGCAATGGCCGCAAAAGTGCTTGGCGAAGATGTTGTGTGGATCGGTCTGCTCGGCGGGCAAACCGGCGGTGAGGTCGAACGACAGCTCATCGAACTTGGGATCAAGGTCGTCTCCGTTCGAACCGCTTCTACAACCCGTTCAAACCTCGAGATCATTGATAACAGTGGCTGGATCACCGAGATCCTCGAACCCGGTGGTGTTGTAACTGCCGAAGAATTGGCGGAGTTTCGCTCGACCTGCCAAAAGGTCTTTGAAGAGGCGGGCACGGATCCGGTCGTCGTGCTCTCGGGCAGTCTGCCGCCCGGGATGCCGGCTGATGAGTTTGCTGAACTCTCTGCGGCAGCAAGAAAGACAGGAGCGAAGGTTATCGTCGATGCGAGTGGTGAGGCCTTCAATGCGGCCGTCACGGCCGGCCCCGACCTTATCAAACCGAATCGTACCGAGGCCGAGAATGCGGTCGGCTTCGCTATTAGGAGTGATGAGGACGCAGTGAAGGCTGCTCGAACTTTACTCGATCGCGGAGCAAAAGCGATCGTTCTTTCGCTCGGCTCAGCCGGACTCCTTTATTGTGACCGTCGCTCGCAGCCATTCTTTGCACGGCCTCCCAAGGTCGAAGTTGTATCTACCGTTGGATGCGGGGACGCGACAGTTGCGGGTTTTGCGGTCGGGATACAGCGCGGCTGGGATACAGCCGCGAGCATTCGCATCGCAACTGCATGCGGCGCGGCAAACTGCCTCGCGGCCCTGCCCGGGCAGATCGCGAGGTCCGATGTTGAAAAGTTGATGAGGGAGGTCAGGATCGACCTTGCGGCTTGATCTGAGGGGGAGAGTTCGGCGGGAGTTTGATCTCCCGCCGAATAAACTTCAACCGCTGCTATTGGGCGCGTACGGTCAGATATATCGTCTGGCCTCGACGCGAAACCAGCAGCAGTACCGGTTTATCCTTCGAATCGGCAAGGGCATTCTTGACGTCTGATGCCGATGTGATCGGTTTTCGATTGACCTCAAGTATCACATCGCCGCGGCTAATACCGGCAGAAGCTGCAGGGCCGCTCGGGTCAACATCCGTCACTACCAGGCCTTCTGTTGAATCCAATCCAAGCTGCTTCTGTATCTGCGGCGTGATCGGTGAAAGAACGACACCCAGCTTACCAGAGTCCTCGTTGGCCGGTGCGTCACCGGGAGTATTTGGATTGTTCTTGTCTGAGGCCGGGCCTTCAAATTCATCCAAAGTCGCATCCACATCCATAGACGAACCGCCGCGATTGATCGTCAATTTTATCGACGTTCCGGGTTGTGCGCTGGCGACTTTGTTTCGAAGTGCATTCGTGTCCTCGATCTTCTCGCCGTTGATCGCCGTCACGACGTCGCCGCGTTTCAGTCCTGCTTTGTCCGCGGCACTTCCGGACTTAACACCGCTAATGAGCACGCCTTCAGTAGTGCCGAGTTCAAGGGCCTTTGCCGTGTCATCCGTGATGTTCTGGATGGTGATGCCAAGCATTCCGCGATGAACTTTCCCGTCCTTCAGGAGCTGTTCCATCACGCTTTTCGCCATATTCGACGGGATCGAGAAACCGATACCGATGTTGCCGCCCATCGAACCGCCCGGCGAAAGAATCTGCGAGTTGATGCCGATCAGCTCGCCGTTCAGGTTCACGAGGGCGCCGCCCGAGTTGCCGCGATTGATCGGAGCATCGGTCTGGAGGAAATCTTCAAAACTGCCATCGCTCAACCCGGTACGCCGGCCCTTAGCCGAAATAATTCCGGCGGTGACCGTCTCGCCTATATCCAGCGGGTTGCCGATCGCAAGAACAATGTCGCCCACTCGAACTTCATCAGAATTGCCGAGGGTCAAAAAGGGCAGGTTGTCGGCTTCGATCTTTATGACCGCGAGGTCGCTCGGGGCGTCAGTCCCGATCACTTTCGCTTCGTAGCTCTTGTTGTCACTGGTAAATACCGTGATCTTTTCGGCGCCATCGACTACATGATTGTTAGTCAGGATCGTTCCGTTTGCACTCACGATCACTCCCGAGCCGGCACCGCGTTCGATGCGAGGGCCGCGATTGGGCATTGGCTGGCCGAACTGCCGAAAGAAGTCATCGCCGAACGGCATTTGCATTGGGCCTGTGTCGGCGGCCTGTTTGCGTTCCATCCGGATCTGAACAACGGCAGGTGATGCTTTTTCAACAACATCCGCATACGAAGTGCGAACACCGTTAACCACGACCGGTGCCGGCGCCGGAGCGTTGTTCGCACTTGGCGGCGCTGCTTCCGTGCCCGGCAGAAGTCCGCCGGCACAAGAAAGACTGAGGCCTGCGGCCGCAATGATGCCTGTTAAGATAACTTTTCCACTACGCATATGATCTACTCTCCAAAAACACGATAAGTATGACGAAGAATGACGGATCGAGGTTCCCGAAATAGGGAAGTCGGTTCGAGGGTATTTACGTCGGTATCAAACAACTACATTTCGGCAAGGCCCACTTTCGGGCTTTGCTCCTCAAAGAAGTACGCGAGAGATTTATAGACAAGCTTCGCACAAAGGAATGCCACTGAATCCTGTCCGGGTACGAATGAATATTCGACAAGGTCCATTCCGATAACTCGTTTCTTCTCAGCAAGCTTACGGATAAGAGCCAAAGTTTCATACCATCCCAATCCGCCGGGTTCCGGTGTTCCAGTGGTTGGTACGATGCTCGGATCGAGCCCGTCGATGTCTATCGTCAGATATACGTTGTCGCTTAGGGAATCGACCGCATCGTCGATCCAATCAGTACGCCCGACAATATCGCGTGCCCAGAAGATCCTGGTGGGAAGGCCGTCTTTAAGCGAGATCGCTTCTTCGGCAGAGATCGAACGGATACCAACCTGAACTGCGGGGATCTTCAGGTCCTTAACAACACGCGCCATTATCGAGGCGTGCGAATGTTCCGTTCCGTCGTAGCTATCGCGAAGATCGGCGTGGGCATCTATCTGCAGAACGCTCAGATCATCGAACTTCTCCGCGTGTGCGCGAATTACAGGTGCCGAGACAGAATGTTCGCCGCCAAGCATGCATACGAATTTATCGAGGTTCAGCAGACGCTGTGTCTCGGCGTAAAGATCACTCATCATCTGAGCCGGAGTCGTCCGCGGAGTGAACTCCGGAAGGGTATGGATCCCGAGTTTGTAGACCTCCGAATCCGTCTCCTCCTCGTATAGTTCCATGTTGCGCGAGGCATCAATGATCGCCATTGCGCCGGCTTCGGTTCCCGAGCCGTATGACACGGTCCCTTCGTAAGCGACGGGCCATACAACGATCTCAGCGGTATCGAGACTCGAGTATTCTTCGTCCTCAATACCGCCGAAATTCATCGGAAGACTAGCAGATTCGCTCATAGTTTACGGAACGTCAATGGTCATCGTCTGGCCCGAAAAAGAGAAATTCGGACGCTTGCGGCCCTTCATAAACTTTGCGGCAGTTTGTGACAGGGCCGTGATGATCATCGGCAGAGCTATCGATGGGTCGCACGGCACATATGCGGTAGTTGCACCCTTGTGCAGTTTTCCGAACATGCTCGTGTGACTGCCGCCGTAGCTCGGAGTACGCGGATCGAGCGGAACTGAATCTGTCGTGATCGAAATGGCGTACTTATGTCCACGTACACTTCCACGCGAAATGTATGAAGAAAGTTCCGCAAGATTTACCATTCCTTGGCTCGAGGTGCTGCCGCAGGCGATCATAGCGGAATTTCGCGATTTCGTGTTGATCTGCATCATATCGAGCGTATCCTGGCCAAGATCGAAGCCTACATGGATCTTCTTCTCGAATTTTACGCGAGCGAGGCCAATTGCAAGCTCGGAGCCCGAAATATCAGGGCAAAAGACGGGAATACGCGACTTGTAAGACGATGTAAGAACGCCGTCCTCATGAGCGATCTCGGCGAGTTCACGGCCCATCAGGTGAAGGAACTCACGACAGGAGTAGCTGCGGGTGAGGTCAAGTTGATTGACAACGCTGCCGATCCATTCGTCAGCTTCCTGATACTCCTCTGCATTGCCGAGGACATCGCCGATGCGTGTGACCGAAGCACCCGAGAGGTCTTCGTCCAACATACTCGGGTGAGCCTGATAGTGTTCGCGGCCGAGAGTTTCATGGATGTCGTGATATAAAACCGCGCCCGAAGCGACGATCACATCAACGAACCGATTCTTGATCACGTAGGAAAGCAACCGGCGCATGCCCGCTGTTACTACGTCTCCGCTAAGGCAGAGATAGATCGTCGAGTTATCGTCGAGCATATCAAGCCAGATCCGATGAGCCTCTGCCAATTGCCGTGCGCCGAAGCCGGCGCCTTCCATTTTCTCCAAAAGCCCGGCGACCGAGCGGTCGCGATCGATCGGTACCGGTCTAGTCGGTACAGATAAGAATTTCGATGCTTTTGATTTTTTCTGAGCTACCATAATGTCTCCCTGGGATTATTTTTCCGCTGAACCGACAGCTTTCTCCTTTGCGGCGAGAAAGTGCGGCGTCAAGTAGGTGTAACTATCTACCTGACTTTCGTAATAGTGGATCAGGTCATTTCCTTCTTCCGAGCTAAGATCACCGTCCTTGATCTTTTGAAGGACGGCCCTGCGAAACGTGTCGTGCAGCTGCACGGCGTCATACCGCACGCTGGAAACAGCGTCGCCGAGTGTCGCGCCGAAAATGACCTTCTTGATAATGTATCCGTCGTCACCAATAAAAATATGAGCTTCATGAGGTACGCCGAAAAGGTTGTGGTTGTTTCCCATAACCTCCTGATACGCACCAACTAGCATCATTGCGATGTAATAAGGCTCGCCTTTTACAAGCTTATGAAGCTCAAGAACAGGCTTTATATCGTGGAGATCGACGAATTTATCTACGATGCCGTCCGAATCGCAAGTAATATCGCAGAGCGTTGCGAATTCGGTCGGCGTTTTGTTGAGCTTGTGGATCGGGACGATCGGGAAAAGCTGTTCGAGAGCCCAGTTGTCAGGCATCGATCGAAAGACCGAGAAGTTAGCGAGGTATTTAGCGCACATAAGACGACGAAGATCGTCGAATTCCTCGCTTACGTACTTCTTCAGCTGAGCGTAGCCATCGGCCTTTTCACAGATGTCCCAAAAGAGTACTTCACCGGCACCCTTGTCCTCGAGCGAGATAAGGCCGAGGTTGAACATCGTAAAAAGCTCTTCGCGATGTTCGAGCGCGTCGTGATAATACTCACGATAATTCTTTGCGTTGATCGTTTCGTGCAGGTCGTGAAGCTCACGGACGACCTCCGGAACGTTTCCTGACATATTCAGGGGCGTCAGGTCCTCTACGACCGTTTCTATCTCATCCTGAACATTTGTAACTAAGATCGCGTGATAGGCGGAAAGATAGCGGCCGGATTCCTGAATGATCGTCGGATGCGGGACGTTCTCGTCATCGCATACGGTTTTGATCACATAAATGACATCGTTGGCGAATTCGCGTGCATTGTAGTTCGCGGACGATTCGAAACTTGTACGTGAGCCGTCATAGTCCACCGCCATACCGCCGCCGACGTCCAGATACTGGATCGGTACGCCCATCTGACGGATCTTAGAATACGTTCGGGCCGCCTCTTTCATCGCGTTCTTGATCCGCTTAATGTCGGTGAGCTGCGAGCCGATGTGGAAATGAAGGAGGCGGAGAAGATCAGTGCGGCCCGTTTCCTGAAGCCGCCGGATCACCTCAAGGATCTCGGTTGTCGTAAGTCCGAATTTTGCGGCTTCGCCGCCGGATTTTTCCCACTTTCCGGATCCTTTTGCATAGAGCTTTACCCGAACGCCGAGCATCGGGATCTTCATCGCAGGATTGGCTTTCTGAGTTTCGTCTGCTATCGCGATCGCGTGTTCGAGCTCGCTAAGCTTCTCGATTACGATAACAACATTCTTTCCCGCGGCAGCCCCGGCAAATGCGAGTTGGATGAACTCGCGGTCCTTGAAGCCGTTTAGCACCAAGAGGCTGTCTTTTGCCTGTTCGAGGCCGAGTGCAGCATAAAGTTCCGCCTTTGAACCCGCCTCAAGGCCGAAGTTATAGCGCGAGCCTTCGCGAAGATATTCCTCGATGACCGATCGATTCTGATTGACCTTCATCGGGAATACGCACAGATGATCACCCTCGTATGCGAACTCCTTGATCGACTTGCGGAAAGCCACCTGAAGCTTGCGGATCTGGCCGAAGAGGAGTTGAGGAAAGCGCAGGAGCACGGGCGCGTTCACGCCTCGTTTCCTAAGATCGTCAACAATATCTTTGATGTCGGCCGTAAGGGCTTCGTTCTCCGGGGCTCTTACGGTTAGGTTGCCTTTCTTGTTAATGCCGAAGTAATCGGCTCCCCAGTTATCTATTCCGTAGGTTTCCAGGGTCTTATCAATGACTGCTGTCAATTTGTTTCACTCCAAATTGGAATGCCCAAGCCGCCAGCACGCGGGGGCAAAAAAATAATCAGCGTAATTCCAAATTTATCAAAAAACAAAGATGCAAACAACACCCTTATTTTTTACGGCTGAAATCGCATGATTTGCCGGATGGCACGCTCTTTGCAAATAGGTTGGCGGTTTTGGACGTCGAAGGCGTCCGCAGGCACCGAAAAGTCGGAACAGACAGATTCTAAAGGCTTTTGTTGCCGTAACTTGTCAATTTGATATGACAAAAAATGTTACTTTTCGAGCGTGAGGTTAGATCTTATGAAGGACGAACGCGGATTTTCCCTAATTGAACTCCTGCTTGTAGTTGTCGTCATCGGCATCATCGCGACGCTAGCGGTTCCCGCACTGCAGAAGGCGACACGTGCAGCCGAGAACGGAAACACGTTTGCTACGATGAGGACGATGTCCTCGACCCAAATGAGCTTTATGTCGCAGAACGGCAGATTCGCCCGCTTGGCGGAGTTGAATTCAGCATCCTCAAACGCGCTCGGAACGGTCAGCGGCCTCCAACTGATCCGCGGCAAGTTCGTTTTCGAAATGCCCGGAACCCCGACAGATACGGACCTCCGCGGTCGATATACGATCACGGCGACGCGAAATGTCGCAACGGAAGGTGTCGTTTACAAATACGAGATCGACCAGTCCGGAGCGATCAAACAGATCCTGCCGTAGCATTTTCCATCCCCGACCCACCCCCCGCGCCCCATAGGTACGAGTTATGAATATTTTTGAAGATCTCGTCCTCGAACTCAAAGAAGAGAACCTGCTTGAGGATACCTTCCTCGATGTGCTCGAAGCCCGAGCTCTCGAAGTTGATGGTGGAGCCGACCCCGCAGCAGGTCAAAAATCTCAACAAGAAACCGAGGATTTCTCCTTTGACGGAGAATCCGATGAATCTGTCGGCACGAGCCTGCGATCCGAGAGTGACGAACCGTCACGCAGCGAAATAATCCATCAGACAGCTGAGAAGATCGAAGCGGATGCGCCGGAAGTCGCTGATATGCAGCTGATGGACAGCGACGAAACTATCGAGATCCGCCGTCCGAAGTCAGATAAAGAGTTCTTCAAGAAACGGGCTACTGGCGAGGTGCTGAGCCTGCAGCTCGTCGAACACGTTGTCTCTGCACTCGAAAGAGAATATCTGAAGATCGTCCCCAAGACCTACGACGATCTCAGCGTAAAAAAGGCTCTGCACAAATTCTTGCAGGTGGCTGAGGATGCGGCTTCAGATGCACATAAGGAAGCTGAATTTCAACTGATGCAGGAGATCGAGGCCTGGTGCTCCGTGCTTGCTAAGCGCGACGCCGAGATATCGATCGCGGCCCTGCGCCGATACTGCGAGACGTGCAGGCCAAAGCTAAGCTCTCAGGCGATGCTAGCACTTGCGAGATTCTATCGGAATTTGCCCTACGGTGAGGACGTTCGAGGGAAGTTCGACTATATCGTAACGAGGCTATTCTCGAAGCCATTGGCAGACGAGACGCGCCGACTCCTGTTCACCGGAGCGGAAGCCTTTAGCCACATAAAGGCTTTGTATGCCGACTGGTCCAGCATTCCGCTGTACTCTGTCGACGACGAGGAGAGCATTGCTCTTGCTGCCGCGAGTTTTCGTGAACTTCAGCAAGAAGCAGAGGATGCGACGCATTTCGATGACATGATCCGAAGTGACTTTTTCGGACGACTGAGGTCATTCAAAGAAAATATTGCAGAGACTTTCTTAGCTCCTACGGTCCTAACCGCTGCCATAGAATGCAATGTCAAGGTAGGCAACAGGTACGTCAAGTTGCTCGACAAGGAGCGCCTCGCCTCGGGTGCTGCCGTTACACACGAAAAGTACGGCTCAGTGGATGATGAAGCAATCTCCGGGGCTGCTGCTCGTACGCTCGAACTGGATACGACATTAAGGCATCTCATCGATCCTTCAGAAGCTCGCGAGGATGACGAAGAGGGCACCGAACACCACGGTGAGCCTGAACGCTCGGAGCCAGTTGAGTACATTGATCTCACGCCAAAAAAGGTTGAGCCATCGGTTGCGGCGATCCGTCCTCGACGGTCGATATTGGAAGCCGTTCGGGAGCGATGCTTCGGCATCAACCCGCTCCTGCTTTTCGGTGCGACGGCATTGATAATTCTCTCCCTGGGGCTGTACGCCTGGGCGACATGGTTCGTTGAAGAAGACACCACATTCTCAAAGGATGTGATAATGCTGAAGCTCGATCCGATCCCGTTCAAAGAGAACTTGAAACTCGCCAAAAAGAGCGGTGATACCTTCTACGGTGTCGTGCTTCCGGCCTGGGAAACGATGACGAATGAGAAGCGCGAAGAGTTCCTTGGTGCGATCTCCGAGTACGGCAAAACCGGCGGGTGGGTCAACGTGAACCTGCTCAACGGTCAGGGTAAGACGGTGGGATACGCGTCGCCCGGTCATTTTGAGGTCATCGATAACCCCCAATAAAAACTAAAGAGCTCCCGAAAATCCTTAAATTTGAGTCAATGCGTCCGGCCGACCACGATCCGCCGGACGCTTCCTTATTTTCTGCTTGAAAAATGTTGAATGAGCACAAAATCGGCACGCTCTGCGGGATCGCGGTCCGATCGAGGAAGAACATCAGGACGGGCAATTGCATTTTGCAGGATTTGAAACTTTTATTGGATATTCTAGTATTAAGGTCGAAGGATAAAACTTCAAAATAAACCAGAAAAGTCCGTGCGTAACGCATCTACTGATCCGGCGGAGCGCCCGCGAGGAATACTTAACTCTATGAAAAAAAATGGTCTTAGGGTGTTTGTCGCCCTTGTGCTTTTTCAGTTGATGATGCTTCCGCTGGCAGCCGTTGCCCAAACCGGCGACACTGCGGATGTTTATTCACGCATCAGGAAAGAGGAAAACGAAAATTCAAAAATAATGCGTGTAATGCATTATTTGACTGACGTGTACGGACCGCGCCTCACCGGCAGCGAGAATCACGTGAACGCGGCAAAATGGGCAGCCGCTGAAATGAAGAATTGGGGATTTGATAAGGCGGAGCTCGAAGCATGGGAATTCGGCCATCCGGGGTGGCAGAATGGCCGCAATACGGGCCTAATGCTTTCGCCCCAGGAAGATACGCTTACTTATGAAGTCCTTGCGTGGACGCCTTCAACGAAAGGTCCGGTGACGGGCGAGGTCGTTAGCCTCATTACTCCAACGTTTCCTTCGGCAGAGAATCCGCAGATCAAACAGGGCCCGACACAGGCCGAGTTGACGGCGTACCTCGATAGCATGAAAGCAGCGGTAAAAGGCAAGATGGTGCTTGTCGGGTTGCCTGCATTCATCGATCAATCGACCGAGCCAATGCCTAAGCATATCCCGATGGAGCAGCTGAAGTGTCGTATGGACCCGACCAAAAAGCCGGGCGAGTGCGGCGGGCCACAATTTCGCGGACCGCAGGGTCCACGTCCGGCAGCGAGACCGGGAGCACTCAACGCCCGTGAAGTCGACGAGCAGCTTGATAAATTCCTGCTCGACAATGGAGCTCTTGTCCGAATCAACGAGTCTCAGCTTGATCGTGGTGCAGTTAGGGCCTTTAACAACCGTTCCTTCGACATCTCAAAGGTTATCCCGACCGTCGTTATGCGCAACGAAGATTTCGGCCGTATCTACCGCATTCTTCAGGATAAGACGCCGGTGAGATTGGAATTCAATCTCCAGAGCCGCGTGATCCCTTCGGGCGTTACGAGCTACAACTTGATCGGCGAGATCGCAGGCTCCGACAAGAAGGATGAGGTCATCATGCTTGGCGGCCACCTTGATTCGTGGCACTCGGCGACCGGTGCGACTGATAATGCCATCGGCTGCGCAACTATGATGGAAGCTGCCCGTATCCTGAAAGCGATCGGTGTTAAACCGCGTCGTACGATCCGCGTCGCTTGCTGGAGCGGAGAGGAACAGGGACTTCTTGGATCGCAGGCCTATGTAAAGTCGCACTTCGGTTCGGCCGAAGATCCGAAGCCGGAATTCGATAAATTCGGCGGATACTTCAACATCGACAGCGGCACGGGTCGTGTTCGCGCCATGACGATCTTCGGGCCCGAAGAAGCGGCAAAGGTGCTTGGCGATGCACTCACACCATTTGAGGACCTTGGTTTTGCCGGTGTTACTGCCACAAAGAGCCGAAATCTCGGCGGCACGGACAGCACCTCGTTCAACCATGCCGGCCTTCCGGGTATAGGCGGATCGCAGGATCCGATCGAATATTTTGGTGTTACGTGGCACACAAATCTGGATACATACGAACGCATTATCGAACCGGATGCGAAGGCTTCGGCCATCATCTTTGCCGCGGCCGTTTACACCCTTGCAATGCGTGACGAACTGCTTCCGCGTTTCCCGAAAGATCAGATGCCTCCGCTCCCGCAGGCACCTAATCGCTAAATACGACGCCCTTTTGGGTAGTTTTGACCTGCGTGCTTGTCGCCAAATGCGGCAGGCACGCATATTTTTGTTAAGCGTTCGGGGCCTATTTTGTCTTCGTGGGGTTGTCCGGAAAAAATAGCTTCTTTGAGGGGCAAATATCTGCGAGGACGCATTCGAGACATTTTGGACTGCGAGCAATACATATCGCCCTTCCGTGCGAGATCAGCCAATGCGGTAGCATTATCCAGTTTTTCTTTGGAACGGCCTGTTCCAGGTCTTTCTCGATCTTTTCTGGAGTTTTGTTATTTGTGAGGCCGAGGCGTTGGGCGAGCCGCGAAACGTGTGTGTCAACTACGACACCCGATGCTATCCCAAACGCATTGCCCATAACGACGTTTGCGGTCTTTCTGGCGACTCCGCCAAGAGAAAGCAGGTCATCCATCGTCTTTGGGACCTGACCGCCGTAAACGTCAAGTATTCGCCGGCAAGCGGCCTGTATGTTTCGGGCCTTGTTCCTAAAGAAGCCCGTTGAATGTATATCCCGCTCGAGCTCTGTTTGAGCGACGCTTACAAAAGCCTCCGGGCCGCAGTATTTTCGAAAGAGATCGGCCGTGACGATATTCACGCGCGCATCAGTGCATTGGGCAGAAAGTATCGTCGCGATCAAAAGTTCGAACGCGTTCGTGTGATTCAGAGCACAGTGCGCATCAGGATATTCTTTTTTTAGCCTCCTGATTACGGTGGCCGCTTGTTTCCTTATATCGATAGGCACAATGTCAAACGTAGAAAGGTTCAGGCGAAAATGCAAATCGGAGAAAGTTTGCTAAAATCAGGCAAACTTTCGTTCGTTGGTTCTCGAAAATAATGGCCTCAGATCTCGTCCACATCTCGACACGCTCGACCAAAACAAGGATCGGCATCGCCGTTGCTCTCGTGATCGTTTTCGCGGTCGGCTGGATGTCGGTTAGGAGAGAATTCGGAGATATGATCGCCGAAATGACGCTCCCGACAGATCCCGCTGCTCCGCAAGTGCTAGCCTCTGCGAAGAATCTTGCTCCGGGCGATCCGATGACGTATTGGCTTGCGTCAGGGATCGAACGACAGGCGTTTTCGGCGGAATCTGCAAAGCGTTCGATGAATATGATGGAACAGGCGGTCGTGCTGTCACCGTTCGATTATCGCTGGTGGATCGAGCTCGGACGTGCCAGCGAACAGGCCGGCAATGCAGAACGCGCCGAGACTGCATTCAGCCATGCCGTTGAACTTGCGCCGTCATACACGATCCCGCGTTGGCAGCTTGGCAACTTCTATATTCGCGAGGGCAGCGTCGAAAAGGCGATGCCGCAGCTAAAGCTCGCGACGGTCAACAACTACAAGTACAGAATGCAGGTCTTTGGCCTTGCGTGGGACTATTTTGATCATGATCCTCAAAAGGTCGAAGAACTTGCTTCGGATGGCGCGGATGTTCTTGTAGGGCTCACGATGTTCTATGCACAGCGTGGACAGCCCGCAGATGCTTTGCGGATCTGGAATAAACTGAGCGACGAGGATAAGGCAAAGTTTCCGCAGATCTCATCTGTGGTCGTTCAGGGGCTTTTCGATAAACGAGCATTTCCGCAAGCTCTAGAATTCTCACGCCAGCTCGTTATCGATCCTGACGCACAGCCGGAAGCGGTCTCGAATCCCGGCTTTGAAAGGATCGTGAACAGTCCAGATCTGAACTACTTCGGCTGGCAGTTCCCGAAAGTGGGAAAGGTGGACGTCAACTGGGACGGGGCCGTCAAACACTCGGGTTCAAAGAGCCTTCGGCTGAGCTTTAAGAATTTTTCGGCACAAGAGCTTTTTACCGCCTCTCAGCTGGTCGTTGTGAAGCCGTCAAAGAAATATCGCCTTACGTTCTGGATGCGGACCGAAAATCTTCGCAGTGCGGGACCGCCGCAGCTTGATGTGACAAATGCGATCGATGACCGCCTTATCGTATCCAGCCAGCCGATGCCGCAGGGAACAAACGATTGGCAGCAAGTAACGGTTGACTTTACGACCCCGGAGAACTGCAATGCGATCTCAATCCGGACGACGCGGGTGTTCTGCGGCGACGGATGTCCGCTGATCGGCAACCTTTGGTATGACGATTTTGAATTGAACGCTCAATGAAGGTCCTAAACAGTTCAATTTTTGTTTCCTTGTGCGTGATCGTCGCATTGGCGACCCTTGCCTACGGCACGGTGCATCAACCGACACTGGCGTTGTTCTACATCGTGATGACCACCGTCGCGATGATATGGCTCATCGCCGGCTGGGTAAAAGGCGAGCTGACTTTCAGCAGGCACGTTTTCCAGATACCGCTGATCGCGGCCGCCGTTTATGCTTTCGTCCAAACGATCCCGTTCGGGCATATCGCTGAGATCGCCGGAGTCGCAGGCATTCCGAGAACGCTGTCGCTTTCTCCGTTCGATACAACCATGTCAGCACTGCATATGCTTGTGCTCGCCCTGTTCCTGGGCGTAATGCTTGCAATGATCGACAGGGCTAGGCGGATAGAGAAGGTAGTGAATTTCATACTGATCTTCGGCTTTGCGTACGCATTCTATGCGATCCTGCAGTCGTTTCTTTCGCCGACAAGGATCTACGGCGTGCTCGAACGGCTGAGCCCGTTCGGCTCGTTTGTGAACAGACACAATTTTGCCGCGTTCATCGAGATGACGATCGCCGTACCGCTTGGAATGCTGATGTCCGGTGCGGTGAGGCGTGACCGCAAGCTTATTTACATAACAGCGGTCGTGTGGATGGGCATCGCCCTTTTGATGAGCGGTTCGCGAGGTGGATTGGTCGCAATGCTTGCCGGTGTTGGCCTCATTTTTGTACTAACTACGCGAGCCCACGGCAAAAAGAAAAAACTGGTTCTCGTGGGGGTCACGGTGGCGACCATCGCAGTCATCGTGGTCGGGGCAATAATGATCGGTGGTGAAACGTCGCTCTCGCGTTTTGCTGAGACGGCAGAGGCGGGCGATGTGACGACAGACCGGCTCCAGATCTGGACGGTCACGTTAAAGGTCATTGTGGCGCACCTGCCTTTCGGTGCGGGCATCGGAGCGTTCGGTCAGGCGTACACACCTTTTGATACATTTAACGGCCTCTCGCGCGTTGAGCAGGCTCATAACGATTATCTGCAGGTCCTTGCTGATGCTGGTTTGATCGGTGCCGTGATCGCTGGCGGCTTTCTCTACTCCGTCTTTGTCGCCATTAAACGGAACACGCGTGTCGAGAATGGATTTCGCCGCGGGGTCGCGGTCGGAGCGGCAGCAGGGATATTCGCGGTCCTGGTGCACAGCTTGTTCGACTTCGTGCTTCACACGACCGCAGTTACACTGATGTTCCTTGTTTTGCTGAGTCTTTTGGCTGCGACGGGCAGGGAATTCGAGGACGACTATCAGGATATCGACGGAAAACCGCAACGGCATCGCCGGCGTCAAAAGGCGAGCGTAATGCCGCTTGAGTCGCACGGCAATGTTCGTATTGGACGACCCGCCGATCAATGATCAGCGGCGGTCTCTCCATCAGCTTCTGCAGGCATTGTGGGCTTTAGGAAGAGGGCCCGAAGTACCCACAGCACAAGGCCGTGAGCCGCGTAAACTCCAGCGACAAGCAGCAGAGAATATTGGGAATAGAGATAGACAGCCGTTGCGAACGCAGCGACGGCGAGCACGGTAAAGAAACCTTGCCGACCGGCGCCTGTCGTCTTGAAGCTGAAGTATCGGATCTTGCTCACCATCAAAATGCCCAGGATCGCGATCAACGAAAGCAGACCGTAAGTGTAGAGCTGGGCGGTCTCCTTTCCCAATGAAATAAGCGGTGCGGGAGCGAAATGGACGATCGCAGCGATCAGGCCGCCAGCCGTTGGGATCGGGAGGCCGACAAAATACCGCTTATCGACCTTTACCGTACCCTCCGCGAGTACTCTCGGCCGCGTCGCCAGCAGGTTGAACCTTGCCAATCTGAACGCGCCGCACATAAGGAACATAAACAGCAGAAAGAGACCGAATCCGTGCGCTCGACCTGTTTCGTCAAAGGCGCCGCCGAGTGCCCACGCATAGACAAGCGCTGCCGGAGCTATACCGAATGTCAGAACGTCCGCAAGCGAGTCGAACTGCACGCCGATCTCCGTGGCCGTGTGCGTAGCACGAGCGACGCGTCCGTCAAGCGTATCGAAAAGGATCGCAAGGCCGATCCCGAGAGCCGCCGTATCGAAATAGTGAGCCGCGAGAGCGACATCGGTAAACGATGCGTGATAACCGCGGATCGACGATATGACAGCAAGAAAGCCCATTCCGATATTCGCCGCCGTAAAGAGCGTCGGGATCACGTAAAGGCCTTTCTTAAAGCCGCGATGAGGCGGCCGTGTAGGGTTTGCTTCTGTCATTTAGGAAATGAGACGGGCGATGATGGTTTCGCCTCCACGGACATGGTCGCCTATGTTGACCGCAACTTCAAAACCCGGAGGAACGAGAACATCCGTCCTTGAGCTGAATTTGATCAATCCGAACCGCTGACCGCGCTCGATCTTATCGCCGATCTTCGGCCAGCAAACAATGCGGCGAGCCATTATACCGGCTATCTGTGTGCATTTGACGACGTGTCCTTCGCCTTCGATCACAATGGTATTCCGCTCATTGACGTAACTTGCTTCGTTCCGAGTTGCAGGGAGCTTGCGGCCTTTCGCGTAGATGATCTCGCGGATGGTGCCGGCGATCGGCGACCGGTTGATATGCACGTCGAAGGGCGACATAAAGACGCTTACAAGCGTGCCGTCATCGCTTTCGGTGATCCGAGTTACCCTGCCGTCCGCGGCAGCCAGGATCGAACCTCCATTCTCGGGAATGGTCCGGTGCGGATCACGAAAGAAATACGCCAAAAAAACAGCGATAGCTACGAATACAGCCGCGACTATCCACCACCCTGCTAGTGCGAATAGACCGGCGATCGCGAGCGCAACAAAAATGAATGGTAATCCTTCTTTCGCCATCAAATAAACAATCGTAAATACTACTAAATGCTTTGCATTAAGAGAAATCAGGAAAAAAGCCCGATGTCGGCAAACATCGGGCCAAGAGGAGGATCGTATTGAAGAAAACCTTAGCTTCTGACGGGATTGTCCTTTGCGTAGCTGTAAGCACACCAGGCGGCGATCAAATGAATGACCCACCCGAACAAGCCTGCTGAACCGATCCATGAAAAGCCGGTCAAAACCAGCCAAATGATTCCAATAAGAATTCGGCCGTTATAGATCTGGCCGACACCGGGTATCAACAAACTCAAAATGCCCGCTAGCAATGGTTCCCGCATAGCAAAAGTAACCTCCACTAAACCATACGACGTGATATTCGGAATGTTTCAGCTATTTCGAAGAATGCAGGTCAGTGAGAAAAGCCGGCAAGAGCTACGTCAAGGAGAAAGAAGAGTCCAACCCCGAGAAACATTGCGACGGTCACCAGCACACTGCGACCGGAATGATGGTTGATCTCCGGGACCAAGTCGCTTGCTGCAACATAAAGGGTGACTCCTGCCGCAAAAGGCAGAGCGTAACGGACGAGCGACGAAACCCCTTCGCCGACTATAAAGAAGATCAGAGCTCCAAGAAGTGTTGTAAGGCCGAGCGTTACGGTCGCGACCATGACGCCGGTGCGTCCCTTGCCTGCGGCAAGCACCATCGACCCAACGGTCAAGCCTTCGGGGAATTTGTGAAGTGCAACAGCTAGAAAGACCAGAAAACCGAGTCCGGCGCTCAGTTCGCTCGCGGCAGCGATCATAACGCCGTCAAAAAAGGTATGAATTCCCATTCCGGCGACCGCGGCGTACGCGGAATGCACTGAAATGGCTTCTCCGGCATGAACCTCTTCACCAAGGTGAAAATGAGGTGCGATAGTGTGTTCAAGGAACTGCGTCAATAGATAGCCTGCGAGCAGCAAGACCATCGGCGCGGCAAGATCACTGGGTGCGTGTGATATCCCCGGCTGCCAGATCTCGATCGCTTTCGGCAGGATCTCAATGAACGTCACGGCAAGCATAAAGCCGGCGCCGACCGCCAGGATCAATCGAACGGAGTTTTTAGCGTACGTTTGAAGTCTCGACGGAAATAGAACAAGGCCGCCGAGGATATTTCCAAAAGCGGCAAGGCAGCCGAAGATCAGGATTTGCCAAAAGCTTGAAGTCATTAAGTTTACAGCGCGTCTTGCCGTAACAAATGCTAACTAAACGAACCCGATATCGCCAAATGGGGGCCTTTCCGAATGAAAAAGGGACACAATCACCCTTATGCCTATGTTTAAGCTATTCTGAAAAATATCTGTTGACATTCTTAAGGAAGGCGACGTAGAATCCTTTTTAGCATTGAGTGCGGCGAAAGTTGCCCATCGGGGACCCTGAAAGGACCGCTTAAGCACTTAAACAGAAAGTGAAGGTCAAAATCTCCTCTCAATGCTGCCCAGAGTTCTTTGAACGATCCGGAATGACGCTCCGAGATCTCGAAGGCTCAAGAACCTTAAATTAGAAAAATCTTAGTTTTGTTCGCACGTTTTATAGTGTCGACAAACTGTGCAGACGACTCGCTCTTTGAAGATGCAAAGTTCCAGCGCCGAGTTTACGCATCAGACCGTGCTTTGCGACGAAGTGCTCGAATTCGTGCGGAATGGGATCGGCTCGGTCGCGATCGACGCCACACTCGGCCTCGGCGGGCACTCTGAAGCGATCCTTGCAGGCACTGACCTCAAGGTTGTTGGTATTGACCAGGACGCCGCTGCGATCAAGCTCGCGAAAGAGAGGCTGGCAAGATTCGGTGACCGATTTCGGGCTGTGAACGCCAACTTTGGCGAGATCGGCAGGGCGGTAGTTGAAAACGATATTGCGGCGGTAATAGCTGATCTTGGGGTTTCATCAATGCAGCTTGACGACGCCTCACGAGGATTCAGCTTTCGGGCGCCGGCACCGCTCGATATGCGGATGGACAAAGATAGCGGGATCACCGCTGCAGAGCTGCTCGAGACCTCGACCGAAGCTGAGATCGCCGACATTCTCTACTACTACGGCGAGGAAAGACGTTCCCGGAAGATCGCGCGGTGGATCGCCGAGAAAAACGCCGCAGGAGAGCCGCTGAGGACGACCGAAGAACTCGCAAGCCTAGTCGAAAGGGCGATCGGCAAGAAGCCCGGCGATAAGATCCATCCGGCGACAAGGACCTTTCAGGCGATCAGGATCGCGGTCAACAGGGAATTGGATGTTCTGAAGGAGTTCATCCCGGCGGCAATTGAAAAGTTAAATTCGGGCGGCGTTCTTGCGGTCATCAGCTTTCATTCCCTTGAGGATCGCATTGTAAAGCAGGCGTTTCAAAGGCTGTCCGGAAAATGTTCGTGTCCGCCACGACTACCGAAATGTCTCTGCGGAGCTGAGAAAAAGGTGGTGATCCTCACCAAAAAACCGATTCTCCCAAGCGAGGCCGAACAAGAACAGAATCCGCGCTCAAGAAGCGCAAAATTGCGGGCCTGCAAACGGCTCGATTAAAAAAACGGCAAAAATCTCACGCACAATATTTGGAGGAAGTCCCTATGAGCGCCACAACAATTCGAAGAAATCGCAAAAGCACCGGTAGGCCTGTAAAGGCGGCCTCACATTTCCGGGCATATGCAACGATCGGTATTGCGGGTGCGATCGTTGTCTCGGGCTTCTTCTTAGCTGCGACTCAGCATTTCTCGTCCTGGGACCTTAGCATCAAGAATTCACGGCTTCGATACCAGATCGACCAACTTCAAGCAGAAAAACGCCGTCTTCTTGTAGCACGCGAAGTATCGCTTTCGCCGCTTGAGATCAAGAAAGCTGCTGAGAAGGCGGCCTTGACGCCAAATGACGCGGTCGCGGTGGTCCAAGCGGTCTCAAAACCGAACGCAACGGCGTCGGCCGCCTTTCAACGCAAAGATCCCGCTCCGCCGACGGCTGTCGCGGCCTCAACCGTAATTAAGACGACCTTCGTTCGTCCTGCGGCCCAGCCGAATCAACCCGTGCAAGCTGCGAAAAGGAATCCCGGCGAGTCTGAGCGGCGAAGGATCGTTCCGAACGCAGAATAGCGAACGGAGCTCTGCAGATCTTTAACATTCCCAGAAACATTTTGACGGATCTTTCCAGACTAAATGAAAAAAAGCGCCAAACGAAAGAAAAAGGTCGATTCTCGGCAGATCGCATACGCACGTTTTATGTTTGTCGCGGCGATCTTCGGCTTCTGGTTCGTCGGTATCGGTGTTCGCCTTGTCCATCTTCAAGTCTCTCAGCATGAGTGGCTGCGTGAAAAAGCGGTTGATCAGCGTCAGGACACAAAGAAGACCAAGCTTCTGCGGGGCACGATCTACGATCGTGACGAGCATCCGCTCGCGATGAGCATCAAGGTTTCGACCCTTTATGCGGACCCGACGGAGATCGATGACATCGACCGGGCGGCAAAGGCCGCTGCGAAGGTGCTGAAGCTGGACGCTCGGGCGCTCGCAAAGGATCTGCAAGAAGGCCGGAAAGCGAATAAGCGCTATATTCCGATCGCAAAGAAACTGGAGGCGGATCAGGTGCAGGCCGTGAACAAGGCTCTCGATGATCCTGATGCAAAAAAGTCGGATCAGCCGCGATATTCCGGCTTTCATTGGGTGGAAGATCAAAAACGCACGTATCCGTATCAGGCTCTTGCGGCACAAGTCGTAGGATTCAGCAATGCCGCTGACGAAGGGCAAGCGGGGATCGAGCAATCACAAGACGAACTGCTCCACGGTGCGATAATCAAGAAACTTCAAGAGCGGGACCGCTTGGGCCGTGTTTACGATGAGACGGTCTTTGACCGCGAACGCCCCGGTGATGTTGTGCTTACGATCTCAACCTCTTTGCAGTTCAAGACCGAGCGTGCTCTTGAGGCCGGAGTAAAAGCTTCAAACGCGAAGTCAGGAATGGCCGTTGTGATGGACCCGAAAACCGGTGAGATCCTTGCGATGGCGAATTATCCGACGTTTGATCCAAATTCGATCGCTGGTGCGACGCCCGCAAACTTCAAGAACAACGTGGTGCAATCGGCTTACTCACCGGGTTCTGTTTTCAAGCTGATAACTTACGGATCCGGGCTCGAGAAGGATCTCTTTTCCCCCAACGATATGATCGACGCCGGAAACGGCACGATCGAGGTCGCGAACCACACCTTTAGAGATTCGCACCACGTTGGTTCCGTAACGTATGCCGAAGCGCTCGCTCATTCGAGCAACGTTTGTGCTATCAAGACGGGACTTCGAGTCGGAAAGGAAGATTTCTATTCCACACTAAAGAAAATGGGTTTCGGATCAAAAACCGGTATCGATCTGCCGGCCGAAACCGCGGGTATTGTACGCAAACCGGAGAAGTGGAACGGGGATTCCCTCGCTTCTATGTCGATCGGCTACGAAATTGGCGTAACTGCGTTGCAAATGACAAGTGCTTTTGCGACGATAGCAAACAATGGAATTCGGGTGCAGCCGCACGTGATCAAGCAGATCAGACGGGATGGTGCTTCGCCTACGGAGCCGCAACTTACTGAGAATACAAGGGTTGTGGGCGAGGAGACAGCTCGCGAGCTTCGGGATATGCTCAAGCAGGTGGTTTTGAGCGGCACCGGTAAGCGAGCCAGGCTCGACGGCTATACGGCGGCAGGAAAAACCGGTACCGCCTGGAAGTTTAACGCGGAAACTAAGCGGGTTGATCCGTCAAAATACATCTCGTCATTCATCGGAATGGCTCCGGCCGACGATCCGCGAGTTGTGATCGCCGTTGTAATGGATGAACCGCGATCGGGAGCACGTGATGGCGGAATGGTTTCGGCCCCGGTCTTTAAGGAGATCGCCGAACAGATACTCCCCGAACTTGGTGTGCAAAAGAACGGGACGCCTTCAAACGACGTGACGTTGGCTGAGGTTGTGCCGGAGACCCCGGCGGATTCAGTTCCAATGCCAACGCCGGCGCCGGAGAAGGAAGCGCCGAAGGCTCCGGCCGATGCGAAGTCAAAGAAGACTGCTCCGGTCGCAAAAAAGGAAACACCCGATGATCGCACCGCCAGGAACGAAAAGAAGAAAATTGACGCGAGCAAAAAGAAGACTTGAAGCTAGGAAAACTAATTGAATCCATAAACGGAAAGGCACCAGAGGCTCGCCCGTCGTTGCCGGAATGTGAGGTTGATACATTTGTTATCGATTCGCGAGAGGTAAAGGCGGGCGACGTCTTTTTTGCGCTCTCCCAGCCCGAATACAAGAATAACGGTTTCAATGGTGAGTTCGATGACGCAACCGCATTTGTTCGTACGGCGTTTGAGTCGGGCGCGGTGGCCTGTGTTCTTCGGCCGGATCGCTTTGAAGAGCACAAGGCCGACCTAGAAGAATTTCGCGATCGCCTTATCCTCGTTGATGACTCGATAGCGGCCCTTCAGGCACTTGCGCACGAGGTCTATCTCGAATGGAATAAACCGGTTGTTGCGGTCACCGGCAGTGCGGGGAAGACAACGGCCAAGGAACTTACCGCCCACGTACTCGCAGCGTCGGGACGAAAGGTTCTGCGCAACATCAAGAATTTCAACAACGGACTCGGCCATCCGCTTACAGTTTTGCGGCTTGCAAAGGAACCGGATTTCGACGTCGCGGTGCTCGAAATGGGAATGTCCACGCCGCTCCATGAGATCGCGCGTCTTTGCCGGATCACCCCGCCGGATGTTGCCATAGAGTTGAATGTCCTGCCGGTCCACCTTGAGCACCTCGGCTCGATCGAAGCGATCGCAGCGGCTAAAGCCGAGCTTGTTGAAGGAATGAAACCCGGCGGAACTGCGGTTCTAAATGCTGACGATAAAAGAGTTGCTGCGATGGCAGCTCTATCGAAAGGTGATGTCGTCACATACGGCGTTGAGAGTGAAGCGACGGTGCGTGCCTCGGAGATCGAGGTCAAAGGCTTTGGAGCAACGACATTCGCGCTCACGATCGGGGAAGAAGCGGCCCACGTGAATTTCCCGTTGAATGGCCGTCACAACATCTTGAATGCGCTTGCCGCCGCGGCGGCAGGTCATTCTTTTGGGATGACAGTGCAGGACCTCGCAGCATCGCTTTCGAATGTGGCCGCGCCGCCTCAGCGTGGTGAGATCCTGCGATTCAAAAAAGGATTTGTCGTCGTCAACGATTCGTACAATTCTAATCCAGACGCGCTGCTCTCGATGATCTCAATGCTATGTGATTCCGCACCGGCGGGCTCGCGAAAGATCGTTGTTGCCGGCGAAATGCTGGAACTCGGACCGGATGCGGCGGCGATTCACAACAAGGTCGGTAGGAATATTGCGTCGCATGGGATCGATGCCCTTGTTGGCGTAAGGGGATTTGGGACCGAGCTCGTTGCCGGTGCGAAGGATGGCGGGATCGAAGTGACAGAATTTGCCGCCGACTCTGAAGCAGCGGGCGTATTGCTTTGCGGAATGATCCGCGAGGGCGATGTCGTCCTTGTAAAGGGCTCAAGAGGCGTCAGGACAGAGAAGGTCATCGAAGCTCTTCTTGAAAGATTTGAACTGGAGGGTGATGTCGCTGCGGCCGCAGAATAGCCATGCTTTTTCACTTCCTCTACCAATTTCTATATAAATCTTACGGAGTCGCGCCGGACGCATCATATTTCTACAAGGTCTTCAATGTCTTTCAGTACGTCACGTTTAGAACGGCCTGGGCGACTATTACGGCCCTGCTGATCTCACTGCTTTTGGGGAAGACGGTAATTCGAAAACTCCGCGAGCTGAATGTCGGGCAAGAGATCCGCGAGGAGTTGTCGGAGGAACATCAAGCCAAGAAGGGAACGCCGACGATGGGCGGCGTATTGATCATCGGGTCGGTTATCATCTCCACGCTCCTCTGGGCAAAATTGGATGGCATCTATCTTTGGCTTGCGCTCGGTGCGACCACTGCATTCGCGGCGATCGGCTTTGCGGACGACTACATTAAGATCGTCAAAAAGCGCAGCCTCGGACTTACCGGCAAACAAAAACTTCTGGGGCAGTTAATAACCGCCTGTGCGGTGTTTGGCGTGTTGTTCTACTTCACGAACTATTCGTGGAACCTTAGCATCCCATTTTTCAAGGACACAGCGGAAACAGCGGGCATCAGTGTGATCCCAGCCGGGATCTACCTGATCTTCATGATATTCATCCTTCTGGGATCGTCGAATGCTGTGAATCTGACCGATGGCCTTGACGGACTCGCAACCAGCGTAACGTTCATTGCGATGTCTGCCTTGACCGCGCTTACGTATGTTGGAAGTGATAAGCGTTGGGCCGAGTATCTTGATCTTACGTTCAACCCCTCGTCCGGCGAATTGACGGTTTTTTGCGGGGCGATGGTCGGTGCGAGTCTTGGATTCCTGTGGTTCAATTCGCCGCCGGCAGAGGTCTTTATGGGCGACGTTGGAAGTCTTGCGATCGGCGGTGCGCTTGGAACGGTCGCGATCCTTACAAAACAGGAATTTCTGCTGCCGTTCATTGGCGGCGTGTTCATACTTGAAGCTGTGTCCGTAATGCTGCAGGTCTCGTACTTTAAGTTCACAAAACGCAGCACAGGCGTGGGCAAGCGAATATTCCTTCAGGCGCCTCTCCATCATCACTTTCAGATGTCCGGATGGAAGGAGCCTAAGATCGTGTTTCGTTTTGTGATCGTGGCGATCCTTTTCGCCCTTTTAAGTCTCTCAACGCTCAAACTGCGGTAGAGAAAGTGCATTGGTCAGATCTTGCGACTTCCGTTGCTGCGAGGCAATGGAGGAGCTCGTTATCTTTGTTGAAGATGGAAATTTCCGGTAGAAAAGCACTAGTGCTCGGCGCAGGCAAGTCAGGTGTCGCATCTGCACGATTTCTTGCGGACCGCGGAGCCACAGTCGCTTTGCACGACAAGAAGCCCGTTGAATCCTGGCCGGAAAGTGCGCAGGGATTAAAAGGCTCGCACAAGGTAGGGCTGATCGGCGGGGATCTTCCATCGTGGCTGCTCGACCAGATCGACCTTGTTGTAATCTCTCCCGGAGTCCCAAAAACGACATTGCCTGCTCGATACGTAGATCGAAAGGATGGCGAAGTTATCGGCGAGGTTGAGCTTGCCTATCGATTCCTAAAAGGCCGTGTTGTTGGCATTACAGGCTCGAACGGAAAGACGACAACAACGGCGCTTATTGGCGAGATCTTGAAGGCCGCCGGTATTCCGACCCAAGTTGGCGGCAACATTGGTACGCCGCTGCTCGATCTTGTCGAAACGTCACAGGATGACGGATGGACGGTCGTTGAGCTCTCGAGTTTTCAGCTCGAAACGATCGTTGACTTTCGCTGTGACGTCGCCCTCTGCCTCAACGTGACGCCAAATCACCTCGATCGTTACGACTCGTTTCTAGACTACGCGGCCGCAAAACACCGCATTTTCCTGAATCAAACTTCCGAGGATACGGCGATCTTGAACGCTGACAATTCTGTGACCGACGAATGGTCAAGCGGCTTGAAGGCTAGAGTTATTAAATTCAGTATTAATACCGAGCCGGAGAATGGTGTGTTCCTCCGCGGACTCGATCTTATTAGCATACTCGACGATGCAGAGACGGTTCTGACGACGCGAGACGAGATCTTCCTCCGTGGCCTTCATAACGTGGAGAATGTGCTTGCCGCTTTCGCAGCCGGGATCACGTGCGGTGTGGACATCTCGACGATCCGTCGTGCCGTAGCCGAATTCAAGGGCGTTGAGCATCGTATCGAATTTGTCGAAGAGGTTGAGGGCGTCCGATTCTATAACGACTCAAAGGCAACATCGGTCGATGCGACAGCAAAAGCTCTTAGTGCTTTGAGCGAAGACGCAGGAAAAACGATCGTGATCCTTGGTGGACGCGGCAAGAGCGCGCCTTATGCACCACTGATACCGCTGATTCACCAATGCGTTCGGCGCGTTATAGTGCTTGGCGAAGATGCTGACAACATCAGTTCTCAGCTTGCCGGCCAGGTCGAGATCGAGCGAGTTGAAAACATCGAGGATGCAGTTTTAGCCGGATTCTCTGCGGCGGAAGCCGGTGATTCTGTGCTGTTGGCTCCGGCGTGTGCGAGCTTTGATATGTTCAAGAGCTTCGAAGAACGAGGCACGATCTTTAAGGCGGCCGTGCGGAAGTTGAAGTCGGGGAGGAAGGCGGCAAACTAGCGTGGCTGACGAAAGACGAACAGATTGGTTCCTATTTTTGCTCGCGGGCGGCCTTGCGCTTTTCGGCACACTCATGGTGTACAGCGCCTCGGCGATGATCGCTTTTCGCGAGAGCCAGGAAACCAGTCAATTCGGCTATTTCTATAAGCAGCTCACGTTCGCCCTTGTTGGGATCGCCCTAATGTTCATCATCAGCCGCATTGATTACCGTATCCTTAATAATCGGGCGGTCGTTTATGCGATCTTGGCTATCACGGCGTTGATGCTGGTCGCTGTATTCTTCTTTCCGGCGATCAATGGCGCGAAGCGGTGGATACGATTCGGCGGATTTTCGCTGCAGCCGTCCGAGATCGCGAAATTGGCTTTGCCGATCTTCCTCGCTTGGTTCCTGACAAAGAACGAGAATACGGTCGGCGATCTTAAGAAAACGGTATTTCCATGCGTGCTCGGGTTGCTCCTACTTGCGGGACTCGTTATGGCCGAGAAAGATCTCGGGACTACGATGGTGCTTTGCGCTGTGTTCTCAGCCGTTTATTTTGCGGCAGGCGCTAAGATAATGCACATTGCGAGCGTAGCCGCAGCAATGGTCGTCGCGGGTGCAGCGGCATTGATATTTGCACCGTGGCGAGTCGCACGTTTGATGGCGTTCCTCGATCCTTATAAGTACTCTGATGACGCGGGATATCAGGTAGTTCAATCGCTGTATGCAATTGGTTCTGGAGGTGTGTTCGGCGAGGGGTTTGCTCAAGGCCAGGCGAAGCTATTCTATCTGCCGTATCCATACTCCGATTTTATTTTCTCCGTCGTTGGCGAGGAACTTGGGTTGTTAGGGACGCTTGCCGTCGTTCTCGCTTTTGCTCTGCTTTTCTGGCGTGGAACTCGTGCGGCAATGCTCGCCGCTGACCGGTTCGGGATGCTGCTGGGCATTGGGCTGATCACCGGGCTGATCGTTCAGGCACTTTTTAACATTAGCGTAGTGATCTCAATTTTGCCCGCGAAAGGTATTCCGCTACCGTTCATTTCGTATGGAGGGTCATCGGTCGTGGTCTCGCTGGCGGCAGTCGGCCTTCTGTTGAGTATTTCCAGATTTGCGGGAGCACCGGAGCGAAGCACCACCTCGAGCCGGGCGGCGTCGCACCGCCGAAGGTGATTTTTATGCCGAGAGTCCTAATAGCTGCCGGCGGCACCGGCGGCCACATTTATCCGGGGATCGCGGTCGCAAAAGAGCTTATGCGTCGCGACGAGAATTCCGAGGTCCTCTTTGTTGGCACTGCAAAGGGCCTCGAGGTGCGTATCGTCCCGGAAAATGGATTTCAACTCTCGGTGATAAAGAGCACCGGTCTGAAGAACGTTGGCCTTAAAGGAAAGATCCGCGGGATGATCGTCCTTCCGAAGAGCTTTCTTGAGGCGTGGAAACTGATTCGTGATTATCGTCCAAATGTTGTCATTGGTGCGGGCGGCTATGTTTCAGGGCCGGTGCTTTTGACCGCCGCTTTGATGGGACGTCGAACGCTCGTCATGGATTCCAACGCACTTCCCGGGTTTACGAACCGCAAACTCGCAAGATTCGTCGATAGAGCTGCTCTTACTTTTGAGGAAGCGGTACCATATTTTGGGAAGAAGGCCGTGGTGACGGGCAATCCCGTAAGAGACGAGTTCTTTGGGATCGAATTTGAAGAACCGCATACTCCGCTTCGAGTGCTCGTATTTGGCGGTTCGCAGGGTTCGCAGGCCATTAATCGTGCCGTCACTGCGGCGACCGAATTCCTTGATCGGGAAAAGATATCGATCGTCCACCAAACCGGTGAAGCAGATCAGGAGGTCGTGGCATCGGCGTATGAGGCCGCTGGTTGGAAGGCGGACGTTCGGCCCTACATCACGAATATGGTCGACTCATTTCGTGACGCCGATTTAATTATTTGCCGAGCGGGAGCAACGACGTGTGCAGAAGTTGCGGCGGCAGGAAAACCTGCAATAATGATCCCTTTGCCGACGGCGGCCGACGATCATCAGAGGAAGAATGCAGAGGCGCTAGTTCGAGTAGGTGCAGCGGAAATGATCCTGCAAAATGAACTCACCGGCAGCGTCCTTGCAGAGAGCATCGAGACACTCAGAAACGAACCGGAACGGCTAATCGAAATGTCGCGGTCGGCAAGAAAACTCGCGCGCCCTGACGCCGCGGCGGCAACCGTTGATATAATAGAAGAGTTAGCAAAAAAGTAATCAGATCCATTTAATGTTCAGACACGTAAGAAAGATCCATTTTGTTGGTATTGGCGGCATCGGAATGAGCGGTATCGCCGAAGTGCTATTGAGTTTAGGGTTTTCGGTCTCGGGTTCGGACATTCGGCGAAGCCCGAATACCGAAAGATTGATAAAGACGTTTGACCTGAAATTTTTCGAAGGACATGCTGCGGAGAATATTGGCGACGCCCAGGTCGTCGTATTTTCATCGGCGGTCAAGGATGATAATCCGGAGATCGCGGCCGCAAAAGAAGCCGGAATTCCGGTTATCCCGCGCGCCGAAATGCTCGCGGAGTTGATGGTCCTGAAACCTTATGCAGTTGCTGTTTCCGGCACGCATGGCAAGACCACGACGACGTCGATGGTTGCGACCATCCTCGGTCACGCGGGTATCGATCCGACGGCGGTGGTTGGCGGTATCGTTGAGAAGCTTGGATCAAACGCAAGCGTTGGCAGTTCCGAATGGTTCGTCACCGAAGCCGACGAAAGCGACCGCTCTTTCCTGATGCTTTATCCGACGATCGCCGTTGTGACCAACATCGATAAAGAGCATATGGAATCCTATAAGAACATGGACGATGTCGTCCAGTGTTTTACGGATTTTGTGAACAAGGTTCCATTCTTTGGGGCAGCGGTGATCTGTCTTGACGACCCGAACGTTCAGCTTATCATTCCGCACATCAAACGCCGCCGCGTCACCTACGGGATGACCGCACAGGCCGATATTTCCGCGCATGAGATCCGATATGACAGCGAGTTCGGCTCAAGATTCAATGTTTGGCGAGGAGACACTGTCCTTGGCGAGATGCACCTGCCGGTTCCGGGTAAACACAATGTTTACAATGCGTTGGCTGCAACGGCGGTCGCCCTCGAAATGGATATTCCGTTCGAGATGATCGTCGAAGCATTCGCGACCTTTAAGAATGCGGACAGGCGCTTTCAGTTTAAGGGTGAAGCAAATGGTATTTCCGTCGTCGATGACTACGGCCACCATCCTACAGAGATCGCTGCAACCCTTTTGGCCGCAAAGAACGCGGCAGCGGGACGCCGAACGGTTGTTATCTTTCAGCCGCATCGATACTCGCGCACCAGTGAGTTGATGGACGACTTCGTGGTCGCGTTCAATAATGCTGACATCCTTTATGTCCTGGATATTTATGCTGCGAGCGAGGCTCCGATCGAAGGGATCACCGCCGAGGTGCTGACTGAGAACATCAAGAGATTCGGTCATAAGAACGCCATTTATATCGGCGATATAGAGAAGGCCGCCGATCGCGTTATTCCGGATCTTTTGCCGGGCGATCTCGTAATAACGCTTGGTGCAGGAACCGTAACTCGCCTCTCGGATGAGATCGTTGCTAAAATAGGCGGGAAGTAAATGGCAAAGAAGAGGAAGAGCACTCTCAAAAGCGGGCGAACTAAGAAGAAAGCACGGCGTGCCAATACTGACTCGACTGGAAGTGAGCGTCTCGGCAAGACCATTATTGGGTTGGTTTTTGCTGGTCTGCTGCTCGCGGGCATCGCCTTTGTTGGTCTTGGCGCCTACCGCTCTGCAGTGAATTCCTCATTCTTCGATCTGAAGGCGGTTAAGGTCGTCGGAGTTGAACGTTCCTCTGAAGAAGATATCCGTAAGATCGTTCTTGCAAATTCCGAGAAGTCGGGCGTTTGGGAAAGCGACATTGCAGCGATAAGGCAGAAGATCGAGACTTTGCCGTTCGTAAAGACGGCGTCCGTGTCGTTGGACCTACCGTCAGGGATAAGGGTCGAGGTCCTTGAGCGTGTTCCGGTAGCGATCGTTAGGCTGGACGAAGGAGATCGTTTGGTCGACGAGACCGGGATGATCCTTGCTCCTGTAACGAAGGCCGAACCGGACCTTCCTTTTGCGATGCGAGGCTGGGACCGTTCGAAATCCGCAAATGCGCTTGACGACAACCTGGCGAGGATCAAGCTTTATCGCAAGATGATCGAAGATTGGAGGAGCTTTGGCCTCGCAAAGCGGGTGAAAGAAGTGAATCTTTCGAGCCTTCGCGAGCCCAATGCGGTCATCGAGGACAGCGGCCGTCCGATCAATGTTTTCCTTGCAAAAGATGATCTCGCAAAGAGCCTGAAATCCGCACTCGAAGCAGTTGCGGGTAAGGGTGAAAAGGTCCAGGCGGTAAATGCCGCGGGCGTATCGCCCGTGCTTGAATACTTAAACAATTAGTTTATAATAGCCAGCGTAAACCTCTGATGAGCAATGACATGCATGCAATTGGCCTTGATGTTGGCACCAGCCGTGTCCGCTGCGTCGTCGCAGAACCTGCAGCGGACGGCAAACTAAATGTTGTTGGCGTGGGTGAGGCGGAATCGCGTGGAATGCGTCGCGGCATCGTCACTTCGACCGAAGCAGTTGCAGATGCAATTCGCAAGGCGGTAGGCGAGGCCGAACGCGTTAGCGGCCTCGAGATCGAGCGTGCGACCGTCAATCTTTCCGGTGAACATTTCCAAGGCGAGAACAAAGCGGGTGTGGTAGCTGTCGCGGGCCCGGACAAGGAGATCTCGGAGGACGACATCGAGCGGGCTATCGATTCGGCAAGCGCGATGCCTCTTCAGCCCGGTTGGGAGATCGTTGACCGGTTGCCGCAGGAGTTCATTATCGACGGGCAGGACGGCATCATCGAACCGATCGGTATGACAGGTTCGCGGCTTGAAGCACGCGTCCACGTTGTTACGAGCCCGAGCGCCGGACGGCAAAATTTGGCGAAGGCTGTTGAACGCGCCGGCCTCGATATCGAGCAGAGCGTTCTTGAGCCGCTCGCCGCCGCCGAGAGCGCGATAACCGACGACGATCGGGAATACGGCTGCGCGGTGGTGAATTTTGGAGCTGAACTCACAAACCTCACGATCTACACACGCGGTGCTGTTCAGCACATGGCGGTCTTTCCGTTTGGCAGTACGCATTTTACAAAAGATATCGCAGTCGGTTTGCGCGTTTCGATCCCACAGGCGAACGAGATCAAGCATGACTTCGGTTGTGTTGCGGGCTTCTTGCTCGACGACGACGAGCGTCAGGAAGTGATCGAGATCATGCCCGTCGGACGCAACGAAAAACGCGGCCTTTCGAAAGAGATCCTGTCCGACATAATGCAGCCGAGAGCGGTTGAATTGCTCCAGCATATCGCACGCGAAACCCGAAAAGTGCCCCTTCAAATTTCGAGCGGCGTCGTCCTGACCGGTGGCGGCTCAATGGTTCGCGGTCTTTGCGAGATCGCGGAACAGGTATTTGACGCGCCGACGCGTCTTGGCTTTCCCGAAAAACACCTCTTCGGCGGCCTGATCGAACAGGTCCAAACTCCTGCCTGGTCGGTAGCCTGCGGACTCGCAAGCTTCTCCTACAGGGCCGCGCTCCGTGATGAGAACTCTCATGGACGCGGTGCCGTCGGCCGCATCGCTAACTGGTTCGACGGATTACGAAAAAAAATTAAATAAATGCTAAATTTCGATTGGCTTTTTATCACCAATCGTTGTATGCTTTTTACCCGTCAGCACTACATCTAGTTGCGACAGTTTAAGAGCTTAAGGACTCGCGTTCCCAAACGACAACACCGAAAGTTTAGCTGATTCGACCTTAGGAGGATGACCTGCAAGTGAGCAATACAGGGATCAAAATGTTTATTGATGAACCGCCGATCACGGGTGCGCGGATCAAGGTGATCGGTGTGGGCGGCGGTGGCGGCAATGCCGTAAACCGAATGATCGAGGCCGGCATCAAAGGTGTCGAGTTCATCGTTGCAAACACAGACCTACAGGCGCTCGAAGCGTCAGCGGCGCCGATAAAGATCCAGCTCGGGACAAAATCCACTCGCGGCCTCGGCGCAGGGTCGAATCCCGAGATCGGCCGTGCAGCTGCTCTCGAAGATCATCAAAAGCTCCTGGACATCCTTGAAGGCTCGGATATGGTCTTTGTTACCGCGGGAATGGGCGGGGGAACTGGAACCGGAGCCGCTCCGGTCGTAGCTTCGCTTGCGACAGAACTCGGTGCACTTACCGTCGCTGTTGTTACGAAGCCTTTCGGCGTTGAAGGCCGTCGAAGAATGGCGCAGGCCGAAGATGGCCTTGCGGATCTCCGAGGTGTCGTTGACACGCTCATTACCATTCCAAACTCGAAGCTTCGCGAGGTCGAAGAAAAGATCACGATCCTTGATGCATTTCGCCGTGCAGACGACGTTCTTCTCCAGGCGGTCCAGGGAATCACCGACCTGATCATGACGCCGGGCATCATCAATCTCGATTTCGCGGACGTTACGTCCGTGATGCGAGGCAAAGGTGTTGCGCTTATGGGCGTTGGCCGTGGTGAAGGTGAAGAGGCCGCATCAAAGGCGATGCGTGCCGCACTCGACTACAAACTTCTCGAGGAGAACTCGATCAAGGGAGCAAAGGCTGCACTCATTAACGTGACTGGCGGACCGGATATGATCCTGAGCGAGGTCGAGGACGCGATCGGGATGATCGAGAACGAGGCCGACGAAAACGCAGACATTATCTGGGGCAGTGTGATCAAAGACGAGATGGCGAGCGAGATCAAGATCACGGTAATTGCTACCGGTTTTGATACCGCTGCCTCCGTTTCGCTGCCGTCGCCAAAGGTCGTTGAGGCCGTGGCGGTCGCCGCGAACGCACGGGCGAATTTTGCCCCGATCCCGGAAATTGGCGGAAGCGACGATCTGGAGACGCCGACTTTCCTTCGACGCCAGGCGGACTAGCGGGATTGCGGTTCTTCGAGTAATTTGCCGATAATCAGGCTATGACGTCGAAGCCGCGTATTGCCATCACGATCGGAGATGCCGCAGGCATCGGGCCTGAGGTCACGCTCAAGGCGATAAACGACTCAGCGGTCGCTGAGTCTGCGAAAATAACACTTGTAGGCGACGGTACTCACCTTAGGACCGGCGCCTCTCGTTTTTTGCAGGATAGCTCATCTCTCGAAGCGGCTCGGATAGAGGATCTCCAAAATCTTCCAACTTCGGTTTCCTACGGGATTGATTCCGCCGTAACCGGAAAGGCAGCGGCGGAAAATATAGTCCGAGCCGTTGACCTCTGGAAAGAGGGCCAGATCGACGCGATCGTAACGGCTCCCATTAGCAAAAACGCGATCCGCATGGCGGGCCTCGATTTTCCGGGGCATACGGAGTTTCTTGCCCACCTGACAGACACAAAAGAGTTTGCGATGAGTTTCTTTGCAGGCCAGCTCCGTGTAGCTCTTATGTCAACGCATCTTCCGCTGACAGACGCGATCCGTTACGTGAGCCGGGAAAAGGTCGCAGATCTCATTCGATTTTGTGATCGCGAGTTTGGGCGTCTGCTGAGGCGTAGGCCGAACATTGCGGTCGCCGGAATAAACCCACATGCCTCTGAGGGCGGCCATTTCGGAACAGAAGAGCAGGAGCAGATCGCGCCGGCTGTCGAAGAGTGCTCTGCGGAAGGGATCAATGTTTCCGGTCCGCATCCCGCCGATACGGTTTTCGTTAATGCATTGCGTGGAAAATTCGATGCGGTCATTGCAATGTATCACGACCAGGCGACAATTCCCGTAAAGACGATCGCCTTTGACCGGGCCGTGAACGTGACACTTGGCCTTCCTGTCATCCGCACATCCGTTGATCACGGGACAGCGTATGATATCGCCGGAAAGGGCATCGCAAGCGCAGAGAATATGGCCGCCGCGATCGAACTGGCGGTTGAGCTCGCCAAGGCCCGCAGTTAGTGAAGTTACGTCGTCAATCTGGTAAACTGTCGAATCGAAAGTAGTTGACCTTGAAACTGAGAATGCGCGAGCGTTCGGGAATACTCACCTGTGGAAAAAGTGAAACTCTTACTGGCCGATGATTCGGTCGCGATTCGTAAAGTCATCGAACTAACCTTCGCCGAGGAGGGTTATGACGTTATCACGGTTGGTGACGGAAATTCGGCGATGGAGAAATTCGTTGAGGTCTCGCCGGATTGTGTCATCGCCGATGTGAATATGCCGGGAATGGGCGGCTATCAGCTTTGCGAGATGATAAAAGGGGACGATTCGACGCGGACGATTCCAGTGATACTTGTCGTTGGCTCATTCGAAGCGTTCGACCCGGGCGAAGCCTCGCGGGTAGGTGCAGATCATTATTTTACGAAGCCTTTCCAATCGCTTAGGGACGTAGTTACAAAGGTTGGGGAGTTGCTTGCGGTAAAGGACTTTCGTGAGGTTCAGCCTTTTGAGACCGAGGATATCGAGAACCTATATGCAGAATCGATCGTCGAGGATGATCCGGACATTGAGGTCGAGAGCGAGATCGCGAACGAGTTCGCGTCCGCCGAATCGTCCGTCCCGGAACCTGACGAATTAATCGCGGATTCATTCCCGGAGCCGACTGTTGATGCCAGCACGCCGGCCGCGTCGCAAGGTGTTGATGCGTCCGTTGACCTCAATTACGAACTTGGCGAGATCACTCGGCAAATGGACGCGGCTCCCGAAGTGCAGACGCTTGTCCCGCACGAGCCCTTCGTACTTGCGGAAGATGAGCCTGAACAGGCAGAAGATACTCTGCCGGAAGTAGCACCGCTCGTGACCGGAGAAGACGCCCTTATCAGGGTCTATGACTTCGCTGCGGGCGACGACGTTCTTATAGACACGCTGAAGTTCGAGACGCCAGTAGAACAGCCTGAACCTAGCTATCCGACGATCGAAGATCCAGAACAATCGGTCGGGGAGCTTGATCCTTTTAAGGACGTTGCGTCGGGGATGCCGCAGGCCAGCGAACCGGCCGACCCTGTCAAATTCAGGATCGAAGAGGCCGTAAACGAAAGCCCTGCCGACTCAGACGCGGTAAGGATGAGCGAGACGACGTTTCCGCCTGCTTTGATCGAGGCGGTCGCACAACGAGTTATGGATAGGCTCTCTGAGAAGGCCGTTCGAGAAGCGGCCCGCGAAGCCGTGCCTCGCATCGCCGAGAAACTCATTCGCGAGGCCCTGGACGAAGAATCTAAACGCCATTGAGTTTAGCTGATAGGGAATTAAGACGGGCGGTTTTCAGCCGATGCTGTAACCCGCCCTCTCTTTGTTTTAGAATTAATACTTTTGGACAGCTTTTATGGAACTAGCTAAGGCATTTGACCCGAAGACCGCAGAGGGTTGGTATCAGACGTGGGAAGAGAATGGATTCTTTGCTCCGGAGATCAACGAGGCTGCGTCGTCTCCGACGTACTCTATCGTCATCCCACCACCGAATGTGACCGGCAGCCTTCATATGGGCCACGCCCTTCAGCACACGCTGATGGATGTGTTGACGCGTTGGAAGCGAATGCAGGGTTTCCGCACTCTTTGGCTGCCCGGGACCGATCACGCAGGGATCTCAGTTCAGCGGAAGGTCGTTGAGCAGCTCCGCAAGGACGAAGGAAAGTCGCCGATCGACATCGGCCGCGAGGAGTTCGTCCGCAGGGCGTGGACGTGGAAGGAGCAGTACGGCAACACGATAACCGAGCAGATGCGACGCGAAGGTGCGTCGGTGGATTGGTCTCGGCAGAGATTTACGATGGATGAGGACCTGTCTCTTGCGGTCCGGGGTGTCTTTGTCGCGCTCTACGAAGAAGGGAATATCTATCGCGGCCTTCGGATCGTAAATTGGTGTCCGAAGGACAAGACAGTTCTTTCGGATCTTGAGGTAAAAGAAGAGACCCGTAAGGACGGAAAGCTCACCTATCTGAAATATCCGGTCAAAGGCACTGATCGCACGATCACTGTCGCCACCACTCGACCGGAGACGATGCTTGGCGATACTGCGGTCGCGGTGAATCCTTCGGATGAGCGTTACGCAGATCTCATCGGCAAGGTCGTTGAGCTTCCGCTGACGGATCGCGAGATCCCGATCATTGCGGACGAGTATGTTGATGCAGAGTTTGGTACCGGTGCCGTTAAGATCACGCCCGCACACGATCCGAACGATTACCAGGTAGGCGAGCGAAACAACCTCGAACAGCTTCTCGTAATGGACGAGGCGGGCAAGATGAACGCCGCCGCAGGTGCTGATTTTGAAGGCCTTGACCGCTTTGAAGCCCGTGAAAAGGTTGTTGCGCGATTCGAGGAACTCGGACTGCTCGAGAAGGTTGCGGATTACGAGATCTCGCTTCCGATTTGTGAACGCTGTAAGACGATAGTCGAGCCGATCCTGAGTGAACAATGGTTCGTCAAAATGGACGAGATGCGAGACATTGCCCTTGATGTGATGCGAACCGAAGGCGTGCCGCATTTTTCGCCGCGGGTGCCTCACGAAAAGGTCTATACAAATTGGCTTGAGAACTTGAAAGACTGGACGATCTCCCGGCAGCTTTGGTGGGGCCATCAAATACCCGCGTGGTATGACGACGACGGCAATGTCTTTGTTGCGCTGACGGAAAGTGAGGCAAGAGAGAAAGCCGGGGGCAAGGAGTTGCGACAGGATCAGGATGTGCTTGATACGTGGTTTTCAAGCGGTTTGTGGGCATTCTCCACGTTTGGGTGGACGGGTCAGCAAAGTGCGACCGACACGCCTGACCTTGAAAGATTCCTGCCAACCGATGTGCTTGTGACGGGACGCGACATCATCTTTTTGTGGGTGTCCCGTATGGTGATGCTTACGAAAAAGTTCACGGGCAAGATACCGTTCGAGGATGTGGTCGTCACCGGGACGGTGCTTGGCAAAGACGGGAAGCCGATGTCGAAATCGCGTAATAACGGCGTCGATCCGATCGAGATGTTCGATAAATTCGGTGTGGATGCGACGCGCATTTACCTTGCGTCGATAGCGACCGGCGCCGACATCAAATGGAACGATCTCCTTATTGAGACTTACCGGAATTTTGCAAACAAAATATGGAACGCGACTCGGTTTTGTTTGTTGAACTCAGAGAATGCTTCGATCAGGACGTTCGATGCGACGGAAGTTCGGTCGATGGCGGCCGTAGATCGTTGGATTCTTTCGCGTCTGACGCGTACCTCGCATGCTGTCGATCGAGCACTTGAGACGTATCAATATCACGAGGCGGTCTCGCGTCTATACCACTTTTTCTGGGACGATTTCTGCGATTGGTATATTGAGCTGAAGAAGGATGAGATTACGAGCGGTGATGCTGCCGCAAGTTCGTTCATCCTTTCCGTGCTGGAGAAGGCGTTGCGGCTGCTTCATCCGTTTATGCCGTATTTGACCGAGGAACTCTGGCAAAAGCTTCCCGGCGTCGGCAACGCTCTCCACAATACGGCATACCGAAACGCAAAGCAGACCATCATGCTCACCGATTTCCCAAAAGGCGACGAGAATTTTCTTGACGACTTTGCCGAGAATGAGATATCAGCGGTCATCGAATTGATCACGAAGATCCGGAATATCCGAGCAGAGATGAATATCTCGCCGGCTATCAAGTTCGCAGTTCACGTGGCCGGAACTAAAGATCTGCTAGATGTCTTGGAGGCAAATACTGAGCAGATAATGAAGCTCGCTCGGGCCGAAAACTTCGTCTTGTCGGACGTACTTGCCGTTCCAAAGGCTTCTGCTAAGGCCGTCCTTACAGGCGGGGCCGAGGTCGCGATACCACTTGAGGGCCTTATTGATTTCGAGAAAGAAAGGGAACGTCTGCGGACGCAGATCGCAAAGCTGTTGGAGGAAAAAGGGCGGCTTGATGCCCAGCTCTCAAACTCGAATTTCGTCGAGCGGGCACCAGAGGAGAAGGTTGAGTCGCTGAGAGCCAGAGTTTTGGAGATCGATGAACAGGCTGCGGCTTTAAGCCGCAACCTGTCCGCTCTCGAGTAAATGGGCCTAGTCGTCGTTGGATGACGAAGAGCCGGGGGCAATGATGATCGTTTCGGACTTTGAGTCCTTCTTCTCGCCGCTTTCGTCGTACATTTCAGCGACCATCTTAAAGGTGCCGCCGACCGTGCTGGAAAGGGTTTCGTAGTGGTATTTGGCAAGTGCATCGCCATCGATATTGAGTTCAACGACGCTATTGTCAATGACCGTTCCGGATGGAACACCCTTCATATTCTCGACCTGCAGGTACATTTTCACTTTTACCTTTCCAGGATTGTTTGCGATCTCGGCGACCGCATAGATCGTGTCACCGGCTGCAAAGTTCGCGGACGGACTAGTAACATCAGCATTCTTGCCAGTTTTAAGACTGGCGAGGTTTGCCGTGCTCATATTACAGGCAAAGGCCGCGGTGAACAGGACGGCAGCAACGATCAACAAGCTTCCGGCATGACGCATAGAAAGTTCTCTCCAAATTGTCTTGATCTCAGATCGCGTTAGGCGACGAAAGAGCGTAGCTTGGAACGGCATCCGGTGTCAATTGCAAACGCCCCGATTGACACTGTTTTTGCGTAACGTATGATTGTCATTTATGAACATGCTCGATAGCAGCGAATTGATGTCATCGATCGGACAGTTTCTTGCCGAGGATATTGGCCGAGGCGACATTACGACGAGATCTTGTGTTCCCCCGGACAGAATGGGCAGCGGCAGGTTTCTTGCGAAGGAATACGCGGTCGTCTGCGGCCTTGATGTGGCTGAGGCGGTGTTCTTTCATTTGGACCCTGACTCGCCCGAGATAGAGACCACATTCAACGAAGGCGACGAGGTTGAAGAGGGAACCGTAATTGGCACGCTTAGCGGCTATGCAGATGTTTTGCTTACCGGAGAACGACTTGCGCTGAATCTGCTTCAGCGAATGTCCGGCGTTGCCACTCTTACGCGACAATTCGTAAAGGCTATCGAGGGAACCCGAGCATCGATCGTCGATACCCGAAAGACCACGCCGGGCCTGCGAATGCTCGAAAAGTACGCGGTCGTGGTTGGTGGCGGCAAGAATCACCGAATGGGCCTCGATGACGGGATCCTCATCAAAGACAATCATATTGCTCTGGCAGGCGGCATTACTGAGGCGGTTAATGCGGCGCGAGAGCTTGCAGGACATCTTCACAAGGTCGAGGTTGAGATTACTAACTGGGCGCAGCTTCGAGAAGCGATCGAGGCCGGCGCCGAGATCGTAATGCTCGATAATCAAACGCCTGAAGAGGCGGCTAAGCTCGTAGATATGGCTCGGAATATGAATCCGAACGTGCTCATCGAAGCATCGGGAAATATGAGCCTCGACCGCGTTCGTTCCTTCGCAGAAGCCGGCGTTGACCTGATCTCGGTAGGCAAGCTCACGCATTCGGCACGCGCTATTGACATTAGCTTTAAGATACAGGCGGCGTGACGGCCGTGTGCCGTGAAAGTCCTGTGAGTTTCGGATCCGGTTCTGTGCCCGGCATAAAATAGATAGCGGCGATCAGCAGTAATAGGGCGGCTGTGCATCCGAGACTTCCTTCGATGCCGTATGCTTCACCTGTAAGCCATTTTGGCCCATGGTCTGTTTCAACAAGCAGCGAGATCGGTGACAGGAACTTCAACCCGCTCACCTCGATGCCAAAGATCGAGCCCTGAGCGAAATTCCACATAAAATGCTGTCCGAACGGCAGCCAGAGGTCGAGCGTTTTGAGGTAAGCGAGGCTGAAGACAATGCCGGCAAGGATTGTGTTTGCGGTCGAGACCCAGTCTGCGGCAGGATTTGCAAGATGAAATGCACCGAAGATCAGTGACGTGAGGGCGATCGCAAGCCATGCAAGGCCGCTTCTTGCGAATGTTTGCAGGATATAGCCGCGAAAAACCGCCTCCTCAAATGCGGCCCCAAGAGCGAAAAATACGAACGAAAGGCCAATTTGGTAACTTAGGACCGAGAGCGGCTCGCTGCTGGCCGCGAATCTTAATTTCCCATCAGCGAACGCCGGCAGGATCGCAAGCACGATCGCGAAAAAACCGAGAAGATTGCCGACGATCAAATGTTTGAGCCAGCCTTTTGAGAACGAGGCACCAAAGGCAGCAAACGGTAGCTTTTCAAATATCTTGCCGCATACCCACGCAATCGAGCCCGCCAAAATTGTGCCGACAAAGAGCCCCGCAATCCCAAGAAGCCGCTGGTCGCTTGTGTCTTTAGCCAAATACGCCGTTCCCGCGATAAGGAGAACTTGAGCTATCAAGCTCACGATCCCGTAGAAGACGAGAAAAAAGAGCGCTCGCCAACCGCTGCGGATCAGGCCTGAGTTGTCGAAGAAGATCGCGAAAAATGTCATCGATATAAGGTATTCGACGAGCTTGAGAGACGCCGTATCTCCCTGTCGAATCGTAGTTTATGATAACATCCAAGTGCGTAATGGAGAGTTCAGACGGGCCCAGAAAAAAACGTTTTTCGCCATGGATCTTGGGCGTGATCGTCCTTTTACTATTCGTATTTCTGATTCTCCTGCAAACCTCGAACCTGTGGAAGAACCTTTCTGTCGAGACGACAAGCGACACGCTCTTGCTCTACGCGTTGTCGTCATTCAACTTCATCGCTCTGATCGTCTTCGGATTCATTTTCTTTCGAAGCATCATCAAGCTCGCCCGTGAGCGAAAAGCGCTGAAGCTCGGCTCGAAGATAAAGACGCGACTACTCTTTTATTTCTTCCTCGTGAGCCTCTTTCCGATCATCGCTATGGCGATCTTCTCGTATCTGTTTATGAATCGTGCTCTTGAGCGTTGGTTTACGCAGATACCTGAGAATGTTGTGCGTCAGGCCCGCGAGGTCCAAGGGCATTCGCTCAGCGACCGCACGACGAAGCTCGATGAGGCCGCACAGATGCTCGCGTCTTCATTCGGTACCCGAAAATTGACGAATGACGATCTTGCCCGCGTTGCTGTGGCAGGAAACCTTTCTTACATCGAGATCGTTGCCGGTGACGGCCGCACCATCGACTCCTACGAAAGGGAAGTTCCTGATTCACAGCGCGCAGAGTTGACGAAAGTAGTTGATTCGATCCATTCAGGACAAACCGAGGATGCGAACTTCCGCGACGGACGCGGATTCGACGTCGCGATGGCCGAGATGCCGGGTGGCCGCACGCTAGTGATCATTCCCGATCCTTTTGGTGAACAGACGGTCAGCCAGATCGTGGACAGCAGTCTTCGAGAGTTCGACGAGTTGAAAGAAAAACAGGTCACCGTTCGTCAGGTCGGCCTTTTGACGCTCGGCGTGCTCACATTTGTGCTCATTTTTGCGTCATCCTGGATCGCGTTCTATGTTGCACGCGGCATCACGATACCGATCCAAGCTCTTGCGGGCGGAGCAAAAGAGGTTGCAGGCGGCAATCTGGGGTACCAGGTGAAGGCACTTGCCGAGGACGAACTTGAACTGTTGGTCGCCGCGTTCAATGAGATGTCAGCAACGCTTGCGTCAAATTCGACCGAGTTGACCGATAGGAAGAAATACATCGAGACGATCCTCGCTAGTTTGCCGACGGGTGTGGTCGCATTTGACTCGGAGAATCGTGTAACAAGCATCAATCCGGCCGCCGCTTCGATCTTGCACGAGACGGACCCGGATGTTACGCAAACGTCCGGCGAGTCGCTCTTTGACGCCGACAATGCGTTGATCGTCACGCGCTTGCTCAATCGGGCAAGGCGTGTCGGACGCGCCGCCGAACAGATCACGCTGCCCGGCAACGGAGCCGGCCGCGAGATAATGGCCGCGTTGTCGGCCACCGCATTGCCGTCCGGCGGGGGTGTTGTGCTTGTCCTCGAAGATCTTTCGGAGCTGATATCTGCTCAAAGGGCTGCGGCCTGGCAGGAAGTTGCGCGTCGAATGGCCCACGAGATCAAGAATCCGCTGACGCCGATCCAGCTCTCGGCCGAGCGTATCGCGAAGCGCTTCGGCAACGAGCATACATCCGAGAATCCGGATCGTCCGCCGATCGGCGATGTGGTATCTCAGAGCACGGAAACGATCCTTCGCGAGGTCTCATCGCTGAAGTCTATGGTCGATGAATTTTCCCAATTCGCTCGCTTACCGGATGTGAAACTTGCGAACGGATCGGTCAACGACGCGGTTTTGCAGGCCGTTAATTCCTACGAAGGCCGATACGCGGATATCGAGCTGGATGTTCGGCTCTCAGAGAATCTGCCCGATATTCCGATCGACGAGGAACAGCTTGGACGAGTTTTCGTCAACCTCATCGAAAATGCGGCAGAAGCGTTCGCCGCCGAGAAGGCTGACAAGAGGATCGACGTCCGAACCCGCTTCGATGCGGCTCGAGACCTTATCGTCGCCGAGGTGATCGATAATGGGAACGGTATCTCGCCTTCGGACCTTCCGAAAATATTTCAACCCTATTTTTCGACAAAAGGACGCGGCACAGGGTTGGGACTAGCGATCGTTAGAAGGATAATAGTAGAGCACAAAGGACGGATATTTGCCGCCGCGAATACCGGCGGTGGTGCGAGGTTTACGATAGAACTGCCCGGCTCCTAGGTCTTGTATGCCAGAGAAGATACTTATTGTCGATGACGAACGCGGGATCCGCGAGACACTTCGCGGAGTGCTCGAAGATGAGGATTTTATCGTCACGACCGCAACCTCCGGCGAAGAATGTCTCGAGGTGATAAAGCAGGACGCGTTCGCGTGCATTCTGCTTGATATCTGGCTAGGTGCCGGGATAGACGGACTTCAGACGCTCGAGCGGCTTTCGGAAGCGGGAAATGACGCGGCCGTCGTTATGATCTCGGGTCACGGTAATATCGAAACGGCCGTTCGCTCAACGAAGCTCGGTGCATTCGACTTTATTGAAAAGCCACTGAGCCTCGAGCGTACAATCGTCACCGTTAAGAACGCTATCCGCCAGCGAAAGCTTGAACAGGCAAATAAGGAACTTCGCCGCGAGCTTGCGTCGCAGTATGAGATGGTTGGCGAGTCGATCGCGATGCGTGCTCTTCGCAAGCAGATCTCGATCGTCGCTCCGACAGAAGGCCGTGTGCTGATCTCAGGCGAAAGCGGCACGGGGAAGGAGCTTGTCGCTCGGGCGATACACGATCAATCGCATCGCTCGGGTGCCGCATTCGTTGAGATAAACTCAGCTGCGATCCCGGAAGAATTGGTCGAAAGCGAACTTTTTGGCCACGCAAAAGGTGCCTTTTCAGGCGCGACAAAAGCGAAGAAAGGGAAATTCCAGATCGCCGACGGAGCAACACTCTTTCTTGATGAGATCGGCGATATGTCGGCGACAGTTCAGGCAAAGATGCTCCGCGTGCTCGAAGAACAGCGGTTCGAGCCGGTGGGAAGCAACACTCCGATAACGGTCGATGTCCGCGTGATCTCCGCGACGAATAAATCTTTGGATTCGCTTATCGAGAGCGGCGATTTTCGAGCCGATCTTTTTTATCGATTGAACGTGATCCCGTTTCAGGTGCCGCCGCTTAGAGAACGGCCGGAAGATGTGCCGCAGCTGATAGAGCATTTCAATCGGCGATTTAGTGCGGACTATGGAAAGCATCCGAAGGCGTTTGCTCATTCGACCATAGAGAAGCTCCAGGAATACGCCTGGCCTGGGAATGTACGCGAGCTTAAGAACACCGTCGAACGCGTTGTTATCATGGCCGGCGATGCGGAAATAACGCCGGACGACCTTCCGGAGCTCGCAGACGAAACTCCGGAAGCGGCTCACTTCCGGTTTCAAAAATTTAAGGACGCGACCGACGCGTATCAGCGGGAATTTATTCGCCACAAGCTCGCCCAGTTTGACGGCAACGTAGCAAAGGCTGCGGAAGACATGGGTGTCGACCGCAGCCATCTATACCGCAGAATGCGGAATCTCGGGATCAAGTAGCTATTTGCTCTTGGGCACAGGGAATCCGCGGTCCTTCATCAGTGCTTCAACCTGTGCGTCGTGTCCTCGGAACAGTTTGTATGCAACTAGCGGATCGATCGTGTTGCCGATCGAGAAGACATACTTCTTCAACTTGGCCGCAACCTTCTTGTCATACGGCCCGCCCGCCTCAGTGAACGCCGTGAACGCATCTGCCGAGTGAACGTCCGACCACAAATAGCTGTAATAGCCTGCCGAGTAATCATCGCTACCAAAGATGTGGCGGAATTGCGTCGGCCGGTGCCGCATTACGATCTCCTTCGGCATATTCAGAGCGGTCAAGGTATCCTGTTCGAATTTGTCCGGATCGATCGCCTTGTCGCCTGCAAGGTGCATCTTCATATCGACAAGAGCACTTGCAAGATACTCGGTCGTATCAAACCCCTGATTAAATGTCGAAGCTTTCTGGATCTTCTCTACCAATTCCTTCGGGATCGGCTCGCCGGTCTTGTAATTGATAGCAAACTTGTTGAGGACCTCGGGTGTCGAGAGCCAATGCTCAAGAAGTTGGGACGGGAACTCGACATAATCCGACGGAACGGCCGTACCCGAAAGCGTCGGATACGTAACATTGGACGATAGGCCGTGCAATGCGTGACCGAATTCGTGGAACATCGTCGTTGCATCATCCCACGAGATGAGAACCGGTTCGCCCGGCTTTGCCTTTACGAAGTTCGAGTTGTTCGAAACGATCGTCGTGATCTCCTTACCGCCGATGCGTGATTGATTGCGGTATTGGTTCATCCACGCACCGCTGTCCTTTCCGTCACGTGCGTACGGATCGAAATACCAAAGGCCGATGTGTTTGCCCGTCTTCAGATCCGTGACCTCGTAAACGGACACATCCGGATGGAAAACCGGGAGGCCATCCACCCTCTTGAATTTCAGTCCAAAAAGTTCGCCGGCGACCCAAAACATCGCATCGCGCATCTTGTCGAGCTGCAAATATGGTTTCACCTCGTTCTGGTCAAGGTCATATTTCTGCTTTCTGACCTTTTCCATATAGTAGTGATAATCCCAAGGCTCGATCTTCACTCCCTTGCCCTCGGCATCCGCAAGCTTCTGCATATCGGCGACCTCTTCGTGGACGCGTCCGATGGCCGCGGGCCAAACAGCTTCCATAAGCTTCATCGCGTTCTCAGGCGTTTTAGCCATCTTCTGCTCGAGGATCCAATGTGCGTGTGTCGGGAAGCCGAAGAGTTTTGCGCGTTCGGCACGGAGTTTAAGTATCTGCGTGATTATCGCCTTGTTGTCACGGCTGTCGTTGTTGTCGCCGCGGCTGACAAACATCTTCCAGACCTTTTCTCGAAGGCCGCGATCGTCGGCATAGGTGAGAAACGGGTCGGTAGATGAACGCGTGTTGCGGATCATCCAGCCCTTCTTGCCCTTCGATGTCGCATCCGCAGCAGCGGCGTCTTTTAGCGACTGCGGAAGGCCGGAAAGTTGGGCTTCGTTCTCGATCAGGAGATAGGTTTCGCTTTCTTCGCCCTGCAAATTCTGGTTGAATTTTGCGAAGAGGGTGGCAAGCTCCTGATTGAGAGCGGATACTCGCGTCTTTGTCGCGGCATCGAGCTTGGCTCCGGCATGGACGAAATTCTCGTAATAGATCTTTACAAGACGCTGCTGTTCGGAATTTAATTTCTTGCTTGAGGGCGAGTTCTTAACGGCCTCGATCCGCTTAAAAAGAGCTGAATTCTGCACGATCTTGTCATAATGTGCCGCTAACTTCGGCTGCATCTCGGCCTGGATCGGTGCAAACTCGGGCGAGTTCATATTTGTTGCCCAGATGCCGAAGATGATGTTTACCCTAGCAAGCATCTGACCGGCATTCTCAAGCGGGATCATTGTATTATCAAAAGTCGGTCTCGCTTTGTTGTTTGCGATGGCATCGATCTCTCGTAGATTCTCAGCCATTGCAAATTCCATCGCCGGCTTGAAGTCCGCGACATTCACCTTGTCAAAAGGCGGAACGCCGCCGTAGGGCCCCGACCATTCCGCCGTCAAGGGATTCGTCGCAGGATCAAATGTTGAAGCTGCTGCGGCGAAGGCCGTTGTCTTTTGTGGTTCAACCTGCATAAAAATAAGCAAAAGGGACGCGAGCAGTGCCACCGTCGCGATCAAACGAATATTTCCGGGCTTGTTCATTATCTTAGAGCTCTCCTCAAGGTCTTTTGATTCTATATTGAACTGATCGGTTGGACAATCTTGTCGGTTCGGCCGGTGCAGCCGAGAAGGTCACCTGTCGTTGCGCTTCCAGGGAAACTGGCCGCGAAGGATATTCGCAAATGAGGTTGTTGGTGTCAGCAAACTTCGAAAGACCTTTGCCAGAATACTGCGGGAGCCAAACTTACGCTCGATCCAATTCTTTAAGACGTAATGGTCAACTGCATCCTCGAGGATCACGACTCCCGTTCCGGCGGTTGGTGTCATCACAAGATCAACGTAGCCCATACCGGTCGTTCCATTAACGGGCCGAAGTCCAACATTGCCGATCGATGCCTCGCTGATGGGGCCGAGCTCGAACTGTGTGCTCCAGGCGGCGGACCATACAAGTGCCTTCAAGCGGCTTTCCCAATACTCGGACGAACCGAACTTGGCGCGCTGGGCCCTCGGACTATTATTTACGAAGATCCTGCCCGTAAGGCCGCCTTGCAGCGGATGTGCAACATAATTGATCAAGGTGCTGTCGCCGTCATCCCACCCGCGCAAATGCTTTACCGATCGAACCCAATCCTTAAAGAACGGTCCGCCAAGTTCTCTCTGAGTTCTGTGCTGCGTCAGACGGAAAGTGTGCTGGATCCCGAGAAACAACATAGACTGAGACATCGCACCCTTCCAGTTAAAGCGATCAGGGTCAGACCGCGCATCATCCTGTTTAGGACTTTCCGCAGCAGGAGCTTTCCATTGGTTGTCACGCAAGGTTTTCTGGACTGCGTCCGCAAGGATCTTGTCAGGATCAAATGGCGGCGGGTCAACTTTCGGTGCGATTTCGTCGGCAGCGGCCCGCAGTTCAGCTCCGGCAATCGCAGGTGCGTGATCCTCGGCCGCAACGCCGTTGTTAGCGCCATCTAAGGAAGACTTAAGTCTCACCTCCTTTTTGCCGCTGAAGGTTTGGGCCGTGCACAGAGGTGTTAAAACGAATAGTAAGGAAAGCAGAACGCTGGAACGAACCATCTGTAAGATTCTACCAAAGGATCCCGCGGAGCGCACCCCTGCCAGCTGAATGTCGTCGCTGTTGCAATGTAAACCAAATTGTCCTTGATGTTATCGGTGAATAACCATCTTCCGTCTTTGTCGTAATAATCCGCCATCTCTCCGGTCGGATCGATCACTACCAACGGATTGTTTATTACATAGATATACCTCTTCCAAGAAATTCCATTTATGTTTATGTTAATTCTGACTCGGTTTAAATAATTGACTTGGAAGAACTATAGCTTGTCAGGTCGATTCGATTCCCAATTTGAATATTTTGTTTGTAAAAAAAGTTTTTGTGAGGCATTTTCTATAAAAATATCTGCCCCGCCATCATAAGGATGATAAATGGAATTTTTTTCGACCTCAACCAATAAAATATTCTGAACATAATCGTCCGCTATTAAATCCAAAAGTTTGTCCGTAGTACCAAAGCTCCACCTAATTTCTTTTATGAAAAAATCCCAAAAAATAGAATCAGCTTCGTCGCCTACTTTTGTCCGGAGAAAATGTTCTAAAACGTCTTCTGATATCTTAAGCTGGTTCTCTGCCGCATTTTTCTTAGATGAAGGCCGCCCCGCGACCAAAAAACAGGCCCTCTCCCTATCCAATAAATCAGACAATATAGCATTGTGTCTTGAGAGTACCATCCCCTTTTCTGCGGTTGTATCAGGATACCTTTTAGAGTTTGGCAGGGTATGAATCCTAAACCATCTCTCAGGAAACTTTTTCCTTAGAAGATATCCCACAGGAGGGCACTTCGGGTATGTTAGTTCCCAATACTTTGCAAAATCGGTAGTTGTCATTTTTTAATCACGTAATATGGCGATTACCATTTTTAAGGGCTGCTTGCCCATGAGAACGTTGCTTATCTTCGTGTACCCAAGTTCTTTTTGCTTTTTCTCTATCAATTTGAGCTTGCGACGTGCATTCGCAAAATATCTAGCTTGAGCATAGTCCAGCTCCGTTTCATTGTCCTGCTCATAGCCCGTAAATTGTTTTCTCAC
>JAHBSI010000005.1 GCA_019639195.1 Acidobacteriota bacterium | reverse complement strand
GTATCGGCTACTCAGTGAGATTGAGGTAACCGGCAATCCCACGAAGGCCTTTGAATACTCCGAACTACTCAAAGCAAATCTGCTAAGAGACAGGATCCAAGGATCAGTGTTGAAGCCCCGACCTGATCTGTCCGAGGCAGTCCGAAACGAACTGCTCACGACCTCTCGCAACTACATCGAAGGAAAAGCAAATGAGAAGGATTTAGCCAAGCTGGAAAACAGCGTTGTGGACAATAAGCTGACTCGGAACACGCACACTCCGGATTTTTCTGTAAAGGATTTGAAACTTCCAGAAGACGTGGCGGTCGTTTCCTACGAATTCACCCCGTCTGGTCAATTACTCGCATTTGTTCTTGAATCAGCAAAGCCGTTGCGTGCCGTTAAACTTACCGTCAACGAAGAGCGGGGCGTGAAGCTCGCCTCAGAAACTCAAACTAAAATAAAGGATCGCATTTTCTTCAAAATAGATGGGAAGAAAATCTACGACTTATTGCTGAAACCTCTGGACCTGAACTCAAATCACATAGTAATCGTCCCCGACAAGCTTTTGTGGAGAATACCATTCCATGCCCTAAGCCCAGACGGTAATAAATACTTGATCGAGACGAAGACGATTTCGTATTCACCATCAGTTTATTTGGTAAAGCAACAGCTTTCATCCGCGTCGCCCCGTAGACAGACTATCCAGATCTTTGCAAATGACACTTTCAACCGTCAGAAACTAGCATATGTAAACAGCGAGGCGATGAGTATTGGAAAGTTATTCGGAATCTCACCTCGGCTGAATGCCGCCAAATCGGATTTCCTCAAATCTGCAGCGGAAACGGATATCCTTCATTTCTCCATGCACGCCCAACTCGATAGCGAAAATCCTCTATCTTCTTTTCTTGCCTTTCAGCAGAACGTTGAGGACTCGGGTAGGTTAAGCGTAAATGATCTTCTTTCTGTCCGTCTCAAACCTAACAACTTGGCATTTCTCGCATCATGTGACACCAGTAAGGTCCACAACGGCGAAGGTTTGATCAGCCTCCCATGGGCTTTGCTAGGCTCGGGAAGTTCATCAGTAATCTCGTCGCAGTGGGAAGCTAGTGACAGAGCGACACAAGATCTTACGGTCGCCTTTTATAGAGAGTTTCTAAGTGGACAGTCAACGGCCTCGGCACTTCAGAGGGCAGCCATTTCATTAATACAGAACAAATCAGCGGGCTTTCACGAACCCTTCTACTGGGCATCGTTTACGTTACTGGGTGACTTCCGGTAATTGCTAGACGTGGCTGTTTCCCGCCGTCCGTACTAAGCTCAAGTATTCACTGAGGTGGCGCAAACCAGATCCACGCTCACCAAGAATCGCACAAGGCATCGAAGGCTCGACCTCCTCAGTAACGAAGCGAAATTTTCAACCTCACGCCTAATTGTTTATATAAAAAAAATATTCTTACAGGAGACTATCTATCAAGGCTTCACCGTAAATAGTCATTCAGACCTTCAAAATAGAGATCTTTGCATACTAACGACCGGAACAGGTTTTCCGCCCGAATCCATTTCAATAAGTTTTAACTTTTCAAGTCTCTTGGTCATCGAGCTAGGCGGTACTTCGAATACTTTTGCTAGTTCATATATTCTTCCCCATCCTGCGGAAAGTGGATCGCGTTCAATAAGACTATAGAGTTTTTCGCTTGGTATAGCGATGCAACGAGCGAAGTGTTCCGCTTGCCAGAACATCCAATCAGGCTCACATTTGTCATCTATTGCCTGCACAGCCTCGTAAGCGGCGCGACTCATAACCGCATTCTTAACGAGCTTTTCCTTGGCCGCTTTTGTCGCAGAGATTCGTTCTCTTACCTCATCACTTGTCAGTCCGTACTGACTCCAAGAATCCTTATGCAAAAATCGACAAACATCGTCACCTTTAAAGAGTGTTGGGGCGTACGTCGTCGAAAAACAGGCCGGGTGATTTAAGATGAGATGGCCGGCCTCATGTCCCAGACAGATCCGAAATACCTCAGGGCGCTTTTCAAAGAGATCCTTATGATATTCGTTAATCTCGATAGCTGCCCCTTGGCCTACGCCGATCCGCGCAAAACAGGTAGCTCCTTCGGTCTCCTCGAGGTTGTCCCAGTAATAGGAAATCTCAAGCCAATCAAGCAACCGCTCAATATCTACAGGCAGACTATCCATGCCATGATGCTCTCGGTAAGCATGGCTGAATTCTTGAGCGATCACATCCACCTCTTGAAGTCTGATATAAGGCGATGGACGCGGAATGTGAATATTGTGAGACAGCATTTTAACCCTCTGGACGATCGCATGTTACTCACCGGCCTTTATTCTCCGAACCTCTTCCTCCACGCCTTTAACCATTTCTTCAAGTTTATCCGGCGTTAGATCAAGAGCCGCCTTGAACAACCTATTGAACGATCCGCTTTTCTCGGGATCTTGGCTTACGACTTTTGCGACCTTTTCAAATTCATCTGTCGTTCTTCCTGCAGAAAGCAACAATTCATTTTTTTCCTCGTCGTTGCATTGGAGAGCGACCGAAATCTTATCGATGGTTTCGCGTGTTGGTTTTGAATCAAGTCGATCATTTTCAAGTTTAGAGTAGTAGCTGTAGTCCATGGATATTAGATTAGCTACTTCGCGCTGAGTCTTGCCTTTTCTCCTCCGAATTGTTTGTAATGTTTTTCCGAAACTCATGGTGTAAAGAATTTGTTGAGGTTGACAGTCCACATCCATTCAAGTATAGTGATGGACAGTCCATGTCCATGTTAGCGAAGCTGCGGAAAATGTGCAATGTGGAAAAGCTAATCACAGCAACAGGAAAGAAGGTTTGGATCAAGATGGGAAGATTTCAGTAAAGGAAAAAATATCGCTGCTTTGAAAGTTTTAGTTTCCGGTTGCCGCATCTTGCAACGATTGTAATAGGTGAATGCGGTTTTTTTCAGGTGACTTGATGAGGAATTTGAAAGTGATACAAGACAATGAAGTTAAACCACTAACACGCACCACAAAAGCTGGGGTGCTGAAACGGCGTCCTGAGGTTGAGGACCAGATAAAAGAAGTTCTAGGGATAGACGCTGCGGCTCTAGATCAGCGTCTTTCTGTGAGAAATTACCAGGCGGATGGTTTCATAAAACCGGAGGCAATCGTTTACCTAATACGACGTTCGCTTGACCTCGGCGATGACGACTCGGTCAATCACCTTTCAACGGCTTTGGTGGGTCGGCTTACGCGTATGATTGCTGGGAAGGTAAGCATTCTTTCACCGAATCTCCGCGAAGATTGTCACAGTGAGATCGTGGTACGTGTTTTTGCAGACATCGTTGACCTTTCGACCGATCGGGCTGATTATGCTCAAGTCAGTTTTGGCGACTGGCTGGGAAAAAAAGCTGTCGACAGCATCCGAAAATGTTGGAAGGAGCACACTCAATCTCAGATTACTGACAGCCTGACGAGGGAAGACAAGGGTGGCGACGAAGATGCAGCCGATCCGGAAGTTCGCGACTTCCGGCCAAGTGATCTCCGACCGGAGGAGTACGGGCTATTCATTGATAAGGCATTAAGAGTCCTAAAGGACAATGAACGGGAAGCGTACGTGATGCGGCATCTTTGGGAGTGGGAAATAGAAAATGCTGATACCCAAATTCCTACGATCAGTACTTATTTCGGCGTGAGCCCCCGTACTATTCGAAATTGGCTTGTCAGTGCCGATAAAAAGATCAAAACCTGGAGGGACCAAAGGGGGACCTAAACCATGAAAAAGAAGAGTGAAATGGACGACATACTTAACGAATTCTCCACAGATTTTAGGGCAAAGGGTGATAAAGCCTTAGAACAATACGTCAGAGAATATCCCGAACTAACCGAGGCCCTTTATGAACATGCCGGATTGGCCCGTATGTTCCGCCATCTACCTGACGCGAAAATGACCCCGGAAGAAGAAGAATTGCGGACTCTCAAGTCAATTAGCCTGGTGCAGAACCTGCTGCATGAGCGACGCACCCAAATGAACGCGACCGCTGAAAAAGAAGCTCTTCACTTCAACAGCCTGCGCGAACGTCTCACGGAAAGGAATGCTACGTACGAAACCGCGGCGGAGTCTCTTAGACTTTCGCCGCTGATCCTGAAACTTTTGGACAAACGAAAGGTTCGGCCCGAGTCCATTCCCAGGCTACTTTTCGAAAAGCTTTCGGGAATCTTGGAAACGAATTTCGAGACAACATTTTCTTACTTATCACTTAAGCCGATTCCAAGTGGAGGATTTTATAAGGCTGACTCGGCCCCAACATTTCCAGTTCAATCAGAATTTGCTGATCTGGTGAAGCACGATCCGGATCTGTCCCCTGACGATAAGGATTATTGGATCGCCTTTCCGACGATCGAGAAGGAATAACTCCGCAAATTGCCTCCGATCTCTGACTAACTCGATCATATGAACAAATGGGAACACATAAGGCGAGCCGCACGTGACTTTCGACAACAGATCTGTGATGCGAATGGGCTCTCGGTAGATCATCGCACCACAAACGACCTAGTCCCTCTGGCGGCAGACTTTCTTGGCCTTGAGTTGAAGGGACTTCCTGCCGAGCACCCGGCCCTTCAGGGAGCATTGGCTCGTCTCGAGGACGGAACCATCTACTTCCAGAACGACGTTGAAACGTGGCTGGCGGCCTATTATCAGGTCCATGAGATGGGGCACCTAGTGCTCGGACATGGTGAACGAGAATGCACCGAAACAGCTATTGACCCTGCCGCATCGGAGGCCAGAATTCCATTTGGCGTCCATCGCGTTGAGGGCTACGGACCGCAGGAACGGATCGAGTCCGAAGCAAACATCTTCGCCCGCGAATTCTTTTTGCCGTGTGAAGTTTTGAAGAAATGGTTCGCAGAAGAAAACCTAAACGCAGAAGAGATAGCCGAGCAAAGCGACATGGGTATAGAGATGGTGTGCCATCAATTGGCGTACGCACTACTTACTCCCGCGATTCACGATAGGTTCGTCGAAGAGGATGAAGAAACCGATCTCACGCTCAATGATTCACAGAAAGCCGCAGCTCACACTGCAGAAGGACCGCAGCTAGTAGATGCAGGTCCGGGAACTGGAAAGACGCGCACGCTAGTTGGGCGGGCATTACACCTTATCGCATCCGGCGTGCGTCCCGATAATATCCTTGTTCTTACATTCTCGAATAAAGCTGCTGAGGAATTGCGTACAAGACTTCATCGGTTCGCTCCAGAGTCGGCGGGGAGGCTTAGTATCGAGACGTTTCATTCGTTCGGACTGGAGCTCCTTCGAAAATACGGAACAAAACTAGGTCTTTCGGAAAAACCTGAGATCCTTGATCCCGTTGAAGCCATTTTTCTGCTGGAGCGTTCCCTCCCCAACCTTGAGCTCGATTACTATCAATATCTTCCGGAGCCTTCGAGGTCTCTTCCGGATATCGCTCGTGCGATCTCACGCGCTAAGGATGAAAATGTCGGGCCTGAGGAATATTTAGAACTGGCAACGAAGCAGCGCGATCTAGCCACATCGGACGAAGAAATCGAAAAAGCAGAGAAGGCCCAAGAGGTCGCCCGAGTTTACCGGATCTACGAGGAAAAACTCGCGGAAATAAAGGTCGTCGATCTAGCTGACCTTATCTGTAAATCGATTGCTCTATTGAAGGAACCCGACGTTCAGAGGGAGGTTCGAAAACGATACCAACACGTTCTCGTCGACGAATATCAGGACGTAAACCGGGCAAGTGGCCTGCTGTTGAAGGAGGTCGTTGGAGACGGACGAAACTTGTGGGCGGTCGGAGACCTGAGGCAGTCGATCCACCGATGGCGAGGAGCGACCACGGCCAACATTCGCCTATTTCATGAAGATTTCCCAATAGCAAGGGATCCCATCTCACTCGGCAAGAACTACCGTTCTCGTCGGGGCATCGTCAACGTTTTCTCGTCCTTCGCTCCGCAAATGGGGGCGACCAGCGGCAGAGCTTTCGAGGCATGGGAGATTCATAACGAAGACTTGGACGAACCGTCAGTTCGATTTGATGTTGCCAGCGACCCTGAGGCCGAAGCGATGGGGATCGCAAACGAAATTGCGGCTCTTCACGGTCGTGGTTTCCGATACTCGGAGCAGGCGGTGATCTGCAGAACCCACACCGGCATGGCTCGCGTTGCAAGAGTTATTGCAAATGCGGGGGTGCCGGTACTTTACATGGGCGACCTGTTCGAACGCCCAGAAATACGAGACCTTTTATCCCTTCTCTCGCTTGCGGCCGGACCAGAGGGAGCGGGGCTGGTGCGTGTTGCGAGATTTCCCGAATACAACGTTCCTTTCGATGACGTGCGAGTGCTTATTAAAGCGTGCGGCGAAGGTTCGATTCCCTTTCCTCAGGCTTTGACAAAGATCGATGACATCGACGGCCTCTCAACCGAGGGACGGACGAGGTTGAACTTGATCGCAGCGCATCTTAAAGACCTAACGCACGGTCGATCGGCCTGGAAATGTCTAACGCGTTATCTTTTTGAGCGCAGCTCCTATCTAGTTCCCTTTCTGGGAGACGAAAGTCCAGTGGGGCAGCAGCGTCGTCTTGCCATCTACCAGTTTCTTCAGTTTGTGCATAGCCGGCTTGCTGCGTCTGAACCAGAGCCTGACTCCGACCCGAAGCGAGAGCTATTGCGATATGTTCGCCGGCTGGAGATCTTTGGCGATGAAAAACTGCTTCGTGAACCAGACGAGTGGGCTAGCTCTATCGACGCAGTACGAATCATGACCATCCACGCCAGTAAAGGTCTTGAGTTCAAATCGGTATTCCTTCCTGGACTCTACAAGGGGAATATGCCGAATTCTGTTAACAGAGATCGGTGCACGCCTCCCGACGGACTTCTATCGGAGTCAGATCCAAACTGGCGCGATGAGGAAGAGGAATGTCTGTTTTTCGTAGCTATGTCACGGGCTCGCGAGAAACTGTATTTATCAAGACCGGCAACAAAATCGAATAAGAAAAGCACTGCCTCTGCGTTTCTTGAAAAGATCGGCCGTGCGCTTCCCACCGCTTTGGCAACAGAAGCCTCATGGGTTACCCAACCCGAGGCCGAAGTGGTGGACAGAGTCGAGATGCCTCAGCCGCCTAATCCCTTTCCGTACCGGGCAACTCAGTTAGAGCTTTATATGAAGTGTCCGCTTAAATATTTTTATCAATTTGTCTTGAGCCTCCCCGCGACGCGCGATGATACGGCATATCAAAAGTTCCACCGGGCGGTTTACAAAACGATCGACCGCCTGAAAAAGGCAAGGGATTCCGGTGCCGAACTTACCGAGGAGCTTGTCCGTTCAACATTCCAAGGTGAGTGGGCAGAGCGAGGTCCGACGGACCACTTTCTGGCCGGTCTCTACGAAGCCTCGGCTGATCGCATGGTCGGCAACGCCGTGGAAAGGATGCGTTCGTCGGAAGCTGCCATCCTGACCGGTCATGAATTAGATTTTGCTGGCGGCAAGATAAAGCTCGACTTCGACCTCTCTGAGTTACCGGAGAAAGGGCCTCTGCTCATTCAGCGATTCAAAACGGGACGTCCTACAAAGTCCGAAGCAAATAAACACTTCTATGCGTTACTTCTCAGGGCCGCGAACGAGTTGAAGGACGGACGAGATTCGCTCGTAGAGATCTTATACCTTCGCGACAATTCGGCCGAGGCCGTTTCAATGACCGACAGGGTGATCGGACAGCGTAATGAAAAGTATGAAAACGCTATGAAAAACATCGCCGAGGGACATTTCCATCCCATCGTAGGTGAATACGAATGCCCGCGTTGCCCGTACTACTTCAACTGCCCCGCCGCAGTCTAGTGCCGAGGAGCCGTTCCAGGCTCCATCGATTTTTCTTAATATTTTTTCAGGCGATTCCTTCCCAAACCTTTCCGGTTTGGGTCCGCTTAGTCGATTTATTTATATAGAGGCGGTGATTCAAAAACGACACCGCACCTATCGACAAAAGAGGATTTATTTCTATGAACACAAACAAACCGGAAAATGAAAAAGGTGCCGCACGAGAGCTTCGACTTTTCGTGCAGGGCGAGGGTCTAGCTGAGATCCAGGTAGTAAACATCGACAGCGAATCAACAGCTGTCGAACTTATAAAAATGGTCGCGGCCAAAGTCGGTGGCGAGTTCGCAGCGGCCGATACGGCGGGCGGCTTCGTCGTTACATTTGAGAATGAGGACAAAGAGATATCTCAAAAGGACTCGTTAAAAAAGGCCGGCATTCACGATCGCTCGCGTGTCCACATCCACCGCTGCCGCAAGGTCAAGGTGACGGTCAACTTCAACGGCGAAACTGAAGTCGATAATTTCCCTCCGTCAACGATGGTCGGAAAGGTTAAGAAATGGGCAGATAAAAAGTTCGACATCGACAAGATCGATGCGACAGAGCATGCTCTACAGCTCTGCGGAACGGCAACACGGCCGGACGAAGACACTCACATCGGCGCGTTGACTAAAAATCCGTCGTGCAGCGTCTGCTTCGACCTCGTACCGAAGCGTCGTGTTGAGGGAGGCGTCTAAGTAATGGCTTCCCGACCGGACGAAGTAACATTTCTGGCACACGCGGAGGCGGGTCCGTTCGAAAACGGGGTTGATCGAGGCCGGTGGCGGCTGGTCTCGATCGACTGGCCGCACGCGGTTCTCGCGGTATCCGCTGCCGAACGGGCTGAAGCTCCATCGGAATATGCCTTCAGATTCGAATTATCAAACTATCCGGCACAGCTGCCGATAGCACAGCCGTGGGACCTGGCGACAAAAACGCCGCTTGCATTCGCAAAATGGCCGGGCGGCGTTGACCGAGTTCAGTACGCTTTCAATCCCGGTTTTAAGGAAGGTAAATGTCTCTACCTCCCGTGTGACCGGCTGGCGATCGAAGGACACGAAGCATGGCGTACCCAGCATCCGGAAATGATCTGGACCGCATCGAGCGACATCACTTTGTATTTGAGGATCATCTATGACCTTCTCCATTCGAAAGATTATAAGGGCCTTCGCGGCGCCTAAGCACCAGCTCTCATGTTCAAGCGATGTCTGGAATGAAGGGATTGCTGAGTTGCGCCGCCGGACGGAGGGCTGGCATGAGAGCGGGGCTTTTCTGCTCGGCACGAACGACGGTAAACGAAGACGAATTGAAAAGTTTGTCTATTGCGACGACCTCGATCGACACTCTCTCGATACAGGCATCGTTATTTTCGATGGCGCCGGCTATGGTCCTTTGTGGGAAATGTGCCGAAGGGAGAATCTCACGGTTGTTGCCGACATCCACGTGCATCCAAACGAAGCCATGCAGAGTGAATCGGATCGGACGAATCCGATGATCGCAAGGAAAGGCCACATCGCTCTGATAGCTCCCGACTTTCTCAGCCGCGAATGCACTGCACGCCACCTTGGTGTTTATACGTATGAAGGCGACTATCGCTGGAGCTATTCGTCCGGGACGACCGCAGAAGAATTCTTCTATGTAGGATATTGGGGATAGAAAATGATCGACACTGCAAATATTCAAGATGAACTAAACCGCACGGCAAAAATGTTTCTCGACACCGGCGAAGCCGCAACCGTCGACGAAGCGTATGCGATCCTTGGCAGCTACCACCTCAGCGTACGGTTAGGTGCTGACGTGGCTCACTCCCCGACTCTTCAGGCTGCACTGCTGACGATCGTCAACACAGGCCGCCGCTGCTTTCACGGCGGGGTCGAGGTTGCCGGCTGCCCGGATGCGGATCTCTTGGTATATCTAGAAGGTGCCCGCACGCTGGAACAAGCGATCATTAAGCTCGAGGGGCGGTTGGTAGAATCGGTCGCATCGAATCATCCAGAGATAGTGATTGGCGATACAGACGCGTCAGCGACAAGTGAGTTCTCGATTCGGGCAACATATGACGGGTGGATCGGCGGAGTTGCTCCCGTTGATGACGGCATCCGTCTTGCAGAAGCTCAAGAGTTCACGCCGGCTGGTGTGCTTGCGGGGTCTCTCGCCGTATCAGAAGCGTTCCAGTTCGTACGGGGAAAAAATCCAATGGCTGGTTCTCGTCCGGTCGGGTTTTCGCTTTGGGAACCACACTCGAATGAGGATTGGACAGCAACCCGGAATAAAGGTCCGGAGCTTGAATTATTGCCGGCCCGTTTGTGGCTCATAGGGCTCGGCCATCTTGGTCAAGCTTATTTGTGGACACTCGGATTTCTTCCCTTTGCCAGCCCGGAAGAAGTTCTGATCGTACTGCAAGATACCGATCGCCTGTCTGTTGCTAATGACAGTACTTCCCCATTAACGAACACAGATCTTGTCGATCAGCCCAAGACGCGAGCGATGGCCGCGTGGTGTGAGGCACGCGGCTTCCAGACACGCATCGTAGAACGTTTATTCGCGGATGGTTTTCGCGTCGGCAGTGATGAACCCATGGTTGCTCTTTGCGGTGTCGACAACGGTCTTGCTCGAGCCTCGCTTGAGGACGTCGGTTTCTCTCGGGTGATCGAGGCAGGACTCGGCCGCGGCACTGACGAGTTCTTGGCATTCCAGATCCACAGTTTTCCGGGGGCGAAACCGGCACGAGAAATCTGGGACTCAAGTGCGGTAGAGCCCCTCCAAGATCAGTCTATCGAAGCGGCAGCCTACGCCGACCTCGGCGAGCGCGGAGTGGATAAATGTGGTCTTACGCTGCTTGCCAACAGAGCGGTTGGCGCCTCTTTTGTCGGAACCTTTGCTTCTACTTTGGTGATTGCAGAAGTGCTTCGGATGCTGGCGGGAGCGGCCGCGTTCGACGTTATAGACGGAACTCTACGGCAGCCAAATACTATCGAAGCCATTGTCAAGACCAAGAAGCTGCCGCCATTCAACCCGGGCATCACACCCGCGATCCCGGCCTTTTCAGATGCTGCAAACGGGGTCGAGGAAAGGACCAAAATTTTAGTTGAAGCATCAATATAACTGCCAAGGTATAATTGGCTATCTCGGATGATTGGAGGAAAAGCCGTGGGATATTCAGACGAAAGGTTGGAGCGTATTTTTGACAGGACTTCAGGCTATTGCCACCTATGCAGTCGAAAGCTTGTTTTTTGCAATTACGCAATTCGCGGAGCTCGCGGGGCCTGGAACGTCGAGCATTCTATTCCTCGCGCACTTGGAGGGACGGACCATTTGAATAACCTCTATCCAGCTCACATCGACTGCAATGAAATGAAAGGCACTAACTGCACCAAACGCTCACGTGCTGCTCACGGTCGCACTAGGGCTCCGTATTCGGTAACCAAGCGCATTCAAAAGCGAGAAGACAATGCACTACGAAAAGCAATCATCACGGGTGCTGCTGGCGGAGCGATGTTTGGTCCGCCCGGCGTGATTATCGGAGCTTTCCTCGGTGCAATAAGTGGATACGACGAAAACCCCGATTGGTAATCTCGTGTTCTCAGTTCGAAGGTTGATTTTATTGCTGTGAACTTTGCTCCCCAAATTGGCCATCAAGCCGCTTGACCGCCTCCAGCATTAAATCCGCGTCGGTCTCGGCATAGATGTTCGTGATACTCATGTCGGAATGAGCGAATAAATTTTGAACTATCAGAGGGTTAGTGTTCCTTCGAATAAGTTCACTGGCGAAGTAGGTTCTGAGATCGTGAAAATGATAGTTTTCTTCTCGAGTTCCATCTGGCTTGTTGATCTTGGCTCGTACGAGAACCGGATGCCACCTCTTTCGGAAATCGACAATTGGAAATGGTAGTTGTTTATCGGCGATTAGGTCCCTTAAAACCGTTGCTGCCGTTGAATTGATCGGTACGGATCGCGGAGGCCGTCCCTTCGAACCGATTACCCACACTCTTTGATTCTCAAAATCAATCACCTCCTCGTTCAAAGCCAATAGTTGGCCTCGGCGCAACGGCATGTTAACAGCTAACTGGACAAGCCTGTAAAGTAGCTGGTCGGATTCAAGTTCCTTCCAGAGGGCTTTCTTCTGCTCGGTCGTAAGTAGGCGCTTTCTTGGCGGTGGCTCTGGTAAGGCCTTCACATACTGCATTGGGTTGCGATCGAGAACATCCTCTTCGCAAGCGAGGCTAAAGATCTTCGACAAAGTCGACATGATCCTGTTGATCGAGGACGGAGATATCGAGCTTTTCTTCTTTCGCTGGTTTTTCCCGTACTGCAGTTTGTTCCTGCAATCGCGACAATCCTGTGGCGTAATGGTATGCAGAGGTTGATCCTTTAGGTGTTTCAAAAGAAGTTTTATGTAAAGGTTCTTCGCTCCCTTATTGACGTTGTTTTGCTCTACATATTTTCGATAGGTTGATTCTACAAAGTCTCCAAAGGTTACAGTCGTATCTGCAACTCCGAATGATCTGTCGAAAAGCTGCTTGACCAGTTGTCGCTCGGCGAGTTCAGCTTCCTCCTTAGTGCGGGCTGTCGGAATAACCTGATGAATTGTCTTATGCCCTTTAACTCGTCTGTAAACCCACCAACGAGCGGTCGAATAGGCTGGATGTTTAGCGTTGATCCGCTTACCGTTATATTTCTTAAAAACTGACATACACTTAGTAATTCGCTAACCAGGCATCCACCTCAGTTCTGTTAAAAGTTGGCCGGCCGACTCCGTGGAACGGTAAACCATTCTTTCGCATCCATCGATTGATCGTTGCACTAGATTTTTTCAAGTACTTCGCGACTTCGGACTTCGTCATAATCTGTGGCGGCTGCGATGAATGAATAGCTTTCTCGATTGCCCCCGCGACGGAATTATCGATCAAGCGAATCAGTTCAGCTTTTTCTATCGTTATTATTTCAACCATACCCCGATCCTCCGATCACCCTTTTTGCAATGTACGTGCCTCAGCTCCTAAGGCCTTAAAATGGCCCGCCTCGACGGCTAAAACGGCAAAAATGCGCCACTCGGCCCAGTTTTGCACCAGCCCTAGAATGTTTCTGAACCAGCGTGAGCTAAGGTGATGATTTATGAGAGTTTTGAGCGGAAAATCGATGACAAAAAGAATACTGCAACCAACCTGCAACCAAGTCGAAAAAATGGAGCTCCCAGCAATCGCTGAAAGCCCCATATTTATTGGTCGGGACGGCGAGATTTGAACTCACGACCTCTCGCACCCCAAGCGAACGCGCTACCAGACTGCGCTACGTCCCGATATCCGATTGTTTAGGTTAAGTTTCGCTCAAGGAAAAGTCAAATAATTGACGATCAAGGGGACCTCTCGATCCGGTCAAGAAAAATCGTTGTTTCCGGACCTTCCTGTCGTGTAGAATATAGGGACTTCCACACACCCAAGCTTTGCAACTTCCCCATACCTAATTCCCGCGACTTTGGATCAATGCTTCAGGCAATACAAGACCTTTTACCAAAAACGATCATTGCTGAGCGGCTTTGCGCGTTATTGATGGTCGGGGTGATCGCCATTCTTGAATTTGCGTACGGCCGAGCAGGGATCTTTGGAGCCATTAGCCAGTTGACCTTCGCCGATGATCCGATAGGCGGCATCTTCAACGCCGGGTTCCTTTTGCTTACCCTTTGGCTCTTTTACCGCATTATCTTGCTTACGTTTACCTCGAACGCCCCGGTTCGTTTGATCACGATCGGCGTCATTGCAGTCGCCATGTTTGCCGAATTCAGCTACTTACGCTCGATCGGCCGCTTCACTAGATATACGGATATTACTTACGCTGTTGGCACAAATACTTCGCAAAAGCTGGACACTATCGCCGCCTTCGCGAGTTTTGCGTGGCTGCCGGGTATGACGATGATCGTAGCCATTTCCGCCTACTTCTTCTTTACCCAAAACCCGACGGCCGCCCGGAAAACTGTAATACTGGACGTTGCCGGCCTAAGCGTCGCGTATGTAGGACTTTTCTTCCTCTCACCGCTTTTTGGCGGTCAAATGCTTTACAGTTCTTCCTTCGACGCATTCGCACAAACGTCAGTCAATTATGCGATAGCCGGCCCTGTGGCGATAGCGGCACCGCCGAAGCGCGAGCCGATCGCAAAAGTCGCAACATCCAATGACAGACCGGCAAATAACGTGATCCTGATCTTCGACGAGTCTGTGAACGGTCGGCATCTAAGCCTTAATGGATACTCGCGGCCGACAACGCCATTCCTCGTTGAGTTGGAAGCGTCCGGGCGGCTCCTGAATTTCGGTGTGGCCTCGTCCAACTATACATCGAGCCAACCAAGCTTTGACTCGTTCATAGTCGGTGCAAGCGAGGAAATGCTCGAAGGACGCACGCCGGACAAACTCTCGGCGATGCCGACGATCTTTCAGTACGCCAGATCGATGAACTATCGAACCTGGTATCTTGACGGACAGATGAATGGATATTGGGCCGGCATCGAGGACGACAAACAATATATCGACGAAATCCTGACGCTCACTGATCTCGACCCAGGCCGTATCGAAGACTATCAGAGAAACAACGGAATAGATCTTACCGATGAAAACAAGCACGTTGGACTAAAGCAATGGGACATCGACCTCCGACTGGCTGAGAAGATCCGCACGATATTTGAAACATCAAGCGGCAATTTTGTTTTCGTCTACAAACGCGGCATTCACTTCCCGTACGAAAAGAACTATCCCGCAGAGAAAACGGAATGGAAACCGATCTATCACTTCACAAGCCAATGGGAAACACCGCCGGCCGAGGCTCGTGACGCTGTTATCAATTCCTACGACAATGCACTGCTCTTCGGGCTCGATCAGTTCTTTCGAAAGCTCGGAGTCGGACGCGATCTCCCAAACGGCACGGTGATCGTTTATACATCTGACCATGGTGAGACCTTTGGTTCGGGCGGGCGGGCGGGCCACGGCGGCGACACCGTCGACGAGGCTTCAGTACCACTCTTTATTATCGGCTCAAGCCAAAGGAAGCAACCATCGACACCCAAAACACAACACAGTAATATCTTCGCAGCCTTGCTCGACGTGATGCGTTTTCCTCAGGAACGGAGGCCGCAGCCATATGCTCCGTCGGTTCTTGAGCTCCATGAAGATAGCGCACCGCGATACTATCGCTCGGGCGACGGGCAAAGGCATTTGTTTGATAATTAAAGGGTGTGGAGTTTGTCTAGCTCTTACGAGACAGCAATTCTCGGAGTTCGACGAGATGTACTGCTAATTTACGCAGCGCATTCCTTTGCTCGGCAGAGAGGCCCGTCGATGCAGCCGCTGATTCGATCAGAGTGCTGTCCGGCAGCGCATCAAATAACGTCGGAACTGCGGATGCAGAAGTTAGTGCTCCGGTAGCTACAGGAACAGCTTCCTGTGTCGGCTTTGCCGGCGTACGCGCATCCGTCTGGAGCTTTTGACGAGCCCCCGCGATCGTGAACATTTCTTTATAGAGAAGCTGCTTGATCTTGAGAGCGATCTCCACGTCCTTTCGGCGATAGCTTCGCTGACCGGATTTGTTCTTTTGCGGCGAGAAAGTCGGAAATTCCGTCTCCCAATAGCGAAGCACGTGAGCCTGAACTCCTACGAGTTCGCACACTTCGCCGATCTTGAAGAAGATCTTATCAGGAATTACGTTATCCACAGGCGTCATTGGTGGCAATCTGTGTTAAGGTTTTCTATAACACAGTCGGGCGTTATTGTATGAATTTACAAGACTTGTGTCAATAGCTATCGATGCGAAGCGAATTTGAATTCATCCAGAACATTAAAGATCGACATCAACTTAAAGTAATAGGTGATGATTGCGCCGTGATTCCGCTTGATTCTCAATCAGATCAACTATTTACGGTCGATCTCCTAATAGAGAATATTGACTTTCGACTCGCATGGACGACACCGACCCTGCTGGGCCATAAAGCGCTCGCAGTTTCCCTCTCAGACATCGCTGCAATGGGCGGAACGCCGAAATATGCAATGTTGTCGATCGGCATTCCGGAAAAGCTGTGGAAAACTTCGTTCCTCGACGAATTTTACGAAGGCTGGCACACCCTTGCCAGCGAATTCGACGTTGAGCTTATAGGTGGTGATATTTCGCGTGCTCCGAGCGAGCTGACTATTGACTCGATCGTTGTTGGCGAAGCCCCACGCGGAAGGGCCATCCGCCGTTCGGGAGCGAATCCTGGCGACTCGATCTTCGTGACCGGTAAACTCGGTGGAGCGGCTCTCGGACTCCTCTTGTTGGAAAACGGTGAGAAGCTCGGTGGCGGCAGCGGGGATCCTCTGCAAATGGCCATAGCAAAACAACTTAAACCCATGCCGCAGATAACATTCGGCAAGCTATTGCTGCAAAATGAGTTAGCATCTGCCTTGATCGATCTTAGTGACGGTCTCTCATCTGACCTTACCCACGTTTGCGGAGCGAGCGATGTAGGAGCCATTGTTGACGAATCGAAGCTGCCGATCGCAAATGGAGCGACGCTAGAAATGGCACTTGGCGGTGGCGAGGATTTTGAATTGCTTTTCACCTCGCCGCTACTTGAGATCAAAGGTGCCACCAAAATTGGAACCATCAACGAGCGGTCGCAAGGATTACAGTTGCTGACATCCGATGGGCCACGGCCCCTGCACGCAGAAGGCTTTCGCCATTTCTGACAACGGATCCGGGAGCGAACCCGGTTGGGTTAATAATATGCATGTCGGCTGCGTTCTGGGTGTGGCCTCCTCGGCTTCTCTCTTACCTGTCGGAACCGCCCGCTTATTGCAACCCGCAGTCCCTTCTCCGAGGCCCGAGAACAACATATTGTTTACGTCCCTGTTAAGACGACAACAGATTGTGCTTGCGTTATTTTATGTTTTAGGAGTAAATTTGGACTCTAGACGATCTGTACCTAGCGAGGCTTGACCTATTCTCAGGGAGATCGCGTTCGCGACCAATTCAAGTTCGCTATCAATTTTTATAGGAGGCCGCACACATTTGCTGACTGGACGAGTACTGCTACTGAACTTTTCGTATGAACCGCTGGGAACGGTCGGCGTCGCGCGTGCAGTCTGCCTTTGGTTCCGCGGAGCGGTATTCGTCGAAGAGAATGACGGTGACAATGTGCTTCACTCGCCATCAACGACATTCCCTGTCCCGTCGGTGATCCGTCTTCGGCACTATATTCACCTGCGCCGGAAGAACAACGAGAATTCAATGAAGCGCGCCCGTATCTATATTCGCGATCGATATCGCTGCCAGTATTGCGGCGAGCACCGGCATGCGAAAGATCTGACGCTTGACCACATCCTCCCGCGTGCTCAGGGTGGAGAACACACGCCGCAGAATCTTGTTACCGCTTGCGTAAGGTGCAATCAGCGAAAAGGCAATCGAACGCCCGAGCAAGCCCGAATGCCACTGCTTACCTCCCAGAAACTGCTTCGGCTCGGGCTCGACCATGTCCTGCTTTGTCACTACGCCGAATCTCGTCCGGAATGGAAGAAATATCTTTTCATCGACGAATCCGGCGATGACGAACGGCTTCAGGCCGTCGCCTGACAAGGGTATTCCACTGGCTTGCGCAGTTAGCTGTCCCGCGGCTGAGGCTGACATTCCCCACCCACAACTTCCGGTCTGCATTTGCTGCCTTCCCGCGTTGTCCACTCGACCCATGACGCATTTAAGCGAGTAATGACAAATCAATATTTTTGCACCATGGAATTGGGGCACATTTTCGGTAATGAAAACGTACGGTTCCGAATCTGACATCGTCGCTCTCGTTGAGAGTTTTGAGAAGGCAACCATAGCTCGCGAAGCGTGGAAGCATCGCGAGCATTTGATCGTCGCGCTCTATTATGTTTCAAAATTTGATCTCGACGCTGCAACAAAAATGATGCGTCGCGGCATCTTACGATTGCTCGAACACGGATTTGGCGTCGACCTCGCAAAAGAGATGCCTTATCACGAAACGCTTACCATCTTTTGGATGCACGCCGTGCATTCTTTCTGGAGCGATAGGCGTCACCTATCGCTCACGGAGATCGCGAACGAGATGGTGGAGGTTTTCGACAAGTATCATCCGCTGAAGTTCTACACGAGAGAATTTTTATTCTCGGATGAGGCACGGCGGCGGTTCGTCGAACCGGATATCGTCTGATCGGTGTTTTATACGAGCACACATGAGGTGACCGTATAATGAAAAGGAGACTCCTTTTGCTCGCACTGCTTCTGAGCCTTGCCGCATCGCTGGCCTACGCCCAAGATGGCGACGATGATGATAGCGACGACAGCGATTACAGCAGCGATTCCGTCCAGGTGAATAAGTGCCTCGCACCGGCGGCTTATAAGTTCGATGAGATCCTGTTCTCCGACAAACAAAGACTTGATACAGTCGCCGGTGAATATCGCGAAAAGATCTACTCGCTGCCTGCTGAGGCTACGGGAACCGTCTATGTCTTCGGCGGCCAAACAACGAGCTTCAACGAGGTCAGTGAGATCATTAAATACGTATCCGGCAAGGTTGGCTTCGGGAATGAGCCGAATGGACGGGTAAATTTTGTCGATGGCGGTTTTCGCAGGAATGCAACCGTTGTCTTTACTATCCGGCCTTTAGAATGTAGCGAGCCCTACGGCGCCCGCGACGAAGTCAGTCCTGACGAGTTGCAATTCAAAGAGTTTCCAGTTTCCGATACGGTTCGGCTTTCCCGCGAAGACCTCCGCAAGCAACTCGTGAATGAGGTCTTTGGTAAGTGTCCAGCCGTTGCAAACGCTCTTGGTGCCTGTAATCAACCGGTCGAAGTCGAGGTCTTTGTCGCCATCGACGATGAAGGCACGGTCAAGTTCGCTGGAAACCTGGGCGGTGATCGGCTATTTCGATCGGCGGCTATCGTGACTGCGAAAAGCTTGAAATTTCGCCCGCTGGTGATTGACGGCAAGCCAAAGAACTTCGTAGGTGTTATCTTAATAAGATTCCCGGCAAGTGCCCGGCGGATCTATATTGATGCTTAGACTATTTAACACCTTATCCCGTCAACTTGAGGAATTTGAACCGATCGAGGAAGGCCGTGTGCGGATGTATATTTGCGGGCCAACGGTCTGGAATTTTGCCCACATCGGCAATTTTCGCACCTTCATCTTCGGCGACGTGCTCCGACGCTATCTGAAGTTCAAGGGCTACGAACTGACTCACGTCTTCAATCTTACGGATATCGATGACCGCATCATCAACGAATCTGCGGCCCGAGGGATCTCGATCGACGAGTTTACGGCTCCGTATATCACCTATTTCTGGGAAGACTTCGATGCCCTTGGGAACGAACGCCCAGAGGTAACACCCCGCGCGACCGAACACATCAAGGAAATGATCGAGATCATCGCAAAGCTGATCGAAAATGGCCACGCATACGAATCCGACGGCTCGATCTATTACCGCATTGCCGCCTTTCCGGAATACGGCAAGCTCTCGAAGATCAGCTTTGAAGGCAACATCGCGGGTGCGAGCGACCGTGTTGATACCGACAAATACGATAAAGAGGACGCTCGCGATTTTGCCCTCTGGAAGCTAGTGGGCGAGGACGACATGCCCGGCTGGGATGCGCCATTTGGACGGGGCCGCCCGGGATGGCATATCGAGTGTTCAGCTATGTCGATGAAATATCTCGGCGAGACCTTCGACCTGCACGCCGGCGGAATGGATCTTCAATTTCCGCATCACGAGAATGAGATTGCTCAGAGCGAGGGTGCAAGCGGTAAACTCTTTTCAAAGTATTGGGTCCACAGCGAGTTCCTAAAGATCGACGACGTTACGATGTCGAAATCAAAAGGAAATTTCTTTACCTTTCGTGATCTTCGGGAACAAGGCTATTCACCGCTTGCGATCCGATACCTGCTTCTCTCTGTTCCCTATCGAAAGCAGTTGAATTTCACATTCGAGGGATTGAAGGCCGCTGAGTCCACGATCGAAAGATTGCGAAATTTTCGCTCTCTTGTAAAAGAAGTCGCACTCAATACTGGCGAGAGTTCATCTGTGACGGATACAGTTGAAGCGGCCTTGCAGAAGTTTGAGGCGGCAATGGATGACGACCTCAACACGGCGGCGGCATTGGCCGCAATTCACGATATGGTTCGTGAGGTCAACACTGTGATCGCATCCGCCGGGCTTTCGGCTGACGAAAAAATTGCGGTGCTTGACGCTGTCGCTAAATTCGATGCGGTACTTGGCATCTTCGGAAAAGAGGATCAGGAACTATTGGATGAGGACATCGAGGCTCTGATCGCCGAACGACAGGAAGCGCGCCGTCACAGAGATTTTGCTCGATCGGATGAGATCCGTGATGAGCTCGCCGCAAAAGGGATCATTCTCGAGGACACAAAGGACGGAATGCGTTGGCGGCGGAAATGAGTTATCGAACCGCTGAAACGCCTTCGCAGAGTTGGCCGTCGATGCTTGAATAATTTAATAGTACTTCCCGAAACGTATCGCTCTCTCGGCAGTAAGCCAGGCAGCGATCGTAGGGCTTTGAGTAGATGTGTATGCTCACGGCTCGCTCGTTAAATTCAGCGAGGTTCAGCACCTGGTGGATCGGTTCCTCAAGATCGACCTTGGCGGCAAGACAATCTTTCAATTCGAACGTTTCCGTCTCTCGAAGTCTGCACCGCTTTTGAGCTTCGTCGATCTCCTCGACTGCGAAATTCAACCCACGCAAACGTCCGACCGGCACCATCATCCAACACTTTTGATCCCAGTGGTTATGGACCGGCGAGATCTGTCCTTTTTCCCAACAAATGGCCAACATTTCGAACCGCTCGTCCTTATAGATCAGGTTTCGAGTGTAGAAATCCTGACTCCAGAAAAAGTATCGCTCCAGCGAATCAACAGAGACGGGATTACGAGCGAGAAATTCATAGACGTTGTCAGTCACGAAATCCGCGTCAGGTATGGCTTTGAGGCCTTCGATCAAGGCCGAAATGGGAATGGGCTGCATAGGCTAATTTTTGTTTGATTCGCGTAAAAAGTCAATGAATTCTGCGTGATTTCTAGTAAGGCCCGGAAACGTTGCTTTTGTCTTGCCATCGGCATCGATGATCGCGTAAAAAGGCAAGGCGACGGTGCCGAATCTTTCCTCTTCAAAACGCTGCTGCCGCTCGTACAATTCGCCTGAGCCGTCCGTGTAAAGTTTTGCAAGAACAAAGCGGGAGAGCTCAGCTTTAACATCAGCGCGCGGGAACATATTTGCTTCCATCCAGCGGCAATTCGTGCAGGTGTAGCCGGTAAAATCAATAAAAATTGGCTTGTTCTCGGCTCGGCCTTTCGCCATTGCGGCTTCGAGGTTATTTTCGACCCAACTTGGTTCCGCTTTATCGTCGGGAGCAAAGAGCCGTGCGTCGCCTGCCTTTGCCGGCGGTAGAAACGATTCGATCTCGCCCAATTTCGCACCGAATAACCCGGTCAAAAGGTAGAAGGCTATCGCAAGGCTGATGATCGACGCGATCAGTCGGGTCGCTCCAAGCTTCTCCGGCCGAGGGTCGTGCGACAGCTGGAATATGCCCAACAGATAGACGGCCAGGACAACAAAGATCGCAATCCAGATCGCGATCACGACCGGACGCGTGAATATGCCCCAATGCCACACAAGATCCGCATTTGAAAGGAATTTCATCGCTGCAGCGACTTCAAGAAATCCCATCGCGACCTTTACCGAGTTCATCCATCCGCCGGAACGCGGTAACTGATTGACGAGTTGGGGTGCGAGAGCAAGCACGAAGAACGGCAACGCAAAAACGACGGAGAACGCCAGCATTCCCAGCAACGGCATTCGCCAATTCCCGTGCGAAGCCGAGACTAAGATCGTGCCTACAAATGGCGATGTGCAGGTAAGGGATGTCAGTGTGAAGGTCAGCCCCATCAGGAGGGCTCCGATCACGCCGCCGCCTTGCCCCTCCTTGCGTCGGCTAAATGCGTCGAGCTTAGTTAAAACGCTCGACGGGATGGCGATCTCATAGGCCCCAAAAAGGTTGAACGCGAAAAAGAGAAAGATCGCTGTTATCAGCAGATTTATCCACGGACTCGCAGCAAAAAGGTTCACCCCGGCCGCTCCGATGAAGATCGCGAGCAGCATTCCGGCGATCGTAAATGTCGCGATTATGCCGATCGAATAGACAAGTGCGAGCTTAACGGAATGAGAACGGCTGCCTCCCGAATGATTCGCAAAATACGAGACCGTGATCGGGATCATCGGGAACACGCACGGCGTAAGCAAAGATAGGGCACCCAGCGTGATCGCGAGCCAAATAAAGGGCCAAATATCCTGCGGAAGCGGAGCTTGAGCCGCTTTCCCGGGTTCCGCGGCATTCGCGGCCACAACGGCAGGCGTTTCCGATGTCTTTGCCGTAACACGCTCTGCACCGGCGGTTGTGATCCGCATTGTCCGCGGCGGAAGGCAAAGTGTGTCGTTACAGGCCTGAAATCGCACGATCAGAGCGATCTGCTCAGCATTTGCGTCAAGCGATGCGGCGATCGGGATCTTGAAGACCACCTCGTTCGTGAACGAGCGAGTTTCCAAGGGTTTATCGTCAACTTTGAAGTTCGGATCTGGGCGAACGATAGGTTTCGGACTCTTGATCTCGCCATCCAGCTTCCAAGGCGAGTTTTCCGCGGCCTTAATTGTCGTTGCGACAGGACCGCCGGCGGGCTGATCCAGCGCGTATAAGTGCCAGCCTTTGTCGATCGAAGCCGTTAGTGCAACCTCCAGTTTTTGGGCGTTTCCGCTTCGCTGAATCTTGTCAGTCGACCCTTCAAGGCGCCATCTGACGGGGTCCTGCGCGATCGCGCCGGTCGCAATAACCAGTAGCAAGATGGGAAGCAGGATCTTGGGCACCATAGAGCCAAAAATCAACTATACCAAGTTTATAGTGAAGCCGCTCAGTTTTGCGTTCTATTTTTGCAGTTCTCGGTGCGGTCTTCTATAATGAAAGATTCGGGCATCTTATTTATTTTTGCCTATTTACAAGGACTGAGGGAGGATCATATCTTGCCAAAAGCAGCAACAAGCCGAAAGCCTGAGAAGAGGGCCAATTTGACTTCGGCCAAAGGTACGAAAAAGACCGCTAAACCCGACTCCAATACCTTTTTGGATGTCGAAGAGGCTATTAGGGAATACGAAGACCGAAAAGCAGCTCAACTAAAGGCGATCAAACTCGTCGATAAGGAAACTCTCCGCGAAATGCTCTACCAAATGGTTCTGGGTAGGCATTTTGAGGAAAAATGCGCCGAAGTCTATCGAATGGGTAAGATCGGGGGCTTCTGCCACCTTTATATCGGCCAGGAGGCTATCGCGATCGGTTCAATGCTCGCCATCGATAAGGATGATATGGTGATCACTTCCTATCGTGACCACGTTCAGGCGATGGTCAAAGGCATTTCGCCGGAAGGCGTGATGGCTGAGCTTTACGGTCGGGAAGGCGGTTGTGTTCGCGGTAAAGGCGGCTCGATGCATATGTTCTCAAAGGAACATCAGTTCTTTGGCGGACACGGCATTGTCGGCGGGCAGATAGGCGTCGGAACCGGAATGGCCTACGCTGCGAAGTACAAGAATACCGGACAGGTCGTTCTGTGCTTCTTCGGTGAGGCAGCCGTGAATCAGGGTATTTTTCACGAGTCGCTCAATATGGCCGAGCTCTGGGGCCTTCCCTGCATCTATATTTGCGAGAACAACAAATACGGAATGGGCACTTCGCAAACACGAGCGATGAGTGCCCGAAGCATCGCAAAAAAGGCTGAAGCCTATGAGATGGCAAATGAATTCGTGGATGGCATGGATGTTATGGCCGTTCGCGGCGCAACTAGTCGTGCTGTAGAGCGTGCCCGAAAAGAAGGAAAGCCGACGCTCCTCGAGGTCAGAGCCTATCGTTATATGGGCCACTCGATGTCAGATCCGGGCAACTACCGAACCCGCGAAGAAATTCAAAAGTATCAGGAACGCGATCCGATCATCCTATTCAAAGACAGCCTGAAGGAAGCGAAGGTGCTGACCGATAGCGACTTCGAAGAGATCGAGCGGCTTGCGACCGAGGCTACAGAAAAGGCCCTTAAATTTGCTGACGAAAGTCCGCTGCCGTCAGAGGACGAACTGCTTGCCCACATATTGGCTTAAGCTGTTCATATAATACTTATGGCGATTTTAACTATCCGCGACGCCCTTAATCAGGCACTTCGCGAAGAACTTATCAGAGACGAGAATGTCTTTATCATGGGCGAAGAGGTCGCTGAATACGATGGTGCCTACAAGGTGACCCGCGGCCTCTGGAAGGAGTTTGGTGATAAACGCGTAGTTGACGCCCCGATCACTGAGCTCGGCTTTGCCGGCCTTGGCGTTGGAGCGGCAATGGCCGGTTTGCGGCCTGTGATCGAGTTCATGACATGGAACTTCTCGATCCTCGCGGCCGATCAGATCATTAACCACGCGGCCAAGATGCTCTATATGTCCGGCGGCGAATTTAATATTCCCATCGTATTCCGCGGCCCAAATGGTTCGGCATATCAGGTTTCTTCGCAGCACTCACAGGCGCTCGAAGCGATGTACGCGAACTTCCCCGGCCTTAAGGTCGTGATGCCGTCAAATGCGGCCGACGCGAAAGGCTTGCTCAAATCTGCGATCCGTGACGACAATCCTGTCATTTTTATGGAACAGGAGCGGATGTACGGAATGAAGAGCGAGGTGCCCGAGGACGAGGATTTCACGATCCCGCTCGGCGTCGCTGACGTAAAACGTGAAGGCACGGACTGCACCATCGTCGCGCGTTCGATGACAGTTCCGATGGCACTGGATGCCGCTGCAAAGATCCAGGAGGAGTTCGATGTTTCGGTCGAGGTGGTCGATCCGCGAACGATCAAACCGCTCGACATCGACACGATCGTTAATTCGGTAAAGAAGACGAACCGACTCGTCGTTGTCGAAGAATCGCACGCTTTTGCGTCGGTCGGAGCAGAGATCTCGCACCAGATAATGGAAAATGCGTTCGACTATTTGGATGCACCGGTAAAGCGTATCTCGACTGCCGAGACGCCGATGCCGTACGCTAAGAACCTGGAAGCTCTTGCGCTCCCGAGCGTCGATAAGATCGTCGATGCTGTTAAGGAAGTCTGTTATTTGTAGCAATGATCGATAAGAAGGCTGCGATCCGGGAATACAAGATGTCGCATCGTCCGATGGGCGTATTCCAAATTCGGAATACGGTTAACGGCAGAGCACTCATCGAATCGAGCGTCAACATTCCGGGCAAGATCAATCGTTATCGCCTTCAGCTCGATGTTGGCTCGCATCCTAACAAGGAACTGCAGGCTGACCATAACATCTACGGCAAGGACGGATTTGAGTTTGAAACGCTCGAATCTCTCGAGCCGCGAGCTGACGCAAATTATGATCACAGGGCTGACCTCGAGGCTCTTGAGGGCCTCTGGGTCGAGAAGGCCCAAGAGAACGGTGAACAGCTCTATAACGTTCGCAAATTGACTCGTGAAGAACGTTTGCAAATGATCGCGAGTCGGAATCGAGGACGGTAGCAACCGACCGAACAAATCTATGGCTGAAAAATTCTTAATGCCGAAGCTTTCGCCCACGATGGAAGAAGGGCAAATTTCTCGTTGGGTGAAGAACGAAGGTGATTCGTTCGATGCCAACGAAACCCTTGCCGAGGTCGATACGGACAAAGCGACAATGGAGATGACCGCACTCGCAGGCGGCACGCTTCTTAAGATCCTTAAGGGCGCCGGCGAAACTGCTGCCCTCGGCGAAGCGATCGCGATCACGGGGCAAAAAGGCGAAGATATCTCTTCTCTGCTCGCAAGCCTGACCAGCGCACCCGCTAAGGTAAGTGCTCCGGCGGCAGAAGCGCCTGTCACCGCACCGGTGCAAACATCAGCTCCGGCGGCCGCAGCAGCTAAGACACAAGCCGCACCAACAGTTGCGACGCAGTCGGGTTCGCCGTCGAACGGCCGGATGATCGTCTCTCCGATCGCTGCAAGAATGGCCGCGGAGAATAACCTCGACCTCAAGGCGATCTCGGGCTCGGGCCCAAACGGCCGCATCATCAAGCGCGATATCGAAACGGCGCTTGCCGGTGGAGGAAGCTCATCGGCAAAGGCCGCAAGCTTTACAGCATCGACCGTTGTCGGAGCGTCCGCATATCGCGAGGAACCGACATCGCAGATGCGGCGCGTCATCGCGAATCGTCTTGCCGAATCGATCGGCCCCGTTCCAACCTTTTATCTCACACGCGAGATCGAGATGGATAACGTTCTCGCATTAAGGAAGGCGATCAATGCTTCTCTATCAGACGACGAAAAAGTAAGCGTCAACGACATTCTCGTCAAGGCCGTTGCGATGGCATTGCAGAAGCATCCGTTTGTAAATGCATCGTATCAGGATCGTGCAATTCGATTCTATGAACAAGCCGACATCGGAGTTGCCGTCGCGATCGACGAAGGCCTGATCACGCCGGTGGTTCGCGGTGCGAACTTGAAAGGATTTGTCGAGATCGGTGCCGAGATCCGCTCACTGGCCGCTCGTGCACGCGACAAAAAACTCCAGCCCGAAGAATATACAGGTGCGACCTTCTCGATCTCGAATCTTGGAATGTTCGGCATTAAAGAGTTCACGGCCATCATCAACCCGCCGGAAGCAGGTATTCTGGCCGTTGGTGCCGCAACTCCGACGCCGGTCGTCAGAGACGGACAGATCGTTGTTCGTTCGATCATGAACATCACGATGTCGTGCGATCATCGCGTGATCGACGGTGCTACCGGCGCGAAATTTCTCGACACCTTGACCAAAATGATCGAACAGCCGGCGATGATGCTCGCATAGGCGATTTTAGTGTCGCAGTCACCGACCTCTCAACATTTAGCTGCACCCTACGTTTCACTCGTAGCGGTGCAGCTTTTTTATGGAACGCTGCCTGTCGCTGGGAAATTCGTTCTTTTGCATATCCCGGCACTTGCTCTGGTTGGGTTTCGAGTCGGGATAACGGCGGCCGTTCTCGTCATCTTCCAAACGATCCGCGGACGCGTCTGGCTTGCGGAAAAGGGCGACTATTGGCGACTTGCGGCGCTCTGTGTCTTTGGCGTCCTCCTGAATCAATATCTTTTTATCGGCGGCCTTGCGCTAACTCGCGCGTCGAACGCGTCGATCCTTGCGGTGACAATTCCCATTTTCACGCTGATCATCAGCGTGATGCTTCGCTATGAGCGGCTTTTTCTCCTCAAGGTCCTCGGCGTTGCAATTGCAGCGGCGGGCGTCATCTTCCTGATCGACCCGCGCAACGCATCCTTTGATAGTGCGACGACGCAAGGTGATGTAATGATGGTCCTGAACTCGCTTGCATTCGGCATCTACGTTGCCGTCTCAAAGGACATCATCTCTCGAAACGGGCCTTTCAGATCGATGATGTGGGTCTTCGTCTTTTCTAGTATTGTAGCCATTCCGGTTGGTGCCGTTGGCCTGGCGAGTGTCGATATAGCGCAGATCCCAACGTCTGTCTGGATCCTGCTTGGCTATATTGGTATCGGGGCGACGGCGGCTCCATACCTTTTGAACGCTTATGCGGTCACTCGCGTGCGGCCTTCGACCGTCGCGATTTTCATCTACCTGCAGCCGATAATCGGCGTGATTCTCGCGGTCGTATTTCTCAATGAGCAAATGGGTGCCAGCTTTCTGTTGGCTTCCCTGCTCGTCTTTGCGGGGCTATTCCTGGCAACCCGACGACGAGAGCTCGCCTTCCAAGAACCTTAGCCAGTGCGCTATGTTCGTAGACGGTTGAGATTTTGCAACAAAAGGTCTAGAAAGAGCGTAGAATGGCCATATTCGCAAGACCGGAGTGACACGCGATGCCAACAAACATCACTGAGTCCGAAAATATCGAAACAGGCGGGATAACCCTGCGTGTCGAGGGCGACCTTTTCCTCGAAGATGCCCTTCTGCTCGAACGTATCGCAGGCGATATCGTTGAAAATCACGGAAAAAGCGTGGTGATCGACCTTGCCGACCTCGATTTTCTCGACAGCGAGTCCGGCGTCGTTCTAAAGCGTTTGATCGAGACCGACGGGATCGAGGTCAACGGCATCGAAATATTCCTCCAATCTGCCATCGACCTTGCGGAACGCCGAGCCTAGCCCGAACCCACTAGTCCAATATATTCTCTGCTGCCCCCAACTCAGTAGGTCGGCCACAAGTGTTGAGGCGACGTCGATTCGCTCGATCGGGCATTATCAACATATAATTCGTGTATGGATGCTGCGGAATGTGCCGGGCTAATCGGCGGAAGACTGATCGGTGCAGGCGACGTCGTGATCGTTGGGATCGCGGATATTGCCGCAGCAAAGGCTGGTGACGTTAGCTTCTTTACCGGCGAAGGCCAAATACCTGCAACGCACGCGACATGCGTCATTGTCAGCGAGGGTGCAGAATTCGATCCCGCGACCCCGGCGGTGATCGTCGTAAAAGATCCAAAGCTTGGTTTTGCGAAGATCGCAGCGAGACTCAATACATCTCCAAAACGGACAGGGATCGACCCGTCGGCGACGATCGCCGTTGACGCGCACGTACAAGCCTCCTTCATCGGCCCGAACGTAGTGATCGAGAGCTCGGCGAGGCTCGCAGTGGAAGTGGAGATACACACAGGCACATACATCGGCAAGGAAGTAGCGATCGGCCGCGGGACGCGTATCTTTCCTAATTGCACTATTTACAGTGGGACAACCATTGGTGAAGACTGCACTATTCACGCCGGTTGCGTCATTGGCGCGGACGGCTTCGGATTTGTGCGCGACGGTGCCGAAGGCTACGTAAAATTCCCGCAAGCCGGCGGCGTTTCGATCGGCAACAACGTTGAACTAGGGGCGAATTCGTGCGTCGATCGCGGTGCCCTTGGCGTTACCGAGATCGGCGATGGCACAAAGATCGACAATCTCGTTCAGATCGCCCACAACGTCAAGATCGGTAAGCGCGTCGTGATCGCCGCACAGACCGGAATTTCGGGAAGCACCGTCGTTGAGGACGACTGCGTGATCGGTGGCCAGGTCGGCATGGGTGACCACGCAAGAGTGCTGAGCGGTGCCGTGATCGGTTCACAGGCCGGCGTGCTGCCGGGCAAGATTGTGCGGAAAGGTATTTGGTGGGGTACGCCGGTTCAGCCGCTCGATGAATACAAGAGGCAAAACGCCCTCGTAAAGGGCATTTCAAGGCTCAAGGATGAAGTTAAACGCCTGCGGGCGATCATCGAGAGGTCTGACGACGAATAACGCCAAGGATCGCCTCTGCCGCCCTCTTTGACGCCCCGCCGTTCCCAAGCTTTTCAGTCGCCTCCTCCAGTTTCGCCCGAACTTCCCTATTTACGTCAGGGTCGAGGAGCCGTTCGATCTCATCGGCAAGCGTTTCAGGAAGAAGCTCATCTTGCATTATTTCTTTCACGATGCGATCGCCGGCGATCAGGTTGATCAGGCCGTAGTGTTCAACCGAGATCATCGGAACGAATAGTTTGTAATTGAGCGAAGAGGTCTTGTAAACGACAGCCATCGGTGTGCCGATCATGCCTGCTTCAAGCGTTGCAGTACCGCTTGTCACCGCAGCAGCATCCGCAGCATTCAACGCATTGTACGTCTCCCCGACCACAAGCGTGATAGGCAGGCCAAAGCCACTGAGGAATCTCTCTGCATCGTGCAGATTCTTTTCCGAAGCGAGCGGAATGACGAATTGCATGGAAGTATCTCTTGAGGCAAGGAGTTCTGCGGTCTCGAGCAATACCGGCAAGATCCGGACGATCTCTTTGTGACGGCTTCCCGGCAGCAACGCAATGATAGATTTTTCCGGGTCAAGGCCATGTTCCACGGCGAAGTGAACACGATCTTTCGTAGCTGCAACCTCGCGGGCAAGCGGACTGCCGACGTATTCGACATGCGTCAGACCACGCTCCTCAAACCACGTTTTCTCGAAGGGCAGGATCGTCAAAAGCAGGTCTGCGAACCGCTTTAGGGCATTTACGCGATATTCCCGCCACGCCCAAACTTGCGGTGCGATGTAGTAAACGACCGGAATTCTCCGTTTCTTGAGGAACCTGGCAAGTTTGAGGTTAAATTCGGGAAAGTCAACAAGAACTGCGACGTCAGGCCGTTCGACGATTGCGGCTTTTTTTAGTTTCCGCATCACCGACCAGAACATCGGCAGCGCGCGTGCGACCTCAAGCAGGCCCATTATCGAAAGACTGTCGGCCTCAATTACCGGTCTCACGCCCGCCGCCCGCATTTTCGGCCCCGCTGAGCCGAAGAAGCTCACGTCTGCTCCCAAGGCTTCTTTAAGGGCATCGACGAGCTTTGCAGAATGTGCATCACCAGAGGCCTCACCTGCGACGATCATTATTTTAAGCGGTGCGTTCACTTTGTTCTCTAAGTCGTTAAAACTAAATGATATACAGCTCGCAATAGTTTACAACCGAGGATAATAGTTAGTGCATCAAAGCGTGCAGCTTTCGGATATCGCGTTCTTGAAGAAAATGATGCCTTGGCACGTTTGCCACAAGTAGGGTAAACGGCTTAAAATCTAGTGTTTTTGAGTCCTTTGCCGCCTAACGGATTGTTTGAGCGGTTTAAGTTTCGGAAGGTCCTCCGGAGGAATCTGTGACATCTCGCTTTAGTATTTTATTTCTAGCAATTATCTTCTGCCTTGGCCTGAATTCGCAGGCATCGGCACAGCTCGATTCGGTCATCGGCGAGATCACGAACGCCGCCGCTGAATCCTATGCGGGCGGCATAAGTGGTGATGGCCGTTTTGTCGTGTTCGAGTCTAACGGCGACGTTGCGACCGAAAATCCCCGCAACAGTGACCATAACGTCGAGATATTCGTCTTCGATTACGCTCAGCGCCGGATCTTTCAGATCACGGACACAAAGAACGTCCTTTACGATGTAAATGGTGAGAACGTATTCAGCAACGTTCGCATCTCGATCGTTAATACGCGCCCGATCATTAGCCACGACGGCAAGTGGATCGCATTCTCTTCGAACGCAACGATCGCATATCCGGGCGATAGCACAAACCCGCCCGTGATCAGCACAACGAATCCCGGTTCGTTCGATGGAAACGCGTTCACGAGTCCAACTCCAACACCGACCGCGAGCCCAAGCCCAAGCCCTTCACCGGCCCCGAACCCGTTGACCCGAGACGCGAACCTCGAAATGTGGATCTATCAGATGCCTGTCTTTTCGCCGGTGCCGGATATGACCAGCGGTGTTGAGATCCCCTATCAGGAGCTGGCGGGCGGAACATTTACCCGAGTAACGAACACTGTCCCAAGCCAGCTGCCTCGCGGCGGAACGCAAAGCAGCGGTGCATTTGTCGCTGATGACAATCACGACGCAAGCATCTCCGATGATGGCAGCACGATCGCTTTTGTCTCGACCCGCGACCTTGTCCCGGGCGTGGGCAACTCGTTCCCGCTGAATGAGGACAACGACGAGATCTTTACATTCCATCGACCGACCTCGACGCTTAATCAGATCACGAAGACGCCTCGCGGTCCGATATCGGACCCGATCTACAACAAGAATCCGACTATCTCAGGCGATGGACTGCGCGTTGTGTTTGCGAGTACGGGCGATAACCCGATATTCGGGATGACTGGCGGCAATAATCCTGCGGCGAGCCGAAACGAGGAAATATTCTACTCCGATCTGACCGGAACAGGCGATGTTGGTACTGTCAAAAAACAAGTAACTACGACCACGCCAACGACGCCGGGTGCGATCGTAAATATCCTTGACCTCGGCCGACGAATGAGTCGCGACGGTAACCTTATCGTGTTCGATTCGTACGCGGACCTTGCGAATGAGAACGGCGGCACGAATTACGACTCATTTGCGACCTACGTTTACGATGCGGCCGCTAACGCGTTTCGACGTGTATTGCCGCGAAGCAATGCCGATTCGGGAGCGCCCGGCGGTGACCTTCAGCGATACGGGGGCTTTACGGACACGGACGGCGCCGGCACGCCGTCAACTCTCATTCTCCAGACGAGACTGAACATCAAAGCCGATGGAACGGTTCCTTCTAATGCAGATGACGGATTGAATCCGAATCCCAATCGGCCCGCACAGCTTTATACGTATCCGCTAAATGTTCCTCCCGCTAGTGCGACCTTCAAGCGGATAGCAAAGTTCCCTTCGCCGAACGTGTTCCTTGCTTCGACACGGGCACTCACAAGCGACTCAGCAGGCCGGTTCGCGTTCAATATGTCGCTGACCGAACTTGGCGGCGGCAATTTGGATAATTCTCCGGAAGTCTATTATATGCTGACGCCGGTCGCTATAAATGAAGGCCGGATCTCCGCGAATTTCGCAACAGGTGCGAGTAAGATCCCTGTTTCGCCGACGGTCGTTCCGTCACCAAGTCCGACGGCAACTCCGACTCCGACACCTACGCCGTCACCATCGCCAACTGCATCGCCGACCCCGACACCCACGCCGACGCCTCAGTCGCCGCCGGCCGTTTTTGGGCTTGCACCGGGAATGCGGGCGATAATGAACTTCCAGGCGGGCATCGACCGGCCGTTCGTCGAGCGTTCAGGTGTCGGCTCCCTGCAGCGAAGCTTCCAGCTGCCGATTCAGCTTAGCGGCGTTACGATGACGATTAACGGCTTTGCTTGCGGGTTGGTACGTGTCAGCCGCCACCGGATCGATTTCGTCGTGCCACGCGGCCTTCCTGCGGCCGTAGAAGGCACACCATACAACCTTGTTCTTAACAACAACGGTACGATAATGCGAACGCAGGTCGTTCTCGTTCCCGCAAGGCCGGACGTCTATAGTTTTGAAGGGCTCGAAGGCCCTGGCGGACGGGCGAAGGTCTTCAACGTGACAAACCGCGTCCACACCACAGAACCATTTACCGTAAGGACTCGAAGCATCCGTCCGTTCGGGCGCGTTCCGACCAAATTACGGATCTATATGACAGGCTTCAACCCAAGGATCGGCCCCGGTGTGATCAGCGTCCGTATCGGCCTCGGGACCAACCACTTCCTGACGATCCTGGGCGCCCCGGTCGAGGTTGAACCCGGGATATACGCCCAGGACGTCGAGTTGAACGATGATATGAACGGCACCGGTGATCAGCCGGTCGTAGTGATCGTTGCGATCAGCGGTTCCGTATTCGCGTCTCGGCTCGATGATGGGGCTCCACGGACCACTATTCTCTGACGAGGGTGGAGTGCGCTTAAAAATAGCGGCGGGATCGGGACCGATCTCGCCGTTTTTTCTTTGCGGTTTGTGATGAACTTCCTTGCTCAAAGGCAATAAAACATTATATCCAAGCCACCTCACCCGCTATCTCGTCCGCTCCCGAAGGTTGCCTAGACGGCCCGGCTATACTATCCTTGAGGTTATACGGTAATAACGAAAATTTTGCGACGACCGCCCCTTTCAACATTTATCTGTATTAAAGAATCTTATTTGAGCAAGGAGTTTTGATAGAAATATGGCAGGAAAAGATGTGAGCACAATGCTTATCGCCCCGAAAGTGTGGAAGAATGGCCAGCTGATCGAGTGGAATGATGCGAAGATCCATGTGATGTCGCATGTCGTCAATTATGGTTCAAGCGTGTTTGAAGGAATACGCTGCTATACGACGGCCAATGGCCCGGCTGTTTTCCGACTAAAGGAGCATATGCAGAGGCTGCTCAATTCCGCGAAGATCTATCGAATGGACTCAAAGTTCACCCGCGAAGATTTCTGCACAGGAACGATAGATGTCATTAAGGATAGCGGCCTTGACCATTGCTACATTCGGCCGCTGATCATGCGCGGCCTCGATGAAGACAAACCGGCTTTCGGTGTCAATCCTTTTCCGAACCCGATCGATTCATATATTGCCGTATGGCAATGGGGCAAATACCTCGGTGATGAGGCTATCGAAAGTGGAATTGATACCTGCGTGTCCAGCTGGACCAGGATCACCTCGAACTCAATGCCTGCGATGGCAAAGGCCGGCGCGAATTATATGAATTCGCAGCTTATTAAGATGGAGGCTCTACTCGGCGGATTCTCAGAGGGCATCGCCCTTGATGATCGCGGCTATCTGTCCGAAGGTTCGGGCGAGAATCTTTTCCTGGTGAATAATGGCAAGCTGATCACGCCGCCGCTTGGCGCGTCCATACTGCCGGGGATCACTCGCGACTCTGTGATCCAGATCGCACGCGAACTCGGCATTGAGGTCATCGAGACGGCAATCCAACGCTCTGCTCTTTATGTCGCTGACGAGGCATTTTTCACTGGCACGGCCGCCGAGATCACTCCGATCCGCTCTGTCGACCGTATAACTGTCGGTGCCGGAAGGCGAGGCCCCGTAACTGAAAGACTCCAGGAACACTTCTTTAAGGTGATCCATGGTGAGTGCGAAGCACCTTCCGGTGCGGAATGGCTCACCTATGTTAACCCGGAAAAAAAAACGGCTAACGCATAGTTAGCCGATCACTAGCACTGCAACGGAGAATTGTCCTTACCGCAAATGCGGGCGAACAATTCTCCGTTATTATCTTCCAACTAACTATCGCAACCCTTGTGCGAATTGCTCTGTCCCGAAGCTCCCGATGCCATTCAGCCTAAAGCTGAAGACGACCTTATTCTCGCGTCGTGCACCGACGTTGAAAGTGTAATATTGCAAGGCCATCGAGCAGCAGTCATACGCGTAGCCGATCGTATAAAGCGAACTGATAAGCGGATTCAGGTTCGCCGCCCTTCTATTCTCAAAATCGAAGAATAGTGATGCACCGCCATACGGTCCTTTGTCGCGATTGCCCACGAATATCGACGGGCTCCATTGGGCTCCGCGAAGCGTGCCCGGTTCTGATCGGTCCGGCCTTGCGTATTGTGCAAGTGAGGGAATAAGCGTCACACGCCGCGTGTAATACAGCGTCTGGAAGAGTTTGAACATCTTCGTGTCGTAGCCGACGGTCGCTGAGATATCACGCAGGCCGTCGCCATACAGGCCCCAATCCATCCGCGTGCTCACAAAGACTGTTTTCTGCGGTCGATATGTTGCGTCGATGTTTATAGGCGAAAAACGTCGGGCCGCGCCGCCGAACGAGTAGAAACTCAACGCGGTGATCGGTTCGATCTGATTTCGTCTTCCCGCGACCAGTGCACCGCCGAAGGTCTTATCAAAGAAATACTTTCCGCGAACCGTAACCGAAAAGATCTCATAAGGCTGGATCGAGAGATCATCTTGTTTTGATTCGCCATCGTCACGCAAGCGTTTCTGAGCCTCTTTTGTGACCGCTTCTGAATACCGCCGCGTGTAAAAACGATTCGTAATGCCGTACTCGAGTTCGTTCGTATTCGTGATCGTGTCAATGTAGTCGAACCGAATGATCTTGTTGAAGTTGTCCACACCCTTGACGAATCGATACGTCAGGAATGGCTCGATCACGTGACGGAATTTGAACTTATTCTCCTTGCCGTAGAAATTCCTTGCAAGAGCGACAGGCCGGATATCGAGCGTAAATTGACCGTATTTACGGATCAGGTCCGTGCTTATCACATTCCGGCGATAGTCGAGCGAGTTCGAATAATAGGTTACGCGAGCCGATGCAGACGCCGTAACATTGAAATACTTTGTGTAGATCGGAACGGTAAATTCCGGATAAACGTCGAACCGCTGCATTATCGCCGGCGTGAGCGTCGGCTCCTGCAGATTCTGCCGTCGATACAGCCCAATATCGTCAACCTCTTCACGGCGGGAGACTCCCTCAAGTGACGATTTGAAGGAGAAATACGCGTTCTTAAAGAAGGACAGCCGCGACGGCCGCTTTTCGAACGAAATGCTTGGGAGGTTGCGTGTCTTTACCCTTACATTCGGGATCGAGATCACCTGTGACCGAGCGAGGACATTCATTGTGTAGTTCGTCCAACTCTTGTTGACGAAAATCTGAGATCTCTCGATCGGCGAAATGATCTGCTGAATGCCTTCAAGGAACACTTGTCGAAAAGCGAGATTAGACGTTACACGAATATCCGCTGAGGCGGTAAATCCGTTTGGGAAATACTGCACGCCCTCGGCATAGACGGTCGATCCGCCTTGATCGGGATGATCTCTGTCGGCACTCGCACCAAAAACACGATCCTTTACCGCGAAGAATCCGATATTGAAGTACGACCGTGAGTTCGATCTCGTGCGGAGTTCGGCCCCATATCCGAACCCTCGCGATGTGTAGATGTCTCCGCGAAACGTAATGTCGGCCGAGCGTCCGAGCGTTAGGAAATATGCCCCTGACACCTGCACACCCTTTGTTGGTGAGAAGCCGAATGCCGGCGTAAGGAAGCCCGATTTCCGGTCCTCTTTATCTAGCGGGATCGATGCAAACGGTAACGCGAGCAATGGAACATTCTTTACCTTGAACTTAACGTGCTTGAGTTTCGCGCGATCGCCCGTCTTGATGTTCGCGGACTTTGCTGAAAAGCTCCATTTCGGCTCAGCCTCATCACAGGCAGTAAATTCGGCATTCGTAACCCTCAGCTCAGTAAGCGAGATACGTTCGACACGCTCTGCTGTAAAGTAAAGGACAGTGCCGTCGTTCGTCTGGTTCGTAAAGCCCGTCGCATCCTCGAACCAGCCAAGCTTTGTCTTGTAGTTCCACTCAGACCGCGTACCGGTGATCCGCTCATCATTCCCCTTGTCAAAGATGACGTTTCCGGTCGCAACCATCTTGTTCTCGGCCTCATAGATGACAACTTTGTCCGCCTGCAAACGATAGATGCCGTAATGTACATCAACACTGCCTTCGTGCGTGACCACACGATGACCGGCCGCACCCTCGACAGATTGACGGTCGGAATAAACGACGACCTCGCCGTCGCCGCCTTCCGGTTCGACCTTATCTTTTGGTTTCTTGGTATCGGGAGCGATCACGCTCTTCTCGGGCGAGATCGGGTTGATGTTCGGGGTATCGGTTATCGGGTTAGAGACCTGGCGGTCAACCGGATTGGTCTGCTGCGCCCAAAGCGGCACACACAGTACTATCAGCGAGATCAATATGCAGCAGGCCCGGCAAGATCGCATCAAATGATAAAAGAAGATCGTCTAAAAAAAGATGCTAACACGAACACGCCTTCATCCTTAAATCAGGCTTGCCGGCGCTATCAGGCCCGAGCGATCAGGAGAGTTCCAAAAGGAAATAGTTCGTTCCGTCGATCCGGATAAGCCTTCCCTGCGAATACGGTGCGAGCACAAAAAGCTTTGGGTCGAACACCGTACCGTCCAGGCCGCTGTCGCCCGATGTCTCGCTTTGAGCGGTCAATTCGCTCGGATACCAGCTTTCCGGCGAGATGCTCACTTTCCCCTTCGACGGCCCGGATTCAGCCGTTATCTTGTCGGCATCTTCAGGTGCGAACCGCAGCACGGCGACGATCTTGTCCGACCCATCTTCCTTCCGCCACGCCAGATCTTCTGTCTCGTAGGGAACATTAATGAGCAGCTTTAGCTCCTCAAGATTTGAATTTGCCGAGTTGAGTTCGGCATTTGCGTTAGAGTTTACGTTTGCCGCACGGTTGGCATTGTCTGGCGAACTCGTACACCCAAAGCCCGTAAGTAGCAGTAAGATCAATAAGATGCGAGTATTCTTCACGGTCCGAAAAAGAGAGATGCGATTTAAGATTTTCCACGCGAACCATTTCACCTTACAGAATTGTGGAAGCTAACGCAAAGCCCATAGGAGCGTGCGCAGCGACGCTTGCCTATCGTTTATGGATCCAAAATCGTGATATTCTTTAGGTTGTGGCTGAAGAACCATCTCTTATGACACCAGAGACGAAACAAGCTCGAACGGCCAACGCGGATGAAAAGCAGCGTTGGGAGACCGACACTCTAAATCCCGCCCTTGAAAAAAGACCGGAAAGGAAAAAGGCCTTCGAGGGCGTCTCTCTTGAGCCGGTTGAAGGGCTTTATGCCGCCGCCGACAGCGATAACATCGAGGTCGGATTTCCCGGAGAATATCCCTTCAAACGCGGCATTCACCCGACGGGTTATCGCGGCAAGCTTTGGACAATGCGCCAGTTCGCAGGCTTTTCCTCTCCGGAGGAGACGAACCGACGCTTTAAGTATCTGATGGAACAGGGCCAGACCGGCCTTTCCGTTGCATACGATCTACCCGCATTGATGGGGCTTGATGCCGATTCGCCGCTAAGTGAGGGTGAGGTTGGAAAGTGCGGGGTTGCGGTCTCATCACTCTCAGATTTCGAGGCTCTATTTGACGGAATTCCGCTAGACGGAGTAACCGTTTCGCAGACGATCAACGCACCGGCACCGATCTTCCTCGCGATGTATCTCGTCGTTGCCGAAAAGCAGAAAGCTGACTTCAAAAAAATATCCGGCACTCTTCAGAACGACATTCTAAAGGAGTACATCGCACAGAAAGAATGGATCTATCCGATCAAACCGGCGATGAAACTCGTCATCGACACATTCGAGTATTGCTCGCAGAACGTGCCGAAATACAACCCGATCTCCGTCAGCGGCTATCACATTCGGGAGGCCGGTGCGACGGCTCTTCAGGAGCTTGCGTTTACACTGCGTGACGGCGTCGAATATGTACAATACGGCGTGGATCGCGGAATGGACGTCGACGAATTCGTCCCGCGGCTCTCGTTCTTCTTCAACGCGCACAACGACTTTTTTGAAGAGATCGCAAAATATCGTGCGGCCCGCGTCATCTGGGCACGCACGATGAAAGAACGCTTTGGTGCGAAAGATCCGCGAACTATGCAGCTGCGTTTTCATACACAGACTGCAGGCGTTTCTTTGACGGTTCAGCAGCCGCTCAACAACATCGCTCGCGTCGCGATCCAGGCACTTGCCGGCGTGCTCGGCGGCACGCAGTCCCTGCATACGGATTCATACGATGAGGCACTCGCTTTGCCGACAGACAACGCTGCCTTGATCGCGCTTCGAACACAACAGATCATTGCCGAGGAGACCGGCGTTGCGAACACTGTCGACCCGCTCGGCGGAAGCTACTATCTGGAATCGCTGACCGAAAAGATGATCGACGGATGCTTCGAATACTTCGATAAGATCGACGGATTCGGCGGAATGGTCGAAGCGATCGAGGCCGGATTCCCTCAGCGTGAGATCCAGGAATCTGCTTACCAATATCAGAAAGCTGTCGAAAGGAATGAGCAGACGATCGTCGGCGTAAACAACTACATAATGAACGAAGAGATCCATAAGACGGATATCCTGCAGATCGACGAATCCGTTCGCGACCATCAGCTCGCTCGGCTGCAAAGAACAAAGGACACTCGTGATAGCGGTGCCGTCGCATCTTCGCTCGACGCTTTAAAGAAAGCTGCATCGGCGAACGAGAATACGATGCCGGCCATTATCAATGCCGTCGCCGCTTACGCGACCGTCGAGGAGATCTGTGTGGCTCTCCGTGATGTTTACGGCATCTACGAAGAACCGGCATTTTAAGTGTCTCAAACCGATTTCCAAACGTTGGTGACGACTCGATCTGACAATTATTCCTTCGGCTCTTATGGCGAGGCATTGGCCGCAAAGCATCTTGAGGCAAGCGGCTATCGCGTTGTGATGACCAATTTTAAGGTGCCGGTTGGACGCAGCCGTGGCGGGGCCGCGATCACGGGCGAGATAGATATCATTGCCCTCGACGGCCGGACCCTTTGCTTCATAGAGGTGAAGACTCGGCGATCGGATGACTTCGTCCCTGTCATCGCCGCCGTTGATAAACAAAAGATGAGGCAGATCACGCGTACCGCTCGTGTTTACCGACGCCTTTTCGCGGTCACAGAAATGCCGGTCAGATACGATGTTGTCACCGTTCTCGCACCAAAGCATGCGGAGCCGGTGATCACACTGACCAAGGCCTTCTGGAACGAAGCGTCGCTTAAGAAACGTGTTTGGACGTCGGACCGATGGATGAATTAGCACCACAGCCGTGCGATGCGGTTGCTCAAAACCGAAGGATAGAGATTCGCTTTCAGAACAAGGACGCTCGAACTATCGAGATCTGGCGCCGCGAAGGCGACACGACCGGCTGGGAACTCATCACAACCACCACCCGTTCTCGCTATACTGATCGGCCGATCAAGCCCGGCCAGTACTACGAATATAGAATAAGAACGGTCGAGGGCAAGGAAGTTTCCGACTTCTCACCCTCGACCGTTGTTTACGGAAAATAGCTGCTACTTGATCTCCCAGCTCGTGCCGATCGTAAACGAACGTCCGCGGGCCGGAGCGAAGTTGAACTGTTCGCTGTAAGCACGATTGGCGATGTTCGACACACCAACATTGATGTTGAAATTGAATCGCTCACGTCGGAAGTAATATCCGCCCGAAACATTGTGCGTTACAAAGCCCGGCTCCGGGCCGCCGTTACCTCCTTGATTCACAGGCAGCAGGAATTGGGGCGAAAGACGCTTTTGTTCCGTAACAATTCGGGCCGTGTAATCGAAGAAATAGTTGCGGCCAAAATTCTGCCAGCGGACACCCAAATTCGCTCTGAACGGGCTTATGATATCGAGCGGCACGTTCTTTTGCGTGTCATCGCCGCGAAGGTAGCTAAAGTTTCCGTTGGGTGTCAGTAGTCCAAGCCTAACCTTGACGGGGACCTCAAACTCAGCTTCGAAACCTTGGATCCGGGCCTTGTCAACGTTCTGCGTCTGATAGACGCGGATCGGATCGCGTCCCGGCGGAGAACTCACGATCTGGCAGTTATTCGCGTCATAGATCGTCCCCGGCATTACGATGAATATCGGACAGCCGCGGCTATCAAACGCTGCAGGCGTTGACATGAAGTTCTTGTAGTTATTTACGAAATATGTTGCCGTTGCCGAGAAACGCTTATTCTTAAAGCGCACTGTCGCATCAAAGTTCACCCCGGTCTCCGGCTTCAGCCTCGGATTCCCGACCACAAATCCGCCGATCGAACCGGAATCGGTAAAGAATATTTCGAAGATATTCGGCGTCCTGAAAGAGCGTCCAACGCGGGCCGCGAGCGTCACTTCTTTCGTCACGTTGTACACCGCTCCGAGGTCGCCGGTGACGGCCGTCGTCGAAACGTCCATTCCGCTCGCGAGTCCGTCGATGCCAAGATCGTGTATCTGATCCGGCCGAAGCTGCGGCAGGTTGAAGCCCGTGGTCGGCTGCGCTTTCGTGCGAAAGTTATCAACGCGAATGCCGCCGGTTAGTTTGAACCTTTTTGCGACACGGTATTCGTCCTGTGCAAAGGCGGCAAAATTCGTGAGCGTTGCGTCGGGCACGCTTTTGGAATTATCGATGGATTGAACAGGCGAGCTCGGTGTAAATGCGTTGATGATCGTTCGCGAATCTTTATTGGAATCTCTAAAGAAACTCGCACCGGCGGTCAGCGTATTCCGACTCCCGATCTTCCAGTCTGTCTGCAGGTCAGCTCCGCTTGTCCGCGTATCGGTGATCGTCTCGCTAAAACGGTACATTCCCGGGAAATACGGCATCATGGGCGGAACGGTCAGGACGTTCGTAAAGTTGCGATCCTGCTTCTGGAAGTAGCCCGAGATCGAAAGGCGCATTAGGTCATTCGTCAGCGAAGCTCCATCGTAACGCAGGCTAACCTTATCGCGATTCGAAAATGGGAAATTTCCGCTAAATGTCCCTACAAGGCCAGCAGAACCGATATTAGCACCGCGGCGTCGGTCATAGGTCGCCTTAATCGTATTCAGATCATTCACGAAGAAACGTGTCGAAACGGCTGTATTGCTGCCGTGCGACTGCGAATTCAGCACTTCGCCTTCGTCTGTGATGCCGATTCCCTGCTCGCGCAGATCAGCTAGAAATGTGCCGCTCGGCCTACCTGTAAAATAGTTGCCCGAACGTTCGAGTGATTGCGCGACGCGGAATGCAAAATACTTCGTCGATCCGGTAAGCCCAAGCGAGCCACGCAGCGTTTCCTCATTCGAACTGTAAAAGGTGTCGAGGCGTCCGCCGAATCGAAATCCATTCTCGCGGCGGGCCGGCGTGTCGCTTGTTATGATATTGATCGTTCCGGCAAGAGCGTCCGTGCCGTAAAGCACCGAGCCGCTGCCGCGAACGACCTCTACGGATTCGATACTCGCAGTATCGATCAGGCCGGTCTCAACACCCGATTGTCCTGTAGATGTGCGACTGTTGTTCAGCCTTTCGCCGTCAACAAGAATTAGCACACGGTTAGAGTCGAGGCCTCGAATTCGAGGGCGTACCTGGAACGCACCTTCATTTACGGTCGAAGTTCCGGGCAGCGTGCGAAAAATGTCGCCGATCGTGTTAATGCCCTGTTCTTCGATCTGCTTTCTTCCAACAACAGAGACCGGAACTGCTGTGTCTTCGGCAGTGACCTGCGTTCGAGTTGCGGTCACGGTCACAGTTTCGCTGATCCCGCCGACGTCGAGACTAAATTCTTCCGGCTTATTCGCGCCAGCTGTTAATGCGACTTCTCTCGTCATCGAGGCAAACCCGTTCGCTTCGACATTGATCCGATAACTTCCCGGCTTTTGGATCGAGAAATGCACAACACCGGTATCCGTGGTAGTCGCTGTGTTGACCGTTAGGCCGCCAACGACGAGTTCGACCTTTGCACCGGCAACAGGAGCACCGCTCGCGTCCTTAATAGCTATCTCAAGATTTGGTTGTGTTTGGGCTGCGGCCGAAGCAGCAGTAAAGAAGATCAAGAGCGCGCAGAAGAGACCTGCGCGCACGGTTTCATTTATTGAAAATTGCATAATCGGTCTATGAATTTGGCGATCCAAAAACGGTCGCCGAAGGTTTATGAACTGATCGCGGCGGTGTTTGTCTTTCTACCGACCCATTTTGTAATACACGCAAAGGTTTCCTTTGCTGCGTCAACGATCTCATCGTCAGCGTTCCCGGCTCCCGCGAACTTCGTAAGGCTCTCGCCAAATGCCTTCCACATCGAACCGGTCTCCTGGCCGTAACCCGCGTAGAACGCCCCGCCGTTTTCCGCCGTAAGCCCGAGATGTTGTTTCAAATGACGGGATATCACCTGTCCGCCGAGCGTCGAGCCCTCGATGACGTAAAGGCTTCCAAGTGCCTTCGCTGGAGACGACAGATCCGGCAGTTCGATCTCATTGCTGCTTCGCTCAAGCCCGAGCACCTTCGCATCGGCTTCAAGCAGCGGAAGTTTTACGCGGTTGGAATAGTCAAAGTCTGAGTTGCGAAGTTCGTCGAGCGGCAGTTTTGGTTCGTACTGTGCATAAAAGCTCCAAAACTTCTCAAGAAGTCGCTTGTAATCGGCGAGGTCGAACATCTGATTCATAACATCGACGGCAGCCTCGACCTCTTCGTGCTGCACACGGGTCTCTTCCTTTAATCGTTGAAGTATCATATTTGGTATTTATTGCAAATGAAAATCGTTTTCAATAAGAAAATTTACACCCTGCTGACGCTGATGTCAAACCAACCACGTTAACGGAGCCACACTCATCGCGGCGATCCGCTTTGAGACGAAATAAGCCCTTGCCGAGTATCGACAAGGGCTCTATATCGCGAGGCCCTTACTGCCTAATGCTCAACGACGCGGTCATCACTTCCCGCCTCCGGTGATCGCGATCCTTGCATTCGCGGATTCAAGCTTCTTCTGCAATGGAGCATTCTCTTCCACGGGAGACGTGGCCGCAGCCGCGAGAGCCTTCTCAGCGGCCTCGCGGTCGCTGCGTGCCGAATCACCGTCAACTTCTTCGGCAGTTTCGGCTGTGTCTGCGAGAACCGAGACCTTGTTCGCACTGACCTCGACGAAGCCGCCGGAAACAGCAAGTTTTTCCGAAGTCCCTTTCTGCGAATAGCTAAGAATTCCCGGTTTCAGCGCCGAAACAAGCGGAGCGTGATTCGGGAAAATGCCGGCTTCACCACTCGCGGTCGGAACGGTTACGGACTCGACCTCTGCATCAAAGACGCGCTTTTCAGGTGTTACTATCTCAAGTCTAAGCATTTGTTCAAGGATCTAGGCAGATGCCGCCATCTTCTTCGCTTTTTCGCGAGCCTGTTCGATCGTGCCGACCATATAGAAAGCTTGCTCCGGCATGTCGTCGCATTTGCCGTCGAGGATCTCACGGAAGCCCTTGATCGTGTCCTCAACCTTTACATATTCGCCCTTAAGTCCTGTGAACTGCTCGCCGACGGTGAACGGCTGCGAGAAGAAACGCTGGATCTTACGTGCACGGGCAACCGTAAGCTTGTCGTCCTCGCTTAGTTCGTCAAGGCCGAGGATCGCGATGATGTCCTGAAGGTCCTTGTAACGCTGGAGAATACGTTTAACTTCCTGAGCGGTGTTGTAGTGCTCATCGCCAACGACCTGCGGATCAAGAATCCGCGAGTTCGACGCGAGCGGATCGACCGCCGGATAGATACCAAGCTCAACGATCTGACGCGAAAGTGCCGTAACAGCATCGAGGTGAGCAAAGGTGGTTGCCGGCGCGGGATCCGTATAATCGTCCGCGGGCACGTAAACGGCCTGGATCGACGTAATTGCACCCGTCTTTGTCGAAGTGATGCGTTCCTGCATCTCGCCCATTTCAGTGGCAAGGTTCGGCTGATAGCCCACAGCGGACGGCATACGACCGAGAAGTGCCGAGACCTCAGAGCCTGCCTGCGTGAATCGGAAGATGTTATCGACGAAGAAGAGCACGTCATTTCCCTGATCGCGGAAATATTCAGCCACGGTCAGGCCCGATAGAGCAACTCGTAGGCGTGCTCCCGGCGGTTCGGTCATCTGTCCATAGATGAGCGACACCTTCGAATCCTTTAGCTGTGCCTTATCAACCTTCGCAAGGTCAAAGGCACCGGTTTCTTCCATATTGTGGTTGAAATCCTCGCCATATTTGATAACGCCGGATTCAACCATTTCGCGAAGAAGGTCGTTGCCCTCGCGCGTGCGTTCGCCAACGCCTGCAAACACCGAGAAGCCCTCACGGCCCTTTGCGACGTTATTGATGAGCTCCATGATGAGAACGGTCTTACCGACGCCCGCTCCGCCGAAGAGGCCGATCTTTCCGCCGCGAAGGAACGGCTGAACGAGGTCAATGACCTTAATTCCCGTTTCGAACATTTCGAGCGAAGTTGACTGCTCGTCAAATGACGGTGCGTGGCGGTGGATCGGATAACGGGTGTCCGTCACGATCTCGCCGAGTTCGTCAACAGGTTCGCCGACGACGTTCATCACGCGTCCAAGGGTCGCATTGCCTACCGGAACCGTGATCGGACCGCCAAGGTCGAACGCCTTCATCCCGCGGACCATTCCGTCCGTCGGCAGCATCGAGACAGCACGGACGCGGCCTTCGCCAAGGTGCTGCTGCACCTCCGCGACGACGTCCACCTTTTCCTCGACGTCGAACCCTTCGCTGGAGATCCTCAGAGCCTGATGGATCGGCGGCAAATAATTCGTAAACTCTACGTCAACCACGGGCCCAATGATCTGAACTACTGTTCCGACCTGACCATTTCCTTCGTTCGCCATTCTTTTAAAAGTGCTCCTCTTAAATTGAGAAAATCGATAAATTTACAAAGGAGTTAGATTAGCACAGCGGTCATTCCGTCGCAAAGCTCTGCTGCCACAATTTCGGACTCTCCCGACCGGAGCCGTTCGTGAGTTTCGGCGCGCAAACCGATTGACGTAAAATAGAGATTCTAGTAGCCTGAATTCAAACAGATCTGCCGTTATTTCGGCCGCAAGTAAGACAAATTTGACCGAATCACACAAACTCGAACTTCCCGCTCAAGGCCTTAATACCCTTTTTGGCGTCCAGGACCAGAACATTAAGTTTCTCGAATCGCTGCTCGACGTCCGCATTGGTGTTCGCGGCAACGAACTTTTGATCGACGGCGAGCCGAATGATATTGCGACCGTCGAACAGATACTGAGCGACTTCGGCGAGGTGTTTCGCGACGGCAACTCTTTTACAGACAAAGAGTTAAAGGACGCGTTCAAGCAGATAGCGGAAGATCGGGCCTACAGCCTCAAGGATCATTTTCAGAAGGCGAGATTCAACCCTTCGGGAAAGAAAACTGTCGCTCCTAAAACGGCAAACCAACGCAAATATCTCGATGCCATCGCTAGGAACGACCTGGTTTTTGGGATCGGTGTGGCCGGTACGGGCAAGAGCTTTTTGGCGGTCGCAATGGCGGTCGATGCTCTTTTCAAGAAGCAAGTAAGCCGCATTATTCTTACGCGACCCGCCGTCGAAGCAGGAGAGCGACTAGGTTTTCTGCCCGGAGACCTTCAAGACAAGGTCGATCCATACCTTCGGCCGCTCTACGATGCCCTATTTGATCTTGTCGATGCCGAGAAGGTCACAAAAATGCTCGAAAAACGCATCATTGAGATCGCTCCGCTTGCTTTCATGCGCGGTCGTACACTCTCCGACGCGTTCATCATTCTTGACGAAGCTCAAAACACGACGAGCGAACAGATGAAGATGTTCCTTACGCGTATCGGCTTTGGCTCAAAGGCCGTCGTAACCGGCGACATCACTCAGATCGACCTGCCGCGAGGACAAAAGAGCGGCCTAAAAGAAGCCCAGCGGGTTCTGAATGATATCGATATGATCGAGTTCGTATATTTCTCAGAGAAGGACGTCGTCCGCCACAAGCTCGTCCAAATGATCGTCAAAGCTTACGAAGACCATTCTGCCGATTTCGATCAACCCGCATAAGCTACTTGACCGTTCCAAGGTAAGGACAATTCTGGTATAGTAAGGAATTGGAGGGACGTAATGGCAGTTCAGGCGAAGATCACAAGCAAAGGACAGATAACCGTGCCGCTAAAGGTCAGAAGGCAGCTCGGCGTAAAGCCGGGTGACAGCTTGATCTTTGATGACCTCGGAGACGCCGTTACCGTACGGCCAGCTCGTCGTAAAGACCCGTTCGCGAAATATCTTGGGATTGAAAAGCGTGGTAGAGGAGCAAGCAGGCACGAGATCATCGCAGAATTGCGCAAAATGCGCGATGAGCAGGGCTAAGGCTTAATGGCGTGTTCGGTTGATACAAATATCCTCGTAGCTCTTTGGAAAGGCGAAGAAGACACCGCCGAGAAAGCTCATCGAGCGTTGAGTGCGGCCGCGTCGCAAGGCTCGATCGTTCTGTGCGGAGCGGTGTTCGCCGAACTTTTGGCGTATCCGAAAAGGTCTTCGTCCTTTATTCGTGAATTCTGCGACGATACAGGAATTCTTATCGACTGGACGGTTTCCGAGAAGATCTGGCTTGCTGCGGGCACTGCATTTCAGGCGTACACCGTTCGCCGAAACAAACAAGGGGCGGGTTCTCCCAGACGTATTCTTGCCGATTTTCTCATCGGTGCACATGCCGCCGAAAACGGCCATTCATTACTGACGATGGATGACCGGATCTTCGCTGCGGCCTTCCCGACCCTCAAAGTGATCAAGAGCTAAGCGCGAACGGCATCATCGACATGATCATCGATCTGGAAAGCAATATTCACCTCGACCTTACGAGCTTCGAGCGTTTTGTCGATGAGGTCATTGCGGCGATCGAAGAAACGAATCGTGGTGAGTTTGATGTCGCGTTTGTTTCGGACGAGCGAATGAAGGAACTGAACAAGATCTTTCGCTGCAAGGACTCGACGACCGACGTACTCTCGTTTCCGCACGAACCGCAGCCTTTTGAACCGGCAACGAAACATCTCGGCGACATCGTTATCTCTGCCGGACAAGCCGCAAAACAAGCTGCCGAGAACGATCTTTCGCTCGAAGGCGAGATCAAACAGTTGATCCTCCACGGCGTCCTTCACCTTTGCGGCTACGACCACGAGGCCGACAATGGCGAAATGAACGCCCGCGAACTCGAACTCCGCGAGAAGCTTGGCATCTAGACTTCCGGATCGGCTACGCTCTCTCCGGATCGAACGCCGAAGGCTTCTAGGTCCGCTAATAGTTCGGCGGATGTGTTAATCTGTATATCTCAACGTCCTATGCCAAAAACGACCAAAGTTGCCGATGCATGCGTGATGATCATCTTCGGCGCAACGGGTGATCTCACAAAGCGAAAACTTCTTCCTGCTCTTTATAACCTTGCCAAGGGTGATTTCCTGCCGCACAAGTTCGCGATAGTCGGTGTTGGCCGTCAGGAAATGACGTCGGACGACTTTCGCAAGATGCTGGCTGACGATCTGAAGCAATTTCTGCCGCAGCCTCCCGATGAAAAGCTGCTTTCATGGTTCGTGGAGCGTTCATACTATACCGGCGGAGATTTCGACGATGACAAACAGCTTTTTGGCGACCTGAAGGCCCTGCTCGGCGACGTCACAACGACGCACCAGATCCCGGAGGACTATTTCTTCTATCTCGCGACGCCGCCTCAGCTCTTTGCCAATGTGACGCAGAAGATAGTAAAGAATGGCCTGGGCAAGGAAGAGAATGGCAATTGGCGGCGATTCATTTACGAAAAGCCTTTCGGCCGTGACCTCGATTCCGCAAAGAAGCTCAATGCGTCGCTGACAAAACTCATCAAGGAAGACCAGATCTATCGCATCGACCATTACCTTGGAAAGGAAACGGTCCAAAATATTTTGGTCTTTCGCTTTGGAAACTCTATTTTCGAGCCGATCTGGAACCGCAACTTTATCGACCACGTGCAGATCACGGTGGCGGAGACGCTCGGCGTTGAACAGCGTGGCGGCTATTATGATTCGGCCGGCGCACTTCGGGACATGATCCCGAATCATCTTTTCCAGCTCACGACGCTTACGGCGATGGAGCCGCCAGTCTCGTTTGAGGCACATGCGGTGCGCGACGAACAGGCAAAGATACTTCACGCGATCCAGCAATTCACTGATGAGGATGTGCTGCGCAGGGCGGTGCGCGGGCAGTACGGTGCCGGTGCAATAAAAGATCAGGCCGTTCCGGCCTATCGCGATGAACCGAACGTCTCGCCAAGTTCGAACACCGAGACCTTCGCAGCGTTGAAGCTCTCGATCGATAACTGGCGATGGGCAGGTGTGCCGTTCTATTTGAGGACCGGCAAGCGGATGAAGGCCCGGCACTCAAGCATCGTGATCCAGTTCAAGGCCGCACCGTTCGTGCTCTTTCGCGATACACCGGTCGAGAAGCTCACTACAAACCGCCTCGTCATTCACATCCAGCCGGACGAAGGCCTGACCCTGCATTTCGGCGCCAAGGTGCCGGGGCCGGTCGTGAACGTCGGCGCCGTCGATATGGACTTCAACTATGTCGAGCATTTTGGAGAACAGATCGCGACAGGCTACGAGCGCCTGCTTTATGACTGCATGATCGGGGACGCAACTCTCTTCCAGCGTGCTGATATGGTCGAAGCGGCCTGGAGCGTCGTTACGCCGATCCTCGACGTCTGGCAGGCGATACCGCCTCGTGGTTTTCCAAATTACGCCTCGGGCTCATGGGGACCACCGGAAGCCGATAAGCTTTTAACAGACGACGGCCGAGAGTGGAAGAACATCATCGAGTAGCATGGAAATTCAGATAGTCGTCGCCGTCATTCTGCTCCTGCTGCTCGTCTTTCTGGCGACGATAGACCTTGCGTTCGCATACCTTTCGGACGTCGCTCTTCGACGTTTGGTCTCGGATATCGAGGCGGCCGACAAGCCGTCCTCGGCGGCTCTGTTAAGGGACATCCTCGACGATCGCCCGCGATTCAGATTCACGCTTTCCTCTGCTCTTCAGATAACTCTGATCGCCTTTATCGTCCTGATAACGCTTATTCTTCTCGAGGCTTTGCCGGAACGGACGACATTCCTCGTCGCTTTCATTTTTGGAGCGTTGGCGGCGGTTTTTGGCCGGCAGATCCTGCCAAGGCTGATCGTACGGCACGAAACTGAGAAGAAGCTCCTTGCCCTGCTTCCGGCGGTAAGGCCGATCTTTGTCATCGGAAACTGGCTCACCGCACCATTCTCATTTCGTACAGCCAGGGATGATTCAAAGATCGAGATGTCCGTTACACCTGACTCTCCGGGAGATGATTCCGACAATGCGGATGAACTGAACGCTCTGATCGAGGTCGGCGAAGCCGAAGGCATAATTGAAGAGAAAGATCGTGAACTTATCGAAACGATGATCGAGTTCAGCGATACGATCGCTTCTGATATTATGACGCCGCGGACCGAGATCGTTGCGATCCGTAATGATGCGACAATTCGTGAAGCTCGCGATCTGATGATCGAGGAAAAATACTCGCGACTTCCCGTGTACCGCGACTCGATCGATAATATCCTGGGAATGATCTACGTCCGCGACCTTCTGCACGCCTGGGCGGAAGGAATGGAGCAAATGCCGGTCTCGCACGTGCTCCGGCCGACGCTCTTTGTCCCGGAGACAAAGCCGGCTGACGAACTGCTGAAGATACTTCAGCTCAACCATTCTCAGATCGCTGTTGTGATCGATGAGTACGGCGGTGTTGCCGGCCTGATCAGCGTTGAAGACATAATTGAAGAGATCGTCGGTGAGATCGAGGACGAGGACATCCAGCCCGAGGAGATCGTAGAGATCATAGAAGGTGAGGACGGGTACTTCGACATACTTGGATCGACGGAGATCGACAAGATCGAGAGGCTGTTTGATCTTGAGCTCGAAGACGAAGACTTCACAACGATCGCCGGGCTTGTCACGCACGACCTCGGCTATGTGCCAAAGATCGGAGAAAAACTAACGCTCCGGGGCCTCGAGATCGAGGTTAAGCGAGCGGACGAGAAACGCATCAACCTTTTGCGGATCAGGCCCGCCGATACGGAGCAAGGGGCGGAAGAAAACAATTAAATGAAACTTCAGGCAAAGATCGGAGATGAGATCTCTACAGTGTCGTTCAAGAGTGAAGGCGACCGCGTCTTCGCCGAGGTCGATGGACGCCAATACGACCTCGAAGTTCTGGAGCCGGAGACAGGACAATTTAGTCTTAGGCTCGGGAACCGCAGGAAATTTGAAGCTCGCGTCGCCGTCGATCAGGAAGGCCGCTCGGTTGTCTGGATCGACGGCCGTTCGTTCGAAGTTGAATTGACCGATCCGAAACGCCTTCGGGGTTCGGCAGGATCAAACGCAGAATCCGTTGGTGCTGCCGACGTAAAAACAGCGATGCCCGGAAAAGTAGTGCGGCTTATCGCCGCGGTCGGTGATTCGGTTGAGAAAGGTGATGGTGTGATCGTGGTCGAAGCGATGAAGATGCAAAACGAAATCAAGGCCCCAAAAAATGGCACCGTCACCGCTATTCGAGTAGCTGAAGGCGACACAGTGAACGCGGGTCAGATCCTTCTATCTATTGAATAGTTGATCGGCGCAGAACGACGAACGTAGTTATATTGTCTTTTGTGTCAGCCACATCTCGCTTAAGGATCACACCACCGTAAAGTTCTGCCGCAGCCTCGCTGCAGATCGCCGCCGACCTGACATCATTCTCCCAAACTATATCCCTAAGACTTGCCGCCGTATCGACAGCTTCGACAGGCGTCAACTGCGGAGTTGCTTCCAGAAATTCGGAACATTGACGCAACGCCTCCGGATGAGAATACACGTGCGTTATGTCTTCGAACGAAGCTTCGACGGATCCGGCGAGAACATGACGGACTTCGACATCAAGAGTATCGATGACCTCAATATCTGCGGCCTTTAGATGCTCTTTTGTGGAAACGATCTCGCCTACGGTCGAGTTCCTTTTGGGTATCACGGCATACTCGGCCAGGCCGCTCCGCAAAATGGCAAATGCCTCGTCAAACGTGTCGCAGCCAAGGATCTCTATATCAGAGCCAAGAGCCTTAATGGCTGCCATCTCACTGTATGAACCGCGTGTCCCTTGGATCGCAGCCTTCGTTAGTGTGCAAGCATCCGGAACGGCCTGATCCCGTGATCGCTCGACCGCCTGCACTCGACGCGACTCTGCGAGGATAGCCTCGTAGATCTGATCGACAACTCGCGAATCAACAACCCCTACGCTCAGGTTCCTGACGCGGTCAAATATTCGCATTTCGCGTTCTCGGTCGCGGATCGGCGTGCCCGAAACCCGTTTCAAACGCGAGATCTCACGAGCGATCTGCGCTCGTTTGGCAAGCAGTCCAACTATCTCGCTATCAACATCGTCAATTTGTCTTCGCCAGTCGTCTAGGTTCATAAACAAAACTAAAAGGCCGTGAATTTTGTCATTCACGGCCATCTCTCGAAACTTTATGTGTCTTCTTTTTACATTCTGACACAGCTTCCGGCCGTACTCTGCGAAAAATAGATCGCAAAGTAGCTGTTAAAAAAGCTAAAGCCGAAAGTCTTGGTCGTCATAGCAGTTCTTTTGAACTCCATATTAGAAAATAAAGGGTTATCGGATGCTCGTCAAGCAGAAAGTTCGTATATCCCGCGGCTCGTCGTCATGTCCGATGAAAACCACGCTCGATGTCCTTCATTGCAAGCCTCAGGATGACGGGCCTTCCGTGCGGACAGGTCGTCGGCGAGGTCGTGAGCACAAGATTGTCGATCAGCCAACGCATCTTCTCGGGCGTGAGCTTCATATTGATCTTTACAGCAGCCCGACACGCGAGCGAAGCCGCAATGTCATCGCGAAGCGGGGTCTTCGGGCCTCGGCGTTTGTCAGCATCCACGGTGTCGAGCAGTTCAGCGAATAGGTTGCGAGCTTCCGACGGCGGCAGATCTGTCGGAACACTCTTGATCGCCACCGTCCGACCCGAAAGGCGCATCGTCCCGAAACCGAACTGTGCGAGATCCTCTTCTACGAGTCCAAATGCCTCTGACTGTGCAGGCGTAAGGTCGATCGTCTCCGGGAGCAAAAGGTTTTGCGACTCCAGTTTGCGTTCGGTCTCAGAACGTCGAAACTTATCGAAAAGTATCCGCTCGTGAGCAACATGCTGATCGATCAGCAAGAGGCCGTCATCATCCACCGCGATAATAAAGCTCTCGCGAAGCTGACCGAGGGGCCGGATCTTCGCGTAGGAGAGCGACTCGACCTCGGCGGGTTTCGCAAGATGAGTCGCTGAATTCAGCGGCGGAAGATCGGGGAGTTCCCTGGGCGTTTCCGGAAGGCTTGCCGGCTGCTGCTCACCGACAACCGCTGACCTTGCAAGCAGTTGCTCCTCAAATGCCTGTTGCACGAGATCAAGTTTAGAAGGTGTCTCGGCCGGCAACTCCGACGTTCGGGCAGGGATCTCGCGTTCAAATGCCGTTTCGGCAAGGCTGCGGTCAAAATCCGGTTCGAGCGGGATCGTCTCAGGAACAAACTCGATCGGCGCCTGGAGATCCTTTTCTGGTTCCGGCATCGGCCTGACGTATGCTTCAGGCCGTTCGTCCGCAGCAACGGCTTCCCCGACAACGCCGGCACTCGCCAATGCCGCTCGCACGGCCTCCGCAACTGCGTCCTTTACGGCCTCAGTTCGGCGAAATCGCACCTCCGTCTTCGAAGGATGGACATTTACATCCACCTCATCAAGCGGCAGATCAATGAACAGAAACGCTACGGGATAAACTCCGTGCGGCAAGACCGAACGATAGCCTTCGAGGATGCCGCCGGCGATCGTCTTGTCTCGCACAAAGCGTTTATTTACAAAAAAGTACTGTTGGTCGCGTGAAGTTCGGCGTTCACGCGGTGCGGAGACGTATCCGGTCACGGTGGCAACGTACTCACGACCTCCTGAGACAGGTAAAAGGCTTTCAAGCAGGCTGCCTCCGAAGATCTGAAATGCCCGCTCGCGAAGATCCTTCGCCGGTGCCACGTTCAAGGCCTCGCGTCCGTTGTTCGTCAAAAGAAACGCGATCTCCGGATGAGCCAGAGCGTAATGGGTCACTATCTGCGTGAGATGATAATTCTCCGTCGCCTCCGAACGCATGAATTTGCGGCGCGCAGGCGTGTTATGGAAGAGGTCGCGAATCGCGATCGTAGTTCCTTTGTCGCGGGCCGCATCCTTGACGTCAATGAGCTTGCCGCCTTCGATGACAACCCTTGTTGCTCCGACATCCGCCTCAGTTTTGGTGATAAGCTCGGTCTTTGAGACCGACGCGATCGACGCCAAGGCTTCACCACGAAAGCCGAGCGTACCGATCGCGGCAAGATCATCGAGCGATCTGATCTTCGAGGTCGCATGACGCTCAAACGCAAGGATCGCGTCGTCACGCACCATCCCGTCGCCGTCATCAGAGATACGTATCAGCCTGCGGCCTCCGAGTTCGATCTCGACGGCAATACGGCCGGCCCCCGCATCGATCGAATTTTCGATCAACTCCTTAACGACCGAAGCAGGGCGTTCGACGACCTCACCGGCCGCGATCTGGTTAGCGAGATTATCGGAAAGGACACGGATCTTACTCATAGGTAGATAACTCGATGCCCCCTATCATCAAGATCGATGGCCGCATATATCCAATCGATCACGTCAACTCCGTACCGGTCAATGAGGCCTGTGATGTTCAAGGTGCGCTCCTGCAGTGCCCCACCCGGATAAAGCTCGTCGAATACCCTCTGAAGCCGTCTGTCCGCGTCGGAATTGCGTCGGATCTCGGACTGATATGCCTTTTTTCGAAGGGCTGCGATGTGATATAGGATCTTGCGTCTTCTCGTCGCAAGATTGGCAGCAAGCGTCGGATCGACCGCCGCAAAATACTCATCCAGCCGGCGAAGCTCAATATTGATCTCTTCTTCAACATCGGCAAACAAGCGTGCCGCATCTTGTCCGATCACCTTCTCTACGACCCGCGTCTTCACGGCATCTCGGTCCTCAAAAACGTCGCTAAAGGCGAGTCCGTAGGCATCCAGAGCCCGCTGGTGACGCGGTTCGACGACGGAAAAGCTTTGTCGGTGAATTATCGGCGTCGCGGGACGACCGAGAACTTCGTAAACGGCTCCGCTCTGAGCGAAATAGGCGATCTCAGCAGCGCCGCCAATGTAAAGGGCTGTGGGAAACAAGAAATCCTGCACCACGGCCCGCAGCATTACGCCCGCGCTGAAGCGATGCGGTTCCGTTTCGATCGCCCGGACCACTTCGTCCATCGAGAACGTTCGCCTAGTTGACCGTGCCCTTACGCCATCCTTAACAAGCCGCAATGGCGTCCTCACGCCGTCATCCGTTTCCCAAAAGAGCGGAAAATAGTCATCTTCGACCAGAACCTGCCGGTGGAGCCCGGCCTCTGAGAGGCGAATATCACGCTTTTGGATCTCAGAGGTGATCTCGGGTGCCTTTTGGGCCGCAAGGGCCATAATCGGCCCCGAAAGGCGTTTGAGGGCATCATCCTGCGGGTCCACAAAGATCATTTCAAAGCAGCCAAGCAGCTTTGCAAGCTGCCGAAGGAACGCCCTGCCAAATCCTTCTCCGGGCCGCCACGCATCCTTTAGCTGATCTACGGCCTGGCGGCTAAACTCGGTCTGTGCAAGTTCCGGGACCAGGTCGGCTATCAGGCGATCGATCTCGCTCGTCAGCACGCGGTCACCGACCGGTATTTCCCGCTCGTCGTTATCGGCATAGACAAGCCGCTCAGGCTCGGTTTGCCCCGCGATCGTGACGCTCGCGACCTCGTCGAAATCGTGATCCTCGGTCGCCGCCCAGAACATCGCAACAGCAGGCGTTCCCGTGCGGGTCAGTTCTGAAGCCACCTTTATCGCGGTCAACGCCTTGTAGATCGTGTAGAGCGGTCCGCCAAAAAGGCCTGACTGCTGCCCCGTAAAGACGGCGACCGTGGTTGCGTCTCGGAGCTTATCGATCGCCGCCGCTACGCGCTCACCCGCATCAAGGCTCGCATTGAGCGAGGCTAAGGCATCAGCTACCTCATTGCGATCAAGTGTATAGGCCGCATTGACCTGTTTCGCGTAAGAATGGATGTCGTCGAGCGTTTCAGGGGCGTTCGGATAGAATTCCTTAAGGCTTGGGCGATCGGTTTGATATCGAATAAAGAGCTTTGACTGGCCCGGAATGCGCAAGAAAGGGATCGATTCGACACGAAGCGATCCGCTTGCAACCAGAGAAGGACAGGCACTTTCTTCCGTCAAAAAATAAAGCTCCCTTTGAAGTTAAATTATAGAGACTTGGAATCGGGACTTCAAAACGCGAAAAAGGCCGCGGCTCGTTAAAGCTCGCGGCCCGAAAGGTTCGAGATGGCAATTTTACTGTCCCGGCAAGATGCGAGGCCTTTCGCCGACCACGATCGTTGTCCGTTTGGGCGTCGGTGCGGGTTCCTTCGCCACGACCGGCATCGCTGCCGACTGCGGCTTTGCCGAAGGCTCGTCAGCGGCCGCGGTGGCCGGTTCAGGGTCCTTCAACTCGATCTTGTAAACACCGGAGGAATGCGTACCTGCATAGATGCGGTTCGCATCATGCGGATCGAACGCCATCGACCAGACGCGTCTGCTCGGCAGCTCCATTTGCTTGGTGTCGATACGTTTCCATTGTTCTCCGGCATCCTTTGAAATATATATGCCGCCGTCGGATTCGATCGCGCTTCCGATGATGATCTCGTTCGGATCCTTCGGGTCGATCAGGATCGAAGCAAAGTTGCCAAGCGGCAGATGTCCGCCTCGGCGCTTCCAAGTGGTGCCGTTATCGCGGCTGAGATAAAAGGTCTGCGTCGTACCGACATAGATATAGTCGGGACGGGTCGGATCGGTCTCGATCGCACTCACAGGAACACCGGTAACCGCTCCACCTGCATTCACGAATGTCTTGCCGTCGTCACGCGAAACCATTACGCCGGATGTTGCTGTTCCGACCCAAATGGTGTCAGGCCGTGCGGCAGCAACATGAATCGCGAAGATATTCTGATTAACGCCGGGTCCGAGATCAAGCTTCTCCCAGCCTTTCGTAAGGTCGTAGCTTCGATAGAGTCCCGAATCCGTCCCGGCGAGAATGCCATGCTTACCGTCCTCGGTAAATGCGAGGACCTTGACGTTCTCCTTCAATGAGGCGATAAGGACCGGTCCTTTCGGTGCCGGCGGCGCTGCGGGAGCCTTAACAGTCTTTTTCGAACGGCTCCGCGAGCGAGTGGATTTTGGCACGACCTTCACCGGCACCTTTGCCGCGGGCAGCGGACTCCACGTCATCCCGCGGTCCATTGACCGAAGGATCCCGGTATTTGTGCCGAGATACATGATGTTCGGATCGACCGTGTCCTGCAGGATCGCAAAAGGTGCGGTTCGGTTAACATCAATGCTCGCCGAGGGCCGCCATGTAGCACCGTCGTTGTCGCTGATGAAAAAGAATCCGCCGCCCGTCGCAGTGTTGCGGGTTGCCGCGTAGAGGCGGTTCGGGCGTTCGCGATCCGGCACGACCGCGTATGTGAAACGCGTCGTCAGATCGCCGTTGGTCTGCGTAAAATTCCTGCCGCCGTCGTTCGAGACCATCACGCCATAGTTATTGGTTGCGATGAACACGCGATCGGGTGCGTCCGGATGAACGGCGATCGAGTTGATCTCGAGATTTCGCTGAGTTGTCAGCGACCAGGACTTTCCGCCGTTGACGCTCATCCAGAAGCCCTCGGTAGTCGCGGCATATATCGTCCCTTCTTTGGTCGGATGCTGCACGATGTCGCGCGTACGGCGAGACTGCGACGGAATGCCGTTGATCTTCGACCACCGTTCGCCGCCATTCTGGGATTCGTAAATGCCGCTGCAGGCCGACGCAACAATATACTCGGGATTCCGCTTATTGATCGTGATCGCAAAGACATCGGAATCGTCTATCATTCCGTCGCGGATGAGTCTCCAGTTCGCACCGCCATCGGTCGTCTTGTACGCACGCCACCAGGTGCCCGCGTAGATCGTATTCGCGCTTCGCGGATCGATCGCAAGCGAATCAATATTCACAGGCATCGTTGACGAAGAGATCTTCTTCCAGGTCGCGCCCGAATCCTGCGACATCCAGGCACCGTCCGTTGTTCCGGCAACAAGTATCGACGGATCGGTCGGTGATTGCGCTAGCGAGTGTACAGAAGCCTTATGGAGTTCCTTTGCCTCTTTCCACGTCACGCCGCCGTCGATCGAGCGAAAAAACCCGCCCGGAGCCTTATGCCGGTGGCCAGAAGCGTAGATCATCTTTGAGTCGCGGGAATCCACGATCAGATCATCCAAAATAAGCTGCGGCTCGTTCAGATTCGCTAGCAGACGCCAGGTCTTACCGGCGTCAGCAGAGGTGAATATCTGGCCGTCAAGAGTGCTTGCATAGAGGCGATCTTTGTCTTTCGGATCTATCGTGACGACGCGGACATCGCCGCCGTCAGGACCGCTGACCGTCCATTTTGTAAAAGCCGCCTGATCGGGGTCGGTTGGCAATATCTCAATATCGGCAAATGACGGCACGATACCGAGAAAAGCAACGATAACTAACAGCGTGACCGCACGATGGAACAAACTCACTTTTGGCATAGGTAATTGGTTTGGGGCAAGAGACCAGCTTGAAAAACTCCGTTTCGATCAAACGCCTGCCGGAAAAAGGCAAACTTTCATAAAACTAGATGCGAACGGACCATACTTCGTTTGCAGAAATTCGGAAATGGCGCGTGCCAATGCTTAATTGTAACGAACGAACGACGGCAGGGCAAATTTTTTTAAGCGCTTAAGCCAGGGAAACGAGAAAAACGGCCGTGGCTTGTGATGTAAGCCACGGCCGTTTGAAATGTTCACCTTACGGTGAAGCTGATCGCTTGCAGTTACGGAGTCGGTTCATCCGCACCGGCAGGACGTACCCAGAACTTGGTATATTCACCCTGTCCGTTGTCGCCGCCGTCAACAAAGACCACACGGTTCTTGTCGTATTTGCGGAAGTTGATCGCCTTCATGATCTGTGCTCTGCGATGACGCATCTGAGCAGGCGTTCCGTAATTGATGATGTAACCGGTCGCGGTCGGGTCGTTGTTCAACTGGATATAGAAGTTGTCAACGCGAGCCTTGACCTCATCATCTTTCTGCTTGCCGAATTCATCAACGAGATTCGACTGGGGCTTAGGGGAGATACCGGCAGTTTCACTTGCGGTGTTCGGGCACTGGCAGTTTTCGCCAAGTCCACCGATCTCCACAGTCGCGGTGACGGACGAATTTGCCATCTCAGGCGTCGTATCGACCGTGATGCTGGACGTACCCTGACCGCTCGATATCGTACCAGCCGTTACCGTCCAGTTGTAGGTTACGTTAGCACCGCCGCTGACGTTTGCAGTAAAGGTCATCTGCTGTCCGGGGTTCGTGATACCGGCAGGGCCGCTAACCGAAACGCTCGGGCAATCACAGATCTTGACGCAGTCTGCGCATTCCTTGATCTCGATCGTCTTGGTGTCGGTCTTGCCGCAAACTCCGCAGCCGTCGTCAACACCCGTCGTGATCGTGTAGGTTCCCTTCTCGACACCCGAGAGGTCCCACGTAACATTTGCACCGGAGCCGACGATACGTCCGCCCGAAACGGTGTAGTTGTAAACGAGAGGATCGTTCTCAGGATCCGTCGCATTCGTAGCAACGCTGATCGAACGGCTGTCATCGCAAGCGCCCGATGCCGACTTATAGCCAGGCTGGCAGCCGATGGTGATGACGTTGTCGCTCAGTGTCACGCTGTTGATGTTGGGAGCCAGGTTAACCTTTTCCGTCGCACGCTCATTACGGCGTCCAACAAAGAACTGGAAGATGTAGCCGTGCGGGTCGCCCGATTCACGGAATCCCGGAGGAACGCCCTTCCAAGTGGACGTGTAGGTCTGAGGCACACAACCTCCGCCCGTGGCGATAAACGCACAAGGATTCGTGACACGGGCACTAAAGCTCTTGTCCTTGTCGAACCAATCTGAATCCTGCTGGTTGAAGTTGTAGCGATAAGCAAAGCTCATACCTGCCCAGCGAGTAAAGAACACGCGAGCGCCTGCGATACCGTCCATCGGATGGTTCTCGAAGGCGTTAGGCGTGCGGCCGCCGATGTAGCGGGTGGCACGGAACTCAACGATCGGCTGGAACCACTTGTTGACCGGGAAATCAGCACCGATACCGGCCTGAACTTCATCCGGACGATCAAGCAGCGTAGAAGAGCCGCCCGGGAAATCACCCTTGACGGACGACGTCCAGTTATAACCGATGTTCGCTGAGAGGTTCGCCCATTTTGCTACGCGAGCATCTGCCACGAAGGTAACCGCGATATCACCGCGATTTCCGCCCGGGCCTGCACCACGCTGCATCTGGTTGAAGCCCGCCATATCACTTGCATGATCGGTCCACCACGTGTACGAAGCAACGAGGCCGAGTCCGATCGGATTGTCAACGCTCGTAAAGCGGAACTTGCCGCCAAAGGTGAACTGGTTGAAAGCACTTTCGCCATAGGTGCGGTTGATGAACGGAGCATCAGGCAAATACGACGGAGCAAGCGTGAACACTGCAGGAACTGTTCCCTGCGGTGCACCCGTTGGCCCAATGATGTTTGCGGTGCTCAGAACGAGGCCCGGCAAGATGCTGCCGTAAACCGAACCGATGCCGCGGAAGTTGCTTCCGCTTGCGCCGCCGAGAAGTGCATTAGTGCCTGCCGGGAATCCGAAGACAGGTCCCGAGTAGGCCGGCGGGGTCAGGCCATACGTGCCGGCGTTGCCGCCGAAATACGGGAACTGAACGAACGGAGCTCCTGCTGGGCGATATACCGCACCATACGGGCTCGTTCCCGGCGACATAACGATCGCCGGAGCCTGGGTCCACACACCATTGATCACAACCTTCGAGTTCGGCAGATAAAAGCCAGAAAGGTTTCGCGGTGAATTCACCTTGATACCCTTGTAAAGGTCGGTCGAGAAGAAGAGCTCAATGCGGTCGGTCAAACCAACCTGAAAGCTCAACGGCACGTCCGTAATATCAACATCACCCGGATCGCGGTCATAGTTGCTGACGGCCGCCGAGAAGGTGAATTCACCCTTTCGGAGATTCTGCCCATCATAGACCGTAAACAGTCCGGTAGGGCCGCCGACAGCACCGCCGGTGCCGACCGTAGGTGCAGTGTTTCTCGGATCGCTGTCCGGACGCTGGTGTTTATCCTGCGCCATGGCCGCGAATACGAGTGTCAAAATAACGAGCGTACTCAAGTACGCCTTCTTAGCGAGTTTCATCACATTCCTCCGCCGAAAAAAATTGAAAGTCAAAAAGGTGGCTGCCTCCAGCCAGTTAAGTCTCAAAAAAACAACTTGCATTATTACACAGCCGGTTGGGCTTTCCAAGTAGGCAAAGTCCAAGCTGTCCAACAATTAGTCGAAAAAGCTAATCCCAATACTAGCAATTTAAACGGGAGTAACGCGCAAAGTCAACGAGCGGACAAACCGCCTGACAATAATCTCCCGATAAAACACTAACCCAACTGGCTCGTAAAATCAAGCGTTTTTAACACTTTGCGGTCTCAGCCCGCTAGGCGTAAATGCCGCGCATCCGCGTGTCGTATGCCACACGGTCGATCGCAAGCATATATGCGGCGGTTCGAGAATCCACATTGTGCTTCTCCGAATAGTGCACAAGCTCGTTAAAACTTGCGACCATTTTCTCGGCCAGGCGGTTATTCACCTCTTCCTCCGACCAGAAATAGCCCATCCGATCCTGAACCCATTCAAAATACGAGACCGTCACACCGCCGGCATTTGCAAGAATGTCCGGCACAACGAAAATGCCCTTATCATGCAGGATCTTATCCGCCTTTGGAGTCGTCGGGCCGTTTGCTCCCTCAGCAAGGATCCGACACTTGATCCTGTCCGCATTTTCGGACGTGATCTGGTTCTCGGTGGCGCAAGGGGCAAGAACGTCGCATTCTATCTCAAGCAATTCCTTATTATCGACATACTCAACGTCCGGGTAGCCTTCGAATGAGCGGTTCTTCTCGAGATATTCGAGAACGTGCGGGATATTGAGTCCGTTCGGGTTGTAGATGCCGCCGCCGATCTCCGATATTCCGACCACCTTGTAACCGGCCTCGTACATCAATCGGGCCCCGAGGCCGCCGACGTTGCCTGAACCCTGAACGACGATCGAGGTCTTATCCGGCGTCAAGTTATGGCGCTTAATGGCTTCACCGATCGAAATTAGAAGGCCGCGGCCCGTTGCTTCCCGGCGTCCAAGACTGCCGCCGAGCGCGACAGGCTTTCCTGTGACGACCGCGGTCACCGTATGGCGTGCATGCATCGAATATGTGTCCATTATCCACGCCATCGTCTGCTCGTTCGTGTTCATATCAGGAGCAGGCACGTCCTTGTCGGGGCCGATGAAGTCGATGAGCTCTGCGGTATAGCGTCGCGTCAAGCGTTCAAGTTCGCCGATCGACATTTGCCGCGGATCGCAAACGATGCCGCCCTTACCGCCGCCAAAAGGCACGTTAACGACCGCGCATTTCCATGTCATCCACGCTGACAGTGCCTTAACTTCGTCGATGTTGACGTCCGGAGCGTAGCGAATACCGCCTTTTGCCGGGCCGCGGGCAAAATTGTGCTGAACGCGAAACCCTTCGAAAACCTGGATGTGGCCATCGTCCATTCGGACAGGCACATAGACCTTGATCTCCCTGCTCGGAACACGCATCACAGCATAAAGATCGTCTTCCAGCCCCAGGAGTTTCGCAGCACGATCGAAACGCTCGCTCATTGCCTCGAACGGGTTCTTCTCATCGCTGCCCTTAAAACGCCGCATATCATCGGCCATCGGATTTGCCATTTTTATATGATTCTCCAAAATTAGTTACTTCGCTATTGTATCGTTCACGACATTAAGCGAACCCGAACGAAATCCTTCGAGGTCGAGTGTCACAAACTTAAAACCTATTTCCTTTAATTTGCAAGCGATCTGCGCCGCCGTCGCAGCATTCAACGCCATCGGAAGTTCATCCGGCGAGATCTCAACCCTTGCGAGCTGATCGTGAACACGAACACGGAATTCGCGAAAACCCAATGAGCGCAAGACGATCTCCGCCCGCTCAATACGGGAAAGCCTTTCAAGCGTGACGGGAACGCCAACAGCCACACGCGACGAAAGACACGGACTCGCCGGCTGGTCCCACGTTTCCAAACCAGCGGCCTTGCTCAACTCCCTGATATCGCTCTTTGTAAATCCAAGGTCTGCAAGCGGACTCTGCACATTGTGTTCGGCCGCCGCGACCCTTCCGGGCCGATGGTCGCCAATATCGTCCGCATTCGTCCCGTCCAGGACCGCACAGTTCGTATCTTTTGCAATTGTTTCGAGTTTTGAATAGAGTTCGGTCTTGCAGAAATAACATCTGTCGCCTTTATTGGCGCGATAGTCCGCATCGGCCAACTCAAAAGTATCGAGTGTTCGGAGATTGAAACCGTTCGCCTTCGCGATCCGAATTGCGTTGTCTCTCTGAAATTCTGAAACGCTGGGCGATAGTCCGATGGCGCAAATAGCATCCTCGCCAAGTTCGTCCGTCGCGATCCTTGCGAGGTAAGAACTATCGACACCACCAGAGTATGCGACCAACACTCGTTGAAGTTTGCGCATCAGAGAACGCAGGCGGCGTTCTTTTTCGGCCGTTGTTAGTTTGGCGGCGGCCGCAGCGGTAATTTCCGGTAAGGCGATCATTGGGAACAAAGCTCCGCTCAAATCGAACTAAAATAATAACTTAGCCCAAGCGTGGGTGGCAAACACTTGAAGCGAAAATGAACGCGGAGATCTCAGCGAGTGATACAATGCGTCTTACTTCTAATATGAAGGCCAATCTCGGTATTATTTTCCTGATCTTGCTGGTATCCGCTGCGTCTGTATTTTCACAGACCGGTGACGAACCGGACATCGCCGGAATGTTCCGTTCAGCTCAGGACGTGCACGAAAAAGGTGATTACGAGAAAGCGATCGAGCTATACAAGAAGGTGCTCGAAGCTGCCCCCGGCCTCCCCGAGGCCGAATATCAGATCGGTTCCGCATATCTTTCCTTAAAAAAGCCGGCCGAGGCGGAAGAGGCTTTCCGAAATGCCGTAAACTCACGGCCCGATTGGTCGCTGCCGCTCACGGCCTTGGGCGATCTCCTTGTTAGGAAGTTCAAAACGGCTTCGGCAAACGGTTCTGATGCAAATGCAATACAGGGTGAGGCCGAAGACGTCCTCAACAAGGCAATTAAGCTTGATGCAGATAATATCCCGGCATGGATCGCACTTGCTGACCTGCGCGTAACCGCCGGGGCCTCGCCTGACGTCTTGAAAGCAACCCTCGCAAAGCTTCGCCAACTCTCGGATGGAAAGGCCAATATTCCAGCTTCGCTTTGGATCGTGCGGAGCATTCTCGAGCGTTCAATGAACGACACTGCAGGAGCGAAGCTCAGCCTGAAGAAGGCTCTCCAAGCAGCGCCGGAGGACCGCGGGGCGTTGATATTGCTTGGTGAATCTGAGCTTCGATCGGGCGACGTAAACGCGGCCGGCGAGATACTTCGGCGTCTCGGGCCGGATGCAGCTTTTGATCCCGATTTTATTTTGTTCAAAGCGAGACTTCTGTCTGCTCAAGGCAAACCCGAAGAGGCGGTAAAGACCCTCTCATCAATTAAAACGGCCGAGGCACAAAAGCTGCTCGACTCTCTTCGCATCGCGTCGTCCGAAGATGCTCCCGATCTTGAGCGACGCCTTAAGGTTGATCCAACGAATGCTGCGATCCTTGGGCGGCTTTGTGTGGTAAACAGGATATCCGCACCCGAGAAAGCCCTCGAATATTGCCGCCGCGCAAGCGAAGCCGACCCGGAAAATATCGCCCATGCGATCGGTTATTCAGGAGCTTTGATCCAGGCCGGTCAATTCGCTCAGGCCGCGGCCCTTGCAAAGAAGCTTGTCGAGTTTGCCCCGGACAACGCGACGATCCGAACGAATCTTGCCCTGGCGTATTTTGAATTGAAGGCCTACGCACCTGCTCGCGAGCAATATCAATGGCTCGTAGATCACAAACAAGGCTTGCCGGTCGCCTATTATTTTGTTGCGATAACGCAAGATCATCTTGGTGATTACCGCAATGCCGTGGCAAACTATCAATTATTCTTAAGAAATGCCGATCCGGCCAAGCATAAGCTCCAGATCGATCAAGTGACCTTGAGGCTGCCGGCGGTTGAGAAATTGGCTCGCGAGTCAAAATAGCGGCTTGATGCGAAGAGGTTTTGTATAAAATGTTCGGTCCCCGCCTTCTGGAAACAAAAGCTCATCGGTTTCGCGGAATCGGGTTTCGCCTTAGCATCCTTTGTGGAATCCTGGCCTGCACATTCTCTTTCTCGAACTCGGCTATCGCCCAAAAACAAGAATTGCTGGACAGTGCACCTCCACCGCTACTTGTTGCATCAAAGGATGAGATCAAGCTCATCCTCGCTCCGGCGGACAACGGCGACAAGGCAAAACTCGCCCTTGAGGCCTTGGCGATCCATTTGTCAAAGGCCGAGGCCGCAAGCGAAGCGGGTGATTATGACGGAACTTACACCGAGCTCGGGCATTTTTGTGCGATCATGCAGCGAACGCTTAGCGCCTTACTGGTTTACGATCGCGACGGTCGCCAGGACCTGAATGGCTTGAAGAAGTTTGACATCGGCTTAAGAAGATTCCTGCTCCGGCTCGAGAATCTCCGGGGCGAGATGCCCGCAAGCCATGAGGCGTTTGCAGTGAAGACGATCCGCTACCTTCAGGACGCACGCGATGCCGCACTCAAGCCAATGTTCGCCGACACCGTCGTTGCAGTTCCGAATACGGATAAATGACATTTCGAGTATCCAAGTTTTCATTTATTGCGATCTGCCTGCTCCTGTTAGGTGCCGGGAGCGTAAAGGCACAGCATCGCGATTATTTGACCGACGGCGAGATCGAAGTTGTTCGCGATGCCCAACAGCTGGACAATCGCGTCAATGTTCTTGTCAAGATAATTGACCGTCGCTTCACCGCCCTTGGAATTGATCCCGGCACAAACCACTCAAAGAAAGATAAGACCGACTGGGGCCCGGACCCGACAGGCTCACGCGCGGAGTTGCTCGGCGATATTCGCTCGATCCTGCAAAAGGCGATCGACGATATCAATGATGTCGCGGAACGCCCTGATCTGATGGTCACCGATGTTACCGAACGCAAACCAAAGACGTTCAAGGAAGTATTTCCGCTCGCCGTCAAAAATCTTGCGGCTGCGGCCGCCCGATACAAGCCGCTGCTCCAGGCCGAGGGGGCAAAGAACACTGACCGCATCCAGACCGGCATGATCGCGAACATCATCGAACTCTGCGACGAGATCACCGCCTCGGTGACAAAACTTTCCACGACCTAGCTCAATTCCGCCTCACGATTTTGCGTCGCGCGACCTGCTAATTTACACTCATTCTTTATGTCGGAGAACGAACTCAAGCGAACGCCGCTAAACGAAGCACATCGCGCGCTAGGCGGCAAAATGGTCGATTTCGGCGGCTGGGATATGCCCGTTCAATACAAGGCGGGCGTAATTGAGGAGCACCTTCGGTGCCGTACAAGCTCGGGACTCTTCGATGTTTCGCATATGGGCGAAATATGGGTTAAGGGCTCCGGAGCGATCGCATTCGTAAACCGCCTTACGACGAATGACGTTACAAAGCTCGTCGATGGCCAGGCCCACTACTCCGCGCTTACGAATGAGAAGGGCGGCATCGTAGATGACCTTCTTGTTTACCGGTTCAATGAAGAGAAACTCCTGCTGGTCGTAAACGCTGGCACTACCGACAAAGATTTCGCCTGGATCTCGGAGCATCACTCCGAGGCGGACAACTGCACTATCGAGAATGTCAGCGATAAGTTTTGTCAGATCGCTGTTCAGGGCCCAAATGCTCTGAATATTCTCCAGAAGATGACGGAAACTCCGCTCGATGCGATCTCGTATTACCATTTTTCCGAGGGGAAGGTTGATGGCATTGACGCGATCATTTCTCGAACGGGCTATACAGGTGAAGATGGTTTTGAGGTCTATGCCGCGCCGCAATTTGCTGAGGAGCTGTGGAATAGATTTCTGGAGCTCGGCGGCTTCGGTGATGAGAATGGCATTCTTCCCTGCGGGCTTGCCTCAAGGAACACCCTTCGGCTTGAGGCCGCGATGTCGCTTTATGGACACGAGCTCGGCGACGACATCACGCCTTACGAGGCAAACCTTGGTTGGATAACAAAACTCGCAAAAGGTGACTTCGTTGGCCGTCAAGCTTTAGCAGCTCAAAAAGAAGCAGGCGTCAGCAGAAAACTTGCCGGCTTTGAGATGACCGAGCCCGGCATCGCCCGCGACGGATTTGACGTTTACGTGAATGACGAGAAATGCGGTGTTGTGACCTCAGGCAGTCCGGCACCTTTCTTGAAAAAGAATATCGGCCTTGCCTTTCTGCCGCCGCCTCTTGCAGTGGTCGGTCAGGAGATCAAGATCGATATTCGAGGCCGACAAGTTGGAGCAGTTGTAGTACCGACGCCGTTTTATAAGCGTCAAAAGTAACTTTCGATGCCGGAGAAGTATATTGTTCAAAAAATATACGGTTCCGGCGAATCCGAGGGCTTCCTGATGGAGCAGGCAAGCGATTCGGAAAACGGCCCAATGGGCTGAAGGTTCCCGGAGTGAGTGTTATCAATTCCGGATCGAACTTTCAGGTTTGAGATCAGCGGGCTGCGTAGAGCTTCGAGGTTCATGCCTTCGCAAGGCGAGCGGCATTTCTTGAACTTTACAAGATCTTTTTATTGGCTCTTTCCCTATTTTTCATTTGAAACTATGTCAAATATTCCTGAAAACTTACGCTACAGCAAGGACCATGAATGGATCGCCGTTGATGGCGACGTCGCGACCATTGGTATTACGGATTATGCACAGCACTCGCTCGGCGATGTCGTATATGTCGACCTTCCGCGCGTGGGCGATAAATTCGAAACGCACGACTCGTTCGGCTCTGTCGAATCGGTCAAAGCCGTTTCGGAGATCTTTACTCCGCTCGGCGGCGAGATCGCTGAGGTCAATGACGGGCTTAACGATGCCCCCGAATCGGTCAACAACGACCCTTACGACTCGGGTTGGATGATCAAGATGAAAATGGCGAATGCGGGTGAAGCAGACGCCCTTTTGTCGGCCAAAGAGTATGAAGACTATCTGGCCGCAAGCGAATAGGCCGTAACCTTGCCGATCTATTTCGTCGGCACAAAACTCATTCCCTTTCGTGGCGTCTGTTCTGCTGTTGTCTGACGGCAGAACAGGCGCCTTTCAACCCCTCAAACCTTGCCGTCCGCCTAAACAGACGATTCCCGGTTGGCCGCGACAATCCGGCTGCGAGCAAAACGCCTCAAGGACTTTCAACAATGGCCAACGGGACCGAAACCGCACTTGGACCAAAACTGTTCAAGGCTGATTTGTTGCCCTGCAAACCTTTGTTATTATTTGAGTTTGTATATAACGATCAGTCAATGAGATACATACCCAATTCACCCCAGGAGCGTGGCGAAATGCTCGCGGAAATTGGCCTCGGCACTGCCGAAGAGCTGTTTAGGTCGATCCCGGAAGATATTCGGCTAAAACGTGAGCTGAACGTGAGCGAACCGCTTGCGGAAAGCGAGATCATTGCTGCCTTTGAAGCGATGGCCGCCAGGAATACTGCGGCCGTGAAACCGTCGTTCCTAGGTGCAGGCGTCTATTCGCACTATTCACCGACCATCGTCGATCATTTGCTCCAACGGAGCGAATTCTTCACGAGCTATACGCCGTATCAGCCTGAGATCTCGCAGGGGACGCTCCAGTACATCTTTGAATTCCAGACGCTCGTTGCTCAGCTTACTGCAATGGAGGTCGCGAATGCGTCGATGTATGACGGCTCGACCGCGATGGCCGAAGCATATTTGATGGCACAGCGCGTCACCCGCCGCGATAAGGTGGTGGTGCTTGACAGCGTTCATCCCGAATATCGCGAGGTCGCCCGCACTTACACACAGCACGGAGACCTCGAGATCGTGACCGCGAACTTCGACGCCGCGACGGGCGCAGGCGGCGACCTTTCGGCCCTCGATGACAAGACCGCCGCAGTGATCGTTCAATCGCCGAACTTCTTCGGCTCGGTCGAAGACCTCACTTCCCTAGCGGCAAAGGCACACGAGGTCGGAGCACTGCTGGTCGTTGTCGTGACAGAAGCCATTTCGCTCGGGCTTTTGAAAGCTCCCGGAAGCTGTGATGCCGACATCGTTGTCGGCGAGGGCCAGTCCTGGGGCATCCCGGCCGGCTTTGGCGGGCCGCACGTTGGATTCTTTGCAACTCGAGAAAAATTCGTTAGGCAGATGCCGGGCCGGCTCTGCGGCGTCGCATACGACAAGAATGGCAACCGCGGCTTTACGCTGACGCTCTCGACCCGCGAACAGCACATTCGTCGGGAAAAGGCGACCTCGAACATCTGCACGAACCAGGGGCTCATCGCCCTCGCTGCCACCATTTATATGGAAGCGATGGGCAAACAGGGCCTGGCGGAGGTCGCAGAACAGAACCTGCAGAAGGCCGCCTACGCCAAGAAGAAGATCGCCGCCGTCGAAGGCTTCTCGATCCCTTTTTCGGCACCGACGTTCAATGAGTTTGTCGTCCGCGGCCCTAAGCCCGCGACCGAGATCCTCGAATCCGTTCGCGAGAAAGACATCATCGGCGGGCTCGCTCTGTCTAAATACTACGGCGGGCATGACAACGATTTCTTGGTGTGCGTGACCGAGACGAATACGCGTGAACAGATGGATAATTTGGTAAGCGCACTAAGCTAGAGAAAATTATATATTGTGGTTGATTCTGGGTATCGTAATTGCGACATCGCTTTTCATCGCGCTACGAATGCCTTCGGATCCGGAAAACTACAAAAAGTGTAAATTTTGCAAGAAGTCGATCAAGGTCGAGACCGTAAAGTGTCGATATTGTAAAAAGCTATTGATCGAATATCCGCCAAAAGAGGAGCCCTGATGAAGCAAAACCAAGAATATGATCGCCGCGGTTTTCTCTCGGTCGCCGGCAAAGGGCTTGGCCTTGCCGCTCTGTCGTCGGCGGCTGTCGGTTCCCTGCTTCAAAACATCACTGCCGCTGGCAAGGCGGTGGATCATTTGTCCCCGCTCGATGCCGCGATGGATGAGGATTATTGGACTACGATCCAGCAGGCGTTCTCGGTCACGCGTGGCATTATCAATCTCAACAACGGCGGTGTGAGCCCGAGTCCTAGGATCGTTACGGAAGCGTTCGTTCGCTACACATGGCAGCAGGAAGACGCGACCGCATACACGATGTGGCGGATCCTCGAGCCGCAATCCGAAACGATCCGCACCAGCCTTGCGGAAATGTTCGGATGCTCACCTGAAGAGATCGCGATAACGCGGAATGCATCCGAATCTCTCGAGATCCTTCTGATGGGACTCGACCTGAAGTCCGGCGACGAGATCATTGCCAACACGCAGGATTATCCGCGAATGCTGACCACGCTCAGACAGCGTGAACTGCGTGAGGGCTTAAAGCTGAAGCTCGTGAAGGTACCGATCGAGCCCAATGACGTTAACGACATAGCGGCTGCTTATGAACAGGCAATAACACCCCGAACTCGGCTTATACTGATCTCGCACCAAATAAATCTGACGGGCCAGATCACGCCGGTTAAGCGTGTCTGCGAAATGGCTCGTGCACGCGGGATCGAAACTATCGTTGACGGCGCTCATTCATTCAATCAGTTCGCATTCAAGCGCGACGACCTCGACTGCGATTATTTCGGAACATCCTTGCACAAATGGACATACGCACCAAAAGGAACCGGCCTTCTGTACGTGAAAAAGGATAAGATCCCGAAGGTCTGGGCTCTGATGGCAAGTGAGGATAAGAACAAGAACGATATCCGCAAGTTCGAGGAGATCGGCACGCATTCTGCGGCAATGCGTCTTGCGATCGGCGAGGCCGTCTTATTCAATAACGCGATCGGCAGCAAGAGAAAAGAGGAACGCCTCCGCTACCTTTCACGATATTGGATGAATAACTTGAAACAGATCCCGAAGGTCGGATTCAACACATCCTTCGACCCGGCACAATCGTGCGCGATCGCAAATTTCAAGATCGAAGGCATCGATCCCGTAAAGCTCGGCGGCTACTTGATGGACAAGCACCACATCTTCACGACGCCGATCGTGCATCCGGAATTTTCGGGCATCCGAATAACGCCCAATGTTTACACGACGCTCTGGGAACTTGACCGTTTCTGCAACGCGGTCAATGACGTTGCTAGAACAGGCTTGCCCGCGTGATCGACCGATATGATTGAGACGAATTTATACCGAAATGAGCATTAAGAAAGTTACCCAACATCCAACGCAGAATGAAGCTCTGATCTTCGAGCGTTCGCAGCCCGGCCGAGTTGGCTATCGCCTGCCAAAACTCGATGTCGAAGCGACAAACCTAGACGAACTTGTCCCCGCCGGCCTTCGCCGCGACGACGGCCTCGTCGATGTCCCGGAAGTGTCCGAGGTTGACGTCGTAAGGCATTTCACGCGGATATCCACGTGGAACTATTCGATCGATCTCGGCCTTTATCCGCTCGGCTCCTGCACGATGAAGTACAATTCACGGCTGAATGAAAAGGTCGCACGGATCCCGGGATTTGCTGGTCTTCATCCGCTTGCACCGGCCGAAGAATCTCAAGGTGCGCTCGAGCTTATCTATCGCCTGCAGGAAGCACTTGCCGAGATCACCGGGCTTCCGGGCGTCTCGCTTCAGCCGGCGGCCGGTGCTCAGGGCGAGATGACCGGCGTGATGCTTATCCGCGCATTCCTTGATGAACGCGATGGCGAGGCGTCAAAGGAACGGCGCGTGATGCTGATCCCCGATTCGGCGCACGGCACGAATCCCGCGTCCGCCGCACTCGCAGGCTTCACCGTCAAGACGATCCGTTCAACCGCCGACGGTATAACGGATATGGACCACCTTCGCGAACTCTGCGCCGAAGGCGGAGTCGCGGGCGTGATGTTCACAAATCCGAACACGGTCGGCATCTTCGAGCGGAATATCAAAGAGATCTGCGACACTGTTCACAACGCAGGCGGCCTTGTTTATATGGACGGCGCGAATATGAACGCACTCGTCGGCGTTGCACGTCCGGGCGATATGGGTGTTGACGTCATACATTTAAACCTTCACAAGACCTTCTCGACACCGCACGGCGGCGGCGGGCCGGGCTGCGGACCTTGCTGCTGCACCGAACAGCTCGCTAAATATCTTCCGGTTCCGCGTATAGAGAAAAAAGAATCTGGCGAGTTCTTCTTAAATTCTGACTATCCGGCATCGATCGGACGTGTCAAGGCTTTTTACGGCAACTTCGGGATGATGGTCCGTGCGCTTTCGTACATCTACACGCACGGCAACGACGGCCTTAAAGAGGCGACCGAAGCAGCTGTATTGAACGCTCGCTATCTTGGCCACAAACTCGAAGGCACCTTTGCCAAACCTTTTCCGTCGGACGGAATGCACGAGGCGATCTTTTCGCATAAGAATCAGGCAAAGAACGGCGTCGTTACGCTCGACATCGCAAAACGTCTGATCGATTATGGATTCCACCCGATGACCGTCTATTTCCCACTCGTGGTTGAAGGCGCGATGCTGATCGAGCCTACGGAATCTGTCGGACGCGCCGATCTTGACGCATTCGCCGAAGCGATGATCGACATCGACCGCGAGGCACGCGAAGACCCGGAACTCGTCAAGAATGCACCGCATTCGACGAGGATCGGACGCCTTGACGAGGCGGCCGCGGCACGCAAGCCTGTGCTGCGCTGGCGACCTGATATGGAAGCAGCCGGAAAGTCTGCATAACCTCGGACCGGCACAAGCGAATGACAGCGATCTCCGGCATCTCCAAGGTCATTCGAGCGAGCCTGATACTTATTTGGGCAGTGATAATTGTCACTGCCCTTATCCTTTACCTTGCCGACCCAGCGGCATTCTCCCCGGAAAATATCGCCAAAGTATTAAGAGCGAACGTCCAAAGTCTTTGGGCGGTCTATATTGCCATCTCGGTGCTGCGCGGCTTGACGCTTTTGCCGAGCACACCGCTTGTGATCGCGGGCACGATCCTTTTTCCTCTGGAACCGCTATGGGTATTCAGCATTTCTCTTACTGGGATCGCCTTGTCATCAACGATGATCTACTTCTTTTCGGAAGCTCTGGGGTTTGACGACTTTTTTGAGATGAGAAAGCCCGACCTCGTCCATTCGCTAAAAAAGCGGATGGAATCGCCTTGGGGCCTTGCATTCGTTGCGGCTTGGGCATTTTTCCCTTTCGCTCCGACCGATGCGGTCTGCTATGTCGCGGGGATCGTACGGTTGAAGTATTGGAAGTTCATTCTTGGGGTCCTGTTAGGAGAAGCGTTACTTTGCGGAATTTATGTTTGGACGGGCAGTTTTCTGCTACATTAGGGATCCACTGCGAAAATTTGACCAGCACATAAGATCACCAATAAGAAGTCCGTCGATTCCTCACTCGTATGGCAAATTCATTAAAGCCGATATTCTTTGTTCTCCTGACGTTGCTGCTAGTATGGGCCGCGGCGTCGCTGACGTTCCCGTTTGGCTGGGACCAGGGAATATTCGCCTGGGCCGGCGATGTGATCGTTCGCGGTGGCCTTCCATACCGCGACGCATGGGATATAAAAGGGCCGCTCACGTACTACACCTACGCACTTGCGCAGATCGCCTTTGGCAAGAATACCTCAGCTATTCGGCTTCTGGATCTGATCATCCTAGCAGCCGCCGCCTTAACAATTTTTAAGGTCGCCACTAGCTTTGCCGGACGGCTCTACGGTCGATGGGCAGCAGTGATATTTGTCCTTTGGTATGCCTCATTGGGGTTTTGGCACACGGCACAACCGGACGGATGGGCATCAATGTTCGTGCTATTCGCCATCGGCCCCTTGATCGTCGCAGAAAGAGATATTCGCGCATATTACTACTTCCCGGTTGGACTGATTGTCGGACTCGCGGTTCTGATCAAACCGTTCTATATGCTTTTCGCCTTGGTGGCGGTTCTTGACGCGATCCTTCGGTATCGGAAGAATATTACGTCCTCCGCTTTAGCATCGGCGGTGCTCGCCGTCGGTGTGATACTCCCGATTGCCGCAACGGCAGGCTGGTTTCTATACAACGGAGCGTTCGACGTTTTTGCCGAAACCTGGATCGTCTATCCGAGCGAGATCTATTCGTCCATCGCTGGCCTTCGGCCTTTCTCGCGAGCGACCGGACTTGTGCAGTACGTTGAGGGTGGCATGATCATTTCGGTTGCCTGGCCGGTGATCGTGTTGGGCATGCACACATTTCGTCGCGAATCTACACGGAAGTTCGTCGTATTGCTGTCTTGGCTTCTTATTGCCATCTTCTGTGTCGTGCTGCAGGACCGGTTCTTTCAGTATCATTGGACAATAGTCATCCCGTCGCTCGTTCTCTTGGGAACGAAAGGCTTTCGAGAGCTCTTCTCTGCGGCGGAGCAGGCAGGAGAGAACCAAGCCCCGGCAAGCAAGCAAACAATTCAAGCCGTTGCATACGCCTTGTTCGTTCTCGTTGTGGCCCTTTCGACCGTTCGGCCGACACTGGACTCGGCTCGTTGGGCCGCACACGTTACGGGCTTGGTTGATACTCGCGCATATTATTCCGCATTTGCGGACGCTCAGGACGCAAGACTTGCCGCCGGTTATATCCGCGAGCGTACGCACCCTTCGGACAAAATATCAATCTGGGGTTGGGACGCCTCGATAGCTTTTGAATGCGATCGAGATACGGTATCGCGCTTCGGGTATAGTATGCCGCTGCTTATGGGCGAAGGCACTCCACAGCGAGAAGCTCTCCGCAAGGAGTTCCTTTCGGCCTTACACTCTGATCCTCCCGCATATATTGTGATATCACCTCAGTCCGAGGTGATCCTCGGAAAGCACTACAGCCTGCAGGACTTCCCGCAGTTTTCCGCGTTCATCACCCAAGGCTACGCCGAAGAGACCCGATTCGGGAGCCTAATTCTCTTCAGGCGCCAGACACTTTAACTCTCTACGCATCCTCTTCTGCCGGTTAAAGATCACGCAAAGGTTCGCTCCGTTTGTGCGCGAGTCCGCGTAACCATATAATTTCAAGAAATATGACGAAGATCGGGATTCCAAAAGAGATCAATCCGGGCGAGAAGCGGGTTGCGGCCACGCCGGAAACTGTGATCAAGCTCAAGAAGCTTGGGTTCGACGTTGCCGTCGAGGCCGGAGCAGGTGAAGGCATTAGCGTTGCTGACGCCGAGTATCAGGAAGCCGGTGCCGAAATCATTGCTGACACCAATGAACTTTGGGGTGCCGCCGACGTAGTTCTCAAGGTTCGCCCACCCGAGACGAATGAAAATCTCCATGTCCACGAAGCCGATCTGCTTCGCAAAGGGGCAACGCTGATCGGGTTTATTTGGCCTGGGCAGCACAAGGATGCCGTTGAACGGATGGCAAAACGCAAGGCGACCGTCTTCGCGATGGATTCCATTCCGCGAATCACACGAGCCCAGAAGATGGACACGCTTTCTGCGATGGCAAATATCGCCGGATATCGTGCCGTCATCGAGGCGGCGGCCCACTATCCGCGATTCTTTACCGGACAGATCACGGCTGCAGGCAAGATCAATCCTGCGAAGGTTCTTGTGATCGGCGCCGGTGTTGCGGGCCTTTCGGCGATCGGTGCGGCAAAAGGTTTGGGGGCGATCGTCCGTGCATTTGACCCAAGATCAGCGACCAAGGATCAGGTCGCTTCGATGGGGGCGGAATTCCTGGAGCTTGATGTAAAAGAAGAGGGCGAAGGCAAGGGCGGCTATGCAAAAGAGATGTCCGACGCGTTCCTGAAGGCGGAAATGGCTCTCTTCGCTCAACAGGCGATGCAGGTCGATATCATTGTCACGACCGCATTGATCCCCGGCAAACCTGCTCCAAAGCTCATCACGACCGGCATGGTCGAGTCGATGAAGCCCGGCTCAGTGATCGTCGATCTTGCTGCCGAACAAGGCGGCAACTGTGCATTAACTCAGCCCGGTAAGGTCGTAAGCCACAAAGGTGTAACGATCATCGGCTACACAGACCTGCCCTCGCGAATGGCATCGATGTCGTCGCAGCTTTACGGTGCGTGTGTAACAGCTCTCCTCGAAGACCTCATCCGGACTACCGACGCCACCCGGACCGAGGACACTCCCCGGACCGCGGACACTCCTGTCCGCATGAGTGCGAAGCACGAAGATAAGTTTCAAAACGATGAGGCGGACAAGAGTGTCCGCGTTGCATCAGAGGCGGACAAGAGTGTCCGCGGTCCATCGATCAATGTTGATCTTGAGGATGAGGTCGTACGCGGTGCGATCGTCCTGCACGAAGGAAAAATGATGTGGCCGCCTCCGCCGAGGCCGACGCCTCCCGCTCCGCCAGAGCCCGGCGTCCCGACAAAGAGCTCGCATGCCGTCGCGGCCGGAAAGGCAGGGGCAAACGGCCACGGCCACGATGAAGGCAACGGCGTCAGCCCTTGGCTGCTCGGCGTGATCGGTTTGATAATGCTCGGCCTTGCGTTCGTCCTGCCGACAAAGGCGGCGGCCGAAGGCGGCGATTTTCTCGGGCATTTGACGGTATTCATTCTCGCGATCTTTATCGGCTTTCAGGTCGTCTGGAACGTGAAACCGGCGCTCCACACACCGCTAATGAGCGTCACAAACGCCATCAGCGGCATTATCCTCGTTGGCGGAATGCTCCAGCTCGTGTCGTCCGAACTGAACCTGACCGTCATCCTCGGAGCCATCGCCGTCCTGATCGCCGCCATCAACATCGCCGGCGGCTTCCTCGTCACGAACCGCATGCTGGGGATGTTTAGGAAGTGAATGGGGATGGAACGGTCTTGCTCGATGTTGAGCGAAGTGTGGTGATTTTTGTGCCGGCTAAGATGCTATGTTAGAACCATTACAACATATCAGACAGCCTACGGTCGAGTCAGTAGAGTCCTGTCTACAAGTGTGGGACACAAGTGAAAAGTATCAGCTGCAGGAGGCGGGTCTCAAAAGGCTGTTTGATGAGCTATGCCGGGGGCATAATGACGTTTTGAGCGTACTTTTGAAGGTCAGCGTTCTAAACGATTTCTATAGCACGCACATTTTCGACATACAACCAGTTGCTAAGCATATCGTCGCGCTTGACGTATCTAAACGCATCGAAGAAGGCGACCTGACCCTCGTGAATGAGATGGCCTTGGTACTCGTCGGCGAAAAAAGAAAGAACTTCTATTCATTCGCGACGAAGTATTGCAGTCATCACAACGCTGATGCGTTTCCAATTTATGACAGTTACGTTGACAAAATGCTCAAGTATTTTCGTGATGAAGATGGATTCGCTAGTTTTCGATCAGCAGATCTAAGAAGGTATATTGAGTTCGTCCGCGTTATCAAAGCCTTTAGGCAATATTACTCGCTAGATAAATTCTCCCTTCGCGAAATAGACATCTATCTTTGGATTGCGGGGAAGGAAGCGTTTTTGAGGCCTAAGGGCAAATCGGTTTCGAATTGATACCGAAAATCACGGCCAAAGCCATAAAAATTGATACGAGGGCCTGCAAATCGCTCAGGAAGGCGTGGAAGTGCCTCACGAAGGCCGACAAATGGCTCACGAAGGTGACAGAATCTGCCCCGAAGGGCAATTAGCCACGTCCTTCAGGACGTGGACGGCGGTCGAGAAATAGTTAATAGGGCGTTTTAACGTCCTTTCAAATACGCAATAACCACGATGTCAGATAGCGTTTACGCAGAGATCAATTTCCATATCACGTGGCACACGAAGAATAGCCTGCCGATGATAACGCAGAAGATCGAGGAGCGTCTTTATCACTATGTGACGCACAAGATCATCGAAACGCCCGGTGCGTACCTACATGCAATTGGTGGGATCGAAACACATGTTCATATCGGCCTCAGCGCTCCACCAAATCTGTTAATATCCGACTGGATCGGCAAATTGAAAGGCGGCAGCTCTTATTACATCAATCACGAAGTTCAGCCGAAGGCGCTGGAGTGGCAACGAGGATACGGCATCGTGACGTTTGGAACGCGCGACCTGAAATGGGTTGTCGAGTATATTAAAAACCAAAAGGAACATCATCGACGGGGCACGTTTCACGAGCGACTTGAGAGAATTACGAGCGATGATGCTAAAGCCGCCGGGGAAGGACGTTGAAACGCCCTTCGATTGATAATTTGCAACCTGACCACGCCGTAAACGGCGTGGCTATAGCCGCGAAACGCGGTTAGGCTCCGCCGACCGCGACCAAATTTGAGTATGTATGATCGCAGCAAATCCCAAAAGACAATTAGCCACGTCCTTCAGGACATGGTACGAAGCACGCAGCCGAGGGCTCTGCTAATTGCCGCGAAACGGGGGGTAGAAACCGAAAAACGGCAACGCGAATCTTAATGCAGCAATCTTTGATCACAATCGCATACATCGCCGCGAGTGCGTTGTTTATTTTGAGTCTTGGGGGCCTCTCACGACAGGAAACGGCTCGCCGGGGGAATATGTACGGCATCGTCGGTATGCTGATCGCCCTTGTGGCGACGGCGGCAGCGATGAAGGTCGGCGGCCTGCCGATCCTGGTTGCCGCACTCGTGCCGGGCCTCGTTATCGGGGCGATACTCGCGAGCCGAGTCCAGATGACGTCGATGCCGGAGCTTGTTGCGATACTGCACAGCTTTGTCGGCCTTGCGGCGGTTCTCGTGGGCTTTGCGACATACCTTGGTCCGCATCAGCCGATGTCGGCCGGGGAATCGCACCTCCATACCGCAGAGATCTTCATCGGCGTTTGTATCGGTTCGATAACGTTCACGGGCTCGGTCATCGCCTTCTTAAAACTTCGCGGTTCGCTGAGCGGCAAACCGCTTATCATTCCGGGCAGGCACTTGATAAACATCATTATGCTGCTCATCACGGTCGGCCTCGGCGTGGCGTTCTTTATGTCGCCGGACACGAGCTCCGGCCAATGGCCGCTGCTTGCCGCGACGATCCTGACGGGCATCCTCGGCGTGCATTTCATTATGGCGATCGGCGGAGCAGATATGCCCGTCGTCGTCTCGATGCTCAACAGCTACTCGGGCTGGGCCGCCGCTGCGGCAGGTTTTATGCTATCGAATGACCTGCTGATCATCACCGGTGCTCTCGTTGGTTCAAGCGGTGCGATCCTTAGCTACATTATGTGCAAGGGGATGAACCGCTCTTTCGTAAGCGTGATGCTCGGCGGATTTGGGACCGAAGGTGCGACACCGTCCGCAGGTTCCGGAGCGGCACCGGCGGGCGAGGTTACGTCCATAGATGCGAATGGTGCGGCCGACCTGCTTCTCGATGCAAAAAAGGTCATCATCATTCCAGGTTACGGCCTTGCGGTCGCGCAGGCTCAGCATTCGCTCGCGGAGGTCTGCAAGATACTCAAAGAGAGGTCTGTCGAGGTGAAATTCGCTATTCACCCGGTCGCCGGCCGTCTGCCCGGACACATGAACGTGCTGCTCGCGGAGGCAAATATCCCTTACGACATCGTCTTTGAGATGGACGAGATCAATGACGAATTCCCCGCAACTGACGTCGCCTGGGTGATCGGAGCCAACGATATCGTGAATCCCTCCGCGTTGGACGACCCTGCGTCGCCGATCGCAGGCATGCCCGTCCTCCATGTCTGGGAATCCCGCACCTGCATCGTAATGAAACGCTCGATGGCCTCCGGCTACGCCGGCGTCGATAACCCGCTGTTCTACAAAGACAACACGCAGATGCTTTTTGGGGATGCTAAGAAGGTCGTGGATGAGATCCTGACGGCAATGCGTGGATGAAGTGGGGCTTGAGAAAAAAGCTCCCCTCCTTACAAAGGAGGGGTGGACGCCGTTTCGGCGGACGGGGTGGTTTTTAGTTTATTTCCTAACGACATGAGACGACGAGATGCTGACATACACTCGCTCCCGCATCTCGCGGAATTTCGCAAAAACCTGCGCAAAAGCCTTACCCCCGCCGAAGCCACGTTCTGGAAACTAGTCAAAAATTCAAAGTTCGAAAGGCGTAAATTCGTACGTCAGCATTCCGTTGGCAATTACATTCTCGATTTCTATTGCCCTTCCGAGAAGCTTGCGATCGAACTAGACGGCGCACAACATTTCAGTGGGCTCGGGGCTGCTAAAGACAGAGAACGAACCGGCTATCTGGAATCGAAAGGCATACGTGTTTTGAGATTCGAAAATCGAGAAGTGTTCGAAGAAACAGAATGGGTGCTTGATATGATCCGTGCCAATTTCCAGTTCGGGCCGCCCGCTACGCCAACCGGATACGCTCCTAAAACGACCCACCGAAAGGTCATTCCCGGCTCCGCTCCTTACGAAGGAGGGGTGGACGCCACTTCGGCGGACGGGGTGGTTCTTACATCAATTTCCACGAGTGAAGATTCCGACCGCGCACTGCTCAACACAAAAACCACCCCGTCGTCCCGATAAAACACGGGACGCCACCCCTCCTTCGTAAGGAGGGGAGCTTTGAGTTGATCAGCGATACAATCCCTTGTACCTACGATCATAGAACTCTTTTGGAAGGGACGAGTGCTCTTTTAGGATGTGCCAGAGTGGCTCGATTTCTGTAGCCCGATCAAACTCAAAGTGATTTTCAATTTCAGAACAAATTGATAGGACAAGGGTAAAGGTAGTCCAAACCATTTCCATTCGATAGGATTCGTAGACCTCATTCATCAATGCGTCTGTTTTATCTCCAAACTCTTTTCTCAGGGTCTTTCCCGCAAAATAGCTACCTCTGCGGACAAGGCCACTCAATCCTAAATGCGAGTCATTAGAAAGGGGCCGATATAGCCAGGAAACCAGATATTCCATGAAGTTAAGGGTCTCAGAATTGGGGAAGTCTTTAATAACCTCCCCGACCATTTTGCCGGGAGTCGGCCATTTTCCCCACTTCTCTGGATTTGAACTCGCATCGTCAGTCAGATGAAGTTTTGGAGCGAGATTCGCCATTTGTGTGCGTAGCTCCTCTATATAGGACGCCCATTCCGGATTATCTCCGTGAAAGCGCTCGGCATGCTTAACCGCGCGATAAAGGTCGCAGTACCCGGTTTGCTCAAACCGACGAATTAGAGCTGGGAAATCATGAAACAAGAAGAGGAGGGTTATCAGTTCCTCAAAAAGGGTTCGAACTAACGGAGCTGTAGAAAGTACAAACGGCTTCTTCATTTGATCTTCCTCAACGCCCGCAATGAGCCACATTATCGAATTGTAAGTATTCTGCACTACACGCATCCGCGTGTACTGAAGATCGGCTGCGGACGAAAGGCTCGAATACCTGGTCGGCCACCCGCGATCAAGCAGGTCGCAAATGGCTTCAACTAAGAGTTCCAATTCGGGCCGCATTTCTCGAGCGTCAAGCTCCATGTTGGGATCGACCGTAAACATTCTGACCTACTTAATTGCTGAGCCGCTTCCTAGTTCCATCAACGCCAGTCTCTCGACAACCTTGCCATTTTCGATGTGTTCTTCGATGATCTCGGCGACGTCTTCGGGTTGGACCTGGCCGTAGAGTGTGCCGTCAGGGTGGACCATTACGGCGACGCCGATCGAGCAGAATCCGATAGAGCCGCATTGGGTCAATAGGACTTCGCCCATTGGGTTCCGGCCTTTCTTTTCCTTGCCCTGTCGGAGGCCTTTTTCCCGTAAGATGCGATCAAATTCCGCGAGCACCTCTTCCCCTCCGACCTTCGAACACGATTTGCCTATGCAGACGAAGACCTGCCGCTTTATCGGGGCTTTGAGCATTGGAGCGAGCTTTTCCAACTCCTCGCGGTCGGTGATGAACTTCGGTTTTCCCATAACTGGTTAAAGGCTAACAGAATCGGCGGCAGCTCGACAAAGTCGGCCCAAACTTGCAAGATTTTGCTAGGGCAACTGCACGTGCCTTGTGATAGAATCACACCAATAACGCATATCGTCGTTTTCGCTCTTACGAATGGCATCCGGCATTATCATCCACGTCACAGTCGGCCTTGAGAAGCGAACCGAATTCTTCGCGCAAGAGCGAATTCGGATCGGCTCGGACTCTACCTGTGACATACAGATCCACACATCGTCTGTCCGCGATGTGAACATCTGGCTTGAGCTTGACAGCTCGGACGGCCAATACCGCGTCGTTGAATTTGCACCGGAGCTGGAGTTTCAGATCAACGACAAGCCGCTCAGACGATACGTGCCGGTATCGGACTCGGACAGGATCGAGGCTCCGGCCAACAGCATCTCCTTCGACTTCTTTTCGCTCGAAGCTAAGTCCGCCCTCATTACTACAAATCGCGAACAGCCGCATATCTCGCAGTTTATCGAGGATGCAGCTATCGAATCTTACGGTTCGGCAAAGCGCGACGATGCGAAGGCGTTCCTGCGCGAGTTCACACGCGAGCTTGCACGCGAGATCTCGTGGACGACCAAGCTGATCACACTTGTTATTGCTGTCGCCTTTCTTACGGGCGTCCTTTATATCGGTTATGCCGTAAACAAGGAACTGCGTGAGGCTCGCGAACAAGCAAAGCTGCAGAGCGAGACGATCAAGAGCCTCGAGGACAAGCTCGGACAGGCGAGCACTCAGCTGGGCGAACTTGATAAGAGCAACAAGGACATAATCAAGACCGTTTCGCTCGCACCGAATCTTCGTGTCGCATATGGAAATGCCATTGGGCTGATCGTCGGCGTCTATGATCTCGTCGATAAGCGGTCGGGCAAGGTCTTGCGATACGCGGACCCGTCGCTCTACCGCAGCCCTTACGAGCCGCAGGCTCCTGAGAATCCTGATTCGATGCCGATGCGGCCCCAGGTCGGAGTTACTACCGAGGGAAACGGTCCAACGGTCGAGTACGACTTTATTGGGACGTGTTTCTACGTCGGCGAAGGATACATCGTCACCAACCGGCACGTTGTCCGGCCTTGGGAAGAGGACGACGGTGTGAAACAGATGATGGCCGCGGGAAATGCGAGAGCTCGCGTGAAAAAGCTCGTCATTTACTTCCCGAATAATCCGCAGCCCTTCCCGCTTACGGTCAAGAGCGTCGGCAATCGCGAGGATCTTGCCGTCGGATTCATCGATCCCGCGACCGTGCCCGAAAACCTTCCGATCATTCCGCTCGACGCCGATACGGCGTCTGTCGAGATCGGCAAGACCGTTGTTACGATGGGCTATCCGAACGGCCCTGACAGATTGCTCGCGATGGTGGATGATGCCGAGGCACGCTCGATCAACCAGCGTTTCGGGAATTCGCGACAGGACCTGATAAACTTCCTCGCACAATCACAGAAGATCGTGCCCTTGACCACTCAAGGGTCGATCACAGACCTTGATTCAAAGCGTATCGTGCACGACGCTCGCACGGCCGAGGGCGGTTCGGGAGCTCCGCTCTTTGGTCAAAGCGGAGAGGTCATCGGTGTGAATTTTGGTGTTTTCACAGAGAACACTGCCGCGAATATGGCGGTGCCGGTGAGATTTGCGATCACGCTGCTCGAGAACGCCGGCTGGGCTTCGCCGGATTCTTCAAAACCGCCAAATTCGAATTCTGCGACTGCCGCCGCGAACGCAAATACCGCCGTAGCCAAAACCCACTGATAGTTTTGTCTATCTTTTACCGCTCTGACGCATTCGGCGCGTATTCCTTTCGATCAAGTTCGCCGAGGTCCGAGATCTTCTGCATTAGGTGATCTGCGATCTCCTTATGCGTCCGCAATTTGTCGGGCTTCTTGTAAAACTCCGCAAGATCGATGGGCTCGCCGAACCAAATGCGGACCTTCTCGCCGCCACGCCAATTTCCAAGTATCTGCTTTGGGAGGTCGTTGCCAAGCCCCGCGATAAATACGGGTATAACCTGCGGTTGCGCGGCGTAAACTACCTTCCCCACGCCCGGTTGGGCGGGCAGAAAGTCGTACGGGCCGCCGCGCAGGTTCCTTTTGCCTTCCGGATGAAAACCGATCACATTAGCGTTCCCCTCCGAACAAAGCTGTATCAGTCGTCGGAGCGAATACTTGTCGAAGTCGCGCTTTGCAACTTCACCTGCTTCACGAAAGAACGGCGGATACATCGAGAACCATCCCATCACGAAATTCACCATCCAGCCGCTGAACCTGTCATAGAAGAACTTTGCCCGGACAGGAAAATAGAGCTTCAGCGGCCGCCGCGTCCGGCGAAAAAGCACGCTCGATACCGTGTACATATCAAAGAACGAGCGATGATTTGCAACAAGCAGGACCGGCCGCTGAATATCGGTCGATTCAAAGTTCTCAATGCCGTGAACCCGCATCAGGTTGTAGGTCGAAAGGAAGATCCAAAGCGAGCCGATATGACGCTGAAAGAAGGTCATCAGGCTCTTCCAACTACCCAGATTCATTCTGTGCGCGAGCCAATAGCCGCGGCGTTCGATCCGCGCAAGGACAGACAGTTCGTCGGGTGCCGGGGTAAGCGGTTCGATAAGCCTTTGTTGAGTTTGCTCTAAGCTTCTTTCGGACATTTGCAGGACGCAAGAGCTCGATTTTATCATTATCGACACTCCGAAAGAAAAACGTACCCGTCAGGCAGTTCTGATAGACAAATACCCCGCTTTTCATTATTCTTAGACGATAATCAATTCGTTCTCATTAATTTCAATAGGTTGGGCGTTCCGGAACTCCGTAATTTCCGTCGGCGTTGACGCGCAGAGGGCGTTCGGGTCTTCAATGGATCCCCTTACAAAAGGAGCAAAATAAATATGAACACGCAAAAGATGTTACGCGGCGTTCTGTCTCTTTCAATGATCCTCGCATTTTTTGCGATCAGTGCATCGGCCCAACAGCTGATCTGGACTGAGAACCAGGAAGACCGTGCGAACATTCAGACAGACAGGGCCGTGTTGAGGCCTTCTTATCCGACTGACTTTCGTCTTTACAACCTCAATATTGAACCACTGAGAGATCAGCTTTTCTCGATCGCTGATCGGGCCGGCGGTCAATCGACGGTCATTTCGATCCCGAACGCTGATGGTCAAATGGAACGGTTCGAGGTCTATGAAGATTCAAACTTCGACACTGCTCTTCAGGCTCGTTTTCCGGAGATCCGTGCATTTTCGGGCCGCGGGCTGACAGACCGATTCTCGACCTTGAAATTAAGCATCTCGCCGCAAGGTATTCAAACGGTCGTCTTCCGTTCTGACGCCGATAATGAGTTCATCGAACCTTTCTCTGCCGACCATAAGGTATATTCCGTGTTTCGTGGCGGCAGCGAAGGCGAACGCTCGCCGTGGATGTGCTCCACGGGTGACGTTGGATTCCTTACCGGGATCCGCGATAGTTTCCGTTTGAATGGCGACGTCGCAAATCGTCCGGAAAGCAATGCCGGTCAGCTAAAGACCATGCGTCTTGCCCAGTCCTGTAACGGAGAATATGCAAACTACTTCGGAGCAACCAGTTCGGCACAGGTCGCCCTTGTGCTTGCGGCGTTTAACGCAACGCTGACGCGTTCGAATGGCGTATATGAGAAAGACCTTGCCGTCCACCTCAATCTCATCGACGCCACAACTAACGTTATTTACTACAATCCGGCAACCGATCCTTACACTGACCTTGACAGCTGGAACGGTCAGCTTCAGGCAACTTTGACAGCAAACATCGGCGAAGCGAACTATGACATCGGCCATATGTTCGGCGCATCGGGCGGCGGCGGTAACGCGGGCTGTATCGGATGCGTTTGCGTCGATGGCCAGAAAGGCAGCGGCATCACTTCGCCAGCGGACGGCATCCCGCAGGGGGACAACTTCGACATCGACTACGTCGTACACGAAGTTGGCCATCAGATGGGAGCAAATCACACTTATTCGTATGTTAATGAAGGTACGGGCCGCAACAAAGAGGTCGGCTCCGGCATAACGATCATGGGCTATGCAGGCATCACGTCTTATGATGTCGCTCCGCACTCGATCGATACATTCCACGAAACGAGCATTGAGCAGATCCAGGCAAACCTTGCCAACAAGACCTGCCCTATTACGACGAATATGACGCAGAACCTCCCGCCAGTGGTCGCGTCGGTTCCAAACTACACGATCCCGATCAGCACGCCATTTGCTTTGACAGGATCGGCTACTGACCCTGACGGTGACTCGCTTACATATCAGTGGGAGCAGAACGATAACTCCAACACATCTGGCAGCGGCAGCCCGGCTTCTCCCGGCAAAACGACCGGCCCTAACTGGATCTCGTTCCGGCCAACCAGCTCCGGGACTCGTTATTTCCCGAAGATGGCCACCGTTCTTGCGGGCCTATTCGTTTCGCCTGCCCTTCCGGGTGGCGATGCTGTTGCAAATACTGAAGCCCTGAGTTCTGTCTCAAGAACACTAAACTTCCGTCTGACGGTTCGTGACAACAAGCCGTATGTGCCGGGAGTGACGATCGGGCAGACGCAATATACTGACACTGCTATTACGGTCAGCAATACATCAGGCCCGTTCAAGGTGACATCACCAAATACGCCGATCAATGTTTCGGGTGGTTCACTGCAGACGATCACGTGGAACGTCGCCAATACAACGGCCGCTCCGGTAAGCGTTGCGAACGTCAAGATCTCGCTCTCGACCGATGGCGGAGCGAGCTTCCCAACGGTGCTTGCCGCAAGCACTCCAAACGACGGTTCCGCGGATGTAACTATCCCGATGGGGGTTACTTCTCAGGCACGCATCAAGATCGAGGCGGTTGGCAACATCTTCTTCGATGTTTCGGATGCGAATTTTTCGATAGCAGCTCCCGTCCGAGCCAAATATGACTTTGACGGCGACGGAAAGTCGGATGTCTCGGTCTTCCGCCCGTCCGACGGAAACTGGTACTTGCTGCGGTCATCGGCGGGTTTCGCTGTCGCCCATTGGGGAATGTCAGGCGACGTGCCGGCGCCGGGCGATTATGACGGAGACGCAAAGGCTGACTACGCGATCTTCCGTGGAGATGCGAATTCCGCAAATCCGGATTTCTACATCTTCAACAGCTCGAATTCGACCATAACCTTCCTGTCATTCGGACTTCCGGGCGACGTTCCGGTGAGCGCGGATTACGATGGCGACGGCAAGACGGATGCTGCTGTTTATCGGCCTTCAACTGGCGGCTGGTATGCTCTTAAGAGCACCGGCGGGCTGATCTACAGTACGATTCCCGCTGGAGCGATCCCCGGACCGGGAGACTTTGACGGTGACGGCAAAACCGACATCGCATACTACATCGGCTCGGCCGGCTCGTTCACAGTTCGTCCATCGACGGGCGGATTCCCGATGACAGCAACGGGTCTCGGCACGGCAACTGACATACCGGTGATCGCCGATTACTCGGGTGACGGCAAGGCAGAGATCGCACTCTTCCGTACGCAGACCGGCGACTGGTTCATCTATAACCCGGCGGCCGGAACGAGCTCGACGATCCACTTCGGATCTCTCGGCGATATTCCGACCACAGGCGACTATGACGGTGATGGCCGCAGTGATCTTGCGGTCTATCGCGCCGGTGTCTGGTATCTGTTGGGTTCGACTGCGGGCTTCTCGGCATATCAATTCGGTCTGAGCACCGATATCCCGATCCCCGGCAGATAGTCTCAATAAGCATCGCTCTCCGGTCTTTGCGTCGGAGACATAGAAAAAGAAGCTGTTCGAGTTCGCCTCGAACAGCTTCTTTGTTTTGTTGCTGATATCGCTACCTTACTCGATATTAAAGTACTTCGCCTCCGGATGATGAAGTACGATCGCTGAGGTCGATTGTTCAGGATGAAGCTGGAATTCCTCGCTTAGTTCAACACCGATCCTCGACGGATCAAGAAGCTCAAAGATCTTTGCCTGCTCCTCAAGATCAGGGCACGCCGGATAGCCAAAGCTGTATCGCGAACCTTGATAACCCTGGTGAAAGAGCTTTGCGAGCTCGGGGGCATCCTGACCCGCGATACCAAGCTCTTCGCGAATTCGCTTATGCCACATCTCTGCAAAAGCTTCGGCGGATTCGACCGAGAGGCCGTGAAACAGCAGATAATCCGTATAATTGTCTGCCGCAAAGAGCTTTGCCGAATGTTCGCTCGCACGGCTTCCCATCGTCACAAGGTCAAATGCAACAACATCCATCTTGCCGGATTCAACAGAGGCGAAATAGTCGGCAAGGCACAAGTTCTTGCCGCCGCGTTGTTCGAGCGGCTGCCTCGGGAAGTTGAAGCGCAGACGCTCCGTCTTTTGATCTTCGTTGTAGATGATCAGATCGTTCCCATCGGACTGACAATGGAAGTAGCCATAAACGACCCTCGCCTCGAGAAGCTTGTTGCGGATCGCATCGGCTTTGAGTTCCTCAAAACGCGGCCGCACCTCATCGGCAATGATCTTTGCGTATTCATCGGGCTTCATCCGGCCCTGTTTGTATTGCCATTGCCCCTTAAAAAGCGCGGTTTCGTTTACGAAATCAAAGATCTTTGTGAGGTCCTTGATCTCGACGACCTTTGAACCGAAAAAGGGCGGTGTCGGGATCGGCACATCCTGCGAGATCTCGGAGCGTGTGGTGTGTTTCGTCGAACCGCTTGCACGCTTGCGAACCTGCTCGGCGGCATTGACGCCCAATTTGGCATCTTCGCCGACCAGATCTTCGCTGTCGGACGTTGGCGTTTCCGCAACCGTCACGGCAGCTTCCGTCGCCGAGGCCGCTGCCGCCTGTGCGACATCTCCCGATGTAAGCTTGTCCATCGCATGCAGGCCATCGAAGGCATCGCGAGCGTAGAAAAGTTCACCTTCGTAAAGCGGTATCAGGTCCTGATCGACGTAGCGACGATTCAGGGCCGCACCGCCGAGAATGACCGGTGCGTTTATGCTCCGCGTGTTCATCAACTCTAGGTTGTCGCGCATCACAAGCGTGGATTTCACAAGCAAGCCGCTCATACCGATCGCGTCAGCCTTTGATTCTTCGAACGCACGCAGAATATCGTCGATCGGCTGTTTGATGCCGAGATTTACGACCTTGTAGCCGTTGTTGGTCAAGATGATATCGACGAGATTCTTTCCGATGTCGTGCACATCGCCCTTTACGGTTGCAAGGACGAGAGTTCCCTTTTCGATACCTTCGACACGGTCAAGAAACGGTTCGAGAAATCGGACCGCCGCCTTCATCGCCTCTGCAGACTGCAGTACGAACGGCAGCTGCATCTGGCCGGAACCGAAAAGGTCGCCGACCGTTTTCATTCCGTCTAGCAGAATATTGTTGATGATCTCGAGCGGCGGATAAGTTTCGAGTGCCTCTTTGAGCGAGTCCTCAAGACCGATCTTTTCGCCTTCGATAATATGCTCTTTGAGCCTATCTTCGACCGGAAGGTTCGATATATCGGGCTTGATAGACTGGGCAGTCTTGCCTTCAAAAAGGGTCGTGAACTCGACGAGCGGATCGTATGTGCAGATCGCGGCTTCGCCGTCCGGAGTTTCCGCACCAAATTTCCGCCGATCGTATATCAGATCGCGGGCCGTCTCGATCTCGTGCTCGTTAAAGCGTATCAGCGGCAGGATCTTCGACGCGTTGACGATCGCCGAATTCATCCCTGCCTCGACCGCGTCGTGCAGGAATACCGAATTGAGCACGATCCTCGCCGCCGGGCTCAAACCGAACGAGATGTTCGACACACCGAGAATGATGTTCGCCTCGGGCATCTCTTCACGGATCTGGCGGATCGCGGTTATCGTCTCGTCGGCGTTCTTGCGATCTTCCTCAATACCGGTCGAGATCGGCAGCGCAAGCGGATCAAAGAATATATCGTGAGCCTCGATGCCGAATTCCGTCGCCTGCTTGTAAGCCCGACGAGCGATCCTGATCTTATCTTCGGCACTCCGAGCCATTCCGGTCTCATCAATAAGGCCGATGACGATGCTTGCACCGAATTCTTTCGCGAGCTCGAGGAGCTTAACAAAACGCTCCTCGCCATCCTCGTAATTCGTCGAATTCAGGATCGATTTGCCGCCTGCGTGTTCGAGGCCCGCCTCCATTTTTTCCCACTCGGTGGAATCGAACATCAGGGGGATCTTGACGTTCGTCACAAGCCGTTTTGCAAGCTCGTGCATATCAGCGACACCGTCGCGTCCCACAAAATCCACGTTTACGTCGAGGATGTGAGCTCCTTCCTTTTCCTGCGATTTCGCAAGGTTCACGAGCCCGTCCCAATCTTCGGCGTCGAGAAGGTCACGCATCTTCTTCGAGCCGGAGGCATTGACGCGTTCGCCGACGATCAGGAAAGACGCGTCCTGCGTGAAAGGCTGTTGGAAATAGATCGAGGAGGCCGACGGAGCAAGCTTTGCATTTCGTTCTTTGGGTGAAAGGCTGCCGAGACGTTCGACGAGCAGTCTTATATGCTCCGGCGTCGTGCCGCAGCATCCGCCGACGATATTCGCACCAAAATCCTTCGCGAAAGCTTCGACCTGGTCCGCAAAGCTCTCCGGTGTCTCGTCGTAATGCTGCTGGCCGTCCTTTACCTCCGGCAAGCCCGCGTTTGGCAATATCGATACCGGAAGCGGCGAATTCTCGCACAAGTGCCGGAAACTATCCGTCATATGCTTCGGTCCGGTGCCGCAGTTCATTCCGACGACGTCGATGGGAAAGGGTTCGAGGGACGTGAGCGCCGCACCGATCTCAGTGCCGTTCAGCATCGTGCCAAAAACCTCGATCGTCACCTGTGCGATCACGGGGATCCGCGACCTTGTCTTTTCAAAGTGATCGAAGATCGCCGCTAGTGCCGCCTTTGTCTGAAGCAGGTCCTGGCACGTTTCGACGATGAGCACATCGCTTCCTCCGTCGATCAGCCCACGTACCTGTTCGCGGTAAGCGTCTTTCAATGCTCGATACGTGATATGCCCGAGCGTTGGCAGTTTTGTTCCCGGGCCGATGGAACCGGCAACAAAACGCGGATGATCGTGCGTAGAATAGTCGTTCGCGAGTCGCTTCGCGATCGCTGCCGCCTTTTTGTTTACGTCGTATGTCTTGTCCGCAATGCCGAATTCGCTAAGAACCACCTCGCTACCGCCAAAGCTGTTTGTCTCGATCACATCGCAGCCGATATCGAGAAAGCTCGTGTGCACCCGCTCGACCGCATCCGGCCGGGTGTAAAGCAGATTCTCCGAACAATTCTCAAAATTCGGCCCGCCCCAATCGTCGATCGAGAGATTCATCGCCTGAAGGCTCACACCCATCGCGCCGTCAAAAACGATGATCTTGTCTCTCAGAAGCTCTAGGAAATCTTGTGCCATTCAAATCCTTGCCGGACGTCCATACAGAGCACCGCCGTCCGCTCGCAAACTAAAAAACTCTGTACCACAATGCAGCACAGAGTCTAAACAAAACATTGATCTCTCTGCTGTTTAGCCGCTTTTTTTACGTGGCCGCAAGTCGCAATAACTCACCACTGCTGTCAACGATTAGTTTATCGGATCAACCTCAGATTGTCGAGCCAGTTCGCGGGCAACGGGAGCTGACACTCGGCAGGCAAAAAAAAGGCCCGAACCTCATGTCCGGGCACTGCTCAGGAGCCTGATACAGGTTCATTGGCATGGCGTCTTTCGCCAGCCTACCGGTCCATTCATGCATTGGAACATCACGCCCAAGCCATCGAGGCTGTACGACGTGTCAGCAGCGTCGCTCCTTTCCAACTCCAGACGGAACAACTTACCCAGCACCAATTCGTCATCATCGACAAATCGTGAAACAAAGACGACGGTTACGTTCCCGTCATTCGTTTCTCCTAATGGATAGACACTAAACTTGGGCTCGCTGCCGACATCGATCTTTAGCTCGGTAAGCATCTTGACCGCGCACTCTTCAGGGGAGAGCGAACACTCCGGCGGAGCACTGTACTCGATCGCGTCCCAGCGATCCGCATCGGTCACTACTTTGGAAAACTTCTCTTGGGCGCTTGCGGCAGTGATCGAAAGTGCGACCACAAATGCAGCGGTGACGAACAATAACGTCTTTTTCATGAATTTCCTCCTTGTATTTCGAAGCGATCCTCAAACGAAAAAACTCACGCGGGATCGCGGGAACTGATTCGCGCCCAAAAGACGGAGATGCCTCCGAAGAGTGTCGATCGAGACGCGGGAATGGATACGAATTAAAGGTTTGGGTGATGGATCTTCCAAAGATCCGGCTGTCCTGGATCGGCCCATTAGCCAATCATCGGTTATCAATCATACTAAAGTTGACGCACTTTTGTCCAAATTTTCTAAGTTTGAGTGGGCTGCCGTTGCGGTTCCCTCTTGTTTGAGGCGACCCGGACTCCTCTGGGTGGCGGCCTCAAATTGCTCTTTTCTGGTCGTTTGTTCTATACTTTCGATTCGTCAGTTCAATTGGCGCCTTCGTCTATCGGTTAGGACGCAAGATTCTCAATCTTGAAAGACGGGTTCGATTCCCGTAGGCGCTACCACCGCTCTCTCGTTTGAATTCATAAAGCTATGATAGTTACAACCGGAATGGAGATCGAAGGACGCCGGATCAACCAGTATCTAGGTGTCGTTCGCGGAATTGTTGTTCGGGCGACAGGCATTGGCCGCGGCATTATCGGCGGGCTCAAGTCGATCGCCGGCGGCAATATCGAGGAATGGGCCGAAGTTTGCGAACATGCGCGCATGGAGGCGTTCAATCGTATGGTGCAGCATGCTCATGACATTGGCGCCGACGCGGTGATCGCGATGCGCTATGACGCGACCGAGTTCGGGCAAGGCTCAACGGAAGTTCTTGCGTACGGAACGGCAGTAAAACTCGGCTAGACCGCAGCAATTGCCTGCAAACCTTTCTGCCGAAATTTGAATCTCTCCTCAGAGGCCTTTTGGCTCAAAAAACAATTTGGAGAGAAAAATGAAAGCAATCACTCGTTCGCTGATCATTGTCGCTGTCGCAGGCCTGGCACTTTTTGCCGCAGCCTGTCCGGAAAAGAGGTCGATCGCCGAGATCAACGCAAATCCGTCGCGTTATCAGAATAAAGAGGTCGGCATCATTGGGACCGTAACGGACAGCTATGGCCTGTCGATCCCGGGAACCGGCATATCCGGAGGAGCCTACAAGATCGATGACGGCACGGGCTCGATCTGGGTCGTCACGGATAGGAACGTACCGGCAAGAGGCTCGCGGATCGGAATTAGCGGCACGGTAGGCACCGGCGTAAGCTATAAAGGCAGAAATTACGGCCTCGGAATTTTCGAAAAAGAGCGTCGGTATAAGGGCCGATGATCGTTTTCGCAATCTCTCCTCTTCTATGCGTGACCTGATAGACGGCTTTGGCCGGAAGTTCGAGCAGATCGATTCGGAAACTCGCGTCCTGCTCGGACTGATCCCGGCCGAAGGGCTCTTTACCGATATTGGGTCGGTCGAACTGCCGTGTATGAGCATGGGAACTTGCCTTTTGCGGTCAGCGGCGGTCGTAGAGCAGACGTTTGGCGGGATCACCACGCGTTTGTGGGACGATCCCTTCGAATGGACACTTCCCGAGAAACTTTCTACCCACGAACTCATCCTCGAATATCTTGACGAGGTCGCGGAAACCCGCCGCCACGGTCTCGCTTTCCTCACCTCTGACGAAGACCTTAAACGCGAACTTCCCGCCCCCGAAAAACTTACGTCGATATTCACGCTGCTGCTTGAGACGGCCGCAACTGCAGATCATTATCTAGGCCGTGCGGCGGCGATCTATCAGCTTCAAACCGGAAATAAGGTCCGTCGCAGGTAACTTTCTTTTGCCGATTGAACATTTTCGTGACAGAATTCGTTTATTCAGTCGCATTGCCCAAGAACTGAAGAAGGCGAAACTGAGAAAAATACGATGCATTGCCCAAGCTGCGGCCAACAACAAGCTTCCGAAGAGACCAAATTCTGCTCGAGGTGCGGTCTGCCGCTTTCGCTCGTCGCCGAGGTGGTGGCGCAAGGCGGCTATCTTCCGCAACTTGCTCAGCTGACCGAAAAGCCGCCGCCGAAGATCTTTAACAAAAAGAACGGCGTTTTCTTCGCTGTCAGTTGGTTCATTTTCTTTACATTGTTTGCCACTTCTTTTTTTGCCATTTTGGACGGGCCTGAAGAACTGATCGCCATGATGGCTATAACCGGCATTTTCGGCTCGATGATCTGGCTGCTTGGCTCGCTGATCTTCCTGCCAAGTTCGAAGCCGGCTTCGGGCATTCCGCCGGCCTTCCGCACGACGCCACAGCCAATGACAATGCCGGCGACCCTCCACGGCCGCCAGACGAATATGGCTTTGCCGCCGCAGCATACCCAGCCGGCGACGGAATATCGGGCTCCGGGTGTTGGAGCCTGGCGTGACACGAATGATCTGCAGCCGACGAGCGTTACCGAAGGAACAACACGCCTGCTTGATCAGGAAGAAGCGAAGAAACTTCCTCAGTAGCCGACCGCGAGTCCGTCGCTCCGAGAATCAATCGCGCCGAGTCTCACACCCTTTTTATCGATCATTAATCCGGTTGCCGATGCGACCCAGCCCGTGCTCAACGTATGGCCGTATCTTTTCAAGAGCGCGGTCGTATCCGGAGAAAAACCCACCGGCTCGGTCATGATCGCGTCGGGCAGCCATTGATGGTGTATACGAGGAGCGTCGATTGCCGCCTGAATGTCCATCTTGTGGTCAATGACATTGATCACCGTCTGAAGTACGGCTGAAATGATCCTCGGCCCGCCTCGAGCTCCGACGCCGAACCAGACCGAGCCATCCGGTCGAAGGACTATCGTGGGCGTCATCGAAGAAAGCGGCCTTTTTCCGCCTTTGACGGCATTTCGCTCGCCCTGGATCAAGCCGAACATATTCGGTTCGCCAGGTTTTGCCGCAAAATCATCCATCTCGTCATTGAGCAGAATGCCGGTGCCTTTGGCTGTAACCTGCGAGCCGTAGAGGTCGTTGATCGTGTATGTGTTGACGACCATCATCCCGTCCTTGTCAACTACCGCATAGTTCGTAGTGTCCATCGATTCGCGGCCGGTCGGCTCGCCGTGGCCGACATCTTTGCTGTTGGACGCTCTGTCTTTCTGAATCGACTCACGACGTTTTGCGGCATAGGATTTTGAGATGAGAGACGCCGTCGGCACATCGGCGAAATCAGGGTCGCCCATAAACTCTGCCCGGTCCGCGAATGCCCGTCGCATCGCTTCGGCAAGATAGTGGTATTTCTCTGCCGAGTTGTATTGCATAGCGGTAACGTCATACCCCTCGAGAATATTCAAGGCTTCGAGCATGACGATCCCGCCGGAACTAGGCGGCGGCATCGAGATGATCTTGAAACCACGATAATCCCCGACAAGCGGCTCACGTTCCTTCGCCTGGTAATTTTTAAGGTCGTCGAGCGTGATCAGGCCGTTGTTGGCCTTCATATCAGCAGCGATCAGCTGTGCGGTCCGGCCCGTGTAGAATTCGCGTGCGCCCGACCGTTCTATGCGCCCCAAAGTTGCGGCAAGATCGGGCTGTTTGAAAAGCTCGCCTTCCTCAAAGAATTTTCCGCCATTCAGGAAGATGCGTTTGCTCTCGGGGTATTTGGACAGCCCGTCTGAGTAGCTCTTAAAGAGTTGAGCAAGCCTATACGAGAGCACGTATCCGTTTGCCGCAAGACGGCGGGCAGGTGCGACGAGATCCGCCCATTTAACCTTGCCCGAGCCGTATTTGCGAAAAGCGAGATCAAAGCCCGCGAGAGTTCCCGGTACGCCCGACGCACGATAACCGATCGTCGATGAGCCTTCACCGTGAATCAGCTTTCCGTCCGGTCCGACAAACACGTTTCGTGACGCGGCCGCAGGTGCCATTTCACGGTAGTCGATCGCATGGTTCCGGCCCTTGCTGTCATGGATCACCATAAAGCCGCCGCCGCCGATATTTCCGGCTTCGGGGTAGACGACCGCCAGGGCTAACCCAACTCCGATGGCGGCATCGACCGCATTGCCACCCTTTTTAAGGATCTCAACACCGACCTGCGAGGCAAGTTCGTGTTGCGAAACGACCATTGCATGCTTGCCCCGAACGGGATCAGGCCACGCGGCGTAGGTTTTTGTGGACGGGAGTACAACAACGAGGACGCTCACGATCGCGAGCAACGCGATGAAGCGGGAATACCGAGATCGTGTCTGCATAGTTCGAATTTACCAGATTATTCGGATTCACGAAAAAATCTCGCGGCAAAAGTCGCTCAGGGCTTCAAACATTGTGCCAAAAGGGTTATATTCGTTAAGTCGCATAAGCGGGCAACAAGCAACGCGAGCCCGCATTTTTGTTCGAAAATGACAGACGACGGTAGTAGATCGCAAAATGGACCTTCGCAGCGTATCTCCGAAGAGTATCGCGCTCAGTCTGCGCAAGATACCGTCGCGCCTTCGCCGAAGTCTCCCGGAATATAGATTTCTAGCCTACCTTGCCGTGCTTGGCCCCGGCATTATCTCTGCCGCATCAGGCGATGAAGCGAGCGGTATCGCGACCTATTCGTCGGCAGGTGCGGATTACGGCTATACGCTTTTGTGGACGTTCATCCCGATGACGGTATTTTTTATCGTCGCGCAGGAAATGTGCGTTCGGATGGGCGTCGTCACCGGCCAGGGCCTTGCCGACCTTATACGCGAGCAGTTTGGCGTACGCTGGACGGCTCTTGTGATGCTGGCCTTGCTCATTGCAAATTTTGGCATCATCGTCGCAGAATTTGTCGGTATCGCACAGGCGTCAGAGCTTTTTGGGGTATCTCGTTATATTTCGGTTCCCCTGGCGGCGGTCGCGATCTGGCTCCTGGTCGCCCGAGGCACACCAAAGCGGGTCGAGCAGGTCTTTCTGCTGATGGCGCTCGTTCTTTTTGCGTACGTTATCTCGGCATTCGCGGCAAAGCCGGACTGGGGCCTCGTCGCAAAGGAGTTCGTAACGCCGACGTTCCGGGTCGAATCCGGATATCTTTTCACGGTGATGGCTTTGATCGGCACAACGATCACGCCGTTTATGCAGGTCTTCGTTCAAAGTTCGGTCGTCGAAAAGCGACTCGACGCCGAGGATCTGAATCTTGCCCGGGCGGACGCGATCATTGGCGTAGTGCTCGCAAACCTGGTTGCGGTCTTTATCCTGATCTCGACGGCAGCGACCTTGCACGTGTCCGGTATTAGGCTTGAAACGGCAAGTGATGCCGCAAAAGCGTTGGTTCCGTTTGTCGGTGACTATGCCGAATGGCTGTTTGGTATCGGTTTGTTCGGAGCATCGATGCTCGCGATGGGCGTACTTCCGCTCGCGACCGCATACAGCTTAAGCGAAGCCCTTGGATTCGAAAAAGGCCTTGCCCGCTCCTTCCGCGAGGCCCCGATCTTCCTCGGCATCTTTTCGGCTCTGATCGTTCTTGGCGCAGCCGTTGCCCTGATCCCGAACATCCCTCAGATCAGCTTGCTGCTTTTCACACAGTGCGTGAACGGAGTCTTACTGCCGATCCTTCTGGTCGCGATCGTGATCCTTTGCAACAATCGTGAGATCATGGGCGAGCACCGCAACCGCTTTGTCCACAACCTTTTTGCGTACGGCACAACCGTCATTGTCTCGATTCTCTCGATCCTGTTGATAGTAAAAACGATCGCTGATATGTTTTAGCAAAAGATGACCTCTTCGGACATTTACAAGAAAGCGATCTCGCTCGCGATATTCGTGGGCATTGTAGGGACGATCCTTGCTCTGATGGCGGTCTTCGCCGAGCAGATCGAGACGTTCCTGACCAGCCATCAGATCCCAACAACCGCGATCGTAACGATCACGAAGATCATTACTATCGTGCTCTCGATGCTGATCGTGATCGCGATCGTGCGGTTCGTCGCGTTTCTGCTGATGCGTTCTGCGACTCGGCGCTCGGCCCAGCCGGGCGTTTCATCGCTATTAAAGACCGTCCTGTCGATTATTTTTTACATAATCGCATTCGCTCTGATCTTTCAGAATCAGTATCCGGACGTTCAGCTTTCTGCTCTGTTCACCGGATCGACGATCGTTGGTATAGTCGTCGGTCTTGCTCTTCAGGACACGCTCGGCAACCTGTTCGCGGGGATTGCGATGCAGGCCGACCAGCCGTTTCAGGTCGGAGATGTGATCTCGATACAAAATCGTGGAATGGGCGTTGTCGAAGGCGTTTCCTGGCGCGGTGTGAAGATCCGTACGTTCCAGAACAAGCTCCTGATAATCAGCAACTCCGTGCTTGGCAAAGAGACGATCGAGGTTGCCCCGAAGGACAATCTGAATGCTCGGGTCGTTCTATTCAATACGGCATACTCTTATTCGCCGTCACGAACGAGCATGGTGGTGCGCGAGGCCCTTCGTTTTACCGAGAATGTTTCACGCAAACGCCATCCGGTCGTCCGGATCCGCAATTTCGGCGACAGCAGCATCGACTGGGAAGTTAAATACTGGATCGAAGACTATACGCGGCATGCCGACACTGATGCCCTGATCCGAGAGCGCATCTGGTACGCATTCCAGCGTGAAAAGATCGAGTTCGCATTCCCGACAAGAACGCTTGTCAATCAGGAAGCACCCCCTGAGGTCCCGCCCGAAGAAAAGATAACGCGGCGCTCGGTGCAACTGGCACGAATACCTATCTTTGCTCCGCTGTCTGAGGCCGAGATCGAAAGGCTCGCCTCCAGTGCGAAGGCTCGCGTTTACGCCCCTGGCGAGTCGATCGTCGAACAGGGTGCAGAAGGAACGTCGATGTTCGTGATCACCCGAGGTTCGGTAGATGTCGTGCTCCGACGCGGACAGCGTTCCGAGGTGATAAACAAGCTCGGTGAAGATGACTTCTTTGGTGAGATGAGTTTGCTGACCGGACAGCCGCGAACGGCAACCGTGGTAGCGACCAGCGAGACGGAAGTGATGAGAATTGGAAAACGGGCCCTGAAACCGATCCTGGAGAATAACGAAGCACTTGTCCTGACAGTTTCCGAGCGAATTCAGGAGCGGCTAAAAAGACTGAGCGAGAACGATTCGACCGTCGGCGAGATCAATAACGTGGAGATCAAACCTACCGGAATGATCGGTTCTATCAGGAAGTTTTTTGGCCTAAAAGGCGAAAAAGGTGATTGACGCTGCATAAGAGCAACGTGTTAATTCTTTTCACTATCGGCCTTCTTGTCTTCTTTCTTTGACCGTTCGGCTTTGGGATTTTCGTCCGAAGCGTTTTTCTCAGAGCACTCTGCCTGAGCCTTCCGGCCAAGGTCATTTATAGCTTCGACGGCCTTGTCGATCACTTTTCCCGAATTATTGACAACGTAGTTGATCGTCTCGCCGATCGTAACGGCCTCCATCTTGAAAAGGCGGGAGAACTTCTCATCGAGAGGCAATGCCTCGAATTCTGCCTGGAAATCGTCCTTGCGTTTCGACGTCTCTTTTGCGGTCTTTTCCTTTTCGCTCATCTTGTTTGGCCTCTCCTTGCGTCTTCCGACAGCAGATATCGAGTTCTGACCATAAGTTACGACCCTGCCTGCGGAAATGTTCCGTAATTTGACGCGGTCGCGGCGTTGCTAGCCATTTCCAACCGTAGTTTTAACCCGAACTCTGGGCTGAGCCCCCGAAGGTGCCGCCGGAATCGCATCTGCTTTCGTGCTGCATTCTCGGCAAGTTCCCCACAGCCTCAGGCTGTGATGGGTCGGCGTAAACCCGAATTTCGCAGCCGCCTGATCTTGAAGATGTTCGATCTCTTCGGACACGAACTCGATCACGAGGCCGCAGCCCGTGCAGATCATATGGTCGTGATGCGCGTGATTGTAATGGTGCTCGAAGTAGGTCTTGTTGTCGCCGAACCGGACCTCGCGAGCAAGGCCCGCCTCAGTCAGCAACCGCAGAGTACGATAAACCGTCGTGTGTCCAACGGACGGGTCCTTTTTTTGAACAAGGCGATGAAGATCCTCGATCGTGAGATGTTCTTCAGTGCCAAGAAAGGTCTCCATTATCAGCTCACGCTGATCGGTTCGACGCAGGCCGGCGGCCTGAATATATTCGAGAAAGATCGTCCGCTCGTTCGCAAATTTGTCTTTGCTCTTCGACATCGCTCTACTTTTTAGATGTTATCACTTTGAGCGAAGGATTGCCGAGATCGCCTCGATATCACCATCTGAAACGCCATTTTTCTTCGCGAGTTCGAGTGACCGCAGCCCGAGGACACAGTATATTTCTGCGAGTTCGGGGTGAGCAGAATTGCGGATGGCAGTGAGATTTCGTTCGACCGTTCCTCGATCGCCGCGGGCGAATGGACCGGTAAGAGCGCCTTCAGGCGTGTATTTTTCGAGATTTGCCGCAGTGCTGGCAACTAGCGGAGCAAGCACCTTTCGTGCCTCTTCCCGCGAGACGCCGCATTCCGTCAAAAGCTCAACGCTCCCAGAGAACAAAGCAGCAATGTGGCCTGCCGACATCACTGCGGCGGCATGATACAGGGCCTTTTTATCGGGTGCGATCGTAAAGCTCCGCCCGCCCAGGATCTCGACAAGTTCCCTCGCCATGATGCAGGCCTTTTCGTCGCCTTCGATGCAAAAGTAGCCAGCGGAAAGGCTTTCTGCTCCCTCAGTCGGGTCGCTTACCGAGACAAGCGGGTGCATCGAGCCGACAAAGGCTCCTGATTCACGAAGCGGAGCGAGAACTTCGGATGAGCGAGAGCCGCTCGTATGCAGAACAATGCAGCCTGGCCGTAAATGAGCCTTTAGGTCGGCAACCGCGATCTCGATCTGCGAGTCGCGTACGGCAATGATCACCGTCCCATGCATCACATCATCACCCCGCAGAGGCCGCGGCAAGAGTGACTCAACTGCCTCGCGGTCTGTCGTTCGGGAAATGATGCGAGTTACCGGCGTCCATTTTCGGCCAAAAGCAAGAGCTAATGCCCTGCCTATGCGGCCGTCGCCGATGATGTCGATCTCAGGTTTCATTACCTGAAGATGATAGCAGAGGTTTTACGTGAGAGAATCAATAATTGCATCGATCTCGGATGGTTCCGGAGTGAACGATATCAGCTCATCGTCACCGCTTGCGAGCTCATCTGAGGGAGAGAGCTTCCGCAGGATCGCCAACTCGCCATCGGTAAAGCGTCGAAGGTCGGTCTCATTCTCGATCAATTTCCTGAGCGAAGTTCCATCTGACCTTGCGTCCAACTCGGAAGCGATCTCAGCGATCTCGCCAAGCCGAACATGCAGCGACCGGCGATACTCAAAAAGTGCCGTGTTTATCGCCTGCCAGACATCCCGAGGCTTCTCTTCGATCTTTTCAGCATCGAAAAGCGAGAACCCACAGCCGCAGCCCGGGGAATCGAGAAGTATCTTTTCAACGTCCCGGCTGCAATCAAGCCGCTTCATTGCGTCGATCTCGCCGCTGACATAGGTCTTTCGCGTCGCATCAAAGCTCGGAACTCCGGATAGCATCTCAAACTCCCACCAAACATCCGTCTTTTTGACCTGCAGCAATTTTTCGCGGATATCTGCCGCAGCCGGCAACGCGTTGTGAAGTTCGGCAAAGTGCCGCGAATAAAGCTTTTGATAGCGGCTCCACTGGTTTGCAATAATGCGCGATGCTTCGGGATCGTGATCATTCGCATCGAGATTCGCCATATCCCAAAGGTAGGCACGAAGGTTGTCGATCTCCTCTTCCCCGGTCGGCTCAGATTTCGCGAGGTAGGACATCGCCTTCTCCCGAACGACAATGCCTGCGAGAAACTCTTCGATCAGCAGCAGATCGTCCGAACGGCGAGAGAATTCACTCTCCTGATCGGCGAAAGCGTCAGCGATGCGAGTAAGGCAGTCTTCACAGGAGAGTTCTTCCGCCCTCAAAGCGTCAATGCTGGCAGCGACTGAATCGAACGTTTTTATGGAAGACGATGCACGCCACGTCCGTGTCGTGAGCCAGCAGTCATCGACCTCCGCATATCTTGAGGCGACCGCCGAAGTTCGCCATTCGGCCTGCCATACCGCGAGGGCTTCCTTGATCGGTTCTGCATCGGCGTCCTTTGTAACCGCCAAGGTTTCGCTCGCGCCTGTTAGAAGGTGCAGCCACCGTCCAAGGCGCTCAACGGAAATTCCCGAACCAACCGGCCTCGCGACAGCAACGATGTCATCCCAGTTGACCTTAAGATCAAGCGAGCGATGGTTGATCCGATCGCCGCGAGCGGTCACGAACTCGATCATCCGAGCGGCGACCATTGCCGACAGGATCAAGTTGACGGACTCAGAAACAAGTCCGTACGGTTCAGCGCCAAGAGCGTCGCGAACGATCCCGATCTCGGCCGCAGTATCGTTAGCGGCATCGACCGTTTCGACGACAAGGCGGACGGTCTCAAGCCGCCGCAGGTCTTCTGCGGTCCCAGGTATCGGGCCACTCTCTCCCCGAACGGCGATACCCAGCGGAAGACAGCAGTCCGCTGCAAGGCGGAGCAAGGTCTCGTCCGCTATCGCGGAACCGCTGAAGAATCCCGAGACGATCGCCGAAACTTCTTTCGGCCCGACAACATGCGGAAAGACCGGGTGGTCCGGGAAGCACGTCTCAAAAAGCGGTTCCAGCATGATGCTGAACACCTGCGAAAGGGTCGCCGAACCGCGCGCTTCTTCGGTCAGGTTATACTCGAACCCGCCGATCGACAGTACAGCCTGATCAAGAAATACTCTTTGGAACGCCTTAGAGGTCGATGACGCATGCGTTTGGATCGCTGCAGCGAGGTGCTCCTTATGCTCATTCCTGATCGTCGCATCGTTCTGCAGGAGCCAGAAGCGAGCAAGAGCGTCGCGGTCGGCCGCCACGATCTCACCGGGGATCCAACCAACCTGCATCGGATCTGAGCCTTCGAGCGAGCTCGGATCGGACGTAATGGTAACCGTCCAATCTCGGCGATCGGCGGTCCGTTGAGCACCGCCGGGTTGATAGTTCCAAACGACCTCGCCTTTTCTGACGCCTCCGCGCCAAAGAAGATATGCATCGGCCCGGTCAGAACCGGCCTCGCCCTCCTCAGCGGCAAACGTGAAGTCGGGGAAACGCTCAGAAATGAGGCGTTTCAGGACCGCGTCGATCTGCTCTGCCGTCACATTTGCGGCGGCTGATTGGAGCGCGAGCTTTAGACCGTCCTTTGCATCCAATCGGAAGCTGTAGCGGCTGGCTCCCGTAGAGTCCGCTTCGGTCTTGATCGCGTCGGGAGCTGCTGTGGCGAATGCTGCAAGGACGTGCTCGATCTCACCAACAGCGGCACCCGGATCAGACTCATCGAAGATAAGCATCGATGCCCCGATCTCCGCCGCCGTTGAGCCTTCTTCGCTAAGCGAGAAGAGCATCATCCCCTTAAGTATCAGCTTCGCATGCAGGCGCTTTACGACGGGCTGTTTCGCAACGACCTCGTTGTTCAACCGATCATATATCTCAAATGCTGCGGAAAGGGCTTCGATCTTTCGCAGGCTGGCCTCGACGCTGTCGAACACCTCGTCAGGGGCGATGAGTGAGTTCGCCGGGCGTCCCATGATCCTGGCACCGGCCTCGGCAGCGAACCCAAGTAACGCGAATTCGTGCAAATAAAGCCGCACGAATGGAGCGATCTCCATTATCGCGGGGTGCAGCGGGAAAAGGGCTGAGAAGCGCTGTTCACTCCACCTGAACCCGGGAACGACTGCTCGATAATAGTTGAATATCTCGTGAATTACGGCATTCGACCGAGGGAATTTAGGGAAGATATGGGCATCTACGATCTTATAGAGATGCTCAAGATCGAGATAATCGATCGAAAAAGATCGTGTGATCGCGGCATTCGCACCATCGGCCCCGGCGATGTCGTCGTCGAGGGCAACACCAACGAAATATCCTTTCTTTTTTGCGATCTCGGCGATCTCACCGAGCGTTTGCCCATCATCGCGGCTAACTCGCTCGGGCCTTTCGAGCGAGGTATCAATGAGCACAACAAGCCCTGCGTCGGCACTGACCGTTTGCGCAGTTTCGAGGAGCTCACCGATATTCGAGCTCAAAACAGCACGAGAGATCCCAGTTGCGGATGCGATCCCCGTCTGCAGTTCCGCCAACAGCGACTCCTCTGAGCCGCGATAGACCCAAACGATCGTGAATTTTCGGCGTCCGAGAGCGTGTGCGGTACTGTCAACGTGGGGGTCACCCGCCCGCGATCTCAGGTCCGCGACGCCCATTATCGCACCGAAAGTGCTAAGGAAATGGCTCTTGCCTACACCGCGAAAACCTGCAAGAGCATTTGCCGCTCCGTTTCCGTCGGACACGCGGCCAACTCGCTCGATCCATTTCGCCATCAGGTCGGACGTTACGTCCGTAAATCGATAGCTTGCGAGAGCCTTCGCCGGCTCGCGGGCGTATTCGTAATTGCTAGAATACTGCCGCAGCTCAACGAGGTCTTTTACCTTCTGTTCGATGCGCTTCATAGAGAGTGGTCAATTAGAGCAGGCGAGGAAGCACCGGCCGGGAGGACCAGGCTCAAGAATATTTTAACAAGTTTGCGCCAAGAATTGAAGATTTTCTTTCATTTTTCGACCGACGCCCAAAAAAATCTGAAATTCCTCGTGAAAACCTTGAGACGTCGCAACTTATCGAGAAATTCGTGCATCTTATCAAACGCGTGGTAAAGTCTATTTATCTTTAAGTTTCTCTCGCAGACAGCGTTTTTTGCAGGAGTTATTTCGATGTCAAGCAGCAAGATCAGGACGGCAGCGGCATTCTTGGCCGCCTTTAGCATTTGGACAGCCGTGGTTGGTACGGTTCCGGTAGGTGTTTACGGTCAAACGAACGAAAAGGCACCGGTTAAAGCCGGTGATCCCGGCAAGGCCGCAGAACCAACGCCATCGCCGACGCCCGTACCGGCCCATTCCACCGAGCCGCTATCGGCCAAGGACGACCCTGCACAGATCGGCAAGCGCAACATTAACGGCGGAGCTGATAAGCTGTTCGGCTGGCTCGGCGGCTCACAGGAAAAGGAAGTCGCGATAGGACGGCGCCTTGCTGCAGAAGTTGAGCAGCAGGCGAAGATGGTCGATGACCCGATGGTCACCGAGTACGTGAACCGTGTAGGGCAGAACATTGTCCTTCATTCGGACGCAAAAATTCCTTTCACGATCAAGGTGATCGACAGCGACGAGGTAAATGCTTTCGCGTTGCCGGGCGGCTTTTTCTTTGTAAACAAAGGACTTATCCTCGCGGCCGACAATGAAGCCGAGCTTGCGGGCGTTATGGCTCACGAGATCGCACACGTCGCGGCGCGCCACGCAATGGAGAATCAGGGAAAAGGCAAGCTCCTCCAGTACGGAATCCTTGGCGGCTTGATCATGACCGGCGGAATTGCCGGAGCCGTGCTTCAAAATACAGCAGGCCTTGGCCAAATGCTTGCATTCTTTAAGTTTACGCGTGGTGCTGAGGAGGAAGCGGACAAGCTTGGCGTGCAGTATTTGTATGCTGCGGGCTACGATCCTACGGCGATGTCCACGATGTTCGAAAAACTCGCATCCCAGAACAAGAAAAAGCCCGGCTCGCTCTCGAAACTCTTTATGAGCCACCCACCGGCACTCGAGCGTCGCGATGACAGCCTTAGCCTTGTTTCCCGCTTCCCTGAAAAGGAAGAGTACATAATCAGCACGTCGGAATTTCAAAAGGTCAAAGAGCACCTGATGAAGATCACAAATGCCAAGGCCAGCATCAAGGGCGATTTCGATGAAGCTGACCAAGGGCCGCCCACGCTGAAGAAAAGGCAGCCGACGCCCGACGAGCCGGATGCGGCCGATTCGAGCAGCAGTTCGCAGGACAGCGGGCCTCCGAAGCTGCAAAAACGCAACGAACCGACATCGCCGAACCCGTCACCGACTCCGGACAACTAAGGTTCGGAGCACCGAAAACTAGGACCGCGAAGTTTACCTGTGAGCTTTGCGGTCCTTTTTGCGCCGTGCCGTCAAAACCAAGTCGTACAAACAGGATTGATACCTGGCCATCAGGGCTGGAGATTCGTAACTCTAACCGCTTTATACACAATACTTAGCCTCCCAAAAAAAAAAAAACCGCTTGACAAAGAGAAAAAATGAGAATAGAATCCTGCCACTTTATTCTTAAAGTTTAAGTTTGTATGGGTTCCTCACTCCGCCATTTGGATCATTCCTTCACTTTGCCGCACTTTGGCGAACAGCGGTTTGTTGGCGAATACAGGAATCTCACAAAAACAAGAAAGACCCTGAGAATCGGTTGAAGCGATCCCCAGGGCTTTTGTTTTTGAACTGTCTCTGTCGTGTTTAGGACAACAGATGTCGTCAAAAAGCAATGATATCTTAGCGTGAAACACGGTAGGGCTACAACCCGAAGCCGAAGAAATGAAAGCGAATTTCACGAAGGTCCTTTTTAGCTTTCGTTTTCTTCCCTATCAACTAGAGGAGAAAAACGATGAGGAGAACATTGCTTTACTCCGTGCCGATCATTGCTATTTTTTCATTGATTGGTGCGGCGGCATTCAACTCACTGGACTTTCGAACTTCCGGAATGGCCCTTCCAGCGTCATATGATGGAAATTTCGCGTTCAGCCAACTTAATATCAAGGCTAGGGCCGTAAATGAAGGCGGGGGCTCTGCCGCTGTGAACGATCTCGTCAATGAGCTATTCACGACTTTCAGCACAACCGTTGCATCTGATGTGAAAACTCGAATTGCCAATTCCGAAACGCTCTATCAGACAAACCAACGCGGCGGCGTCACTGAAACCGCTGTCGTCCAGGTTATAAATGGGTTGCAGGTGAAATTCAACACACCTGAGTTCTGCAAGACGGATGTATATGAAGTTCGCAAACTGCGACAAGCTCTTCAGTTGCTTGCTCCACAGTTTGTCGGCCACGGCCGTCAATCGGAACAGAGTGCTGTTGGTGATGTAAACACAACGATCGTCCCTGAGATGTCACCGGCCGAAGCGGTATTTGTCGCCTTGGCAATGATGAACCAGAAGATGTCGAATCCGAACTACCAACTCACGCAGGCGGAGCGAACAGCAATGTGGAATGATCTGCATTCGACAAAGGTCGGACAGTCGCTGGCGGACGATCCCGCTAAGTCAGAACTGGTGAACGAAGCCATTTTCGATAAGGTGGCTACTATGTCATCTAACGACCTGCTTGCGATCCCACATCGCGCACTCGATATTTTGGGGATAGAGAACTAAGGAGGAGGAAAGAAAATGAGAGTCAGAATTTTTGCATTGAGCGTATCCCTGATAGGCAGCCTTCTTCTTATTGGTTGCAATGGAGGCGGTGGTAGTGGAAATCCGCCTGATCGCGGGTTTGACCTTGCACCCGTTCGAATTGAAATTAGCCAAACAACAAGTAGTCAGATAGAACGAACGACCATAATGCGGGCGACTGGTTGGTTCCTTGAACCACAAGGCACAACACAAGGTACTCTTGAGTACTTCGCACCAAGAGATATTGGCCCGGTCCTCACGCGCATCCCAAATGCCCGAGTGCCGGGACGATGGCGCTTTCAGTATGTAGAAGCCATTCAGCCTGGTCAATTCCCCTGCGTAGAGGGAATTCAAACGGTTGAGCGAAATGTTCATATTGGTGAGCGAGAACCCTTATATTGCCACGCTTACGTATTCCCAATTACCGTCAATCCGAAGGCGATTGATGTGACTTCACCACCTTCGACAATAGACGTTGAGGCCGAAGGAGTATCAGACACGTATGGGTCTCCGCAAGTAGCAACATTCGACGAATTCGGAAGCTTGAAGTTTTCTGTCTCGGCTACCGCGGTCAATTTGGGTAAGGGCCAAATCCGTTTTACCCTGCCGCCGAATTTGAGTACGTACACAAATGGCGTTTATCAACTGACTGTCAGCAACATTACAGCAAGCGGTAGATGGGAAACGGTTGCGGCGGGTGAGCTTTCGCTCTATGGAAATACTCCACCTCCGGCTCCTAACCCTCCGGACCCATGCTCAGTTCCTGCGCCGTGTTTGTTTTAGCTTTTGAACCCACTTGGAGGCATGGCTTTCTGTGCCTCCATTTTAGCCTTTATCAAAGGAGATAGACGATTTATGCTTTCGATATTCAGCAGAGTTTTCTTGGTTTCGATATTTTTGCCTGTGGTTTGTGTTGTTGCGGGCATCGCTCAGGATACAGCCAGTACAGTAGCCAGTCGGACGGACCGCGCGGCTCCGGCAACAGCCGAGATAGGTGAAAAACAACCCCGGGAGGATACGACTAACCACCGAAGGGAGCTAAAGCGTTTCGAAGTTGGCGTACACGGAACGATAATGTTTCAGAGCGATTTTGAGGCGGCCGATGTAGTCTATCACCGAGCCGGATTTGACTATGCTGTAATTAACGATCGGCGATATGAGAGTGGCTTTGGCGGAAGGTTTACCTATAACATCAACCGAAACCTTGCCGTCGAAGCCGAAGTGAACTATACGCCCGGCACCAGAACCTTATCGGAATTATTCATGGCGGGTGAATCTACCAACGTGCCGTTTTCAGGAGGCGAAAAAACCCAACTCCTATTCGGGGCGAAATACGGATTTCGCTCTAAGCGCTTTGGTGTTTTCGCAAAGGCTCGACCCGGCTTGATCCACTTCAGAGCATTTCCCTATGTTGTAGATAAATTTATCGTATATCAGAATGGCCAGCCATACGACATGCTTGTCTTGTCGTCCGAAAAACCGGCGACGTTCTTCAATATGGATGTGGGCGGTGTTTTCGAATACTACCCCTCAAAGCGAACACTGATCCGTTTCGATATTGGCGACACAATAATTCATTACAACGCACAGCCGCCCAGAGACGTAAATCCGACCTTCACGCGGCATAACCTGCAAATGAACCTGGGCTTCGGCTTCAGATTTTGAACTAAAGTGTCAGCTTACTGCTGCTTTGTTTGCGGAGTTGCGGTAACGGGCGAAGCGTTAGCCTGGGTTGAGCGGCTGGAAATGACCGTGGTCAGGGCTTTCGGTATCTGATTCACGTTCAGCTCACCCTGGTTCTCGATGATCTGATCGATCAGCTCGAATTTGCCCTTATCGAAGTGATCCGAGATGAGGACGCCGCTATCATCGATGGTCATCGGATAGATCCCGAAAAGCTGATTCTTGAAGTTCGCAAAAAAACCGGGCTGGGCACAGGGCTCGATCCTTGTACGCTCCGGGTTTGCCGCCGGAACGCTCGCGCCGATCAACTCCAACTGCTCCGTCGCCTTCTTTACATACTCGCTGTTCGGATAATCCGAAACGATACGCTGGAAATATCTGGCCGCCTGATCCGTTTCTTCCTCGAGCTGGTAGGTCACCGCAAGCTTCATCAGGACCTCATCCATAAAACAGAAATCAGGGTATTTATCAATGATCTCACGATAACGCGATTGTGCACCTTTTAGCCCGCCTTTCTTCTGATCGACAGACATGTTGTAGTAATAATTCGCGATGTAGAGATTATGAAGGCCAAGGTTATCCTGCACCTCTTCGAGGCGTTTTCTTGCCTCATCGAGGATGCTGGAGTTCGGATACTGGCTGATCAACGCCTTAAGCTTGATCTCGGCCCGCTTTGCACGTGTTGCGTCACGGTCGGGCAGGCCAATCTGCCGCATTTCTGCCTCCGCGATCTTGAGGACCACGCGGTCAGCAAGCGGATGCGTCGGGAAGAACGTGAGCCAGTCCTGATAGGACGCGATCGCCTGGATCAAGTTTGACGAGCTTCCTTCGAGGAAGAAAGAATCAGCAACTGCAAGCTTTGACATCGGAAGATACGGCGAATCCGGATAGGTCGAAATGATCGTCTGATACAAAAGGCGACCGACATCGTAGTTCTTCTTGCGGACCTCACGGGTCGCTACGATAAAGAGTTCCTTGTCGCGGCCCGGGCTGACCGTTCCGATCAGGTCTTCGTACTCATCATTGCCGCCTTTCCCGAAAATGCCCAGAAACTTCTTTTTCTTCTTCTTCTCTCGCGGCTTGCCAACCGGCGTATCCGGCAGCGCACGGGCCTCAGCGGTCTCCGTCTGAAACTTTTCAACTCGTGACTGAAGCTCAGCCACCGCCTGCTCAAGGTTATCGACGTCGGATTTCTCGTGATTGTCACCGCGCTCAACCTTGCCGTGCATGTTGTTGACGTCCTTGTTGAGGCGCTTTGCTTCTTCGGCCATGCTCATTGCACGGGCATAGAAAGATTCGGGTGATTTGATGTCTTTGGACGCATCGTCCTTTGCTTCGGCCTTGAGTGCCGACGCAACGCTCTCAAGCGAGCGCCGCATACGCTCAAGCTTGTCATTCATCACGTCAAGACGCTGCAATTCGGAGCCGTCACCCGGCTTCCCTTGCGCAGACACGGCGATACTCGCCGCAAGGACGATAGCTAAAAGCGAAAAAAGGCCTAGAACTCTTTTTGAAAACATAAATTACCTGAATGCGATGAAGCGTTAAACCCAATCCGAGCCGCCATCGAGCAATTCCTTTACAGCCGCCGCCGGATCTCCCTTACCAAATACGGCCGATCCCGCGACGACAATATCTGCTCCGGCAGAGACGATCTCCGCGATATTTTGCTGATCGACGCCGCCGTCGATCTCGAGCAGCGTATCAAGTCCGCGTTCGCGAACGATCTCCTTCAACCGTCGAAGCTTTTCGAGCACAGGCGGAATGAACTTCTGCCCGCCAAAACCCGGATTTACCGACATCACGAGCACAAAATCTGCGTAGTTCAACACTTCATCGAGTGCCGAGATCGGTGTCGCCGGATTGATAACAACGCCGGCAAGAGCCCCTTCGCTCTTGATCGAGGCCAAAGTACGGTGAATGTGCGGGTCCGCCTCGATGTGCACCGAAACCATATCGGCACCGGCTTTCACGAATTCAGCTGCATAGCGGCCCGGCTCTTCGATCATCAGGTGCGTGTCGATCTTGACACGCGTGCACTTTCGCAGTGACTTGACCACCGGCAGGCCGATCGTGATATTCGGCACGAACTTGCCGTCCATCACATCTACATGCAATACGGTGGCACCACCTTTTTCGACCGCAGCGATCTCTTCTCCAAGCCGGGCAAAATCGGCGGAAAGGATCGACGGAGCCATCTCGAACGGCGCAGTCCTTTCACCTATTTTTGTTGCGATATCACCCATTTTAGTTGCTTTAGCGGTCTTTCTTCGCGGCCGGTTTCGGCTTATTGTCCTTTTCTTTCTTGGACTTACTATCGTCCGTTGACTTCTTCGCCGGCGGCGTCTGCTTATTTGAGGCCGGTTTGTCATCACCGTCAGGCTTCTTATCCGCAGGTTTTGCGTCGGACGGCTTTGTGTCCGAGTCGCCGTCCGCAGCGTCTGCTTTCGTATCCGAATTTGTCAGGTCGCGGGTCGTATCAGCCTTCTTTTTGGCAGTCGTTTTCTTCTTAGGCTGATCGGTGATCATCTCCTCGATCTTCTTGGAGTCATCCTTGTCGCTATTGACGGTCGCGGGCACATCCGTCGGAGCGCCGCCGCCTTTACTAGTAACGACGTATATCACCTGGCCTGTTTTCACGGTTTCGCCTGGCTTTGGCAGTTGTTCGATAACAGAATCGATCGGCTCGGCGCTCACTCTCTCAGCACGTTTCTTGACCTTCAACCCGAGGGACGCAAGCTCTTTCTCACTCTCGCCAACATTTTTGCCGACAAGCTCCGGAACCTTCACTTCAGTACCCTGAAGCGACATATACACTACGCCGGCCATCGAAAGGAAAAAGACCGCGACGACCACCGCCAAACCAACCAGCCTTACAACGCCAGAGATCGCTCGATTATTAATTCCCATAGTGTTCAGCCCTCTGGCCCGGAAATATGCTCACAACCGCAATAAAAACGAGCCGAGAGGGCCCGAAAAACAAGTAAACCAGAAGTTTATCACTAACGGGTTCGTATGCAACGCCGCGTGATCACGTTTTCGGCCTCAGAACCGCGACAAAAAAGCCGTCCGGGCCGTCACGGTCCGGGAAGGTCCGGAGCATTGCCGACTCTGCCGATATGCGCTGTCTGTCTTCCACGCGAACTATTTCAAACCCATTCTCAGCGTCAATGAAACTCGAAACGACGTCTTCATTTTCTTCGCGTTCGAGGGAGCACGTCGAGTAGATCAGATGCCCGTCCGCCGTTAGACATTTCGCCGCGTTCCGCAAAATGCTCAGCTGCCGCGACCGAAAGCGCTCAAGTTCATTCTCTTTGACGCGATACCGTATCTCCGGGTTGTGCCTTATTGTGCCTGTTCCCGAACACGGCGCGTCGATCAAGATCGTGTCGAATACAACTCCGAACGGCAGCGGCCGCTCGGCGTCGTAGCGAACGATATCAACCTTTGTGGTTCCCTGCTTGCGGAGAAGTTTGGCGAGCGTCTCTATTCGTTTTGACGAAAGATCTCCCGCGACGCCTCTCGCCTCCGGAACCGCCATCGCGATCGCGGTCGTCTTGCTGCCGGGAGCCGCACAAACATCGATGAACCTGTGTTTTACGAAGCTCGCGGCGATCTCGGCAACAAGCTGTGATGCCACGTCCTGAAAATAGATCCGGCCGTCGGCTTCAAGTGCGGCGAGTTCATCGGTGCGGTTGATCGCGATGAATCCGTTTGCAGCGAGTTCCGACCTTTCAACCGCACCGGACGCTACAAGGCCTTCCAAAGCCTTTGGATCGCACTTCGGCGTTAGGCGAAACGCGACCCTCGGCAATTCATTGTTCGCCCGTGCAATGCTCTCGGCCCGCTCAGCGCCAAACTGGCGCGACCAGCGCTCCAGAAGCTCGATCGGGTGGGACGTTTCAACAGATAGCCGGTCTTGGTCGCTTGCAAACGGGAGTTGAGGGCTCTCGCGGGAAAGCTTCCGCAAGACGGCATTCACAAAGCCCGCGGCCGAGTGCTTTCGGGCGAATTTTGCGAGCTCGACGCTCTCGTTTATCGCAGCGTGCGGCGGAACCCGCTCGAGAAACTTTAGCTGAAAAAGGCCAAGCCGAAGAATTATCCTGATCTCGGGATCGGTCTTTTTGCCATTTGCCGCGGCATTTATTACGCGGTCGAGAAATATCTGCCGCCGCAAAACACCGAGCACAAGCGCGTGGCAAAGGCCTTTGTCCGCGCCTTGCAAAAACTCTTCTGCCTCGGGAAGCAAAACTGCCGAAAGGCCGCCGTCAAGCTCGATCTTTTTTAGAATTCGGAAGGCAGCGATGCGCGCCGGCGAGATCTTCATTTCGCATCGTCGTGCGGTTCAGCGTGACGCTTTGATCTGTCCCACGTGGTTCCCTTTCGAAGGTCGTTATCAAGCGTCGTCCGTTCATCAAAAACGAAGCATTCGCCATCCCAGAGCGACTCTTCTTGCGGAACCTCTTCGAGATATTTGAGAATGCCGCCTTTCAGCTGATAGACCTCCCGAAATCCTTTCGCGAGCATAAACGGTGCGAACTTCTCACAGCGTATCCCGCCGGTGCAGAACATTGCGACACGCTTGTGCTTCTCGGGCGAGAGGCGATCCGCGACGTAGTCCGGAAGTTCGCTGAATTTTTCGATCTCCGGATTGACCGCTCCCGCAAAGGTGCCCGTCTCGAACTCATACGAGTTTCGCGTGTCCAACACAAGCGTTTCCGGGTCGCTGATAAGTTCGTTCCATTCGGCGGGCGAGACGTGCGTGCCCTCGCCAAGCGAGATGTCAACAGGCTGTTTTAGCGTTACGATCTCAGGCTTGATCTTGACGTCGATCTTTCGAAGCGGACGCGAATCGGCGTACGAATATTTGAGCGAAAGCGTCGTCGCAAGGATCTTTTCCGCAAGCGGAATAAAGGCCGCGACCTCATCCCGCGTGCCGCAAAGAGAGGCATTAAACCCTTCGGTTGCAAGGATTATCGTCCCGCGAACACCGGTCTCACGAAACGCGTCTGCGAGAGCCTCCTTGATCGCCGGAAGCTCGCCCTCGCTGAACGCCTTAAACTCGTAACCGTTTACAATTTCGATCTCTTCCATCACTAAAGCCGCGAGAATCGCTCGCCCTTTTCGATATGAATGCCGTTCAAAAATTCGCGTGCCGCAAGGCGCTTGCGCCCTTGCTGCTGAAGCTCGGTGACCCTCAGTCTTGTCTGACCGCCGCACGCAACAACGATCGCACCCTTGGTCGTCTCCTCAATTTCGCCCGCAACCAGATTTGATGCTCCGGGAAGAGCTTCTGCCCGCCATATAGTTAGTCTCTCGCCCCGAAACGACGTGAACGAACCGGGAAAAGGCTGAAATCCGCGTATCCGGTTTGAGATCTCCGCGGCCGTCAAATTCCAGTCGATCTCACCGTCCGATCTTTCCAAGATCGGCGCCAGCGTCGCGTTCCGATGATCCTGCGGAACAGGTGCAATTTTGTCGAGGTCGTCGAGCGTTTTTGAGAGCAGTTCCGCTCCCATTGTCGCAAGCCGATCCATCAACTCGATCGCCGTCTCGTCGGCCTCGATCGCGATCTCTTGCTGAAGCAGAATGTCGCCCGTATCCAGGCCTTCATCCATCTTCATCGTGCTTACACCGGTCGTCTCCTCGCCGTTCACGATCGCCCAATTGACCGGAGCCGCTCCCCGAAGTTTCGGCAAGAGCGAGAAATGCACATTGATCGCTCCCTTAGGATACGCGGTCAAAAAACCGCTCGGCAAGATACGCCCGTATGCAACAACGACCGCAACATCCGCATTGTGCGAGCGAAAAAGTTCGAGAGCCTCTTCGGTACGAACTTTCAGTGGCTGAAAGACCGGAATGCCTAGCTCCAGGGCCTTTTCCTTCACAGGCGAGAACGCCACCTTGTTGCCACGGCCTGACGGTCGGTCAGGCTGCGTGTAAACCGCAACGATCTCGTGGCCGCCCGCCGCTATGGCATCGAGTGTCGGCACGGCCGCGGCCGGTGTTCCCATAAAGACGATCTTCATTCGGCAATTATCTCGCAAGCCCAAGCGTATCGGCCATTACGTAGAACGTCCAATTCTCTTCCATCGAACCTCGGAATAGATACGCGTTCAAGCCTTCGGCAAATATCGCAACGTCCTCGCCGCCGTGTGTCTCGCCGGTGAGCGGAATTGCGGCTTCCTGAAGATAATCCGGGTCGTCCGTATTGACGTTTGAGAGGTCAAACCGTCCGTAAATGTTAGGTTTCGCCTTTTTATAATCCTCGCAGCATTTCTTCGGCCCGGCGGGCTGTTCGTTCGTTTCGCCCTGATAGCCTTTGCCGTTCGCATACGAAAGCGTCGTGTACGGCAGGCCAAGTTTGTCTTTGTGATAACCGGGCTCGATATTGCCGTTGTCATCCACCTGGCGCACGAGTCCGAGAATGTCATTCCCGCGGGCGGGATAGCCCTGGATCACGAGCGTGTGGCTGTGATCGGCCGTAACTACGATCAGCGTGTTCTGAAGATCGACCTTTGAGACCGCTGTTCTGACTGCATCAGAAAGTGCGATAGTATCGGTCAGTGCACGATATGCATTGCCCGCATGACTGCCATGATCGATGCGTCCGCCCTCGACCATCAGGAAATAGCCTTTCTTGTTTCTCGAAAGAATGTCGATGGATTTCGAGGTCATCTCGGCAAGGGACGGCTCGCCCGCCTTGTCGTTTTTCCTGTCAAAGGAATAACGCATGTACGACGGCTCAAAAAGCCCCATCAAATGCTTTGTTTTCTTTGGATTGATCTTGTCAAAATCTTTCTGGTTCCAGACGTACTTTGAATCATCCCGCTTATCGACCCATTCCTTGATGAGGTCGCGTCTATCGAGCCTTTCTCCGTGCTTGTCAGGATATTCGGGGTCCGTCTGATCGAAGGTCATGAACTTCGAACGGCCGCCGCTTAAAACCACTTCCGGACCGTCGCCGTAAGGACTCTCGATCAGTTGCCGAGCGATGTCTGGAAAGCCCGCTTCATACGCGGCCGGGTTCCTCCTTTTGATGTCGGCATCTGATTCCCAATTCCGATTCGCGGTATGCGCATAGCAAGCTCCCGGTGTCGCATGTGTCACTCTTGCCGTCGAGACGATACCGGTCGAAAGGCCTGCTTCTTCAGCGTATTCGAGCAGAGTTTTCGCCTCGTTGCCCTTTACGGTCCGGTAATCATCGTGAACGACATTTTGGTTGACCGACAAGATGCCCTCATCTGTCTTGACGCCCGTAATTATCGCGCTCATGGTCGGCGCGGAATCCGAGGTCTGCTGGTTTGTCGAGTACGTTTTTGAGAGAGCCGAATACGGAAAATTCTCAAAGCTCAGGCGGTTCTCCTCACCGCTCTCACCTCGGAGCTGACCTTCGAGGATCCGAGCCGCCGTGATGGTCGAAACGCCCATTCCATCGCCGATGAAAAGTATTACGTTCTTCGGCTTTCCCTTCTTTGGCAAGATCGGCTTAGTGGCCTTTGCCCGGTCAATGGCGGCCCAGCCGTCGCGCTTCCAGGTTTCGGGGGTTTCGGCTCGTTTCACCGGAAATGGAGGTTTCGGGACTTGCGCAATAACGAGCGCGGTCAAACAAACGAGAGTTAACAGCGAGATCACGAATTTCATAGATTTCTTCCCTTTTTGGTCGGCGGTATTCAAGCATTTTACCAATTTGCCCTCTCGATGCTAAATCGCTTACACTCATCGAAACTTCTGTTCCCAGAATAATTTTCAAAAAAAGATTGTTTCATAAGTGCAACGCTCTTGCATTCTTTGCAGCAATTGTGTATCATCTAAATCGACGCGAATGGAGCAAACGCGTAACCTCCACGGAAATAAACACTTATGAGCACAGACAAAGGAAAAGCGATCGAGTCCGCACTTGCACAGATCGAGAAAAAATTCGGAAAAGGGGCGATAATGCGTCTCGGAGAGCGTCCGCATGACGAAGCCGGCGCGATCTCGACGAACTGCCTCAGCCTTGATGCCGCGATCGGCGTCGGCGGCTTCCCACGGGGCCGCATCGTCGAAGTTTACGGGCCCGAAAGCTCCGGAAAGACGACGCTTGCCCTTCAGGTCGTCGCTTCTGCACAGCGTGACGGCGGAGTTTGTGCATATATCGACGCGGAGCACGCAATGGACCCGGAATATGCGGGCAAACTTGGCGTAAACATCGACGATATGCTCATTTCCCAGCCCGATTCAGGCGAGCAGGCGCTTGAGATCGCCGAGACTCTCGTTCGCTCGAACAGTGTTGACGTGATCGTGATCGATTCGGTCGCGGCCCTCGTTCCGCGAGCTGAATTGGATGGCGAAATGGGCGATTCGCTTCCCGGCCTGCAGGCTCGCCTGATGTCGCAGGCACTCCGGAAGATAACGGCGATCGTCGCGAATTCGCGCACATGTTTTATCTTCATCAACCAGCTGCGCGAAAAGATCGGCGTGTTCTTTGGTTCGCCGGAAACGACGACTGGCGGCAAGGCGCTGAAATTCTACTCGAGCGTGCGACTTGATATTCGCCGTATCGGTGCCATCAAGGACGGCGATAAGGTTGTTGGCAATCGCACACGCGTGAAGGTCGTAAAGAACAAATGTGCACCGCCATTCCGCGAGACGGAATTCGATATTATGTACGGTGAAGGCATTTCGCGTGAGGGCGATCTTATCGATCTTGCCGTCAATCACAATGTTGTCGAGAAGGCAGGCGCGTGGTTCTCTTACTCGGGCGAGCGTCTCGGCCAGGGCCGCGAGAATGTAAAAACGCTGCTCAAGAACACGCCGGAGCTGACCGAACGCATCGAGAATGACGTCAAGGTCGCACTGGGCTTTGTGAAAGCGGACGCAGCAGCGAACTAGCCGAAGTTGCCGGAAGCCCGCACGGTTGCCGAAGCCCGCACGACAGTAAGGGCATCTACTCCAAACGGAGACGTTGCAGAAAGCCCGCACGGTTGCCGAAGCCCGCACGACAGTAAGGGCATCTGCTTCAAGCGGAGACGTTGCCGAAAGCCCGCACGGTTGCCGAAGCCCGCACGACAGTAAGGGCATCTGCTTCAAGCGGAGACGTTGCCGAAAGCCCGCACGGTTGCCGAAGCCCGCACGACAGTAAGGGCATTGGATGCCATGATGGCCCACACGCCGGGATCTAACTTGCAGGCGTGCGGGCTGGTGCTAAACGTGGACTCCGGATCTACTGCTTATTGACGTTCTGGATCCGCTTCATACTCTTCATCGTCGGAACGTTGTCCGAAGCGCCGGGCGGCACGGCGTTGACGTTGGATGCGGCCTTACGCATCTTCTCAAGTTCGGCCTTGCTCGGGATGCCCGGCGTCGGTGTTGCTCCGGGCTTTGCTCCGCGTTTTAGTTCCTCCTGACTAGGAATGCCGGGCGTCGGCGTGGTTCCCTTTTCGACCTTCATCGGGTCTTTTGGAATGCCTGGAGTTTCGTTCGCCGATGGCTGGATCGGCTTCGGATCGAAACCTTCGGGGAGATTCGCGGGATCGAGATTCGTCTTCACCGAGCCGCCGTTGCTGTTCGCATTTGCAGCGGCGTTAGCATCAGACGTACCCGAAGCGCCGCACGCGGCCCCAATGGCCGTTAACGTAAAAAGAAGTGTGATCGCAAAAAACTTTGACATTAAATACCTCGCTTTTATTTATAAATGAAACCACGCTCCCGCTGCCAAGCGCAAGCGGCGGTTTGACAACCTAAACCAGCCTTATTTACACTCATAAATTCGCGTATCAAAGATATTTAGATTCGCACCGCACAAAACATGGCCAGGTAGCTCAGTTGGTAGAGCAGCGGACTGAAAATCCGCGTGTCGGCGGTTCAATTCCGTCCCTGGCCACCATTCTTTTGATCTTCGTCTTTTTCTCTTTTAACTTCTTCCCTTTTACTTATTCCGAGCTTTCTGTTTGGTTGTTGTGAGGTTGGAGTGTGGGAGACGGCGTTAGAGGTCGGTCAGACGTTTGTCCAGTTAGCACAATTCAATACTCACACAACCACGACGGACTTGTTATCGAAGGGCTACAGTGCATATTGAATTCGACACTCGAGAGCCCACCTACACTGATCGGGCTACACTAACCTACGTTATACTTTGGGTCTTAGATATATGGAGCCGCTTGCGAATAGGATAAGGCCGGATGGGCTCGACGGATTTGTCGGGCAGGAGCATCTTGTCGGGGCCGGCAAGCCTTTGCGGCTTGCGATCGAGAACGGCCATATATTCTCATTCATTCTTTGGGGCACTCCGGGCACGGGCAAAACAACGCTCGCAAGGATCTACGCGAACGCGATCAACGCGGATTTTTACGAGCTTTCGGCAGTTTCGGCAGGCAAGGAAGATATTCGCAAGATATTGAAGGCAGAGGCGGCGGAAGGCCGTCCAAAGGTGCTTTTCCTCGATGAGATCCATCGCTTCAATAAGGCTCAGCAGGACTTTCTGCTGCCGTTTGTCGAGAACGGCGAGCTCGTCCTTATTGGTGCGACGACCGAGAACCCTAGCTTTGAGGTGATCCCCGCGTTGCTGTCACGGCTGCGGGTCTTCGTCTTTGAAGAACTCACGCCTGAGAATATGTCCGCGATCTTTGACAGAACAGGCCTTGCGATCGGCAAGGAAGCTCGCGATTGGCTGATCGAGATGGCGAACGGCGACGCCCGCCAGGCGATCTCGATGCTCGAGAGCACAGTGCAGCTCTATGACGAGATCACCGTCGAGACGCTTAAAGAAACGCTGCAAGCGAAATTCCTACGCTATGACAAGAAAGGCGAGGAACATTACAACGTCATCTCGGCGTTCATAAAGTCGATGCGCGCAAGCAAGGCGGACGCCGCGATGTATTACCTTGCAAGAATGCTCGAATCCGGCGAAGACCCGAAGTTCATCGCACGTCGGATGGTGATATTCGCTTCGGAAGACATCGGGCTCGCACAGCCGACGGCGCTCGTTGTCGCGAACGCGGTCTTTCGTGCGGTCGAGACGATCGGCATGCCCGAGTGCGCGTTGAACCTTGCACACGGAGTCGCATACCTTGCAAACGCCGCCAAAGATCGTTCGGCGACAAACGCGATCGGCGAGGCTTCGCAGGACGCAAAGCGATTCGGCAACCTTCCCGTTCCGATGAAGATAAGAAATGCTCCGACGCGTCTGATGAAAGACCTCGGCTACGGCAAGGACGAAGGCAACGATCCGGAAGGCGATCTGATGCCGGAAAAACTGCGTGGAAAGAAGTATTTTAAGTAGCCGCTAACGCTTCCAGTAATTCTTGATCTTGAGGTCCAGCATCGGGAACGCACAGTATTCGACCGAGCGGCCCGATTCACGCAGGCACTGCACCATTGGGATCGCCGCGTCGGCATTTCGTGTATGCACGATGATCGTCGCCGCACGCTGGAGCGTCGGATTCTCCGCCAGCCACTTTGCGACCTCAAAACCCGTCTGATGATAGTCATCGTGGTCGTTCGTTTCGTAATGGTGCGGAAGAAGGTCGTGATCGAGGAAGATCGCATCGTAGCTTCTCTCGGCAAGAAAGGCCTTGGCGTCTTCGACGTTTGCGGCAATATCGATCTCGTCGCCCGCGAACCTCTTTATGAACCAGCGATGCCGCCGTTCGTCGTCATCGAGAAGCATGACCGTGATCGGCGTACGGTCAGCGGAAAGGTCAGCGAGTTTGAGTTTGATGAGTAAGCTTCGTATTAATCCCATTAGAAATATAGATGCGGCGGCACATGCGGCACATAAAGTTTTCAATATACATTACGCTTGCTCAAGCTTCGAGTTCCAAAAGCTGAATCCGCGGTGTTATACTACTCACCCTTCACATTAGTTATGACACACGGTACGAGCCAAAAACCTTCTCTTAGGGCAGTCGAGCGTTCGAAAACACCGGAAGATCCGTCGCAATGCCCGCGTTGCTTCGGCACGGGGATCGAGTTGACGGCCGACGGCGCCAAACGATGTTTCTGCCGCGTAGTGCGCGATGATGCAGATCAGTCAAAGCGCGCGAAACTACCGCGAAGGTACGACAACTGTCATTTCTCGAACTACAAACCGCAGAATCCCTCTCAGACCGCAGCTCTTCGATATGCAACGACCTTTACGATGGAGTATCCGGCCGTCGATCGCGGACTGATCTTTATGGGAACGGTCGGCGTCGGGAAGACTCACCTTGCCGTCTCGATCCTTAAGGGACTTGCTGAGAGAGGTTTTAGCTGCCTCTTCTACGAATTCGGAGCGCTTCTCAAGGAAATCCAGGATTCCTACAACCCGAATACGTTCACGTCCGAGCTGAGCGTCCTGGCGCCGGTGTTGAACACCGAAGTTCTGGTTCTCGACGAGCTCGGTGCTTCAAAGCCCACCGATTGGGTCCGCGACACGCTTGGACACATCATAAACACTCGTTATAACGACAAGAAACTTACTGTCTTTACAACAAATTACCTCGATTCGCGTCCCAATGAACGTGAAGAAACGCTCGAAGACAGGATCGGAGTTCGAACGCGCTCGCGCCTTTTCGAGATGTGCAAAAGCGTAGAAATAACGGGTCCCGATTACCGCCGAGGCATCGATTCAAAGCAGTAAGGCATCAAAATCCGGATAGTTAAAATTATTTAAACATTTTTGTTTACTTTTGTACGTATTGTGCATATAATGGCGTATCGGGATACTTCCCGCCTACCTGATAAAACGCCATGCTATCCACAAATTCGATTCTCCGCCAAGGACGCTTCCGCGTCAGCCAAATACTCGCCTCAAGCTCGTCACACACCATCTACGAGGCACAAGACAACCTAGCAGCTAAGGCCGTTTTGCTTTGCGAAAACGCCGGCCTTACGCTCTTTGGTAACTCGAACACAAAATACCGCGGTAACGGTATCTTGGGGATCGCCGATCGTTTTAACGAGAACGGCCGTGCGTATCTTGTCACTGAACCGCTCGCAACTGCGGGCCCCTGGGACCTCGGCAGCGACCGTCACAACGGTGCCGAGGTCACCAAACTTTGCGAACGGATCCGCCCGATAGTGGATTCGGTCGCACAGATCCGAAAGCAGTTCCCGAATGCGAAACTGATCGAGATATCGCCGCTCTATTTCCGAACCGGCCTTGACGGCACGCTCAAACTCGCATTCTTTGAGCGCGGCCAGATCCTCGGCAGCAATCCATCCGACTCACCGTATCTGCCGCTTGAGGCGATCTGGGAAACCCTTGATTTCGCATCGCAAAAGGCGATCACCGCCGACTATAATGAGGCCAGCCTTGCCCTCCTTGACGCCGCCCCCGATCATCGCACCGACCTTTATTCGATCGCGGCCGTCTTCTATTACCTGCTATCCGGATCAGCACCAAAATCTGCCCTCGAACGCCTGATCGAAATACACGATTCCGGCAAAGATCCGCTCACATCGATCGACAGCGTGAATCCGAACGTACCGCAGAAGGCGGCAAGCGAGCTGATGAAGATGCTTTCGCTCAAGCGCGAACTGCGTGACGATTCGCTCGAGGCAGCTCTGATGCAGCCTGCAATGCCGACATCAATGCCGATCGCTGTCGCTCCGCCAGTCGAAGTTGCTGCGCCGCCGGTCGAGAATGTTCCTCAGGCGGTCGAAAGTGTTGAACACGCGGCCGAGGCAGTTTCAGAAACTGTTGAAGAAGCTCCTCAGCATATTGAGGAAGTTCCGCAGTCGCTTGAAGAAGTTCCTGAACCGGTCGAAGAGGCCCCGCAGCACGTTGAAGAAGCTCCTGCGCCGGTCGAAGAAACACCGCAGCATGTTGAAGCGGAAGCCGCTCCTGTCGCCGTTGTTTCGCAGCCGGTCGCACCGGTCGCAAAGACAGATGACCTTGACGATCTTCTTGAGATCCCGCTTGCACCGGCAGTCGCGGCCGTTCCTGTTTCTGGTCAGTTCGGTGCCGATCTGGCAAGCGAAGACAAAGATACCGTGACAGCGTACGCGGACGAAGAACCCGTTCAAGAGGCTGTTGCCGAACACGCGATGGCCGCTGAAGAGAGTGCTGAGCCGTCGCAGGCGGAATTCGAGATCGCGTATTCTAATGAAGTAGTCGAAGAATCGGCTGCCGTGGCCGAGGAGCCAGTAGAAGAAGCTCCCGAAATTCCGGAAGTTGCGGAAGAGCCGGTCGTCGCGTTCTCACCCTCTGAAGAAGTTATCGAAGAGCATCCGGAGCCGTTTATTGATGAAGTTGCTCCTTCAGAATCGGAGCCGGCCGCTGAAGAAAAAGCAGAAACTGCTGTACTCACACACTCAAATGTAGATGAACCATTCGGAGGCGTTCACACTCGTGTCGAAACGAATGCGTACCCGGTTGTCGAATCAGCAGCCTCGGCAAAACGGGCGGTGAAGGAGTCGGTTGAACCCTCGTTCGGATCGGCAGCCCATTCCTTCGGAGCTGCGGAATCGGAATCAAATGGTTCCCCGATCAAATTCATTGGTATCGGTGCCGTCGCATTGATCGTACTTGCGGTCGGTATCTGGATGCTGAGCTCGATGGGCGGAAGCAGCAAACCTGCAGAAACCCAGACGGCGCCTGTTACTGCAACCGTTGGATCTGAGCCTTCCGCTCAGCCGGTCGCTGAAACCCAGCCCGCTGCTGCCGAGCAGCAGGCTGCTCAAGAGAGTTCTCCTGTCGAGCCTGAGAAGGCCGCAGTTGAACCGACCCGCGAGGCCAAACCTCGGCCACAGATCGCTGAGGCAAAGCCCGCAAAACCCGAAGCAAAACCCGCCGCCGCTGCGACCCCCGCAAAGGCAAAGAAGGTCTCCGTTGATGACTTGATCAACGATAATTAACCCCACCTGGAGAAAAGAAAAATGTTCCGCCACGTATTTTCCACAATTCGTTTACCGATCTTTGTCCTATTCAGTTGCCTTCTGTTAAGCGTGATCGCAGTACCGGCTATCTCGGCTCAGTCAAAACAGCTGAGTCTTGCCGACATTTTGATCGCCCTCAGGTCAAAGAAGGCACCTATCGACGAGAAGAATCAGATCCTGACCACAGCCGTCGCAGAGCGAGGTGTTACTTTCGAGCTGACTTCTGACGTGGAGAAAGAGCTTGAAGCAACGGGCGCCAGCACGGCCCTGATCGCAGCGATCAAGGACAAGAGCCCGAAGCCTGAGCCTGCGAAGGAACCGGTACAGGTCGCATCATCTAACCCAAAACCGCTCGGGCCCGCACCTGATTCTGCGTTCTATAAAGGTCGTGCAATGGGCCTGCTGTCTGCGGGCGACCTCGACGGCGCATTGATCGAGCTTGGCAAGGCGATCGACCTCAAGCCCGATGATGCCTCGCTTTATGCAGAACGCGGCTCGATCTACGTCAAGCAGCAAAAGCTCGAGCTTGCCATCAACCAGTTCTCACTTGCGGTCCAGCGTGACCCGAAAGACACTGCATCGTGGTTCCGTCGCGCATCGGCGGAAGAAAAGCTGGGCCAGACGGATGACGCGCTTGCTCATTACGAGAAAGCGGTCGAGGCCGACAATTCGAACGAGCCTGCAAAGGCTGCGGTCGCAAGGCTGAAAGATGCAAAGGCGAAGGCTGCAGCTCAGGCCGCCAAACCGGCCGAACAGCCCGCAAAGGTCGTCGAACAGTCGAAGCCGACAGAAACGACTGCAAAAAACGACTCAAAGCCGGCAGAAACGAAGCAGCCTGATCCAAAGCCAGTCGAACCGGTGTCGAATGAACCAGTTCCGGCAATGATCGCCGTCGGTGATCTCAATTCCCTTGTGGTAGAGCTCGAAAAGCCGCGCTACTCGGAGATGGATCGTCGGATGAACGTCCAGGGCAAGATCACGGTCAATGTCATACTGGATAAGGAAGGAAAGGTCGTGAAGGTTGAGACCGAATCTGGTCCGAACTCGCTTCGCAGGTCCGCCGAAGAGGCCGTTCGCCGCTCGAAATTCAAGCCGGCGACGGTCAACGGCCAACCGGTCGGTGCATCCGGCTATCTCACATTCAACTTTACAGCGACACGCGGCTGGTAACTCCAACCTCGCATAGCTAGTAACTAGACGTAGAAGCCTCGGTCTTTATGCCCGAGGCTTCTTGCGCTATCTTGACGCCGACCGACGCACCGATACGCGTTGCGCCGGCTTCGAACATTGCACGCGCATCGTCGATCCCCTTCACACCGCCTGAGGCTTTTACGCCGAGAGCAGAGCCGACAGTGTGACGCATAAGGGCGACGTCGTTGGCGGTTGCTCCGCCTTTTGCAAAGCCGGTCGATGTCTTTACGAAATCCGCACCCGCATTCTTTGCGGCCAGACACGCTCGAACTTTCTCTTCATCGGTAAGAAGGGCCGTCTCGATGATCACCTTGCACAAGATGTGCTCCTGGTGGGCAGCCTGGACGACCGCGCGAATATCATCCTCAACAAGGCAATCGTCGCCTGATTTAAGGGCTCCGATGTTGATGACCATGTCGACCTCGCGTGCACCGTTAAAGATGGCTCTACGGGCCTCGTAAGCCTTTACATCGGGCAATGTGGCCCCAAGCGGAAACCCGATGACGGTACAGACCGGCACACCGGTGCCTTTCAGGAATTCGACGGCATCCTTTACATAAGCGGGATTCACACAAACCGAGGCAAAGCCGAACTCGGCTGCCTCACGGCAGAGCTTTTTGATGTCGTTAAGCGAGGCTTCCGGTTTAAGAAGCGTGTGGTCGATTAGGCTTGCCCAGTCATGGGCGGTCGCTGTCTCGCCAAGCACGATACCGATGCGTTCTGCACCCGCGTCAACTATCCGCTCAACATCAGCACGACAAAAGCTCGGCGAATACTCCTCGCCAGAGAGCTTTGCCATCACAAGGTCTGTGATCTGTTCGACCAGTAATTCGTGTTGTCCGTTCGATCGCATTGTTTTAGAACTAAATTCTACTACTTTCGGTACTGCCTATCGATAGCGTCGATCTTTGCGACGCGCTTCCTGTGCCTGTCTTCCGAGATCTCGGTCGATAGGAACGTCTCGGCGATCTGCCACATTTCGTCGGTCGAGTTCTGGCCCGCGCCAAGGGAAAGGATATTGGCAGAGTTGTGTTCACGAGAGTTTTTCGCAAGGGCAACCGAATAACACTGTGCCGCTCGTGCGTTTGGGACCTTATTTGCGGCGATCGCACTGCCGATCCCGGCTCCATCGATAAGGATCCCGGCGTCAACGTGGCCGGCTCCGACCGCTTTTGCGACCGCGTGGGCAAGGTCCGGATAATCCACCGGATCTTCTGAATCTGTCCCAAAATCGCGAACGTTAATGCCCCGTTCCGCAAGTTTGGCCTTTAACGCCTCTTTCGCCTTGAATCCGCCGTGGTCTGCACCGAGAGCGACCGATCGCACCTTGATCGAGCTCGTCCTCGAGGTCTTCTTAATGAGCTGGATGCCGCGTTCGCTGATCAGGTCGGCGGCAAGTGGCGTGAATTTTACATTCTCGCTAACGCGGAGCCGCGAACCGTTCTCGAGGCCGCGAATATCGTCCTCCGTGAGCAAAGATCTCGAAGATTCGTCGCGATCCCATTCGGCCGCAAGTTTATCTTTTAGGGAGTTTACGACGAAATGCTCGGGCGAATGGGCCTGGGCCGACGGAGTTTCCTCGGCATCGCTCGGAACACTCGCAAGCACCTGCCGAACAAGTTCTCTTACACGGTCACGCGTTTCGTCTGTGGCTTTTACCATTTACTTTAAGCAGGATACGCTTCCTTTCCTTGAAAAGGGCTTGTCATTTGAATATATTTTCATTTAGCCAACCAATCAACCAAACGAACGAATTTTATGACGGCCGAATCAACAAAACAGACCGCAGCGACCGAGTTTACTAACCCGAACCTTTCGGTTCTCTACTCCGCCGATCAGATAAAGGCCCGCATCGCCGAGATCGGCCGTGAGATAACGGCAGATTATCAGGGAGGCGACCTTGTTCTGGTTGGCGTCCTTAAGGGCTCGTGTGTCTTTATGGCGGATCTGATGCGGGCGATCGACCTGCCGATGACGATCGATTTTATGTCCGTTTCGAGCTACAAGGACGGCACGGTCTCGACCGGCGACGTCGAAATTCTCAAAGATCTGAGCAATCCGATCCGCGGAAAGGATGTTCTTGTCGTTGAGGACATCATCGACACCGGCCTTACGTTGACAAGGCTCCTCGAAATTCTCGGCTCCCGCGGGGCAAACTCCATCAAGCTCGCAAGTTTCCTCGATAAGCCGGAGCCGCGCATCAACAAAGAGCTAAAGCTTGATTACACAGGGTTTGTCATCCCGAACGAGTTTGTTGTGGGCTACGGACTCGATGCCGCCGGACGTTACAGAAACCTCCCGTTCATCGGCGTTGTAAAGAACCCCGCTGAGGCTTGACCTTGCCATCCCTTTTCCGTATAATTTGACCTTTTCGGCTGTAGGGCAGAAGTTTGCCCGCAAAGCTGCCCGAAAATCCAGGGAGAGAAAATGGGTTATACGATCATTAAAACCGGCGGTAAGCAGTTCGCGGTCGAAAGCGGGCAGACGGTACGTATTCCGTCCATCGACGCCGAAGCAGGCAAGAAAGTCGATATCGATACGATCTTTGCGGGCGGCAAGGCCGCGGCCGGAAGCGTAAAGGCGACTGTCGTTGGGCACGGACTCGGCGACAAGGTCATCGTTTTTAAGAAAAAACGCCGCAAGCAGTACAAGCGTAAGCAAGGCCACCGTCAAGGCTTCACGGAAGTTACGATAGACTAAGCATTAAAGAGCAAGTAAAACAATGGCACATAAGAAAGGTGTAGGTTCATCCAGAAACGGCCGCGATTCAGCAGCACAGCGACTCGGCCTCAAGAAATTCGGCGGCCAGCATGTGCTTGGCGGCAACATCCTCGCACGTCAACGCGGCACGAAATGGAAGCCGGGCAATAATGTCGGCCGTGGTAAGGACGATACGCTCTTTGCTCTGATCGAAGGCTTTGTAAAGTTCGAAGACAAGGGCCGCAAGGGCAAGTTCATCAGCGTTTACGCAGAACGCGCCGCAGAAGCGGCTCAGTAGATCGCTCAGATCGAACAAGCGGATTTAGAAAATTCATAGGCACACGACCACAAAACGCGTCGCGTGCCTTTTTCTTTTTATCTTTTTTTCGCCGATTTTTTTCTCGCATTGATCGGGCCCGAACACGAGGCGCATTTTTGCATCATTCGCAAGTTATTGCTGGTTCAAGGACTTGCAGAATTCTCCACAGATCTTCCACAAATCGGGCCTTAAAGTTTTCCACAAGATACTCACAGACAGTTCCCAAATACCTTAAATACTTAAAGTGTTTTCTACTTGACTTCCGATTTTTCGGGGTTATTATAGCCATACAGTCGAGGTTGCTTACGGGCACTTTGACCGGCACCGGGAGGTGGAAGGATTGCGGTGACGCTTTTCTTCGAAGAACGGCAGGAGCGGAAGCCACCGTTCGGGACGCCCGGAACCGAAGCCGAAAGGCTTGTGCCGCAGATCCTTAATTGGATCTCGATCGAGGGTTTGTTCGCAGATCTTTGATCTTAGGTCGCAGGGATAAAAACTTGCGACACCGTACAGGAAATGATCAGCCTGTAATGAGTGCACGACACGCCGCTCACGAGAAGGATCTCTCGGGATCTGGAGCTGTGAGCCTCGTTTGCCGGAAAGCGTAACCGGCGGTGGAGGAAAAGCCACCAAACAAAAACCTAACGGCACCTCGGGTTCGTTCCTTGTGGATGACGAAGAGCAAAAAAGGAATTTAAGTTCGCTTGAGTTTCTCGTGCTGACCGGCGATAAGACAGCTCCCCGCAGAGCGTCGTCGGAATAGAAAAACCGGCAGACATCGCGTGTACATGAGATGTTTGCCAAACCCCTCGATCCCGGTAGAGTTGGGGCCCTCGGGTCTTGAATCTTGGGACAGGAAAAATAAAAGCGTTGATCTCGGACGAGCGATCGTATTGGGTCAACGCTTTTGTTTTGTCTATTGGCCGGTCTCCTCGGCAGTTTCTTCAGTATTTTCCTGCGAGCCACCTTGTTCTGCAGCCTTTTCTTTTTCGCGGGTAGCCCGAGCCTTTGCCATTGCAAGTACGGGCGGGATCTGCAGTACCTGCTCGCGTCGGGTCTCTGCCTCGAGATGAATCACGCGGGCCGAGAGCAGGTTATTAAGAGATACCGTACCCAAAAGCCGTCGCGGGTCGTCCCTGTCAACAACGGGAAATCGTGTGATACCGCTGGCCGCCATCTTCTCGACAACAAGCCGCAGCGGCTCGTCATCATAGATCACCTCGGGGTTGTAGCGGGTAATTGCGGAAAGCTTTCCATTCGGATCTTCCTTTACGTGCTGGATCGCACCGCGAAGGTCGCGACGCGTGACCACGCCAACAAGATGGTCGTCCGCATCAACTACCGGATACATATGCTGCACACGTTTTGAGAGGTCGGACGGGATCATTTCCTCAAGCTCTTTGTTTGTGCGATCTTCGCGAAGAGCATCAATATCGGTACGCATTACTTCCCTCGCGAACGTGATCTCCAGCGGATCGAGCGAGTACTCGCGGCTCAAATGATAGCCGCGACGCGCGATCTTCTCGGTTAGGATCGATCGCTCCAGGATGAGCACGTTGAACGCGTATGCGATCGTGACCGCAATGATCAGCGGCAGGAGCATATTGATGTCATGCGTAAGCTCTAACGCGAAGACAATGCCGGTGAAAGGCGAACTTATCGTCCCGCCAAGGATCGCTCCCATGCACACAAGCGGCCAAAAACCGATGCCTTCGGACGGCAGGAAGCCGCCGAGGACGCCGCCAAGGGCACAGCCCATCATCAGCAGCGGTGCGAGCACGCCGCCGGACGTTCCCGAGCCTAAGGCGATTATCCAGATCAGCGACTTTACTAACAGCACACCGACAAGGATCTTTAGAGGGGCGTCCGTCTGCAGCAGCTGACGAATAACGTCGTAGCCGACACCCAGGGCCTGCGGGAAGATCAGGCCGCCGATGCTGATGAAGATGCCGCCGATCGCGGGCCACCACATCCAGTGGATCGGCAGTTTCGCAAAGGCATCTTCGGACGCATACACGCCCTTTGTGAGGATAAGCGACATCACGCCCGCCAACAGGCCGGCCAGAACGCAGCCTAGCAGGCCGTCGAGCCCGACAAAGGCCGGAAATGGCCCTGAGGGGAAAAGCGGTGCCGGATCCAAGATGTAATGCCTTGCCGTTGTCGCTGCAGCGACTGCCAGGGAAACTGGGATAAGGCTTCGCGGCTTCCATTCAAAAAGGAGGAGTTCAACGGCAAGCAGTATCGAGGCAATAGGTGCGCCGAACGTCGCGGCCATTCCCGCAGCAGCACCTGCACATAACAGCGTCTTTCTTTCGGAACTCGTCAGCTTAAAGAACTGAGCGATCATCGAGCCAAAGGCACCGCCCGTCATAATGATCGGGCCCTCCGCACCGAACGGGCCGCCAGAACCGATCGCGATCGCGGACGAAAGCGGCTTCAGGATCGCGAGTCGCGGCTGCACACGACTTCCGTTGAGCAATATGGACTCAATTGCCTCCGGCATGCCATGCCCTCGGATCCTGTCCGAACCATAGCGGGCCATCAAGCCGACGATGAGGCCGCCGATCACCGGAACGAAAAGGATCATCCAACCGAGGGTATTTCCGGCGGGAGAAATGTTCTCGAAACTGAATCGCTGGTAGAAGAATAGGTTCGTGAAGAATGCGATCAGGCGAAGGAGTGCCCAGGCGATCCCGGAGCTTGCAATGCCTATCAATACTGCCAAGAGCGAGATGCGGATCACGCGGCGAGTCGTCGTGAAATCGCCAAGTTCGGCGGCGCTTGAGTTCTCAAATCTTGTCCAAAATCCGGTCGGTTCGGCAACTGTGCCGTTTGTCATTTGTGTCCTCCCCAAAATGAAGCGAAATAAAAACGGTAACACTTTTGCCGGTCTGATGCAGGTATCTTAGGGCGAATCGACCTCGGCGGGTTGAGAGAGTTGTCTCCTGCTAATAGAATTGTGCATAGAGAAATGTTCCTTGACCGCGTAAAGATCCACGTAAAGGCCGGTGATGGCGGAAACGGCGTTACTGCGTTTCGCCGAGAAAAATTCGTTCCCCGCGGCGGGCCTTCCGGAGGCGACGGCGGCGTCGGGGGCAGCGTTTTCATCGAATCTGACGAAGGCTTGAACACGCTCCTTCACCTGCGTTATAACCCTGAACACAAGGCCGAACGCGGCCGTCACGGCGAAGGCTCGAATCGTTCGGGCAAGGACGGCGAACACGTTACCGTGCGCGTTCCGGTCGGAACGCAAGTGTTTGATGCCGACTCCGGCGATCTTCTTTTTGACTTTGTCGAGGCGGGCCAGAACTTCCTCGTTGCAAAGGGCGGTAAAGGCGGCTGGGGCAACGCGCATTTCGCAACGCCCACAAAACAGGCCCCGAAATATCATTACGACGGTCGTCCCGGCGAGGAACGCAACCTTCAGCTCGAACTCAAACTTATCGCTGATGTCGGGCTTGTCGGTTTCCCCAATGCGGGCAAATCGACGCTTATCTCCGTTATCTCTGCGGCAAAGCCGAAGATCGCCGACTATCCGTTTACGACGCTCGAACCGAACCTCGGCGTCGTCGATATGGGCGAATTTCGAACGTTCGTCGTTGCGGATATTCCCGGCCTGATCGAAGGTGCGTCAAACGGTGCGGGACTCGGCGACCGCTTTTTGCGGCACGTCGAGCGGACAAAGCTCATCCTGCATCTCGTTGATGTTTCGTCCGCGTCGGGACGCGATCCGGTCGAGGATTACGAGATCATCAACCGAGAGTTGGCGGCGTACGATTCGGACCTTGCGATGCGGCCGCAGATCGTTGTCGCCACGAAGATCGACGCACTTGACGACGAAGAAGGGCTTAGCTCGCTGGAAGCTCGTGCGAAGGCCGACAAACGCCCATTTTTCGCAATCTCGGCGGTCGCAAATAAGGGCGTTTCCGAACTGGTCGGCGAGGTTGCAAGACGTTTGAGGGCCGAAGAGAATGACTGACGAGAGACGACCGCTCAGGATCGCGTTCTTTGGCGGCAGCTTCGACCCGCCGCATCTTGGCCATTTGGCGATCGCAAATGCCCTGATACGGCAGTTCGAGCTTGACGAGTTCGCCTTCGTGCCTGCATTTCACGCTCCGCACAAACGCAGTGCTCCGACATCTGCATTTGACCGGTACGCGATGCTCTGCCTTGCGACGCAGAACGAACCTCGCATCAGCGTCTCTCGCATTGAGATCGAGATGCCGCAGAAGCCTTATTCTGTTGAAACTCTCGGCCGCATCACGGAAATGCTGCCGCGTGAAGAGGTCTTTTTCGTGATGGGAGCAGATTCCTGGATGGATATTCGCACCTGGCGAGAATGGGAAAAACTTCTTGAAATGGCGGACCACATCGTCGTTACAAGGCCCGGATACGAGATCGACACCGAACACGTCACAGAATCGATACGAGAGCGGATAATCGACGTGCGGGACAGGGACGTTCCGGTAAAAACGGACGCAAATGCAAAGAATATCTACTTTACGGATGCCGTCGGGGTCGATCTCTCTGCGACCGCGATCCGCAAGAAAATAAAAGAAGGCGATGATTCGTGGCGTGAGGATGTGCCGGAGGCGGCCGCAAAGTATATCATTAAATATCAGATCTATAGTTAGATGGAAGAATTACAGGAAAAATCTTTGGCTCGCGAAACTGCTCGTATCGAGATCGCGACGCCGGCAACAAAATACGACGACCTCGATGAGGGCCTGAAACTCGCGATCCGTGCCGCGGCCGACAAGAAAGCGCTGAATATCGTCGGGCTCGACCTTCGGGATATTGCGAGCTTTACCGAGCATTTTATTATCGCGACGGGTACGAATCAGCGGCAGGTTCAGGCGATAGCAGACGAGATCGGCGAGCGTTTGAAAAAAGAGAATGGCCTGCGTGCCGTCCGCGTTGAAGGCTATCGCACCGGCGAGTGGGTGCTGCTCGATTACGGCGATTTTGTCTTTCACATTTTCAATGAGACCGCTCGCGAATTCTACGACCTTGAGCGTCTATGGCGTGACGCGCGGAAGATCGAGATCCCGTCGGACCTATAGGATGAAATTCCGGTTTGTTTGGGTCGGCAAGACCCGTGATCAACATTACAAGGCGCTGCAGGATGAATATCTGCAGCGTCTTTCGCATTTCGTTTCTGTCGAGGTCGTCGAGGTCAAGGATTCAAAGGAAAATGACCCACGCGAGAGCGAAGGCAAACGTATTCTCGAAAAATTGAATCAAAGCACTCTTGTCTGCCTTCTCGATGTCGAAGGCAAACAGAAAAGTTCGCACGGGATCGCGGAAATGATCGAAGGCTGGCAGCGTGACGGAATTCGCGAAATTTCCTTTGTTATAGGCGGTGCGAGAGGTGTCTCGCGGGCCGTTGCCGACCGGGCCAACGCCGTGCTATCATTATCGTTTCTCACTTTTACGCACGAGATGGCTCGTGTTGTTCTAGCTGAGCAATTATATCGAGGATTTACGATTATAAAGGGATTTCCTTACCAGAAATGAGCAAAGCAACTGCAAAAGAGATACAGAAAAAGCTCGTAGCCGAACGAGAATCTCTCGTAAAGAAGCTGAACGGCAATGACCTCTCAATTGATGATTCGGAAACTCCCGATCCGGTCGATCTCGCGGTCCGCAATTATTCGAAGAATGTTCTGCTTGCCGTCTCCGAAAATGACAGCAAACAGATCGCCTTGATCGACGAGGCTCTCGAACGCCTCGAGAACGACGAATACGGACATTGCCAAAACTGTGAAAAGGCGATCAACGCAAAGCGCCTTGCGGCGATCCCCTGGGCCCGCTATTGCCTCGATTGTCAGAGCCTGCTCGAACAGGGCCTTCTCGACGAAGAATGAGCCTGATCAGGACGGCCTTCGAACCGATCCTTTCTACGATCTTTCCCGAACAATGTCGGGTTTGCTTCGCCCGCGAGTCTGATCTCGCGGGCGGTGTCGTTTGTGAAGACTGTTGGCGAAAGGTCGAAGTCTTTACGAACGAAACGACCTTGTGTGTAAGATGCGGCGCGATCCTCGCGAATTCTCAGCATTCGGCGGAACGCACCTGCAGAAATTGCGAAAAGATGGCATTCGATCGAGCGGTTGCTTGCGGTGCCTACGAAGGCGCGATCTCCGCCTCGATCCTCGCCCTGAAAAGGCGCCCTCTGCTCGCAAGTCGGTTGGAATGGATGATCCGTTCATCGCTGGACAGGACGATAGATCTGAGCGTTGACATCATTATCCCCGTGCCGCTCGCTCAAAAACGTGCGCGTGAGCGCGGTTTCAATCAGGCCGAAGTGATCGCCCGCGTCGTTTCGCGGCACCTTAATATTCCGACCAACAGCACTGTACTTCAAAGGGTCGTGAACACGCCTCAGCATCGTGCGGGAATGGATCGGCGTGCTCGCGAACTTTCGGTCGAAAAAGCGTTCAAGGTATCGAGTGCGGGGCCGATCGAAGGTAAAAGTGTCCTTCTGATAGATGATGTGCTTACGTCCGGAGCGACGGCGGATGCCTGCTCCGCAGTTCTAAAAAAGAACGGCGCAAGCTCAGTGACCGTTTTCACCATTGCTCGCGCCGTTCATTATCGACATTAGGCCGACGGCCTACGGCACATCGTAGCGAGGTGCCGGAAGGTCGCCACTGGAACCAAATTGGAAGATCTGGGTTGCGCTGTCTGAAGATCTTCGCACGTACCAGACGCCGGAACTCGGGCGGAATACGCCAATATCGTCCTTGCCGTCTGCGTCATAGTCTCCGACAACGGGCACATCGCCGTTCAGCCCCCAGCTTTCGATACGCACCGAACCCGAGAGGCTTTGCAAGGCATACCAGGTCCCGGTTGACGGACGAAAGACCGAAATATCGGCCTTGCCGTCGCCGTCACGATCACCGGCAACCGGTATATCGCCGTTCGTCCCGAATTGGGCCGCCTGGAAGCCGCCGTTCAGGCTATTGAGCGAATACCACACGCCGGTTGACGGCCTGAAGAGGCCAATGTCGGTTCGTCCGTCACCGTCGAAGTCTGCGGCCTGAGGAACGTCGCCGGCGAGGCCGAACTGAGTTGCCGAAAAGCCGCCATCGCTCGACCGAAGCGTGTACCAGACGCCCGTGTTCGGGCGAAATACCGTAAGGTCTGCCTTTCGATCTCCGTCAAAATCACCTGCAGCCGGGATGTCGCCGGTTGAGCCAAAATGGACCGCGTGGAACGAATCGTTCGAACTTGAGATGTAATACCAATTCCCTTCTTCGGGCCGGAAGACCGCGATGTCAGAGATGTTATCGCCGTCAAAGTCGTCAGGCGTCGGTATATCGTTCGCGGCGCCGAACTGACGCACGCGGACACCACCGTTCGAGCTGTTCCAGATGTACCAATTCGTATCGCCGGGACGGTAAACCGCAAAGTCGGTCTTCAGGTCGCCGTCAAAATCAGCCGGTGCTTCGGCCCGAACGATCTTGTCGATCTGTCCGTTGCTGTAGCAGACATAGATCTCGCCGAGTTCATCTTCGCCAAACGAGAGAATGCTGCGGGGCGTATTCTGGATCAATATTGCCTGATTGTTGTACCAATACCAGATCTCGCCCGAGCAGTAATCGCCGAACACGTAGGCTCCGTCCGGCAGACTGCCCTGAGTTCCTCGATACACATATCCGCCAGTCACAGAGCATCGGCCCGAGCTATGCGAATACTGATAAAACGGGAACTGATAATTGTCCGGAATACAAAGGCCTGGGTCGAGATTTGTGCAGCTATTGCCCTCGTAAACTCTCCAACCATAGTTTCTGCCGCCCATGACGATGTCGAGTTCTTCCTGGGCACTCTGTCCTACATCCGCGACCCAAAGCGAACCATCCGAGCGATCAAAAGACCATCTCCATGGATTTCGCATCCCGATCGTCCAGATCTCCTGGCAAGTGGTGCCTTGCGTGGTGCTGCCGCCATCGCAGCGTGCGGTCCCGTTGCCGGTAAATGGATTGTCCGGCGGGATCGCGTAGGCCGGTGAAACCGAATTCGGATCGATCCTGAGCATTTTGCCCAAGAGCAGCGAACGATTCTGTGCCCTGTTGCCGGGGTCGTTGCCGGAACCGCCGTCGCCCATCCCGATGTACAGATAACCGTCCGGGCCGAATTCGACCATTCCGCCGTTATGGTTTGAGAAGGGCTGCGGTATCTGTAAAAGGATCCGCTCACTGTTCGGGTTCCCAGTATTGGAATTGCCGTCGCCCGTCGTCGTGGTGTATTCGGCGATCGTCGTCGTCCCCGAGCCCGAAGCCGTGTAATCTACATAAAATTTGCCGTTCGTCTCAAAGTTCGGGTGAAAGGTCAGCCCTAGGAGGCCGCGTTCGTCTGTACCGCCACTTATCTTCGAAGAAAGGTCGAGGAACTGGATCGGATCACGCTGTCCCGGCAGAAAGACACGGATCAGCCCCTGCTGCTGCACGACAAAAAGTCGTCCTGAGCCATCGTTCGCAGAGCGAATGAGTACAGGCCGCGACGTATTCATCGTAAACGTCTGCAACAGAGGTGTGTATGGAGCAGGTTGAGGTTGAGCGGCAACCCCTAGCGCCCCAACGAGGATCGTTAAGAGTAAGAGGGCAAACTTCTTTCTATGCATAATCTCTCCCGAAAAAATTGACAGTTTGTGGATGGAGCTTTCTTGTAAAAAAGGGATCCGCTCCGGAAAAGCTGCCATGGGGACAATTTGGGCAGCCGCAAAGGACTTCAAGGTTGACGAAAAACTTGTTTTAACTCACGAAGATTGTAACGGCTTTCTCAGTGCCATTGCAAGAGGCATGTTAGCGGCGGTAATTCCCACGTCTGCCTGCTTCGGCCTCCGCATTACCGCTGTTTTGAAGTCGGAGCGTCACATCCGCGGCGAGTTCAAGGCCCGCGCGGTCGCCGCGTTCCAGATGAAAGCTGCCGGCTGCCGCGATCATTGCCGCATTATCAGTTGAGAGATGCTTTGACGGGAAATATATGGGAATACGCAACCGGTCGGCAAGTTCAGCGGCCGCATCGCGAAGAGCGAGATTGCAGGCGACACCGCCCGCAACGATGAGGCTTTTGGGCTGAAGTTCCCCGGCAAGCTTTTCGAAACTTTTCATCAATCCGCGGATCACCGCACGTTGAAAGCTCGCGGCTATATCCTTGATCTCCTGCGAGACCTCGCCGTTTGCCGGAGCGACCGAATTCTCCCGCATATATCGCACCAATGCGGTCTTAAGGCCGGAGAAACTCATATCGGGACGGCCATCAGAGATCTTTGCCGTCGGAAAATGGATCTTCTTAGCGTCGCCTTCGAGTGCGGCCTTCTCGATGATCGGCCCGCCGGGATACCCAAGTCCGAGCATCTTCGCAGCCTTGTCGAACGCTTCGCCAGCCGCATCATCTCGTGTTCGAGAAACAAGTTGATACTTACCCATCTCCGGAGTATAAAAGATATTCGTGTGGCCGCCGGAAACGATCAACGCCAGGGCGGGAAATTCCACCGGCGGATTTTCAAGCGTGACAGAGAAAACGTGGCCTTCGATATGATTGACGCCGATGAGCGGAATTCCAAGGGAGTACGCAAAGGCTTTGGCGTAGCAAACGCCGACGTGGAGCGAGCCAATAAGCCCTGGGCCCTGGGTCACGGCGACAGCATCGAGGTCGGCGGCGGTAATATTCGCGTCCTTCAGTGCCTTTTTGACGACCGGCTCGATCTTTACAAGATGTTCGCGAGCCGCGATCTCCGGCACGACGCCGCCCCATGCCGTATGCGATTCAATCTGGGAATGGATCACGGACGAAAGCATTTCGCTGCCGTTGCGGACGACCGCAGCGGCTGTTTCATCACAAGAGCTTTCGATCCCAAGAACAAGCATTTCTCTAGCTTAACAAATGCCGCGGCAGCGACGACGCTTAGTCCTCAGAAATGCTCCGCGAAATCGCAGCACCGGTTGGAAAATGCACCGTAAAGTCATCCCGCATTGCCTCGGTGAAATTCTCAAGATACCTGTCAATATCGGCCATTTCACACGCAATGTAAGCCGTTGAGTATGCGCCGCCCTGCCCTTCAAACCTTGCGCGAACAAAACAGCCGGTTTCGAGAACGTCGGCAATATGCTTTCCCAGCATATAGGCTTCGAACTCACTTCGCAGGTCTTCGTCAACGACCGCCCTTACTTCATAACAGAACATATCCAAAATTTTGAGCGTATTGCTTTTTTATTCTAAGATAACTTTCTGCTTCGCGCGATTTCTGCGAATTATGGACACTCAGGGCGTTACAGGCATTCTCGTCAGGGTCTCAGATGGCGATAAAGGGGCGATGAACGACCTTCTGCCGCTCGTTTATGACGAGTTGAGGCGGCTTGCGGGCAATTATTTGCGACAGGAACGCTCCGATCACACCCTTCAGCCGACCGCCCTGGTCAACGAGGCCTATCTGAAGATGGTCGATATAACACAGATAAGCTGGCAGAATAAGGCTCATTTCGTTGCGGTTGCTGCGAATCAAATGCGTCGGATCCTTGTGGACCACGCTCGGCGGCGAAATGCTTTCAAACGCGGCGGCGAATTTCACATTCTCACCCTTAACGATGAGATCGACAAGGCAGCTGATGAGACCACCGATCTGATCGAACTCGACGATGCACTCACCGAACTTGCCAGGATGGATGCCTTGAAGGCTCAAATTGTTGAGATGCGCTACTTCGGCGGCCTTACGATGGACGAGGTCGCGGAAGTGCTCGGCGTCTCCGTGATAACCGTAAAGCGCCATTGGAAGATGACCAAGGCCTGGCTCTACGGCCGCCTCGCAAAAAATTCCTGATACTTTTCTGCTGACAGTTTCGCCTTTCTGGTGTGACGGGGAATATTTGCCCTCGCCATCATATAAAAAAGGAGAAACCGCAATGATAAATCATATTTCAATTGGCGTTAACGACCCGAAGCACGCCGCGGACGTTATCGCAGAGCTCTGGGGCGGCGTTGCATTTCCATTTCCACCGAGTCCGGGCGGCTATATTGCCTTCGCCGACGACGACAAGGGCTCGGTCATCGAGTGCGTGCCTATAGATGTTAATTTGATCCCGGGCGAAGGATTTCCTGAACAGGAAAATTTCTCGATCAACACTCCGACCGAAGAATTTGAGGCGTCTTTTGTTGCCGGCAACGAAACATCACTCTTCAGCTCCGTGCACGTGAACATTAACTCGCCCTTGGACGAGGATGCGATCAAGGCGATCGCAAAACGCGAGGGTTGGCGATGCCTTACGGCGAATCGCGCCGGAGGAGTATTCCAGCTTATCGAAGTCTGGATCGAGAACCGATTCCTCCTCGAGGTAAATACACCGGCAATGACAGAGATCTACAGAAACGTGACCAAGCCCGAACTCTGGGCCGAGTTCATCCAAGTGCCGATGCCGCCAAGGGCTTCGGCAAATTATGCGGAATTGGCCGCATAACTTTTCTTTTCCCGCCTTTTAAGGCTTACCAAACGACCGGGACGCGCTCTTTTCTAAAGAGTTCGTCCCGGTTCCCCGTTTAGAGACACTATCGAAAAAAGATTCGTCTCCGGATGATACTTTCTTCGGCCGAGCTTCGCCTTTCTTAGTGACGGCAGCAAAAAAGCCGAGAATCCAAAGCCATTTTAAGAGGATAAAGAAATGACCAAAAAGCTATTTATATTGATCGCGATCCTTTGCTTTTCGGCGACAGCATTTGCCGACGTAAAGATCACCACGAGACAGACGATGAGCGGCCAGTCGAGCCAGAATACGACATACATAAAAGGCAAACGCAGCCGCACTGAAATGATGAATGGGATGATGATTACTCTCACACAGTGCGACCTGCGGCGTGATGTTCAAATGAACCCTGCAGCGGAAACCTATATGGTCACGTACTACGAGGACGGCAGCTCCTCGACGCAGGTATCAAAGCCGGGTGAACCGGCACCTGTGAAAAAGGGCGGAACGATGTACGTTACCACCACGATCAAAGATACAGGCGAGCGAAAGCAGATGTTTGGCTACAACGCACGTCACATCATCCAGACCGTCGTAATGGAATCCTCGCCTGATGCCTGCAATCCGACCAAAACGAAGATGGAGATGGATATGTGGGTGATCGACGCGGAATTTGCTCTGCAGTGTTCACAAGACAGGCAGTATGTTCCGCGTGTCGCGGGGCTCAACAGCGGCTGCACCGACAAGGTTGTTCCAAAGACGATCGGAACCGCAAAGTCCGGCTATCCGGTCTGGCAGAAGATGACATCGTTCGATCAGTCAGGTAAGGAAACGTTCTCGACCATCAGCGAGGTTATCGAACTCTCAAAGGCTACCCTTGATCCGGCTCTTTTTGAAGTGCCAAAGGACTATCGCGAAGTTAAGAATGCAGCGGATATGTACTCCGCATCGAATTCTTCATCGAGCTATTCGAGCGGTTCGATGTCGAGCAGCACGTACTCGACACCTGATTCCTCGTCGAGCCTAAATTCGAGCATTCAACAGGCGAACTCAGCGTCCGTTGTTTCGGCAACCGACCTCGGCCCGAAGAAAGAAGGTACGGTTCGCATCGGCCTCGCGGGTGTGAAGACGGGCACCGTATCTTCCGGCATAGCCGCAAACGACCTTGCACTTGCGATCGCCAATACCCTTGGCACATATCTCAAGGGGACAAAGGTCGAGCTTGTGATCCTGGAGGCAAAACTTGCTTCGGCAGCAACCGCAGAGGCTCGTGAAAAGCAATGCGACCTCGTTCTGAATGCTACCGTTTCTCACAAGAAGGGTGGCGGAGGTTTCGGCGGATTCGGGAAGATGCTAGGTTCGGTCGTAAGCCAGACAGGGATCGGGCACACTGGCAGTGTCGCCGGCAATATCGCAGGGCAGATGGCCACGACCACGATCGTTTCGGCAGCGAATCTCTCGGGAGATGTGAAGTCAAAGGACGAGCTCACCCTGGACGTTCAACTGCTATCCTTGGCGGACAATTCGTCGAAGCTGGCTAAGACGTTCAAGGTCAAAGCAAAGTCGGACGGTGACGATATCATCTCGGCTATTGTCGAACAAGCCGCCCAGGCGATCGTAAATGCGGTCGGTGCTTGATAATTGATCACCAACTCTTGAAGCGGAGGAAGGTCGATGCGGCGTTCCTCCGCTTTTATTTGTTCTTCGGTAAGCCGACGCGATGAAGCAGGTCGTCAAAGCGCGGATCGGAGCGAAGGTTCTTTAGTCTGTGGCCTGCGTTCAGAAGAGTCAGCCAGTTCGAACGCTGCTGATACGCTCGTTCGAGCCAGTAGAAGGCCTTATCCTTGTCATCCAGGCCGGCATAGACGACCGCCGGCAGAAACGTTGAAACCTCGCCTTTCCGGGCTCGTTCTTCGAGCGAGAGAGCGATCTCCAGGGCCTCCTTTCGCCGACCGGCCGATGCGTAAACATGACCGAGGGCCATCTCCGTCAAGGGGTCTTTCGAAAGGTCAAAGGCCTTTTTGACCGACTCAACGGCCTGCGAATACTTTCCCTGCTGCTGCTGGATCTCGCCGAGATTCAAGTACGCCCTCGCGAAACTCGGATCACGTTGGATCACCTGCTTTATCTGCTCTGACGCCTCATCGTACCGCCCCGCGACGTACAGTGCCCAGCTGATATTCGTCGCTGTATTCAAATTAAGAGGATCGGCCTGCTGCGCGAGGCGATATTCGTGCATTGCTCCGTCCGTACGCTGCATTGCAACGAGAAAGTTACCGTACGAATAATGAGCTTCCGAGTTGTTCGGAGCCCTGCGAAGCGCTTCCTGATATTGGCGCTCAGCACCATTGAAGTCCCAGTCGTATGTCGCCTGGATCGACGCAAGCGTCACGTAGGGGGTAGAAAGCGTCGGGTCAAGCCTGAGTGCTGTCATGGCGGCGTCACGTGCCTTTGGATATGCTTCTTCGGGCGACATGACACCGTATGCAGGTGCCGAACGGTAGGCGAGCGCAAGGCCCTGAAAGGCAAGGGCATAGTCTGCGTCGGCGGCGATCGCGTCTTGATAATTCGCAATACATGCAGTGATCCCTGCCGGCGTAGCTTTATGACGCTCGAACTCGCCCTTCAGGTAGAGGTCAAACGCTCGGCTGCTTTCGGTGTAGCTGTGATCCGCACTGCCGGTCGGCTCAACAATTTCAAACACCGCGAGCAGCTTTTTCTGTATCGCGGCCTGCATTTCGGCCATGCGGTCGAGCCGCTCGTTCATCGTAAATTCTGTGATCGTTCGGCCGGAGGCGACATCAAGCACCTTTGCAGAGACGCTCATCTCATCGTTCTCTCTCCTGACAACACCTGCGATAACCGTTTCGGCGCCAACCAGTTTTCCAGCCTCGATCGGCGAGACACCGGGATCGATCTTTGCAATGGTGTTCTGAGAAATGACGCGCAGCTTTTCAAAAAGGCCGAGTGTCCCCGCGATCGAGTCCGCGACGCCGCTAACGAGATAGTCATTCGAAAGGTCGCCCGTGTCATTTTTGAACGGAAGGACCGCGATTGTGGTTCCTGAACGAACAGGCTCTCGCCTAGATAGCAAGGACACGACATTGCCTAGCTGAGCTGCCCCCGAAAAATGCAGAGCACCAACGGCGCAGGTCACTACTACCGCTGCGACCGCCGCTGCTTTGGCGACGGCTTTTCCCGTCCATCGCCTCGATACCTGGATCTCGGTTTCTGCCTGATGGAACTCATCCGTGCTGCTCGGGCCTTTTTCTACAAGTGCCGTCTGGCCTTTAAAGGCGTCGAGCTTTTCGCACATTTTCGCGAAAAGTGGAGCGAATAGTTCATCGTCTCGAACCACATCGAGACGCGGTTCCGTATTGAACCACACCATCCACGGATCGCACTCATCGAACGCGGTGCTAAAATATTTGACCGCTGCCTCTCGGTCACCGGCAGCAAGAGACGCGTAGCCAATAAACATCGGCTTTACGAACTCACGTTTTGCGCGTTCGACCAATTCGTCCCGCATTTTCGCCGCTTGCCCGGGTAACCCGCAAGATGCGAAAACACACGCCCGCTCAAAGGTGACGAGCGAGAGGCCGGGTGCAAGCTGACCTGCCTTTTCACCGGCTGCGAGTGCTTCCTCGCACTTCCCGGCAAACGATGCAATGAAGGCAAGCTGGGTCTGTCCCTGAGCAAAATTCGGGTCCGGCCGCACGATCTCCCGTGCCCTTTCGAACGCTCGGTCAACATCGCCGAGTTGGTACTGGTACCACGTCACGAGGATCTGTGTCCGCAGCGAGAGTGGATCAAGCCTTCCGGCGATCTCGATCTCCTCGCGGCCGCGATCGGTTCGGCCGGTCGTGATCAGCAGAGCGGCGTACCATTCGTGGGCGAGAGAATAGCCCGGATTAAGGTCGAGCGCCTTCTTGAAACACTCTTCGGCTTCTGCGTAGTCGAATCGCGAGCAAAGAACCAAGCCTAGCGACGCATATGCCTCACCAAGACCTGCGTCGATCGCGATCGCCTTTCTTGCTGCGGACTCGGAGCGTTCGAGCGAGTCTAAAGACGGCGTTAGGCCGTAGATCGCAGACCACATATAGCAATCTGCGATCCCCACGTATGCAAGGGCGTAATTAGGATCGAGGTCAACTGCGTCCTGAAAACCTTCGAATGCCATCTGGATGGCCGAGCCTGTGAAATGATTCCAGTAAAAACGCCCGCGGAGATATGCATCGTGCGCTCTCGGGTCATTGGTCTCGCGACGAGCCAGACGGCGTTTTTCAGCCCCTGTGAGCTTTGGAGTGAGGACCTTTACGACATTCTCCGAAACAGCGTCCTCCAGATCGAGGATCTCCTTTGTGCTCTCGTCAAAATGTCCTGCCCAGATCGCGGCACCTTTTTCGACCTCAAGAAGCTGGAACGAAACTCGGATCCTTTCACCAAAACGCCGTATCCGGCCATCAAGAACAAAATCCGTTTCGAGTTCACGGCCTACCCGCAACGGGTTCAGCGTCTTTCCGTTAAAACGAGCTATCGAACTGGTCGGCCGGACCGTGAGCTTGCCAACGCCGGCGAGTCGGCTGATTATCGCGTCCGCGATCCCCATCGTCAGGTATGCAGAACTGTCATCCGGTGCGTGCCCGGTGCCGGGGTCGAGAAAACTCAGCGGCAGGACCGCAAGAACCTTTGACTCATCGCCCCCGCGGCCACCGGAATGAAACGACTGAAAGGACACAAGGTCGAGCTTTTCGCCGCCAAGGTATCCTTCAATGTCCATGCGAAGGTCAGCCACGGATTGATACCGCTCAGACGGGAGCTTTCGCAAACAGCGCATCACGATATTGTCGAGATCGCCTGCAAGCATGTTCTCGATGTCCGTCGGAGTTCCGTTCCGGGCCTCCGCGATCTCACGGCCGGTCAAACTTTCCTCAGAGCCTCGCTGCTTCGGGGTTTGCAGACTTTGATCGTCGATCGCCTGGCTCGGCGGCAGTGGTTCCTGGTCGCACACAGCTCTTGCCGCCTCAAGTGAATTGCGGCTCTCGACCCGATAAGGCCGCCGGCCGGAAAGCAGCTCGTAAAGGATCACTCCAAGGCTGTAAATATCAGAAGCGTATGTGACCGTCTCGCCGCGAACCTGTTCCGGACTTGCATAATCGACGGTCATCATCCGGATCGCCGTTGCCGTCGGCTGAAGAGTGTCGCTGGCAAGCTCTGCATCAAGGAGCTTTGCAATGCCGAAGTCAAGCAGCCGCGGTGACCCGTCTGATGCAACGAATATATTCCCGGGTTTGAGGTCGCGGTGGATTATTCGCCGTTCGTGAGCGTATTCGACGGCCTGGCAAATTCTGCCGAAGAGCTTCAAGCGATCGTTTAGCGAGAGGTGCGCTTTGTCGGCGAACGCATAGAGCGGCTCGCCGTCGATCAGGTCCATTACAAAATACGGGCGTCCGTCGGCGGTCGTTCCGCCATCGATCAAGCGCGTAATGTAGGGATGATCAAGGGCGGCAAGTATCTGCCTTTCATTCCGAAAGCGGCGAAGGACAAAATCCGTATCGATACCGCGTTTAACGACCTTGATCGCGGCCTTTCGGCGAAATTCGCCATCCGACCGCGTCGCCTCATAGACCGCTCCCATGCCGCCGCGGCCGATCTCACGTTCGATCCGATATGCGCCGAGGGTCGTGCCGATCAGCGGATCGACATCGGTGTCATCAAAAAGTGCGGCCAGAACTTCGCCTTTGGCCTGCGGCGTTATCGGCTCTTCGATAAAACTCTCGGCCTGGGCAAATTGCGAGAGGAGTTTTTCGACCTCTTGTGCAAGGTCAGCGTCGCTTGCGGAGATGCCGTCGAGCAAGGCCTTTCGTTCCGCCGGATCTTTTTCCAAGCAGGAGTGAAAAACCTCTTCGATCTCGCGCCAGCGCTCTGGGGTCATCAACAAAAATGCCTGCCTCGGTGTTTGCAAGAACGCAGGATCGAAGCATGCAGATATTCTAATATGCAAGAGATTCCGGACAAAGGAGAATCTTGCTCAGACCACCGAAATTCTTGACATTGACGGTTTTCGGGCGTAAACCAAAGATATGGCGACCCGATAATTGAAAAAATGGAGGTAAGACATGGGACGAAAGATTCTCGCAATTGTAACAGCAATGGTGGCGGCGGTCGGGATCATCTGGATCGCGTATATGATCGCAACGATATTTCCGCCTTTTCCGCCGGTCAATCTCGAATACGCACGCGAAGGCGACATGGCGGCGTACATGCGAACGTATCCGACCCTGGCGTTCGTTGCGGTCGCGATCGGCTACGCAATTGCGGCATTCGCCGGCGGATTCATCTCGACAAAGATGGGCAGACGCTGGAGTCAGGGAGCAACTCTCGCGATCGTGGTCGGTGCGTTGCTGAGCGCGGGTTCCATTGCGACTGCGACCGTCTGGCCGCAGCCGATTTGGTTCGTGCTCATCAGTCTCGTGATCTTTATACCGCTGTCGCTCGTCGGCTTTAAATTTGCCGACCATATTATTTAGGCCGAGCAGCCTACGGTTTCATTCCTTCGTTCCACTGAGGGACGAAATCGGAATTTACGAGCCAGCGAATTGGTTCGATCATCGAATTGATCGCGTGCGTCATATGGGCGAAGTCGATCGTCTTGATCTCATCGCTCGCGTGATGGTAGTCCTTGTGCAGCCCGAAGCTTGAAACGGTGTGGGCAATTATCCCCTGCCGTGCAAGCGTGTAATTGTCCGAGCGCCGGAAGAAATTCTCTTCCGGATGCGGATCCTGGACGAGCTTTGCACCGCGTTTGGCGAGTTCGGGGCCGAGGTTTGAGCGTTCATAGCCCGTCAGCCAAAGCTCATCGGGCTTAACTTTCGCGTCCGGCCGGCCGATCATTTCGAACTCAAGATTCGCAACGAATTTGTCCTGCGGAAACGGCAGATTCTTTACAAAATATCCTGCACCGAATCCTCCCGCTTCTTCGCTGCCAAAGCAGACAAAATAGACCGTGCGTTTCGGCTTCTTGCCGGCACCGAGGGCACGCGCGACCTCAAGCACTGCGACGGTTCCGGATGCGTCATCATCCGCACCATTGAAGATCTTATCGTCGCCGGGAGCATTGTCGCGAACACCAAGGTGATCGAGGTGCGAGCTGATCAAAATGACTTGTGAGCCGAGCGTCGCATCGGTGCCGGTGATCTTACCAATGGCGTTCCACGTATAGGTCGGGGCCGCGGCCTCAAAAGTACCTTTCAGCGTCAATGCAGCACCGTCGGCGAGTTTTGACAGTTCTTCGCCGGCCTTTGTCGATACGGCCAAAAGCGTACCGAATCTGCCTAACAAGGCCTTCCTAGCAGCAACCTCAGCCCAATTTGCCCGGATCTCCGTTGTCTCGACCATTATCACGGCCGCCGCACCGTCACGGCTCATCTGGCGGATCGCTCCCTGAACGTCCTCGAACTTCGTATCCGCAGGCAGCGAAAGAATAACGATCGCGCCTTTCTTGGCCGTATCGCCGGGTTTTGCATGCTGGATCGGACCGCTGATCTCTTTCCCTGCGATCGCAAAGACGATAAGGTCATCACCGAGTTTGATCGACGTCCCTTCGATCGCAAGACTCTGCAAGGTTTCGCGAGCCGGCGCCTGAACGGTCTGCACGAATGTCGGCTTTCCGTCGAATCCGGGTTCGCCCGCAGGCTCAAGGCCGAACTGCATAAACTGTGAGCCGATGTATTCGGCCGCGATACGCTCGAACTTTGTGCCCGAACCGCGGCCCTGCATCGCATCGCTCGCAAGAAAATACATTTCGGCCCGAACATCGCGTTCAAGTACAGGCCCTGCCGGGGCAACGGCCTGAGCCGCAGCAAATGTCGAAAATGCAACGATAGTGAGGATTATCCTCGTGACAAAAATGTTCTTTTTCATAATCTTCCGGCGTGTATTACGAACAACCACTCGCTTTTGTTCTGTACCCGACGACCTTACTTCTTTCCGAGATCGTAGTAACGCCAACTCGGCTTTTGCTCCTTCGAGAGTTTCCCATTGGTCAGGACCGCACGTACCATCTCCACCTGGATCGGGCCTTCTTTAAGGATCGCATCGTGAAAAGCACGATCGGTCATCTTCTTGGAATCGACCAGATCGTGATGAAGCGCATAAAACTGCAAGCCGCCCATCATATACGCCATCTGATAAAGCGGACCGTAATCGCCGGCGAACGAGCGGCGAACTTCCGCGAGAGCATTCTCGCGTTCGTGTCCGACCTTGTTCACAAGAAGGTCAACGCATTGTTCGGGCGTCCATTTTCCGAGGTGGAAATTCAAACTAAAGATGATCCGGGCCGCACGGTGCGAACGCCAGAACAGAGCCCCGATCTTGTCCTCCGGAGTCTTATCAAAGCCTCTGTCCCAGAGCAGAAATTCCCAATACAATGCCCAGCCTTCCACCCAGAACGGAGTGCTGAACATTCGTCGATACGGGCGATATCGCGAGGTCATAAAGCCCTGCAGATGATGCCCCGGGATCAGTTCGTGATGCGTGACGGCACGAGCGAAATGCGGATTGTTGCCGCGCATCGACATCATCTTCTGCTCCTGCGTCATTCCCTCGGTCGGATAGCTAACCAGGATCGTCTCACCGCCAAGGAAGAACGGTGCGACGAGTTGTCTTTCGGGCGTCATCATCTCCATACGCCACGATTCTTCGGCAACACGCGGAACGGTGACAAGGTCGTTCTTCTTTACATAATCGATCGCCTCGCGTGCAAAATCACGGATGAGTTCCGGCTGCTTGCCCGGCGGAACATAGGTTTTCTTTACGGCCTCGATCGCCTTCATATAGTCGTCGCCGTAGCCCATCTCACGCGATGCTTTTTTTAATTCAGCGATGCACCAATCGAACTCTTTGTTCGCGATCTCAACCAGTTCTTCCGGTGTGTAAGGGATCATCTCAAACCGCAATTCTTCAATTAGGGCTTCGCGGCCGATCGGATCGCCGATGATCGTTGTCTTATCGTCGGGCGAGATCCCAACGAGCTTTGTGGTCACGAAATTCTGGTATTTCTGGAGGGCATCGTCCGCCGATTTGTAAGGCGATTCGCACCACCAGGTGAAATTCGGGTCGTAGCCGTTATAGAACGTGTACCAACGCTTCAACGTGTCGCGAAGTGAGGCGATCGTTCTTGCCGCACGATACGCAACGGTGCGTTTGGGTTTTACCGCAGACGCGCCCTCAAATGCCTTTTGCGTGTCAACGATCTGCTTCGCAAGGTCGTTCAACAAAGAGGCAGACGCGGCCGCATCCGCAAATTCGAGCCGGCGGCGTGCATCTTCAAGGTCCGTGATCGTTCGGGCAAAAGGAATGAGCGATGCCATCTCTTCAAACTGAGCCTTCGAGTGTGCCATCTCGTGCTGCTCGTGTTCGAGGTGGTTCTTGAAGAGGACATAATCGACCTGATCGTCGTGACTAAGCGAATCAAAGTTCATCTTCGCAAGCGTCGCAAGCTCCTGATCGTAACGCTCGCTCAGCCTTGCCATCCTCGCCGCTGAAAGTTCCGAGCGCCACAGACGATCAAACGCCCCGACGTCCTGCCCAAAACGCTCGATCTCACCCCGCATCCGCGAAGCCTCGACCGGAACATCTGCCACCGTCTGCGCTAAGATCGCCTGCGCCAGGATCGCCAGCACAAACCCCAAACACACGAACTGTCGCCCGATCACTTTCATAATTTCGCTCCAAATATTGGTTTACTTTTTCAGTGTAATTTTCTAATCGATGCCAATTTCACGAAGAAAACTCACGCCGTCCTCGATCTGCAGATCAAAATTCTCTGCGATCGTCTGGCCGATGTCTGAGAGTGATTGGCGTGCGCCGAGATCGACGGCAGGCCTAGCATTCTTTCCGTAAACAATAAGCGGCACGTACTCGCGAGTGTGGTCGGAGCCTTCTTTTGTCGGGTCGTTGCCGTGATCTGCGGTCAGAATGAGCAGGTCGTGCGGCTTCATCGCGGACATTATCTCGGGCAGACGAGCGTCAAATTCCTCTAGAGCACGTGCATAGCCTTCCGGGTCGCGTCGGTGGCCGTAAAGCATATCGAAATCGACAAGATTCGAGAAGATAAGCCCGCGGCTTTCTGCCTTCAGAGCATCGATGGTCGAATCGACCGCCTGATCGTTGTTCTTGCCTACAAGCTCTTCCGTTACGCCGATGCTGTCGTAGATCGAGGCGATCTTGCCGACACAGACCACATCGAGTCCCGCGTTGGCCATCACGGGAAGGAGATTGTTTGCCGGCGGCGGCACGGCATAATCGTGGCGATTCTCTGTTCGCTTGAAATTCTCGGCAGTTGTGCCCAGGAAAGGCCGTGCGATCACGCGCGCGACCTCGTCGTCGCCGTTTAGGATCTTGCGTGCGATCTCGCAGATCTCGTACAAACGGTCAATCGGAATGACCTCTTCGTGTGCTGCGATCTGAAAGACCGAATCTGCCGACGTGTAAACGATCGGTTTGCCGGTTGCAATGTGCTCTTCGCCGAGCTGCTTAATGATCTCGGTTCCGCTCGCGGGAACGTTGCCAAGAACGCCTGGCACCTCCGCTTTTGCTACGAATTCATTGATGATCCGATCCGGAAAACCATCGGGAAACTTCGGAAAGCCTTGTTTCAGGATGATCCCCGCCATTTCCCAATGGCCGGTCGTCGTGTCTTTGCCGTCGGATTTGAGCGTGCACTTCCCGTACGAACCTTTTGGCGCCTCGACGGCTGCGAGGCCTGCGAGCGGCGTGATATTTCCGAGGCCGAGGCTTTGAAGATTTGGAAGCTCGACTTTGCGTTGTTCAAGAATATGCCCGAGCGTGTCCGCTCCGGCATCGCCCCAATCTCCCGCATCAGGCATCTCACCGATGCCCGCGGAATCAAGTACCATCAAACAAATTCGTTCAAATTTCTGTGTCATAAACCAATAGCAAAAATTCCGTCAGTTAGTCGGAGCCGTGTAGCCTTCGCGTGCGCGCACCTGAGAGCCAGGCGGCAGGCCCTTTAGTTCGACCTTTATCTTGCGATACTTTCCGTCGCGACTCTCGTTCGTCGGATAGTAGCCGAGCGTGAATTTCGTGCCGATCTCTGCCGCAACCTCTTGAAAGGCCCGGCGGGCATCCGAAAGATCACTCGTATTAAAAACCTTGCCGCCCGAACGCTTTGCAAGGTCCTGCATCTCGGAATCGGCGATCTGGTATAGCTTTTTGCTGACAGCGAGCCGCTCGAAATCCCCAAGCTGGCAGAAGACCGACGCCTTTTCCATCGAGGGGGTTCCCTTCAAAGTTCGATAATAGCGGCGGATCTGCGCGGTCGAAAAACGCATTGCCGCCTCACAGTCGCCAAGAAGGTTCTCTTCGAAATACTCTCGCGTATCGAGCCGCACAAAATACGATATCAGCCCTTTAGCCTCGAGCTTTTCGCGAACTACCGCAAAATTCCCCACACTCGTTGAATCTACCGCATCCGTCAACGCGACGACCGCACGGCGCCCGCGAAACTCGGCCTTTTCCGCTCCGCCAAAGACCTTGTCCGCGATCTCTTCCATTCCGTCGTAGTAAGGCGTTCCTGCACTCGTGTTCAGCTTTGAAAGTGCCGAGCTCAACGCTTTTCTGTCGGATGTCAGCGGTGAGAGGATCTCGACGATCGGCACACGGCCGGGACTCCCGGAACTCATAGAAAATCCCACGACGGCGACACGATCGCCAGGCCTGAGCGAACTTATAAAGCTCGCCGCCGCATTTCTGATGAGCGGAAGATCGTTGCGTGCAGAACCAGAAGTGTCGAGCAGCAATGCGACCTCGAACGGCGCAGCGGCCGACGTAAATTCTGCGACGGTTTGTTTGACGCCGTCTTCGTAGATCACAAAATTTGCGGCCCTAATGTTCTTGATCGGCGTTCCCTTCGCGTCCGTTACGGCGACGGGCACGTCGACGAGGTCGGTCGCCACACGGATGACATCGTCATTATCGCCTGCCTTGTCCTGAGCACAGAGAGATGGAGCGACGAACAGAAGCAGACAAATAAAGATGGCGGGAAAGGGCTTTGCCATTTCGATATCGCGTATTCTCAAATTGTAACAGAGATTTAACCGCCCAGGCTTTACTTCGATCGCGTTCTCGCTAGTAAAATCAGCAGAAGCTTGCTATGATTTGCGAAAGTCAGCTTAAAACTTAACTTTTGCAAGGGTTCGCACACCGCTCCTGAAGGTTTGTGGGTTTGCATGCGAACTCGAATTTCAATTCTATTTCTGGGAGTAAATTAAATGAAAAAGGAATCTGTTCGGATCCTCTTTATCGCATGGATATCCGCAGTTATCTGCATTAGCAGCGTTTTCGCTCAGCAGAACGCAGCATCGCGAAGATCGGCCGACCGCGGCAAGCAGAATGTCGCTCCGGCGGCACCTCTATTTGTTGAGGACTTTAACTACGCACCTGGGGCCCTGCTTACCGACAACGGTTGGTCCGCACACAGCGGCTCCGGTACTAACGCGATCGCCGTTGTATCGCCCGGCCTGACCTTGGCCGGTTATCCATCATCGGGTATTGGAAATGCGGCCGCGCTGACGACGTCCGGCGAAGACGACAACCACCCGTTCGCACCTCAGTCATCCGGTTCGGTATATGCGGCCTTTCTGGTGAATATCAGCGACGCTTCCGTTACCTCGCCCGGCGGATACTTTTTCCATTTTGGGCCCGATCCTATCGGCTCGACCTTTCGCGGCCGTGTGTTTGCCGTAAAAGATGGTTCGAACAACCTTGCCTTTGGAATTTCAGTGGCCGCGACCACGGTCGCCGGCGGCCTCACGCTGACCCCGTTCAACTATTCGCTTGGCACAACTTACCTTGTGGTCGTCAAATACAACATTGTCAGTGGAGCCGGAAATGACACCGTTGACCTTTTCGTCAGCACCACAGTTCCCGGAACTGAACCCGCACCTACGGTTTCCTCGGCCGATGTATCCCCCGGCGATATCACGCCGGCCTCGGTCGCAGTTCGCCAAGGAACCAGTTCTACATCGCCAACGCTTCAAATAGACGGTATTCGCGTCGGTACGAGCTGGGCAGATGTCACTCAGGCTTCGACTCCGGCAAACACACAGCACGTGCTTGACTACAATGGCGACGGCAAAACCGACTACACGGTCGTCCGTAATACCGGTGGCGGCCCGACCGGTCAGGTAACGTGGTATGGATGTAACTCCACCGGTTCCTCTCAGGCGTGTTCGGGTGATTTTCAGGCGGCATTCGGCATTGCGACGGATTTCTTTGTTGATGGCGATTTTGACGGCGACGGCAAGAGCGATATCACCATTTGGCGGCCAGACGCACCGGAAACGGCAGCGTTCTACATCCTCCAGAGTTCAGACAGCACCCTGAGGATCGACACTTTCGGACAGACGGGTGACGATCCGACCGTCGTCGATGATTACACCGGCGATGGCAAGGCGGATGTTGCGGTCTATCGGGGAGGCGCTGCGTCCGGTGATCCGAGCTTCTGGTTCTATCGTGCAAGCAGCGGCCCGAACAGCGGCAACATCGTTTACACCCAGTGGGGTTCAAATGGTGATTTCCCGGCACCCGGTGATTATGATGGGAACGGCCAGGCTGACTTTATGGTCCAGCGTCCTGGCGGCCCGCAGGCTGTCTTCTGGATGCTTGCAAACGGTCCCGGAACCGTCAGCACGTACTATTTCGGCACATCGACCGACGTGATCGTACCCGGAGACTATGATGGAGACGGCAAGACCGACCTCGCGGTCATTCGCGGCAGCGGCGGCGGCATCAATTGGTATGTCCGCAAGAGCTCTGCTCCGGCAGATCCGCCGTACTTCGGTACTTGGGGCCTCTCGGCAACCGACTATCCAACGCAGGGTGATTACGATGGCGACGGCAAGACGGATGTTGCAGTATGGCGTCCGAATGCCAATCCAGAGCAGAACTACTTCTACGTAAGAAAGAGCTCGTCCGGAGCCCTTGCTCAGACCGAATGGGGCCAGAATGGCGACTTTCCGGTTGCGAACTATAATAGTCACTGATCGATCTGCTTTTGATCGGAATTTCGGGGGCCTCGCGACTTACCGTCGTCTGGCCCTCGACCTTTTTCCTTTGCAAGGACTTTGCATCTCAGCGTCATTTTGCAAAAAAAACCTGAAAATACGCGTCTTTGTTCGGTTCGACACGGGCAATGCGAATTTCATCGCTGCCATCAATGGGTTTTAGCTTTCTGGCGGTTGACCAAAATTCAACTTCCGCATAGACTAGCGCTGTAAGTCTGTACATTTTTGAATCTATTTCTTTTACCTATGGGCAGTTTTGTATCTGCTCGAGAATTGGAGGGAGTCTATGTTTTGTGATGTTTTTTCAAGCTGGCGAACTATCGCGCGTTCGTCCGCCCTTGCTGCCGCCTTTGTTGCGGCGATCTCGCTGATCGGCGCGAACACCGTCAGTGCTCAGGCGATCACTGAGGATTTTGCTGATATTACCACTCTGCCGGGAGCCGGCTGGGTTCAGACGAACCACAGCGCTCCCGTCGGCACGACCCAATGGTTCCAGGGCAATAGCACGGTTTTCCCGTCTCAAGCAGGTGGGGTGACCGCGTACATCGGTGCCAACTTTAACAGCACCGGCGGGTCGGGAACGATAAGCAACTGGTTGTTTGTCCCGAACCGCACATTGAACAACGGCGATGTGTTCAAGTTCTGGACGCGCACAACGACCGGAAACCCGTTCCCAGATCGTATGCAGGTCCGCCTATCGACGAACGGTGCCAGCACGAATATCGGCACCACCGCCACAGATGTTGGTGATTTTTCGACGCTTCTGCTCGACATCAACCCCACGCTGACAAATGCGTATCCTGACGTATGGACCGAATTTACGATCACGATCAGCGGCCTTGCCGGTCCGACAAGCGGACGACTTGCGTTCCGTTACTTTGTCACCGATGGCGGCCCGTCAGGTAATAACTCGAACTATATCGGTATCGATACGTTCAGCTACACCCCGGCCGGCCCGGTCGCTTCGACCCAGCATGTAGTTGATTACAATGGCGACGGCAAGACCGACTACTCGGTCGTCCGTAATACCGGTGGCGGCGGCAATGGCCAGGTCACATGGTATGGATGTTACGCCACGGGATCGTCACAGGAGTGCTCGGGTGGACTGCAGACGGCATTCGGCATTGCGACGGATTTCTTTGTTGACGGCGATTTTGACGGCGACAGCAAGTCTGATGTTGCGATTTGGCGTCCCGGTGCACCATCGGCGGCGGCCTTTTATATCTTCCAGAGTTCAAACAGCACCCTGAGGATCGACACTTTCGGACAGACGGGTGACGATCCGACCGTCGTCGATGATTACACCGGCGATGGCAAGGCGGATGTTGCGGTCTATCGGGGAGGCGCTGCGTCCGGTGATCCGAGCTTCTGGTTCTATCGTGCAAGCAGCGGCCCGAACAGCGGCAACATCGTTTACACCCAGTGGGGTTCAAATGGTGATTTCCCGGCACCCGGTGATTATGATGGGAACGGCCAGGCTGACTTTATGGTCCAGCGTCCTGGCGGCCCGCAGGCTGTCTTCTGGATGCTTGCAAACGGTCCCGGAACCGTCAGCACGTACTATTTCGGCACATCGACCGACGTGATCGTACCCGGAGACTATGATGGAGACGGCAAGACCGACCTCGCGGTCATTCGCGGCAGCGGCGGCGGCATCAATTGGTATGTCCGCAAGAGCTCTGCTCCGGCAGATCCGCCGTACTTCGGTACTTGGGGCCTCTCGGCAACCGACTATCCAACGCAGGGTGATTACGATGGCGACGGCAAGACGGATGTTGCAGTATGGCGTCCGAATGCCAATCCAGAGCAGAACTACTTCTACGTAAGAAAGAGCTCGTCGGGAGCCCTTGCTCAGACCGAATGGGGCCAGAATGGCGACTATCCGGTTGCGAACTACAACGCTCACTAAACCGAAAGGGATACGTGACATAGAAGAGAAAGGCCGGGCGAATTGCCCGGCCTTTCTTGATTCCACTAAACCTTGCCTCCGGGATCCGGAGATTCGGTTCTAGATGTGCCTCTTTACGAGGTTCGTCAAAACTTCACGGCTTACACCGCCCACAACACGCTCCTGCTCCTGTCCGCCCTTGAAGACGATCAGGGTCGGAATGCTCCGTATGCCATACTGATTCGATATCACCGGATTGTCGTCAACGTTTAGCTTGTAAACGCCGGCCGTCCCCTGAAACTGCTCAGCAACGGCCTCAACAGAATCCGCGATCGCCCTACACGGGCCGCACCATTCTGCCCAAAAATCAACAAGAACCGCCTTATCGGAGTTCAGAACCTCCGCCTCAAATGCGGTATCCGTAACTGCTTTTGCAAATGCACCCATCTATCCAATTTCTCCTTAAAAATGATCTCTTAGATCGATATAACTATGTTACCCAACTCGGACAAGAATGTCTTTTCGGAACCCCGAAATCATCCCGCCCGATATCTAAAATTCAATGACGATCTTCCCAAAATGCTCCCCACGCTCCATGTACCGCAGGGCGTCGCAAGCCGCCTTAAAATCGAACCTGCGGTCAATGACCGGACGCATTTTCACACGGGTAAACTCATCAAGCATCCGTCCGAACATCGCCTTTGATCCGACAAAAATGCCCTGTAGCCGGATCGACCGCATAAAGATCGGCACGGTGTTGATTGTGGCTCCGCCGGAAAGCGAGCCGATCAGGGCAATACTGCCGCCCATCCGTACGGACGCGATGCTCTTCTCGATCGTTGCCGCACCGCCAACTTCCACCACATGATCGACGCCGATGTCGTCGGTGAGTTCCAGTACCTTTGCCTCCCAATCCGGCGTCGAACGATAATTTATCGTCTCATCCGCACCGAGAGCTTTCAGCTTTGCGGCCTTCTCGTCCGACGATGTCGTCGCAATAACCCTTGCACCGAAAAGCTTTGCGATCTGAACCGCAAAGATCGAAACACCGCCCGTGCCAAGCGTAAGAACCGTTTCGCCTGCCTTCACATTGCCCGAATCGACCAACGCATTCCACGCCGTCAGGGCCGTACACGGCAGCGTCGCGGCTTCCGCATACGACAGATGATCCGGGATGCCAATGACCGATCTCTCGTTAAAAGCCGCATATTCTCGGAGCACGCCATTCGATCTTGCGTCGCCGCCGAGCGAACTTTGCGACGCCGCCTTGTCAAGCTTCCCATCGAACCACTTCTGCACAAAAAGCGGCATTACGCGGTCCCCGACCTTAAATGCCGTCACGTTCGCGCCAACTGCAGCGACCTCGCCTGCACCGTCTGAAAGCGGAACAACGGGGAGCTTCATCCGCGGATTATATTTCCCGCTGATGATCATCAGGTCGCGAAAATTCAACGACGCAGCTTGGATCTTTACGAGCACCTCATCGTCGCCGGGCACAGGTCGTTCGGCCTCGACGATCCGAAGGTTCTCAAGTCCGAATTTGTCGAGTTCGTACGCTTTCATCAGACAGTTCAGGCCGCAACGCGTGTGATGATATCGGTCCCGACCTTTGTTAGCTCCACGATCTCTCCTTCGACCGACTTGCCTTTATCCGCGTTGTACCAACGCTGTATCGCCTCAAGGATCTCGTCCTTTGTCGCACCTTTTGCCTTAAGCTCAGAAAACAGGTCGCTTGCACCTTTTGGCCGCGGCCCCCACGTCCACAGAACCGTTCCCGATTGGTCATCAACCGCAATCACCTTGGGGATCGATCGCGCTCCGTTTGTCAGATACTGGTCCATCAAACCCAGATTCTCATCCCGGAGCAAATATCGCGTCTCGATCATCGGGCTAAGACTCGTAAGCTGCTCGATAGCGGGTAGAGTCTGTGCGGCATCTCCGCACCAGCCTTCCGTCAAGATGTACCAGGTTCGTTTAAACTCAATATTGCTGATCCACTCCGCCGCCGTGGCGTCAGGGATGTACGTCTTAAGGATCCTCTCCACTCGCTTCCGATTAAGAAGCGCAAAGCTCACTTTTTCAACCGATTGATCCGGACCGGTCGTCTTCCCTTTCGCCAGAAGGTCATCGATCAGTTTCAAATACTCCTGAAATGTCATTGACTTTGCCAAATATTCACGCATATCACACCCTACCTTGATCTGTAACTGTAATTGATACAATTCCTTTTAAAAAATTTTATGGTGCGACCGTATCTTCGAGATCGACCATCTCAAGCACGTTCGCAAGCGAAAACTCACCCAACTTCTCCGCAACACTCCTGTCGATCGCCTTTTGCAGGTTGCAGAGTACGGATTCTATATTTCTCCCAACGGGACAGTCCTGATTTGCCTGCCTGATCGGCAAAGCAAACACCTCACCGCACGAAACCGCCTTATAAACCTCGACCAGACAGATCTTTTCGGGCGGAAGAGCGAGCCGTGTCCCGCCGGACGCACCAGTCTGGGACGCGACCAGGTCCGCTTGGGCCAACTGGCCAAGGATCCGCCGGATCACGACAGGATTCGTGTTCACGCTCTGCGCGATCATATCGGACTTTAGATTTTGGTCGCCCTTTTTCGCAAGGAACGTCAAAATGTGAACCGCCATCGCGAATTGGCTGTTAGCTGCCATAACTGTAACAAGTATAGTTACAATACACCAAAAAGTCAACTTCGACTTTGCGGCAAAACGCCGGACCCGCGCTACAGCGGATCCGGCATTCTTCAGAACGGCTAAAAGCTAGAGCCTCTATTTGGTCGGTATCTTGATCTCGCGGCCCGAAAAAAGAACTGAATTCGGGAGCAGGCCGTTAAATTTTGCAAGCTCGGAAGCATCAACCTTTTCGCGAGTTGCGATCTTCGCAACGGTATCGCCCGCCTTTGCTTTCACAACGCGGACCTTCGCCGCCGCAGGAACCGTCACCGGACGATTCGTCGGCCGCGTATATGCAGTAGATTCCACACGGTTGCCGGCGTTGACCGGAACAAATACCTTTCCGCTCGGATGCTTCATCCCGGGATTGGCTTCCATCAGCTCAGCAACGCTCACGCCCGTTCGATTCGAGATCGTTTCCCAAGTCTCTCCGCGGGTCGAATTAGCAAGATTCGTGTTCGGGATCTTCGTTGCCGGCAAACGTTTGAATATCGCCGCAACCTCGTCCGCCTTGCCGACAGGTACGTTGACGATATACGGCACTGGCGGTGTCGTGTTCGTGCGCAGGTGCGGATTAAGATAGCGAAGCAATTGGACGCTCGTATCGGCAGCAGCCGCGATCAGATTCAAGTTCGTCGAGGCCGGGACACGGAGGCGCTCATACCTAAGCGACGGCGCCGGTCGGATCTGGCCAAACCCGTACTGAGTCGGGTTATTGGCGATCAGGATCGTTGCGAGGATATTCGGCACATAGTTTCGCGTCTCACGCGGGAGATACGGGAAAGCGAGCCAGAAATTCGACGCTCCGGCGCGACGGATCGCGCGATCGACATTTCCTTCGCCCGAGTTATAGGCGGCCATCGCGAGTTCCCAGTTACCGTTGTAGCGGTTGGCCAGAAACTTCAAATATCGGGCGGATGCACGAGTCGCCTCGTCAAAACTGTTGCGTTCGTCAACGTATGCCGTCCGCTGAAGGCCAAATCGAACGCCTGTTCCCGGAATGAACTGCCAAAGGCCGGAGGCCGCAGCAGACGAGTACGCCGTCGGTTTCCAGGCACTTTCAACCTGTCCAAGCCACGCGACATTCTCCGGAATACCTTCTTCGCGGAAAATCCGACGAGCCATCGACATAAACATTCCGGAGCGGTAGAGCCCGACCTCCATCGTCGTACGGCCGCGTCCGCGGTAGTAGTTAATAAACTGCTGGATCATCGGGTGCACCTGGAAGGTAAAGCCGAGTGACCGGTTGGAAACGACACGCTGAAGGTATTGATATTGCTCTTGAGCGACCGGATTATCGTCAACGGCCTGCTCTTCCGGCGTCAACTCGAGTTTTGCCAGATCATCTAGCGGTGAGGGCTCAAACTCCTGGTTCACGAAACCGCGAGGGGCAGCGTCGCTCGGTCCGCCAGTCACCGCAACTGTCGAAACGGCGACGGTATTATTCGATGCCGGCCGTGCCATTTGGGCGATTCGATCTGCAAGTTTTACATCAACTTCCCATCCGCAAGTTGTTGCAAGAGCACGCACTTGCGGCACCTGACTATCCGACGGATATTCGATGCGATAGACGGTTTCGATCAGCTGGTTGTAGCAGTTTTGAAGACGCGGCTCGCCCTGAATGTTCAGTGTCGAGTAAAGAAAAACCTCGACCGCCTTATCAAATCGAGCACCGGCATCCTGATAACGGTTCTGAGAATACGCCGTCAACCCTTCCTTAAAGGCCTTTCCGGACTCGAGCAGAACATAGTTCACGTCGGCCTGGGCACGAGCGACCTCTGCCGGCCGCGTGTTATTGCTCGATCGCGTACTTGTGATCTGGGCGGACCCGCTGAGCGTCGCACAGAGCGAGAACGCGGCTGCAAGGGTGATAGGGGCTATTCCAAATTTCTTCATCAAAAAAACCTTATGATCGCTGCTCCGGCCTACCTTGAATTGAGGCAAGAACCACGAGAGCAGTGCGCGTGTCCTTCCCATTGGCGTCAAAACATCAAACGCCCGTAGAGCGAAAAAGTTCGCTTTGTTGTGTTCGCGCCGAAAGACGGATCCGCCGGCAAGGCAAACACAATTTATGATTTTACCAACTCCAAAAAGGTCAGGTCAATGCCCGAAACCATTATAAAATAAGGAATTGCTCGAATTCCCTCGGCCCCGAGAACGCTATTTTGGGCCTGCGGCCCGTTTTCGCGAAGCCGGACGCAGTGCCGCTTCGAACACTTCCAGTACATTATCAACAAAAATAAACGTCAAATCATCGTGAACTTCCTGCGGCAGATCGACAAGATCGCGTTCATTTGCCGCCGGTAAGATAACGGTCTTGATGCCCGCACGGCGAGCAGCGAGCAACTTTTCTTTGACTCCGCCGATCGGCAGCACGTTGCCCCTAAGCGTGATCTCACCCGTCATCGCGAACGTATGCCTGACCGAGCGTTTGGCTAATACCGATACGAGTGCGGTCGCCATTCCGATCCCGGCAGACGGCCCGTCCTTTGGGATCGCACCTTCGGGCAAATGTATATGGATGTCGTATTTATCGAGCACATCCTCTTCGATCCCGAGTTCGGCAAAGCGGCTTTTAGCGAAAGTAAAGGCCGCCTGCGCCGATTCCTGCATTACGTCGCCGAGCTGTCCGGTAAGCAAGAGCTTGCCTTTCCCTCGGGTGCGGAGGGCTTCGATGATCAAGATCTCGCCGCCTGTTGCCGTCCACGCAAGGCCCGTAACCGTGCCGATCGAGTCCTTCGAAGGAGCTTTTTCGACGTGTATCCTAGGTACTCGCAGGAAATCGGTGACGTTTTCGATAGTGATCTTAACGGGCTGCAGTTTCCGTTTCGACTCGGCCTTGCGGCGTGCCACCTTTCGGCAGATCTTGCCGATCTCGCGTTCAAGTTGGCGAAGGCCCGCCTCCTGGGTGTATTCGGTGATGATCCTGAGAAGAGCCCGTTTCTCGAATTTTACGTCCTTATTTGAAAGGCCGTTCTCGTCGATCTGTTTTGGGATGACATGCCTTCGAGCGATCTCGAGCTTTTCGCTTGCGGTGTAGCCGGAGAGGACGATCACCTCCATACGGTCGCGCAATGCGGGTTGGATCGTATCCAGCACATTTGCCGTCGTCATGAACATCACGTTCGACAGATCGAACGGCAAGCCGAGATAGTTATCCCTGAAGGCAAAATTCTGCTCAGGGTCAAGCACTTCGAGCAAGGCAGAGCTCGGGTCGCCGCGAAAATCCGCTCCGACCTTGTCGATCTCATCGAGCATTACGAGCGGATTGTTTGTGCCCGCCTGCTGGATCGCCTGAATGATACGGCCAGGCATCGCACCGACGTAGGTGCGTCGATGGCCGCGGATCTCAGCCTCATCGTGCAGGCCGCCGAGTGAAAGGCGCACGAATTTTCGGTTGATCGCGCGAGCAACGGAGCGTCCGAGACTCGTCTTGCCGACTCCCGGCGGGCCGACGAGACACAAGATCGAGCCTTTTGGCTTTTCCCGAAGTTTGCGGACAGCGAGAGCTTCGATGATCCGATCTTTGACTCGCGGCAGGCCGTAATGATCCTCATCGAGGACCTTTTGGGCGGCAACGAGATCAAGATTGTCATCCGACGCCTTCGACCACGGAAGCTCGATCATGATGTCGAGCCAATTCCGCAGCGTCGCGGTCTCGGCCGTATCCGGATGCATTCGCTCGAATTTCTTTAGCTGCCGTAACGCCTCGGTCTGGACCGCTTCGGGCATTTTTGCCTCGCCGATCTTTTCGCGGTAATTCTCGACCTCTTCGTAAAGCTCATTTCCCTCGCCGAGTTCACCTTGAATCGCTTTTAACTGTTGGCGAAGGAAGTATTCACGCTGTGAGCGATCGATATCCGCACGTGCCTGCGTGTTGATCTCTGCCTGCACGGTGAGCACTTCGATCTCCTTGCTCAGGAGTTCGTTCACTCGACGAAGGCGCGGTATCGGGTCGGCAATATCGAGGACGGATTGAGCTGCGTCCGGCCTAAGATCGAGGTTCGATGCCGAAAGATCTGCGAGACGTCCCGCATCATCGAGATTTGCAATAATGGCAAGCACTTCCGGCGAGATCGGCTTTCCAAGGCTCGACGCCCGTTCCATCGAACCTCGCACATTTCTGATCAAAGCCTCGACCTCAAGTGAATTCTCAGGAGCAAGCGGCTCGGTCACCGGCGTCACCTTTGCGCGGATGTGATTGCCGCTAGCATCGACGGAATCGACCGTGCAGCGGGAAAGGCCTTGAATCAGAATGCGAATCCGGCCGTCCGGAAGCTTGAGCATCCGCATAATGATCGCGACCGTGCCCATCGTGTAAAGGTCTTCCTGGACAGGTTCCTCTTTGTTCACATCTTTCTGCGAAACGAGGAGGATCATTCGATTCTCGTTTAGAGCTTCTTCGACAGCTTTGATCGACCGGTCGCGCGAAACAAACAGCGGCACGATCATAAACGGGTAGATAACGATATCCCTGAGCGGCAGCACCGGAAGTTCCGGCGGGACCTGCATCATCGGTTCAACGATCTCGGGGTCGCTAAGCGCCACCGTAAAATCTTCGCCTTCGGTCATATGTTGTTAATGTTAGGAAATTCGCTTTTAAAGGGCAAAGATGAGGGCCCGTCATGATGCGGGCTTGATCGCGGTGACACGCCAATATATCAGTGCCCGCTCGGCCTTTGGAGAAAAGCCGTCCAGCGTGATCGAGACCGGCACGATCTCGCCGGCCTTCAGGATCGGCTGCTGCTGCGGAACAAAGAGCAGACGCCGCTCCTTCACGACCTGTTTTTGGCGATCAACGACGGAGACGTTCACTTCGAGAACGCTGATATCATGCGTCCCTTTGTTGCGGATCTGCCCTTTTATGAACATCGATATCGTTCCGAGACCCGTAGGCGATTCGATCGTTTCGTTGTCATTGGTGGCAATGATGATGTCCTTGTTCAGCTCGGCAAATTCAGGGCTTCCCGGCTTGTAGGCGGTCTCAATAAGTTGGTTCGTCTGATCGTCGATCGACGGTGTTCGCGACAGAAAATAGAAGGCGAGCGCCAGCACGACCAAGCCGATGCTGATGCCGCCCAAAAATATCGGGTTGAATCTTCGCGTTCTCTTTTCCGACGCAAACATTTCGTCCATAAAGTGCATTCTATCGCAAAAACTGCCTATTCGCCCACGCAGACCCAACTGACATTCGGCCCGCCCATCCTGTAAGATTGCAATACGTTGGCTCTTGCATCACAAAGATCAAAGACGGAAACAGTCAGGTTCGTTGAGGTTGCCCTTCCCGTGCCGCTTCATCGCGTGTTTACTTATTCCGTGCCGTCCGAAGGCCAGCTTCGCCCCGAACTTGGACTGCGAGTACGCGTGCCTTTTGGCAAAAGGAATCTGATCGGCTTTGTCGTAGCAGTTCACGCTGAACGTCCCGCTGACCTTGATATCGATCCGAAAAAAGTCCGTCCCGCGATCGAGTTTCTCGACGATGAACCGCTCATCACGCCGGAGATCCTGCGCCTAACGGAATGGACCGCCGATTATTACGCATCCTTTTGGGGCGAAACGCTAAAGGCTGCTCTGCCGGCCGGGATGAATAGCGAAAAGGTCCGCCCAAAACGCCGAAAGGCCGTAAGGCTGCTGGACCCCGAGCTCGCCGACAACTCGAAAGCTCTTACAACAGCACAATCGTCGGTCGTAGAGACGCTCAACAAAGCAGGCGGCGAAATGCTCTGGACAGACCTTCTTGATGCGGCGAATGTCGGAGCTTCGCCGATCAACACCCTCGTCAAGAGGCGTTTCCTGGAGGTTTTTGTCCAGGATATACACAGAGACCCTCTTTCGGCGGAAAAGTTGCCTGAGCGGCCTCAGATCGCTCTTACGGAGCACCAGAAAAGCGCCCTTGGACAGATCACGGACTCAATTGACGAGAGCGAGTTCAAAGCATTTTTGCTCCACGGCGTTACGGGGAGCGGAAAGACCGAGGTCTATTTCCGTGCGATACGCCATACGATCGCGATGGGCCGCTCTGCCTTGATGCTCGTGCCCGAGATAGCATTGACGCCGGTTTTCTCGCGGCAGCTGCGTGCCGCATTTGGCCCGACGGTTGCGATACTGCATTCAGGACTCTCTCAAGGCGAAAGATTCGACGAGTGGCGGCGAATTCGGGCGGGAGAAGCACGTGTCGCGATCGGCACGCGTTCGGCCGTTTTTGCACCGCTCAAAGACCTGGGCCTTGTTATCGTCGATGAGGAACACGATCCGGCGTATCGTCAATGGGAATCGCCTTTTTACAATGCGCGGGATGTCGCCGTGATGCGGGCAAACTTTGCAGGTGCGGTCGCCGTTCTCGGCTCGGCAACGCCTGCGATGGAGTCGTTTCATAACGCGAAGCACGGCAAATACACGCTGCTTTCGATGCCCGAACGCATTGGCGGCAGGAATCTCGCATCTGCCGAACTCGTCGATATGCGGGATGTCTTCAAACGCGAAGGAAAGGACGTCGCATTATCCCGCGAACTTCTCGAAGCAATTGCCGAGACGGCCTCAAAGGGCGAACAGATAATCGTGCTGATGAATCGTCGCGGATTCGCGCAATTCGTGCTCTGCCGCAGCTGCGGCGAGACGATCAAATGCGAGAATTGCGATATCACACTCACATTCCATCGGCGCGACGGACGGCTGACTTGCCATTACTGCGGATATGGCGTGCCGGCACCGCGTTCGTGCCCGAAATGCGAGAGTGAATTCCTCTATTTTGTCGGGGAAGGCACCGAAAATCTTGCAGATCAGCTTGAAAAGAAATTCCCTTCCCTAAAGATCGAACGCATTGATCGCGATTCGATCACGCGGAAGGGCGAGCTTGAGCAGAAACTGCTCGACTTTGCGGAAGGCCGCATCGATATGCTCGTCGGCACACAGATGATCGCCAAAGGCCACGATTTTCCGAATGTGACGCTCGTGGGCGTCGTCGGGGTCGATATCGGGCTTGGTCTGCCGGATCTGCGTTCGGCGGAAAGAACGTTTCAGATGATCACGCAGGTCGCCGGCCGTTCAGGACGCGGCGAAAAGCCCGGAAGAGTAGTAATTCAGACCTATCATCCGGATCATTACGCGCTTCAACGAGCGATGGCGCAGGATTATGAAGGCTTTTACGCCGATGAACTCAAATTCAGGGAGAATTTCAGATATCCGCCCTTTGTCGCTCTTGCGTCGATAATGGTCCGGCATCGTGAACTTTCCCGCGCAAAAGGGATCGCGAATGCACTTCGACGACATCTGGATCCTGCAAATCCGTCAAAAACCGTCAGGATCGTCGGCCCCGCGTCGGCTTCGATCGCCCGGTTAAAGAACGAGTATCGGATGCAGATGATCCTCCGTTCGGAATCGCGCCGCGAGCTGCGAAAGGTTCTCGATATCGGCCTTTCACAAGCTGAAGAACACGGCGTCGAAATGCGTTTTGTTTTTGTCGAGATCGATCCTGTCAGCTTGATGTAAGAGCCGTGTCTTTCGCCCCGTTTCTTACGTCCGAAAACTTCGACTTTCTCCCGTTGCATTAGTTCGTGTTCCATACGATACTATGCCCGTAATTTAACTTGATCTGACCCTAAAACAAGGACCACTGAACTATGAGATCGCTTCTCGCTCTAGGATTGATCGCTTTCGCAATGTACGCCTGCAAGTTCGGCGACGATAACGACCGCCGGTCGCCGCAGCAGCCGCCGGCAAATACCGCGCAGGCACCGGTAAAACAGGCTCCAACAAAGCAGGATGTTTTTAACGAATTGCTGCTTTTCGAAAAGGACCTTACTCAGGCTGTTCTTAATGGTGACATTTCGTTCCTGTCGAAGAACATGACCGAAGATTTTGTTCTAACCGGTGTTGATGGCAAGGTCCAGGACAAGAACGAAGTCCTTGCGGACATCAAGAAAGAGCGGACGGTAAAGAGCTTCGTGATCTCGGATGCCGAGGTGCTGAGTTTTAGCGAGGAGTCGGCGGTCTTTCAATACACGCAGAACATCACGCTAAAGAACGGTGCATCGGGCAAGGCTCGTATCACCGATACATTCGTCAAGCGCAACGGCGAATGGATGGTTAAGGCTGAACAGCAGACTATGATGCGGAAGTAGCACAGCTTCGAGTTCAATTCGAAACCGTGCTAACTCCCGCACAAACCGGAAAGTTTCTACTAATTTATCGCTTTTGAGCTAAGGCCGGAGAGCTTGAGATCCACCTTTGCGTAGATCTCGGCGACAGACACCTTGCAATTAAGTGTGTCGATCGACACAACGTCATCGCGCTCGTCGTAGATCTTGTAGAGCCATTGCTTAGCATTCTGCCGAGCGTAATGCTCGATCCGCATCTGGTCCGAGCGAACGAGCAAGCATTCCTTTATGCTCGGAAGTGCAAGATAGCCTTCGAGTCTTTCAGCACGCCCGAGCGGATCCACATCGTTTGAAATTGTCTCAACAACAACCGTCGGATTTTGCAGCACTTCGCGGCCTTCTGCGAACTTCGGATCGCCGTTTACGATAACTATACTCGGGCAGCTCGTCGATCCTTTTCCAAGTTCGACGCACATTCCGTTCACATAGATCTCCGATTTAGAGCCGTGAATTCGACTTCCGATCGCAATGGCGGCATTTGTTGCGATCAAACTGCCCCAACGGCCTGCGGACGGTTTCTGCGAACCATGAAGCGGCCTGTGTTTAAGATTTTCAGATACGGATCCCCGCTGAACTGCGGCACTCGTGTCAGTCATAAAATTCGATACCTCCGGCTGATCAAAAAAGTTTAAGTACTCGAGAGACACTTACTAAGATCGGGGAATCTTGGAGTGAGAGTTTTTGTCTTCGCAACTAGTGTGGCACAAACGCGTGAGGCATTTCAACAACTATCGTTGAGCGGCAAGGCTCGCTGCCGATGTCGACCCTTGATCGCGTTGCAATCTGACCGAATAGCTGCGCCAGCTCAAAGCCGCCGGCGAACTGCTGCGTCGGTAGTTCAGAAATGCACGGCCGCTTAGGGCGGTTTCGCCATCTACAAGCGTCACACCGGTTTGCTCATTCCTGATCGAGATCCGACCCTTGAGCCAGACCGGAAAGCTTATGTGGGCCGGTTTGCCGTACGGCGATTGCATCGGCACTCTAAATTCAGGGTAAAAGACGCGTGTCTCAGCAAATAATGCAGATTCGATGGGTTGAACGGGACTGCCTTCGGTCACGAAATTCCACGCCGGGATCGTGCCTTCCGGAGCGTTGCTCCCGGGAAATTCCGTCGCCTTTCGGCACGGTGTGCAGCTAAATGCCGACCCAAAAGCCATAAATGACCCGTCGATCGCAGCCTTTGTATGAAGCACGCCGTCCGCCGTTCTATATTCGATCGCAAAACTCCCGCGGCCGGTGGAGACGCCTGTGACATCCGACGAGATGGTGATCGATTCGACCGTTATAGGTTCAAACGTCTCAGCAAAGGCAATAGACGATAATAGGACAAGGAAGAGAGCGGCGCGGGAGATGGCTTTAATTGAGTAACGCATAGAACTTTCTGTTCAGAAGAACGCCGTCATACACACCTATTTTGGAGTAACGCGGTGTCAGGGTTATCCTTTGTGCTTAAATAATACGATGAAACTCGCCGAACTTGCAGAAATATCGGATTCGACCATCGAATGCGGCTCTCACGATCTCGAAATAGTCTCTGCCGCAGGCCTTGATCTCGCCGGTGATGGTGATGTTACGTTCCTTGCTAACCCGAAATATACTGCCCAGATCAGCGAGACTCGAGCCTCGGCGATCTTCCTTGCGGAAGGAATAAATATTGAACGAGCAGACATCGCAGTTCTGCGAGCAAAGGACCCGTATCTTGCTTATACAAAGGCTTTGCGAGCGTTCTTTCCTGTGCCCGAGGTCAAGCCGTTCGTTCATTCGTCTGCGGTCATCGACCCCACGGCAACCGTCGATTCGGATACCGAGATTCACGCCAATGTTGTGATCGGTGCCAATGCCGTTGTCGAAAAGGGCGTACGGATCTTCCCGAACGCAACGCTCTACGAAGGTGTGAAGATTGGTGAGGATTCGACGATACATTCTGGCGTCTCGATCCGTGAGAATTGCGAGGTCGGCAAACGCTGCATCGTTCACAACAACACGACGCTCGGATCTGACGGGTTCGGCTATGCAAAGACGGCCGAAAAGGAATGGCTCAAGATCCCGCAGACCGGCCGCGTCATCCTCGAAGACGACGTCGAGATCGGTGCAAATACCTCAGTTGACTGTGCGTCTGTTGGCGAAACCCGCATTAAACGCGGTGCAAAGATCGACAACCTCGTTCAGATCGGCCATTCGTGCACAATCGATGAAGATGCTCTAATTTGTGCACAGACCGGCCTTGCCGGAAGTTCCCACATCGGAAAACGCGTCATTCTCACCGGCCAGGTCGGCATTGCTGGCCATCTGAAGGTTGGCGATGACGCGATAATTACGGCGAAATCCGCAACTTCGCACGATGTTGAGCCGGGCAAGGTCATCTCCGGAATTCCGGCTTTCGATAATCGTGAATGGCTGCGGTCCGCCGCGGCATTTCGAAAACTCGGGGAGATGGCGTCGCGTTTGCGTGCCCTTGAGAAAAAGGTGTTCGGCAAAGGGGAATAAATGAACCGAAAAGAAAAACTGATCGTCGCGATCTGTGCGGCCTTCACGATCGCGGCAGGTGTCCTGCATTATTCAGGAGCGAACCCGATCATCGCGTTCGTCGTGACCGCCGGAGCACTGGCTCTTCTGGCCGTGATCGTCGGCGAATCGACCGATCAGCTCGGCCGGCGTTTGGGACCCGGAGCAACGGGCATCCTTCAATCCGCACTCGGCAACCTTCCGGAACTTTTCGTCTGCATCTTCGCTCTTCGTGCGGGCCTCGACACCGTCGTGCAGGCGGCCTTGATCGGTTCAATTCTCGGAAATTCGATCCTTGTCCTTGGCGTCGCTCTTTTCCTCGGCGGATTAAAGAACGGCACGCAGCGGTTCAATTCCGAACCGCCGAAGATGATCGTCACCTTGATGCTGCTTGCAGTCGCCGCCCTCGCGGTGCCAACGCTCGCAAAAGAGCTTCACACACCTGCAGAACCGCACATCGCCGGGCTCGACTCATTTGTTGCTATCGTCATGCTCGTTCTGCTTGCTGCGAGCATCTATTTCTTTGTGAAAGGCGATCGATCGATGAGTGCCGAAACGTCAAACCACACAGACAACTGGCCGGTTTGGATGCCCATCGTGATGCTGCTCGGCTCGGGTGTTGGTGCCGCTTTCGTTTCAGATTGGTTTGTCGAAGCCCTGCAGCCCGCGATGGATTCGCTCGGGATCGCGCCTGCATTTGCCGGCCTCGTCGTCGTTGCGATCGCAGGCAACGCGATCGAAAATCTTGTCGGCGTCCAACTCGCGTGGCGAAATCAGACGGATTATGCTGTCAGCGTCATTCTGAACAGCTCGCTCCAGATCGCGTTGGGACTTTTCCCGGTTCTCGTGCTGCTCTCGTTCTTTCTTGGCGGTGCGGTACTTTCATTTATCCTGACGCCGCTTCTGCTTGCGGCTCTGGTCCTTGCAGTGATCGTATCGGCATTCATCGTTTATGACGGCGAATCCATCTGGCTCGAAGGCCTCGCTCTCATCGGGCTTTACTGCATCATTGCGGCTGCATTCTGGTGGGGCTAATCTATTGGTATGGCAAACGAAGTTTCAGAAAAAGGTTATGACATCACGCCGCTCTCGGAAGAAAGGATCACCGAATTGGCTCAAGATCTGACCGACGAGCAGGCTCGCGTGCTCCTGGACCATGGCACCGAACCGGCGTTCTGCGGGAATCTGCTCGACAACCATCTCGAAGGCACATATGCTTGCCGGCTGTGCGGGCTGCCGCTTTTTTCCTCGGAAAAGAAGTTTCATTCCGGCACTGGCTGGCCGTCGTTTTACGCACCGTTCGATAAGGATCATCTGACGACGATCGAGGATAATTCCTACGGAATGCGTCGTATCGAGATCCGCTGCGCACGCTGCGGCGGCCATCAGGGACACGTTTTCCCGGACGGTCCGCCGCCGACCGGACAACGCTATTGCATCAATTCGGAATCGCTCGAATTCTTTGAAAAAGGTGAGGATATTCCGCAGAAGATCTAATGGAAAACCAGCCGATCGTGCTCTTTGACGGAGTCTGCAATTTTTGCGATGCTGCGGTGAATTTCGTCATCGCACGAGATGACGCGGGCGTTTTTCGCTTTGCTCCGCTGCAATCCGACGCAGGCCGCGACCTCGTAGTCAAGTACGCAATTCCCAAGAATGTCGATTCTGTGATCCTTATCGACAATGACCGGGCATTTCTGCACTCAGACGCGGCCTTGCAGATCGCGAAACGACTCGGCGGAGGCTGGCGTTTACTCGGGATATTTACTCTCGTCCCGCGTTTTATTCGCGACCGAGCATACAAACTCTTTGCAAAATATCGCTACAAATTCTTTGGCAAGAAAGATGCTTGTATGATGCCGACGCCGGAGATCCGCAGCCGCTTCCTGGCGTAATTTTTTTCGATGGGATATTCGCTCGAGACATTGGAATTTGCACGTTTCCTCGACCTTGTCGCAAGGAATGCTCAAACTGAGGCGGGCGAGGCACTAGTGCGGGCGTCACGGCCTTTTACCTCGCGGCTCGAGCTTGACCGCTCGCTTGCAGCCGTCGCTGAAACTTTGCGGCTGTCAGAGGAAAAGAACCTATTTTGGACCTTCTCCGGCATCGAGGACCCGCAAGATCCGCTCGCGATCTTGCGAATTGAGAATGCCGCACTCGATGCAGCTTCTTTAACCGCTATCGCAAGCCTTTGTTCACAGGCATTGGCTGCTCGGTCGCTGATCGAAGGCGAAAAGGAATCCTGTCCGACACTTTTTGACATCGTGTCGGCGTTTACCCCACGGCTTTCTTCCGCGATAGCCGAGATCTCTCGAAAGATACTTCCCGGCGGCGAGATCGATGATTCGGCCTCGCCGGAACTTGCAAAGCTCCGGCGAGAGATCAATTCACGGCGAGCCCAATTGACACGGTCGCTCGAATCCGCGATGCGTTCTGCGGGAAATGCGATACAAGACGCAATTGTCACGATACGCAACGACCGTTTCGTTATCCCCGTCAAGGCGGATTTCCGCGGAAAGGTCGCCGGCGTCGCACACGGATTTTCTTCGAGCGGCCAGACAGTCTATGTCGAACCGCTCGACACCATCGATGCGAACAACGAGATCCAGAATCTAAAGGGTCAGGAAGAACGCGAGATCGGCCGCATTCTTCATTCCCTCACTGACCTCTTGCGGGAGCATCTCTCCGAGGTTGAGGCGGCCGCCGACGCTGTCGCAAAGCTGGACGAAGTGAAGGCAAAGGCCGTCTTTGCCCGACGCTTTGAGTGCATTGTCCCGCAGATATCGGAGGACGGCACGCTTGATCTGAAAGATGCCCGGCATCCGCTGCTTGAAGAGAATATAAGAGAAGCAAATGCCGCGAACTCCGACGCGAGCACAAACCCTTCTGCTGCAATAGTTCCGAGCAGTTTCACCTTAACGCAAGGGCGTTCGGTAATGATCATTTCGGGCGCAAATGCAGGCGGAAAGACCGTCGTCCTTAAGACGGCGGGATTGCTGAGTCTAATGGCCGTTTCGGGTTTTCCTGTGCCGGCAAAAGCTGCTTCGATACCGTTCTACGCTTCGGTGCTCGCAGACATCGGCGATCATCAATCGCTGAACGCGAACCTCTCGACATTTTCGTCACATATGTCGAATATCGCGTCTATGATCGATGAATGTTCCGCACCGGCCTTGATCCTTTTGGACGAGGCAGGGACCGGAACAGACCCTGAAGAGGGCTCGGCACTCGGTGTTGCGATCGTCGACCATTTCCGCCGGGAGTGCGGAGCACATGTCATCGCGTCAACGCACTACCGCGGCCTCAAGATGTATGCGGCAAATGACACGGATGTTGTAAACGCCTCCGTCGAATTTGACGAGAGAACGCTGCAGCCAACTTACCGCCTTTTGACCGGCCTTGCGGGGGCATCGTCCGGCATCGAGATCGCAAGAAGGTTCGGCATCCGCGAAAAGATCATCGGCGATGCCCGCGTGCACCTCGACACCTCCGCACGCGAAGCAGAAGAATACCTGCAGCGGCTGCAGACAGAGACGCGTCGGGCCGAGGACCTGCGAATTGCTCTCGAAGATGAGCGTGAAGCTGTTGCGGCGAAGTTCAACACTCTCGAAACCGCGGCCGAGAAGCGTGAGAAACAGCAGATGCGTGAGTTCGAGGCAAGACTCGCCGAGGCCGTCGCGGATTTCGATCGTCAGTCAAAGGCGTTCCTCGATACGATCCAGGATAAGGCCTTAAAGAATCGCCTCGAGAAGGAACGCAGTGCCCAAAAGGCCGAATTGAATCGGGCCGTTGTCGGAAAGGTCAATAGAAAGGCGGCAGCCAGTGCATTCTCCGGTGCCGATACAGATCGCATTTCGACAGGTAAGGTCGAAGTTGGATCGACCGTGACCACAAGTTTTGGAAAGCTTGGAAAGGTCGAACGCATAGACGACGATGTTGCACAAGTGGTTGTCGGCAATATTCGGCTTCGACAGAAATTGAATGAACTTGCCGTTGCCGAACCCAAACAAAAGACAGGAGCAAAATCGCCGAGCACCCATCGCCCGATCGACGCGGCGGATTCGCCCGCCGAGCTGAATCTTATCGGAAAGACGACCGCCGATGCGGAATACGAACTCGACCGTTTTCTTGACGAAGCCTATATGGCGAGCCTTCCGCGTGTAAGGATAATTCACGGCTTCGGGACCGGGGCCCTGAAGAATTACGTGCATCATTTTTTGAAGACTAGCGACCTCGTCGAACGCTTCGAATTCGCACCCGATTCGCAGGGTGGACACGGCGCAACGATCGCGGAGCTGAAGCAGTAAGGCATTTTCTGCTCTTCCCGATGTTTTGTTCAACAGCGATCAAATCGGCCAAATAATGCCAGAACGGCAAAGCGAGCCATCTGAGAAATGCTCTATCCGCAATACGTCATTGATGATCTGAAGGCGCGTGCCGATCTGGTGCGGATCATCCAGCCGTATGCTCAGGACCTGAAGAAAAAAGGTGCGAGCTGGATGGCTTGTTGTCCGTTTCATCAGGAGAAGACGCCTTCGTTCTCAGTGAATCCGGCAAAAGGCTTTTACAAGTGCTTTGGATGTGGAAAAGGCGGGACTGCATTCAATTTCCTGATGGAAATGGAAGGGTTGAACTTCCCGGAGGCCGTAAAGCGTGTTGCCGAAATGTCGGGCTATATGCTGCCGGAGCTCGTTGATGACGAGAGTTATGAACGGTCAAAGAAGGCCCGCGAGGAGAAGAAGCATCTCGCCGATCAGATCATAGAGCTGAACGAGGTCGCCCTCGATCTCTGGCAAAAGGAACTCGCGGGCAAGTCAAAGGACGCAAGAGCGGCCCGCAAATATATCGCCGATCGTGGGCTTTCGGATGCGACGATCGAGAGATTTCGGCTCGGTTTCTCGCCCGACAAATGGGATTCGGTGCTGGGACTTTTACGTGATTTCGGCGCGGACGAAAAGCTGATCGCTCAGTCGGGCCTTGTCAGCGTAAACGAAGAGAAAGAAAGGGTTTACGATCGTTTTCGGGGCCGCGTAATGTTTCCGGTGCTTGATGTTTCGGGAAAGCCTGTCGCATTCGGTGCGCGTGCGATCAGACCCGATGACAATCCAAAATACCTGAACTCGCCCGAATCTGCGGCTTATACAAAAGGCGACAATCTTTACGGGCTCTTTCAGGCGAAAGAAGCGATCCGACGCAAAGGTTTCGCGATCCTCGTCGAAGGCTATTTGGACTTGATCGCTTTGGTCGAAAACGGTATCGAGAATGTCGTTGCAAGCCTCGGTACGGCATTTACGGAGGCGCAGGCAAGGCTGCTCTCGCGGTTCGCAAAACGCATCGTCATCAACTACGACGGCGATTCGGCGGGCACAAAGGCGGCACGGCGTGCAGGCGAAATACTGCTTCCGCTCGATTTCGACATAAAAGTTCTCGTCCTGCCTGACGGCAAAGACCCCGATGATTTCGTACGCCAAAGCGGCGAAGCTGCTTATAACCGGCTGCGCGGCCTCGCAACGCCGTTTTTGGACTTCGCTCTCGCCGCCGCCGCCGAGGGCCGTAAGTTATCGAATGCGAAACAGCTGGCCGAGGCGATCGAGGACTTTCTTCCGGTCATTGCCGCAATTCAGAATCACGTCCAGCAGCGTGAAAGCTTTGATCAGGCGATGGACTTCTTTGGGATCGAGGACGCGGGCCTCAGACGCGAACTTTGGAAGAATGCTTCCGGCTCAAAGGCCCCCGCGCAGCGACAAAATGACCAGGCAAGGGCGATTTCACGCTCGGCTCGCGCAAAAGTGACCGTTGCCGAGCAAAAACTGCTCAAATTGCTGGTTCACGACCGCGAGTTGGCGGCCGAGATCCTGCCGACCCTCGAGCCGAGCGACTATGAGAACCTCGCGACCGCCGAACTTTACGAGGCATTCATCGCGATCTCAAAAAAAGGAGAGGCCGTCTCGGTCGAGTCGATCGTGGAACATCTGGACGGCGACGAGGCGACCCTCGAGCTTGCCCGCGAGATCCTCGGAGCTGCGAAATTCCGGGAGGCGGATGAAGCTATAGACGGTGCTCTTGCCGAGGCCGAGGGCTGTATTTTCGCACTGAGGAATATGGCTATTCGCAACCGGATCGAGGAGATCGGGCGCGAAGCCGGAATCGCCGAGCGGGAAAATGACACCTCGGCCCTCACAGCCCTGCTCGAAGAACAACTGAATCTGGAGAAGATACGGCGTACTTTGGAAGCGAAAAACGCATAAAGATATGCTATACTTTTTCGTTTGTCCTGCGGCGTGCCTAAACTGTGAAACTTAACCTCGCTGCAGACCGTTATTAGTATTTTTAGAACAACGATTCAGCCGTTAGCACAATCGAAAGAATTTATCACAGAATATGGCAGTTGATTACGACGAAAAAGAAGATCTGATGGATCGCCTGGTTGCCATGGGCAAGCGAAAGAAGTTCATCAGCCTCGAAGAACTCCAGCGCGAGATCCCGCAAAATATGATGTCCGAGGACGAGCTTGAAGATGTGCTCGAACGCCTTGAGGGTGCAAATATCTCGGTCGCGGAATCAGACGCAAAGCTCCTTGAGCGGGCCGGTGACCTTGCTCTCGATGATGAAGAACAGGACGAGGACGAGGACGAAGACTCCGATCTCGACCTTTCCGCAGGTGTTCTGGACAAATCCAATGACCCCGTACGCCTTTATCTTCGCGAAATGGGCGTTGTGCCCCTTTTGAACCGCGAGGGCGAGGTGTCGATCGCTCAACGTATCGAGCGCGGCCAGATCAAGACGCATAAGGCGATCTCGCGTTCGCCGATCGCGGTCGAGAGGCTTCTTCAGATCTCGGAAGAACTTACGACCGGAAAGGCGAGCATCCGCGAGACGGTCGTCTTCTCGGAACAGGCCGAGATCTCGGTCGAAGAAGATAAGGCCGAGGAATATATGCGTTGGACGCTCGAGGGCCTGGAGAATATCCGCGAGCATTTCAAGGTGGCGTTGAAGACCTGGATCTCCCTTATCAAGGAGCAGGATAAGCTCGCAGGCAAAAAGGGCGGGAAGCGCCTCTTGACCTTAAAACGCAAGACAGCGCGTCAGCGTCTTGAGATCGCAACCGAGATCAAGAACCTCAATTTGACCGAGCGTGCCCTTCAAAAGCTGATCGGGGCGATCCGCCACGTCGTTGATGATATTCGCTCTGCGGAACGCATCATCAAACGCTGCGAAGAAAAGATCGCACGCAAGCCCGTTCCAAAGACCAAAAAGGAACTTAAGGCCCAGATCGAGGCCGCAAAGTCCGTGCTCGCAGCGATCGAAGATAAGTATCACTTGCCGATAGTTGAGATCAAGCGGTCTTATCACACCATTAGCGTCGGCGAGTTTGATACGAATAAGGCGAAACGCGAACTCGTCGAAGCCAACCTTCGTCTTGTTGTGTCGATCGCGAAGAAATACACGAATCGCGGCCTGCAGTTCCTCGACCTGATCCAGGAAGGCAACATCGGCCTGATGAAGGCCGTTGATAAATTCGAATGGCGACGCGGCTATAAATTCTCGACGTATGCGACGTGGTGGATCCGACAGGCCATCACGCGTGCGATCGCTGACCAGGCACGCACGATCCGCATTCCCGTCCATATGATCGAAACGATCAACAAGCTGATCCGCACTTCGCGTCTTCTGGTTCAGGAACTTGGACGCGAACCGACGAGCGAAGAGATCGCAAAGCGTATGGACATTCCCGTTTCGAAGGTCCGAAAGGTCCTGAAGATCGCACAGGAACCGATCTCGCTTGAAACGCCCATCGGCGAAGAGGAAGATTCACATCTCGGCGATTTTATCGAGGACCGCTCTATCCTGAATCCCGCGGAATCAGTGACTTTCTCGAACCTTAGAGAGATCACGGACGAAGTTCTCGCAACGCTTACGCCGCGTGAGGAAAAAGTGATCAAGATGCGCTTTGGCCTCGGAAACACGGGCTCCGAACATACGCTCGAAGAGGTCGGACAGCACTTTGCCGTTACCCGCGAACGTATCCGCCAGATCGAGGCGAAGGCCCTGCGAAAGCTGCGACATCCTTCGCGTTCGCGGCGTTTGAAAGCTTTCCTCGAAGGCAAGGCTTAAGACAACTAACACTTGTGGACGGGTGATGATCGTCGGATCGACATCCGTCTAGCAATTCACCTCAGCAGATATTTAGATCACTGTTCTTGGAGGGATCAATGTGAAAGTCTTTTTTGCCGTCGTTTTGTTCGCATTCGCTATTGCGCCGCCTGCCCTCTACTCCCAAACCACATACCTTTGCGCAAACAACACTAAATCATTTCAGGAGTTGCGAGTTTACGAGGTCAACCGAGTCAATCGCGAGGCCTTTCACGAGCGATTTGCCGACCACGCGCTTCGCCTCATGAAGAAATATCGCTTCAAGGTCATCGATATGTGGGAGAGCGAATCGGACGGCAGGCTCCAGTTCATCTACATTCTGTCATGGCCTGATAAGAAGACAATGGAGACCCGCTGGAAAGCTTTCCGAGGCGATGACGAGTGGGCAAAGATAAAGCAACGCTCCGTCGAGAAGTACGGCGACCTGCTGCTCTCGACACACGGACAGGAGTTGGTTCGCGTATCGTACAGCCCGGCCTGCAAAACGCGGAAATAAGGCGACTGCCATCTCTCTGCCTCGCTCGGAACGATTCGACCGATTGTTTCGTAAGATAAGCTTATGGGAACACAAAAAGTACAAGCTTCGCTCCTTTTGGCATTGATATCTACCCTCGCGTTTGCTTCCAGTTGTCAGGCTCAAGTTTCGAGAGGTGACCAAAGCACAGCTGCGACCGCACCTTCTGATGGACTTGTAAGATCAACTCAAAGCATGGGCGAAAAGCGAGCTGCCCATACTGCGACCCTGCTTGATAACGGCAAGGTCCTCGTCACGGGCGGCTTCGTCAGAAACGGCAGCGGCCTTTCGAGCGCGGAGCTGTATGATCCCGAGGCTGGTCGCTTCACGGCGATCAAGAATCTATCTATCCCCCGATCCGGGCACACGGCGACGCTGCTCCCGAACGGCAAGGTCCTGATCGCCGGTGGTTATAACGGTGACTATCTGGGCACCGCCGAGATCTTTGACCCGGCGACGAACGCCTTCGCAGCAGTGGGGCGAATGGTCACCGCCCGCAGCGGTCATGTTGCAACGCTTTTGAAGAATGGGAAGGTTCTGCTTGCTGGGGGTGTCGGCACGGGCTGGACGTTTTTAGCGGACGCCGAGCTATACGACCCGGCAACAAATACCTTTTCGCCGACCGGCTCAATGACAATGGTTCGTGAGTCGCACACCGCGACCATCTTGAATGATGGAAGGGTACTGATCGCCGGCGGACATAAAGGCAGACGCTCCAACATTACGATCTACTCGAGCACGGAGATCTACGATCCCGCAAAAGGGACTTTTGCAGCGGCCGGGAATTTGACGGTTAAGCGGCACAAACACGATGCGGTAAAACTCGCCGACGGTAGGGTTTTGATCCTTGGCGGTTCGGATGAAAGGGATGGCGACGGAGCATATCGCAATGCTGAGGTCTTTGATCCGTCTAACGGCAGCTTTACTCCTGTTGTGAACGATATGAACACGGCTCGATACAAGCTTCAAGGTACGGCAATACTCTTAAATAGCGGTAAGGTGCTGATCGCCGGCGGAGCGGATCGTGCCGAGGTTTTTGACCCAAAGACGAACAAGTTCTCCCTTGCGGATGGCAAAATGGGAACAAAACTCCTTTTCTCAACTGCCACGCTCTTGAAGAACGGTCAGGTTCTGATCACGGGCGGCTACACCGACGGCCCGACAGTTAGCGAACGCGCGTGGATCTACCACACATAACTGCAGGCGAGAAGTTCACATTTTCTAGTTTTTTATCAGCCAATGAAGGCGGTTCAATGCAGGCTTGCGGCGAGGATCGGGACAAGGGCCTTTGCGGCGTCGATGGCGCCTTTGATGTGGCGTTGGTTGGTGAAATGGCCGGCAACAAAGATGCCCGGCACGTTCGTCTCGAACGTTTCCTCCGAATAAACTGGCACTTCGCCGTATTTCCCATGCTCGGTTCGCACTCCGAGCCTTTTTAGCGGCGTAAGGTCGGCATCCGAACCTATCAGCACGAAAACGACATCGGTTGCCAGAGTCACACGCTCACCCGACTCACTCTCAAGAACGGTCTCGCCATCGCGAAATTCCACGACCTTTCCAAGGAAGAAAAGGCGCAGGCAGTGATCTCGCAGCTCCTGTTCGAGAGGTTCCTTGACCCAATATTTTATGCAGCCCTGCTTGGGGTCGTCGTTCTCCCAGTCCGAACGAAAGATCGCAAGAGTCGTCTCCGCTCCTTCCTGTGCAAGAAACAAGGCCGCCTCGCCCGCAGAATTCCCTCCGCCGACGATCAACGCGTTCTTGCGAACCCACGGATATGTTTCGCGGAAATGATCGAACACGTGAGGCAGATCTTCGCCCGGTACATTCAGTTTTCGCGGATGATCCATCGCTCCGATCGCGAAAAGGACGTTCTTTGCGGTGTATTCGTCCTTGTCCGTTTTAATGGTGAAGATATGCGGTTCGGTCTCTTCGACCGAGAGGACGAGTTCCTCGGTTCGGACGTTAAGGGCGTTATCAAGAGCGAATCGAACGTAATAGGAAAGTAGTTCTTCGCGGGTCGGTTTTTCGCGTGCGGGCTTTAGGTCACCTTCCGAGAATTCGAGTTCGTTCGTGGTGGAAAAGACCGTCAAACCGACCGGATACTTGTAGATCGTGTTGCCGATAAGCCCTTTTTCGACAACAAGATAGCTGAGCCCCGCACTCTTTGCTTCGTATGCCGCCATCAGGCCTGCGGGCCCGGCACCGATGATCAGAAGATCAAGCATTTTCGATCACTTTCAGACGCTCGATCAGCTCGTCGATCTGCAACTTGGTCTGCTCGAGTGCGCGTTTTGATTCGAGATAAGCTTCCCACTGCATCGTGCCGGTCAGGGCCTTAAGTGTGTCCTCGTCGATCGCATGCGCCATTACGACGAGCAGTTCGCTGAGCTTCTCGTGGCCCTCGAGCAGCGACTCAATGATCGTGTATGCAAGCTTTGTCTCGTCGCCTTGCGAAGTACTCATTCTGTTTCACCTTCTTCGCTCTCTTCCTGACGGCGTTCAGGCCGCATATGCGGAAAGAGAATAACGTCGCGGATCGAATGTTTGTTCGTCAAAAGCATAACGAGACGGTCGATCCCGATACCTATGCCGGCAGCGGGCGGCATTCCGTAACTCAACGCACGGACATAATCTTCGTCCAGAACCATCGCTTCGTCGTCGCCGCGTTCCCTCGCCTCGGCCTGATCGCGAAAACGCTCATACTGCTCACGCGGGTCGTTCAGCTCGCTAAACCCATTCGCCACTTCCATTCCGTTTATGAACAGCTCAAAACGCTCGGCGATCTGCGGATTCGTAGGTGATGCCTTCGACAGCGGCGAAATTGACTTGGGATAGTCGATGATGAAGGTGGGTTCGACAAGCGTGTGTTCGACCTCGTTCTCGAAAACCTCGAGGAGTTCAGCGTCATTATGCTCTGCGGCCTTGTTGCCTACGGCATCGCGCATCCTGATCCGCCTGAATTTGCCAAAGTCGATCACGTTCCGTTCATATTTGACCGTAAGGCCGCCGGTTGCGTTCAGCACGCTTTGCCGGATCATCTCCTCGCAAAAGTCCATCATCCCGTTGACATCCATATACGCACAGTAGAATTCGAGCATCGTGAACTCGGGATTGTGCTTGTATGAGATACCTTCGTTGCGGAAATTTCGGTTTAGCTCATAGACCTTTTCGAAGCCGCCGACCAGCAGACGCTTCAGATAAAGTTCCGGAGCGATGCGTGCGTAGAGGTCAATATCCAGAGCGTTGTGATGGGTCTTAAACGGCTTTGCGGCGGCTCCCGTTGCCTTTGCGGTCAGCATCGGCGTTTCGACCTCAATATAGCCGTGATCTTCGAGAAAACGCCGGAGCGAAGATATCGCCTTCGCCCTGACCTCGAACGTTTCACGAGTCGAAAGTCCGTCATCAGCATCCGCGACCTTTAGGCTTGAGGCGATCAGGTCGAGATAACGCTGACGCTGCTTGATCTCGGCGTCCTCGATGCCGTGCATCTTGTCGGGCATCGGCGAAAGTGCCTTTGAGAGAAAATACAGCCTTTCGACGTGGACGCTGACCTCGCCCGTATTCGTAACAAACAAATACCCCTCGACGCCAACGAGATCGCCGTGGTCGAGTATCTGCCACGCTTCCCATGCCGATTCAGCCTCGCGATCGGCCTCGCCGTCGTTTCTGGCAAGCGTGAACTGGCCTTTTTTCGCGTAGATCTGGAGCTTCTCGCGGCCATCGGTCAGATGGACGAAGTTTCCGCGGATCGGCGTTGCGATACGGCCTGCGATACGGACCGTGCCGAGAGTCTTCAGCGTCTCATTGAGCCTGTCCTTTATCTCTGCGGGCGGACGAGCACCGGGTTCGAGAGTCGCCCGAACATCGGCCATTTCCTTTGCGGCATCCGCAACAGGAGCAAACGCTTTTAGATTCGAGATCGTGTCTTCGTTTCCCGAAAGAGCGGACCGCTCGAACTTGCTCGGATAAGCGTTCCCAACCAACTCAACAAACCTTGCAAGATGCTCGCGGCGAGCCTCTGTCTGGTCATTCGGAATTACGATCTCGTCAAAAGTAGGTAACGTCATTGGCAAAAGTTCAATTAAATCAAAGTTTGCGTGCATTTTGAAACCGCGCATCGATTGTATTTGAGCGAACTGTTCACTCGCGACGGGCGTCCTACAATTACAGTATGTTTTTTTTAGCATTACAAAATGAGGCGGCCCTTTCGCAAGATGTCGCGAACCTCGCATATTATCCGATCTTTACGCTCAGCGGCACCACTATCACGCCGTTGATGCTGACGCTGCTAATTCTCCTAAGCGTATTGCTCGTGTGGCTTTCGGGCCGCGCAAAACGGCTTCTGGTTCATCGCGTTCTAGCGCGGACAAGAATGGATATTGGAGCGAGACAAGCGATCGGCACTATTTCGCGCTACGTGGTTCTGTTCCTCGGGTTTCTGATCATTCTACAAACGGTCGGGATAAATCTAACGACATTGAACGTTCTTGCCGGTGCGGTCGGTATTGGTATCGGTTTCGGTTTGCAGAATGTTGCAAATAATTTCATCAGCGGCCTGATCATTCTTTTTGAGCGGCCGATCAAGGTCGGTGACCGGGTCGAGGTAGATGAAGTAGAAGGCGATGTAAGAAAGATCGGGGCACGAAGCACGATCATTGTAACGAACGATAATGTATCCATCATTGTCCCGAACAGTAAGTTCATTTCAGAGACGGTCGTTAATTGGAGTCTTGCGAACAATGTGGTTCGTTTCAAGATCCCCGTTACGGTCAGCACGGATTCCGATATCGATCTTGTGATGGATTCACTTCTCGAGATCGCTCGGGAAAATGAGGCCGTACTTGAGGAACCGGCACCGACCGTCCGGCTCACCGAACTCGCGAAAGACGGCCTTACGTATGAGTTGCGTGCATGGAGCAGCATCTCGCTGCACAAACCGCAGCTTCTAAAAAGCGATATCAACCTGGCGATCGTCAGGAAATTTCGTGAGCACCATGTCGAACTGCCCTATCCGCAAAGGGATCTTCGTATTCGCGACGCCAAAAAGTTAGTGGACGTCATAAGATCAAGCAACGGCACAGCAATTAAAACCGCCACTTAGTTCTTTCCTTCTGCAATGTTACATTTGAACTAATGAAGAACCCGTTCAAGGCGTACTCGGCGTCTTGAATGGGGAATTCTGTGTTTTTTTGTTGATGGCAGATACATTTTCTTCTTTGATCGGCGAGATCGAGAATGGGCGGACCGCGATCTCCGTCAGCGGCATCACCGCGCCCTCCGCGAGGGCCTATTTTGCGGCGCGTATCTCTCGGGAGACGGGTCGTCGAGTCGCTCTAATAACATCCTCGAACAACGAGGCCGATGAGTATGCGGACGAAATAAGGTCGTTCGCCGAGATCGACGGCCGCGACATTGCGGTCGGCGTGCTGCCGGCTTTCGAGAGCGATCCGTATTCAGGCACTTCGCCGCACGCAGGGACAAAAGAAACTCGCGCACTCACGCTTTTTGACCTTGCGAACAATTCGATCGATATCGCCGTGCTGCCGGTCCGCTCGCTCCTGTTTCGCACCCCAAAGGCCGAAGATATCCGCGACTTGAGCGTTTTTCTTAAGACCGGCGATTGGTTCGAACCTACGGAAGTTCGCCGCAAGCTCATCGCGGGCGGCTATCTTTTGGAAGATCCGGTCGCAGGCCCGGGGCAATATTCATTTCGCGGCGGCATAGTAGATATTTGGCCCGCCGGGGCGGACGATCCGATACGCGTCGAGTTTTTCGGCGACGAGATCGAATCGATGCGGACCTTCGACCCCGAGACCCAGCGTTCGATCGAGCATACGTCCGAGGTCATCGTGCCTCCGATGCGTGCTTTCTCCGTTTCCGCGGACACGTTCCGTGAGTGGGCCGCAGCGGCGAAAGACCGCTGGAGGGACGCTAAATTCCAGCGCAACCTTGCCGACAGAACGGCTTTCGCAAAGGAAGGTGAGGATTTTTCCGGTTGGGAATATCTGCTTCCCCTTGTCCAGCCGTTAGATGCGTCGGCGTTCGATCATCTTGAGGACTTCGTGTTTGTCTTTGACGAACCGTCGCTCATTGAGACGACTGCAAGGACGCTCCACGAACACCTCGAGGAGCGATACGTAGCGGTCGATACGGACGGCGATATCGCTCTTGAACCTTCGGCATTATTCCTGCCGCTTGATGAACTGCGCACAAAGATCTCGCTGGTGTCGCGCGTCGAACTTCGGTCACTTGGGCGGACGGATGCAGCTGTCGATGCGGAATTCGAGGTGGACGGTGCCATCGAGGGAAATTCCGCTCTGGCATTCCTTTTTGTGGGTGATGAAAGGCCGAGCGAGATCGAGTTCCGCTCGCAGGTCGCCCGGAAGTATCGCGGCGACATCGCTTCCCTTTCGGAGGATCTCAAGAAGGCAACGGTCGCTCCGAAGTTCGTGCTCGAAACGATCGGAATGGCCGAGCGTTTGGCCGAGATATTCGACGAATACGGTGTGAATGTTACAGGCCGCGACATTCGCGTCGGGCATATCGCATCGGGCTTTACGATGCCGGACGAGGGCCTTGCGTTTCTCTCTGAGACTGACATCTTTGGCGAGACGACCGCTCCCGAACCCGCGGAAACACGAAGGCGAAAGAGTCGTCTCGGGGCGTTCATTTCGGACTTTCGCGACCTAAAACCGGGCGATTTCGTCGTGCACGTCGATCACGGTATCGGACGCTTTGCCGGACTTGAGACGATCACCACGCAGGGCAGCGAGCGGGAGTTTATGCTGCTCGTTTATGCCGACGAAGCCAAGCTTTTTGTTCCGGTCGAGCGTGCTGATCTTATCTCGAGATATTCGTCCGGTGAGGCAACGGCCCCATCGCTCGACCGCCTCGGCGGCATCGGCTGGCAGAAGACAAAGGCCAGGGCGAAGCGCGCGATGCGTGATATGGCCGACGAGCTGCTGAAGCTTTATGCCGAACGCAAACTCGTCACAGGGCACGCATTCCCGGCCGATATGCCGTGGCAGGTCGAGTTCGAGGATGCATTTCCTTACGACCTGACGGCCGACCAGGCGGCCGCGATCGAGGACGTCAAGGGCGATATGGAGACCGCTTCGCCCATGGATCGTCTGATCATCGGTGATGTCGGTTATGGCAAGACCGAGGTCGCGATGCGGGCCGTTTTTAAGGCCGTGATGGACGGCAAGCAGGCCGCCGTACTGACGCCCACGACCGTGCTCGCTTACCAGCACTTCGAAACGTTCAAGAAGCGATTTGCCGCTTTCCCGATCAAGATCGAACTGCTCTCCAGATTTCGTACTGCAAAGGAGCAGAAGGCGGTCGTCGAACTTGCGTCCAAGGGCGAGATCGACGTGCTGATCGGCACGCATCGCATCCTCTCGACCGATGTCAAATTACCCAAGCTCGGCATCGTCGTCATCGACGAAGAACAGCGTTTCGGCGTCGGCCACAAGGAGAAGCTCAAGCAGCTAAAGAAGAAGGTCGATGTCCTAACGCTATCTGCAACACCGATCCCTAGGACATTGAATATGTCGCTTCTCGGGATGCGTGATATGTCCGTGATCGAAACTCCTCCGCGAGACCGCCTTGCGATCAACACGCAGGTCGTTCAGTTCTCGGAGAGTGTAATTCGTTCGGCGATCGAGCTCGAGCTGGCACGCAACGGCCAGATCTTCTTTATCCACAATCGCGTCGAATCCATCGAGTCGGTCGCGGCCTTAATAGGAAAGATCGTGCCCGAGGCTCGTATCGCGATCGGCCACGGCCAGATGAATGAGGCCGAGATGGAGACCGTTATGCTCGATTTCATCGACTACAAGTACGACGTGCTTGTCGCGACAACCATCATCGAGAACGGCATCGACATCCCGCGTGCGAACACGATGATCATCAATCGAGCCGACAATTACGGCCTTTCGCAGCTCTATCAGCTCCGCGGGCGCGTCGGGCGTTCGAACCGCCGTGCATACGCATATCTGCTGATCCCGAGCGAACTCGAGCTTACGCCGATCGCCCGCAGACGGCTTTCGGCGATACGCGAATTCTCTGACCTCGGTGCAGGATTCCGTCTTGCCGCACTCGACCTCGAACTCCGCGGTGCCGGCAACATCCTCGGCGGCCAGCAATCCGGCCATCTCGATGCACTCGGCTTTGACCTCTACACCAAGATGCTCGAACGCACCATCGCAGAGCTTAAGGGCGAAGAGGTCGCGGACGAGGTCGGGGTCTCGATCAATCTCGGCGTCGATGTGTCGATCCCGAAAGGCTATATTCAGGAAGCATCTCAGCGACTGCGGACCTACAAGCGGATCGCCTCTGCCGATTCGCCCGAGGCTCTCGATGCGATACGCGGCGAGATCGAGGATCGCTACGGACGACTGCCTCAGGAGGTCGAAAATCTGCTTGAATACGGCAGGTTACGGCAGTTGGCTGAGCGCATTCGCGTCGTTTCGATCGACCGGTCGGGCAACGCCATTGCGATCAAATTCGGTGAATCAAGCCGCGTTGCGCCCGACAAACTGCTTCGGACGCTCGACGAGATCGCGGGAACAAGCTTCTCGCCGAACGGCATCTTCCGAACAGCGTCGCAGCCGGGCGAAACAGCGATCGCAACGGCGATCGCAACGCTAAATGCTTTAGCTGCTTAAGTTACCGTACCGAGCGTCCGGGGTCAGAGAGATCCCGGATCTTGAAGTACGCGGCTGGAATCAAAATGCGGATCGCGTCACATTCTCATAAAACCAACCGGGCGTCGGCGGCATCAAATACTCCGGTTTGCAAATCAGGTCCGGTAAGGCTATAAACTTTCTTTTGCGCGAAAAAGCTTTCGGCCTAAAATTATCAAAAATGAAGTATTTACGAAGCATTCTGCTCACCTCGCTCACGGTCGCGGTTCTCGGTAGTGTTGCCGCAGCTCAGGAAACGGCAACTCGCGTCGTTGACGAGGTCGTTGCGGTCGTTAATGACAGCGTGATCACGCTTTCCCGCATCAAGCACGTCAAAAAGGATATGGTCGATTCGTACGTCAAGGAAGGCAAGACGGCCGAAGAAGCGAAACGCCTTGTTGACGAGAAAGAAGGCGAGCTGATCGCCAACATGATCAACGAAGAACTGCTGGTGCAGAAGGCAAAGGAGGTTGGGCTCGATTCGCAGGTCGATGCCGACATCAACGCCCGCTTCGTCCAGATAATGAAGGACAACAACCTCAAGACCATCGACGCACTCTATCAGATGATGCGATCGCAGGGCTTCGAGCCGGACGATATCAAAGAGAACTGGCGAAAACAGGCAACGAGAGATAAGGTCATCCAGGAACTTGTCCAAAAGAAGGTCTTCTGGGAAGCGACGCCTGACGAGCTCAAGACATACTTCGAAGCTCACAAAGCAAAGTTCATCAAGCCGGAAACGGTTTCTTACAGCGAGATCTATCTTGGATTTGCAGGCCGTGATGAGGCCGCTGTCCATGCGAAAGCAAAAGAGATCTATGACGAGCTCAAGAAAGGTGCAAACTTTGATGACCTTGCAAAGGCCAATTCTGACCCCGGGGTCGTAACAGAAGGAGCGGGCAAGGCCGAAAAGATTGCCGTCAACACCCTGACCGACGTAATCAAGAAGCCGATCGCCGGGATCAAGGTCGGCGATTACACTCTGCCATTTGAGGTAGAGAAGATGGGCATCGTCATCCTTCGCATCGATGGCCGCGAAGCCGCCGGGTCCGAGTCAACCTTTGATGAGAACGCTGTTCGCCTCGCAATTCTTCAGGAAAAAGGCCCGGCCGCTCAGAAGAAGTTTATGACCGACCTGCGTGCGGACGCCTACATCAAGATCAACGATACATATCGCCCGATCGTTTCGCCGCTGCTATATGCCGACGAGCGAAAGGAAACGAAGGGCTCGAACTAGACCTTCATTCTCGCGGTCACTGTATTCGAAATACGGTGACCGCACTTCTTTGGAAAGACCTTAGATCTTCACTTCCCGCCAAGCACATCTTTCAGAGCATCGCGATAGAGCTCAGCCTTTTTGAGGGCACGCTTAACCTGCGGATGATCAGGATTGTACGTGCGTAAGAGCCGATTCAATTCCGTTTCAACCTCGGCACGTCTGACAATAAGTTTGCCAAGGGCAAGCGTTAGTTTTGCGACGTCATCAGGCCGAACCGCGAAGAGTCGGTCGATGTCTTTTGAGAGAGTTGCAAGTTCAAAACGCGTGTCGATGACCTTTGGGTTCTGGTCGGTATAGTCTTCGGCAAACGAAAGCAGATCGGATTCGAGTTCCGTCTTTCGCAGCAAGACCTCGGCATACGCAGGCGAAGATTTGATCGGGCCCGGTTCACTTGAATGCACGGGCGTGGCGGACGGCTTCGGCGGCGAGGCCTGCGCCGCAGCGGTTGATGCAAGGCCAACGATCCCGATGAATGCAGCGAACACTGTGGTAAGTATCTTGCTCACTTTCTCTCCCCTCAAAGCCCGTAAAATGCACCGGCAGAGCACGATTCCATTTGCGGAGGCTCATCTTTCTCAACGCGGCCATCGCCGAACATCTCGCCTCGCCGCAAGGTCTCGAAATACATCGTGATGTTGATGAGTATCTCGTCCGCCGAATGCGAATGATAGAGCGTCTGCCTGAATTGTGCACCTCCGGGCAGTCCCTTTGTGAACTGACCCGCAAGCTGTTTCATCTTGCCGAGAGCAACGATCTCCGGCATCTCTTCGCGGCACATCCCAAAGAATTCGAGCAGAACGGATTTCTTCTCTTCGACATCCGGTTGATACGGTTCGCGGCCCGCAAGCGCATCCGCAAACTGTCGGAATATCCACGGATTTTGCATCGCACCGCGGCCGATCAGAATGCCGTCAACGCCCGTCTCCGCCCAACGCTTCATCCCGTATTCGATCGATGTGATATCGCCGTTGCCGGATACGGGGATCGAGACAGCCTGCTTCACCTGGCCGATGATCTCCCAATTTGCAAGGCCTTTGTAACCCTGCTCACGTGTGCGTCCGTGCACCTGTATGTGCTCGACGCCGCATTGCTCGGCCATCTTTGCGATATCGACGACATTGATCGAGGATTCTGAATATCCAGTCCGAACCTTGAGCGTCAGCGGGATCGAGATCGAACGCTTTATCTCGCGTAGGATGAGCTCGAGCTGTTTTGGTTCCCGCAACAGACCGGAACCGCCGCCATTGCGGACGACCTTCGGTGCCGGACAGCCGCAATTCACATCCAGAATGTCGGCACCGACCTCTTCGGCCATCTCCGCACCCATCGCCATTCGTTCCGGACGTCCGCCAAAGATCTGCACCGCGAAAGGCCTTTCTTCTTCGTCGAAGTGCATCTGCCGCTTGGATTTTGGATTTCCCCGCGTCAGACCCTCGACCGAGATGAACTCCGACACGACAAGCCCCACACCGCCGCGGCGTTTTATCAAACGCCGGAACGTGTAGTCCGTCACACCCGCCATCGGTGAAAGAATTAGCGGCGGATCAATATCGATGTCTCTTACCTTGAAACCCTTCATACGCGGTCAAACTCTTATTTTACAATAGGTTCGACCGGAATCCACCTTTTTCGACCGCAACTCTTGCCGCAAACCGTCCTGCGGCAAATAACTCCTTTCACCTAAACACTTACAGTCATCGTCCAACGCCTTTCACTAGACAAGGTCGTTGAGAACGAACAGCAGGCTATGCCCAGTAGTTGCGGTCGAGGGAGCGATAGTTGATGGCTTCGGAGAGGTGTGCGGCGGAGATGTTGGGTTCGGCGGCGAGATCGGCGATGGTGCGTGCGACTTTTAGGATGCGGTCGTGCGCACGGGCGGAAAGGCCCTGTCGCTGCATTGCTTTTTCAAGCAGAGCTTCTGCGTCAGTATCGATCGCACAGAATTCGCGGATCTGACGCGGAGCCATCGCAGAGTTCGAGAAAGTGTTTCCGGCAAAGCGTTTCAGCTGGATCGACCGTGCCTTGATGACGCGTTCGCGCACTTCGGCGGAAGATTCGCTTTTCTCGGTCGTTCTGCCGCGAAGCTCTTCAAACTTTACGCTTGGGACGTCGATGTGAATGTCAATGCGGTCCATCAGCGGGCCGCTGACGCGTCCAACATAGCGCTGTATCTGCATCGGCGAACATTTGCATTCGCGGGAGGATCCAAAATATCCGCACGGACAAGGGTTCATCGAGGCGACGAGCGTGAAATTCGCCGGAAAGGTGAGCGACGATGCCGCACGAGAGATCGTTACGCTCTTGTCCTCCATCGGCTGACGAAGGACCTCAAGTGCACTCCGGTCGAATTCCGGAAGTTCGTCGAGAAAAAGAACCCCAAGATGTGCAAGGCTTACCTCGCCGGGTTTCGGGACGGAACCGCCGCCGACAAGGCCTGCCTGACTCACGGTATGATGCGGCGATTTGAACGGCCGCTCGGTCACAAGGCCGCTCCTTCCGGTCAATCCTGCGACGGAATGGATCTTTGTGATCTCGAGGGCCTCTTCAAACTCAAGCGGCGGCAGGATCGTGGGCAGACGGCGTGCGAGCATCGTCTTTCCCGATCCCGGCGGGCCGATAAAAAGTATGTTGTGACCGCCGGCACTTGCGATCTCAAGCGCTCGTTTGGCGGTCGATTGGCCACGCACTTCTGAGAAATCCACGCCGTAGCCTGTCCCGTTATTCGAAAGAGCATCCGCATCAAGCTCCAAAGGCCGGACGCTTTTTGCGACGCCGAATTCGAGCTCGCGGCAGACGCTCACCGCGGTGCGAAGATCAGCGACCGGATAGACCGCAACGCCTTGAACGACCGCCGCTTCAAAACCGTTCTCTTCCGGGACGATAAGGTGCTTTATCTTGTTATCGCGTGCAGCGAGAGCGATCGAGAGAGCACCTCGGACCGGCCGTACGCGGCCATCGAGCGACAATTCTCCGATCGCCATAACGGCGTCCATCTCTGCACCGTTTGTAAGATCGCCGTTCGCCCCAAGAATGCCGAGCGCAGTCGGCAGGTCGAAGCTCGCGCCTTCCTTGCGAAGGTCGGCGGGAGCGAGATTGACGGTCACTTTGCTGACGGGAAAGAAGAATCCGGAATTTTGGATCGCGGCACGGATGCGTTCCCGTGATTCGCGGACAGCGGTATCCGGGAGGCCGACAATGATTATGTTTGGCGAGATATCATTCTCGGATGCGGGACGTATATTGACTTCAATATCGACCAGCAAAGCGTCGATGCCGTACACCGCCGCCGACTGAGTGCGAAACACCATAGGAGATCAGTTTTTGCTGTTTTTCTTTGCCTTTTTGCCCGCCGACACGTTCGCTCCGACAAGCTGTTTTAGTTCTGTCAAAAACTCCGAGACATCTGCGAATTCGAGATAAACGGACGCAAATCTAACATACGCGACCTTGTCGAGCGTTTTCAGCCGCCGCATTATCAGTTTGCCGACGTCGGTCGTCGAAAATTCGCGATCGGGCGCGTCCTGAACGAACTTTTCGACCTCGTCGGCGATCGTTTCGAGCTGGGTGGTCGAGATCGGGCGTTTTTCGGCAGCCTTTAAGAGGCCGGCGATGACCTTATCGCGATAGAAATGCTCACGTTTGCCGTCCTTCTTGACGACCATATACGGGATCTCGTCGATCCGTTCATACGAAGTGAATCGCCGTCCGCATTGCAGACATTCGCGGCGACGGCGTATCGAATCGCCATCTTTTGATTCGCGCGAATCAACGACCTTGTCTTCAAGATGTGTGCAAAAAGGACAACGCATTTTTGTTATGTCTGCGGTTCGAAATTCGGCGAATCAGATTCGATCTCGCGTTCGGCATTCTCGCTCGAGAGAAGCTGCCGAAAACTCTTGACGCTGATGTCACCGTGGACGAGATAATATAAACCGAAAATGACCGCCGGAGCAAAGTAAACCAAGTGCATCACGATCGAGACAGCAGCCGCGTCCTCGTGTCCGATGCCGAGAAGTATAAGGCTGCCTGCGGTTGCGGCGTGAAACGCGCCGGCCGCACCGCCCGGCGTCGGGACGAGCGAACCCATCGAAGCGACGCCCATAACAAAGATCGAATCCACGAACGTAAGCGGAAGCCCGAATGCCATTAGAACAAGCCAGGTCGGTATCGAAATGGCGAGCCAAAGGGCGATCGTCCACAGCGTTACCCAAAAGATCTCGCGGACATTCGTCATCACTTTTAGCGATGTTGCAAGCTGCTGCATCAGTCCGAGGAAGATCGTCCGCAGGCGTTTTGGAATGAACTTGCGGTCGGAAATTCTTGCGAACCAGTTGATGAGCGGCTCGCTCCGCCAGGAATAGATCAGCAGGAAAACGATGAATGAGACCGCACCGAGAGCCATCAGGTTTCCGACAAGCCGAATATAGGCATATTCGGCCTCGTGTCCGACACGCGTTTGAAACCAGATGAGGCTGACGCTGAAAAAGCAGATGAGCGAGGCGAGGTCAAAGACGCGTTCGACGCCGATCGTGATGACCGCGTAACTCGGCCGAACGCGTTTGTCGAGCATCGGTAGCCACATCGGCCTCAGGATCTCACCGGCACGGCCGATCAGGAAGATCGCCGTGAATCCGACCGTCGTTGTCGCAAAAAGATCGCGTACGTTCGAGTCTGTCAGCGGCTTTAGCAGAACCTGCCAACGCACGGAACGCAGAAAATAGCCAAAACAGATGATCGCGGCCGAAGCGCCCAAATACCAGATGTTCGCCTTACGCAGGCTTTGCGTGACCTCCGCCCAGTCAAGATTTCGTGCAAAATACCAGACGAAGGCCGCCGTTAAAAGGATGATAAGTAGATATTTAAGGGCTTTTCGCAATGTCGTTAAATTAGGACCCGCTCAACAAGGGCAAAATGCAAAGATACAGCATAGAAAGGCGATTTTCTAAGCTGAACGCGAAAAATATTAACAAATACATCTTCGCGCCTCCGAAGCCATCAAAATATGGTGTTTTGACGGGAACTTTTCGTCCAGGCAGGTCGTAACTCTTGATTGACGGGGCGCTGTTCCAAGGCCTTGTTGCTGATATAGTTATTGGCTAGAGGCATTTTGACTCGGGAGAGGAAGGTTGGACGCAGCAAAATCTGCAGCTGAGATCAACGGAGCAGAACTCGTCAGACGGGCGCGTTCGGGCGACAGCGCCGCTTGGGAAGATGTCGTGACGACGTTTTCGCGTCGGATATTCAACCTTGCGTATCGCTTCACCTCGAGCGTCGAAGCGGCCGAAGACCTGACGCAGGAAGTTTTTATTCGCGTCTATCGCTCGCTCGATCAGTACGACGCCAAGCAGGGCGATCTTGCAAACTGGCTGATGCGTCTCGCCCGGAACTTGATAATTGACGATTACCGGCACCGGCAGCGTAATCCGCAAAATTCGATGGCAGATGCCGTCGATGATCATCACTACCATTTGCGGGCGGTCGGAAATTCGGCCCACCGCGAGATGGAGCGAAAGGAACTCGCAGCTCAGGTGCAGGAAGGAATTGACAAACTGCCGGAAGACCTCCGGACTTGCGTGATACTACGCGACATCGAGGAACTGACCTATCAGGAGATCGTTGATGTGCTGCGGATACCGGAAGGAACGGTGAAATCGCGAATAAATCGCGGACGGATCGAGCTGGCGAAGATATTGAGAAGGATGAGGGTCGTAACGATCTAATGATGCAGAAGCCAAACAGGAAGAGTGATGTTCTAGCAACCGGCACTGACATTGGTGAGGTTATTGCCGATGTCGGGATCGAAGTTGCCTCAGACACGGTGCTGGACGTAGCTATTGACGGGATCACGGCCGTTGCTGAGGGTGCTCTAGGGGTAGCAGGCGATCTGCTTGGCGGATTAGCGGATGGAGTTTAAGTTTAAGGGGAATCTACTATGAGGGAGCATAGCAATTCGATCAATTGCTCACAGTTTGAAGACCTTTTGTCGGATTATATCGACAAGGCTCTTGATCCTGTGATGACCTCGGCGATGGGCGAACACGCGCTCTCCTGCCCGCTTTGCCACGCTCTTCTCAACGATGTAAAGGAATCTCTCGGAGTTTGCCATACGCTGCACGCACCCAAAATGCCGATGGCTCGGCTCGAGGCTCGTGTGCTTTCGGCGACGGCTCCGGATGCTGGCCTTTCTTGTGAAGAATTTGAGGGCTATCTGACCGATTATCTCGACGGATTTTTGCCGGCGAAGGTCTTTCATCGCTGGGAACGCCACGCCGTTTGCTGCGACAGTTGCGAAGACCTGCCCGGAATGGTCGTCCGCTCGATCGCCGCCTGTTACACGTACAAACTTGACGAACTTGCGGTTCCCGAAGGCCTTGTTGCGTCGATCCTTGCTCAAACAAGCGAGAAACGCGGCGTGATCATCGGCAAGCAGAGCATCGGAGAGTCGATCCGCTCGTGGATCGAAGGCATCCGCTTGCCGCTGCCTTTAGGGCAGCTTGCTCCGGTCGCAATGCTGCTGATCTTTGCATTTCTGATCTTCGGACAAACGGTCTCGGCAGACGGTACGGCAACGAATGTGTATAAGAAGGGATTTGAACTTGCTGAGGCAACATATCAGCAAAGCGCCGGTGCCTGGAACGGTACGCCTGCAGTTCAGCCTGTGTCGAAATGAATTGTGCTTTTCACTTACATAATGCCGCGGTCGCAAGCTGTAATGGCTGCGGCAGGGCACTCTGCCCGGCATGCGATCATCGCATCAAGGGCTTTCCGTATTGCCAGGAATGTATCGTCCGCGGCGTCGAGCTCCTCCGCTCGCAGTCGCATCCAAACTACGCACCTTACGTGAAGAAGAAAACTTCGCCCGTGCTGGCCGTGATATTCTCGGCGATCTGCCCGGGACTTGGTGCCGCGTACAATGGCCAGGCGACAAAGGCGATCGTGCATTTCGCCGTCTTCGTAGGGTTGTTTCAGATGGCGGTCCTGACGAGCGGAACACCGCTCTTCGTCTTCGGATTCATCGGAATGTGGCTTTTTGCGGCACTTGATTCGTGGCGCACGGCGCAGATGATCCGCTCAGGCGTGACCGCCGACACGGCCGAGGACATCCTCGTAAGCCGTTTCTCGGGAAATCCAAAACTCTGGGGCGTTGTGCTCGCGGTGCTCGGTGCGGCATTCCTTTTTCAGAGATTTTTTGATGTCGGCAGAATGATGATGTTCATTTTGCCCGTCATTCTGATCGGACTCGGGATATACTTTCTGCGGGGCGTGATGTTCCGTTCGCGGGCTTCGAAAAATGCTGCGGCGGGCGGCGACCAAACGAGTTTCGCCCTCTCGGAACCGCTTTCGGGCCGCGGTTATGACCGCGATGCAGATTTCACAACGCGCTCGAGATTTGGAACCTGGCGGGACCATAATTAAGCAGTAAGAGGTAAATAAAATGGGACTTTGGCTTGGTATTTTCGGACGGATCGGCGGCATTCTTGCCCTCGTAGCACTGCTTGCACTGCTGGTCGAAAAGCTGATCGTATTTGTCGGCTTTTTGGCGTTTGCCGTCAAGGCCATCATCGTCCTCGCCTTTGTGCTGGTCTTTGCCGTAGTCGGCTACCTCGTGCTAAGAACATGGCGTGACTCGCGCAAACGATCCGAACATTAGTATTTGGGCTAATTATCTACATTAGAAAGAGTAATTCATTTGACGGCTCCTCGCTTGCGCTTGGGGCCGTCAATATGTTCTCATTTAACTTCGAGAGGCGTTTTCTGCCTGCTTGAAAGTAGTACAAGGTTATTATCCCCATACGATATCGGTCCTTCCACCAGACCTTGGAATTGGATCTGTATCATCGGTTTCGCGTTAGTCGCTCGCGGCTGTTCTTGCGTGATTCCACGTTTTGAGAAGTGAAAGTTCTCAAGGCGAGATCATATTAAGGAGCTTTACGGCATAATGCAGAAAAACGATAAGTATTATACTTTTCTATTAAAGCATTCATCTAAAAACAGAATCTTTATCAAGCGGGTGGAGATATCTCGAAAGAGCGTAACTCTTTCCTCCGTTTCCGTTTTATTTTTTGCAGGCGTTTCATTTTTCGTACTTGGTATTTACGGCATCGTTTCTAACGTTTCGGGCAAAGTTGACGCAACTCAAATGAGCGCGTCAGTTCAGACCGCACCTGCCGAGACAGAGCATTTCGATTACTCGAGGCCTGGTGACTCAAAGGATTTCCTTAGGAATAGCGGCGGTCCGGAACTCAGCGACGAGAATGATTCCGAGACAACCGAGATAGACGACCAGCTGAAAGCAGCCGCCCTTGCCATTCCCGCCAACCTTCGCCCAAGCATCTGGCCCCACGAAGGCAAGATCAATAACGAATTCGGTTTTCGACGCAATCCATTTGGCGGCCGTGCTTATGAATTCCACGGCGGAATGGATATCGACGGCGAACGCGGCGAACAGGTCTTTGCACCTGCGGGTGGCACCGTTATCAAAGCGGGTTGGAGCGGCGGCTATGGCAATATGATCGAGATCGATCACGGCAATGGCCTCACCACACGCTACGGCCACCTGTCCAAGATCGAGATCGCCGTTGGCGATACGATCACTCGCGGCCAGGAGATAGGCTTGATCGGCTCCACCGGACGCTCGACCGGCCCGCACCTCCATTACGAAATGCGGTTCAACGATCGGCCCGTAAACCCGCGGCACTTCCTTCCGCAGGAATCACCCGTGCTGACGACAAAATAGTACCAACTCTAAACAAAAACAATGCGAGCGAGCCTTCCGCGGCTCGCTTTTTTTCGTTTCCCGGACTCGATCAAGGGCCAATGACCGCCGGGCGAACACTCGAAGTATCTCTCGCTCTTGATTTTCGCTATAATGCTTCTAAATTCTCTTGGACAAAGGTTTAACTATGAATTCTATTAAAGCTCGTTTTCTGTCGACACTGTTTATTTTGTCGATGCTTGTTACCGCTGCGCCGTTCGCTCTCGCGTTCGACGAAGGGATGTATATGCCCGACCAGATCGCGAAGCTTCCGTTGAAGAAGCTCGGTTTTAAGATCTCGGCAAGCGATATTTACAACCCCAATGGTGTTGGGTTGTCTGACGCGATCGTTCGCTTGAGCATTGGATGTTCGGCGGAATTCGTTTCGCCCGAAGGCCTGATACTGACAAATCACCATTGCGGCTTTTCGGCCCTTGTAACCGCTTCGACACCTGAGAAAGACCTTGTCGAAACCGGATTTGATTCGAAGGGACGCTCGGGCGAGATCCGCGCGATGGAAGGCAAAGAACCTTACACCGTGCAGATGACCGAACGCAGCGATGATGTGACGACCCGTGTCCTCGCCGGAACGGAAAGCCTTACAGGTGAAGCACGTGATGCCGCGATCGAAAAGAATATTGCGGAGATCACCAATGCCGAACAGGCAAAGGCTCCGAAAGGTGCGTCGATCCGGATCGTCCCGCTCAATAACGGATATTTTTACTATTTGATCCAGACCTCCGAGCTAAAGGATGTTCGTGTCGTTTATGCTCCGCCGCGCAACATCGGTGTATTTGGCGGCGACCCGGACAATTTCGAATGGACGCGTCACACGGGCGATTTTACGTTTCTGCGAGCCTATGTTGCTCCGGACGGCACCCCGGCAGATTATTCGCCGAATAACGTACCGTATAAGCCGAAGAAGTTCCTGACGATGAGCCCCGCCGGCCTGAAGGAGAATGACCCTGTTTTTGTGATGGGCTTTCCGGGCGGCACGACGCGCTATCGCGAGAGCCAGTCGATCAGCTACGCTCGCGATGCAAACTTCCCTTTCCTTGAAAAGTGGCTTATCGCAATGAGCGACAGCTTGAAGAAGATCGGTGCGACGGACGAAGAAAAGCGCATCAAATTCCAGGATAAGATCGCAAATTACGACAACTCGCGGAAAGTATATGGCGGCGGCTGGCTTCGCTTGAAGCATGCTAACGTTGTCGAGCAGCGAAAGGCAGAGGAAGCAAAGCTTCGTGATTGGATCAAGGCCGATCCGGCACGCGTAAAGAAATACGGCGGCCTTCTCGACGAGATCGCAACGGCCTCGGCGGCCTCAAATGCGACCCAGGAACGTGATGTCATGGTCCGACGCTTCCCGAATGGCCTGTCAATGCCTGTTCTGACCGAGATCGTCAAGGCAATGATGACCGTTCGCGGCGGCCGCACGCTGACTGCCGAGCAAAAAACGGGCGTCGAAGCCGGCATAAAGGCGGCACTTGCCGAACGCGAACCGGTGTTTGAATCTGACCTGATCAAGTTCTTCCTGAAGTCCTTTGATTCGCTGCCGAAGAATGAGCGTTTCGCAGCCGCGGATAAATTCTTTGCCGCTCCGACCGAGAAGGAACGTCGTGCAAAAGAAGCTGCTTGGGCGGATTCCATAGCGACCGGCAAATATACCGATCCTGCAAATATCATCGCCCTCTATTCGAAATCCTGGGGCGATCTCGAAGCCGAATTCCCGTTCCTCGCAGGTGTTGTCGCCGAGCAAAGGGCGGCAGGCGCTCGAGGTCAGGAATTCGCAACCCACGCGAATCATTTCCGTCCGCTCTATATGGAGGCCTTGACCGAAATGAAGGGCGGCACGGTCTATCCGGACGCGAATTTCACGCAGCGTTTTTCGTACGGTTCGATCAAGGGCTATCAACCCCGCGAGGCCGAATATCGCTCGCCGTTCACGACCATCAAGGGAATGATCGAAAAGGATACCGGCACGTTCCCGTTCGATATGCCCGCTAAGCTCAAAGAGCTGCAGGCCGCGCACGATTTCGGCCGATACGGCCAGGGTGACAGCGTCGTCGTGAACTTCCTTTCGACAACGGACATTATCGGCGGCAACAGCGGTTCGCCGATAATGAATAAATACGGCGAACAGGTCGGCATCTGCTTTGACGGCAACTTCGAGGGCCTCGGGAATGATTTTTATTATGACCCGAACGTGAACCGAACGATCTCGGTCGATATTCGATTCGTCCTTTTCGTTGTGGATAAATTCTCAGGTGCGACCTACATCACCAATGAGATGAAGTTCAGCGATCGCCGAGGCTAAAACCTCTTTCCCGGCGAAATTGTTGTTCTTTTTTTGATAACGCGGCCCTTGTTCTGCAACGGGCCGCTCTTTCTTTTTTGTGAAGGAACGATGCGGATCCTGATATTTGCCGTTATCATTTCTCTCTCAGCAGCCTTTGCTGCCGCACAGCAGCCGACAGCCTGCGAAAAGACGATCGCCCGTGCGTTCGGCGACGCGGGCGCATATTTCTCAGACCCGCACGACGGCGATCCGATCGATCTAACCGTTGGGCTGACCGCGCTCGGAAATGCGGATCCGAATGACCTTACGCTTGGCGATTCGCATCTTTACGCAAGCATCTCGGACCCGAACGCGCGCTCGTTCATCTACATCCCGCCGGGCGGGAAGCTCATCAAGATCAAGGATCACCAAAAAGGCGACTCAGTTTATGTCGGGCGTTTTGGCAACGGAGATTCATACTCGATCATTCAGTTCCCGGCCCTCAAACAGACGCTTTGCGTTCACCACATGATCAATGTCGAATTGAAGGACGTACAAGCGGACGGCCGCATCAAATTCGGCGCAATGGGCACCGGCGGCGGCGGCGGCGGCGAATGGTCGTTTCGCACGGTCGATAGTTCGAAAAGACCGCCGACGATCTGGCACCCGAGCTTTCATTACCATTTCGAAATGTTCGCCGGCCTCGCCTCTTCTCTCGACGACGCAAAAGAACGCGTCCCATTCACCGCCCTTTGCACCGACCTCGCTAAAAAAGGCTTCTGAGATATTGCGGAGAGCCCATTTTTAGGGCCTCTCATCGCATTTTTATATTTTTTCAAAAATTTCTTGCCTTTCGGATCAAGTTGAGTTATTCTTGAATTTGTTGCACAGATGCAACAATCTGCGATATCTCGCACGCCCTGTTTATGTCCTATCTGAGCCTCGTAAAACCGCTTTCACACCTACGCGAGGAGCAGGAACACCCGGACGAGGTCACGCTCGAATCGGTCGGAGTTTCGTTCCAGCGAGGTGCGATCTCGGAGCTTTCGGGCGAGGCAAGTTCGGGAAAGACCGGGCTGACGCTCGCACTTTTCGCACGATTGACGGCCGCGGGCGAGATATGTGCGGTCGTCGATGGAGCGGGCGGTTTTGATCCCTCAACGGCGGCCCAGGCCGGCGTCGAACTCGAAAATCTGCTCTGGATACGCTGCGGCGGCGATGTCGAAAGTTCGTTCCTGTCGGCCGATCATCTCGTGCAGGCAAAAGGCTTCGGGGCGGTCTGGCTGAATTTGAACGGCCTTTCGATGAAGAAACTACGACTCGTGCCGAGGACCTATTGGTACCGCTATCGCACGCGGATAAAAGAGACGCCGACGATCTTTGTCGTTACATCGACGGAGGCCCTTGCAGGTTCCGCTTCGCACAGGTCGCTCGAAATGTCCCGCGAAAAAGCCTTGTGGTCGGGAGACGGCAGCTTCAAGCTTTTACGCGAATTCCATCTGAAGATCGCCTCGCGAAAACACTATTACGAACCGCCGATCCACACAAAGGCGGAGTTCGATCATTCGGAAAGTTAGAAAATATCGAAAAATGCCGAAGCTTTTTGTATGCATAACTGTCGATGACGTGTCCCTCGCACGGCACTCTCTGCTTGCCGTCGCACGCGAATTCTCATTCGCGATCGAGGTCATCGAGGACGGGATCGTGTTCGATGCGAGCGGCCTTGAACGCCTGATCGGCAGCCCTGAGCGTGTCGCACGGCGTGTGCAGGATGAGCTTGATGCGAAGGGCGTTGAGGGCAGCGTTGCTCTTGCAGACACGACGGATGCGGCGATGCTGCTCGCACGCAGCAGGCGAAATAAAGTGACGGTGAACTCCCGCGAGAATTTCACTTCCCTTTCGCTAAATGGGCTCGATATCGAACGCGATACGCTGAACGTGTTCGACGATCTTGGCGTCAGGAATATCGGCGAGCTGCTTGCGATACCTCGCGACGAACTTTCGCGGCGTTACGGGCGTGATTTTGACCGCGTGATAAAGCGCATCGAGCAGCGTGGCGAAAGGCTGCTTACGCCGAACATTCGCGAAAGCCGCGTTGCCTGGAGCTTTGATCTCGATCAGGCGGTCGAGGATTTTGAGCAGCTCATCTTCATCCTCAATCACGGGCTCGAGCGCCTTTTCGCACGCGTTGCGAATTACGGAAAAAGCAGCGACCACATCGACATTACACTGCGGCTTGCGGACCGCAGCCGGCATCGATACGAGATCAAGGCCTCGTTCCCGACGCTCGACCGCGGTTTTTGGCTAAAGCTCATCAATCTGCGCGTTTCGCTCGAACCACCCGCGGCCGCGATCTCTGCCGTCGAGGTGATCACGCATTTTACAAAGCCGCGGCCGGATCAACGCGGGCTTTACGCCGTCTCAAAACCTGAGCCGGAAAGCCTTCTGCTCACTGCGGGCAAATTGAAAAAGCTCGTCGGCAAATACGATGTCGGAACGCCCGTGCTGCTCAACGAACGTGTCGCACTTCCGTTTCGTCTCGACGCAGATGCCCTGCCCGTCGGGAAAGAAAAATGTGCAGAAGATACGCCGCGTCCTGTGATCGCATTCACGTATTTTCGCCCTGCGCGTCGTGCGGAGGTAGAGATACGCGACCGCAAGATCACGTATGTGAGAACGCGTGAATTTGCGGGTCCGGTCATCGAGCATGGCGGCGTGTGGCGTGCCGCGTCGAAATGGTGGACATCCGACGGCTGGAAAACGCAGGAATGGGATGTCGAGGTCGAAAATGCGGGCGTTTATCGGCTCGCTCTTGCCAACGGCGAATGGCTTGTCGTCGGTGAATACGATTAGGTCTTATGGGATTTTGCGAATTGCACATGCGTTCTGCATTCAGTTTTTTATCGTCGGGAAGCGAGCCGCAAAGGCTTGCGGCCCGGGCCGCGGAGCTGGGCGTAAAAAACGTTGCTCTGCTCGATAAAGACACGCTTGCGGGCGTCGTGCGGTTTCATTTCGAGGCGAAAGAACAAGGCGTTCGTCCGATCATCGGTGCCGAGGTCACGCTCGATGACGGCACGCTTTTGCCGCTCGTCGCACTCGATCTGAAAGGCTATCAAAACCTTAGCCGTCTGATCACGACATCAAAACTTCGCAACAAGAAGAACGAGCATTTTGCGACCCGCCGCGAGATCGAATATCACTCGGCAGGCCTTTTGTGCTTTACCGGCGGGCCGGACGGCATCATTCACAACAGCATCAAACGCGGCGACGGCCAGCTCGATCTTGCGTGGTTAAAATACGTGTTCGAAGACCGGCTTTATGTCGAGCTTCAGCGGCATCATCTGCGGCACGAAGAGGCGGTGAATCAGGCTCTTCTCGGGCTCGCACACAAGCTGCGGATCGATTATTTTGCAAGCAACGGCGTCTATTACGCGGACGAGGACGACCGCGAACTTTTCGACGTTTTCACCTGCATAAAGAATCACACGACGATCTATGAGGCGGGCAAACTTCTCTCCGAGAACAGCGAGCGTTACATAAAAGATCACAGGCAGATGCTGCGGCTTTTCTCCGATCTGCCGGAGGCCGTCGAGATCACGGAAGAGATCGCTGCACGCATTGATTTTTCGATGGAGGAACTTGCCTACACCTTTCCGGATTATCCTGTCGCGGCGGGCGAGACGATGAATTCCGTGCTGCGGCAAAAGGCGATCGAGCGTTCGCAGGAGCGTTATCGAGGCAAGCCCTGGCCTTTGAGGTCGCAAGTGCTGCCGCGTCTTGAGAAAGAATTTCGCATCATCGAAATGAAGCGGCTTGCGGGTTATTTTCTTGTCGTAAATGACATCTCCGATTTCTGCAAGGCGAACAAGATACTCTCACAGGGACGCGGGTCGGCGGCAAATTCCGTCGTCTGTTACACGCTCGGGATAACGGCCGTCGATCCGATCGAGCACAACCTGCTTTTCGAGCGTTTCTTGTCGGAAAAATACGAACAGTATCCGGACATCGATATCGATCTGCCGTCGGGCGACGACCGCGAAAGCGTCATTCAGCACGTTTACGAAAAATATGGACGACGAAGCTCCGGGATGACGGCGAACGTGATCTGTTATCGCGGCAGATCTGCGATACGCGAGGTCGGAAAGACGTTCGGATTCGGCACGGAGGTTCTCGATCGTTTGTCGCGTCTGAACTCGCATTATGAGCAGTTCAAGGGCGACGAACTTTACAGACGCCTAAAGGAAGAAGGCTTTGATACGGCCGAGACATTTCGTTTGCAGAAATTTTCGGACATCTATCACCGCATTCTCGATATGCCTCGGCATCTCGGGCAGCATTCCGGCGGAATGGTCGTCTCGCTGGATCGGCTTGACGGCATCGTCCCGCTCGAACCCGCGTCAATGGAGGGCCGAACGATCATCCAATGGGACAAGGACGATTGCGAAGCGTTAAAGGTCGTAAAGATCGATCTTCTGGGCCTCGGGATGATGGCCGTGCTGCGTGATTCGATCACGCTCATCAAACAGCATCACGACGTGACGCTCGACCTTTACCGCATTCCGCACAACGACAAAAAAGTTTACGACGCGCTCCAGAAAGGCGATACGGTCGGGATGTTCCAGGTCGAGAGCCGTGCGCAGATCGCCTTTTTACCAAAGGCAAAGCCTGCGTGTTTCTACGACATCGTTGTCCAGGTGGCGATCATTCGTCCGGGGCCGATCGTCGGGAATATGCTGCATTCGTATCTCAGGCGAAGACAAGGTTTTGAAGAGGTCACATACCCGCACGATTCGCTCGCACCGATCTTGAAACGCACGCTCGGCGTACCGCTTTTTCAGGAACAGCTGCTGAAGATGGCGATGGACATCGCGGGATTTTCCGGCGGCGAAGCGGACGAACTGCGGCGTGCGATGGGTTTTAAAAGGCCCGACCGCAGGATGGAGCGGATCACGCAAAATCTGCGCAACGGGATGGCGAAGAACAATATTCCGGATGACGTTCAGGACCAGATCGTCGATTACACAAAGGCGTTTGCGAATTACGGTTTTCCGGAATCGCACGCATACAGTTTCGCACTGCTTGCGTATGCTTCGGCGTACTACATCATTCATTTTCGCGCGTGTTTTATGACGGCGATGTTCAATAATTATCCGCTCGGTTTTTATTCCGCGGCAACGCTCGTAAAAGATGCGCAAAGACACGGCCTGCACTTTCGTGCGTTGGACATAAACCTCTCCGACTATGATTTTACGGTCGAAGAATCTGACGGCGAGAAACAGGTTCGCGTCGGTTTGCGTTTTGTTCGCGGGCTTCGCGAAACGAGCGGCCGTGCGATCGTAAAAGAGCGTGAAGCGGCGGGAGATTTTGCCGATCTCGCCGACCTTTTACGCCGCGTGCCGGAGCTGAATAAACGCGAGGTGCGTGCATTGAGTTTTGCGGGTGCATTGAACTTTGAAAATACGGTTCACAGACGCGAAGCTCTCTGGCAGTCGGAACTTGAGCTGCGGCCGAAGGGCACGCTTTTTGAACAAGCCGCAGATACTGACGCGACGGATCCGCATTTCCTCACGCGTCTTGAGGGCATCGACCTTGTCGCCGCAGATCTCAGGAAGACCGGCATCTCGATCGGCCGTCATCCGATGGCGTTTGTCCGCGACGAACTAAGAACACGCGGCATTCTGACCGCGGAACAGACACGCGGCCTGAAGCGTGGCGACGTCGTCTCGGTCGCGGGTGCGGTGATCATTCGGCAAAGGCCGATGACGGCGAAGAACGTCGTTTTCGTGACGCTCGAAGATGAGACTGGATTCTCGAATTTTGTCGTGATGCCGGACGTGTTCGAGGCTTATCGAGCGGTGATCAACCAAAGCGATTTTCTGATAATACGCGGCATCTTTGAGGAACGCGGAATGTTGAAAGCCCTTTATTTTGCGCCGCTCAAAGGCATTTCGACCGAGGTCGTCTCACACGATTTCAGATGAAAGGAAGCGTCGAAACCGTGCATTCAGTTTCGCCCGCGAAGAGCTTTGTGCCCGGCTCAAGAAAATCATATCGGACAAAACCGAGAGCGATGTGTTTATCCAATTTTGGCGAAAACGTAACGGACGTGATCTGGCCCGCGTTCTTGCCTTCGGTAGTTTTCAGCTCGCTGCCGGGCTCGAGTTTTTCGGAAAGCGTAAGGCCCGAAAGACGCTTTGCGATGTGGCCGCGATAGAAGATCCTGGCGATGATCTCCTGCCCGATGTAGCAGCCCTTTTTGTACGAGATCATCTCGTCGATACCAAGCTCGGGCACGACCGTCGTCTCGTCCATATCTCGGTCGTAAAGCGGAATGCCGTGCTCGATCCTGAGCGTTTCGAAGGTCTCGTCATCGATCTCGACCGCACCAGCCAATGCCGACTCAAACGCCGACGCCTCTTCATTCGCCACAAAGAAACCCGTGCCGTAACGCCGAGTAAAAATGTGCGCATCAGTACCGGCGGCATCACGCAAAGTTTCCGCATCACCAAAGACCTCAAAGTTCTTATGCGTTTCGCTGAGGTCTTCGAGAAGAAAATCGCCGGCGAAAGTGAAGCGGAAGAGATTCTGGAATAATTTTTCTCGCGTCGCGGCCTCGGTCTCGATGATGAAGCGTTCACCTTTTTTAGCAAAAGATACGGACGCAAGCAGACGGCCTTGCGCGTTCGGAAATGCGGCGAGCATCGACGCACCGTCTTCAAGCGTCTTCACATCGTTCGTGATCAGACCGTCGAGGAAACGCAACGCTTCGCTTCCCGACACGGCAAAGAGTCCGCGAGATTCGCACCGATAGCCGATCGCACCGTTCCTGACTTTTTCGTAGGTCGTCTCTGTCATTTTTTCTAATGTTAGCAATTATCGAGAACCTTCTTAAGCGTCCGGAAATGAGCAAGCTGAGTATCGAGCCCTCTTTGCGACGCGATCACGAGCGGGCTCGGGTGATAGAGCGGGACGAGGATCCGGCCATTCCATTCGAGGATCATTCCGGCGTGCTCTTTCAAGGTGAATGCGTGCGGCTCGATCAGTTTTAGCGAGTCGAGACCGACGGCGCCGAGCGTTGCAACGACGTGCGGATCTATCAGATCGAGCAGCTGCCGAAGATACCGCGAACAGTTTTTGACCTCAGCTCGCGTGGGCTTTCGATTTGCGTCAGTTGCCGAACGCGGGCTGCACATCACCGCACTCGTCAGAAAAACGTCATCACGGCTGAGCTCTATCGAATCGAACAGAATTTGAAGATTCTCGCCGGATTTGTCGCCAGTGAAAGGCCTCCGCGTGCGGTCTGCACCGGCCCGGCTAGGTGCTTCGCCGACAAAAAAGACCTTTGGATCGAGCGAACCGTTCAATTCGCTCAAAACCGCAGTTTTGTCCGCAAGATCCGGGCAGATCGTGCAAACTTGGGCCTCAGCACAGATCTTACGGAAAAGTTGAGTTTTAGAGGCGACTGACACGTGGGATACTCCGCGGGCTTTTTGTTACAATTAGATATTACTCTAGGTGGAGTAGATTGGCTCGCGTTGCGGCCCGCTTTTTTGCCATTGTTATATGACAAAACGGAACAAGCTCTTTGCTAAGCTGAAGAATAACCCGGCCAATGCAGACTTTCGTGAGATCGAGAAGCTGCTTTTGGAAGAAGGCTTTGTGCTGGATCGGGTTTCCGGAAGTCATCACATATTTAAACGCGGTGGAGTTACCTTTGTGGTGCCCGTGCACGACCGAAAAGTAAAGACGATCTACGTAAAGCGAGTAATTGAAATTATCGAGGGGAATAGAAAATGAAAGATCTAAGATATCCCTTTGTCATTTATCCGGCAGCAGAGGGTGGTTATGTTGCCGAAGTGCCCGCACTTAGAGGTTGCCTGGCCCAAGGTGACGATCTGGAAGAAACGCTCGAAGAACTCTCACGAGTTGCCGAGCTCTGGATCGAAACCGCCAGAAACCACGGTGATACACTGCCCAACCCTGAAACAGAGGTTACGAAGGTGAAGGAAAGACTTGCCGCGTAACCGACCTTGAAATTATGAGCCAAGTAACAGAAGAGATCGTCCTGGACTCCCTCCGGAAGATCATTGACCCCGATCTCCGAAAGGACATTGTAAAACTGGGGTTCGTACAAGACCTTGCGATCGACGGCGGGAAGGTGTCGTTCAGGATCGTGTTGACGACGCCTGCATGCCCCGTAAAGGACGAGATGGAAGCACAGGCCCAGGAACTCGTCTCGGCAATCGAAGGCGTGACCGAGGTCAACGTAACGATGGATTCCGAAGTGCCGAAAGGCCGCGGCATCAAAGATAACGTCGCCGTTCCGGGCGTAAAGAATATCATCGCCGTTTCGAGCGGCAAGGGCGGCGTCGGCAAATCGACCGTCGCGGTCAACCTTGCGGTCTCACTTGCACAGGACGGTGCGAAGGTCGGCCTCATGGATGCCGACGTTTACGGGCCGAACGTCCCGCTGATGCTCGGCACGGGGCTTCACCAGCCGCCGGTCTTTAACGGCCAGCTCATCCCGCTCGAAGCACACGGCGTGAAGATGATCTCGATGGCCGTGCTTGTGCCGCCCGACAAACCGATGATCCTTCGCGGGCCGATGCTCCACGGCATTGTCCGACAATTCTTGACTGACGTGAATTGGGGCGAACTCGATTACCTGATCGTCGATATGCCGCCGGGAACGGGCGATGTGCAGCTTTCGCTTGCGCAGCTCGTGCCCGTGCAAGGTGCGGTCGTTGTAACGACGCCGCAGGAAGTTTCGCTCGCGGACGTGCGGCGTGCAGTTAAGATGTTCGAACAGGTGAATGTTCAGGTGCTCGGCGTCATCGAGAATATGTCGTATTTCATCGCTCCGGACACCGGCGCCCGTTACAACATCTTTGGTGAAGGCGGCGGAAGAAAACTTTCGGACGAATACGGTCTGAAGTTCCTCGGCGAGGTCCCGATGGGCATCGAGGTCCGCGAAGGCGGCGACAAAGGCATTCCGGTCGTCATTTCGGCCCCAGGTTCGCCTCAGGCAGAGGCGTTCCGAAAGGTCGCCGAAGAGGTCGCACGCCAGATCTCGATCGAGGCGATGAAGCCCGAACTCACGATCCTGAGCAAGGCCGGTTAGTTGAACGAAACTTCGTAGATCGCCGCTTTGCCGCCTCGGTCCGAGGTGAACAATATCTTTTTGCCGTCAGGTGAGAACGATGGGAACTGGTCGCGAGCACTATTTCGCGTGAGCCTGAGCGGCATCGTTCCGTCGGAGTTCGCAACGTAGATCTCGGGATTGCCGTCGCTGAGGCTGACGAATGTGATCAGTTTTCCGTCTGGCGAAAGGGACGGCTGTGTATCGTGATCTCGCCTCGAGATCAGAAGGTGCTCCGAACCGGTGACGATATCAGCTGCGAAAATATCGAATTGCCGGACCGGATCACCATCGCGGTCGGCCGCAAAAACGATCTCGCCGCCTTGTAATGATGTCGAAGGCCAGCCGATCTTTCCTTTACGGATGGGCAGCGGCACCTGCCCCGTCCCGTCTGCATTCATCTTAAAGAACTCGGCCGTTTCGGTCCCGGTGTTGCGCGCCGACCGAAAGTAGATCGTCGCAGAATCCGCCGACCATACCGCGACACTGTCACTCGACGGATCGTTGGTCAAATTCGTCAGGTCGGTGCCATCGGGCCGCACCTTAAATATATCCCAACGGCCGCCATCCTCCTGATGAAATGCGATCCATTTTCCGTCGGGCGACCATCGCGGATAATTCTTTGAACTCGTGGTCCTGACGATCATCGACGAAGTGCCCGTCGTTCTGTCGAAGACGCGTAATTCCGAATGATCGCCGTATGCTGCCGTAAATACGATCTTTTGGCCGTCGGGCGAATAGGCCGGCGTCTGAAGATCGGCGTCCGGGATCTCGATGACCTTCGTCGGAGGAAACGGGTCAACATTCATCACATAGACGTCATCGCTGCCTTCCACGTCAGAGTTGTAAGCAAACTTTGTCCCGTCGGGCGACCAGCCGTTTCGCGAAAAGTCGTAGCCTTTGGAATTTGTAAGGCGCATTACGTGCGAGCCGTCCGGCCGCATCAAATAGATGTCGGTCAACTCGCTCTCGAAGTTCGAATTAAAGGAGATCAGTGTTCCATCGGGTGAGAACTTCGGAAAAGAATCGTGCCCGGGATTGTTAGTGAGACGCCTAACATCAGAACCATCGGCCTTCATCGAATAGATCTCGTAGTTGCCGTCACGCTCGCTCGAAAATACGATCGTTCCGCCATCAGGCGACCAGCCGGGATCACCGTCAAAGCTCGTATTTGCTGTAAGCTCAGCCACCTTATCATCCTGCAGGCTGTAAACAAGCACCTCGGTGCTCGCGAGCTTTCTTGTGCCGTCCGAATCCGCCTGAAAAGCGAATTTGCTGCCGTCCGGCGCCCACGAGACGTTCTCCGCGGAGAACGGCAGTTTGTGGGCATTACTTCCATCGGCCATCGAAAGATACGTCCCTGCACCTGAATCACTGAATTTCGAGAAAACGATCCGGGTTCCGTCCGGTGACCAGACGGCCTGACGAACGTCCGGCAGATCGACGGCCCTGACAGGCTCGCCGCCGTCGGGCGATATTCGGTAGGTCTCGGGCACATTGTTGCCGCCTCTGCGAGTGAACAGGATCTGCCCGTCATTGCTCCAACCCGCGACCTGGTCTCGATCGGACGTGCTTGTGAGGCGTTTTGGCCCGCTTTCGGCAGCAGGGCCCGAATTTACGGCGACGTAACGCAAGACCGAGATGATCGCCGCAACGCCGATCAAGAGAGCGATCAGCACGGCAGCAACGACCTTCCAGGAGACGCCACGCTTTACGCCCGCTGGAGCACCGACGCTCGGAATTTCGACCTGAACGGGCGATGCTTCCGCTGAATTGACGTTTATCGGTGCGAGGAAGCGATATCCGACCCTCGGGACGGTCTCGATGAACGCACGGCCGTTCTGCTGTGTCCCGAGTACCTTTCTGAGGGCAGAGATCGCCTGACTGAGATTATTTTCTTCGACGATACTGTCCGGCCAGAGCCGCTGTGTCAGCAGATCCTTTGTAACGACCTGTCCGTCGGCCTCAACAAGAATGGTCAGGGCATCGAAGACACGCACCGGGACCCGGATATCCTCGCCGTTCTTCGTTAGTCGATGTTCATGTGGTAGAAGCTCAAAGACGTCGAACCGAAAAGTGGGCCTGGCGTTCTCGGTTTGTGCCGTATTCATAGAAAATTCAGAACTTTTCAGATAAATTCTAAAGACTTTTATCAATGTTTTCCACTACAATCCACCCAACTTAAGATACTTGGGCATCAAAAGCCGACAATTTCAATCGCAGCAGATCTCCTGTGATCTTTTTGAAACTCTAAAAAGTTCTGACAAGCGAGGCATACCTATGAAAAGTAAAACATCCATATTCCTTATCGTTCTGTTCCTGACCGGCACTGCTTTTGCGGACTGGAAGCTTTCGCTGCGTAACAAGCAACCTGGCGCAAAAACGGGCATGATCTCGACCATCTATGTGAAAGGCGTGCGTACCCGAACCGAGATGAAGGTCGAAATGGACGCCGAGACCGAGGCCGCAATGAAGCAAATGGGCTCGATGATGGCCGGGATGATGCCGGAAATGCCCGTCCATATCTCGCAGTGCGATCTGAAGCAGGATGTTTTCTTGAGCGAGATGAACAAGCAGTTCTTTATCGATTATTACGACTGGTCCACGGTTCCGCCGGAAAAGCTGGCACGCCGGGGCAACAATCAAAAGGTCGTCATCAAAGGCACGGCGACCATAGATTCGTGGGTCGTAGATTCGGGTAAACGTCAAAAGATGTTCGGCCTCGACGCCCGCTGGCTTAAACTAACGCAGACCATCGAAATGTCTTCTGACTCCTGTGAGCCTTCGCCGCCCGTAAAGATGGAGCAAGAAGGCTGGTTCGTGACGCTCACGCTCGATAGCCAGTCGTGCCCAACGCCTCAGCCGCCGCCAGCCGGCGGATGTCGCCCAAAAATGATCATCAAGCGTGCGGCAAACGCCGGAATGATGCTCTCGGGAACAATGACCATGTATTCGAACGGCAAGCGTACAGGCACTACAGAGATCGAAACGGTCGACTTATCAAAGGCCACGCTGGATCAGAGTCTTTTTGACGTTCCCAAAGATCCCTGGATCGAAGTTGAGTCGATGGAGGCCCTAAGGAAAAAGAGCAACCGTATCGACACGACCGCCAAGACCGTGTTCAGAGACGGCAGCAAGTCGCAAAAGACCATCGCGATCGATTTCTTTTCTGGCAAAGCCAATAAGGTCGATCAGGATGACCTTCGTAACTATGTTTCGGGGAAGATCAGTTCGTCGGGAATGAGCGGCGTCCTCGTGACATCGTCCGCAGACATCACGACCGGTTCGTACGCAAACGTGATCGGCGTCGAGATCAAGAGCATCAAGGAGTCGGGTGCAGCGAAGATCGGCGGCCTCTTCGGGAAGATCACGGGCTCGACCGACGGGGCTAAGGCCGGAACCTCGAAGGCCGAGATCGTTGTTACGCTATTCGGAAAGGACGGAAAAACGGCCGTCGCAACAATGCCGGCCGCCGCCGAGGTCAAAGGCAGTGCTAACGACGCGGTCAGGGCCGCGATCGATCAGGTGATCGCAGATATTCTGGCAAAGGCCAAATAGGCGAAAAGAGGTGAACCGATGAAAAACTTACTCCTGCTCTCGCTGTTCGTTCTCATTTTTGTCTCGGGCGCCCTCGCACAAGGGCAGCGCCGTCTCGGGCCGCCGATCGTCCGCGGTCCCGCACCGGCGCAGCAGTTAAAGGTTGTTCCGATCCCGGATCCGCTGAACGACTTTGCCAAGAAAGGGCTGCCGCCTGCGTATATTTTTGGAGGCGATGCCGATCCGGCACTAGCAAGAAAAGCGGCAAAGCTGATCCTAAGCGATGATGAGAATTCACTTCCCGCATTGATCGGCGCCTTGGTGACAGCGGGATTCCACATCATCGACGAAAAACAGAAGATACTCTACAGGCCCGAACACCCGAACGGCACCGCGTTCTTTGATTATGAGGTCGCCGGCATGTTGCGTTCGAGCAAATTAGGGATCGTATCGAGCCTTGAAAAATTTGGCGGCGTTATCAAAGGCAATTCTCAGATCCTTAAGGGCATCGATATTGCGGGCGGAATGCTTAGAGACCTGAAGGCCGCAAGGGCAGGAAAGGATCGGCAGAACAAGTTCCTTGCCGAGCTGATCTTCGCACTCGGAAGCGGCACGTCCGATCTTTCAACAACGCAGTCGAACGTCAATATGGTCCAGCTCTCGCTGATCGAGAGACGCTACCTCGGCGACCTTGCCGCCGCATACGAGGAGATGTCAGGCGGAATGTCGATGTTTAAAAGCGCGCCTCAAAATGACCTCGCCGATGTGAGTTTTGTAAAGGCTAGTTTTAACGGCATGCCGGCGGTCTTGAGCCGGAAAAAAGCTCTGATCGATGACTCGCCTTGTCCGTCGATCGACACGGCCGCCGAAGCTCGGGGATACCAAAAAAAGGGCGAAAAGATCCTGAAAATGTTTGGGATCCAGCATCCCGGCAAGGCGGCAATGGACGAATACTTTAAGGACATTTCCGGCGGCGTCGAGAAAGCAAACCTGATCACGTCGTACCTGAAGCTGATCGCGTCGAATCTTTTCATCGAGATCGACGTCGATATCCCGAACACGCCGCTTGTGCGGACAAAGAGCAACCTTAGCACCGAAAACGGTCAGGTGCGGATCATCACAGCTACCTTTAAACGCTACTTCCCGCACTCCGCCGAGATCAATTGTGTTGCAAAAGCCGTCAAGATGGCTACCGGTGCTGAACTCGACGTACCGGAAGAGGGCGTGCTGAAGGATGTACCCGTGAAATGGGAACCGCTCGACCGAGCTGAAAACTCCCCACTTTATATGGACGCCGTGGACCGCAGCCGTCTGGACCTTTCAAAGCAAAAGACCGACGCCGCCGGCCAGAATAAGGTCAAAGCGACCGGCAAGGAGCAGCGAAAGGATCTTACAAAGATCGCGGTCAACCCGGTGCGAAAGAACGAGCGTTGGCGCGTTGCCGTCGCAACCGAAGATATGGACGCGGAGAAGGACATTCCAAAGATCCTTTGGGGTTCTCTCGACCTTCGTAACGGCGGGATCTTAGGGTATCTGCTCGGCGTCGTGCCTGACGTGCTGGCAAAGATGGCCCTCAAGAGTTTTCGAGTTGATATTCCCGTTAAAGACTGGGAACCGTGCAGTGCCGACTGGGCGGGAACCGTTCATTACACGCGAGACCTGCGAAAAACAGTGGCCGTCAAGTCCAACCGATCGCCCGGGATGAACTCAGCCGGTGACGGGGTCAAGACGACCGACATCCACGAGGATGTACTGGTTACGTTAAATCCGCGAACGCCGGAAGAGGTCGCTGCAAGGGCTGAGAAGAAAAAGGCCGACTTTGATGTTTACGGCGATTACTCAACGAAATTCGAAGGAAAACGGGAGAACGACCCCTGCTGCGGGAAGACCGAAGGCAGCTTTACGACCCGCTTCGTCTCGGGAACCGATATCAGCTTCAGCGCGCAATTTCCATACGCGTTTGGAATGACCTTTTCAGGCGGTGACAGCGATTATCAGCTCGGATTCGCCCTCACGACCGGGCCGGTGAAATCACGCGTTCATGATTATGAAAGGGTCGATGACAGTACGTGCGATCTTGAGAAAGGACACGACGATCAGTCAGAAGGCACAGCCTGGATCCAGGCGAACTTGGCATCGGGCCGCTATCCGACGATGTATCTCAACGACGGAGTCGAGCTCGTCGGAAGCAAAACGCTGCAAGAAGCCGACGGTTCGACCGTTACCTGGGAATGGGAACTTAGCCGCTGCAAACAACCGCGAAACTAGGCGAGGCGGTACTCGGCACACTCGACGCTTCGTCCGACGTGTCCGCCAGACCTTGCCTTATATGACGTTTTTCTTATAATATTTACTTTGTCGTAAGGATTCGCCCTGTTAGGGTGAGCGTCATTTTACAAACGGGAGAATTATTTACAAATGTCAGCAGTTGCAGCACCAAGTATTGAGTTGAACGTGACCGCGAACGCGGCCGACGAGATCAAGAAGTTTATCGCCGCCGAGGACGATCTGCCGGAAACGGCGGGCCTACGTGTTCGCGTGGTACCGGGCGGTTGTTCGGGCTTTCAGTACAGCCTGAACGTCGAGGAAGAGTCCCGTTCGGGTGATTGCCTTGTCGATACTCAAGGCATCAAATTCTTTGTCGATATGTTCTCCGCTCAGTATCTCAACGGCATCACGATCGACTACACAACGAATATGATGGGTTCAGGCTTTACGTTCGAGAATCCGAACGCTTCGGGCGGCTGCGGCTGCGGCACGTCCTTCTCGGCGTAATAAGATCTACTCCTGATCGCAGGCGCGCAAGGCCGATATTCTCGGCCCTGCGCGTTCTCTTTTTTGCTGGAAAGGCCTTGCAATTGAACGTATCTTTGCTCATCCAGGACAACTGAAGGCAGGCAAAGGCGCTCGCGGGCAATCGGAGTTGGCGGCGGCGGTCTCGAACCGTCCGTGCAAAAACGTGTTTTTCCGGCTTGCCAATGCCCTTTCCGAATTGCGATAATACTTTTGCGGCCGAATCTTAGAGTTCCCTAGCCTTTTTGAATGGCCGTAAATGAAAAAAAGAAAATCTTGGGAATAGGTGCCGCTTTGTTGGTTTCCTTTTAATAGGTGAGTTATTCACTTGCCTTCCTCGCTTTCCACGATCTTTCTGAAACGTTAACAAAATCTGAGAGGAAAAACGGTAGATGAATTTTAAGAAGTTATTCTTGCTATCGGTTTGCGCGGCTGTTACGGCCGGCATTTCGACAGCTTCGACAGCAGCACAAGACAGAGATCGCGTCGTTAAACCGACGTCGAGCCAACCGACCAACTTGCCTCCGGCTTCTCCGTCTCAAGCGCCTCTTCAAAGAACGACTTCTTCTCGTCCGACCCTCACAAGCCCGATAATTCTCGTAAAACCGCAACCGGCAGCTCCGCTTCTCAAAAAGACCGTGTCCTCGCGTGCGGTGAATAACTACACATCAGCTCTCACCGCAGGACGTACCGCTTACAGCGCAAGCGTCAGCGACCTGATCTATCAGGGAATTATGTCCCGCTGGGGCATTCCGTATCGTTACGGCTCGACCGGCCCGAACACCTATGATTGTTCAGGTTTTGTCTGGAGCGTTTTCAACGATGCCGGTATCAATTTCACTCGCGCAAGTGCACGCTCGCTCTGGGCACAGTCGGAGCCGGTTTACGGTGACGACAGATACAAGTTCGGCACGCTCGTCTTTCTTAACGGCCTTGGCCATATGGGGATCGTCGCGGACGAGAATGGCTTTTTCCACGCTTCGTCGAGCAAGGGCATCACTTATTCGCCGTTCAAAGGATATTGGGAGAATCGCATCGTCGGTTTCCGCCGCCTGCCGGTCGAAGCAACGTCAACTGCAGATATTCATTGATCTAAACAGATCTAACAAAAAAGCCTGCGTCATCTACCGAAGTGACGCAGGCTTTTTCGTGTTGTATTAACAAAGATCTAGCCGATAAAACCGGGCCGGGTCGCCGCGTCCTTCACCTCGTAGATCGCCGCGACCTTATCGATCGCAACATACGCAACGCGTTCATCATCGCCGCGAAGATACACGACGCCATTCTTCACATCAACGATGTCCCCGCGAAAGTTCACATTTGTCTGACACGCGACATCGACCTTCTTACCCATCAATTGCTTTAGTAATTCTTCCATTCCTTAAATTCTACAACTCCTAAATTCCCTTCAACTGAGCCTCGCGTCCGGCCGCTGCCCATCGGCTCATCGGCTTTCGGTCATCACTTGATGACGCTGCTGCTTTCTTCGAAAGCGAGTGCAAAGCGGCGGTGATGATCGCGGCGTCCAAAGTCTCGCGATCGGGTTCGACCGTCTTTCGACGTTCCATAAAGCCGGTGATAAATCCGGTATCAAGATCGCCGCGAATGAAGACCTCGTCGTCCATCACTTCGCGGAAGAACGGCAGCGTCGTTTTGATGCCGTTAACCTCGTATTCGAGAAGAGCTCGGCGCATGCGGTCGATGGCTTCTTCGCGGTCGCGTCCATAAACAGCGAATTTCGAGATCATCGGATCGTAATAGATCGAGACCTCGGCTCCTTCGTAGATGCCGCCGTCGTCGCGAACGCCAGGCCCTTGCGGCAGTCGAAGCCGCGTGATCTTTCCCGGTGAAGGCAAAAAACCCGCATCGGCATCTTCGGCATAGACGCGGCATTCGATCGCGTGGCCTTTCAAGACGATGTCATTCTGGGTGAACGAAAGTTTGCGGCCGGCGGCAACATAGATCTGTTCGCGCACAAGGTCGATGCCGGTCACGAGTTCTGTGACGGGATGTTCGACCTGCAGACGCGTGTTCATTTCGAGAAAATAGAACGAACGGTCAACGTCAGAAACCAGGAACTCGACCGTCCCTGCACCTTCGTAATTCACGGCTTTCGCGACCTTGACCGCACATTCGCCCATCCGTTCGCGGAGTTCGGCGGAATTGATCGGCGACGGTGCTTCTTCGATAACCTTCTGATGGCGCCGCTGAATCGAGCATTCGCGTTCGCCGAGATGGACGTGGTTGCCGTGCGAGTCTGAGAATATCTGTATCTCGATATGCCGTGGACGCACGATCGCCTTCTCGATATAAACGGCGTCATCGCCAAAACTCGCTGCGGCTTCGCTTTGTGCGGTCTCGAGCGCAGACTTGAGCTCGCTCTCTTCCGTCACCAAACGCATTCCCTTTCCGCCGCCGCCGGCCGAAGCCTTCAGCATCACCGGATAGCCAAAAGAGGCGGCAGTTTCGCGTGCCTCCTCATAACTTTTAAGCGGCGTCGTCGTTCCGGGAACGACCGGCACACCGGCTTCGATAGCGATCTTGCGGGCCGAGATCTTGCCGCCCATGCCTTCCATCGCCTCGGGCGGCGGCCCGATGAATTTTATTCCCGCGGCCGTTACTTCGCGGACAAAGCCGGCGTTCTCGGACAAGAATCCGTAGCCGGGATGTATCGCGTCCGCACCGGAATCCTTTGCGACAGCAAGGATCTTGTCGTGACGAAGATAGCTCTCTGATGATGGCGGCGGCCCAATGTGAAAGGCTTCGTCGGCCATGCGAACGTGCAGGGCCGCTCGGTCGGCGTCCGAATAGACCGCGACCGTCCTGATCCCGAGTTCGCGGCAGGCACGAATAACGCGGCAGGCGATCTCACCTCGATTTGCGATCAGAATTTTCTTGAACATCATTCGATTATCGAGTTGACCTGGTTCTTCGGATCATAACGTATCGCAACGCTCGATCCGGGTGCGTAGCGAATACCGGCTTTGAGCTGTGATTCGGTCAGAACCTCGGCGGATTCGAACTCGACGCCGTTGAGCGTGTAATTATAAACAGCGACCACGTCAGAATTTGCGTCCTTCTTGAGCTCAAGGATCACGCCATCGGTGATGCGGCCCGTCGCAAGAAGCCGTTCGCGACGCGAATCCGGAGCACCTTTGCCTTTGAATAGTCGGTCAAAAATTCCCATCGCAGCCGTTCGCTTCTAATCCACCTCAAGCGGCGGTTTGCCCCAACGCTCACGAAGCCGATTTGCAGCCGCAAGAACCTTCGGGCGCTTTATGATGCTCGCCTCAAGCGGTCGTTTTCCCGGAACGTCGAGCATTATAAGGCCAAGCAGTATGGTTAAGATACCTTGTCCCGGAACTCCGGGCAAAGAAAGCAGAATTCCCAGAAAGATCAGGAAGACGCCGAGTATATTCTTTAGGATCAACGCACCCCAACGAACGAGCCACGGACTGTCCGGCAGAAAATCCTGTTCGTAGTGCGAACTGAAATAATGCGCCGGTATCTTTACGAGCACGAATGCGATCGCTCCAATGCTGAACGAAAAAGTGACGACGAAAAGAATGACACTGATCGCAATACTTTCCCATGTCAGGGCATGCCATTTGTCTGAAAGCCAGGTGAGCATTTATGATTCGAGCCGACGAAACTCCTTCCACACAAAATACATTCGATGGATCAGCGTCCAGACCGAGCCGACCGCAAGTATCCAGAGCACCGGCGGCATACGATTGGCAAAGAAGTTGGTCGAATTCCAATCCCACGTCGAAAGAGCACCGATAGCGAGTAGAACGACACGTTCCGGCCGCTGCAGGAAACCAACGTTCGCCTTGACGCCGAGGCCCTCGCTGCGTGCGGTCGTGTAACTTACCATAACGGACGCCATCATTCCAACGCCGGCAAGAAAAACGTTCAGCAGTGAATGCTGCGGCGAATTGCCCGCATAGAACATTATAATGCCCATAAAGGCGACCATGTCTGACAGGCGGTCGAGCGATGAATCAAGGAATGAGCCGAATTTCGTGACGCGGCCGGAATTGCGGGCAACATTCCCATCCAGCATATCGAAAACGTTCGCGACAATGAGGACGATGCCCGCCCAAAAGAATTGCCCGAGACCGAACAGCACGCCGCATCCGATGTTGATCGTAACGCCGAGCGTCGTCAAATAGTTCGGATTGATGCCGCGCGCCGAAAGAGCGCGGACGATCGCACTTATTAGCTTCTTCGCTCCGCCGCCTATGCTTGATCCCAGCATTTAGGTTCGATCCTCAAAACGATTCGTCGCGTTACGCATTTTTGCCTATTCAGCGTCATGGATCGTGGTAAGCCGGCTGATCTCAAAATTCCGCCATCCGGTCGGTGTCTTGACCTTCACTTCGTCGCCTTCTTCGCGGCCCATCAATGCCTGGCCGATCGGAGAAACGGTCGAGATAAGGCCGTTGTCTGGGTCGCTCTCTTCACTGGTTACGAGCTTGTACCTGATCTTTTCTTCTTTGTCGAGATCGAAAAGTACAACAAGCGAGCCGTATGCAACGCGATCCTGCGGGAGCTTTGAAAGATCGATGGATTCGACCTCGCTCATTCGCTGTCGGATCTGTCCGATGCGTGCCTGCACGATGGATTGCCGCTCCATCGCGGCCTTGTATTCGGCATTCTCACGAAGGTCGCCAAATTCGCGCGCCTTTTGGATCTCTTTTGGGAGCTTAAAATGAAGTTCCTGTTCGAGCTCATCGAGCTCGGCCTGAAGTTTTTTCCTGATCTCTTCCATCTTTTTTTCTACTCTAGCGGGCTCCCTCGGCGAAAACTCTTTCGCTCAGCTCTGCTTCGCGTGGAGCGGCAAACGAGATGCCGATATCGCGTGCGGTCCGCACAAGCTGGCCATCTGTCGGCACCGTCTTGATATTTGAGACCGCTTCATCAAGCGGCACTGTCACGATCGTTCCGGCCTGAAGCGCTACCATTTTGCCGGTTTCGCCGTTTGCAAGAGCTCGAGCGGCACAGGCACCAAAATTCGTGCCGAGCATACGGTCAAATGCGTTCGGGCTTCCGCCACGCTGAAGATGGCCGAGCACGACGCAGCGGGATTCCTTGTCCATCATGTCCTCAACACGGCGGCGAACGATCTCACCGATACCGCCGAGCCGAAGCTCAGCACGGTCGGAATATGTTTCGCTCGTCCCAACCTCAAGGGCGCCTTCTGCCACAACGATATTCGTAAAACGCGAGCCCGCAGCTTCACGTTCAAGAACCTTGCGACGGATCGCTTCGAACGAGAACGGGATCTCAGGAATGAGAATAATATCGGCACTGCCCGCCAATCCGGCGTGGAGGGCGATCCAGCCCGTATTGCGTCCCATGACCTCTAGGATCATTACACGGTCGTGCGAGGCGGCCGTCGTGTGCAGCCTGTCAAGAGCCTCTGTCGCAATATCGATCGCGGTCATAAACCCGAACGTGAATTCGGTCGCTGCAAGGTCGTTATCGATCGTCTTTGGGACGCCGATCACCGGAAATCCGCGTTTGTGGAATTGCTCGGCGATCGCAAGCGTGCCTTCGCCGCCGATCGCGACCAACGCCTCGATCCCAAGGATGTCGAGGTTCGCAAGAGCCTCGGAGACCGGCAGCTCAGGAAAGAGCGGCTTGCCGTCAACCATTTTGACGAAACTGCCGCGGTTCCGCGTACCAAGCACGGTCCCGCCTTGTGATAGGAGTCCGCTGACGTTCTTCGGCGAAAGTTTGACAGTGTGTGTTTCGCCCAAGATCCCTTCGAAACTGTCTTCGATACCAATACATTGCATCCCGAACTTACCGGTCGCCGTGCGAACGACGGCCCTTATCGCCGCGTTCAGCCCGGGTGCGTCGCCGCCGCCGGTTAGGATGCCTATCTGTTTATACATAAAAAAATCAAGGTCCGTGGAGTAAACCTTTATTTTACTCCACGAACGCGTCGGTTAAAAATTGCTCCTATCTTTGTCCGAAGAGGCCTGCCGATGCCACAAGTTTGCTCGCCTCCGGCATCGATTCGAGAGCCTTTGCGACCTGCGGATCGTTCTCCATAAGCACCTGGAAACCTGCCTCGGATGAATAGTTCGCGGTGGCGAGCTCTTCCCTGATCCTTGCGCGTGCGTAAGCGGCGACCTCATCCATCGAACCGGTCGAGAGTTGGCTCTCCTTGTCGGCAAGTGCGAATTTAACAAATGCGTCAAAAAGTTTGTCCGAAACCGCAAAATCGCCCGGCCTAACGACATTCACGAAGCTCTGCTTGTCGTTCTTGAAGGTTTCGAAGCCCGGGATCTTCCCTGCGACGAGCTGTCGGACAAAGAAGAATGCTTCCTCGTTTACCTTTGCCTTCTTCTGCGGGTCTTTGATAGCGTCCACGCGAACGTCCGGCTCGATACCGCGTCCACCGTAAAGGACGCGTCCGTTCGCGGTCTTTACGGGCACGCCCGCGGGTTTCGAAACGGGATTGCCGTCAGCATCCTCCGCGTCGGCAAGATGCGTGTAATAGTCGTAGATCGAGCCGCTCGAATAATCCCGCTGCAGTGAACGTCCGAATGGCGTGTAATAACGTGCGGTCGTGAGCGTCAAGCCGGTTCCGTACGGCAGGCGGAAGATCCGCTGAACGAGGCCCTTTCCAAAGCTGTCGCTGCCGACGATCACGCCTCGGTCATAATCCTGTAGCGCACCTGCGACGATCTCGGACGCGGACGCCGAGCCGCCATTGATCATCACCACGAGCGGCATCGTCTCGACCTCACCGCCGATCGCCGGAAGATCTCTATTTTGCCCAAGCCGGCCGGTCTTGACCGAAACAACGGTCTGTCCGCCCGGAATGAACTTGCTCACGACATCGACCGCCTGTTCGAGGATCCCGCCCGGATTGTTGCGCAGGTCGAGAATGAGGTCCTTCATTCCCTGCTTCTTAAGATCGTTGATCGCCGCGGTCAATTCGTCCGACGTCGTTTGCTGGAATCCGCCGGTCAGAGCGACGTATCCCGTACCGTTCGGCAGCATGAAATAGTTCCGTATCGATGGAAGCGGCACGCCGCCGCGGACTATCTCAAAAGCGACCGGATCTTTTACGCCTGCACGGGCGACCGAGAGTTTAACCGGCGTTCCGCGTTCTCCGCGGACATTCTTCGAGACATCGGAGGCCGTCCATTCGGTCGCATCCTTGCCTTCCACGGTCACGAACTTGTCGCCGTATCGAAGCCCCGCTTTTTCCGCGGGCGTGCCCGGCACGACAGATTGAACATACACGCCGTCACGATGCTGGAAGATCGAGACGCCGATGCCGTAGAACTGTGACGACTGCTCCTCGTTCAGTTTCTTCAGCTCACGCTGGTTAAAGAAAGACGAGTGCGGGTCGAGCGTCCAGAGCATTCCCTGGATCGAGCCTTCGGTCAGGTCCTCGAGTTGGGCCTTGCCCACGAAGTTGTCGATAACGACCTTGTCCGCCTCACGAAGCTGCTTCAGGATCATTTCGTTGGTCACGCCGCCCTGCTCTGCCGCAGCATCCGGCCTATGGCCGAAAACACCGCCCACAACGGCTCCGACGACAATGACAACTATCGCTATAATTGGAAAATTCTTAAGCATTAAACACGCCCCGAGGGCCCAATAAATAACATCAAATTATAACATACGCGCCGCGGGTGAACTTCGTTGCAGCGGGCCGCAATTTACTTGTCCTCGCGAAACGCGTAACATTACTTTTTCTTCGATGTCGAAAGAGCTTTCCATTGTTGTTCCCGCATTTAACGAAAGTGAGCGGATCGTCCCCAGCCTCGGCAAAATCCTTGCCTACATACGCGAAAATTCACTCGATGCGGAGTTGATCGTTGTCGATGACGGTTCAACCGATGACACGGCCGAGGTCGCCGCGAGAACGGCCGGCGAATACGGCGAGATCTCAACAAATATCATCCGCAACAGGCCGAATCGCGGCAAAGGAAACGCCGTAAAGACGGGCCTTCTCGCGGCAACCGCCGATATTGCACTTTTTAGCGACGCCGACCTCTCAACGCCCATCGAAGAAGCGGAAAAGCTCACTGCTCCCATCGCAAACGGCGAAATGGACGTGACCTTTGGCTCCCGTGCCCTTGATCGCAGCCTGATCGGCGCACATCAGCCGTGGCGCCGCGAACAAGGCGGCAAGGTGATGAATTTCGTCATTCGTAAGATGTCGGGACTTCGTTTTGCGGACACGCAGTGCGGCTTTAAGGCCTTTAATATGAAGAAGTTCCGGCCGCTGCTCGATGTGATGACCGTCGATCGCTTCGGTTTTGATGTCGAGTTTTTATTTGTCGCAAAATATCACGGGCTTCGGCTCGCCGAGATACCCGTTCGATGGAACGATGTCGAAGGTTCGAAGGTGAGTGTCTTTCGCGATACGCGCAGAATGTTCTCAGAACTTGCGCTCATCCGCCGAAACGCAAAGAATGGTGTTTACGATCTGAACGAAAAATGACCGCACGCCTGAATGTAAATATCGACCACGTCGCGACAGTTCGCGAAGCTCGAAAAACGACCGAGCCGAGCGTTGCCGCCGCTGCCGTTCTTTGTGAAAAGGCCGGTGCCGACGGCATAACCGTTCACCTTCGCAGCGATCGACGCCACATTCAGGACGCCGACCTCGACGTGCTCCGCGGCATCGTCACGACGTATTTGAACGTCGAGATGGCCGCCACCGATGAGATGGTCGCTATCGCCAGGCGTACACGGCCGGACGCGGTCTCGCTTGTGCCTGAAAGTCCAAGGGAGATCACGACCGAAGGCGGCCTCGATGTGATCGGCAATTTTGAGACGGTTGCCAGGGCCGCAAAAGAATTGTCGGCGGCTGGCATTTTTGTCAGCATTTTCATAGACCCGATCGAAGATCAGATAACCGCCGCAAAAGACGCCGGTGCCGGCCAGATCGAGCTCTGCACCGCCGAGTATGCGGAATTAACGCTCGGAGCACGTGCCGCCCACAGCGAAGGCCGCAAGAAGGCCGCGGCCGAGATCGAAAGGCTCCATAACGCCGCCATTCATGCACAGAATAGAGGTTTGATCGTTGCCGCGGGACATGGCCTGACCACGAGAAACGTCGGTCCGCTGGCCGCAATGCCGGAGATAGCTGAATTCAACATCGGCCACAATATCATTTCGCGTGCGATATTCTGCGGGTTGGAGGAAGCGGTCCGCGAAATGCTGGCCGCGATCGGAAGGTAGTTTTATGTCCGATCTCTCACAAAATAATACTGAACGCGATCTTGCGGCGATATTCGCGGTCTTAGAGAAAATGGATCAGCGACTCGACAAGCTCGAAGGCAAAACACGGGCTGCGGTACTCCCGCAGGCTCCCGCGAGCCCGCATCCGAGCACGGACAAATTCTCCGTCGCCGAAGCGATCGCGGACAGCATTTTTGCTTCGATGAAGGAAAAGGCTTGCCAGTTTGAACCTGACAAGCCCTGTGATCACTGCTCGATGTGTAATTCGAGAGGATTTTGAACCTACTTTGCCGGCTGCTGACGCATTGAATTGGCATCACCGACGCTCGGAACCGACTTCGCACTTTCATCTGCCTTAAAGAAAGGCTCTTCGCTAAAACCCAGCATGCCAGCCGTCAGAACGGCCGGAAATGAGTTGCGTGTCGTGTTGTAATCCGTCACGGCCTTGTTATAGTCCTGACGCGTCGTAGCAAGTCGGTTCTCGGTGCCCGCAAGCTCGTCCTGCACCTTCATAAAGGCCTCGCTCGACCGAAGCTGAGGATACTGTTCCTGAAGGCTCAGAAGGCGTCCTATAGTGCCGCCAAAGCTATTTGCCGCATCGATAACTGCCTGCCTTTGTTCGGGAGTCGATTCGCTGCCTGCCGGTGCTGCACTCGTCGCGTTCAACAGCCGTGAACGCGCATCCGCGATCTGCCCGAAAACTTCCTGCTCATTTACACCGACCATCTTCGCCGTTTCGATCAGATTCGGGATCAGATCGGCCCTTCGCTGAAGAGCGGCCTCGATGTCGCCCCATTTGCCGCGGACGACCTGCTGTTTGGCGGTCAACTCGTTATAGCTGCAGCCCGAGAGCAAAAAGCCCGAGACCAGAACCACGATCAATAATGATACTCGTTTCATAAATCTATCTTCTCCCTTAAAGAACTAGTCCTTCTTCGATCTATCGACCGCATCAATGACCTTTTCGATCTCGATCAGATACTCGCCGAAAAGGTCGTTCGCTCCAGTTTCATCCAATTCGTACGCAAGGTTATCTTTGCGAATATTCAGGATCTTTTCAAACGGTGTTCCGTCGATCCCGATCGTCTGAGCTGTGACGGCGACGACCTCGCGCTTTGTCACGGGTGGTTCGATGCCGTAGACCTTGAGAACGGCACGAAAAAGTGCCGCGAAGCTCGAAAGGCTTTCCGCCATCAGCGACGTAAGCCGCTCAACCGACGTCGAGGCCGGAATATACTGCCGGCGGAGCTGCAAGATCTTGCTCCGAAGCTCATATTCCGCCTGCAGCCGCAGGAACTCCTCCGAGATCTCAAGCTCACCCAACAGATCCGGCCCAAAGAGCACTCGCCTCGCCTGCCGCATCTGGTCGTACTCGATCGGAAAGACATCGGCACCATTCTTCAGCTCAGAGACCGTAAAATACACGGGTATCGGATTACCGAGCTTTGCCCACTCGCGGACACAAGCGTGAGCCGCACGCAGATCCTCCGGGCCGATGCTATTCAGGGCGACAAGTATATTATAGTCCGATCGTTTCGGCACAAAATCGCCCGCCGCGGCCGAACCGTATAGAATGACCGACACGAGATTGCTCCCGTGACTGGACTTCAGATCGTCAACAAAGGCGTCAAAATGATGCTTCATAATCTTTTTACCAGTCGCCGCCGGCGCCGCCTCCGCCAAAATCACCGCCGCCGCCGAAACCGCCCCAATCACTGCCGCCTCCGCCGCCCCAGCCGCTGTCGGATGACGAACCGGACGAATTTATTATGCCGTTCAATATCCCTCCAACTACCCACGGCAAAGCGCTGTCAACGACGCTGCTTCCGCCACCGCCACGACCTCCGCCTGAACGGTGGTTTAAATAGAGGCTCAGCAGAATGAATGCGATGAGAATACCCGCAATGCAGCAGCATGCCGTGCCGCCAATCCCGGATGCAGAATCATCATATCCGGCCGACGGAGTGGCGTTGGGCACGCCGGCGACATTCCCTTTCTCTCGGATCCTCGCAATATAGGCATCGACCGTGTCGCTGATACCTTTGGCGTAATTTCCTTGCTTGAATTCTGGGACAAGATACCTGCGCTGAAGACTGCCGACAAGGCCGTCCGGCAGTTCATCTTCCAGATCGCGACTTATCTGCGTGAAGTATTTGCGGTCATTTATCGCGACCAGGAGCAACGCACTTGGGTTATCATCCGCTTTTGACCCGATCTTCCAGGTGCGTGCGAGTGTAAGCGAGTAGTCAAAAATATCGCGGCCGCCGGTCGTTTTAACAACGACAACCGCGATCTCGACCTGCGGGTTCGTTGAAGTCTTTAGATCAGTTAATTTCTTTTCAAGCTCGGCTTTTGTCGCGGCGTCGATCACGCCGACATAATCATTTACAAAACCGGTCGGTTGGAGCGTTGTCGGATCCGAAGTATCGGCACCGGCCTGAGCGAACGCGGCGCCGGCAAGTGTCATTACAACGAATATCGCAAGCGCGATCCGCAATGACACAGGACATCGAAATTTCACGATCCGCTCGACCTCACTCATCGTTCAAATATACGAGCGCTCCTGCTCAGCTGTTCCGTAAATGGTCCGGTTTGCGGACCTCGACCACCTTTGCTCGAAATATCTGTTTTACAAGACGGACGACCGGGAGCGCTTCCGCAAATGCCATCAACTCTTCGTCCGTCGGATCATCGCTAAGCACTATCGTCGGAGGATCCGTTTCGGACTCCTGCGGCATCATATGCGATAGGTCAACGGCCGTCCTTGCGGCTGTTCCGCCGCCCGCAGAATGCACCTGAAAGGTGTTTGAAGCCGCACGTGCCCGATTCGACAGGCTCTCGGCAATCTTTTTGCCGGAAGAAAGTGGCAAAAGGTTGTCACCCGCAAGCCGTAGCACCTCTTCGTACGCATCATCGAGCTTTGCATCGTCGAAATGCTCGAGGAGTTCGGCAGGGATCGACGACACTCTCAGCCCTTCGTTAAACGTATTCGCGACCGCGGCAGGAAGAGTTTCGATGAGCGGCACATCCGGCTCAAACTCGCTGAAACCAATATCGTCCGACGGCGGCTCGACTAGATCGTCTTCCGGGAACGCGTCATCCGGCACGCCGGAAATCGATTCCGGTGCGGCTAACGGTTCTGCCTTCGGCGACTCAACCTTAGCGGGCACGGCCGGCGGGCGAACGACTTGCTCAGATTTTAGAGTTTTTTTTTCCTCGCCGGCCGAGGCAGCAGCCGCAACCCCGCCCGAAGTGCCGAGTTTCGCGAGAATATCCTCGATCGAGGCGAGCTTCTTCATCTCGACGAGCTTTACGAGGCCGACCTCGAGCACGTAACGCGGCTGTGCGGCTTCGCGAAGGCTTGATTCCGTTTCGCAAAGCGAATGAAAGAACCGCAGAAGATCGCTCTCGGCAAATGGTGCCGCAAGTTCAGTTAGTTTTTCAGGCGAAAATGCTGCCGAATCCACAAGTCTTTCAGTTGAATTGCCTGCGACCTTTTGCACCATCAGATCACGGAACAGCCCAAGCAGATCGCTCGCGAAATTCCGCAGGTCGTGGCCGCGTGAGACAAGATCATCGACCGTTTCAAGGATCGCTCTTGCGTCCGAATTCGTTACGGCAACGATGATCTTTTCCAGAACATCGGCACCAACGGACCCGAGAGCTTTTGCGACGGCGGCCGCATCGATCTTCTCACCCGAGAAACTAATAACCTGATCGAAATTGCTCTGAGCATCACGCATCGACCCCATTCCCGAGCGTGCGATCTCGCGGAGAGCCTCGTCCGTAACGTCGATCTTGTCCTTTTCGGCGATAAGTTTCAGCCGGTCGAAGATCTTCGAATTTGCGATCGTGCGAAACTGGAACTCCTGACAACGCGAGGTGATCGTGACCGGCACCTTATGCAGCTCGGTCGTCGCCATGATGAATACGACGTTCGGCGGCGGCTCTTCAATGCTCTTTAGAAGGGCGTTAAACGCAGGCTTCGAGAGCTGGTGAACCTCGTCGATTATGAACACCTTGTATCGGTCGCGGGCCGGATTTACGTTCAGCCCATCGATGATCGTCTCGCGGACGTTGTCGATGCCGGTGTGTGACGCGGCATCTATTTCGAGCACGTCGAGCGAACGGCTCTCCGCGATCTCAACGCAGGATGGACAGGCGTTCTCATCGTCAATTCGGCAAGGCGTCGTGGTCTTGCCCTCAAATTTGTGACAATTCAGGGCCTTTGCGAGCAAACGCGCGGTCGTCGTCTTGCCCACGCCGCGAGCGCCGGAAAAAAGGTACGCGTGGTGCAGGCGGTCATGCTCGATCGCGTTACGCAGGCTGTGCGTAACGACCTCCTGGCCCGTCACTTCGTCGAAGCTTTGCGGCCGCCATTTTCGGGCAATTACCTGATACGACATTGAGAGTTAGATTGTAGTTCGTTTCCCTTTCGAGGCGCAATCGCGAATATTCGGAACCCGAGCGAGAGAAAAAAGCGGCCCGCTCGACGCTTGTCAGAACGGGCCGTTTCAGGAAAATATGAAAACAAAGCGAATGGCTTCAGACATTACCGCAACACAAGCTGAAATCGCTACCGTTGCTCCGTTCCCGGCCTAGCGGGGTTCACAACTCAAACCTTGTGCGGAGCCTGAAGCCAACTTTTAGAATAGCGGATTTACCCAAAACGATAAAGCGAGGAAGGTGCATTTCTCGTCATTTTATTGATCGAGCGACCCGAACCGGGCAAAGAAAAAAGCGAAAGGACAATTCTCGGATCATCCTTTCGCCTATTGTTGTCTATTGATGGCGGAAAGGGTGGGATTCGAACCCACGGTACCCTTTTGAGGTACACAGCATTTCCAGTGCTGCCAGTTCAACCACTCCTGCACCTTTCCAAGCCGTTAAGAAACTCTAATTGTCAAAAACCCGTCAGCCGGGCCGCGAGGCGAAAAGTTAGTCGCCCGTAACTTCATCGGCGATCTCGCCAATGTCGTCGCCTGTGATCGCATCGTCAGCACCGGCATGTGCGGCCGTTTTTTCCTCCATTAGCCAGTTAAAAACAAAGCCGGCAAGGAGTGCACCAAGTATCGGTGCGAGCCAGAACATCCAGAGCTGTTTTAGAGCCCACGGATCGTAATAAAGTCCGACAAAAAGTGCCGGGCCGGTCGAACGTGCCGGATTTACCGACGTATTCGTGACCGGGATCGTGATCAGGTGGATCAGCGTCAGACACAGTCCGATCGCGATCGGGGCAAAACCTCGCGGTGCTTTGCCATGGGTCGAACCAAGAATGACGAGCACAAAGAAGAACGTCATTACGACCTCGGCAATAAAACATGCCATCGCTTCGTACTTGGCGGGCGAATGGTCCCCAAAGCCGTTTGATGCAAAACCGCCCGCAAAACCAAATCCGGCCTTGCCGTTCGCGATGATGTATAAGATGCCGGCCGCTGCGATCGCACCCAAAAGCTGAGCGACGATATACGGAAGCAGTTCTTTCGCCGGAAAACGTCTGCCGGCCCAAAGTCCGACCGACACTGCCGGGTTAAAGTGGGCTCCGGAAACGTGCCCAAGAGCGTACGCTCCCGTCAGAACGGTCAATCCGAAAGCGAGCGCAACGCCCGCAAAACCAATACCTAGATTCGGATACGCCGCGGCGATCACCGCGCTTCCGCATCCGCCGAGCACGAGCCAGAGCGTGCCTAAAAATTCTGCTGCCAATTTTTTCGACAAAGGCATATCGTCTTATCCCTCCTTAAGGAACGTGAAATACAGCTTCTTGGTCTGTTTGTTTTTGGCCGAGCTAAAAAGAAATATGGCGGAGAGGGTGGGATTCGAACCCACGGTACCCGTTAAGGCACAACAATTTTCGAGACTGCCCGATTCAACCACTCTCGCACCTCTCCAGCGCGAACCATTTATAATACGGTTTCGAAGCGAAAATAATCAAGTTGAGCTCCCGCTCTCTGCTTTTACACGGCGGGAACGGAAGAAATCCTGCATCAATTTGCGGCATTCTTCTTCAAGCACGCCCGCGACGATCTCGAGCCGATGATTAAGGACCTCGCTGTCGCACAGGCGAAATTTACTGCGTACGGCCCCAAATCGCTCGTCTGCCGCACCGTAAACAAGCCTCGCAACACGGGCATTCACCAACGCTCCGGCACACATCGCACATGGTTCGATAGTTGAATAGACCGTCGTTCCGTTGAGCCTGTAATTCCCGACCTTTTCGCCGGCCGAACGGATCGCCAGGATCTCGGCGTGAGCGGTCGGATCATGCCTTCCGATCGTCTCGTTTGACGCTTCGGCAAGAATTTCGCCGTTCTCGGAAACGATCACTGCACCGATCGGAACTTCGCCGCGGCTCTCGGCCTCTTGCGCCAGCCGGATTGCCCGGCGCAAAAACACTTCACCCATTTCGTCCATCTATTTAGCGGTCTCCAGCGTTATCGTACAGACTATCACACGGCAAGCGCCGCTCGAGCTGGGCATTCGCTCATGCTAACATTGGAGTTCAAGACAAGAAACAATGCCACGATCCCTAAAATGTCCAACATGCAACGCGCCTCTCGAACTCGACGATGCCGATCAGCAGATCGACGTTTGCGAGTATTGCGGCGGCAGAATTCTCCTTTCGCCCGGTGAATATCAGCGGGTGCCGTCCTACGGCAATGTCGGTGAACTGCCTCACCTTGATCCCGGGAATTTGCTCGCTCAGGCCCGAAATTTAAAGCAGATCAAGGAACTTGCCCTTTCCGGGAACAAGATCGAGGCGATCAAGCTGTTCCGTGAGACGTTTGACGTCGGGCTAAAAGAGGCAAAAGATGCCGTCGAAAGCCTCTGTTCCGGAAAGCCGATCGTTTTCAGTCAGGTGTCGATGACAACGCCCGCGACCCAATTCGCCCAACCGGCCTATGGGATGTACGGAGCACCACCGGCAGTGCAGCAATACAAACAGCGATCCGGTTCTACCGCATTTGTCGCCGTATTGGCAACCATTGCGATCGTGGTCGGCATTGCGATCTTCGCGGTCGTAATGTTCGTAACGGCGTGGAATCGTGTCGCCCGCAGCATCCCTGCCGGTTTTGACAGCAATGGGACCAACTCACGGCCCGCAGTCAATGACCCGAACAGCCCCGTGATCGAGGTTCTGCGTTTCGGTGGTGAAGGCATCGGGGCAGGCAAATTCAAAGATAACCGCACGATCGCCATTGACGGCGACAATAACATTTACTCTGCAGATTACACGGGCCGGGCCGTTCAGAAATTCGATGCGAACGGAAAGTTCCTTTTGCAATGGGATCTCGGAAGCTCAATGCCGATCCTGAAGATCGTTGCCGATCAGAAAGACCGTGTTTACGTGCTGCAGTCTTCGGCACTCTTGATATTTGACGGCACAAAGGGCGATCTCATCCGCAGTGTTGCGAGAACGAATTATCACGATCTTGCAGTCAGCACGAACGGCTCACTTTATGCGCTCGACTACAGGAACGAGGTCCTAAAACTCGACGAGAATGGTAAGCAGATCTCAAAGACCGGCGACCTCACAAAGCAGATCAATTTTGCGGTAACGGAACTTCAAAAACTCGCGGTTGACGGCGAGGGGAGCCTGTACGCGGCCGATGGCACGGGACGAAATCTCCTTAAATTCTCTCCGGACGGAAAGTTCTTGTTCAGGTTTGATTCTTCCGGGGCAAAAGAAGGTTCAGCAGGCTTTTTCGGCGGCCTTGCGGTCGATAACAAAGGCAAAGGGCGAGTGTTTGCGGCAAACGGTTTCAAGGTCTTTATCTACGACACCGATGGGGCGTTTCTAAGCTCATTCAACGCACCACAGACGTTCGGGCTTACCGTTGATGCCAATGGCGCCTTATGGACGGCGGCCCGCCCGTTTATTATCAAATTTGAGATCAAAGATAAGGCCGCTTAGGCATGCTGCAAAACTAGAAAAACGGCAGAGCTGCATTCTCGCAACTCTGCCGTTCCCTTTGACCTAACTTCACGCTGCCTATGCAGGTGGCACCAGGAAGCCAAGGTCGGTGTTCGTGAAATTCCCTATGAGCGGGAATACGGTGCTTAAATTGCCGGCCGGTACACCAAACCACCGTGCGAGCGTTCCTGCATATTGCTCGACAGAAGTAGTTGGGATCCAGCGGCCGCGTGCACTTGAGCCGTTGTCAGCGTCGTCCGGGCCATTCATCGTGAGTGTCGGGAAAGGCGTCCCGTTGCTCGTGTTGATGCCGAAGAAGTCCGCCGACGTAATCGCTCCGCCAACAACGAAATGATAGTTAGCCCAGGCATGATCGCTTCCGACGTTCCCGCCCGAACTCGCCGGATTGAACGTACGCGAAAAATCCGCCATCGTAAACTGCGTCACCTTATCCGAAACACCCTGCGCGACCATTTCGTCATAGAAGGCACGCATTGACTGGCTCACGTCCGCAAGCTGCGCGCCTTGTGTCGCGATCTGCCCGTTGTGCGTATCGAAACCGCCGATCTGCACGAAAAACACCTGTCGATTGATCGCAAGGTCGGTCCGTTTCTTAATAAGCCTTGCCACCTGCTTTAGCTGGCGGCCAAGACTCGTGTTCGGGAACACCGCCGTAACCTCCTGCGAGGTTTGCAGGGCCGCGTTAGCCTGCATTGCCGCACCCGTGATATCACTTGCGGCCGCAACGACCTGCGAAGAAAGGTCGATGGTCCTCAGAGAATTGAAAGCGGCGAGCCGTGCCTGCGAGGATGCGCTCGAGCTGAAACCCTGCGGATTAAGGACGTTCGCAAGGCTCGTGCCCGAGTCAGCGATCGCAAGCGGCAGCGTTGTCTGGCCGGCGGTAAAAAGCTGAGCTCCCGATATCGAAGTGATCATCGGGATCAACCCCGTCGGGTTGTCAGGCGTGGTGCGCAGGTCGGAGATGCGTCCTCCCCAACCCGTAAAGCTCTCGGTATCGGAACGGCCGCCTTGGTATTGCCCGACCTGATCCGAATGCGAATAGAGCTGATAGGGCTTCCGCACGGAGCCGTTCTGATATTGTGCACGGGTCATCGGGGCAACGAGCGTTCCGACATTTGTGACCGCACACATCTTCCCTTGAGCCCAGAGCTCATGGATCCCGTTGTTGACGGCACCCGCTACACCGGAACCAAAGCTCGGGTGCAGACCGTATGTCAGGCCGCCCATGCGAGGCACCGTGATCGGCAAGAGCGATGCTTGAGCGATCGCAAGGCCCTGTGCACTACGGGCGTTCGAATAGACCGTATAGTTGCTTATCGTCGCGTCGTTGTGATTCGGGATGAGCGTATTGTTACCGTCGTTGCCGCCGGCAAGGAATACGCATACGAGAGCACGATAATCACTCGGCACCAGGTCCGACTTCTCGTCAGACCTTGCCTCCTGAGCCATTGCACTCATCAGGCCGAAATGTCCCATTTGGGTCGCCAAGGCGGTCATGCCCAGGGCACAGCCCGATCTCATTAAAAATTCACGTCTGTCCTGTTTCATTTTTTCCACCTCGCTTACCTTTGAACCTGATACTGTGACGATGTCGCCGTAAGATAGACCGCCGCCTGAGCTCTCGCACGTGCATTCGCCGGAGTGGACGAGATCGCAGTAACTGCCGTCAGGATCGTTGACCGCATTTGCGGCGACATCGTGCCGTGCATGAATCGGTTATTCATTTCGTCCAGCAGCCTGTTGCCTGTCGCGTCCGAATTCGAGATCGCCTCAAGATCCGTAAGATAGAGCTGCGTTCCGTTCGGCGTGTCCGGCTGCGAGACAGTTATGCGACTGTAAACTGCGGAGTTTACGAAATTCGCACGAGCGATCGCGGTGCCGGTGTTGAAGATCGCGAACTCAGGCCCGAGCAGCGATGTTCCCGGTATGACATATCCCGGCGGATAGAAGTTAAATACCGTCGGTGAATAGAACGGGTTTTGCGACATCGCACGCGGATAACGGCTAATGTTGCCGTCGCTCTGCATCGCGCCATCCGCACTCGTTACTCCAAGCTGACGATAAAGATTCGTCGTAAGCTGGACCGGCTCGCGAAGCTTGCCGTAATTTGGATCGGTCTTCGAGTCGCCCCGAGCCTCAGGGTCGAGAAGGATCGCCTTGACCACTTCTTTCATCTGCGTCGGGCTTGTGCGATTTGCATTAAAGACCGCTGAGATCCTGCCCACATACGCAGGGCTCGGGTCGCCGGTGACTAACTGCTGGATCAGATACTTCGAGACGAACGGAGCTACATTCGGGTGATTGTAAATGTTGTCAAGAGCCTGATTTAGCGAAGCGTACGCGTATGGATATATGGTCGCCGGCGTATTACAAGTTGGCGGCCCGCAGGCTGCAACATTCTGTGTCGCGGACGAGCCGGGATACGTTAACAGCGTCTTTGCGGTAAGGTCGTGACTGCCCGTATTCAGGGACATATTATCCTTGTAATCCGGGCTTCCGGGCACCGCGTTCGGGCAGGAAGCTTGAAAGTCACTTGGGCGGCAATCACGCCATCCCGTGAAGACCTTGGTCAGGTTCGTTACCGTTGCCTGATCATACGTCGGGATAGGATTTCCCTGTCCGTCGAGCTGAAGTGTGCCATCCTGATTGAGCATAAAGAGCCCAATATTGAAAAGCTGCATTATCTCGCGCGGATAATTCTCGTTCGGATTCGTTCGTGTCGAACGGATCATATCGAGATAGTCGCCCATAGCGGGATTGAGCGTCACGTCATACATCATCTGGCGCCAGTTGCCAAAAATGTTACGGTTGATGGCGTCCTGATAGGCGATCATATGGCTCGATTGCTGTGTGTCGTTGCCCGAGATCACCCAAAGCTGGTTGAGCGCCCAATTAACGCGATGGCGTAGCTGCGAGCCGCCATAAAGTGCGTTCTGGAAGAACCATATTTGCACCGGATACATCGTGTATCGATCGCGGCGGCAAGTAAGCGGCACATCGTCAGTGCCTCCATCACAAGTTGTTGGCGCAGTCGACGGCATCAGCGGGATATTCGGATATGGAATATCGCTGTAATTCTGCTCGAACTGTTCAGCGAGCCATGTCCTCAAGCCAATGCGGCGGACGCGTGCGTCCAGGGCCTGAGTCGGGCCGAAGGTCGCCTGCTCGAGGAAACGCATACGATCGCTCGACCATCGATAGCCGATCCCGCCGGAGAAATCTGAAGCATCCTGCTTTGCCTCATTAGCAGCGATCTCCCTCGCGGTCGCAAGCGGTGTCGGAAATGTTCCCGGCACATCCTTGATGCCGTCCATTCCGCCAACGCCGAGTTTTACGACGTTGCTGGCAAGCCCACGCCACGCGAGATAAACGTTCAGGTCGCCCGGGCGTGGTGCATCCCAGAATTTCATATCATCGGTCAAGATGACCGTTGCACGATATACGTCCGGATAGCCTGCGACTCGTCCCAACGCGGTCACCGGAAAGCGATAGAAATGGCCTTCGCTGTCGCTCGCATAAACGCGAAAAGCGTTTGCACCTTCGCCCGGCATCAACGAAACATTCGTAAAATACAGGGCGATCTTCGAACCCGTGTCGAAAGCCCTGTTATTTGCGATCCTCTCAAGCGAACCTTTTCCACGGACCGGTGAAACCGTCGCGAGAGCTCGCGTCGAATCCGGCGATGTAAGCAAGATCGGTGTCGGTGAATTCGGATCCGGATCGTCCTGCGCAAAGGCCGAAATCGCACAGAGCCCGGTCAAAACGACCGTCAACAAAACTCGCGGGGCGGCGCCAAGTAACCTGCCAGCCATAACTTTTCCTCCTAAACTGCTTTTAACGAGAACTTTAAGTCGGCAAAGTGCGGGGAATCAATGCCGTACAAGATTGTTTTACACGTTTTAATCTACACTTTTTGCGGCATTTTGCCAACCTATTTTTTCGTATGGAATGCTAAATATTTTCTACCAGAGATAGACGCTGACCGAGTGTATTTAGCCGAACAAATTTCCGTTGAAATTCGTCTTTTCATCGAAGGCTTGGAATAATCCATTAATGGCCCGAAATTTCACCATCAAAACGCCCGCAAACTTCTCATTTGAGCATACTTTGCTGAGTCACGGCTGGTACGATCTGCTTCCATTTGAGCTTATCGGCGGGAACAAAATCGGCTTGGTTCTCCCCCGTGGAAAGGCCGGAAGATCGGTCGTTGTGACCGTTTCTTCAGCTTCCGGAGGCCTCAAAGCATCGGTAGATGGTGCTGAGGCAGACAGGGACGGCATTATTCGCGACATTCGGCATATCTTCCGGCTTGATGAGGAATTTGACGGCTTCTATGAAACGATCGCCAATTGCGGGGCCGTTGAGTGGGCCGCGAACGAAAAGGCCGGCAGATTGCTCCGCGGCCCGAACGTCTTCGAAGACCTCGTAAAGACGCTGTGCACCACGAATTGCTCCTGGGCTTTGACGCGAATAATGGTGACAAACCTTGTCGCAGAGCTTGGTGAAGCGGCGGCGAACGGCAAAAGGGCCTTCCCGACTGCAAAAGCTCTTGCGAGAAAGAATGAGGCCTTCTATCGAGAAAAGATCCGTGCGGGCTATCGGGCACCATATTTCGTCGAGTTAGCCGAGCGTGTCGCAAGCGGCGAGCTCGACCCCGAAAGCTGGCTTACGAGCGACCTTTCCACCGCCGACCTCAAGAAAGAGATCAAGAAAGTTAAGGGCATCGGCGAATACGCCGCAGACAATTTGCTAAAACTCCTGGGAAGATACGATTGCCTTGCGCTCGACTCATGGGTTCGCGGCGGCTTCTTTAAGAAGCACAACAACGGCCGCAAATGCAGCGATAAAAAGATCGAAAAGCACTATAAGAAGTTCGGTGAGTGGCGAGGCCTTGCTATCTGGTGCGATATGACCGAGGACTGGTTCTTTGGCGAGGGCCGTCAAAACGGTAGTTAGAGATTCTTTCGGCCAAGACGCGTGGCCGGGTCGTCTAACCTCCAGCCGCGGCAAATTGCGGCGAATATTTTTCTCGGAGGTTAGCATTCATGAAAGCACCATTCTTAAAGGCAATTATCGCTCTCTCCGCCTTTGCTCTATTACTCGGCCTTGCAGACTCAGCGTCTGCTCAATATCGTCGCGGACAACGCTATCGAACTCCGACTACCAAGGCACAGGTCGATCGCCTTATCAAGCGAGTTGAAACTCAGCTCGACTATTTTGTCCACGAATACGACCGCTCTCTCGATCGCAGCCGGCTTGATGGAAGTTCACGTGAAGACTGGCTTAACAAACGCGCTCGGGACCTTGAATCAGCGACGGACGAGCTCAGGCGTGAGTTTGACCGCCGCGATTCCTGGAGCGCCAATCGTGACGAAGTACGCCGATGTCTGAATATCGCGAGCGACATCGACAACAGTGTTCGCTCGCTAAGACTCGGTGCCGCTACCGAGCGCGATTGGTCCAGCCTTCGGGTCGAACTCAATGCTCTTGCCGATGTTTATGGCCTGCCGCGTGTCGGTTCGGGTCAATATCGATAGCTGGCCTTGCCAAAGACGGAGGAAAAGGCTCTTTTCGACAAATGGCGTCGGAAAGAGCCTTTTTTGTTAAACACTTTCAATTTGTTTTCGTAAACTCAATAATAGGGCGCGGTCCGCCGAGTGTAGTATCATCTCTTTTTGCGGTTGCTTAAGTATTGATGATCGGAGCAGGCAGAGTTTTACAGCAGCGATACCGAATTGACCGTCAGATCGGCCAGGGCGGAATGGGCGCGGTCTATATCGCGACCGACGAACGATTTGCGAGCACCGTCGCGATCAAAGAAACGCTGTATATGGACGACAACTATCGCAAAGCGATAGAACGCGAAGCTCGCCTGTTAAACAGCCTGAAACACAATGCCTTGCCGCGTGTTAGCGACCATTTTGAGGAAGACAACAGCCAATTCCTCGTGATGGAATACGTCGCTGGCGAGGACCTTTCGACGATCATAGAACGCGACAAGCGGCCATTCCCTGTCGAACAGGTTCTCGGCTGGGCCGACCAACTCCTGGATGCACTCGATTTTCTGCATTCGCAGGTAATTCCTGTCATCCATCGCGACATCAAACCGCAGAACCTTAAGCTTACGCCGGACGGCAAGATCGTTCTGCTTGATTTCGGCCTTGCTAAGGGAAATCCTACGGACGCAGGACATCAGACGGCCGCAAAAAGCATCTTCGGATATTCGCGAAATTACGCCTCGCTTGAACAGATCCAGGGAACCGGAACCGACCCGCGCAGCGATCTTTATTCGCTGGCGGCTACTTTGTATCACCTGGTGACCGGAACACCGCCGGAGGACGCCCTGACACGGGCAATGTCCGTGCTGACGCGTAAACCGGATCCGCTAAAGCCCGCAAATGCCGTCAGGCCGGAGATACCGGCCGGAGTTGCAGGCGTGCTTCAAGTGGCACTGGCACTTGATGCGGCCGAAAGGCCCGCGACCGCAGGCAAGATGCGGCAGATGTTTGGGTCATACGCAGACTATGCTCACCTGGCTGCCGCTGCCGCGACCGGGATCCAGCCGACCGAGACAGCGCGCGATGTCCATTTTCAAGCCACGCAGCTGATGCCGGAGACGACGCGCGCGGTCCCAACGTCATCTAATGCGAGGACTGAAGTACTCGATTCCGCCGATTCGTTCGCTACCGAGCTGCGTCGAGGAGACCATTCGGGTGACAAGCCTTCCGGAGGTAAGAAGCGGTATGCGGTCGCCGCAGCGGCCTTGCTTTTTGGCGGTTCGGCACTCGCACTTGGCGGCGCATACATCGCAAATCCTTCGATATTTGGCTTAAACTCAGAAACGCCGGCGAACGTATCTCCGCTCGTAACGCAGCCTTCTGAGATCGAGGTCTTGCCGCCCGCGAACACAAACGTATCAGCCGGCGCCGAGTCACTGGATCAACCCGCCATTACAGAAGAACGTTCCGGCCCTGCGCAAAAGCCGCACTCTCCGTCCGACTCAAAAGCACAGAGCGACCAGCCGACGGCCAAAAAGTCAGGCAAAGTTACGATCAAGGGCGATGACGGCGATATAACGATGGACGACCTCGACGACCCGAGCGAGATCATCATTACGAAACGAAATCCGGACGGCAGTGTGACAACGACGAAGGTCAATCCGCCCAAGCACCCGAACACGCGACAGCCCAACCCAAGCATTCCTACCGCTCCGTTTCCCTACGGTTATCCTTCGGGGCTGACCCCTCAGCAGGAGCGAAGGGTGCGTGAAGCCTGGAAACAAAGGCAGCGTGAGCTCCGGGAAAGAAACGAACGACAGAGAGAAGCGAACGAACCGCCAATACCTCAATAGTTCGCACGTGAGAGGATCGCTTCCCGAAGCCTCTCGGTCTCAACCTCAGCATCATCAGTTTCAGGCACAAAAGGCGCGTGATAAACGATCCGCAGTCTGCGGAAGAGTCTGGGAGCGGCCCAACCCTGCGGCCAGATGCGATTCCCGCCAATAATCGTTACGGGCAGAACCGGCGATCTTCGAGCGATCGCTATCCGCATTGCCCCTGCTTTCATTTCAAGCAGTTCACCGTTCGCAACCTGTCGGGAGCCTTCCGGGAAGATAACGAGTGCGGCGCCGTCGTCCAGCGCTCGAAGCGCCGTTCGAAATGCCGATGCGAAGCTCTTTGGATTCTGCGAAACGGGAAACGCACCGAGATAGCGAATGATCGGCCCGATCAGGAACCACCCGAACGCCCCGTCAAACGCCATAAATTGGGTCTTTTGCCTGATCGGTGCGGCGATCCAGAAAGGATCGACATACGTTTGATGGTTGGAAGCCACGACGTAGCCTTTGTCGCCAACCCGCGGTATATTCTCGAGCCCGACGTATTCGACCCGCCAAAGCACTTTACTGACGGTCCGTGCCAGGCGTTTTAGCGGCCTGGCAATAACTTCAGGTGGATATTGGAGTTCAGGTGGCACAAAAAGTTGGATCGGGCTCTTCAGAAAAAACTGAAACGTGCCCGATCCTAATAGATTATCCGCAACTATTTACTTTCTTCAAGAAACAACGTCAACATCGACCGCGTTGTTCTCCGCCAGGAACATTTTCTCGGTCGGGAACCGCTGATCGACGAACTCAAGATGGAGCGACGGAAGCTGGTTCTTTCGCTCCTTCCGATTTCGGACGACGGCCACCGAATAAAAGCGAAAATCCTCACATGCGACCTTCACGCGGTCGCCCGGCTTCACGGGAAGCGAACAAAGGACAGAGGCACCCGCCGTACTGATATTCTGGGTCATGCAGTCCTCTCGCTGGGCGGTCTTCTCCGATTTCCCTTTCAGCCGGGAGACAGTCATCGGAATACTCATCCAGAATCGCGAATTGCGACGCGGCGTAAACTCCGTAGCAGACTCGATGATCCGCCAAAGGCCGTTCGCGTGCATACCGATAATGCGATAGCCCTGCGCCGGGTTCTCCAGATGGCTGTCGGGCGGTGTCTTTCCAATAAGGCCGACACCAACGTGATAGACGTCTGCTCCGTCGAGCTCGGCGCGATTGCAGAACTGCACAACGCCGACGACCTGGTAAACCTTCTCGCCTTTGTCATACGCCCTGAGGTCATCCGATAGCGGCATCGTCAGCTGTATCAGCCGTCCGACAACGCACGGCTGCGTGAGCGTAAAGCCCGCACCGTTTCGCGAGATACTGGTTACGGGAGTGATCTCTTTCCAGGGACCGTGCTCGCCGGTCACCTGTACGATCGCCTTGAGGTCGATCTCCTGTCGGGACGTGGCCCGCATTTCGGGTTGCCCCGCTGGAGGAATGTGTTCAAATTCTGTGATGCTCATTGAAGTCGGGAACGACGGTCATGCTTGTCAGTGTGTGGAAACCCGGCCAGTCGAAATGTTCTATCCTTTATTAGTATTTCAGTCTTTGGAGTCTAGTCGATCCCTTCCAGAGGAAAGAATCGGTCAATGAATTCAAGATGAAGGCGAGGAATTCCGTCGGCTCCGAGTCTGCGGCCGCGGACAACAGATATGATCTTTAGATCGTGTCGGAGACTTACGACCCGCACAAACGTACCAGGTTCGAGCTCCCATTGAGTAAATATCGACGCACCGCCATAGCTGATATTCTCAGTGACGGTCGATTCGCTCTTGATGACCTCGCCGGATTCATCAAGAAGCTCAATGACCAAAGCTTCGGGGATCGAGAATCGCGTTTGCTTCCGCAGGTCCTTTGGCAGGTCGCTATCGTCACCGCCGAGCACCATGTCGCCGATATGCCAGAGGCCTTCGTCCTCGCGATGCGTTATGTCGTAAAGCCGCGACGGATCCGCAAGATAGGCATCCGGCGGCGTCTTTCCGATGAAGGCAACGCCGCAAGCATATTGCGGTGTCTCGGGATTTGCACTCACATCCAAACAGCGGCGGACGAGTCCCCAGATCTTGTATTGCGGTTCCGTAAAATCATAGACCCGCAGCTGCCTCGGCATCGGAATGGTCAGCATTATCAGCCTTCCGCGTTTCGTCGGCCGTTTGAGCAAAAAGCCCGCTCCGAACGCCGAAACATCCTGAAGCCTCGTGATCTCATTCCAGGAGACATTTCCGTCGATCTTTACCTCGACACGCACCGGCAAAGGAAGCGCGATACGCTGAATTCTCCGATTTTCTTTTACGTAGGCGGTTGACATTGGTTTATGGGCTGTTGAGGATCAAGGTCTAATTTTGTGAAGCGTACCGATTTGCGGCGATGTTACGGGATCTGGCCGATGTTGGAGGGCGAGCTGCCGGATCTTGCGGCAAGATCAGCCAATTTAACTAAACGACGGTTCAGCAGAATATTCCAATTTTCAAGAAGGCTGACCTGCTGACTGACCCGTTCTCAAAGACTTTCTTCTTCGGCGTTCGTCCGTTGCCTGCGGGCCAAAGCGAACACACCCCGAGCGGCTGCATTTCTCCTTGTATTTACTGGGCAAAAAGGAACTTTTCGGACGGTCTGCCAAGTTGCGGGGAAGGCCCAGCAGCCTGTAAAATAGTATTACCTATCAGATGGAGATTTGTAAACACTTTTTTTAGCACCAATTCTCCTTTCACAGACCCGAAAAACGCGGCAGACTCAAGCTGGTTTACGGAATATTTGTATAAAAAATGGATTCTCTACTCGAACGCGATCAAATAAATATCGATGACGAAATGCGTCGGTCGTATCTCGACTACGCAATGAGCGTCATCATCGGCCGTGCCCTTCCGGATGCGCGTGACGGTCTAAAACCCGTCCACAGACGCGTCCTCTGGGCAATGCACGAACTCGGCAATACGTACAACAAGGCGTATAAGAAATCGGCCCGTGTGGTCGGTGACACGATCGGTAAATACCACCCGCACGGTGACATAGCGGTCTATGACGCGGTAGTTCGTCTCGCTCAGGATTTCTCGCTTCGTTATCCGCTTGTGGATGGCCAGGGCAATTTCGGCTCGATCGACGGTGATAATCCTGCGGCGATGCGTTATACCGAGGTTCGTCTGGCAAAGATCTCGAACGAAGTTCTCGCTGATATCGAGAAAGAGACCGTCGATTTTACGCCGAACTATGATGACAGCTTGAGCGAGCCAAAGGTTCTGCCGACACGCATTCCGAATCTGCTGATCAACGGTTCGGAAGGCATCGCGGTCGGTATGGCGACAAAGATCCCGCCGCACAATCTCTCTGAGATCATCACGGCGACGATCGAACTCGTAAAAGACCCGCAGATCTCAATCGATAAACTCATCCAATATGTTCCCGGTCCCGATTTCCCGACCGCAGGATTCATCTACGGCCGTGAAGGGATCGAAAGTGCGTACCGCACGGGCCGCGGCGTCATACAGATGCGTGCAAGGGCCGTTGTTGATGAGATCGGTCGCGGAGAGCGCGTCCGAAACGCCGTCGTCGTCACGGAAATTCCGTATCAGGTCAACAAGGCCCGGCTTATCGAGAAGATCGCAGAACTCGTGCAGGAGAAACGCCTGGATGGCGTCTCCGAGATCCGCGATGAATCAAACCGCGAAGGAATGCGGATCGTCGTCGAATTAAAGCGTGATGCAATACCGCAGGTCGTTCTAAACAAGCTTTACAAATTGACGCCGATGCAGTCATCCTTCGGCATCATCAACATCGCTATTCTCGATGGCCAGCCGAAGCTTCTGAATCTGAAGCAAATGATCGAGGCCTTTGTCGAATTTCGACGCGAGGTCGTGCGGCGACGTACCGAATTCGACCTTCGAAAGGCGCAGGCGAGAGCACACATCTTGGAGGGCCTGAACAAGGCGATCGACGCGCTGGATCACATTATTCCGCTGATCCGGAATGCTCGCTCGGTCGATGAGGCCCGAGCCTGGCTAACTGCCGATTTTGCAACACTTGACGAAGTTAAGAAATGGCGCGGCATCACGGGCAACAAGACCGAGGATGCGTTCCTCAAAGAACTGCGGAAGGTGATCGCGAGCCTTGAATTCACCGAAATTCAGGCGCAGGCCATTCTCGACCTGCAACTGCGTCGTCTCTCGGCTCTCGAACGCCAAAAGATCCTTGATGAATACGCAGAGATCATCAAGTATATGGCCGAATTAGAGAACATTCTTGCCAACGACAGCGTCCTTCGACAGGTCGTTGTGGATGAGCTCACAGAAGTAAAACGGCTTTACGGCGACGAACGAAGGACCGTCATTGTCGATGCGGGTATCGACCTGCGGATCGAGGACCTGATCGCGGACGAAGAGGTCGCGATCACTGTCACGAATGCCGGCTACATCAAGCGAACGCCTGTTTCGACCTATTCGCGACAAGGCCGAGGCGGTAAGGGCCGGCTTGGGGCGACCGCAAAGAATGAAGACTTTGTCGAGCATCTGTTTACCGCCTCGACGCACGACGCTCTGATGATCTTCACCGACGACGGACAGGTCTTCAAGATGAAGGTGCACGAGATACCGGAAGCCGCCGCGGCAGCCCGCGGAAAGGCCGTCGTCAACCTCGTACAGCTTTCGTCGGACAAGAAACTCGTCGCAACAATGGCCGTTCGCGATTTCAACGAGAAGATATTCCTGACGATGGTCACAAAGAACGGCGTCATCAAAAAGACCGCCCTTTCCGATTATCAGAACATCCGTGCCCAGGGCATCAACGCGATCAATATCGATCCGGGCGACGAACTCCTCGAGGTCATCCGAACCGATGGCAGTTCTCAGATCTTTGTTGCCACTCACGATGGAATGGCCGTTCGCTTCAACGAATCCGATGTTCGTGCTACGGGCCGTGCAACACGCGGCGTCAAGGGCGTGAACCTGAGAAAGGGCGATTATGTCGTCTCGGTCTGTGCGGTTTCAAAAGAAGGTTCTGAGAAGATCCTTACGGTTTCGGAAAATGGATTCGGGAAACAGACGCAGGTTGACAGCTATCGCCTCACAAAACGCGGCGGCGTCGGCGTCATCAATATGAAGACGACGGAACGAACGGGCAAGGTCGTCGCTGCATTCCCTGTCGATGAGAACAGCGAAATAATGATCATCACCCAACAGGCGAAACTCATTCGTCTCGGTGTCGATCACATCCGTGAGACCGGACGCTCGGCTCAGGGCGTCACTCTCATCAAGACGGGCGATGATGACCTCGTCACCTCCGTCTCACTCCTTGCAGCCGAAGACGAGTAGTGAGTGATCAATAGAGAAAAGAGGCCGTCCGGAGATCCGGACGGCCTCTTTTTTGCGTGTACAGCGTAGCTACGCCTCAATTCGCGGTCCAGTTCTGCCAGTTCGCGTCTGCAAGCTCGAATTGTCTTCGAAGTTCCGCACGCATCTCGCGAACATCCTGCTCTGTCACAACAGCGGGCGCAGTACGGGGCTGAGCACCACCCTGCTGCTGCGGCGGTGCACCGGCCTGCGCAGCACGCCCTTGGCGGATCATATCGGCGGTAACCGTCGCTTGGCGGTTCCATACCTGAGCCGCCGTCCCGACAACGAATTGAGGCCCGCCAAATCCAAGGTCGCAGGAATATCTCGAACCGCCGGCACGTTCCCACTGCATCGTACCTGAATTGGTCAGGTGGACCGCGAGGCGCGCCCTCATACTTACATTTGCGTCGTTCCAGTTTTGCAAGTGCGGGCGGTCAGCAGCCGGGCCACGGAAAGCGCCGACGGCCGGGCTCGTCCCGACAGTTCGAAGCATTTCCCAGAACCTAAGGGCTTCAGGCACAAGTGTTTGTCCCGGGTCGAGCCGATGAAGCCACGGATCCTCATTCTCGACCACAGTCCCGTTCTCTCTTAACCAACGAAGCCCGGCGAACCCTAGATCTGCTGCCATCCCGAAGTTATGATTGCTCTCGCCCGGACCGGCATTTGTTACGCCGCGGCCACTTGTCAGAAGGTCGTACTGCGTTTGAAACGTCCTGCGGTCGCCTTGCGGACAAACGCCGATCGCGATGCCGTGCAGGGCGTGCATCTGCAATATGCAATTAATGACCCTGCTTCGAAAAACGCCCGTAAAAGTGAGCCCGTTGACGGCGGCGATCTTTTCCTGTCTCTGATTTTCGGTGGCCGCGACATAAACGGTCTTTCCTCCGATCAGGACGCGCATATCACGGAACGCCGGATCGACCCTTTCAAGCATTTTTGTCCACGTGGGATCCCCGGGATTCACAAGTCCCGCGGTCGCAAGCGGATTCGGCACGGCCTGTCCGGTCGCTTCGTTTATGAAAACATGCTCGTTCTGAAAACTCCGGATCGCATTCTTCGTCCCGTTACCAACGGCGCCGTCGATCCCCGTCAGATATGGGCCGGCCTGACGCCCAGGCGCAGCAGCCCTCGTGATCTTCGCTAAGATCGCCTGGACCAACGCCGAATCGCTGCGTTCATTTACTCCACCATCGCCAACTGAACTGCGTATTGCTTGCATTACTGTGTTCCTCCGAAAAGCTCACGTCACTCATAGCAAGTGAACGCGAGGATCTCTGTCTTCGAGGATTTTTTTGAGACGCCCGTCAAAGTGGCGGTAAGTTTGATTGACTGACAGCCGGTCTTCATTAGCCAAAAGCCAACATACGTCGTTCCGTTCGCATCTGCCAGGCCGACCGCATTCGTCGAATCAAGGATGATCTTATCGGCTTGCCTTTTCCTTTTGACCGAAAACGGCATTGATCCGCTCTCCGTCGCAACGAGACGCACGCCGGCCCTCTCAGGAATAGGTGAGTCTTTCCCGAAATCGACCTTGACGATAACAAATGTGGACACCGAGGCGGTCTCGCCGATAGGCATATTGCCGAGGTCAGCGCGTCCTGTGCTGAGCAGATCCGCAGAAAAGTCCCCGGTTCGGCTCTCAAATGCCCTTGCCTGGATGTCTGAGATCTTTGGTTGTTCTTGTGCTTGAAGACCGGCCGCAAAACACACAAGGAGAAGGGGTAAAAGAGAAACAAACGGCGGGAAGCGTTCTATCATTCCTGATCCTCCAACGTGCTCTGCGACTATATAGAAAAGTTACAACTCGGCGGACGAACAAGTCAAGCTTTATTCAAATAGCCCGGGCATCTGGGTTGCTGTATGAAGAGGCAATCCGAAATGCTCGAATGCGTGGCGGGTCGCGACACGGCCGCGGGGTGTTCGGTTAAGAAAACCGATCTGCAGCAGATAAGGTTCGATGATCTCTTCGATCGAATCCTTTTCTTCGTGGATGACGGCGGAAAGCGTATTCAATCCCACAGGACCGCCGTCGAATTTCTCAATGATCGCGCGAAGAAGTTTCGTATCCATTTCGTCGAGCCCGAAACTGTCAACTTCCATTCGATTCAGGGCGTCGTTGGCAACATGTTCCGTAACCACGCCTTCGTGCTCGACCTCCGCAAAATCACGGACGCGGCGAAGCAGCCGATTCACGATACGCGGAGTTCCCCGGCCACGCCGGGCGATCTCGTGTGAGCCTTTCTCATCGATATTCACGCCGAGAATGTCTGCGGAACGGCGGACGATCTTGTTGAGTTCCTCTACGCCGTAAAAATCCAGATTGAAGATAATACCGAATCTGCCGCGCAACGGCGCCGTGATCATTCCGGGGCGTGTCGTCGCACCGACAAGCGTGAATTTCGGAAGGTCGAGCTTAATGGAGCGCGCCGCCGGTCCCTGACCGATCATAATATCGAGGCTGAAATCTTCCATCGCTGGATATAAGATCTCCTCGATCGCGGGATTCAGTCGGTGAATTTCGTCGATGAATAGAACGTCGCCTTCCTCCAGTCCGGTAAGGATCGCCGCAAGATCGCCCGCCTTCTCGATAACAGGGCCGGAGGTCGCCTTAAGCGCCGCCCCCATTTCGTTCGCAACGATATGAGACAGCGTGGTCTTCCCAAGTCCCGGAGGCCCCGTAAGCAGGATGTGATCGAGAGCTTCGCGACGCCTCAAAGCGGCCTGCATAAACACGCGAAGATTCTCTTTGGCTTTTGGCTGTCCAATGTAATCGTTCAGCCGTACCGGCCGCAAAGACGCCTCGAACTTGCTCTCCTCGAGCGAAAGCTCTTCATTCCTGATATCCACCGCCGTCACTTGCGGGGGCCGCGCAATCTTTTCAATACGACTCAGAACAAGGTCCACCCTGTCTCCCCGTGGCGTAAAAAAGCCAGCCAGTGAGTCAAGAAAACCTTCCTGTTTGAGAAGCTCCCGCAGGCGTTCCGATATATATTCACGAACGTCAACGGGGGCATATTCAATTTCGCGTTCCAACTCGCGGCGGCCACCAATAAGGGTCACGATATCTTCAATTTCCCGGCAGAAATTAAAATCAAAGCTTTCGCAATGGCTAGAAGCCTCAAGCTTTGCCGCCAAATAATACACCGGTGTAATGATTCGAATGTCGAAGTCGTCAGATAGTTTTCTAAGTTCTGCTGACAAAACCCCATCCGTGTACCATTTACTTTTTGCTTCAGCGAACTCGTCGATAGGCGTTATCGCAACCGCACAATCGCCATCTCGACGGCGCCAAATGCTTGTATCTCTTGTTGACTCTTCTTCAAAACCTGCCGCTTTTAGTTTTCTTCCAAGCTCATGAGAGTTTTTGTAGCCGTTGGCCTCAACGATCGCCTCAGCATCTTTGATACACGTTGCAAAGTCAGAGTTCTCATCCGTGATAAATAGATTTGCAGCGCATCCATCGACAAATACAATGTCGTTCGCTACGTCTCCAAGATGACGAACAATTCGCTCTAAAATCTCAATGCTTGGATTTGCCATCTTGAGTCCCGCAGACCTCGTACCATCTCCCTTTTCGTACCGACATTCGCAATTCGCGAATCGCAAATGCAAGTGAAAACACTACCCAATCGTATCGTATTTATAAGGGAAACAAAATAAATGAAACTATTTCTTCCTCTTATCAAAAATCTGCCATTTTAACAATGCGAGCGCACGGGACAGCGGTCCGATAGCATTGTAGTGCGACATCCCGCTCAAAATATCAAACCGGCGTTGTAGAGCGAGAAGATATCCATTGAGAAGGCCACGGAGCAGTGCAGGACGAGGCCGAGCCAGATCGTGCCGTTTCTGTACGAGATCCAGCCAAGGAAAAGGCCCGCGAAGATGGCAGCAAATGCCTCGGGCATCGGCTTTTGGAAGTGGATCATCGTGTAAGGCACTGTCATAGCGAGGATCGAATAGGCGCCGAGGGTCGGCTTGAGGCTGTGCACGAGAAAACCCCGGAAAAAGAACTCGAGGCCGAAGAACTGTACGAAATAGATGAGTTCCCAGACGAGCAGCGTACCCGAAAGATAGGGCGAACCGTCATAGACCTTCAGGAACGGGTATTTGGCGGCAAATCCGGCGGTCAGCGACATCAGATAGGTCACCGGAAGCATTATCGCGAGACAGAACGCGAGCAACTTCAGAAAACCATGCTCAAGGTTCATGGCAAGTCCGATCTCGCGAAGGGAACGCTTTTGCACGAACCGCACCCAGATCGCCGGAATGACGAAATAGAATGTCACCGAAACGATCACCCACCACGCGAGGTTCGCAAGGTTCGAATGTTCCGAATACATTGCGGCGTGTCCAATGCTCTCAAACGGAGTCCCGCGAGTGATCTTTTCGAGGACGCTCGGTTCTTTGAGAAAGTTGATCGAGGTGAGGCCGATCGCCGCATAAACGAGTGCGAACATTGCCCGTTTGTCGAGCGAGGCGAGGTCGCCGCGAAATCTCGCTGCAACGCCGCTGATCGCCGTCTCTTCGGCGTTTGGATTGTGCTCGGGATTATTTTGCAAGAAGCTGGAGAGCTCTACGCAGGAGCTTCTGGACCGTCGGTTCCGTCACGTCCGAGCGGGCGGTGGAAAGCGCCTTTTCCGCGACGGCGCGTTGATAGCCTAAATTTACGAGTGCCGAAAGAGCGTCATCGAAATTCTCATCACCAGACGTCGCATTTGCCGACGAGGCTGTGGAACCGCCGTCCGCTAGTGCCAGTTCGCCGACCTTGTCCCGGAGGTCGATCACAAGCCTCTCAGCCGTTTTTCGGCCAATTCCGGGTATCGAGGTCAGTCTCGCAAGGTCGTTGCCTTTTACGGCCCTTACAAGCTCATCTACGCCTATTCCTGAGAGCACCGTGATGCCGAGTTTCGGACCGATTCCCTGAACCGAGATGACCTTCAAATAGAGGTCGCGTTCCCGAGGCGTGCTGAATCCAAAAAGCTGTATCGCGTCCTCGCGGACATGTGTGTAGATGCGGAGCGAAACGTCGCCGCCCTCGTCGCCGAGTTCGTAAAAGGTCGAAAGCGGGATATTCACTTCATAGCCGACGCCCGCCACATCAACGATGACGTGCGTGGCGTTCTTCTCCAAAAGCTTTCCCGAAAGGTGTGCGATCATAGCCCGGCAAATTCCCTGACTGCTCAAAAATGAGAAGTTTATGCTATTGCCGTCACTGCCCGCAAACTCCGACCGTCTTTCAAGCATTGCCGGGCAGCGAATCTTGCGCCTCCGGCATCAAAGGGCGTAGAATCAAAAATGACTGAAAGTTCCGGCCGCGAATTTCCCCGCGTGCGACTTGCTCTCCAGAGGTTTTGAGAAATGGACGTTATGAATTTTGTTAAGCGTTTTGTGCCGTTCGTCGCAGCGTTTGCGGTTGGTATCTTTGTTGCAAGCTTCTTTGTGGATCTTCGCGGGCCACGGTTATTCCGGATGGACGGCAACGGTCATGGCCGATGCCGGCGTCAGATGCGTGATTACGAACGTCTGCAGCGTGAGAATTATATGCTTCGCCGTCAACTCGAAGAGGACCGCCTCTCGATGCCGAATCGGCTGGAGGTTCCCGTTCCGCCGCCCATACCGATGGCTCCCGAGGTTGGAGATAGTTCGTTTGATCCGCCTGCGCCGCGTATTGAGGTCCACCGACACCATCCGAAACGCTAAGATACGCTGAATTATTTATTTGTACTGTGAGGCCGTGGACGGGTGTCCATGGCCTTTTCAACTCTGTAACTCTGCACCTCATTGTGTTAGTCTGATTTCGCCCTAAAAGAATGGACGAGACCACTGCCCGCAAACTCATTGTCGAGATCGGAAAGCTCCTTTACGACCGAAGCTATGTCGTTTCGTCGGATGGGAACGTGAGTTGCCGCCTCGACGAAAACACGGTGCTTGCGACGCCGACGATGACCTGTAAGGGGCGAATGACCGAGGATTGTCTCGCTCTTACGGATATGGACGGCAAGCCGCTCTCGGACAAGCGTGCGTCGAGTGAGCTTGCCATGCATCTGCTCATCTACAAGATGCGTCCTGACGTAAAGGCCGTCTGCCACGCCCATCCACCGCACGGAACGGCATTCGCCGTCGCGGGCCTCGCGATCGACGAGCCGATCCTTTCGGAAGTGATCCTGACGCTCGGATGCGTGCCTTTGACCGAATACGGAACGCCTTCGACCAGCGAACTTACGCGTGCGATGGAGCCTTTTGTCGCAAACCACAACGCACTTTTGATGGCGAATCACGGCGCCGTCGCCTATGGCGGCGACCTTTGGCAGGCGTTCGACCGGCTCGAAACTCTCGAACATACGGCAAAGATCGCGATCCTTGCGCGTGCTCTCGGCGGTGCAAATGACCTGCCGCAGGACGCCATTGAAAAGCTGATAAATATCCGCGAAAAGGCTGGTTATCTCAAAGAAAATGCCCGATGTCAGGCCTGCGGCTATCTGCATTCGGCAGGAATTCAGTGTGATTCACAGATTGTGGTACGTACCACAAATGAAACAAGCAATGCAAAGATCTCGCTCTCTCGCGAGGAATTGATCGAACTTTTGAGTCAAGCTGTAAACTTAGGGTAAAATCACCCTTTCGGTAATCAACATCGACTAAGAAAGAGGAAAATCGAATGCAAGAAGCATTAGGAATGGTTGAAACTAAAGGACTTGTCGCAATGATCGAGGCGGCTGACGCAATGGTCAAGGCGGCGAACGTCCAACTCGTGAGCTACGAGAAGATCGGTGCGGGCTTCGTTACGGCGATCGTCCGCGGCGATGTCGCGGCCGTCAAAGCTGCGACCGATGCCGGAGCCGCTGCCGCACGCCGCGTCGGCGAACTCGTAAGCGTCCACGTCATCCCGCGTCCGCACTCCAGTGTCGATGAAACGCTGCCGGTAGTCAGGAAATAAGCAGAAGAGCTGCGGGCAGAGATCAGTAAGCGTTGAGCGGCGGGCCGCAAGCTGCTCGCGGCTAACTGCCAACAGCTCGCTGCACACAGCTAACGGCGCACTCTTATGATCATCGCACGCATACTCGGCACCGTAGTTTCCACCCAAAAGGACGAACGTCTCGCGGGCAAGAAACTCCTTATCGTAAAACCGATCAACCTGGACGGCTCTGACCAAAGCGGTTACCTCGTCTCGGTCGATACGGTAGGTGCCGGTTTTCACGAAAAGGTCATTGTCGTCGGCGGTTCTTCGGCACGACTGGCCGAGGGCAACAAGGATTGTCCGGTCGATTCTGCGATCATCGGCGTTATCGATAGTTTTGAGTATTCAAAATAGGGCCGAACTTTAACCTATGCAGATCGCACGCGTCATTGGGACGGTCGTTTCCACCATCAAGAATGAGGCTCTTGAAGGCCGTAAATTCCTGATCGTTGAAACCCTGGACGCCGATCTCAAACCAAAGGGCAAGCCGACCATCGCGCTTGATGCGGTCGGAGCCGGCGTCGGCGAACTGGTTTTCTGGTGCCGCGGTAAGGAAGCGTCGTTTCCCTTCAAACGCGATTCCACGCCAACCGACTGCACGATCATCGGCATCATTGATTCTGAGGATCACGTCTTTAAGAAATAGCAGACAAAATAGAATGTTACTTGCGCGTGTAATTGGTAATATCGTCGCAACGCAGAAAAATCAGCGTTACGAGGGCACGCGTGCAATGCTCTGCCGTCAGATCACGCCCGAGGGAGCAGATATGGATTACACCTGCATCGCGCTCGATTCGGTTGATTCGGGAGTCGGCGATATTGTCGTTATCGCTCAAGAAGGCTGGTCGGCATCGACGGCGTCAACCGGCAAGCCCGGTGCGGCGATCGATTCTGCGATAGTCGGCGTCGTTGACCGCATCGACCTGCTTTAGAGAAGCGGCTTTAAGGCCTGCCCTGTGTAGCTTTTCTTGACCTTTGCGATCTCTTCCGGCCGTCCGGCCGCAACGACCTTTCCGCCGCCCGAACCGCCTTCCGGACCAAGATCTATTACGTGATCCGCCGACTTTATCACATCCAGATTGTGCTCGATCACGATCACGGTGTTGCCCGTATCAACGAGCTTCTGGAGCACATCAAGCAGCTTGTGTACGTCAGCAAAATGCAGGCCGGTCGTCGGCTCATCGAGAATATAAACGGTCTTTCCCGTCGCACGTTTTGAGAGCTCTTTTGCGAGTTTGATGCGTTGTGCTTCGCCGCCGGAAAGTGTCGTCGAAGATTGTCCGATCTTTATGTATCCGAGACCGACATCGATCAGGGTTTCAAGCTTTTGACGAATCGCCGGAATGTTTTCGAGCAGCGGCAAGGCATCCTCGATCGTCGTATCAAGAAGGTCCGCGATCGACATTCCTTTGTATTTCACCATCAAGGTCTCGCGGTTATAACGCTTCCCGCGGCAGACATCGCACGTTACGTAAACGTCCGGCAGGAAATTCATCTCGATGCGTTTCATCCCGTCGCCTTCGCAGGCCTCGCACCGTCCGCCTTTGACGTTGAACGAGAATCTTCCGGCCTTGTAGCCGCGAGTTCGCGATTCAGGCAGCATCGCGTAAAGGTCGCGAATCGGTGAGAAAAGGCCGGTGTAGGTCGCCGGATTTGAACGCGGTGTGCGTCCGATCGGCGATTGATCGATCTCGATCACCTTATCAATGAGGTCGAGGCCTTCGATGGTATCGTGTTCGAGAGGCTCGACTTTCGAGTTATAAACGTGACGGTAAAGTGCGGGGAAAAGTATCTCTTCGACGAGCGTCGATTTGCCGGAACCGGAAACGCCCGTGACCACGGTAAGAAGCCCAAGAGGAAACTCGACCTCGATATTCTTCAAATTAAACGCCCGGGCACCTTTTACCCTGATCACGCCGCCTGTCGGAAGCCGCCGCACGTCAGGCACCTCGATCTTCAGTTCGCCGTTCAAATATTTACCGGTGAGCGAATCTGCCGCTTTCTCGATCTGCTTTGGTGTGCCTTCGGCAACTATCTTGCCGCCATTGGTTCCGGCAAGCGGTCCAAGATCGACTACGTGATCCGCGTGCATTATCGTTTCCTCGTCGTGTTCGACGACAAGCACCGTATTGCCAAGATCGCGAAGCTGATGGAGCGTCTCAAGCAGACGCTTGTTGTCCCGCGGATGAAGCCCGATCGACGGTTCATCAAGAACATACAGAACGCCGCGAAGCTGCGATCCGATCTGTGTCGCAAGCCGAATTCTCTGCCCTTCGCCGCCCGAAAGCGTTGCCGATGCACGTCCCAACGTAAGATAGCCGAGTCCGACAGCGTTCAGAAACCGAAGGCGATCGCGTACTTCCTTTAGCACAAGGCCGGCGATCTTTTCGTCACGCGGCGAAAGCTTGATCGCATCGAATTTCTCGAGCGATTCGGCGATCGGCAGTTCCGTATAATCAGCAATGCCGAGGCCATTGACCTTGACCGCAAGGCTCTCGGGCAGGAGCCGAGCACCTTTGCATTGCGGGCAAACTAGCGGTGCAACAAGCTCCTCGAGCGCTGCTCGAACTTTTTCAGATGGCGGTTCGTCGATCCGCTCCCGAACGACACGTATCGCACCTCGCCATTCACGCTCAAACTTGTGATCACCGTATCGGAAAGTCAGCCGGCGTCGTGTTCCGTTCATAAACGCATCGCGGATCTCGGCCGGCAGGTCATTGTAGTTCGTCTTTGAAAGTTCAGATGATGCGTCCTTTTTTGTCGAACGCTTCTTTGCGGGTGCGACCGGATCGCCGGTCGTGAATTTCTCTATGACGGCGAGCAAGGCCGCACGCAGAAAGTTCGCACCTGCCTTATCAACGCCGCCAAGAAAATCGATCTTTTCTGCTGGAAGATTGCCGTCGGGAATGATCTTTGACGCATCGACTTCCATCACCGTGCCGATGCCCTGACAGCGTTTACAGGCTCCGAATGCCGAGTTAAATGAGAACGAACGCGGCTCAAGCTGCGGGATCGAAATGCCGCATGTTACGCATGCCATTCGCTCGCTGTAGAGATTCTCTTCGCCGTCGATGATCGAAACGAGAACCGCGCCGTCTGTGAGCCTCAACGCGGTCTTTACGGATTCTGTAAGGCGTTCGCGTATGCCTTCCTTCATCAGAAGGCGGTCAACGACGACCTCGATCGTGTGATTTTTACGCTTGTCGAGCTTGATCTCTTCGTCGAGCTGCCGCATTTCGCCGTCGATGCGGGCACGCAGAAAGCCGTCTCGATGCAGTTTCTCAAGTTCCTTTTTGAACTCGCCTTTACGACCGCGAACGATCGGGGCGAGGATCATCACACGTTCGCCCTCAGGCAGATCGAGAATGCCCGCGACGATCTGATCTACGGATTGTCGAGTTATCGGTGCTCCGCACTGCGAGCAATGGGGCTGGCCGATCGATGAGAAAAGCAGACGAAGGAAATCGTAGATCTCAGTTACGGTTCCGACCGTCGAGCGAGGTGAACGCGAAACCGTCTTCTGCTCGATCGAGATCGCGGGGCTCAGGCCTTCGACCGAATCGACATCGGGTTTTTCGAGCTGATCGAGGAATTGACGTGCGTAAGCCGAGAGCGATTCGACGTATCGGCGCTGGCCTTCAGCATAGATCGTATCAAAGGCGAGTGAGGACTTGCCGGAGCCCGAAAGGCCCGTTATCACGACGAATTTATCGCGCGGAATATCTACGTCTATATTCCTGAGATTGTGCTGGCGTGCCCCGCGAACGCTGATCTGCTTGATACTCATCTCTTAAGAGCGGCAATTCTGCTCTGTGCCGAAACGAGTATTATATCAGCTGCGGCTAGAGAAGGCTCATTACCGACCAGAGTCCGGCGATCGAGATCACGATCCACAGAATAATTCCCTGCAAAAGCGGCCTTACGCCGACAGCTTTTAGGGTCTTTCGCGAGAGGCTTGCCCCGATCAGGAATAAAGTGAGCGTCATTCCGGCCTTCGCAAGATTCACGAGCGAGTCAAAAATGCTCGGAATGATGAAGGACGGCGCGTATGTGCGGATGACCGTCGCAAGTAAAAACAGAAAGATGAACCACGGCACCGTCAGCTTCATCTTCGCATCGCTCGACTTATCGCGATAAAGGTATGCAAAAAGAAGGGCGATCGGTGCGATCCAGAGTGCACGTGCGAGTTTGACGGTCGTTGCGATAGCGAGTGCCTCGGTGCCGTATGTGCCGGCGGCTCCAACGACGGAGCTCGTATCGTGAATGGCGATGGCCGACCATACACCGAACTGCGTTTGAGAAAGTCCAAGAAGGTGTCCGATCACGGGAAAAGCGAAAAGAGCGATCGAATTCAGCACAAAGATGGTCGCCAAAGCGACCGACATTTGTTCCGTGTCGGCCTTTATCGAAGGCCCAACCGCAGCGATCGCGCTTCCGCCGCAGATCGCAGTACCGGAGGAAACGAGCGCCGAGGTCTTTTCGTTGATCGCAAAGAACCGGCCGAGAAGCCAGCCCAGGATCAGCGTTCCGAAAATGGTCGCGATCGTAAAGAGAATGCCGTCACGTCCGGCCTTCAGCACCGCACTGAGGTTCATCCCAAAACCGAGAAGCACGACCGACGCCTGTAGAAGATATTTCGTCGGCTTGCCGCTCAATTCGGGAAAAGGTGTGCCGACCGTGAGCGCGAGGATAATGCCGAGAGCAAGAGCGATCGGCGGCGAACCCCAGGGCGTGAGGCACGCGATAACCAACACAACGAAAACGATCTTCTTCAACATTGGACCTTCCTCAGCCGCCTAAAGCACGCGTTGCAAAAAGCATCGCTTCGGCCTGTGTGCCATTCAGTTCCTTTGCAACTTCAGGATCGAGCGGTTCGATCTTTACGTCCGTAAAGCCGTGTTTTTCAACAAGCTCTCGATGATGCTCGGCCGTCCTGCCGAAACAATGCAGGCCATAGCGGAACTTCAGCTTCCCTTTGACGCTTGTGTCCGCCTTCCACTCATCTTCCGTCTTCCACACTTCGTCCGAAAGCTGGATATGCAGCACGAGCTTGCCGCCAGGCTTCACCTTTCGGCTGCAATTTGCGAGGACGCGTTCAAAGGTCTCGTCCGTCAAATGCTGTATGACGGCAAAGCTGTATGCAGCGTCGATGCCGCCGTCCGGAACTGCCTTCAACCCGTTATCGTCGGCTCGGAGATACTCTAAATTCGGTGCCGGATTAATTATCTCGGCACAGGCGAGCGCTCCCACTGAAATGTCGCAGGCATATAGCTTTTTAACGCTCCTTGCGGCCGCCACAGCAAGAAAGCCCGGGCCGCAGCCGTAATCAAGTACGGTGTCACCTTCTCTTAAGACGGGCCGGAGCACGAGATCACAGATCTTTTTCCTCGAGCGCGAACCGTCGCGAAATCTGACCTCGAGATTTTCATCGAGCGTTCTCTCGCCCGGATCATCGCCAAAAAAATAGTGCGGGCTGAGCGATAGAACGCGCAAAGCCCATTTGCGACGACTTCCCTTCGGAAGCCGCCTCAATAGCGACGGGATCCACCATTTCCCGAGAAAGTTTTGCGGGTCAGAGCCTAAGGTCAGAGCGTACTTAAGGCCCTTGAATGAGTTGCTCATACGACGAAGTTTCAGGCGGATCAACCTTGGATCACTTTGCCTTTCCCTGACTCGCAACTGCGTCCTGAGCTGCTTTTATCGCCTCCGGGTCGCCAAGATAACGGCTGCCGACGGGCTTTAAGTTCTCGTCAAGATCATAAACAAGCGGAATGCCCGTCGGGATATTTACCGAAACGATCTCGTCATCCGGCACATTATCTAGATATTTTACAAGAGCACGCAGGCTATTGCCGTGCGCCGCGATGATAAGACGCTTACCCGCACGTATCTGCGGTGCGATCTCATCCTCAAAATACGGAACGACCCGGGCGACAGTGTCCTTCAGACATTCGGTCCGCGGGAATTTGTCTTTGATCGACGCATACCGCGGATCGTTGCCAAGATAACGCTCATCGCTCGGATCGAGTTCGCCGGGCGGAACATCGTAGCTTCGACGCCAGATAAGCACTTGCTCATCGCCGTATTTTGCCGCCGTTTCGGACTTGTTCAAGCCCTGCAGAGCGCCGTAATGCCGCTCGTTCAGGAGCCACGATTTCGTGACCGGCAGCCACATCAGATCCATCTCGTCGAGCACGATCCAAAGCGTACGAATCGCCCGCTTGAGCACCGAGGTATAAGCGGCATCGAACGTAAAACCCTCTGCTTTCAGCAGCTTACCGGCGGCTACTGCCTCAGCTCGGCCCTTTTCCGAGAGATCAACATCCTTCCAGCCGGTAAAGCGATTCTCTTTGTTCCACTCGCTTTCGCCGTGTCGGATCAAAACTAATTTATACATAACCGTTCTAATGAAAATCTCAGAGTGCAAGCTCCCCGCTCAGAGTGCAAGCTTTAGCTTGTCCTAAAATATACGTCATACAAACTAAAGTTTGCACTCTGAACTCGAAGTTTGCACTCTGAACTTAAAGTTTGCACGTTAGCTCAATATCTTCTTGGCCTCGCCGACGAGATAGAGCGAGCCCGCGACAACGATCAGGGTCTCGTCGTCGGTTGCGACAGCGACCTGCAAGGCCGAACGAACGTTGTCGGTTACAAAGGTGCGTTCTTTTGAGATGTCGGCGGGCATTCGTCCGAGAAGCTGCATGTAGGACGCCGAACGCGAATTCGACGCCTCGGTCAGCACGATGGTGCGAGCTTGCGGAAAAAGGCTGCGAATCATCGCCCGCAGGTCTTTGTCTTCCATCGCCCCAAAAATGAGCGTTATTGGCTTGTCGATCTCGTTGCGAAGATGATGTGCCAGCGCGTCGATGCCGTTCGAATTATGAGCACCGTCGAACAGGAATCGCCCGACACGCTCAAGCCGTCCGGGGTTCTCCGCGTGCCTTAGTCCGCTCTCGATATTGCGTTTTGTGATATTGAAGTTGCTCGACAAATGCTCAGCAAGGGCGATCGCGACCCTTGCGTTCTCGAACTGATGCTTGCCCGCAAGCCCGAGGGTCTTGACGCGATAAGTCGCCCTGGAGGTCGCAATCGCGACACCGCCGTCATCGATACTAACCTCTACACCGCCCACGTCCTCAAATGACACTCCAACTTCCCTGCAGCGTGTTCGAAGCTGTCTCGCGATGCTCGGGAGTTGCTCGCCAAGCACGGTAAACTGCGTATTACGACGAATGATCGCTGCCTTTTCACCAGCGATCTTGCCCAACGAAGTGCCAAGATATTTTTGATGGTCGCGAGCGATACGCGTGATTGCGGCATATTCCGCATCGCATGCCGTCGTCGCATCGAGCCGTCCGCCAAGTCCTGTTTCGAGGATCGCGATCTCGACCTTCATCTTCGCGAACGCGAGCAGTCCGATCGCGGTCACCTGTTCAAAATAGGTCGGCACACTTTTTAGCACACCAGTCTCAACAAGATTCTCGCTCCTTGTTCTGACCCTTGTTGCGAGACGCGCAAATTCCGCTTCGTCGATATTCTCGCCTGCGACCCTTATCCGTTCGGTCATCGACACAAGGTGCGGCGATGTATAAAGTCCGACCTTGAGCTTTGCCGAACGCAGTATCGCGTCGAGAAATGCACACGCAGAGCCTTTCCCGTTCGTGCCCGCGATCTGAATTTTGAGATATTTCTTTTGCGGATCGCCTAATGCCGCGAGCAGTTTTCGCATGCTCGCAAGGCCGAGTTTCATTGCGGAAACTTCGTTCCCGAGCGAGAGAAGATACTCTTCCGAACTGCGGAAATTCACGAAAGCGACCGCCGATGATAGTTTATCTGGCCCAAATGGTAGCCAAGATGCATGGCGAGATGAACGAGGAAATACTCGGTCGTCATCGGATAGCCCAGAGCTTCGAGCGGATAGGTTTTCGCGAGGTCATCCGCAGTGAGCTTTGTAAGGGTTGATGCGACAACCTCGCGTGTTTCCTCAACTGCAGAGATGATCTCAGCTCGCGGCACATCGCGCGATGCGAACTCCGCGTCGCGGTCCCTTACGTAACCCGAATTGCCGAGAATTGCACCGACAAAATGTCGCAGGTTCCCACAAAGATGCAATGCAAGGTTACCGCCCGAATTCGGAACGTCGCCCTGCTTTTTCCAGAGATCTTCGTCACCTTCGTACTTTTCGACCTCTTCGCGGAGCTTGACGATGTCGCGGTCGTATAGTTTGAGCAACGTCTCGATCTGCATAAACTAAGCCGCCTTCTTCTTCGGCATCATAAAATCAAGGGCCCGAATGATCGTGTCACGCATCTCGCGGCGATCGACAACGATGTCGATCATTCCGTGTTCGAGCAGGAATTCGCTTCGCTGGAAACCTTTTGGCAGTTTTTGCCGGATCGTCTGCTCGATCACACGCGGGCCGGCAAATCCGATAAGGGCTTTCGGCTCGGCAAGATTCAGGTCGCCGAGCATCGCAAAGCTTGCCGTAACGCCGCCTGTCGTCGGGTCTGTCAGAACCGATATAAACGGCAAACCTGCTTCGTGCAGCATTGCAAGGGCCGCGGAGATCTTGCCCATCTGCATCAGGCTGAGCGTACCTTCCTGCATACGGGCACCGCCGGACGCCGAAAAGATGATCACACCGGCCTTGTCCCGAAGCGCGTATTCGATCAGGCGTGTAAGTTTCTCACCAACGGCCGACCCCATCGAACCGCCGATGAACGACATATCCATAGCGCCTGCATAGACCTTGTGTCCGCCGATCAGCCCCTTGGCCGAAACAACGGCTTCATCGAGGCCCGACGATGCCTTCGCCTGTTTGACCCGGTCCGGATACGGCTTCGAGTCAAAGAACCCGAGCGGATCGCCGGAGGTCACGTTCTCGTCCAGCGTCTCGAACTCTTCATCGTCGAAGACGAGCGCAAGGCGATCCATTGCGGAATATCTAAAGTGATGTGCGCAATGCGTGCAAACCTCGTGCGACTCGGTCAACTCCCGCTTATAAAGCGCGTTGTCACATTCGGGACATTTAACAAAAATGCCCTCTGTATTGACCGTGCGTTCTTCTTCGGGGCCGCCATTTGCGAGCTTCGGCTTTTCCCTGCGAAACCATGCCATAAATGAAAAAATCAGCCTATCACAGCGACGGTGACAACTGAAACGTCCGCTATTTGAGCACTGCGATCATTTGATCGTGGATCAGGCCGTTGGTTGCGACAAGAGGCGGACGATAGATGTCCAATTTTGAACCGTCAAAGTAAGAGGTCTGGCCGCCCGCTTCCTTGACGAGCAGCGTCCCCGCCGCGACGTCCCACGGATTCAAACCTTCTTCCCAAAAGCCCTCAAAACGCCCGCACGCAACATACGCAAGGTCGATCGCCGCCGATCCGTCACGGCGAACTCCGCGCGAAAGCATCAGGAGTTCATGAAGATGACGCGCGGGCTCTTTGCGGTTCTTTATGTCATACGGAAAACCCGTGACGAGGAGCGAATCGCCAAGTTTATCAATATCGGAGACGCGTATCGGCTTTCCGTTCAAGGTCGCTCCGCCGCCTTTTTCAGCCGCGAAAAGCTCATTTCGTGTCGGATCGTAGGTCACACCGACAACGACCTCGCCATTGTGTTCGAGTGCGATCGTGACGCAAAAACACGGATAATTGTGTGCAAAATTCGTCGTCCCATCGAGCGGATCGATGATCCATTTCCAAGTCGCATCGCCTCCCGCGACTGATGCGGCACCGCTCTCTTCCGCAAGGATCGAATGTTTCGGATAATGTGAGCGTATCCGCTCCAGGATCAGAGCTTCACTAGCAAGATCGGCCTCGGTGACAAGGTCGATGTCACCTTTCTTCGAGATCTTGATCTTTCGCCCGAATTTTTCAAGCAGAATACCGCCGGCATCACGCGCCGTTTCGATCGCAAAATTCAGCATTATTTATTTCTTTTGAGCCGCAAGATGCCTATCGGCAACGGCAAGGAATTCGCGGATCTGATCGTCCCAGAACGCCCAATCGTGAATTCCCGGATGCTCACGATATTCATGCGGGAGCTTCTGCTTAACAAGCAGCGAATCGAGGTCTCGATTGCTCGCAAAAAGAAAATCCTCGGTTCCGCACGAAAGGTAGATAAAAGGCAGCTTCTTTGCATCCGCAACCGCACCGATCAGGAGAAAAACATCGTTCGCTCGCCGCGTATCGCTATCGAGCGGACCGAAAACAGAATCGACCTTTTTACCGATCTCGCCGGCCGTCTTTTCCGTAAAGTCCGACGTTCCAAATGCACCGCTGAATGAACCGACAAGCGTGAACAAGTCGGGATCCTTCAAGCCGAATTTCAATGCACCATAGCCGCCCATCGAGAGGCCGGCGACGATGCGGTCACTCCGGTCCGCTTTCGTTCGGAACTTTGCATCGACCTCAGGGATCAGCTCTTTGACAATGTAGCTCTCGTACTTCTCGTTGGGTGACAGCGGGCTATCGACGTACCAACCGTCGCCGCCTTCGGGCATCACTATGACGAAACGGTATGCGGCGGCATACTCCGCAACCTTCGTCTTGTCGGTCCAATTCGTGTAGTGTCCGTAAAGCCCGTGCAGCAGATAGATGACCGGAAACCGCTCGGCCTTTGCGGCATCGTATTCGGCGGGCAGGATCACGCGATAGGGCATTTCGCGAGCCATCAGTTTGCTCGCAAGCTTCTCTTCCCGTATCTGTGTCGCACTCGAGCTCCTAACGCCCGCGGACTGTGCCGAAAGCGACACGGCGAAAGCGAGCATCAGAACCAGGATCAAAAATGACCGAGTGGATCTCATCACGATCACTTGAAGAGATTTCCGAACCAGCCGGAACCTTCGTCTTTCATGGCGACGTTCACGAATTCGTGCGCATCGAACCACACGCCCGAACATTTATCGCAAACATCGATGACGATATTCTCAAAATCCTTCTCGTGGAGAGTCCCGTCACATTTGGGACATTTTAATGCGGAAGCCTCTGCAGCCTCCGCGGCACTTTCCGCATCGAGCTTTTGCTTCAATTTTGCAAGAAGCTCCGCCTCCTGCTTTCGAAAATATTCATTCTCAAGGGCGTCGCCGCGGTCTTTCAGATCAATTGCCATTTTCGGGTAACCAAACTCCTTCGTTTTACTTCGAACTAGCCTTGATTATCGCATCAGGCGGGTATTGTTACAAAAACGAAACGTCGCGCAGCGGCGTGTCTTGAAGTTTGCAAACGCGGCACTTAAGATGTAAGCGACGCGAAAGGAGTAAAAGCAGCGAGATGAACCTTCCAAATTGGCTTACGATCGCAAGGATCTTGATCGTCCCGCTGATCGTGGTGGCTCTTCTTACGCCGATCGCAGAAAACACCTTCGGCATCAGCGGATATGCATTCGCGATCATACTCTTTATTGTGGCGTCGCTTACTGACATAGTTGACGGCCAGCTCGCACGCCGACGCGATCAGGTTTCCGACCTCGGTAAGTTTCTCGACCCGATCGCGGACAAGCTGCTCGTCTCGGCCGCACTCATCGTCCTCGTCGAAAAACACCTTGCACCGTCATGGGCGGTCGTCGTCATCATCGGCCGTGAATTTATCATCACCGGGCTGCGTTCGATCGCCGTCACCGAAGGCATCGTCATCCAGGCTCAAATGTTAGGCAAGATCAAGATGTGGGCACAATGCGTCGCGATCGTCGCGTTGCTTGTGGCGGCCGCGAACGGCACGGTCCCCGTGTCGAATTTCGGCCTCGACTACCCTGCGGCATTTTGGGAGGTCGCTGAGGTCCGGACGGCCTTTAGCGATCTCCTTTCGCTCTCGCTCACCTCAAACGATTGGAAGGTCTTCGGCTATCTCGTCGGCCGCCTCGGCATCTGGGTCTCCGTCATCCTCTCCGTCTGGTCAATGATCGACTACTTCCGCTACTTCCTCCGCATACGTAAGACCTAGCATTAGCGACATCCTTTCCATTTCCAGGTCGCCAGCGGACCGTGGCCGATCTGACGCGTCACACACGAAAAAGGCTGCCGGACAGGATCCGACAGCCTTACAAGCTATTTGAAAGTTGATACTTAGGCTACTGAATTTCGACCCAGTCGCCAGTGTGTATCTCCTGTGTATTCTGAGTGATAACGACCGTAGCCGAGCGTTCCTTCACGTTAATGACAACGGCTTCGCCGACGATCTTGCGGATCGCAGGGCGGTCGCGCTTCGCATCGTAGGTCGTGACCATCTGGCCGGAAGCTGTATCACCGCTCTTTCGCGAAGACTGGTTCGAGAATTTGCCGCCGCGATATGTGTTGCTATGAAAGCCTTCATCACGAGCGCTGACCGACTCCTTTTCGGGCGTCTTCATCAGGTTGCCTTTTCCAAGCGGACGATAGACCGTCAGCTTATCGCCAACACGAACGTTCTCTTCGCTGCCGAGGTCAACGTAGGCAATGCTGTTCTGCGAAAGCGTTTCGCTGTTCTCGCGGCCCATTAGGATGCGGCCGTTCGCCTTACCCGAAGGATCTGCCCACTGGTCGAATTTCGCGCTGTTATCGATAAGCGGCGAAGTTCGATTCTCGCGAAGCTGCACGAGATCGCCAAGCAAGAAGCTCGCGCAGGAGAATTTCACGCGTGCGACCGAGTAATCGCTCTTGACCGCTACGACCTGAAGAGCGCCGACCTCTTGAACGTAAAAGCCGACGTCCTTATTCGTCCAGCGGCTTTCGACCTGGCCTTTCGGACGGACGACGCTGAAGACATCGCCAACGTTAACGCCTTTGCTTGCACCCATATTGATGTAAACAAAGTTGTTCTCGCTGAAGTTGTATCGCTCCGCTTCTTCACTGCCGCCGATGATCTTGTTGCCGCTCGATATTGCCGACTGCTGAATATAACCGCCGCAATAAAGGCCATTGGGGCCGACTACCGGCATCGCAGACCGCTTCTGAACGATGATGCCCGACGAGCCCTGGGCAAAAACGGAAACACAAAAAACGCCGATGACAGCGCACAAAACCGCGAACCCGCGAGCAAATGAATTTACTGATCTCACACTTTTTCTCCTCGAAGTTAGGAAAGTTCTTGATTCTTATTACGATCCTCGGCCGGGATGTGCCTTTGAGCCGCAAAAAGAAGAGGCTCGGCCGGATCAATATCGGGAAGGGCCCGCAAATGTGGCCAAATTCATTCTAACCGCTTTATCTCAGATTGGTCAACACATTTTTGCAATGTTAAACGCTCCGCGCGTTTTGATATTCTGATGCCATTTATCGCTCAAGGCTTTAACCACTCGCTCGCACATGGCCGAAAAGAACGAAACTGCTCCGTTTCGCCCTTTTGGTTTTGAATCACCGCACGTCAATTTGCTATCATCACCGCTTGCGGGTAGACGGCCGGGATCAGAAATTGTGTTCAGTCGTGTCGTCAACTGTGTTGCGTATCGGTTCTTTTGGTGCTCCAAAAGACCTGAGGGCCAGACGGCCTAAGATCGCTGCCGAACCTCAAACATCGACAGCGAACTTTATGGCGTTTCGCCCCGGACCCACACACACCGCATTCCCAGCCGTCCCGACATTGGCACGGCCAAAACCTCATCACCTTAGCCGGTGTAGCTCAGTTGGTAGAGCAGTTGATTTGTAATCATCAGGTCGGGGGTTCAAGTCCCTTCACCGGCTCCACATTTTACGCAGTAAATACGGGTACTTGACAAGCACAGCATCTTAGAGAATGTACAATATAAGGCTCCTGTAGTTCATTTTGGGTGCAATTTTGGGTGCAAACAGAAGTTTTTCTGCCGTTTCTGTAACTCCCGTCTTTCCGGTATTCGCACGCAGTTATGACTCTTGACGTCTCCAGTGGCCGGTTGCAGACCGTAGGATAGACCGAGCTTCCGGGAATCGGAGGAAAGCCACTCCGAAACTCCATTGAGTTCAGAAACACAAATTTGAAAAATCTGCGTGTCCGCAGTTCGACCCGCGTCCATGGCCACCAAATAAGTTCAATAAACGGAATAGTCGGCGTCACCAGTTAATTTCATCTTGACGCTGTTTTTAGCTCTAGGGAACATTTCTTTGTTGGGGAAACGTTTCAGAGTAATTCCTTCAACCTCCATTCAAACACAAATTCTAGAGGCACGTCTTTTGCATTAGTCGGGACGGAGTACATTTTGGATGGAAATTATGACAGGTGAAATTTTAGATAATGACCAGCTGGCAGAAAGGTGGAAGCTAACCGGAACGGCGGATGCGATCGCTAAGCGGTTCCAGCGCCTTAGAGCTCTACCGAAGTCCAGTCCGCGTCATTTAAAAGCGTTCAAGATTGGTAATCAAACACGTTATCGAATGGCGGATATTTTAGAGTATGAGAACCGGAACGCGAAGAACTTCACGCGAAGCAGTGGTCAACGGGGCAAGCGAAATCTCCCTGCACAAACGCTAACTCGTGCGAACCAAACTGCGTAGGTTAGATCTGATGTGATTTCCTTTGAAGAGATCGCTCCGAGTGCTGAATAGCTTTTACACCATCGGTCAATATTTGCACCAAGAGCGAGTAAGAAAGCACCACTAATGTTGATTTGACAGCCGCTTCCCATTAAGAAATACTTGCTCCATCTGAAACTGAACGCCCCCAAAAGCGTTCACTCAGATGAAGCCGTGAACGGTGTGGGAGACGTTCACGGCATTTTTTTCACACGAAGCTCGAATCAAAGGAGTTCCCAGAGACAGAGGGTTTGCGGATGAAGCGACAAAATGTTTTTTGTGAGCTGTGAGCTACAATCCAGATTCGCTGTCGAGCGGGTCAAATCGCAGGGTCACTAGCTGCGACAGAACCTTCATTGTTCAAACTGTGGTTTGAGATCTGTCAGCCTTCCGATTCGTCGAACGATGGTTCCCGGACTCGGACATTCGCCCCGAATGCTTGCGCGTCGAATTTCATGAAATGTCGGCATCCGGCCAACCTTTTCCGAAAGTTTGCGGAGGGCCGACACGATCTCCTCATCCTTGTACGAACGAGGTTTCGCCCGCGTGTAACCTGCGGCGCGATAAGCTGCAGGCAAGCTTCCGAACATGCTCGCGAAGGAACTCGAGGATGCACACACGCCCAGCTTGCTTGCGGCATTGATGTCCCTGTCGGTCGGCTTTCTGCCGAGCTTATTCGCCAGAGCCTTGAGCTGTGCGATCAGTTCTTCTTTAGTGTATTTTTGCCAATATTTCGTCCGCGTCTTCGCTTTGCGGTAGGTCGCCATTGTGCGAGCCGCTCGTCGGGCTTTGGAAAGTGTGCCGAACTCCTTTAGAAACGTTTTCACCGACGGACCTTTCCCTTCGTCGTACAACCGCTGTAGATCCGCGGCCTGTATCGGACGATCGAGCGTCGCGTCCAGTGTTTTTAGGATCGCGATCAATTCCTCACGGCCGCAGTTCTTTTTGGAGGCACCGGCCGCTTCGATCGCGACGGGAACCGATCCGAATGCGCGCACAAAGTGATAAGGCGATGAAACCTCTCCCCTCCGTCGGGCAGCATCAACATCTTCATCAAAGAGCGGCCGACCCAACTTCCGGCGAAGTTCGCGAAGTTCTCGGAGAAGTCGTTCGCGATCGGACGAGTCGAATTCCTGTTTATACTTCGGTTTCAGCTTTGCCCGCTTCACGGCTGTAAGGAAACTACCGAACACCGCGTAGTACACATACAGGGGGTAAACCCGTTCCTCTTCCCTCAGGATGGGCCAATCGTAAGTTGTGGGTGCCCTGCCTAACTCTTCAGCAACTTCTTTCAGTTCGGCGATCAGATACTGCTTTGAAGGGAGGTCCCCCGTCTTGCGGCTCTTCTTTTTACCGGTTTTAATCTCGGGATTCTCGAGAAACCAACGCCGGCAGGCTCGACAATAGAATCGTCGCTTACGGTGTTTACCGAACCCGGCCTTGCAGGTTTCACCGCTGCCGCAGTGGTAACAAATAAAGCCTGATCGTGTGGCCGGTCGTCCCATCTATCTTATCGTAGCATTACCGATAATTTTCTGATTTCGCGACCCGCGATACTCACCTGCCCCTTCCCGCAGGCTGACCATATACGGACCATCGATAAGCAAATCGATGTGGGTAAGGAGGTAGTCGATGCTCGGTAGCCGTCGCTCAATTAGCTGCTCGATCGTGAATCCAGAATAGACCGTGACGTGAAGACCATGGTTCTTCAGTCTTGATACAAGCTCGGCAACAGACTCCGGCTGATCGAATGGCTCGCCCCCGAGGATCGTTACCCCATCGTGCCGTTCACGTTCCATAACGACTTCATCAACGATTGATGAGATCGACACAAGCTTTCCATTTTCTCGCTTATGTGTTTCAGGTATGAAACAAGCAGTTATCTACAGTGTGACAAAGGAAAGGGGAAATTTCGCCAGATATTCTCGCGTTTGGAGCAGGCCGAGCCGAAGGCGAGGCTTACTCCAAACGCGGCTTTCAGTATAGAACTAATCGGCCTGTTCGACGAGTCTCGCAAAGATCGATCACTCTTTGATTGCCGCTTCCCGTCCAGGCTCCTGCTCTGTCTGTCATTGTTTCAACGTAAGGACCATCGATCAGCATATCGATATCAGCGACAACCTCGCCTATTGCCTGCAGCTTTTTCGCTTGCTGCACAAGCGTTTCGAACGTATAGCCACTGTAACAGAGGATATGCTTGCAGCCGCGTCGGCGAAGCTCCTTGACTAGTGCCAATAGGCTTTCAGGTTGAGCAAAGGGTTCGCCTCCGAGAATGCTGACCCCGTCACGCTCGAAGGACGAATCGAGTAACTTTTCAGCGAGAGTCTTGACGGAGACCAGTTCTCCACCATCGGGGCTGTGTAGATGCGGCACCCAACATCCCCTACAGGACAGCGGACAGAACTGAAAGAGCACGGAACTGCGACGGCCAGGCCCTTCGACAAGCGAGTCGTGATAGTAGCCGGCGATCCGAACTCGAGCTCCGGATGCGTGACTTTCGCGTGTGATCGGCACCGGAATGACTTCGATCGGACGAGCACAGCCACATTCCTTACCTTCGCCTGCAATAGCCGTAACTTTATCCAGCACATCGGCAGACAGATGCGAGTTTTCGAGGAGCATGACCCCGTTTGTCGTATCGATCAGCATTGTCAGTTCACTCATCGCGTCTCCACACGAACTTCTTTATTCATCTTCTTCCCACCGCTTTTGTTTTCGTTCAAATACTCAATGTTGCTGTCCATACACGGAATGCTGTGGTCAACTCTCGATACCCTTCCTATTCCGGGGGATAGCAAACAAATGTTCTGCGCCCAAACTGTCTTCCTCATCTCTCAGCGCAAAAGGTGTGTCAAATTCCTGCTAAAACAAAGTCGGCATCACGGCAGCGTAACGCATCGTCATCGCCAGGTTTTTGTCGCCCACGCGCCCACAACGTCGCGGGCGCGTGGCGGAACCACTGGCTTGCACAACGCTGATCCGTTTTGCGAGTTCGCATAGCTTTGTGATGCAGAGACTTGATTTTCTCGCCTCCTGCGAGACGAATAACGTACTCAATGGTGAGGGACTTGTGAGTATAGCGTGGGCACTGTTAGGATCGGTAAGTTCGTCGGTCGTGTCAGCACAGTGGGATGATCTCTCAACTCAGCTTTTTACACAAGAGTTCTATCGTCACTATCGCGGAGGTAAGCATAGTGCGAAAACTTTGCAGGCTGCCGCGATCGTTTTAATTAAGAACAAAACTTTCCATGGTTATGAGCCTTATTTCCGGGCCGCATCCTCTTTGCTCGGGGATTATAGGTAGCTTTGGCAAAGCTTTGAAGAAGAAAGCGTGCATATCCCAATCCGATTACGGAAAGACGGGCATCAGCGAGGCGCAACCAGAAGAAGAGGAAATACGACGGGCATGGGGCGAGGTGTTCGCCGGAGACGGGTAATGGCCGGTCTGGCAATCGATTCGGCTGCCTAACCGGGGCACCGTAGTCAATATCCGGGGCGAGAGTTATCGCCCGGAGGAAAAGCGCCCAGCGGCAAGGAAACGTTGCTCATTTGTTGCGGCTAATGAGGTCAGAAATATACGCCGGTTAAGACGACAACCTAATTTAGAATCACGGGAAATCACGAGACCCAATCGTACAGGAGTTTACCGATCCACTTATCTTGAAGTCGCCGATATTCTAACTTGATTCCGCTTCCGCCCCTCACTTCCGCATCCTTCCCTGTTTCCCAGGAATAATCAAGGGAAGCGACAGCACAGTCCCCTTTGGCCCTTAACTCTCGAACCGTAAGAAAACGAAACGGCCCAGTAACATCTGCTCTCTTTTTAAGAGAACTTGCATCGAGTTGAATCAATCGATAGGTCGCCACTTTTTCCGGCAGAAAAGCTTCAACGCTTTCATTAGATACAACAACTTGAGATCCAACATCACTATCGATTTTGAGCCAGCGGAATGTCCTTTCTAGGGCCGATGAAAGAATTGTCGTTTCGTCCGCTGTCGTCATCTTGTAACTTAAGTCAACGTTGTCCGTACATCCTTCGCCTAGAGTGATGTTCATTCTCGCCGATCCCTTACTTCCAAGCTGTATCGTACCGCCCCCCTTTAGGCCGGTAAGGTGGTGCTCTACACGAACGGCATATCGTCCCGGTGCCAATTTATTAAACTTAAATGATCCTGAATCCGTGGATCGCGTTCGACTTACCAGAACCTCTCCGCCGGATCCATTCAAACTGAGTGAAATATCGGCACCCGGTACTGATGCTCCTTCAAAGTCTCTTACAATCCCGGTCAAGGTGGTCCGGCCGCTTTGCGCATACAAAACATGATTCGACGACAGTGCCCACAATGCGACCGTAAAAAACCAAATCACTTGCCACCGATCAAGCATTTTTAACGGATTACGCAGTTTCATCATCTCCCTCCTCACCGACAACCGGCTCGTCGCTCCAAAGCGGTATGCTGTTCACCCAATTCACAAAGTCCCACATGGAGCGGTACCACGACGGATACCCGCCTCGCCAAGGGATGCCTCCTCCGCCGCCAGGATCACCTCCGCCACCTCCCGCAACCGTCGAAGGCGGCGGCGAAAGAGGGTCTGTAGGAAGACAAAGGGCGTCTAGGAATTTGATCAGATCTTGCGGGACGTTGAATCTATTGCTTCGAGGATCGAACACCTCACGACCAAAGCCAGCTCGGGTTACACCGCTACCCGTGTGTCCGTTGCGTCCGGTCGAGTTGTCTCGAGCAAGAAGTTGGTGCGTGATCATTTCGTGTGCTATAACCCTGCCAACAGCAAGCCCGCGCCTCTCGTCGTTCAGGCCTAAGACCCCATTAGAAAGCGCGCTGAGTTCCCCGCCGAAGACCCAACCATAACCGTTATATTTTCCGATGCCCAATGTTGAACCGAGTGCATTCGACGATGAAGTTCCGCCCACAACATTAATCGTATATGACCTGTCCGCGCGTGCGTTCACATCAAACGTTACTGAATGACCCGCAGCAGTAACGATTCTAGTAATTTCTGCTTGAGCAGCGTTGATCACGTTTTGATTACCGAACAAACCCTGTCGAATATCTGGATTGACCCTGATATTAATCTTGAAAACGCAGAGTCCGCTTGGATCTGCGAAATCGACAGGATTGTTGAGGACATAGGCGTACAGGTTATGCGACTGCGGGACCAACATTGAAGTCGAGGAAACGCCGATTGGGTCAACCTGTGTGAATCTGCCTTGGCCTTTCGAGTAGGTGCGATTGACTGCGTAGTCCAGTCCTGTACTCGAACTGCGGTCATAGCTTGTAAAGGCCTTGTTCGAGTATGCCGTACTCTCGGCGTTGAGGGCGGTGCCGAATGGAAGCGTCGATTGCCGATCAATTGCTTGAGTGCTCGGGTTGATCATGAGTTTCGTACCGAGCCTGTCCGGATGATGGAATAGGATTGTCTCGCTCGTAGCCGAGCTTCTTGTCGCTGTCGAGAGAAGCCGTGAGCTGGCGTACACATATGACTTGGAGTATGCGGGCGTCGATGAAGCCGTTGGCTCCGAATATTCGACGATCGGGCTGTTTCCGTCCCAAGCATAATAGATTCGCTGAGTCGATGTCTCGCTCTTCAGCCGGCTCCTCGCCGCACCGTAGGTGTAAGTCTCAAGAACGTTGTTTGAGTCGTCCTTGATCTTCACCAGTTTGCCGGCGGCATCATATTCAAATCGCTGCCATACCCCCGATTCGTTCTTTCCGCGGATCAGATTTCCGCTTAGGTCGTATTGCCAGTCAGTGTCGTCAATCCGATTAGATGCATCGTCATAGGAAACCGATGCAAGTCCGTCGAGCGGGACGTTGTTGCTGTCCGCTGTTATCCCGCTTACGCTCGTGCCGGTCTTGTTGCCGTAACGATCGTAAGAGTAGTCCTGCGTCCAGTTCGCGGTCGGTCCGCTGACGCCCGTCGCCGCTCCGCCCTTTGCCTTGATCAGCCGGCCTAAAGCATCGTTCTCATAGACCCGGTCCCTGTTGCGATCATGGTTATCGATGGTCCGGGTCAACTGGCCCGTCTTGCCGTTCAGCGTACCGTTACTGCTGCCGCGGTTGTATTCGTAGCTGAGCCACATTAGCGAGGTCCAACTTTCACCGTCAAAGGTATTCACACTTTGATCCGTGAGCAATCCGGTTTGTGCCTCATACGTATAGAACTCGTGGTACGCTCCGCTGTTCGGCTCTCCGACCCTCATGCTGGTAGCCTGGCTTCTCGGGTTATAGATGATGCTTCCTAACTGCACGACGCTGTTCACCCTTAGCGTGGATAACCGCGAAGTGTAGTCGTAAGTCGGCTCGATCAGTTTACGCGGCTCGTCGGTCATGCCGTATTGCTTTGGATAACGAATCTCGGTCGCGCGCGAGGCAGAATCGTAGACGTAGCTCGTCACCATCGGATAGCTCGTCCGGCCATCGAAAGTAAGCGTGTAGTCGGTAACCCGGCCATCCGCGTCGTAGGTATTCTCTTCGGTCGCGACACCGCTCGTGATCACCTTTTTGACACGCATCTTGTCGCCGGAGGTCATATATTCCAGGCTGACCGCCGGAGCCGCGTTTATCGTGTAGGTCGTGTCCGCTCCGGAGGTATTATACGTGATCCCGTGTAGCCGGTTGAGCGGGTCCGCCGCACTGCTGATCTGATACGAGAACTCGGTGATCACACCACGGGCATCGGTTCGTTTTGTTAGATTCGAGCGCGTGTCGTATTCAAACGCATCGCTCCAGGCCGCACCTGTCCCGCCTGAGCCTACGTATACGCCCGCGTCGTTGATCGTTGCGGTCTGTTCAGCAAGTTTCTGGTGCGTCAATCTTCCAACCGAATCGTATTTGAACGATCGTGTTTGGCTGCCCTGGGTGATAAGCACAAGCAAGTCGGACTCAGCGTAACTGTAACTCGTCATCAGGCTGCCTGTAGCGGCGACCGTACCGTTGCCCGTTGGGTTCGGCTCTACGACCTCGACAAGGCGCCCGAACGCATCCGTTCGTGCCCACCGCTCGCGTCCCCATGCATCCTGCGATTTCACGGTTTGGCCTTTATGCGTAGACGCGGGATTGGCCGAGTCGGGTCGAGCAACTGTACCCGGATCTTCGTTGTAAAAGGTCTTCGATGTACTGCCATCCGGAGCCTCTACTTCGGTCACCCTTGAAAGATAGTCGTAAGTGTACTCGGTCCAATAGGCAGCACTCCCGCTCGAAGCGTACGGCATCGACACCTTATTTCTTCGGCCCATCACGTCATATTCGATTGCCGTATTGTTCTGATTGGTTGCATCGATGAAGTATCCGGATATCCGGGGCTGTCCACGACCGTTCATCTCCGTCTTTGTTTTGCTGACGACAGTGTTATCCGAAAGCTGAACTGTCCTTGTTGGGCGCCAGTTCGCGTCGTCGTAGTCTGTCGTGCTCTTCCCACCTGTCGGAGCCGTCACTAGAGTCGGCCGTGCGACTGCATCGTAAGCGACGGTAGTCGTCCGGCTGTTGGCGTCGGTCGAGGTCTTCATTACGCCAGTGTTGAAGTCGTACGTTGCACTCGTTGTGATCCGGTGCGCTGACATCGGATCAGGCGAGCCCTTGGTCACCGAGTCAGGCTGTGAGAACTGCGTGGTCGTCGAATACGAGAACGACATCTCCTGGCAGCAGTTGGTCGTCGCCGTCCGCTGATTTCCGGTTATGTCGTAAGTGAAATCGTACGATACTGCTCCAGAAGGAGAAGAATCGGCATCGGCATACGTCGTGACTTTCGTGATGTTTCCTCGGAATATAGATGTGTCATCATACGCACTTACGTAATCGTATTCATAGTCGTAACATTGGCAGTTGGCATAGTAGCCGCCAGTTTGCCACACCCAAACCTCTTGGCCTTCCCATTCGCACTGAGGATCTGAGTATTGGGGCTCCCAATAAAGACATGCCCCCTGAACGGGCACTGTTTCATTTGTATAGGGGTCGGAAGTAAACTCGTGCTGAACTACGCCTGTAACACCTACAAGCCCATGATTACTTGTCCCGTTAACGACCGCGTTATTGTCGTATTCATACTCGGTAAGCGACAGGCGATTGTCCGATGCGTCGTACTGTTCGACTTTCTTGACGAGACTGAAGACGTGGCGATTGATGTACGCGGCGTTGTTCTCGTAGGTATACCTCGTCTCGCGATAAAGATTTCCTCCGTAGTCGAACTCCTTTTGTGCGGTCACCTGGTTGTAGTTTGTACCATAAGTGAACTCGACCTTTGTCATCTGCTCAAGCTCGTCCGTGGTCTCGATCTTCGTCGGGCGCGATGAGCCGTAAGAGCCTTGAGCGAGATATATCTTGGTCTTGCTCAGAACATCGTCCGAGGGTGAAAGGATCTCATTCTGGAAATAGAGGCCATCATCCCAACTGCTTGAGTTCGCTACCGACGTTTGCTTGCTTTTGCTTCCATCGGGCCGCGTGACCTCAATCACTTCCGTTCCAGTGGCGGTGGTTACATCGTAAGTTGTAACCGCGGCGCTCGTATCCATTCGATCCCAGGTTTCGGAATGAGAGGTGTACCCCGGAGAGTCGGTCAGCGTATTATCCGCGGTCATCGGGAAGTTGTACACCTCTTCGCGAGTAACGGTGCCTTGGGTTCCACTTGTGCCCAGCCAGTCCCGTCGACTCTGCACTTTTGCGATCATCCCATAGGACGAATAAGAATCGGTGTCGCCGAACCAATAACCGGTATCGGTGTCGGGATAATAGATCGACTCGATCAAGTAAGGCGAATTCGACGGAGTAGAGGCCGTGTATCCGCTTGCGAAAGCATAGCTGAGTGTCTTTTGAGAATAAGCGATCTGCACGAACGTACGCGTCGTGCCGTTGTATCCCGGCCCGGTGATGCTTGTAATGCGGCTGGAAGTACCGTCGTAGTTGAACGTGATGGTTCGCCCCAAGGTATCCGTGATGGTGTTGATCTTTGGGCCGGCGTTATTGACATACGTGATCGTGATGTAATTCCCTTGTGAGTCGACAATTTTTGTCGGGAACACCTGCTTTCGGTCGGCGGTAGGACTGGAGTAAAGAATGGTAGTTCCGTTCGAAAGCCTAGCGGAACCGTTCAAAAAGCTTCCGTACGTGCTGTTTGAATAGTAGCAATTGTAGTCGGTAAACGAACCGTCAGTGGTGTATCCGACAAAATAGTTGGAATAATATGTGCCGGAGCCGGTGACGTTGTTCGTCCCGCCCTTTGACCGTCTCGTTCCGTCCGGCCCGATAAGCATACATCCGCCGTTCGATCCCGCATAGATCATCTTTCCGAAGCCGATGCTCCAGCCCGGAGCCGGGAAGCCATCATCGGCATCATATTTCATAGTCGTTCCCGACTTGCTCCACAGTCGCGAGTTATACGTCAAGGCGAGATTTATATCCAGACCACGTCCTCCCAACGAAAGGACTGGGGACGAAAGCCGGAAGTTTCCGTTGCTCGCTCCACCGTCGGGTGCTGATCCAGGTGTATTTCCGACCTGATTGCCAGGACTTTCCGCTTCGTACCAATTGCTATTATCCCAACCAAGTTGATCCATCAGCCTCATGGCCGTAACGGCTGGGGCTGCCGGAGGATGCTCAACACTCGTTTCTTCGTCGATCCTTGGCCCCCCTTTTCGTGGCGAAGCCTGGGCCACATCGCCCTCGCTATTCTTATCCGTGTCGGTATCGCGGATGCTCTGTCTGACTGGATCGGGGTTTCGTTGACGAGCCTCATCCTGCTTTTCCCTCACCGCATCACGTCTCTGTTCATCAACGAGTCCCCGTTGCTGTTCACTCTCGGCGGAATATCTATCCCTAGGGAAGATAGTTCGCGATGTAAGGAGACCTTGCTCGGCTAAACGCTGGATGAACTGTCGGTCCCTTCCGGATCGTTCGCTTTCGGGCTGCTGCAATTTCTTCTGCAGCCAGTAGCCCTCATTCGGATAAACTGTGACGGTCGTCTGACCTTGGAGCCCATTACCCGTGGCGGTGATCACGTATCTTCCAGGACGGCTGGCGTTGAATCCGCCATTGAGGAAACTTCGGGTTCCTCGCTCCGTGTCTCCCTCGCGGAAAAAGGTCCAAAGATACTGAACGGCGGGGACGTTTCCCTCGGCCGAACGCGCGATCGCGGCGAAGTTGATCATTTCACCCTGCATCACGGTAGCGTCCGCAGGTTGAATCTCGATGCTCGTTATCTTTAGCGCTTTTCGATCGCCGATGAAGAACGCAAGTACGGAGTTCGCCCATTCAGGTGCCGCGAACGAGGTCGAAAGATAAGCGTGCCGGATGTCGGTCGCCGTCTCCTGGGCCATCACCAATGTCCATTTCGGGGCGCCCGGAGTCGAAAGCGTCAAGAGGCTGAAGATCAGGGTCGCTGAGATCACTTTGGCCTTAGCGACTCGCAACCACGCTCCCGGTCGGACTGATCGATAGTTCTTGAGCGAAGTAATTGCCTTGATCATGCTGTTTGATTTCCGCGTAGTCATAGTTGTGCCTCTTCTTTGTGCGAACAAGAGATCTTTGGTCGTCTGAATACAGATCTAAACCGTGCCGTCCTCGACGGACGCTGCAATGATTGTTGATTTACCGAGCGGAAATGTTTAAGATGCGGGGTGTCTAAGCTCGCTTATCTTGAGACATTTCGTTTCGGGCTAAAGTGAACGACAAAGCCCGACAGGTAATTCCAGTTACCTGTCGGGCTCTTTACTACAATATCCGGAAACGTTCCAGCGATCTGCGGGAAGCGTAGTTCAAAAACCTCAGGGAGTGATTCACAAGCTGAAACCTTGGGATGTGACCCAGCTCTAGCCCTCTAACCTCATTAGCCGTCGAATATCCTTTCGATGGCACGGCTCTCATGTGAACGAATTCAGTTCAATGAATATCGCACAAGAAAAGAATTAATGTCAACTAGAATCCGTTGCCCCTAATCGATACCTTTCGACCAATGTCCGGGTCATCCTCTAATTTTGCAAGCCGTCAAATCTATCAGTGCCTGCCCCCCCCCCAGTGCAATGGCAAAAACCTTGTCCTAACTGAATTTGAAACTTTCCGACCTTCTGCGTGAGAGCAAGGAATATCGTTGTGAACGGCGTAGGCGTGTTGACAAGAATCGATTTAGGAATTGGCCCGGTTTGTCTGGTTGGACGACTGCTAAAAGCAGGCATGAACGACGCCGCCATTGGAGAATGGTTAGCCCCTGGATTGATTAGAGCCACAAAGGAAGATTGGGACCTCATCACATCTCCGAACGAACTTCTCTATTCATCTTCTTCCCCCGGCTCTTGTATTCTTTCAGATGTGCGATGTTGCGTTCGATGCCACCGATCGCTGTGGTCAACTCTCGAGACACTTCCTCGTTTCGCAATGACGGAAGTCTTTCGGTCGCGAGTCCCCGCAACTCTATCAGATTCACTCGCTGCCGTTCGAGTAGGGGCAGGCTCTGCTTATCGGGAATGAGATTTGGACAGCTTTGGCACGACAGGCGTGTTTCGCATGGATGAAAGGCAGTAAGTCCGCACCAGCCTAAGCCGAGATCAACGAACAGCGATTCCCGCCATTCAAGCTGTGCGGCAAGATGAGCTTCCGGGGAAAGCAGCACCCTGATCTGCGCCGTCGCACGGTGTTCCTCATCTATCTGTGCAAAAGCCGTCTCGAACTCTTGTCGAAGCAAAGGCGGCATAACCGCCGCATAACGCATCGTCATTCTCAGGTTCTTGTGGCCGAGCATCCGGCTGATCGATTCGATCCGCATTCCTCGCCGGCGCCACAATGTGGCGAGCGTATGGCGGAAGCGGTGGCTCGTATAGCGGTGATCTGTTTTTGCGAGCTCGCATAGTTTCTCGATTTATTTTTTCAGCATGTGCCGGGTGAATGGCACCCCACGCCAGGCAAACAGATAGTCGGTAGGTTTGTTAGTACGCTCGTCGAGAAAAGAAGGTTGTTGACCACGCACTTTCATCCAGTTGTCGATCGCGGCGACCACTTGCGGACGGACCGGTATCATTCGATCATTGTGGAGTTTGCTGCTGAATCTCGCCGTGACACAGTACTGAAGCCGTGATACAGTACTGAAGCCGTGATACAGTACTGAAATGAAGAGTAGATTTCGAATCGCGACGCTAGGCCAATTAAACCCGTGTCTGCGTTTCGTTAAGATTGGGCTGATACGCACGTCAATTTTTACCTTTTCTGTTCTAGGTTCATTCGTGTGCTTTCTGCCCCTGGATGCTGCCTCACAAAGCATCACAGATCTCGACCAGAGTTTACGCATTGAAGCCATCGCAGTGACGATCACCAATCCAAGCGCTGACCTGGCACTTAACGAGCGCCTAAAAGACCTTGTCCGTCGATCTCTCGGAATTTTTCCGACCGATTATTACGACAAAACCGTCGTGGATTTTGGACTGTCGGCAGCCAGGCGAAATGCCCAGATCACGGAGATAACGCACGATATCGACTTCGGCCCCTCCGGCGGTGTAATCGTAAATGTGTCGGTCACCCTCGGGGACGGGGCCGTGGCGGCGAAGCCAAGCGGCATATTGACCAGGGGCGGCAAAGGAGATTTCCCTGTCCTTTATCAAGGCAACGGGACACACTTTCGAATCAAACTAGAAGCCTTGGGCATGCTCTATTCAAATAACAATGCCTGGTATGGCCAGCCAGATCAAATGCTTGCAGGGAACCCTCTTGTAGCTGGGGAAACCGCAGGATCGGGGTTAAGCGGCTGGGGGGAAGGATTCGCTCATGCCGGACTTTACGGGATCACGCCGGTCTCCAAATCTGTTTACGCCTACGGCGGTTTAAGCGCCATTGTTAGCGGATCGGCCGGTCAGGAGTTGTTTACCGACAAGACGCGCGGACATTTAGGGATTGAAGACGCGTATGTAGGCGTGGTGGGGGGAACCACTACCGACAAAGGCAATCGCTTTGTTATCAATGCGTCCGTGGGTCGCAAGAAGTTTAGTATCAGTGATGGGTTCTTGATAGCAAACACGGCTGCCAATGGACAAGACCGCGCCGGACTGCAGTCTAATCCTCGTTGGGCGGCAGACCTGCTAGCGCTGGTGCAGGTAAAGTATAACAACACTTTGATTGAAGTGTTTCATTTGGATCCCGACGAGTTACCTGTGATTGATACGAAAACTCGTTTCTATGGAGTTAACGTTGAAACCCGTCTCCGAGATCAGCTAAACCTCGGCTTCACCTATCTAAAGGTTGGGAGGTCAAATTTCGCTTACTACTCGCTAACTGATAGCTTCACTCGCAGTGGACTTAATGTGTACGACGGACGGTTTAGATGGCAGCCAAAGCCGACCGGTAGGTCGGGGCCGTTCCTGATTGGCGAGGCAGCTTTTCAGAGCAATCCTAGATTTGATATGGCTGCCTACGCCGTTCAAGGCGAAGCCGGATGGGCCTTTGCCAAGTTGGCGTGGTCTCCGACAGTGAGCTACCGCTACGCAAAATTCTCGGGCGACGATCCCGATACCGAACGTTTCGAACGCTGGGACCCTTTATTATCGGGAGGAAACGGCGAGCAATGGGTTCAAGGTATCAATCATTTCAAAGTGTTCCAAAACTCGAACCTGATCTCGCATCGTTTTCAAGGCCGACTCAGACCAAAGCCAAGGATCGAACTTGTACCTCAAGTTTGGCTGTTTCGAGCGCCGTCAACATTGAACCTGGGCGGAAATCCGGCATTGTCGATACTCACGTCTAAGAATCTCGGAGTCGAGGCAAATCTGACAGTGAAATATTTCCTGTCCAGGAACGCATTTATACAGGGACATGTTGCTATGACTTCCCCGGGTACGGCGGTCGATGGCGCATTGGGTCCTACCACGAGTTCGTGGGTCAGCGCGATGGTGTTTTTGAGATATGCTTTCTGAAACTACTGGAAAATGGAACAAGGAGAAAAAATTATGAAACGGAGGGATATGCTGAAGGGGGTGGCAATCGCCGCTGCCGCATCGGTTGTTAGCGTTGGAGCCACCGGAACCACTACAGATGGGGAGGCTTCCCAGAATGGTAAGGATATTGAGCCGATTGAAGATGGTTATTTCGTTCCAAACCGCCTGAAAGGTAAAACGATCCTCATTACCGGATGCGCTCGCGGCATGGGCGCGGGAGCCGCCGTTCGAGCGGCCCGGGAAGGGGCCAATGTCGTCGGCGTCGATTGGATCAAGGATCTTGGCGAGAAAACCATTGCGAATATAACAGCGTCAGGCGGCAAGGCCGTATTTTTCCATGGTGACGTAGGTGAAAGCGATACTTGCGAAAAAATGGTGAAATTCGCGGTTGATTCCTTTGGCGGCATTGACATGGCACTCAACAATGCCGGGGTCATGGACGGAGTTTTCTCCGGCGATCCGATTGATTACAAAAAGCAGAAGAGTCTGATTTTCGCATCAATCCACGAGGCAACGGACGAATACTGGGACCGTGTCTTTCGCACCAATGCCGGAGGCGTCTTTCGCAGCATGCGTGCAGAACTCAAGCAGATGGTGTTGCAGGGCCGCGGCGGCTCTATTGTCAATGTCGGGTCCATCGCCGGCATGACCGGGCTCGCCGGAAACCCGGCGTATGTCGCAAGTAAGCATGCAGTGAATGGTCTGACGCGAAATGCAGCGGTTGACTATGCGCCCTATGGCATTCGCGTGAACTCGGTAAATATGTCGGCAACTGACACGCCCATGGTCGCCCGGGCTGGCGAATTGGTGGCCGCGGTGACGAAGGCCAGGAAAAGTGACGGCCCAAACATGGGGAGAGCGAAAACGATGAGTGTTCTAGCCTACACGGACTCAAAGCACCGGCCGGCAACCATCGCCGAGCAAGTCTCGATGATGCTTTTTCTCCTTTCCAAGGAAGCATCGAATTTCACGGGCGGTATCTATGCTACCGACGGGGGTTGGACGGCATATTGAAAGCATGCCAAACTCGGCCGCCCGTTTGTTCGGGCTCCAGCATTAGGAACTCGTACCATTGCCGGAGTGCGGCGAGACGCCGCACTAGCGTGCGAGCCCCAACTGTCGCTCCGCGACATGTCGGGCGCTCACGCTCGGCACGGACGAATTCGATAATGTGTGAAGGGCGAGCGGCAAGAGCATCAATCCGGGTGTCGGCGCAGAAGGCCAACCACCTCACAAGATCCTGCCGGTATGCCTTTACCGTGTTAAATGGTCGTACAGTCGACAGATCCGCGATGAAACGCTCAAACCAAAATGAAGTATCAGAAGCATGCTGTTCGTTGTTGATGTCTTTCATGGGCTAAATCATACTTCGCCCCTTCAAGACTGTAGATAAACCCGCTGCATCGAAGCGAACATCCGCTAACTTGAATCACGCTCCGTCTGCCGGGACCATCAACAACCGAGTCGTGATATAGACGATACAACCAGATCGACGAGGAATCGAAATCGAGCCGGTGAATGCCCGTCGGCTTAGGTTGAATAACAGGAAGTCGCCTTTCTTTTGCCGCTGGTTTTGCACAATTCAGGCTTATTCGAGTACCAAGATCGCGTGCAAGATGATCGAGAGCCTGCCCTAATGTTTGCGATATTTCAACCGTAACTCTTCCAACATCGGGTTCAAGTACGAATACTAATTCTTTACTCATCGGATCCTACCAACCTCTTAGGTTTCGGCCTCACGTGAAATTCGAGAGTCCTCCGATCGGTTGTCGGGGTTCCAAGGACCTGTTTCAGCAGCCGGGCGGTTTGCTCACAATTTGGACCTTGGATACCGTTGATCTCCGTTTCGCAATTCCCCGTCTCGGTGTCGATACTAAATTCAATCTCAGCCATATCACTCCTTCAGAATTTGACTCTGATCTTGATCGTCTTCCCGATCCGCTCTTTGACCAGAGTTCCGCCGAGCTTCTTTGCCATCTTTCGTGCCGCAGCCTCGTGATAGTTATTCTGAAGCCTGACGACGAAATCCTTACCCAAACGATAATCCAGGTCCATGTCGTCGATCACCGCAACATAGCCTGACGAAGTCTTCTGAAAACCTATGTCGGCTAGAAGACTATGATTTTTTACATCCCTTCGTCGAATGATGAGGTCTGCGGTTCTGGCGTTTCGTTTATCCCAGCCGTCGAGGGGCAGATCCGTTCCTTGGATCACTGTCGAGAATCCACTGTCCGCTAGCGCTTCCAGAAGTAATTCGCCGTTTGCGAAAGACTGCGATTCAAATGTCATGTACTTGCTCATAAACCGTGACCTCCGTGAAAATTTAGAATTCGTAGATCCGGTCACTCCGAGTGGAGGCGATCCCTTGGTTATTGATCGTGCCGGCGACACCTTTGATATTATTGCGAGCCCATCTTCGAATTTCTTCGATCTTCTCGCTCATCATTTGAGCAGTAGGCGAAATACTACCGACCGCCTTGAGAATGTCTCGCGTCTCAGCTGCTCGATCACCGTCAATAAAGGCTTCGAGCACGCCGTCCTTAACGGCAGCTTCGATCTCAGCACCGGAGAAGTCATTGGTCTTCTCCACGAGTTTGTCGAGTTCGAATTGTTCGGGATTCAATTCGCGTTTCTTCAGATGAACCTTGAATATTTCCGTGCGATCCTCCGCCTCT
>JAHBSI010000004.1:0-382500 GCA_019639195.1 Acidobacteriota bacterium | reverse complement strand
CACCGGAGAATACACCGCATTTTGGGGCGGCACCGTTGCCGGAGCGATGGCAGGAATGGTGACCACGATGAACCGCGTCAACGGCGTTTACGAGCGCGATGTCGCGATCCATATGAATATGGTCGCAAACAACAACCTGATCATCTACACGAATGCCGCGACCGATCCGTACACGAACAACAACGGCAGCACAATGCTCGGCCAGAATCAGACGAACCTTGATAATGTGATCGGCACTGCAAATTACGACATTGGACACGTTTTCAGTACCGGCGGAGGAGGTGTTGCTACCTTGAACTCACCTTGCAACGCTTCTTCGAAAGCCAGGGGCGTCACCGGTTCGGGAAATCCGACCGGCGATGGATACGATATCGACTACGTCGCTCATGAAATGGGGCACCAGTTCGGCGGGTATCACACTTTTAACGGAACAACGAGCAGCTGCGGCGGCGGCAATCGGATGGCTGCGGGGGCATACGAGCCCGGCAGCGGTGTCACGATCATGGCGTACGCCGGCATTTGCGGCTCTCAAGACCTTGCACCGCACAGCATCGACACTTTTCACGTGAAGAGCCTCGAACAGATCGTGGTCTTCCGTGAAAATGGCGGCTCCTGCGGCGTGCCTACGGCAACAGGGAATACACCACCGATCGTTTCGGTAGTTGGCGGATCGACCTTCAATATCCCAAAGGGCACGCCGTTCTCGCTCACCGCGGCCGGTTCGGACGCAAATGGAGACACCTTGACCTACGATTGGCAGGAATATGACCTAGGGCCGGCCTCACCGCCGGATACGGATGCAGATGGGAATTCCCGCCCGATCATTCGGAATTACCTTGCCAGTACCAGTCCGACGAGAGTTTTCCCGTCGCTACAGTACATCTTGAACAACGCGAATGTGCCTCCGGCTACTACGAACGGGTTTCTAACAGGCGAAATACTGCCTTCGATCACTCGGACAATGGTCTTTCAGGTAGTAGCTCGCGACAATCGGGCCGCGACGGGCGGCATCAACACGGCGACCGCGACTGTCAATGTCGATGGTAATTCGGGGCCGTTTGTATTGACCTTTCCTAATGCGGGAGGCACCTTGACAGGCAACTCGACCGCGACCGTCACATGGAATGTTGCAAACACGACCGCTGCCCCGGTGAACGCGGCGAATGTTCAGATCCTTCTTTCGACCGACGGCGGAAACACATTCCCGATCGTCCTGGCGGCTTCAACCCCCAATGACGGCACTGAGGATATCACCGTCCCGAATACCTCGACGAGCACTGCTCGCGTCAAGGTTCAGGGAGTCGGCAATATCTTCTTCGACATTTCGAACGTGAATTTTTCGATTACCGCGGCGCCTTCAGCGTCAGCGACAGTTGGGGGCCGTGTAACATCAGCAAGCGGCTTGCCCGTCATTGGCGCAATGATCGTGGCAACTGACCCGCTCGGAGTGAAAAGGGTCGCATTGACCAATGCATTCGGCTATTACCGTTTCGACAATTTGCCGACGAGCGTTCAGTACACATTTACCCCGACGCATAAGCGTTTTTCGTTCACGCCTCAGATCGTAACGATCAACAGCTCGACAAGCACGCTCGATTTTACAGCGCTTTAGTAAGATCGACCTTCTGCCAGCAAGAAAGAGGCCGCCAAGAAATTGGCTGCCTCCTTTTTTTAACACTTTTTCTTAGCTGGAGCGGGTGACGAGGCTCGAACTCGCAACTTTCAGCTTGGGAAGCTGACACTCTACCATCGAATTTCCTGCTCATTTGTTGCAAGCCGTAATGGCTGCAGTAAAAATGCGAGACGCTTTATTTGGAAAGGGGGCGGCGTGAAGGTCGGTTGGAAAGCGCTTGGAAACACATTCAGCCGCCGTTGGTTTTAATCCGCGTGAAACAGCGGAGCTTCTGGCCCACGCCTCCACAAACTGAGCGATGCAGTCTTCGCATTTAAGCTTTTCAAATACACTTGAGAGCGGTTCCGGTGCCGCGACCGCAGCATGTTCGATGCGGTAGTTATAGACAGCCCGCTGAACAGCGTAACAGTCAAAGGCTCCAGACATAATTCGATCATTCTGACATCTAGCCAGGACATCTGGTACTTCCTTTGTTGCAAGATCTTGAATGTTCTTTGACGGAGGGAGAGTCTCAGACTTGCGCTGCCCAACTGGTTCCGGATCGTCATCAACCTTAGGAACAGGCTTCGGCGCTACTTTGTAGTTGCCGCTTGGTTCAAATTTCCAGCCAGTTTCGACAGCCTTATGTCGGTTATAACGCACACCTGCGATGCGTGCTTTGAGAATGTCTTCAGCTTCCCGGACGGTGTTTTGAATAGTACATGTTGCTTCGACCTCTGGTGTGAAGCCGTAGGTCCTAGTTAGAAACTCGATAAAGCCATCGTTCACTTTTGGATCGAGCCTCGGTCCAAAAGTAACGAACACGGCGCTAAAGTACATCGTGCTTTGGTTCCCAACGGCGCAGAATGTGTGTGTAGGTGTGGGGTCCCCGGGGCCTACGACTATGTTTTCGCCGCCCCGTTCCGGCACCGCAACCAATGGGCCCGGATCCCAGATAACTTCGACGATCTGCTTTCCATCTTGCTGAGCCCGTTCTGTCAATTGCCCCTTGTGTGCTTGCGCCTTACTCAAGGTCTCGAAAATCTGGCAGTCGGTTGGATAGCCGGAGTTACTTTTGAAGTTATATTTCTCGATCAGGAAGTTCTTGAAAGCATTATTCAACGGGGCCGTGCTGATAGAAAATGCCTGGACGTTTACGTTGAAGAACTTAGTGAGATAGACGACCTGCTCATCCATCGTCGAGGCGCAGTATCCTTTCGTCAATCTAAACTGAGCCGGCGCTGCATATGCGAATACCATTACCGCACAGCAAAGCAAGACATATCTATGCCCCCGGATATTTCTATGACACATAAACGCGCCTCCCGACACTGTTTTGAACGGAGCGTAGTCTATTCTCAAACATAGATGATGTCAACAGTGTTATCGGGAATTGAATTAGGTCTTGTGAAACGGAAACGTAGGTTGCAGATCGCCGATCACGGCAGAAATATTCTGGAGCGGGTGACGAGGCTCGAACTCGCAACTTTCAGCTTGGGAAGCTGACACTCTACCATTGAGTTACACCCGCGATAAACTGGCTTGCTCGATTGTCGGCTAAAGGCAAATATCGCATAGAATAGCGTCTCTTACAAGAATAAAGATGCCAAGTGATTTCATATACGACGACGTCCCATATCCGAGCTTTGTCTTTCCTCAGACAAATCCCGATCGCCTTTCAACTCTTGCCCGCATGCACGGTATCGATGCGGCCGACCCCGCCAAATGCCGTATGCTCGAATTGGGCTGCGGCGACGGCACTAATCTGCTATCGCTTGCATACATGCTGCCCGAGAGCCGATTTGTCGGTATCGATCTTGCCGCAACACATATCAATGCCGCGAAACGATCGGCACTCGAACTTGGCCTTGCGAATGTAGAGTTCCTGGAGATGGACGTGACGCAGGCCGATCCGGCAGCACTCGGCGAATTCGACTTCATAGTCGCTCACGGCCTTTTTTCGTGGGTGCCGGAGTTCGTCCGTCCCGCTATCTTTGACCTTTACGCAAATTGTCTCTTTCAAAACGGAGTCGGATACATCAGCTACAACGCCCTTCCCGGCTGTCATATTCGTGAGATCACGCACGGAATGATGAAGTTTGCGACCCGCAACATCTCAGATCCGCGGGAAAAGGTCGCAGCCGGTATCGAATTCCTTGAACAGATCGTTGATGCCGCCGAAGAAGACAGTATCTATCAAACGATGCTCGACCTCGAACTCGAACAGATCAGCGAACGGACGCCGGAAAATGTATTCCACGACGATCTGTCCGCGATGAATCGACCTTTCTATTTCGAAGAGTTCACAGATCTGCTCGAGAAGCACGGTTTTCAATATCTTTGCGAAGCAGAACCGTCAGAGCTCGGCAAAAAGGCCGCGTTCAAGTTTCCGGAAGGTTTCAGCTCAGATGTGACCGCAAGGGAGCAATATCGCGACTTTGCGATTGGACGCCGTTTCAGGACAACGCTCTTTTGCGGGAAAGATCTTGCGGTCGATCGAGATTTTCGGCCCGAGCGACTGAAAGGCCTTCGATTTGCCGCTCAGCTCGAGACAGACAGCAGCGACAGTACCGCGAACGATGCACCGGTCTCTTTTACGACTCCCAAGGGCAATAAGGTTACGCTCAATCATCCGCTGACCAAGGCCGGCCTGACGGCGATCGCCGATGCCTGGCCGCGGGCCCTGAAGCTAACAGACATCGTCGGGGCGGCCAATGAAGCTGACGCAATGGTCACTCTCGGTTACTTCACGCAGTTGTATATGGCCGGCTTTCTAAAGGCACATTGCCTCGAGCAGCAGTTCTTTTCCGAGATCAGCGAACGGCCCGAAGCGAGCAGGTTCGCCAGATACCAGATCGAACGCGGTTCTAATGCAGTTGCAACTCTCACGGGACTGAACCTTGAGATCAAAGATCCCGCGATCGGGAGGCTTCTTTATCTGGCCGATGGGACACGCGATATCGACGACCTGACGCAGTCGATGCTTGAATTTGCTGCTGAATTCAACGCAGAAGAGATGCTTGATCCGGGCGAAATGAAGGCTTCCGTGCTCAATAACCTACAGGCGTTTGCGGATGCGGGACTATTGGTCGGCTGAGTCCGACATTTCCTTCCGGGCGGCCAGGATCATATCAATAACTTCACGGACCGCACCCTGGCCGCCATTTGCCTGAATCACCACGTCGGCTGTGGCCTTTACGGTTGAGTGGGCATCATTGACCGCGATCGAAAGGCCCACAAGCTCAAAGGCCTGCAGGTCCGGAGTGTCATCCCCGATGAATGCGGCCTGCTCCGGCGAGTGTCCGCTTTCGGCCAGAATTTCGCGAAGGGCGGTCGCCTTATCGCTTCGGCCCTGCAAGACGTAGCTCATGCCCAGTTGGCTGGCCCTTAGAGCGACGCTGGGCGAGTTTCTACCCGAAATGATACCTGCAGCAAGCCCAGCGGCTTTCCACTGCGTCAACCCCTCGCCATCGCGAGCGTGGAAAACCTTTAACGTCTCGCCTTCCGGACCGAAGTAAAGCCGCCCGTCCGTCAGGACGCCGTCGCAATCCATCAACAACAGCTCGATCTTTCGGGCACGAGCCCGCAGTTCGCTAAGTTCCATTGACGCCGACCCTCGTCTTCCGCACCTTTACCCCGGGGAATTGACCGGTCTCCTGAACTTTCTTCAGGAAATTGTTTGCTTCGGCAAGTGTCTTTCCCGCGTAAACGGCAATGAACACAAAGTCTCCATCAACGCCCTCGTAATAGTTCGTCCCCGGTTCAATGCACTTCTGGGCAAAGACCTTGTTTGTCGGAAAGAGCCATTGGATCGACTGAAGTTCGCCCTCCGAATACACTTTGTCGCAATCCGCACCCGACGAATAGTCGAATTTCGCACTTTTCAGAATGATCGCGTAGAAAGGTTCTGATTCCGCGATCACACTATTTTTCGGCCACTCGACAGGTAATTCATACGAGTGGAAAAGCGAGCGGCCTTTGCACGCAGCGTCAGGATCACCGCAAACGCGCGGCAGCTTTTTGGGCTTCTTTTGAGCCTGAACAACTCCAAAGAAGAAGCACACACAAACTAAGACGGAAGACCACAGCAGGAGCTTTTTCATACGCGAATTCCCTTTTCTAGTTCACCTCAAAGATCTCGACGCCCGCAAGACGCCATGTTCCATCAGCCTTTATCATCCGAAAGACGGCAAGGCCCGATTGATCCGGCCCGGTCAGCAGTTGTGTCGCAAGCTGTGTTTCGACAAGGCATTCCGTTTCGCCGATCTGATCGACCTGCGTCACGCTCGTCTGCCATTTTGCGGCCGACCCGGACAGATTCTCCGCAAACCGCGTGAGTTCGCCCGGCATCACCATCGAAAGAACCTCCGCCTTCTTATGTTCGACCGCAGCAGAGTCAAACTTCGCAAAGAACGCCTTTATCGCAGGATCGATCTTCGTCGCGCCGCCGAGGCTAGTGCGAAGTTTCCTCGCTGCATAACTCGCACCGTAATCGCCATCAAACACGATCGTCCTTTCGACAGCCGCCAACGCATCAGCGTTTCGTCCCGCCTTTGCCGCCGCCTCGGCAAGGATCTCCGTCGCCCACGCCATATTCTTTGCCGTTGGGAGTTTTGCCGCCAAAACGGCGTTCGCCTGCTGTTCGGCATTCGCTTGATCGCCCGACCCGAGATATGCACGGCCGAGTTGTATCGCCACATCGTCGTAGGCAGGCAAGTCCCTAAGAACATCCTTTGCGGCACGGATCGCCTGATCAAACTTCTTCTGGTCTAGCATGGCCTTCACGCCGGCAACAGGATCGTTCTCATCGAACACCTTCGGCGCTACGTCATCGTAGTATCTGACCTGCGGGTAAAGCTTCTCAGAATCGATCTCGATACGGACGACCTTCTCAGGGGTTTTGAATGTGACTTCGCCAAAGCTCGCGGCCTTAAGCGTGACTGGAGCATCAAGTACCTTTCCGGACGCTGTCGTTGCCCGCACATTAACGGTCGCATCGATCGCTCCTGCATTTCGGAGTGCGACCTTTGTCTCGCCCGCACCGGCCTGTGGCAAGCCGGCAAGCAAATTCATTTCGGTCGGTTTTTCGATGAAGTACGAGATCAGATCGCTCTGGGACGGAAAATTCGAGCGAATATCTGAGACCGTAAAAACGCCATCTGCAAGCGAGTCAGTCAGAGCCTTGGTAAACGCGGCTCTGCCAACGGCACGGTCCAGCAGGCCCCACAGCATCGCACCCTTATTTCCGACCTCGCCAAAATACACGTCGTCCAGCGGTGAAACGACGCCAAGCGGCACGTCTCGAGCAACGACTGCCGCATACGAGGCCCTTTGGCGAGCTCGAACCGCATCTTCTACATCCTTGCCGTATTTCTCGCCGATGAACTGCGTCCCGATATATCTCGACAGGCCTTCGCTTATCACTCCAAAACCGTCCTCCCGCGACCGAGCGGCAAGCGTCAATTTCGGTGCAGCTTCCGCGAGATTCTGTACGGTCGCCGCATCGAGCTTCGGGCGGCGAAATACTGATTCGTCCACAAAAACGACGCCTGCGTCGGCAAAACCGGCACCTCGTCGAACAGAGACTATCTTTAGCGGAACATTCGGGCCCGGGCCCAGAAACTTCTCGGCAAAAGCTTTCGCTTCCGAGAAAACGGCGGCAAGTTCGGTCGCACGTGCCTTGCCCGTTTCACCGGAGTTCTTCTGAAAATAGACCGTAACGCCATTCGCCTGGACCGTCTGCCAGTCACCGGCGGCAAAGAAGGGCTGTGACGCCGTGTTCGTATCAAAAGCACCGTTCGCGGCACCCGTGCCGGCAGAAATCGCTTGCATTCCTGCCTGCGGCTTTACGCGGATCGAGAACGGAGCATGATCGGCGCCTCGACTGTAGAACCAGTTTGTGGGCGTCGGATACCAGAACGAAAGCGGCAGAAGGTGTGAGCCGACCGGCGAGATAACGGCCGCATCGCCGTTGTCCTTGATCGAGAGAACGTAATTGACCACGACCTTGACCGAACCTCCGGAACGAACCGACGGCAGTCGCAATACGACACGCTGCAGGGTCCTGTTGCCGGTAAGAGACTCTTCACCACCCGAAAAGTCCGACGATCCGCCATTCACCGTTGTGGCCGAAACTTTGGCCGAGGGGCTGATCCTCATCGTCAATGTAGATGCCGGAGATGAAGAAACATTCTTGAGATCGAGCGTGGCTTGAATGGTCGCTCCGCGACCGTCAAAAGTCTGCGGGAGCGTAACGTCGAGGTCGTATTTCTCGACCTGCCAGACGGCACCGCCCGTCGTTTGTGCGGCTGCGGCCGCAGCAAGTGCAAGAACAAGGAGGAAGATCGCAAGCAGCTTTTTTATCATCAAAAATTCGGGTCGTCTAATTTACGAGCTCGTGTATCGCTTTGAGTTTAGCAAGAAGCGGCTTTAGCCTTGCGAGCGGTAATTGGTTCGGCCCGTCGCTCGGAGCCCTTGACGGATCGTCGTGAACCTCCATAAATACGGCATCAAGCCCACACGCGACGCCTGCCCTTGCGAAGTTTTCGATGTATTGGCTCTGCCCGCCAGTTGCCTTTCCTAATCCGCCCGGAAGCTGCAGGCTGTGCGTCACATCAAAGCAGACCGGCACATCGAACTCCCGCATCACGGGAAATGACCGCATATCAACAACCAGGTTATTGTAACCGAAACTTGCACCCCGTTCGGTGAGAATGATCTTCTCGCATCCTGCGGAACGCAGCTTTTCCACGATATTCTTTGCGTCCCACGGCGAAAGGAACTGGCCTTTCTTTACATTCACGGCCTTCCCTGTCTTTGCAGCGGCAATGAGCAAGTCGGTCTGCCTGCAAAGAAATGCAGGTATCTGGAGGATGTCAGCGACCTCGGCGGCCCTCTCGGCCTGCCACGGTTCGTGAATATCAGTTACGATCGGCACATCGAATTCGGCCTTGACCTTGGCAAGAACGTCGAGTCCGAATTCCATTCCGTCACCGCGATAACTATCCGCCGAGCTCCGGTTTGCCTTATCAAACGATGATTTATAAACGAACGGAACGCCGACCTCGCCGCAGATATCCTTTATCGAGCCCGCCATCTTCCGCGCGTGTTCGAGTGTTTCCACAACACACGGCCCGAGAATAAAGCTCAATTGCCCGTCTCCAAACGTGACGTTCCCAACGCTAAAAGCATCCATAATCGTTGTCTTGCTCAATGATACGCGATGACGTTTCCGTCGCGGAATCTATTCGCCCGTCGCCGCATCGATCCGCTCCGGGATCTCGACCTGCTTTTCGGCGGCCACGTCGTGCCCGAGATTCTCGCTGTGCAGCTTGTTGGTCCAGGCCGCCTTAACGAATGCGTCAAAGAGCGGATGAACATCGAGCGGCTTTGATTTGTATTCCGGATGAAACTGGCACGCAATGAAATGCGGATGGGTCTCGCGTGGAAGTTCGACGATCTCGACGAATTTCCCGTCCGGTGAGACACCGCTGAAGACGAGTCCTTCCTTTTCCAACACGCTGCGATATTCCGGGTTGAATTCGTATCGATGGCGGTGCCGCTCGCCGATCTTCTCGCGGCCATGATAGATCTCGCGGGCGAGCGTGTCGGCCTTTAGTTCGCATTCATATTCGCCAAGCCGCATCGTGCCGCCGAGTTTATCTTCGCCAACGAGATCACGAAGCTTGAAGATGATCGGGAACGGTGTCTCCTCGTTGAACTCGGTCGAATCTGCCTCGCGAAGGCCACACACATCGCGTGCGAACTCGATACACGCCGTCTGCATTCCCAAGCAGATGCCGAAATACGGCGTGCCCGAACGTCTCGCGTATTTGATCGCCCGCAGCATTCCCGAAATACCGCGTTTGCCGAAGCCGCCGGGTACGAGGATCGCGTCGTAATCGTTCAGCTCGGTCTCGTAATCGTCCTTCATCAGATTCTCGGACTCGAGCCACGTGACATTGACACGCAGATCGTTCGCGACGCCAGCGTGCGTCAGAGCTTCACGCAGCGACTTGTAAGAATCTTCCAGCTCGACGTATTTCCCAACGATGGCCACCTTGACCGAACCCGCGGAAGGTTCCTTGATCGTCGCAACAAGATCACGCCAACGCGTAAGATCTGCGGTCGGAAATCGTTCTGCTAGCTTTAGATCCGCAACGATCAGCTCATCAAGCCCCTGTTCGTGGAACGCAAGCGGAACCTCGTAAATTGTCGGCACGTCGAGAGCCGAGATGACCGCCGATTCCTGGACGTTGCAGAAAAGAGCGATCTTCTTTCTAAGGTCCGCCGAAACGGGACGGTCCGAACGACAAAGCAGGATATCCGGAGCGATACCGATCTCGCGGAGTTCGCGAACGCTATGCTGCGTCGGTTTTGTTTTCAGCTCGCCGGCGGCCGCGATAAACGGTACGAGCGTTACGTGGACAAAGATCGCGTTCTCACGGCCTTCTTCATTACCCATCTGCCGAATTGCTTCAAGAAACGGCAAGGATTCGATATCGCCGACCGTGCCGCCGATCTCGACGATCAGAACGTCCGGTTCATGACTATCTGCAACTTTCCTGACGGCAGCCTTTATCTCATCGGTGATGTGCGGAATGACCTGTATCGTCTTGCCGAGATAATCGCCCCGACGCTCTTTCTCGATGACGGAAAGATAAATGCGGCCGCTCGTCCAGTTATTTGCCTGCGAGAGCTGAGCGTGCGTAAAACGCTCGTAGTGCCCGAGGTCGAGATCCGTTTCAGCTCCATCGTCGGTAACGTAAACTTCGCCGTGCTGGAAAGGCGACATTGTTCCCGGATCGACGTTGATGTAAGGGTCGAGCTTCATCATCTGAACCTTCATCCCGCGAGCCTCCATCAAACAACCGATCGAGCTCGCGGCAAGGCCCTTGCCGAGGCTCGAAACCACACCGCCGGTTACAAAAATGTACTTAGTCATTTGTCTCTCCTGTTGTGTCCTCGGTCTTTCCGTCCTGCTTTTTCTTTTTGTACCTGCCTTCCTTCATCTCCGTCTGAACTTGCTTCGCCCGTGCAAAGCCCGGATCCACGATCTCCTGCAGTGCGTTTGCCATTGCCCCTGCCATCGTCGAACCTTCAGCCGCCGCTTTTTCAAATTCTTCCGCCGTGGTCTTTCGCGGCCGGCTCAATGCCTTCAGCCCTACGATTGCCCCAACCACCAAAAGCACCACAAAAATCAGGCCGATCCAATCCTGCATATATTCAAAATAATTACTGATCAGCCCGCTGAAACTCGCTTCTCAAAAACGCTTCTGACCCGTTCGAGGTCGGCTTCCGTATCAACGCCGATCGAGCGTGCGGCGGATTCTACAAGCTTGATCTTCGCACCATTCTCGAGAGCACGAAGCTGTTCGAGCATTTCGAGTTTTTCAAGCGGCGTCTGCTCAAACTCTGTGAAATCAAGCAGGTATTCGCGACGATAAACGTAAAGGCCTGTGTGTTTTTTGAAGTTCGCCAGCAGTTCCGGCTCGGCCTTTATCGCTTCGGCCGCATCGCCGCCGTATCGCATGCTCGCATCTCGCGGCCACGGCATCGGAGAACGCGAAAAGTAAAGTGCGTATCCCTGCTTGCCCGTAACAACCTTTACGTTATTGCCGTCCAATAACTCGGCGAGGCTCTCGAACGGTTCGAAAACCGTTACGATATCGGCCGCTCCATCCGAAACCATTGCTTCCACCGCTCGGTCGATCGTTTCGGGCGAGATGAGCGGTTCATCGCCCTGAACATTCACGATGATCGAGCCTTCAGGCAGACCGGCGGCAACCTCGGCGATGCGATCGCTGCCGGATGAGTGTTCGGCGGAGGTCATTTGTGCTTCACCGCCCGCTGAGATGACCGCGGTTCGGATCGCCTCATCGTCCGTCGCCACTACGACTCGCGATACAGTTTTCGCTGCTTTTGCACGTTCAAGCGTGTGGACGATCAACGGTTTCCCTGCAATTTCACGCAAAAGTTTGCCCGGCAGACGCACGGATGCTGCCCTTGCCGGGATGACTGCGATGACATTATTTGCTGGAGATCTCCCGTGTGGTTCCACGGGATTTTAGGTTAGCGTTAAACGCTGCACTTCGCAAGGTTCGACCGCCGATTTCTTTCTCGCTGCTTGTTAAGGCCGCTCGTGGTTCGCTAAACTTCGATAGTGCAGAACGCCGACGAAGCAGAACAGCAGTATCAATACCCGCCGCCTCCGGAATTGCCAGATCAAGCAATGTCTTACACTCCGAACGACCCGCCGTGGTCGCTACCTGTTGGAATTGGCGTTTGGGTGCTGAGCGTTCTCGCGATCTTGCTCGCACCGCTTTTTTTGGTGCTCCCATATTATCTGCTGAAGGGCGGCGGCATCCCCGCAGAACCCGAGAAGGATCCGACCGTGATCGTGCTCAGTCTGATCGCGGTGGTTCCGGCACATTTGCTCACGCTGCTCGTTTGCTACCCCATCGTCACTAAAGGGCGAAAGTTTCCGTTCTTCGAAATGCTCGGGTGGCGACTCGGCAATATTCGCTGGTGGCATTTCATCCTGATCCTGGCAGGATTTTTAGTGATTATGCAGGCGGTGAGTTCCGTGTTTCCGGAAACGGACAACGAATTGCTGCGTATCCTGCGAAGCTCGCCAACGGCCGCGTATGCGATGGCCGCTCTTGCAACTCTGTTTGCACCGTTCATTGAGGAGCTGGTATATCGCGGAGTCCTTTACCCGACGGTCGAGAGATCTCTCGGTAAGATCGCCGCGGTCCTGATCATTACGTTCCTTTTTGCAGGCATTCATTATCCACAGTATTGGGGCAGCCCGGGATCGATCATTGCGATCACGCTATTAAGCTTCGTTCTGACCGCAACGCGTGCCGTCTCCGGCAATCTACTGCCGAGCGTGATACTGCATTTTCTCTTCAATGGGCTGCAATCCATTTCGATCGTATATTTCACGATGAATGGCGGACTCGACCTGCCCGCCGCAGGATTCTTTCACTAGACAGTTTTCAAGACATAAAGAAAACGCCCCGAAGCTAACCCTTCGAGGCGTTCTTTCTGTTGACCGGTCACAGCCTACTGCGGCTTTGCTCCGTTGTTGCTCCTCGACCCGGTATTTGCCGGCGGAGGAATGTAGATCGGACGGGGCGGCGTATAGGTCGGCGTCTCCGGAAGATCACCGGAATTTTGGATCCCGCGGCCGCCGCCATTCATGCGGACGAACGGAGGAACAGGTTCGCGGTTGCCCGCACTCACGATAGGCGTCGGCTGATTCTGCGGCGGGTTCGAACCTCCGCCACTCGGGTTGCCATGACTGCCGCCAGACGGATATCCCGGATACCACGGATAATTCCACCACGGATAGTTGTACGGGTAGTAGTAACCGATATAGTTGCCGAAGCCATAACCGTACGGGCTCGCCCAACCGTATCCAAACGGCAGGAAGCAATAACCATTCAGGAACGGGTCAAACACCCAAAGTCCAAACGAGTTATAAGCGTTGAATGCTGTATTGTAGAGCGAATTTCGAAGATCATCCCTCACTGCCCTGCGTTTAAGGTTCGCAGTTGCCTTTGCGAGATCTTTCGAACGGCTCTTGCTCCAGGCTTCGAGTGCGTCCTTGTCGTGGTCAAACTTCGTGATCGAAACGGTGCCGTTCGCAAGAATGCCCTTTCGGTCCTCCTTGACCACGGTCTCACCGCCGCGTCCCATCAACGCTTTGCCTTCCCAAACCGCAACGGCGGTCGAATTCTTATCGACATCGACCCGATAAACACCGGTCTCGGCCAGCCGCACCTTTCCGTGCGGTGTTAGCACATCGACGCGAAAATCCCGGCTTGCATAGACTTCAAGGATCGCAGACCCGCGATCCAATCTGAGCCGCAGATCTTCGAGATCCGTAGTTACGAACTCGAATGCAGAATTCTCACCAAGACGCAGGTACGAACCCGGATTCAGCAGCACCTCTGCCCTGCCGTCATTCCCGGTCGAGACGCGGTCGCCGACAAACACCTCGTCACCTCTGAGCAGAACGCCGCTTTTGCCCACCTTTCGAGCGACTGCAACGGTCCCCTCGGTGTAGCTAATGCCACCGGCATGCGCCGAAATTACGAACTTATTCGTCGCCGCGTTTATTCCTTGCGAAAAAGCAAGGCTTGCACCGAATACTGCCAATCCTGCGAATATCGCAAGTCGGGAGATGAATTTGGTCATTTTATTGTCCTCCAGACGGCTTTCCGCTGATTCTACGCTATTTCCCACTGGTAATTCAAACTTTTTCATACCTATCTGTTAGATGCTTGATCTACGGCCGTGGGTTGAAAACATTTTTTGGGTGTTTTTGAAACAACCTGTCGGATGATTCTGCAATCCAATGCTTTGACCACCTCGAGAAGGTGGAATTTGAGCAAATGGCGAGTTTCAAGGATCCAAAATTATCTTTCGCACCGATCGAGGTGATCGATCGCCTGCTGGAGATACGCGCTGAACTTGGCTTTTCTGAAACTCTCTATATGGCGCGTTCGGCCGAATTGACGGATTTTCTCGACGCTTACGGCTTCGATGTTTACGCGTTTTCGACGAGGAACGACAAGATCGAACTCGATCTGGCGTCAACACCCGTCGTGCCTGGCGGCGATACGCTCCACACCTCAGCAACAGGACACTGACAACGCTTTAAATAAGGAATGCCGGAAGGATCTATCTTCGACGTCGGTCGAACCGGATCTTCCGGCGTTTCGGTTGCTACGTATCCATCAAACGGCTTTGACGATGAACAGCGTGCCGTCGTCGTCAAGCACCTTACGTTCAGTAAAGTCAGTCACACCCTTTCGAACGTGATCGATCAATTCCTTTGCGGGCAGATGAATGCCGTCGAGGACGCGTTTCGCAAATCGGTCAACTCCATATTCTTCACCCAGGTCGTTCGAAGCCTCGGTAATGCCGTCGGTATAGATGACCATCACCTGGCCGGGTTCAAAGCGAATAAAATGCTGGTGAAAATGGACATCGCCGAACATCCCCAACGGCTGGTCGCCGTATTCAACAAATCGATATTCACCGTCAGGCTTTATCAGGAGCGGCGGATTGTGCCCCGCATTTGAGAACACAAAAGTGCGGTTGGTTGAATCGAGCACGCCGTAGATCGCAGTGATGAACTGCGTGTCGTCAATAGATTCGTATAGGAGATTGCTGACCTTTGAAAAGGCTACATTCGGTGCGTAGCCCGTTTGTGCACTCGTCCTTAGCGATGCCCTTAGAAACGCGACCAGCAGTGCCGCGGGAATTCCCTTGCCGACAGCGTCAGCGACAACGATCCCGAACTGATCTTCGAAGAGTTTGACCCAGTCGTAATAATCGCCAGAAACCTCTTCCGCCGGAAAAATATATGCGCTTACGTCAAATCCCGCGACCTCCGGGTCGGTCTCGGGCAGCAGTTCGAGCTGAACCTTTCTTGCAACGTCGAGCTGTGCTTCTATACGTTTTTTCTCAACGACCTGCTCGTGCAGGCGAACTTTCTCAATGATGATCGCAACCTGCGACGTTAGCAGCTGCAGCACAGAGAGATCGTCTTCGTCGAACGCATTGATCTCATCGCTCTCAAGGTCGAACGCACCGATCACTCGGTCATTCGAAATGATCGGCGCGACCATTTCGGAACGCGTCCGCTCGCGGGCCTTAAAATACCGCGGATCCTGGCTGACATCCGGTGAAAGGATCGGCTCGCCGGATTGCACCACCGTCCCAAGAAAGCCCTCACCCATTCGCAGCCGCGGTTCGATCAACTCAAAGCTAAGCTGGTAACCGCGAATTGCCTTCGCTTTGAAGAGCTCCTTCGAGTCTCGTTCTCTCGATTCAACCAGATAAATGCCCGCAGCATCATACGGTATCAACGAACCGAGCGTGTCCATCACGAGGTTCAGGACCTCCTCGAGATCAAGCGATTGCGATATCGTCTTCGTAATGTCGAGCAGAAGACGCAGTTTGTCTTCGATCGATAGCCTCGCGGCGTGGTCTGAATGTTCGGGCTGGACCTGCTGCATTTGAAGATTTTTCGGGAATAAACAAGAACGCGTGTCGGAGGCGACGAAATTCGCCCAAACTGTGATTATACACCTTTCCGGTGAATTAGATCAGGCCTTGAACAGATGTTTTTCGTAGTCCGCCCAAAGCCTCGAGATCTTGATGCGAAATTCGACAAGAGCTGAGCTCACGCCGTAATGCCTCGCGATCTCGCGAACCGTCTTCCCTTCGCGGATCATCTTCTTCAGGCCGCCGTAAGGCACAAGGGCCGCTGCTCCGGTCGAGTACGCCTCTTCTTCTATCGCGTGATTGTAATCGCGCGTCTTCGTCGTTTGTCCGCCGGAGTCTTTGACCGCAAGTTCGTTCGCCTTGTGGCCGAGGAAAACATGACTCACCTCTTCCATCAAGGTCGCGGCGTGCCGATTCTTATTATGCGTTGGATTGAGAACGATAAGCGTCCGGCCGTCCGGAAGCGGTATCGACGCGGCACCGCCGGACCATGCATCTTTACCCGCCCCGACGAGATGTTCACGCGAGGCTTTGCTCAAGGCCGCGATCTGTTCGAATGGCACGACGAAGAGATTTGCATGCTCCGCAAGCTCAAAGGGATCGAGCCTGTCCGCGTCTCGCTTAAGGCCCGCAAACTGTCTCAGGGCTTGGGCCCGCATTTCGTATCTGCGTCCTTTTTCTGTCGGAGGAAATTCCTTGATCACGCTAAAACACAAAAACGGCCCGGGCGAGAAACGCTGCGACGGCGGATCCCGGCCGAAGCCGCTTTATTGATTCAATTTCTGGCCTAAACTTCCTTGTATTCCGAATCAACAACCTCACTCGAGAGGGCGACGCGGTAATTCTTCGACTGCACCTGCTGTGTGATCAGCAGATCTTCCTTTTTCTTCAAAAGGTCGGCGCGGTTAAATACCGAGATCTCGAAGTTATAACCGTGCGTTATCGCATCTTTCGGACAGGCCTCGACGCAGTAACCGCAGAAGATGCAGCGACCGTAGTCGATATTATAGACCTTCGCGTAACGCTCGTCGCGGCCGATCCGTTCGCTGTACGGCCGTGCGTCCTGCTCGGCCTCGATATAGATGCAATCCGAAGGGCAGGCCGCGGCGCACAAATAGCACGCGACGCACTTCTCCTTGCCGTTCTCATCGACGTGTAGGAGATGCTGGCCCCGATAACGCGGCTGCACAGTGACCGGAACATCCGGATACTGCACCGTCCACTTCTCGCGTGGGATCTCGGCAAGGGTGCGCTTCATACCCTTGACGACGGCCACCGTTGATTGAAGTACATCAGAAATGATCGACATATAAACCCGCTTACAATACTATCTACCGCGGCATATATGCCGCAAGGGCACCAACGAAATACAGCACCAGCACGATCGCTCCGAGGATCAAACTTATGAAGCCCGCGATGATGCCGACCAATGCCATCCCCCCACCGCCGTAATTCGCCGGATCTTTCGAAGCCTTTCCGCGGGCCATAAAGCCCGTAATGATCGCGCCAAGGCCAAAGATGAACGAACTGCAGCAAAGGAGGCTCAAAAGCCCGAGGATCAAGGAAACGATCGCGAGTGTCTTGCTTTGGCCCGCTGCCGCGGGTGCTGGAGGCGGTGGCGGAGGCGGCGGAGGCACAGCAGGTACCGGCGGCGCAGGTTCGAACTGTGCCTGTGGTACGGCCGCAACAGGTGCCGCGGGGACCTCCGGAAAAGGCTGCATCTTCGTCGGCGGCTCGTCATCAAAGTCCGTCATACTCGACGCCGGCTTCGGGACCTCGAAAGGCGAAGGCGGCGGCGGCGCAATATCGTTAAAGTTAGGCGCGTTGCTAAAATGCGGCGAAGTTAACTCGGGCTCGATGAATTTTGGCGGTTCCGGGACCGGTGCAGGAGGTGCGGCCGGTTGCGGGGGCTCAGGAGGCGCCGCAGGCGTCCCCGGGATCTCCATTCCAGGATCGTCCTTTTCCTCAAGGATCTGACGCATCTCGTCGGCCGATGCGACCATGGTCTTCATCATGTCGCCGCCGCCCGCAGCCGGAAGATCGAGCATATTCTCGGGCTCTGCGATCGGCACGGGAGCATCATCGGCCTTAGAAGCGGCCTTGATCTCGGCCTGACTTGCGACCATCGTCGCGTAAGGATCGAGCTGCTGCTGCGGAGCGTCATCGACGAGCGGCGTACCGTCCGCCTGACAGAACTTCAACGCATCCTCAAAGGTGTTGTCGCACGTCGGGCATCGTTTCATAGATCTTCTCGAGTTTTCAGAGTTTTAGAGTAGAACTTCCGCAACTTTTATACTCTGAAGTGCTATACCAATTCAAGCTTGCTGAAGAAATAAGCGATCTCGATCGTGGCGTTCTCGTCCGAATCCGAGCCGTGAACGGCGTTCTCACCGATCGATGTCGCAAAGTCCTTGCGGATCGTGCCTTCGGCGGCCTCGGCGGGATTCGTCGCACCCATCAGCTCACGCCATGCGGGCACGGCATTCTCTTTTTCGAGTGCGAGAACGATGCACGGACCACTCGACATAAAGTCGCAAAGTTCGTCAAAAAAGCCTTTGCCGGCATGAACCGCGTAAAAACCCTCGGCCTGCTTGCGCGTCTGATGCACGAGCTTCATCCCGCGAATGCCAAAACCACCGCCAAGAATACGCGAAATGATCTGTCCCTGTTTCCCTGCCCGCACCGCGTCGGGCTTGATAATGCCAAATGTTAGATTGCTCATAAAGCAATCAGTCTAACAGCAGAAACCCATCCCGCAAAGATCCCAACGCACTTTCCCGACACTCTGTTAAACTTGTCGGAAAAAGATGAAACTCCCTGAATATTCGGACACTGTGAAAGGCATTCTCGCCCGACCGCGAAACGGCTCGGGCGGCGGCATCCCCATTACTCGCGGTGAAGCCGCGATGCTCTTCCTCGACGGCTACGCCGGCGACGGCCCCAACCTCCTCGACGTTCGCTCACAAGGCTACGGCGACGACCAAGATTGGCACGGCCTCACCCGCGAAGACGTCTTCGGTCCCGACCAGGACTCCGACACCGCCTTCATCTGGTCAAGATGGGAACCCCTCGAAATCTGGCCTGACTAACGCACCGAACGAAAAGACTAACCTTTAGATTCCGGCATATATACGCCACAGTCGAGCGAACGCCCTCTAGTCCAGCAGGCTGGCAAAGTTGCGTTCAAGCAACTTCGAAAGCCTCTTTCTCTCAGACGAAGGAAAAACTTTTGAGTATGCCCTTCCCGCAAGCTCGTTTCGCTTGAAAAAATTAGAAAAGTCCACTTGCGGCTCTTTTTTCTGATATTTCTTTTGAAGTGAGACGAGGTCTCTCACCTTAGTCCGAAAATAGGTAACAATGTTGCCTTTGATGTGCTTCTTTCCGAAACAATGGTCGGCGAGGGCTCTCTCAACCCGTCCTTCCAACCTCCTATCTCGCCGCACTGCATCGAAGAACATCTTTACAAATAACAGGCGGGCTATTCGTGCGTTATATCTATATTCATTCGCAGGTAACATCGCGATTACGTTCTTCACGAATAGTCCCGACCATACTGCACAGCTCAAATCGATATACGGTTCGCTAGTGGGCTTCTGGTCAAATGCACCGAAAATTTTCCTGTAACTATCATCCTCGAATAATCCGGAAATCGATGATCGTGTTGACCCAATTCCTAGCCCTGCGGCCGTCACGGCCAGCCATTGTGAAACTTCCTTTATATTCACAGACTTGTAATCGGGAAGGACTATTCGCTTCTCATTCTGCCATTCTTTTTCACGCCGCTCATAGAAGAGCTTGAAGCGATCTAAAAATCTGGCTACGTTAAGCTGCATACCATCGTGCGCAAATAGGTTGGTTAGCTGCATCGGATTCTGGCTATTAGTTCTCCGAATCACTGTATCCAGCAGCAGCCGTTGCGAGCCGACATCCATTTCCAGAATTCTTACTAGAATCTTACAAGAATGTTTCTTCTTAGACTGATTGATCGCATGAAGGGTTTGCGACCCATTTATTATTGATGGGTAAGTAAGTTCATAGATATCTCCCGACGCCGTAACTTTCTTGCAAACCACATAGATACCGTTATTTCCCAACCAAAAAAGGTTTGGTTCGCGTTCATAGGTATCCCGAATGCTATCGTTAACTTTCGTGGTCAATGTCGTGCGAACATTCTGGGCAAACAGCCTCTCGTTACGATCGACCGACATCTCTCTTCGAAAGTCCTTTACGTCAGCCACGCCAACGTGTGTTCGGATGCCTTCGACCTCAACGTGCCACGCATCCTCCAAAGTTAGATTGATCTTATCTGTGGGCGGCGTGTAGCCCTCCACATAAAGCTCCCATAAGGCCGTGATTTTCTGGATATCCTCGATTTCTGCAGGGGCATTCGGTTCGTAGTCACCGCGTTTTGATGTGATAAAAACGAACCTGAATGAACTAGAGTCCACCTGATATCCACTTCGTATTCGGGCGTACTCGGCCCGTAGGTCTAAGCGGACTGTACTGAGCCACTGTTCAAATTCGCGTTCCTTAAGCGGATTGGTAAAGCGTTCAACGTTTTTGTCGAACGCATCGACATCACCGCGGGTTACTAATGAAACTCTTGGAACCGTTTCATACTTAGCCTGGACTATGTAAGTTGTCCCCTCGGACATAACAACGGCGTCGATACCGCCGTCTCCTTTACCGTCGGTCAGTCGCAACTCGCTGTCCGGGCCAAATCGGGCGTCGCACCACCACTTAACAAAGCCAAGATGCAAGGGCATCTTCTTGTATTCCTTGGATTTGAGCTGTTTCTGTAATTCTGCAGCCGCTTCCCTATACCGAGCGAGTTGCTGTTTGTTGATTTTCATTTGAGTCAATTAGAGAGGACCCTGTGCCTACGTTAAAGATTTATCTGATACTGAATCCGTCTTGTTCGGATAATTTTTTCAAGTTCCGGGACGGATAGAAGTGCGTGCGATAGCGAACCGGGATTTAGGCAGACAAAGCAGAAGCGAAACTTGTCGCCGAGGCGTTCGCCGAAGTCGAACTCATTCTGTGTTGCGCCGAAGAAAAACCCTTTGGGGTTATTGGGCAGAAATGCTCGCGTGCATTTCAGCTCGATAAGTGTCACTTCGGCAATATGAGTTTCGATTGCCTCAATCGACAAGTCCGCTCCCGCAAGTCGCGGAATACGCACCATGTCGAACGATCGCGCAAAGTTTCTCGGCTGTTCTAGCAGCTCAAGAATCCGCCGTCGCTCGTCTTTGTCAACGAAAAAGAATCCCTCGCATCGAGACTCCATATATTGAATCCCTTCTTTCTCAGTCGCGTTATTCTTGCGGGTGATTGTAAATGACTGGTCAGCCATCTTCACCTCGCTTTTCGGTAAAGCTGAACAGCTCTGCAATTGGCAGTTCGAAGACCGCCGCAAACGCGTTGATGTTGAGGAGTGAAAGATTGCGTTCACCGCGTTCGACCATGCCGATGTAGGTGCGGTGGAAGCCGGTGAGTTCGGCGAGTTTCTCTTGCGAGAGGCCGCGGGCGGTGCGTAGGGCTCGGATGCGGCGGCCGAATTGTTGCAGGAGTTGTTTGTCGGCCATGGATCCCCGAGCCGGCAGGACGCTGAGAGGGTCAAGGTCGGGTTTTTGTCAGAGGCACCCGCAGTCCGCCAGCATCCGGACGGTCGAGATCCAAACTATACGCATTGTATGCAGCGATCAACATACAATGAGTAGCACCGCCCGCGACAAGCTCGGAACCATAAAGCTGCTCTTAACCACGAACGCACAAAATAATGGCGGCCGCGAATGAGCAAGAAGCTTTCCGGGGAAGGGGCCGGAAAGGTCTCGTTGAGGGAAATGCCCTTACTATCGTGTGGGCTTCTGCAGCTTTGCTTGTTGTCGCAAAGCGGTGCCCTTACTATCGTGTGGGCTTCTGCAGCTTTGCTTTTTGTCGCAAAGCGGTGCCCTTACTATCGTGCGGGCTTCTGCAACGTTGCTTGTTATCGAAAAGCGGTGCCCTTACTATCGTGCGGGCTTCTGCAACTCTGCTTGTTGTCGAAAAGTGGTGCCCTTACTTTCGTGCGGGCTTCTGCAACTCTGCTTGTTGTCGAAAAGTGGTGCCCTTACTTTCGTGCGGGCTTCCGCAGCTTTGCTTGTTGTCGAAAAAGCGGTGCCCTTACTATCGTGCGGGCTTCTGCAAGTTTACCAGCTGCCGCTTGCGCCGCCGCTTCCGAGCTTCACGGGGAGCGGTATGTCGGGCATCATATTGCCGACCATATGGCGGGTAAAGAAATTGCCGCTCGCGTGGACCTTGATGTCTCTTCCAGGGTTGCGGCCCGGAGAACTGCTGACGATCTCGCCGTTCGAGGGCACATAGTTGACGATCTGTGCATTGCTTCGAAGAGCTCCGATGGACATCATCCCGACAAGCGGTGCCGGATTGATCGTGCTCGCGGAGAGTTTCGTTTGCACTGACGAGTATGCCGCCAGGCCGCCGCCCAATGAATGTCCGGATAGATGGAGAGCACCATATTCGCGCATAAAGTGTCGCGTAAGGTTCAACGCTTGCGAATATTGCACCGAATAGCCGCCCAATGCCTGCACACCGTCGTGAATAAAGTCGAGCACCGAATCACTTCCTGCAAAAGCAAGTACGTAAAGCTCGCGATTCTCAGGCTTTGTGAGCACTGCCTTGAATCCAGTAAAGCGGGTCGCGTCGTCCGCGAGTATCGTCCACGTGCTGCCATCCGGAAAGCTATAGCGCTCTCCGCTAACTCCATCGTATGCGATATGGCAAACGCCTTTGGTTTCGGCCATTGAAATTGTCGGCATAATGTCTTCCTCTATCCAGCAAGCTATAGTCGCACGGACTCACTATCTTGACGTTCGATAGAATACTTTTTTGCTCAACTTTTCTCAAAAACGGCCGCAACGAAGAACGCCCGACGGACTCGAGGTCCGCCGGACGCATAAAGCTATTGGATGAATAAGTTAGAGTGATGCAGCGATCGCTTCATCAAAGATCTGAAGCGCGACATCCACATTTTCCTTCGTGAGGATAAGCGGCGGCGACCAACGGATCGAATTCGAACCGCAGCCGAGGATAATGAGACCGCGGTTGTAGCACTCCATTTCGATCTTGTCCCGAAGTTCTGCGTCCGGCCTTAGGGTCGTCTTGTCGGTCACGAATTCGACGCCGAGCATCATGCCAAGGCCGCGTACGTCGCCGATGCAGTCGTACTTATCCTTGAGCTTGTTCAGGCCCGCTTCGAGATACCCGCCGACCTCACGGCTATTATCGACAAGCCCGCCCTGAAGCAGGCGTATCGTCGCCATCGCGGCCTCAAGTGCGACCGGATTACCGCCGAACGTCGAAGCGTGTGCTCCCTTGTGCCAGTCCATTATGTCCGCACGGGCCGTGCAGGCACCGATCGGCATGCCGGAGCCCAAGCCCTTTGCCATGCAAAGGATGTCGGCCTTAATGCCGTCGTAATGATCGAGCGCGAACATCTTACCGGAACGTCCCATGCCGGACTGCACCTCGTCAACGATGAGCATAATGCCGTTCTCGTCGCAGATACGACGCAGCTCTTTGACAAATGCCTTCGGTGCCGGGATATAGCCGCCTTCGCCCTGAACGACCTCGAGGATGATGCCGGCGACTTCCTGCGGCGGAGTGGTCGTCTGGAACACACGATTCTCGAGCCAGTTGACCACATCACGAGTGATCGTGGCTTCGTCGGTCGGCATATCGGTCGCAAAGTGGCGGAACTTGTTGGGGTACGGGATATGGACGACATCGAGGGCCTGCCGCATAAATCCAAGACGCTGTGCACGCTTTGATGACGTCAGCGACAGTGCGCCGAGCGTTCGGCCGTGGAATGAGCCGTAGAAGGACACGAACTTCTGCCTTCGCGTGTGATACATCGCGACCTTTAACGCGGTTTCGATCGCCTCGGCGCCGCTGTTCGCGAAGTGAGTTCGCGTCGGGCCTTCGATCGGCACAATATCCTCGAGCATCTTGCCGAGCTCAGGCATTTGACGATAGAAATAGTCAGTGCCGCAAAAGTGTATGAACTCGTTCACCTGCTTGGTGATCGCAGCAACGACCTCCGGATGGCAATGTCCGGTAGAACAAACAGCAACACCGGCGTTGCAGTCGAGGAAAAGGTTCCCGTCCGGGTCTGTAACCCAAACACCTTTCGCATGATCGACAACGAGTTTGTAATCCGGCCGCGGATAGCTCGGCGTTACGTATCGCGAATCGGCATCGATGATCTCGCGGGATCTCGGCCCCGGAAGTTCGGTCTTGATCTGTGGTCTTTGTAATTCTGTTGACGGCGTCATTATCTTGGTCTCCTGAAATAAGGTCTGCGTCGCCTGGCCAGCGACGTTGCAAAGGGGTTATCGGACGCGGCAAGCTCCGATATCGACATCAAGTTTTCGGAATTAATCGCCGCCAAAGAGATTGGCGCGCTGCCTGGAAGGTCTAAGCTTTGCAATTGAACGCGAAGTCATAGATAGAAGCAATATAGCAGAAAGCCGCAAAAGAGGGAAAAGCAGACGGATCTCAGGCGTCGGATTGAGTCACCGAAGCCGGCGTGAAAGAATAGACCTATGCCTACACCAAAACAAGCTGCAAACCGCCTGATCAACGAAACTTCCCCATATCTGCTCCAGCACGCCTACAACCCCGTGGATTGGTATCCGTGGGGCGAAGAGGCTTTTGCGAGGGCAAAGGCCGAAAACAGGCCTTTACTCGTCAGCATTGGCTACTCTGCGTGCCATTGGTGTCACGTAATGGAGCACGAATCGTTCGAAGACCCGGAAACGGCCCGGATAATGAACGAGAATTTTGTGAACATCAAGGTCGATATGGAGGAACGTCCGGACGTTGACCATATCTATATGAGCTTTGTCCAGATGACGACGGGTCGCGGCGGCTGGCCGATGAACGTATTCATCACGCCCGACAAACGCCCGTTCTTTGGCGGTACGTATTTCCCGCCTTCCCCGCGCTACGGAATGCCGTCGTGGCCGCAAATACTGCTCAGCATCGCGGAAGCATATCGAGAAAGGCGAGATGAGATCGACCATTCTGCCAACGAGATCCTCGGCGAACTTCGCCGCCTCTCGATCGTCAGCGAAGGCAGTTCCCTTTCGGAAGATATTCTCGTCCGGGCCTTTGCCTCGTTCGAACGGACCTTCGATGCCAGGAATGGAGGATTTGGCGGCGCTCCGAAATTCCCGCAAGCAATGTCGCTCGAATTTCTCCTTCGCCGTCATCATTCCACCCGCAATGAAGAAGCCCTCGAGATGACGGCCCTAACGCTCGACAAGATGGCGTTCGGCGGAATGTATGATCAGCTCGGCGGCGGCTTTCACCGGTACTCGGTCGATGATGTCTGGCTCGTCCCGCATTTTGAGAAAATGCTTTATGACAACGCACAGCTCGCCCGCGTTTATCTGCATGCGTTTCAGGTGACCCAAAATCCGGACTACAGCCGAATTGCGACCGAGACGCTAGATTATGTACTTCGTGAGATGACCGACCCGAGCGGCGGCTTCTATTCGAGTCAGGATGCGGACAGCGAGGGCGAAGAAGGCAAATTCTTCGTCTGGAGTGAGGCGCAGATAGATTCGATCCTCGGCGAGGATGCCCAAGCGTTCAAGTTCTTCTACGACGTCACAAAAGGCGGCAATTTCGAAGGCAAGAATATCCTGAATCGCCCCCGCTCGATAGACTCGGCCGCAATGGCCCTGAAGATGGAACCGCTCGACCTGTTCTCATTGATCGAAGGCTCCAAGCAGAAGCTCCTTGCTGTTCGTGAAGAACGTATCAAACCGCATCGGGATGAAAAGGTTCTCGCTTCGTGGAACGGGCTGATGCTCGCCGCCTTTGCGGATGCCGCCGGTGTCTTGCAGAACGACGAATACTTAAATGCCGCTGAGAAGAATGCTGAGTTTTTGCTCAACGAGATGCTTACGACCGAAGGCCGCCTCTTCCGAACCTGGAAGGCCGGTGAGGCAAAGCTCAACGGCTATTTGGACGACTACGCAAACGTGGCCAATGGCCTCTTGAGCCTTTACCGAACCACAGGAAAGGCAGCGTATTTTCTAAGCGCAAAGGAGCTTTGTGATCAGGTGATCGAGCATTTCTGGGATCAGGACGCGGGTGGATTCTTCTACACATCGAACGACCACGAAGAGCTCGTCGTTCGAACGAAGGACTTCACCGACAATGCAACCCCATCCGGAAATTCGGCTGCCGCTGATGCACTGCTGACAATTGCGAAACTCACCGGAGATGACCGCTACGAGCGCTTTGCCATCGCGACCCTTCGCCTCGCGGCAAATCAGATCGCACGATATCCGCAAGGATTTGGCCGAGCGCTTTCGACGCTCGAGTTTCAGCTATGTAACGAAGGCGAACTGGCGGTTGTCGGACCAAGAGGAAATGAACTTGAGCGTGTCGCATTAGAAACTTACCTGCCGAACACGGCTGTCGCTTTGTCGCGACACCCGGAAGCGGATCGCAACGCCGTGTCACTATTCGACGTCCGGGGTGATGATATCACCGCACGCGCTTATCTTTGTAAGAACTTTGTATGTTCCCGGCCGGCAACGACCGCAGCCGAGCTTCAAAATGTGCTCGGCGAAATAGAAAAAGGTTCGAATGTCTAGAACACTCGAACCTTCTTCAAAAAAGCCAAGGGCTTAACCTTTAACTATTTCTTTTCTTCTTTTGCATTTGCATTCGAAGCATTAGCTGCCGGCTTAGCAGCTGCGTTAGCAGCGTTTGCAACCGAGTTTGCAGCATTGTGAGCTGCGTTTGCAGCCGAGTTAGCTGCGTTTGCCATCGCATTAGCTGCGTTTGCCATCGCATTAGCTGCGTTTGCCATCGCGCTGTTAGCAGCGTTCATAGCATTTGCAACAGCTTTGTTAGTTGCGGTGTTCGTGGCTGATTCGCCACAAGCCATTCCAAGAGCACCCAAGGCCAAAACGGCCGAAAGAGCGATCACTTTTTTCATAACAATTGACTCTCCTGTCTTCTTCAAAGATTAGATCTAATTTTTTTTCAAAGGCAGCATGCTTTTCGGCACGGCCCTGAAATGTCCCGGTAAAGCATTGTTTTTGGGAACATTCGACAATATATGCAGGTAAAGGCTACAAGTCAACCCCCAAAAGTGCTTTTTTCAACAAACTTTTAACAAGAGAAAGGGCACGATTCCCGATGATCGGAAAAGGTGCCCTTCGAATCGTTTGCCAATGCGGGGCCAAAATCCCCGCCCAGAAAACTATTTCTTCTCTTCAGCTTTCTTGTCGTCAGCCTTGTTAGCTGCTGCGTTTGCAGGTTCAGCCTTGGCATTCGAGTTAGCCTTCTCGGTGTTAGCAGCCGAGTTGCTGTGAGCAGCGTTCGAGTTCGACGCAGCAGCGTTCGAGTTCGATGCAGCCGCATTCGAGTTCGAAGCCGACGAGTTTGTGTTCATTGCGTTCGTGTTCGACGCATTGGTGTTGTGGTTGGCATTGTTTGCCGTCGTGTTAGCAGCAGGGCCACCGCAGGCAAAGCCAAGAGCGGAAAGACCGAGAACTGCAGAAAGTGCAATTGCTTTTGTCATGTTATTTAAGACTCCTATCTATTTCTCAAAGATTAATTACCCTTGCAAGGTAAACCGGCCGATCAAACACGGCCTATTTGCTCCAAACTCTTTCTATTTCAGAGCAAAGGTTAAGATAAGAATCTGAGAGGCGTTTGTCAACCTAAATTCCGACAAAATACGACATTTTTGAAAATAATTTTCAGGCCGATTCCCCGCCTGAAATTGGACATTTACGGTCAACGGGACGGTAATTTTTCATCCGCCGCAAGAACCGCTCTTGTCGGACAGACAGTCCGCCTTGGCCCATTAGTCGCTCGGCGGCCGGGCAACACAATATTCGGCACGGCCTATGGTAGATTAGTTGAATGACAAGTGTTTCATTTTTCGGCGGCGTCGGGACCGTGACCGGCTCAAAATATCTCCTGCAGCACAATGGCAAAAAGGTCCTGGTCGATTGCGGGCTTTTTCAGGGGCTAAAGGAATTGCGTGAACGGAACTGGCAGCCGCTCGCGTTCAACCCCGAAGAACTTGATGCGGTGATCATCACTCACGCCCACATCGATCATACGGGGTATCTGCCGCGGATCGTAAAACTTGGATTCAAAGGGCCGGTGATCACGACGAAGCCGACCGGCGACCTTATGCGGATCCTTTTGACCGATTCTGCCCGCCTGCAGGAAGAGGAAGCGGATTATCGCAACCGCCATGCATTGACCTCTCATTCGCCTGCGTTGCCGCTTTACGACGAAAATGATGCAAAGGCTGCCCTTGACCTTCTGCAGCTTGTTCACAACGATGCAAAGCCGGTGGACATCTGCGACGGAATGACCGCAAGCTTTCTAGTGGCGGGGCATATTATGGGTTCGAGCTTGGTGCTTGTCGAAATGGCGAACGCTCGTCCCGACGGAAGTCCGATCAAGTTCCTGTTCTCGGGCGACCTCGGCCACTACGATCAGCCGATCCTGAAAGATCCGGCATCACCACCGGCCTGCGACTATATGATGTGTGAATCGACCTACGGAGATAGACTGCACGCTGACGTGGACCCCCGCGAGAAACTCGCTCGTATCATTAATGAGGCTGTTGCGCGAAAGGGCCCGATCCTGATCCCGGCTTTTGCAGTAGGTCGAACCCAGGAGATCCTTTATCTTATCCGTGAACTCGAGGACGCCGGCAAGATCCCCATACTTCCGGTTGTCGTAGATTCGCCGATGGCGGCACAGGCGACTCAGGTTTACAACCGGTTCGCAGAAGAACATGACGAGGAATACGCATCGATCCTCGCCGCAAAGCGCCATCCATTGCGTACCGCCTCGATGCAGACCGCATCCTCTCGCGATGAGTCCAGGAGAATTAACGATATGCGGGGACCGCGAATAATAATCTCGGCCTCAGGGATGATCTCGGGCGGACGCGTTCTTCACCATGCGATCCGAATTTTGCCGGATGAAAGAGCAACGGTCGTCTTCGTTGGATTTCAGGCCGCCGGAACGACCGGTCGCCTTGTACAGGACGGAGCTCGCGAGGTCCGCATAATGAAGACCCAGGTAAAGGTCAATTGCACGGTCGAGAGCATTGATGGCTTCTCTGCCCACGCAGATTGGAAAGAGGTCTTAAGATGGCTCTCCGGCCTGCCTTCGGCCCCCAAGGCGATCTTCACAACCCACGGCGAACCGGAGGCCGCAGCGGCGATGGCAAAGCACATTCATGAGCGATTCGGCTGGAATGCCATTGTTCCCGAATTTGGTTCGACGGTCGAACTGACCTAGGTCATTCGTATCTCAAGCACTCGATCGGATCCAGTTTTGCCGCCTTCCGAGCCGGCAGAACCCCAAAGACAAGACCGACGCCGATCGAGGTCGCAATACCGGTTATTATCGCCCATAAGGGCACCTGCGCCGGCAAAGATGGTATTACGAGCACGATAAGCGTGCTGATGCCAATGGCCAGTACAATTCCGATAATGCCTCCAAAGAAGGTCAAGGTCATAGCCTCCAGCAGGAACTGAAGGACGATCGCGCCTCGGGTTGCCCCGAGAGCCTTTCTGATGCCGATCTCCTTGGTCCTTTCGGTCACCGAAACGAGCATTATATTCATCACTCCGATGCCGCCTACGAGGAGTCCCAGGCATGAGATCGCTATCGCAGCTATGCCGACACCGCCGATGATGCCGTCGAACTGGGCGATCATATCCTCGGCCGTCTGGATGTCGAAATTGTCTGCATTATCGACCTTGAGGCCGCGCCGCTTTCGGAGAATTGTTTCGATATCGCCAACGGCAAGAGCGAGTTCGCCGGTCTTCGCCTGTGCAATGATCCGCAGTTCTTTTCTTTCAGGAGCAGCCTTGCGGGCTGTCCGAAACGGCATAAGGACCTTCCTATCCTCCGGATTCTCACCAAGGAAAGCCGCTTTTCGCTTCTCGATAACGCCGATGATCTCCCACGTCGTCCCATTCATGCGGACGACCTTTCCAACCGCCTCTTCCTCGCGATCGGGGAACAAAGCCTCGGCGCAGTTGACACCGATCACGAGGACGTTTCGCCGTTGGACGTTATCTGCCTCAGTAATAAAACGACCGGCACGAAGGACCAGATTCGAGAGCTGCGCATAATTCGGCTCTACGCCGTCGGTCAGTGCCCAACGGTAGTTTTTCCCCTCGTAAACCAGGTTGTCGTCAAAGCTTCCGTTAAAAGAGCCGATGTTAGGTGTGATCTTCGTCAGATCAGCTACCGAAGGAGACTGTACAAGGATCGCCTCCGCGTCAGCCTCCGTAAGCGGCCTGCGGTTGCGCTCATCGCGGCTCGGTTCATCAAAGCCGGAGGAAAGGTGATAAATGTGAACATTGCTGCTGCCATACTCTTCAACTATTGAAACTATTGAGTTTCGCATCCCTGTTAAGAGTGATGCGACCACGATCGCCGTAATGATGCCGACCACGATGCCGAGCACCGTAAGAGCAGATCGGAACTTGTGCGAAAGGACTGAATCCATCGCCATTCGCAAAACTTCGCGTGGTATAGATGTTGAAACTCGCATGATCTTACGCCTGGGTCAGAGCAACGATGGGATCGAGCTTTGACGCTTTCCACGCCGGATAAAGGCCCGCAACAATGCCGATCGAACTTGAGACCGCTATCGACAAGATGATGTAGCCCGGCGTTATCGTCATTGTCATTCCTGCGATCACCGTAATAAGGGCAACTACACCCGTCGCAGCCAGAAGCCCCACCAATCCGCCGCACACACAAAGCAGGGCGGATTCGATCAGGAATTGCAGCAATATCTGTTTTCTTGAGGCTCCAAGGGCCTTCCTCAGCCCGACCTCGAATGTTCGTTCGGTTACCGAGACGAGCATGATATTCATCACGACGATGCCGCCCACGACCAGAATGATCATCGTGATCGGAACGACCACGGCAGCGATCGCGCCGGTGAATTGATCCATCTGCGAATTGAATTCGTCAGTATTCACAAGGCTGAAATTGTCCTCATCGCTACCCGTTAGCTTTCTGTAGTTGCGAAGAAGGATATTTGCCTCGTCCATCGCCGCCGGAAAATCCTCCCGCCTAAGGGCATTTGCGTGGATCTGAACTCCGTCCGAACGATTGAATATCTGCATATGGAGCGAGATCGGTATGTAGATCAACCGATCCATCGGCGTGCCCATAAACGACCCTCGGGCCTTCTCGACCCCAATCACGGTCAGGGGCACGCCGCGCAGCTTTATTTCCTTCCCGATGGCCGAGCCGACCGGGAAATACTTGTCTTTAACATCAGCTCCGAGAATCACGACCGGGGCGGCACGTTCAACCTCTTGTGCGGTCAGGAACCGGCCGTCTTCAATGTCTTTCTTCTCGATCTCGGCCATTTCCGGGGTGACGCCGCGAATCGAAACCGCAGGCATTTCCACGCCGTTCTGATCAAGATCCGCATTTCCGCCCATTTGAGCGGCGACATATGAGCACGAGACGCAGTTCTCACGAACGTATTGATACTCGAGCCAAGTCACCTTTTTATTCCTTCGGTTCTTTCGCTCGTACTCTTCGTCGGACATTCTGCCCGTCGAAGCCATACGCGTGATCATAAAATGCTCAGAGCCGAGCGCTTTGGAAACACGGTCGATTACGTAGGTCTTAAGTCCCGATATACTCGCTCCAACGACGACAACAGCAGCGACGCCGATAATAATGCCGATCAGCGTCAGGAATGCCCTGAGCTTGTGTTCGAGGATGGACTTTAAAGCGATCACGAATGCGTCGTAATAGAATGAGGTCAGTTCTCTCATAATTTGTCCGTCCTCAATAGACGCAGTTGGAGAAGGGATTTCCCGTTGGCTTTTGCCTGATAGATGAACGACACGCTCGACCGCAAAGTTCGCAGAAAATTCAGCGAAACGGCCGGGCAGGCGTCCTCGCGGCTCGTATGTTATAATTTGCCTTTGTTTTAATACCTTTAGTTTCAAGGAGCTATACCAAATTGAGTATCTTGGTCGATAAGAATACGCGTCTGCTTGTCCAGGGCATTACAGGCAAGGAAGGCACCTTCCATATGCTTCAGATGCGGGAATACGGGACGAATGTAGTCGCGGGTGTAACCCCCGGGAAAGGAGGAACCACGCACGAGGGCGTGCCGGTCTTCAACACCGTTGCTGACGCTGTCAGTGAGACCGGAGCGAATGTCTCGGTGATCTACGTGCCTCCGGCATTTGCCGCTGACGCGATCATGGAGGCCGCAAATGCCGGCCTTCCACTGGTTGTCTGCATAACCGAAGGTATTCCCGTCGCGGATATGGTCAAGGCCAACGAATACCTGCGGGACCGAGAGACGCGCCTCATCGGCCCGAATTGCCCCGGCATTATCTCTCCGGGCAAATGCAAAGTTGGGATCATGCCCGGCCACATTCACAAAGAGGGCCGCATTGGTGTTGTCTCACGCTCAGGCACGCTCACCTATGAGGCCGTCGGCCAGCTCACGGCCCTTGGCCTTGGACAATCGACTGCGATCGGTATCGGCGGCGATCCGATAATCGGAACGACGCATACTGACGCTCTGAGGCTATTTGAAGCTGATGAGGAAACGGACGCGATCGTAATGATCGGTGAGATCGGCGGCACCGCGGAAGAAGATGCTGCCGCATTTGCCCAAGATAACGTCTCAAAGCCAATTGTCGCGTTCATTGCTGGACAGACAGCACCTCCCGGACGTCGAATGGGACACGCGGGAGCGATCATCTCCGGCGGTAAAGGCACTGCTTCCGAAAAAATGAAAGCGCTGCAGGACGCCGGGATCCGCGTCGTCAACTCGCCGGCGGATATCGGCCAGGCGATCGTCGATGTGCTCGGCTCCGGGGCCGCAGCGTAGCCGCACCAACAATTAAAGGATCAAAGCTGACGATCGCTCATGACCGCGATCCTGAATTGGGCTCCCTTGGGAGTCCATTTTTTTGGCAAAACTTTCCGGGTCAAGTTCTGATTTGACCCGATTTCCGCGATGACGGCCACGAGAAGTTCGACGGCCTTCTTGCCTCAATGCGGGCACAAAAGGCGAGGTTCTGAGCAACGGTGAATATCCAAAGGATCACACCCCTTTTGATGTTCCGGTTAGGCAGTGGAGTTCTGCACATCGATCTCTCGGGTCGCGAGAGAGCTGGTCGCGTAAAAAGCGAACGGACACGAAACCGAGTAAGCGTTCCGTGTCCGTTCTACCGCTTGTCAGCAGATGTTTTTTACGCTTTCGCTTTTTGGACCTCGTCGATCATCACGGGCACAGCTTCGAAGAGGTCGCCCACGATCCCGTAGTCGGCAATGTCGAAGATCGGCGCTTCCGCATCCTTGTTTATCGCAACGATCGTTCCCGAGTTCTTCATTCCGACGATATGCTGGATCGCGCCGGAGATGCCAAGCGCGATGTAAAGCTTCGGTGCAACGGTCTGGCCCGAAGAACCGATCTGACGGTCGATCGGCAGCCAGTCTGAGTCGCATATCGGGCGTGAGGCCGCAAGGTCGCCTCCGAGAGCCTCGGCAAGCTTCTCCGCAAGAGCAATATTCTCCTGCGACTTGATGCCGCGTCCGATCGCGACGATCACGTTTGATTTCGTAAGGTCAACGGCAGCCTTTGCTTCCCGGAACGGCTCTTCTGAGGTCATCCTGACCGCAGCGACATCAACTTCCCTATTCTCAACAGCTGCAGTACCGGTCTTCGCATCATCTGATCGAAACGCGCCCGACTGGAAAGTCACAAAATACGGAGCGTCACCGCCGAGAGAGACATCAGCATCTAGTTTTCCTAGAAAGATACGACGCGTTAGAACAAGGCTGCTTCCCTCGACGCGATACCGAATACAATCGCCAACGATCTCACGCCCGAGGCGGGCGGCGACTTTCGGGGCAAAGTCACGAACCTGATACGTGTGAGACATTATGACGTATTTTGGGGCTTCTGCGGCAACAATGGCGGCAAAAGCATCAGCATAAGCGTCGGGACTGTACTGCGCGAGCTTCTCGTTCCGTGCAACAATGACCTTCTCGAGGTCATAACCGCTGATCTCACGGCTGACCGGACAATCTTTATCACACAAAATGACGGCCGCCGCCTTAAGGCCAAGGTCGCTGCCGATCTTCTGCGCAGCAGCCACCGCCTCGACCGACGCCTTGTTCAGAACGCAGTCCTTGTGCTCGATGAAAACTAAAATATCGCTCATAGGCTCAAAAAATTCCCGAAAATCGAAAGAGAAATTATTGCAAGAAACGACGATCTAAGCAACTTCGACCTTTTTTACAAATGCCCAAAAAGGAAAGGCTGCCCTTGCGAACAGCCTTTCCTTTTTCTTCAGCTTTTACCGAAAGCGTTACCGCCTTCGACAAAACCTTACGGATTAGCAGACGCCGGAGCGGGCTTATCCGACCCGAGTCCGAACGGTGTAACCGAAAGTCCGGCGGTCGAGGCATTTACCCACCAGGTGCCTCCGCGGTAAATGGCAATATCTTCCTTGCCATCACCATCGTAGTCACCAACAACCGGAACATCGCCCGTTGCACCGAACTGGAATACAGCGGTCTGTGAATCACTGCTTCGCAGTATGTACCAAGTGCCATCCGACGGACGAAATACTGCGATATCAGTCTTGCTGTCACCGTCGAAGTTACCCTGAACCGGCAGGTCGCCTGCGGCGCCGAGCGATCCGGACATTACTCCTCCGCCTGAAAGCGGGCCGGACCACGTTCCGTTTGTGTACGTGATCGTATCCGCTTTACCGTCGCCATCGTAGTCGCCGACGACCGGGGTCGTACCTGCGACATTTGTGATGACCATCCCGCTTGTACTGCCGAGGACGTAGAAGTTCGATTCAGACGAGCGGTAAACGCCGACATCCGCCTTTCCGTCTCCGTCGAAGTCACCGACAGTCGGCACATCGCCGGTCGTTCCCCAGGCATATCCGGACAGCGTAGAGTCAGAGCTGTTCAGGATGTAAAAATCAGGTGCGCCGTCTGCTACCGTAGCACGGAACACGGCAACATCGGCCTTGCCGTCTCCATCGTAGTCTGCCGGCGTGGGGACATCTGATGAGATCCCCCAATGAACGGCCGTAAATCCACTGCCGGTTTTCATGTACCAATTACCGTCGCTTGGACGATAGACCGCAATATCTGTCTTGCCGTCGCCATTAAAGTCGGCACGTGAGGTTGTGGTCGGGGCAGTTACGATCGACCCAACGAGCTTGAACGGAAAATCAACCGCAACATCAGGTGCTGAGGCCGGGTTGCCTGAATCAAGGGCGTCCGTCCAAGCTGTACCAGTCCACTGTCGCGCGTTCCAGCCCGGCTGCGTCCTGCTTCCAACTACTGTCGCAAGCGGAGCGAAGTGGGCCGCGTTTGCGGCAACTGCTGTTTGGAAATCAACCCAGTAGGTTCCCGGGCCAAGGACCTGCGCCGGATTTACGGTGATATTGGTCTGCCAAACCTTTCTGGTTGTTCCAGGCGCGGTCGGTGCCGGCACGACCGTTCCGCCGATCCGATATGTTAATGCATCTGTGGAAGTGGCAAGACGGTTGGTCGTCGTGTCGCCAAAGATGATCGACGCTCCGCTATCACCGGGCCGGCCATTCCAGATCTGCAGGGTCGCTGCTGTGATCGGGCTCGTCGAGCCGCCAAACCCTGTTTGGTACGCAAACGTAACGACCTGGTCCACCGTCCAGGTTTCGCCTGCAGGAACGGTAAAATCGTCAGCACAGCGGAATATGGTAGAAGTCAATGAGCAACTGGTTCCCAACGTGCCATTGCTCTCGGTTGTGTTACCGGTATTATGCTGGAGTTCGCTCCATTGGGTTCCGGTCGGAGCGGCAACGCCGCTTTCGGACATCGTGCCGGTCTGAATGTTCCCGTTACTGTAAATAAAGGGGCTTCCAGTCATAGAAGGTGCCGCGGTTGCTGTAGTGTCGATCGAGGACCAAAGGCCCAGTGCCGCCATCATACTGATGGCCAGGCCGCATGTGATCGCACGAAAATATTTCTTGCTTCTTGTGAACTTCATACTTCACTCCTGTAATTTGTTTTAAAGTTCCTCGAAGTATTCTAGCGAGTGCGACCTCAGACGGATCGGCCTGAGAAAACAAACAGCCTGCTGTTGAGGCCGAGGGAAAAGGCCAATAAGGATCGCACTGTAGCTCGAGTTGATTAAGATAATGCCCTATATTTGTGAAGTTGCCAAGTATTGCAGCGCTGATTTGGTGAAAAGCAAACAAGATCGGCTGTAAACCGCGGCGTGTAAGATGAGAAAGGCCCGATATCGTCCTATATCGGGCACTTGGGAGAGCTTACTGTTTGGTACGGTTCAGCTCAGATCGCGCGAACTTCGTTCTTGAGTTTTTCAACGAGCTCGACAGCACCTTTTTTTGCATCGCCGCCACCGAGGATCTGAGTCTGCTTGGTCTTAAGCGGCATATAGACCTTCTCGATCTTCGACGCCGATGCAAAAGCCTCGATCGTCGGGGTGACCTCGCGGATCTCCTTGGATTTTGCGGCCATAATTCCCTTCAGCGAAGCGTATCGGATCTGGGAGATGCCGGACTGAATGGTCAAGAGTGCCGGTAGATCATACGTGAACCATTGATACCAGCCGCCCTCGAGTTCACGCTTGATGCGGATCTTATCACCGAGGCTCTCACGATCAACCTCGATTACAATTGTAGCGTGCGGCAGGCCCAAAAGTTCCGCAAGTATCACGCCTGTCTGGCCAAAGCTCGTGTCATCCGATTGCAGGCCCGAAAAGATCAGGTCCGGCTTTTCATCACGAATGGCATCGGCGATCGTCTTTGCGATCTGGTACGCGGAAAGCGACCTTGTGTCCTCGACAACAATGTGGATCGCTCGATTGGCCCCACGAGCGAGAGCGTCCTTAATGACGGTCTTTGCAGATTGCGGCCCGAGCGTACACACTACGACCTCGCCTTCGCCTTTCGCCTCGACGGTACGTAATGCCTCTTCGAGAGCATAACCATCAGACTCATTCGTCTGAAGGGCGATGTCGGCTTCGTTTATCCACTTTTCGTCGCCGGCGATGCGAAGGACCGCATCCTTGTTGGCGACTTGTTTCATCAGAACTATGATCTTCATCTTACCTATTCCGAATACCTCTTAAAGATCAGGCATGCATTGGTCCCGCCGAATCCAAAATTATTCGAAAGAACATAGTCAGCTCTATGTTCACGGGCCGCATTCGCGACATAATCGAGGTCACAGTCCGGATCCGGCGTCTTGTAATTTATCGTCGGCGGAACGATGTTCTCATTTAACACCTTGACGGAGAACACAGCTTCCAGCCCACCGGCCGCACCAAGAGCATGGCCGGTCATCGATTTTGTCGAGCTGACCGGTATCTGATACGCACGATCGCCGAAGACCTGCTTGATGGCAAGCGTCTCGAACTTATCGTTGTACGGCGTCGAGGTTCCGTGGGCGTTTATGTAGTCGATCTTGTCGGGCGAAATTCCGGCGTCCTTCAATGCACGCCGCATCACGCTGATCGCACCGGCTCCGGTCTCGTCCGGCATCGTTACGTGGAAAGCATCGCCGCTCATACCATAGCCAACGATCTCGCCAAGGATATTTGCACCTCGCCTCTTTGCGAACTCGAGCTCCTCAAGTATTAGGATCCCCGCCCCCTCACCGATAACAAACCCATCGCGCTCGAGATCAAATGGCCTCGAGGCCGTCTTCGGGTCGTCATTCCGGGTCGAAAGTGCCCGCATTGACGCAAATCCCGCAACAGACATCGGTGTGATAGCACTCTCCGCACCGCCGCAGATCATTGCGTCCGCATCACCGCGTTCGATGAGGCGAAAACTATCGCCGATCGCGTGAGCTCCGGCGGAGCAAGCCGTCGCGGTCGCCGAATTCGGTCCCTTCGCACCGTGACGAATCGAGACGTTCCCGGCGGCGAGGTTCACGATCGCTGAAACAATAAAGAACGGCGATACACGATCCGGGCCCGAGGTGAGAAGCTTTTCGTGCTCCCGCTCGATCGCCCAGAAATCACCAATGCCGGAACTGATATAGGTTCCGACCATTTCAGCGTTTGATTCATCGATAACGAGACCGCTGTTTTTGACTGCCTCGTCGGCTGCGGCGAGTGCAAAATGAGTAAACGCACCCATCCGCCGAGCCTCTTTCTTTTCGAGGAACGAAAGCGGATCGAAATCTTTGACCTCGCAGGCGAATTTGACCGAAAAATTCGACGCGTCGAACTTCTTTATATAATCGGCACCGCTCTTTCCTTCGAGCAGCGACTGCCATGTAGTTGGCACATCATTGCCGACCGCGGTCACCAGGCCAAGTCCTGTAACTACTACTCGTCTTTTCATACGTTCAGAAGTTCCGAGTGCGGGCTTTTACCCGTGATCGATTCATGGTGCGGGCTTCGAACCCGTAACGAAATACGCGATGGATCGCGCACTCTTAACTCCCAATGCTAGCCCTTGTGCTGTTCGACGTATGCATACGCATCCCGTACGCTCTGGATCTTTTCAGCATCCTCGTCCGGGATCTCAATATCGAACTCCTCTTCAAAACGCATAACGAGCTCAACCAGATCAAGCGAATCTGCACCAAGGTCTTCGATAAAGCGGGCATTCTCCGTAACTTCGGCCTCATCGACCGCGAGTTCATCCACAATGATCTGTTTGATCTTATCCTGTACTTCTGACATAAGTTCTCCTTTTTGAATTGTTTCCTAACTTAAATTTTCTCGTAAAGACTGAGTGTTTTCGATATTACTATAAACAGCGTCCTTTTCTATCTGGCGGACAAGGCCTGTGAGCACTTTGCCCGGGCCGATCTCTACGAATCTTTCAACGCCTTCCCGCGATAAACGCTGTATGGTCTGAAGCCACTTTACGGACTGCGAGACCTGACGTTCCAACTTCTCTCCAACCGATCGAGGGTCTGCGTTCGGCTCGGCATCGACGTTCTGAACGACCGGGAACGCAAACTCGCCGTATTCTAATGCGGCGAGGTCAGCCTTCAAATGCTCCTCGGCCGGCTTCATCAATGCACAGTGGAACGGGGCAGAAACGTTGAGCTTGATCGCTCGTTTCGCTCCCTTCGGCTTTGCGAGCTCGCAAGCTCGGTCAACAGCCTCCGTATTCCCTGCGATCACGATCTGCGACGGCGAGTTTATATTCGCCGGCGAGCAGACCTGGCCATCGGCCGCTTCCTTACAAAGCTTTTCGACAGCGTCGAGTTCAAGGCCCATTATTGCCGCCATTCCGCCAACCCCAACCGGGACGGCGTTCTGCATATACGTTCCGCGATTTCGCACCGTTCTTACCGCCGCCGCAAAATCCAAAACACCGGCGGCAACAAGCGCAGAATACTCGCCCAAACTATGCCCTGCGGCAAACTTAGGAGCCGGCAGGCCTTCTGTCCTTCCGACGCGGTATAGAGCGGTCGAGACCGTCAGGATCGCGGGCTGCGTATTCGCGGTCAGCTGGAGATCGCTCTCGTCACCTTCAAAGCACATCTTTGAGAGCGAAAACCCAAGGGCATCATCCGCTTCCTGGAACACCGATCGAGCCTCGGCAAAGTTATCAAACAGGTCCTTGCCCATCCCGACGGACTGCGAACCTTGTCCGGGAAAAAGATAAGCAGTTGGGGGATGGCTCGTCATCGTCGCTAAACTTCTACTTAGCTCCTTTGGTCAGAAGCACTCGCAGTAACTTTCGTATTCGGATCTAAAATCTAATTACGGTTCCGCCCCAGGTAACGCCGCCGCCAAATGCCGTAAGAAGCACCAGCGAACCTTCCTTGATCCTTCCTGACTGAATGCACTCATCCATCGCGATCGGGATCGACGCCGACGATGTATTTCCGTGTTCGGCAATGTTCGAGAAGACCTTCTCTTCCGGCACACTGAGGCGAGCCGCGACGGCGTCCGTGATCCGCTGATTCGCCTGATGCGGTATGACGAGGTCAACCTCGTCAGCGGAAACACCCGCTTTTTCAAGCATTTCAGCGGAAATGTCCGCCATCGACCGAACTGCGACCTTGAAGAGTTCGTTGCCCTTCATCTTGAAGAAACAGTCGCGGTTGTCAATGGATTCGTGCGTAAGACCAAGTTTTGTACCGCCGCCCGGTGAATAGAGCTGCTCCGCGTATCGGCCGTCTGAACAGATCTTGGTAGCAAGAATTCCTTTTCCTTCTTCCACCGGTCCAAGGACAGCCGCTCCGGCGCCATCGCCGAAGATCACGCATGTTCCGCGGTCGGTATAATCGACGTACTTCGTCAGCACTTCGGCACCGACGACAAGAACGTATTTTGCCTGTCCCGTGCGGATCATTGACTCGACCATCGTCAAGCCGTACAAAAACCCGGAGCAGGCCGCAAAAAGGTCCATTCCGGCCGCATTCACCGCACCGATCTGAGCCTGTATCAACGCTCCGGTGGACGGCAGTATCTGGTCAGGCGTTGTTGTCGCACAAACGAGGACATCGATGTCCTCAGGTGAAAGCCCGGCTCGTTCGATCGCCTGCAGTGCAGCTCGCGAACCGAATTGCGACGTATATTCATTATCCGCCGCCTTGTGGCGCTGCTTAATGCCCGTGCGCGTAGTTATCCACTCGTCGCTCGTCTCGACCATCTTCTCCAGATCCGCATTCGTTAAAATACCTTCTGGATAAGAGTGGCCGGTGCCGAGGATGCCCGCGTTTTGTCCCATTGATCAGACTCGTTTGGTCTTTAAAATACTGAGAGTTATTCGGCCTCTTTGACGTCGATGATCTTGCGGCCTTTGTACGTACCGGTCGCCGCATCGATCCGATGCGGAACTTTCGCCTCGCCGGAGTCCTTATCAAGATAGAACTGCGGAGTGCTCAGCGCGTCGTGTGCACGACGAGTTCTCGTACGTGCTTTGGAATGTCTTCGTTTTGGGTTTGGCATGACTACCTCTAAAAATTTCTGCTCCGCACGAGCGTATCGGGCGGCTAATTAAGATCCTGAAAAGCTGCCCAACGCGGATCAATATCTGCGGAACAGTTACAATCTATCAAATTTCTATCCTGCCCGCATTTTGGGCAAAGTCCGCGACAATCTTCGCGGCAAAACACCTGTTCGGGAAGATCGAGAACGATCTGCTCGCGCAAAAGCTCCGCAAGATCTACTGAGCCATCGGCGAAAGAAGTGTCGAGCATTTCTGCTTTTACTTCGAACTCTTGTTCGACCGTCTTCTCTTCTTCCTCAAAAAGATCGTCGAACTCACCAACGATCGATCTCTCGACCGGAATAAGGCATCGAGAGCATTCGACCTTTACTTTCGTCGAAAAATGCCCCGAAATGTGCGGCCCATGCGAATCTCGCCACATCGAGCCTCGAAAATCAACATTCTCAATGATCTCCGCGTCCGGTGCGATATCTATCGATTCGGGCGGAAAACTCACCTCAATTTCTTTCGGTGTCGGCTGTGCCGCTGCAAGCTCGATCTTCATTATCAATACGCCTCTAAGGCTTTCCTTTGCCCCAAAAGGCAAAAGAGTAATTATAGTGTCTCAAACGCGGGTGTCAAACATATTGCGGCCTCTTATCGGAGCCCTTCAAAACCCCGAACCAACGGCTTCATCCAGCGAAGCAAAGCCTCGGGAGCGAATTATCCCGGCTAATCCCATACATACGTCGTGCGGAAACGTCGGGCCGCCGTAGATAAAGCCGGTATAGACCTGAATGAGCGATGCACCCGACGCAATGCTCTCAAACGCATCTTCACCGGAGAAAATGCCGCCAACTCCAATGATCGGCAGCTCTCCGCTTGTGCGTTTATAAAGGGTTTCAATGACCCTCAGCGACATTTCTTTAAGGGGACGGCCGCTAAGCCCACCGCTGCCGATCCTTTTTGATAACGCATCGTCAACGCCCGGCCTTGTCACGGTCGTATTTGTTGCGATCACTCCCGATATCCCACTGGAGACACAAATATCGGCGATCGATTCAACTTCAGCCGTCGAAAGGTCTGGCGCAACCTTTACAAGCAGCGGCTTCTCGCCGAGTTCCCTGTTCGCCGCGGTCAAAGCCTCCAAAAGCTGGGATAAGCTTGTCTCTTGCTGCAGGTCACGCAATTCGGGCGTATTCGGCGATGAGACATTAACCGTGATGTAGTCCGCGACCTCATGAATGACGTTCAGACACCCAACATAATTCTCGACCGCGTCTTCATTCGGGACGCTGCGGTTTCTGCCGATATTTACACCAACGACGCATTTCCGCTCGATATCACGCAGCCTCTCAGCGACGGCCTTCGCACCTTCGTTATTAAAGCCTAGACGATTTATTAACGCCTGCTGCCCGGGGACCCGGAACATCCGCGGCCTCGCGTTTCCCGGCTGCGGTTCAAGCGTCACTGTACCGACCTCTACAAAACCGAACCCGAGCGAGGCAAGCGGCCCGACCGCCTCGCCGTTCTTATCGAAGCCGGCAGCAAGGCCGATGGGATTCGAAAACTTCAAGCCGAAACGCTCGATCTCACCGAAAACGGCCTGATCCTCGTCACGCTGATAAAACGGACGAGCGAGGCCTGCCTTTAGGCTCGCGAGCCCGATCTCGTGCGCACGCTCGGCATCAAGGCGAAACATCATTGGGCGAGCCAATTTTTCCCAAAATATACTCATTACGGCGAAGAATGCAGTTTATTCAATAACCGCCCGTCAAGTAAAAGGGGCTTTTCGTTTTGAAATTGAATTTCGCGTTTGTTACGATTTGCTTTCCTATGGCAGCAGACCTGAATCTTGTTGAAAAGTCGCGCGTGATGGATTCTTCGGCGATCAACCGTGCAATGCGGCGCCTGGCCACCGAGATCGTTGAGAAGAACAACGGTGCCGAGAATCTGTACCTTGTTGGCATCCGGCGACGCGGCGTCCCCCTTGCGGAAAGGCTCCGCGACAAGATCGAGGCACTCGAAAACATTAGGCCGCTTTACGGAATCCTCGACATCACCCTCTACCGCGATGACCTTTCGACCGTAGGCGCAAATCCCGTAGTCAACCGCACCGAACTCGATGATGACGTCGATGGGAAAAAGATCATCCTGGTTGACGATGTGCTCTATACCGGAAGAACGATCCGTGCCGCCCTCGACCAGTTGATGGATTTCGGCAGGCCGAAGAAGGTTCAGCTTGCAGTTCTGATCGACCGCGGCGTTGAGCATCGCGAACTTCCGATCCAGGCCGATTTCGTCGGAAAATATATCCCAACCAAGCAGAACGAGATCATCAAGGTGATGCTCAAGGAACTTGACGAGACCGAGGCCGTTGGCATTTACCATCGGCCGAGCGAATAACTCGAAGCAATGAACACAGAAAAGCCGTATCGACGAAGGGATCTGCTCGGAATACGAGAGTTGGCCGCTTCCGATATCGTTGGCATTCTGGACACGGCCGAGAATTTTCGCGAGATCTCCAACCGCGAAGTTAAAAAAGTTCCTGCCCTCCGAGGCAAGACCGTCATCAATCTTTTCTTCGAATCTTCGACGCGAACCCGTACATCGTTTGAACTTGCCGCAAAACGGCTCTCTGCGGACGCCGTGAACATTTCCGTTTCTTCGTCAAGCCTCTCAAAAGGCGAAACTCTGCTCGATACTGCAGCGAATCTTGATGCGATGGCGCCGGATTGCATCGTCGTCCGTCATTCGAGTGCCGGCGTCCCGCATCGTCTGGCAAAAGTGAGCCGTGCTGCCATCGTGAATGCGGGAGACGGAGCCAACGAACATCCGACGCAGGCCTTGCTGGATGCGATGACGATTCGTGAACACAAGGGCCAGATCGACGGACTTTCGGTCGCGATCATCGGCGACATTGTTCACAGCCGCGTGGCTCGCTCAAATATACATCTCCTGACGAAACTGGGAGCGACCGTACGGGTTGCGGGCCCGCGAACGTTGGTCCCAAAGGACTTCTCCTTTCTCGTCGAAGGTCAGAAACTCGCCGACGGCGTGAAACCTTTGGAAGTTTGCGACCACGTCGAAGATGCGATCCGCGGTGCGGACGTCGTCATGATCCTGCGTATCCAACGCGAAAGGCAGGACTCGGCATTCTTCCCGTCGCTTAGCGAATATTCCATTCATTACGGACTAACGAATGACCGACTCGATCTTGCGAGAAAGGACGCGATCGTCCTGCATCCCGGGCCGATGAATCGCGGTATTGAAATAGCATCCGACGTCGCCGACAGCTCGCGTTCGCTCATTCTCGACCAGGTCAAATACGGAGTTGCCGTCCGCATGGCGGTGCTCTACCTTGCGACAGGAGGCAGTCCGAGCGAAAGCTAAAATATGAAGCTGCTTATCTCAAACGGACATTTGATCGATCCGGCCGCCGGCGAAAACAGCGGCCGCGATCTACTTATCGAAGACGGAAAGGTCGCAGGCATTTTCAAGCCCGGCGAGATCAAGGGCGATGATTGCGAGGTTTTCGATGCGAGCGGCTGCATCGTGGCTCCTGGGTTCATCGATATGCACGTTCACCTTCGCGAGCCGGGACAGGAGCACAAAGAGACGATCGCGTCCGGATGTGCGGCGGCCGTGGCCGGCGGTTGGACAAGCGTCTGCCCGATGCCGAATACAAATCCTGTAAATGACAATGCCGCGATCACTCGCTACATGATCGAACAGGCCGAGCGTGCCGGCCTTGCGAATGTATTCCCGATCGGTGCCATCACAAAATCTTCCGATGGCGGCGAACTCGCAGAAATGGGCGAGATGAAGGCTGCGGGAGCCGTTGCCGTCTCGGACGACGGACGCCCGGTTCCGAACGCGGGAATTATGCGGCGTGCGATGCAGTATGCAGCAGATTTTGATCTGCCCGTGATCGATCATTGCGAAGACAAGTCGCTCTCGAACGGTGGCGTAATGCATGAAGGAAAGATCTCGCTCCTGCTCGGCCTCAAGGGAATGCCGTCGCTCGCCGAAGAGATCGACGTCGTTCGCGACATCCTTCTTGCAAGCGATACCGGAGCCCACATTCACATTGCTCACATTTCGACCGCAGGTGCGGTTGATGCCGTCCGTCGTGCAAAGAGCGAAGGCGTCCGGATAACTTGCGAAGCGGCCCCGCATCACTTCACGCTGACGGACGCAGCGGTCGAAGGATACGATACGAATACGAAAATGGCACCGCCTTTGCGCAGCCAGCTCGACCGTGATGCGATTCGAACCGGCCTTGCAGACGGCACGATCGATGCCATCGCGACCGATCACGCTCCGCATCACGCCGACGAAAAGTCACTTGAATACGACCGTGCACCGTTCGGCATTATCGGCCTCGAAACGGCCATCGGACTTGCTCTAACCGAACTTGTTCACGCTGGAATTATCGACCTCGTGCGATTTGTGGAACTTTGCTCGACGAATCCCGCTCGAATACTTTCGCTCGACGGACGCGGCACCCTTAAGGCCGGCTCTATCGCAGACGTGACCATCCTCGACCCCGACAACGTGTGGACATACAATGTCGCTGAGTCATTATCGCGTTCGCGCAACTCGCCTTTTGACGGCCGAGAACTTCGCGGACGCGTTCGAGCCACGATCGTCAAAGGCAAGATCGTTTACGACCGAACTTAAACGAATTACCGCCTGCTTTGGCTTGCCGGTCAATCGCAACAAATACTGATCAAAATATTCGCAACTTATGGAATGGATCGCTGACCCTCAGATCTGGATCGCTTTTCTTACGCTCTCGCTGCTTGAGCTCGTTCTCGGCATCGACAACATCATCTTCATCTCGATCCTATCGGGAAAGCTGCCGGAAAAAGATCAGCCGCGAGCGAGATTTATCGGCCTCGCCCTCGCGCTCCTGATGCGCGTGATCCTGCTCTTCTCGCTTTCGTGGGTAATGGGCCTCACCGAACCGCTATTCTCCGTCTTCGGGAATAACCTATCGGGCCGCGACCTCATTCTGCTCGTCGGCGGCCTGTTTCTTCTGGCGAAAAGCACGCACGAGATACACTCGGCACTCGAAGGCGCTGAAGGCGAATCATCGCGAAAGGTCTATGCAGGTTTTTCTGCGGTCATCGTGCAGATAATGCTGCTCGACATCGTCTTTTCGCTCGATTCTGTGATCACGGCAGTCGGGATGGTCAACAACATCTGGGTAATGATCGCCGCGGTCGTGGTGTCGATCATCGCGATGATGCTCTTTGCAGGTACGATCGGAGCCTTCGTGCAGCGGCATCCGACGATCAAGATGCTTGCACTGTCGTTCCTGTTGATGATCGGGTTCTCGCTCATCGTCGAAGGGCTCGAATACCACATTCCGAAGGGCTATATTTACTTCGCGATGGCATTCTCAGTGATGGTCGAGTTCCTTAACATTCGTCTGCGCAAAAAGACAGATAAGGTTCATCTGCACAGCCAGTTTTCCGACGCCGACGAAGCTAAAGCGATCGCAGACGAAGGTTAGGCGGAACGCACGCGGGCGAAAAACTGATCAAAAGACGCGGGCAACGGTGCCTCGAGAGTCATCGGTCTTTGTGTTCGAGGGTGCGGCATTGTCAGCTTGTGCGAATGCAGAAATAGGCGTTCGCTCGTTCCGCCGCCGCGAGCATGATCGCCGAGGACCGGACAGCCGATCGCTTCGAGGTGTATGCGAAGCTGGTTCGTACGGCCCGTAACGGGCTCAAGCTCAAGAAGCGAATATCGATTCCACCGCTCGAGGACCTTATACCGCGACAATGCCGGTTTCCCTGTCGGGATCACCTTCCAGAATTTCGCCTCCGCATCACGTCCGATCGGCTCGGCGATCTCGCCGGAATTCTGCGGCGGAGTTCCGACCACGACGGCAACGTATCGCTTCTCGCAGAGTTTCCGCATGAACGCACGCGTCACATTCCGCTGAGCGAGTTTTGTCTTCGCCGCGACGATCAGCCCCGAAGTATCTTTGTCCAGCCGATGCGGCAGCCACGGCCTCGCGGCGGGGCGTTCGATCGTCGGCTCGTGCTTGTTCAGATAATGTACAAGGCCGTTGAGCAGCGTCCCGCGATTCTCGCGGTGCGATGGATGCACAAGTATGCCCGCCGGCTTGTTCAGAACAACAAGGTCGTCATCTTCGAAGATCACGTCGAGCGGCATCTCTTCCGGCAGCATCGCCGTCTCCCTCTCGGGATCGACAACTATCTCGATCAGGTCATTCGGGAGAAGCTTTCGGCCGATATTTTCCCAGCGTCCATTAACTTCGCACTGCTCACGGTTGACGACATCGCGAATATACATCCTGCTCAATCGCGAAAAATGTGCGAGCAGAAAATCCTCTAACCGCATCTTGCGGGCGGCTTCGGGAACGACGATGATCTGGCGGCTTTCCACGGAGAATAGTTTGCATACTCATCGGCGAACTTGCAAAAGATCGCACATTTCCTACACTTTTGTATTATTTTGAAAGCACACGCCATCGAAATTGCCGAAGAATTTGCGAAGATCCAGGCCGAGGCGGCCGGTCCGCGAAGCGCTTCGCAGTCGATCGCCGCAACTCTCTGCGGATCCGCCGGTGCACTTTACGCCTTCGTGATGTACGACGATCCGTCGGCCGCAAGCGAGGTCTCGATCCTCGGAGCATCCGGCCTCGACGCGGCAACATTCCGCCGTCTTGAACAGCGTGCGAGCTCGACCGCCCTGATGCGAGTCTTCGAGCTCGACGAGGTCATTTACCTACTTGTGCATGACGAGCCGAGCCTAGATCTTCTTGTTATCGACGGCACGGCGATCGAATTGATCGTGGCTCCATTCGCAGCCGCCGAAGATAGAAAGGGCTGCGTCGCGGCCGCATTTGATAAGAGAAAACTTTCTGACCGCTCGGAGGCATCTGCGATCGTCCGGCTCGCCGCACTCGCCGTCGCTCAATCTATCCGCATCGATGACATCAAAAAGCATTCGAGCGACGTTGCGGACGAAGACGCTGCGAGAGCTCACGAGGAATTAAAAGCGAGCCACGATGTAGCAAAGATCATCGGCAACTCCGGTGCGATGCGGCAGGTTGCGGATCAGGTTCGCCAGATCGCACGTTCGAACGCCACCGTTCTTCTTCGCGGTGAACGCGGCACGGGCAAGGAAATGCTTGCGTATGCGATCCACTATGCGAGCCTGCGTGCACGTCGAGAATTTCGAAAGGTCAGCTGCTCAGGCGTTCCGGCATCGCTCCTCGGGACCGAGATCTTTGGTGCGGAAAGCGAGCCGCCGAAAGCCGGCGCGATCGAACAGGCAAAGTACGGCACGCTTTATATTGATGAGATCGCTGAAACGAGTCCGGAGATCCAAACGCGTTTGCTGCGTCTGATTCGAGACAGCCGTTTCGAGCGCATCAACGGCACCGAACCAGTACGAGCAAACCTTCGCCTCATCTTTTCGACCGCCCATGACCTTGAACAGCTTGCCGAAAGCGGAAGGTTCAACGTGGAGCTTCTGTATCGAATCAACGCATTCACGATCTTCGTGCCGCCGCTTCGCGACCGAAAGGCTGATATCCTTTTGCTTTCGGAGCATTTCATCGAAAAGTATGCGAAGAAACACCGACGAAAGGTAGCTCGCATTTCGACTGCGGCGATCGATATGCTGGCGAAATATCATTTTCCCGGCAACGTCCGCGAGTTGGAGAATGTGATCGAACGTGCAGTTATGGTCTGCGACGAAGGCGTCATTCACGCCCGCCACCTTCCTGCGACGCTCCAGACCGCCGAAGAGACCGGCACGCGTGCGGCATCAACGCTTGAAGGTGCGGTAGCCGCTTTCGAACGCGACATTATCGAGGATGCACTAAAATCAAGTCGCGGGAATATAGCAAAAGCGGCCCGCGACCTTGGCACGACCGAACGCATACTTGGCTACAAGATAAAGAACGCCGGCATCGAACCGCGTCGATATAAATAATGTTCAGCGAAGACCAGATCATTTCAGAACTGCCGGATGCGGACGCCGCACGACGCTTTCGTGACGCATTGCCGCCCAAACTTCTCACACGTTTGCGTCGGGACGAAGGCCTCTATTCTGATGTTTTGACGCTTGCCGCCTTCTCGCCTTTGCTTTCGACGACGCTGCTTCAGAACGAAGAGTATTTTGCGTGGCTTGGCCGCCAACGATCGACGTCCGGCGGACGTTCGAAAGAGGAACTCCTCGAATCGCTTGGCCGTTTCTCGCTCACGAACTCGACCCTTGAACCGCAGCTTCTCTTTTCCAGGTTTCGGCGCCGCGAGCTGATCCGTATCTTCCTGCGGGATATCCGTCGGCTCGCGACCGTTGCAGAGATCACGGACGAGATATCGAGCCTTGCGGACGCGATTCTCGAATCGGCACTTGTTGAGGCTCGCAGAGAGATGGACAAGCGATTCGGGCAGCCGCTCGAAACGGACGACAAGGGAAGGTCTCGGCCTGCGGACATCGCCGTTGTTGCCTTGGGCAAGCTCGGCTCGCTGGAGCTGAACTATGCAAGCGATGTCGATCTTCTCTTTGTCTATTCTTCGGACGGAATGACAGCCGGCGGTGACCGCGAAGCCGTAACTAACCGCGAGTACTTCACGAAACTCGCACAACACATAATAAAGCTCGTCGGAGAGGGCCGTGGCGAAGGTGCCGCATACCGCGTCGATATGCGTCTCCGGCCGAACGGGTCGCTCGGTGCCCTCGCAATGTCACTCAAGGACACGGTCGAATATTATCGGGCGACGGCACGCCCGTGGGAACGGCAGATGCTCATTCGCTCTCGTTCATCGGCGGGCGATGCGAAGACATTTCGGCAATTTTGGGACGCCGTAGCTCCGCTGATATATGACGAAGAGACGAACGTCTCCGCTGCTCTCGCCGGCGTCCGGGCTTCGAAGGAATCCATCGACGAGATCGCAAAACGAAAGGATTCTATTGACGTTAAACTTTCGCCCGGCGGCATTCGCGAGATCGAGTTCATCGCACAAGCTCTGCAGATCGCACACGGCGGGCGGGACAAATGGCTGCGAAGCTCGCACACGCTGATCGCTTTGTCACGTTTGGCCGATCGCGAACTTATAACACCAAAGGAACGCGCCGAGCTTTCAACCGCATACGATCTGCTCCGTCGAACCGAGCATATTCTGCAGATGGAGAACGGCCTGCAGACACACACGCTGCCGAGCGAGAGTGCAAAACGCAGGCTTGTCGCCGAACGCGTTCGTTTCGCGACCGGTGTGAGGATCGAGAAGGAACTTGAGCGTTCGATGAAGCGAGTTCGAAAGGTGTTCGAACGAGTTTTTGATCGCGATGCTCCGACCGAAGCTGCCGGAAAAGACTTTAGTAAGAAAACACGGACCGCCGAAGGCGATAGGTCACGATCACAGCTTGCGGATCTGTCACCGCCGTTTGCCGCCGTGCTTGCGAATGCACCAAAACTTGCCGAACGCGTAGAGCAGTATCGCGGCGAGATCGAGAAACTCGATATTCGAGGGCATATTTTCGAACGTCTTGAAGACTCCAACGACTTTCGTTCGAGGCTCGATGCGCTGAGGCAAGAATGGACCTCGATCTACACCGCGATCGGCCTCGCGGATCTTTTTGAAGAGATCTCCGTTGATAGTTCGAAGTCACTTCAGACGGCCCTCGCCGAGGTCAGTCTCGACGCCGCAATGCAGATCGTCCAGCTTGAGATGACGGAAGAGACTCCGCCGCCGAAGATCGCCGTCATCGCTCTCGGCAAACTTGGCGGCCAGCGGCTCGATTTTGGTTCGGATCTCGACATTGTCCTCTCCTATGAGCCGCTCGAGAATGGACAGAAGGACCAGCAGGAATATTTTTCTCGTGCGGCCGAGCTCTTCATAACGACGCTCTCTTCGATGACGCGCAGCGGCAGCTTGTATCGCCTCGACCTTCGTCTTCGCCCGTTCGGTTCCAAAGGTCTGAGTATTATCTCCACGCCAGTTTTTGCGGACTATATGCAAAACACGGCCGCGATCTGGGAATTACTCGCTTTCGTTAAGGCCCGCGGTATCAACAGCGGCGTCCATCTTGATTCGTCAGGGGCAAAGGCTCTCGAAACATCTATCAGAGAGATCGTCTATTCCCGAGGCGGCTCGTTATCGGTCGAGGAACTGCGTTCGAATACGCTCTCGGTCCGCGAAGCCCTGAGGAAGCGAAAGGCAACCGCCCGCACCGGCGTTCTCGACATCAAGTATGACGAGGGCGGAATGCTCGATGTATATTTCGCGATGCGTTTCCTGCAGCTTCGCGATGGCATCCTTGATGACGAACGCGACCGCTCGACGCCGAACACGCTGTCAAAACTCTTCGAGGCCGGCTCCATTTCTAAAGAAGATCTTGACGCTCTGGTCAACGGCCACTCGTTCCTGTCTTCGATCGACCACGCCATCAGGCTTTGTGTTGGCCGTTCGACGCGTCTTCCGGTTGCTGATTCAGCTGCGATGGCCAGGATCGTCGCTCGCTCGAAGCACGCTTCTCCGGCTCGCTTGCTCGAGGACCTGACGATCCACCGAATGGCGATCCGCGATGCCTACGACTCGATATTGAAGTAGTGTCTTACCTCTGAATTTTGGGTATAATTCCAATCTATGATTCGGCTGACCGGCGTCATTGTTTTTGTTTTGCTCGCCTCCGCATTGGCCGCCGCACAATCGCGTCACAAGAAGCCGTACTCGGAAAGCGTCTCGCAATACGACATCTCTACTCCCCGCGAAGAGGCCACGCACAAGGACAACAACACCAACGACGACGTCCTACGCATCGAAACTGACCTCGTAATGATCCCCGTAAAGGTTACGACGAGGAATGGCCGTGCGGTGCCGGATATTCGACGTGACGAATTCCGCGTCTTCGAGAACGGAGAGGAGCAGGAGATCGCATATTTTAATTCGGACGAAGCACCATTTTCCGTCGCACTGCTTCTGGATATGAGCTACTCGACGGTCTTTAAGCTGCAGGAGATCCAGAACGCGGCCAAGCAATTCATCGGCGAACTCAAACCGAACGACCGCGTAATGATCGTCGCCTTCGCAGAAAAGGCGAGAGTGCTCTGCGAACTTACGAACGATCGCACGGCCCTTCGTTATGCGATCGAAGCGACAAAGATCGAGAGCGGCACTTCCCTTTTCGACACAATGGACGACATTCTGAACCATCGCCTCGCGGACGCATCGGGTCGGAAAGCGATCGTCCTGCTTACGGACGGCGTCGATACGACAAGCAAGAAAGCGAGTATGAAAAGCATCCTCGGGGACCTCACCGAGTCGAACGTGATCGTCTATCCGATCCGCTACGCGACATACGACGACGTTCAAAAGAGCCGCCGAAATGATGCCGAGATCAGATACGATGACGATGATCGGCCGTATGTCGTTGAGACGGCTCCGGGCAAAGGTGAAAGGATCGAAGATTACGCGGCGGCCGATGAATTTATGCGTGAGGCCGCCGACCGAACGGGTGGGGCGGTCCAGCGTGTTTCATCACGGACCAACCTCGCCGACGCCTTCTCGCGAATTGCCGACGAACTTCGCAAAACTTACAGCTTGGGGTATTATCCTACAAGCGACCGCATGCCGGGTTCGCGAAACTACATTCGGGTCCGGGTTTACCGCCCTGACCTGGTTGTTCGTGCTCGCGAAACGTATCTCAAACCGACACCGCGGAAAGTTAACTAATATCCCTAATTTAGGAGCAAGATCAAAATGAAAACTATTTTCTCTGTGCTGATGATCTCAGCGATATTGTGTTTTACGGCGATCAATTCTTTCGCACAGGAAAAACTGACAAATGCGGAAGTGATATCGCTGACAAAGGCGGGCCTTGCAAGCTCGGTGATAATCGAAAAGATCCGAACCTCGTCAACCGACTTCGACACTTCGACCGACGGACTAATCGCCTTGAAGAAAGCCGGCGTTCCTGACGACGTGGTTTCGGCGATGGTGACGGCAAAGAGCGGCGGCAGTTCGCAAGCACCTGCAACGCCGGGCGGCGCACCCGCCGGTGATCCGAACGACCCGATGAGCAAGCATGGCTACGGTATCTATATTTATTCGGAAGAAGGCGGCGAACGAAAAATGACCCAGCTTCAACCATCGATGTCTGCGCAAAATCGAACCGGCGGACAGTTCACCGCTTCGATAACTCCATTCGGCCTTGGAAAAGTTAAGACAAAGACGAACTTGCCGGGTCGGAATGCCGCGGTTCAGATCAAGGAGGCCTCGCCCGTCTTCTATTTCTACCTTGACGCAGCAAGCGGCGGGTTGAATACCTCGAGCGGCATCCCGTCTAGCCCGAATGAATTCACACTTGTCCGTTTCAACCAACGCAGCGACAACCGAGAGGTTACGATCGCGAAATCAAATTCATGGGGCGGTAAGGGCGGACTTTCGGACGAGTATGTTGTTGGTTTGACCGCTGAGTCTCTCGGCAATGGCGTGTTCAAGATCACGCCGACATCGCCCTTGAAGAAGGGTGAGTATGGATTTATGATGCTGAACTCCGGCAACTCCAACACGGCCGCCGGCGTGGGTTCGAAGTTCTTCGACTTCGGCGTAAATATGACGCCGTAACTTTCAATTTAACTGCTGGACCACATGACGCCGATCAGTATATGGTCGGCGTCATTTTTTTGGACAAAAAAAGAAGGCCGCGTAAACGGCCTTCTTCAAGAAACCATCCTCGAACTATCTCGATCAGCAAGCTGCAAGGCCCACGGACGAATTGCAGAAGACGTGCTTCTGAAATTTATGCCGCATAAGACCCGAGCTGAAGGAGTTTGCATATTGTTCCACTCGATCCACTTTCCGCACGAGTACATCTTCGGTCGAACTGACAAGAGCCAGTTCACCTAAGGTGGTCGTCGGTAATGAATTGAAAGTGGAGCTGGTCACTCGTTGATCAAGAGTAGCTGTCGGACTATTTAGCTTTTTTCGCCGGAGCTTTCTTTGCTGCCGGTTTCTTAGCTGCTGGTTTTTTCGCGGCTGCCTTTTTAGGAGCTGCCTTCTTAGCCGGAGCTTTCTTTGCTGCCGGTTTTGCGGCCTTCTTAGCAGTCGAAGCCTTCTTTGCAGGAGCCTTCTTTGCTGCCGGTTTCTTAGCTGCCGGTTTCTTTGCTGCTGCCTTCTTAGCCGGGGCCGAAGCTTTCTTCGCCGCTGCTTTCTTAGGAGCTGCCTTCTTTGCCGCCGGTTTCTTAGCAGCAGGTTTCTTAGCGGCCGGCTTCTTAGCGGCCGTCGCCATTTTAGCCGTCGAAGCGGAAGCTTTCACTGCCGCCTTTTTGGCCGGTTTCTTGGTTTTTTTGGTAGTTGCCATTTTTCCTCCAATATTTTCTTTTCCGGGATATAGTTTTTACATTCGGATAGAAATGCATTTCGAATGTCCCTTGTGTTTTTATCTCCGCCCACCGATGCGGCACGTGTCTTAGCCGGCCGCATTGATCGCACGAAGCACAAAAGCATTACGCCATACCTTTCTCTCCGTCTGTATTCTTTTCAAACCAACAGTTCGTGCAGAACTGCCGAGTTTTCATTCCGCGTTCATCGTGAAGATGAATCCCGAACTTTCGCTCGACGATGATCCTTTCGTCTCTGTCGAGTTGTTTCCAGGTTTTCAATTTAGCTGACGAACATCGCGGACAAGTTTCTCGTTGCGGTGAAGTCATTGCTATAATTTCACGCGGTTAAAAACCACAAAAGATTCTATCAGAAAAATTGAAAAGTAAATGAAAAAAACTGCACAACTTTTTTTTATTTTGATATTTTTTTTCGCGGCCGAATTTTCATTTGCACAGCCCGAGAGAAAATTTGATTTCTACAGCCGCGGAAATTATCGCGCAAACGTACCGCGTCCGTCGGAAATTCTCCGCTTCGATGTCGGAGATCTTCATACGACATACGCGCAGATGGAATCTGTTGTGAATGCGATCGCTAAGGCATCGCCTGATCGAGTGCGCGTTTTCGACATCGGTGAAACGAACGAGCATCGCATGCAACACATCGTTGCGATCTCCTCGCCGGAGAATATTCTTGCGCTCGATCGCATCAAAGCCGACAACGCGCGTCTGACAGATCCGCGCGTCACGTCGCAGGCAGCAGCGAATGCGATCGCCGAAAAGAATCCCGCGATCGCGTGGCTTGCATACACGATCCACGGCAACGAATCCGCGTCGTTCGAAACGATGATGCAGGTCGTTTATCAGCTCGCGGCGTCAGAAGAACCGGCGACGCTCGATGTCCTAAAGAACTGCGTAACCCTTATAATTACAGGGGAAAACCCCGATGGGCACGAGCGATTCGTCTCCTGGTATAACTCCGTCGGCGTCGGCGACCCGAATCCTTTTGCGCTCGAACATCGCGAGCCGTGGTCGGTTTACGGCCGCCTTTCGCACTATCGTTTCGACCTGAATCGCGATGCTCTTGTCACCTCACAAAAGGAATCGCAGAATCTTCAACGCGCATTTCTCGAATGGAATCCGCAGGTCTCCGCCGATCACCACGGACAGCCATCACAGTTCTTTTTTCCGCCCGACGCACTTCCTATAAATCCAAATCTTCCCGAGCCGCAGTTCTCGCGATGGAATGAAGTATATGGACGCGCGAATGCCGCTGCGTTCGATCGCAACAAATGGGATTACTACGTGCGTGATATTTTTGATGCGTTCTATCCCGGATACTGGGATATGTATCCCTCGCTCAATGGCGCGATCGGCATGACATACGAGACGGACGGAGGCGGCACAAAAGGTTTGAGGTACACGCGCGATGACGGAACGATCGCAACTCTTCGTTCGGCGATAGCAAAACATTTCGTCGCGTCGATGACAACTTTAGAGACAACGGCGAAACATCGAGCTGAGCGCCTTCGCGATTATTATTCGTTCCGTGCTGACGCGATGAAGAATTTTGCGTCCTCGAAAATGAAACGAATCGTGATCCTGCCGGGATCTGATCGCGTGAAGGCCGCGGAGTTGGTCGAGGCTCTGACGCGTGCACGCATCGAGGTTAAGATCGCGGGTGATCCGTTCTCGTCCACAACGGCGCATTCTTATATGGAAAAGAATTCGCCCGCCGAACGCCGCACCTTCCCTGCCGGAAGTTATGTGATCGACCTCAACCAGCCGCAGCGGATCCTTGCGAAATCGCTTCTCGAACCCGACACGCCGCAGGACAAGGCGTTCGTTGATGACAATCTTGGACGCTTCAACCGGAATCAGATGAAGGGCAAGCGTCAGCCGAAAGAAGATTTTGGCTTCTACGACATAACCGCGTGGTCGCTCCCGTTGGCATTCGGCCTCGACGCCTATTGGACCGAGGACGGCGGCGACACGCGAGGCCTTTTGGCTGACGTGAGGTCGCTCGTTATGGCAAAGGCCGGTGAATTCCCAGGTCGTGCCGAGGTCTCATACATCATCCCTTACGAGACCGACACGACATCGGCGATGATCATCCGCCTGCTGCAGGATGACGTACGTGTGAATGTCGCAACAAAGACGCTGAACGCCGGCGGGAAGAATTGGCCGACGGGAACCTTCGTCATCCGCGTCTCGCGTAATGATGAGAGTGTGCATCAAAAGGTCGAGCAGCTCGCCAAAGAAATGGGCGTGAATGTCGTACCCGTCAATTCCGGTTTTGCGGACGAGGGCGATACGAGCGTCGGCGGCGAGTCTGTCGTTTCGCTTCACGCGCCGAAGATCGTGGTTGCCGCCGATGACGGCATTGACCAGACGTCGTTCGGCTCGATCTGGTGGACGCTCGACCGATTCGGGATCACATTTACTCCAATGTCGATCCGCTCGATCAGGAACGGCGGCCTGAAAGACTACAACGTCCTCATCATTCCGGACGGCTCGGCGGGACAGATAATGGGACAGTTCGGCACCTCCGGTGTCTCTGCACTCAAAGACTGGGTCGATGACGGCGGAACCGTCGTTACCGTTCGCGGAGCCTCGGTCTTCGCGACGCTGAAGGACGTCGGCCTTTCTTCATCGCGTCTCGTCGGAAGCGGTGACGATGAGAAGACGGATGCAACGGCCGCTGCTGATGCAAAGCCGGCCGCACCTGCAAATACCGCGACTCCCGCGGCCGCAAAGCCCGCACCCGAGCCAAAAGTGAATCCGTCCTCAGAACAGATGGCGAACGACGTCGATGATCGTCTCGCGGGTTTTGTCCCGCCGATCGTCTCGCCTTCTGCCGATGCGAACAAGGTGCCTGTGCCGCTTCCCGGCTCGATAATGCGTGCGACCGTCGATCGCACCGCATACATTAATTATGGCGTTCATCAGAACGAACTTCCGGTGCTCCTTGCGGGCGGTTACTTCTTTAAGTATTCAAAAGAGGGAACCAATGCTCTCGTTTTTGCGTCAAACTCAAAAGCACCGCTCACGATCTCGGGTTTTGTCTGGCCCGGGAACACCGAGCGGCTGCTTGCCGGTACTTCATACCTGATCGACGAGCCGCATGGCGGCGGACACGCTATACTATTTGCCGAAGAACCGTTCTTCCGCGGCGTCTTCCGCAGTACGACGCGGCAATTCTTTAACGCTATCGCATTCAACGGAGCCTTTTGATGTTTACTATAAAAGCCGGTTACAGCAACGATATTGAGATCCGATCGAGCATCGATAAGGTTCGCGAGTTCTTCCTGGACATCACGAACTTTGCCGATCTGATGCCGGGCGTCGTCAATATTCACACCGACTCAAAAGGCCTCGCACATTGGAAGGTGCAGACCGACATACCGGTCGTCGGCCAGATCCTGCAGAACTTCACGCTCGAACTCTCCGAGCACACCGCCGACAGAGTTGAGTGGCTGCCGATCCGCACCGAGGCTCAGAATTTCCTTCGATACTCGGCTGATTTTCTTGAGAAGGCGAAGAATGTGACGCTCGTCCATTTTTCGCAGATGGTCGAGCTGCGTCGGCGTTCGGCCCGCGACCTTCATATGCTCGCGGGACTTGCCGGTGAGGCTATCATTTCTAAAGAGATGACAAAGCGCGTGACAGAGATGATCCGCGTATTCATCGAGAAGGCGAAACACCAGCTCGAAAAATGACCCGCGTTAGGTAACGGCCCCGCCGTCGAGGATAACGACCTCGCCGTTCATAAAGCTGTTCCTGTCGCTCGTCATAAAGGCGGCGAATTCCGCAAGCTCGAACGGCCGGCCGAGGCGCCCTTTCGAGACCCAGAATTCGTGTATGTGGAGCAATCTTTCCGGCAGAGTGTTGCCGAGGTCCGTATCGTAAATTCCGGCCGCGATCGCGTTGACCGAGATTCCGAAGTTTGCGGCCTCACGCGAAAGACACTTCGTAAAGCCGATCATCGCCGATTTCGATGTCGCGTAATGCACCGATGTCGGAAGGCTTCGTATCGCGCCGACCGACGTGATATTCAGGATCGCACCCTCGCGAGCACGGATCATCTGCTTATAGAAAGGTTTTGTTACGGCAAAAAGGCTGTTGACGTTCGTGTCAACGACCCAATCCCAGCTCTTGTCCGTCGTCGTCGCAAAATTATCCGGTTTATTGACCGCGGCGTTATTAACGAGGACGTTCAGCGGGCCCCAGTTATGAAGAATGTCTTTTGCGACGTGCTTCATTCCGGGCCGATCCGTCACCGACACCTTAAAGCTCAAAGCTCGCCGGCCGTGGGCCTCGATCTTGCTGACAACTTCAGCCGCCAGATCGTCGCGTGAATTGTAATTAAATGCGACATCGGCGCCTTCGCGCGCAAATATCTCACAGATCGCCGCCCCGATACCGCGAGTTCCGCCCGAGACGAACGCACGTTTTCCTTCAAGTAACAAACTCAAATGTGTGATCTCCGTAAAATGACAAGGTTAAATAAAACCGAAAGAACGGGCAAGTCTGCAAAACAGATTGCAGGGTCGATCATGCGGCTATTTGGTGTGAGACGGCATTCTGCGGCAGCAGCGAATATATCTCAGCAATAATGCGTTCGGTCGAATCCGGCAAGGCGAGTTCCGCGGCCGCGGCCTTCATTTTTGCGTAATTTGCCCGGTCCGAGGCCAGGTCGCGGACGGTCGAGACGATGTCGTGGCTATTCTTTAACAGAATGGCAGCACCGCGTTCGGCCATCAGGCGTGCCGTGCCAGCTTCCTGCGGCATTGGCGGCGTTGTCGCATCCGCAATTATCGGAAGGCGGCATGCAAGAGCCTCAAAGGTCGTAAGGCCGCCGAGTTTCGATACCATAACGTTTGCCGACTGCATCAGCTTTTCGATCTCATCGGAATAGCCAATGACCTTGACAGGAAATTTTGCGGACCGGGCAAGAACTTCTGCTTCTTCCCGCAGTTCCTGATTCTTGCCTGCAAGAAATATCGCCTGTACATCAAGATCGCCGCGTACGAGTTCGCGAAAGATGGCCGGAATGTTGCCGCCGCCGATCCAGCCGGCGTTCACAAACACCGTAAACTTGTCGGGGTCGAGCCCAAATGCCCTGCGTGCGGTTTGTGCATCAGCTTCTTCGACCTCGCGGAATTTCGGATGTACGGGCATTCCCGAGATCTTGATCTTTTCTGCGGGCACGCCGTAGTCAACAAGCTGCCGCCTCGCATCTTCATTCGCCACCAGATAGAGCGTAACTTCGTCACAGGCCCAGCCTTTCCAGAATCCGTAACACGGATCGGTCACGACCGTAACCAGCGGTATCTGATCGGAAAGCTTTAGTTCTCTCAGCACCTTTGCGAAGAAATGCTGTGTCAACGGGTGAACGCTGACCACGATATGCGGACACCATTTTTCGAAGACGTCCCGTGTATAAGCAAAGCATTTACGATGCAGAAAGCTGCTCTTTTCCGGACGCAATTTATTCACCGTCCAGTAGAGATATTTCATCCAATGCTGCTTATGCTGCAAGATCCAGTTATAGACGTTTACCAATCGCTCTGTGATCCGATGTGAATCCTCGATCGCCCGTATCGTTCGCACCGCAACTGAATCGCCCTGCCAGAATCTCTGGAATCCGTCCGAGATCGTACGCGCCGCCGAGCGGTGTCCGCCGCCGGTGTCAGACGAGATAATCAGGATCTTTGGGGTATTCTGCGGCATTCTAAGGTCTCGCCCTAAACCGACTTCTCCTGGAGAGCGATCTCTCTTGCCGCATCGAACTTCATCTTTTCCGAGGCCTTCTTCATATCACGCTCGAGCTTCTTGATCTTGAGAAGATGTCCGGGATTAAGCGGCAGCGAAGGATAGTAGCAGTTCGATTCGTGTGTGCAGTAGCAGCCGTCCGACACCTCTTTCCGACGCTGTTTCATCAGGTCGCTGTGCCACGCCTTCTGAAAATCCCACTCAAAGTCGCGAAGGTTCAGCACGTCCGCTTTATTCTCGCAGGACGAAAGCGCACCGTTGTCGTAGATTACAGCACCGGCCGAGCCCGCATAGCATTTCAGCTGTGCCTTGCTCTCTTCTTTGGTCTTCGCGATGATGTCGTGCATATAAATATCGACAGCGGCCTTGAACATCCCCGAGTCACCGCCGTAGCTGTTCTTCAACGCGGCACTCTTCGTGTCCTCAAGGATCATATGCGAAAGCTCTTGATAACGCTTGTGATCGAACTCAAGCTCCCGCGGATCTGCTGACGGCGGGCGAATGTAGTTGATATTGACCTTGTCGGGCTTCAGATCGTATTTGAGAAAGTCGTACCACTCGAAGATCGTGTCCTCGTTCGAATGCATCACGCATGTGCAGGTCTGAATATCGAGCTGCGGATACTGCTCCTTCTTCATCTCCTGAAGCGTGCGGGCAGTATGGATCGCCTTATCCCAGCTTCCCTCTTTGCGGCGGATCTTTTCGTGAGCATCTTTCAACCCATCGATACCGAGAGCCACCGAGACGTTCAGCTTCGGACACTCGTCCATGATGCGTGCAACATCCGGGAAGATCCTCGGGTGTATCTGTCCGTTCGACATCAGATACACGGAATCGAGCTTGTTGTTCTCGTAGAAAGCACGAACGATCTCCGGAAGGTCCTTTCTCGTGAAAGGCTCGCCGCCGGCAAGAACAAGAACACCGAGATTGCCGCCCAGTGTCTCCGAGATGCGCGCGATCTCGTCCGCCTTCATCTGGAGCTTCTTTCGCGGCCGGTCGTCCAGCTCGTCGGTAAAGAAGCAGTGTGTGCATCGCATATCGCAAACACTCGTTACCAGAATGTTCAGGAAGACCGGCGACATCTGCCGCCCGACCACCATGCTCGCATACCGTTTGAAGATCTCTTTTGTCGCAAAATCCATTGTAAAATCCCGCCCGTCAAGGGGCTTGCCGCCAACCTACTAATTTAGCCTTTATACGCCGTCCAAGCAAGCTTTTGCCGACATTCCTGTGTACTTGCCCTGCCGTCGGCGAGTGACCGAATGCCCACTTCGGCCGCTCCATTACGATATTAGCGAACCGGCGGCCCCACAGATAGCACAGTCCGCACGGATCGACACAAAACGCACAAATCGACACAAACCGCACAAAACGCACAAAAGCATCCGTTACCGCTCCGGGCCCCGCTAGTAATATAATTCTCACATAGTGCTGGATCGTATCTACCTGGACAATAGTGCAACCACGCCGCTGGATCCGGCGGTTCTTGAGGCGATGATGCCGTATCTGACCACGGATTTCGGCAATGCGTCGAGCATTCACACCTACGGCCAGAAGGCGAAAATGGCGGTTGACCGCGCCCGACACCAGGTCGCGGCCCTGATAAATGCGGCCCGCCCAAACGAAATTATTTTTACTTCCGGCGGCACGGAATCCAACAATCTCGCGATCCGCGGCCTTCTTGAGGCAAATTCCCGCCACGGACGCCACATCATCTTGTCGGCCATCGAACATCCCGCGGTCGAATCCGTCTGCGAAGACCTCGAAAAACAAGGAGCGGAACTAACCGTCCTGCCGGTTTACGACAACGGCATCGTCCGGATCGAAGATGTTCGCGATGCGGTCCGTGAAGATACCGTCCTGATCACTGTCATGGCCGCCAATAACGAGATCGGGACATTACAGCCGATCCGTGAGATCGGCGCACTCGTTCGCGATATCCGCAGTACGGGCAAGAAGATCTGGTTTCACACCGACGCAGTTCAGGCGTTCGGTAAAGTGCCGCTCGACGTTGATGAGATCGGCTGCGACCTTCTTTCGTTCTCTGGACACAAGATCAACGGCCCGAAGGGCATTGGCGGCCTTTATGTTCGGCGGGGCGTAAGGCTCCACACCCAGAATATCGGCGGGCGGCAGGAACGCGGCACACGAGCAGGCACCGAGAATGTCCCCGGGATCGTAGGGCTTGGTGAGGCCGCCGAACTCGCCGGCGAAAGCCTCGCGGACCTTGAGGCACGCGTCCGTTCGATACGCGATCGGCTTGAGAGTCACATCCTCGAGGCCGTTCGCGACTCGTTTCCGAACGGCGACCGTAATTCCCGACTGCCGAATATTGCGAATATCTCTTTCCGCTCCATCGAGGGCGAAGCCTTGCTGATCGCTCTCGATATGCAGGGGATAGCGGTTTCCACAGGTTCTGCCTGCTCCTCAGGCTCCCTCGAACCATCACCCGTCATCCGAGCTCTCGGGCATGGAGATGAAATGGCCCGCGGGGCGATCCGTTTCAGCCTAGGCCGCCAAAATACTGCCGAAGAGATCGAAAAACTCCTGGAACTCTTGCCCGTATCTGTCGAGCGTCTGCGGACCCTAAAGTCATCCCGATAAACGAAAAATGACCCGTCGCCTTGCAGCAACGGGTCATTTGGTGCGTCACCGTGGTACCCCGGTGTGTCACAACCCTAATTGAGAGAACTAGTCGCTGACGAGGATGCCGTCGCGAGCACTGCAGTTCGACGGAGCCGTACGGTCGCTAACGAGGATGCCGACCAGGCCCGAAACCAAAATTCCCGTGAAATCGCTGACGAGGATGCCAGTTGCGCTGCTGACAACGATGTCACGTGTTCCATTCATGTTCGTGCAAGTTGCCGGTGTGCGAACACCACTGTCGTCCACGAGGGTTCCGCCGACGATGATTCCATCACCTGCGAATGCGTTTCCGGCCATGAGCATAAGTCCGAGTGCGAGTCCTGCGATTGTCTTTTTCATTTTCTTCTTCTCCAGTTTTTTTGAATTTTTGGAAGCCCCTAAGCTTCGGCGTCTTTCGCCATTACCTATTTCAAGCCGCGTGCCAAAAGTCCTATCAACGATCTTGCGGCCTGTAACTTGTTAAGATTCAATGGGTTAGGTCTGCTTCGACGGGGGTTTGAAAGGGCGACGATCGAATGGTAATTATCTGGATACTAGGTATGCACAAACGGGAAAATTCGTGTAAACCGTTGGTCTTAAAGAAGTTACGAAGAAGTGAATACTTGATATACATCAGAACATGTGTATATGTTGTATACAGCGTTCCGAAAAATACGCCATTTACGCTAGAAAAATGCTTGCATTCTCCCGTTGAACACGTGTTAAACTTAACAACGGCCTATCTTTCGCCGTATTTTCGTTCTGTCTCACCGGCCCACAAGGATGACTTTCGCTCCGTTCGAAAAACTTTCCAGGATCATAACGATCTCACTTGGCATCACTGCAGTTGCGTATGCGATCGCGGAGTTCGATCTGGCAAACCTTACGCCGCTGCTTGCTGCGTTATTCTTGTTCGCAGCCGTCGTTGCTCCACGCGCAAGCATTCCCCTTCCTGATACTGATATCGCACTGACATTCTCGGACGCCTGCATCTACCTCGCGTTTCTCTTTTACGGGGGCCCGACGGCGATCCTCTTTGCCGGCATCGAAACAACAGCAAACTGCATTTACCTCTATCGCCGCGGATTTAAGTTCCAAAAGCTGATGGTGCCGTTCAATATCGCCCTGAACATTGTCAGTTTTACGGGCGCGTACTTGGTCTGGAGCATCTTACCAACCACCTCGCTGGTCACGGGCACGTACGGAAGCGCCCAACACCTGATCGTCACCCTGGGTGTGATCTCGGTTCTCCACTTTGTTATCGCCTCGTCCCTGCTCTCATTCATTAGGGCAAAGAATCGCCTCAGCGAAGCCTATCGAAGCTGGCGGAGAGACTTCTCATCAAGGGCGATGATGCACATTGTCGGGGCCGGACTCGCAGCGCTTGTTTATATGCTGGCGATCTACGGCGATGTGTTAACGGCCGTGATCTCGGCATTCGGTATTGGTATCGTTTATTTCAGCTATCGACGGTCTGTCCGGGACCTGAAAGAAGCGATGTCCGAGACCGAGCGGGTTCAGAAGGAAAAATCCGAGACCGAACGTGCACGCCGCAAAGAGGCGGAAATTCATGCCGAGGAACTCGCGGCCTCCCTTGAGAGTCAGGAACGCGCCAACCTTGCACTTCGGAAAAGCGAACAGGATTTTCAGCACGCCGCCCTCCACGACGCTCTGACGGGCCTTGCAAATCGCAAGCTGTTCCACGAAAAGCTACTGGCTCGCATCGCCAAATATCGGAATGACAATAGCGCCGTGTATCACGTCTTGTTTCTCGATCTTTCCAGATTCAAAAATATTAACGACAGTCTGGGCCACACGATCGGCGACAAGGTGTTGAGCATCGCGGCTCGAAGGTTCTTGAGGCTTGTCACCCCATCGGACACGGTCGCAAGGCTCGGCGGAGATGAATTCGCGATCGTGTTAAAGGGCCCTTCGACCGCTGCAAAGGCCAAGAAGGTCGCACAGCGGATCCATGCAAGTATTTCGCAGCCATTTTCGCTCAGCGGCAATAGGATCTCCGTCACGGTGAATATCGGTATCGCGCCCGCCGATATGGAATATACGATGCCGGAAGAGGTCCTGCGGGACGCCGACATTGCGATGAACTTTGCAAAAGCTCAACGCGAAGGCGTCGCACTATTTACAAAAGACCTCCGGACGAAGTTTCTCGAACGCGTCCGCCTTGAGATGGATCTCAGCCACGCGATCGACCGCGGCGAACTCTCGATGAGCTACCAGCCGCTGGTCAGGATCGCTGACGGAAAACTGCTTGGTTTCGAGTCTCTTCTGCGTTGGAATCACAGCGAATTCGGCAATATTCCTCCTGCAAGGTTCATCCCTATTGCAGAAGATTCCGGCCTGATAATCCCGATAACGAAATGGATCCTGCGGGAGACGACCGAGCAGATGGCCGAGTGGCGAAAGATCTCCGCGAAGACTAGCGACCTGGTCGTGAGCGTGAATATTTCCGGCAAACACCTATCGAGCGAAGACCTTGCCTACGACATCGAATACGCCCTTGAACGCTCAAAACTTGCTGCTGAGGGCCTTAAACTTGAGATCACCGAGAGCACCGCGATGGAAAATCCGGAGTTCACGCTGAAACTCCTCAAGGAACTCAAACGGCTCGGCGTTCTTCTTAGCCTCGATGATTTCGGCACCGGCTATTCAAGCCTGAGTATTTTGCACAAACTGCCCTTCGATACGATCAAGATCGACCGCTCGTTCGTTTCGGGCGTTGGTCCGAACGGCGAAGATTCCGAGATCCTGCAGACGATCGTTTCGCTCGCAAAGAACCTGCGGATGAAGGTCATCGCAGAAGGTATTGAAACGCAGGCACAGCTCTCCGTGCTCCAACACCTCGGATGCGACTACGGTCAGGGCTATCTCCTCGCAAAGCCAATGACCGCGGCCAAAGCCGAGGAAGCTCTTTATGAGGGCCGCGAATGGATGCCGTTCTCGCACGGAGACAGTCAGCCGCGAACTAGCCTGCTAAAGATCGACCGGACCGACGCCAGCATTTTCTGATCCGTGCCTTGCCCCGCAACACTCCATTAGCTTCCGCATTTTCTTTTTCGCAATGTCGCAGTCTATACTTCTCGCATCAATTCAATGCGAGGTGACCGTCCGACAATGCTTAGAAAGAGTTTTGCCCTTTTCCTTCTCCTTTCGTTCCTCACTGTTAGTTTTCCAGCCCAAACGAAGTTCACCTACCCGCCGGCTGATCGCTCCGATCAGGTAGATGACTTTCACGGCGTAAAGGTGCCCGACCCGTATCGTTGGATGGAAGATACCGAATCGACTGCCACACGCGCGTGGATCGAGGCCGAGAATCAGCTGACCGAGTCCTACCTTGAGAAGATCCCGCAGCGGGACAAGATCAAGGAACGGCTGACCGAATTGTGGAATTACGAGCGTTATTCGGCGCCTTCGAAGATCGCAGACGGCTTTTATATCTACTCGAAGAACGACGGATTGCAGAATCAAAGCGTGCTTTATCGCGCTAACTCGATCTCGGATCCCGGCACGATCTTCTTTGACCCGAACAAGATCCTTGCGGACGGAACAGCCGCACTTTCGGGTTCGCGTTTTACGGAAGACGGCAAACTTTGGGCGTATGGTGTTGCGATCGCGGGCAGTGATCGGACCGAGTGGCATGTGATGGACACGGCGACCGGCAAATTGCTTCCCGACACGCTTGCGCCAAATCGCCAGGGTGTCTCGGCCTGGAGCAAGGACAACAGCGGCTTCTACTATTCGAGCTATGCAGCGACCAAAAAGGGCGAAGAGCTGAAAGAGAACACGTTCTTCCAAAAGATCTATTACCACAAGCTCGGAACTCCGCAATCGGATGATTACGTTGTTTATGAGCGGCCCGACAACAAAGAGTATTTCTCCGGTGCCGAGATCAGCGAGGACGGCAATTGGCTTATCGTCACCGTCGGCAAGGGCACCGAGCGGATGAATATGGTCTATTTCAAGAATCTGACCATGGAGAAGGCAGGTTTTATTCCGCTCATCGAGAATCTTGATAACAGCTGGAATTTCATCGGCAACGACGACTCGACGTTCTACTTCCAGACCGACAAGGATGCCGCGCGAGGTAAGATCGTAAAGGTCAACGTGCTCGCTCGATCACACAAATTCGTTGACGTGATCCCGCAGACGGCCGATTCGGTCGCAGGCGTTAGCCTTCTCGACAACGACAAGCTCGTCGTCAACTATCTAAAAGACGCTCATACGGCGATAAAGATCTTCAATACGGCCGGAAAATTCGTCCGCGACGTCAAACTGCCGGGGATCGGTTCCGCCGGCGGTTTTGGCGGAAAGCGGAAAGATAGCGAGACGTTCTATTCGTACTCAAGCTACAATGCCCCGCCAACCATCTACAGCTACGATATGAAGACCGGCAAGAGCACGCTCTTCCGGAAGTCTGAAGTGAAATTCGATCCGTCGCAATACGAGGTCAAAGAGGTCTTCTATCCGTCAAAGGACGGCACGAAGATCCCGATGTTCCTCACCTACAAGAAAGGCATCAAGCTCAACGGCAAGAATCCGACGCTCCTATACGGCTACGGCGGATTTAACATTGCGATGACACCGGGCTTTTCGGTCGCGAGAGTTGGGTGGCTTGAAATGGGCGGCATTTACGCGGTCGCCTGCCTGCGCGGCGGCAGCGAATACGGCAAAGATTGGTGGACCGCCGGCTCAAGGCTCAAAAAGCAGAACGTGTTCGATGACTTCGCATGGGCGGCCAAATGGCTCATCGCGAACAAATACACCTCGACGCCAAAGCTCGCGATCAACGGCGGCTCGAATGGCGGCCTTCTTGTCGGAGCAACCTTGAATCAGCATCCCGACCTTTTTGGAGCAGCCGTTCCGCAAGTAGGCGTGATGGATATGCTCCGGTTCGATAAATTCACGATCGGCTGGGCTTGGCGAAGTGATTACGGAAACCCGACGGACGCGGCTGATTTCAAAGCGATGTACGCCTATTCGCCTTACCACAATGCAAAGAAAGGCACGAAATATCCGGCCGTTCTCGTAACGACCGCTGATCACGACGACCGCGTATTTCCGGCCCACAGCTTTAAGTACACGGCCGCGATGCAGTACGCCCAAGCGGGCGATGCGCCGATCCTGATCCGAATACAAACACGCGGCGGACACGGTGCCGGCCTGCCGACCACAGCGGCGATCCAGCAACAGGCAGACATCTATGCCTTCCTGGTAAAAGCTCTGAATATGAAGTAGCCGCCAGAAAATAAAAACGGCCATTGGTCGGAAAAAACCCGACCAATGGCCGCCTTGTTTGCGAGCTAAAGGCTAGTTTGCCTTTTTGACATCGGCCGGCTTCTCAGCCGGTTTATCTGCCGTCTTGCCGTCGGTCTTTTCACCGTCCTTCTTGTCGACCGGTTTCGGCTCTGAAGTCGTCGGAAGGCCCGGCTTTGCTTCTGTGCCGTTCACATTTCCCTTCTTATCATCTGCCGTCGGTGATGCGGAAGCGGTCGGCGATGCGACCGGCTTTACCGGTGTTTGGGTATTCGGAGCCGGCGTGTTCGAACATGCTGATGCCAAAGCAGCTGATGCTGCCAAAACTGTTCCAAGAATTACTGATCTTCTCATTGTTTTTCCTTTACACTCGCTAAGCCAAGCGGCTCTTTCCGGCACACCGAGCGAGCAAACGGCAAGTGCCTCCGCGTGTTGAATTCACGAGCGGATGGAGGAAATGAACACACTTCTCCCAACCTCGCGACTCTAGAACGCGGGTCTCCGGAAAACTTGCAGCTTTTCTAAAAATTATTTTGCTACCGATGGAATGTACAGAATTCCTTTGGTTCTTCGCCTTTCGGGAAGCTCCGAGGCTCTCGCTGAGGGCATTTGGAGGTCGCACGCATTCCCGTAAGCGGACAGATCATCACGGTCACGAGCTTTTCGGGCTGCTTTTGTTCAGTCGGTTCGGCAGAAGTGTTTGGCCGCTCGGCAGAATCCGACCAAGTTTCTTCGATCGGGGTCTGTGACGGCAGCGGCAGGGGGCCGTCGCCGCTTAAGGCGTCTTCAGTCGAGATAAGCTGGCGATTCGGCAACGTTCCCGAGATGAACAGCTCCGTACGGACGAATTCCTTTGGTACGTTCGTTACGTATATCTCGGGCTCTGTCGGCTCTGTTGGCTGTTCGTCAATGAGCGAAGGATCGACCCCCGGGCTCGGCGGCATCGGGGTCGGCGTAGGTGAGGCTGCGGCATTCGGGTCCGTCGATGTAAGGTCGTCAAGCGGACGAATGAGAGAGCCGTTGCGTATATCGATCTCCGCACGCCGAATGCCCGACGGCATTGCCCAATCTCCGTTCCATTCCGGATGAAGCGCGAGGGCAGCCTTCATAAAATCTGCCCAGATGGGCATTGCCGACTCAGAACCCTGCATTCCCAGGTCGTCGCCGTTGTCAAAGCCAACATAGACGACCGTAACAAGTTCGGGCGTAAAGCCCGCGAACCAACCATCGCGCGAAGTTCCTGTCTTGCCTGCGAAAGCCGTTTTTCCCGGAACGTTCTGAAAGCCCCAAGCTCTTGCACCCGCGGCCGTGCCTCGGTTGACCACGTCCTTCATCATATCGTCCATGATGTAGGCAACGTCGGGACGAACGACAGATTGACGGTCAGGCGTTATGAGCTTTTCGGTACGGCCGTCACCGCTCGTGATCTGCGTGATCGGTGTTGGAAGAACACGGTCACCCAAATTCGCAAACATCGTGTAAGCGGTCGCAACCTCCAGCGGCGTTGCCTCGGCGGTTCCAAGAGCCATCGAAGGATATGCTTTTTCGACCTTCGGAAAGCCGGCCTTTGCGGCAAGGTTCATTATCTTGCCAATGTTCAGCTGCATCGCAAGATCGACCGTGATCACGTTCTTGCTTTTTACAAGTGCGTCACGGAGAGTAAGTTCCTTGCCGGAGAATGTGTCTCCAAAATTATTTGGCGAGTACGAATCCTGGTTGAACGTGAACACTTTCTTCTCGTCCTTGATGACCGTCGCCGCCGTGAAGACGCGCGAACCCGAGTCATATGCGGAATTTATCGCCGTGCCGTAAACAAAAGGCTTAAAGACGCTTCCCGGCTGGCGTTTTGCGTCCGTCGCTCGGTTGAATTGGTTTACAAGATAATCGCGGCCGCCTACCATCGCCACGATCTCGCCCGTTTTCGGCCTTATCGAGACGAGGGCCGCGTTGAGATCGCCTTTCTTCTTTGGGAAATACTTATCAAGGGCCTCGAGGCGTTTTGAGACTGTCTCGTACGCCATCTTTTGCAGGTCAGGATCGATCGAAGTGTAAACTCGCAAATGCTGAAGAGCTTCGGGGTCTGAGACGAGCTTTGGAAGCTCTTCGATCGCGTATTGCGAAAAATACGGCATTCCCTGAAGATCGCGCTTGCTGTCTATTTTCTTGAGTTCGATGGGTGTTGTCTTTGCGGCATCTGCCATCTGCGGCGTAATTTCGCCAGCTTCAACCATCGACTGCAGCACTTGATTCCGCCGTTCCTCGGATTTTTCCGGATGCTTATAAGGGCTGTATCGGTTCGGGCTGCGGATTATGCCCGCAATAAACGCGGCTTCCGGCAGCGAAAGCTGTGCGACATCCTTACCAAAATACGCATCTGCCGCCTCGCCAACTCCATAGATCGACACTCCCGATTGCTGGCCGAGATATATCTGGTTGGCATAAAGCGTGAAGATCTCTTGTTTTGTAAGGCGAGTTTCCAGGATCACGGACATATAGGCTTCCGTGACCTTGCGGGTCAGCGTTCTCTCGTTCGTAAGGAGCAGATTCTTTACGAGCTGCTGGGTTATCGACGAACCGCCCTGATTCGAAAGCGGCCCATCATCATCGCCTTCGTATCGGCGCCACGCGGCACGAGCAATGCCGCGAAAGTTCACGCCGTAATGGTCAAAGAACGCTCGGTCTTCCGTGACCGTTATCGCCTTTACAAGTGTCGGCGGAAGGTCATTAAAATTAACGGTCCTGCGCCGTCCGTCGCCTTCGCTCGCGATCGAACTCAGCATCTTCGGTTCGAGCTTTGCCTCGGTTACCTGCTGTCCGGAGTCACGATCGCCGATCGCCTCAACAGTCTTTCCATCTTTTGAGAACTTTACCGTCAGGGCCGGAAAGGCTTTCTTTCCGTCGATCATTGCCGAGGCGCCGGGTTCGATGCCGAAGTTATCGCCATCCGCAGAATAGCGGCTCCGGGACTGATCCGCCTTGTCATTGCGTTCGATGTAGCCAGCCGACTTAAGGTAACCGATAAGCTCGTCGCGCGAGATCTTTTCGCCCTTACGCAGCGTTTTCGGAGCTGAATAGATCCCGGCCGTCGGAGTAAAAACCTCACCCGACAATAGCTTGCGGTCGATCTGCTCGGAAAAGTCGAACCAAAAGTAGGTCGCGGTCAAAAAGGCCGAGACGATCAGGATACCCGCGATCGAGAGCGTCCACCCGTTAAAGATCATCCGCAAAAAGCGCCGAAACTTAGACCGCGGAACCGGTTTGGTGTCCTGCGGCCGATGCTTCTTGAGCCATCCTTTTGGCGGCTTCCTCGAGCGTACGCGATTGGGTTTGAGACTGTCGGGCATCAATTTGCTGACGGCGGGCGGCACAAACAGCGGCCGTCTTTTGATTTTACTATATTCCGACGGTCTTGAAGTAGAAGAAATAATCCTTTCTAATTGAAGTATGAAGATACTCGTAACAGGCGGCAGCGGTTATTTAGGCACGCACATTCGCTCTCATTTCAATGCGGACGATCTTTCGCTTAGACATGGCAAAGACATTCTGAATGTCGAACACGCTCGGGCAGCCGGCGCGTACGACGTCGTCATTCACCTTGCGGCAAGCCTCGACCGATCAGGCGTCGGGTCTGAGAACACCCTGAATGTCAATGTGGACGGGACGCGCAAATTGCTTAAAGCAATGCGTAAAGGCAGTACCTTTATCTTCATGTCAACAAAGGACATATACGCCAGAGTTGCGGATCAATATCCGGAAGTTCCGGAGACCTGTCCCGTTGATTATCTTGGCCAGACGCCTTATGAGTGGTCAAAGTATGTTGCCGAGAAATACGTCGAGCTTTACGCAAATATGAATGAGTTTCGCAGCTGCATTTTCCGCCTCTCAACGCCTTATGCACCGCCGAGCGAGGGCAACTCGCCAAACTTTGTAGGAGCGATCGCCGAATCGATCAATCTCGGCGAACCGATAGCTTTACCCGCAGAAGGGCGACCTGTCCGCGACATTATTCACGTCGATGACATCTCGGCAGCGTGCGAGGCATTTATTGATTCGGCTGTCAGGCACGGCAAGTTCAACTTGGGCGGAGGAAAAAAGAATGCTGTATCGATGAGCGAACTGGTCGAGAAGATGGAAGCGGTCTCGGGCCTTCAGGCGATTATCGACACAGAAACAAAACTTCCAGCTCCTTCTCCGATGAACTACGTTTCCGACCTGAGCCTGATCGATCATGAACTCGCGTGGACACCGAAGATCTCGCTAGAAGACGGACTCGCAACACTTTTCCGCTCAGCCGCAAAATGAAGATACTCGTCCGCTCGGCAAATTGGATCGGTGATGCCGTAATGTCCGTGCCGGCGTTGCGCGAACTGCGGCGTGCCTTCCCGTCCGATCAGATAACGCTTCATTCGAGAAGCTGGGCCGATGGGTTGTTTCGCGATGCTGATTTTATCGACGATATCGTCACATACGACCCTGCGAAATGGCGTGTCCGCGACATTTTGGACAATTCTAGGTTCTTGAAGGCCGATGCGTACGACGTCGTGATCCTTTTTCCAAATTCATTCGAATCTGCGTTGACGGTCGCTCTGTCGCGGATCCCAATGCGGATCGGTTACAACAAAGACGCCCGCGGACTGCTCTTGACCGACGCGATCGCAGTTCCGGAATGGAAGGATCGGGCGCACGAGGCCTTTTACTACCTGGAGCTTGTAAAAGCCGCAGTTAAACGGATCACGGGACGTGAAACTTTGTTCGGCGAACCGGATTCGACGCTTCTTGTCTCGGACGAAAGGCTGGAAGAGGCCCACAGCTTTTTGGAGGGCGAAGGCGTCGATCTTTCAAAACCCGTGATCGCGATGGGCGTCGGTTCGCAGAACTCGCTGGCGAAACGCTGGCCCGCCGAAAGATACGCTCGCCTTGCTGAAATGCTCGGTCAACACGCCTCGCTCATCATACTTGGCTCAAAGGCCGAAGCGGATGCGGCCGCCGAGGTTGTCAAATTGAGTAAGGCGAAGATAGCCGACCTTTCCGGGAAGACCGACCTTGCGGCGGCTGTCGCACTCCTTGCCGCAAGCGACGTGATGGTCTCAAATGATATGGGACTTGCACACGTGGCCGCATCGGTCGGCACAAAGACGTTCGTCATCTTCGGGCCGACAAACCCCGTAACAACGAGGCCGTTCTCGCTGAACGCAGAAGTTGTGTTTCACCCGGTCGAATGTTCACCATGTATGCTCCGCGAATGCCCGATCGATCACCGCTGCATGACCGGGATCGAGCCAGAGGCAGTTTTCGAACTCATTCTTGACTATTTATCTGCAAATGACTGATACCACATCGCTTACACCTGCCATCTTTCTTGATCGGGACGGCACTTTGATCGAAGAGGTCAACTTTCTTTCGCGTGTTGAAGATCTGCGGATCTTTCCGTACACGAAGAATGCTCTGGAGCGTTTGGCCGAGGCCGGCTTTCTTCTTTTTGTGGTCACTAATCAATCGGGAATCGGCCGCGGACTCTTTACAAAAGAGGATATGCACGAGATCCACAAGGCTCTGAGGGCGGAATTCGGCGATCTGATCACCGATTTCTATTACTGTCCGCATTTGCCCGACGAGGGATGTGATTGCAGGAAGCCAAAGACGGCATTGATCGAGCGGGCGGCCAGTGAGCATGGGATCGATCTCGCAAATTCGTGGTTTATCGGAGATAAGGATATCGACATCCAGACCGGAATGAATGCTCGTACGCGCACCTGTCTTGTTTCAACAGGTTACGGCTCGAAGCATCAAGAGATATTGGACGAGCCTCCAACACTCATTGTGGAGAATATTGCCGAAGCCGCAGAAAGGATCGTTGCTCTTTTGAGAGATTAAACTCGGCCGAAATCGTCCTCTAGACGTTCTATATCGTCCTCACCGAAGTAAGTGCCGGTCTGCACCTCGATAAAGACCAGCGTCTCTTCGCCGGGGTTTTCAACGCGGTGGGCAGTTCCCGAGGGAATATCTACGGCGCATTCGGCGTTGACAAGGGTTTCCTGCCCGTTTAGTGTTACTTTAGCCGTACCGGCAATAACAAACCAGTGCTCGCTGCGTTTTGTGTGACGCTGATAACTAAGCCTTTTTCCGGGCAGAACCTCGATCCTTTTGACCTTGTAAGAATCGTGCTCTTCGAGGATCGTGAACGTGCCCCACGGCCGGGCTTCAAAGCGAGCGGAGTTTTCATTTTCTGCCATAAAGGTATTTCCCCGTTAATTGATGACGAGTTTAGACGAAAACCTGGCTTCAGCCAATACCGGCAAGGTCACGCGGGTGCAGACTCTGATCATTGGACGCCTGGTCGTCACCTTTCTGCTGCTCGTTGCGAGTTGGGTGTGGCATAGCGGAACGCTTCGCTTAAGCTACGATAACTTCCCTGACGGCCTCCTGATCGTCTTCATTATCTCGGTCGGCCTGACGATCGTCTATTTCTTTCTGCTCAGACTTAGTCGCTCGATCGGGTGGCAGCTTAGAGTGCAGTTCATCCTTGATGTGCTTCTCACTACATGGCTGGTTTGGCGCACAGGCGATCTTTCATCACCATACATAACGCTTTATATCGTCATTATCGGTGTCGCCAGTTTCTTTCTAAAGCCGCTTGCAACGCTTTTGATGGCGATGTTCTGCTCGGCGATATTCGTCACGATGTCAGCCCTGGTTGCCGGCGGCATTATTGAATCAAGCGGTATCGCTCAACCGCCGGGCAAATTCGTGCAGATCGTAAGCTTTCACGTTGTTGCGTTCCTGATAGTCGGACTTCTGGCATCTCGGCTCTCAGATCGGCATTCGTCGGGCGAAGAACTTCGCGAAACCGCTAAAACGCTCGCGAGCCTGCGGCTTTTGCACGAAAGGATCATCGAATCGATCCGTTCCGGCCTGATCACGACAGATCTTGACGGCAAGATCTTCACCTTCAATGCTGCCGCAGCCGAGATAACCGGACATCACGCCGACGAGGTTACCGGAGAGAATATTCAGGTTATCTTTGGAGATATTCGCGGCCCGATCGCAATGTCTGTCGGCGCCGCTGAAGCGGGTGAGCAGGCCCCGCGATTCGAGACAGAACTATCTACTCCCGAAGGTTTTCTTGTCCGCGTCGGCTACAGCATCGCTCATCTTTATTCACGTGAAGGCGAGGCATCGGGACTCATCATTACGTTTCAGGATGTGACGCAGATCCGATCTATGGAAGAGAACGTCCGGCGCAAGGATCGCCTGGCCGCAGTGGGCCGCGTGGCCGCAGGGTTGGCCCACGAGATCCGCAATCCGCTAGGAGCGATGCGCGGGGCGATTCAAGTACTTGAATCTTCGACTCCCGCCGGTTCCTCGCAGGCCGGGTTGATGGATATTATCTTGAAAGAGTCCGACCGGCTGAATGGCATCATAACGAACTTCCTAAGTTACGCGAGACCGGCAACAGCTGAATTCGCCGACGTGGACATTCGCGAAGTGCTCCGCGAGACCTTGACCCTTTTAAGACACAGCCCCGACGTCAAAGACGGGCATGAACTCATCAACGCGACCGCCGAGGGTCCGATTAAGATGTCGGGTGACGCCTCACAGCTCAAGCAGATCTTTTGGAATCTGAGCAGGAACTCGATCCTCGCAATGCCCGACGGTGGAAAACTATCGGTCTCGATCGAAAAGATCCTCGAAAACCGCATCCGCATCTCCTTCGCCGACACTGGCTGCGGAATGCCGCCGGAGCAGGTCGAGCAGCTTTTTGAACCTTTTTCTAGCTCGCGTACGGGTGGGACCGGTTTGGGTCTCTCGATCGTCTATCAGATCGTGCGCGACCACAACGGCACGATCAGCGTGCGCAGCCTCGAGAATAAGGGCACGACGATCATCATCGATCTTCCGACGGACAGCAAAGCTTTGCCCGCTCTTGCGAAACACGAATCCGACCCACCGAATCCGCACCTGAACAAGTTCCTAAAGGTGCAAAAAGAAGGCGACGGATCAAATTGACCGTCTTGGGACCGTTTTTGTGCGATAATGGGGACAGGCCGCTTCGCACGCTTCGGCTAGCACGTTACGAATTAACTAATGGCAAAGATACTCATCGTTGACGACGAGCAAAGTTATCGACAGCTTTTGACACACGTTTTTGAGCTGGACGGGCATGCTGTGCGGACGGCACGTAACGGCCGCGAAGGCCTCGAAGCCCTCGAAACAGAACCGGCGGATGTCGTTGTCTCCGACGTGAAGATGCCGGATATGACGGGCATCGAGATGCTTCGTGCGATCCGCGAGACGCAGCCTGATCTCGGCTTGATCCTGATGACGGCCTTTTCATCTGTTGATGACGCCCGCGAGGCATTCAAACTCGGTGCAGAAGATTTCATCGAAAAGCCGTTTGACGTCGAAGAATTAAAGCTCATAGTCCGCAAGGTTATCGAGAGGCAGGAACTGATCGTCGAAAACCGCGCCTTCAAACGTGCGCAGCGTGAACGCGGAAGTGTAAAGAATATCGTCGGCAGTTCGGCAAAGATGCAGGCGATCTTCCAGATGATCGAGACCGTCGCTGAAGTTCCCTCAACCGTGCTCATTTCGGGCGAAAGCGGGACAGGCAAGGAACTTGTCGCACGGGCGATCCACGACCTGAGCCCGCGTGCCGAAAAGCCCTTTATTTCGATAAACTGCGGCGCCTTTACCGAAACACTTCTCGAAAGTGAGCTTTTTGGTTACGTCAAGGGTGCGTTTACGGGTGCGAACACAAACCGCAAAGGACTGTTTGAGGCGGCAAATAACGGAACGATCTTCCTTGATGAGATCGGCGAGATGTCGCCCGCGATGCAGGTGAAGCTGCTGCGGGTCCTTCAGGAAAAACGTGTCCGGCCGGTCGGCGCTCACGAAGAGATTACCGTCAACGCCCGCGTCATTGGTGCGACGAACCGCGACCTGCGGAAAATGTCGGACGAAGGTTCTTTTCGCGAGGATCTTTTTTACCGTATCTCGGTGATCCCGATCGAGCTTCCGCCGCTGCGTGAACGCCGCGACGACATTCCAATGCTCGTTGATCATTTCGTTGCAAAATTCGCAGAGATGACGGGCCGTAATATCGGTGTTTCGCCAAACACGCTCGAACTGCTTGAGAACTACGCGTGGCACGGCAACGTCCGCGAACTCGAACACACGATCGAACGGGCCGTAGCACTCGAACGCACCGACGCTATCCAACCCGAACAGCTTCCGACCCACATTACAAACTACAATCCTGATCGTATAAGGTCGGAATTCGAACTTCCTGAAGACGGCATCGACCTCTCGGCACACCTCGACAATCTTGAGAAGACGTATGTTGTCGAGGCACTTAGACAATGCGGCGGCAGCCAGACGCGTGCCGCGGAAATTCTAAAGATGCCCGTCCGATCGCTCCGCCATCTGTTAGACAAACACAATATCCGCGAACTATCAGCTCAAATGCGCGGCCAATAGCCAACTTCGCACCGCTCTGCCGACCGCAACTCTCACTTTTTGTTAGTACAACAGTTGCAAAAACTGCAACATCTTGACGCCTGCCTATTTCTGAGCCGAACACGCCGGAGATCTTTCCCGTTCTCTGCCCCTACAAGACCGCCTATTTCTAAGACTTCGTGCCTTGGGACCGACTTTGGCACGAGTCTTGTTCTGCTGGGAACGTCTTTCAAAGGCCGGCAGGCCAAAACAATTTAGGAGATCTTTTCTACTCAGATGAAAACTCAAAAGGGCTTCTCCCTTATCGAACTCTTGATCGTCGTTGTCATTATCGGCATTATCGCGGCGATCGCAATCCCGAATCTTCTTGCCGCGCGTCGCTCGGCCAACGAGGGCTCAGCAGTCTCGTCGCTCCGCACTCTCCATGGTGCTCAGATGACCTATGCTGCCACCTACGGCTCCGGTAATTACGCCGGCAACGCCGGAAGCGGTGACACGTCTTCGCTCGTACAGCTTTCTGCCACCAACGTGAACCTGATCGACGGGCAGCTCGGTACGGGTCTTAAGAGCGGCTACCAATTCTTCGGCGATAAGACCGCCGCGGCGGCAAATGCACCGGCGACATTCTTATTCATTGGCTGGCCGCAGTCTGAGACAGGCGTGACCGCCACAGGCACACGTCATTTTGGCATCTCGACTGATGGCGTTGTCGTCTTTACCCTTTCGCCTAACCCGATCAGTGAGGGCTGTCCGCCGACCGGTTGCTATGTTACGGGCGGTACGGTCCTGGGTAACTAACCTTAAAAAAACTCTTCTTCTATTATCGGTCGGGCCGGAAACGGTCCGGCCTTTTTTTGCCTTCCTCGACGCAAACTTACAGTTTTTGTCACCTCTTCAATGCCATTTTCCGTTAATTCGACCTATATCTTCCGGTCCGCGTGGCTGCAACCAGGCTCCCACGACTGACGACCCAGAGAGCAAAACCTAATAGATACAACACTTTACAAGGCTGTTCGACCCAAACGACCGTTCTGGCACGGGCATTGTATTGGAAGCATTGCCTGGGAAAGGTACGTAAGACTTTTCAAAATATTTAGGAGATTGTGAAAAACAAAATGAAAAACCAAAAGGGCTTCTCGCTTATCGAACTCTTGATCGTCGTTGTTATCATCGGCATCATCGCTGCTATCGCTATCCCGAACCTCCTCGCTGCACGTCGTTCAGCTAACGAGGGCTCGGCCGTTTCCGGACTTCGAACACTCCATGGTGCTCAGATGACCTACGCCGCTACCGTCGGATCGGGTGATTACGCTGGTGCCACCAGTAACGACATCACGGGCCTGCAGGCTCTTGCCGGCCAGCAGATGGTGGACGCACAACTCGCAACAGGTCTCAAGAGCGGTTATTCCTATGTCGGCGGCCGCGTCGCTCAGTCCACGTCAGCACCTGCGACGTTTTGGTTCTCGACGATACCGCAAAGCGGTTCTGGAGTTACCGCAACTGGCACACGTCGCTTCGGCATCTCGACTGATGGTGTGATCGTTTTTGACACCGCGAGTCTGGGAACCCAGTTTACCAACACGGCAGCCATGTCGCCGGCAGGTACGATCAAGGTAATGGGTAACTAGTGATCGACTAAATTCGATCGATGGAATAAAGCCGGGCGATCTTCGCCCGGCTTTATTATTTCCTACGCTCTCCGGTGTTGTAATCTATCCTCAGTACTCATCTTTCGATCCGCTATCCAAATGTCAGAAGAGAAAAGCGACACTATACTTCCCTATCTTTTCAGTGCAGCGGCGACGGTCGTCTTCCTTGTGCCGATCGTCAACATCAAGCCTGAATGGGACGTCTTTATGCATCCCTGGCGGCCTGAGACCGCTTCGGCCCTCTTCTTGTTGCTCTTTCTCGCCTATGGCTGGTTCTCAGGCGGCTTGAGCCGAACGGTCCTTTCTTTCTCGGGTATCGAAAAGAGGCTGATCATCGCACCGATCGCGGTCTTCACACTTTGGAGCGGGATGTCCGCGATCTGGGCACACTCCCTTTCGTCGGTCATACACCACACGGGCGTGTGGGCGGTTTATCTAGGATGGTATATCTGTGGACGCTGGATTCTCTCAAGCCGGAAGGCATTAGAACGCTTTATTGTCGGAGTATGCGTTTTCGTACTTCTCCTCTCGATCTCACCGCTGATCGAATTCTTTACCGTTTCGATCTTAAGCCAGTCAGACAACACTCTTGCCGCGAGATATTCAAAATACACCGAGCTTACAAACACGCTCTTTCCCGTGATCGCCTGCTTCGCGGTTCTCACTACGCGTCGAGGACGAAGTTTGGGCTACTTTGCGGGATTCTTGTTAGGCCTATTCGTTGTAATGAGCTATAGCAGAACTGGCGTTGGCGTGTTTGCGATAGAGTGCGTGGCATTCGTTGTTGTTGCCTTTACGTTTCCACGCTTTTCAAAGACGCCTAGGCCAACTCTCATTTTCGTTGGCCTCGCCCTTGCCGCAAGCCTGTCCGCAACATTTCTTCCGGTGCTGCTCGTGGAGAGATCACCGTTGGTAACGCGTGTTACCAATCAATTAGCCACCGAAAGCACCCAACTGCGTGAACTGATCTGGGACATTGGCCTTCAAGAATTCAAAGGTAACCCGATCGTTGGCGTCGGAGCGGATAATTTTGGGCAAGAGTTTGTTCCCTATCGAGGTCTTTATGCCGAGCGGCACCCTGATGACCAGGGTCTTTCGCTTGGCGATTACGGACTTGCAGAACGTGCGCACAATGAATACATACAGATCGCGGCAGAGCTTGGTGTAATTGGGATCGTGATCTTTGGCGTATTGCTCGCGGGAGTCTTCTTCGCCGGGATCGATCTGCTTCGCAATGCAAAGAGGGCATCGCCTTACACCATCGCTGCATTTATCGGCTTGGGCGCGTTCCTTGCGAGTGCCTTTGTCACGTCATATTCGTTTCGAATGATCCAGAACGGCATTGCGTTCTTCATCGTGCTTGCTATAGCAGTTGGCGGCACGTTCGGCCGGCGAGCACCGGAGAAAACATCTGCTGCAAGTCTGAGAAAATGGCGAGTACTTTTTGTTGCAATTGCGTTACTCGCAGTGATGCTTGCGACCTATTCGATAGTCCGGATCGTCGCGTTGCAGACCGCAATGGACGGTGCCGCAAACAACGATCTTGACGCCCGGCATCTTGAATTCGAGCGTGCGATCCTGATCGACCCTGCGAATGCGACGCTTGATTGGGCGTACGCAAAAGATCTGATGGTACACAAGCGTTACAAAGACTCTGAAATCCACTTTCGACGGGCCATCGACAAAGGCAAGGCTACATCGGTCGATTACACGCGGCTGTCGATGGCGCAGCTTTTGGGCAACGATCTTGACGGCGCCGAAGCAACAATTCGCGAGGCGTTAAGAGCGTATCCTAGATCGCCGTTCCTTTACGCGAGGCTTGCCTACATCCTCGAACGCAACGGCAAACCGGGCGATTCGGCAACGGCGTTGAATCAGGCCGTCTCTCTCGACAAAGGCCAGGCACTGACGTGGTGGAACTTTATGACGAAGGGCGGAGCTGAAGCGGCAAAAGAATCGTTTGCTCAAAAACTGCCTGAGCTAATGGAACTGAAACCGAGCGAGACGATCTACGCGATAAAGGATGAACGCGAGGCGTTGCACCCCGAAGAAAAGATGAGCGTGCCGGGCCTTGACTCGGCCTTTGGCGAGGCCAACTAAATAGCCAAGGTCGGATCGGCGATCCAAAAAATAGCGAACCGCTGCCGACCTAATGTAGAATATCTAACGTCGCGAACCTGCCCGTTCGCCGATCGAAAGACAAGAGTGCCGAATCAGAATTTCTTCTCCACGATCTACGCGGTTGCCCGCAATGCGTTTCGCGAAGCGGTGCGCGACCGTGTGCTTTATAATCTGATCGTTTTCGTGCTGCTCCTTACGGCAGCGGCGATCTTCCTCGGCGAACTGACCGCCGGACAGGAAGCCCGCGTCGTCACCGATCTTGGACTGAGCGCGACGCTTATCTTTGGCGTTTTTATAGCGATCTTCGTCGGCGTGAGCCTTGTCTGGAAAGAGATCGAGAAACGCACCGTGTATTCGATCTTCGCAAAGCCCGTCAGCCGCACTAATTTTATTCTCGGCAAATATCTCGGATTCTGCGTGACCTTGCTCGTAAACACCATCGTGATGGGTCTAGGTATCACGCTTGCGTTGCTGTATGTCGGCGGGACGAGCTTTATCTCCGGCATTTGGCCGGCCGTATTCCTGATCTTCCTCGAAATGACGATAATTACGGGCGTTGCGATAATGTTCTCGTCATTTTCGACGCCGGCACTGTCCGCTCTGCTCACATTTTTCGTTTTTGTTATTGGGCATTTTAGTTCCAGCCTTCGCGACCTTGCACAATCGATGGGTTCGGAAGCGGCATTGGTGTTCTTTAACATCATCTACTACGTTCTGCCGAATTTCTCGAATTTCACGGTCATCTCGAACGCTGCGATCGGTCAGCATCCGCCGTCATCAATGCTCGGTTTTGCGGCTGCATATGCCGTCGTTTACGACATTGTTTTGATCACAATAACGACGATCATCTTCAAGAGGCGAAATTTCAAATGAAACACCGTTCGCTTCTAAAAGATATTGTTCTTCCCGCAGTGATCGTCATCGCGGGATTTGCCGTTCTTTCTCCGTTAAGCGACCTTGTAGCGTCGCGAAAGCCGGAGCTTCCGGAGAATTACAAAGACGCGGACCTTTCCTTAAAGGGTTCTGACCTTAAGGGCTATTTACTCGGAGCGGACAGTCTGGTCGCTGATTGGTTTTGGATGCGTTCGCTCCAATACATCGGTGATAAGGTCGTAAATTCCAAGGAAGATCTGCAGCTAGACGACCTGAGGAATTTGAACCCTCGGCTCCTGTATCCGATGCTCGACAGCGCGACCGATCTCGACCCGCACTTCATTGCGCCCTATGCGTACGGAGCGATGGTACTGCCTGCGATCGATGGCGAACAGGCGATCGCCATTACAAAAAAAGGGATCGAGAACAATCCGAAAGAATGGCGGCTTTATCAGCATCTTGGCTACATCTATTGGCGTGCAAAACTCTATGACCAGGCTGCCGCTGCGTATGAAAAGGGATCAAAGGTCGAAGGTGCGGCTCCGTTTATGCAGCTGATGGCCGCGTCAATGAGAACCGAAGGAGGCAGCCGTTCGACCGCTCGTGCGATCTATCAGGAGATGTACGTGAGTGCCCCGGACGATTCCGTTAAGAAGACAGCAGAAAGCCGGTTGCAGGAACTTCAATGGTTTGACGAACGCGACGCGATCGACGCAAAACTTGCCGAGGCAAAAGCAAAGACCGCCGAATGCCCGCCGAGGCTCGCCGATATTTCGTCGGCTCTTTTGACCGTAAAACTGCCGGCTGGTGATTTCGCCGTCAATGCCCGTGGTGAGCTTGTCGATCCGACAGGTGCGCCGTATCTGCTCGATCGAGCCGAATGCCGTGTCGTGCTCGACCGCTCAAAGACCAAATTGCCGCTGGAGACGAAATAGATGAGTTACGTTGTTGAGATCGAAGGCCTTTCAAAAGAGTACGAGACGGGTTTCCTCAAAAAGAAGCGCAATCTCGCGCTCGACGGCCTAAGTCTGAACGTCAAAGGCGGGCAGATCTTCGGCTTTCTCGGCGGAAACGGCGCCGGGAAGACAACGACCATCAAGATCCTGATGAGCTTGATCTTCCCCACGACCGGAACGGCACGAGTTCTGGGTAAGAACGTCGCGGATGTTGAAATGCATTCTCGGATCGGCTATTGCCCGGAAAGTCCGTATTTCTACGATTATCTGACCGCGAACGAACTGATGGATTATTTCGGACGGCTCTTTGGCCTGGACGCGGCTGCCCGAAAAAGGAAGACCGACGAACTTTTGACCGAGGTCGGCCTTGCCGAGAAAGATCGGCGTCGTCAGCTTCGAAAATTTTCGAAAGGCATGCTTCAGCGTGTAGGTATCGCTCAATCGCTTATAAACGACCCTGAGCTCGTTTTTTTTGACGAGCCGATGTCGGGGCTGGATCCGGTCGGCCGACGCCATATACGCGATCTAATAGCGAATCTGAGGGCAAAGGGCGTGAGCGTCTTTATGTCCACGCACATCCTATCGGACATCGAGGCACTTTGCGATGAGGTCGCCATCCTGCGGGGCGGACGCCTTGCGGCCTCCGGCAGACTTGGCGATCTGCTTGCAATGGACGGCAACGGTCGGGCGCTGATCGTCGAAGTGCAGGGCGTAAAGGCCGATGAGATCCGAGGCAGCGTCGAATTTATCAGCGGAGCGTCGGTCGATGCTGCGCCGGACGGTGCGAATATTCAGATCCTTGACGAAAGCGATCTTGACGCCGTTCTCGACCTTATCCGCAAGTGCGGAGGCCGTCTTACACGCGTCGAACCTGCAAAATTGTCCCTCGAAGAGCTATTTGTCCGCGATACAACGGTTTAGATTACCGGGGTCGAGGCTCTCGTCGTTTGTCATTCAGTTGTGATTTTGATTGAATTTAGGTTTGGTCAATATTCGATATGGCAAACGAACTTTACTCTCACCTGCGCACTTTCTCTGAAGCCCAATGGCTAGACACCGTTCAAGGCCTGCAAGCTGAGATCCATCCGGTCGATCAGGATGCTGTAAACATCTGGTTCCGCTTCTTTCCGCTCGAGCTCCGCCTTTATCTCGAAAAGGCTGAAGATAAAAAGGAGGCCGAACGTATCCTGAGCCTCCAGGGCGATTATATGCTTGAGGATTCGCTCGACACCTCGCACCATTTTCTCTACGGGCATCGGTACTGGCCGCATATCAAGGCCGCCGTAAATGAAGAGGCAGAAGGCTTTAAGGCTGATGCTAAAGCTCCTCTCACTGAGATCATCAAGTCCGTCAGTGCAAGGGCCGCAAAGAAGGCCGGAGTTGATCAGAAATTCGTGAATGCAATAGCGGCAGTCGGACTCGCGACATTCAACCAGGTCGGTGCGGAAGAGTTCCGGAAGACCGCCGGCGACATTGCAAAGCCCAAAGGAGCATTGGCCGGTTCGGCAGATTCGATCGTCGCAGCCCGTGAAAAAGACGATTCGCAAGGGCTTTTTGGATTCCTAAAGACGGTGGACAAGAAGTATTCCGTCACGTACGCGGCTGAGACTTACGCCGGAAAATTCCAGGTTTACGACGACCAGGAGATCACGCAGGCCGCCGGGCAGGATAGATCGCGTGACTGGAAGGCGCTCGACAAACGATGCTGGCAGGGCCCGATCCCGATAGAATGTACGGCCGCAGCCTGCGGAACTTGCTGGGTCGGTGTTCTTGGCGGAAAAGAAAAACTCGATCCAGTTAAGCGACGCGAACGCTACAACGTCCAGCTTCAGGGATACGCTCAACCGGAAGCAGAGCGGCCGTACCTTCGCCTTGCCTGTCAGGCGCGTGCCCACGGCAACGTGACGCTTGTGATCCCACCATGGAACGGCGTCTTCGGTAAGCAGATCTACAAGAATGTCGAAGAACGTGAACTCGAACCCGCGACAACCTCTGCAAGACACCTTCGCGAAACAATTGCCGCCGGCATTGATCCGCGAGCGAATGACGATGAAAATGAGGCGATAGACCCCGAGACCAACGAATAGATCATTGTATCTGTAGAAATACATCCCACGCCCAGCGTCCAAGCTGTGCACCGTTCGTGTCCTTTACCGTCGAGCGAAAGCGAAACCAGTTTCCGTGGTCGTCGTGACGGCGATGTTCGGTATAATCGAGATCGATCGACTTTAGGCCGACCTCCTCTAGATGAAATAGTTCTCCGCTGTCGGAAATGCCGTTATGATTGACGTCCTGCCACAACAACAGGCGATCGTAAACCGCGTCTAAACGAGATATCTTGCCGTCGTTATTCCCGCCACGCCCAAAGCGGTCAAAAACACCCAAGGCACGGAATCCGTTCCTTGTTTCACCAGGCGATAGAGCCGGCTGCGGAGTCGAACTTCCGAAAAGCTCCTTCCCCTTATCTATCGTCCCATTGTTATTACGGTCAAGAGCAAGAAAAGCATCGTCCGAGGCCGGTGATGTCCAAGATACCTGGCGTTTAATACCCTGGTTGAGTATGTCGAACAAAACTCCGCCTGACGCATCGGTAAGGTCGAATCCGTTTCCCAGAACATCGATAATGATCGGTGAAACGCATGTACATGTTGCGTCGTCCCATTCACCTCCGTTCAATGTGCACTCCGACGCTTCCTGCCAGTTACAGCAGTACGGATCTTGGTATTGGCTGGTCTGCCCTTTGTCGGTTGCAGCAAAAAGGTCTTCAGAACGGTTTTCTCCGACCTTAGGGATCGTCATTGGCTCGCCCGACGGCCGCTCACATTCACCGCTAGGAGGTAAAGGGTCTGGCACGATCCGGTGCTCCCCGTCAGCACCTTGAAAACCGAAATTTCCGTTTTGACCAAGATCACCGTAACCAAGAGAGGGGATTTGCGTTCCCGGTCGTCCGTCACGGCCTTCATCCTCCGGGCTATTTCTGTTGTCTGCCCCTTTTCCTAGAGCTCCTGGGCTTCCCGAATCTCCAGGCTCCCCTCCCGGCCCGCCATCGCCGGGAAACCCCTTATCACCCGGTAAATGGCGAAAGTATAATAATTGTTGGTTAAAACCCGGCGGAACGTGAACTTGGATATGTCCGCCATTTCCGCCTCTTCCACCGTCACCGCCCCTTCCACCTCTTCCTCCACGGCCCCCACGACCGCTATTCATTCCATCAGAGCCATCTCCCGAGCCGCCATCGAGGCAGTGGCAATCCGCGCCGTTCCCGCCTCTGGAGCCGTCTTGCCCTTTGCCTCCTCGGCCGCCAGCGCCGCCGGTACCACCTTTGCCACCCTGGCCCCCATTAGCTTCAAAAACTAGCATAGTCGTCGAGCCAGGTGCTGCGTGAAAGTCGATATTTCCACCATCGCCGCCGGGAAATCCCGTTCCCGCCTCATATACGCTATCAGGTACGTTATCAGGACCAGGATCGCCATCGACCCCGTCGAATCCTGGCAAGCCGTCTGCAACATGTCCACCTCGACGGCATGCCCCATCAAGAGGCGGTCTCGCCGGCAACGGAAATTGATTCGCATCGGGTGCGGGAGCCCCGGTGTACCCTTGCCCTCCTTCTTCACCATCGCAAACGGGAGTTTGGGGCGGGCAGGCCGTCAGTGATCTCTCACTTAGAGCTCTGCCTTTAGGATGAGCTTTAAGCCAATCTGTGTAGCCGAGGCCGTCGGTAACGACCTCGACGATCCCTGCGCGTCGATCCCTAAACTCAAACGGCTGAGTGGTTCGCTCGTCGATCTCAGGATAAGTACCGCGGGCAGATCCGCGATCTGCCATCGTTTGATCGAAAGTTTTCAACGTGTGGAACTCAGTATCGATATTGAAGACGTAGATATTCTTTCCGCGACCCGTGATGGTAGTTTTGTAGCCTTCATAAATAATGGTCTTCGCCAAGATCACCGTATCTGCTGTCACCGTTACGTTTGGTTGGAGCACCAAAGTATCAGCAGCCACAAAGCCTGAGAGATGGTTCCCGGCCCGCAAATTCGTGTGCAATTCGGGGATCCGTTCAGATGACGCGTTTACCTTTTCACGCCAATCATCCGCCAGCAGAATGCTCGGGTCAAACGATACACGCGCAGCTTGCAAGACCCTTCGAGCAGGAAGAAATGCACGCTCTCTATCATCCTGAACGGTTTTCTGATCGAGGGTCGCGGGCGGTACCGTGAACGTGACAGGCTGTGAGCCTAGGTTTGAAAAGAGTGCGGCAAAAAGAACGGACGTGGTGAGGAACATCACTTTCATTGGGTAACTCCAGTTTCAAAGGCCAAAATGAAAGAACGCGGGATGTGAATAGCCTTAGCGTACTCCTGTTTTTTTTAATGTCAATTAGAAATCTTGTTTCGACGGCTCGACAAAAGCGTGTTTGGATTTTCGCAGTCTCCGTCTATAATTTCGTGTGCACACTGAGAAGAGTAGGTTTCCGCCGTATCTTTACGTCTTATTCGGCGTACTTTTATGGAGCACGGGCGGGCTTTTTATCAAGGTCACAACACTCGATCCGTTCCAGCTGACATTCTTTCGATCTTTTCTGGCGGGCGCAACGGTCCTGCTTTTCACCTACAAACGCGGACTCAGGCTCACACCCGTAGGAGCCTTGGCATCGGTTGCGTATGCACTTCTGCTCTTTTTGTTCGTCTGGGCAACAAAACATACGAGTGCGGCCAATGCGATCTTCCTGCAATATACGGCACCGATATATATCCTTATCCTTTCGCCTTTTATCATCGGCGAAAAATTCCACTTGCGCGACCTCTTTACGGTGCTTCTCTGCATCGCGGGAATGTCGCTCTTTTTTGTCGGAAAACTGGAAGCTAGTGACTATCGGGGGAATCTTGCGGCTCTCGGAAGCGGTGTTTTCTACGGTCTTTACATAATGCTGTTAAAGCATCCAAAAGCATCTGGCAAGGTCGAGCGGGAACCATCGCTTCCTGCTTCCGCCGCCTCAGAAACGGCTGACGCACCAAGGGTGCCAACCGGAAATCCCGTGGTCACAGTTATTTGGGGAAACTTCCTGCTCGCGGCGGTAATGCTCCCATGGGGGATCTCCGCCGTCCCGGTGATGACGGCAGGAGATGTCTTTGCCTCCGCATTTCTCGGCATTGTTCAGATCGGCGTCGCCTATATGCTCTTTATTAAGGGGGTTTATGGCGGGACCCGGCCGCTCGATGCGAGCATAATCGGCTTTATCGAACCGCTCCTTAATCCCGTTTGGGTCTTCCTCTTTATTGGCGAAAGGCCATCTAATTGGGCCATTTTAGGCGGTATCGTTATAATCGCGACCGTTATCATACACACGCTGCTGCAATATCGTAATGCGAACGGCCCGCCGATCGACCAGACCGCGTAGTAAGGGGCGTTGGTTTCCTGCTTTTTGCGCTTATTCTGTGATAAGCTACTCGAATATCATCCGAAATCCGGGCTTATTACTCCTTTGTTAAATTTTGCTGGTAAAAAAGGTGATAATGGTCCATTGGAGACAAAAAATATGACTGATCTGAATATTCCCTCCTCAATCAAAAACGAAGAGTTAATAAAGTTCGTCCAGGAGGCCGTTGAACTATGTAAACCGAACAATGTTCACTGGTGTGATGGCTCTCAGGAAGAATACGACAAAATGTGTGCCGATATGGTCGAAAGCGGCACCTTGACCAAGCTGAACGAGGATAAACGTCCGAATTCATTCCTCGCCCGCTCGCATCCGTCAGATGTCGCCCGCGTCGAGGACCGTACGTACATCTGCTCACGTGCCAAAGGTGACGCCGGCCCGACCAACAATTGGATGGCCCCGACCGAGATGAAAGCCATCCTCAAAAAGAAATTTGACGGAGCAATGAAGGGACGCACGATGTATGTTGTCCCTTTTTGCATGGGTCCGCTTGGCTCCCCGATCTCGCAGTTCGGCGTGCAGCTGACGGATTCACCATACGCGACCGTCAACATGCGTCTGATGACGCGAATGGGCACAAAGGCTCTCGACGCATTAGGCGATGGTGAGTTCACAAAGGCCCTTCACTCGGTCGGCATGCCGCTTGCCGAAGGTCAGGCCGATGTCGCGTGGCCATGCTCGCCGGACCCGAAAGACAAGTACATCGTTCATTTCCCGGAAGAGAACTCGATAATGTCCTATGGTTCGGGCTATGGCGGCAATGCCCTTCTGGGCAAGAAATGCCTCGCATTGCGAATCGCCTCGACGCTTGGCCGTGCACAAGGCTGGCTTGCGGAGCATATGCTGATCGTCGGCGTTAAATCACCCGACGGCCGCAAAGATTATGTTTGTGCGGCCTTTCCGTCAGCCTGCGGTAAGACGAACTTTGCGATGCTAATTCCGCCCAAGGCCTTTCAGGAGGAAGGATGGGAGATCACGACGGTCGGTGACGACATCGCGTGGATCAAGCCGGATGAAAACGGCAAGCTGCGTGCGATCAATCCGGAATTCGGCTTCTTCGGCGTTGCACCGGGAACGAATTATAAAACGAACCCGAACGCAATGGAGTCGATCAAGGCTAACACGATCTTCACGAACGTCGCCTTGACCGACGACGGCGACATTTGGTGGGAAGGAATGGACGGCGAACCGCCCGCACACGCCATCGATTGGCAGGGCAACGACTGGACGCCGGCGAGCGAAGCAAAAGCCGCTCATCCGAACGCTCGTTTTACGGCCCCGATCACGCAGTGTCCTGTTGTTGACGAAAATTTCGATGATCCGAACGGTGTGCCCGTCGCCGCCTTTATCTTCGGCGGAAGGCGCAATTCCGTTGTGCCGCTCGTCCAGCAGTCGTTTAACTGGGCATTCGGCGTTTACATGGCCGCAACGATGGGCTCCGAGATGACCGCTGCGGCGTTTGGCAACATCGGGCAGGTCCGACGGGATCCTTTTGCGATGCTCCCGTTTGCCGGCTATCACATGGGCGATTATTTCGGCCACTGGCTCAATTTCGGACGGCAGATACCGGATCCTCCTCGTATCTTCTCGGTCAACTGGTTCCTAAAGGGCGAAGACGGTAAATTCCTCTGGCCCGGTTATGGCGAGAATATGCGTATCCTGAAATGGATCGTCGAACGTGCTCGCGGAAAATCAACCGGCACCGAAACTCCGCTGGGCTGGATGCCGCGTTACGAAGATATCGACTGGCGCGGACTCGATTTTAGTCGAGAAGAGTGGGACACGGTGATGAAGCTCGATCGCAACCTCTGGCTAAAAGAGATCGCTATGCACGACGAGCTCTTCTTCAAGCTCTACGATCGCCTGCCGAAGGAAATGACGTTCATTCGCGAACTTCTAGTTTCTAACCTTTGGCGGTCGCCTGAGCTCGGCCTTGCTGCACCACGACACGAATCGCCGGACGCCGCCCCTGAGGTCGGAAAGGCCGCAAGTTAGCCCCGCAGAACCATAGCTGAAAAAGGCCGGCCTTTTGTGTCGGCCATTTTCTTTTGTTTCGACTTTCTACAAGGGCTGAGAGCGTGTACCTTTAAGTGTGTTCGCTTGCTCAGCCTGAGCAGCCTTGTTTTTTTGTCGCTGGCCGTTTGCCGGGAGGATCAGTCTCGTGAAGAATACCATTATTTTAGTTGCCGCTGTGTTGACCTTTGTATCCATTGCGGCAGGACAAGATGTGAATGTAGGCATAAAGGGAGGCGTGAGCATACCAAACTTGAGCGGAAGCGGCGACAATGTCGTCACCAAAAATTATAAGTCGCGAACAGCGATCACCTTTGGAGCTTTTGTAGAGCTTGGCCTCTCGGACAAATTCTCAATCCAGCCCGAACTTAACTATTCTCAGCAGGGTGGCGTACGCAAAGGAGTACAGCCTATCACTCGTCCGATACCGGGATTGCCGCCGCTGCCGCCTGGGCAATACCTTTTCGGTGATTTCAAAAACACTGCGAAACTGAACTACCTGGAGATTCCGGTGCTGCTGAAGTATAAGTTCGGCTCAAAGGGCAAGATACGCTTCTTCTTAAATGGCGGCGTGTATTATGGTTATCTCCTTAATGCAACCACCGTTACGAAAGGCACCAGCACTATTTACGTTGATGAGAATAAAACTCCATTGCTCGTTCCGCCACTGGGAACGCCGCTCCCACCTATGTCCTTCGACGCAAAGACCGATGTCATCAACGACGTTAATCGAAATAACTTTGGCCTAACCGGCGGCGGCGGACTCTTAATACCATCCGGCAAGAAGAATAACTTTATTATTGATGTCCGCATCTCACGAGGATTGACTCATATCCAAAAGAACACGGCCCTAAATGGCGAAAGCCGAACCGGCAATTTTGTTGTTTCGTTTGGTTACGTTTTCGGTGTGAAATAGCAGCAGAGACTGCTGACATAGCAGCACCGCACTGAAGGAAAAATGGCGTTGTCCCCCCCGAACATCGGTGTTTTTCCCTCAAAATTTGCAGACTCAGGCAACCTTTGTCATCATCTTAGTTACAAACAAGTTGCACATTTTGGTTGAATAGCAACTTTTAGCTTCAGGAGGCAGTATATGGAGAAACTTATGGGGCGCCATGCGTCCTATTACTACTCATTCTTCCGCATTGTTTTTGGCTTTATGTTCCTTTTGCACGGAACCCAGAAGTTTCTCAATTTCCCATACTCTGATAAATGGAGCGGCATACCGAGCGGGATGCCGTTTGTCGGCGGGACTATCGAGATCGTTTGCGGATTGCTTATCCTGGTCGGCTTTTTTACAAGCTTCGCGGCGTTTATCGCAAGCGGCCAAATGGCGGTCGCATATTTTATGTATCACCAGCCTAGTGGTGCCTTACCTCGGACCAATGGCGGAGAACTGGCGGTCGCATATTGCTTCGCCTTCCTTTATATCGCGTCAAGGGGATCGGGACCGTTGAGCATTGATTCGATAGTCCGTCCTGACAAGGGAACCACACCGTACTAGGCACGAAGATCGTCCGGGTCCAATTCTTTGGTATGAAGTTCACCGTCGGCTGAGCGTGAGAGTATTTCGATCCGACGCTCAGCTGAATCTAGTCTCTCGCGGCATGCCCGCGATAGAGCAATTCCCTTCTCAAAAAGGGCGAGGCTCTCATCGAGCTTCATTTCGCCGCTTTCAAGTTTAGCGACAATTTTCTCGAGTGCAGATAAGGAATCTTCGAACGAAAGCTCTTTCATAGAATTTTACTGTAAGATCTCGGCCGCTCGGCGAAGCAGGTCGTCAACCCCGGTTATTCCGAGACCGTTTACCTTGCTGCCTACTTCGTTTGCCGTCGCGATAGTGACAAGCTCTTCGCCTATTCTCCGAGCGATCTCGGTCGCGAGAGCGTCATCTTCGAAACCAGTCACCTTCCACCGCTCTCCGACTTTCGTCATTCTTAACCGCAACGGGCGATTCGGTACCTTGCTCTCGACGATCGCCTCGGTGCCCTGCTGCTCGACGCGAAGATAACGGTCGGCACCCGCAACTATCAACGGAAACGGAACATTGCCGAACTGTTCTACCCTATCGCGGATCAGTTTTGGCAGTGCCGCCCTCGCCTGTTCTTTTACCGCCGGCATCACCGGAATTGCGATCGTCCTAAGGCGTGCGATCACGGACGGAGGCAAGCCCTTGCCATACATTTCAACAGCTTTCGAGGTCACTTGCGGCGTAAAATTATCCGCGATCGCGTCAACATCTACGAGCGAATTGAGCTCGGCCTGATCGTCACGTTTTGCCGCATCAACGATCAAAGCAAGCGAATACTGCGGCGTGTCCTTAAGACTTTGCCAATAGAGGAAGGCCGCTCCGCCGGCGATCACGGCTACGGATATGATCACGATCCCAACGATCTTTACAACTTTCGTCATTCCACAGACAGTCTCTTTGACGCATGAAAGCCGATAGAAGATCGCCGTCAAAAGCTACTCGTCGCCGACATCCTTAGCCAAAACTTTCGCATCAAGTGTGCCTTTTCTAAGGCGAATTTTCAATTTATCTCCTGCCTCGACCTCGGCGGCCGAGCTTACGAGCCGACCGGCCGAATCCAATGTGATCGAGTAACCGCGGGACAATGCCGCGAGCGGGGAAAGAGCATCAAGTTTCGCTGCAAGAATGCCGAATTCGGTTTGCCGTTTACCAACGCTCGCAGCAATGGCCGCTTCAAGGCGATGCGAAAGCATTCCGGCCTGAGCCTTTAGACGCTCAGCTCTGGTCCGCAGCCCGTCGATCGAGAGCCGACCCGCCGCTTCGAGGTATCTTCGTGATGCGGCGGTGCAAGCTGCGGTTGAGGCGTTCAAAAGCCGCTCAAAGACAATGGAATGAGCGGCGTCCAGGGTTGAAAACCTGTTCTCGATCGAATTGAAGATCCTTTCTTCGGCTGATGTATAGAATGCCATCAGATCTTCCTCGAGCGCCGCCACTATCGCGGCGGCATCCGAAGGTGTGGCGGCCCTGCGGTCAGCCGCATGATCGGCGATCGTCGTATCGATCTCGTGTCCAACGGCCGAGATCACTGGTATCTCACTAGAGCAGATCGCTCGCGCCAGAGCCTCATCATTGAAAGCCCAGAGATCCTCCGCTGAGCCTCCGCCGCGTCCAACGATCAGCACATCCAACTTCCGATCCGGCGGTTGCTTCCGGTCATAGTCATTCAGTGCTTTGAGAGCTCGGCGAATGCTGTCGGCCGCACCTTCACCTTGGACGAGAGCCGGAGCCAGCACAACGCTCACGGACCGAGCACGACGCGTTATCACGGACATAATGTCGTGAAAGGCCGCACCGGACCTCGACGTTACTACTCCGATTCGACGCGGAAAGAAGGGCAGTGGACGTTTCCGCTCTGCGGCAAAGAGGCCTTCGCGTTCGAGGCGTTCGTAGATCTCCTGAAATGCTGCAGCAAGAGCTCCTTCGCCCGACGGTTCGAGCGAATCGACGCTCAGACTGAGCTCTCCGCGTTCCCGCCAAAAATTCACACGCCCGCGGACACGAATGCAAATACCGTTCTTAGGGCGAAACCTGATCCTGAAATTCGTGCCTTTCCAACACGCACATCTGATCTGGGACGTACCGTCGTTTAGGGTGAAATACCAGTGTCCACTCGCGGCGACATTAAAGTTTACGACCTCACCCTCGACCCAAACCGACGCAAAGTCGCGCTCCAATCTCGCACCGATCTCGAGATTGAGCTCGGTGACAGTCAATGGACGACGTACGTCTGGCGCACCGTCTTCCTCCAGAATTGCATCAAAAAGCGTACTTCCGCTCATGGGACCTGCCCTTCTCCAAGCGGTAAGTCTGCCGGTTTTACTGAAGAAATGGTCGTAAAGAGATCTGGTCGCTTAACCCGGACCCTCAAATTAGGTGATGCTCCGGTTTCAGCGCTCATCGATCGGAATGTGATGCTGTAAGCCCCGCGAAGCTGCTTTACAATGTCGTCGTATGCGGTATTGATCTGTGCCAGACGCGAGATCGGAAAAAAAACGCCGCCCGAAACTTTCGCCAGCCTTTCGCCCTCGCCTTCGCTGCGTTTTGTAAGCGACATATACTTCTTCCGCATCGGATCGATATCTTTTTTCCCCAACATCTCTTCCCGGATCAACCCCGTTGGTACAAAGAGAGGGTAGATCATAGCTCCGCTCTCCTGTATGGATCCAAGCAGCGAATCAAACGCCAAGAACGAACGGTTGTCTTCGCCATCCGAAAGGATGACGATGGCCGTCCGTTCCCCTCGCATGGGCCGCAAAACATCGGCGATAGTAAATGCCAGAGCGTCGTTGAATGCTGTACCGCCGCCTGCCTCAAATGAATCAAGCGTCTCTGACAAGCGTTCCTTATCGGTAGTAAAACCGCTCAAAACCTTTACATCTTCGTTAAAGACAATGATCGAGATCCGATCTTTCTTATCAACCGTCTCTATAAAGGCTCGAGCGGCCTTGCGGATGAAGGTGATGTAATTCTCAACACTGCCCGAAACATCGAGCAGGAGCACAAGATTGAACGGCGCGTCAGAAGTTTCAACTTTGACTATGGACCGAGCTTCGCCTGCCTCAGTTACCGTGAAGTCCGCGGCAGTTAGGTCCGTCACCGCGCGATTCTGCACATCAACTACTCGCACGAGTGCCGTCTTGTATGGGGCCGCCGGTCCTGTCTCTCGGCCCGAGGCATTTCCGAGCGAAGGCAGACGTTTCATCGGCGGCAAGCTTCGAAGATAATCGCCGTAATATTGCGGTGCAGCACGTCTGATTGCCTCCATCAGCAAGGAATCACCGCTCCGCACGATCGCCTTAGCCGCTTCGGTCAACGGCCTTTCCTGAAGATCACTTCCAACTTCATTGGGCGGCACATTTATAAGAACGATCCCGCGTGCGGTGGAAAAGTCTAGTCTTACGTCAGTTGCGATGCTATCATCATCACTCGGCTTTTCTTTGCCTTTCTTTTTCTTCCCCTCTCCATACCGGCCGCTGATCACAAAACGGCCCGCACTCTTCTCCTTTATCTTTTCCAGATCAAAGTCCGCAACGTACCTCGGCCGCGATTGCGTCCATTGCAGATCATACTCTACAGAGTCGGTTGGAATATCGGTCGTGATCGTGCCGGTGGTAGTTCGAGCATCGATCTCTGCAAAATTCCCGACGATCGCTATTTCGCCCTCGCGAGTCTCGATCCGCACACGGCATCGCTGCGGGAGCGTGATGACGAGATCGATCCTCTTGCTTCTTTCAGTCGGAACGACCTCAATTTTTCCGCCCGACAGCTTCAGATCGGCGGAAGTCACACCCGTCGGAGACGAGGCTTCAAGCGATGGATCTGCATCCTTCTCGGCTCGCACCAGAACGCGCCCGTACAGGTTCGTAACATCAACCTTTGTCCCTTCTTTTAACTGGAGCTTTGCCGAGAACGTTTGAGCAGCAGAGCTAACTGCCGCAACGATGCAAATGGCGGATACTACAACAAGTTGTTTAGCGAAGAGCTTGATCACTTACGGTTCGCTTTGGGGACGAATGGATTGAAGCCTGCGGCGGCGGACACGCTGCTGCCATTTCTTCTTCGGGCGATCATCGTCATCGAATCGATCTAAGAGATCGTCCATCGACTCACCGCCGGCAAGACGCGTTTTCAAATAGAGCAACGCAACGATTATAGCAGAAAATGAGAGCACGATGATCTGTATGGGCACCCAGATTATCTGGAATATCGACTCAAGCAATGTACGCTTAAGGCGATCCGGAGCGCCCATCTTATCGTCGTTGATCTCGATTGCCTGCTTCCGTCCGATACTGTATTTTACACCGCTCTGGTCACCAGATGCGGTGATGGATATGTTGTTCTCGGCGGGCTTATCGGTCGGGGCGGGTTCGCTCACCGCTGAAGGCGATATACCCTTGCCGGCAAGATCCACGATGGTTGAGACCGTGCCGGCAAGGATCATCGGCGTGAGCATCATTATCATCGCCGCCGCGATCGTCGTAGCGAGGGCTCTCTTGGTAGTTTGTCTTGAACGTCGGAACGATTGAACAAAGTGCGTTCCCTCGATCATTGCCACCGGAATGACCAGCATTGTCGAGGCATACATAAAGAAGAAGCTCACCAAAGAACCAATTGATGCCGCAACAAGGCCTACGATAGGCGCGTAGAGTTCCACTCCCAACACCATTGATACGATCTGGAGGAGTCCCCAAACCACAAGAAATACGCCACCAAACACCGCCACCATTGATACGAACGGCACGAATGCCGCAGCGATCCCCGAGAGCGAAAGACGTTTCCAATTTTTCCGGATCTCTCTGAGAGCCGGCCTGAGTTTTACCGGTCGCAGGGGCATGATCAGGTATTGCACAACAAGCCAAACGATCGTCCCCACAGTGAATACCGCACAGAGCGCACTCGCGACTGTCACCATCAGCACAACGGCCGCTAAAAGCAGGTTCGCTGAAATGCCTGAAAACACGTTGCTAACGCGAAGGAATCCGATCGTGATCTGGAGAAGTGTAAGAATGATCACCGGCAGCTGGAATATCGCGGTAATAAGCAGGAACTTCGGTAAATGTTCGCTGTAAATAACAAGTGAACGCCGCAACAGGCCAAAGATACCGTCGGTGCGGGCTCGCAATTCATCTGAGAAGGCGAGTGCCGTTTGTGGACGCTTCTCAGGGTCTTTTGACAGTGCGGACTCGATCGCCCAACGCATTTTCTTTCGCACGCCTTTTGCAACAAGTCGTGGCGGTGGGAGTTCCTTGTGCCCCGCCATCACGACCTTATAGTCACCTTCGAACGGCGTCCGTCCTGAGAGCATCTGATAGGCGATGACCCCGAGGCTATAAATATCGGAGCGAGCATCAAGGATGTCGCCGCGGCATTGCTCCGGCGACATATAGAGCGGCGTTCCCAGAACAGCACCTGCTCGCGTAAGCCCTGCCGAACTCCTGGAGCTGACCAATGATCTGGCCATTGATGGGTTTGGTATATCGTCGTCCGGATCCGAGATTCGTGTCTGAACCGCGTCCTCCTCTGCCGGCGTAGCTAAGATCGCCGTCTGCTGAGATTCAAGAGGCAGTAGCTGGATGCTCTCAGTTTTCAGCCTCTTGTCCGCCGGATCATCCACGGCCGCCGGGACCTCGACAACAAGCGTCGAAGCTCCGTCACCGGCGATCGTATGGGCTTTTGACTCAACACCCGTTGTTTCCGCTTGAGATTCAATGGTCGGAAGGACATGAGAATTGTCGAGATCGGCAATATCACGAGGTTCTTCGCTGTAATCCTCTAGCTTGGCGATCCCGAAATCGAGCACTTTGACCGTGTAGCCACCGCGGCGATTCGGTTCAAGCCAGATATTGTCCGGCTTAAGATCACGGTGGATGATCCCCTGCTGGTGAGCTTCATTCACAGCAGAGCAAACCTGCTCGAGAATATCGACCGTCCACGAGACAGGCAGATTGCGTTCCTCATCGAGGATCTCACCCAACGTGCAGCCGTCCAGATACTCCATTACGAGGTACGCGACCTGGCCTTCTGAAAGCTCCGAAAAGCCAAAATCCGTCACATCGACGACGTTCGGGTGACGAAGCCTTCCTGCCGCACGAGCCTCGCGCCGAAAACGCTCGACGAACTCCGCACGCTGCATAAACTGCGGCGAGATGACCTTCACGGCGACCGGTCGCTCAGTCCCAAGATGGACGGCCAGATAGACCGTTCCCATGCCGCCGCGTCCAAGTTCGCGTGTCAGCCGATACTTACCATCAATTGTCCTGCCTACTAGGTCTGGACACCCCATAAAACAGTCGCCTTTCGCTTAAATAAAGACACTACGCGAGTATTGCGTTCTAATGCAAGGTTCGATGCAAAATGCCTGCATTTGCACTGTCGGAAAACAAAAATACAGCCGGTCGGAAGCAGTTTTCCGGCCGGCTGGATCAGCGGTCAAATGCAGCAAATAACCGCTATTTCTTCAGGTTAGCCTTAAATTCGGCCTCCATTTGGTTAATAAAGTTCATCGCCTGCGGATTGTCCTTGAACTTTTCCTTCATCTGATCAAAGATCTGCTGGCCCCGTGGGTCACCCAGCTTTATCGCTCCTTGAACCGCGCTCACTAACGCCTGAATGTCATTGGACGCAAGAGCCGCCTTGAACTGAGTCATCAAAAGGTCAAACGCCCTTGGGTCACCGTTTGCAGTCGCGGCGACCGTGGTCGCAGCTACCGCCCGTACCGCCGTTGGGTTCGACGTATCGTTGACTGCGGCGAGGGCAACCTCAAATCCGCGCTTATCGCCAAGAGCAGCAAGCCCGCGTAGGCCCGCAACCATAAGACGCTCGTGCCAGGATCTTGTTTTTGTAAGCTTCGACAATTCATCAAAAGCCTTTGCATCCTTCGTCTCTCCGAGTGCGGGAGCCGCCTGATCAATAACTCCGTAACTGCGGTCGTTTAGTGCAGCAAGGTATTGCGGGACGAACTTTGCGTCCTTTGTTTCACCTAGCAGCTCAATGGCATCGGCTCGAATAAGCGATTCCTTGTCTTTCGTAAGCCGAAGCACGAGAGCTTCAACCTTAGGATCAAGTTTAGCGGCCGGACGCTCTTCACCGGGTCGCGGATCTGGTGAATATACATTCGCAATAAAGGCAAGGGCCGCACGCCGAACCCGCCAGAACGGGTCTTTCTCCGCTGAGACCATTAACGCATCAACATACTTTGCCTCGACGGCCTTATCGGCTTTCGCAAGCTCCTGAAGCTCGCCCATGGCCCATCGGCGAGCGATCATATCTTTGTCGTTGGCCATTTGATAAAGCAGCTCATCAGCACTCTTCTTGAAGGTCATTTCCTTCAGGAGCGTGCCTTCGTAATCGAAGTTAACGATCTTCGGCTCGGTCGCTGAGTCAAAAGTGAAGACGTTCATCTCCTTCGGATCGAGCCAGACCCGATGAATGGCCCCGTCGATCTCGACTTCGACCCAGGTCTGAAAATATCGCGTCTGCGGAAAGGGATTATTCTCATCAACTTTCTGCGTCTGTTTGACGTTGAGCGTCAGCTTCTTCGACGCCGCGTCGTAGCTCTTGGTGATATCAAAGACCGGATGGCCCATCTTGTATAGCCATTCGTCAAAAAACCAGTCGAGCGATTGACCCGTCGATTCCTCGAAAGCGATGCGCAGGTCCTCGGTCGAAACAGGCTGGTGGGCGTTTGTCTTTAGATAATTGTTCAAAGCCCTGAAGAAACCTGCATCGCCTACGGTTTTTCGCAGCATATGCAGGACGCTGCCGCCGCCCGGATATGCGTAATTATCGAACATCGCATCCTTGTTCGCGTAGTATTTCGTAACGATCGGCCGACGGTTACCGCGTTCCCAGTCACCAAGCACTGTATTTTGGTTCGCACGAACATCGCTATATAGAAATTCGTTGTGGCCTTTGAACTTCTCATCCCACATCGACTGCATATATGTCGCAAAACTTTCGTTGAGCCAGATCTGGCCCCAATCGCGGCACGTCACGTAGTCACCAAACCATTGATGTGCAAGTTCGTGAGACTGCAGACTTTCGCTGTCTTCGTCGAGAAGTTCGCGATCATCGTGAATCATCTCCTCGATCTGCGTTGTAGCCGAAATGTTCTCCATTCCGCCGCCGAAATCTTCGACAAAGGCCTGCGAATACTTCGGATACGGATATCGAACTCCCGTTATATCTGAAAAGAATTTAATCGTCGCGGGAAGGTTCTTTGTGGTGGCCGCAACTTCCTTCGTCTCATTCGTATAGCCGTAGTTGATCACCGGCGTACCTTCAAAATCCTGCACGACCGGCGTTGTCTCGGCGACAACGATCGACGTCAGATAATTTGCATACGGCTGATCCATTTTCCAGTAGAACGTCCGCGAACCATCTTTGTTCTCGGTCGTGCTTTCCAACTTTCCATTCGAGACAACAAAGAAAGGCTTTGCGACGGTTGCACGCAGTTCCGTCGTGCGAAAATCATTTGGCGTATCGTATGATGGAAACCAATAGCGGTTGAATTCCGTTTCGCCCTGCGACCATATTTGCCTCGGCTTGTTCGGGTCGTCGGGGCCGGGCTTGATGAATCGAAGTCCCTTCCCAAATCCTCCAATTGGCGAATTCGCATCTGCTTCATTTACGTAATGCGTAGCATAAGAGATCTTCACAGATGATTCTTCACCTGCTTTCAAGGTCCTATTCAGGGTGATAACAAGATTGTCGTTGTCGTCTTTGCCGGTATATGTAAACTTGAGCGGCGAACCATCGGCGGCCTTCACCCAGTTTATCGTCATGTAGGCAGCATCAAGTGTGAATTGACCTGAATCGACGAAAGGCGCGAAAGTGACGGTCTCCTCGCCCATCGCCTGCTCCTTGTCCCAATCGAAATGGAGGTCGATAGACAGATGTTTGATATCGAATTTTCGGCTTCGGATCCAGTTTACCGGCGGTAACTTGCCCGTATCAGCGAATAAATTAAATGGTGAGGTGTTGAGCGGGCGAACAAAAGCGAACCCCGGCAGCGTAAATACAAAAAGGATCGCAACGGTCGCGACCCGACGAAAGAAACTCTTGTGAATCATAGGTTTAGAGGCGAAGTTGAATTATGATCTTGTTGATCTTCATAGAATCTACGCTCTAGAAACCAGAATAGTTTCAGCCAAGACGCCGCAATATCAAATAATTTTAGTGCCTAACAACTCGATCGTTGGGAGAGCGGCCATCCGAACACCATTTTTGATCTCGCACGGCCGCCGCAATGCGACACCTTATCGAAAAGTGTTGGAGGGTTCGGCGTCGGAGTTTGCATCTGCATTTACGTTCATATTCATATTCGAATGCCAATTTGCATTCCCGTTCGAATTTGAATTTTCAAGGATATTTGCGGGTGGCGTCGGCATTGGGCGTGCCCCAGTTAGCACTCTCGAACCCGCCTCAGAACCAAAAAGGATCCCCGCTCCGCATCCAAGCACAAGCATCATTCCAAGTATTATTCTCATTTTCATTCCTCCGTGTTGAAACGGCCAACCGGCCTTATGTATAAGGGATGAGTTTTGGGGGGATGTGAGAAAATTAGACCGCAAGCCTACCCTGAGGAGTGTCCGCCAGCCTACAAAAAATATCGTTAGCAGAAGGATATGAGGGGAAAAAGGCCGCCCTCAAGGTCAGGCGGCCCGCAACTAAATTCTTATAAGAAAGTGAAGGTGTTACTTGTTCCTAATATAATTGAAGGCCATAGATGCAAGGTCATCTAGAGCACTGCCATCGTGGTCGCTGTCGAGCATCGCGGACGCAATGCCCGATAGACCGCCGCCCTGTGCAGCCGACGCTCCGGCTCCGCCCAAAATGCCGCCAAGCAGGCCGCCGAGGCCATCGGCACCGACATTTTCCTGCTGCTTCCTTTGACCCAAATAACTCATAACGATAGGTGCGAGCATCATCAGTATCTGAGCGACCTGGCCAACGTTAAGACCTGTCTTTTGACTGACATTCTGAGCGAGTGCTCCTTGCGAATTGCCAAGGATATGGCCAAGAATGCCGCTTCCATCTGCCGAAGGTGGTGGAGCCTGCTGCTGGCCGCCGCCAAAGATAGCTCCGGCGAGGCCGCCGAGATTATCCAGAATACCACTCGACGAATGGTCGCGATCGAGAGCGTTGTTCAAGCTTTCCGCCCCCTGCGGCGTCGAGGCGTTATTTGCAAGCCCGCCCAGTATCGCCGGAAGAGCCATCGAGATCGCCGAATTCACCAGAGACGGTTCTGCCCCTACATTTTGACTAATTTGATCGACAGCTTCGCTTCCGCGGCCCTGTCCCAATAGTTGATCGAGAGAAAACATAAGATCCTCCAAAAATTTGATGCTTGTCTGTGACCAAGATAATATTAACACCGTCGGGCATCAAATTCAGGAATGTAGATCTAGCTCGACCTTCTTTTACAAGATTTTGCCTAAATTCCTTCGCTATTTATTGATCTTCCTAGTCGCTGTCGCGGCGTCAAGCTGTGGACATGGCGGCAGCTTTTACAAGTTTCCGTCCGTTGTAAGTACCTTTGCGGGTCGGGACTCCTCGTTTGGTGAACCGTTCGGCATCGCTGTTCGCGATGGTTTTGTTTATGTCTCTGACGGGGAAAAAGACTGCATCTGGAAGATCGATCCTGAAGGCCGCCTGACGCTCTTCGCGTCCGGCCTGAACACGCCTTCGCAGATCGCTTTCCTGCCGGACGGACAGCTGATGGTTGCCGATACGGGCTCAAATACGGTCCGATCGGTCGATAAAAGTGGCACGGTCGCAATAGTTGCCGGAGTCGATAACGAAGCAGGCGACAGCGATGGTCCAGCGTCTCAGGCGAAATTTCGTGGCCCTATCGGCGTCGCGGTTGATAAGGACGGGCGGATCTTTGTGGCTGACACTTACAACGACCGAATTCGCCTGATCGAGAACGGAACGGTCCGAACACTCTCCGGCACAACAAAGGGATATTCGGATGGTGCAACTGCCCAGTTCGACACTCCGACCGGGCTTGCCGTATGGAAAGACCTTGTTCTGGTCGCAGATACGGGCAACGGGCGGATCCGAGCGGTGGAAAAAGACGGCTCCGCATGGACACTCGCCGGTGGTGGCTCCGATTCTTCGGCAAATACGATCTTATCGGAAGCATCGTTGTACCGGCCGGTCGGTATTGCTGTTGGTTCGGATGGCGGAATATTCGCCGCCGACCGCAGTACTTTGAAGTATCTGGGTGGAATAATTCCCCGTATTCGAACCCTTAATTCACCTCGACGGGGCCTTGCCGATGGCAAACTTGGCGAAGCACGTTTTAATCGGATCTCGGGGATCGCAGTGGACGAGAACGGCCGCGTTTTTATTGCGGACAGCGACAATCGGCTTGTCCGCGTTGCAGATACGGACATCGGTCGAAAACCGATCTCGCCCGATGAGGCTTCACGCCTTCACGCCACACCTGATCAGTTCCGCGAAACTGAGCCGCATCGCTGGCCATACAACCCACCCGAGCAAAAACGGGACATTGCAGGAACTTTCGGCGAGCTGCGTGGAAGAGTGACGGGTGCCGCGTCGGACGAACTGCACTTTCATAACGGTCTTGATATTGCGGGCGGCTACGGCGAGATCGCTCGTCTTGTGCGCACCGAAAAGGTGCTCGAACCGCTCGCAGCAGATAATTTCGGCACACTCAGAGAGCTCGTACGTTTTCCGCAGCTCGGCTATATACACGTACGTCTCGGCCGAAATGCGAACGGGGAGTCTTTCGGCGATCCAAGATTCCTCTTCTCGATCGGCCCTGACGCGAAGCCAGATGGCGTCAGAGTTCCGCGAGGTACTAAATTCATGGCAGGCGATGCGATCGGCACGTTGAATCCAATGAACCACGTCCATCTTGTTGCCGGTCGAAGCGGTTACGAGATGAACGCTCTCGATGCGCTCATCTTACCGAGTGTCGCCGACAAGATCCCACCAACCATCGACAACCTCCATCTTTTGATCGATGACCGCGAAATTGAAACAAATGCACGTATAAGCCGTAATCAGCTTGCCGGGAAGATACGTTTGGCCGTCGAGGCGTACGATCGTATGGACGGTAATCCGGAACGCCGGAAACTTGGCCTTTACAAGCTAGGCTGGCAGTTGATCAATGGTTATTCAACACCGGTTGGAGACATTGACTGGACAATTCAGTTTGATCTTTTGCCGCCGCCAAGTGCTGCCCAGCTTGTATTTGCGAAGGACAGTTATTCAGGGGCGACCGGGACGACAAGGTTCATCTACATCGTTTCGAACCGCGTGCACGGCGAAGAGGCGGCCGAGAACGTGATCAACCTTGCGAATATGGAGCCGGGCCGGTACGCGATTCGCGCCATTGCCGCCGACCGATTCGGAAATACGACAGTAAAAGAAATTCCATTCGAGGTAACTGAATGAAAACGACCTTTTTATTTTTGATCCTTACGTCACTCACATTCGCGGCTTATGCTCAGAGGCTGGACCGACCGATCCCCACGCCGCCGGCCCCGGTCTTCTCTGACAGCGAACGTCAGGCCGAGCTTGCCAAACGAAGGGCTCAGATCGCAGCCCAGATGCAGGACAACAGTGTTCTTGTGATGTTCAGCGCCGAACCAAAGCTCTACACAGGTGATGTTGACTACGTTTTCAGGCAGGAGAACGATCTGTTCTATCTGACAGAACTCAAAGAGCAGAACATCAGCCTTGTGATTGAGAAAAAGGGCGGCAAGGTCACGGAAACGGTCTATTTGCCAAAGCGAGACCCTCGCTTTGAAACATGGAACGGCAAGCGATATTCGATCGAAGATGCAAAACGCATTTCGGGCATCAGTACCATTGTTGACGCCTCTGCGTTTGGTGACTTTTTGACCTCGCTCGCTAAGAATTCCACATCGGATCGGAGCATTTACCTTCTTCTGCCCGAAGGTGAACAGGACTCTGAAGGTCAGCGTGAATATCGTCAAGAAGCTGAATTCGCCGCTCGCATCACAAATGGAAAGTCCGTCAATGCCAGACCGATCTTCGACGGCTTGCGGCTCATAAAGAGTCCGTATGAATTGAAATTGCTTCAGCATGCGATCGATATCTCGATCGAGGGCCATATGCGGGCGTGGGCAACTGTCGGACGCTCAAGCTGGGAGTACGAGGTCCAGGCCGAGCTTGAATATGTATTCAAACGCCGCAATGCTGACTACTGGGGATATCCGTCGATCGTAGGATGCGGCCCGAATGCAACCACACTGCATTACGAAGAGTCGCAGTCACCCGTGAAGGCAGGCCAACTGATGCTGATCGATGCGGCGGCTGAGTATAGCCACTATTCGGCGGATATTACTCGCACCTTCCCCGTTAGCGGAAAGTACTCAAAGGAGCAGGCCGACATCTACCAGATCGTTTATGACGCCCAAGAAGCCGCTGCGAAGACCGTAAAGCCCGGTTCTACTTTTCGCGAGGCATCTGCGGCCGCAGATAAGGTCATCCGCGAAGGCCTATTCAAACTCGGACTCATCACCGACGCGAATTCTCAGCAATTTCGCCTCTTTTATATGCACGGCCTCGGCCATGGCATCGGGATGAACGTACACGATGTCGGAAGCTATGCGACGCTTGCTCCGGGAATGGTCTTTACTATTGAGCCGGGCATATACATTCGTGGCGACGCCCTCGACTACCTTCCCAATACGCCCGAGGCTCAGGCATTCAAGGCAAAGGTGCTGCCGGCGTTTGAGAAATACAAGAATATCGGCGTACGGATCGAGGACGATGTGCTTGTCACACCGACTGGCGTTGAATGGCTGTCAAAAGCTCTACCGCGGAAGATGTCGGACATTGAGGCCTTTATGAAGGTCGCGCCAAAGAAGGTTTCGTTCGGGGCAATGCCATCGACGCTGTTCCCGTATGCGGCCCGCTCGGCGGAATAAAGGCACAACCCTTTTTAACACTCCGGCAGCCGTGTGACGAAATGCGGCTGCCGTTTCCTTTTTGTGCTTTTGATACAGAAGACCGATAATTGTTCGAGAACCCGACTCCTTAGCCTTACCGATGCGTAAAGAGCCTTTTGAGCAAAGTACTAAGCTGCCGCTTGTGATCGTGAATCCCAAGTCGGCTGCGGGCTCGACGCGCGAGACATGGGCCGCAACGGCCAGCGAACTGCGTACCCATTTCGGGCCATACTCCGCAGCTTTCACAAAAGGCCCGGGCGATGCGACCCTGATCGCCGAGCGAGCCGCCCGCGAAGGCCGTAAATCCATCATTGCTTGCGGAGGTGATGGCACGGTGAACGAGGTTGCAAATGGCATCATTCGCTCGGGTGCTGACGCCGAGCTCGGCATTCTCCCTTCTGGTACGGGCGGCGACTTTCGGCGCTCGGTCAACATCCCAAATGATCCGCGGGAGGCCGCGAAGGCTCTTCGCGAGGGTGTTACAAAGACGATCGATGCCGGGAAAGTGACCTTTGTGGACAATGACAACAACGAGGTCTCACGATTTTTTTTGAATGTTTCGTCTGTCGGGCTTGCCGCATCGATCATAGACCGCGTGAAAGGCACAAAGGTCTTTGATTGGCTCCCGACGAAACATCTAAGAGGCCAGGCGAATTTCGCCGCATCCACGCTTCGTGAGATCGCCGATCTCGCGCCATTCATTCTTCGCGTACGATTTGACGAGGGAGAAGAGAGCAACCTTCAGTCCGTAAACTTCTGCGTCGCAAACGCACGATTTTTTGGGGGCGGCATGATGATCGCCCCGGAAGCAAAGCTGACGGACGGCCTTCTCGACGTTGTTAATATTGGAGCTATCTCCGCTGCGAAGGTCGTCGCACGCGGCATTACACTTTATCGCGGAACACACCTGGCCCTTGATGAGGTGGATCATCGCCTTGCAAAACGTATCGAGATCTCGTCGTTCGATCCGAATGTTGAGATCCGGCTTGAAACTGACGGTGAATTGCCCGGCCGTTTGCCGGCCGTTTACGAGAGCGTACCAAAGGCCCTCAAGGTACGTGTTCGACGCGAGTCGTGATCCACTGCTACTAACTCACAAACTTTCAAAAAATGAAGACAGCTCTGATCACCGCCATTCTCTTTTTCCTGCCGACATTCATTATTGGACAATCTGCACCGGACCGTTCTGATACCCAGTCCTGGAACGATTTCCGTTTGACTGTGCCGCTCTCAAAGAAGGTGGACCTCGTCACGCAGTTTTCATTGAGGTTCGGCAGCAACCTAACGAAGTTCGCCGAGAATCGCATATTGTTTGGATTCGCGTTCAAGGCGACGAAGAATCTAACTATTACGCCGTTCTATTGGCAGGCAAACACCAAAAACCCTACAACCGGAAAGATATCGGCCGAACATCAACTGGACGTGGCCGCACTGTATCGCCTTCCGATCGGAAAATACGGGCTTACGCACCGAAGCACCTACGAATACCGAATGCGAACGTCCGGAAATTCCTGGCGATATCGAGCTCTCGCCGGGATCGATCGTAGCCTGCCGAGAAAATGGATCAAGGACACAAAGGTCTTTGCAACAGCGGAGGCATTCTATGATTCCAAGCCCGAAAAATGGAGCCGAAGCCGCTTTACCGTTGGTGTTTCGCGCAGGCTCACAAAGCTGCTCACATTGGATCTTTTCTACACTCGCCAGAATGACGGCTACTCTCATCCGGGCGATCTCAATGTGATAGGAACAGCGTGGAAAGTGCATTTGTAATACCTATACGCCGCGGTCCGTTGTGTACTGATATTGTTTTCTTACCGATTATAAGCGAGAATTTCTTGTAATCAGCCAGGTTCTATATTTAAGGAGAAACAAAGAAATGAAAGCGACTGTTCTTTTTGTCTTGGTGTTTGCGTTTACGCTTGTAACGTTCGGCCAGGCACCGGCGCCAAGAGCGGACGACCTTGCGACGTATATCAAAGAGCATTACACAAAGCGTGAGGTCCAGATCCCGATGCGTGACGGCGTGAAACTTTTCACGTCGATTTACGAACCAAAGGATCAGTCGCAAAAGTACCCGATAATGATGAGTCGTACGCCGTACAGCGTCGCTCCTTACGGTCCGGATAAGTTGAAAACGCTCCTTGGCCCTGATTATCAATTCGCACGCGAAGGCTACATCTTTGTGTATCAGGATGTTCGCGGCCGCTGGATGAGCGAAGGCACCTTCGTTGATGTACGCCCGGAACTCGCACAGTACGGAAAGGTTAAGATCGACGAATCTACCGACACTTACGACACGATCGACTGGCTCGTCAAGAACGTCGCAAATAACAACGGCAAAGTGGGCACTTACGGTATTTCTTATCCCGGATATTACACCTCGGCCGGCTCGATCAATTCTCATCCCGCCCTAAAAGCTTGTTCGCCGCAGGCACCGGTCAGTGACTGGTATCACGGTGATGATATGCACCATAATGGTGCTCTTTTCCTGGCACAAAACTATTCCTTCTATCGTTTCTTTCAGCCGTTTACGACACCTTCTGATTCGATGTCGTACCTTCGGCCATGGAAAGGAAGGGAGACTCAAGATGGCTACGACTTCTTCTTGAAATTAGGCGGGTTGAAGGAAGTTGCAGATAGCTTTGAAACGGGTCTCGGGGTTCGACAGCCATATTGGGACGATATGCAGGACCATCCGAACTATGATCAATATTGGAAAGATCGTAACGTTCTGACGCACCTGAACAAGATTGGCTGTGCGACCATGACCGTCGGCGGTTGGTACGACAACGAAGACCTCTATGGCGCACTAAACACCTACCGGCACATCGAAAAACAAAATCCGGGAATTTACAACATTCTGGTCGTTGGGCCCTGGTTCCATGGCGGCTGGGCTCGCTCTGACGGAGAGTGGCTGGGGACAGCTTATTTTGGCTCGCAGACGTCAGAATACTATCGCGTGAATATGGAGCTTCCGTTCTTCAATCATTTTTTGAAGGATAAGGGCGATATCTCGCTGCTGAAGGAAGTGAATGTGTTCGACACAGGGGCCAACACTTGGAGATCTTTCGACGGATTCGAACCTACCAACGGCAAAGACACTGCACTGTACCTTACAAACAATGGCGGCCTTTCGTTCACGCCGGCAAGTGCTGCAGGCTACGATGAATATGTTTCCGACCCGATGAAACCGGTCCCATATACGCAAAAGATCACGCTCAGCTACCCGCGGGACTTTATGACCGAGGATCAGCGTTTTGCTTCGACGAGGCCGGATGTTCTGGTGTATGAAACCGCTCCGTTAGCGGAAGACGTCACCGTCGCTGGCGATATAAAACCGTCTCTGTACATCTCTTCTTCAGGAACGGATTCCGATTTTGTTGTGAAGCTGATCGATGCATTTCCTGATGACTACAAGTTTCCCGAGGGCAAAAAACCGCCTGAGAACTCCGCATTCTCCGTCTTTGAACCGGGCGGGTACCAAATGCTGCTTCGTGGCGAACCAATGCCGGCGAGATTTCGCGAAGGCTTTGAGAAAGGCATTCCGCTTGTCCCGAACAAGGCGTCGTACCTGTCATTTACGATGCCGGGCATTACGCACACGTTTAAGAAGGGCCATAGGATAATGGTACAGGTTCAGAGCACTTGGTTCCCGCTCGTTGCCCGAAACCCGCAGCAGTTCGTTGAGAATAATTTCAAGGCAACAAGCTCTGACTTTCGCAAGGCAACGCAGCGTGTGTATTTTGGAGGAAAGACCGGCTCGGCGATCATTCTGCCGATAGTCAAATAAACCATTCGTTTGGAGGTAGATATGTTCAGTACAAAAAAGAAATTGCTGCTCTCCCTTTGCGCAGTGATCGTTTTGGCGTCCGGCGCTTTTGCACAGTCCGGGCGGCAATTGCTGGATCAGGGCTTGGCGGACGTGGAAGCCAAACGTTACGATGCGGCGATCATTCGCTTCAAGAAATATCTCGAAACGGCTCCAAATGACGCCACAGCCTTTTACGGACTTGGCTCAGCATATTACGGGAAAGACGACTTCGAGAATTCGATCGCGGCATATCGAACCGCTCTTAGGCTGAACCCCTCGATGAAGCTCGCACAGCGGCGTCTCGCGACCGCGCTCTATGGGGCGAAAAGATATGAAGAAGCTGTGGCAGCCTACAAACTCACGGTTAAGGACTATCCAAAGGACGCGAGTGCATGGACCTTTCTCGGGAATTCGTTAGATTACCTTGAACGGTTTGATGAGGCGGTATCTGCATACCTGATGGCGATCGACCTCGATCCGACCAGAGCGAGCATAAGATGCGAGCTCGGAGTTGGCTATTTCCGACATAAGCGGTTCGCCGAAGCTCGTGATCAGTTTAAGATCTGCGTCGAACTTGATCCGAGCGATCGACAAAGCAAGACCAGACTTGCGAATTCCTATTACAACAACAAGGAATACTCGGCCGCCGCGAAGGTATATGCCGACGTAGCAGCGAGTGATCCAAAGGATAAACTCATTCGAAAGTATCTGGGCGACGCCCTCTTTCAACTTAGGCGAGATGATGAGGCCGAGCGCGAATACAAGTTAGCGATCTCTATAGACCCTGAATATTCTGACGCGATCTTTGCCCTTGGCCTTGTTTTTCTCGTGAAGAACGATCTTCCTCAAGCAAAACAACAATATGCCCGCCTTTTGCAGGTCGATCCTGCAATGGCTTCTCGCTTATGGGAGAAGTATTTAAAGGCTGGCGGAAAGTAGAACTGAAAATTATGACTTCGTTATCTATTTGGTTTGGACGGCTGCTAGTTCTCGTCGGGATCGTCGGCTACGCCTACGGAATGATCCATGGAAGCGCCAGCTTCACAGCTTTGATCCCGGCCGCGTTCGGCGCTTTGATGATGCTGATGGGATACCTCGGTCAAAGAAATGAGGGTGCCCGCAAGCATTTTATGCACGTCGCCGTCCTCGTCGGTTTGATCGGCTTCATAGTCCCTGCGTGGCGGTTGATATCGAAATTTGACGGCTTTACCGCGTCCGCTGCCCACTTCTCCCAGCTGGCGATGGCAATAATTTGCCTCTTGTTCGTGATCTTCTCGATCAGGTCCTTCGTCAACGCAAGACGTGGTTAAACAGACCGGCAAAAGGCGGCGCCTCTTCAATGAGCGGCCGCCTCACCATTATTCGTCGAGTTAAGAACGATCTCGACCTCTAGCCCTCCGCTAACATTGCGAGCACTTATCGTGCCGTTATGGGCAACGATCGCTCGCCTTGCGATCGCAAGGCCGAGGCCGGTTCCGCCCGTTTTCCGATCGCGTGCCTCTCCTAAACGGTAGAATGGAATGAAGAGATTTTTGAGCTCGGCATCCGGCACACCGCCGCCTCGATCGCCGATCTGTATCTTCGCCGTACCGTTCTCCGCGATGACCGAAACACGTACATTCGTCCCCTCGTCGGTATATTTGACGGCATTCCGCACAACATTCTCGATCGCGCTGCGAAGCAGATTTTCATTACCCACGATCGAACACTTATCCGACCAAACGAGCTCGACAGCCTTCCCCTTTGCCTTGGCCTCAAAATCAGCATCCGCAGCGACGTCGCGAACAAGTTCCGTGAGGTCGAGCCTCTCTCCGCGAAACTCATCGAACGCACCGCTCTCTAGTTTCGAGAGCGTAAGTATTCGCGATATCATCTCGTTCAGCCGCTCAGACTCGTTTTCGATCCTTGCCAGAAATGGCTGTGTTTCCGGACCTGATCGCTGCTTCGCCAGCTCCAGTGCAACGTTCATTCTCGCGAGCGGCGAGCGCAACTCATGTGAGACATCCCGCGTGAGCCGCTCCTGCGACGTGATCAAAGACTCGATCCGTTCAGCCATCTCGTCAAAATCGCTCGCAAGATCAGCAAGTTCGTCACGACGACGCTTAAGCTGTGGCTTGACACGCGTGCCCAGTTCGCCGGCAGCAAGACGCTGCGTTGCACGCCTCAACTTCCTGATCGGCGACGTTAAATAAGCCGCAAGAAGCGAGCAAACAAGTATCGCCGAAGCCAGCAGGCCGGCAAGCCGGAGATTCCCCACCCACGAGCCGAAGAACAAAGATGGGAACCGCGGCGTCTCCCATTGGATCACGAGTACGCCGGATCGTCCATTCAGGAGGCTGACCGGCACGGCCCCGACAGCGGGTTCGCCTTCTCGGTCAACGATCTCAGGCTCACTAGAACTGTTACTGAGGCCGATCACCTCGGAGTAGTTGTCCGGGCCTTCGCCAAAGAGCCTCCTATTATCCGAGTCGTAGAGTTCGACGTCGCGAATTGAACCATTCTCCTTCAAGCGGCTCAAGAACTTGAACATCCCGTCGTCGCCGCTTCCCTGCTCGATCTGTTCGGTAATGTTCTTGTAAAAGACCAGCTGATGTTTTGCCGAACGCTGCCAACGGCTATACGCGGGCTGCATCTGAAACGTCCGCGTGATGAACATGATCACGAGAAACATTAGAGTCACCGCAAGAAGGAACCAAAGAACGATCTTCAAAAAAAGCTTCATACAACCGTGTAAATATAACCGACCGAGCGGATCGTTTTTATGCGAGTGCTGCCATCTTTGCGGCTGCCGAGCTTTTTGCGAAGGTTACTGATGTGCATATCAAGGCTGCGATCAAACGGCGATAGCTTCCTGTCCAGGACGGCCTCGCTTAGATCTTCTTTCCGCACGACGTTCCCCGCCTTGCGAAGGAGTTCAAACAGAAGCTCGAACTCGACAGACGTCAGACTCACCTCTTTACCCGAAAGTGTAGCAACTCGCGAACTCGACGAGATCACAATGTCATCAAGCTCGATCGTCTCACCAAGCTGGTCAGAGTTTGCAGGTTCCGCAGTGCGACGCAGAACCGCCCGCAATCTTGCCGCCAGTTCCCGTGGGTTGAAAGGCTTCGGCAGATAGTCATCGGCTCCGATCTCAAGGCCGACTATCCTTTCCATATCGTCGCCGCGAGCTGTCAGCATTATCACCGGAAGCTTTGACTCCTTTCTCAGGTTACGCAGAACTTCGAAGCCGTCCATTTTTGGCAGCATCACGTCGAGGATCGCCATCTCATAGTCACCCGACAACGCCTTTTTCAGTCCAGCCTCCCCATCATTAACAGATTCGGCATCAAAGCCTTCGACACCCAAATATTCGCTCACCAATTCGCAGAGCTCTTCATCATCGTCGATGATCAGCACTTTATTCATTGCCTCATTCTACGCCATCTCGTGGGCGGTTTGAGCCTGTTTTACAATTCTTTACGAATCCAAACACAAACTTAAAGGCCAAAGGCGGCCGCTTTTCGTCTAACTCTGCATAACCCGAAGCTTTCCGGGCGGAGAAAGCACGAAAGATCGAAAATAGACTAGGAGCTAACACTCAAATGAAAAAAGCAATTTTAGGTATCATTGCCGTCGCTGTCGTTGCGACCGGTGCAATTATTGGTTTCAGCCAGGTGCGAGTCCAAAAGGACGGTGACCCGTCGCCGGGGATGCGGCATGGACGCGGCGGCCACCGAATGGGAATGGGAATGGGCATCGATCTCCGTGGCCTCGATCTGACCGAAGATCAAAAAGCCAAGGTGAAGGCCATCTTCGAGGCAAACCGTGAGTCAATGAAGCCGATGATGGCCGATATGAAGGCAAATCGTCAGAAGTTTGCGGATCTGAACAAGAATGTCTTTGATGAGGGTGCAACCACCCAACTCGCTAACGAACAAGCCTCGATCATGGCAAAAATGATCGTAGAACGTGAGCGGGTAAAGTCGCAGGTCTGGGCGATTTTGACCGACGCTCAGAAGGCGAAAGCAACAGAAATGCGTTCTGTAAGACATGAACGCAAGGTGATGCGAAAGGTCGAAGAGGCGAACGATAAGACGCCGCAACAATAGTTGCCACCCATTAGCAGACAAAAGGCCCATTCGAAGGGGAACCTTCGGGCGGCCTTTTTCTATTTCGATCCGATCGAGACCGCGGAAACTTCGAGCTGGTCATCGAGCTCAACAAAGTCTTTGTCTAGCAACTCGGCTCCTATTAGCAGTGCAGGGTTGCGGCTTGCCATTGTTGCAATCTCTTCGTCGGTAAACCCCCAGCGCAGCATATTCCTAACCGCGTCAAGCATTGTAATAACTGAGCCGGCGATCGATCCGCGTTCGTTCTTTGTTACGCTATTCAAGACCGAGATCCTCTCGCCCCAGAGTTCAAAACTGCCGTCGCCCTGGCCTGTCGGTGCAACTGAATCGCTGATCAGCGAGACCGAATCAATACCCTTGGATCGACACGCGAGCTCAACCATTTCCCGGGCAACATGCCTGCCGTCAGCGATGATATCAAATGTAATTCCCGCCTTCGAAAGACCCCAGCCGGCCACCCCCAACTCTCGGTGATGAATGCCGCTCATTGCGTTAAAGAAGTGTGTGAGATGCCTCGCTCCCGCATTAAAGGCCATCGTTAATGTCTCGATATCTGCGTGGGTGTGGCCAATAGAGACGATCCAGCCTCGATTGACGAGTTCGTTGATCAGGTCAATGCCACCTTCGACCTCAGGAGCCAACGTCATCATTCTCGCACCATTTGACGGGACAGGAAGGTCGTCAGCTTCCCAGCCCGTAAAGGTCTTGAAGAACTCCGGCCGCAAAGCTCCGCACATGTGCGTATTCGCAAAGATGCCTTCGTAATGAACGCCGAGGATACGTGCCTGTCCTGATGAGTCCTCCCGCTGTCTTTCGACCGCCACATCGATCTCGCCGATCACGCGCCGGTAAACTTCGTCACGGTCAGGAACTAGTGTCGGGAGCCAGCCCGCAACACCGTGAGTTGCAAGGAACTTACTAACACGTACCAGATCGTCCGCCGAAGCAGAGTTCACATCGACGCCGATGGCCCCGTGGTTATGTATATCTATAAAGGCAGGGAGACGAATGGTCATTATGGAACAGTATCGCAAAAATTTAAGCCCGTGGAGCCTTTCTCATTACGAAAGAGACTCCACGGGGCAAAACACCGCTAAAGAATGTTCCTAGAACAGGAACTTGATGCCGAATTGCATAGTTCTCGGATCACGCGCACCAGTTATAAGGCCGAAACTCGACGGTGTCGAAGCAGCCGTACCAAAGGTTGTGAAGTTCGTCGTGTTCAGGGCGTTGAACATCTCACCCCTTAACTGCAGCCGCATCGTCTCCGTGAAGTTGAAATTCTTCACGAGTGTGAAATCGACTCGAAATGTACGCGGGCCATTGATGATGCCACGCCCCGCATTACCCGGAACCGCGGCCGCACCGGTCGGCACTGAGTTCTGGAACACCGACGTGTTGAACCATTGGTTAAAGGTATGCGAAGCGCCTTCATTCGGATTGCCGTACAAATACGGACGTCCGCCTGCAGGCGATGCCGAGTTCAAGAAACCAATTCCCGCCGGATCGTAAGCTGAGTATGTTGCGGTAAACGGGATGCCGGTCTGATAAGTGACGATACCCGAAACCTGCCAGCCACCGAGCATCAAGCCCGTAAAGTCATGCCGTTTATCGAAGAAAGGCAGTTCATAGACATAACTGCCGGTTAAGACGTGCCTTCGGTCAAGAGCGGCACGCCCCCATTCAGCATTGATGTCATACCCATTCATCGGAGCCGATGAACGATCGGTCTGGCTGTTCGTAAGATTCTTCGACCAGGTATAGGCGACGCTTGCTTGCGAGCTCGCACCCAGTCTGCGAGTTCCGGAGATCTGCAGGCTGTGGTAATTCGAGCTGAAACGCGGAGCGATGATGCCAATACCTTTCCAGCCGCGGAAGGGTCGGATCTGATCAAGGATCAATTCAGACGCCGCAGAGGTGAACGGGATAGGCAATCCGGTCGCACCATCTGTGCCCTGGCATGCAACCGTCGGCGTGGTCGAGGCACCTACCGCACACATTTGCGAATAGGCATATCCTGGTTTGAGGTTATTCACATCAACGATGCCGATCAAATTCGTTCCCTTCGAGCCGTAGTAGCCGATGCTGACGATCGTATCTTTGTCGATCTGACGCTGATAGTCGAGCGACCAATGCTGCATGTACGGCGTCTTATAATCCGTCTGAATGCCACGTACCAAGCCTGGAGCGGCAGCACTTGCAACGACTGATGCTCCTCCAGGAACCGGATTGCTGATATCGACACCTGAGACAGTGATGGTTTCCTGGTATGGCGGATTGGCACCCAGAAGCTGTTCAAATGTGCCAACAAGTGTCTGCTCGTGATAAATACCGTAGCCCGTTCGGATCACGTTCTTACCATCACCAAAAGGATCCCATGCCAGGCCGATCCTAGGTGCGAAATTTCGCTTCGGTGCCTTCACAATGAACTTGCCATACGGCGAACTCATCGGTGTGCAGTTGTACGACGCCGGGCCAGTCTGGAAATTCTGAGCATTGACAATGATGCCATTGCAAAAATTCCCAGTCCCGGCAACGCGGTTGCCTGCACCTGTCACAAGCGGAGCAGCCGCAGGGTTCCAAAGCTCCGGGGCAAAATTGGACAGGTGACCGTTCTTATCCCACGGGGAGCCAAAGAAGGAGTATCGAACGCCAACATAAAGTGTTACGTTGCGGCGGATCTTGAACTCATCCTGCGCAAAAGACTCCCAATTCTGCTGTCTGAAGTCTGCCTTGAGATCAAACTTTGACTGAGTGAACCCTGCGTTGGTACCCAAGAGGAAGTTTGCGAATGCCTGTTCGATCGCCTGGTTGCCGGTGCAAGTGATGCCGGCTCCCGATGTGTTCACACAAACGCTTCCGCGAGTTGGACTCGCCGCCGTTGTGTTATTGAATGCACTGAACACACCTTGGTTCGAGCCGCCGAGGGCATTCTCAACCTTCCTGTATCTGGAGTAGGTAGCACCAAATTTCATCGTGTGATTGCCGACGATCCAAGTCGCACTTCCCGAGAATTCGTGCTTGTCTGAGAAGTTGTCATACGCACCGAATGCCTGAAGATTGCTTATACCTGCACCGGTGATATGAGCGACACGCTCATCGTTATTCTGAAACGGCATCGGGATGTTGATGCTCGGACTGTTCTCTTTAGCAAGCGTACCGATCGTATGGCTCAAAATGGCCCCATATGCATAGCTGTACCTTGCATCGAGAATAAAGTTCGGATTAACGACCCATGTAGTGGCTAGCGTATGAGCTCGGCCCGGAGAGTCGGTACTCGATGTTGATACACCTGGAATTCCCGAACCGCCAGAAAACAGCGAGTTAGGGTCGATCGTCGGGATCTTGTCCCTCTGATATCGATAGTATGCGGTCCAGTTGTTCGTAAAAGCCGTATCGACCTTGACGATCTCCTGTCGGAAATCAAAAACGCCGGACGCCGGCGAAAGCAGGCCGTAGGTCCCGTTATTCGGCGACGGGATCGAATTGATAATGCTTGACAGGTATGCGGCTGAAACCGGATTGATCGTGGCCATGGAAGAAAAGGGTGTGCCAGCCGGAAGGATCTGGGTACAGGTTCGCGTAGAACCGGAGATCGTTCCTGCCAAACAGATCGGGTACGCAAAGGTCCCGGCCTTCATCCCGGCCGTCGGGACAGTCGAGCTCAACGTCGGAAAGCGTCGATCTTTCCTTTGCTCTTCAGAGAAAAAGAAATATGTCCGCGGCATCTTCGAGAACATCGAATCACCCGGCTTCGCGTTGCCAAAACGCAGGAAGTAGATCGGGCCGCCGATCGTAAATCCGTAGTTGTTGTACCGGAACGGCGGGCGAATTGCCTTACCTTCGGAGTCACGACCAAGCGGCGCGGTCCGATTATTCAAATACGAGCTTGCATTGAATTTTTCGTTTCTAACGAACTCAAATAATGACCCGTGAAACTTGTCCGTGCCACTGCGTGTAACGACGTTCACCTGTCCACCGCCGCTTCTACCGGATTCTGCCGGATATAGTGAACGAAGGACCTTGAATTCGCCGATCGCGTCAACGCTAGGGTAAGCCTGGATCGTCAGGTTCGAGCCTCGGTCGGTGATATCCGCACCGTCAACCGTGAAGGTATTCTGACTGCTTCGTGCACCGTTTACCGAGATCTGGACGGTGTTTGCCTGTCCGTCCGGATTCGACGTTCCAACATAGACCTGGTCGGAAAGATTCGAGGTGACACCCGGTGCGAGTGTAACAAGCTGAACGAAGTTGCGATTGTTGATCGAGAGCTCGCGAACCTGATTACCGCTGATCGTCGTGCCCGCGGTTGGCGTCGTTGACTCGATCACGACATTATCAGCATCTACGGTGACAACCTCACTGATCTGGCCTGCTGAAAGCGACACGTCGATCTGCCGACGCTGTCCAACGTCAACCTTTACATCGCTATTGACGACCTTCTTGAAGTTTGGGGCCTCGACGGAGACCTTATAAACTCCGACGGACAGATTCGGTACGGAATAGTTCCCGGAACTCGATGTCGTTACGGTTCGTACGACCCGGTCACCCTGAGATGGAAGACTTACGGTTACCGTCGCATTCGGAACAGCCGCTCCGTTACTGTCAATAACCGACCCCACGATCGACCCCGTGATCTCCTGAGCAATAATGAGTCCGCTAAGGCATAAAATGCCGATCGCGGTCATTAGGCCCGAAATCAATGCTCTCTTAGTCATATTTTTACCCTCAAATTAGTGTGAATGCGTTCATCTCTAGAGCAAGTTATCCATAAGCATCAGTTAAGTGTTCTATGGTTTGCTCAAATTTTCGTTATCGTATCAATTACGACTCAAGCCCGGTTTCCCCCAAGGTTCGAGGGAGCCCAACGCTCTACTGATTGCCAATGCGAAAATGAGAAACTAAAGAGTTATAACTCTAAAGTGTTTCATTTGTAAAGCAAATAAGACCCTCGCCGACGTAAAAATTCATTTCGGCCGGACTGTGCCATTTTTGCGAGTTCATCCGTTTTTGCCCCCTGCTTCAAGGCGCTAAGCATTTCTGCGTTGACCAGAAGGCGTCCAAACCTGTCTATCTGCCATTCCTGCGGGTACAGTTTTCTTAAAGCAACCGCGATCGCTAGACCCGTTCTTACGCTGTCAAAGCGTTCGCGATCAGTAATAATAATATTCACACCGCCGCAAGCCTCGGCCTTAAATACCGATGCATTCGGCGTGAATCGGATCGGGACGAACCGTATGCCCTTAAGCTCGGACGTGTTCAGTTCGGCAGCCAACCGCCGACCGTCGATCCATGGAGCTCCAACAACCTCGAAAGGCGTGTCTGTCCCGCGTCCGACGCTGACATTTGTCGTTTCCAACAGGCCTATCCCCGGATAGAGCGTCGCTTCGGTCAGTGAACGCATATTGGGCGAAGGATTGACCCAGGTCTGGTCTGTCTGATCAAACCACATCTTGCGGCTCCAACCTGACATCTCAACGATACGAAGGTCGGCACCGATCTTTCTCTCGGCATTCATCATCCGAGCAAACTCACCGATGGTCATTCCGTACCGGACAGGCACGGTGTGTGCGGCAATAAAAGAAAGCTTGTCCTCGTCCGCGAGCGGGCCTTCGACATCTATCCCATTGATCGGGTTTGGGCGATCCAGGACAAATACGGGCTTTCCCGCCTTCGCAGCCTCCTCCATAACGTTCCGAAGGGTCGCCGTGTACGTATAGAATCTTGCGCCGACATCCTGAATGTCGTAGACGATCGCGTCTATATCCCTAAGCTGTTCGGGCCTCGGCCGGCGGGTCTCTCCATAAAGCGAATAGACCGGCAGCCCCGTTTTTGCGTCTTTTGAGTCATCGATCTTTTCTTGATCGAGTTCGCCGCGAATTCCGTGCTCTGGAGAAAAGAGTGCGGCTAGCTTTACGTTTTGCGCATTGAACAGCACGTCAATCGTCGGCTCGCCTTTTAGGTCGCGGCCGGTCTGATTCGTCACAAGGCCGACCTTCAGGCCCGCAAGCTGCTTGAATCCGTCCCGCCGCAAAACATCGATCCCGTTAAGGACCGTCACATTTTTAACGTCACCTTGTAAAAGTGACGCCTCGCCCGATGTTTGTTTCAGGCGCTCAATAAATGCCGGGAGCTGTGCGGCCACTTTCGAAGAATAGTTGGCCTCCGCTGCCCGCACCTTTTCGATCGGTGTATCTTCAACGGCCGCCGCCGCGAGCGTTGCAACTTTCGCACGGATCGGCGTCACGTTGCCTTTCCCGTCGGGATGAACTCGATTCGACAAAAAGATCACAAATGTTTGCGAAACAGGATCGATCCAGATACTAGTACCGGTGAAACCAGTGTGGCCAAACGAACCGAGCGAAAACAGCTCACCGCGATTCGACGAGAATGGCGTATTTATATCCCAACCAAGACCTCGTGTGTCGCCCCGTTCCGAAACAACGATCGGCTCGGTCATCCTCGAGACCGTTGATGCTGACAGAATACGTCGTCCGTTGAATACACCGCCGTTCAGCAGCATCTGGCAGAATTTCGCGAGGTCATCAGCGGTCGAGAACAAGCCTGCGTGGCCCGCCACCCCGCCCATTCGATACGCCGTCGGGTCGTGAACCGCACCTCGGAGAATTCTATTTCCGGCCTGTTGATCGCCTTCGAACTTCGAGCCGAGGTAGTTGTTCTGTCCTCGAATGTTCTCGGTCGGGGCAAACTTTGCAACAGTCTGCGGCGAGTTGACGGAACGGTCGAGGTCCGTTTGAAAATCAGTCGATGCCATCCCAAGCGGTTGAAACACATTCTCACGAGCAAACACATTCACCGGCTTACCCGAGATCCGTTCAACGATCTCAGCAAGCACTATGAAATTGATATCCGAATAGACGAATTTCGTGCCTGTTGGTCCGCGGAGTTTTTCTTTCTTGAGGGCCTCCAGCATCCCTTCCCTGCCAGCCCATTTAACGCCGAGGTCGAAATCCGGCGCAAACCCGGTTGTGTGAGTGAGCAGCTCGCGAATCGTTACACTCTTTGCTCGGTCATCTTCGATCTCGGGAATGTATTTCCCGATCGTGTCGTTCAGCCGCAGTTTGCCATCCTCAACGAGCTTCATCACGGACGTCGTTGTCGCAACGACCTTAGTAAGGCTCGCAAGGTCAAAGGCCGTGTCCAGCGTCATCTTCTCAACACTCGGCACGAGAGCTCGGTCGCCAAATGCTTGTCGGTAAACGATCGATCCTCTGTGTCCGACCAGGACAACAGCTCCCGGCATATCCTTTTCGGCGATCGATCTATTGACCTCGACACCGATCTCGGCAAGCTTGGCTGGGTTCATTCCGACCGTCTGCGGTTCGACCGACCTCAGCCCTTGGGAGAAAACGGCACACGCAAACGCCCCGAAACACAGAGTAAGCCGTAGCAATGCCGATGCACGCCCCGAACCGTCAACGATCTTTGCTAAACCAACACTCATCTCTAATACGCGATCATTCTGAAGGCCAAGCCCTCTATTTCCGTGTTTTGGCACCCTTTTCTCGTTCGGCAAAGTTCGCCTTGCAGAGCGTAACGAACTCTTTCGCGATCGGTGAGTAATAACCTCCGCGAAGACGAGCCAAACCAAGATCCCAATTGATCTCAGCACCCTCGATCATCCATGAAACGAGTTTCTTCTGACGAACCAACTCAGCGATCGTCTTCGCCCCAGCGGTGCCGACGCCCATATTCGCCTCGACCATCTGGTTAATCGCGGCTTGTCGCGAAAGCTCCATAATGATATTCGGTCGGACATTTGCCGCATTGAAAAAATCATCGATCATCCGTCGAGTATTTCCGCCGCGCTCACCGAGAATGAGCTTCTCGCCTGCGAGAGCTGCTGCCGAAATAAACCGGTCCTTTGCCAGAGGATGCGACGGATGGCCGATCGCGACGATCTCATCGCTGAGCAGAAGGTCCGTCGTTATCGACGAGTTATCAACCGGCAAGCTGACAAAGGCAATATCGACCTCGCCGTGCATTATCTTATCTACTAGAAATTGACTCGTGCCCGACGTTACGTGAAGATCGCCGTTCGGAAATCTCTGACGTAGCTTTCCAAGGATCTTCGGCAATTGGCTTGACGAAAAATTCGAAGAGGAGCTTCCAATGCGCAGACGTCCGTGTTCTGCCCCAGCAACCTCTGCGATCTCGGCGATCGCGGAATCGTGCTCGCGCAGTATCTTTCGTGCGCGATCAAGCAAGTACTCGCCAGCCTCGGTCATGATCACGCGCCGTGGTGTTCGAGTGAACAGCGGCATCCCAACTTCGTCTTCCAGTTGGCGTATCTGCATAGAGATCGCCGCCTGTGTTACGTTCACGCGGCGCGCACCCGCCGTAAAGGTTTTTGCCTCTGCGATCGCCAGAAATGCCTTCAGCTGTCGAATCTCCATAGCTCAAAAGGTCAATCAGATTTACTTATTGACTACATAAAATCCTTTAAATTTGATTATATGTCAAGCGTGGCGAAGAATGTATGTGATTTTTGCGTTTCAAGAGCGACCTTTAGCAGATGTCGAAAGCCGAGATGAAAAAGGAAACGAAAGCTCACGCATATCAGTTCTACCTTGGGGTTGACGGCGGCGGCACCAAATGCACCATAGCGATCATGGACAGCAAAAGCCGTATCGTCGCCGAAGCCACGGGTGGTCCCGCAAACCCGCTGCGAGTCGGCGTCGAGACCGCAGTTTCAAATATTGCTTACGCCGTTGACAAGGCCTGCGACGACAACGAACTTTTTCGCGGCGATATAGTTGCTGCGACGCTGGGCCTTGCAGGCGTCCGGCGTTACGATATTCGGGAGCGTGTCCGTGAGAGCTTCCTTGGCCGTTTTAACGTAAAGAAGGTAACTATTACGACTGATGCCGAGATCGCCCTTTACGGGACGACGCTTGGTAAGGCCGGCCTCGTCGTGATCGCTGGAACTGGTTCTATCTGTCTCGGCATGGACAGTCGCGGTCGGCGCGCAATGGCAGGCGGCTGGGGACCGATAGCCGGTGATGAAGGCGGAGGTCGTGGGATAGCCGGCGAAGCACTGCATCGGATCGCAAAAGCTTCAGACGGTCGTGGGCCAGAAACAGCATTGTCTCCGCTCGCCGCTGAATACTTCCGAGCGTCAAACGTGGAGAATCTTATTGGAGCGATCTATGCTCCGACCATGGATAACAGTCGCATAGCCGGTTTCTCTCGGTTTGTAACAGAGGCCGCAAAAGATGGCGATCCTATTGCTATCTCGATTCTGAGCGATGCAGGTGCGGAGTTGGGAAATGCGGCGGCAGCCGTCATCAGAAAACTCAACTTGCACAACAAACGATTCCCGGTCGGCTGCGTCGGGAGCGTCTTCCTCGCCGGTTCTCTTTTGACCGATACTATGTCAAAACTGATACACGCCGAGGCTCCGCGTGCATATCTGACGAAGCCAAAGTTTTTGCCGGCGCATGCCGCTTGCCAGATCGCCCGAACAAATGGAAACGTCGTCGAACCGGCACCCGGCGATGAGGGGCCATCGCTGACAAATAGCGGACGGCGACGGTAGTCGGCAGGTCTGAATGCAAAACGGGACGAGAAAAAGATCGTGACTTCAATTACTGAATCTGAAAACAAGGCAACGAGCGAGATCGACAAGGTTTCCACGATCGACGCACTCACGATGATCAACCGTGAGGACAAACTTGTAGCGATCGCCGTTGAAAAATCTTTGCCTGAGATCGCCTCGGCAGTTGATGCGGTCGTCGAACGCCTAAAAAACGGCGGACGTCTGTTTTACGTTGGTACGGGCACGAGCGGCCGACTTGGTGTCCTGGATGCGAGTGAACTGCCGCCAACCTTCGGCGTTGAACCCGAGCTTGTCCGCGGCATCATTGCGGGCGGCACTGACGCACTCTACAAGGCTACCGAAGCGAGTGAGGACGATTCAAAAGCAGGCGAAGCAGACCTTAGGGCGCGTGAACTTTGTTCGCAGGATGCAGTGATCGGTATTGCCGCTTCCGGACGAACGCCATATACGATCGGCGCTCTAGAGTATGCGAAAGGACTCGGCGGCTTTACCGCCTGCATTACGTGCAATCCAGATTCGCCGATAACTGAGACAGTTGATGTCGCGATCGTTGCCGTTGTTGGCCCGGAAGCGATCGCTGGGTCGACGCGCATGAAGGCAGGAACTGCACAAAAGCTCATACTGAATATGATCTCGACCGTCGTGATGGTACGCCTTGGCTACGTCGTTGGAAATCGCATGACGAATATGCGCACGGCCAACAATAAACTTCGGGAGCGGAGTTTACGTATCATTGCCGCTGAGAGTGGAATTTCGGAAGCGGAGTCACAGGAACTGCTTGACGAGGCTGGCGGCGATCTTCGCGTGGCGTTAGTAATGACAAAGGCGAATGTTGCAGTAGATGAGGCCAAAAGGTTATTGTCCGAGTCGAGTTTTGTCGTCCCTGAGGCGATACGAAAAGCAAGAAATAACGCCTAAACCGCGGCTCCCTGTTAAACTGTCCAGATGCATAAGGTCGTATTCTTTTTTGATGTCGATAACACCCTGCTCGATAACGATCGAGTGTCGGCGGCCCTACGCGAATTTCTGAACGACGAGGTCGGTGAGCACCGGACAACAACCTATTGGAAGATCTTCGAAGAGCTGCGCAGCGAGCTTGGCTATGCGGACTATCTCGGTGCTCTACAGCGGTATCGCTCAAAGTTCCCATACGATTCGCACGTGCTTTCGCTTTCCAATTATCTGATTAACTATCCGTTTGCGAATCGCCTTTTCCCGAATTCGCTCGACGTGCTCGACAAGTTCAAACAGATCGGACCGGTCGTAATATTGACCGATGGTGACGCCGTCTTTCAACCGCGAAAGATCGAACGCTCGGGCATCGGTGAAGCGGTCGAGAATAACGTTTTGATCTACATTCACAAAGAACATGAATTGGCGGATATTGAGCGACGCTACCCGGCGGAGCATTACTATCTTTTTGACGACAAGCTGCGAATTCTCACTGCGATCAAGAAGCAATGGCAGGACCGCGTTACCACCGTATTTGTCAAACAAGGCCACTACGCAGAGGACACAAAGGAGATATCTCGATACCCTGACGCTGATATTTCGATCGATCGGATCGGTAACGCTCTTGAGATCGAGACACGGTAATTCAACAAATGCAAATACTCGACCTTGTAATAATCTTCGGCTACCTGATCGGCATCACCGCGTTCGGTATTCTTTTTTCCGGAAAGCAGGAAACGACCGAGGACTATTTCGTCGGCGACCGAAGCGTGCCGTGGTGGGCGATCGCAATGTCGATCGTCGCTACGGAAACAAGCACGATCACCTTTGTGTCTGTTCCCGGCATCGCGTTCGCAAAAGGCGGAAATTTCCAATTTCTTCAGCTCGTATTTGGTTATCTGCTGGGCCGCATCGTGATCTCGCTTCTTTTCATTCCGCTGTATTTTAAGGGCGAGCTCCTGACGGTCTATCAACTTCTCGGCGATCGATTCGGAAGGCGGGTGAAGATGCTCGCATCAGCGCTCTTTGTCGTAATGCGGAACATTGCCGACGGCATTCGTTTGCTGCTTACGGCAATAGTTCTAGCGGCTGTTTGGGCGTCGTTTTACCCGAGCACGGACCCGGCAACGGTGATCGTTGCATCGATCGTTCTGCTTGGCCTCGTAATGATCATTTTCACGTTCTACGGCGGGATGGAAGCGGTCATTTGGGTCGAGGTCGTGCAGCTGGTGATCTACATCGGTGGTGCCGCGGCCGCAGGGATCGTGCTCGTTCAGAATATTGACGGTGGTTTCTCGGGCGCCGTCGCACTCGGCGAGCAATTCAGTAAATTCAGTGTTTTTGACTTCGGTTGGGATATCACGAAGACATATACGTTCTGGTCAGGCCTGCTCGGCGGCTGCTTCTTGACAATGTCAACGCACGGTACGGACCAGTATCTTGTGCAACGTTATCTTTGCACGAGCAAGCCGCTGTCGGCCGCCACGGCACTGCTCTCTTCCGGACTTGTCGTGCTTGGCCAATTCATCGGCTTTCTTTTTATCGGCGTGTTGCTTTTCGCATTCTACGCCCCGTTTGCCTCGCCGGAATATGCCCAGGCCGGCATTCCAGGCTCGGGGATCTCGGCAACATTCCCGTTCTTAAAAGGCGATCAGGTGTTTCCGAATTTCATCACCGAACATATGCCCGCCGGCCTGTCAGGACTCGTTGTCGCCGCGATCTTTGCCGCTGCCTTGTCGTCTTCGCTAAACTCTATCGCGGCAACGGCGGTCAATGATCTCTATAAGCCCTTCGCCCCTGACGCCGGCGACAGGAAGCTCGTCAAGATCGCCGGATGGCTGACCGTGATCGTCGGGATCGTGCAGATCCTGATCGCTGTCGGCTTTATGCGGTCGGGAGAATCGGCGCTTGCTCTTGCTCTCTCCGTTGCTTCGCTTATCAACGGCCCCATACTTGGTGTCTTCCTTGTCGGCACGCTGATAAAGCGTGCTAAAGAGGTCCACGCTCTGGTTGGAATGATCGCCAGTATTTGCGTGATGGTCTACATTCTGCTCGCAACAAAGATCGCGTGGACGTGGTACGCACTTATCGGCAGCCTTGTTACACTCGGCGTTGCGTGGCTCGCATCGTTAATTTTTTCGCCACGATCAAATGATGAAATCAGTATCTAGCTCGTTGATCTTAGTTACTCTTATCCTTAACGGAATCGTGTTCGCAACCTCCGTTGTCGATTCGCCGGGCAAATTTTCGCCGTCTGAAAGGGATTGGAAAAATGCTGACAAACTTCTCAAGAAGATGTCGGTCGAGGAAAAGGTCGGGCAGCTTATACAGATCGGCGTGAACGCAAGATTCGCGAATCGCGATGGCTCTTTCTACAAGGAGCTGGAACGTCAGGTAGTTGAGAACAAGATCGGCGGCATCATCTTTTTCGGTGCGCCGATGTACGAGACGTCGATCCTTATCAACCGAATGCAGGCCGAGGCAAAGCTGCCGCTGTTGATGGCATTGGATGCCGAAACCGGTGTCGGAATGCGCTTCGCCGATGCAACCAACTTCCCTTGGGCAATGGCCGTCGCAGCGACCGGCGAACCCGACTTTGCTCGCCGTATTGGTGTGATCACAGGCCGAGAGGCACGAGCAATGGGCTTTCAGCACGTTTACGCACCTGTCCTGGACGTCAATAACAATGCGGCAAATCCCGTAATCAACGTCCGCAGTTTCAGCGAGGATCCGCAGGAGGTCGCGAAATTCGGAACAGCGTTTATCGAAGGCGTACAGAGTGAAAAAGCGATCGCAACCGCGAAACATTTTCCCGGCCACGGTGATACCGATGTCGATTCGCATCGCGGCCTGCCTATCATCGACCACTCGCTTGCGTCGTTGGAGAAGACGGAACTTGTGCCTTTTCGTGCCGCGATAAAGGACGGAGTAGCGTCCGTAATGATCGCTCACATTGCTCTGCCTGAGATCGATGATGAGATCGTCAAGCCGCTAAAGAATTATCGCGGCGGCGATGCAGAGGTCGGTGCCGAGATCGTTGAACAGAAAGCATATATTCCCGCGACGCTCTCAAAAAAGGTGCAGACAGATCTTTTGAGAAACGATATGGGTTTTAAAGGCCTGATCGTGACCGATGCGATGTCGATGAGTGGCCTGACGCTCTATTTCGAACAAGGCGAGGCCGGCGTGCGTGCGTTCCTTGCCGGGTCCGATCTACTCGAAAAGCCTTCGGACCCGGACGCAATGATCGCGGGACTCCTGGCGGCGGTCCTTAGCGGCCGGATCCCGCAGACGCGTCTCGATGAATCGGTCCGACGCATTCTTGCATGGAAATCTGCTGTCGGACTTTTCAAGGATCGCATCACGAATATTGACGCGATGGACAAGATCATCTCGGGCCCTGAGTCTCTTGCCCTCACCGACGAGGTCGCAACGCGGGCGATAACACTCGTCCGAAACGATGCTTCGGCATTGCCGCTAGATCGTTCAAAAAAAATAGTCGTCCTCGGGCTCTCAAATGGTTTTGACGGCCCTGAAACCATGGCGTCGTTCGCCGGGACGCTCCGCTCAAACGGAGTCAGGTCGCAGGTTTTTTATTTGCAGGAAAATTCCCTTCCCGAACAAGCTCAGGCCGCAAGGCTTGCTGCAGCGGATGCTGATATCATCGTCGTAGGACTCTATGGGCGTGTACGTTCCGGTGCCAAGAACAGCGTTGGCGTTCCGGAGAACGGCGCCGCGATACTGCGTGAGCTTCTGGCAAACGGCAAGCAGGTCGTCGGCATCAGCTTTGGGAATCCTTATGTACTAAGCAGCTTTCCTGATATGAAGACATACGTTGTAGCTTACGGTGATATGGCAAGCCTCCAGCGTGCGGCCGCGCGTTCGATCCTTGGACTTCAGCCTGTCACCGGTCGACTTCCCATCTCTCTTCCCGGCTCTTATTCGCGTGGTACGGGCATTCAGGTGCCTGCCAAATGACCTGGCAGGTCGAGGATTACCTCGAAATAAAAGACGGAAATCTCAATATTGACGGCGTTGATGCTGTCAAATTGGCGCACGAACACGGTTCTCCGCTTTTTGTGTTCAGCGAAAGGCGCATACGTCATAACATCGACCGTCTAAAGCAAGTTGGCAATGTGATCGGCTGCCCGCTAAAGCTCTGCTATGCGGCGAAAGCGATGTCCACGCTCGGCATTTTGCGTGCGGTCAGAGACGCCGCCTGCGACATTGAGGTCAATTCCGGCGGCGAGCTTTGGAAAGCTCTCCAGGCAGGCTTTACCGGCCCGCAGATCATATTCAACGGAACGAGCAAGGAAGTTTGGGAGATCGAGCTCGCGATCGAGAATGACATTTATGCGATCCAGGTCGATTCGCCCTTCGAGTTGTCATTGATAGAGGAGACCACGGTAAGTCTTGGCAAAACCGCGAATGTTAGCCTTCGACTCGTTCCAGAGATCAAATCCGACACCCATTCCGGACTGCAAACCGCTCTTCTTACATCAAAATTCGGAATGATGCCGGATGAAGCCTATGCTGCGGTTCGCAAACACGCTGATTCCCGGTATATAAACATCTGCGGCGTCCATCTCCACGTTGGTTCACAAAACCCCGATCCTTCGGTCTATACCGCCGCGTTCGAAACGTTGTTCGCAAGCCTGCTCCGGATCTTCCGCGAAACAGGCCAGCAGCTAGGGCATATAAACTTGGGCGGTGGTTTTCCCGTCAGATATTTGACTGACGATCAGGGAGAGCTGGACGCTAAACAGGCCGCAATGCTTGCGGCGAGCTTTGAGCCGACGGATGCTATCGCGCCGGCATGGAGATCTGTTCAACAGGCCGCCCGAAATGCGAACGCCGAAGAACTGCTCGATGGGTTGACCCTTTTGCTCGAACCGGGCCGCAGCATTATCGCCGATGCCGGTATTTGCCTGACAACGGTTCGCAACGTGAAGTCGAGGCCGACGGCAAGCGGCGGCGTAGATCAATGGCTGCTGACCGATGCGGGATTCAATATTCTCCTTTCGATGGAAACCTATAAGTGGTACTACCATTTGATCTCAGCAGAGCGAACAGCCGAGGACCACGACGTTCCCTACAAGGTCGCCGGACCATTGTGCGACGGCGGGGATGTTTACTTTGATATCGAGGGCGAGAATCGGCTGCCGGAGTATCGTCTGCTTTCCGGCTCTGTCTCGGTCGGCGAGGTGCTGGCCTTACTGAATTGCGGTGCGTACTCACTTGCTCAAGCGTCTCAATATAACGCCCGCTTTCTTCCGCCGGTCGTCTTGATCAAGAAAGACGGAACGCCGTCGCTCATCCGTCGCCGGGACACGTTCGAAGATCTGATCTCTTCCGATCTTTGAACTTTAGGCCTCCGCCGCTCCGATCAAGCGGATCAGGCCGCTTCGTGCGGATTCAGAAAGCGTAGAAAGATCGGTTACAGCAGAACTTAGGTTCGCAAGCGAAGTGACCCTTCGGCTCTCATCACGGATCTCAAGAACGGCAGCAATGGCATCTTCAGCAGTCTTTGTCGCGGCGGCAGTGTCACCGTAGCCTTTTCTCCGCTTTGAGACCTCGATCAGCAGATCGGCTTTTGCAGATATCTGCGGAACCGTATTCGTTATCGCTTCGGCCTCGTCCACGATCTCAGTGACCTTCGAGCTGTCACCTTTCGCAGTCAAAGTATCCGCAACGGCAAGCAATGTCTCGGCCTGGTCATAAGCTTCTTCCTGCAGAAGTGCGGTCGCACGTGCCTTCTCGGTGTCGCCGGTCGTGGCTAGAATCTGTGCGATCTCGCCGATCGCCTTTGCAGCTTCGCGGTCATCGATATTCTTCTTCGCGATCTCAACGCCCCGATCCGCATGGCCAAATCCTGCGAATTGCACCGCTATCGCTGTCCAGATGGAGTTGCGTGCACGGCTATCGCGAGTCTCTTTCTCCTGCTGTCCTTCGAGAATTTCAAACGCCTCTTCGAGATCATTCAGCGCATCGTCGCTCTCACCGACCGTCGAAAGATGCCGAGCAAATGCGAGGAGCGTTCCGGCGATCTGCGTTTTATCCGAGATCTCACTAAGGGCCTTTTCAGCCAGGTCATTGCTGCCGGATTGAAGCAGGCCGAGGGCAGAGCTTCCGAGATAAAAGTCTTTATGCGAGCTTTCGATCTTCCCGGCAAAGTCGTGAGCTTTCTGGAACGTTTGTACGGCAAGGTCGCGTCGGTCAGCCGTGATGAAGAGATTGCCCGTCTCACAAACGGCGCGAACCTGTTCTTCCGGATGCTCGATCTCATCGGCCGATTCAAGGCTCGATTCGAGCATCGAGACGCCCTCATCTTTCTTTTGTTGTGCGATCCATCTTGAAGCGATCTGTTGAAAGGCCTGCACCCTTGCTGATGGGAATTCGACCGCGTCGACCACGGCTTTTGCGTCTTCGACGCTACCGTTCTCCGTCTGGGCGACTGCGATGGCGGCTTCAACAAAATCCGGCTGGGTCATCTGGGCCGCGATATCACGTGCAAGCTGAAGATCGCCCGACGCCGCTTTTGCCATCCCGATCCGTTCGAGGGCAAGTAAACGCATTCCGTCGTCTTCGATCGCCTCAACAAGCTGAAGAGCATAGTCATCGTCGTCTATCTCGACACATTTCTGAGCGACCGAAACGAGCAGCTTATCTCGGGTGAATGGGTCATCAACCGTATTCGCCAACTCCGCCGCAAGGTCTACATCGCCGCGAACCAGATAGAGCGGTACGACGGCTGACATCGATTCCGCCTGACCGTCAGCCGTGTGAATGCGCTCTCCAATGAAGGTCGCCGCGGCGAGAAGATCCTTTTCCGCATCGTCGCGGGAAATAAAATCTGAACTCATATCCTATTCAGTTGCAAAAACGAGCCGGATCGATTCTGGAAACCAATCACGCAGGTCCTTTGCCGTCGCTCGTGCACCGGCGGCACGCATCTTGTCTGCCGGAACAGTGTTTGTGACACCCAGAGCCTGAAGATCCGCCTTCACCGCCGCCTCAACTCCCGGCGGACTATCCTCGATCACAACACATTCTTCTCTCGTCATTGGCAAATGACCGGCGGACGTTCGCACTGCGTCGATCATTCGAAAGCCGAGGTCGTAACCTTCCGGATCGGGTTTGCATTTTGTTACGTCTGCAGACGAGACGATAGTAGAAAAATATCGCCTTAGGTCCGCACGATCGAGAACGTGCTCGATCTCGCTCAAGTTCGCCATACTAACGATACCGAGCGTATATTTGCGGGCCATTTTCTCAATGAAGTCTTCGATCCCGTCAAAAAGCGGCAGCTTTGCCTCGACCTCGCGCCGCCATGCAGATGTCTTTTTTTGGATGATCTCCTCGCAGTCGGATTCACTAACGCTTTTTGCGACACGCTCAAACGCTGCGGCGACAAACGTTTTGTCGTCCATTCCAAGCGAGTCATAATAATCCTCTTCGGTCAGATCGACGCCGTATTCTTTGAGCACCGTTTGATAAGCCCGCATCTGTATCGGCTCATCGTCGGTGATCACACCGTTAAAATCCATCAAGATCGCTTTGATCATAAAAACCTCACTCTTCTTGAAGCATCACGTGTTCAAATATGCCTCATTGAACATATTTCCGCGGCCGAGAATGCCATTTGGATCTAGAGCACGCTTTACCTCGGCCATTTCGTTCAAATAACGCTCGCCCATCATTGCGGCGAGATAATTTCGCTTCAACTTTCCAATGCCGTGCTCGGCCGAAACACAGCCACCGAGCATTATGGCCTGCGCGACACAACGACCGTAAATATGCCGCGACCGAGTTGCTTCATCTTCGGTTTTCGGAAGAAGATTTGCGTGCAAATGACAGTCTCCAATATGCCCAAAGATCACGTACTCGATCCCGCTCGCACCAAGAGTTTCGTTATAGAATCGCAGGAAACTCGCAAATTTGTCGTCAGGCACGGCCATATCTGTGCCGATCTTTTTCTGCCGATTGCGAACAACTCGTTCATTGACGGTAACGGGAAGAGCGTGACGAAATTCGCGCATTTTCGAAAGGTCCTGCTCGGTCGTCGTAAACCACGATGCATCCACCGCTGCATTGTGCTTTTCAAGAAGTTCGTTCCAGGCCCCGAGCAACGCATCTTCGTTATCGTCTGTCGTCTCTTGCTCAAAGAATATCGCACCTGCCATGTTCGGCGGTGTCTCGGGAAATTTCTCAGCGATAAGCTTTAGCGAGTTCGCATCGAAATACTCAAGAAGTGTCGCGTCGATGTCAGGCTCAGAAAGCCTGCTAGTTCGGCCCTTTCGCGTACTGAACGATCTTGCGCGTGCGTCGTCAACAAACGAAAGCAGGTCCGCATCTTTCTCAAAGAACACGATCCCACTGAAGAAGCCGGAAGGTTTTGAAAGGAGTTTTACGTCGATCTCGACGATCACGCCCAACGTGCCTTCGCTTCCGATAAACAGATCGATGGCATCAAGCGATCGCGAGTTGTAAAAACCGCTGACATTCTTCCGAACGTTTGGGCGTTCGTACGTCGGCACCTTAATAACGACAATTCTTCCGTCCTCAGTCGTAACGGAAAGCAGCCCCGTCGGATCTGCGATGTATTCCCCACGTCGCAACGACAATAATTCACCCGTCGCGAGGACGACTCTCATTCCCTCAACGAATTCACGCGTCGCACCGTACTTAAAACTCCTCGCACCCGACGCATTCGTTGCGACATTGCCGCCGATCTGGCAACTCCATTCGGTTGGATCGGGCGGATAAAATAGCCCCGCCTGTTCGACCGCCTTCTGCAGATCACCAAGAATCACGCCGGCCCCAACCTTTGCCGTTTCACTCTCCCGATCGATCGCTAGTTTGTTTAGCTTCTCAAAGGACAGAATGATCCCGCCAAACGGTATCGCACCTCCAACGGTACCCGTCCTCGCACCCGAAGCCGTCACAGGAATTCGTCGCTCGTTCGCCTCCCGAAGCACCTCCGCGATCTCGGCCTCCGACTCCGGCACGATCATCTTGTCGGCAAAACCGCCCGGCATATTACTGGCGTCGGTCAGATAATTCTGAAGATCATCAAGCTGCGTCTTGACCTGCATAGACTAAAGTTTAAGGCGTTCCGAAAATGTTTACAAACAGCTCGATGTTTTGGGATTCCGGCCAGGTTCGACATCGCTAAATTCTCCCAGAAAGCCAACGAAAGGAAGCCTACCTGTATTCCAATTCCCGCTCACGCAGGTACTTCAGCCGGTCTCTAAGTTCCGCTGCGTGTTCGAACTTCATATCCTTGGCCGCGGCACGCATATCGACCTCGAGCTGGGCGATAGTTTCTTTTAGCTGTTTTGGTGAATATTCTTCGAATTTGTCGATCTCGAGCGGCACTTTGAAATAATCTGCCTCATAGGCGGTAACAAGAGTTGCTTCGACCGGCTTGACGATCGTTTTCGGAGTGATGCCGTTGTCGGAATTGTACTTTTGTTGAATCTCGCGGCGGCGGGCCGTTTCGTCGATCGCGTGCCGCATCGAATCGGTGATCTTGTCGGCATAGAGGATCGCTTTGCCCTCCGCATTTCTCGCAGCACGCCCGATCGTCTGGATCAACGACCGTTCGCTTCGCAGGAAACCTTCTTTGTCGGCATCGAGAATTGCGACAAGCGATACTTCGGGCAGGTCAAGGCCTTCTCGCAGGAGATTGATCCCGACGAGCACGTCAAACTCACCACGCCGAAGGTCCCTTAAGATCTTAATACGTTCAAGCGTGTGAATATCGCTATGCAGATATGCAACCTTTACACCGACCTCGGCGAAATACTCGCTGAGATTCTCGGCCATTCGCTTCGTTAGCGTCGTCACAAGTACGCGCTCGTTTCGTTCGGCACGCGCACGACATTCTTCCAAGAGGTCATCGATCTGGCCCTTTACCGGCCGCACCTCCACGATCGGATCGAGCAGGCCGGTCGGACGAATGATCTGCTCGACGACCTCACCTTCAGTCTGCGCAAGTTCAAATGCACCCGGCGTTGCTGACACATAGATCGTCTGTCCGCGTCGAGCTTCGAATTCATCAAAGTTCAGCGGCCGATTATCCTTAGCACTTGGCAGCCGAAAGCCGTATTCGACAAGAGTTCCCTTTCGCGATTGATCGCCTTTGTACATCGCCCCAAGCTGCGGCACTGTCTGGTGCGACTCGTCAATAACGATCATTGCGTCCGACGGCAGGTAATCAAGCAGGGTCGGCGGCGGTTCACCCGGCTTCTTGCCTGTGAGATGCCGAGAATAGTTCTCGATCCCGCGACAGAATCCCATTTCCTTGATCATTTCCAGGTCGTACATTGTGCGCTGATGCAGTCGTTGAGCCTCAACGATCTTGCCTTCCTCGACAAGAAATTTTTCGTGTTCGTCAAGTTCTGCACGAATGGTCTGTACCGCATTCTTGATCGTCTTTTTAGACATCACGAAGTGCGTTTTCGGGTAGATCGGTACGCGATTCTCGTGCTTCTCCATCACTTCACCGAGCAGCGGATCGATCGTCGACACCGAATCTATTTCGTCACCCCAAAACTCGATCCGATACGCCTGATCCTGATAACTCGGATAGAGTTCGACAATGTCACCGCGGACCCTGAATGCACCGCGCTCGAAATCGACATTGACCCGCTCGTACTGCAGTTCGACAAGCCGCTGGAGGAATTCATCGCGCTTGATCTTCATTCCCGGCTCTACGAACATCAGCATTCCGTAATACGCATCCGGGTCACCAAGTCCGTATATGCACGAGACCGAGGCGACCACGATCACGTCATGCCTTTCAAAAAGAGAGCGAGTGGCGCTCAGGCGAAGGCGGTCGATCTCTTCGTTGATCGTTGCTTCTTTCTCGATGTAAAGATCTGCGGCCGGAACATAGGCTTCAGGCTGATAGTAGTCGTAGTAGGAAACAAAATATTCGACCGAGTTCTCAGGGAAAAATGTCTTGAATTCCTGATAAAGCTGAGCCGCGAGCGTCTTGTTATGAGCAAGGACGAGCGTCGGACGCTGCACTCTCTCGATCACGTTTGCTATCGTGAACGTCTTGCCGCTCCCGGTTATTCCGAGCAGAACTTGATCTTTTACACCACCATTCAGGGCTTCAACAATGTGTTCGATGGCAGCCGGCTGGTCGCCTTTTGGCTGATTTTCAGAAATGAGACGAAATTGCACACTTTAATCATACAACAAACGCCGGCGCGCAAAAAAGCTGCCACTTGCTGGACAAGGGCAGCCTCTTCGTAAACGTCCAAAAAGATCTAGGCGGCGACGCCCTCTCCTATCTCGGCGAGGTCCTTGAGCCGTTCCTTAACCTCGTCTGACAGGCCCTCTTCGCCGACCGCATTAAAAGCTTCTATCGATTCAGACTCAGCCACAACGGCCGCCACGTGCAGGATCGCGAGCCGCACCCGATCGTCCTTTGTACGCTTGAACGCATCAACTATCGGCTGCATTTCGCCCGCCTTTTGCACGAGTGCAACAAGGGCAAATGCCTCATACGCGATCTTCATATCCTGATGAACCAGTCGATCGATCGACTTGCTCAGGATATCGGACTCTATAGCGGCCTTTGCCGCCATGCTCATCCGGAACTTGTCGTCCGTGTTAATGATCCGCTTCCAGGCTTCAGCTCTATCAAAGCTCAAGCGGAAAAGGGCTCGCGCTGCCGCCGCACGAACTTCGCGCGTCGGATCAGCACAGGCAAGAAGGATCGTTTCAAAGACCGATTCATGATCGAACTCAGCAAGCGCGCTGACGGCCTTCGATCGGATATTCGCGGAAAGGTCGTATAGCGACATTTGCGAAAGGCCTTCGACGGCATTTCGCGTCTTGAATTTTGCAAGCACCTTCACTGCGATCTCGCGAAACGTCTCGTCCTCCTCGTATTCATCGTATGCCTGCTCGACCGCGCTCAGGAGGTCAGGATCATAGCCGACCGGCAGCTTGTCGAACGCCCTCGCTTCGGTGATCTGGATGAACGAATGAACGGGCAACTGCGAATACTGGTATTTTCGAAGCTTTTCCTGGTATGCTCGGGCGGCCGTGACCGTATCTACGCTGGCCAATGTTGGACGAGGACGCGGAGTCCGTGTCTTGACACGCCTTTCTTCGCCGCTGCGCCTCTCGGCCTTAGGGCCGACCACCCTCTTCTTTTTCTTCGACTTACTGAACCAGGCGATCTCTTCGGCGGCATCAACATGATGAGCCGTTGCCCAAGGCTGGTTCTCGTCCTTGTTAACGTCTGCGTTTTCATCAGGCCTCGACTGCTTACTTCGCTGCCACAGAAAATACGACAGTCCAATAAGACCGGCGGCAAGTAGCAGGTAACTAAACCAGGTCCAGATCCCGCTTCCTTCGTCAGGGAGCGGTGCGGGTTTAGCCGCTTGGAATGCGAACGTCCTTGCGGCAAGCAGGATGCCGGCGGAGAATATAGGGAGTATCTTGCGATAAATACAAAAGGTGTTCATTTCAAAAAAATACTGAACGAAGTTTCGTCCTTTCGGAACGGATGCTGGATCAAGGGGTGTGAATGACTAGCGCGTCCTGGCGGAAGGCCTCGAAAAAGGTCACATTCGACGCCGTTGCTAATTATGCCTTAAAATTCCTCATTTGTCATCAAGAATTTACAACGATGTTAATAGAGGTATAACAACTTGCCTTTTCCAGAGTTTTTCGGCGCTCTTTGCTTTGGTAGCGAAGAGAGGATAAAATCGGGTTTTCGGCTATGACCGCAACCGCAACCCTTTCGAGTAGTGAAATTCCCGGCTTAAAGTTACTACACCGAGGCAAGGTCCGAGATGTATATGAGGTCGACGAAGATCGCTTGCTTCTCGTCGCGACCGATCGTTTATCGGCATTCGACTGTGTCCTGCCGACACCGATCGAGAAAAAGGGCGTCGTGCTGACCCAACTTTCTGCGTTCTGGTTCAGGAAACTCGCGAACATAATCCCGAATCACCTTATTACCGCAGATTCCGCGGAAATGCCCGAGCCGATCGCCAGCGATCCTCGACTTGCGGGCCGCTGCAGCCTTGTTCGCAGAACCGAGGTCATACCGTTCGAATGTGTGGTTCGGGGCTATCTTGAAGGCTCCGGTTGGAAGGACTTCAAAGAAACCGGAAGTGTCTCCGGCCACAGCCTTCCAAAATGCCTCACACAGTGCGACAGGCTTCTCGAACCGATATTCACGCCCGCGACAAAAGCCCCGGCAGGTCATGATGAGAACATCACGGGTCTCGAATTCAAGGCTGCTCTTGGTGCCGAGACTGCCGCAAAGCTCAAATCGACCTCGATGAAGCTTTATTCGGCTGCATCAGAGTACGCTCGTGAGAAAGGCATCATAATCGCAGATACGAAGTTCGAGTTCGGAACGGACTCAGAGGGGAACATCTTGCTGATCGACGAGATCCTTACACCCGATTCATCGCGTTTTTGGGACGCGGCCAAATACGAGCCGGGTCACCCGCAGCCGTCATTCGACAAGCAGTTCGTACGCGAATACCTCGAAACCCTCGAATGGGATAAGACTCCGCCCGCACCGCCGCTGCCGCCGGAGATCGCCGAGGCGACCAGTCAACGCTATCTCGACGCGTACTTCATCCTTACGGGCAAAACACTCTAAGTCCGCCAAAACAAGTATCTCAATAGGTCCCGCTCAACCGCTTGGGCGGCTATTTTTTTGTTTGACTCGACCGTTTTGTCTCTAACGCCCGTGTCTCTGACCTACAGATCTTCCAGGTCATCGCACTTCCGTAGACTTTCTCTTTTACCTATGGCCCACCATGACCGGCGGTTCAGCGTAGGCGATCACCTCGACCGGGTCGCCTACGCTTACCGTGCCTGTTGCCGCCTCTGCGATCACGTTCTGGCCAAAGAATGCTCCACGCTTGCCGTTCAGGACGCCGCCGCGATATTTCGAGAGAGTAAGGAGCGGATCTTTGCCGTCAAACGTACCTTTCAGCGGGTCAACGGTCGTGATGACGCATCGGGCTGACAACTTTACGCCGTGAAATACATTGCCGCCGATACGGAAATCCTGCCAGCGGTCCTCTTCGTACGCTTCGCTTCCCTGCACGACAAAATTTGGCCGGAAACGTCGCATTTCGACCGGTTTGGATAGGTGTCGGTTAAGATCATTGAGCGACGCTTCGCCGATAAGCAGGAACGGATAACCGTCCGCAAAGCTCACAACGTCCGTCTTACGCACGCGGTATTTCTCGCTCACCGGCCTTCTCGAGCTCTGAGGCATCCGCACAAGCCTCAGTTGTTTGCCCCCAACCTCGCTGAACCATTCGTTCACCGTCTCATCATAGATCTCACCCTCGACCGTACTATCAAAGACCGTAACGGGCCGCAAAATTCCGTCTTTGGCGTAAAGATCGACCCGCAGGGAGCCAAACCCATCGCAGCCGACCGTCAAACCTCTCTCGTCAAGCGAGACGTCGATCAATGCGAGGCTTGGTAGCTCTCGCTGAGTTACGAACCGATCGTTCTCGTCAACAAGCATCCAGCGGCGGTCGTTGCACAGGCCTCGGTCATCGAACTCAGCCTTTTGGAGCGTAATCCCCCGTAGAGACTTGATCGGGTAGATATTTATCTCGGAGAGGATCATAAACTTGACAATGCTATTATCAACTTTTCTAAAGAGCCCGACTCCACCTTGACATCCGATCGGGCAAAAAATATACTAGCACTCTTGGGCTGAGACTGCTAAAATGTCGAATTCTCTACAGTGGAAGTTCAAGATAGCTATTTTACTAAATTTCGAAATAGAAGGAGTTAACTACTATGGCAACAAACATCACACCGCTTCATGATCGCGTGATCATCAAGCGTATCGATGACACCGAAAACAAGACGGCCGGCGGGCTTTTCATTCCCGACACCGCAAAGGAAAAGCCGCAAGAAGGCGAAGTTATCGCAGCAGGCGCAGGCAAGTATAAAGAAGACGGCTCGCGTCAGTCTCTCGACGTGAAAGCAGGCGACCGCGTTCTTTTCGGCAAGTACTCGGGCAGCGAGATCAAGCTCGACGGCGAAGAATTCATCATCATGCGTGAGGACGAGATCCTCGGCATCATCAACCGCGCAGGAGAAGCAGCGAAATAAGACAAAAAGTTCAGAGTGCGCGATCTATCGCGTAAGACAGGCTAAAGCCTGCACTCTTAGCAAGAGTACTCTAAGCGAAAAGAGAAAGTTCTAACGGAGAAAATTATGGCTAAACAAGTAGTTCACGGTGAGGAATCCCGTTCGGCGATCCTGCGTGGTGTAAACCAGCTCGCGGACGCGGTAAAAGTTACCCTCGGCCCGAAAGGCCGCAACGTCGTCATCGACAAGAAATTCGGAAGCCCGACGATCACGAAGGACGGTGTGACCGTCGCAAAGGAGATCGAGCTCAAGGACACGCTCGAGAATATGGGCGCACAGATGGTCCGTGAAGTTGCGAGCAAGACCTCGGACGTCGCCGGTGACGGCACGACGACCGCAACGGTTCTCGCTCAGGCGATCTTCAAGGAAGGCGTCCGCACGGTTGCTGCCGGCGCAAACCCGATGGCATTGAAGCGAGGCATCGACAAGGCTGTTAAGGCGGTCGTTGAAGAAGTTCACAATCAGTCGCAGCCTGTTGCGGGCGACGCGATCGCTCAGGTCGGCACGGTTTCGGCAAACGGCGACAAGACCATCGGCACGATCATCGCAGAGGCGATGGACAATGTCGGCAAGGACGGCGTCATCACCGTCGAAGAGTCGAAGACGATGGACACGCTGCTTGAGGTCGTCGAAGGCATGCAGTTCGATCGCGGCTATCTCTCGCCGTACTTCGTGACCGATCCCGATCGCATGGAAGCTGTGCTTGACGAGCCTTTCATTCTCATCAACGAGAAGAAGATCTCGAACATGCGTGACCTTCTGCCGATCCTCGAGCAGGTCGCGAAAATGGGCCGTCCGCTCGTCATCATCGCAGAAGATGTCGATGGCGAAGCTCTCGCAACGCTCGTCGTCAACAAACTTCGCGGCACGCTCAACGTCGCTGCCGTTAAGGCACCGGGCTTTGGCGATCGCCGCAAGGCAATGCTCGAAGACATCGCGGTCCTCACGGGCGGCAAGGTCATCAGCGAAGACCTCGGTATCAAGCTCGATGCGATCACGATCGACGATCTCGGCAAGGCCAAGAAGGTTACGATCGACAAGGAGAACACCACGATCGTCGAAGGTGCAGGTTCGGGCGAGGCCATTGACGGCCGCGTAAAGCAGATCCGCACTCAGATCGAAGACACGACCTCCGATTACGATCGCGAGAAGCTCCAGGAGCGTCTTGCAAAGCTCGTCGGCGGTGTCGCCGTCATCAAGGTCGGTGCTGCTACCGAGACCGAGATGAAGGAAAAGAAGGCTCGTGTTGAGGACGCAATGCACGCAACCCGTGCTGCTGTCGAAGAAGGCATCGTCGCTGGCGGCGGTGTCGCACTCGTGCGTGCTGCAAAGGCTCTCGACGGCCTGACAGGTGATGATGAGGACGAGACTGTCGGCATCAACATCGTGCGTCGCGCCATCGAAGAACCGCTTCGCCAGATCGCCGGTAACGCCGGTCAGGAAGGCGCGGTCGTTGTCGGCAAGGTCCGCGAAGGCGGCGACAACTTTGGCTTCAATGCGGCAACTGAAACCTACGAAGATCTCGTCTCCGCAGGCGTCATCGACCCCGCAAAGGTCACCCGCACGGCTCTCCAGAACGCAGCTTCGATCGCAGGCCTTATGCTTACCACCGAAGCTATGATCGCTGATATCCCCGAAGACAAACCCGAAATGGGTATGCCCGGCGGCGGCATGGGCGGTATGGGCATGGGCATGTAATAAACTCCCCTCCTTACGAAGGAGGGGTGGCATCGCTTCGGTGACGGGGTGGTTCTTTGTTGGGTAGACAATTATCTGCACCAACTAAAAACCACCTCCCGGCTGCCGCCGTACTCCTCCTTGGTAAGGAGGAGAGCCGGAAGCGGCATGGGCATGGGCATGTAACCCGGTCCTTTCTTGGTATTTTAGGGGTCAGCATCTGCTGACCCTTTTTTTGGTCGGACAACGTGCGGGCCCACGACAACACCGGCTGACGATATTCGCGATATGGACGTTGACGATCGCGGCTTCTGTTACGAATGGCTGATGTGTAAATGGTATGGTTGAACTGGAGGAATTATGACGTTAAAGATCGGAATTGTAACAGGCAGCACTCGTCCGGGAAGGGCGAATTTGAAGGTTGCCGAATGGGTTTATGAGCTTGCAAAGGTCCGGACGGATGCCGAATACGAGATCGTGGACATTGCGGATTTTGAGCTTCCACTGCTGGACGAGAGTCTGCCGCCGAGCCGCGGCCAGTACGAGAACGCCCACACGAAACGCTGGGCCGAAAAGGTCGCATCGTTCGACGGTTATGTCTTTATCACGCCGGAATACAATCACAGCACTTCGGCGGCGCTAAAGAACGCTCTAGATTTCGTTTATGCGGAATGGAACAACAAATCGGCAGGCTTCGTGAGCTACGGAAGTGCATATGGCGTCCGTGCCGTTGAGCACCTTCGCGGGATGATGGCGGAATTGCAGATCGCGGACGTTCGGCAACAAGTAATGCTTTCGCTGTTTACGGATTTTGAGAACTATACCGTTTTTAAGCCTGACGAAAGGCATAAGAACAGCCTCTCAACACTCCTCGATCAGGTGGTCGCGTGGGCAGGTGCATTGAAAACATTGAGGCAATAAGGATTTGCCGCGGAGCACATCTTTTTTTCGAGGTTAGTTATTTTATCCACAAAATCGTGATATTATTCGGTCTTGGTAGCGATCTGTCCTCACGATCCGGTCGCGCGGAACCTCCATGAGGACTGAGTCCAAACCGTATGAACTCATCATCGAAGTCCGAGCGGATTACCTCTATGCGCGCATTACCGCTGATGCGATCGACCGACACACCGCGAATGAATACCTCCAGCGAATTGCATCCGAATGCGTCCAGCATACCCTCAACAAGGTATTGATCGACCGCAGAATACCGATGATGATGTCGGATGCGGACAACTATCTTTTGATAATGGATATGGCGAGATTCCTCGGACGCCGAAAGATCGCATTCGTAAATCCATTTGAGCAGATCGACGCAAAGATGGAACTTAGTGAGGTAATGAGCCGGAATCGTAACGTCCCATATCGGGTCTTTAGGAATGAAGAGGATGCGATCGCCTGGCTCGAGAACGATGCACCGGACGTGAATATGCACCTAAGCGACGGTTAGTAGGCCGGCCCGCCCGTATTCCCCGCGGGAGAATAATTGCAGACGACAAGCACACTCCATTTCCCGGCGAGCTTTCGATTGATGCCGCATCCGACAAGCGTCGTCTCACGCCACATTACTTGCGAATAGTGCGTACAGACGGTATCAGGTTTGCACTCGCCGGTCCGAACAACGTAGTTGACCTTTTCATCGAGCCAATCCGGCACGACCGAGGCGATCGGTTCTTCGGAGTTCGTCGAAACAAACAGATTCTCGCCCACAGATGGGTCGTCGCGATGGCGAAAGCGTCCGGCATTTGCCCACGCTTGAGCAAAACTCGCAAGGCCGCAATCCCATTTCAACGCGGGAAGGTTAAGAGTTTTGCGGGCTTCATTGTGAGCTGTGAGGATCGCGTCACGCTCAGCTTCGGTCAGCTCGCTTTCGAGCGAACATTTCTGAGTTGATGTCGAACCGGTTGGCTTTTGCTCTTTTACAATTTTCGCCCGCTTCGCTTTCCCACGCCTTTGTCCGAAAACTCCGACACTTAGAAGCGTCAGAGTGGAAAAAAGTACAAGTAAAGCTACGGCCGACCGATGAGATGTTGCTGACACTCTTTCTGTAGAGCCTCCAGATCATTTCGGAATTATTGTTTCGATGAGTTTATCACACCTGTCAAATCACAACGGCCGGAGTTGGCCGTTCCGCCCAAACGGTGATATCTTCTCGACTTAGGTGGAAATAAAATGGGACTGCTTGATCAGGTAGAAAGCGGGAGCGAACCGCCGCCGATCGATCCGAACGACAAGAGCCGTTTGTTTCAGACGGTGAGCCGCAGCCCTTCGAGTGTGCGCGGCTATCTGAAAGCTTTCCTGCCGATCGCCGGTATCGTTCTGGTCGCCGGACTCGCAATTTTCTACTTTACGATCCCGGGCATTGGCGACACTTTCCGCCCGCGAACCGAGCTTGACCTCGGCGTGCGATATCATCTACTCGAACGTCACGGTCGCGTCGCAACCGACATGACATTCTACAAATGCGACGGATTCTCCTGGGCGCTCGCCGATGTAGAGAAAAGGCCTGACATCCCGAATCCGGTGATGCAGCTTGGGACTTATGTAGTAAAGGCGGTTCCGAAAGGGGAAACCGCCTGGGACTTCACGTCAAAGCCATTACAGGCGGGCGAAAAGCCCGCTCCATGCTCGGCATTCTAGAAGTTGTGTGAATTACGCCATCGTGTTCTTTGTCCCGAACAACAGACGGACAATGAAAAGTACGATGATCGCACCGAGGATCGACATTATCCAGCCGGCAGCATAATTCTCGCCCGCCCACAACGCACGTGCTACAAAACCGCCGACAACGGCTCCAACGATGCCAAGAACGGCCGTCAATATCCAGCCCACGATACCGTCCGGAAATACCTCTTTTCCAGGCATAATTAGCCTCGCAATTACGCCAACGATAAGGCCGCCAATGATCTGTCCGATCATAACTTTTTCTCCTTTTGTTCTACGCTTCGCGTATCCATTTCCAAACCTCGGGCAGCGTCGCACGTTTTCCGTACATCAGCATCCCGACCCTATAAACTCTCGCGCATAACCAAACCATACCACAGATCGCCACCGCGTTTATAGAGATCGAAAGCGCGATCTGCCAAAATGGCGGCGTTTCAGCTAGTATGCGAACAGGCATCGTGATCGGCGCCCAGAAGGGAGCGATAGAGACCCAGAATGAGAGCGGCGAGCTTGGGTCGCGGATCACGGCAAAGCTGAAGTAAAAGCCGACTAGCATAAGCATTATCGGCGGAAATGCGAACTGCCCGCCTTCCTGAACGGTCGTCACCATCGACCCGATCAGCGCAAAGATGGAGGCAAACAGGAAGTAACCGAGCAGGAAGAATAAGAGAAAATACACCACCATCAACGGCGTGATATGCGGCGCGCCTGCGAGAAGCGGTGCGAGGTCCGTTTGGAGCATCAAGAAACCAACAAGAAGAGCGAGAGACGTCACCCAGATACCCAATTGCGTCAATCCCGCAAGACCGACACCGACCAACTTACCGAGCATCAGTTCGAAAGGCTTCGCACTTGAGAAGAGTATCTCGGCGATCCGCGTTTCCTTCTCTTCAACTACGGCTCCGAGGATCACCTGGCCGTATATCGTGAGCGAGATGTAGATCATCAGGCCGATCACAAATGATGCCGCAAGCAACGCATCCGAACTCTTCTCCCGGCCGTGTTCGTCGATCGCCTTTGTCTCGATGTCTGCCTTTTTATTGATCTGCTGCAGCGTCGTCTCGCTGATGTTGGCTTCGGTAAGACGCTCTGAACGAACCGCATCATTGACCGCATCCTGGATCATCCCGTTCGCGACGAAATCTCCGGCCTTACGGGACAGGAATTCGAACTTGCCGCCAAGCTGCTGGGGAACCAACAGATAGGCATCGATCTCCTTGTCGGCGGCCATCGCATTGAGTTCTGAGCGGATCTGTTCGTCTGATTTGCCATTCGCATCGAACGAAACGAAAACAAAGCCGGCGGCAATTCCCTTCAATGAATCGTTCGGGTTCTTTGCTCCGACTGTCGGCTCGAACGACGTGTCCTTGAGGGCTTCCGCCTGTTTTTGGGCTATCTTCTCCGGCGACAGATTGGCTCGTATCCGCGGCCCGATCTTGCCTTCCTTATCAACGATCACGATTCGCGTTGGCTCACCTTTGATCGAGAATATCAGAGCCGGCACGACCGCAAATCCTGCACCGAGAACGGGAAAGAGAAGCGTGCCTATCAGGAACGACCACCTCAGCACAACTTTCTTATATTCGTGCTTTACGACAGCAAGGAACTTCCTCATTTCGCACCTCCGATCTGCTCAATGAAGATGTCATTCAGCGTTGGTTCGACATATTCAAACTTGGTGACCTTCGCCCCGGCCGCGACCAGGCCGCGGAGCAACTCCTGCGGGTCAGCATCCTGACGGAGGCTCAGTATCCGCTCATCGGCCTTCTCAACAACGCTCTCGACACCCGGAAAGTCAGAAAGCAATTGTGAGCCGCCTTCGATACGAACCGCAATTCGGTTGCGTCCATAACTTTCTTTCACTTCACGAAGGCTGCCGGATACAACTTTCTTGCCTCGGCTTATGAGTAAAATATCGTGACAAAGTCTTTCAGCGGTCTCCATCAAATGCGTCGAAAAGATGACGGTCTTGTTGCTTTGGCGAAACTCTGAAAGCACTCCGATCATAAACTCCACGTTTACCGGATCGAGTCCGGAGAAAGGTTCGTCGAGGATCAGCAGATCGGGGTCGTGCAGTACGGTGGAGATGAACTGCACCTTCTGCTGCATTCCCTTCGAAAGGTCCGTCGTTTTCTTGTTCTTCCACTCGGAGAGCTCCATTCGATCGAGCCAGCGATCGATACGTTTGTCCGCCTCTTTCTGAGGTACGTTCTTGAGGGCCGCAAAGTATCGAAGCTGATCGACGATCTTCGTCTTCTTGTAAAGGCCGCGTTCTTCGGGCAGATACCCGATGTGATCTTGCGTCGTACCGTTAATGCGTTTCCCAAAAAGCTCGATCGTACCGGAATCTGGCACATTAATGCCGACGACCATTCTGATCGTCGTCGTCTTTCCGGCTCCGTTGGGGCCGAGGAACCCAAAGATCCTGCCGGCCTTTACACTAAATGAGAGATCGTCCACAGCACAAAAGTCTCCAAAAGACTTCGTGATACCATCGACCCTCAAAGTAACCTCTTCTTCTTCCATAGCAATTTGAACTACGGCAATTGTCGCAGTTAGTTCCGAAAAACTATAATAGCTCGACCGACAAAAGTTCCTTTTTATCGCGTTGCTAACAGAAGATGCAAATATTTGTACTGAAAAATGGGGCCGAATGTGTCGAGGAAGGATTTGGCCGTAAGGAACTCCCTGATCTTCTTGCCGACCCGCTGAATACAATTTGGGTCGATCTTCACGGCGAAACTCCTGAGCAAATAGCAGAAGCAAAAGAGGTTCTCGAGAACGTGTTCAAGTTTCATTACCTCACGATCGAGGATTGTCTGGAAACACGCAACCAGCCAAAAGTTGAGGCATTTCCGGACTACCTGTATTTGATCGTCCACGGCATTCGTCCGGGTGAAACGGGCCCGACGAATTTCGCGACTAAAGAGCTTGATGCATATCTGGGCTCGAACTACGTTGTGACTTTCCATGCCGAACGCTTCCGAAGCATCAAGACCGTAAAGCAGAAGATCACCAGCAGCCCGTTCACGTTCAAACGCGGCTCAGCCTACATTCTCCACAACATCCTCGATGAGCTTGTTGATCTCTATATGCCGATCGTCGATTCATTTGACCAGATGATCCACGAGATGAGCGAACGCGTGCTGGAAATTAGTCGCGGCCAGAGCGAGATGCTCCTCGAGATCATGATGCTTCGGCGGAGCGTCGTTCGCCTCAGGCGAATTTCAGCGCGCCAGCTTGATGTGCTTTATCGGCTTTCGCACGGCGAATTTCCGCAGATCCCGGACCAGATACTTCCCTTCTACCGTGACGTGCATGATCACCTGATCCGGATCACTGACCTTGCAGAAAATTATCGTGACCTTGTCTCGAGCCTGTTCGAGATCCATTTTTCGGTTATCTCGACACGGACGAATGATGTGATGAAAACGCTTGCGGTAATTTCGGCGATCATTCTGCCGCTCAGTCTAATAGCGGGCATTTACGGGATGAACTTCGACTTTATGCCGGAGCTGAAAACTCGGTATGGATACTTTGCGACGCTTGCCGGAATGGCTCTTCTTGCGGCCGGACTGATCTTCTATTTCTGGAAGATCGGCTGGATCTTTGTAAAGGACTACGAGCCGCCGATCCACACTTCAACGACGCCCGACCACAAGGGCGAAAAGGATTCTTGATGCCGGCTAAAGAAGCGCCGAAACGTAGGAGGCAGTTGCGAGGCAAAGACCGGCATACACGCCCGCAACAAGGTCGTCTGCACAGATGCCAAGTCCGCCCTTCAAGTCCTGCAGATCATTGATCGGATAGGGCTTCCAGATATCAAAGATTCGGAAGAGGAGGAATCCCGCCAAGATCACCGGCCACGACAACGTGAAGGGGACAAATGCAAGCGTTACAAGCTGGCCCATCACCTCGTCAACAACTGCCTCGGACGCATCTTCATCTCCAAGGAGGTCGATGGCCCGCGTACTCGCCGCGATCCCTATCAGGCAGAATCCCAGCAGCAAGATCGTATTGCAGATAAAAAGGATCGAGCTGGCGGCAGCGGCCGAATAGCCCGCTGTGCGCAAATGAGCGGCGATACTCGGTTCCAAAACCGCAGCGGCGACATAGATCGCAACGCCGACAGCAGATCCGTATGTACCCGAAGGCCCCGGCAGATAACCGACGCCAAATGTCGTCAGCGCAAGGGCAATTCGATCTTTCCAGCCCTTTGCAGGGCGTTTTTCAACTGGGCGTTTCATTAGAATTCGATTCCCTGCTGTGCGTAGATTCCGACATGAAAAGGATGCTTGATCTCACGCATCTCGGTCACGAGTTCCGCAGCATCGATCATCGGTTGGAGCTTATTATCTATATTCCTTCCTGTAAGTATCAGATGAAGGTGCGGCTGAGCTGCTCTCACTTCGCTGATCTCGGCGAGTATCTTGTTGATGTCCAAAAACTCGTAGCTTAGGACATAAAGCAATTCGTCAAAGACCAGAAGCTCGTAATCGCCGCTCCGCATCTTCTCGACACAGACCGCCCAGGTCTCCTCACTTGTCTTGATATCCTGGGACTTGTCGTTCGTATCCCATGTGAAGCCGTCGCCCATCGTATGCACCTCGATGCCGAGCTTTTCGAAGGATTCGTGCTCGCCATATCGGTCGTGCTTGGACTTCATAAACTGGATCATACAGCATTTCAAACCGCGGCCGGCGGCACGAACCATCGTACCGATCGCTGCGGTCGTCTTCCCCTTGCCATCGCCGGTATTAAGCATCAGAAGGCCTTTCGTCTTCTCGCGATAATCCTCACGCCGCCACTTGTATCGTTTTTCCTTTTTTTCGGTCATTACGAGGTCTAGTTACCTGTCAGATCTAGCCAAATATTATGCAGCAGAGCGGTTGATCCTCAGCATCTTGAAGATCACGTCCTTCTCGTCCGGGCTGATGAATTTCGTTAGCCAAAGCATGGCCAAATAGACCAGAACGCCTGCAATGGTCCCGAAGATCAGCGTCGGCCACCCCGGAGCAACATTTGAAAAGATCAAATACTCAGTTCCCGCCAACGCTATTGCTGCAGGTCCGAGCCGTAATCCAGTACGGAGCCACTCACCGCCTCCGCGAACTTCAAGCAAACGATGCCCAGCGTAGATGATCACAGGTAAGCTTAGTGCAACTCCGGCCAGTCGGGAAATAGCAACGCCGTCCGAGGACCATCGATCTGCAGTGAACAGCATTAGCAGGATAGCGAATAGCGATGAGAAGAACGTCACCCACGCATTAACGCTCGGCCTATTGTATGTTTCAACGAGCTGCCATGGAGCAACCATCAAAGCCATTATCCCAAAGGTTGCTGCGTGGATCACGAAGAGCCAATACGCCTGTGCTGCAAAATCCTCGTCGATCCATAGAGATAGAAATATCCGTCCGCCGAAAAGAACTGTGAGCAGAAACGGGACGGCCAAGCAAACTACGGCCTTTACCGACTTCCTGTAAAGAAGGGCCAAGCGGTTGCCGTCGGTCAGTAGCTCATTCATTGCCGGAAACGCAGCCGCAAGAAGACTCACCACAAACCCGTGAAAGTAGATCGCGAGTGTCATCGGCACGAAGTAATAAGACGCAACCTCACCGCCGAATTTTCGCATAACCAATGCCCGTTCAAAGAGCAGTAGGATCCCGCCGCAGAGTTGATACACAAAAAGGCTCGCACCATAGCCCATCACAGGCCGGACCATATCCGTCGAAGCCCTCAGCTTGAGGCCGATATCCGGAGCCAGCCGAGCCGACGCGATGTAGGAGACCACGGCAATGATCGCGGCCGCGGTCAAGGTCCACAGTAGCAGCGCATCTACCCCAAATCCTAAGGCCGCAAGGGCAACATTTCCGCCGTTGATAAGCAACGAATTGAAATTTGTAACAGCAGAAAGGACACCAAATCCGTGGACACCTTGCAGTACGCTCTGAAAGACCTGCCCCGCGAGAGTGAACGGGATGCTGATGCCGCCGACTATTAATGCGAAGATCGCGGCTTCCTGGTAAGACGGCGAGATCCGCAGGACATCGACCACAACCCATCTTGACGACAATCCGACGACAATGGCTCCGACGATCCCGATCGAACAATTCAACCAGAATGCGCTTGTGATGGCGGAGTTGATCTTCTCAACGTCTCCGGAACTGCGGTGCTCTGCAACGTATTTCGCTACTGACCTAGCCAGATTGAAGGCAAAGGAATATCCAACAAACCCAAGTATTACGATATAGACGCCGTAGGATTCCGTTCCGAGGTGCTTGAGAACAAAAGGAGTCGCAAACAGGCCAAAAAGAATTGGGGCTATCCAGCCAACCAGACTGTATAGGGAGTTAAGGATCAGTTTTCCCGATCTGGTTCTCATGATCAGTTCAGCGTCCTGAGATACAAATGACCCGGTGCATCTGGCGGCTTGCCGCGATATTGCTTAGATTCTCTCGACGTAATCTGAAATGACGGCTTTTGCCCATTCTCCCGCAGAGTCCGGAATACAGAACACGTTCGCCCCGATGTCGTCGTCATCAAAATGATCAATAGGCCGAAGCCTTTCCGCTGTTTCGTCAACGCGATAGAAAGTATAAGGCCCTCGCTCTACAATAAACTTGAGCAATTCTTGCGGCTGGTATCCGAATCGGCGGGTCTGTGCCAAAGCCATCTCCATAAGGAATATCGGCTTATCGGACTGCGAGAACAAACGCTCCGCACCCTTTAGGAACATCATTTCAGCTCCCTCAATGTCCACCTTCAAAAACGAAACACTCCCGACACCGCGCTCTTCAAGATAGTTGTCCAGAGTCGTCATCTTGCATTCGAACGAAGAAGAGCTTTCGCCAGCCGAACTTGCAAGCGAAGCGTGCCCCGACGGCAGATCATCAAAGAGGTTGATCGTGAGCACGTCATCTCGATCGCCCAACGCAAGGTTATTGGTTACGACCGGAGCCGCATCCGTTAAGAGCGAACAGTTTTTCTCGAGAAGCGAATACGTTCTTGGAACGGGTTCAAATGAATGCACCTCACCACGCGAACCCGCACGCGCCGCCATCATTGTCGAGTACCAGCCAAAGTTTGCCCCGACGTCTAAGCAAACATCGCCCTCTCGAATCAATCGTTCGGCGATGTCGGAAATGAATCGCTCGTAAACCCCGAGGAAGAACACACTCTCCTCCATGCCCGTCGTTAGGTCCGCAACGAATCGGCGGCCGTCGCGTGCTCGAGCCGGGATCGCCGTCGGCTTTTCGGCAACGAGCCGCAGTGCAAGCTGATACAGGCGATATTTACCTTTTGAGATCGGGGTATTGTATGTGTAAAGGCGAACCGCCTTCAGGAAAGTGCTGGTCAGGCTGCGGTCATTGCACGCGGAGATCTTTTCCGGCAGTTGAGTGGTTTCACTAGGCATACATCGGCGACTAATCCGCTGCTTCGCGTCTTATCTCATCGCTTACGACCTTGACCAGCTCCGCTTCCTTCTGGTCCCAATCACCATCGATCTGAAGTCCCGCTGCATTCTTGTGGCCGCCGCCGCCAAAGCGTTCCGCGATCTTTGCGACATTCAAAGAGCCCTTTGAACGAAGGCTTACGCGGAAGCTGTTCGGGCCGATCTCTCGCATATAGATGACCGCTTCAACGTCTCGCGCAGAAAGCGGAATATTGACGAAGCCGCTATTGTCCCCGTCAATGGCGTCCGATTCCTGACGCATTGCTAGAGTTTGCCGCAAGAGAGCGATCTTACCGGTCTCATCACGCCTTACCGTATCAAGAACGCGTCGCATCAATTCGATCCGCGACCACGGATAGTTGTTATAGACCGCTCCGGAGATCTCGGCCGGCCTTGCTCCGGCCTTGACGAGTTCGGAGGCAACTTTCAACGTCCGATCGGTCGTATTCGAGTAGTGGAACGATCCGGTGTCGGTCACAAGCGCCATATAGACGCAGTCAGCGATCTCTTTGGTAATACGTCCGCCGATGGCCTTGCAGAGATTGTAGATCATCTCGCCGACGGCCGACGCGGTCGGATCGATCCAGTTTATCGTTCCAAACTGATCGCCCGTCGAATGGTGATCTATATTGACCGTTACCGCGTCATTAAGTCCGCGGATCCCCGGCCTTTCAAGGTCTGAACATTCGATCACAAAGACCGCATCATAGCTTCCGTTAAGGAATTCGACATCGCGTATCAGATCGACGCCGGGCAAAGCGTGATACGCCGGCGGAACTTCACCCCGAACGATCACATCTGCATTCTTGCCTAGGCTTTTCAGCAGCCAGCACAAGCCGAGAGACGACCCGAGGCCGTCGCCATCCGGTTTGATATGCGTTGTAATGGCAAACGCGTTCTTCTTTTCAATTAATTCAACTACTTGACTTAACACTAATAAAACGAGACGGACAGACTCTTATAAACCGGAAAAAATGCGGTCTTTAGTCGTCTGTCTCTCCTTCTTTCGGAATGTCGAGATCGGCCAGAATCTCGCCTACGCGGGCGGCATTCTCTTCCGCCGTATCGCGTACAAAATGCAATTGCGGCACATGCCTTACACTAAGACGTCTTGCGAGCCGCTGATGAACGAACGTCGAAGCATGTTTTAAGCCGGCAAGAGCAGCCTTGATCTCATTTTCATCGCCCGCAACAACGACATAAACGCGGGCATCACGACTATCACCGGCAACTTCGACATCAGTCACCGTTACGCTTTCAAGGCGAGGGTCGTCGAGCTCGAAACCAACGATCTCCGCGATCTCTTCTCTCAGCGTCTCACCAAATCTCTCCGGTCGCCGCATTTCAAACCTACAACTCCGTGGCCGCGATCTTTTCGATCGTGTATGCCTCGATCTCGTCCGCGAGCTTGATATCGTTGAAATTCACGAGGCTGATACCGCATTCGAAGCCGTTCTTGACCTCATTCGTATCTTCCTTGAACCTCTTGAGCGAGGCGATATCTCCGTCCCAGATCACAACGCCGTCACGAATGAGGCGTGCCTTTGCCTGACGGCGAACAACGCCGTCGATCACGCGGCAGCCCGCGATCGTGCCAAGACGCGAGACCTTAAACGTCTCCTGTACGACAGCCTTGCCGAGAATGACCTCTTTCTCGATCGCATCGAGCATTCCGATCATCGCCGCCTTGATCTCTTCCTCGACCTTGTAAATGATCGAGTGCAGGCGAATATCTACATCCTCATGCTTAGCAACGTCCGAAGCCCGCGATTCGGGCCGCACGTTGAAACCGATGATCACGACAGCCGTCGATGCATTGTCTGCTTGTGTCGCAGATGCGAGCAGTACGTCGGATTCCGCGATCGCGCCGACACCTGCACGGATAACGCGAACCTTGACCTTCTCAGTCGAGAGTTTTTCAAGCGTTGCACGCAGCACTTCGACCGAACCTTGAACGTCTGCCTTCAGGATAACGAGAAGTTCCTTGATCTCGGCCTGACCGAGCGATTCGATGCCGCGGCTCGAACTCTTGACCATTGCGGCCTGTCGAGCGTGCATTTGACGCTGTCCGGCGATGGTCTGAGCTCGATCGATATCAGCCACGACCTGGAAAGTATCCCCGGCCTGCGGCACGCCTTGAAGTCCGAGGACCTCGACCGGCGTTGCCGGCGGAGCTTCCGTCACGATCTCACCGCGATCGGAGAACATTGCCCGAACTTTGCCTGAGAATTGGCCAACGATGAATGGGTCGCCAACACGGAGCGTTCCCTGCTGAACAAGAGCAGTTGCGACCGCACCGCGTCCTTTATCGAGCTTGGCCTCAAGAACGACGCCTGAAGCACGCCGCGTCGGGCTTGCCTTCAGGTCCAGAATATCGGCCTGAAGCAGAACTGTTTCGAGGAGCGTGTTGAGATTCTCGTGCTTCTTTGCCGAAACCGGGATCATCTCGACGTCACCGCCCCAATCCGAAGGCTGAAGGCCGAGGCCCGCGAGGCCCTGCTTGACCTTGTCCGGATTCGCATCCGGTTTGTCGATCTTATTTATCGCAACAATGATCGGGACACCGGCGGCCTTTGAGTGCTCAACGGCCTCGATCGTCTGCGGCATCACGCCGTCGTCCGCGGCAACAACGAGAATGACGATATCCGTCGCTTTCGCACCGCGGGCACGCATCATCGTAAATGCTTCGTGGCCGGGAGTATCCAGAAAGACCACACGCCTGTTCTCTCCGGGGGAATCCGGGTTCGGGACAAATACGCTGTAGGCTCCGATATGCTGGGTGATACCGCCGGCTTCGCCCGCAGCAACATTACCTGAACGGATAGCGTCGAGCAGCGAGGTCTTACCGTGGTCAACGTGTCCCATAACGGTGATGACCGGTGCCCTCGAAAGTTCGGTATCATCGGCGTCGGCTGCGATAAGTTCTTCAAACTCCTCTTCGATCACCATCTCTTCGAATGGAACGAAGCTAAGATCAAAGCCGTATTCAAGAGCCATCTCAATGGCCATTTTCTCGCCGATCGGCTGATTCAGCGTCGCGAAAATACCGCGCTTGATCAGGAGTTGGACTATATCTCGCGGTGTGATCCCAAGTGCCTCCGCAAATTCACGCACCGTTGCGCCTTCGACCAGGCGAATCGACCGAAGATTGCCCGCAGCATTGCCGACCTGATCGAGAATTCTTTCCTCGATCGACCGTTTCTGCGGTACATCTAGATCGCGCTCCGCGTTCCGCGCGTTGCGATCATTCGTCTTTCGTCCGCCTGAACGCCCCGGGCGACGCCTATTGTCTGCAGGCGGCGTGTAAACTAGTTTCGGATCCGCCGTTTCGCCGCTTGTACCGCGGAATTGCTTATCACCTGAGAGGCGCCCTGTTCGGGTCGGCCCTTCAGAAACGACCCTATCACCTGGCTTAATACCCTTTTGGATCGCACCCGGCGTCAGGGTAAGCCGCTTAACCGTAGTACCGGCAGTCCTTGCTGGCTTCTCAGTGGGTTTTTCGGGAGTCGCCGAAGGCTCGGCTGCAGCCGCTTCCTCGGCCTGCGTCTCCTCCACAACCTCAGCCACAGGAGCTTCGGATTCTTTCTTGAGCTGTGAGGCCTTAACAACGCGCTTCTTGGCGACAGGTTTCTCTTCAATGGGCTCTTCCGCGACTTCCGCGACCTTCGGTTTCGCGGCGAGAGTCTTCACCTTCACCGTCGCGACTTTCGTCGCCGGAGCCTTCTTCTTCGCGGTCGGTTCGATCGGTTCCGCCGGAGCTTCCTCAACCTCAGGAGCTTCAGGTGCCTCGCTCTCGTGAATCGCATCCTCGGCCGTGTCGGTCTTTTTGGCTTTGGTCGCCTTGATGACCTTTATCTGGCGTTTCGGAGTAGGTTCGGCCTTAGGGAAATACTTCGCCCTGACCTTTTCGGCAAACTCCGCGCTGACCGAGTTTGACGCAACACTCACGTCAGCGCCGAGTCGACGCAGGTCTTCCATAACGCGCTTTGTGTCCTGTTTGACCTCACGCGCAAGATCGTAAATTCGAACGGATTTTCGAACCGCCATAAATTACTCTACAAAAACTCGACCCGAATATTTCTTCGGATCACATCAAATCAGCTTCACAGCACACGCAAGGCGGCCCTAAGCCGCACTTTCGCCTTCAGAGTCGTCCTCCGACGCGGCAGGTTTCTCAGACTCTTCCTCAGAAACATTTGCGTCTTCGTCCGGCGATGCCTCTTCAGCTTCAGCTTCAACTTCACCGGCAGCGTCAGCCTCCTCAGCGAAAACGCCTTCCGACGCATCATCCTCGCTGACGCCTTCGACCTCTCTGTTACGAGCTTCGACGATCTGCTGAGCGGACGCAAGGATCGTCTCGGCCTCGTCCAAACTGACGTCGAGAAAGTCCACAAGATCGTCCACAGATGTGGCCGCAAGGGTCTCAACATCGGTGATGCCCTTCTCGGCAAGGACCTCAGCCTGCGAGGAGGTAACTCCTTCGAGCGCGGTAACAGGAACTGCCTCGCCAGACGCCATCATTCGGCCCATTTCCAGAGCCACCGCCTTCTTCAGCACATCTTCACTTACGATCTTGATGTCCCAGCCAACGAGACGCGCCGCGAGGCGAACGTTCTGTCCTTTCTTACCGATAGCAAGGCTAAGCTGGTCCTCACCGACAATAACGTCCATCTTTCGCTCATTGATGTCAGTGATGCGGACCTGAGAAACCTTCGCAGGCGAAAGGGCATTGGCAGCAAAGACAGACGGTTCATCCGACCATTCAATGATGTCGATCTTCTCGCCGCGGAGCTCCTTGATGATGTTCTGAACACGGGAGCCCTTCATACCGACACAAGCCCCTACCGGATCAACATCCTTTTCGTTGGAAGTGACAGCGATCTTTGCCCGATCACCCGGCTCACGAACCGCCGATTTTATAACGACAGTCTCGTCATATATTTCCGGAACCTCCATCTCAAAAAGCTTCTTGAGAAGTTCCGCGGATGCGCGAGAAGCACGGATCTGCTGACCACGAGGTTCTTTCGAAACGTCGATGATAACCGCACGGATCCGTTCACCTTGGTTCCAGCTCTCACCGCGCGAAAGCTCTTTGCGTTCGATAATGGCCTCGAGATTATTGCCGAGGTCCATGATAAGGTCGCCTCGTTCGAATCGTTTTACAACGCCATTGATCAGTGTTCCGATGCGATCAACGTATTCGTCATATACCTTCTCGCGGATCGCCTCACGAACCTTTTGGACAAGGATCTGCTTTGCGGTCTGGGCAGCAATGCGGCCCATTTCTTCCTGCGGAAGCGGAATGAGAAGCGCATCGCCGACCTCGATCTCATCGCCGGCCATTTCCTGTGCCTCGGCAAGAGAGAGTTCTGCAGACGGGTTCTCAACCTCTTCTACAACGGTCTTTTGGACCGCGATCTCGATCAGGCTTTCTTCGTTATTCCACTCGACCTGAATACTGTCGCCCACCTTGTCATGAGCCTTAAATTGCTTTCGGGCCGCTGCTTTCACAGCCTCCTTCATCGCCTCGATAACAAGATCGCGGTCGATTCCCTGTTCGTTGCAAAGTACTTCTATGCTCTGTCCGATTGATGATGTCATACAAAGTTCACGCTAATTTCCAGAAGCGTTCCCCACGATTGATACTTATTTTTTCCTGGCCTTTCCGCCCTTTAGTTCCTTACCAAGATCGATCTTAAGATTCGCCTTCTTTATCTCGGAATGATCGAATTTAACAAGGCCTTTTGTTCGATCCTCAAAGCTGATCTTCGACCCCTCAACACCGCGAATATACCCTACGAAATTCTTCTGCCCATCGAGCTCCTTACTTAGAGCGACCTTCGCAAGTTCGCCGTCGAAGCGTTGAAAGTCAGCAGTGCTAAAAAGCTGCCTCTCAATACCGGGCGAGGATATCTCGAGGGTGTAGGTCCCGGGCACGATATCGCGGGCGTCAAGTACCGCTTCGATCGAATGAGAGAAGTTCGTACAGTCATCCAGCGTTACGCCCTCGGGCTTGTCAATAAAGATCCGGACAACCGAGTCGCGTTTCGAGCCCAGCATCTCGACGTGCACTAACTCGACCTTCCTGTCCTCCGCGACCCCACTCGCGATCGCCGAAATTTCCGCAACTAGCGACTCCACTTTCCTCTTTCAACACCTGCCCTTAAGTTCTATCGCCAAAAAAACAAAAAGTGGGCACTAGCGACCCACTTGATACGTCCAAAAATTTACGCATCGCGGCAAACTGAAAGATTACAACATTTTTTGTCCGAAATGCAAGCCGTCGTTTCTTCGAGACGACCCGCCCGGGATCACACTATCTGAGGAGAAAAGCAGGAAAATAAGCTGAGATGGGAACAACTCCCTAAAAAAAGACCGGTCTAAGCCTTCTTAAATGCTTCCATTGCCTTGGAAACGGTCGAGAATTTAGACGAGGCAGCCTCAAGATTCGAATCGCTCGGGTCGGCGATGAATTCTTCGACGATGACAGAAAACTCGCGCGTTTCGGCCAGCAGACGTTTTGCCGCTTTTTCGACCTGGTCGGCGGAACGTGGACCGTTGGCCGCTACCTTCTTGGCCTCAGCGACGCCCCAGTGCGTGATACGAAGGATATTCGTACGGGATTCGGTAACCCATCCCTCCTTCTTCATCTGCGAGACGATACTATCTATGCTCGGAAAATAGCCGGCTTTTTTGGTCAGGTCAACGAAATCAACATCGACGTTCTCACGCCCTTTGGTGACTTCGTAGAGCTTTTGCAGCATCTTGTGGTAAGGATCCATAACGATCTTAATTAAGGTGTTGAAAAGTGTATTTCGCGGCTCCGAGAACTCCGGCATCATCACCTAGCAGAGCCCGCATTATTTTAACACGACTTCGACGGTCAGGAAGCGAGTTTTCGTAAAGAGACTCTCGGGTGGGCTCGAAAAATTGCGCCCATCCTGCCGCGACACCGCCTCCGATCACTATAATATCCGGCGAGAGCAAGTTATTTACGATCGATAGCCCAAGCCCCAAGTACGAGCCCATCTCGGAGAAGATCGCCCCTGCCGCTTCATTCTGGGCCTGAGCGAGATCAAACACCTCTCGTGCCGACTCGGCTGCCAGCCCTGCCTGCTTTCCACGACGCAAGATCGCTGTTGCCGAGCAATACTGTTCAAGACAGCCGCTGCCGCCGCAACCGCACTTGATGCCGCCCGGGACGAGTCGGATATGACCGATCTCGCCCGCCCCGCCTCTTGTTCCTGTGTAAAGGCGGCCATCGACTATAAGTCCGCCGCCTACACCGGTGCCGAGCGTTATCCCTACTGCGTTTTGCGTCCCTTTTGACGCGCCAAGCCAAAATTCGCCCAATGTCGCCGCCGAGGCGTCGTTCACAGCCCTGACCGGTAGGCCCGTTCGCCGTCCAATCTCCCGGCTGATATTCGTTCCCTCAAGCTGCGAGATATTTGGCAAGCTGCCGAGAACACCGCTCTCATCAAGATCGGTAGTCGGGATCGCGGCCCCAAAAGCGTCAAATTCCTTGATCCCCGCATCAGCGCCGCATCTCTCAGCAAGCTCGGCGATCAAATCATAGATCTCGCTCGCCGAGCCTTTTCCCGTCTGAGAATGTCGGCGTGCCAATATTTCACCGCTCTCTGTGACGGCAACGACCCTAACATTCGTCCCGCCAAGATCAAGCGCGAGAACTACTCTCTCTTTCATTGGATCTTATGGCCTCTTCGGACGATCGGCATCGGGGACATTCTTGTACACGTCCTCGTATTTCGCATATCCGTCCTTAATGACAGTGTCCATAAGATTGCCCTTATCAACGGAGATCACCTCGAGGAGGATCGCGGGGACTTCCTTCTTGATCGCATCGTTCATAAACGGCGTGGTGTCGGTCAACGGCTCTTTTTTGGCAAGTTTTACCGCGGCATCAAGAGCCTTGTTCGCAAGCGGGATGATCGGTTTGTAAACCGTCATCGACTGTTTACCTTCAGCAATATTCTGAAGAGCTGCTATACCGGCATCCTGGCCGGTTACGATCACCTTGCCCGCAAGATTCCGGTTTGAGAGAGCCTCGATCACGCCACCGGCCATTCCGTCGTTTGAGACTACGAACGCCTGGACGTTGTCACTATTGGAAGTAAGGGCGTTCTCCGCAAATTTGAGAGCCTCGTCTGGGGCCCAATTGTCAATGAACTGGTCGGCAACGATCTTAATATCGCCCTTATCTATCGCAGGCTGGAGCACGGCCAACTCAGACTTCTTCATGATGTGGGCATTATTATCGGTGTTTGCACCGTAAACCATCACATAATTCCCTTTTGGGGCATGCTGCAGCGCGTACTCGGCGATCTTCTGACCGATCACGGGGACCTGGTGCGAAATATAGACGTCGATCTTGTCGGAGTTGATCAAACGGTCGTAGCTGATAACGGGAACGCCTTGAGCCTTTGCCTTTTCGACCATCGTCGCGGCCTGTGTCGCGTCGTGCGGGGCGATCACAAGGGCGTCGATCCCCTGCGTTAGAAGGTTATCAACGTCATTCGCCTGCTTTTCGGCACTCGTATCCGCAACTGTAATTATGCAGTTGACGTTCGCCTTCTCGCACGCCGCCTTAAAAGCGTCATGGTCCCGCTGCCATCGCTCTTCGCGAAGAGTGTCCATAGCAAAGCCGATCTTTAGGCGCTTGTCCTGATTGGCGGTCCCACACGATAGGGAGATCGCCGCCAAGGCGAGAATGGCCGCAAATGTAAGTTTTTTCATCCGATCTTTAACTCCAGAAATACTGCAAATTGGGGTTGATTAGTCATTAGACCAAATTGCAGGGACTTGGGCAACAAAGCACAACAAAATAGGGCATTTGCCGACCCGCCGGCCGCGTGCCGCTGATCGGCGGAAAATTTATTGCTTTTCTTGTTTGAATGCGTACCTTTTTGTGGTATAAATGATTATCAAATCTCAGCTTAGAAGTTTTTGTTGAGCTTAATACATTCGGTTTTCCAACTTTTGCGGATCTCGGGGGTTTTCATTGACATCCCGCCGTACTTCGTGTAAAAGATTGAATGGCTTGATTTTTTTTGAACTTTACTGACTTGGGCGATACAAAGAGGAGAAATATGAACAGCAAACTGTGGATTACGAGAGCACTCTCAACGTGCTCGATGGTCGCAATATTTGCGACTTACTCAATGGTTGCTTTGGCGGGCACGCCAAAAGCGACTGGGGAGCTTTTGGTGTCTGGCTCTGATGACGCCATTGTTACGGTAGATGGACAGACGGCTCTCTCGGGCCGCACAATATTCTCGGGCAGCACGATTGTCACGTCTGAAACGGCATCTGCGATCCTAAGCTGTGCAGCAGCCGGCAGCGTCAAACTCGCTCCAAATTCTACCGCTATTGTGAGCTTTGATGGCTCCACCCTTACGGCAAACTTGAATTCCGGTTCGCTGACCGTTGTCAGTTCCGCTCATCCGATCGCGGTTACGACCCCGAACGGAGTCGTTAACGTCAACGCCGGTGAGACGGCGACGACCGCAAGTCAGGATTCGAATACCAAGAAGAAAGGCGGCTCCGCCTGGATCTGGTGGGGCGTGGTCTTTGGAGCTGCGGCGGTAGCCCTTATCGGTACGGCTGTTATGAGCAGTGATTCTGAGTTCGGCAGCGGCGGCACCGTCGTTCCCGGTCCTCCGACAACCAGTTCGCCGTCCTAAACACAAAGGAGGACATATTTCTAATGATCAGCAAAAATAGCATAAAAAAACTAACTACAGGCTTTACTCTCGCTGCTGTTTGGTGCGTTTATTCGATGGTTGCCTACGCAATGCCGGCGGGCACTGCCGCTGAGATCACGGTCTCCGGCCAGGTAACCGTTAACGGACAGACTGCGGTATCGAATTCAACCATCGTCTCCGGAAGCACTATCGTCACGGGCCCGGCATCGAGCGCCACGATCAATCTTGGCAAGACCGGCCGCGTTGAACTTCAGGCAGACACGACGCTTTCGCTTACGTTTAGCGATGGCACGATCGTAGGAACCGTTTCGGCAGGTAAGGTTCGCGTTGCGAACGCCGCAGGCGTTTCCACGACGATGGCGACAAAGAACGCGACCTTTATCGCTGATTCGAGCCAGGCAAATAACTTTGCTCTCGAAGTCGAATGTTCGCACGTTCACATCGACACCACCTCTGGTTTGGTAACGATGCGTGAAGGCACATCCGACAAGCAGGTCGCCGCTGGTTCTTCGGCTATTGCAGGCAGCCTTGAACAGGCAGGTTGCAAACCTTGCCTTCGTCCGGGCTCTGCTCCGCCGACCGCTATTGCCGGCTGGCCGTGGCTTCTTGTGGTTGCCGGCGGCGTTGCTGGTGCAGCGATCTTCTTTGGTTCGCGACATGGCGATACCGAGATCGGTGGCGGCACGGTGATCGTTAGCCCGACCGCATAGTCTTTCCAAAGAGTTTGCTTATTAAGAATGCGGGTCATGTCAATGCGACGTGACCCGCAAACTTTTGCCCTCAGTTTGATTATTCTTTTTCAGTTTTTATATTCTTAAGCGTTATATTTTCTCGTAATATGCAGATCGCAGTAATTGGAACCGGATATGTTGGCCTTGTCTCAGGAGCGTGTTTTGCTGAATTCGGCATCGACGTGACCTGCGTTGATGTTGACCAGGCGAAGATCGACGGACTAAATAATGGTGTCATCCCCATTTATGAACCCGGTCTGGATCTCCTTGTCTCCGAAAATGCCAAGGCGGGACGCCTTCATTTCACGACCGACCTAAAAGCCGCCGTTGAGCGTTCGCTCGTTGTCTTTCTTGCGGTCGGTACGCCCCCTCAACCGGACGGCACGCCCGATATGAGCTACTACCGAGCCGCTGCCAAGAGCGTGGCCGAGGCATTGAACGGTTATAAAGTGCTTGTCACAAAATCCACGGTTCCGGTCGGCACCGGTGAATGGCTTCGGAAGTTCGTCATCGAAAACTCTCCTGAAGGGACAGAGTTCGGCGTTGCGTCAAATCCTGAATTCCTTCGCGAAGGTGCGGCCATCGAAGATTTTATGCGGCCTGACCGCGTCGTCATAGGCAGCAATCAGGACCGTGCGATCGAGGTAATGAAGGAGCTTTATCGCCCGCTTTACCTGATCGAGACCCCGATCGTGGTCACTTCCCTTGAGGCTGCCGAGCTTACCAAGTACGCTGCAAACGCGTTTCTCGCGACTAAGATCACGTTCATCAATGAGATCGCTAATCTGTGCGACGCTATCGGCTGTGACGTTCATGACGTTGCCCGAGGAATGGGAATGGACAACCGCATCGGGCGGAAGTTTCTGCATCCGGGCCCGGGCTACGGCGGCTCCTGTTTCCCGAAGGATACTCGTGCCCTTACGACGGTTGCGGACGCCTTCGGTGTGGAAACACGAATCGTTGATGCCGTAATTGATGCAAACGAGCGTCAACGCGACGCGATGCTTGCGAAGATCGAAAAGCTCGTTGGCGACCTGAACGGAAAGAAGATCGCGGTGCTCGGGCTTTCTTTCAAGCCCGAAACCGACGATATGCGGGAATCCCCGGCGACCGACATCATCAAGAAGATGGTCGAGAACGGTGCCTCGATCAAAGCGTTCGATCCGGTCGCGATGGCCGAAGCAAAACATGTTCTGCCGGACATCGAGTATACCGAGGATGAGTATTCGGCGATCGATGGTGCTGATGCACTTGTGATCGTAACCGAATGGAATCAGTTCCGTGCCCTAAACTTGGAGAAGGTCAAGAGCTTGCTTCGTTCACCCAAGATAGCCGATCTTCGCAATATTTATGAACCGTCAACCATGCGTGCGGCCGGTTTTGATTACGTAGGCGTCGGACGCTGATCTCCTGTTCGCTTTTTAGACAAATATGTCTTACGACACCCCGACAGTTCTAGTTACGGGCGGAGCCGGATTCATCGGCTCCAACTTGGCCGACCGCTTACTTAGCGAAGGAGCAAGAGTACGCATTCTTGACAATTTCGCCACCGGCTTTCAAGAGAACCTGGATGAGATAGCAGGCGACTTTGAGTTTATCGAAGGTGACGTTGCCGATCCGGAAGTGGTCGCGGCCGCTGTTGAGGGTGTTGAGATGATCTTCCACGAGGCCGCCCTGCCAAGCGTGCCGCGTTCGGTCGAAGATCCTGTTTCAACCCATCAGGCGTGTGTCGAAGGCACTTTCAACCTTTTACTCGCAGCCCGATCGGCTGGAGTACGCAAGTTTATTTACGCCGCATCAAGCTCAGCCTACGGCGATCAGCCGACGCTGCCGAAGGCTGAGACGATGGCTCCCGCACCGATGTCGCCGTACGCCGTGGCAAAGCTCACCGGCGAATACTATGCGTCGGCATTCTATCGCGTTTACGGGCTCGAAACGGCCTCTCTAAGATACTTCAATGTCTTCGGCCCAAGGCAAAACCCTTCATCGCCCTATTCGGGCGTTATTTCGCGGTTTATTGATGCTTTAATGACCGATTCGCGGCCGGTCATATATGGAGACGGCGAACAGTCCCGTGACTTCACGTTTATCGACAATGTTGTCGATGCCAACATTAAGGCTGCGAAATCCCCGAAGGCGCCTGGCCTGGTGATGAACGCAGCCAACGGCGAAAGGATAACGCTCAACGATCTGCTATCTGCTCTCAAGAAGATCGTCGGCAAAGAAATTGACGCAGAATATCACGAGGCTCGGACCGGAGACGTCAAGCATTCGCAGGCAGATAATACTGTCGCGGTCGAAACGATCGGCTACGAGAATCTTGTTGGGCTCGAAGATGGCCTGCAGCGGACAGTTGAATGGTGGAAGAATAGTCGTTTTGCCCGGTAAAAGGCCAAACGGCGGGCCGGCTTAGAATGTTTCGGGTGGATCACGTTCGTGATCCATTTTCTTTTTGGATCAATTTGCAAAAAAACGGGCGGGAACCACGAAGGTGCCCGCCCTAGTTTCGGCTCGCTAACCGAGGAGAGATGTCCGCTTCTTACCAACTGAAGCGGACCTGAAGCTCGATTCGGCGGTTTGCTGATCCACCAGAACCGCCGAATCTACCGAATCCGCCTGACGTGCTGGTCGATTGGCCGAATCGGCTTGAGCTGAGACTTGAAACCGGGTTTCCGAGATTCACGGTATTCAAGAGATTTGAAAAGTTTACAGAAAGGTTGAGATTGTAAGGCTTACGTCCGCCGCCCATGCCGCCGAAGAAGCCGCCGCGTCCCATGCCCATCATTCCGCCGCCGGAAGCCTGGCCGCCCTTGTCGTTAGCCTTCCCGAATCCGAAGTTCTTTGCAACACGGAGGTTGACCGAGAAACTTCCCGGGCCTTCGCCGAAATTGCGGGGAATAACCGCGTTCGGATCCTTGCCTGCGACATCGCAGAATGCGTAATGCAGGCCGAGCTCGGCACAGCGGGACGCAAGTGCTCCGTACGTCGGACGCTCCGTTATGTATCCATCACCATTGGAATCGAAGCCGGTCGTGATATTGAACGGCGATCCGGACGATGCAAAGATGAAGGGATTTAGCGAGACGCCCCAAGGCAATCCGATATTTCCGCCGACAATAAATCGATGACGTACGTCATCACCGCTGCGGCCCCATTCGCCGGCAAAGCTGTAGCTGTACGCCGGAGAACTCCCCGCACCGTCGGTATCGCTCTTTGAAAAGTTGAGTGAATAGTTCCCAAAGAGTGAGAATCGGGACGAGTAGTTGTTCCTGAAGCTCACGCGGATCTGATTCTCTTCAGACTTGCCCGTCGATTCATACTGCTGGATATTGCCGAGCGTCGGATCCGGACGAGGTGCGGAGGCACAGTTGAAGTTGTCCGGGCAGACTGGAGCATTGATATTCCTCGACCGAAGCTGATTGTATGACCTCGTCGTGATGAAGAACGCTGATACCGTCGTCTTGAAAGGCAGCTGACGCTCGATTCCAAAGAGGGCCTGTGCCGTGTACGGCGTCTTCAGATCGGGAGCGACAAGTCTTGTCGTGCTCGACCCAGGGAGAACCGCGAGGATCTGCGACGCGGTCAGAAGATTCGAGACCGTCCCGTCAGCATTGAAGATCGGCTGAGCGAGCAATGCGAGTGCTGCGGCCTGACGCGTCGGGTCAGTTTCGTTGGCGCTTACGAGCAGGTTCAACTGTGTGATTCCGTCGTAGCGATGAGCCTGCAGCGTATAGTTCTGGCTAAACCGGTCATAGAAGATGCCCGCACCGCCGCGAAACACGGTCTTTGCCGGTTTCGAGCCGCCGGCTCCGGGCGACCACGCAAAACCAAACCTCGGAGCGAAGTTATAGTCGCTGCTGATATTCGTCTGATTCTCGTATCTAAGGCCAAAGCTGAGGAGCAATTTCGGCGAAAGACGCCAGTCATCTGAAACGAACAACCCGAGATCCTGCTGCGAGACCTTTGCGAGCGGGTTGCCCGTCGTCATCGTGAACTGGGTCGGATCGTATTGTGAACCGACAGCACCGAGGAGTTTCGCACGGTACTGTTCGATCGGCGATACAAAGCCGTCACCGTTCAGATCATACGGGCTTGCGCCGACAAAGCCAAGGAAACTGAAAGTTCCGCCGTAGTTATTCTCGGACCGGTTGTCGATCGAGCTGCCGCGAAGCCTTACTCCGAACTTGACCGAGTGCTCCATATTCTTGCCGAGAGCGGTCGTTGTATTGTTCGAGATCTCGTACTGCTGACTTCGATTAAAGCTCTCGCCGATCTGTGACCCGCCTGCCGTAAAGGCCGAAGACACACTGACGGTTGGGATGGAATTGTCGCCATTCTGCCCACTTCGATCGAAAGAATACCTGAAGCGGGTCTCGTTCACCGTCGTAGCGTTCAAGATCGCGGTTTCAGTCACCCGGAGGTCGTGGCCAAAGCTCGTCGAGTCGTACTGACGCGAAGCAAGCGAGGTGCCGCCAATTCCCTGATTCTTGCTGGACGAGCGGTCGTAATCGTATCTGACAACAAGTGTGTTCTTATCGTTGATCGCATAATCCAGCCGCGGGCCGATCGAGAAACGACGTGTCGGAACCTTGTAGTCCTGCGAAAAATTGATTATGTTCAGCGACGGATCAAGCACGACCGCATTTACGATCGTGTTGTTGTCGATGTCGCGATTTGAAATGTCAACGAAGAACGAAGCCTTTTTCTTGATGATCGGGCCGGAGATGTTGCCGCCAAAAAAGCGTGTCTGGCTCGGTGCACGATTTGCCGCGAACGGATTTCGTGAATTAAAGCGAGCGTCATTGAAGTTGAAGAACGCACTTCCGCGGAAACGATCAGTTCCCGGCCGCGTCAAGATCTCGATCCGGCCGAAGCCGAGGCGATCGTATTCTGCCGAGAATGGGTTCTGGTTGATGCGAATCTCACGGATCGACTCTTTAGGCGGAAGATTGCCACCAGTAAAGCCGTCGATATAGATCTGGCCGCCATCAGGGCCCGAACCTGGTCCGGCCAATGCCTGAAGGGCCGACTGGAGTTCATCAGGGTCGTCCGGCAGGGCGTCAAGGTCCTTGCCTTTCAGCACAGTTGCACTTGCGTTGCTGTCAGGATCCGTCGAAACACCCTCACTCGGGTTGACGTTGACATCTTCGGCCACACCGGCAACGGTCATTGAAACTACCAACTCGTGCTTTTCGCCCGCGGCGATCACCACTTCCGGGTTCTCGTAGGGAGCAAAGTTAGGCGCATCGGCCTTTACCGTATATGTGCCGGCCTGCAAGCCGGAGATCGTAAATTCGCCGCGATCGTTAGTGACCGCTTGTTTTTCTGTTCCTTCTGCGTTTACTGCTTTCACCGTCGCACCTACGACGACCGCACCAAGGCTGTCAACAACTTGACCGGTTATGCTCGCCGCCTTTTGCGCAAAGGCTCCGCCCGCAGAGAACAGCAGCAGGGCGCCAAGCAGAGTTATTTTCTTTATGTAGTCCATATGAATCGTATGAATGAAAATTAATACCAGGATCTAGAAACCATTTCCGTCAAGGCCCGGGATCGAAAAAGACCCGTCAACACCTTGATTGCGGCGTCCACCGCCCGTACTTACCTGTGCCAATCGAAGGAAAGGCTCAACGCCCGCAAGAAGTTTAAAGGCCGTGACGTGACCAGTGGCATTTGCTCTGGTGCTCGAAACCGCGATCGAATCACCTACTTTGAGGTCCGCCGTGGTGATCGTCGGAAAACGATCGAGCATCTCGTCAACCCCGCCTCGCGGCCCGCCCATCGCACCACCCGGACGCTGTCCGCCTTGCTGTCCACCCGGACGACCGCCGGCGTGCTCCTGGCCGCCTTGTGCACGTCCGCCGGCGGGCGGGGCACCAGCACCCCTGTTTTGCCCAGGCGCACCGCCATTTCTCATGGCCGCCTGCATTCCCGCAAGCCTTTCTGCGTCCTCGACAGGAAACCGCTTGAAAGTCGTGACCTTCGAAGTCGAGATGGTAATATCTTTGCCCGAGGCGAAGTCGGAAATAACAACCTCATTCTTCCCCGCATCGACCGATTTAACAGTACCCGCGATCGTCTGGAACGAACCTATGAGTACTTTCTCGGCCGTGAACGCCGAATTGTCCGCACTGCGGTCGCCAACGGCCCTGAACATATCGCCAACACCTATCCCTAGGAAATCAGTCGGCTTTGCATCCGCAAATTCAACTGAATCGTCCGCGTAGTGCAAGAATTCTGCATTCGGCTTGAACGAGACGACAACTGACTGCGAACTCATAAGACCGCTGACCTTGATGGTGACAGTTCGATTAATGGCATCGATCGCCTCGACCTTTCCTGAAATACCCCGAGTCTTCCACTCGGAAGCTTCCTTTGTCTTCTGTGCAGAGAGCTCAGCCGTGGCGAGCAGGTAGCTTCGTATCGCATTACATCCACCGTCAGGTTTGATCAAGCAGGACACGATCAGCTTATCGCCAACCTTGATATCCGAAAGGCTTGAAACCGCAGCGGCACGAAGATTCAGGTCCGGCCCGACCTTCTTGTACTCGGTCTTTTCTGAAAACTGAGCAATGACCGACTTTCCGTTTGCGTTCAGTGTCGCCGAGTTACTTGAAACCGCCGTAACATCGCCGCGAACGATCACCGGTTTATTCGGGTCAACGGTCTGTCCAAAGACCTGAGAAACCAGAGCACTAATGAAAAATATGAAAATGGTTATGATTGCGTTCTGCGTCATATTTAGTAGTTCAGCCTAAAGAAACGGCCCTCCCAATAAACGGGTATGACGTAAATACTAGCAGTTAGGTTCGATGCTTTATGTAAAGTTGTGTAAACCTTGCGCAAAGATTGCAAAAGGCGAGTTGACAGGCTTATGCAGGGCGAAATTCTGCCTTTGAAACTGCGATCACGATCAGGCCGATGCCGAACGCAAATGTTGCAAACAAAGCGATTGGCCAAACAAATGGTAAGGAAAGGACCAGGGTCCAAACGAGGACTCCGGTCAAGGTAGCAAGCGTCTCTGAACGATTATTGCTCGGAAAAGTGGTCCTTTGGATCCATTTTCCCAGGGATACGTGCAGCGCTATCCTCCCGAAAACGTACCCAAACAACAGCAAAAGCATACAAAGGCCGATAGCGGCGGCGGCCAGGAAGTTTGGGAGAGTTAACGCACCGGCGATGACGATAATTCCCGTAGCCATAAAAACACCGGCTCCGATCGCACAAACTTTGACAGGTACCAGGTTGAGCTTTGCGGCCGCTCGACCGACAGCACCTGGAGCGATGGTAGAAAAGGCGATCGAGATCACGAACCAAATGAGGGCAAGAACCAGTCTTTGAGCAAAAAAACTAAGGGAGACGGATGGCGAAAGCAAGCTCGCGGGATCCTGGGCAACGCTTTTCAGCTCATCTTCGAGCATCCCGAACACTACCGTCTGCTTGCCATCTACACGCTCCGGTTTTTCCGCCTCTGGCTTATAGGCTCCGCCGATCACGATAACGTCGCCGCCAACGTAAGCGTCATGCTTTTGGATCACGTTGCCGCCGATCGTAGCAACATCACCCTCGATGCGGCCCTCGATGACAACATCACCGCCCACGGCAAGTACACCTTTTGCACGCTTGCTTACAGTAACCGATTTCCCAAACGCATAGACCTCCTGGTCGGGAGCGTCACCGACCGTGATCATTTTCTGCTCTTCGGAAACTGAGATCTCGGGATGTGCGGCAACGGAGTGCGACAGGGCTGTCAGCGCGAAGAAAACAAGCAAGACGCTGAATATTGTTTTTCGGCGCTTGGCAACAATACTCTGGGATCTAAAGATACTTCTCACGGATCAGAACAAGGGACGCAATATCTTACGAAGCGGCAAAAACTTAAGACCAAGCAGGAACAGACAGACTGCCGCGAGCACTCCCATTGCGGCGACACCATTCGACGGCGTCAATATCGAAACCAGTGAGCGAACGAGAACGACCACTCCGATCAGGAACGAATACGCCATTTGGGTCGCAAAAGCACCGACCGCTACTAGTTTGTGGAGTAGAGCTCCGGCGGCTGAGATCAGGGCTGCGCCATCCGCACCAAGGACAAAGAGCGAGAACAGCAGCAGCGAGCTGATGATAAAAACAGCATTAAACCGCTCTTTCCACGGTCGCAGGCCAACCACGTTATTCTCTGCGGTCGAAACGATCTTCTTCGTAAAATCCGTCGGAAGTTCAAGATCTGTATCGGGAAGACGGAGGCCGGTTTCGAGCATTTGCAGAAACTGCTTTTGCGCATTCAATTCATCGCGGCACAAAGAACAGCCCGCAAGATGGCCCTCGATCGCACAGTCCATTCGCGTATCCAACTCGCCGTCAACATAACCGGCAAGGTCGAATTCTTTGCAATCAAGTCCGTCAGTCATCAAATGCCGTCAAACCCCCGTTTCACGAAAAGCTCACGCATCATCTCGCGAGCCCGGAAGAGTCTGTTCTTTACTGTTCCCAGCGGCAGGCCCGTAATATCTTTGATCTCGTCGTAGCTAAGATCGTGCGAGTGGCGGAGAATTATCAGATCACGATACGCAGGCGGCAGACAGCGAACAACGCTTTCGATCTGCTTTCGCCATTCGCTCCGCTCACGTTCCTGTTCAGGGTTCGGGGCCTTTGATTCAAGCTGCAGTTCGAACGATCCTTCGTCATTCTCGGTCTCGATGCTCTGGGCCGAGATCGAGTTCCGCCGAATGTGATCGATCGCAGCGTTGTGCGCGATCCGATACAACCACGTTGAGAATTTGTAATCCGAGCTGTACTTGTTAAGCGAATTGTAAACCTTAATGAAAACTTCCTGCGTCACATCGAGTGACGATTCGAAGTCACCCAACATCCGATAGATATAACCTGTGATCGGCCGCTGGTATCTGTGGACGAGCTCTTCAAAATGATCCGTACCACCGCCCAACGACCGAGCGATAAGCTCGGCATCAGAGAGGTCGCAAACCTTTGTAAGGCTGATCGATGCGGTGGTCATACTCACGAGTTACATACGGTATTTTGCGAAAAAAGGTTTCAGGCCGCAACCTTTGCTGCCGAACGCGAGCCAAAATGGAGCGATGCAAGGCCAGCCGGTGCTGCCAAAACATCAAAAGGAAGACCAGTTCCCGCCAGATCCAGCCCGACATCGCCGGCATCGAGCACATCGATCTCGCGTCCGAACGCCTCGGCAGCAGCGGAGACGACATCGCCGCGATCGATCTCCTCGCCGATGAGCAGGATATTTTCAAGGATCCCGCCAAAGCGGTCATGATAGAACATCAAGAGCCTGTAAATCTCATTGCCCGCTTCTGGAGGTGCACACGTGACCGAGCGGACGACCGCCGGTTCTTGACCGCGAAGCAATAGCCCGGAGAATCCGCCCGGCTGTGCACTCAATAATAGAGCGTCGCCCGCCAGTCCGTGATAGAGCCACGCAGCTTCGCTGATAACTCGTGGCATTATAAGGCCCGCACGCCGTCCGAATCGTTCAAAGATCGTCTCGTACTCGTCGATGACCGCGAGCCTGATGGCCGTCGTAAAATAGCGTGCCCGGCCCTCGACGTCATTTGATATCTTCTTTCTCGACATTCGCAGCTCTGAGGCCGCAAGCCCAAACGTCTGCTCTGCCTTCCAATCGAATATCTCCTGCCATTCGCCCTTCGATGACGGCTCGGTCTCGAGCGTAACGATCGCGGTGCGGGCGGAACTTCCCGGAAGAGAGACAGACCAACGCTTTTGATTCAGGAGTCCGGATACGGCCAGCGTATCCTCGAGGCATTTGATAAAGGCAGATTCATCCTGAATGTTCTTCTCGAAAAAATCACCCTTAACGGCACCTGGAGGAACCGAATTTGTCGCACACTGTCGAACGCGTAGATCACCTCGCCCGCCATCGAGCGAAACTGCTGTTATCGAACGCTCCTCGATGCCGAGTCCGGCATTTGGATAATTTGGTGAAGTAAGGAATTCGAACATCAGTATTTTGAATACTCCTGGCCGTTGCTATCGAGTCCGTCGGCAGTGCTTTTAACGTCCTTCAAACCAGTCTCGCCTTCCTTGGCCGCCGGATCGTCGCCCTGGACCTCGGTCCACTCTGTAGATTCGGTGACAGGGTCGATAGGCCGCTCACGAAGGTATTTCTCCGTTACGAGGTCATCAATACTCTTCGGAAGGTGGCCTTTGTCCGCATAGAACTGATCTATCGCGCGTCGCATCTGCCAGAGATTCTCGTGAAGGACAGTTTCTTTGGCGTGCTGTACGCTCCTTTGATACGTAGGTATCGCCACCGAGATCAGGATGATCAAGATGAACATCGCGATCATCAGTTCAAGCAGCGAAAATCCACGTTCACGGCGTTGACGGTATATCTTATTAAACATCACCACTCAGAATACTTCTCGCCGTTGAGAGCCTCCTCATCAGAGGTAGATCTAATATCAAAGACGTTAACGCTGTCCCACGAATCCGCGTCCCCCTCCTGATACGACGACCGCAGTTTCCATTCGGTCTTTCCGGTCATCGGATCGACGGGCAATTCCCGCAAATAGACCTTCTTTCGCTCTTTGTTCTGGTTAATATCGGTCGCCTGCTCATCGTCATCCCCGAGGCCGCGGCCTCCGCGAACATCCGTACCGCGAGGACGCACCTTTACGCCGTCAACCAGTATCTGGAGGCTCGGCGGAAAGCGGTCCAAATTATCGACCGTGAAGATCGTGCAGTCGTCGATCACGACACGGCTCCGCGGGTCAGGCGGAATATTCCCGCCGGGAAGAGTTCTATTCCCCGAAGAGACCGCACCCTGCGGACAAGCTCCGAGAGAGTCGCGCTTGAATTCGTCGATCGCCCGGCGAACATCTCTGAGCGTTTCTCGCAGACGCGTTTCCTTCTGGCGTTTCACCGCGGTCTGAGCAAGTGGAATGGCACCCATCACAAGGATAGCGAGCACGCTGAGCGTGGCAACAAGCTCAAGCAGGCTGTATCCTCTTTGTGTCGAAAACCTCACTTCCCTTCGCCGGAGACCGCGACCGGTATATTGCGGCCGTCTGCGGTCATCAAATTAAGTACATCGCTATCGAGATCGACCTGCGGCACGCCATCGGCAAGCGCTTCGATGTCGATATAGGCGATCACACCCGTCTGGCTGACCGCAAGGCCATCCGCGGCGATCATAGAAAAGTATGTCTTCCCGTCGGCGTTCATAAATGGCACTACGGCCGAATCGGCTTTCGCACCGAACGCATCGCCGAGCGATATGCTTCGGACCGCGACCTTTGTCGGGTCGTATCGAATGCCCATGACCGCCGAGCGAAAAGCTTCAGGGCTCGAAAATGCGATCGCAACTCGCGCCTTTTCGCCAGTCTTCATCGCCACAATTGGCGCAAGCCGCACTGTTGCGCTCAAAGCCGCAGCACTCAGAGGTTTGAATGCCACCGTCGATGCTGAGTTGTCCGGACGATCCGCGGTCTCTGTGAGTTTCAGCGTTCGGACGGAACTGTCGATCGGCTTTACGGATGGCGAATCTGCATTTATCGCAGGCGAAGGCACGGTCTCACGTGTATCGGTAGATGCAGCAACAGTTGAAGGTGCAGTTGCCTCAGGCACCGGCGTCTGGGCTGCGGCATCAGTTCGCACATACTGCGGAGCATCAGCCTTCTGATCCGGCAGATCGATAACGACATTTGTCGGCTTCCGTCTGGCCGCAGCAAGGAGTTCCTCACGCTGTTCCTCGATTATCATCGCCTCGAGCTGGCCGCTCGTCGGTGTCGCAAGGCTGCCCGTGTCCTGCTCGACAAGGTCTTCCGGCAGAATGGCAGGAGCTCGGATAACACGCGGTGTGACCGCGATAACGATATCGACCTGCGAATTCTGCTTCTTCGGAGCCGTAAACAACCTGCCGAGGATCGGGATCAGGCCAAGAAGCGGCAGACCCGTCCGTCCGTTCGATTCGTTGTTCTGAGCGACGCTTGCAAGCAGCAGCGTCTTGTTGTTCTGGACACGTGCCGTTCCTTTGATCGTGCGTTCGGTGAATATCGGCGTGAACGGATCGGGACCCGCACCAATATCTTTCGACTCGATCTCCATTGCGACCTGAACATCCTGATTCGGGAAAACGATCGGCTTGAATTTCAGCGAGAGGCCGACCTTTTCGTAGTTAATTACGTTCGAGACGACACCGCCGTTGCTCGGCGTCGTTCCCGCACCGGTGATGAACTGAGCGCTTTGCACAGGTACGCGTTGGCCGATGGTCGCAGATGAGTCTTCATTGTTGAATGCATGGATCTGCGTTGAAGCGACAAGCTTCGTGTTCGTCTTGCTCTGCAATGCTGCGATGGAACTGATCGGCAGGCCGATCGCGATACTCAAAAGGTCAGTGCCTGAGAATGGCATTCCGCTGGTGATCGGGCCAGTCGAACCTTGATGAGCAGTCGGAAATCCAACGCCGCCGATGTTAAGGAGCGTACCTCGGTCACCGCCCGTACCGATCTGATTGCCGAATTGGAGGAGATCACCGCGATTGACCTCATAGATCGCGACATCCATCACGACCTCCGCCCGATCTTTGTCGAGCGCTCGGATCAGTCTGCCGATGATCTTGATATTCTCCGAGGTATCGCGGATCGTAACGCTGTTGGTCGCATCATCCGGCAAAATGATCGTCTGCGGACGGCCGCCCTGTGCAGGGATCGCCCCCTGGATTACCTTTTGAATGTCTTTCGGGCTCGCATTCGCGAGATAAAATGTCTTCAGAACGAGCTGCTGGAGAATATTTCGCCTGTTGTTTGCGGCAACCAGTATCGTCCTAGGCCCGACCTTTTGAAAAAAGAGATTCTCCTGTAGGAAGATATAATCGAGCGCGCGTGCCGAACTGACATTCTTGAGATCGATCTTTACCTTGCGGGAATCAAGCCGCGACTCACTATCAAAAAGCACATTAAGATCGAGGTCCTTTGCAAGTTCTTTGACAATGAACTGAAGGTCGATCCCGGCCGGAAATGGCACATCGCGGAGCTTTTCGAGCTGTTGCGGCAGCTGCACCTCTTCGGGTTTGTATGCCGCGGGCTTTACATTAAGCCCTGTACTATCGACAGACTTGCCGTCCGGGGCACTTGCATCCTTCTGGAGCCGCACCATCCGCTCCATTTCACTCTTTGCAAGCTCGTTGGTCGGATCAAAACCATACGCCCGCCTGAACGCGTTATAAGCCCCCGCGTAATCCTTTTCGTCAGCGGCGGCCGTGCCGCGCTTCATATACATTTGCGAGGCGTTGAACAGTGCTCGTCGTAGGTGAAGGCGATATTCCGGATTCTTTGGGTTTTCGTTGACCGCGAGAGCGAATTCTTCGCACGCCTTGTCCCATTCCTCGGCAACTTCGTACTTCAAACCCTGCTTAAAGTGCTTTTTACCATCGCCGATCCCAAGGGCAAATGACGGAGAAAGCAGGCCAAAAAGCAGGACAAACGTCAAGGTTGTACGGAAAACCGCTATCTTTTTCATATAGTTCGGTGCTTTGTTTAAAAAATCGAGGCTCTTCGCCCGCAGAATAGTCACGACAAACACAAGGCGAAGTTGCAATTAATCGCGTCTCGGGCCACTTTTGCAAGGAAGCGCTCGGCCTATTTTCCGCGTATTGGATGCAAAAATCAACCTATCGCTGAAATACTTAGCTAGAAAGGGCGGTAAAGACCGCTTGCCGAGCTACTGCCGAAGAAGCGTCCGCCGGAGAAGATCGAGTGCGGCCTGGCTTGAACGCCAGCGGATGAGGTAGCGGTCGCCGGGAAGTATGAGCTTTATACTCCGCGTGCCCGAAGGGCCGGCGTAGGCAAAGAATACCGTTCCTACAGGTTTTTCGTCCGTCCCACCATCGGGCCCGGCGATACCGGTGATCGAGACCGCATGCGTCGCTCCGGAAACACGCAGGGCGCCTTCTGCCATCTCACGTGCGCATTCGGCAGAAACCGCGCCGAATTCGTCCAAGGTTTCCTGTCGAACGCCAAGAATGCGCACCTTTGCCTGATAAGAATAGGCAACAAGGCCCTCGAGGAAATATACGGAAGAACCCGGAACTTCCGTAATTCGCCGCGAGACAAGGCCGCCCGTGCAGCTTTCGGCAAACGCAACGGTCTCACCGCGTTCGGTCAAAAGACGGCCTACAACGGCCTCCATCGTCTCACCCGTTGTCGTGAACATCGCAATACCGAATGCATCGGCAAGCCTACGGGTCAGTTCGTCAGCAACGGCGGCCGCTTCCTCCTGCGTGTCCCGTCTCGCGGCGATCTGCAGTTCGACCTCCGTCCTATTGAACAAGATCGACGTCTGCACATTCTCATAGGACGTGTAGATCGGAGCGGCGATCTCATCAACCGCCGATTCGCCCATGCCGACGATCTTCATCTCCCGGCGCTCAACAAAAACATCGCCGACGAGCTCTTTCAACCGCGGAGCGACCAACTCGGTGAACATCGGTTGGTTCTCACGCGGCGGCCCGGGAAGATTGACCACTCGTTTCTCACCGATCGATGTCAACATACCGACTGCCGAGCCGCGCGGATTCTCAAGGATCTCCGCTCCGTCAATTACAAATGCCTGACGCTTGTTTATCTCCGGCATTTCACGGCCCCACGCTCGAAACCGGTCGCGCAAGGTCGCTTCGATCGCCTCATGATAAACAAGCTCGCGGCCAAGGGCTTTCGCCGTGCAGCCGCGAGTAATATCATCTTCGGTCGGCCCAAGGCCGCCGGTCGTGATAACGACGTCAGCACGCTTGAGGGCGTCGCTGATCGCCTCTTCAAGCCTTGCACCGTCATCGCCAACGACCGTCTTAAGCTGCACCTCGATACCAATGTCCGACAGCTTGCCCGTAAGCCAAAGGCTGTTCGTATCGACGCGGCTCGGCCCTAAGAGTTCCGAACCGATCGCAATGATCTCGGCCGAACGAAGCATTTAATCCTTGTAGATCTGAACGACAGGTTTGCCGTCCTTGTCGATATAGGCTCGGTACATTCCCTCGCTGTTGAACGAGATCGCCATGTTCCCGAATTTATCCATCGCGATGACACCGCCGTCGCCGCCTGCATTCTGAAGTTTTGTGTGGATCACAAGATCGGCCGCGGCCTGGATCGGCATCGCGCGATATTCCATCAGTGACGATATATCCCGAGCAACCCCAAGCCGAATAAAGTATTCGCCCCAGCCGGTGCCCGAAACCCCACAAGTTGCGTTGTTCGCGTAAGTTCCTGCACCGATAATAGGAGAATCTCCAACACGGCCGAATTTCTTGTTCGTCATTCCGCCCGTGGAAGTACCTGCTGCAATGTTGCCAAACTTATCCAATGCGACAGCTCCGACCGTCCCGAAACGATTCTGCGGCTCTTGCGACGCGGGCATTTCGGCGACCGATGGCTTTGTTGCGGGAGGAGCAGGCTTTTCTGCGCTTTTACCCTTCTCTTCTTCCTTTTTTACAAGCTGGAGCGCGTCCCAACGCGACTGCGTGAAGAAGTATTTTTCATCGACAAGTTCGATGCCTTGTTCCTTAGCGAACTTCTCCGCGCCGTCGCCGATCATCATCACGTGCGGCGACTTTTCCATAACTGCACGGGCGAGCGTGATCGGATTCTTGACATGGTGCAGCCCCGCAACTGCCCCTGCAGAAAGGTCCTTCCCATTCATTATCGACGCGTCAAGCTCGTTCTTGCCGTCTGCGGTAAAGACCGCTCCTTTGCCCGCGTTGAAAAGCGGATCGTCTTCCATCATTCGGATCGCGATCTCGACAGCGTCAAGGCTCGACTTACCTTCTTGCAATGCCTTGTAGCCCGCCGTCACAACCTCAGTGAGTTTGTCCCTGTACGCCTTTTCACGTTCCGGTGAAAGACTGCCCTTTCGGATCACACCTGCGCCGCCGTGGATTATAAAGCCGATCCGCGGATTTTGCGGGCCCTGAAGCTGTTTGATCTCCGGCTTTGATACTTTCTGAGCAAAGCTCGTCAATGGAAATACGATGAACGCCGCAGCGAGCAGCACCGTTACGAACTGCCTGAGATAAACTACCTTCATTTTCCGTTCTCCTTATCGGATGTTGAATTCAAATAGTCCCTCACGATCTTCATATCTTCCCATACCTCGCGCTTTTTGTGCGGATCACGAAGAAGATACGCCGGGTGAAAGGTCGGCATAACCTTCACGCCGTAATAGTCGTGAAACCTGCCGCGTAATTTTCCGATCGGCACATTCGTCTCAAGCAGATTCTGTCCGGCCGTTGCACCGAGAACAACTATCACCTTCGGACGAACGACCGATATCTCACGCAGCAAGAAAGGCTTGCACGCTGCAGTTTCATCAGGTTCCGGAGCACGATTTTTCGGCGGACGACAGCGATTGATGTTGCCGATAAAAACATTCTTGCGGTCAAGGTCGATGCTCTCAATTATCTTCGTCAGCAATTGTCCGGCGCGTCCGACAAACGGCGCTCCTTGTTCGTCTTCGTCCGCACCGGGAGCTTCGCCGACGAACATCAGATCTGCATTCGGGTTTCCTGTGGAGTTGACGACCTGCTTGCGGCCAAGCGTCGAAAGCTTGCAACGCGAGCAGTCCGGCCCAATATTTGCTCTTATCTCTTCGAGCGTTTCTGTCGATCGCGGAATCTCGGAATTAGATACCGTCAGTGGTTTGGGTTGATCGTCTCGCATTGGCTTTGCTGCTTCTGCCTTCTCGACTTTTGGTGTACGCGAGGTCGAAAGAGACCCCAAAGACGGAAGGTCCTTCAGGCGCGAGCCCGGCTTTGGCTTCTCGACCGACGGGATCGCTGAACTAAGCGGCATCAGGCCCGACGGTATTGAAACGGCCGGCCGTGTCGGCATTGAGGGCAATCTAACGACTGCTTCCGAGATCTGTTCCGAAAGTCCGATCGCGTCCGGATTTGCGTTAAGATAATCGACACCGAGCTCGCGAAAGAACTTAAGATATTCGATCACTTCATCTTGCGGCGTCATCGACCACGCTCCTCGCGAAGCTTCTTTATAGCATCGCAAACGCGGTCCGCCGCCTGACGCTTCGGCATTATGGCAAAGTCGTCCGCCGAATCCGCCGTCAAGATCGAGATGATGTTCGTATCCGCATTAAAGCCCGCACCCGGCTTTGACACGTCATTGGCGACGACTATATCAAGCTTTTTCTTCTCAAGCTTATTACGTGCGAATTCGATGACGTTGTTCGTTTCCGCCGCAAAACCAACGACGATAAGGCCGTCGTGCCGGTTAGCTGAAACCTCGCCAAGAATGTCGGGCGTCTTTTTAAGCTCGAGCGTGAGTGTGTCGCGTCCGTCTTTTTTGATCTTTGCATCAGCAGCGTTTGCCGGCGCGTAATCCGCAACCGCGGCCGCCCCGACAAACACCGTTGCATTCGTGAGTTCGCTCGACACGGCTTTGTGCATCTCGCTCGCCGAAACGGCACGGACGACCTTGATCCCCTCTGGCGGATCGACGGCGGTAACGCCGGCCACGACCGTCACCTCGGCACCGCGTGCAGCGGCAGCTTCTGCCATCGCAAATCCCATCTTTCCCGACGAATGATTCGAGATGAAACGAACCGGATCGATCGCCTCTCTGGTTCCGCCGACAGTGATCAGAAACCGCTCGCCTTTCAGATCGCCAGTACGACCATCATTTTCGCCGTCATTAGAACCTTTCGACCGCGACAAGATCTCCAACGCCTGTCGAACTATATTCTCAACATCCTCGAGTTTTCCCGTACCAACCGTTTTGCAGGCGAGTTCGCCCGCTATCGGCTCAACAAAACGAACGCCATCCGCCTTTAGTCTCGCGACATTGCGTTGAGTCGCCGGCTGCTCCCACATCGTCGTGTTCATAGCCGGTGCGATCAGGACGGGAGCCGTTGCGGCAAGGTATGTAGATGTCAAAAAGTCATCAGCAACACCATTTGCGAATTTCGCGATGATGTTCGCGGTGGCCGGGACTATGAGCAGAAGGTCGATCTTCTGCGAAAAGTTCACGTGTGCGATCGGATCGCTATTCTCCGGGTCGTAATCATCCACGACGACCTCTGCATCCGACAGTGCGCGAAAGGTAAGCGGTGCAACAAACTCGGTCGCGTGCCGAGTCATAGCAACACGCACTTCGCACCCTGACTTCTGCAAAAGCCGCATCACCTCGACGGCCTTATAGGCCGCGATCCCGCCGCTTACGCCCAAACCAACGCGGAACCTACTCATAGATACACAAACCTCAAACTCGATTCTACAATATCAGGCTCTTTCGAGCCTTCGCGTTCGCCAGGGCTACACACCGAATTGACGCAGATGATGATCTACGTGGTTGTATTGGAGTTCACCCCACTCTTTGCCTGAGAGCGGGCCAAAAAAGCCATGGACGACTCCGTCGGCACCAGCTTCCGAGCGTTGATGAAAGACGGTCATCAACTCCGAAAGTCTCTTTCGAGATGCTTCGAGGTCGCATTCCTCCTTGACGACGAAGCTCGGCGCTGTCGGCGAGTTCAACGGCATTGGAGCCTCGCCTATGAATTTCTTCTTTACGAAACGACTGATCAGTTTTCCGATAAGGACCTGCTTCATCGCGTCGCGCCCGACCGCAACATCGAGCGCACGAGCACAATGTTCCATTGCCTGTGCAGGCGACATCGTGCCCCATTCGCGTTTAGAGTCTGCGGACAGACGTCCCACGCGTTCCTGCAGTTCACCGAGGACGGCTCCATCAAACAGAGTTTTCATACCGCGAACATTGTAACCCAATCGTGCCAATGCAATGCTCTGTGTGGTAAAAATTAGTTGATGAAACCTGAAGTTACAGCTTCGGAGACCGCCTATGAAGGCCGGGTCTTTGATGTTCGCGTAGATACGATACGCGAAGGTGCTAGCGAATATAAACGCGAGATCGTCGTTCACAAAGGAAGCGCGGTGATAATGCCGGTCTTCGCGGACGGAACCGTCGCACTTGTTCGCCAATATCGTCACGCAGCTCGTGAATATCTGCTCGAATTGCCTGCCGGAACGTTGAACGAGGGTGAAGATCCTGAAGTGGGCGCCCGACGCGAGCTCGAAGAAGAGATCGGCGTCGTCGCCGAAAAGATCGAAAAACTCTGCGAATTCTACGTATCACCGGGCTTTCTGACCGAAAGGATGCACCTTTTTCTAGCCACCGGCCTGACCGAGACCGCCCAAAACCTCGACGAGGACGAATTTGTCGAGATCGAGCGGTATTCGCCCGAAAAACTCACCGAAATGGTCCAAAATGGCACCATCACCGACGCAAAGACCATCATTGGCATTGCCCTTTTAGCCGCCTCCGGGCTCCCAACGGTCGATTTGAAGGCCTAAGTGCCTCTTGCGGCTTGACGTTTGCCTCATGTTTTCGATATCCTGACAGTTCGCATTTTTGCGGATTACGCTGGTAGTGTGTGTGATATGAGTACTTATTTTCCAAGTGGAAAGGAATTGGCGAACGGCCGTAAATGGTTTGTGGTCGATGCCAAAGGCAAAACGGTCGGAAGGCTGGCAACCGAAGTTGCCCGCATCATTTCGGGCAAGAACAATCCTGCGTGGACGCCTTTTATGGATATGGGCGACCACTGTGTCGTTGTAAACGCACGGCACGCGATCTTTAAAGGATCCAAGAACGATCAGAAGATGTATCGCCATCACACGCTCTTTCCGGGCGGTCTTCGCGAGATCTCTGTCAAGGATATGTTCGAGAAGAGTCCTGAACGAGTGATCGAACTTGCGGTCAAGGGAATGCTCCCGAAGACCAAGCTCGGACGTGCAATGGCAAAGAAATTAAAGGTTTACGCAGATGCGGAACATCGCCACACGGCTCAGAAACCGGAGGCGATAACGATCTAGCCTTCCATAGAGGCCGATCTTTTTAGTAACGAGTTATGGCAGATATTCAGTATTACGGCACCGGACGCAGAAAGACCTCGACGGCCCGCGTGTACCTTCGCCCCGGAACGGGTGCGATCACCGTTAACAAGCGCGAGTTCAACACATATTTCCCTAACGAAGCCTTGCAGATGATCATTCGTCAGCCGCTTCGTCTGACGGAAACTGTTGAGAAATTTGACATTTTCGTGAATGTTGACGGCGGCGGCACGGCCGGCCAGGCAGGCGCGGTTCGCCATGGCATTACACGTGCACTCATCGAATTCAATTCTGACCTCCGTTCGACGCTCAAGAAAGCCGGCTTGATCACTCGTGATCCCCGCAAGAAAGAGCGTAAGAAATACGGCCAGAAGGGTGCCCGTAAGCGATTCCAGTTCTCGAAGAGATAATTAGGGTTTAGAGTGCAAGCTTTGGCTTGTTCGAACGAGCAAAAATTTGCACTCTGAGCTTAAACCATTGCGGCTGTCCTTGGTTGACAACAGATGGCCGCGAGTACACAAACCAAGGAGAAATAAGTTTTGGCTACAGTAACAATGAAAGAACTTCTCGAGGCAGGAGTTCATTTTGGCCACCAGGTCCGCCGTTGGAACCCGAAGATGAAGGAATATATCTTCGGCGAAAGAAACGGCATCTACATCATCGACCTTCAAAAGACCCAGAAGCTCTTCCGTGATTCGCTCAATTACGTTACGGAATCTTTAACGCAAAAGCCCAATCAGAAGGTCCTCTTTGTCGGCACCAAACGCCAGGCGCAGGACGCCATCAAAGAGGAAGCCGAACGCGCAGGAATGTTCTACGTGAACAACCGCTGGCTCGGCGGCCTTTTGACGAACTATCAGACGGTTCAGAAGTCGATCCATAAGCTCAAAGAGATCGAAGCAATGCGTGAAGACGGCCGCTTCGAAATGCTCACAAAGAAAGAGCGTCTCCAGCTGGATCGCGAGCACGAAAGCCTGATGAAGAACCTTGCCGGCATCAAGGATATGAACGGTACGCCGGATATGCTCTTCATCATCGACGTCCGAAAGGAAGAGATCGCAGTTAAGGAAGCAAATCGCCTTGGCATCCCGATCGTTGCGGTCGTTGACACGAATTGCTCGCCCGAAGGCATCGATCACGTCATTCCGGGCAATGACGACGCTCTGCGTGCGATCAGGCTCTTTGCTTCGCGCGTCGCTGATGCGATCCTCGAAGGCAAACAGATCGGAACCGAAGGCGGTGTCGCGGTCGCACCGGGCGCTGATGCCGAAGGTGACCAGACACAGGCCGAGATCGGCTCGCTAACGGCGATTCCTGCGGAATACCTGAGCGAAGACGAAAAGGCCGAGATCGAGGCAGCGGCCAACGAGACCGAGGAAGAGGAAGAAGCGACAGACGAAGTTCCTGAAGCTGCCGCCGAAGAAGCACCTGCCGCCGAGGCAGCGTCTTCAGAAGAATCGAGCGAAGCCACGGCTAGCTAAAGTAGGTCACACTTTTTTCAGGCGTAGCTTTTTCCGGCCGGAGCGGCTAGTGGCTACGCCTTTTTTCTAACAATTTTTATTATTCAGTTTGGAGTTCTTATGTCAGAAATTACAGCAAGTGCAGTTAAGGCCCTCCGTGAAAAGACCGGAGCAGGAATGATCGATTGCAAGAACGCTCTCGTCGAGGCAAATGGCGACGAGGCCGCAGCCGTCGAGATCCTTCGCAAGAAAGGCATTGCGACCGCCGATAAAAAGGCGGGTCGCGTTACCGCAGAAGGCGCCGTCGGCAGCTATATTCACATGGGCGGCAAGGTCGGCGTTCTCGTCGAGATCAATTGCGAGAGCGATTTCGTTGCTCGCGGTGACGAGTTCCAGCAGCTGGTAAAGGACGTTGCGATGCACATCGCTGCGGCGGACCCGCGTTTTACGAACCGCTCAGACGTCCCGGCCGACGAGGTCGCCAAAGAGCGTGAGATCCTTATGGAACAGCTCAAGAATGATCCGAAGAATGCGAGCAAGCCGGCAGATGTTCTCGACAAGATCATTGATGGCCGCCTGAACAAGTTCTACGAAGAGAATGTCCTCGTCGATCAGCCGTTCGTCAAGGATCCGGCAAAGACGGTCGGCGAACTCGTTACCGAGAAGATCGCTTCGATCAAAGAGAACATCTCGATCCGCCGCTTCTCCCGTTTCAAGATGGGCGAAGGCATCGAGAAAAAAGCGGACGATTTCGCAACCGAAGTCGCCTCGATGGTCGGCTAATTCCCTGAACTTCGGTTCAAAAAGATCAGCGTTCAAGGTTTTTGGTTCGGAGCATATATGGCAAACTGTTAACTTCAGCCCGCGGCCGTATCTTTTGAACCATTGACCTTGAACTAATTTTTTATGCCACCAACATACGATCGAATTCTCCTTAAGCTTTCCGGCGAGGCCCTTATGGGCGGGCAGAATTACGGTATCGACACACAGGTCGCGGCCGCACTTGCTGCCGAGATCAAGACCGTTCACGATCTCGGTGTCGAGGTTGCGATCGTAGTTGGCGGAGGAAATATCTTCCGCGGGGTCTCCGAATCGGCGGGAAATATGGATCGTGCAGCGGCCGACTACATCGGCATGCTCGCAACGATAATGAACGCCGTCGTGCTGCAGGATGCACTCGAAAAAGCCGGTGTTTTCACACGCGTGATGTCGGCGATCGACATCCCGGAGCTCGCCGAACCGTTCATTCACCGGCGTGCGATCAGGCATCTGGAGAAAAAGCGTGTCGTTATCTTCGCCGCCGGAACGGGTAATCCTTTCTTTACGACCGATTCTGCGGCCGCTCTTAGAGCCTTGGAGATCAGGGCGGATGTTATCTTCAAGGCGACCAAGGTTGACGGCATCTTTGATGCCGACCCGATGAAAGTTCCGGCCGCAACGAAATTCGATCGGATCTCGTATAAAGAGGTTCTCGAACGGCGCCTCAAGGTGATGGACGCCTCTGCCATTTCATTGTGTATGGACAACGGTTTGCCGATAATGGTGTTCAATATGCGAGAGCCGGGCAACATCGTAAGGGCCGTAAACGGCGACCTCTCGATCGGCACTGTCGTTACCACCGAAGACAAATTATGAGCGTACAAGACGTTACAAATGAGACCGGGCCGAAGATGGCGTCGGTTGTCGAGGATTTTAAGCGAAAGCTCTCGAACGTGCGAACCGGTCGTGCGAGTGTCGGGCTGCTTGATACCGTCAGCGTTGACTACTACGGCACGCCGACGCCGCTCAATCAGATGGCGTCAGTTGCCGTTCCCGAGCCTCAGCTGATAACCGTCCAGCCATGGGATATGTCGCAGCTTGGTGCGGTCGAAAAAGCGATCATCGGAGCGAATCTCGGACTCAATCCGTCCAACGACGGCAAGATGATCCGCCTTCCCGTCCCGCCGCTCAACGAGGAGCGTCGCAAACAGCTCGCAAAGCAGGTGCACGAGATCGCCGAAGAGCACCGGATCGCGGTCCGGAACGCACGACATGCCGCTAACGATGCCTTAAAGAAACTAGCCAAGGACAAGCTGATCTCTGAGGATGACGAACGCGGCGGCCTCGACGATGTACAAAAGCTCACGAACACCTACATCGGTAAGATCGACGAACTCTCCAAGGCCAAGGAAGCCGAAATAATGACCGTTTGAAGAAAGCCCCGGATAAGGTCCGGGGCTTTCTCTTGGATTAGATCTGACCTGGGTTATTTGATATTGCTCGAAACGGTCTTACCCCAGCCATAACCCGGTTTAAATATCTCTGCGATCTTTGGGGCCGGTGTCTTGTTCAAGTAAGCCTGGACCTCGGCACTGCTTGTTTCGGTGATCTTTTTCCGCATCTCGCGGGTCAACCCGCCCAGCAGTTGCTCGCTCATCTTCATCGAGAGCTTGAAATTCTTGTTCACCAGTATGTATTTATAAACGACGAAGAAATCAATATAAGCCATCTCAAGAAGCTTGTTGGCCAAAAGGTCGCCGATCTCTTTCTCCTGCCTGCCGCTTTTCTGCAAGCCTGCAGCAAGATTTAGAAATGCAACACCGCGATACCACGAAGGATCGTTCTGACCCATCGCCGCCTGCATCTCTTTTCGAAATTGAGATTCGAACGGTTCGGGAGCAGGTGGCTTTGAAACGAACGCTACCGCCGGCTCGGTTGCATTAACAGCTGCCGATGCCGGTCTTGTTGCTGGGTTATCGGTTTTTGCGGCCTGAGGATTCGGCTTTACCTTTCCATCAAGCACATCGAGCTCGATCTGGACAACCTTTCGAAGGCCGTTGGTCTCCGCCGCCTTTATAAAGTCGGCTCGAGCAAGCTCTTTCTTTTTCTGTTTGGCGTAAACCTTTCCCCGCAGGAAATACGCGACATAATATGTTGGAACGTTAGTAATGACCGAGTTCAGATCGGCTAATGCTTCGCCTAGCCTGTTCTGATCGAAATAGACCTCTGCACGGCGATAATGAGCGTTGTTCTTCTCGATCTTGATCGACGAATATGTATCGGGCATCGCGAGAACTCTAGAATATTCAGCGATCGCGAGGTCAAACTGGTTGTTCTTCTTGTATGCACTTGCGAGCTCATTGGCGAGACTTGGGTCTTTCGGATTCTGCTTTACGGCTTCTTTGAAATCCGAAATGGCCGCCGCGAGATCTTTAAGCTGCAAATATGCTCGGGCACGGGCGGCAAACGTCCCCGGGTTTACCGGCTTGTAAAACCGTACGGCTTTCTTGAACAAATTGTTGATCCGACGTTCATCCTCCTCGTCCCGTTTTATTTCCTGCGGCGTTCTCGCGTCGCCTTTAATTGTTGAGTAGCTCAACATCACGATCTCGTAGAACCCTCTTGTAGAAAGGGCCGACGCATACTCGTTGCCTGCCTTTGTCAGATGGATCATCGCTCCGCTGAAGTTTGGATCGCTTTCGTAATTCGGATACAGTTGGATGAATTTTTCCAAGTCAAGTATCGCGGGCTCAAGGTCGTTCTCCCATTTGTAAGTTTGCCCACGCCAATAGTAAGACGCATAGGAAGCCGCCCCTGGCTGCAATTCGATGGCCTTCGTAAAATCGGCTATCGCGTTCAAGCTGTTCTGGCTCTTTGGCTGCACCTCTCCCGGCTTGAGGTTCGCGGTGAGATCCGCTTGCTGTTGATAGGTCAATTTCGGCTCGCTGACCTTCATGTTGTAGTAGCAAAGCGCCCGGCTGTGATAGACACCGCTGACATCCGGACGCCGCCGTATCACTTCTGTGTATTCACGGATGGCATCATCCCAACGCCGGGCTTTAAAATGCTCCTGCCCGCGGGCATACATTTCCTGCACTTCCGGCTGCGCACTGACTGTCGTTATGGCGCACAACATCACCAGGAACATCGTAAATGGGTAAATTTTTCGGGTCATACTTATTGGGAAATTCCGCGTACACGACCTATGTTGTCGTGCGAAAGTGTCCGTTCATAGTACACATTTCACTCGGCTGTCGCAAACTTCTTTGCCGTCATCAGGTATATCTGATGCGGGTCCGTCGATCTGCGTTCGAAACGAAAAAAGCGGTCGCTCAAGGCGACCGCGTCACTTCCCGATACACTCGAAACGGCGCTGTATTCTACTTCTCGTTATTCTTCTGCTCGGCCAAGCTCTTTTCAAGCTGATCGCGGAACTCGCGACACGTCTTTACGAGATCTTCAGTATTCGAGTTGCCTTTCGACTTGCTCTCTTCGACGGCCTTTTTTATCCCGTCCTTAACGCGATTCAAAATCGTAGCCTTTGTTGCACGAGTGATGAAATTATCATCCGGATTATTCGTTTCGCGATTGATGATATCGATCGCTTCGTCACATTCCGGAATGCCGCTTGTCTCGCCGGTCGATGGAGGAGCATCGGCTTTCGGTTGAGAGCCTGATCCTGGCTTTGAGGTTGTGGGGGATTCTTTGCCGTCCGACGACCGCTTACTGCTCAACGGGTTAAGGCTTCCACACCCTAAAATCACAAAAAAGAGTGCCAATAGAGCTGCGACTGCAAAAATATTCTGCTTCATAAATACTGCGGGGCGATTCGCCTCCAATTAGAAAGACGGCATCTTACTGCTCTTTTTGCAGGTTCGCAAACTTTTCGATCAGCTTCTTCTGGCCAAAACCAGGGAAACTGATCGTGAGTTTCACATTGTCTCCGGAGCCTTCCCTTCGTAGGATCAATCCGCGTCCGTATTTTTGATGAACCACATTCGTGCCCGGCAGCAAGGCATTGCTCGAAGCATTGGACTCTCCCCTTGGCTTACCGGAACCGGCGGCTTTAAGCCGATCGTATGCCGTCGGCTGCGGCCTTTCTGCCTCACGAGGTGTTGAAGAATGCGGGCTTCCGCCTCGATTCTTAAAGAATTCAGCGACTGCGTCCGCGCTGTTATACGTCTTGCCTGTGTACGGCTTTTTCGCGGAAAGGATCGGCCTTTCACCTCGCAAGGCGCCGACCGCAGCTTTTGCGGACTGCGTCGAAGGATGTTTCGCGTAAGAGAGCCACGAACCTTTGCCCGAGAGATCTTCAATGAGGTCCAGCGGCATTTCGTTCAGGAATTGCGAGGGCTCGGCCGCGATCTCTTCACCATAAACGCGTCGGCGCATTGCGTGCGTGATGTAGAGCATCTTCTCGGCACGAGTGATCGCGACGTACGCGAGACGTCGTTCTTCTTCGAGCTCCTTCTGATCGTTGATCGAACGCGAATGCGGAAACACTCCATCTTCGAGCCCGACTAAAAACACGATCGGAAACTCAAGCCCTTTCGCCATATGCACGGTCATCATCGTGACCGACGCAGAACTGTCGTACTTGTCCGTGTCGGACGTAAGGGCGGCGTGGTCAATAAACTCCCGAAGACCGTCCGTCTCGCTCTTGTCGTAGTCAACGGCGGCATTGACAAGCTCTTCAAGATTCTCAAGCCGAGCGGCGGACTCATCCGTACCTTCGGTCCGCAAGCTCCCCGCGTAGCCGGTGTCCTCGATCGCGGCAACGACGACATCCGAGACCGGATGCGGCGTCTCCTTGAGCTCGGCAACCTTGCGGATAAGGCTTTCGACAACGAATCCGAATTGTGAAAGGGCTTTTACGGCCCTCGGGGTCAGATTTACGTTCTGGCCGAATCTCGAACCTTCCGTGATCTCGCGAAGTGCGATCCAGAGCGACGTGCCCATCTCCTTTGCGTATCGCGTAAGCTCGTCGAGGCTCGTCTTGCCGATGCCGCGAGCAGGTGTGTTCACGACACGAAGGAACGCGATATCGTCCATCGGATTCAACGCAAGTTTCAGGTACGCGACGATATCCTTGACCTCCGCACGCTCGTAGAACGAGAAACCTCCGACGATGTTGTAATCGATCCGCAGACGCCTCAATGCCTCTTCAAAAAGGCGTGACTGAGCGTTCGTTCGATAAAGGATCGCGATCCTGTCTTTCAAAGAGCGTCGCTGATGCTCTTCGATCTTCGAGGCGACAAAGCGAGCCTCACCATCGCCATCATAAGCCTGATAGTAGAAGATACGTTCGCCGCCGGGATTCGCCGTCCAGAGCTTCTTTTTCTTCTGGTTTACGTTGTTCTTGATGATCGCGTCGGCAGTATCGAGGATCGTCTGGGTCGAGCGGTAGTTCTGTTCGAGCAGGATCGTTTTCGCAGATGGAAAACTGTGTTCGAATTCGAGTATGTTGCGAATATCTGCCTGCCGAAATCCGTAAATGCTTTGCGCGTCATCGCCGACCACGCAAATATTCTGCTGCTTCTCCGTGAGGAAGCTGATGAGGTTGAACTGCAACGCGTTCGTGTCCTGATACTCATCGACGAGGATATACTTAAAACGATCGTTATACTTCTCACGCGTCTCCGACGAATGACGCAGCAATTCGACGGTCTTGATCAGAAGGTCATCGAAATCAAGAGCATTCGCGACGCTAAGCCGCTCGTCATACATCTTGAAAACACGAGCAATGGCGAGTTTCTTTTCGTCGCCGTACTCGATCTTGGCGGCAAAATCTTCGGCCGATTCGCCGCGATTCTTCGACGTGCTTATCGCGTTCCGAACATTCCGCGGCGGCATACTCTTTTCGTCAATGCCAAGGTCCTTTATGCAGGCCTTTACGACCTTCATCGAGTCATCGGTGTCGTAGATCGTGAAGGTCCTTTTATAGCCTTGTTCAAGCTTCTCGATGTCCGCTCGAAGTATCCGGACGCACAGGCTGTGGAATGTTGATATCAACGGAGCGGACTGAAGCCCGCCGCCCTTGAACAGCTCTTCGACACGCGAACGCATCTCGCCCGCCGCCTTGTTCGTGAAGGTAACGGCAAGGATGTTGTGCGGTGCAACTCCTTTTTCTGCAATAAGATACGCGATGCGGACGGTAATGACACGCGTCTTCCCCGAACCGGCTCCGGCGAGGATCAGGAGCGGTCCCTCGGTCGTCGTAACGGCTTCCGATTGTTGCGGGTTAAGAGTCGAGAGAAGGTCCATTTACTACTTCGGCAGCTTTTTCCTGCTCGGCTTTTTCGGCTGCTTCTTTTGCGAGGCGCTTGACATCGCGTCGCTCTTGTCGTTCCTTCATTTCCTTTCGATAGGTCTTTGCGAAAAAGATCATCGCGGCCGTGCAGATGATGAAAATAAAGAGCATCATCAGCGAAATAAAAATGATCTCCGCCCGGACATTCGGTGGCATTCTTCTATTCTAATGGGTGGAAAGAAAGAGTGCCAATTCAGGCATTGAAAAGGTCGAGGTATTCTGGCGGTAATGAACGTACGCGACGCGACTTGTCCGTGACAACGTGCAGCGTTTCGCCCGTCGCAAGCAGTTCGGAGTCAGCCTTTCTCACGACCTCGTAAGCAAAACGCAGGCTTCTGCGGCGGATCTCCTTTGATCGAACGCGGATCAGCAAAAGATCGTCATAGAACGCCGGCCTTTTATACCGCAGCGCAACTTCAGCGACGATCAGCTGCACGTCATTCGCCTCCATTTCGGTATAAGGCACACCGGCCTTGCGGCAATAATCGCTTCGTGCCACCTCGAACCAGACAATGTAATTGGAATGATGAACAATGCCCATCTGATCCGTCTCGGCGTATCGGACCCGAAGCTCCGTGTCATGCCAGGCTGCGGTCATAGGGCAATAACTTTGGTGAGAAAAGTTGGCTGGGAGACAGGGATTCGAACCCCGATAGGCAGATCCAGAGACTGCAGTCCTACCATTAGACGATCTCCCAGCGTCCTTAATAATTTACGAATCCATTTCCAACCTGTCAAACCTGTCACCCAAACGGCCGCGGGTTTTTGCTACACTTAGTGTTTTATGTCTGAGGAGAAGGAGATCATTAACAATCGGCAGGCGTATTTCGAGTATCACATTCTTGATAAATACGAGGCCGGGGCCGTGCTTTTGGGGACGGAGGTCAAGAGCATAATGGCCGGGCGCATTCAGCTGAAAGAATCTTTCGTTCAGATCAAGGACGGCGAGGTTTGGCTCCTTGGCGCGCACATTTCGCACTATTCGCACGGAAATATCAATAACCACGACGTTCTGCGGCCGCGAAAGCTGATGCTCCACAAACGCGAGATCGAAAAGCTCGTAAAAGAGACCACGCAGAAAGGAATGACGCTCGTCGTGACCCGCATTTACTGGAAAAATGGCCGGATAAAGTTCGAGGTCGGTGTCGCAAAAGGCAAGAAACTCTACGACAAACGCGAGACCGAAATGCGGCGCACGATCGAAAAAGAAACACGTGCGGAGTTGAAACAAAAACTTAGATAAGTTATAGATAGTAAACGAGTTTTCCATTTTAAAAGCAAAATTTAAGAGAGGTAATTGATGAAATTTCAGGGCATTTCCGGCAATTTTGCCGACGCTAATGCGGACGCCCTTGCGGTCGCAATTTTCAGCGGCGACAAGGCAACCGATAAAGATATCAAGCCGTTGGATAAACTGACGGGAGGCCAGATCTCCGACATTCTTGCCGCAGAAGATCTGAAAGGCGAGGCGGGAGAGATCGCAACGGTCCGTTATCGCAGCAAGAAGGGTGCGGGTCGCCTGATCCTCATCGGCGTCGGCGACAAAAAAGAGTACGATGCCCCGGCCGTCGGGCGTTTTGCGGGTACTGCGGCAAGAGCCGTCGGCAAGCTCAAAGTAAAGACCTTAGCTTTGCTTCCCCGCGCAAAAGGTGACCAGGCAACGGTGGTGCAGAATGCTGCCCAGGGTGTCATCACGAGCCAGTTCGAGCTGCACAAATATCATACAAAGGGCAAGAAAGAGCCGAAGCTCTCGAGTGTTCAGCTCTCAGTTGACGGCTTGAAACCCGCCGAGATCAAGAATGCGATCGGCCGCGGCGTCGCGATCGGCGAATCGATGAATCTCACACGCGATCTCGCCAACGAACCGCCGAACATTCTAACCCCAACCGAGATGGCACGCCGTGCACAGGAAATGGCCGCCGAAGTCGGTTTGAAGTGCGAGGTCCTTGACGAAGCGAAGATGATCAAGCTCGGAATGGGCTCGCTTATGAGCGTCTCGATCGGCTCGACCCAGCCCGCAAAGCTCATCACGCTCCGCTACACGCCTACGAAATCAACAGCCAAAGACGGCGAACTCCTCGCCTTCGTCGGCAAGGGGATCACATTCGACACGGGCGGTATTTCGCTGAAGCCCGGCGACGGCATGGAGGCGATGAAATACGATATGTCGGGCGGTGCCACCGTCATCGGCACGATGCGGGCGATCGCTCTTCTTAAGCCGAGCATTCCCGTCATCGGCGTTGTCGCTGCTGTCGAGAATATGCCGGATGGCGGTGCTTCGCGACCGAGCGACGTCGTTACCGCAATGAACGGCAAGACCATCGAGATCCTGAATACTGATGCCGAGGGCCGCCTTATTCTCGCCGATGCCGTCGCCTGGGCCGAAAAGCAGGGAGCGACCCGTATCGTCGATATGGCAACACTGACCGGTGCCGTTATCGTCGCTCTTGGCGGCGAGAACACCGGCATTATGGGCAACGATCAGGCACTCGTTGACGCGATCATTGATTGCGGCAAAAAGACAGGCGAAGGCTTCTGGCAGCTCCCGATCGGCAAGGAATACAGCAAGATGATCAAGAGCGATATCGCGGACGTCAAGAATATCGGTCCGCGTGGCAAGGCCGGAACGATCATCGGAGCCGTTTTCATCCAGGAATTCGTCGATAAGGCGAAATGGGCTCACCTCGATATCGCGGGAACCGCATGGAACGACGGCGTTCGTTCTTTCCAGGCAAAAGGGCCGACGGCCGTCGCGGTCCGCAGCCTCGTTGAGCTTGTCGAACGAAGCCAGTAAGTACGCGAAATGTCAAAACACGCCGTCAATCTCGGATGGGTCTGCTGCATCCTTCTGCTTGTGACGGCGTGTGTTTGGCGTTCGGATCGAGAAGATCCCGTCTCGAAAAAGCCCGTTTCGGCTCCCACCACGGAAACTCCGGCCTCAAACTACATCCCGGACGAAGATCATGGTGATTTCAAGGTCGATCATCAACAGCTTAAGACCGCAAAGTTCACCCGCATCGACGCAAAGATACGCGATTCCAAGCTGCTCGAAAAGGCGGCCGACAAGCTGAATGCCGCTCTGACGCTTCCGCGTGACGTGATCCTTCGCACCGCAGAATGCGGCCGCGTAAATGCGTTTTACACGCCAAAAGAGCCTTCCGTGACCGTTTGTTTCGAGTTGATGGACCACTATTATCAGGTCTTTCGCTCATCGGGCGAATCAAGCGATGAGGCGTACAACCAAATGTTCGATGCCGTGCGTTTTGTGTATTTGCACGAGGTTGGTCACGCTCTGGTCGATCTTTACGCATTGCCGATCACCGGCAACGAAGAGGACGCGGCCGACCGCTGCTCCGCTTATATAAACATCGAGTATCTGGGCAAAGACGGTGTCGATGCTGTGCTTGCGGCGGCAAAGGCCTTTGCTTTGGACGGGAAACGCGGCAACGCCAACCGGCTCGACCTTGCGGACGAACATCTGCTCCAGGAACAGCGATATTACAACTCGCTTTGTATGCTTTACGGTTCGGACACAACGAAATATCAATATCTGGTGACCGACAAGATACTGCCTTCGGAGCGGGCCGCACGGTGTCAGGCCGAATACACACGCTCCCGGAACAGTTGGGCACAGCTCCTCGAACCGTACCTAAGAAAGTAGGCATTTTGATTCGTTAAAGCGGTTCGGATAAAATTTCCTTTTATGAAAATTCACGAATACCAAGGCAAGGCCATCCTAAAAGAATATGGCGTTCCCGTCCCGCGAGGGATCGTTGCACGCACTCCGGAAGAAGCGGAGGCTGCGGCCAGAGAACTCGGAACCGACGTGGTCGTCGTCAAGGCGCAGATCCACGCCGGAGGCCGCGGCAAAGGCGGCGGCGTTAAACTCGCGAAGTCGCCCGAAGAGGCGAAACAGATCGCCGGTGAGATGCTTGGAATGATGCTCATAACGCATCAGACCGGGCCCGAAGGCCGCGAGGTCAAGACGCTCCTCATCGAAGAAGGCCTGCCGATCGACAAGGAATTCTACCTCGGCATTACGCTTGACCGCGTGACCGGACGCAACGTGTTTATGGCGTCCTCTGCCGGTGGAATGGACATCGAAAAGGTCGCCGAAGAAACTCCTGAGCTGATCTTGAAGGAGACGATCGATCCGGCCGTCGGACTCCAGTCCTTTCAGGCTCGAAACCTCGCTTTCGGCCTCGGCATCCCGAACGAACTCGTCAATCAGGCCGTCAAGTTTATGCTCTCGCTCTACAAAGCGTATGAGGCTACGGACGCTTCCCTTGTCGAGATCAATCCGTTCCTGCTCACAAAGGACAGCCGCCTGATCGCCCTCGACGCAAAGCTCAACTTCGACGACAACGCGATGTTCCGTCACAAGGATTTCGCCGACCTTCGCGACCTAAACGAGGAAGAACCGCTTGAGATCGAGGCGTCAAAATTTGACCTCAACTACATTAAGCTCGACGGCAACATCGGCTGCATGGTCAACGGTGCCGGACTTGCGATGGCGACGATGGACATCATCAAACTCGCGGGCGGCGAGCCCGCGAACTTCCTCGATGTCGGCGGCGGCGCTTCGCAGGAACGTGTCGAGCAGGCATTCAAGATCTTGCTCGCCGACGAGAACGTAAAAGCTGTGCTGATAAACATCTTCGGCGGCATCGTTCGCTGCGATATGGTCGCAAACGGCGTCGTGGCAGCGGCAAAGAATCTCGGCGTCTCGATACCGATCGTCGCCCGCCTCGAAGGCACGAACGTCGAAGAAGGCCGACGCGTCCTACGCGAATCCGGCATCGGCATCATCCCGGCAGAAGGCATGAATGACGCCGCCGAGAAGGTCGTCGCCGCCGCAGGATAAAGGGCATTTTACCGCGAATGCACGCAAACTGTCCTACGTGCATTCGCGGAAACTAACTCCCGCTTCACCCGCAAAAGCAACCAAACTTCCCTTTCGCTGCATCTTTTAAATCGTTCAATTCTATCGCCCAACGGATTTTGAGATCTCCCGACAACTCTATGAGATATTTGCATATTTTCTTTGTCCTTACTGCGCTAATTTTCGGGTCCTTGCCGGCGAAGGCCAACCCGCTGCCAACGGGAACGCCGCGTCCAGCCGACACTAAAAGTAATGCTCCGGCATCGGTATTGCCGATAAAACGCGTCGTCCTCTATTCGAATGGCGTCGCATATATCGAACGCCGCGGTATCGTCTCGGGCAACGCTGAGATCGACCTTCGGTTCAGACAGTCTCAGGTCGATGACGTGCTCAAGTCAATGGTCGTCATCGACCGAGGTTCGGGCAAGATCGGCTCGATCAGCTACGGCTCGTCACAGCCCGCCTCTGCCCGCACGGCCGAGATACCCTTCAGCATCGAGGCCGAGACCGAAGATTCGGCCGATTCTCGCGGCGGTCTCGCAAACATCTTGAGCCAGCTCCAGGGCGACAATGTCGCCATCACCTATGCAAAAGGTATCGCAACGGGAGCCATCGTTACCGTCGATAAAAAGCGTCAAAGCGTAAATGATGGCGATGAAGAAAAGGAGAAGAAGGAAACGACCGTTTACTCCGTGGTCGTCGGCTCGCAGACCGGCGAGCTGACGAGTATTCCGTTAAGCGACATCCGAAGTGTAAAGCTCCTTGATGAGAACACACGCCGCGATCTTAACGAATTCTCCGACGCTTCGGCCTCGGCGAGGCGCCGCGATTCGAAGACGATCACTGTTACTTCCCAAGGCACCGGCCAACGCGAGATCTCCGTCAGTTACGTGATCGCAGCACCGATATGGAAAACAAGCTATCGCGTTGTCCTTGACGAAAAAGGCGATCCGTTCTTCCAGGGTTGGGCGATCGTTGACAACGTGAGCGACGATGATTGGCGCGAGATCGAGCTTTCGATGATATCCGGCTCGCCCGTCTCGTTCATCCAGAACCTTCAGAAGCCGCTCTATCGCTATCGCCCGATCGTCCCGATCCCTGACGACCTGAAACTTGTTCCGCAGATCTACGACCCCGAATCGGGCGAAGGCGTCGGCGAGGGCTTTGGCAGCGGCAGCGGAGACGGTTCAGGCTTCGGAAGTGGAACTGAAGATGTCGTAGTCGGCGCGAAACAAGAAAGTATGTTCTCCTCGGCGAATGGCAATTTCATTGTCTCTTCCGGCTATCAAGGTTCGGGTGTCAGCGACGCCCTCGTCGGGAAGAATTCGGGTGTAGATACAGTAGCAGCGGGCGAGTCCGTCGGCGATCTCTTCGAATACAAGATCCTCGAACCCGTAACTGTCGAAAAGAATCGGTCCGCTCTTATCCCGATCGTCCAAACAAAAATGGAGGGTGAACGTGTCTCGATCTTCCGTGATGAGGCTGTTCCGTCCGCGGACGGCGAGGCCTCTGAAACAGACAGTGAGCCGGACGCATCTTCAACTGGAACGCCACGAGCCCGCGTCGGCATTCGCCTGAAGAACACTACAAACCTCACATTCGAAGGCGGCCCGTTAACCGTAATGGATGCAGGAGCTTACGCAGGCGAGGCCTTGATGGAACGCTTAAAACCGCGTGAAGAGCGCATGATCTCTTACGGTGTTGACCTTGGCACGCTGATACGCACTAAAACCGTCGAGGACCGACAGCCCGCGAGGATCATCAAGGCCGTCGAGGGCATCTTTCAGATCCACTATTTCAAAACCTACAAGAAGACCTACTGGCTCTCGAACCAGACGGCACTTCCGCGTGTGATGTACATCGAACGGCCGGTTCGGAAAGGCTGGGAGCTCTCCGCCGACACGCCCAAACCATCCTCGACGACGGCACGTTTCTATCGCTTCCGCATCGAGCTAAAGCCATACGAAACTCAGGAAGTTACGATAGGCGAAAATCTCGGGATGATGGACAAATACGAGCTTCGAACGCTTTCGCCAAAGGACCTGCTTTCGCTCGTGGTTAAAAAGACGATCGACGAAGCGATGCGTGCAAAACTCGCCCCGCTTGTTGACCTTCGTATGAAGCTTAACGACATCGATCAGAAGCTCGAACGAGGTACCAGCGAGACTGACGAGATCACCACCGACCAGGCACGCCTTCGCGAGAATATCGAGGCACTAACCAAAACAAACAGTGCCAAGGCCTTGATCCAACGCTACATTTCGCGTGCAAATGAGCAGGAATCCCGACTCGACGTTCTTTCAAAAGAGCGACAGGCCCTGCTCGCCGAGAAAGACACTCTCGAAAAGCAGCTCGCAAATGCGATCGTGGATCTTGAGCTCCACTGAACACCGGATCCTGCCGATCGGCTAATGCGACACCTGAAACCAGGGCGTCGCATTAGCACCCATTTCCGACAACAGTATTCACTTAAGACCTAACTTATCCCCGGATCCCGTTCGGCCCGTGAGGAGTGTCGGACGCGTAGAATCATTGATTCCTACGCGTTTTTGGAATAAAATTAGACCACAACCGTTATTTTATTGATCGAGGAGGTCTATTCTATGACTAAGGTTTCGCGTTTCTTATGCGTTTTCTTTGGCTGCATCGTGCTTTTTGCGACTGCAATGTTCATCCCCACATCGGCGGCCGGAAGTACAAATGACGCCTCGGCCCAACCGGCACCAACGCCTCCGGTAAATGCGGCGAAAATGTCGGAGTTCCGCGGCATCAAGATCGGAATGGCCAAGGATGATGTCAAAAAAGCCATCGACAAGGATCCGGTCGTTAGTGATGATTCCGGCTTTTACTATGTATTTTCTGATACCGAAAGTGCTCAGATCAGCCTAGATTCGGATAAAAAGGTCCGTGCGATCGCAGTGATGTATTCGGCTGTCGATGCGTCAACGCCGAAACTTGCAGACGTTCTTGGTGCCGATGCGACTGTAAAACCTGCTGAGGACGGCCAAGTTTACGATATGGTGCGATATCCGGATGCAGGCTATTGGATCTCATACAATCGCTCGGGCGGCGATAGCCCGCGGGTGACGATCATGATCCAAAAGATCGATATCTCGACGAACTAGACCTTGATATAGATCCGTTTGCGATAGAGCAGCCACATCAGGGAGAGCCAAAAGAGGATAAAGCTGACGGCGTATATCCACGAAGCGTCGATCGGTTCCGCAACGGGCAAGAAAATGTGGTTCATCACCCATCCGTGGAGCGACACGGCTTTCTCACCGTCCGGCACGCGAAAGCCGTTCATCATTCGTGCAAAGAAACCGCTGAAGACGAAGAGTGCGATCGCGTTCGCCCCAAAAACTTCAAAGGGCCATGCCCAGCGTCGGATGCCGTTGAGGTCGATGAGCCAATAGCAGCCGCCGAGCATCAGCAACGCAAGTCCTGTAGTTGCAAGAACATACGAACTAGTCCAGAGCGCTTTGTTCATCGGGAACCAGCTGTTCCAAACGAGTCCTGCGGTGAGCAGGATGACCCCGAAGAAGAATATACCCGCAGCCTTCTCATAGCTTGCGGCAAAGGTGCCGCCGTGACTGTCGCCTTCCTGTCGCTTTAGCAGCCAAGTGCCCGCAAGAACGCCTGAGATCGTGGAGACGATCGCCGGGAAAGTTGAAAGTATCCCTTCAGGGTCATAGACCTTTCCGTAACGCCAAATGTGGCCCTCGGTAAGTATCAGGCGGTCAATGTATGCCGCCAGGTTGCAGGCCTTGTCGCTTATGCTGGTTATCTCACAACCTGGCACCGGAACGAGCGTCATTACCGCCCAATAGATCAGCAGGATCGCGGCCGAGATCCAGAGCTGCTGCTTCCAGGTCGTATGCAGAAACAAGATCGCAGTTACTAGGTAGCAGACGGCAATTCGCTGGAGGACGCCGGCGATCCTGAGCGTTGAATAGTCGTAACTGACGACATTGAAGCCCGCGAGATTCATTCCCGCAATGCCGACCAGACCGATGCCGCAAAGAACGGCGGCCAAGATGAATTTCCTCAGGAGCAGAAAGAAAAGTGACGCACAGAAGACAAGCCAGATCGCGAGCTTGAGTACGTCAGGAGCGTCGGTCGCCTGGAATTGGAAAAAAGGCAGGACCGAGATCGATGCTCCCAGAAGATAGATGACCGCCGAGCGGCGGAAGATCTTGCCATAGCCCTTTGATCCGGAAGTCGTGGCTTTGCCGAGCGAGATCGCGATCGACACGCCTACAATAAAAAGGAAGAACGGGAAGATCCAATCCGTTGGGGTCAGCCCGTTCCATTCAGCGTGGTCGAGCGGCCAATATGTTGGCGAAGTGCCTGGATTATTGACCAACACCATTCCGGCGATCGTGATGCCGCGAAAGACATCGAGCGAAATGAGCCGATTTGGTCGATCGTTCGCCATTTTATGTAGGCTGCCAGCCGTTCCTTTCGCGAGTGCTCGTGATGTGGGCGGTATGGTGCAGTGAATGCCACGCGTATAAGGCAAGGGCCTTCTCGACCGTCCAGACGCCTGTCTCAGGGTGAATGTACGCCCTTTGATAGTCAGCTTCCGTTAGGGATTCGAGCAGGGCGACCCATCTCGCGTGAATACCTGAAAGCATAGTTAGGGAAATTGAGACCGGCAGCGAAGAATCTGCCAATTCGGCCCACCGATCCTCAAAGTAAGGGTGGATCGTCGGTGACTCATCTTCCGTGAGTGCAAGCTTGAACCGCGTGTATGAGGTCGCGTGGCTGTCGGCAATGTGATGCACAGTTTGCCGCAAGGTCCAGCCGCCGGGACGGTAGCGTGTCGATAGCTGCTCGTCGTTTAGTCCATCAACGGCCATTGCCAGCCGTTCCGGCAAAGAACGAAGCACTTCAATGCGTTCTTTTCTTGCCGCGGGAGTAAGTACGACATTCGTATCAAATTCCCCGATCGGAAAACGAAGATCATCGCTCATACAGGCCTTCTAACGTGCGAGATTCTCAAACCTCGTATGTTCTTTGATAAACGCCAGCTTGACGGTGCCCGTCGGGCCGTTACGCTGTTTTGCGATTATCAGCTCGGCAAGGCCCATCAGGCTCTCATTGTCCTTATCGTAATACTCCGGCCTGTAGATAAAGCCTACGACGTCGGCGTCCTGTTCGATCGAACCGGATTCCCGAAGGTCGCTTAGGACGGGCGTGGGCGGATGCCGCGTCTCGGAGGCTCTGGAGAGCTGGGAAAGGGCGACAACAGGCACTTCGAGTTCCTTGGCGAGCGCCTTCAGTTCGCGAGAGATCTGCGAGACCTCCTGCTGCCTGGATTCGACGCGCTTCGAGCCACTCATCAACTGCAGGTAGTCCACCACGATAAGGTCAATTCTTTTCTGATCCGCCACCAGACGCCGGCATTTCGCACGCATTTCCATCACGGAGATCCCGGGCGTATCGTCAATAAATATCCGTGCGGAGCTCAAGCTAGAGATCGCTTCGGCAAGTCGCTCCCACTCACTCTGAACCAGATGGCCGCTCCTGAACCTGTGGGCGTTGATACGGCCCTCGGAGGCGAGCATACGGGTTACGAGCTGCTCTTTGGACATTTCAAGCGAGAAAAGGGCTACGACCGCGTCCGCTTTCAAGGCCGCGTTCTGAGCGAGCGTCAGACAAAGAGCCGTCTTTCCCATTGACGGACGTCCGGCAATGATGATGAGGTCAGTTCGCTGAAAGCCGGATGTAAGATCGTCGAGCTCATGAAAGCCCGTTGTCAGTCCCGTTATTCCGGCCGATCCGCCACTGATATGCTCCTTTACGCGAGCAAGCACGCGTTCTGCGATCGGTTCGATCCGAGCAAAGCTCTCGCGGGTCCGAGCCTCGGCAAGTGCAAATATCTGCTGTTCCGCATGATCGAGAATGTCCGCAGATTCCTGTTCTTCCTCGAGAGCCTCGCTTGTGATCGCGTTGCAGGTCCGAACAAGCTGGCGAAGTACGGATTTGTCGTGAACGACCTTTATGTATTCCTCGACATTTGAGAAATGCGGCAGTCCAAGGGCGAGATTCGCGACCGCCGTCACACCGCCGACTGCTTCGAGAGAACCTGCTTTCTTGAGTTCCTCGCCGATCAGAATGGCGTCGATCGGCCGCTGCTGTTCAAAGAGCGCAAGCATTGCCGTATAGACCGAGCGATTAAAATGCGAGTAAAAATCTTCAGGCTTCAGATGCTCGATCGTCTGAGCGATCACGCCGTTATCCAGAAGGATCGCACCGAGGATCACACGCTCGCTGCTGTCGCTGGAAGGAAGAGGTTTTTCGAGATACTGCTCTCGTCGATTGTCGGGAAATGCACTTACCATGTTGGTTGGTCTTTGTATTCTAGACCTAAACTTTGCCGTTGTCGATTTGAGACGAATACCTTAAGAAGATCGGCGGGCCGCGCCTCCCTTTGCGGCAGGAAAGAGCAAGCCCTCGAGTCGAAGACGATCGACTCGAGGGCAAGAAAGGTCACAGCTCGACCGTCGGAATTCGGAACGGCCCGCCGGAATTACCACCAAAAACTAAGCTTCCGCTGACTCTGTCGCAGCCTCTTCCGCAGGCGCAGCTTCCGTTTCTGCCGCAGGCTTTGCAGCTTTAGCCGCCTTTGCAGGCTTTTCCTCAACGGGCTTTGCGATGATCTCACCTTCCTCGGTCGTTACTTTGACCGGGATCGGGATCGCAACTTCTCTGTGGAGCTTAACGCTTACGGTGTATTCGCCGGTCTCCTTGATCGGGTCGCGAAGGACGATCCGCTTGCGGTCGATCTCATAACCCTTTGCTTTCAATGCATCAGCGATATCCATCGAAGTGACCGAACCGAAAAGTGTCCCGTGCTCGCCGGCCTTACGCTCGAACGTGAGCGAGATAGCACTCATCTGCTCCTTCTGAGCTTCAGCGGTCGCCTTTTCGACCGCGGCCTTCTTCAACAGAGCTTCACGCTCCTGTTCGATCTGCTTGATGTTTCCTTTGGTCGCAAGCGTTGCGAAACCCTGCGGAAGTAGAAAATTGCGGGCGTATCCGGCCTTGACCTTAACGACCTCGCCTCGACCGCCGAGGTTTTCTATATCCTCGCGTAAAAGTACGGTTGTATTTGCCATTATTAGATCTCACTTTTCATCTGCGCCGCCGAAAACAAACGGCAGCCCGGACGAATAAAAACAAAACTTATTCTCCTACGAACGGGAGAAGCGCCATCGAGCGTGCTCGCTTGATCGCTTTTGAAACTCGACGCTGATCTTTTGCCGTAATGCCCGAAATTCGCCTCGGCATTATCTTGCCGCGTTCGGGAATGAACTGACGCAAAAAGTCGACATCTTTCCAATCGACATAAGCCGGGACGACCTGCCGCGGACGACGGCGTTGATATCTGCGCGGACGATCTCCGATGACGTCTTCTCCGACACCGAGGTCGCGATCATCAACCATTTCCATTTCTTTCTCTGCCATAAAACTCTCCTTTACTAGGCTTCCGCCGGTGCCTCCGCTGCTTCGGTCGCGGCCGGTTTGAATGCGGCACGTCTTGCTGCTCGAGCTTCCTTCTTTGCTTTGATCGCGTCGGCCTTCTTGCGGTCTTCATCAACGCGGACGGTGATGTATCGCATGATCATATCGTTGACGCGCATACGGCGTTCGAGCTCAGCGATCTCCTGGCCGGTGCCTTCGATCTCGAAAAGCACATAGTGGCCCTGCTTTTTTTTCTCGATCGGATATGCAAGGTCCTTGAGGCCGATATCATCAACCTTTACGACGCTGCCGCCTTCTTTCTCGATCAACTGCCCGACGGCGGCATTGAGCTTTTCAATGCGATCACTAGCCGTCTCGGGGTTGACGATATACATAACTTCGTACGTTCTGTTTGCCATTTCTTTTTCTTCTATTCTCCTTTTGGCTTACAAACCTCGACTCATTAGTAGTGTCGAAGTAAGGAAATCTCATTCATTTCAATTAAACTTCTGCATCGCCTCATCAACGCCAGAGCGTATGATGGACTCGACCGCATCAGATGCCCTTTCGAGCACTTCCGGCAGATCGCCCGCGTCCTTACGGGAAAATTCCTCGAGAACGAATCGCGATGCGTCCGCGATCGGATGCTCAGGCATAATTCCGATCCGCAGCCGGATGAAATCCTGCGTGCCGGTACGGTCTATGATCGACCGCAGGCCGTTCTGTCCGCCATGCGAACCTTTCGGCCGGACCCTTATCGTTCCAAAGGGCAACGCGAGGTCATCCGATATGACGATCAAATTTTCAATACGGCGCTCCGGCTTTGAAAGCAGACACTTCACGGAATCTCCCGAGAGATTCATAAACGTCTGCGGCTTTACCAGTTCGACGCTTTCTTCGCCGATCACGGCCCGTCCAATGAGTGCCTTGCACTCCTCGCGGCCGGCTCGCGTCTGATACCTGCTCGCTAACAGATCAACGAGAAGGAACCCGAGATTGTGCCGTGTCCGCTCGTATTGACGTCCCGGATTTCCAAGCCCGACAACGAGCCAACGCCATTTGCCGGTATCCTCAGACATCAGACAACACGATCAACCGGCACTTATTCGGACGCTCCACCCTCAGGCTTTGCCTCACCCTCAACAACAGGCTCAGCACCGGCCTCAACCTGCGATTCGAGCTCCGGTTCCTTAGCAAGAACAACGTGAGCGACGACAGCATCGGGTTCGCCATGGATCTCGATGCCCTTCTCGGCCTTCAGGTCCGATATGTGGATCGACTCGCCGACCCTAAGAGCAGAAACGTCAACACGGATCGAATCAGGAGCATTCGCGGGTTCGCACAAGACCTTGACCTCACGAAGCACCTGGTCGAGCACGCCGCCTTCTTCCTTAACACCTGCCGGGTCGCCTTCGAGATGGATCGGAACGGTCAACTCGATCTTTTCGCCTTTGACGAGGCGGCGAAGATCGGCGTGGGTCAGACGACCCATCAGCGGGTCGATCTGACGATCTTGAAAGATCACGTCCGACGCGCCAACGCCCGCAATATCAAGCGAGAAAACAGTATTCGCACCGCTTTCAAGCCTTAGAATGGCGGCAAGATCCGAAAGAGATGCCGATGCGGCTACGCTTTCGCCACCACCGCCGTAAACTACGATGGGAACGCCCCCGTTAGCACGAAGCCTTCGAGCTTCGTTCTTTCCGCGGGTCTCTCTTTTTTCAGCTTTAACAGTAATTTTTTCAGCCATAACAATTTCTCAACGAAACTAAATAAAAAGTGACGAAACGCTTGTCTCGTCGTGTATCGATCTGATCGCGGAAGCGAGCAGCTTACCGATACTTAGAACTTCGATCCTGCCTTCTTCGATCAGTTCAGCGGCATTCTCACTTGCCGGTATGGTATTGGTCACGATCACCTTCTTCAAGTGAGACGAGCGAATGTTCGAAACTGCATTCCCTGAGAAGACGCCGTGCGTAAAACACGCCGAGATCTCATTTGCACCGGCTTTGTGCAGTGCCTCTGCAACCTTGCAGATCGTACCGCCCGTATCGCACATATCGTCGATGATCAGGCAGTTCTTGCCATTAACGTCGCCGACGATGTTCATCACATCGGCCTCGTTCGCCCTTTCACGCCGCTTGTCGCACAAAGCAAGTCCGGCATCCAGCCTCTTTGCGTATGCACGGGCTCTTTCGGCACCGCCGGTGTCAGGTGCGACAACGATCAAATTCTCGATCGGGTTATCGCGGAAATAATCCACAACTACCGGTGCGGCATAAAGGTGATCGACCGGAATATCAAAGAACCCTTGTATCTGCGAAGCGTGAAGGTCGATCGTCAGAACTCGTTCTGCTCCCGCCTTCGTGATCAAATTCGCCACCAATTTTGCCGCGATCGGCACACGCGGACGATCTTTCTTGTCGGAACGAGCGTATCCAAAATAAGGGATCACGGCCGTCACTCGTTCTGCCGATGCCCTTACAAAGGCATCCATCATTACGAGCAGCTCCATCAGGTGCTTGTCGCTCGGCGGACAGGTCGGCTGCACGATAAAAACATCATGGCCGCGGACGTTCTCCTCGATCTGGAAGTTGAATTCGCCGTCCGAGAATCTCGCCGTAACGGCCTTGCCTAGATCACACCCGAGGTAAGCGCAGATCTCTTCTGCAAGCTCGGGATGGGCACTACCCGCGAAAATCTTTATCCTTCCGGTTACGCTCATAAATCGTCGAGCACATTCAGGCTCGAAAGATCTCAAAATAGAAACGGACAACCACTCATTGCGACGAGAGACTGTCCGTTCCTAATATTCACATCTGGCTGGGGCGGGAGGATTCGAACCTACGAGTGCCGGATCCAAAGACCGGTGCCTTACCACTTGGCTACGCCCCAATTCAAAAAAGTGAAGAAACTAACGGAAACAGCCGAAAACTTCACGCCCCTAAAGGCCGAGCTCTTCGCGATACCTTTCACGCGAAACGGCTGATACAGCAAACTTTCGCCAGGTCGATTCACTATCGAGGGCTTTTTCAGCAGTCTGCCGTGTCTCTTGTTTGTCAAAAACGCCCAGAACACTTGCTCCGCTCCCGCAAAGGACCGCATTGACCGCGCCCAGCTCAAAAAGAGCTTCTTTCACGCGGGCGACCTCCGGAAAGGCTTCAAATACAACGCCTTCGAGGTCATTCACAAGTTCTGATGCTGCCGGATCCAGCCTTTCAGCTTCCGCTCGGCAAACAGAAAGATTATGATTTTGAGCCGTATCTGTCAAGGTCTCAGCTCGATATCGCCCAAAGATATAGCCCGTCGGGACGGCAACGTTCGGTGTCACCGCGAGCATCGGACCTGACGCAATATCGCTCATAGGCTCAATAATATCTCCGCGGCCCGTCCCCATCGCCGTTCCGCCGCAAAGAAAGAACGGAACGTCCGAGCCCAGTTCGGCCGCGATCTGAGGCAGAAGGTCGCGTGCATCAAGCTCCCAAAGCCTCGAAAGGCCGATCAATGCCGTCGCTGCGTTTGACGAACCGCCGCCAAGCCCGCCCGGCGAAGGAATATTCTTTTCGAGATGCATCGCGGCACCTTTTGAAATGCCGGCAGCGTCGCGAAGCCTTTCGGCCGCCTTCAAGATCAGGTTCTCTTCCGTCGTCGGGATGCTCGGTTCGGAGCACGCCAAAGAAAGCGTGTCCGATCCTTCAAACGTGATCCGATCGCATAGCGAGATCGTTTGGAACATCGTAAAAAGCTCGTGATATCCGTCTTTTCGGCGGCCGTGGACACGAAGCGTCCAATTGACCTTTGCAAACGACGGCAGAGAGAATCGCATCGCGTCTAGCATAGCAAAACGCCCGGCTTTTGCTTATTCATGCAGCAAAGGCCGGACGTTCTAACAAAATTTCAATCTAGTTATTTCTTATCCAAAAAGACCTGCGTAAAGAAATACGAGCCGTCATTTGCGACCGCGATGCCGACCGCCGATTCTTTCCAATGATCGTCGAGCAGATTCTGCCTGTGCGAGGCTGAGTTCATCCAAAGCTCGACGGTGCGGCTGATCGGATCCGAAAAACCACGATTGAACGCAATGTTCTCACCGATCGCACGCCATTTCGACAGCCCCATCGAATCAGCCCTATCGCTCACGTAGCGGCCATTCATATCCTTATGGCTGAAGTAATCCATCGTCGCCATATCGACGGAATGTTCTCTGGCGACGGCAGCAACGGAATCGCTCCAGACGAGAGCCCGCAGCCCGCGTTCTTTGCGTTTTGCATTCAAGAGATCGAACGTCGTCCGTTCCAATTCAGCGATCGCTGCCGGCGTCGGCATCGCGAATGTCGCGACCTTGCGCGGACGAGCCAGATCGTTCGAGCCGACCGTTACGTTAGTTGGATTTAGTGATTGAGCAGATGATGCGGCGAACGCAAATGCTGAGATTACGAGAGCTAGAACGATCTTCATTGATCCTCACTTCGGCAGCCGCGGCGTACGATCACAACTTCCGTGATCGCCCTTCGGCTTTGCGTGACGCTCAACAACGCAGAGCGTCTTGCCTTTTCGGTTAAGGTTCGACCAGGCCGCAATTTCGGCCTATCATTAAGAATATATGCTTATTTGAGCCGTTTTTCCACAGTTTTCTTTGGGTGCAAATAAGATAATCTAGGAACTATGTTCACAGCATCGAGTCTTGCAAAACGGGCGAACGTGCCTCTCTTTACCGTCCGATATTACACGCGGATCGGCCTTCTGAGGCCGACAAAGAATAGTCTGAACGGCTACAAGATCTATTCGGAAGGCGATCGCGACCGTCTTCAGTTCATCGCGTCCGCGAAAGAATTGGGATTCACGCTCGCCGAGATCGAAGAGATCCTCAACCATTCGACCTCGGGCGATTCGCCGTGTCCGATGGTCCGCGACATCGTAGAAAAGAGGCTTGAGGAAAACAGGCAAAAGATCGCCGAACTCCGACGCCTCCAAAAACGGCTGGAAACCGCGGCTGAAATGTGGAAAGGCATCAAGGATGCAACGCCGAACGGGCACACGGTCTGCCGCCTTATCGAAGCATTTGCCGAAAGTGTAAAATAATGCTTGACCTGACACTTACTCACAGGTTGTAAGATGCTCCATAAGGAGATCTGAACGAATGAAAGAACCAACATCTGCACCTGTCCAGCTCGGTCGAAAAGCACCGGAGCTTGTCGATATCCACACCGATCCTGTCTGCGGTATGGCGGTCACCGAAAACCTTGCCGCTGCCAAATGTGAGTTCGAAGAAAAGGAATATTATTTCTGTGCCGTGACCTGCCGAGACCGGTTTTTAAGCGAGCCGACAAAATTCCTTGGCGGAAACACCGAGCCGATGAAGTCATCCTGCTGCGGCTCGACGGCCGCAAAACCTGAGACTGAAACGCAAGAAACAATGGCGGCCTCCTGCTGCGGAACGTCAAAGGCACCCGCGCACGAAACGCGTACGGCATCACATATCGATCCCGTATGCGGAATGTCCGTCGAACCCGAATCTGCCGCGGGCACACACGAACACAACGGCACAACATACTATTTTTGCTCGACCGGCTGCGTCACAAAATTCAAGGCCGACCCTGAAAAATATCTCGCACCGCGTGAACCTGCCGATCAGCCGCTCGATGTCGAATACACGTGTCCGATGCACCCGGAGATCGTGCAGATCGGGCCGGGAACGTGCCCAAAATGCGGAATGGCCCTTGAGCCGATGGAAGTCTCGCTTGAGGATACCGAAGATCCGGAACTCATCGATATGCGACGCCGTTTCTGGATCTCGGCCGCGTTGACTTTGCCCGTTTTTATTCTGGCAATGGCCGAAATGTTTCCGGGCTTCTCCCATATCGTTTCGCCGAGCGTTTCGATCTGGATACAGTTCATTCTCGCAACGCCGGTCGTGCTCTGGGGCGGCTTCCTTTTTTTTGAACGGGCGGTCCAGTCGCTGAAGAATGTAAGTCCGAATATGTTCACCCTGATCGCGATCGGCACAGGTGCGGCGTACTTGCTCAGCCTAGCGGCGCTCCTTGTGCCCGGAGTTTTTCCCGATGCGATGCGCGACATGCACACCGGGATCGTGCCCGGCTATTTTGAGTCAGCGGCAGTTATCACGACGCTCGTGCTCCTCGGCCAGGTTCTCGAACTAAAGGCACGTTCGCAAACTTCGTCGGCCATCAAAGAACTTCTGCGGCTTGCACCCGAAACTGCCGTTCGGATCGAGGATGCCGGTCAGGCGGCCGTCATCAGCCTTTCGGAAGTTCACATTGGCGATCTGCTGCTCGTAAATGCGAATGAAAAGATCCCCGTCGATGGCAAGATCGAGAAAGGCGGATCATCCGTAAACGAATCTATGGTCACCGGCGAATCAATGCCGATCGAGAAAGGCGTCGGCGATACGGTGATCGGCGGCACACTCAACGGGCCGAGAGTTTTCGAGATGCGGGCCGAACACGTCGGCCGCGATACAGTTCTCGCACAGATCGTGAAGATGGTCAGTGAGGCACAGCGTTCGCGTGCCCCGATTCAGCGTTTTGCTGACGTTGTCGCGGCGTATTTCGTCCCTGCGGTTGTGATCGCGGCCGTCATCGCCTTTGCGGCCTGGCTGTTTCTTGGAAGCCTTCCGTTTGCGATCGTCGCGGCAGTCTCGGTCCTAATCATCGCCTGTCCGTGTGCTCTTGGGCTTGCAACGCCGATGTCCGTTATGGTTGCAACAGGCCAGGGTGCACGCAACGGCGTTCTCGTCAAAAAAGCCGCCGCCCTTGAAAACCTCGCAAAAGTTGACGTCATTGCCGTCGATAAGACCGGCACGCTAACCGAAGGGCGACCTGTTGTTAAGTCTCTGATCCTTGAAAAGGCCGATGATGAATCGACACTGCTCTCCCTCGCTGCATCGGTTGAACGGCACAGTGAACACCCGCTCGCTAAAGCGATCGTCGCCGAGGCCGAATCTCGCGGAGTAACGATCCCGACCGCTGAGAACTTCGCCTCGCAGACAGGTATCGGCGTGACCGCGACCGTAAACGGCAAGCGAATCGCCATCGCCGCAGCGGGTTCTGGCAAGGATGTCGAAGAACTTAGAGGAAACGGCCAGACGGTCGTGGCCTTGAAGATCGACGATGCCGTCGCGGGCTACATCGGCCTTGCCGACGCTATCAAACCGTCCGCTAAAACCGTAATCACCGAATTGCACGGGCAAAAGAAGCAGATCGTAATGATGACCGGCGACAACGAGATAACTGCGGCCGCCGTCGCAAAAGAGCTCGGGATAGATTCCTACATCGCCGAAGTAACACCGGAGAAAAAGGCGCAAAAGATCGCTGAGCTCAAAGCTGCGGGAAAGATCGTCGCAATGGCGGGAGACGGCGTCAATGATGCACCCGCACTCGCGACCGCCGATGTCGGCATTGCATTCGCTGAAGGTACGAGCGTCGCGGTCGAATCTTCCGACATCACGCTGCTGCATTCCGACCTGCGCGGCATACTGAAGGCAATGAATCTGAGCCGTGCGGCAATGAAGAATATTCGCGAGAATCTATTCTTCGCATTCGCTTACAACGTTCTCGGTATCCCGATCGCGGCGGGTGCACTTTATCCGGTCTTCGGCCTGCTGCTTTCGCCCATGATCGCAAGTGCGGCGATGACCTTCAGCTCGGTGTCCGTCATCTCGAACGCCCTGCGGCTCAGAAGCAAAACGTTCTAACCACTGTCCCAATGAGGCACCTTTCTGACGAAGCCTTTCAGACGGAGCCTTTGGCCAAATAAAGCGCTCAAGGCTTCCTCCTTTCTTGAAAATGATTTTCATTTTCTATACAATGCGTCTTTATGATGAATTCTGCACTTAATACTTTGTTGTCCGGCCGGCTTCTTAAGGCACTATTTGTAAGCCTTTTTGCATTTGCTGCCCTTCCCGTCTTTGCACAACATAGCGATCATTCTGCTCACGTATCGTCCGCGAAAAGCAAGACCGGCGTACTCCTGCTTGCTCACGGCGGAAAGGCCGAGTGGAATGACGAGGTCAATAATGTCGCTGCGGAAGTCGGCAAGCAATTCCCCGTCGAGGTCGCGTTTGGAATGGCGACAAAGCGGAACATCCAGGACGCCGTCAACAAGCTCGAAGCTCAAGGTGTGACTTCGATCGTTGCCGTGCCGCTTTTTGTTTCGTCGAACAGCACTGTCATCACATCGACCGAGTATCTGCTCGGACTCCGCACGGATGCTCCGAAGGACCTCGCAGTATTTGCAAAAATGGATCACGGAAGCGGCGGCCACGGTGAGCATTCCGCACATACGAACACCTCAACCGAACCGTTCGATCCGACAACGCCGATCTCGCATAAAGTGCCGATCACGATGCGAAAGGCTCTGGACGCAGATCCGACGGTCGCTGACATCTTGCTCTCGCGTGCAGCATCCATCAGCAAAGATGCAGGCAATGAGGTCATCATAATCGTCGCTCACGGGCCCGTCTCGGCCGAAACCAACCGCCTTTGGCTCAATGACATGGCAAAGATTGCCGACCGAATGAAAGCGAACAGCAGCTATGGCGGCATCGAATACCTTACGGTCCGCGACGATGCTCCAGAACCGATTCGCAGCGAGGCGACCGCGGAATTTCGCTCGATCGTTGAAAAGGCGAATGCCCAAAAGGCCCGCGTTCTGATCGTGCCGCTTCTGCTCTCGTTCGGCGGGATCGAAGAGGGCGTAAAGAAGCGTCTCGACGGCCTGAATTACACGATCACGTCCCAGGCTCTGCTTCCAGATGCCCGAATTTCACAGTGGGTCGTCAGATCCGTTGAAGCTCACCATTAAGAAACGACAGGATCGCATTAATGCGGTAAAATAGGCTTATGTCGAAGCCGATATTAGCCATCCACGGCGGTGCGGGAACCGTCGTCAAAAGCTCGATGACGCCCGCACTCGAGGCCGAGTATCGTTCCGGGCTTGAGGATGCACTGCGTAAAGGCTGGGGCGTCCTTGAAGCAAACGGAACCGCTCTCGACGCCGTTCAGGCCGCCGTTACCGCACTCGAAGACTTTCCGTTGTTCAATGCCGGACGCGGCTCCGTCTTCACACATGACGGGCGGCAGGAAATGGATGCTTCCATAATGGACGGCAGCACTTTGCGGGCCGGCGCCGTCGCGGAAGTGCGAAATATCAGGAATCCGATCCTTCTTGCACGCGCCGTAATGGACAAGACCGTCCACGTTCTCCTCGCGGGCGAAGGTGCGATGCAGTTTGCTGCCGAGCAAGGCTTTGCACTCGAACCCGACGAATATTTCTTTACAGAACACCGCTGGCTGCAGCTCCAGGACGCGATCTCGAGCGATCGCGTTCAACTAGACCACGCAGGCTCCCCTCCTTACGAAGGAGGGGCGGCAGTCCCGGTGTCTTCTATCGGGACTGACGGGGTGGTTCTTTCTGACAGAACTCAAAAGCCGATCGGAACAGTAGGCGCCGTCGCATGCGATTCTCAAGGCCGCCTCGCCGCCGCGACCTCAACCGGCGGTATGACGAACAAAAAGTTCGGCCGTGTGGGCGACACACCTCTCATCGGTGCCGGAACTTACGCCAACGAATTGTGTGCGGTTTCGTGCACAGGCCACGGAGAATATTTTATGCGGGCGGCAACCGCCTTTGACGTTGCGGCTCGAATGGCATACAAAGGGCTTTCCCTCGAAGACGCGGCAAACGAGACCGTCTCACAACTGACCGCGATCGGCGGCGAAGGCGGCCTCATCGCCGTCGATAAAGAAGGCACCGTCACGCTGCCCTTCAACTCCGAAGGAATGTACCGCGGGTCCATCACCGACAGCGGCATCAAGATCGGGATCTACAAATAGGCCTTCTAGTCACCGGCCGCTGCTGATGCCGCCTCTTGCTCGGCAAGCAGCTTATCGCGGATCTCTTCAACATAGGAGATGTCGTCCGGAACGACATCGGCAAGTGTCACGACGAGTTCGCCCTTGCGGCCATACTTGATGGCGTGCTGGATCGCATCGCGACTCGAAGGAATTACACGGACCTGCGGCTCATTTCCGGTCTTTGCGATACCTTTTCGAATGAGCTCTCGGATCTCTTCCGGATCTCTTCCACGAAGGTAATGGCCGTCACGCATAACGATGCGGTCGAAAGCGTTGCCGGCGATCTCGCCCATTTCGACAATGTCCTCATCGCGGCGGTCGCCCGGCACCGTCATAATAACAATCCGATATTTATTGGGTAATTTTGAGACGAACTTTGTGAGCCCGGCAAAACCTGCAGGATTGTGTGCGTAATCCATCAGCACGGTAACGGAGCCGACCTCCATAAAGTTCAGGCGTCCGGGCGTTTGTGCGGTACCCGCATTGAATGTCGTAAGGCCGACTCGAATATCCTCGATCGAAACGCCGTGAACAAAGCACGCAAGGGTCGCGGCAAGCACGTTCTGGATCATGAACTCGGCTCGGCCGCCGTACGTGAGCGGAATATTCACGGCCTTTTCAACGCGCACCTTCCACTTGCCCTTTAAGATCGTGACGTAGCCGTTCTCATAAACGCAGGAAGTTCGGCCGCGTTCGGCCCGCTTCTTGATATTCGGATGATTCTCGTTCATCGAAAAGCAGACAACCGTACCGTCGGTCAGTTGCCGCATATCGTAAACGAGCGGATCTTCCGCATTCAGGACCGCATAGCCTTTTTTGGAGACTGCGCGCGGAATGACCGATTTAACGCGAGCGAGATCCTCGAGCGTATTCACGTCCTTCATCCCCAAATGATCGGCCGCAATATTGGTCACAACGCCGATATCACAATGGTCAAACCCAAGCCCTGCCCGAATGATGCCGCCGCGTGCAGTTTCAAGCACGGCAACGTCCACCGTCGGGTCTTTTAGCACAAGCTGTGCGGAAACAGGTCCGGTGTTGTCGCCCGTAACGATCTGCTGATTTCCAATATAGGTGCCGTCGGTCGTCGTGAAGCCAACGTTTCGGCCGCTATTCTTCAATATGTGGGCGATCAAACGCGTTGTGGTCGTCTTGCCGTTCGTGCCCGTGATGCCGATGATCGGGATCCTGGCAGGCGTGCCCGGCGGAAAAAGCATATCGATCACGTGCTCGGCGACATTTCGCCCGATGCCCTCGCTCGGCGAAAGGTGCATCCTAAAACCCGGAGCCGCGTTCACTTCGATAATGCCGCCCCGGATCTCACGTAGAGGCTGCGCGACGTTGTCCGCGATAATGTCGATACCCGCGACATCAAGCCCGATGATCCGTGCGATCCGCTCAAAAAGAAAGACGTTCTCCGGGTGAACCTCGTCCGTGACATCGATCGCGGTTCCGCCGGTCGAGATATTCGCGGTGGTCTTTAGAAAAAGCACCTCGCCTTTCTTCAAAACAGAATCCTCGGTGTATCCCGCGTTCCTGATACAGCGAAGCGATTGCTGGTCGATGTCGATCAGCGTCAGCACATTTTCGTGTCCGAAGCCTCGACGCGGATCTTTATTCGTCTCTTCGACAAGCTCTGTGATCGTCCTTTTCCCGTCGCCGACAACGTGTGCGGGGATGCGCTTTGCGACCGCGATCAGGCGATTATTGACCACAAGAGCACGAAAATCGGAGCCGATCAGCTGCTGTTCGACTATCACCCAACGTGAATACTCCTTTGCCTTCTCGAATGCGACCGCTGCGTCCTCGAGGTTGTGGATGCCGATGGTCGCACCCTTACCGTGATTGCCGTCAAGTGGTTTAATTACAGCAGGATAGCCTACACGCTCTAAAGTGCTTTCAAGGTCGTCTATATCACGTATCCGATACCCATTGGGCACCGGGACGCCCATATCGCCGAGCAGTTTTTTGGTCGCGGCCTTGTCGCCGGCGATATCGACCGAGATCATATTCGTGTTCACGGTCGTTGTCGCCTGTATTCGCTTCTGGTTGATTCCGTAGCCGAGCTGGACGAGCGATTGGTCATTAAGACGGATGTACGGAATATCGCGATTCACCGCTTCTTCGACAAGCGAGCCGGTCGATGGCCCGAAACGCACATCCTCGCGGATCTCCCGCATTTTCTGCACGTCTTCGGCTATCGCCTCTTTGATCTCCGCAAGGTCCTTCTTTTCCGCAAGCGAGAGCCAAAGCCTGACCGCAGCACGGCCCGCGTATCGGCCGACCTCTTCCTCCAGATAGCTGAAAACGACGTTGTAGATGCCTTTTTCGCTGGTTTCGCGCGTGCGGCCATAACCCGTGTCCATGCCCGCAAGCGTCTGCAGTTCGAGCGCGAAATGCTCGATCACGTGGCCTGCCCAGGTGCCTTCTTTTACTCGCTTGAGGAATCCGCCGGGTTCGCCGTAACTGCAGCCGTGCGATTCGAGCGACGGTATCACCTCGACCATTCGATCGTAGAAGCCCTTGAGCTTTTTCGTCGGCTTTTTCTCATAATCGCCGATATCGAGGCGCATTATAATGAGTTTTTTCCAATAACCGCTCCAGTAATTCGGACCGCGAAGAGTTCGGATCTCAAGTATTTCCATATGCTGCACTATCCAAGATCGGGCAAAAGGAATTCGCCGGAAGGCTGTATTGCGTGACGGTCCAGGTAATTGTAGCCCAGGCCGTCTCTTAGGACATGAAACTGAACACCGCACACGCTAAAGCTTTCATTATCAGCAACTTCCGCTATCTCATTAAAAGTAATAGCTGAACCGTCAACGATCGTGATCGACCCTTGCCCAAAAACCTCAAGTAAACCTTTACCATCGAGAATGATCGCCGTATTCTCGTCTATCCCGATGCCGAGATTGTATGGGTTGTACGAGACGGCGGTGACAAGGCGGCTGATGCGTCCGCGTTCGGTAAAATGCTGGTCGATGATGATGTTCTTCAGGAACCCGAGGCCGGGCGAAAGCCGGACCGCGGCTTTGAACGGATGCGAGCTTGGTTCGCCGCGGACGACCATCGTCGTGCTCATCGCCGCAGCTCCGGCACTTGTTCCCGCAAGCACGATATTTGACGATCGAACAGTGCTGCGGATCCTGTCGGCCAGCTTCGTGCCGCCGAGCAGGGACACAAGCCGCATCTGGTCGCCGCCCGTCATAAAAATGCCGTTAACGCCGTCAAGAAGTGCATCGACGTCGGCATCAACAATGTCCTGCCGCGACGTTGCTTTGAGAACGCGTGGCCTTGCAACGCCCAGGTTCCGAAACGCCTGTGTATAAACATCGGCAGCGAATTCTGGGAAGTCCGACGCTACGGGGATGATCAGAACCTCCGCGTCCGTTCCGCCGGCAAGCTCCAGAAACTTTTTCAATATCCGCCGTTCGTTGTACTTATCCTCGGCACCGCCGATTACGAGCAAATGGCCGCCGATGATCTCGCGATCGTGAGTATCAGTCATTCTTTATTTTTTGAAACGTATTACAAACGAAGTGTTTATCAAGAAGTTAGATTATCGGCGGCAATAAATCAAGAATGGCCCGATCCGCCGCAGGAACAGAATCGGACATTATCACTCCTTTGCGTCCCTTTGCGGAAACTTTGCGTTCTTTGCGGTTTTCTCTTTCGTTGCGCGAACCGGAACGCTAGAATTGCCACTAGCTTTAGCTAGTGGACAACAAGGCCTCAAAGAGCGTTCGGCTTTAGCCGAACATGGGCTAAAGCCCGTTAGTTTTTGGGGAATACGGTTACCCCTAGCTGAAGCTAGGGGCTATTCAGCAGGCGACGCCGACAAGAAATTCAGTGTGAAGATCCGAGATTGATGTCCTTACTAACGTGCGGACTTCTGCAACTAAGGCGTCCTGTTTCGTGCATTCGTGGTTAAGCCCAGCCACATCTCCTGCGAACATTTCGCAACGCTTCCCTTCGTTACCATCCTCCCTACCGCGGCGTTCTCAGCCTGTCCGCTTCTGTCTGATTTCAGTTTCTCGTATTCTGATTTCAGTTTCTCGTAAATGGATCACCTCGCCAGATGCCTCAACAAATCCTCGTTCGATCAAACTTATAATTCTGCCTGCAAAATATAGATCGTCTTGGCCCCGCCTTGCTTCCGGATCGATCTGTATCATCGTCATTCCCACAACCCTGGCAACTTTTCTCCAATCGCTCCCAACATTCCTCAAGAGCCTTGTGTCAATATCTTCGTCTTTCATGCGACCTTGCCTTAAAACTTAAGTCCTTTTTTACATCTCTCGGAAACACAGCCTCTCATACATACTTCGGTGCTTCCGCCCCAGATATTCCTCAGATCAGGATCGTATTCCGCTTTAGAACAAATTTGAACACACGCGGATATTTCTTCGGCACAGCCTTCGCGTGACTTCCGGATGAACCCGGTTCTACCACTAATCTTCACGTTAGGGTATTGGTTCTACTTTCCATTGGTATTCATCGCTAAAATCTTCAAAGCATTGCTCACAGATCCAATGGTAGCAGTCTGTGGTCGCGTAGCCATGGTGTAGATCATGCTTATCCAAAGAAAATTTAGAGCCACAGAATTCACAGTGATCGTGATCCCAATCCTGCCTGTAAGGTGAGTACTCTTTTTCGACTAGACTAACCTTAGTTAAATACTTTTCTTGTCCTTGTCTTCGCCAATCCGTAGATGATATTTTTTTTCCAACCATTTTTCACATTAAGTCTATTGGTGATTTATTTAGGCACGCTAGTTCCATTCGGATATTTATCTGGCGGCCAACCTGTCCAAGGGATAGGTCTCGGCAGTGGCTGGCACGTTGGGCCTGAGACGGTTGTTGGCGTCCAGGGACGCCGCGACTGCTCCTAAGGCCCCTCCAACCGCACCCACCCCTGCCCCAATCGACCGCCAAGCGTCCGGATCCGGGGGAAGCCGAGCCGGAGGCGGGGCGTTTCATCATCCTGCATTTAAACTATCGTGGTGGCACCTGACTCGGTAATTGAGTATGACTCATTATGTTCCGACGTGTCCAAAAATATAAGAGCCCTGCCTTCTCCGAAGCGGAGCTCCTTACATGTTGGCTGCGATGAGCTGCGCTCGGTATCAACACGTTACTAAGTTGTCCGAGCAGGAATTAGTAGGACATTGGTCGTGACGGAAGACGGCAGGAAATTTCTCGAAGAGTTTTGCTGTAAAGACAAACTGACGGAGCTGACACTTTCTCAAGATCGAACGTTCCGCTTGGTCAACATTCCTGACTGTTGGCTGGTTGAAACTCGAGCTTACTTCTTCTTCACCTTGCAGGGTTTCGACGCCGTGGAGCCGACCCACCAGGGGTTTATGTCGAAATAAAGGGAGACCGTTTCGCCTTTGGAGTTCTTACCGGTAAGGATATCGAACGAGCCCAGGTCTTTTTCAAAAACAAGCGCCTGGCCTGAGGTCTGATAGCCGAGCTCTTTCATTACAAAGTACTCTTCGCGGATGCTGTGCACCCGATAAGCCGTCTTCGCCGATTTGCCGTCGCCTGAATCCAGGATCGCCTTGACCAATGCCTTTGAGAGATCTTGATGATATTTTGCTTTTTCCGTATTGCCGAGCTCCGCGTACGCTATCGCAAGGGCGTTGTGCAGCGACCTGTTTACATACTCGAACGCAAGAACTGCCTCCGAAAGCTCGACAAATCTCTTATAATCCTTGGCCTCGAAGGCCTTGACCATCTCGTCGCGTTTCGGGGCCGTTGTGACGTTGCATTCGTCATTCATCCAGTCCATATAGGCCGAACGCAGCTTAACAAGATCAACCGTCTTATCGCCCGAACGGATCTGCGCGACCAACTTGCTATATTCGGACGTGTCGGCAGCGCCGTCGATCCGCTTGAGCTCCGGCGCCTGTCCGAGCGCCGAGAATATCGTAAGAAAAGTTAGAGCACCGGCATATAGAAAATATCGAAACTTCATCGCACAAAAGCCTCCGCTGTGGTTTCAAACCTAGATGCAGACGACCCAACACTTGGTTGCTTTCCCAAGGCCGCCAAACTGGCGTATTTCCAGTAAGCTCCGGACCACTTACGCCAATGTTCGTTCGGGCATTCCACGACATCTGCCACGAACCAAACTGCTTGTCTCATATTCAACGTAACCATTTGTCGCTCAGGCCCTCAACCCATAGCTATCGTAGCCGAGTGCGTGGCTTCGGAGAAGTACAGTCCGCACGGATCGACACAGAACGCACAAAACGACACAAAACGCACAAAACGACACAGTCCGCACAAAATGCAGAAGAGATGGAGCACGCGGGGCGCTTCGGAGAATGCTGTGGAAGGCGGATCGGCCGCGAAAAACGCGGCGGCTAACCGGCGGATTCGGCTTCAAGGGACCTGGCCGAGTGGATCTCCTGCAGGCTGCGGGCCGCAAAAGCCTTCTGGGCCATCTTGAAACCAATGGCCTCGACAAGGGCTTCCGCACCGGTGATGGTGGTGACGCACGGGACGTTGAACTGCAATGCGGCCTTGCGGATCGCCTTTTCGTCGTAGAATGATGTCTTGCCAAGGGCGGTGTTGATGATCAGGGCGACCTCGCCCTGGCGGATGAGGTCGGCGATATTCGGGCGGCCTTCGTTGACCTTGAAAACGCTCTCGCATTCGAGCCCAACTTCACGCAGCCGGATCGCGGTGCCGTGCGTCGCGACAAGAGCGAATCCGAGCTTGCTCAAACGCCTCGCGATCTTAACGGCCTGGCCTTTATCGGCGTCATTGACCGAGACGAATGCACGTCCAGCCAAAGGCAGCGCAAGACCGGCGCCTTCCATCGCCTTTCCGTAAGCTTCGCCAAATGACGTGCCGACGCCCATAACCTCGCCGGTCGAGTGCATCTCAGGGCCTAGAACGGGATCGACACCCGCAAACTTTTTGAACGGGAAGACGGGCGACTTCACGAAAATATTCGGCACGGACAGAACTTCCGGCAGCCCGAATTCAGCCAAGGTCTTTTCTCCGGCCATGATCAGCGAAGCGATCTTCGCGATCGGAACGCCCGTCGCCTTTGCAACGAACGGAACCGTCCGAGACGCACGCGGATTCACCTCGAGCACGAAAACGCGGTCGTCCTTTATCGCGAACTGTATATTCATCAGCCCTTTCACGGACAATCCGCGGGCCAGCAGCCGCGTGTAATGCTTGATGGTATCCAGGTGCTCCTCTGCGACCTTCTGAGGCGGCAGAACGCTCGACGAATCGCCGGAATGGATGCCGGCCTCTTCGATGTGCTCCTGAATGCCGGCGATCACGACCGCGGTTTCGTCCGCGATAGCATCAACGTCGATCTCGGCCGCACGCTCGAGAAATTTGTCGATCAGGATCGGTTTTTCCGGCGAGGCATCGGTCGCCGTTCGCATATATTCGTCGAGCGAGGCCTCGTCATAAACGATGGCCATCGCACGGCCGCCAAGCACGAAGCTCGGCCGCACGACGATCGGATAACCTATTTGTTTTGCAACAGCTTTCGCCTCTTCTGCTGATGTAACACTTGAATTCTCTGGACACGGGATCTTCAGATCTTCGAGCAAGGCTCCAAAGCGTTTTCGGTCCTCGGCAAGGTCGATCGAATCAGGCGAGGTCCCGATGATCGGAACGCCGGCCCGATGCAGGCGATTCGCAAGATTCAACGGCGTTTGTCCGCCGAATTGGACGATCACGCCCTCAGGTTTTTCGACATCGACGATGTTCATCACATCCTCGAATGTCAGCGGCTCGAAATACAGCCGGTCGCTCGTGTCGTAATCGGTCGAGACGGTCTCGGGGTTGCAGTTGACCATTATCGTCTCGAAGTCCGCATCCCGCAGGGCAAAGCTAGCGTGACAGCAGCAATAGTCGAACTCAATTCCCTGCCCGATGCGATTTGGCCCCGAACCGAGGATCATTATCTTTCGCCGATCGGTCGGTGCCGCCTCACATTCCTGCTCATAGGTCGAGTATAGATACGGCGTGAAGGATTCGAATTCGGCACCGCACGTATCGACGCGTTTATAGACAGGCGTTATTCCCTTCGCCTTTCGATTGTCGCGAACCGAGGTCTCATCATCGCCCGAGAGATAGAACAAACGCCGGTCGGAGAGCCCGAACTCCTTCGCCTTTCTAAGCTCTTCGGCAGAATATTCGACGACCGGACGCCCGTCGATCTCGGCCTGCAATTCCATCACCTGCTTGACCTGATCAAGGAACCACGGGTCGATCCGCGTCAAGCGATAAAGTTCCTCTATCGAATATCCGTTCTGGAGGGCATAGGTCAGGTACGAGAATCTGTTCGAGTTCGGGCGGGCAAGCTTACGCTGGAGCTCTTCATCAGGAACGTCGTGCAGACGCAATGGCTTAACGGCCTCAAGCGACCGCAGGCCCTTGAAGAGCGATTCCTTGAATGTTCGGCCGATCGCCATCGCCTCACCAACCGACTTCATCTGCGTACCGAGGACATCTTCCGCACCGGGAAACTTCTCAAACGCCCATTTCGGCAGCTTCGTCACGACATAATCGATCGTCGGCTCAAACGAAGCAGGCGTCTTCTTTGTGATGTCGTTCGGGATCTCATCTAGCGTGTAACCGACCGCGAGTTTTGCCGCGATCTTCGCTATGGGAAAGCCCGTCGCCTTTGACGCAAGTGCCGATGAACGCGAGACGCGCGGGTTCATCTCGATGATCCGAATGTCGCCATTCGAGGGATTGACCGCAAACTGTATGTTCGATCCGCCGGTTTCAACGCCGACCCTGCGAATGCACGCCTTCGACATATCACGCAGGCGTTGATATTCGACGTCAGAGAGCGTCTGGGCAGGCGCGACCGTGATCGAATCGCCGGTGTGAACGCCCATCGGATCGAAATTCTCGATCGAACATATGATGACCACATTGTCGTTCAGGTCACGCATCACCTCGAGCTCGTATTCCTTCCAGCCGAGGATCGATTCTTCGACAAGGATCTGCGAAGTAGGCGAAGCGGCAAGGCCGCCGCGTGCGATCTCTTCGAATTCTTCAGGGTTGAATGCTGTGCCGCCGCCCGTACCGCCAAGCGTGAAACTAGGCCGGACGATCGCAGGATAGCCGATCTCCTCGACGATCTTTTTCGCCTCCTGCCAAGTGTGCGCGAAACCGCCTTTTGGCGATTGGATGCCGATCTCGTCCATCGCCGCCTTGAAAAGCTCGCGGTCTTCGCCGACCTTGATGGCGTCGATGTTCGCACCGATCATCTTGACACCGTATTTATCAAAAACGCCTTGTTCGTAGAGTTCGACCGAAAGGTTAAGGCCGGTCTGTCCGCCAACTGTTGGCAGCACCGCATCCGGACGTTCTTTTTCGATGATCGCGGTAAGAGCTTCAACGGTGAGCGGCTCGATATAGGTTCGATCGGCGATCTCGGGATCGGTCATTATGGTCGCCGGGTTCGAATTTACCAGCACGACCGTGAAACCTTCCTGCTTCAAGGCACGGCAGGCCTGAGTGCCGGAGTAATCAAACTCGCAGGCCTGCCCGATGACTATCGGTCCGGAGCCCACGATAAGGATCTTGTTTATATCGTCTCTACGCGGCATTTTGTAAGTTTACGATTATATAAAAATGGAGCGGACCATATCGAACCGCTCCACCTTTATTTTCTCGCCAGATCAGTAAGGCAGCTTTACCTTCGGTATCTTCGGCACTTTCGGCACCTCATTCCCGAGGCCGCGGGTAAGGCCGTCGATAGAGATCTTGCCCTTAAAGACATCGCCAAGGACATTCGCAAGCGAGGCGTCGAGCTTTCCAAGACGATCCTGAATGCGTCTCGCGGCCTTCTTATCACCGCTCGCGTTGTATGCCTCGCCTAGATTGAAAAGTCCAACGACGTAGTTGCTATCCAGGTCCGTCGCGCGTTTTAGGATCGAGATCGCCTCGCTGAAATTATTCATTCCGCGATAACCCACGCCAAGCTGATTCATCGCGACCACCCAATCGCTGCGGAGATTTAGGGCACTCTTTAGCGCACTAACGGCTGCCGAATAGTTCCCAAGCCGATTCTCGGTCGAACCGAGATTCAGGAATGCCGCATCGAGCTTTGGATCCTGCTGTACAGCTTTTGCGGCGAAGGTGCGGCTCAACTCGAAGTTGGCTTTTGCCGCGGACGGCGATGTCTTTTGCTGCTCGACCGCCTGATTGTAATACGCCCACGAGATGTTCGAATCATTGACCGCAGCAGGATTCAGGTCCCTTGCTGCCAGAAGTCGAGCCGACGCACCGTTCCAGTCGTTCACTTTCCCGAGGCAATAGCCCCATTCGCTGTAAAGCGCGTCGGTCTTGATCTTCTCGGAAGCCAATTTGTATTGAGCATTCGCTTCTTCGTACCGCTCAAGCTGACGATACGAGCTCGCGAGGTTTGCGTGAGCCTGAGCATTCTGCGGATCCTCACGAACGACGATCTCATACGAGTTCGCGGCGTTCTGGTAGTCGCCCGCGTTGTAATAGGCTACGCCGAGGTCGAAAGCTGCCGGAGCATAATTCGGTTCGAGATTCAGAGCTTGCTTGTACGAATTGATCATATTCGCCGGCTCGTCCATACGCGAATACGCCTGGCCGCGATAATAGGCGGCGGACGCATTTTGCGGGTCCAGCTGTAAGGCTTTATCGAAAGCAGCAAGTGCCTCGTTATTCCGATTCTGCTTGAGTCGGATCCGTCCCTCGAGCATCTTTGAATCAACTGTCTCTACGGCACCGCGGGTCGCAAGAGTTAGACAGGCATCGGCCTTTCCAATATCTCCGGAATCGAGATACGCGAGGCCAAGCGGTGCGTTCAAGCCGACAAGGTCTTTGTCGAGTGCGATCGCCTGTGAGTAATTCTTAGTCGCCGCAGGAAAGTCTCCATTTGCCGCGTAAACAGCTCCGAGCTTCGCGAATGCCTCGGAGTTCGTCTTGTCGAGTTTAACGGCCTCTTCGAGTGGAGCGATCGCAGCAGAGTTGTTCGTGTCGCCCGCAAGAGTCATCCCCTGATCGGTCAAGGCCTCGCTCAATCCGGCGGACGCGCGGGTGTTCCCCGGATTCTCTTTCAAAGACGCTCGAAAATTCTTGATCGCATCATCAGTGCGTCCCGCGTCCAGATCATTCTCACCTGCTTTTGCCAGGTCATTCGACAGCTTCAACTTTTTCGTTCTGGCGGCGGCCATTGCACGCTTACGTGCAGCGGCGGCAGCAAGACGTTTCTTTTTCGCGGCTGAGACTATCTGTGCGTTAGTTCGTCGGTTTGCCCGGGCACCACCGCCGCCCTCGCGAACAAAAGCGTTTCCGCCGCCGGCAAGGAATGCCTGCGGTTTTTTACTTGATTCGCGAAAGACGAATGCGCTCGAACCGCTCGCGATGCTGTCCGTTGCAACAAGGTCCTGAGCTGCGACCGGCCTTGAGGCCGGTATCGCCGTACATAGCATTGAGAGCACGACGAGCGATACGACTGAGATCTTGGAGATTTCCTGCTTGAGATTCAACATACTGGTCACCTATCTTTAGTCAGAAGCCCACAAATACAGGCTCAGGCGTAAGGAAGATCGAAAATTTCTTTCCAACTTCCTCCTGGATCGCGTCTTTCAGGGCGATGATCTCGCCGGCGGACGCACCATCTGCATTGATTATCGCAAGCGGATGACGGGATGATATTCCCGCTCCGCCCAACCTGGCACCCTTTTCGAAACCCGCATTCTCAATGAGCCACGCCGCAGGTATCTTAACGAAGGTGTCATCGATCGGAAACATTGGAACTTGCCCAAATTTCGCGGCGATCGTCTCGTAGATCGCCCGATCGACTATCGGATTTTTAAAGAATGATCCCGCACTGCGCGAGTTTGGGTCATTCGCATTGAGCACCATTGACTTTGAACGTCGGATCGCCAAAACCGCAGCTCTAAGTTCGGTAAGGTCAGGTTCACGCCCTGCGAAATGCTGGACAAGATCGCGATAAGCGATCGTCGGCCTGCCGTCATTTACCAGACGAAAAGTGACCTTGAGGACGACGTATCGGTCGCGATGCGTCGTATTGAAAATACTCTCGCGGTATTTGAATCCGCACGCCGCATTCGAGAACGTCTCGACGGAACCGGTCTCGCGGTCGTAGCAATCGACCGCCACGATCGTCCCCGAAACATCCTGCCCGTAAGCCCCGACATTCTGGATCGGAGTCCCGCCGACAAGGCCGGGAATGCCGCTCAAAGCCTCGACACCCGCGAGGCCTTTGTTGACGCAGGTCTCGACGAATTCGTCCCAATTCTCGCCGGCTCCCGCAGAGACATTCGTTGTGTCGCCGCCTGGTTCGAACGCGATGCCCAGGAAGTTCGGCCTGATAACAAGCCCGTCAAAACCTTCGTCGGACACGACAACGTTACTGCCGCCGCCAAGCACGAATACCTTTAGGTCGTCGGCACGTGAACGTTCGAATGCCGCCCTCAGTTCATCAACATCCCGCGGCTCGGTAAAATATCGAGCCGGGCCGCCGACCTTTAGAGTGGTCAGCGGCGCAAGCGGAACGTTCTCTTCAAAGATCAAGTCGGACAAACTACCTCTTGACCGCTCCCTTGCTCATCAACTCGAGAAAGTTTGCAAAATTCATCGCCTTCAGGTTTACGAGTTTCTTGTACGCCTTTTTCGCATCGCCCATATTGCCAAGTTCGATGGAGGTTCGGCCGTAGTTGAACCAAGCCGCGGCGAGATTCGGATCCTCGTCTGTTGCGCGTTTATAGTTCTGGATCGCATCGCTCTTCTTATTGAGCTTGTAGTTGGCAAGGCCAAGTTCGTTCCATGCGAATGCCCACTCCGGCTTATCTTTTACGACCTTCGACAGAATTTCCGCAGCACCGGCGTAGTCACCCAGATCTGTGCGCACCATACCAAGATTGAGCATCGGGCCGGCGGCAAAGCTCGGGTTCATCGCGAGAGCCTTTTCTAGATTTGTGCGGGCAAGCTCGGTCTTCGCCTTTGCCTCGGCGGTATTCTTATCGGCGTTATCGATCTGGGCGGCGTTGTAATATGCCCAGCCGAGGTTTGCGTAATCGATGGCGCTTCCGTTGCCGAGCTTAACTGCCTTTTCCATGGCAGTGATCGCGGACGGCCATTCGCAGCGTTTCGCCTGTCGAACGTTGATCGCACACTGCTGGCCGATCACGAACGCGAGTTTGCTCTGCGTATCAGCTTTCTGCTGGTTCGAGAATGTTGCGTCGCGATCCATAAAGGTCGCCGCATTTCGGTACGCTCCCGCCGCCGAATTGAAATCACCTGACAATCGATACGCATCCGCAAGGCCTTCCGTTGCCTCCGCACTCGTATTCTTCGCCGCAAAGGCTCCCTTGTATGCCTTTACAGCATTCGGATAATCACCGGTTTCGAGGTACGCCGCTCCGAGAGCGAGAAGAGCGTCAAAGTAATTCTGCTTGAGCGTCGTCGCTTTTTCGTAATACGGGATCGCGTCCTTTACACGGTCAAGGCGAACGAGAGCATCGCCCGCCGTGTTTGCGGCTTCGGCTGACGTCGGCTCGATCGCCAACGCCCGCTTTGCGGCATCAAGGGCTTCCTGATTGCGGTTCTGCGAAAGGCGGATCGACGCAACAAAGACCTGCGTTTCGGCACTGTTTGGATCAAGCGCAAGAGCCTTTCCGAGCAATGCATCGGCCTTCGCGATCTCGCCTTGCTGATAGTAAAGAATGCCGAGCGGTTGATAGATCTCGGTCAGTTTAGGATCGGCGGCGAGTGCCTTTTCGTAGTTCGCAAGGGCCTGCGCGTTGTCGTTATCGTCTGCAAAAAGCTCGGCGAGCCCAAAATATGCCGCCGCATTCTTTGGATCGTATTTGATCGATTCGAGGAAATAGCTCTTCGCAAGCGGTGCCTTCTGGCCGTCAACCAACGAATTCCCTTTCCTTGCAAGAGCATCGCTCAGGCCGAGCTTCGCTTTTGAATTCGTCGCATCAAGCGAAACGGCCTCTCGAAAGCTGTCCACGGCGTTATCAAGATCATTCTGCTGGAGGTAGAATTCGCCCGAACCTGCCATCATCTTTGACGCTTCCTGGCGTTTCATCGTGCGGATCGCAGTTGCGGCCTTTTCGGGAGCAATTACGGGCGTACGATCTTTCTTCGCGGTCTCGGATGAGTGCGTCTCATACTGTTTGCGAACTCTCTTCGCCGATGCGACACGCTGTTCGCTGCTGCGGGAGGTTCTAACGCTGCTTGTAAAACGCCGGGGCGGTGATGATTTTCGAAAGACGAAAACGCTGGAACCGCCCGAAATGTTGCTGACCGGCACAAGGTCCTGAGCGCCAACAGGCAAGAGCGTGCACCAAATTATGGATGCTGCGGAAAACGCGGTGAAGATCGATCGATAAAGTCTATTCTTTCGTCCGTTAAACATAGTTCGGCGGCCTCCCGGGGAGAGAGTGTCCTGATAACTGACGCCGTGTCAGGGCAGCTTTTGCCTTAACACGGCCAAGCTTTCAGTATACCGCACTCGTCAATAGAGGAGGCCTGCCGTCAATGAACGCGGGACTTTGCTTGCGCCGGACGTCTCGCGCGGTCGTCGGACTCGGTCGGAACACGCGATGTGCCTGACTGCACGATAAACTGATTTGCGACGGGAACATCGGTCGCGACACCCCATTGAAGGCCCAAAAAGCCTGAGGATGACTGCAGGATGTACCAAATGCCGGTCGATGGCCGAAAGACGGCAATGTCGGCCTTTCCGTCCCCGTCATAATCAGCAGGGATCAGCTTGTCGGTCCCAAGTCCGAAGGGCACGATCAACGCCGAGTAATCGCTGGAATTCAGCACATACCAGACACCGGTCGAAGGCCTGAAGACGGCCATGTCGGTCTTACCGTCTCCGTCAAAATCAGCAGGTACCGGTATGTCGCCGTTCGCTCCAAAGTGCGTCGCCCTTTGGGCACCGCCCGAACTGCTTGCGGCGTACCACCAATCACCGGCCGATGGCCGAAAGATCGCGAGGTCGCCCCTGCCGTCACCATCAAAATCGCCGACAACGGGAATATCTCCGGCAATGCCGAACCTCACGGCCGGTTGGCTCCCGAGGTTTGAACCGTAACGGTACCAGGTCGAGTTCGATGGCCTGTACACTACGAAGTCCGTCTTTCCGTCACCGTCAAAATCCGAAGGCGCAAAACGGTCGGTTGATGTCCCAAGAAGAATCGCGTAATCGACGCCCGTCCTGCTTGATCGGTACCACCAATTACCCGTCGATGGGCGAAAGATCGATAGATCGGTCATCCCGTCGCCGTCATAGTCGGACGAAGTAGGTATATCGCCGGCAACGCCGAACGTCGTAGTTTCAAAGCTATATGTTCCACTATTAAGCCGATACCACGTACTGGAAGAAGGCCGATAAACTACGAAGTCCGCGCGTCCATCGCCGCTGAAATCAAACGGCGTCGTTTTCCGGTACGGCGCGATATTGAGCCTCGCAACACCCGGCTTTGCGACACCGCCGATCTTGTCGAATTCACCGGCGACAAGCACCTTATCTGTTGGGCCCGCGACGACCTTGCGCACGGCAATATTTACACCACCTGGCAAAAATAGCAGGTCGAGCGATCCGTTTGGCGCAAGCCGCACGAGGTCACTGAGTGACCGCGGTCCCACGGTCGTGAAGTTGCCGCCAACGATGACGCTCCCATCTGCTCCGGGAACAAGAAAAGGGGTTTCGGAGTCGGCGAGAGAAAACACTGGTGCCGTAAAGCTCGGGTCAATATTCCCATTAGCATCGCGCAGGAAAACGGTAAGCCCACTACCCGATCTCCACGACATCGTGAACATTCGGCCGTCGGGTAAAACGCTCATCCTTTGCGTGGAGGGATTCGCCGGATCAAAGGATTGATCGAGAGTTCCGGTTGAATCGAGGCGTACAAGACCTGATCGGTTGAATCCGCCGATCCCCGAAAATGAACCGGCGACCAGAACTCTACCGTCAGCCTGTACCACCAGGTCGTAGATCGTTGGCGTTCCCCCGATCAGAGCGTCAAAGCTGCTGTCTAAACTCCCATCTGAGTTGAGGCGTGCAAGCCCCGGCCGCGACGTTCCGCCGACCGTCGCAAAGGTTCCTCCGATATACAGCCTGCCATCGTTAAGAAAGCAAACTGCGCTAACCACTCCCGAATTGAGCACGACGTTGAATCCGCTGTCCAGCGTGCCGTCGGGCATGATCCGAATGATCCGCGGCACCGGGCTGCCGTTGTACTGAGCAAATGTGCCGATCGCGATGATCTTGCCGTCCGGCTGGAGATATAGATCCGAAGGCAGTACGTCAAACCCGGTACCCGAGTTGAATGTCGGATCCGTCGTCCCGTCATCATTCACACGAACGAAGTTGCTTGACGCGGCACCGTTCATACCGGTGAAATTGCCCGCAAGGACCACCTTGCCATCTGCTTGACGGACAAGGGTTTTTACCGTCCCGAAGACCCCGACATTTGTCGAGAAGCCGGTATCAAGTGAACCGTTCTGCTGCAGGCGAACGATCGAATCAACTGAGCGGAACACCGAACGCTCTGACGCATCCAGCGACCATTTGTTTGAAACATCGCTGACCGAAGCGTCCATCGTATAGGAGGTGTCAAGACTTCCGTCGGCGTTCAGTCGCCGAAGTTTATTAGGAAAGGCAAGGCCGTCCGTTGCTGAAAGCAGGATCTTGCCGTCAGAAAGGAGCTTTACACCTGTACCTGAAAATGTGTCCGGTGCTGTAAAGTTCAGATCGACGTTCCCTGCCGCAAGCAGCCGAGCCACATTTTTCTTCTGAACTCCATTCACCACCGTAAACGAACCGGTGATCACCAAGCTGCCATCCGCCCCGGCGGCCAGCCCTTGAACAAAGGTCCACGTTATGGTGCTCGGAGGAATATTGGGCGGCGTCCATGCCGGATCCAATGCCCCCGTAGGCAAGTATTTCCTAACCCTTGTCGAATAGTTCGAGACTACGGCCGTATTGACCGCAAGGTAAAGACTGCCGTCCGGCAGCGGTTCGAGCGCTGACAAATAACTGTTAAGTACCCTTCCGCCGTCGATCAAAACACTTGTGAAGCTCGAATCTAGGGCGCCGTTACCTTCAAAGCGAATAAGAGAGTCTTCGTTATAGGACGGGACGGAACGGTGGCGAATCGCGTAGAATGTCCCGTCGGCGGCAACACCGGCGATCTTGAGACTAGTTTGCTCCAAGCTCGGCGAGACCGTAAAACCAAAGGTCGTATCAAGGCTTCCATCGCTATTTAAGCGAATGATCTTCCCCTTTGACTCCCAGCTGCCGGCCACAAGCACCTTGCCGTCCGGCAGCGGTGCCGCGTTCGCGAAATATATTTGTCCGCATTCGCAGAACGAAAAAGACGGATCAAGCGAACCGTCTGAATTCAGCCGAGCGATACTTCCTTTGGCGACGCCATCAACTATAAGGTTGCTGCCCCAAACGAGGACCTTTCCATCTGGCAGTGCCGCTTGTTCCTCGTAAATATTTTGGGCACTCAAGGGCCCCGAAGGCACTGCGTTGAATGTCGGATCGACGCTGCTCTGGGCAACAGCAAATGAGGCAAATACAAGGGCAAATGCCGCAACAATGAGTAAATGGGTGAGAATTCGCTTTATCATGGGATACACCTGCTTCCAGCTCGGTTGATGATTTGCTGCTTAGTATATCCCAATAGTCAACCCCTTTTCCCTTCGCGAAGGCATTCCTTGCCGTCCGAGCGTTATTGAGCTAAATTTAGAGCTATACAAATGATCGGAGCGAACTGCTGAATTATGCCGCTCATTGCACGGAATTCAACCCGCCTCTGGAATTCCCGTGTGATGTCGTTTGCCCGTCTTTGCATATCCCAAATCCACAATAAGGAGATTCTGCCGAAATGAAAGCATTCAATACTGAGAACATCAGGAATCTGGCTGTCATTGGTCACGGCGACGCAGGTAAAACCCAGCTGGTGTCGTCGCTTCTCTATGTCGCCGGAGCAACGCCCCGCTGGGGAAAGGTTGACGAAGGTTCGACCATGACCGATTACGAAGAGGATTCGATCGAACGGAAGGTCTCGCTAAATAACAATTTTGCCCACCTGGAATACAAGGATACGAAGATAAATTTGATCGATACGCCCGGCTACGCCGCGTTCGTGTCGCACGCAAGGCCGGCACTGCGAGTTGCGGATTGTGCGCTCGTCGTGGTCGATGCGGTACACGGCATCGAGGTCCAAACCGAAAAAACGTGGCAATACGCAAATGAATTCCTGCTGCCGCGTTTCATGGTCATTAACAAGATCGATAAGGAACACGCCGATTTTGGCCACGCACTCGAAACTGCGACCTCGAGCTTTGCCCGTTCGATCGTCCCGTTCTCTCTGCCGATTGGTAAAGAGGGCGACTTCAAAGGCGTTGTTGATGTGGTGCATCAAAAGGCCTATTCGTTTGACGAGAACGGAAAGGCAAAAGAGATCCCAATACCGGACGAAGGCCGCGACGTTTTCGAGCGAACCCGCGAACGCCTGATCGAGATCGTCGCCGAATCGGATGACGCTCTGATGGAAAAATATTTTGCTGATGGAACGCTCGAAGAAGACGACATCTACCCGAATCTCGCGAAAGCGATCGCAAGCAGCAAACTTTGTCCTGTTTATGCCGTTTCTTCGACGAATCTTGTCGGGCTGCAGCTCCTGCTCGACCACATCGTCGAATTCGCGCCGAATCCGGCAACTCATGAGGCAGAATACGGCTTCTCGAACTCCGACCTGACAGGCGACCGCATCTCGCGAAAATACAGCAACGACGAACCGTTCTCAGCCTACGTCTTTCGCACGATCGCCGATCCGTTTGCCGGCCGCATCAACGTAATGAAGATCGTGAGCGGCAAGATCGCATCTGACGCGACCGTACAGAATACGTCCCGCGAGGCAGCAGAGCGCCTCGGTGCACTGCATTTGATCGCGGGCAAGACTCTCGAAAAGGTCGATTCAGCACAAACCGGCGACATTATCGCGGTCGTAAAGCTAAAAGATACGCAGACCGGCGATACTTTGAGCGACAAGGCCAAGCCGATCGTTTATCCGAAGGTCGAATATCCGGAGGCAGCGATCGCGTTCGCCATCGAGCCAAAATCTCGTGCGGACGAAGAAAAGATCTCCGTCGCATTGCATAAGGTTCTCGAAGAGGACCCGAGCCTTACTTTCGAACGCGATCCGCAGACAAAGGAATTCATCCTTTCAGGTTCCGGCCAGCTCCACATCGAGACCGTCGTCGATAAACTGAACAAACGCTTTCACGTCGAGGTCACGCTGCATCCGCCAAAGGTGCCGTATAAGGAAACGATCACGCAGTCGTGCGAAGTTCAGGGACGCCATAAGAAACAGTCCGGCGGCCGCGGCCAATTCGGCGATTGCAAGGTCATTTTTGAACCGCTCGATCGCGGTGCGGGATTCGAATGGGTTGATAAGATCTTCGGCGGCGCCGTGCCCCAGAACTTCCGCCCGGCGATCGAAAAAGGCATTCTCGAAGCGGCTGCGAGAGGCGCCGTCGCGGGCTATCCGCTGGTCGATTTTAAGGTGACGCTCATCGACGGCAGTTACCATACGGTCGATTCGGACGAGCATTCGTTCAAGGCGGCAGGCCGCAAGGCTTTTCGTGCGGCCATGGAACGCGCAAAACCGACGCTTCTTGAACCGATAATGGACGTTGAGGTCTTCACGCCGCAGGAAGTCTCGGGCGATATCATGGGCGACCTTAATTCGCGTCGAGGACGTGTCTCGGGCATGGATATGCGCGGTAAACAGCAGGTCATCAAGGCGAAGGTGCCGCTAAGTGAGATGCTCGATTATCAATCAAAGCTCAATTCCGTGACGCAGGCCCGCGGTTCGTATCATATGCAGTTCTCGCATTATGATCCGCTACCGCACAACCTTGCCGACAAGGTTGTCCAGGAAGCTGTCGCCGAAGGCCGCGTCCGGGCTTCTGATGATGATGAATAGACCCGGAGAGAGTCTCGCAAAAAGAACGAAGAGCCTCGGACCTTCGCACGGTTCGAGGCTATCGTTTCGAAAAGTGAGAACTTCGCCGGTTGGTGATATAGTTTCGATGTCCGATCAAATTTTTCTTGGAGTTGTATTATGAGATCAAAGTCATTTCTACTATTCGTGCTTCTCTGTTTAGGTGTTGTTGGTGCAACGGCTCAAAATCGCCCGCCTACGCCGCGTGCAAGTCAAAAGGCCGAAGTGGTACAGACCATCGGTTCGACGCAGATCTCGATAATCTACAGTCGTCCCGCGGTTAAAGGCCGTACGATCTTCGCCTCAGCTCCTGCCGAGATGGCCGCACGTGCAAAGGGCGAGGCCACGCTCGACAATTCGATGCAGCACAAGGAAGGCGAGCCGCTCGTTCCCTTTGGCCACGTCTGGCGTGCCGGTGCGAACGAAGCCACCGTCTTCTCGACGACCGACGATCTGCTTGTAAATGGCAAACCTCTCCCGGCCGGCAAGTACAGCCTGCACATGATCCCGGAAAAAGGCGACTGGACGGTGATCTTCAACAAGGACGAAGGTCAGTGGGGCAGCTTCAGCTATGATGCGGCCAAAGACGCACTTCGCGTAACGACGAAGCCGGAAGCAGCTTCTTCGAGCGCCGAACTTCTTACATTCTCGATCGATGGTGTTACGGACGATTCAGCGACGGTTACGCTGGCCTGGGACAAAGTTCGCGTGCCCTTTACCGTAAAGGTCGCGGACGTCGTCGCCGCAACGATCGGCCACTTGCGTGAATTCGTTGCAGCTGCGGACGCGAACGATCCCGGTGCACCGCTTGCTGCGGGCAACTACGCAAAGGCGAACAACCGAACTTCAGAAGCAAATGTCTGGTTCGAAATGGCACTCAAACGTTCGGAAGCAAAGGTCGCACAAAAACCGACGATGAAAGATCTTGCTCAACAGGCGACGATCCTGTTAAATCTCGGACGGAAGGCGGATGCCGTTAACGCTGCCGAACGCGGTGTCACGGTTGGAAAGGCCGCGGGTGAGGACACATCGAACCTCGAAAAGCAGATCGCTAAATGGAAGCTGAGCAGCTAGCTCACTGCGACAATAGTGAACCGTAGATCCCGCAAGGGATCGCGTAAATGATGTCGCTGGTTGCGACGATCATTTCACCCTGACGAGTAAAGCAAAGGCCGACGACGTTATCGGCGGACACGAGATGTTCGACCGTGGACCCGTCGGCCTTGATCTTTACGATGCCGTGCCTGCCTCCGTGGCAGGCCGCAACATACATATCGCCCGATATGTCGAAAGCCATTCCCTGCGGGCGTCCGAGTCCGCGGTTAAAAGTGGTGACGGCGCCGTCCGGTTTTATCAAATATATCCCGTCCTTGCTCGCAAAACCCGGCGACGTCAGGAAAAGGTCTCCGCTCGGTGAGAACGCAAGATGGTGAGCCGCAACGGACGGCTCGACCATCGCGAATGTCTCGACATCTCCAAGCTCGTGCACTCGGTAGATGGTGCCCGTTCGGTCGCCGACATACATTACGCCGGTCCTGTCAACGGCAAGCCCCGTTGCGATCCCGAGCCCGGTTGCAACGACCGTCGGCATCCCGTTTTGATCCATCCGGCAGAGTTCGCCATCAGAACGATTCGTGACGAAAAGGCCGCCGTCGCGGCCGAAGGCAACGCCCGTCGGATTCAAGATCGGTTCGGGAAACTCGTCCAGGTAGCCATCCGTTTCAAGTCGAAAGAGAGTGACCGGAAGCGACTGGCCGCGTGACCCCGAACGAGTGAGAATGATCGAATTGTCGGACGGATCGACCGCAGGATTCGCAACCATATGCATATCATCGGCGATCATTCTGCCAACAACGATCGGCTTTGATTCACTCGCCTCAGATCCGCTTCTAAGGGTAAGCTGCACGGTCCCGCCTTCGAGATCTCTCGGAAGGCGTGCGATCACCCTTTCTCTCGATGCGGCGACCAAAAGACATTTCGCACCATCGGCGAAAAGGCCCCATTCGCTCGAAGGGTCGATCTCGAATCCTTCACATTCGATCGTGATCTCGGCGCCCGGCACTGCGAACGGAGGGTTAATGGAGAGTATGGTTCCTGCTTTACCCATGAAAGCCTGATTTTAAGCGTTCACGGATTGCTTTGTCGAATCAAACGGCACCAGAAGCCGCGATTAGAATTTTATTGACGCGAACGGCCCGTTCACACTAAAATCATAGATGTATCCTGACCCGACAAGCTTTTCGGCTTTGTGTTCAGGCTTCCAAAAGAGCCGTAATGGCTTTTCCGGTTTCGCATTTCTTTTGTCTCTAGCTAATTATGCCGACCCGTATTGACGATCTCCTGCGAATGGCGATGAGTTTCGGCGCATCCGACCTGCATTTGCGGGCCGGTTCGTTCCCTGTTGTCCGCATTACCGGTGAATTAAAGCCCCTCGGCGGCGTGCCGAAGCTTTCGCAGGACGAAACGCTTGAAATGGCGTTCTCGATGATGTCGAACCGCCAGAAGCAGCATTTCAAGGATTCTTTGGAGGTCGATATCGGTTACGGCGTGAACGGGCTCGGGCGTTTCCGCGTCAACATCTTCCAGCAGCGTAATTCGATCGGTATCGTCGCTCGCGTCATTTCGGACACGATCCGCGGCTTTGCTGAGCTTGGAATGCCGCCGATCCTGAACAACATTGCGGAAGAAAAACGTGGTCTGGTGCTTATTACCGGCACTACCGGTTCAGGCAAGTCAACGACGCTCGCGGCCATCGTCGATCACATCAACCAGACCCGAAACTGCCATATTGTAACGATCGAAGACCCGATCGAATTCCTGCACAAAGATAAGGAATCCTTCATCACACAGCGTGAGGTCGATGTCGATACACGCAACTTCGCCGAAGCGCTCCGCGGCAGTCTTCGCCAGGATCCGGACGTCATACTCGTCGGCGAAATGCGTGATCTTGAGACGATCGAGACCGCTCTTGTGGCGGCCGAAACCGGCCACCTGGTCCTTTCGACGCTGCACACGCTCGATGCCGCCGAAACGCTAACTCGAATCATTTCAGCATTTCCGCCGTATCAGCAGAAGTCGGTCCGAATACAGCTCGGCGGGTTGCTAAAGGCCGTCGTTTCGCAGCGTCTGATGCGGTCTGCAAAGGGAAACAGCCGCATTCCAGCGGTCGAGATCCTCGTTGCCACGCCTCTCATCCGCGATTACATCCTTCACGAAGATAAGACCTCGTCCATCCGCGATGCGATCGCGGCCGGAACCTCGCAATACGGGATGCAGACGTTCGATCAATCCCTTTTCTATCTATACCAGTCAGGCCTTATTTCACTCGACGAAGCCCTGCGCGGTTCGACAAATCCGGACGAATTCCGTCTGCGTCTTGCCGGAATTCACAACACCTCGACGATCGCCAAAGAAGAAATGGAGCGGTCGAGCGGCGTTGGGACCGTCGGCGACCTTATCGTCCGCAACTGAGAGGTCGGGCCCTCGATTTCGCTAAAGCATAGATTTTGCAACACCTTTCGGACGCCAAAGCCTTGACAGACGGCGTAAAAACCGTGTATTTTTGAGTTTTGCCAAAGCTTGAGCGGAAAGGCACTGTAATCGGAAGGCTTTTTCTATTTTGAGCGGGGTGAGATCGCGAGTTTTTGACGATCGAAATTCCCACCCATCGACGAGAAGCCAAAAGGCTATGGTGTATTCAGCGTATCACGGGTTTTTGAACGGGCTTTTCGCCCGATAGACCCGAGGCAAAGGCAAAGAATTTCGCATCCGGCACCGCGTCGGACGCGTATCTAACTAGAGGAAGTAAATTACCGGTAAATGACTAACGAGGCAACACAGGAAACCGAAGAGACGACGGCTGCAGCATCTTCGGCTCAGGAACAACCAGCAGCAGAGCAGACAACGGCACAGGCAACGCCCGCACCGGTCGAAGAGACACCTTCGGGCGACGTCGATTTTGGCGCGATCCTCGAGCAATTCGAGCAGGAACAGGCGACATTCCATGTCGGCCAGTTGGTTGACGGCAAGGTCGTCGGCGTATCCGATCGCGGCGTATTGGTCGATTTCGGCTACAAGTCGGAAGGCATTGTGCCTGCGGAAGAATTCACCGCCGAGGACGGCACGCTTTCGGTAAACGAAGGCGATGAGGTCCAGGTCGTGTTGAAGGCGATGCATGGCGGGGACGGCCCGCCGGTTCTTTCGCGTAATGACGCGCTTGCTCGACGTTCCTGGGATGCCCTCGAAAAGGCCTTTCTTGACGGAACGCCGGTAACCGGTAACGTTGTCGCAAAGACCAAAGGCGGCCTTAAGGTTGACCTCGACGGCGTGGAAGCTTTCCTTCCCGGCTCGCAGGTCGATTCGCGTCCGGTTTACAGCCTCGACAGCTATCTCAATAACCCGATCGAAGCCAAGATCATCAAGTTCAGCCGACGCCGCAATAACGTCGTCCTTTCGCGGAAAGTGATGACCGACGAAGTGGTCAATGCCCAAAAGGCAGAAACGCTCTCGCACATTGATGTTGGCTACATCGTTGACGGAACGATCAAGAATCTTACCGAATACGGCGCTTTTGTTGACATCGGCGGTATTGACGGACTTCTTCACGTTACAGATATGTCGTGGGGACGCCTGCACCACCCGAGCGAAATGTTCAAGACCGGCGATCACGTTCAGGTCAAGGTCCTTAAGCTCGACCGCGAAAAGGACAAGATCTCGCTCGGCTACAAACAGCTCCAGCCGGATCCGTGGTCAACCGTTATCGAAGTTTACGCAATTGGCAGCAAGCTTAAGGGCAAGGTCTCCTCCGTTACGGACTATGGCGTCTTTGTCGAGCTCGAGCCCGGCGTCGAAGGCCTTGTACACGTATCTGAGATCTCATGGTCACGTCGTGCACAGTCGCCCAAGCGTATGTTCAACAAGGGCGATGAGGTCGATGTGCAGGTTCTCGGCGTCGATACCGAAGAGAAGCGTATCAGCCTCGGAATGAAGCAGTTCCAGGATAACCCCTGGGATTTCGTTGACCTTCGCTATCCTGTCGGCACACGCATCACCGGCCGCATTCGCAATATCACGGATTTCGGTGCATTCGTCGAGCTTGAAGAAGGCATCGACGGCCTCGTGCACGTTTCCGACATCACCTGGGCAAAGAAGATCAAGCATCCGAAGGATGTCTTGAAGAAGGATCAGGAAGTCGAGGCGATCGTCACCAATATCGACAAACGCAATCAGCGTCTGTCGCTCTCGATGAAAGACCTTACGCCGAGCGCGTGGGAAACTTTCGTTTCTTCGCACCGTCCCGGACAGGTCGTTCGCGGCAAGGTATCGCGGTTCACTAACTTCGGCGTATTCGTCGAACTTGGTGAAGGACTCGAAGGCCTTTGCCACATCTCAGAGCTCTCGGACGAGCGTGTCGAAAGCCCTGAGTCGGTCGCAAAACTCGGCGAAGAAATGGACTTCAAGATCCTTCGCATCGATGCGGCCGAACAGAAGATCGGTCTTTCGCATCGCGCGGTGGGCAAAGATGACGAACCCGTTGTCGATACCCGCAGCTACTCGAGCGAAGCAAAGGGCGGAATGGCCAGCCTCGCAGAACTTGCTAATATCAGCTTCGGAACAAAGGCCGAGGAAGCTCCGGCCGCTGAAGCAAAGCCGAAGAAAGAGAAGAAGGCCAAGGCCGAGACCGCTCCAAAAGCTGAAGAACCCGCACCTGAAGCTGAAGCTGCGGCTCCCGCCGCTGAAGAAGATGCTTCTGCGGAAGTCGCGGCGGAAACGCCGGCCGAACCCGTCGAGGCTGAAGTTGCCGCTGTCAGTGAAGAAGCGGCGTCTGAAACTCCCGTATCTGCCGACGATCAGTCCGCACCTTCTGAAGAAGGCCCCGAGACCGAATCGCAAAGTGCCTAATTGACCGGGCGGAGCTTTTCCGCCCGCTTTGCATACAACTAAACAAATGACCAAAGCCGACCTTGTAGAGCGTGTAGCTGTTGAAGCCGAAATGACCAAAAAAGACGCCGAACAGCTTGTCGAGATAATTTTCGACAGCATTACGGCGAGCTTGAACCGCGGTGAGAAGATCGAACTGCGCGGCTTTGGCAGTTTTCGTGTTCGCGAACGCAACTCTCGTCAGGGCCGCAATCCTAAGACGGGAGCTACCGTTGAGATCCCGGCAAAACGCGTTGCATATTTCAAACCAGGCAAGGAGCTCAAAGAGCTGATCAACACGGACGAGGCTTAATGGATGTTCTCTGGAGTCCCTGGCGATATAAATACATAAAGGAACACTGTGCCGAACCGGTCGGCGATTGTGTTTTTTGTTCACTACTTGCGAGCTCGGCATCTGATGAGGAGAAGTTCATCCTCAAACGTGCCGAGTTCAACTTTGTGGTCCTCAACATTTTTCCTTACGCCGCCGGGCACATTCTCATCGTTCCCTTTGAGCACCTTGCGCATCTCACGGCCGCCGGCAAAGCATCAACGGACGAAATGATGGACCTGGTCAAGACGGCCCATCAGGCACTCGAAACTGTCTATTCGCCCGAAGGCATAAACTCCGGAATGAATATCGGCCGAGCGGCCGGTGCCGGCGTCGCGGGGCATTATCATATGCACGTTCTCCCGCGTTGGGTCGGTGATGCGAACTTTATGACCACTATCGGCGAGACCCGTACACTTCCCGAATCTCTAACCGACACTTACGCTAAATTGAAAGATAGATTCTAGCTCGCGGCCTTTACATCGCGGCCTTTCGGCGGATGCGAACGGTCTATTGCCTCGTCTTCGATCTCGCCGCCCGGAGAGACGGGGATGTCTGCCGGATCCGTGAATTTGAGGCCGCGTTCCTCGCTGTCAATATGCGTATCAACGAGCCTGAACTGCCCCGAGGCCGGAGGCACATAACCAGGATAATCGACTCGCGAGTGATAGATCGCGACGAGTGATTTGATCATCGATTCGCGTATCTGTGTAAGCTCCCTCAACGTCAGGTCGCATTCGTCGAGCTGATCGTCCTGTAGGATCGCATCGATGATCTTCGTAACGATGAATCGCACGTTCTCCGGCGTCGGTTCGGCGAGCGACCTCGCACCTGCCTCACAAGAATCAGCGATCATCATGATCGCAGCTTCCTTGAACTGCGGCTTTGGCCCGGGATACCGAAATTCATTCTCGGAAATAATTTCGTCCGGGCGAGCTTCGGCCTGAGCTTTCTTTAGGAAGTAATGCAAGGTACGCGTGCCGTGATGCTGCGGTATGAAATCGACGATGCGGGCCGGCAGGCCAACTTCCCTGCCGAGTTTCGCACCGTAGGTGACGTGGCTGATGATGATCTTCGCGCTTTGGGCCGGCTTCAGCTTATCGTGCGGATTCTTCGCCATCTGATTCTCGACAAAATGCTCGGGTGCGGCCGTCTTACCGATATCGTGATAAAGGGCACCGATCCTCGCAAGAAGGCCGTTCGCACCGACAACGCGGCACGCTTCTTCTGCAAGTTGACCGACCGCGTGTGAATGCTGATTCGTACCCGGAGCACGCAAGGCTAACTGCCCCAGAACGGGAAGGTCCGCGTTCGAAAGCTCCAGTAACTTAACGTCCGTGAGAATGCCGAAGATCGATTCGCATACCGGAAGAAGGACGGACGTGACTGCAGCGGTCAGGATGCCGCCCGCCAGCCCGCAAGCGATCGAAAGAAGGACCGTGTTCAGAATGATCGGCTGCTGGGTATAAGCAAGAACAGCAAGGGCTGAAACAGCAGAGATCGCACCGACAAGACAACCGGCGATCGTCACGGTCTGCCGATTCCTGTAACGTCCGATACCATAGACCGCGACGGCCGACGCGATCGCCGAATAGAGCACGAATTCAAGAGGCCGCGGCGCCATCAGCCCTGCGAACATCGAATTCAATAGTCCGACGAACAATGCAGTCGGCCGATCCGCAAGCAGCGTCATCAGCAGGCTCGCAGCACCGAATGGGATCGCGAACGCCCACAGCGTCGCGTCATTCATCGGCGCCTTCACGTTCTGAAGCGCCGTAAAATCGGCAAGCCGAAAGAGCACGGCGGAGATAAGCGTCTGGCAGATGACCACAAAGCCAAGCAGGAAGAATGTTCGGCGGGCCGTGAGCGCAAGCCTCGGGAGCGTGCCGCGATTCTGGACGAATTTCCAGGATGCCCAAAAGAGTCCAGCGACAAGAAGCAGTACGCCAACAAAGCGGTTCAGTTGACGGGTCGACGCGGTGTAGCTTCCGATCGCTTGGATCTTCGACATCACGGTCGGCGTGATCAAGTGGCCCTCATCGACAATATTCTCGCCGCGTTTCAGATCGATCGTGACCGGCTCGATCTCGGACGCGGCAGAATTGCGTGCGGTCTCGGTCGCGACACTGTCGTATTGGACCGTCGGCGTTACGAGGATCTCGGTTGCCGCGTAAAATGCGTCTGCTTCTTTCTTTGAAAGACTGCGGATCGCGTCGATGCGTCCGCGCAGCTTATTCCTTGCTGCGGAGAGTGCTATCCAGTTGCTCTCCGGCATCGAGACCGTAGAACGCTGCGTCGGCTTCGAACGATCAAAAACAAAGACCTGCGTCTGAAAATACTGCTTCTCCGAATCGTCGTAGATGTAGCCTTCGGCCGCATCTCGCAATGCCGTCTGAACCGCGTCAAGCTCGTTTCGGCTGAAGGTTCGCGAACTCAGCACTTTGCCGATGTCGCTGCTCGTCCAATGGTCGTCCGATCGTGTGTTGGCCTCGGGCTGGCGATTCGAATTTGAAGAGCTGTTTGACCGACGCTGAAGATGTTCCCAGGCGGAGATAAAACCTTGCAGGGCCTCTTCGGATTTGCCCGATTCGTAACGAAAGATCGGATTGACCTTCGATCGAGCTTCCGCACGCAGGCGAGCCGTCTCGGCCTCATCCGTCACTTTGATGTCTGCCGGCGAGATCAACGTTTCGCGGGCGATGTCGCCAACGTGATACTGGCTTTCGCCTGCCCGTCGCCAGAACGGGTTTTGAATTAGCAACGCCGTGATCACACAAAAGACGGCGAACCCGAGCCAAAATCTCTGCCGATCCGACAGCGAAGCGAACGGCTTGACGAAGATCGCTTTTACGCGATCCCGAAATGCCGTTGTCGGCGATCTCAGATCTTTGATTCTTTTAGCCATTCGCCCCCGCGTAAATGGTCGCGGCCGGCCCTGCGACAACGTCTGTCAGGAGCCTGCCGATACGTCTTCCGATCACCTCTGTCAGCGGCCGCAAGCTCGCCCTTTCGATGGCGGAGATGGCAACCGTATCAACGTCCGGGCCGATCTCCCTTTGAAGGTTCGCAACCTCGCCCTCATCAAGCAGGTCCGCCTTATTGAAAGCAATTATCTGCGGGATCTTGTTCAATTCCAACTCTTCGAGGATCTGATTCACCGACGCGATCTGCTGCATCACCCGCGGGTTCGAAGCATCGACGACGTGCACAAGCAAACTGCTGTCCGAGATCTCTTCAAGTGTCGCCCGAAATGCCGAAACGAGTGCCTCCGGCAGGTCGCGTATGAAGCCGACCGTGTCGTTGATGATGACTTCCTGCTCGTAAGGCAGACGCAAACGCCTCGATGTCGGATCGAGCGTCGCGAACATCTTCTTCTGTGCAAAGACCTCGCTCTGCGTCAATGAATTCAGGAGCGTGCTCTTGCCCGCATTCGTGTAACCGACAAGCGAGATTATCGGCAGATGTTTTTGGAGACGATTTTTACGCCTTTCCTGCCGCTGACGGCCAAGTGCATCAACCTGACGCTCGAGTTGTGCGATGCGGTCACGAACACGGCGGCGGTCGGTCTCGAGCTTTGTTTCGCCGGGCCCGCGTCCGCCGATGCCGCCGGCAAGCCGCGAAAATGCAGAATTCTGTCCGATCACAAGCCTCGGCAGAAGATATTTGAGCTGTGCCAGCTCGACCTGCAGCTTGCCTTCGCGGCTTTGTGCACGCTGTGCAAAAATGTCGAGAATAAGCTGCGGCCGGTCGATGACCTTTAGTTCGGTCGCATCGCTCAATGAACGAACCTGAGCGGGCGACAGCTCCGTATCAAAGATCAAAAGGTCCGCACCTAGCCGCATCGAACGCACGAGCAGTTCGTCCAGTTTTCCGCGGCCGAGAACGGTTCGCGGATCGATCTGAGGCCGTCGTTGTATGAATGAATCGACGACGGTGACATCCGCTGAAATGGTAAGCTCTTCAAGCTCGGTCATCGATTCCCGCTCGTCATCGATATCGCCGGTGGTGACGCCGACAAGTATCGCACGTTCGCGTCCCGTCGAGCGTATTCGGGCACTCTCGGAAACCCTCGCCATCTCGGCTTCAAGCGAGGTGATCAGCTGAAGAAAATCCGTATCGAGCTGGCTTGGAATGTTCGGTTCAAGGAACTGATACGGCTCGGTCGCGGCGATGTCGCCGTCCGCATTCAGCTCTTTTGCCGACATCGGCACAAGGTGAGCGGAATAGACCATTCCGGGCAATCCCGTCTTTGTATCGACCTGGATGATGCTCATCAGATCGAGGCGAAGCAGTGCAAGATCGGTGAGGTCGTCCTGCGTCAGCCGCTCGTCCTGCAGATGCGTGTGAATGCATCGAAGGCCGCGAAAACGCTCCTTCGACACACGCGAACGCCCGAAATCGGGCATTTCGATCTGCTTTGAGTTGCCAACCATCACGTATTCGACCTGGCCTTTTCGGTTGAGAAGAACGCCGATCTGGCGTCCGGTTTCGAGCGAGAGCTCAGACATCTGCCTTGCGAGCTCAGGCGAGACGATGTCAGATGCAGAAACACGCCGCGTGCCTAGACGTTCGATGCGAACAAGCTGATTGTGTTTTAGGCCTCGTGTGAAGCCTGTGACCTTGCTGATAACTAACTCCTCACTCTTTATTATAGCAAAATGAGCAAAAACAGCCGATTTTTATGCACTCCGGACACCTGGCGATGCCTTGGCAGGATGGCTCTTGGTTTGCTTCACTCTCTCTTTTTCGTCATACTTTTCATTTATCTTTAACGCGGTTGCGACGCTCTTGTTCAGTTACGAGCGACGCACGAAATTGAATGAGCAACACACCAACACCCAACGCAAGCTACAGCCTCACCCTTAGAGTTCGGATCCACAACCTCCCTGGCAAACTCGGCGAGATCACTACCGCGATCGGCAAGGCCGGCGGCGATATCGAAGGTATCGATATCGTCAGCGTCGGCAAGGATTTCCTGATCCGCGACATCACCGTGAACGCGGCTAGCGAAACACACGACGAAGAGATCGTAAATTCGCTCGACCACATCGACGGCGTCGAGGTAATAAATATCTCGGACCGAACCTTCCTGATGCATCTCGGCGGAAAGATCGAGATCGCGTCGAAAATGCCGCTGAAAACGCGTTCTGACCTTTCGATGGCCTATACGCCGGGCGTTGCACGAATTTGCGAAGCGATCCATAAAGACCCCGAAAAGGCCTTTAACCTGACGATCAAGAAGAACACCGTCGCCGTCATCTCCGACGGGACCGCCGTGCTCGGCCTTGGCGATATCGGACCGGCCGCCGCGATGCCCGTGATGGAAGGCAAATGCCAGCTTTTTAAGGAATTCGGCGGTGTCGATGCCTTCCCCATTTGCCTTAACACAAAGGACCCGTACGAGATCGTCCAGACGATCAAACGCATCGCCGTTCCCTTTGGAGGCATCAATCTCGAGGACATTTCGGCGCCGCGTTGCTTCGAGATCGAGGACCGACTGAAAGAAGAGCTCGATATCCCCGTCTTTCACGATGACCAGCACGGAACGGCCGTCGTCGTCCTTGCCGCACTGCTCAACGCGCTCAAGATCGTCGGCAAGAAGATCGAGGACGTGAAGATCGTCGTCAACGGCATCGGTGCTGCGGGCGTTGCCTGTTCAAAGATCGTGATGGCCGCAGGCGTCAGGAATATTGTCGGATGCGACACGACCGGTGCCATCTTCAAGGGCCGCACCGACAATATGAACTGGGTCAAGGAATGGTATGCCAATAACACCAATCCGAACCGTGAATCGGGCAGCGTTCACGACGTCATCAAAGGTGCCGACATCTTCTTCGGCCTGTCGGTTCCCGGCGTGATCGACCTCAGCGACGTCAAGAATATGGCCAAAGATCCGATCATCTTTGCGATGGCCAATCCCGTGCCCGAGATCATGCCCGAGGTCGCGGCCGGCCACGCCGCCGTTATGGCGACCGGACGCTCGGATTATCCGAACCAGATCAACAACGTCCTTTGCTTCCCCGGCATTTTTCGCGGTGCGTTGAATTGCCGGGCTTCACGCATCAACGAAGCAATGAAGCTTGCCGCCGCGAACGCGATCGCGGACATCATCGCCCCCGAAGAATTGCATCCGGACTACATCATTCCGTCGGTCTTTGACCGTAGGGTCGGTGAAGCGGTCGCCGCACGGGTCGAAGATGCCGCATATGAATCCGGCGTCGCTCGCCGTGAGCGTGCAACTAGCGAAAGCGAATTCTAGGCGCCGCCTTTGTCCTCGCGAGTTTCCAAACTTTCAAAGATCAAGTCGCAACACCTGTTGCGTTCTCATTTATAAGCATAACATACTTGTCAAGCGCTATTTTTCCAGGGTAAATGGCAGAAATGCCAGAAGGAGCTAACTTTGATCTGCTATGATCGCCCGTGCAGCATCGACCGCCTGCTCGAGGTCACGAACCTTTCCGTCGAGCTGCATCTCGTAAACCGTGTCGAGTATCGCCTTGAATTGCCTTGAAGGCTCGAGGCCAAGTTCGATCAGATGACGGCCCAAAAGTATGGATTCGGGCGGCTTCTCCTCGATCTTCAGCTCGCGAACACGCTCGATGAACCACTCCTGAGCCTCCGAGCCAAAACGCTTCTCGGGCGGCAGCCAGTCGGGATTGCGCCCGAGGCTGTCCGCCTTTGCGACGCGATAAAGCAGATCCGGCTCGACCTTTCGTGCCAGACGGCGAAATGCACCGTCGCCGATCGCCTGCTTTGCGTTCGCCTTGTAGAATTCGCCCGGCTTCAGGTGATAACGCACAAGCTGAATGACCTGCTCACGCACATCAAAGCCGTTTATCGTGTAGATCCCGAGGCGGTCGAGAAAGTTGATCGTCGGCTCGACGCCCGCCTCGTCGTGCGAATGCGAACGCCAGCGGCCGTCAAAGAACTTTGTTGTCGGCGGCTTTCCGAAGTCGTGGGCGACGGCGGCGAGCATTACCGTAACTTTCTTTTCGTACGGCAGATCGTCGATCAATTTACGGGCCTCGTCGGCGACCATCATCGTGTGGACATCGACGTCGCCCTCCGGATGCCATTCGGGCTCCTGCGGCACCCCTACAAGCGTCTGCAGCTCCGGAAAGGCCTTATCTACCGCGCCAAGGTCGTAAAGCCATTTAAGGCCCCTTGACGGCTCTTTTGCGATAAGCAGTATTTTTTCGAGTTCGCCCCAGATGCGCTCTTTCGGCAGGTCTGAGAGATCGATGCCCCTGCAGATCTCGACCGTCTCAGGCAAAATGTCGAATTCGAGCCTCGCCGCAAACTGTGCCGCACGCAGTACACGCAGCGAATCTTCGGCAAATGTCGCGTCCGACACGTGCCGTAGGATCTTCGCCTCTATATCGCTTTGCCCGTTGAATGGATCGACGATCTCACCGGTGATCGCGTCCTTCAGGATGGCGTTTACCGTGAAATCCCGTCGCGAGCACGCTTCTTCGAACGACATCTCAGGATCGCCCTCGATAACGAAACCTCGGTGGCCGCGGCCCGACTTTCGCTCTCGACGCGGTATTGAAACGTCGATGTGTCGCCCGATCTTGTAAACCGCAAAGGCAGCTCCGACAACGCTAAGCGGCTGGTCGCCAGCAAATACCTCGAGGATCTGTTTAAGGCGTTCCGGAGCGACACCATAGACCTCGAGGTCCCAGTCCTTCGGCTCGATGCCCATCAACTCGTCACGCACGCATCCGCCGACGAGCATCGCACGCCCGCCGCTTTCGCGTACGACATTCGCGAGTTCTAAAGTTTTTGCCCGGGCAGAGTCCATCACCGTTCTAAAAATACTATAACCCGACCGGCCCGAACTGTGGGCTGACGCAAGACGTTTGAGCCCCGCCGTCTGCACTTTACGAATCCGCCCAAAGCAAATACACTATCCAGAGTGGTCTTTCCCCGCAATTTTGGGAAAGGTAGCAAGGCACGTATCCGCCGTCGCTCGGTCAGGATCTGTGCCTTATGGCGTTTAGGACGCCGTTTCTATGCCAACAGAACCGAAGGCGGGAAAATTCAGTTTTAAAGAATGGCTGATGAAGGGCGTGTCGCGGAATCCGACAGGCTCGTCAAGCAACGAAAGCCACACGCATCCCTGGTGGCAGGTAATGTGCCTAACGGGTGTCGATTATTTCTCCACCCTCGGCTATCAACCTGGCATTGCGTTTGTCGCGGCCGGCTACCTTTCGCCGATAGCGACCCTGTTCCTTGTGATGTTAACTCTCTTTGGAGCCCTTCCGATCTACAATCGGGTGGCCGCCGAGAGTTCCCGCGGCCAGGGCTCGATCGCGATGCTCGAGGCCCTCCTTTCGCGTTGGAAAAGCAAGCTCTTCGTACTGGCGCTGCTGGGCTTTGTGGCAACTGACTTCGTGATCACGATCACGCTTTCGGCGGCCGACGCTTCCGAACACTTGATCCACAATCCGCTCTTTGAGCACACCTTCGGCGGGTTCAACCATCCGGTCTTGATCACATCGGCTCTCATAGTTGTCCTGGCGATCATTTTTCTGAAAGGTTTTAAGGAGGCCATCGGAGTTGCCCTTATCCTGGTAACCTTGTACCTGTTCTTGAACCTCATCGTGGTCGCGGTCGGCCTTTACGAGGTAGCAACGCACCCAAGCCTGTTGTCAACGTGGCAGAATGCACTCTTTACGTTCCCTGAAACGGGTGCACCGAGAAGCATCTTTATCGCCGTTGGAATGTCTTTGATCGTTTTTCCGAAGCTCGCACTCGGGCTCTCCGGTTTCGAAACCGGCGTCGCCGTGATGCCGCTCGTCAATACGCCAAAGAGGATCGAGAAGACGCGCAAGCTTCTTCGCACCGCAGCTCTGATAATGAGCTTCTTCCTCATTTGCTCGAGTCTTATCACGACGATCCTCATCCCGGCGGCGGAATTTGGCCCTAACGGCAAAGCACAAGGCCGTGCCCTCGCCTACGTTGCGCATGCTTATCTCGGCGATGCGTTTGGAACGGTTTACGATTTCTCGACGATTACGATCCTTTGGTTTGCAGGTGCATCTGCAATGGCGGGTCTGCTCAATATTGTACCGCGGTATTTACCGCGTTACGGAATGGCTCCGAACTGGGCAAGGGCTTCACGTCCGCTCGTGCTCATTTTCGCGATCATCTGCTTTGTTATTACTTATATTTTCGATGCGGATGTCGAGGCTCAGGGTGGTGCCTACGCGACCGGCGTCCTGGTCTTGATCACGTCGGCCGCAATTGCTGTAACGATCTCAGCTTGGGTAAGAAACCAACGTGTAAGATGGGCCTTCCTGGTTATCGCGATCATCTTTATCTACACGACGATAGCAAACGTGATCGAACGGCCCGACGGGTTGAAGATCTCGCTGCTCTTTATTCTGGCTATCGTTGTCGCCTCCTTCGTCTCGCGTGCCATGCGTACGACCGAGATACGCATTCAGAAGATCGAATTCGACCATACGGCACTGACCTTTATCGAAGACCTCGCGGATGAAGAGATCCGCATCGTTACAAATCGGCGAGAGGACGGCGATGTTGTCGAATACCGCTTCAAGGAGCACGAAAAACGCACCGACAACCACATTCCGGCAAGCGACCCGATCCTTTTCTACGAGATCGAGATCGGCGACGCGTCGGAGTTTACTGGCGAACTGCACATCACGGGCGTTGATATCGCAGGATATCGCATCCTGCGAACGCATGCTCCGGCCGTCCCGAATGCGATAGCCGCCCTGCTCCTGAACCTTCGAGACAGAACGGGCAAGATCCCGCACGTTTATTTTGGCTGGAGCGAAGGAAATCCGATCCAATACCTGATCCGCTATATTCTATTTGGTGAAGGTGATACTGCTCCGGTAACGCGAGAGATCCTGCGGCAGGCCGAGCCCGACCCGGAACTTCGCCCGAGCGTACACGTTGGCGGATGATCCTGGCCGCAGTTATCCTTTCGCAGGCTAAATATTGCGGATTAAAGTCTTTCCAGTAAATACTCGCGAAGTTTGTCCGTCCCGACACGTTCCTGCTCCCATGTGTCGCGGTGTCGGACGGTAACGGCATTGTCTTCTAGGGATTCGTGATCGACGGTCACGCAGAACGGCGTTCCGATCTCATCCTGCCGTGCGTAGAGCTTGCCGATGCCGCCCGTGTCATCATAGACCGCACGCAGTGATGGCTGCAGGTCTTTCTTGAGTTTCTTTGCCATCTCGACGATCTCCGGCTTGTTCTTAGCAAGCGGAAGGACGGCCGCCTTTATCGGTGCTAGCTCCGGCGTGAGTTTTAGGATGACGCGTGTCTCCCCCTTTTCGGTCGTCTTTTCAGTGTATGCGTCCATCATCACGGCCAGCAGCGTTCGGTTGACGCCGATCGAAGGCTCGATAATGTACGGATAGAAACGTTCGTTCGTCTGCGGATCGAAATACGAAAGGTCTTCGGTTGAATCCGGATTGATGCGTTTCCCGTCGGCATCTTCGGGCTTTTTCGAATGCACACGCAGATCGTAATCTGTGCGGTTCGCAATTCCCATCAGCTCATCCCACTGTTTTTCCTCATCGCTTCGCTCGGGAAAATATCGGTAAAGGATATCGACCGTCCGTTCCGAATAGTGTGCAAGTTCCTGTGCAGATTGCTCGTAGAGTTTAATATTCTCCGTCGAAATTCCGAGCGCCTTTATCCATTCGACATAAGCGTCGAGCCATTCCTGATGCAGCTGCTGCACTTCGTCCGGCCGCACGAAATACTCGATCTCCATCTGCTCGAATTCACGCGTACGGAAGATAAAATTCCCCGGAGTGACCTCATTCCTGAAAGCTTTTCCGATCTGCGCGATGCCGAAAGGCAGCTTTCGCCGCGACGTATCGAGCACGTTCTTGAAATTAATGAAAATGCCCTGCGCCGTTTCCGGACGCAGGTAAGCGAGTGCCGATGGATCATCGTCAGCGGAGACCGCGCCGATCGTCGTTCTGAACATCAGGTTGAACGGTCTCGGCTCGGTCAGATTTGTCGAGCCGCAGTTCGAGCAGATGAATTTGCCGTCCGCGTCCTTTTCAAGTTTGTCCTGCCTGAGCCGAGCCTTGCAGTCGCGGCAGTCCACAAGTGGATCGGAGAAGGTCGTTTCGTGGCCCGAATACTTCCAGACGCTGCGGTTGAGGATGATCGATGAATCCAGGCCCTCGATATCGTCACGTTCGTACACCGCCCAGTTCCACCAGCTCTTTTTGATGTTGTTGGCAAGCTCAACGCCGAGCGGGCCGTAATCCCATGAACTTCCGAGGCCGCCGTAGATATCCGATGCGGGATAAACGAAGCCGCGGCGCTTTGATAGAGAGACGATTGTTTCGATATTCGGTGCTGACATATTCGGATCGCAAACGGCCGCTCTTCTGCCAAAAGAAAAACGGCTCAGAAACGAAGATTTTAACAAGAACCGGTGCCTTAAGCATTTCGCGATTCGAAAAAAAGGCGGGCCGCCTGTATTACAGACAACCCGCAAAGCTGACTTTCGGTTGAGAGAAGAAACTCTCCTAATCGATCGGCGGCAACTGTGCACCAGGCGGCACGACCCACATCTTATAGGTCGTCCGTTCACGGGAACTTCCCTTTATGAACTGCACCCGGGTCGGATCCAATCCGCGCGTCCTGACCATATAGTCGAGAGCACGTTTTGAGAGGCGTTCATAAGTATTCCGCGTCCTGCTCGCCTTATCCGTTCCCGGATAGATGACGACATAGAGTTTTGCATCCGGCGTGTTCTGAACCTGGATCACGCAGTTGTCAAAACGTGCCTTGTCATCATCGGCAGACTTGGAAATGAACTCGTCGCAGGTAAAGGCTTTCGGTGTCGGCACGTCGGGCGGAAGAGCCTCGACATCCGTCGGAACCGAGATCGTCTGACGGCAGCGGCCGTCATAGACGTCATCGTTCACATCAAGTTCGGCATTTATCACGCCATTTCCCATGCCCTTTGAATCAACAGTGATCGTCGGTGTCCCTGCACCGCTCGTGATCGTGCCGTTATTGACACTCCACGCAAATTTAAGCGGGATCGGAGATTGAACATCAGGGACGGCCGTAAAGGTCACAAGGTCGCCCTCCGTGACACGTGCGGGTCCTTCAAGATGGAACCGATACGGGCAGGCCTTCGTCGTCGTCGTATCGACGGCCTTGACGCAGATGCAGTTACGCATACCCTTTCGGATCGTAACGTCGTCGGTCCAGGCAACCTTTCCGTCCGGCCCGAGCACCTCGACCTTGTGCACACCCGGCGCGAGGTAATATTCCATCCCCTCGCCAACACCTGTCATCCCGACATCCTGTCCATCAATACGGACCGGATAAGCGGCAGGTGAACTCTTGATGCTCAAGATCCCTTCGGTCTTAAGACGCTTCCGTTTGGCCTTGTCAGTGTCATTTGCGAACACGCTGGTAAGGCCTAGCGTCAGCATCAAGCCGATCACAAACAAATATGTATTTCTTTTAGTACCCATTCTTTTTCCCCTAAAAGTTTCGCCCCAGATCCCGCATGTCCGCGGACTCTTCTCCATTGGCGAAAGGTTTATGGACCTCAAGTTTATTCCTCGCCGTCCTTCGGATCGTCATCGCCTCTCTTCTTGCCAAAGCGCTTGCGTGCGGCAAGCCCGACCGATGCGAGTCCCGTTCCAAAGAGCAGGATCGTGATCGGTTCCGGAACCGGCTGCGGCGGCGTTGGCGTCACAGGCGGCGTCGGTGTCGGCGTCGGTGTTGTCGGCGTCGGAGTCGGAGTTGTCGGCGTTGGCGTCGGCGTCATCGGTATCGACGATGTCGGCGTCGGGGTCGGCGTATCCTTCTTATGCTTGATCAGGATGAAAGCAATCGGAATTGCGGCAAGCCCCAGCAGAGCCCATTTCGGGAACGTGCGGGCATGCTCAACTTGTTCACAATGGCAATCCTCGTCGGTGACGATATCTGTACGCGTTTCCGTGATCGTGCGTCCGTCCTGAGGAGCTTTCTTTTTGTCTTTGTCTTTGTCCTTGTCGTCATCATCGCCATCGCTCACGATCAGATCGTCGAACGTCGAAAGGACGCGGAGCCGGGCAAAGTTACCCGAAGCCGACCGCGTCGGATTCGCATTAACGACCTGAACGAGCTGGTCGAATTTGATCGGGCCCGCTTCGATACGCGTGACCGCTGCGAATAGGGATGCAAGGCAGATCGCCGCCAGCAAGGTTTTAAGGTTGAATTTATCCATTTAAGTACCCAAACAACAATTTTTGCTGCAAAAGAAAATACGCTTTCACAGTTCGTTGGCACTCAAATGTGATCGATTATTGGGGCAGAAACAGGAGCTTACACCAAAATTGCGGGCAAATGCAATCCTTTTTTAGCGGCGTAGTTCTGCGTTACTTACCAATATAGCTGTATTTTCACCAATTTCAAGTGGAAAATACGCCTAATGTGTGGAATATTCCATAAATCCCACAAAAAACTGTAAAAAAAATCGCCGGTTGTCCAAAACAAAGGACGAACCGGCGAGATCTTCCAACAAAAATCATGCGGGATGGCGAAAGCTATTCGCCTTCGCCGTGAGATTTAGCCTTCTCTTCATTGAGGATCGCCTTTCGCGAAAGCTTGATCTTGTTGCCTTCCTTACCAATACATTTGACAAGGATCTGCTGGCCTTCTTTGAGCTCATCACGCACGTCCTTGACGCGTCGGTCCGAGATCTCCGAAATGTGCAGCAGGCCGTCAAGGCCGGGCATAATCTCAACAAACGCACCGAAATCAACGATACGCGAAACCGTGCCCATATAGGTCTGGCCTATCTCGGCCTCTGCCGTGATCGCCTTGATGCGGGCGATCGCCTCTTCGGCCGCCGCACCATCATTGGTTGCGATCATAACGGTACCGTCATCCTGGATATCGATCTTTGCTCCCGTCTCTTCGGTGAGAGCCCGGATGACCGAACCGCCCTTACCGATAACGTCACGGATCTTCTCAGGATTGATCTGTATCGTGATGATACGCGGAGCGAACGGCGAGATGTCTTCGCGAGGCGTCTCGATCGTCTTCTGCATTATGTCGAGAATGTGGAGACGTCCTTTCTTCGCCTGTTCAAGAGCTTCCTGCAGGATAACGGCGTTGATGCCGCCGATCTTAATATCCATCTGAAGGGCGGTAATGCCGTCGGCCGTGCCCGTCACCTTGAAGTCCATATCGCCGTAGTGATCTTCGGCACCGGCAATGTCAGAGAGGATCGCGTAGCGGTTCCCTTCCATCACGAGGCCCATCGCAACGCCGGCGACCGGCTTCTTGATCGGGACACCTGCGTCCATCAAACTCAAAATTCCGCCGCAGACCGTCGCCATCGACGAAGACCCGTTTGATTCCGTGATATCGGAAACGATGCGGAGAGTGTACGGGAAGTCGGCTTCATCCGGAAGAACCGATTGGATCGCTCTGCGAGCAAGGTTTCCGTGGCCGATCTCACGCCGCGAAGATGAACCGAAGCGTCCTGTTTCTCCAACGGAATACGCCGGGAAGTTGTAATGCAGCATAAAGCGGCGCTTTACTTCACCCGTTTCAAGGTCGTCCATATACTGCTCGTCCATCTTTGTTCCCAAAGTGGTCGATACAATGGCCTGCGTCTCGCCGCGAGTGAAAAGAGAAGAGCCGTGAACCCGCGGAAGCCAACCGACCTCGCACGAGATCGGACGGATCTCCGAGAATCGGCGTCCATCCGGGCGACGTTTGTTAACGAGCATGTCATCGCGGAAGATCGACTCTTTCAAGCTGCCGAAGACCTTGCCGGCCATTGAACGTGCTGCCGCGTCATCTTCCGGGTATGATTCGACGACCTCTTTCTTTAGTGCATCGACGGCGGCATAGCTCGTGAGCTTGTCCTTGCCCGTGGTATCAAGAGCCTCGCGCAGGCGATCAGCGTACTTCGCTCTGACATCGTTCAGGATCGTCTCATCAAGCGCCGGCGCAGTGAACTCACGCTTTTTGATGTCGAGTGCCGCATAGAGCGACTTCTGCCACTGGCAAAGCCGTTTGATCTCGCGATGCGCGAGCATTAGGGCTTCGACCATCACATTTTCTGCGACCTCTTCCGCCTCACACTCGACCATCACGATCGCTTCCTCAGTACCGGCGACAACGAGGTTCAACTGCGATTCGCGTCGCTCGTCGTATGTCGGGTTAATGAGGTATTTGCCATCGATAAGGCCAACACGAACGCCGCCGATCGGTGTGTCGAACGGAATGTCCGAGAGGTAAAGGGCACACGAGGCACCCGTGATCGCAACGACGTCCGGATCGTTATCCGTGTCTGCTGAGATCACCGAAGCGATGATCTGCGTTTCAAATCTGTACCCGTCGGCGAAAAGCGGACGGACCGGACGGTCGATCAGCCGGCAGGTGAGAACCTCCTTTTCATTAGGACGGCCTTCACGACGGAAGTAGTTTCCCGGAATGCGTCCTGCGGAGAACGAATTCTCGCGATATTCAACTGTCAGCGGAAAGAAGTCCAAACCTTCCTTCGCAGTGCGTGCGGAGACAGCCGCAACGAGCAGCATCGTGTCTCCGTATCTGATCACGACCGAACCATCGGCCTGTTTGGCAACCTTGCCGGTTTCAACGATCAGCTCCTTATTTCCGAGCTTGATCGATTCATTCAAATATTTCTTTTCCATTTTCTTTACAAAAAAGGACGACAAAGAGCATTTCGTGAAGCTCTTGATCGTCCTTAGAACAAACCTCTAATTTTGACGTAGGATCCAAATACACCTCAGGCATCTTGTGCTGTCACGTTCAGCGGCCTTGAAGCGATCTCTTCGCATGGATCCAAATTTTCTACATTCCTGGCGGAAGAAGCCAGGACAAACCTCTCGAACCTGCGTCTTAGCGACGGAGCCCGAGCTTCTTGATGATCGTGTGATACTCGTCGATGTTGCGATGACGCAGATAATCGAGGAGTTTCCTACGACGCGAGACCAGCTTAAGCAAGCCTTTGCGCGAATTATTGTCCTTCTTGTGCACCTTGAAGTGCTCGGTCAGCTCATTGATCCGCTGTGTAAGCAATGCGATCTGAACCTGTGACGAACCCGTGTCCGTACCATGCGTTTTATAGTCGCTGACTATCTGCTGTTTTAACTCTGTAACTGTTGCCATTCTTTCTGTTTGCTACTTAGAACCAGCCTCTCCTATTGCTCGCAGTAACTCCGAACATAAATCCGGTAACCGCGAAGATTTTACCCCTTGTAAAAGTCAGTCTCCTCAAAATGTGGAGCATCGATCTCAAACGAAATAATCTAGCACACTTCAAGCACTTTTACCTAGCCTAAACCTCGTACTTGAACTCCTCCATAAACTTCGTCGAGAATGTGCCGCGACGGAAGTTCTCATCCGCCATAATGCGTTGATGGAGCGGGATCGTTGTCTTAATGCCTTCGATGACCATCATCTCGAGTGCGCGCTGCATGCGGGAGATCGCGAGTTCCCGTGTTCGTGCATGAACGATCAGCTTCGCGATCATTGAATCGTAATATGGCGGCACAACGTAACCGGGATAAGCTGCCGTATCGACGCGAACGCCCGGACCACCCGGAATATTGAATGTCGTTATCTTGCCCGGACTCGGGGTGAACTTAACGGGATCCTCGGCGTTGATGCGGCATTCGATCGAGTGGCCGCTGATCTGGACCTCATCCTGCCTGTATCCAACGTCCTTGCCGGTTGCGATCACGACCTGGTTGCGAACAATATCGGCAAGCGTGACCATTTCGGTGACCGGATGTTCCACCTGGATACGAGTATTCATCTCCATGAAGTAGAACTGATCGTCCTCGTCAAGCAGAAATTCGAAAGTGCCGGCACTCGAATATCCGATCTCCTTACAAGCCTTTACGGCGACCGCGCCCATTTGTTCCCGCAGCTGCGCCGAGATGGCCGGCGACGGAGCCTCTTCTAAAAGCTTTTGATGCCGCCTTTGGATCGTGCATTCACGTTCGCCGAGGTGAACGACGTTGTTATGTTCATCAGCAAGCACCTGGATCTCGATGTGCCGCGGACGCTCCACGTATCGCTCGATGTAAACCGAACCGTTCTTAAAGGCAGCAAGGGCTTCCGCCTGTGCCAGTTCTAGATTCGATGCGAGCTCGTCGGCACTGCGGACGATGCGCATTCCGCGACCTCCGCCGCCAGCCGCCGCCTTGATGATCAAGGGGAAGCCGATCTCGAGGGCGAGCACCTTCGCTTCTTCGGCAGATTCGATCGGGTCAGGACTTCCCGGCAGGATCGGAACGCCAGCGGCGGTCATCGTCCGCCGAGCCTCGACCTTGTCACCCATCATCGCGATAACGTCGGGACGCGGGCCGATGAATTTAATATTGCAGTCTTCGCAGATCTTCGCGAACGTGGCGGATTCTGCAAGGAATCCGTATCCCGGATGGATCGCGTCGGCGTCCGTGATCTCTGCCGCAGATATGATCTGCGGTATGTTCAGATAGCTTTCTGAGGAAGGTGCCGGACCGATGCAGATCGCCTCGTCGGCAAATTTTACGTGAAGAGCCTCGCGGTCGGCCTCCGAATGCACCGCAACCGTCTTGATGCCCATCTCCTTGCACGTCCAGATGACCCTGCAGGCGATCTCGCCGCGGTTTGCAACTAAGATTTTTCGAATTTCACGAGGCATTGAGTTAAAAATCAAAAGTCTAAAATCAAAAGCCGGAACCAGTATCTCGACTTCGACCTTAGACTTTGAAAAAACGGACCTTCACAGTCCTAGCTCTTCACGCCAAAGAGCGGCTGGCCGAATTCAACAGGCTGGCCGTTCTCAACATAGACTTTGACGATCGTACCAGAAGTTTCCGCCTGGATCTCGTTCATTAGTTTCATCGCTTCGACGATGCAAACGACGGATTCCGCCGAGACGCTTGAGCCTTCGCTTACAAATGGCGGTTTGTCCGGGCCGGGTGAACGATAGAAAGTACCAACGATAGGCGAAGTGATCTTAAAAAGGCCCGCATCCTCGTCCACCGGAACTTCTGGTGCGGCTGAGGCAACAGGCGAGGTCGATGCGGCCTGAACCGCAGGCGGAGCGGCCATCATCGCAGGTGCAGCAACTACAGTTGCCGCCTTGCTCATCTTCACACGTATGTTCTCGTTCTCGAATTCGAAATCCGTGAATCCGTGCTCGTTCACAAGAGCCGCAAGCGACTGCAGTTCGTCCATGTCAAAGGACTGGCCCGTCGATGCGTCCTTTCCTGTATCTTTCTTTTCGCCCACTTTTCCTTCTTCCGCCGCTGCCGATCCGGTCTCGCTCATAAGCTTCACTGACCTCCGCTATTTGTGTTTAGCCTTTAGCGGCAAGTTCACGCGGATTGTCCACTAGCTCGATAACTGCCAACTCGGCATTGTCGCCTTGACGACGCCCGAGCCTGATGATGCGTGTATAGCCGCCGTTACGGTCTTTATAGCGCACACCGAGCTCATTGAAAAGCCGCTGGACGGCTGCAACGCCGGCCGTACGGACAGGAGCTTCCTTCGGTTCGCCCTTCTTACCGCGAAAACGGCTCTGAGCGACCTTGAAGGTCGTGTTTCCGGAATGGAAGTATTTTGCGGCCTGTCGGCGAAGATTCACTTTTCGCATTGCTGCGTCGTCGCCCGAAACCTGCTCCGCCTTGCGGGCGATCGTGATCACTTTCTCAACGAACGGCCGCAGTTCTTTTGCCTTCTGAACGGTTGTAACGATGTATTCCTTATCAGCGTTGATAAGCGAGGTCGCAAGGTTGCGGAGCATCGACATACGATGCTCGGTCGTGCGTCCAAGTTTACGATGTGCTTTTTGATGTCTCATTTTCTTAAACGAAAAGGCGAAAGGTCAAAGGGCAAGGACCGCAGTCACTACCCTTTGAGCAGCCGCACTTAATCTAGGTCTCTGCCGCCCGTTCCCGGGATCGGGTTGCCCTGCTCGTCAAATTCCATTCCGAAGTCGAGGCCCATTCCGTGGAGCATATCCTTGATCTCGGTTAGGGATTTCTTGCCGAAGTTCTTGGTGTGAAGCATATCCTTCTCACTGCGGCGGATAAGGTCGCGGATAGACCGGATATCAGCATTCTTCAGGCAGTTGTACGAGCGAACGGAAAGCTCAAGCTCATCGACCGACTTGTCCAGAAGGTCGTTACGCATTAGCGGCGGCCGAGCGATGTCTTCGTACTTATATTCTTCTTCCTCTTCCTCAAAATTGATAAAGATCGACATATGATCTTTTACCAATTTTGCCGCAAGGCCGATCGAATCCTCCGGCTTTACAGAGCCGTCGGTCCAAACCTCGAGCGTGAGGCGGTCAAACTCGGTGTTCGAGCCCTGACGGGTCTTATCCACGTTGTAATTGACCTTCTTGATCGGCGTGTGGACAGAATCGATCGGAATAAAGCCGACCGAAAGGTCCTCATCATTATTAAGTTCTGCAGAGACGTAACCACGTCCCTGTTTGAGCCGCATTTCGATCTCGATCGAACCGCCGGTGCTGATGGTCGCGATGTGAATGTTCGTATCTAGCACCTCGACATCGCCGTCGGCCGCAATGTCCGCACTCGTCACTTCGCCTGCGCCCTTGCGGCTGATGGTAAGCATCTTCGGGCCGCTGCCGTGCAGTTTGAACGGTACCTGCTTCAAATTCAGGATGACGTCCGTCGCATCTTCGACAACGCCTTTGATCGACGAAAACTCGTGCTCAACGCCTGAGATCTTCACCGCCGTGATCGCCGCACCTTCGATCGAAGAGAGCAACGCTCGTCGGATCGAGTTACCGACCGTCGTGCCAAAACCTCTCTCGAACGGAGCCGCAAAGAACTTGCCGTAGCGTTCGCTGAGCGTCTCTGCCTCGACGGTCAGGCGGCTAGGCATTTGAAATTCTGTCCAGTTTGCTTGTGTCATAATTGTTCTCTATAAAAAGGCTTTGGCTTTGTCCCCGACAGACGCTGGAGCAAGAACGGACCCCAATTATGCGTGTCGGCTACTTCAGCCGGGCCGGTCAAAAAACTACTTACTGTAAAGTTCAACGATCAGCTGCTCATTGATGTTCTGATCGATATCTTCACGACGCGGATTTGCTGCAACGTTGACCGTAAGATCACGTCCACCAGCGGAAAGCCACGCGGGGCGTCCACGGCCAACAGCCGTTGACCACGCGCCGTCCACATGCGGATTCCTTTGCGTCTTCGCCTTAACAACGACCTCGTCACCGACCTTCACCTGGAAGGAAGGAATATCCACCTTTCTGCCGTTAACGGTGATATGGCCGTGATTGACGAGCTGACGTGCCTGCCGACGCGAGGTCGAAAAGCCCGCCCGATAGACGACGTTGTCGAGACGACGCTCGAGAAGAAAAAGAAGATTTTCACCCGTAACGCCTTTCTGGCGAAGGGCTTTTTCGAAGTACGTACGGAACTGCTTTTCGAGAATGAAGTAAATACGCTTTACTTTCTGCTTCTCACGAAGCTGCTCGCCGTAACCTGCAAGCATCTTGCGTCGGGCTCCGCCATGCTGGCCCGGAGGGTTTGTTCCGCGTTTCTCGATCGCACAGGAAGGCTTAAAGCAGCGATCGCCCTTAAGGAAAAGTTTTGCACCTTCGCGGCGGCAAAGCCTGCACACCGCATCTCTATATCTAGCCATTAAATTGCCTCCGAGGATCTCGTGCTAAATAGCCGGATCCGTGTTTTTCGGAAAAGTTTACGAGCGGCGAACCGCCCTTCATCCTTTCGATCTAAAATAAATAAGAACTCGTTTCTCAGACGCGGCGGCGCTTCGGCGGCCTGCATCCGTTGTGCGGGATCGGTGTCGTGTCACGAATTGCCGTGACGCGAATTCCCGCCTGCGTAACAGCACGGATCGCGGATTCACGGCCGCCTCCGAGTCCTCTTACGCGAACCTCGACCTCACGAACACCGGCCTCTGCGGCCTTGCGTGCACATTCACCCGCGGCCTGCTGGGCTGCGAACGGCGTACCCTTACGCGAACCGCGGAACCCGCGTGCACCCGAAGAGCACTGCGAGATCAGATTCCCGTTCGTATCCGTGATCGAGATGAGAGTGTTGTTGAACGAAGCGGAAATGTGAACGATCCCTGCCGGGATATTCTTCTTTTCCTTCTTCTTAAAAGTCTTTTTAGCTGGAGTCTTTGCCATTTTCTCGTATCAATAAGATCGAGCGGTAAAGGCATTCGGCGAATCTTTTTCACCGGCGGCCCAACCGCTCGCAACATCAACTATTTCTTGCCCGGAGCCTTCTTCTTAGCAACAGCGGCCTTACGCGGACCTTTACGTGTGCGGGCGTTCGTGCTCGTACGCTGACCGCGAACCGGCAGACTGCGGCGATGGCGAAGGCCGCGATAGCAGCCGATATCCATCAAACGCTTAATGTCCATCTGAACACGTTTGCGAAGGTCACCCTCGATATCACCCTGTGCATCAAGGATAGAACGAACCTTGTTAAGTTCATCCTCGCTAAGGTCACGGATCTTTACGTCGTAACCGATGCCTGCCTCGTCAAGAACCGAGGAAGCGCGCGATTTACCCACACCGTAAATGTAGGTCAGTCCAATTTGTGCCCTCTTATTGGGCGGAAGATCAACACCTGCTACGCGAGCCATAATTTCTCCAAAAAAATACTATCCCTGACGCTGTTTGTGCTTCGGGTTATCGCAGATCACCCGCACCACACCCTTGCGGTGGACGATCTTGCACTTATCACAGATCTTTTTTACTGACGGCCTTACTTTCATTTTATCGTCACCTACTTATATCGATAGGTTATGCGCCCACGCTTCAGGTCATAGGGCGAAAGCTCAACGAGCACCTTATCTCCCGGGAGAATGCGAATGAAATTCTTCCGCATTTTGCCCGAGATATGTGCCAGGACCTCGTGGTTGTTATCATCCACGGCGATCTTGAACATCGCGTTCGGCAGCGTCTCAAGGACGGTCGCCGTTACCTCTATTGCTTCTTCTTTCGACATAGTCGCACAGAGCAAATACCCTACAGACGGGGCAAACTACCTATATTAACGCGTTCGACCCTGCTTTTCAAGTCGCAGATGCGGCTTTTTGGCGGCTTTTCTGCTCTTTTGTAAGGGTCAGGATCTCCGGGCCATCCGGCGTGACGGCCAAAGTGTGCTCGGCGTGAGCCGAAGGCTTTCCGTCCGCAGTAACGACCGTCCATTTATCGCTCAAGGTCCGTGTCTCCTCGGTGCCGATATTCAGCATCGGCTCGATCGCAAAACAATATCCCGCACGGATCTTTTCTTTTGTGCCGGGCCGCCCGTAATTCGGTATCTGCGGTGCCTCGTGCATCTTTCGCCCGATGCCGTGGCCCGTGTAGTCACGCACGATCCCGTAGCCGAATTTCTCAGCATGCTGCTGAACGGCCCAACCGATGTCCCCGATACGGTTGTTCACTCGCGAGGCTTCGATGCCGAGAGCAAGGCATTCATCCGTCACCCGAATAAGCAGTTCGAGTTCGTCGGAGATCTTCCCGACCGGGACCGTCGTTGCCGTGTCGCCTACAAATCCTTGATAGGTCGCGGCCATATCGAGCGAAATGATGTCGCCTTCTTTAAGCGGATCGGGCTTCGAAAAACCGTGTACGATCTCGTGATTGACCGACGCGCATATCGCATACGGAAATCCGTGATAGCCAATGAATGTCGGTATCGCCCCGGCGTCGCGAATCATCTTGTCCGCAGCATTGTTCAGATCGAGAGTCGAGATCCCCGGTTCTACCATCGCACGCAACGCCTCTCGCACCTCCGCGATCAGTTCGCCGACGGCACGCATTTTATCAAGGTCCTTTGCTGATTTCGCGAAGATCATTGCCGTTTAGCTAATTGCGTTTTCGATCCGTGAATAGATCGCCTCAAGATCGCCGGTTCCATCGACCGTCTTCAAGCGATCGGTCTTCCGATAATAATCTAGCAGCGGAGCCGTAAGCTCATCGTAGGTCGCAAGCCGTGCGGCGACCGTCGCCTCCTGGTCGTCCTTGCGATGCTCGAGCTCGACCTCGGGATGATCATCGCAGCGATTCTCGACCTTTGGCGGCTTTGAATAGATATTGTAGATCTCGCCGCAGGCCGGGCAGGACCGTCGCCCAGTAAGCCGTTTCAAAAGATCGCCTCTCGGAACATCAACTTCGACCGCAACGATCTCCTTTTCCTGGGCTTCAGCAAGGCCTTCCAACTGCTCAGCCTGAACGAGCGTTCGCGGATAACCGTCAAGAATATACGTTCCCGCTGCGTCGGCTTGGGACGTCCGCTCCTGCACCACCTTGAAAGTAAGATCGTCCGAGACAAGAGCGCCCGCGGCCATAACCGCCTGTACTTCGCGGGCAAGCGGCGTATCGCCGGACTTCATCGCACGGAACATATCGCCGGTCGAGATCTGCAGAATTCCCTTCCGCTCATTCAACAGTCGAGCCTGCGTTCCCTTACCTGCTCCCGGAGCACCGATGAGTACGATTATCTTATTCATCTAAAGTAACTTGCCACAGAGAGCACCTAGAGTGTGGAAAGAGATCGTCTCTCCAAAGCTCCCGTGCTCGCTGTGGCCTTCAAAAAAGGGCGTTAGCTTCTGCGGCCGCGAAGTCTCGAACCTGCGCCGAGGAATCCTTCGTAGTTCCTCATCACGAGCTGAGCCTCGATCTGCGCAACCGTATCCATTGCAACACCGACCAAGATCAGCAGGGATGTGCCGCCGAAATAGAACTGGTATCCAAGTCCCGTTGGGATCCAGCTAAGGCCGGGTGTCGAAGTCAAAAAGTTATCAAGGCCTGCGCCGAAGAACGGAAGACGAGCAACCTTGAATCCGCTCAAAAGAAGCTGAGGAATGAACGCGACAAGTGCGAGATAGATCGCACCGACGGTCGTCAGCTTCGTCATAATATCGTTCAGGTAATCAGCCGTTGGAGCTCCGGGCCGGATGCCGGCCACAAATCCGCCGTGCTTTCTCAAGTTATCAGCGACCTCATCCGTATTGAAGATGATCGTGATATAGAAGAACGTGAATAGAACGATCAGCGACAGGAACACAAGTTCGTAATACGGGTCGCCGCCATGGAACTGCTGGAAGAATGTATAAACCTTCGTCCAGAGAGCATTCGGGTTGTTCGGATCCGGCGGAAAGGCCGCGAACACTGTTTGAGGCAGAGCGAGCACCGAGGATGCGAAGATCACCGGAATAACGCCGCCCATATTTATCTTCAGCGGAAGGCTTGTTTCCTGCCCACGGAATGTTTGGCTGCCCACACGTCTGTTCGCATAACTGATCGCGATGTTCCGCCTCGCAGATTCGACATAGACGATCACTGCGATGAGGGCAACAAGAACAACGACCAGGAAGACCACGCCAAGCGTCGAAGCTGCGTCGCCGCTGCTGACGCGTTCGGAGACCTGTGTAAGCCCACGCGGCAGGCCGATCACGATACCCGCAAAGATGAGTAGCGATATACCGTTGCCGACTCCGCGTTCAGTGATCTGCTCGCCGAGCCACATCACGAAGATCGAACCGGTCGTGAGCGTAACAACGATCATCGCCGATGCCACCCAATTGTCGGCGATGACCTGATTGCGCGAAAGCCAGGTCGCAACAAAGAATGTCTGGACGGCGCAAAGGCCGACGGTCGCGTAACGCGTCCACTGATTCAATTTCTGACGGCCGACCTCGCCCTCTTCCTGTATCTTCTTAACGGCCGGCGAAAGGACCGGCATCAGCTGCATAATGATGGACGCAGTGATGTACGGCGTAACACCGAGGGCAAATACGGAGATCGTGCGGAAATTTCCGCCGGAGAAAAGGTCGAGAACGCCAAGCAAAGTACCGGCAACCTCGCCCCAAACCGCTTCGAGACGAACCTTATCGATGCCGGGTGCGGTAATGTGAGCACCCAGGCGATAAACTGCCAGAAGCCCGAGCGTAAAGAATATTCTCTTTCGCAGCTCGGCGATCCGGAACATATTTTGGACCGCGTTAAAAAACTTCTCCATATAAGTCTCGGCTTAAAAAGGTCTTGACCAAACGAGAGCTTTGCAAAAGCCGCCGCTCTCAAAAATAAATCTCTGCGTGTCTATCCGATCTGAGTCGCGGAACCGCCCGCCTTCTCGATCTTTTCCTTCGCCGTCTTTGTAAAGCGGTGAGCACTGATCTTCAGCGACTTTGTAAAGTCCCCGTTGCCGAGGATCACAAGATCGTGTTTGGCCTTCTTGATGAGGCCGCGATCGTGCAGGATCTGCGGCGTAACTTCATCACCGGACTCAAAGTTCTGCTCGATCTTTGCAAGGCTGATCTCGAGCCACTGCTTCTTGAAGATATTCGTAAATCCGCGCTTCGGAAGACGACGCTGCAAGGGCATCTGTCCGCCCTCGAATCCCGGGCGGCTCGAATAACCCGAACGTGATTTCTGGCCCTTGTGCCCACGGCCCGAAGTCTTTCCAAGGCCCGAACCGGGACCGCGGCCGACTCGCTTCTTCTTGTGTGTCGAACCCGGCGCAGGATGTAAATTATTTAATGATAAAGCCATGTTTTCCTCACCACTCGCTATTCGCCGCTTACTATTCTCAGCAGATGCGGCACTTTTGCAACGATACCACGCGTTGCGGGCGAATCAGGCCGCGTAACGGTCTGATTCAGCTTCGTAATGCCAAGACTCTTTACGATCTCTTTCTGCTTTTTAGCATAGCCGATCATACTTCTGTAGTACTGGATCTTTATGCTTCCGGCTGTCGAATTTTCTGCTTTCTTTGCCATATCAGTTTCTTACGAGCTGGAAGCTCGCACTCTGAACCCTATACAAGTTCCTCGACCTGCTTGCCGCGCAACCTTGCGACTTCCATCGGATCCTTCATCCGGACCAATCCATCGAAGGTCGCTCGAATGACGTTATGTGCGTTGTTCGACCCGAGGATCTTGGTACGAACATTGTGAACGCCGAGCGATTGCATAACGGCACGAACTGCGCCGCCCGCGATAACTCCGGTACCTTCAGCTGCCGGCTTCATCAGAACGCGGCCTGCACCGTATTCGCCGATCAGTTCGTGCGGAAGCGTGCCATCGATCAGCGGCACACGGATAAGGTTGTTCTTTGCCGCCTCGACCGCCTTCTTGATCGCATTCGGCACTTCCTTGGCCTTGCCGGTTCCAAAACCAACGTGACCCGCTTCGTCGCCAATAACTACGAGTGCTGCGAACGAAAGGTTCTTACCGCCCTTAACGACCTTCGTTACACGATTGATCGAGATGAGCTGATCTTTAAGGAGCAAGCCTGCAGGTGAAATTCTCTGTTTCTTATTCATTTCTAATGATGCTGTTTAGGCGGCCTCGCCTGCGTTCTGTTTTGCCTCGTGCTTGTTCAGTCCGTTCTCGCGCGATGCGTCGAGAAGAGCCTTGACGCGGCCATGATAGAGATAACCGCCGCGGTCGAAGACGACGCTCGATACGCCCGCCTTCAACGCACGCTCAGCGATCGATTTCCCGATCTCTTTCGCGGCATCAATGTTCCCGCCCGTCTTGCCCGAATAACCTTTTTCCGCCGTTGATGCCGATGCGATCGTCTTGCCGTTCGCATCATCAATGACCTGCGCGTAAATGTGGTTCAGGCTGCGAAAGACCGCAAGCCGCGGACGCTCGGCGGTGCCGCGCACTTTCTTCCTGATGCGGCTATGTACGCCCTGGCGAATATCTGCTCTGCTTTTCTGTGCCATAACTCTTGTCCTGTCCCAGCCCTATTTACCGGTCTTTCCGGGTTTGAGCCTGTAATATTTATCGGCGTAGCGGATGCCCTTTCCTTTGTAAGCATCAGGCTTGCGGAGACGGTTAAGTTCTGCCGCGACCTGTCCAAGCTTCTGCTTGTCGATGCCGGAGAGAGTGATCGTCGTCTGATACTGATTGATCGACGCCTTTGTATTTAGACGCTCGGCCTTCGCTTCGATACCTTCCGGAAGCGGATACTCGATCGGGTGCGAGTATCCGAGAGCAAAAAGGATCTTCTTGCCCTGGACCTCTGCCTTATACCCGACGCCGACAACATCCATTGCCTTCGAAAAGCCTTCCGTAACGCCGACAACTGCGTTATTCGCAAGGGCACGCGCCAGGCCGTGAAATGCAGCCTCGTCGTCGCTTGCGCGTTCCGCAACAAGCGAACCCTCTTCCTGCTTGAAGCTTACGCCTGCAGGGATCGGGGTCGAAAGCGTGCCTTTCGGGCCTTTTACTTCGAGTTTGTCATCGCTGATCGTAACGGTTACACCCGACGGTATAGCGATCGGTTTTTTTCCTACTCGTGACATAACATTTACCGAGGCGTCCGGAGCCTGATGCTCTCGTCTGCCCTCTTTCTTAAGCTTTTAGTAGATCTCGGCAATGAGTTCACCGCCGATCTTTTCTGCGCGAGCCTTCTTGCCGCTCATCAGACCTTTCGAGGTCGATACAATATTGATGCCGTATCCGCCGAGAACCTTCGGGATCTCCTGCGAACCCACGTAAACACGGCGGCCCGGACGCGACACACGCGAAAGATGCGTGATCGACGAAACGCCCTTAGTGTCGTAACGCAGGAATACGCGGATCGCGTACTTCGGCCCTTCTCCCTTGGTCGAAAAGCTGTTGATGTAGCCCTCTTCTTTCAGAATTCGGGCGACTTCCATCTTAAGCTTCGAACCTGGAATATCGACACGCGGATGATTCGCAGCGATCGCGTTGCGGATCCGTGTAAGCATATCGGCTATTGGGTCTGTCATTGTTCTTCTTTACTCCGTAACCTATTCAAAAAACTCTTTCTACCAGCTCGACTTCACAACGCCGGGAATGTGGCCTTCACGTGCGAGATCTCGAAGCGCGACACGCGAGATGCCGAATTTACGCAAGAATCCACGCGGACGTCCGGTCTGCGAGCAGCGGTTGCGAACGCGGATCGGGCTCGCATCGCGCGGCATCTTCTGAAGCTTCAGTACCGCTTCATCAACCTGCTCGGGCGAAGACGCCGGATTGTTGATGACCTTTTTGAGTTCGCGGCGGCGTTCGGCATAGTTTGCGACCATCGCCTTTCGCCTGTTGTTTTTAACTACCTTGCTGATCTTTGCCATAACTTATTGCCTGAAGGGCATTCCGAGCCCTTTAAGAAGCGAACGCGCTTCGTCGTCATTGCGAGCCGTCGTCACGATCGAAATGTTCATTCCGCGGGTCTTATCGACCTTGTTAAAATCGATCTCAGGAAAGATCAACTGTTCACGAATGCCGAGCGTGTAGTTGCCCCGTCCGTCAAAAGCCTTGCCCGAGATGCCGCGAAAGTCTCTAACACGCGGAAGAGCGACCGAGATCAGACGATCGAGAAATTCGAACATTCTCTCGCCGCGAAGAGTGACCATCGTGCCGATGCTCATTCCCTGACGAAGCTTGAACGCCGCGATCGATTTCTTCGCTTTCGTGACGACCGGCTTCTGTCCGGTGATCGACTTCAATTCTTCGGCCGCGACATCAAGAAGCTTCGCGTTCGATGATGCCTCGCCGAGGCCCATGTTGATCACGACCTTCTCGATCTTCGGGATCGCCATCGGGTTCTTGATCCCGAATTCCTTTGCGAGTGCCGGAGCGATCTCGTCTCTGTATTTATCTTTTAACCTTGCCATTTTATTAGTGGCTTCTCCTGCCTTTCTGTTGCCGGGACCCGCACGAAAAAACGCGTTGCCGGCCTGTAAAAATTATCCTTCTGCTTCGTTAACGTCATCGACGCCTTCGAGCTTGTGGCTCGGTTCGCGGCGGTATTCACCGGTTTCGGCGATAACTTTGCCGCTCTTTGCAACGCGAACTTTCTTGCCGTCGCGGATCTCGATCTTAACGCGGGTCGGCTTGCCGGTCTCCGGATCGACGAGAGCGACGTTCGAAGCGCTTACCCACGCTTCCTGCTCTTTGATGCCGCCTTCGCGGTTGAGCTGCGGAACGGGTTTGACGTGGCGTTTGACCATCATCGCACCCTCGACCTTGACCTTGCCGTTACGAGCATCGACGGCGATGATCTTGCCGCGATACGGCTGACGCTTGCCGGCCGAATCATAGCGGTTATATTCCTTGCCCGCGATGAAAACGACCTGGTCGCCGCGTTTGATCTTGCTGTTTACTGTACCTGTCTTTACCGGTTTCATTTCCTCTTAGATAACCTCCGGAGCGAGACTTACGATCTTCATAAAGTTCTTCTCGCGAAGTTCGCGGGCCACAGGGCCGAAAACGCGTGTTCCGATCGGAGTTCCGTCGTCCTTGATAAGGACGGCCGCGTTCTCATCAAAACGAATATAGGAACCGTCGCGGCGGCGAACTTCCTTGTGCGTGCGGACGATCACTGCGTTGTAAACCTTTCCCTTCTTTGCCGTGCCATCGGGTGCGGCTTCTTTGACCGTTACTTTGATCGTGTCGCCGAGACGTGCGATCTTGCTGGTCGAACCGCCTACGGGCATGATCATCACGACACGCTTTGCACCTGAATTGTCAGCGACCGCCAAGGAGGTCTGCATCTGAATCATAACTATTTACTCCGACTTGAACGCCTCGGCCTCGATCAACACGAGCCGCCGGCGTTTACTAAAAATCCGTCTTAACTTTCCGCACGCTGAAGGATCTCAGCAACACGCCAACGCTTTCTTGCAGACATCGGCCGCGTTTCCACGATCCTTACGCGATCGCCAACCTTTGCTTCCAGATCGTTGTGAGCCATGAATTTCTTTCGCTTCTTGACGTATTTGCGATAGACCGGATGCTTCACCTGGCGATCGACGCGGACGGTTACCGTCTTCGTCATTTTGTCCGAAGCCACGACACCGACCTTTTCGATGCGTTTGCGACCGGCCTTAACGACGGTCGGGGCGTCCGATCTCACGATCTCTTCTTCTTGTTTGTTAGTAGCCATTGCTGATCAAATGCTTACGCCGAGCCTTAGGCCGCTTCTGCGTCGCTTCCCTTCTTATTCAGCAGCGTGTAAACGCGTGCCAATGTTTTCTTCTCACGGCGAATGTCGTTCAACGTTTCGCCAACACCGAGTGCCTTGCGGAACTTCAAACGAAAAAGCGACTCTTTGAGAGCTTCGGCTTGCTCGTTGAGCTCCTCGACGCTCATATCCTTTAACTGATCTAACTGCTCCTTGCGTTTCATTTCTCTTAAACGATGCCTCCTTCGAGGTCAGCCCGCGAGACGAATTTCGTCTTGACCGGGAGCTTTTGTGCCGCAAGCTGCATTGCCTCGCGTGCTAATGCCTCATCAACGCCCTGGATCTCGTACAGAACACGGCCCGGCTTGACGACAGCGACCCAGTGATCCGGCGCGCCTTTGCCCGAACCCATACGTGTTTCCGCCGGCTTCTTCGTGATCGGCTTATCTGGGAACATACGGATCCAGATCTTGCCGCCGCGTTTGACGTGACGCGTCATCGCGATACGAGCTGCTTCGATCTGACGATCGGTGATCCAGCCGGCCTCAAGCGTTTTGAGCCCAAAGTCACCAAAGTTAAGCTTTTCGCCGCGTGTCGCTTTTCCGCGCATACGGCCTTTCATAACCCTTCGGTGCTTTACCTTCTTCGGCATCAACATAACTTAATCCTCAAATTCGAATCCCGAACCTAAAGTCTCGACCTTGTGCATCGAAACCTTTCAATTCGCAAACTACTATCTCCTGTCGTCGCGACGCGGACGGCGGTCACGCATCGCACTGCGATCAACCTTAACTTCGTTCATCGGGTCGGTCGTCGTACCACGAGCCATCGATGCCTTGGGATCGAGGATCTCACCGCGATAGATCCAGACCTTCACGCCGATGATACCGAACGTTGTAAGAGCCTCCGCAAACCCAAAATCAATATCCGCACGCAGTGTATGCAGCGGAAGACGTCCCTGAAGCGACCATTCCGTACGTGCGATCTCAGCACCGTTCAGACGGCCGGCGATCATCACCTTGATGCCCTGAGCACCGAAGCGGATCGACTCTTCCATCGTCTTTTTCATCGCACGGCGAAAAGCGATACGTTTTTCGAGCTGCTGTGCGATCTTCTCAGCCTGAAGCTGAGCGTTAAGCTCAGGATGCTTGATCTCGAGGATCGAGATCATAACGTCGCGGCCGGTCTTGCGTGCAAGGTCTTCGCGCAGCTTGTCGATCTCCGCGCCTTTGCGTCCGATGATGATACCGGGACGCGAAGTGTAGATCACGATCTTCAAGCGAGCAGCCGCACGCTCGATATCGATGTGCGAAACACCGCCGCCGGCGAATTTCTTCTTGAGCACGCGCTTGAGCTTCAGATCTTCTGCGAGGAACGCGGCAAAATCCTGCTTCGCGTACCAGTGCGAGTGCCAATCTTTGTTGTATCCGACCCTAAAGCCGTAAGGATGAACTTTCTGTCCCATATTTCGCTCTTGTTGGCTCGGGGCCTATTCCTTTCCTGTTTCCTCGCTGCCTTCCTGAGTGCTCTCAACCGACGCATCAGCCGAACTCTCTTCAACAGCCGGTGCCGCAGCTTCCGTCTCGACCGTAGCGGCCTCTACCGCTTCGACAGGCGTCGCTTCCGCAACATCTTCGACCGCCGGCGTCTCAACCTTTGCCTCGATCTCCTCTGCCTTTGCCTTTTCAGCCTTCTTTGCAGCGGGCTTCTCAGCCTTCTTCTTCTCGACCTTCGGTGCCGCCGCTTTCTTTGCCTTTGCGGCCTCTGCTCGAAGTTCCTTCTCGGTCTTCGGCTGGTCTTCGCTCGTCACGTGGATCGTGATGTGGCAATAGTGACGCTGTTCGCGATACGCACGCCCCTGCGGTGCAGGACGCATACGCTTACGGCCTTTTGTCGGGCCCATATCGACAAAGCAGGTCTTCACCCAGAGATCATCAGGGTCGATCGCGATGTTCTCCTGCTCGGCCTTGTAGGTCGCGTTAGCGATCGCCGAACTCAAACACTGTGCGATCGGGTCCGCAGCACGCTTGTCCGTGAATTTAAGAATAGCGAGTGCACGCGAGACATTTTCGCCGCGGATCATATCGATCACGAGGCGCGTCTTTCGCGGGCTGCCTTTCAAATATTTTGTCTTTGCTACCGCTTCCATTTATTTCCTCTTCGCCGCCTTTTCTGCTTTTGTGCCCGGATGGCCCTTAAAGACGCGTGTCGGTGAAAATTCGCCAAGCTTGTGGCCGACCATATTCTCCGTAACAAAAACGGGGATGTGGCGCTTGCCGTTGTGAACTCCAAAGGTCAGGCCTACCATATCCGGCGAGATCGTCGAGCGTCGCGACCACGTGCGGATCGCCGGAGGCTTCGCACCGCCGCTTGTGATGCGTTTTACGACCTTTTGAACACTCAGGTCGATGAACGGGCCTTTTTTAACTGAACGTGGCATATCTTAAACAGTCCTCTTGACTATCAAAAAACCTTACTTCTTACGTCTGTCGCGGACGATCATATGATCCGTACGCTTATTGCGACGCGTCTTATAACCGCGGGTCGGCTGTCCCCAAGGCGTAACGGGATTGCGTCCGCCCGACGTTTTGCCTTCACCACCGCCATGCGGGTGATCGACCGGGTTCATCGCAACACCGCGAACTTTCGGCCTCTTGCCCTTCCAGCGATTTCGGCCCGCCTTACCAAGCGAGACATTCTCGTGCTCGGTGTTGCCGACCTGCCCGACCGTTGCGTAGCAAACCACGGGAACGCGTCGAACTTCACCCGAGGGCATACGAAGCTGTGCAAAATCGCCATCCTTTGCGATGATCTGTGCGAATCCGCCCGCAGACCGAACCATCTGGCCGCCCTTTCCAGGACGAAGTTCGATATTGTGAACTTCCGTACCAAGCGGGATATTGGTGATCGGCAGTGCGTTGCCCGGCAGAATATCGGCATCGGCGCCGCTCAAGATCGATGTCCCGACCTTCAGGCCGAGCGGTGCGATAATGTAACGCTTCTCGCCGTCAAGATAGTTGATCAGAGCGATATGAGCCGAACGGTTCGGATCGTACTCGATCTGTGCGACCTTGCCCGGAATACCGGCCTTGTCGCGCTTGAAATCGATCACGCGGTAAAAACGCTTGTGGCCTCCGCCGCGTCGGCGGATCGTAATACGGCCGTCGCTATTGCGGCCGGAGATCCTCTTTTTCGGTTCGAGCAACGATTTCTCGGGTGTTGCTCCCGGCGTCAGCTCGTCGCGTGTCAGATAGGTCTGATAGCGTCGTGCCGGCGATGTCGGTTTTAATCTCTTGATTCCCATAACTCAGTTGTCAGTTGGCGGCGTGCAATAAGCAGCTTTTCCTGCTCATTCCCTGCGGCCAACCGCTCACGATCAAATTGCTTCTGCGTAATCAACCATCGGCTCGCCCTTCTTCAGGGTCACATAGGCCTTTTTCCAATCCGGGCGACGTCCTTCGATACGTCCGCGACGCTTCATCTTGCCTTCGCACTGGACGGTGCGAACGGTCGCGACCTTTACGTTGAAGATCTCTTCAACAGCCGACTTGATCTCAGGCTTTGTTGCCTTCTTATCAACACGGAATGTCAGGACCTGGCCCTGCTTCCGATCCGTATCCTCTTCGGTCGAATCTTCCTTGAGAATGACGCTCTTTTCCGTGATAACGGGCGATCTCAAAATATCCCAAACGCTCAAGTTACTCATTTTCGGTCGCCTCCTCAGCCGCAGGTGCCGCTTCTTCGACTACCTCTTTTGCAGGCTTTTTGGCCGCAGCTTTCTTCTCTTTCGCCGGAGCCTCAGCGTCCACATCCGTCTTAGCGGGAGCCGCCTTCTTCGCCTTTGCCGGCTTCTCAGCAGGAGCCTCCGCGACCCCTTCCTGCTTCGGATCAAGTAGCGAAACGATCTCCTCAACGGCCGCCTTCGAGATCACGAGCTTTTCGTGATAGACGATGTCGTAGATGTTCAGCCCGAAGCTATTCGTCACTTTCGTCTTCTGAACATTCCGCGAAGAAAGCACGAGGTTCGCATTATCAAGCGAATCAACGATCAGCGTCTTTGCACGCTTTGCGTTCTCGACAAGCCCGAGAGCAGCAAGAGCGGCAAGAAAATCTTTGGTCTTTGGTGCTGCAAAACCGATCTCGTCAACGATGATCAGATTCCCTTCACGAAGCCTTTCCGACAAAGCCGAACGCAATGCACCGCGGCGCATCTTCTTCGGCATCTGGTATGACCAGTCGCGCGGCTGCGGTCCGTGAACATTACCGCCGCCCTTCCAGAGAGGCGAGCGGAGCGATGCGATACGCGCACGGCCCGTCCCTTTCTGCTTCCAGAGCTTGCGGCCCGAACCCGAAACATTACCGCGAGTCTTTGTCGCGGACGTTCCTTGACGGCCATTCGCACGGTAATTCATCACCGCTGCGTGGATGAGCGATTCGTTCAGCTCGGCACCAAAAACGGCATCCGACAACTGAATGTCACCGACCTCTTTATTCTTCAAATTGCGAACCTTTACGGTAGGCATAATCTTCTCCGTTGTTTAGAGTGACGGGCAACTGGCCCGCCGCACGCGGCACGCCGCGACCTCTTAACTTTTCTTAACTACTACGAGACTGCCATTTGCTCCCGGCACTGCACCGCGGATCATAAGCAGATTGTTATCAACATCGACCTTTGCGACCGTCAGGCCCTTGATCGTCACCCTATCGTCACCCATGTGTCCCGACGAACGCGTACCCTTGATAACACGCGACGGATATGCGGACTGACCGATAGAACCCGGCCGACGAACGTTCATCGAACCGTGCGACTCAGGGCCGCGTGCGAAGTTATGACGCTTTACGGTACCTGCGAAACCGCGGCCTTTTGACCGGCCTACGACCTCGATCTTGTCTCCATCCGCGAAAACATCGACCTTCACCTGGTCACCGACCGAAGCTTCCGGCTCGGCTGCAAGGCGGATCTCCTTCAACACGCGGGTTGGCGGAACTCCGCCGCCCGTGATCTCAAAGTGTCCGCGAAGCGGCTTCGAAACGTTCTTAAGACGAACCGGCTTCTCTTCGACAAGTCCAAGCTGGACAGCGTTGTAACCATCGCGTCCCGCGACACTCTTTGTCTGGATCACAACGCAGGGTCCCGCTTTGATGACCGTCACGGGGGTAACCGTGCCGTCCTCAGCGAAGAGCTGCGTCATACCCATTTTTCTGCCAATGATTCCACTGATCATAATCTTGATTTGCGACCTTCGATCTGCGGCTCTCGTCTGCGGCCGGCTTTTCAGCCGACCGGCTTTCGAGATTCGCAAATCGCAAATTCCCTAGTTTTTGCCAAACGCCTTGATCTCGACATCAACACCAGCCGGAAGATCAAGCTTCATCAACGCATCGACCGTTTCGGCCGTCGGGTCGAGAATATCCATCAGACGCTTGTGCGTGCGGATCTCGAACTGCTCACGTGACTTCTTGTCAACGTGCGGTCCGCGAAGCACGGTCCATTTGTTCTTGACCGTCGGAAGCGGGATCGGCCCTGCGATCCTGGCTCCTGTACGCTTTGCAGTGTCAACGATCTCGGTCGTCGATTGATCGAGGACGCGGTGATCGTAGGCCTTCAACTTGATGCGGATCTTTTCGTTCAACATAATCTCTTACTCAACGATCTCGGACACTGTACCGGCACCGACCGTGCGGCCGCCTTCGCGGATAGCGAAACGCAGTCCCTTCTCCATTGCGATCGGAGCGATAAGCTCGATCTCCATCTGGATGTTGTCGCCCGGCATCACCATCTCGACGCCTGCAGGCAGGTTCGCTACACCCGTCACGTCCGTTGTTCTGAAGTAGAACTGCGGGCGGTATCCCGTAAAGAACGGTGTGTGTCGGCCGCCTTCTTCCTTGGTCAGGACGTATGCCTCTGCCTTGAACTTCGTGTGCGGCGTGATCGATCCGGGCTTTGCGATGACCTGTCCGCGTTCGATCTCCTTGCGATCGACACCACGAAGCAGGAGGCCGACGTTGTCGCCTGCCATTCCGCTGTCAAGAAGCTTCTTGAACATCTCGACGCCCGTTACCACCGTGTTCTTCGTATCGCGTATCCCGACGATCTCCACAGGCTCGTTCACATTGATGACGCCGCGCTCGATTCGGCCCGTTGCCACCGTTCCGCGGCCCTGGATCGTAAAGATGTCTTCGACAGGCATAAGGAAAGGCTTGTCCGTCTCGCGTGCGGGTGTCGGGATGTAGTCATCCACTGCCTGCATCAGCTCGTCGATCTTTGCTTCCCACTCTGCATCGCCTTCGAGTGCCTTCAACGCCGACCCCTGTATGACAGGGATGTCGTCGCCGGGGAACTCATACGAAGAGAGAAGTTCGCGAACTTCCATCTCCACAAGCTCAAGCAGCTCCTTGTCATCCACCATGTCCACCTTGTTCATGAACACGACCATCGCAGGCACGCCCACCTGTCTTGCAAGCAGGATGTGCTCTCGCGTCTGCGGCATCGGACCGTCCGTTGACGCCACAACAAGGATCGCTCCGTCCATCTGTGCCGCTCCCGTGATCATGTTCTTCACATAGTCAGCGTGCCCGGGACAGTCAACGTGTGCGTAGTGACGGTTCGCCGTCTCATACTCAACGTGGCTCGTCGCGATCGTGATACCACGCGCCTTCTCTTCAGGTGCGTTGTCGATCGAATCAAATGCACGCACCGTGATCTTCGGATTGTGCTTTGCCAATACTTTCGTGATCGCCGCCGTCAACGTCGTCTTTCCGTGATCCACGTGCCCGATCGTTCCTATATTTACGTGCGGCTTACTGCGATCGAATTTCTCTTTGCTCATAATGTTAAGTTTCCTGTTTTCTTAATTTATGAGAAGGGATTGAAGACCAGGCTCCTACCCTTCATCCCTTTCTAGCTGCTTGCCCCTTTGACCTTGGCAATGATCTCTTCTGCAACGTTTCGCGGTGCCTCAGCATAACGCTCAAAGTGCATCGACGATGTTGCTCGTCCCTGTGTCGCCGAACGAAGGTCGGTCGTATAACCGAACATCTCCGACAGCGGCACAAATGCCGTAACGACCGAAACATTGCCCGGACGCGGCTCCATCTTCTCGATCTGGCCGCGGCGGCGGTTAAGGTCGCCGTTGACAGAACCCATATACTCTTCAGGCGTCACGACCTCGACACGCATGATCGGCTCGAGCAGAACAGGCTTTGCCTTCTTAACGGCATCCTGAAATGCGAGCGAACCCGCGATGTGGAACGAACGCTCATCCGAGTCAACTTCGTGGTACGAACCGAAAACAAGGCTTGCTTTGATGTCAACAAGCTCGTATCCGGCGAGGAATCCGCGACGCATTGCGTCCTGAATACCTTCGGAGACCGGCTTGATGAACTGACGCGGGATCGCGCCGCCTGTGATCTTGTCCTCGAAAACGTAGCCTTCGCCCGGTGCAGGCTCGACCTGAAGCTCGACGTGGCCGAACTGTCCGCGGCCGCCCGACTGCTTCTTGAAGATCTCTTTGCCCGGAGCGGCGATCGTGATCGTTTCGCGGTATGCAACCTGCGGCTTACCTACGTTCGCCTCAACTCCGAACTCACGCTTCATACGATCGACGATGATCTCGAGGTGGAGTTCGCCCATACCGGCGATGATCGTCTGGCCCGTCTCGTGGTCGGTCGAAACTTGGAACGACGGGTCTTCCTGAGCAAGGCGATTGAGTGCGATGCCCATCTTGTCCTGGTCGGCACGCGTCTTCGGTTCGACCGCAACACGCACAACAGGATCCGGGAATTCCATCGATTCAAGGATGATCTGTTTCGTTTCGTCCGAGATCGTGTCGCCCGTCGTCACGTTCTTCATACCGCCGATCGCGACGATCTCACCGGCTGCCGCCGATTCAACGTCTTCACGCTTATTGGCGTGCATGAGCATCAGGCGGCCGACGCGTTCTTTCGAATTCTTGATCGTGTTGTAAACGTACGAGCCTGACGTAACCGTGCCCGAATAGATACGGACAAAGGCGAGTTGACCCAGATGCTTGTCGGCCATCAGCTTGAACACAAGGCCGGAGAACGGCTCTTTTGCGTCCGCTGCGCGGCTCTCAACGGCATCTGACTTCGGATTCGTACCTTCAACAGCAGGAATATCGAGCGGGCTCGGGAGGTAATCAACGACGGCGTCAAGCAGTGTTTGGACGCCTTTATTCTTAAATGCGGAACCGGTAACGACCGGGACTATCTTGAGCTCAAGAGTTCCTTTGCGAATGGCGTTTCGGATCTCGGTCTCAGAAATTTCCTCGCCTTCGAGGTATTTCATCATCAGATCGTCATCGACGCTGGCTGCAGCCTCAACGAGCTTTTCACGCCACTCTTTCGCAGAATCAACGAGGTCGGCAGGAATGTCCGTGGTCTCGTACTGTGCTCCCTTCGTTTCGTCGTTCCAGATCAGGCCCTTCATGGCGATCAGATCAACGACGCCTTTTAGGTGATCCTCTTCGCCGATCGGTATCTGCAAAGCAACCGCATTTGCACCGAGTCGGGTCAGGATCGAGTTGAAACTTCTTTCAAACGAAGCACCGGCACGGTCGAGCTTGTTAATAAAACAAATACGCGGAACACCGTATTTATCAGCCTGACGCCAAACCGTTTCCGACTGCGGTTCGACGCCTGCGACGCCGTCAAAGACAGCGACCGCACCGTCAAGGACACGCAGCGAACGCTCGACTTCCATCGTGAAGTCTACGTGGCCCGGCGTGTCGATAATATTAATGCGATGCTCTACGCCATTTCTTTTCCAGAAACAGGTGGTCGCAGCAGACGTGATCGTGATGCCGCGTTCCTGCTCCTGTTCCATCCAGTCCATCGTCGCGGTTCCTTCGTGAACCTCGCCGATCTTGTGGGAAACACCGGTGTAAAACAGAATGCGCTCGGACGTCGTGGTCTTGCCCGCATCAATGTGGGCCATGATCCCGATGTTTCTAAATTTGTCTAAACTAATTGTAGCCATTGCTAATTTTCACCACAGAGCACGATTCCCCTGTGACCTCTGTGGTTAAATCTTCCTAGAACCTATAGTGAGCGAACGCCTTGTTCGCTTCTGCCATGCGGTGAACGTCGTCTTTCTTCTTCAGAGCGCCGCCGCGGCCATTCGTTGAATCGAGAAGTTCGCCGACAAGCCGATCTTCCATCGTCTTTTCACTGCGATTGCGGGCGTTTGAGACGATCCAGCGGATCGCAAGCGTATTGCGGCGATCGCGCGAAACTTCGAGCGGCACCTGATACGTCGCACCGCCGATACGACGCGATTTGACCTCAAGCGTCGGAGCCACGGTGTCAAGGGCCTTCTTGAAGACCTTGAGCGGTTCCTCGCCGGTCTTTTCGCCGATCTTCGTCATCGCACCGTAGAAGATCTGCTCTGCTACGGTCTTTTTTCCCTGCCACATCAAGCCATTGATGAACTTTGTGACCGCGATGCTGTTGTAGATCGGGTCGGGAAGGATCTCTCTTTTTGCTGCAACTCTACGTCTTGGCATATCTCTCTTAGTGAGCTGTGAACCGTCAGCAGCCGGCTGTTAAGAGCGCTTAGCTCCCTGCCTGCTGCCTCCTGCTTACTGCTATTTCGCCCCCTTTGGCCTCTTGGCACCGTACTTCGAACGGGCCTGATTGCGGTTCGCGACGCCCGAAGCGTCGAGCGTTCCGCGAACAACGTGGTAACGCACACCCGGAAGGTCCTTAACACGGCCGCCGCGGATGAGCACGATCGAGTGCTCCTGCAGGTTGTGGCCGATACCCGGAATGTAGGTCGTAACCTCGATCTGGTTCGTCAAACGGACACGGGCCACCTTACGAAGGGCCGAGTTAGGCTTTTTCGGTGTGGACGTGTAAACACGTGTGCAAACGCCGCGTTTTTGCGGATTCGCCTGCAGGGCGGGACTCGCGGTCTTATACTGCACGCGTTGGCGTCCCTTTCGAACTAGTTGGTTGATCGTCGGCATCGTTTCTTTCTCGTTCTCTTTCCAGCCAAAATAGGCAAAATCAAAGTCTTACCTGACTCTTGCCGGATCGCTTATGTCCGGCAGTTAGCTCAAGCAGCATCTTTGCTGAATGAATTAAATTTAAGCTCTTAAATCCTTGAAAAATCTCACTTTGCTGTGGCGTGGCGTGTTAAGAAGTGTCTCTTTTGTGCCGCGTTTACGGGTGTCCGCAAACCGCTTTACGCTACAATTCCTGCTTCGATTCTCAAGTATCTTCTGTCCTGCAAACTCAAAAGAACCCACAAGACTCCCGGCCCGTTAAAGTCCGAAACTTTAGATACTACGAATTTCTCAATGTTGTGTCAAGGCGAGGTGGTGGGCAAAACCAACAAATTGAAGTCATCCCCAAAAACTGGATCAACCTCCGCAGATCTCATCAATTTGCGGACCGTACTTCTCATCCACGACGCTGCGTTTGATCTTGAGTGTCGGGGTCATTTCGCCCTTGTCGATAGAGAATTCACGGGGCAGGAGTGCAACTCGCTTTACGCGCTCGTAATCCGAAAGCTCCGCCGTAAGCGCGACAGCATCCTTTTGAACACGTTTTGCAAAGGCGGGATCGGCGGCGAGTTCCTCTCGAGGACGCGAAACATCGGCTCCGATGGACCTCATTTCTTCTTTCAGAGCTTCCCAATCAGGCACGATAAGGGCTCCGACCTGTTTCCGGCCGGAACCGACGACAACGGCCTGAGCGACGAGCGGGCTTTGTTTCAGGAGGCTTTCAACCTGTAAGGGAGCTACATATTTGCCGTTTGAGAGCTTGAAAAGGTCCTTTAGGCGGTCGGTGATGTAAAAATGGCCGTCGGTATCGGTATAGCCAATGTCGCCGGTGTGGTAAAAGCCTTCGGGATCGACCGCGAGCGTCGTCGCCTCCGGATCGTTGTAATAGCCGAGCATCACACTGCGTCCGCGAATCAGGACCTCGCCGTCTTTTTCGGCGATCTTCATCTCGATGCCGTCAAATGGACGCCCGATCGAGCCGACCTTGTTATCGTCGGGACGGTTCGCACAAACGATACACGCTTCGGTCATCCCGTAACCCTGCAAAATCGGTATTCCTGCGGCCCAGAACGCATAACTCAGCTTTTTTGAGAGCGGAGCGCCGCCCGAGACGAAGAATCTAAGGGCGCCGCCGACGCCTTCACGCCATTTTGAGAATACGAAACGGTCGGCCAGCAGATGCTTTGCTTTCAGCCCGGCGGGCACCCGCTCGTGGCGATCTTTATACGACCAATATTCCTGTCCGATCCCAAGCGACCACTCGAAAAGACGTGTCTTCATCCCGCCGGCAGACATTCCTTTCTTGACGATCTTGTGATGCACCTGTTCAAAAAGCCGCGGGACGGCCGTCATTATGGTCGGTTTTACCTCTTTCAGGTAATTTGCGATCTGCTCGAATGCCGAACAATAGTGGACGAGCACACCATTGGCCGTAAGCACGTAAAATACTGCCCGCTCGAAGATATGCGAGAGCGGCAGCACCGCGAGGCTTCGGTCGTGCGACAGAATGGGAAGGCCTTTTGAGATGGACTGGATGTTCGACACAAAATTATCGTGCGTAAGCATCACGCCCTTTGGCGTTCCCGTAGTACCAGATGTGTAGATAATTGTCGCAAGGTCGTCTGCGGAGATGGCCGCGATCTTGTCCTCAAGAAAATGCGGATATTCCTTCAGATACTCGCGGCCCGCATTTTCGAGTTCCTCGAGTGTGACAGACGATGCACCGCGCTCCTTTGAGTCGTCAAAGAAAATAACTTTCTGAAGGCTCTCGACCGTCTGAACGCCTTCGCGCGAGTGCCTCCAGAGTTTTTCACCGGAGATGAAAAGCATCTTGGCCCCGGAATTTTCAAGAATGTAGCGTATCTGCTCGACGGCCTGCGTCGTATAGATGGGAACGTTGACGGCGCCAAGGCTTAGGATAGCGAGATCGACAAGCGACCATTCGGGTCGATTCTCCGAAATTATTGCGATGCGGTCGCCCGACGCGATACCCCAGGCCTCAAGCCCCGCGGCGTAAACACGGACGCGGTCCACCATCTCACTGCCCTTTAAGAACTCCCATGAGTCGCCGTTCTTAAAACCGACGACGGGCGACTTACCACGCCTTTGAAAGGCCTCTAGGCAATATGAAGGTAAATTCTGCGGAATCTTATCGAAGTCTTTGAGATTAGGAGCGGTCATTCGTTAATTGAGAACTGGAATTGGTGCAATTCTGGCAAAACAGCGGGCACAAGTCCAACCTGACACTAAAACGGCGGAAGTCCGATCTAAAAAGGATCAAACTCCGCCGATATGCGAACTCGCCGCCGCGTATTACTAGCTGCGTTTCAGCTCGATGCCTGTGGCCTCAAAAGAGATCTCCGTGACCGAACCGTCAGCATTCCGATTCTCGAACTTGGCGCCGTCTTCCTCGATCATGTGATCGACCTCCGCCTTCGTAAGCGTTTTGACCTGGAATTCGCCCTCGACACGTGCGAGTGCACCGGCAGATTGGAGCGGAATGAAGAACGCGTGGCCCTTCATCTTTACGCGAACGCTCTTATCGCCCTGCTTTTCAGCAACCTCGGCCCAGCAGCCTTCCATCTTGCACGAACGGACGACCACACCTTCGATAATGACCTTCTTGCCAGCGAATTTTTCGGGTTTGGCAAGTGCCTTTGAGAGCGAGACCTTCTTGGATTTGCCGATCGCGTCACCGCGCTTGAGCCAGCCGTCGGTCGGGATCACGGCCGTCTTGTCGGCTTCGGTAGGCTTCTTGCCGCCTTCCATTCCTTCCATTCCCTTTTCCTGGCCAAAGGCAGTTGCCGAAATGGCGAAGATCAAACCTGCGAGAATAATGAGACTTTTGAATTTCATATGTATGTATTTGTCCTCAAACGAAGAATTTTATCCTATTTTGCAGCAGAAGCTGAATCGAAAACGACCTTTCCCCCGACTATCGTCTTAAGAACCTTAACGTTCGCGATCGTCGTCGGATCGATCGAGAAAATATCTTCGGAAAGGATCACCATATCTGCAAGTTTTCCGACCTCAAGCGTACCCTTTTCATTTTCCTGAAATTCGGCATACGCAGACCCGAGCGTGTAGCAGCGAACCGCCGCATCGACCGAGATCTTCTCATCCGGAAGCCAGCCGTCGGGATTCTTGTTGTCGGTGGTTCTGCGCGTAACAGCGGCGTAGATACCAAAAAGCGGATTCAGAGGTGCGACCGACCAATCCGTACCAAATGCAACGTGAGCACCGCTATCCAATAACGCCTTGAATGCGTACGTTCCTTTCAGCCGTTCTTTGCCAATCCGCTTTTCGGCCCAGCGGCCGTCGTCCGTTAGGTGGACCGGCTGCATCGACGCTACAACTCCGAGCTTTGCGAAACGCGGAATGTCGCTGACACGCAAATGCTGTGCGTGCTCGATGCGAAAACGCCGATCCTTCGGGCCGTCTTCCTTTTCCACGCGCTCGTAAATATCAAGTACCGTCGCGTTCGTGCGGTCGCCGATCGCGTGGATCATTACCTGAAGGCCATTCTTATCAGCCGCCAAAACATGCTCGTAGAGGTGCGGCATCTCGGCGCTCGGTACGCCGCTAGTCGAAGGTGTGTCGGCATAAGGCGCAAAGAACCATGCTGTGGATGAGCCAAGGCTACCGTCGCCATAGCCTTTCAACGTGCCTATGCGAAGCATTTCGCCGCCAAATGCATGGCGAATGCCGACGTGCACTCGCGACTTCCAATCGGCCAGATCCGCTCCGGCATAAAGCCTTGTTTTCAGTTTGCCTTCGCTTAGAAGCTCTTGATACACGGCAAGATTCTCTCCGGCCTGCATATCCTGCGCGCTTGTGACCCCAAGGCTTGCCGCATAGTTCGTGGCAGCCTCGGCCGACGCAAGCCGCTGCTCAAACGTCTGATCCGGAATGACACGCGAGACAAGATCCATCGCCGCATCTTTTAGCACGCCGGTAGGTTCGCCATTCGCATCGCGAACGATCACGCCGCCCGCAACATCTTTCGTGTCCTTCGTCACACCGGCAAGCTTTAACGCCAGGCTGTTCGCAACGGCCATGTGACCGTCGAGACGATTTACAAAGACGGGGTTCTTTGGCGCCACCTTATCAATAAGCTCTTTGGTCGGAAGGTTCGCTGGCTTCCAGTTTTCATGATCCCAGCGGCCGCCCGTGACCCATTCGCCTTCTTTCAGCTTCCCGACATAATCCTTTATTCGCTGTGCAAATTCTTCCGGCGACTGCGACGAGCGAAGATCCACCAGCGAAAGCTGCCTTCCGCCTTCGGTGAAATGCAGGTGGGCATCGTTGAATCCGGGAATCATCGTCTTCCCGCCGGCGTCAATAACGCGCGTCTTTGGTCCGACAAGCTTTGCCATCTCCTCGTCGCTCCCGAGTGCGGCGATACGGCCGTTGATCACCGCCAATGCGCGAACTACCGACCGTTTATCATCCATCGTTCGAATATTCGCGTTTCTTACTACGACATCGGCCGTGATCGTCTGCGAAAAGGCGAACGACGGAAGAGCGAGGAGCAAAAGAGAAAGGACCGCAATGAGCTTTTTCATAGATACGCACCGAACCTTAAGAATATTGGATCTAAGAGAAGGTCGATTATACACCAGCAAAAGCCGTGCGGGCAGACGAAAGAGACCTCCGGCAGCATTGTCGGAGAGTCTCAAATGATCCGTTGTAGAAAGATGTTTACCGGCCTAGGCTGAGTTCGATCGTTTTTCCGTCGCGGTGAACAACGATACGGCGTGCCGTGAAAGCTCCGTAGAGCATCGTGTCCGCCGAAACTCGCTGACCATTGAGAGATTCGATAACGTCCTCCGCATTCAAGCCTGAGCGGGCCGCAAGGCTGTTAGCGGCGATGGAATTGATCCGAAGGCCATTTGCCGTCGGCGTGAACGAGATACCAAGCTGTGATAGGACATCGCGGATCGCGATCCCCGCCTGTCTTGCATTTGGCGATGTCGGCTGTGAATCAACATTCGGGTTGATCCCACGCGGATATATCTTTTCACCCTGAGTGCCGGATTCGACGAACGACGTGCCCGCAGGATCGTCATTCGACGGTCCGCTAGATCGTGCAGAAGCGAGCTGATCGTTCAACGGCATTCGCTTTGCCGGTTCTAACGCAGGTCCGTTCGACGCGAAGGTCGTTGCCGGAATGTCAGTCGTTTCCCGTTGCGGGATCGATGCCGGGTTCTCTGCGGGTCGCCCGACGACCGCGACTTCGGCGGGAGTAGAAACGGGCTCAGTAGTGCCCCAGTAAGGATTCAAAAAAAGAGCGGTCGCAGTAACGGCCAGCAATGCGGCAGCCGGAACCGCGATTCGCAGAGCACCGAACAGACCTCGCGGCTTCGCGGCAGAATGAGCAGATGCGATCCGAGCCGAGACGCGAAACTCAAAGTCATTCGGTGCAGAGACCTGCGGCAACGCCCCAAGCAAATCCGCAAGCTCAGTGTCTTCAAACTCAAGATCTGTGTTGTTGGCCCTATTAACCATTGCTGTTACTTCTGCAAATAATCCTGCAGCTTCTCTTTCAAAAGTGCTCGACCGCGGCTGATACGCGACTTTGTTGTTCCCAATCCAAGGTCCATCACCGCCGAAACTTCCTCATACGATCGTCCCTGAACATCACGAAGAATTATCGGGATTCGATACTTTTCCGGCAGCGCTGCGATCGCTTTTGCGATCTGCCTATCTCTCTCACTATCAAGGAGCTCGGTCTCCGGAAGCGATCTCTCATCCGGGATCTCGAACTCGGTCGCTTCGTCCTTGTCACCGGCCAGGATCCCCGAGATCGAGAACAGTCGGCGTCGTTTTCGCCGCCTTATCTCGCTGATCGCAAGATTTGTTGCGATCCGATAGATATAGGTAGAGAAAGCGAATTGAGTATGGTACCGGTCGATCGCGAAATACACTCGGACAAAAGTCTCCTGTGCGAGATCGACGGCATCCTCATAGTTATTGAGAAAGCGGTACAGATAGTTCGTGATCGGGCTTTTATACCGCGCAACGATCTCCGTGAACGCTGACTCGTCACCATTTTTTGTGGCATCGATGAGCTCGTGGTCCGAACGCTTCTCCTCAGGCATCTGGAAGGTACAGCCCTCCTTTGTCGGGAAATGAAACGCGTCGTGTGCCCTGCATCCATACAATTTAAGCCATCTGCCACTTGAACAAAAGCGGCGTGCCAAAAGAACTCACGCCCGGGCCGCCGCTTTGTTGCGGAAACTCTGCAAAATATCGCTAATTCGCAACCGGCGTCGCGATCAGCACGACGAAGATCTTTCTGCGTGTGCCGGGCAGATCGAATGTCGTAAGCAATGTCGGCACGTTTCTGTCGACGGCGAGTTCTCTCGTCGAGAATGAAAGCCAACGCTCCGGTGTCGGCGCACCCAAGGGCAATTTGAACATTCCGGCGGGCAAAACAAGGTTCATTTTGAATTCGTTTGCTACGACCTTGTCACCGTCGCCTCCAAGACCATCGAAAGCCCAGTTTACGCCTGCACCAACCAGGTTCGTATCTGCAGAAGCATCCGACCAGATGCCGGAGAAAGAAAGTCCGCCGCCCATGGCGCCTCTCGCCCAAAACTCTCCAACTTTCCTGAAAGCCGAAGGCCGCAGGTCGTTTGGAAGCTGCTTCTCGATCTTCTTCCAACCATCTGCCGGCTCGCCGAGATTGCTGCCCGCAGCTCCGGCTTCGACAAATTGCATTACAAAATTAAAACTCTCTCGAGGTTTCTCGGATGTCTGCTGCGCAAAACCAGCAGCAGCGATCAGGAGAGTCCCGGCTAAAGCAGCGAACGCGCGAAAAAGGGATGTTCTGACGTGCATTGTTCCTCCTTGGTCGGAAACAGCCGAAGGCTCGGCCGCCGACTGCCAATGCTCACGACGAACTAAGATGAAGGTTGCAAAAAGTTTTGGTTAGTTCGTCCTAAAAAGGTCCGAATTTACCTGCTGACCAAACGAAATTGACTTGATCTGAGTGTCCTCAACCATCTTGCCATCAGCATAGAGAACCGAGTGCGAAGGAACGAGAGTTCCCTGCACATAGTTGTAATCGTAGAATTTTCGCTTGTATTTTACGCCGTTGTGTTCGTAAGTAAGCATCTTGACCTGAAAGGACTTCACCGAGACGTAATACCGCGTTTTTCGGCTCGATTTGTCAGTGACATCGATCAGGAAGAATTCGACGCCGAGGTCCTTTTCGCGGCCGGCGAGCTCAAGGGTCGAGCCATTCTCCTTGTATCGGAGCAGGCCTTCGAGTCCGCGAAAGATACCGTCTTCGAAGCCCTTTACGACCGCATCGTCCGGAGTGAAAAAGGTCGTATTATAAACGCCCGTTGTTTTGCCGTCCGCCCAGATCAAAGAGTATCTCGCATCCGCAAAGCTCCGGTCCATACGGATCTTTTCTGCGTAAAGATCCGAGGCGCGAATGATGGACGTCTCATAATCTCCCTGCTGGACCTTGCCGTCGGCATCCGTGTGCTTTGTGAAGCCCTTTTCGATCGTCGTCTTGCGGATCTGATCGAGCCGCGGCCTTCCGCCGCCGAGGCCGTAGATGAAGATCGCGGTCTCCGCGACCTGTTCTGCGGTGGCCGGTTTGTTTGAGATCGCCTTAAGGTCCGGTGTCGGCATCGGCTTTGGCGGCTCGTCAGCTGCGGGCGTCGGCGTTGGACTCGGCTGGGCCTCCTGCCCGAAGGCAGCAGCAGTTGAAAGCGACAAAACGGCGAAAAGCAAAACTAGAACTCTTATTCTCATTCGATGCACCGGATCTCTTCGGTGAAAATTACCCTTGTTGAATTCGTAAAAGGCGGATTGTAGCACAATATCAGACCGTTTCTTTATTCGACAGAAGCATTCTGCCGCGGCGTCCGCTCGACATATTGATGAAACTCATGCCGAAAAAGATGCAGTCTAGTCTTTTTGGAACGGCATTATCTGCAATGCGTTTGGTAAAATCCTGATACCGCGAACCGATGCACGTTGCCCTCTACGAACCCGAGATCCCGCCGAATACCGGCAATATCGCAAGGCTTTGTGCCGCGACGAACACTCCGCTCCACATCGTCGGCGTGACCGGTTTTCGTATGGATGACCGCACGCTGAAACGCTCCGGACTGGACTATTGGCAATTTGTCGAACTTCATCGCCACCTTGATCTCAACGAGCTAAAGGCGTCGCTTCCCGACTCGCGATTTCTATATCTTTCGACAAAAGCCTCAACCGATCACGTCGAATTTGCCTTTCGTGAAACGGATTGTCTTGTCTTCGGGCCCGAAACACGCGGCCTTCCCGAGAGCATTCTCCTTGAGAATTCCGCGACCTGCCTCAAGATCCCAATGTCGAACCCGAATGTGCGCAGCCTGAATCTTGCAACAAGCGTCGGCATCGTACTATTTGAGGCCATTCGACAGACCCGCTAAAAAAAATTTCGATTGATAAGCCACGTTTTTCATTTTCGAAGCGTCGAATGATTGAACTTCCCGTTGGGCGTCCTATTCTCCCGCTTGAACGCTTTAAGGAGAGGAGGTGAAAATCATGAAGCTTTCTAGATCAGTACTATTTCTAACCATTGCGGCGTTATTTGCGTTCGCAAGCATCTCATTCGCTCAGGACAATTCGAAGGCAGCTGCGGGTTCATCCGCAATGCTCGAGAAAAAAATAATGAAGACGATCGAAAATCTGCCGAATTACGGTGTTTTTGACCACATTTCGTTTGCCCTCAATGACAATGGAGCCGTGACATTATCCGGCAAGGTGCTATCGCTCGGCACGTCATCATTAGCCAAAAAGGCGGTCGAAAAGCTGCCAGGCGTGACGAGCGTGGTCAACAACATTCAGGACCTCAACAGCAATGCTGCTGACGATCATATTCGGATCCAAATGCTCCGAACTCTCGCACCACAACCCGTGATCGGCGGCCTCTTACAGGAGCCGAATCCGTCCGTGCGTATCATCGTTGAGAACGGCCGTGTCAGCCTGGAAGGCTGGGTCGCAAACAAGAGCCAGAAGGACACGATCTACATCCTTGCCAGCGGCGTACCGGGCGTCTTTAAGGTCACAAACGACCTTCGCGTCGGAAAACCGTTCAGTGTTTGATTCCCACGCTCCTTCCTCATTCGGGCCGCCCGGAATATCCCTCCGGACGGCCTTTTTTGCGCCCAAAATGGTCCGGCTCGCGGTTGACGAAAAAAGTGTTGACAAGGCAATGCAACTTTGTGTAATCTATGAAACGTCGCTTGTTTTAATGAGCGATACGGTCGTTAAGCCGGCAGGTTGTTTAGAAACCCGAGTTAATCATAAACACGCGGGAAGTGGAGGTATTCTAGTGCTCAAGAAATATCAAACAGTCTTATTTCGATTTTTCCTAACTTCTTTTATTTTCGCAGGCGTGATCTTTACGGTCTCCGGACAGCAACAGTCGAAAAACAGTGACTTGTTCGACCTAAAGGATTTCGGCGAGTTTCGGCTCCCGAATTCCTTGCGTCCATTGTTCGAACCCCAAATTGAGAGGGGGCCGATAAATCACGTAGATGTAGGGAAGTTTGAGGGCTTAGAGCCGATCTTTTCGGCTTCATCATCGAAGGGCGGAACGCTCCCCGGGAGCACTCCGGATTTTGGCGATGTCGACATCCGTATCGACCCGTGCGATGGGCTGCTTTGCCAAGATCTGACCAGCCCGGTCACCCTGGAAAGTGCCGCAATAAAGCGTAGCTTTGAGGAGCTAAAGGTCGCAGTAATCAAGAAGGCGAAAGATGATGGAGATTCGGTTGTCGAGTGGCTTGGTCCGGAATTAAAACCCATCGGCGGAGGCACCGCAATTTGCGTCACCGTCCGAACACGCTTCCGTGATGGTGGACTGGACGTATCTATGAATTGCTATATCTTCAATCACGATCTACGTTACACGATACAAACCCGCTTCCATGAAAGAGATCGCGAGTTTTGGGAGCCGCAGATGGCTCAATTTCTCGAATCGATCAAGATCAAGGACCGTGCACCGACGAAGTAGCAACCTCGCAACGCGGCGCGACAGTTCGGATTGGACGCCGCATGCGACGTATGTTGACGATGGCGAAGGCAAAAGAGTTAAGAAAGTGACCTCGACCGAGGCCACGATTTTCGTTTATGACGCATCAGGAGTATTGATAGCCGAGTACTCGAGTGCATTGGCGACCGTTCAGCAAGTGAGCTATTTGACCGCGGATCACTTGGGGAGCCCGAGGGTTACGACGAACGAAGACGGCGCCGTCACTAACCGAAAAGACTTTGCGGCGTTTGGTGAAGAGGTCTCTTCGCCGCAGAGAGTCAGTGGGAATAAGTACACGATGACGTCCGACGAGGTGCGCAAAGACTATACGGGATACGGTCGGCGGTGGTGAATCGAAAATACTTCGCGGCGTTTGGCGAAGAGGTGGTGTCGAGTCAAAGAGTCAGCGTGAACGAGTATGCAACGTTCGGCGATTAAAATGTAATGGATCGCTGAGGTTATGCCATTTAATTGTTGACAGAACGACGCTTAATTGCGTAGAACTTAAGTTAGATATGCGTCGCCGGGCCTGATCAAGGGAACAGGGCGACGGTTTACGCGCTTTTCTGCATTAACGATCCTTCAAGACGTGGAATTCCGGTATGAAAGTCTGCCCAGCCTGCAAAACGGTCTATAAAGACGACGATATAAACTTTTGCCTTGCGGACGGCACGACGCTGCTCGCCAAAAAAGGCAAGGTTCAGGAGCATTCGCTTTCGAACGATATCGTCGCGATCATCGTTGCCGCGGCGGCATTGCTGGTCTTTTTGAGCCTTGTTACGAACAGCCCCGCGGACCGGTCGCTTTTCTCAACGGGCAGCACGGCCGGCACACGGAATTGGGTCGGGCCGATCGGGTCAAATATCGCCGCTCTTCTCCTGAATCTTTTTGGCTGGACAGCATACTTCTTCCCATTCCTGATCGGGCTGATCGCGTGGCGCGTCTTCCGAGCATCGAGCCTTAGGCCAAGCGGCCTTCGAGTTGCGGGCTTTGTATTCCTGTCTGTTTCGCTCGCCGGCCTTATCGCACTTCTTGGCGGCTACGGAGCGATCGTCGGCGAAGCGACAGCCCGGGGCACCGCACATCTGATCGGCAACGTCGGGGCGGGCATCTTGCTTGCCGCGGTGTTGGCTTGCTCGCTGATACTTGTCACGAACGCAACGCTCGCCGGTTTTCTTTCGCATATGGAAGTTGCGGGCGGCGGGATCTATGTGCGTGCAAGCGGCTGGTTCGAGCGTTTGATGCCGGCCGGTTCGACGGATGATTCGGCCGCCAAATTACGTGCAGAAAAACGCCGCGAATTGCGAGAAAAAGCGGACGACGCCGAAATTCCCCCGACGATCGTGATGCCGGAGATCGACGGCCAATCGCCTTCGATCGCAAAGCGAACTAAGAATATCGCGGTTGAAGAAACCTCTGATGTTTCCGTGCCGACGGTGGATGCCGACCCGTATGCCACCACAAAGGTGGCCGACGGCGAACTGCCCGAAGAACCGGCTGCTGACGCTGCTCCCAAACGCACGCGCAAGAAGAAGTTAGAAACGGCCGATGCCGACTCTGGCCCGGTTCCGGGAGCTTCGACGGATTACGATGACTACAAGCTCCCGACCGCCGAACTGCTGACGCCGCCTGCTCCGAAGATCAAGCAGGACGAGAACGAACTTTTCGCGACCGCGAAAGACCTGACGGACAAGACGACGGAATTCAATGTCGGCGGCAAAGTGATGAATATCACCCGCGGCCCGGTCGTTACGACATACGAATTCAAGCCGGACGCCGGCGTGAAATATTCGCGTGTAACGGGACTTGTCGATGACCTCTGCCTCGCATTGAAAGCCGAGTCTATACGCATCGACCGCATTCCGGGCAAAGCCTACGTCGGCATCGAGGTCCCGAACCGCAAACGCGAAACGATCTTCCTGCGTGAGATCGTCGAAAGCCCGGAATTCGAGGACTCCAACGCTCTTCTTACGCTCGCATTGGGTAAGACGATCGACGGCACGAATTACGTGACCGAGCTTGCGAAGATGCCGCACCTGCTTATCGCCGGCGCGACCGGTGCGGGAAAATCGGTCGGCGTGAACACGCTCGTGATGTCGATCCTTTATAAGGCAAAACCCGACGAAGTGAAATTCATAATGGTCGATCCCAAGCGCTTGGAATTAGGGCTTTATGCCGACATTCCACATCTCGCGGTGCCGATCATCACCGACCCGAAACGCGCGTCGAACGCACTTCGCTGGGCCGTCGGCGAGATGGAACGCCGTTACAAGGAGCTTGCCGGCTACGGTGTTCGCAACATCGACGGCTACAACGTAGAAGCAAAACGCCGAAACGCCCTCGAGCAATGGGATGATAACGGCGAACCGCACAAGATCCTGCCCTACATCGTGATCATTATCGACGAACTTGCTGACCTGATGATGGTTTCGGGCAAGGACGTCGAAGAATCGATCACGCGTCTCGCGCAGATGGCACGTGCCGTCGGCATTCATCTGATACTTGCGACGCAGCGGCCGTCTGTTGACGTTATCACGGGCTTGATCAAGGCGAACTTCCCTTCGCGTATCTCGTTCCGCGTTTCGTCCAAGGTGGACAGCCGCACGATCATTGATTCCAACGGGGCTGAAGGTTTGCTCGGTATGGGCGACATGCTCTTCCTGCCACCGGGCAATTCGAACGTGACCCGCGTGCACGGTGCCTTCGTGAACGAAGCCGAGATCAAGAAGGTCGTCGAGTTCATAAAGGCTCAAAAGGTCGAGGCAACGTACGACAAGACGATCGTCGAGGGCGAGGAAGAAGCCGGCGGCGGCGGAAATTCCGCACCGGGGCGACAGGATCCGTTGTACTTCGAAGCGTTGAGATCGGTCGTTCAGGCAAAACGCGGTTCGACCTCTCTGCTGCAGCGTCAATTGCGGATAGGATACGGACGCGCGGCTGCGATCCTCGACGCAATGGTGATCGATGGTTATATCGGCGAGATGGACGGTTCCACTCGTGCACGGCCTGTGCTTGCAAAGGCGTTTGAGGACGTGCAGGATCTCGCGGAAATGGAGAACGAACAGTAAGAAAGTCCATCTAACTCCCCGATCAGATGCGTTCTCCCATCCTCGTGCTAATCTGCGCTCTTCTGCTTTCGTCCTGCTCAAGGCGCGTCCATTACGAAACACCGCCCGCCGCATGTTCGACCGGACAACTTGACCTGAATGCCGCAAGCGAAGATGAACTCGTCCGCTTGCCCGGCGTCGGCGGGCCGACGGCAAAACTGATACTTGAATTTCGCTCCACGCACGGCAAGTTTCGGCGGCCGGAACAGCTCCTGCTAATTCGCGGTATGAGCGAAAGCCGATTCCTTGAATTCAAGCAATTGGTGTGCGCCAAATGACGAGAACGGCGCGTAATACCGCAAAACTCTTCTCGCTTTGGCCGCTCGCGATCTTAGCGGTGTGTTTTGCCTGCGGCATCACGACAGCGTCGTATTGCGGGAATGTGAGTATCTGGGTCTGGCTGGCATTATCGCTCATACCGGCGGGCGCAGCCTTCGCCGTCAGAACCACACAATATGCGACGGCCCTACTTTGCATCGCGTTCCTGTTTGGCGGTGCATTCTGCTTCTCCGCCGCGAAAGGCAGCGTTGCACCTGATCGGATCAGGGCATTCATCGAATCAAAAGTTCTTCCGACTTACGGGATAGTCGAGCTTACCGGCGTCATCAGCGGGCCCGTTGAATTGACACCATACGGCAGGCGTTTCCAACTCGCAGTTCGTTCGGTTTCCTTCAAAGGCGTTGAGCGTCATGCCTCAGGCACCGTGATCGCATTTGTGACGGAGAAAACCTCCTCGCCGGATGACCTGGCTTACGGTTCACTGATACGTTTTACATGCGTGCTCGAACGCGAAGACGACTTTCGCGATCCCGGCGTGGTCTCGAACATCGCACGCATGGATCTCAACGGCGTCGATGCCTCTGCACGGATCAAAAGCCCGATGCTGATCGAGCATCTCGGCGATGAACCCGCATTCCTCCCGCTCGCATTCGTCTATCAGCAACGCTCGAGAGCGGTCGCGGCTTTCAAGAGACATCTTTCGCCATCGACCGCGGGCGTTCTCGCCGCGAGCTTGCTGGGCGACCGTAGTTTGCTGGACAAAGCGACTGCGGATGTTTACCGCGAAGGCGGAACGTTTCACGTGCTTGTCATCTCGGGCCTGCACATTACGTTCATTGCTGCAGTTCTGCTGCTGATCGCACGGTTTTTCACCCGAAGACGTTGGCTGCATTTTGCCGTCGCGATAGTTCCATTGTGGATATACACGATCGCGGTCGGGGCAGAACTTCCGGTCGTCCGCGCATCGCTGATGATAACTGCGGGACTTCTCGGATATGCGATGTATCGGACGAAAGGCATCGCGAACCAGCTTGGCCTTGCGGCCGTGATCCTGCTCGCCTGGAAGCCTGCAAGTTTGTTCGACGCATCGTTCCAACTCACAATTGCCAGCGTCGCGGCGATCGCACTCTTCGCCATTCCGGTGATCCTAAAGCTGAAGTCGATCGGTGCGTGGATGCCGTCAGCCGAAACGCCATTTCCGCCGAATATTCAGCAATGGCTGCGGAAGTTTTGCGAGATGCTCTATTGGAACCCGACTACCTGGGAACGCCATCAGGTCACAGACCTTTGGTCGGCTAATGTCGATAAATCTCCGCTGCTCGGCGGAAAGATATTAGGAGGCCCACAGCGCTTTATTCGGTATATATTCGAAGCTCTTTTTGTCTCTGTCGCGGTACAGCTCGCGATCCTTCCTCTTTCCGTGATCTACTTTCACCGGATCTCGATCGGGTCTGTTTTCAGCAACCTTTGGGTAGGATTCTTCCTCGCGATCGAAAGTTTCGCGGCGGTCTTCGGCATCGGTATAGCTGCGGTCAGCGAAACGCTCGCAAGGCCGCTCTTTGCCGTTGCGGAAATTTGTAATTCTTTGAATCTGCTTATTCCGGAAGCCATCTCGAACCTCGCATTCTTCAGCTTTCGGCTCCCAACCTATTCCGGCGCCGCGAGTGCGATCTACATAATTTATGCGATCGTCGTCGCGATCCTCGTATTTGCCTGCGTAGTTTGGAACCCATTCCGGCTTCTGCGGGATACGGTCGTCGAGAACGGCGTTTACGCTGGAGCAATCGCCGCTTGTGCCCTTGCCGCAATCATCGCTCTGCATCCATTCTCTGCACCATCAAAGAACGGCAGACTTCGGGCGGACATCATTGATGTCGGGCAGGGTGATGCGATCTTTATCACTTTTCCGAACGGCGAAACGATGCTGGTTGACGGCGGCGGAAGGCATTTGAGTTACCCAGACGAAAAAGATCAGGAGGCTTTTCAGGCCGACACGTCAAATATCGGCGAACGGGTGGTCTCGCCCGTGCTCTGGGCGAAAGGCTACTCGCGCATCGACTACCTCGTCGCCTCCCATGCGGACATTGATCACACCGGCGGCCTGATCGACGTTGTGAATAGCTTCGCCATCGGAAAAACTATTCTTGGGCGGCTTCCCGCCGATGATCCTGAACTGGCGGAGTTAAAAGCCGTTCTGGATAGTAAGCACGTCCCAACCGAAACCCTCGGCCGTGGACGCGTTCTTGACATCGGCGGTGTGCGCGTCGAGATCCTTTATCCGGCCGGCGATGTTGCGGGGCCATCGGACAACGATCATTCGCTCGTCATGCGGCTTGTGTTCGGCAGTCGTGCGTTGCTGCTGACCGCCGACATTGAGCGTAACGCCGAGCAGGAATTGCTCGCCTCCGGCACGCAGCTTAATTCTGACGTCATCAAGGTCGCTCATCACGGCAGCCGAACGTCGTCAACCGCGGACTTTATCGCCGCAACAAAGGCCGCGTGGGCGGTGATCTCCGTCGGACGCCATTCGCAATTCGGCCATCCGCATCAGGAGGTTGTTTCGGCTTGGGAAGATTCAGGTGCGGCCGTTTTGACGACCGGCGGCTACGGAATGATCACGATCCAAACTGACGGACGCGAAATGGCGGTATCAAGCTTCATAACGCCGGAATCGGACCGTTAAATAGAAAAACACCCGTCAGGAATGCATCTTACTCATTCCCGTCCGAGCGCGTCCTTCAGTCGTCTTTATTGTGAATAGTTTAAACACGACCACAATATCTTGTCAATAGACATTTTTGAGGGTTTGGACAACTCACGAAAAGGTTGGCACAATTTAACGCGGGCGTTCGATTCGGCCAAAATGAAGGATGATCGCAAGGCGATATTTTGTAAGCGGAAGAGTTCAGGGCGTCGGGTTTCGCTACTTTGCACAGCGATCTGCGGCGAAGCACCAGATCCGCGGCTTTATTAGGAACTTGAGCGACGGCCGTGTTGAGGCTTTTGCCGAAGGCATTGAGCCTGCAGTTGCGGCCTTTAAGGAAGACATCGCCGCCGGGCCGCCGTATTCTGCGGTCGAAATGCTCGAGGAGATCGTTGAAGAACCGACGGGCGAATACTCTACGTTCAGGATCGAAAAATAATAGAAGAGAATGGAAAACTTAAAGAAACTTATCCGAGAAGTGCCGGATTTCCCAAAACCCGGCATTAACTTTTACGACATAACGACGCTCTTGCTCGACCCCACAGGCCTGCGTGACTCGGTCAATGCTCTTGCTGAGCTCGCGAACGGACACAAGGTCGATACCGTGATCGGCGTGGAATCACGCGGCTTTATTTTTGGTGCACCGGTCGCATACAAACTCGACGCGGGCTTTATCCCGGTTCGCAAACCGAAGAAGCTCCCCGCCGAGCGTGTCTCGATCTCCTACGACCTTGAATACGGCACGGACACCCTCGAAATGCACAAGGACGCGGTCAGTGCCGGCCACAACGTATTGATCGTCGACGATCTGCTTGCAACGGGCGGTACGGCACGCGCCGTCGTTGACCTTGTTGAGAGCGTCGGCGGCACGGTCGCAGGGCTGCTTTTTGTCGTAGAACTGGACTTTCTTAAGGGCCGCGACAAGTTCGCGGGTTATAATGTTCAGTCGCTGGTTCGCTACGACAGCTAGGCGGTTCAAATTCAGTAGTTTCCGGTCCCGTAGCTCAGTTGGATAGAGCGTCCGCCTCCTAAGCGGAAGGCCGCTGGTTCGAATCCAGCCGGGACCACCACCAAAGCCCTGAAAAAATAAGCAAGAAAGGCCGGATTTTGTGGAAACGAAAGGCTAATGTACGTTTTCTTTAAATGAACGGAAGAAAAGCGTGTAAGAGCACAGTGGCAAACAAAAACCTGCCAAAGTGAACGCCAGAGGTCTATTCGCAGTCTCCAACTGAGTTAGTTTCCGGGAAACCGCGTCGGTAAAGCGAGCCGACGCGGTTTTTTGGCATTTTGCCCACAGGTTTGCTAAACCATTCAAAACAGGTATGTTACAGTAGCTGTTGACCTATGCAGCCGATCTTGACAGCAGCCCAAATGCGCGAGGTGGATCGCCTGACGACCGAGCGATACGGCATTCCATCGCTCCAATTGATGGAGAATGCCGCTCAGGCAGTTGCGGACGTGATAACTGAGAAGCTTGGCGGTTCGGTCGCGGGCAGGTCGTTCCTGATCCTCTGCGGTAAAGGAAATAATGGAGGCGATGGTGCCGCTCTGGCAAGAAAGGTGGCCGCGGCCGGTGCAACCGTCGAGGTCGTGCTTTTTGGGAGGGTTGCGGACACAAAAGGCGACGCTCGGGTCAATTTCGACAAGGCGGTTGGGACCGTCGCGAACCTGCAGGAAATTAGCTCCCCGGAAGAATTTGACGCTTGGCTGACGGCGTCGAACGCCAATTGGGACGTCATGGTCGATTCGATGTTCGGCACGGGGCTAAACCGTCCGCTCGAGCCCTGGCTTGCGGGTGTCATTCGACAGCTCAACACTATGAACGCAGGCCGCCTTGCGGTTTCTGTTGACGTTCCGTCAGGCTTGAACGCTGACCTCGCCCAGCCGATCGGCGAAACTTTTCGGGCCGATCTCACCGTCACTTTCACTGCACCAAAACTCGCAAATGCTGCCGCACCTGCATCAAGTTTCGGCGGCGAGTTGGTGGTTGCGCAGATCGGTTCGCCCACCGAGCTTGTCAGAGAGTTTGATACGAAGAATTATCTTGCTGAACCGTGCAGCGCTAGCGATTGGCTGGCGGAGACCGCATTTTCGCATAGTTCCTACAAGAATCGACGCGGCCATTCACTTGTTATCGCGGGTTCAGAAGAGTTTTCCGGTGCGGCGGTTCTCGCGGCCAATTCTGCAATGCGTTCCGGCGTAGGACTCGTGACCGTCGTAACGCCTCGGTCGTCTAAAGACTCTGTAGCGGCACGCGTGCTGCCGGAGGTGATGGTCCGCGGCGTCAGCGAAACAGACAGCGGTGCGATCGCAGAAGCGGCGATCGACGAACTCGGCGACCTCCTCGAAAAGGCAGATTCGATCGCGATCGGCTGCGGACTTTCGCAAAGCGAGGACACAAAAAGGTTTGTTGAAAAGATCGTTGGCTCGCGCCGTCAACCGTTGGTTCTCGATGCCGATGCTTTGAATTTGCTGTCACCATTTTCTATGGACACGTCAAACGGCCCTGCCCTGATCCTAACGCCGCACGAAGGCGAGTTTCGACGGCTAAGCGGAAAGACAACGGCGGATCTGGACGCGGACCGCGTTGGTGTCGTGCGTGAGTTTGCGGTGAAACACAATGTTATCCTTGTCCTAAAGGGCGAACGCGTGCTTATTGGTTCGCCAGACGGCAAGGTCGTTGTCAATCCGACCGGAAATTCCGGGCTTGGAAAAGCCGGTAACGGAGATACTTTGACTGGTATCATCGGCGGCTTTTTGGCTCAAGCGACGGCGATGAATGTGGATGTTTTCAAGACCGTGGTCGCGGCCGCCCTCATCGCCGGAATGGCCGGAGACTTTGCTGAGAAAAAATTTGGTAAGCGTGTGATGACCGCATCTGATGTCAGAGAGTGTCTGACGGAAGTTTTTGCTGCATTTGGTAAAAAGTAGATGACATCAAAAGATCTTTTAGAGAATTGGATCAATGCCTTTCAAGCACGTGACACCGAGCGTGTGGTTGCGTGTTACGCCGAGAATGCGGTGAATTTTCAAGTGGCGGCCGGAGAGCCGTCATACGGCAAGGACCAAATTAGGCGGGATACTGCCGCTTTCTTCATTGCGTTCCCGGACGCCTGGTCAAAGGTCGAGAATCTGCTTGGAGACGGTGATTGGGCCGCGTGGGAATGGATCGGCGGCGGCACATTTTTGAGCGAGTTCGGCGAAACTGAACCTACGGGTAAGAGCTTTGAAATACGCGGCTGCGGCTTCTTCCAGTTTCATAATGGCTTGATTATCTATCAGCGTGGCTACTGGGACAAGCTGTCGTGGTTCTCACAAGTCGGGATCCCGATCAACTAATGAGCGAAGTTGTCACGAACACGCCGGAAGAGACATTTGCATTAGGCGAGCAGATCGGCCGGCGGCTTCGCGGCGGCGATCTTCTCCTCGTTTCCGGCGAACTTGGAGCCGGAAAGACGCTCCTGACTAAAGGGATCCTTCAAGGCTCGGGCTTTGATGCTGAGGAGGTTACCAGCCCTAGTTTTACGCTTGTGAATTTATACAAGCTCAATGAGCTCGATGTCTACCACATTGACCTATGGCGACTTGATAGTAAGACGGATGCGGCGACGGCCGTCGGCCTCCCCGAGATCCTTGAGAATCCTAGAGCCGCTGTCATCATCGAATGGCCCGACCGGCTCTCATCGATCCCTGCCGCCGGCCGTGTAATCAAGATATCGATCACTGGCGACGGTGACGATCCGCGAAGGATAAACGTCGAGACCGTGACGGCCTAGAGGCCGCGATCGCCGAATCGAGCTTCCATTACGCCATTCACAGCTTTTCCATATTGAGCGGTGAGGCTCGGATAAGTATTCGATTCGACGGTAAGGTCCTCGATCCCGAGCAGCTTTTCGGTCTTGAGGATATCGTCTTTTGAACCTTCGATCTCCAGGAAAAAGCCGAATGGGAGTTCGTCGAGCACAACCTCGCAATTCAAAATGTGCCAGGCCTTTCGCCGTTTTTCATACACGACAGATGGGCGGCACCCGAGCCTGAAAATGATCTCGCGGACAGCATCCGCATCGGTGATCTCCGTTTCGAATTCGATCCGTTCTTTAATCCCGCCCTCAAAGCCCGCCGCCTCTTTGTATGTCAAAAACGCCGTCGTCTCGGTTTTTCGAAGGCGAAGAACTGCCTTTCGCTCGTCGAGCACGCCTCCGCGAAAAAGGCTATTCTCTTCGAATCGTTCGTAGAGAAACTCGGCGGAGCTTGCCTCGAGTCGACGAGCGATAGCCTCCAACTGAACGCGGTCGAGTCTGAATTTCTTTTCGGTTTCGACGGGCATTTTGAGAACCTAGAGCGATCGTAACTCGCCTGCTGTTGATAGTAAGAATTAAAGAACCGGACGGCAAACTTGACGAACGTTCTCCGAATCCCTGATACTTGAAAAAAAGGTCAGGTATGTCGGCCTTTAGGAGAAATTATGCCCTACCCAGAAATGATGATCCACGGAATGCGTGCTGAGCTCGCAAGCCTTGGGATCGAAGAAACAAAAACGAGTGAAGCGGTCGAAGCGGCCGTCAAGGATACGAATGGCACGCTTATGGTCGTGGTCAATTCTGTTTGCGGATGTGCCGCGGGCGGTGTTCGTCCCGGCATCGCAATGGCCTACCAGCATGCAGCGGTAAAGCCCGACCGTGCGATCACGGTCTTTGCAGGCGCAGACATTGACGCGACCGAGACCGCACGTCAGTACTTTACCGGCTATCAGTCGTCCTCGCCCTCGATCGCGTTCTTGAAGAACGGAAAATTGGTAAAGATGTTCGAGCGCCGCGACCTCGAAGGCCGTCCGCCGCAGATGATCGGCCAGGCACTCGCCGAAGCTTTTGAAGAAACATCGGCTAAGGACGAAGCGGCCGCAGGCTAATTTTTTAAGCTCTTGGAGAAAGGCCGGTCTCGGAAGCAACTTTCGAGGCCGGCCTTTTTGTGTTGCTAGAGGCTACCGCAAACGGCTAAAATAGGCTGTCGACAGCTTTTTTGGGTCACGCCGGTTCGTCAATGTCTATCAGCCAACGCCAACACATTCGATTCTCGCTGGATATTCCGGCGACTATCATCACCAAATACGGTGAGCGGCAGCAGACACGGCTTCAGCAGATAAGCATTGGCGGATGTTTCACAGGATGGGAAGAGAATATCTATGTGGGCGATGAATTCCGCATGGAGATCGAGCTCCCGAACGGAAACTACTTGCCGCTCTGGTGCAAGGCACTTTATCGATTCGACCACACGGGCCTCGGCGTTAGATTTCTAAACCTTACGCAATTCGAACAGGAATTGATCTCGACCATTATCACGCATCGCCTTGACGAAGAAGGCGTACCGATACAGGTCGATCCCTTTCACACACCGCCATCGTTCTTGAATGAACACCCAAGCCCTCGCGTTACTGATATTCGTGCAAAGACGGACAGCATCCTCGATAAGATAATGGCACCGGACATTTAGTGCCGGACCGCAAATTCGATCAATTTGGTTTTGGTGCGACAGCGGGCTGCTTCGGCCGAATACCTGTGTATTGTGCTGAGGCCGCCTTCCAACCCGTTTTCTCGCGGCGACATACGAACATAACACGCAGGCTGCGTGATGATGAAGGCTTTCCATCGGCGGGCGGTAGTGTGAACGTTTCCTTAACGATCACTACTGCGGTCTTCCCGTAAACTCGGATCGAGTATTCGCTGAAGTCGAGTGAGCCCGGCATCTTCCCGCCGGGAGGTTTCATTTCGGGTGCGTAAAATCCAAGAACCTTCTCACGCGGGTCGAACTCGCCAAGTGGAGAGATCTCGATATAGTCCTCAGTAAGAAGCGAATCGAGCTGTTTTACGTCAAACGCCATCTGGGCACTTCCCATTTGCTGGACGAGTGCCTTTAGTTCGGCTTCGTCTTTCGTATTAGCTTTTGCAGCAGCGACGATCGATAGGGTTAAAAGGAGCGTGCAAAGAAATAGTACTCGGGTCTTCATTATCATTCTCTCCGTTTGGGAACAGAGAAAGATACGAAGCGTGTGAGCTATTTGTTCCCGCGACCGACACTGCAAGAAGGAATTAGAAGAGTTCGTCCATCAGTTGCTCGAGATCCCTGATGCCGACAACGCGTACACCGAGGAGCTTTTCGAGACCTTTGCGATTTGATTCGGGAATAATTAGTTTCTTAAAACCAAGAGTCTGAGCCTCGCGGGCACGGGCCTGTGCTTGAAGAACGCCTCGAACTTCGCCGGTCAGGCCAACCTCGCCGAACACTGCCGTTTCGGGCGGGATGACTAGGTTGCGAAAGCTCGACGCGATCGCCGCGATCACGCCAAGATCGGCCGCAGGTTCGTCGATCTCGAAGCCGCCCGCGACGTTCACAAACACATCGTCTGCACCAAGCTGCATCCCAAGCCGCTTCTCCATAACGGCGATCAGCAGCGATGTTCGATTGTGGTCAAAACCCTGCGTCATACGCCGCCCGGAGCCGTATTTTGTACCGCTTGCGAGAGCTTGAATTTCGACGAGCATCGGCCGCGTGCCTTCCATGCAAACGGTCACGACCGAGCCGGTGGCATTCGCTGGCCGTTCCTGCAGGAAAAGCTCGGATGGATTGCCGACCGCTATCAGCCCCGTGCCGGTCATCTCAAACACACCGATCTCGTTCGCCGCACCGAAGCGATTCTTCGTCGCCCGAATAATGCGGTGATTGTGATGTCGGTCACCCTCGAAGTAGATAACAGTATCGACGATGTGCTCGAGCGTCCTCGGGCCGGCGATGGAGCCTTCTTTTGTAACGTGGCCGGTGAGGAAAACGGGCGTTCCGGTCTGTTTTGCGAACATCATCAGTTGCGAGGCGACCTCGCGAACCTGTGAAACGCTTCCCGGAGCAGACTCGATGGCGGGGCTAAAGACCGTTTGGATCGAATCGACTATCACGACATTCGGCCGCATCTTTGCGACCTCGTCCAGTATCGAAACGAGATTCGTCTCCGGCATGATGAAGAGGCCGTCGGCCCCGATGCCAAGCCGCGTTCCCCGCAGTTTTATTTGCCGCTCGGATTCTTCGCCCGAGACATAAAGCACTGACGTGCCTGAGGCGACAAGACGTTCGGCCATCTGCAGCACGAGCGTCGATTTGCCAATGCCGGGAGCGCCGCCGATCAGAACGAGCGAGCCGGCAACGATGCCGCCGCCCAGCACGCGATCGAATTCCTCGATGCCGGAAGCCGTGCGTTCGTCCTCGTCGGAAACGATCGCCCCGTAGGCAAACGCCTCGGCCGGGCGATAATTTAGCGAACTTCCGGCCAGTTTCCTGCCCGCAGCCGGACGAAATCTCTCTTCGGCGAAAGTATTCCACTCGCCGCAGTCACCACATTGTCCGAGCCATTTGCGCGACTGGGCCCCGCAGTTCGAACAGACAAAAATGGTCGCGGGCTGCTTTGCCATATCGCGTTACCTTGCGGCCGCTCCTTTCTTGAAGATGAGAACTTCCTGAATAAATTCGTCGATCTCGCCGTCAAGAACGGCTTCAACATCGGCGGTCTCGTGCTTTGTCCGCGTGTCTTTGACCAGACGGTACGGATGCAGCACGTAGTTGCGTATCTGAGAGCCGAATGAGATGTCCATCTTGCCCGCCTCCAGTTCGGCGGCACCTTCACGACGTTTTTCGAGTTCGAGTTCGTAGAGCTTCGAGCGAAGGACCTGCATTGCGACCGCACGATTCTGGATCTGCGAACGCTGATTCTGGCAGGTAACAACGATCCCGGTCGGTAAATGCGTGATCCTGACGGCCGAATCCGTCGTGTTCACATGCTGGCCGCCCGCTCCGGTTGAACGATATGTGTCAACCCGCAGGTCTTTGTCCTCGATATTCACCTCGATATTCTCATCGATCTCAGGCGAGACGAACATCGAAGCGAATGAGGTTTCGCGGCTGCCCCCGGAGTTGAAGGGCGATATTCGCACAAGGCGGTGCACGCCCGCCTCCGCAGCGAGAAGGCCGTAGGCATAATCGCCTTCGATCCGAAATGTTGCTGACTTTATGCCCGCTTCGCTTCCCGGCTGCTCGTCGAGTATCTCTGCCTTGAAGCCTCTCCGCTCGGCCCAACGCAAATACATTCGCAGCAGCATCTGAGCAAAATCCTGAGCATCGGTGCCGCCAGCTCCTGCCTGAAGCGAGCAGATCGCGTTGTTTGCATCAGTTTCCCCCGAGAGCAAGGATTCGATCTCGGCCGCGGCAACTTCCCTTTCGAGCTTTGCGATCAGCTCTTCGAGTTCCGCGGCGGACGCCTCGTCGCTTTCCGCAAATTCAAAAAGCACATCGGCATCGGAGACACCTGTCTCAAATGCAGACTGGCGTTCGAGCGCTTTTTCGATACGCGAACGCTGCTGGACGACCTTCTGCGCGGCAGCCGAATCATCCCAAAAACCCGGCTCGGCGATCTGTTTTTCGAGTTTTTCTAGTTCTGAACGTTTTTGAGGCGCGTCAAAGAAACCTCCCAAGTTGGGCAACTTTATCTTTGATCTCTTCGTGTTTTGTGTGCAGTTCTGCAAGTTCCATACTTCGTGCGCCGCTCGAAAAGCTCAGGCGGCAGGATATTATAGCCTAAGGCGTGCCTAGTCTAAATCGCGTCTCGTTTTCGGCCAAGGAAAAAGGAATAACCGATCAACGCGAGTGTGACCGCGATTCCCAGCCACGCAACCCAATCGCCGAATCGAACGTAGAAGGTCAATTCCCCATTGCCCCGTTTGACTGGCCAGATCCTAGTGCCTTCCTGATACACGGGAAGCGTGTCTGATATCTGGCCGCGCTCATCGATATAACCCGTGACGCCGACATTCGTCGCACGCAGCACCGGCCGCGACGTTTCAACAGCACGAAACACCGCATTAGCAAGATGCTGCCGCAGAACGGGCGTCGGGCCCAGATAGCCGTCGTTTGTGAGCTCGATAAGAACGTCTGCGCCGTCGCCAACGAACCTGCGGGAAAGCGTGCCGAAATTCGATTCAAAGCAGATCAGTATCCCTGCCTTCGCGTCGCCGACCGGCAAAGTGTCGAATTCCCTGCCGTAGGCAAAAGTTCCGACAAGGCCCGGCAGCACGCCGTCAAGCGGAAACGGCATCGCCTCGCCGAACGGAACAAGATGAACTTTGTCGTACTGTCCCGCTTTCCTGCCGTTTGGGTCGATCATCACGGCGGAATTGAAGTACCTCGTCGATTCGTTATCCGGTTCCGCTGAATTGAAAAGCACCCATGCGTTGTTCCTACGCGCGAAATCATTGATGAAGGTCTGAAATTCGCGATCATCCGTGTACATATAGTTCATCGGAGATTCAGGCAGAATAACGAGACGCGTACCGTTCTGGACCTTTGCGAGGCCTTCGGAGGCAAGCTGTATCTGTCGGCTGCGGAGCTGATCGAGTTTGACGGCCGAGAGCGGCGTCATCGGCACGTCTGCTTGAACGACAACTGCAGTTGCAGCGAGGTCCGACGGCGACGAAGGCTTTGCTTCTGTTCTCGCTCCGGCCGCAAAAAAGAACATCAATGCAGCGGCACAAGTTGAAACAGCCACCAACGCGAGCGAGAGATTTCTTTTTCGTCTGTCCGAAAACGCCGTTCTGAGGGTCGGATCAACCAAAAGGTATATGATGCCGGCCGGGGCGACGAAATACGTACTTAATGCGAGCAGCGGGATCCGGCTTTTGAAAGGATCAGCCGCAGCGGCTGTTACCTTGATCGCAGCGACGACAAGCGTGCTGAAAGCGACGATATTGAAGCTCACAAGGTAAACACCGCCGACCGACGCCGCATTCAGGATCGCCTGAAGGCCGAAGGCCTGTGAGTATCCGATCGCATTCCAATTATTTCCCGTAAGCAAAAGCCGCAGATATTCGCTTCCCACCCAAATAAAGGGAGCGGCAAGCAAACTCCACGAGCCGTACTTTCGCCACACGAAGTTGAAGATCGCAGCGAACACCGCCGGGAAGAATCCGACGATCACGCAGGCGAAAAATATCAGCAAATATGCAAAAACCGCCGGAAAACCGCCGTAATGGATCGGTGCATACGCGAGCCACCATGTGGTGCCAAAAAAGTACGCCGTCCCGAAGAACTGCCCAAGCACGAACGCGGTCACTGAATTCCTTTCATCAACAACTGCAAGAAGAACAGGAACGAATGCAAACCATGCGAGCCACCACCATCCGGTATCCGGAAATGCGAGGACGAGCATCAAGGCGGAGGCGAGCGCCAACGCAGCGTTCCGCAAACTTGGGGTAACTTTTTTCAGAAATCGAATCACCAAATGAATTTTAACAGTTTCGGACGACGAAAGCCGTGTCTGTGTGACCGATTTGGTCAATTCAATATGAACGAAAATACGGCATCGTGAACGCTCTGTGACGCAAATTGTCACCTTCTCCGTGACGGAACCTGTCACTTTCGGGTCAGATGAGGCGGCCACTCTGTCAATTTGAAATAAAACCCACCGTTTGGACCAGATCGGGCGCGCATAAAGATCGGGTTTCATTCAATTTGAACGAAACGCCCTGTTTTACGGGCTTTCGCCCAATTCGCTCTGCAAAAGTAAGAAAGCCCGGTCTCTAGCGAGACCGGGCTTGTATGGTAGGACAACTGAAGGAACGCTCGGAAGGTGTAAGAGCACAGTGGCAAACCGCGCTCGGAGTAGAGTTGGCGGCGGGGTCTTGATAAATCTCATCAAGCTAGCCACTATTCTCTTAAGCACGTAGCGTGCCACAAATACCCGAGAGTTCCAGATTTTTTTTCAACCGACTCAAACAGCCTTCAAACTGCCCGAGGGAATTTCAATTATATCAGTCGAGCAGTGCCCGCGAATACCATTATTTTGAGCAGCGGTCGGCAAGACGTTCGAGGGCGATCACGTCTTCATTGTTCTCATCGATCTCAGCCGCCGAGGCCGCATACGTCTTTGCCTGTTGGCAATCGCCCTTTTCAACGTAGATCTTACCGAGGTTGACGTGAGCTTCGATCTTGCGGCTGTCCCAAAAGATCGATGTCTTGAACGAACTGATCGCTTGATCGATGTCACCGCGGCGAAGATGTATCTTGCCAAGCAGTAGATAGCTGTCAGCACTCATCGGCTCGCTCGCAAGGATACGGCGTAGAACCGGCATTGCTTCGTCATCCTGCCCGTCGGCGACCAGCTTGCGGGCCTTCGCCAGCAGCGTTTCTGTTTCATTCACCTGCGGCTGGACGGTCGTCCCCTGTTTGCGGCTCAAAATGACGGCTACGAAGTCTTTCCTCGAAGGCTGTTCGACGCGCAGAGGGACATCATCGACGGTTTTGGACTTCTCCCAATCTTTCTGGAGCGACGCGTAACGATTATTCGCCGTCAGCTTTTGCCGGGCCTGATTGTCGATCTGAGCGGCAAGCGGATCTTTCTGTGCTTCCATCGCCTTTGCGAGAAGGAAGTATGCATCGCCATCGTTCGCGTTTGAGGCGATCGCAGCTTTCAGGCTCTTTTCTGCTTCGGCCATATCGCCGCTGATAAATAGTGCGGCTCCGTAATTGAAACGAATATTGTCATTATTCGGCTCGGATTCGGCCGCTTTCTTGAGGAGTGAAACACCTTCTGCGAGCATGGCGGCGGCCTTGGCCGGATTTTTCTTCTCGGCGCGAGAACCTTGCACGGAGATCACACCAATTGCGTTATAGATCGCCGTGAGCTTAAGGTCTTCGGCAAGCGGCCTCAGGATCCCGAGCGCCATCTCAAAACGCCCGGCACGCAGCTGTATCAGGCCGTCGTAAAACGCGGCCTCGGCATAGTCGTCGCCGTTGCACCTGACAGGCCTTGCTGACGACTTGGCCCGCTCGACGCACTGCTGGTAGCCGTTAATTACCTGCTCGAAAGCGTCCTGAGCCTCGTTCAGCTTCTTTTCCGCGAGGTAAAGATGGCCGAGTTCGAGTGCGGCCGCCGAATAGACTCCGTCGGGAACATCGGCGTTGTAGAGGCGCATCGCATTCTTGAAATAATTCTCTCGGGCATCCGTCAGGTTTGTGAGCAGCCCTTTCGTATATGCCTCAAAGGCACGGGCAGGCACTTTGCTCGCGGTCGAAATGATATCGTTCTGCGAATACGGCAGGGATTTATCGCGTTGGTAAAGGATCTGGTATGCGATCTGACCCTGAATTGACTGCAGGTTGCCGAGTGCGTCCGTAAGGTTGATATCGCGCGTGACCTGCTTGCCGTCGATATATTCGCTCAAAAAACGGCCTTCATTGACGCGGACGATCTTCGCAGTAACGGTAATGACCGCCGCCGTATCGCCTTGAGCAGGTACGATATTGTATGTACCTGTGATCAGCATAGTTGCACCTTTCTCACGGGCGAGTTTTAGCGATGTCGCGAGGCTCGGGAGCGACGTCAGCGGTATGCGGAGCTTTTGCTGCAGGATCTTTCGCTCGTCGTTGGATACGACGTTGAGCGTCGGCACCTGAAGCAGCTCGCTCAGGGCGGCAGCAAAACTCTCGCCGACCCAATTGAATTCGGCCTTTCCGCTCGTATTCTCAAACGGCAGGACCATAACCGTGTCGGTCGCCTGAGCCTGTGAGAATGCGGTTGCCACGAGGATCACACCGAGGAATGTCGCGAGAAAGCTGGTAAAAATGGTTCTTTTCATCTCAAAAAAACAAAAAATTCGCCGACTCAGTTGTTGAGTGCAGGCGAATTCGCGTGCAAAACCCGAAAGTGTGATGCTGCCTTTTCCAAAAAAGATGGTATCCGGTACGGGATTTGAACCCGTGTTGCCGCCGTGAAAGGGCGGTGTCCTAACCCCTAGACGAACCGGACACAGTGCGAAAACGCTCGCCTTTCGCCCGTTTAGGCGAACGGTTAGAATAACGTAGCCGTAAATTTATTGTCAAACTTGCCGGGACGCCAAAAAACCTTTAGATTCAGCCTGTAATGTTCCTGCCCGTAAAACCTGACGACGCCTCGATCGACAAATTCCTTGCAAACGCCGCCGGCAGCGAGTTCTCGTATCCTGATGTCGGCGCGACCGCGACAGAGCCGCCTGCGGGATTTGATGTCGATCACAACCGGATCGTTCTTGGAAAAGGCCTTGCGGACTTCGGGCGCGCAAAACAGGCGATCCGCGAATGGAAAATGTTCGATCTTGGCTGGGTAAACCTTGTTCGCTCAGACACACCGATCGAAATTGGCCGCAATGTTGCGCTAATTGTCCGCCATTTCGGGTTCTACTCTATGAGTTCGGCCCGGATCGTCTATGTTATCGACGAGCCTGATAGATTCGGATTCGCCTACGGCACCCTTCGCGAACATGTCGAAACCGGTGAGGAGCGTTTTTCGGTCGAATTCGATCCGGAGACAGAAGATGTCTGGTATGACATCTTTGCGTTCTCACAGCCGAAAGCCTTCTTTGCAAAGCTCGGGTATCCGATCAGCCGATATCTTCAACGCTCTTTCGTTCGCGATTCAAAAAAAGCGATGCTTCGGGCGGTCAGTCGATAAGGCTTCTGCGTGATAAACTAACGCCAAATGAAGCGAGTATTTCTGATCGACGCGATGAGTCACGTCTATCGGGCATTTTTTGCTCCGATGGGCATGAAGCAGGAGCCTCTTCGAAACAGCAAGGGCCAGGTGACGCAGGCTGTATTCGTCTTTACGAATATGCTTCGAAAGCTGTTGAACGATGAGAAGCCCGATTACATAGCGGCTGTCTGGGATACTTTCGCCCCAACCTTCCGCCATGATTCGTATGTCGATTACAAGGCGAACCGCGAAGCGATGCCGGACGACCTCGTTTCTCAACTTCCCTACATCGAAAACGTCTGCGAGGCTTTCAGCATTCCGGTCGTAAAGCTAGACGGTTACGAGGCCGATGACATTATCGGCACATTCTCAAAGCAGATCGCCGCAAAAGGGATGCAGTGCGTAATTGTCTCGAACGACAAGGACCTCTGCCAGCTTGTTCAGGATCCGAACGTCGTCGCAATGCGCCAAAACGCGCAGAATCTTCGGCGAAAAGTTCCCGTTCCGCCGATCGAGTGGTGCGACGAAGCGTGGGTCGAGAAGAAGTTCGGTGTTCCGCCGGGCAAGATAATCGATCTGCTCGGGTTGATGGGAGATTCCGTCGATAACATTCCCGGTGCTCCCGGCATCGGCGAAAAAGGTGCGTTGAAACTCGTGCTCGAATTCGGCTCAGCCCGCGAGGCGATGGATCGTGCCGAAGAAGTTACGCACAAGACCTATCGCGAAAGCCTGCTGAACAATCGCGAGCTGATAGAGCAAAGCTTGGACCTCGCGACGATCCACTGCGAAGTTCCGATCGAACTTGACCTGGCGTCGCTTGCTCATCGTGCTCCCGACCGCGAAAAGGCATACGAACTCTTTCGCGAACTTGAGTTCAAGGCACTGATAAAGGAGTTTTCAGATGGTTCCGCCGGTCTTTTCGACAGCGTTCCGACCCACACAGGAGACGGCGGAGCAGCGGCAAGCGTCCAAACTTCCTATGCCGTGGTCACGACGCAAACTGACCTCGACAAGGTTGTCAGAAAACTCTTTGAGACGGACGAATTCGGCTATTCCGTAAATGACGCTAACTCGGAAGGCCGCACGAGTGTCTATGACAAGCTCGCGCCTCTTGGGGTCGGCATCGCACTCGGGAATGGCGAAGCGTTCTACATCGATCTTGAAGCGTTTGAAGGCGGCCGGGAAAAAGCGGTCAGCACGATACGCGACATCCTGACGAATAAGTTTCTCGACAAGGCGGCCTTCGACGCAAAATCCGTCAACGGCACGCTGTTGAAGCTCGGTGTGCGTCCGGTTGCGGTCACGGACGATGTGATGGTCGCGGCCTACTTGCTCGATCCCGGCCGAGCTCAATATCCGATCGACTTTCTCGCCCAGGCTTATCTTGACAGCGACATTGCACGTTCCATTCCCGAGGGCTTCGACGAAGCTGCCTTTCGCACCGCCGAACTTGCCGATATCGCGGCACGGGTCGCACCTGTACTGCGGCAAAAGCTTCGGGCAAATGATCAGGAACGCGTTTATGCAGACATCGAGCTCCCAACGATCGATGTTCTCGCTGGGATCGAATTGGTCGGGATGAAGGTCGATGGTGACGCCCTGATACGCTTTTCTGCGGACATCAAGGAGCAGCTCGAGGCGTTGAGCAAACGTCTGTTCGAGATCGCGGGCCGCGAATTCAATATCGGATCGCCAAAGCAGGTCGGTGAGGTCTTTGCTGAGCTGAATATCGAAACTGGCAAAAAGACCGCAACCGGCCAGGTCTCGACAAGCCACGACGTCCTTGTCGAACTTGCGCAGACCTACGAGATCGCCCAGCTCATCATTGATTATCGCGAGATGGACAAGCTCCGAGCGACCTACGCCGAGGCTCTTCCGAAGCTGATCCGTGAAGACGGCCGCATTCACGGCTGTCTCAACCAAACCGTCGCGGCCACGGGACGCCTGAGCTCGACCGATCCGAATCTGCAGAACATTCCCGTTCGAACAAAGCTCGGCCAGGAGATCCGCCGGGCGTTCATTCCCGAGAGCGGCAAAAAGCTTATCTCAGCCGACTATTCGCAGCTCGAATTGCGTATCCTTGCTCACATCACAAAAGACGCCGTGATGACAAAGGCGTTTCAGGATGGCGAGGATATTCACGCCAACACTGCACGGCTCGTGTTTGGGGCAAAGGACGAGGATGACCTCAAGGAGAAACGCCGTCTCGCTAAGATCGTGAATTTCGGCATCGCCTATGCGGTCGAGGCATTCGGCCTCTCGACGCGCGTCGGCATCTCACGTGGGGAGGCCCGCAAGGTGATCGACGATTATTTTGCGACGTACAAAGGCATCCGCAAATATATGGATGAGATACCGCAGGAAGCGAAAAAGAACGGGTTTGTGACCTCGCTTTTTGGCCGACGGCGATATTTTCCGTCGATCAACGACCGTAATTTCACGGTGCGGGCGAGGCAGGAACGCGAGGCGATAAATATGCCGATTCAGGGCACGGCGAGCGACATCGTAAAGATCGCGATGATCCGCGTCGAAAACGCCCTTCGCGCAGAAAAGCTTGAGACGAAAATGATAATGCAGGTGCACGACGAATTGCTTTTTGAGGCTCCGGAGAATGAAGTTGAACGAGCCACGGAGATCATCAAACGTGAAATGGAAGCTGCCGCCGAGCTCGATGTCCCGCTGATCGTCGAAGCCGGAGTCGGTGATAATTGGATGGATGCGAAATAACTTATGAACGAGACCCAAAATGCAGTTCCGGCAACAAAGCGTGTTCGGGTAAAACGGCTGCCTGACCGCGCGCGTTACGACCGCGAAACGATCGAGGCAATTCTCGACGAGGCTTTCATTTGCCACGTCGGGTTCAACACCGAACACGGACCGGTCGTTATTCCGACCGGCTACGGCCGAGACGGAAACAACCTGATAATTCACGGTTCTGCGGCAAGCCAAATGCTCCGGGATCTTTCGAAGGGCGTCGATGTCTGCGTTACCGTGACGATCCTTGACGGGCTGGTGCTAGCACGATCTGCGTTTCACCACTCAATGAATTACCGCTCCGTCGTCATTTTCGGAAAGGCCGAACTAATCACTGAGAAAGAAGAAAAGAACCGGGCGCTTGAGATCCTGAGCGAACACATCATTCGCGATCGCTGGAAAGACGTTCGACCGCCCTCAGATAAAGAGCTGAAAGCCACGACGGTGCTTCGTCTTCCGATAGACGAGGCCTCGGCAAAGGTCCGTGTTGGGCCGCCGAAGGACGATGAGGAAGATCATTCGATCAACGTCTGGGCCGGCGTTGTACCATTTGAAACGACGCTCGGTGCGCCGATCGCGGATGAACGGAATATCGGAGCACTGCCGGGTTACCTTCGGCAAGAGTAAGCACCGAGACATGTGAAACCTAAACGCACTTAAACTGCGTATATCCCTCGATCCTATGAAAATCTCAACGCGTTTCGGCATTGCATTTGCCGTGCTTTCCATCGGAATTTTGTTTGCCGCCGAGAACGGTCTTGCCCAGAGCGATATGGGGAAAGTGCCGCGTGAGTGGCAAACGGTGGCCGAAAAGACGAATTACGACCGCACCGGCACTTACGATCAGGCCGTGGAGTTTGCTAAAAAGCTTGATGCAGCATCTCCGCTCATCAAATACGCGACGTATGGAAAAAGCGGTGAGGGCCGCGATCTTCCGCTGCTTATCGCTGCAAGCGACGGGGCATTCTCACCAAAACTTGCACGGGAACAAGGAAAGGCCGTTGTGCTCGTCCAGGCAGGGATCCACGCCGGCGAGATCGACGGGAAGGATGCGGGATTCGCCCTGCTCCGTGACATCGCGATCACCAAAACACGAACAAAATTGCTCGACCACGTGGTCATTCTCTTTCAGGTGATCTACAACGTCGATGGCCACGAAAATTCGAACCCGTATATGCGCTTTGCACAGAACGGGCCGGCAGAAATGGGTTTTCGCGGCAACGCGACGAACCTGAATCTCAACCGTGATTATATGAAGGCTGACGCGCCCGAGACCCGCGGCTGGCTGAAGCTCTGGAATGAGTGGGATCCTGATGTTTTCATCGATTGTCACGTAACCGACGGTGCGGATTTTCAATACAACATCACATACGAGTACGCACATTTTCAGGAGGTCGATCCGAAGATCAAAGATTGGATGGACGAGCATTTTGACAAGATCGTCGTCCCGAAGATCGAAAAGGAAGGCAATATTCTCACACACTATGTCGAGTTTGCCGGCCGCGAGATCACAAGCGGCATCGCAACATTCATCGCGACACCGCGATTCTCGACGGGTTACACACCGCTGCGAAATCGCGTCGGCCTGCTTATCGAAACTCACGTTTACAAACCGTATAAGTCCCGCGTTCGCGGCACTTACGACACGCTTCGATACTTCATCGAAGAAGTAGGGCGATCCCGCGAAAGCCTGTTTGCCGTCGATACGATGGCCGACACGCAAACTGTTGAACGCGGCAAGACGTACGACCCGAAACGCGAATATCCGCTGAATATCTCGGTCACCGACAAGGCGACGGAAATGAAGTTCAAGGGCGTGGAATATTCTATTCAGGATTCGGATATTTCCGGCGGCAAGATGCTCGTTTACGGCACGACGCCCAAAGAATATACGATCAAGAAATACGACGAAGGCCGCGTGGTAGATTCCGTCGCACCGCCGCTCGCTTACATTATTCCGCCGCAATACAAGGACGTTATCGAGGTTCTGAAAATGCAGGGAATAAAAATTCGGACGATCAAGAAACCGCTAACGATCGAGGTCGAAAGCTATCACCTGACCGAGCCGAAATGGGCGACATCGTCATTCGAGAACCGCATCACGCTGCGGACAAAACCGGTCGTTTACACTGAGAAACGCACATTTATCGCCGGCTCGGTCATCGTCCCGATGGATCAGGAAGCGGCGAATGTTGCGATTCACCTGCTTGAGCCTGCCGGTCCTGATTCGTTCGTGCAGTGGGGCTTTTTCAACTCGATCTTTGAGCTAAAGGAGTTCGGGTCGGGCTATGCTCTCGAGAAACTTGCCCGCGAAATGCTCGCAAAGGACCCAAAACTTAAAGAGGAATTCGATCGAAACCTGCTTGACCCGAATTTTGCCCGGAATCCGCGAGCCCGCCTTCAGTTCTTTTATGAGAGAACGCCGTATTTTCTCAATCAGAAACAAGGCGTTTATCCTGTCGGCAGGATCATCACTCCCGTAAAATATTAGCGTGCACAACCAACGCATTCCTGCGTGGAGCTCCGTGGCCGTTGCAACCGTCTCACTTGCGGTGAGCAACGGCCTCTCGATAGGCGGACTTCCGCCGTTCTACAAACCACTCCGCGAAGAGTTCGTCGCGAGCGGAGCGATCGCGGCCGCTCACGCCGAGACATTCATCGCGAATTCGGCGAATATCACGTTCCTACTCTCGGGCGTCTTCTCGCTCGTCGGCGGATGGCTCGCACTGCGTTTTCCGTTAAAGAATCTGATGGTCGTCGGCTGCGTCCTGCTCGGATGCGGACTTGTGCTCCATTCGCAGGGTGAAACTGCAAATTCGATCTATATCGCACGCGCATTGATGGGCGCATCGCTCGGATTTATCGGCGTTGCACCGTGCGTTGTGCTGGTTTCGCGTTGGTTTGAACAAGGCCGAGGCACGGCTCTTGGTATCACACTTGTCGGCACGAGTTTGGGTGGTGCTTTGATCCCGCTGATCGCGTCGCCGCTGATCGCGCATTACGGTTGGAGGAACGCGATGGCGGCCCTGAGCGGCCTCGTCTGGCTCGCCCTGTTGCCGGCAGTGCTGATCTTTGTTCGCGAACTGGAAGTGCAAGCGGCAGATTCGAGTAAAGGCCCGACAGCTCAGGGTTCGTCGTGGGGAAATGCTCTCCGCACGCCCATATTTTGGGCTCTTGCGGCCTGTTCGGCACTCGTCTTCTATCCGATCTTTGCGACAAGCCAGCAGTTCATTCTCTACCTGCAGACGCCAAAGATCGGCGTGTCGGCAGAGACCGCCGCATTCGCTCAGTCGGCGCTTTTTGCGATCAGCATCGGCGGAAAATTCCTGGCCGGATTTGCGAGCGACAAGCTTGGGGCCGTCCGCGTGATGACGTTCTGTGCAGGCTTGCTTTTTGCCGCATCTCTAGTGCTTTTTAACCTGACTGCGGCTACGGCACTTGTTTTTCTGTTGCCGTTTGCTTTGGGTTACGGCGGGACATTCGTTTTGATCCAGCGTCAGGCCTCCGAACTTTTCGGGCGGGCGGATGCAGGACGAATTCTCGGCACGATCACTCTTATCGAGGTCATCGGTGCGGCGATCGGCGGCAAAATTACCGGCTATCTCGCCGACCTTCACGGCGGTGATTACACGGTCGCCTTCTATGGCGTAACGATCGCATCCGCCGGCGCGTTTATAGCCGCGGTGGCCGTTGCGCTCCTCGCCAAAAAGGATCTCCCGGCAAGCTAACCCTCCCTATTTCTTTAGATACGCAAGGAGGACGACCGCGTCGTTGTGCTCTTCATCTTTTGCGGAATATATGAGCGTGACTGGGTCGTGCTTTGCCATCTTGCGAATCGAATCGACAAGGTCGGAATTGACGGCAAGCTCTTTCTTGTAGCGAGTTTGGAACTCCTTCCATTTCTCCGGGTCGTGACCGAACCACTTCCTTAGTTCGGTGCTCGGAGCGATCTCCTTCATCCAAAGGTCGATGCGTGCTTTCTCTTTTGAGAGGCCTCGCGGCCACAGACGGTCGATCAGTATCCGTTTGCCATCCGCAGCCGCCGGCGTCTCGTAAGATCGTTTGATACTCAGTGACATATGAAAACTCTCCATTCTTAGTATAGGAGCTTTTTCAACGGATCACGCATACTCGCGGCTGAGTCTCGCGAGTGCGAGTGCACCGATGGCGAGGCCGAGGTCACGCAATGCGACGTCGAAATATCCCGGGATCAACAGAAGATTGACGATGATCGCGAGCAGCCATGCCATTACCACGTACGAGAATATTTTCGGCATCAGGAATACGCCAATGCCCGCAACGATCTCGATAACACCGACCACGTACATAAACTCGTGGCCGTGACCGCCGAGCATATTGTTCACAAAACCCGGCAAATACTGGTCCCAGTTAACAAGCAGATGCAGAAACTTGTCCGCACCGGCAATGATCGGCGCCACGATGAATCCGAATTGTAAAATGCGAAACGCCTGATAACCGGCGGTTGATGTCTTATCTGCGGCCGCTTCGTCCGCGATCGCCCCTGTTGCTGTCATTATCGTGTCCATTTGTTTCCCTTCCTTCAGTTTGTTTTATTCAGCGAAAATTCAGTGCTGTAGAAGCAGAATATTCTTATCATTCTAATTAGTCAAGCATTATTTTGACTTATTGTAATATTTCTTTATTTTTGCTATTGTTGAGTTGAGGGAATATGGCTCAGACGAAATTTGACGAAAGATTCTTTGACAGCACTCGCGGACGTATCGTCCTTGCATTACGGGGCAGCGACCGTACGGTGAATGATCTTGCGGCCGAGTTAGGGATAACAGATAACGCAGTTCGCGCTCACCTGTTGGCTCTTGAGCGTGACGCGATCGTCCTGCAGAGAGGAACGGTAAAAGGCTTTCGCAAACCGCACTTCGTTTATGGACTTGCCGAGGACGCAAGGCATCTATTCCCGACGGCGTATGATTCCCTGCTGAACCGCCTTCTGGCCGGTTTCAAGAAGAATTTGGCACCGCGTGCGTTCATACAAACACTGCGGGAAGTGGGCAGAACGATCGCAGCGGATCGCGGCACGCCGCCCGCAAAAAGCCGGACAGAAAAGCTGAATGCGGCCCTTTCAACGCTGGAAGAGCTTGGCGGTGCGGCGAATATTGTTCGTGATCCGAGCGGAACGAGGATCGAGAGCGAGTGCTGCCCCTTTGCGGATGTTGTCGCGGAACATCCGGAGGTCTGCAAGGTCGCGGAAAGCCTCGTGGCAGAGATCACGGGTGAAAAGGTCGTCGAAAAGTGTGATCGCACCGGCCTTCCGAAATGCCGTTTCGAGATCGGGGACAAGTAAGGACCGCAGAACTATTAAGCAAAATCCTCAAAAATGTATCCGCCCTTCCGCACCTTTTCCTTGAATTTTTCGATCGTCGGATATTTATTCTTTGTGTTTACCGCTCGCCTAATGAGACTCATCTGACCGGGTGAGCCTTTTGGCCCGAGCGCGTGCCAGCCTTCGTGTTTTGCAGCCCACGCCACCATTTCAACGATGATCGGGATGAGTTCGATGCCGCGTTCAGTAGCACGAAAGCGGTCCTTTCGCTTGTCTTTCGGGTCCGGCTCTCGCTGGATCAGGCCCTGACGCTCGAGATATTCGAGACGTGCCGCCAGAATATTCGTTGAGATACGTTCGTCTCGGTTGAGCAATTCGCCGTAAGTATGCTTTCCCCAAAAAAGGATGTCGCGCATAAGCACGAGCGACCATTTATCGCCGAGGATCTCAACAGTGAAATTTACGGGACAGTCCGAGCGCATCGGGAGTTTTGCCTCTCCATCCATAGGTTCAAGTATAGCACAACTTGCAGAATGCAAGTTATCTCACTTGCATTATACAAGTATCTTGTGTTAGATTCAGTATCTCAAATACAAGAAATAGCAGGAGAAATAAAACAAATGCCAAAAATGAATCCATACATAAACTTCAAGGACAGCTGTGAAGAAGCCTTCGAATTCTACCGCTCGGTATTCGGCGGAGAGTTTATGATGCTGCTGAGAATGGGCGATACGGATATGGGAATGCCTGTGCCCGATCACGCAAAGAACCTGATCATGCACGTCTCGCTGCCGATCGGCGACAATGTCCTCATGGGCAGTGATGCTCCGGATGGCGTTTGCCCGTTTCCTCTGACCGCCGGGAACAACTTTTCGATCTCGATCTCGGCAGAAAGCCGCGAAGAAGCAGATCGGATCTACGCAGGACTTTCGGAAGGCGGCAATCCATCAATGCCGCTGCAGGTCATGTTCTGGGGATCATACTGGGGAATGCTGACCGACAAGTTCGGCATCAACTGGATGGTCGAACATCAGGAAGCTCAGCACGCATAAAAGCACGGGACAAACTTTCGACCGAGAGCGGTGAAGTAACTGGCCGCTCTCGTTTCAGTTTTTGGAGAAGAGAAGATCTTATGACGGAAGTATCAAAAAGCGCACTTTGGGCGGGACGAATATTGTCGGCCCTTCCGATCCTTTTTCTTTTGTTGGACGCAGTCGGCAAATTCGTTAGGCCGGAGCCCGTCGTCACCGGCACCGTTGCTCTTGGGTACAACGAGAGTGTCATTCTGCCACTCGGGATCACGCTGTTGGTATGCACGATCCTGTATGCCGTGCCGCAAACCGCTGTCATCGGGGCGATCCTCTTGACGGGTTATTTGGGTGGAGCTGTTGCAACACACGTTCGCATTGGCAATCCGATCTTCACGCATATGTTGTTCCCGGTCTATCTCGGAATAATGCTCTGGCTGGGGCTTTATCTGCGTGACGTTAGACTCCGTGAACTCGTACCATTTCGCACGAAGAGTTAGATTTGCTACGCTTTTTCCCTGACTTGTTGTAACTGTCTTTTATGGATCAGAGCCTAAGCGAGGAGCAGACCGACGGCCAAACCACCGAGGAGACCGGTGAGAAAAGACCGGCGAAATTCGATCGATCGATCGTCGAAGGCCCGCTAACATCCGCGGTTTGGAAGATCGCGTGGCCCGCCGTTTTTACGAATATCATCAGCGGTGTCCAAGGCTGGGTCGATCACATTTTGGTCGGCCATCTGCTCGGCTACAAGGCGAACGCGGCGATCGGCGTGAGCTTCCAGATCTTCCTGGTCGTGATCGTTTTCGTCTCGTCGATCTTCATCGGAATGAGCGTGCTCGTCGCACGGTTTGCAGGAGCGGGCGACCACGAAAAAGTGAACCGCACGGTCTATCAAGGCTTTCTTACCTGTTTTTTTCTCGCACTCGGCATTCTCGCACCGATCGGTTATTTCGCCGCGCCGCATCTGCTCGGTTTTGTGACGCATGATGCGACCGTGATCGAAGACGCGCTTCCCTTCCTGCGGATAATGTTCACGTGCAGTTTCGGGATGCTGATCTATTTTATGCTGAGCGGGGCGTTGCGTTCGGCCGGTGACGCAAAAACGCCGATGGTCCTCGGCATCGTAATGACGGTGCTGAATCTCGTGCTCAACGTCATTTTCATCAGCGGATTAGGACCGATACCGTCGTTCGGGGCCGCGGGTTCAGCGATCGGCACCTGTATCGCGTCGGGGTCGGTCGGCCTTTTCGCACTCTACAAACTCTATGCCGGCAGCTGGGTCGTGAGCTTCCCAAAAAGCGGTTTTGCACCGGATTGGGGCATTATCCGCGAACTTTTCCGGTTCGGATTGCCCGCCGGTTTTCAAGGCATCGCGATGAATGTCGGCGGCGTTCTGATGCTGACATTTATGGGCTCGGTCACGAACGGTGCGGCGGCCCAGGCTGCATTTGCGGTCGGTTACGGCCAGCTTTTTCTGCTCGTGACGTGGTCGTCAAACGCATTGATGGGAGCGGCCGGTGCCGTGGTCGGGCAAAATATCGGTGCGGGTTCGCCGGACCGCGCGGCAAAGGCCGTTCGGACCGCGTCGCGGTTTGGGATGATCGGTGCCGCGGTCGTCGGAGCCGCGTTTCTCTTCTTTCCGGAAGCGATGCTTGCGATTTTCGGGTTGACGGATCCGGCGGTCGTCAAGGTCGGCACGGAATTGCTGCGTGTATTGAGCATTTCCGGGCTGTTCATTACGACGGCGCTTTCCTACACAGGCGGCCTCCAGGGTGCCGGCGACACAAAAAGTCCGCTTTTTATCTCGATCGTCTCGCAGGTGATCGTGCCGTTGAGTATCTGTTTCATCATCCGCGAAACCAGTACGCTTGAGCCGATACACATCTGGCTTGCCGTGCTGACGGGCCACGTAACCCGTTGTGTCCTGAGCGTTTTGCGTTTCAACCAGGGCAAATGGCGCCACATCAAGGTCAACATCGACCGCCAGCCCGCCTAAGAACTTTTGTGCATTCTGTGCATTTTGTGCGTTTTGTGCGTTTTGTGTCGATCCGTGCGGTTTGTCCTCCTTTTTCCGTTCGAGAATGAACTATAATCGTCAATAGCTCGCAAACACGGGCATCTCGAACGACTATGAAACTCAAATTCCTTGCTCTTTTACTGACGATCGCGACCGGTGCGTCGGCCGCAACATATTTTGCGACAGGCTCGGCAGCCCAAAAGCCGGCCGCGGCCGTCGATAATTCGTACCAGACGGCGGGGGTGCTCTATATGCAGAAGGCGGGTGAATACCGTGCTCTCTGCTATCAGGCGTTCAACATCGCGCGTCTCCGGCTCGACGCAGATTTCGAGAAGAAGAATCTCAAACGTCTGCCAAAGGCCGAGCGAAAAATGCCGCGTGCGATCATGGTCGATATCGACGAGACAGTGCTCGACAATTCGCCTGCACAGGCCTACGGCATCAGGAACAACAAGGCGTTCAACCTCGCGGACTGGTACGCCTGGGGCGATATGCGAAAGGCGAAGGCCATTCCGGGTGCGGTCGATTTTTTGAATTACGCACACTCACGCGGCGTCAAGATCTTCTACGTTTCGAACCGTGACGAAGTGCAGAAGGCCGCGACGATGGACAATCTGAAAAAGGTCGGCTTCAACGATATTACGGACGAGAACGTGATGCTGCGGCAGAAGGAATCGAGCAAGGAAGCACGCCGCGACATCATACGCGCAAAATACCGCATCGTGATGCAGGTCGGCGACAACCTCGATGATCTTTCGAACGTGTTCGAGAAGAAGTCCGTCGAAGAGAGATTCGCGGAGGTCGAGAAGGCCCGCGAGCATTTCGGCAAGGATTACATCGTTCTGCCGAACGCGATGTACGGCACCTGGGAAAATGCGATCTACGGCTACGGAAGATTGACCGACGAGCAAAAGGCAGAAAAACGAGCCGGCGCTCTCGAATTGCCGTAAAATAGCATTATGAAACGGACACCCGAGGAAAAACTCCTGAACCCGACGCCCGGCAGCAAGATCGCCGAGGCCGCAGAGTTCGGCATCGACCTTACCTTGCTTGCCCGAAATCTAAAAAAGACACCGGCCGAGCGGCTTCGGGATAACGATAAGATGTTGAACGATCTGCTTCAGCTGGAGGCGGCGGTAAAACGGGCGAAACATCGAAATAAAGGATAAAGTTTGATGATAAGCCTGTTGGAGGCAATAAGTTCGTTGGTGGCAGCGGGTGTCGATTTTGTTGTTGTCGGCGGTGTAGCGTTGAGAAGCCACGGGTCAAGTTACATCACACAGGACCTCGATATTTGCTACTCGCGGACGCGAACGAACCTTGAGAAGCTTGCTGAGGCTTTGCGGCCTTTGAATCCGAGGCCTCGAAATTTTCCTGATGAGCTTCCGTTCGTGTGGGACTGGAGCACTCTTCAGAACGGAACGAATTTTACGTTTTCGACATCGCTGGGCGATATCGACCTGTTGGGAGAAGTTGCGGGCATCGGAGATTATGCGGATGTCCTTGCGAATTCTGTTGACATAGACTTCGAAGGATTCACGGCGAAGGTCCTGTCAATCGATGGATTGATCATCGCAAAAGAGACGGCAGGAAGAGAAAAAGACAAACTCGGATTGCAGGAATTGTATGCTCTGCGTCTCGCTCTTGAAAACGAAGCGGAAAAGTAGAACCTTGGAGAGTTTTGGATGAGAATTCTTGTTACGGGCGGAGCGGGATTTATCGGTTCGCATCTTTGCGAAAGGCTGATCGCGGACGGCGATGAGGTGATCTGTCTTGATAATTTTTTCACCGGGCGAAAGGCGAATATCGAGCATCTGCTTACTGATCCGCATTTTGAGCTCGTAAGGCACGACGTTACCGAACCGATCCTGCTTGAGGTCGATCAGATCTACAATCTCGCGTGCCCGGCATCGCCGGTGCATTACCAGTACAATCCGATCAAGACCGTAAAGACGAACGTGATGGGCACGATCAATATGCTCGGGCTCGCAAAACGCGTGAAGGCGCGGATCCTGCAGGCCTCGACGAGCGAAGTTTACGGCGACCCGATAGAGCATCCGCAGACCGAAGAGTATTGGGGAAATGTGAATCCGATCGGGCTTCGAAGCTGCTATGACGAAGGCAAACGGGTCGCCGAGACCTTGATGATGGACTATCATCGCCAGAGCGGCGTCGATACGCGTATCGTGCGTATCTTCAACACTTACGGGACGCGAATGCTCGAAAACGACGGCCGTGTCGTATCGAACTTCATCGTTCAGGCACTCCGCGGAGAGAAACTTACGATCTATGGCGACGGTTCGCAAACGCGGTCTTTCTGCTACGTAAGCGACCTTGTCGATGGCATCGTCCGCCTGATGAACACGGTCGCGGACGACATTCACCTGCCCGTAAATATCGGCAATCCGGGCGAATTTACGATGAACGAACTCGCTGACGAGATCGGCAAGGCGACGGGCCGAAAGGTCGAGATCGGCCATCTGCCTTTGCCGCAGGACGACCCTAAGCAACGCCAGCCGAACATCGAACGGGCGAAGAACCTGCTCGGCTGGGAACCAAAAGTTCCGCTTGCCGAAGGCCTGAAAAAGACAGTTGAATATTTTCAGGGTGTCGTCGGCCCGACCAAAGCGACACAGACAAACGCCTGATCACTGGAGATTTGCCCGAACTGTTATACAATTGCCACTTGCGAATGAAACTCGGGCCTCACGCCGGTGATCAGCAATTAGTAATTAAAGAATTATCAATTAGAACTTTATGAAGATCCTCATCACCGGCGGAGCCGGATTTGTTGGAAGCCATTTGGCGGACAAGCTGCTCGGCGAGGGCCACGAGGTCACGGTCATTGACGACCTCTCGACGGGCCGCTATTCGAATATCGCGCATCTTGACGGCAACCCGAATTTTCGCCTGCTCATAGACACCGTGCTGAACATGCGTTTGATGGAGGACCTCATTCGCGATACCGACCGCGTCTATCATATGGCGAGTGCTGTCGGCGTCCGCCTCATCATGGAGCGTCCCGTTCAGACGATCGAGACGATCTTTCGCGGCACGGATGTCGTGCTCGGGTTTTGTTCGCGTTATCGCAAGCGTGTGCTTGTGCCGAGCACGTCGGAAGTTTACGGCAAGGGCGTTTCCGTTCCCTTTCGCGAAGAGGACGATCTGCTGACGGGTTCGACCGACAAGCATCGCTGGGCATACGCCTGCGCAAAGACGCTCGACGAATTCCTCGCTCTTGCACATTGGAAAGAAACGCAGCTGCCGGTCGTTGTCGTTCGTCTATTTAATACCGTCGGGCCTCGGCAAACGGGACAGTACGGAATGGTCGTCCCGCGTTTTGTGCAGGCGGCGCTCAGGAATGAACCGATCCCGGTTTACGGCGACGGCGAACAATCACGCTGCTTCGGACACGTGGCCGACGTTGTCGAAGGCTTGACGAAATTGCTCGACGATCCGCGTTGTTTCGGCGAGGTCATAAACATCGGAAATAACGAAGAGATCTCGATCAACGGCCTCGCAAAAAGGGCGATCGAGCTTACGGGCAGCACAAGCGAGATCAAATACCTTACGTACGACGAAGTTTACGGCGCAGGCTTCGAAGATATGGCGAGACGCGTCCCCAGCCTCGAAAAAGCTGAGCGTCTGATCGGTTACAAGCCAACCCGAACCCTCGATAACATCATCAATGATGTTGCGGCCGAATTCCGACGCGATCGGCCGGATAGTTCAAAGAATGCACAGGCATAAACTGTTTTTTATTGTTCTTTCGATCGGGCTTCTTCTGCCGCTTGCCGCATTTGCGCAATCGAGCGGCGTAAAGGGCCGTGTGCGCGATGTGGATTACAAGTCGATCGCGAATGTCGAGATCACGGCACGCGTGAACGGTAAGGTCGTCCGCTCGACGAAGTCCGACCGAAAAGGCCGCTTTACTCTCGCACTCGAACCGGGCACGTACAACATCGCGTTCGATGCCGCCGGTTACGGCACGGGCGTAAAATACGACGTCAAGGTGAAGGAGAACGACTATCGCGACCTCGGCGAAAACCTCCTGATGACCCGCGACCGAGGTTCGCTGATCCTGGTAAAGGGCATCGTTTTTGATAAGGCGAATTTGAGCGTCCGCGATGCGCCGGTCGATCTTTACGAAGTAAACGCTGACGGTTCGACGCGGAAGATACAGACGGTCAAGACGAATCGCGCCGGCGAATTTGAATTCAACGGCATAATGAACGTGTCGAAGGTGCGTGTCACCGCGTCGGCAAACGGCGTTTCCGGCTCGTCCGATATCGTCACCGATTCGCCGCAGGTCTATCGCACCGTGATCAAACTGGAGATCGAACACGAAGATCCGAATTGATCTTCACGTTCAGAACGTAATAAAAAAGGGCGGTCGATATGACCGTCCTTTTCTTTTTTGCAATGTCTAAAGAGCATGCCAACAGCACCCAAAACGGTCACAAAATATTGTCTTCCTATTAAAATTCAAATAAGTCCATCCTTATCTTGACTTATTATAGACCGCTGTGTATTGTCGATAGATACAGCAACGGCCGTCTGCTCCCGAATGGCCTTGCATGTATTGATCAGCAAAGGCGGTGGATCATTTTGTCCGCCAAAAAAACAAAACTAGGAGAAAGGAAGGTTATGAAAACACGATTTTTGACCATTAAAGCGGTTACAGCGGCGGTAATTCTTGCAGTTTCGGCAGTCGCAGCGTCAGCCCAGACCACACCCGAGAAGAGCTTATATGAAAGGCTTGGCGGCGTTTTCGCGATCTCAGCGGTCGTTGACCACTTTAGCGACGCCCTTGTCAAGAATCCGGTCGTAGGGCAGGATTCTAAGAATCCTGATCTCAGAAACTGGCATCGAAACAGCCTCGCTCGCCTCGCAGGGCTGAAGTTTATGCGGACCTTGTGGGTTTGTGAGATATCCGGTGGCCCGTTCAAATATTCACCGACGCGTCCCGGCAGTACGCCGCTCGGTCTTGAGAACGCTCATCGCAACCTTAAGATCACACCGGCGGAGTTTGATGAGGTAGCCGCGGAATTGAGCCGCACGCTCGACTGGGCAAAAGTACCCGCCCGTGAGAAGGCAGAAGTTCTTGCTGCTTTTGCCGCACACAAGAACGAGGTGACCGAAGGTTCGCGTTCAAAGGCAGCCGCTGCTGACCAGCAAAAGTAGCCGGTCGTATCCAGGGCCAGCAATAAAAAGGCGGCCCGACAGGCCGCCTTTTTTCGTTGATGTCCAGCGAAGTTTTAGTCGCCGAGCATTCTCATCGTGTAGTAGAACTGTCCGAAGCTGACCGAGCCCGTCGTTCGAACTCTGATGCCAAATCTTAGAGACATTTTTCGGTTATAGAGCTTGTTGATCACGCTGTCAGGCAAGCCGACCGCACGCCAATATGAGCGGGAGAATCCGCGGGAACCGACGCCTCCGTAGCTCTTGTATTCGCTCACGAAATCACCGGCACCTGTGCTGAGAGATCGCGTCGTCAGCGAACTTCCGGTCAGAGATGTGGTGTACTGGCCGTTCATCGGCTGTCCGGTCGAAGGGTCGATCGCAAGCGGATCGTTGAGAGCGGTGCTCACAATGGTGACGACCGGCTGATAGTAAACGGTGAATATTCCCGGGACGCCGGCTATTTCGTTTGCGTCGTAACCGGGATTGTTATTCGTCAGAACGTAGAGCGTGTTGTTGAGCGTGTTCTTCGGAATGGTGTATTCCCAGGCCGGATCATAAAGGACCTGCGTCTGATTCATTGGTGCGGCCGGCGGGTTGTGGACGACGCACTTGTCATCACCCGCAAGCGTGATGCCGAGTTCGTCGAGCAGGACCTGCGGATCACAGCTGTGATACACGTAAACCGTGCCGGCATAGAGCGAACCGAGGAACCGCACGTTGTTGCCGAACGAATCAGGATCGTCATACGGTGACGGGATCGTCGCAAGGTTTGCCGAGCCGGGTGCGGACGACTTTGCGAGAAGCGGCGAACGTTGAGCGGTCCGTTTAGCGATATTGATGTCTTCCCGAGCCTCGGCCCGTATTTGATTCAGATCCTCACGCGATGGCCGCGCATTGCCAAAATTCTGGCCGAACGCCGTCGCCGACATTGCCAGGCCTGCTAAAAACACAAAGATATTTCTAACCTTCATATCGAATTTTCTCCTTATTTACTACCGATCCTTCCTTGAAAAGAAGCGTGTGCTTCTGGAGAGAGACGCGGTTCCTACGGACGATTTGCCAAGCCGGCCGCGAATTCTTTGCCCGGAAAGGCCATTCTTCTCGATTTCTCACGGAAATTCGCCGTCCGCAGAAGAAAAAAAGAAAAAACGAGGAACTTTCGTCAAGGATTCCTACGGGTCGAATGAGGCATATTTCTCTCCATGACGACGATCGACGCCGGGAAAAGGCTCTTTTTCCGGTCTGCGAGTGAGGCTCGGCGGACATCCCTGAGACAGGGCGGTTTCCAGCTCACTCATTCCAAGAATTGAAAAAGTTCGCAAGCCTAAGGAGGTAATCAAGATGAACCGAATATTTCAGACATTTTTAGTTGCGGCGGTAGTTGCATTCGCACTTCCGGCCGCGTTCGGCCAGCGCTTCTCGGCGTGGTCAGATCCCGTGAATATGGAATCGATCCCCGGAACGAGCACGGAATTCAACACACCGTTTGGCGACGGCTGCCCGATACAGGCTCCGGACGGGCTGAGTTTTTACATCGCCTCGAATCGTACGGGCGGAATGGGCGGCCAGGACATCTGGGTCTCGACCAGAGCGGCGACGGATGCTCCGTGGGGGCCGTTCGTCAACGTCGGAGCACCGATCAATAGCTCATCCGACGATTTTTGCCCGTCGCCGGCACCCGGAAACATTCTCTTTTTTGTCTCATCGCGGCCGGCACCGGGAGCATGCGGAGGTGCGGATATCTACCGCACGAGGAGATCGGGAACGACCTGGGAAGAGCCGCAGAACCTCGGGTGCGAGATCAACAGCCCCGGGACCGAATGGAGCCCGTCGTATTTTCAGGATGAGAACGGTCACGGTGTGCTCTATTTTGCGAGCAATCGGCCGGACGGACACACACCGGGCGGCACCGACCTTGATATCTACTACACCGTTGATTTCGGCCCGGCACAACTCGCTCCGGGCGTGAACACGGAATTTGACGACGCAAGGCCGAATGTTCGGCATGACGGGCTCGAGATCGTCTTTGACTCGACGCGGCCCGGAACGCTCGGCGGCCCGGACATCTGGACCGCAAAACGGGGCAGCACGTCGAGCGACTGGGAAGCTCCCGTGCATCTTCCGGCACCGATCAACAGTGCGGGCAGCGAGACGCGTGCGTCGCTATCGTGGGACGGCAAGACGATGGTCGTCGGTTCGAATCGTCCCGGAAGCGAGGTCGATGGTAACGGAAATCCGTCCGGCGACGTTTGGGTGATGACGCGCGACCGGCTCCCCGATCCTAAGACGACCACGGCCGACTTTGACGGCGACGGCATCTCGGACGTGAGCGTTTTCCGCCCGACGGACGGAACGTGGCATGTGCTGCAGAGCAGCGACGGCCAATATTCGGTTCAGTATTTCGGTTTGAGCAATGACAAGGCAGTTCCGGGAGATTATGACGGTGACGGAAAGACCGATTACGCTGTGTTCAGGCCCTCCAACAGCTATTGGTACATTCGTTACAGCTCGGACTCCTCATTCCACGCGGTGCCATGGGGCCTCGCTTCGGACGTCCTTGCTCCTGCCGATTATGACGGTGACGGCAAGACCGATATCGCAGTCTATCGCGGCGGCACGTGGTTCATACTGCGCAGCTCGGACGGCAATGTCGATTACCGCTACTTTGGAACGGGTTCGGATATTCCTGTTCCCTCCGCCCAGTAAGGGCGGCTGATGCAGGCTGTCGTCCCAGGCGGAGACGGCAGCCTGCTTTTTTTCAACCACCAAATTCCGTTCACGAAACCGCTCAGCCGTACGCCTTTAGCTATTCATCAAGCACATAGAGCTTGCCGAGGCTGGTCGCAAGCAATCGCTGATCGAATACGTAGTAATTGGCATGCGGGTCGAGGTTCACATCTCCGAAAGATCTCCACTCCGTACAGCTGTTACATTTGTAAAATAATTCTCGCTCATTCTGAATGACGATGCCGGCCTCCGGACGCTGAAGATCACGCACCGGGCCCGCGATCTGGTCAAATAAGACGAAAGTTTCGCCGCCATCATGGGACACGTACACTGCTCCGTCTTTCAATATATATGCCTCGTTAGAGTTTAGAAATACGGGTTCCGATTCGGCAAATTTCTCCGGCAGTGAGGTTCTCTTCTGCCAGGACGTGCCGCCATTGCCTGACGTCAGCAGATCGCCGCCGAGCATTTTCATGACGCCAACGTCGCCCGCAAATTGCACCGACTTGATAAACGAGAGATCTTCTTTCCAAACGACCTTGAATGTCCGTGCTGGCACATCGATAGAGAGCAACATGCCCAGCCCCGACCTCAGTTTCGCCGGAAGAAAAATAGCGGAGTCATTAGCGGCCGCATCAGCGAAACCGAGTAAAGGGCCGTCTTTAACATTCGGCCGTGAGACGACGTCAATGCAAGTCAATTGACCGATCGAACCGGGCTGGGTACTCAATAACCAAATTTGCTCGGAGGCATCGCCCCCAACTGCGTAGACAAATACACCTCCCTTTGTGAGGCGACCAACTGCGGGCTCAAAGAGAACTCCGTCCAAAGACTGGCGTTTTAGATGTTGCGTCTCGAGATTCGGGGTTACGGAATCGAGCCAGTATCTATCCGCAACGTTTAAACTAATGGTTTGCTTTACGTTCAGTGAAGAATCGAGCACCGCCAAACTGTCTCTGCCTATAGCCCACACGTCCTGATTTACGTGGACGAGAACGAAAACATCAAAAGGCACTGCAATTTGTCGCAGCTTTTTGCCAGCGCTATGATCTGCAGGCTCGGGCCCCGGATTTTGTTGAGCGTACGACTCAGATCTGACGAAAGCGCTATTGGTCGTACTACCACAGTTCGCGAAAGCGAATACAAACACAAGGATTAGGCCTAAAGAGCCTGTTAATGTTTTTCTTATCAAAAACAAGGATACGCTACTTTTTCTATTTCCCATTTCCACAACTTTCGATACTATCTCGGCATCTGGCCCTCGAAGCCGACGCCGCAATGCCTCAACACAAGATCATTAAAATCGACCGCCACCTTATCTCGGATTTGGGCGCTTCGTCCTTGGATATGGTCGAAGATCGATAGCGGCATAGTTATCAACTTACGGTTCATATTCTAGAATTGAACTTCCGTCCAAACGATCAACAGCTAGGGCAGATAAGCCGGTGCACTCGTCGGACCTTTCGATCACGCGTGATGGATACGTATAAAGTTTGCCTCCATCTTTGATGAAGCGTCCGATCACGACGATCTCGCCCTTAGCGTTATTCGTCGCCGGATATGCCTCTTGCGACATCAAGATAAGACTTTTCGTCGTTTCGGGTGAGAGCGTTAATTGGAGTAAATATCCGGGTCTATCCTCGTCACCTTCATAAAGCATTAGCTCGTGATAGCCAGTCACCTTACCACGAATCCGAACTTCCTTTCCGTTTAGAGAGTTGCGATCTTTTACGGCTTCGCGAACATTTATGGTCTCCAAAGCACTTTGCTCGACAGCGGGACCAAGCGACCGAAAAGTATTGCCAGATGCAAACCAGAGTATTGAAAGGAGTGCAATCGTTAAACTAAGACAAATTTTAATTGCCATTTTGCCTCCCGCGATCACTCGCACGCTTTCGGAACTCCTAGGTTGAAGATACCGCGTTTTGGCCCATAAAAATAGAGAATGTATCCCTTGTTGCCATTGTCCGCTATTACGAGCCCAGGAACCTTTTGCGTGTGATCTACGGGCGCGTCATCGCTGCCTCGTTTAGTGACGCTTCCCCGCAATTTACCTCTTGAATGGCTTCCATGTTCTGCCATCGTCGTCCGACTCGAGATTCTCGCAGTATAAGGAGACCGCGACGAGTTTTCCGTTCGGCATCCGGACAAGGCCTGCCATATAACCATCGAAGTGTGACTTTCGCCACGTCCGACCGCCATCTTCGGTGAACGCAACTCCAGTTGAGCCTCCGACCCAGCCCTTCCCGTTCGCCTCAATATGAAGATACCTCAGATCAATTAACGATTTGGAAAAGTCCGAGTCCGGAAAAAGCCGCATACGGACAAACTGCTGTTCCCACGTCTTTCCGCCATCACTGGTCAAAAGAACCAATCCGTCCTCACCGCTCACCCAACCGACGTTCTTGTCGCGGAACTCGACCGCATAAAGTGCATTGTTTGTCTGCTTCTGGATCGACGCCCAGCTCTGGTTCTTTGCGTCGTACTTGAGAATGTGGCCGTCAATCGTCACCGCCCAACACGTCTTCGAATCCACACACGAGATGCTCGTGACCCAACCGCTCCCTTCGACCGCCTCTTTCACCCAGCTCTGGCCCTTATTCATTGAATAATAAATATCGTCACCAGCAACCCATACATCGGAATCCAAGGCAAAGACCGCCGTAAGGTCAGGCTTGTCCGGCAGAAAATATGTAAGCTTTCCTTGTGCGGAAGAGAACGAAATCTCGCCCTTACCACCTACAAACCATTCCTGACCTCCCGTTCTGTGCGTGTGAAACAAATAAAAATCGCCTTTAATACCCCGCAGATCGATACAATAGCCACGAACGGTATCCACTGCACCCAGGCTCGTCAAGACAAGTACCAACCAGTAAATAAGACTCTTCATTCTACAATCCTCTGCCGCCCTACAAAATTTCCGCAGTTATTCCGGACTTCCTTTGTAATGGCATTCGAACCAGCCTCACGAGAGACCTTGCGTTTCAATAGAATCTCACCAATCGTCTCATCGGTGAATCCAGCTCCCCAAAGGTGAATAGCCTCGTGAATCAGTGTTAAGGCCACATCACCGTCATATAGTTCACTCCAGCCAGAGCCAGATCCATCGAAAGAGAGATCTTTCTCAACCTTTGTTTGAAACGCACGTCGATAAAAGGTGACCGTCTGAGTGCCCTCCTGTGCCTCTGCGACTGTCCCGCCATTTTTGTCCTTTGCCGGCTCATATATTTTTTTTGCTTCCGATATTTTCGAGTATAAAGAGTCCATCGAGTATGTGGCTTTTAGAGAAGCAACCATATGCTCGTCGAACTTGGCGCCGTTCATCTTCTCCAGAACCGCAATCAGTATTGAATGTAACCAATCCGCGCATCGACTATTCCCCAATGCAGCTTGCATGACAGGAAGAGCCTTGGCAACCATTTGCTCGGCAGCCTTTTTAGATAATGGAGGCTCATCGCCGACGGCGGAGACATCGAGGCGTTGGGCGAGGTCCGATGGCATCGACGGGTCGGGGATGGCCTCGTTATCGAATCTGCCATCTGCCGCCTGGCGGCGAAACTCAGCTATCTCCTCCTTGCTGTACTTGCGCGCCGGTCGAAGAACGGGTGGACCGCTCACTTCAGTACCTTCAGGCTTTTGCCGCGAGAACGAATCGCTTCCAGGAGCATTCCATCCAAAGGTATCTTTCAGCGGGATATTAAGATCCATCAATATCCTGTTCTGGCAGTGGTCCGGCAGGCCCTGAAACCCTCCGTAAAACGCCTTCGCCTCATCCGAGCACTGCCACTCTGCTTCTCGTGCAGAGAAAAGATAAGCTTCATATGTCGGCGGCTGCGGCTCGGTGGGCGGCGGTTCGAGCTCGACCGACTGCCCAAGCGGCTCGGTCAGCTCCGTGATATAACCTTTGTAGCCCGTTGGGTCATTTATATACGAAACCCCTGCACCTGTCACCGGATCGCTCGCCTTCCACGTCACAGTATCATAGGAATTCGCTCCCGTACCCCTCAGTTCCGCGATCACTGCCTTACCTGCATAAACCTTCCTCAAAAGCGGCGTACCGTCCGGCAAAAGCGTCGCAACACTAGCAGCTACCCTTTGGAGCCAGTGTTTATGCTGAAAATAGTTTGCCAGGTCACCCCTGCATCGCTAGTAAATGCAATAGCAGAAGCTCCGATAAGATAGCCTTCGGCTGCATTGACGAAACTTATTTCAGATGGCCGAAACGGCAACTTGGCGTCAAGAGGCATTTTCCAAGTTTCACCGTTATCCTCACTGTCAAGAATGACAAGTCGGGTTGGAGCATCTCCTTTAGAGATAAGGGTAAAGGCAGCTCGTCCCGTTCCATCCGGCGCAAACTGAATAGCTGACAGCTGAATTATCTCCCCTGCGACCGGCAACTCCCTCTCGCTCCAAGTTTGTCCGCCGTCATTCGAAACATCAAGTATGGAACGGGAACGCAGACTGCCGACCCAGACACGTCCGGTCTGGTCGATCGCGACCGACCGCGGGTAGCTTTCATCTGGTACGGAAACCGATAGCTGCTTAACGTCCCAGTTCTCACCACCATCGGTCGTGTGAAAAACTTTCGCCGTGTACGCAACAGCCCAGAGTTCACTTCGATTTACGATAGTCATTCCGCTTATAATGTTCGCAGTAGGAAAGTTTGACACCTTCCAAGTTTGGCCACCATCATCGGTTCGAAGAATGTTGGTCGAGGCCGCGATCCATCCGATGTTTCTATCAGCGAATTTCATGTAGAGAGGATACGAGAACGTCCGCATACCCTTTGAGATTGGTGGAACCGTTGCGATTTCTTCCCAGTCCATTCCCCCGTTTCGAGTCTTTAACAATCTACCGGTTCTCATCAGAGTCCAGCCAACATCCTTATTGATAAACTCAACGGCTACCACATCGTTGGTGAACTTCGGCTCAGCGACTCTACCATTATCCAAGTGTATAAGTTCCCCTTTATTCGAGACGATCCAGATATTGCTTCGATCAACGATACAAACACTAGCGAGCGCGGGGATATAAGATTTGCTTCCCCTTTCATTAGAACTACAAGCACAGAGAGAGACAAATAGAACAAAAACGAAGCCTAAGGTGCCCAGAAGCAGCGCCTTACTGGTGGGACTCCGAACTTCGCGAGCACGCGAAACCTCACTTCTATTTCTTGAAGCAGTTGTCATAAATAAATTGATTTACGGTAGCATTGTCCCATTTGTAGTCGATTATGAGCTTTGCACCCTGTTCTTGCACCCAATTCATCTCATTTGGGTGAACATATTTTCTGTTTGCATGACCGATCTCATGCAATATGACAAGTATTTGCCGATCTTCCAGTGAGGTCAGCTTGTCACTTACCAGCCCGTCTCCCATTGCCGAATCCGCATTGTCAAAAAAATCTTTGTAAAACTCAATAGCGCCCCTTGTCACTCCTTGAATCGGTCCGTAATACGTCCATGCGAGGTAGTCTTCGTCGCGATCTCCGGCATTAATCAAACCGAAATCTTCATAGAGATCGTTCGGTCTCAACTGCTCAAGCACATAAAGAGCGTCCAAACTCTTTGACGAAAGCGCGTCGCGACACTTCTTGTTGGTCTTTAACAGATTAATAGCTTTGTCTGCGATCAGGTTGAGTGTTCGTCGGTCCTTCGCATTTCCTCCCAGTTTCGGATCGCCCGCGGAGGCGTCGAGGTGTTGAGCGAGGTCGGATGGAAGTGACGCATCGGCCAAGCCCTTTTCCTTTGTGCAAACTCGTATAATGCCACCACTATCTTCGCAGTCGGGCGCCCCATCACCGTCCGAAGCGGATTTGTGCGAGATCGTCAGCGCCCGGCCCATGGTTCGGCTTGCTATGCTAAGACCGCCGTCCGATCCATTCGGCGAGTTGGGCGAAAAATCAACCAACCCATCAATTCGCTTAAGGCTGCTGGGATGCCAGCCGAACGTGTCCGTCAACGGAGTGTCCAAATTCATAAGCACCCTGTCCTGGCAGTGGTCCGGCAGCCCCTGAAACCCTCCGTAGAACGCCATCGGCGCCTTACACTGCCACTCAGGCTCGCTTGCGGAGAAGAGATAGGCTTCGTATGTCGGAGGCAGCGGCTCGATGGGCGGCGCCAGTCGGCCCTAAAGCCCGCTTCGTATCTTTCTACGCGTTTACTCCGGACAACGCAGGTCCAACTCATTTCTGGGGGCCAAATAGTCGAAGAAAATGACCTGTTCGGCAGACCCTTCTTCAGTGTCCTTAAACACTTCAATAGTTATTCCTTGGAGATCGTCAACGTAGTCCCAAACTTCATCGTTCTCCGTTCTCTGCCTCGTAAAGCTACTCATTTCAAAGCCTAATTCCGAAAGCGAAGGGCGTTTCTTCGGGCTTACATAGACTCTAAGGACCGTTCCATCCGGCACACCCCAATTACATGAGTTCTTTTTAGATCTTCCGCTATACCAAACCGTGATTCGGAATTTAGGTGTATCGTAGATATTGTCTCCCGCTATCGGTGCACCTAAAAGCTCTTCAACTCGTTCCCGGCTTGTCTCCAGGGGAACGATCAAAAGTCTTATGTCCTTGCCCGAGTTTATAGCTTGAGCAAAACCTAAACTCGGTAGGGCAAAGAGTATCGCTAAAACAATAGCGGTCCCTGTTCGCAAAAATCTCATAATTTGGCTCCCTCAACCTCGAGTGCGGCAATCCACTTTTGAATCATCATTTGGGATTTTTCCAAGTTGGTGATGATCCTTCCTTTTCCTATCTTCCCCCCAAGCCGCTCGAATCTGACAAGGTCCGGCAAGGCCTGAAACGCCTGATAGAACGCATCCGCACCTGTCGAGTATGCCAGTCGGCTCTAGCATACTCGTTTTGATGCAATATTGGGTCGAAAAGTTCCGCACGGCGGGTAAGATGGTTTGATCCACGATCTGGATGATCTGGAGATTCGCAAACTTAACCAAGCGGCGGCAAGATCCAAAAGCCGGTTCCTTGGCCCGTGCGGTGCTAGTTCACAGTTTCGGAGACCTCTTCGGCGTGTTGGAGAGCGGTGAGGTTTGCCTGATCGGTCACGATCAGCGGGAGTTCATCGAGTACGACCTCGTTTGCGACGGTCTGTATCCAGTAGGTACCGGCGTCCGGGAAAACGACATTCACAAAAAAGCTTACGTTGTCGGTAAAACCGCCGGGTGCGAGTTCGATGGTCGTCGGCTGTGAGGTGACGACGAGGTTGTTCTTGTCCGGCGAGAGTATGCGGATCTCCGTGCGGTGATTTCCCTCGCCACGCCAATGGTTGATGACGGCGAATTTGATGAGCGAGACGGGCAGTTTCTCGACCATAATGTTCTGGAAAATGCCCATCAGCGAGATCTTGTTGCCCATCTCGATACGGACGTCGTCGCAAAGCAGTGTGTATTCAAGCGTGAGTTTTTCTGTTTCCATTCAATTACCTTGCGCCGTGTTTCTTGAACCACGCGAGCAGTTTCTCCCAGGCCTCATCCGATGCCTGTTTATTGTAGCTTGCACGATAGTCCGCATGAAAGCCGTGGTCTGCATTCGGGAATACAATGATCTCCGAACCGGACTTTCCCTGCTTGAGCGCGTCCTGCATCCGCTGGACTCCGTCAAGCGTAATTCCTTTGTCGAGCCCGCCGTAAAGGCCGAGAACGGGCGGCTTCATCTCCTTCGCAAAGTCAATGGGCGCCTTCGGCTGAGCCTCGTTGACAGGCGAGCGTTCGGTCGGAACGACGCGTCCATACCAGGCGGCACCGGCCTTTAGTTTCGGATTGTGCGCCGCATACATCCAAACGATGCGGCCGCCCCAGCAAAATCCCGTGATCGAGATCTTCTTCTTGCTGCCCTTGTTCTTTGCAGCCCATGCGTAAGTTGCGTCGATATCGGCCATCGATTCGGTATCGGGGATCTTCGAGAAGATCTGGCGGTTGAGTTCGCCCATATCCTTGATCGAATGCACATCGCCGAGCCGTGCATAGAGCGCCGGTGCGACCGCCATATACCCGAGCTTTGCGAATCGACGACAAACATCTTGTATCCATTCGTGTACACCAAAGATCTCGTGCACGACGATGACGACCGGAAAGTCCTTTCCCTTCTCCGGCATTGCACGATACGCGGGCAATTCACCGTCCTTTACAGGTATCTTCACCTCGCCTTCAACAAGGCCCTTGTTGTCGGTGACGATACGCGTCTGCCCGACGATCGGCATCACGGCAGCCGCGAATGTCCCCGCGGCAAAGATCGAGCGGACCAGAAACTCGCGGCGGTCAAATCCCGCTGCTTCCGGATACGTATTTATGATGTCCTCGTGCATATCGTTCACCTCGATGTTTGGAATACCCTAAGTTTTACGTTTCAAAATGCCTGCGGTCAAGAGTATAATTATCAAAAGGGACAACAACTACAGCAGTACCACACCATGTTTACCTACGTTTTCATAGGACTCCTTTTCGTATTGGCCGGCATCATCGGCCTTCAGCTGATGTTCATCTTCTATATCGAGAGGATGTACAAGATGCGCATCGACCACACACGCACACTCGAAAAAGAAGCCAAACATATGCGCCAAAAGATCGAATTTCTTGAAGAAAAACTTTCGGAAAAGATCGCTCTTCTTGAGACTCACGGGATCGAGACCGAAACAAAGGACGAGGCCTGGGCCGACATTCTCGATGACCGAAATTAGACGTCGAGCTCCGCGATCGTCGAACCCCAACTGCCTGAGAATTCCGGCGCGTTCTTAAACCCCTTTACAAAATCGGTTTCCGACAACACCTTGCGGACGATCTCTCTTTGCACACCGACACCTTTGCCGTGGATCAGCCGAACGACCCGAAAACCGCGTTTGTGTGCCTCGGCGAGATACTCTTCGACCACCGCACGAATATCTGCCGGACGAAATGCGTGCAGATCGATCGAGTCTGTGATCGGGAACTCGAAAGGTTCTTCAGCGTCGGTCATTTGCTCTTGAACTGATACTGTGCGATGTCCTCGGGCGGCGTCACGCGCATGCGGTTTCGGTCCTTGAAGATAACGAATTTGCGCTCGTCGATCTGGCCGTTCTGATTTCGCAGCTTGATGCTGAACGTCTTGTTGTCGCCCTGACCTTCCATCTTTAGCGGGAGCTGGCCCCACACGTCGGTGCCCGGAGGATTTCGCCAGACGGTGTAGTAATTCTGGTCGTACTTATCGAACGCAAGCACGAGTATTCCGTCAAAATCAGGTTCGACTCCGTCAACAGCCTTTACGAGATTTGTGCGTGTAAGTATCACGTAACTTCCCGGCGTAGACGCTCGTCCCGTCCGGTTCTTATCCGCCGCATCAGCATCTATGCGCTGCCAGGTGACGAACTTGCGATTATTCTGCTGGAAGAACGAGATATCGCTCGGCACCTGTAGATCGACCTGTCGTCCAAACAGCCAACCGGCCGGGGCGGGCGAAACGGACGGATCAAGTTTTACCTCGTACCAAATATCGTATTTGTCCTCGATCTTATCTGGTTCACCGGCGACCTTTGCCGCCTCGATCTCTTCATTCTTCTCCTTGCGGGAGGCCGCGCTTGCGTCCGGACCGCTGTCATCGACATCGGGCGCCTCGGTCTTTGGTACGAACTTCCACGACATGATCTCGAAGGTCGAACCTTTCGCGAGCTTGAAGAGGACGTTCTCGTCATTCATATCCGGCTGTGAACGAAGGTTCGACGCGGACCGAATAATGCCGGAAGCCTGGGGCGAGCGATCGCCAAAACCCTCCGCCAGCTTCGTGCTTTTTGCCAGAGTTTCGCTCGTTATGACATTCTGAGCCTCGATCCAGCCCTCGGTCGCCTCCTGGTCGTGAGCACGGACGCGGTACCAAAGCACCTTCTCGAAGTCCACCTTATCGAGCACATCGAGTTTGTCGCCTCGGTTCACTTCAAGCACATCGGCCGCAACGACCGCATACGAGGTCCTGATCTGAGCGGTCTTTGCAATGACCGTCGCAGTGTCCGTGACGCCAAGCGCACTCGTAACGCCCGAAAAAGCCTGATCGATATACGTGCAGCCGGCCTGAAAAATGCAAAGTACGGCCGCAGCCGCAAGAATGTATCTGGATGAAGAACGCATCATTTAACGCAAAGAAAGTTTTCGCCAGTTATTATACCCCAGCTTGTTCAAAATCGCTTTTTCGCGAGACGACGGCTTTTCTTTCGCTTTCAGCCCGCGGCCGCCGTCCGAAAGCTCGAAACCAGAGTTCTCAAGAAAAGGCGTGAGGTCGAGCGGTTCCGCCCGCTCCAAAAGCTCCGCCGCCAACTTGTCCGTACTCTCAAACCCCGCAAATGCTTCGATTATCGCAGGTGTCGCTTCCACTTTCGAAGCGTTTCGACGATCGTGCGTGGTAAAAAGTTTCCTCAAAACATCGTCGAGCGAGAGTTTTATTTTGCTGCGTTTTAGGAGTTCGAGGTCGAGAATGAACGCCGCGAGCATCCCGCGTGCATAGAGCGTCGTTCCGCCGCCGTCCCAACGGCCGTCACTTGCGCCGGCGAGCGACAAGCCCTTCTTCGCCGTTCGGTCGAAGGCGACGGCCGTCGAAAGCGAGCCGACAAGGTCGTCAAACCGTGTGCGGTTCATCGCTACGCCGAGACGATTCGCCATATAGATCGCCGCTCCCTCGTAAAACCAATCGTATTTGCCCGACAGAGCGACTCCGTTCGGAAGCCAAAGATGGAACATCTCGTGTCGAAGCAGCGAGCTTAAACGCTGCAAGGACTGAGACTTAAATGGCGTGTCCGACGAAAGAATGACGATGCTTGTTCCGCGCGTGTCGGCCTCGTACTTGCCGGGCGGAACATCACCGGCAAATCTCATAATTGAGATGTCGAACCGCCCTTTCGGAACACCGCCAAAAATAGCCTTATATTCGGCGAAGACCTTGTCTGCCTCGGCCGCTGCGGCCGCGTAGTCAAAGCCCCACGTGCCTTCGACCGTCAGTAAGAGACCCGGAGTCTTGGTCTTGAGCGTCCGAAAACCGGCTGAGATCGGGAACGCCGCTCTTCCTCGGTCACTGCATTGAAACGTCTCCACGCCGATCGAGGAGCAATCACCGCCTCCGGCAACGTCTTTTGCACCGGCGATGCGAACGGTCGCGGCAGGCGAGCCGCTCCCAAGCGCCAACGGCAGCAGATCCGCCAGATAAATAACACCTCGGCCGTCTTTGAGCCACGAAATGTGCGCCTGGCCGCTTTCCGCAGGCGGATCTACACGAACGGCGTAGGAGAATGCCTTGATCGGCTCAGCTGCAACAAATTCGCCCGGAGCAAACATCTTCAGGTCGATCTCACGCCCGTCCTTCCCGACAGTTCTAATGCCGGAAATTCGATCTGCAAGGCCCGTAACGCCCGCAAATTCCCGTTCAAAAGTAAGATTCCGTATGTCGCCGGCATCGGGGAAATTTGCCGCGACCTCGATCAAGTTCCCATCCGCACCAACCTTTATTTCGGCGTCTATCGCCTGCCCGTAAAATACATTCGCGAGCACGGCAACCAGAAAGGCCGTCTTCAGAATCAAACAAATGCCGGTTTTTGCTGTCATTGACTTGGGCTTTGCGAATAAATAGAATAATTATTTCTCGATAAGAACTCCCTTGGCGTTAGAACACCGGTAATTCTCTTTTATTAGAGTATTTTATCTTTATGAGTCTTATCAAAGTCGTCATTTACGCAATTGCGTTGGTGCTGAGCCTGCTTTTCATCGGCCGTTTCTTTTTCTAAGAACGAAGAAAGCTTGGGATCGGTTACCTTAAGACGCAACTGCAAGCATCCCGCCAATTTTGGCGCGCGAATACGACCCTGTATCAAAGGCGGCTCAATTGAAGCCGCTTTTTCGCTTTTTGTTATTGAAAATGACCAACCCAGTTAAGATAAAACGTGCTCTTTTGAGCGTTTCGGATAAGACCGGATTAAATGAATTTGCAGCTGTGCTCGCAGAATTCGGCGTGCAGATGATATCGACCGGCGGTACGGCCCGCAGCCTTCGTGAAGCGGGATTTGATGTGACCGACGTGTCGGAGGTTACGGGCTTTCCCGAAATGATGGATGGCCGCGTCAAAACGCTCCATCCGAAGATACACGGTGCCTTCCTCGCTCTTCGCGACAACGAAGAGCACATTGCCGCGATGAAGGCTCACGACATCGAACCGATCGATCTTGTCGTCGTAAATCTTTATCCCTTTGAAAATACGATCGCAAACCCGAACGTGACGCTCGAAGAGGCGGTCGAGAATATCGATATCGGCGGCCCGGCGATGATCCGCTCGGCGTCGAAGAACTGGCGGAGCGTTGCGGTCGTAACCGACGCGAAGGCTTACGAACAGATCGCAGCCGAACTCCGCGAGAACGACGGCTCTCTTTCGCTCGAAACTCGTGCGAGCCTTGCCGCAGCCGCCTATAGACGCACGTCAGAATATGATTCGGCTATCACGAACTACCTCTCTAAGGCAAATGCGGGTCAAGAAACGAACGCCTTTCTAGCTTCTTTGAGCTTGTCAGCGAAAAAGGCCGCCGACCTGCGTTACGGAGAAAATCCGCACCAGGCGGCCGCACTCTACACCGCGTCAAGCACGGTTGGAGTCGCAAATGCCGAACAGCTTCACGGCAAGGAAATGTCGTTCAATAACTACGTCGATACCGATGCGGCGTGGAGCCTTGTTGCGGACCTGAACGGGCCTGCCGCTGCGATCATAAAGCACACGAATCCGTCGGGCGTCGGCGTCGGCTCCTCGCTTTCGGAGGCGTATAAAAGGGCACTCTCGACCGATCCTGTTTCAGCGTTTGGCGGGATCGTCGCATTCAACGGCAAGGTCGATGCCGGGACCGCAAGACTCGTGATCGAGATCTTTAGTGAGGTCGTTGTCGCCCCGGATTTCGATGAAGATGCTCTCGACGTTTTCCGAACGAAAAAGAATCTGCGGGTTCTTAAAGTTAAAGGCGGCAACGCCGAACAGAATGTTGTCCGGCAGATCTCGGGCGGCTATCTACTGCAATCTGCTGATCTGCACGTGCTTGCGGAAAGCGACTTGAAGGTCATGACGAAACGTCAGCCGACCGATGACGAAATGCGTTCGATGATGCTTGCGTGGGCGGTCTGCAAACACGTTAAGTCGAACGCCATCGTTTTTGCGAACGCAGTACAGACGCTTGGGGTCGGAGCCGGCCAAATGAACCGCGTGGATTCGGTGAGGATCGCGGCGTCACGTGCCGAACGATTCGACCTCGACCTGAAAGGTTCTGCCGTTGCGTCGGACGCATTCTTCCCGTTTCGCGACAATGTGGATGAAGCGGCTCGTTTTGGTGCGACAGCGATAATTCAGCCGGGCGGTTCGGTAAAGGATGCTGAATCGATCGAGGCCGCCGATGAACATGGCATCGCGATGGTATTTACGGGGATCAGGCACTTTAGGCACTGATCGCGATTGCGAATTTTGAGTGATGCGTGTCAGAATATCTTCCGTGAGAACGGCCATCATCTTCTGCGTTTGTTTGTTCGCCCTGGCGATCACTGTGTCAGCGCAGCAGCGGCCGCTTCTGACCGATGATATCGACATCACGCCGCCAGGTGCGCTTGAGATCAGTGCGGGAGTTGATTTCTATCAGGACGCGAGGTTTCCGCTCTCGGGAATGGAAGGCGATCTGACCCGCCTCGGAAATATCCGCATAAAGAGCGGCATCGCGTCGAACGTCGAACTTCAGATCGAGGGTGTGATACAGGATTACGTTTCGATCGATTCGATCAACTCACCTGCGATACCGCTAAATATTAGGGGCAATTCAACACACGATTTTGGAGACATCACGGTCTCTGCGAAGATCAGGCTGCGTAACGAAAAGAAACATCTCCCGTCGGTCGGCCTGAAATTCGGCTTTGAGCTGCCAAACACTGATCAGGCAAAGGGAATCGGGACGAATCAGATCAATATCTTCAGCAAGATAATTCTCCAGAAAAAATTCGGCAGCTTTGCGGGGAACACTCCGCGAATGAATCTGATGGGAAACATCGGTATCGGGTTGATGTCCGCACCGCTCGACCGTTTCTCGCAAAACGACGTTATCCTCTATGGCATCGCCGGCATTTACCGCGTGACCGATCACATAAATATCGTTAGCGAGGTCAATGGCAGAGCAAGTACGCGGCGAAATGCACCGCTCGGGACCGAGAGCCAGGGGCAGTTTCGGGTTGGTGCTCAATTCCGAGCATCGAGCCTGCGTTTCGATACTGCGGCCGCCTTCGGTCTTACGCGAAACAGTCCTCGGACGGGCATTATCTTTGGCGTTACATACGTAAGCCCAACGATCTTCACGCCCGCAAAATAACTACAAATTCACCGGACGATTCCCTCGCCCGACCTTTGCGGCACTTCGTATCGCGTCAGTGACGAATGCTTTTGCCTCGGCGATCGAGTCGAAAAGTTCCTTGCCGTGTGCAAGGTTTGCGGCGATGGCTGCAGACAAGGCACATCCGGTCCCGTGAACGGGTTCACCCTGGATGAATTCGGCGGTAAACTCTCTGACCTCTTCCCCAAAATAAAGCCGATCAACCGCCTTCTCCGGTGCGCGCTCGAACGAATGGCCGCCTTTGATCAATACAGCAGCCGCCCCAAGATCGAGCATTTTCCTGCCTGCGGCACTAAGATCGTCGATCGATGCGATCCCGCGGCCAACGATACGCTCGGCCTCAGCAAGATTCGGCGTAACAACGACCGCAAGCGGAAAGAGCTTCTCGACAAGAGCCGCGAGGGCCTCGTCATCGATCAGATCAAATCCCGAAGTAGAACGAACGACAGGATCGACGACGACATTCTTCAGATCAAATTCGACGATGCATGCGGCAACCGCCTCGATAACCTCGCGGCTTGGCAGCATTCCGGTCTTTAGGGCGGCGATCGGCATATCCTCGGCAACTGCCTTTATCTGCCTGTAAACCGTATCGGCCGACTGTGTCGCAGCACCAAAAACACCCATCGTGTTCTGAAACGTTAGGGATGTGATCGCACCGGTCGCGAAACAATGGTGTTTCGAAAACGTCTTGATGTCGGCAAGCACACCAGCACCGCCGGATGGATCGACCCCGGCGATCGTAAGGCAAACCGGCCGCAAATTCTCTCCGTTCATAGCTTTCCGAGGATCGCCCTTCGCGTCGCTCGATCATTGAGTGCACGAATGGCCGCAATTCCGGCTGCTCCCGCTTCCAAAGCTCCGGAAAAGTTGGTTTCGTCAATACCGCCAAGCGCCAGCACCTTCGCACCTTCGGCCGCCTCGACCGCATTGGAAAGTGCATCAAGGCCAACCGGCTCACCTTTCCCGGGCGTTGCGAAAATTGGCCCGAAGAGAATTATATCCGCACCCGCGTCACGAGCGCGTCGCACCTCGTCGAGTGTGTGTGTCGAGCAGCTAACGGACGCATTGGTCCCGACAATAGTCCGTGCAGCCGCAACTGGCAGCGAATGTATGGTCAGATGAACTCCCGCACATCCGATCGCCGCGGCGACATCAGCACGATCGTTGATCAGGATCTTTGTTCGTTCACCCGTCAGCCTCGCGGCGAGATCAGCCGCAAGTTCGCTCAAATTTCGGGCGGAAAGAGACTTTTCGCGGATCTGAATTAGATCGACGCCGTCTTCGGCCGCTTCGAACAAGCGGTCGATGAAGCTATCTTTTTCGCTCGCAAAATTCTCCTGTGTGAGTGCACCGGTGGTGATCAGGCAGGCGATCGGCCGCTCGATCTTCATTTCGTCGGTGGAGGATTCAGTTTATGAAGCATCGCGACGGTCTTATTGAAGCTGAACATCTCCCAGACCCCAATGATGATGTTCAGAACGCCCAATCCCGTAACCGCCCCGCGAAACCACGTTGACGCAATAGTTTGCTGGATGATCGGCATTCCCAAGCGGTCCGTGAGAAAGGCGAGCAAATAATTGTCCGCCCATGGGCCAAAGAGAGCGTCCCACGGCGCCAGTATCAGATACAGCCCAAGCAGCAGGCAGAGAATGATAAAGAAAATGACGGTAAGGCGTTCCACCATACCGTCAAATTATAACTAATCAAACTTTTGAAAACTATCCCTAATGCACGGCCATCTCGCTTCTTACGCGGCTGGCAACATCGCGAAAGTCAACATTTTCCGTGTAAACCTGCTCATAGAAGCGGTGCGCATCTACCGGATTTCCTGCGGCGTCGTACGCGGTCGCAAGCTCGTACCAAAGGCCATGCCGCTCAGAATCGTCAAGATTCGGCGTCTCAAGCGCTCGCGTAAACCACGTTACAGCCATGCTCGCATGTCCGGTCGACATAAAGCAGTGGCCAAGAAGATTCGCACAATGGAAGAATCTGCGAGTGCCGTCAAGCGGCGACACTAGGGAGATCGCCTCCTGGAATATTCTTATCGCATCTTCGGTCAGGCCCATTTCCTGATATGCGATCGCCGTGTGATATTTCGTGTCGTAATCCTCGTCCGACGGCAGTTCATCGGTAAGGCCGAACTCGCTCCGCATATCTTCGACCGTAAGGGTATGATTCGACGCTGCCTGATCTCGCAATGCAGCGACCTTTCTCTTTACCTCATCGATCTCATCGCGACGGCCGAATTCTTTCTCGCTCTCGTCGATCGCTTTTGCCGCAAGCTCGTGATATCCATTCTCGATGTAGAAATTGATGCTTTCGAGGTCTTTCGCGAGCTTATGTTCATCGACGCCGCCGGCCGGCTCTTCCACGGGTGAGCTACTGGTAGCTTCGACCTCAAAAGCGACTACCGCGGGCTCGGCATCTGCGGGGTGCTCAACAACATCGGGCGTTACGTCTTCAACAGCGGCGACCTCTTCTGCCGGTTGAACGTCAACTTGATCAAACTCTGCCCGCAAGAGCTCGGCATCAACGAGGTCATCACTGAATCCGTGAAGTTCCTTCAACTCAGCGAGACGTTCGCTGAATTGAGTTTCGAAGGGCCGAACGACCACCAACTGAGAGAGAGCGAAACGCTCGTCATCGACCTCGTTCGCGGCACGCGCCGAGACCGCAAGACGTTCCAGCGAAACGCGGAATGATTCTTCATCCTTGATCCACGAACAGTACCGCACGAGAAGGCGAAGTGCCGGAACATGTGATGCCTCCCGCTGAAGGATCTCGTCGATCCAGTGCTTACACTCATCCGCCTGCCCGCCCGCGAGCAGATATTCGGACGACATCGAAAGTATCCGGGCAGATGAGTCAAGATCACCCGCATTCAGATACATGCGAACGAGATCGAGCAGCCTCGGATAGTTCGCGGGCTCTATCTCAACAAGATGGAGAACCGCTTTCTCGGCACCTGCAGCATTTTGAGCGTCGATGTGGCAATCGATCAAAAGATAGAGAATGTCCCGATTGTAAGGCTCCTTCTCAAGGATGCCCTCGAGATACTCGATCGCCTTTGCCGTGTTTCCAAGTGCGGAATATGAGTGGATCAGCCCGTCCAGCGTCCGAAGAGCGTCGGGCTGGATGTCGAGGCTTCGATGATAGGCCTTGACGGCATCTTCGTGTAACCCAAGCCGGCCAAATCTCGCACCTGCTTCGGCAAATGCCTCGGCCGCATCCTCAGTTTCGCCTTCTTTAAGGTACGACTCGGCGAGGTTCACACAAACTTCGGTATTGTTAGGATCGAGCAACGCGATCTGCTTCCACATCGCAAGAGCCTCGATCCGCTTCCCTGTGCCTTCGTAATGTCTTGCGAGCGTTTCGTAATGTGAACGGGCCTCGCTCAGCGAACCCTTTACCTTGTAGAGTTCAGCAAGTTTGCTGGAGACTTCGATCGAATCGGGCTGGAGGCGAGCGACCTTGTTGTAGATCGCGATCGCCTTTTGAGCAAATCCCTGCGTCGCATAGTGCTCCGCAACCTTCATATAACACTCGACCGCCTGACGGCGATCAGAGGTCTTTGCGTGAAGGTCCCCAAGCATATTCATCGTCGTAATGTCCCTTGGATCGTGGGCTACGACGGCTTGATACTCGGAAATTGCGAGTCGAATCTTCCCTTGTGCGACATACTTTTCAGCATTTCGCATCGCCTTTGTCTTGTCGAAACTCATCTTTAGTTGAAATCCCACCCGAAAGGCCGCATAAAGCCTGGTAAAAATGCGAAGTTGTACAGCACGAAGGTCACGAAAGCGAGTTGACCCGTGCTGTGTAGCTTAGCAGACATTAACAAGCAACGTCAAACTTTTTATACAATGTTGAACGATGAATCGGTCAAATTGAATGGTTTTGATTTATATCAGGCTTTTTCTTACTCTAAACATTCGAGATCCCGTATGAAGGCAGTCATTCTAGCAGGCGGAAAAGGTACACGGCTTCGCCCCCTGACGATCTATACGCCAAAGCCGATCGTACCGGTCGTCAATCGTCCGTTCCTTGAATATCAGATCGAGGTGCTCAGACGCGCCGGAGTTGACGACATCGTGATCTCGCTTAGTTATCAACCCGATAAGATCGAACATTTTTGGGGCGACGGCAGCGGACTGGGCGTTCGTTTGAGCTATATAACTGAGGCTTCGCCGCTAGGCACCGGCGGCGCTTATCGATTTGCGGCCGATGGCTGTGAAACGACGACCGTGGTCGTGAACGGCGATATCCTGACGGACATCGACCTTTCCGCAGTGATCAGGACCCACAAGGAGCGGAAGGCCATCGCAACTTTGACGCTCACAAAGGTTGAAGATACCTCTCGATACGGGCTCGTCGAAACCAACGTTGACGGTGCGATATTGCGCTTTCTTGAAAAGCCAAAACCTGAAGAAGCGGCGGCCATAGGCGTGAATACGGTCAACGCGGGGATATATATCCTTGAGCCTGAAGTGCTTTCCCTCGCTCCCAAGGGCGAGAATCGTTCGTTCGAGACACAGATAATGCCCGAGATCATCGAACGCGGAATGCCGTTCTTCGGCCATGTGATCGAATCCACGTATTGGAGCGACATCGGCACTCCGGCAACTTATCTCGCAGCGAATCTCGACCTTCTTAATGGCAATATTCGCGGATTCGATCTGCCTAAAAATACGGGTTCGGATGTTGCGACCGCGGCCGTCGTCGACGGCCTTTCTCGAATAGCGGAAGACTGCAACATCAAGCCCGGTGCCGAAATAAGATGCTCAGTTCTCGGCCGCGGAGTCCTTGTCGAGGAGAAGGCCATTGTCGAAAATTCGGTGATCTGGCCGCATACGCGGATCGCGGCCGGTGCGGTTATCCGTGATTCTGTCGTCGGCAGAAGCTGTCATATCGGGCGAAAAGCAATTGTCACGAACGGTGCGATCCTTGGCGACAAGACCCAACTCACGGACTATACGCAGGTCTAGCGGACGTTGCGGGATGTATTATGCACTTCGCACATCCTTGACACCACGCACCCAAAAGGACAATATCGATATAAAGATCGTGGTGAGTTATTGCGACTTGCGACCACGTTAAATAAACCGCTAAACAGCTGTAGCATCTTTAAAGTTTTTGAAAAGGTCTCGCTGGTTTGGCGAGGCCTTTTTTAGGGTTTCTATGAAAAAGTTCCGTGACCTTCTCGGCGGCGAAGGCGTCTTTGTATTTGACGGCGCGATCGGCACTCGCCTTTACGACAAGGGTATCTATATCAACCGCAGCTACGATGAGCTGAATCTCTCGCAGCCGGATCTTGTCAAAGAGGTGCACGACGAATATGTCGCCGCCGGCGCAGACATCATCGAGACCAATACCTTTGGTGCAACGCGTCCCAAACTTCTGCCCTACGGCCTCGAATCAAAACTTCGCGATATAAACATCGCGGCCGCGAAGATCGCACGCGAAGCGGCGGGTGAAAAGGCCTTCGTCGCCGGCGCGATCGGGCCGCTCGGGCTTCGCATCGAACCTTTTGGCCCGACGTCATTTGACGAGGCAAAAGGCTACTATCTCGAACAAGTGAATGCGTTGCTCGAAGGCGGAGTCGATCTTTTCGTGCTCGAGACCTTCTCCGAGCTCGAGATCATCGAACAGGCCATACGTGCTGTCCGTGAAGTAAGCGACTTGCCGATCGTCGCTCAGATGACGATCCAAATGGACGGCAAGACCGCGTTCGGGAGTACGCCCGAGACGATCGCGACCCGCCTTGACGAGCTCGGAGCCGACGTTATCGGCCTGAACTGCGGAATGGGTCCGAATCATCTTTTGAACGCACTCGAAAAGATGCGTGCGGTTACCGACAAGGATCTTTCCGCACAGCCGAATGCGGGCCTGCCGCGTGACGTTCAGGGACGACAGTTCTATATGGGTTCGCCGGAATATATGGCGACCTTTGCAAAACGTTTTGTTTCGGCCGGGGCAAGATTTATCGGCGGCTGCTGCGGCACGACGGGAACACATATAAAACTTATCGCCGATGCCGTTCGTTCGATCAGCCCTCGGCAGGCTATCAGCGAGGCTCGCAGCCAGGTCGTTTCCGTCGCGGAAATACAACCTCCTGATGTCCGAGTTGTTCCAATGGAGGATCGCAGTCATTGGTCGAGGAAGATCGCTCGCGGCGAATTCGTCACATCTGTCGAGGTTCTGCCGCCAAAAGGCGGCGATGCGGACAAGACACTCGAATCGATCCAGTTGCTTCTGGAGGCCGGCGTTGACGGCGTGAACATCCCCGACGGTCCGCGTGCACAGACGCGTATGTCGGCTCTCGCGACCGCCGTTCTGGTTCAGGAAAAGGTGGGCATCGAACCCGTCCTGCATTATTGCTGCCGCGACCGAAACCTGCTCGGAATGATGTCCGACCTTCTCGGAGCTGCAGCTCTTGGGCTCCACAATCTACTGCTCATCACGGGCGATCCGCCAAAAATGGGGCCTTATCCGGACGCGACCGCCGTCTTCGACATCGACGCGATCGGCCTGACGAATATGGCGAACAAGCTCAACCACGGCCTTGATCTCGGCAACAATCCGATCGGCAAGCCGACCGAATTTTCGATCGGAGTTGGAGTGAACCCGGGTGCGGTAAACCTCGATGAAGAGATACGCCGTTTTGAGTGGAAGGTCGAGGCAGGTGCCGAATACGCCATCACACAGCCGGTCTTTGATACCGAACAGCTGCGGCATTTCCTTGACCGAATTTCACACGTTCGCATTCCGATCGTCGCCGGTATCTGGCCGCTGATCTCCTTCCGAAACGCCGAGTTCATGCACAACGAGGTTCCGGGTGTGAATGTAACGCCTCAGATCCTCGAAAGAATGCAGATCGCATCGGATAAGAGCAAGGAGCACGCTCGGGAAGAAGGCATCCTGATCGCACGTGAATCACTGCTTGAAGTTCGCGACGCGATACAAGGCGTGCAGGTCTCTGCACCATTTGGCAACGTCAAATATGCGCTTCAGGTATTCGAGGCTCTCGAAGGCAAGAATTGACCCCGCGAAAATACAGCCTTCAACTCCGAAATAGGTGAAAAGTTAGAAGGGAAAAGTCTGAGGTCCTCAAACCTATGACCTTTTACTTTTCCCTTGTTCCGAATTTGTGCGTTGCAAATTCCGAGCTAAGGCACAAGGACGATCTTACCTGCCGCCTTTGATGTGATGATCTCACGGTGGGCGGCCGGAGCTTCTGCTAGCGGAAATGTCTTCGCGACGACGGGTTTTAGTGCGCCGTCGGAAAGGCCTTTGAAGATCGCGTCTCGGATCTCAAGCCTGTCAGATTCGGAATAGTTAAAAAGCGACATCCCGAAGATGCTTGCGTCCTTCGTCATCGCAAGCCGCGGAGTGAACTCGAGGCTGCCGCGGTTGCCGACGATGGTGATGCGCCCGAACATTGCGAGCGCTTTGAAATCGCGTTCCAGATTGACGTTGGCAAGCATTTCGATTATCACATCGACGCCTTTTCCGGCTGTGTGTTCGAGGATCGCGTCGAGATGGCCGTCGTCCGAGTGATCGAACACTGCGTCGGCACCGTTCTCCCGAACAAGCTCAATTCCCTCGTTGGAACTTGCGGTTCCGATCACACTTATCCCTGCCGCTTTTGCCCATTGGACCGCAGCAAGGCCGACGCCGCCGGAAGCACCGTGCACGAGGACGGTTTCACCTGCCTTAGCCTTCGCTTTCTGAAATAAGGCTCGAAATGCGGTCGCGTATGGCGTCCAGATCCCCGCACCCTGCTCAAAGCTTATGTTCGCCGGGAGTGAAGCAACATCTTTTCCCTCGGCCAAGGTGAATTCCGCATACGTGCCCGTAACCGAGCCGGAAGTATAGACCCGATCGCCGGGTTTATACTCGGTCACGTCGCTCCCGACGGATTCAACGACACCGGCGGAGTCCTTTCCGGGCGTGTAAGGCAGCGGCGGCAATTTCGGATATACACCCGTTCTAAGATACGTATCGACGGGATTTACCCCTGCAGCTCCGACCTTTACAAGCACCTGCGAAGGTCCCGGAACCGGCATTTCGACATCTTCGATCTTGAGCACCTCGGGCTCACCGAACTGACGGACGACAATTGCTTTCATTTGCCAAGTTTAGCAAATCCCAAGGCCTTGCCATTGCGCTTGTGATACACTTCTCAAAATCAACACAACATAACGCGCTGTGCAGGCAGGACCTTTTACCTGCACCGGACCCTTTTTTTCAATGGAGGCTTCAGATGAATATTCGCAAGGTACTTGTCGTCCTTTCCGTTCTCCTCTTTTCCGCTGCTGCGTTTGCACAAGCGAAAACGAACCGTGTCCCGCCGCAGTACAATATTTTTGATATCGGCATTGTACAAGGCAGCGATACAGCGTCCCAGGGATTCCGGATCTCGCCCGGGAATGTTGCCGTGGGCCGCTCGCTCAGATCCGGCGGCTCTCAAGCCTTTAGCTGGACGCTAAACGGCGGGATATCCGGCTTGTCGAACTTCGGCGCGATGCCGTATTGCGTCTCGAACGCCGCTAACGATGCCGGCACGGTCGTTGGGACATGCGCAACCACGGTCTTCGGGTCAGGCCGCCTTCCGGTCATCTGGGTAAACGGCGTCGCGAGCCAGCTTCCGCTTCCCTCCGGGGAGACCATCGGCGACGCTAACGCGGTGAATTCCTCGGGCGTCGCAGTCGGTTCGGCAGATGGTGGTTCGACTCAAGGTGCCGTCATCTATTCCGGCGGAACAGGCACTTGGCTTTCTCAAACAACAAATACCGGTTGCTTCTTTCGAACTGCATTCGACATAAATAACTCCGGACGCGTGGTCGGATTCGGTGTCGATCCCAACAACGCGGCACGAAACGTCGGAATGGTCTATGACATCGGCAGTCAGAGCGCGTTCGAGGTCGGCTCTTTGTCTGGCGGGAACGGTGCTCTCGCCTTCGGTATCAGCAACGCCGGCCACGTTGTCGGCTCGAGCATGATGAATCAAGGTGCCGGGACGCCTTTCATCTGGACTGAAGCTGGCGGAATGACCGCGATCCCGCTTGCAACTGGTACTTCACAGGGTTCAGCAAGAGGCGTAAACTCTGCGGGCTGGGCAGTGGGAACGGATTCGTCCGCATTCGCGATCCCATTCCTTTACGACGGAACTCAAACCTACCGCCTTGCGGACATTATTCCTTCGGGAACCGGCTGGGACCTCTCGACCAACACTTCGTCGGCGGCGTTGGGTATAAGCGAGGATAATGTGATCGTCGGGACTGGCGTCTTCAATGGTGCGCCGCATGCATTTGCGATGGTTCCGGTAAAGCCGATCACCGTTAGCGGCCGTGTCACGACCTCTTCGGGGACAGGCATTCGCAATGTGATAGTTGTGATATCGGGCGGCGACCTTGCCGCTCCGGTGCAGGCAATGTCAACCGGATTTGGCTACTTCAAGTTCGACCTTTGGCAGGGTGTGAAGTCGGCGACGACCTACAACGTGACGGTAAATTCGAAACGATTCACATTCACGCCATCAACTCAGACGTTGACGGCGGTCAACGACGTGAGTGATGTCAATTTTGTTGCTGATTAGGTTACACGAGATGGAAGTTTAGGAACGCGGATATTCGCATATCCGCGTTCTTTTTATTCGACGGTCACAGATTTCGCAAGGTTCCGGGGTTGATCCACATCGCAGCCGCGACGGACGGCGATGTGATAAGACAATAGCTGGAGAGGCACTATCGAGATGATCGGTGAAAGCAGATCGCTGCTTTCCGGCACTTCGATAATGTGGCTCGAAACCTTGCTCGACATCGTGTCGCCCTCGGTCAGGACGGAGATGATCACGCCGTCACGCGCCTTTACCTCGACGATATTCGAGTGTGTCTTTTCGTAGCGAAGTTCGCTGCCCGCATTCCCTTCTTCGCGTGTGTTTATCACAACTACGGGAAGCTTCTCGTCGATAAGTGCGTTCGGGCCGTGTTTCATCTCGCCCGCCGGATAGCCTTCGGCGTGGATGTAGCTGATCTCTTTGAGCTTTAACGCACCCTCGAGAGCGACCGGGAAATTGATGCCTCGGCCGAGATAAAGAAAGTCCTGCACGCGGAAAAAGTCTTTCGAAAGTTCCTCGATCGAATCCGCATCGTTCAACAGCTGCTCGATCTTAAGCGGAAGTTCTGCGAGATCCTGGGCAAGCTTCTTTCGCTCGTCTTCAGAGAGTGTGCCGCGAACGTCACCAAGATAGAGAGCAAATAGATATAGAGCGACCATCTGCGCCGTGAACGCCTTGGTCGATGCAACGCCGATCTCCGGCCCCGCATGTGTCAAGATCGTGCCGTCGGCCTCTCGCGTTATCATCGAACCTTCGACGTTGCAGATCGCGAGGACCTTGCAGCCCGCAGCTTTTGCTTCGCGCATTGCGGCGATCGTGTCTGCCGTCTCGCCCGACTGTGAAATAACGATCAGAAGATCGTTCGGAGAGAGAACGGGGTCGCGGTACCGAAATTCCGACGCATAATCGACATCGACAGGCACGCGTGCAAGCTTCTCGAGCATGTATTTGCCCGCGAGTCCGGCGTGCCAGGATGTGCCGCAGGCAGCGATCTTTATCGACGAAACGGTGCGGAATTCCTCTTCCGAAATATCCATCGCGTCGAGATAGACCTTGCCGGTATCGAGCGAAACACGCCCCTGGACGGTATCGCGGACGGCACGCGGCTGCTCGAATATCTCCTTGAGCATGAAGTGCTTGAAACCGCCCTTTTCCGCCATTATCGGGTCCCACGTGATGCGTTGACGCTCGGGCTCGACTATATTACCGTCAAAATCCGTTACGCGGACGCTGTCCTTTGTTAGAACCGCGATCTCGCGATCACCAAGGAAAAAGACATCGCGAGTGTGCGCAAGGATCGGCGGAACATCGCTCGCCACAAAGAATTCGCCGTCGCCGAGGCCGATCACAACCGGCGGGCCTTCGCGGACCGCAATGACCTGATCCGGCTCGTTCTTTGAGATGATCGAAAGGGCAAAGATGCCGCGGAGCTCCTTCACCGCCTTTCGGACGGCAAGTTCGAGCTTTAGGCCCTCTTCCTCGACATAGTGGCCGATCAGATGAGCGACGACCTCCGTATCGGTCTCGGTGCGGAATTCGTGCCCTTCTGCCTGAAGGCGTTCTTTTAGCGGAAGATAATTCTCGATGATGCCGTTGTGCACAACAACGACATTTCCGGTCTGGTCTCGATGCGGATGAGCGTTCTCTTCGGTCGGGCGGCCGTGAGTCGCCCAACGCGTGTGCCCGATACCGTATGTTCCGTCGAGCGGATCGAGCCGAATGGCCTCTTCGAGATTGCGGAGTTTGCCCTCTGCACGGCGCAGCGAGAGATTGTGGTCCTCATCGACGACCGCGATGCCCGCCGAATCGTAACCGCGATACTCGAGCTTGCGCAGACCGTCGATAATGAGCGGTACAACCTGTTTATTTCCAACGTATCCAACAATTCCACACATATTGATCTTGACTGACCTATCGACCGATCCCCGCAGCGAGGATCCTAAGAAAGACTCCGACCGCCCAAAGCCCAATGGACGCTATCGCGAGCACCTTTGCCGCCTGTGCCATACCTTTGCGGCCTTCTTCGACGTGATAGAGCTCGATATTCGAGATGACCTCCTGAGCCGTGTTCCACGCATAATATGCGAATATTGGCGGACAGCACACAAAGCCAATAATGCTGAGGACAAGCGCCTTTACGGAATCCTTCCGTATCTGCTCAGCATAATACTCGCGGGTCTGCGGGCTGAACATCGAATCGTCCTGAGGCGGCGGAGGCGGCGTCCAATCGTTCGGGTTCTGCATAGGGTCTCTCCAATGGTCAGGCAAGCTCTAAGACACCGCAGCTCCTGAATTATCAAAAAAAATTCTAGGCCTTCTCGCTCATCGTCTTCTTGACTTTCGCGGGGACGCCGGCGACGAGCGACTTTGCCGGAACATCCTCGATAACCACTGAACCTGCCGCCGTCGAAGCTCCATCGCCAACCTTTACGGGAGCAACAAGCATCGTGTCCGAGCCGATCTTGACGTTGTCGCCGATGGTCGTCGGATGTTTATCCTTGCCGTCGTAATTGCACGTTATCGTGCCGGCTCCAATATTCGTTTTTTCGCCGATGGTCGCATCGCCAAGATACGTCAGGTGATTCGCCTTCGAGCCTTTGCCAAGATGCGTTTTCTTTAGCTCAACAAAGTTGCCGACACGGCAGTCTTCGGCCATTTCGGCGTTCCCGCGAAGATGTGCCATCGGCCCAACGATAGATCTGTCGCCCACGGTCGAATCTGCGATCAGGCAATTGTCACGGATCTCGACAGCGTCGCCAATCTTCGAGGAAGTAATGCGAGTTCCGGGGCGAATGATGCAATTCTCGCCAATTGCCGTACGGCCTTCGATAGTTACGTTCTGAAAGATCACGGTATCGCGGCCGATCGAGGCTCGCGGGCTGACGTAAACGCTTGTTGGATCAACGAACGTCACGCCTGATTCGAGCATCAACCGCTCGATGGTCCGGGCACGAAGCCGTCTTTCCATCTCGGCAAGCTGCCGGCGGTCATTGACGCCTTCGATCTCTAGCGGATCGCTGTGCAGAAAAAGCGCGACCGTCTCGCCTTCACCTTTTAGGATGCCGGGAACGTCCGTCAAGTAGTATTCACCCTGCGCGTTGTCATTCCCGATCTTTGCGAGTGCCGCAAAAAGCTTCCGCGTATCGAACGAGTAAATGCCGGAGTTGATCTCGCCGACCGCAAGTTCGGCCTGCGACGCATCTTTCTGCTCGACGATCCGCTCGAACATACCGTCCGCGGACCGAATGACGCGGCCGTAACCCGTTGGATCATCAAGCCTTACAGTGAGAATGCCAGCTGCGGCACGGTTATCAATTAGCTTGCGAAGCGTCTCTTCCGCAATAAGCGGAACATCGCCGGAGAGTATCAAGAGCTGCGAATCTCGATCTTTCAGCGCTTCGCGGGCCGATGCAGCAGCGTCTCCCGTGCCAAGCTGCTTCTCCTGCGTGACAAACTTGATCCGAGGGTCACTGAACTCTTTTCCAACCGCGTCCGCAACCTCTTCAGCCTGATGCCCGACGACGACGAGAATATTCGCCGGGTCAAGCTTCAGGGCAGTTTCGCAAACGTGGGCGATCAGCGGACGGCCATCGAGTTGATGCAGCACCTTTGCCTTGCCGGACCGCATCCGCGTTCCCAGGCCCGCTGCGAGAATTAGTATATCGAGTTCTGAATTCACTTGATCTTAGACGCCTACGGCGACCGTGTTTGCTGTCTGAACTGCACAGAGAAGCACAACATCCGCAAGCCTTGCGGGATCGTGCCTTACCTTCTCTCCCTCGTCGAGAAGATTACCACAAACAACTTCCGCATTAGAGATCACACCGGGCGCGATCGAGCCGTGAACACCGATCTGCTCAGCCCCAAGATTTGAATATTTCTCGGCCTGTTCGGGTGAGATCGGCTGATCGTTCACGACGATAAAATTGATGTCGAGGCCGCCGGCATATTTTTGGAAAGTTTCGAGATGTCCGCGAGCCGAAATGCCATCCGTTTCTCCGGGCTGCGTCATCAAATTGCAGATAAAGATCTTGGTCGCCTTCGAGCGTGCGATCGCCTTTGCCACACCCTGAACCAATATCGGCGGTATCAGACTCGTAAAGAGCGAACCCGGGCCGATCGTGATAACGTCGGCGTTCTTTATCGCGGCGATCGCCTCCGGAAGCGGTTCACAGTCGGCCGGTTCGAGAAAGATCCGCTTTATCGCAGGCCCGACAAGCGAGATCTTTGTCTCGCCGCGAACGGTCTTCCCGTTCGTCAATTCTGCCGCAAGCCGCACATCGGCAGCGGTCGCCGGGAAAATGTGGCCTTTGCTTGCAAGGACCTCTGAGGAAAGCTTTACGGCCTCGGCAAAATCACCCGTGATCTCAGACAAGGCAGCGAGAAAGAGGTTGCCAAAATTGTGTCCGCCAAGATCACCGTCGCCCGTAAATCTATGCTGGAAAAGGCGCGACAGCATCTGCGAATCTTCGCTCAAGGCGACCATACAATTCCGTATGTCACCCGGCGGCGGCATATTCAGCTCGTCCCGCAGTCGGCCGGAACTCCCGCCGTCGTCAGTTACGGCAACGATCGCCGAAAGGCTCTCGATCCAGACAGGTTCTGACCTTTTTGCCCCAACATAGCGTTTTAGGCCGGAAAGCAGCGTAGAGAGCCCATTGCCGCCGCCAATGGCAACGACATTCAAGCCTTCGCTTGCATCCGCAAAAATGTGGTGTTTCATATTGGCAGAACCGCATTCACCCGCGCACGAGATGCGTCAAGAAACGGTGAGGAAGCCTAAATATTCGATCCGTAAAACCCTGCAAAACCAAAAAGAGCGCGAATAGCCAAAAAATCTCAGTTTTTGACAGAAAAAGTATAACATTCACCACTTGGGGCTATCAATAAATCTTTTGAATGCGGCTTTTGAACTGAAAATTCGCGATCGAAGAAAAATTTTCTTGTCGCCGAACGTCCCGGTGTGCTAATTTTGTATTGCGGCAATTCACGCCGTACGTGCCCTTCCGGCTCTGAAACTTAGTACAAAGCTGCTTTTCTTCGCCTCTACTTCCGATGGCTGACACGCCTTTTATAATACAAGAACATCAATTTCAGCGTATCAAAGGGATACTTGCTCGAGTGTGCGTCGAATGCGCCGCTCGGGCGGTCTTTCTCGTCGATCGCGACGGACAGCCGATCGCCTTTCATGGCGACATCGGTGATATGGACACCACGAGCTTTGCGAGCCTCGCCGCCGGCAACGTTGCCGCCACGAGCAGCATGGCAAAACTGATCGGCGAGGATGTCTTTCCGGCGGTCGTTCACGAAGGCGAACACGAAAGCATTTACATCAGTGTTATCGGCCGGAGCCTTTTAGTGGTAGTATTCGACGAGCGTTCGACTCTCGGACTTGTTAAGATACGAACTAAACGCGCTAGTCATGAGGTGGCCAATCTCCTCGACGAGATGAGCCGCGAATCTGCAGTACAGGCGGCGGCGAGCAATACATTTTTCTCAGAGATCACTGACGAAGATATCGATAGCCTTTTTAGCTGATCGGTTTTTGGATATGACTTTTATTAACTACGCATCGCGCGAGATCAACTGCAAGATCGTCTATTACGGGCCGGGGCTTTGCGGCAAGACGACGAACCTGCAATACATCTACGACTCCACCGCGCCGCAGGCAAAGGGCAAGCTCATAAGCCTTGCCACTGAAACGGACAGAACTCTATTCTTCGATTTCATGCCGCTAGAACTGGGGACTGTTCGCGGTTTTAAGACAAGATTCCACCTCTACACCGTGCCGGGCCAGGTATATTACGACGCTTCGCGCAAACTCATCCTTAAAGGTGTTGATGGTGTGGTCTTCGTCGCCGACAGCCAGGACGAGCGTATGGACGCCAATATCGAGTCCCTATACAACCTGGAAGAGAATCTTCAGTCGCAGGGCTACGATCTGGCGACGATCCCATACGTTCTGCAGCTGAACAAGCGCGATCTGCCTAATGTCACACCAATGGAGGAGCTTACGCAGGAACTCCTTCGAAAGGACGAACCTGTCTTTGAAGCGGTCGCGACGACCGGCACCGGTGTGTTCGATACGCTCAAGGCGGTCGCAAAGCAGGTCTTGACCGAATTGCGAAAAGGCTAGATCTTTTTTCACTACGCTCTCCGGCCCGAGAAAACCTCGGGCTTTTTCTTTTTCTGCGTCCATTTCAGATATAATCTTCGATATGAAGCCGGGGCAGGACATTATTGATCGCGGCATTCGCGACCTGGAAACTGGAAAGGAAACGATCGAATCGCTTCTTGTGTCCATTGGCGCCCCGAGACTAAGAGAGGCGGGCATTTTGGTACCGCAGAACACCTTTGCAACGCCGGAGCATCGCCTCTACGCCCTCCTTTACAAGAGCGATGGTGACGGTGCGCATTCAAAATACAATTCGTTGATACGAAGGCTTGTAAGTTTCGAGCGGGCGGCTGAATGCGGACTTTAACGGATCGGGAAAAGATCGCGAAGTTTATGGAAAAGCTTGCCCGGCGAGCACGGAAGCCGGGACGCGTTTACTTTACCGGCGGTTCGACAGCCGTCTTACAAGGTTGGCGTAGTTCGACGGTAGATATTGATGTCAGATTTATTCCGGATCCGGACGAACTATACCGAGCTCTTGTCGACCTAAAGGAAGAGCTTCAGGTAAACATTGAGATCGCATCACCACCGGACTTTATTCCGGCTCTTCCCGGATGGGAAGAGCGTTCAATGTTTATTCGCCAAGAAGGAAAGTTGGATTTTTATCACTTTGACCTTTATAGCCAGGCTTTGGCAAAGATCGAGCGTGGGCATTTGCAGGACAAAGCGGACGTACATTCTATGATTTGCGACGGCCTGATCGATCCTGACCGGCTGCTCTCCCTATTCGAACGGATCAAGCCGGAACTTTATCGTTATCCTGCGATAAGTGCCGAAAAGTTTGAGGAATCGCTTAAGCGCACGTTGGCCGAAGCTACACTATAGCGAGCTTTGTGGTCCTAACGTTTCGGGACTAATTCCGTTTTGATCTGCTTTAGGTGAAAAGGTGGCGGGGCCGACGGGGCTCGAACCCGCGACCTCCAACGTGACAGGCTGGCGTTCTAACCAAACTGAACTACGACCCCGCATTTTTAGATCTCAGATATCAGATCCGAGATCTTGGAGATAATGGTGGGCACGAAGGGACTCGAACCCCTAACTTCCTCCTTGTAAGGGAGGCTGTCTACCAATTGACGTACATGCCCGAGATACCTTTGAGGCTTCTTCTTGCCCCATAAATCTGCTGTAAAGATCAAACCGACCCTAAAAAAGGGCGAACTGTAACCTTACGAAAATCGCAATTCTTAGTCAAGTATTCAGGCGTGTCATTCGCCGATCCTTGGCGAAATCTCAGGTTTCGCACCATTAGGAGTATCGAATCCGGGCCCCTTTCCCAAAATAGTGCCGCCAAAGCCGATCGCAAAGCCAACGGGGCCGTTAAAGATGATCTTGTTCAGGTTGTGGGTGACGCGGGTCTTTTCGAGGTACCAATGAGCACCGGCATCCGTCGTGTGCAGGATGGTGCCGTCGTTGCCTGCCGCATATCCATCGCGGGCACTCGTAAAATACACGTTGTTGAGCGTCGCGAGCGTCTCATTTTGAGGGACGAGTCGCCAGAGCCTTCCGCCGCCGTTCGCGGTAAAAATAGCTCCATTTGTACCGACGGCCCACCCTTGCTTTGCACTCGTAAAGAATACTGAGTTGATCCGCGTATCGGTTTCGTGCAGGATCGTTGCCTCTTCCCACGTCAATCCGCCGTCTTGTGTAAAGACGATCGTGCCGCCCGCACCGACGATCGCACCGGTCGCTCCCGTTGTGTAGGCGCCGTCAAGAAGCAGAAAGTGGATCGCGGCCCGAGACTTCTTCCAGGTTTTGCCGTCTTCCTGCAGCCGATAGAAAATGCCGCCTTCGCCGAACGCTAGGCCAAGTCCGTTGCGGTCAAAGAGAATTCGCGTAACGCGTTCCCGATCGGCATCCTCAAATTCGACCTTGTCCCAGTGAACGCCGCCGTCGATCGTCTTTCGAAGATACGATGTCGGATTCTTGCCGCGGCTGTAAATGCTGCGTTCGCAAAGCATCCAGCCCGTTGCGGGGTCAGTGAAGTAGATCTGCAGGATCGAGTCGTTGGTAAATTTCTGTAGCGGGAGCCAAGTTTTTCCTCCGTCGTCCGTACGAAGGAGTGTTCCGTCGGTTCCGGCGATCCAGCCTGTCTCAGAATTCTGAAAGAAGATGTCCTTGAGGTTCGCGAAGTTTCGCGTCGGGAGCTTCACCCATTCCGCCTGCGCCACTGAAGACACGGCGAGAACAAGGGTCAAAAGTATCGTGATCTTAAACTTCATTCCAGCCTTAGAACGGACTTCCGAAGAGGAATCTTACGACGCTCGCTTTTCCGAGAATGTCGAAGATACTATCGATGCCAAAGCCCTTGCCGGGCACAAAGACCTGATCGCCCGGATTCAGATACACCATCGCTGTCTTGCCGCTTTCCATATCGGAGATCGAAACTTCCTTTTTTGTAAGGTGTCCGTCCGGCGCGTAGCTTACGATGAATGCACGCTTCCTGTCGCCGCCTTTTGCGACACCGCCGGCATCCAGGATGGCTTCGTACACGCTGATCTTGCGATCCATAACGCGCACGCCGGGCGTCGTCACCTTGCCCATTACGCTGTAACGCGTCGAGACAGCTTTATCTAGAGTCACCGTCACCTTTGGGTCGATGATGTATTCGTTGAGCTTTTTGGTGATCTCGGCAGCCACCTGCTCGACCGTTCGACCTGCAACAAGAACACCGCCGGGAACGAGCGGATACGAGATCCTTGCATTCGGCGGAACTGTGATGCCGGATTTGCAGTAATCGGGGCATTGGCCGAAAACCTCGACCGTGATAACGTCCGACGGGCCAAGGCGATATTCCTTTAGATAATTGTCGTAGTACGGAAGGATCGCGTCATCCTCGGCGTTCGTAATTCCGCCCTCCGGTGTGGCCGAAGGTTCTGCCGACGCCGTTTTCTCTCCCTTGTCGGGGTTAACGGCAACTTCCTGTGCGAAGACCGCCGTCGAGAAACACAATGCCGCCAGAAAAAGCGAGGTTGCTGCGTATTTTACTGCTTTCATATCGATCACTTTTTGCAATTACGGTTCGTTAAAACGCCGATTAGCCCCAAAACTCCAGTTTTTCACCTACCGCCGCGGCCAAACAGGACGGTCTTGACCGTCTCGAAAATAATTACGAGGTCGAGCGTCAAGCTCTGATTCTTGATGTAGTAAAGATCGTATTGGAGCTTTTGTCGTGCGTCATCGACCGAGGCTCCGTACGGATATTTGATCTGTGCCCAGCCGGTCAAACCCGGGGCGACAAGGTGTCTGTGCTCGTAATACGAGATCTCGGTCGCAAGCTGTTTTACAAAGTGCGGCCTTTCCGGACGGGGGCCGACAAAGTTCATGTCGCCCTTTAAAATGTTCCAGAACTGCGGTATCTCATCGATCCGAACCTTGCGAATGAAACGGCCGACAACTGTCGTCCTGTCGTCGTTGTCAGTCGCCCAGACGGGCTTTCCGTCGGCCTCGGCATCTTCACGCATTGAGCGGAACTTAATTACCTTGAAGGGTCTGCCGTTCTTGCCGACACGTTCCTGGCGATAAAAGACGGGCCCGCGTGATTCAAGCTTGATCAGGATCGCCGTGATGACCGCGATCGGTGCGGAAACAACTATTCCGATGAGTGCCAACGCTCGATACAGTAAGTCGCGAACGACCGACTTTATGCGCGATTCACGGCTGCGTCCGGCGAAGATCAGCCACGACGGGCGAAGCATATCGACATGCACTTTTCCCGTGATGCGCTCAAAGAAAGATGTGCATTCTTCGATAGAAATGTCGCCGGCAAGGCTCATCTTTAGGAGAGCCTCGGTCGGGAACGCACCGCGACGCTCGCGAACCGCTATCACAACGCGATCGACCCGCTCATTCCTGATGACCTCTTCGAGTTCCCAGGCTTTGCCGAGAACTTCCGACCGGCCAAGCTTCTCGCGCGGTTTTGCTCCATTCTCGGAAACAAACCCCACAATTCGATAGCCGGCATCTCGCCGCTGCCATACAGCCTCGGCAGTATCGAGGGCGGTCGGCCCGGTCCCGACAACGAGGATCTTTTCACCGATATCGGGATGCCCGGTCAGAATGTGTATAAAATTCCGCCACAGCAGCAGAAAAACGAGCACCAGCGGAACGGAAATGACGGAAACACCACGGCCGATCATCGCGGGCGGTGCAAAATAGAAGATGATCGCGAGCAGGACCCAAGCGATACCGAGAGCCTGGACAAGCCGTAAAAGCAGCTCCCGGCGATTTGTCATTACGATGTAATCGTAAAGGTCGTAGAAGTACAGATTCAGGACGCAGATCGCGGTTGCGAACGCGATCTTGACCCAGCCATCGCGATTAGTGAGTTCGTTCTCTGACCCGGCAATGCCCAGCCGAATGTGCATCGCCAGGATGATACTCGCGTAAATGATCACGGTATCGGCGATGACCAGCCAAAGTTTTCGTAGTTGGGACCCGCTTGCCGACATTTGTCATTCAGAAACTGCGTCTTCTGCCATTCGGCGATAATTGTAATAGCCGTAGTTGTAGTGCGATTCGTCGAGGACCTCTTCGGACTGATTCAGTACCACGCCCAGCATTCTGTCCTTTGGCAAAGGTTCCAGGATGCGATCGATGGCCGAATATTTCGTCCTGTTCGCTCGAACGACGAGCAATGCTCCGTCCGCCTTGTTAATAAGGACGGTCGCGTCCGTAAAGATCGCGAGCGGCGGTGCATCGATGATGATGTAATCGAACATCTCGCGTGCTTCGGCCAGTATCTCTGCGAACTTCGGTCCCGATATAAGTTCAGCGACATCGGGACGTGCTGTGCCGCCCGCCAGCATATACAAGCCGGAAGGCTCAAGCTTTACGATCGTATCCGTCAGTTTTGCGTCGGCGGTCAGAATGTCCGAGAGACCTTTCTCGGTCTCGATCCCTAAATAATCCGCAAGGCTCGGCATTCGGAGATCACTATCGATGATCAGAGCCCGTACGCCGTCGGTTTGAGCGAGCATCCAGGCCAGGTTAATCGCCGTGACACTCTTTCCTTCGCTCGGATTCACGCTTGCGACAACGATCGCCTGCAGACGTTGCTTCTGGCTTTTGTGCAGAACGTTCGTTCGCAAACTGCGATATTCCTCGCAGTAGCTTGAATTGGGGCTCGTGATCGCAACAAGGCGAGGCTCAACGCGTTCGGCATCGACGGTCCAGCTGACACAATCTGGCAGCGGTCGTCGAGCCGAACGTGTTAAGGTATCGGCATTCGGTTTTGCCCCGGCAGTTAGGCCCGTTTCAACGTCAGGGAGTGCCGTCCCGATCGAAGAATTCGGCTGCCCGTCGAACGCCGATCTTGGTGACCCGATCGCCAACTCCAGGCCGAGGAGTTCAGGCGGAAGATTCTGCCTGCCGGCAGCGTCAAACGCTACCACTCTCGGCTTAGTGGCCGTCGGGTTATCTGTACTTTTTCTTTGCAATGCTTGAAGGACACTCATTTCAAAATTTCTCCAATTAGTCGAACCTGTCGAGATCGCCGAGCTCAAGATGTATCTCGTCATCAAGCTCCTCGAAGCGAATGCCCGCCGTCTTTCCGTTGGATCCGTTCGCTGAGGCGTGTCCGTTTCCGTTGGCGGAGATATATGCAGGACTAAATGAAACACCGCCGTTCGTCGGTGCGGAATTCCAAAGCTCATCGTGGGCTTCCGGCCGCAGGATCGTGCTTGCAGCGTGCGAAGGCCCGGCAACTCGTTCATCCGGCAGCATGTCGAGATTCTTTGCCACCTCGACTACCGAGTGTCGTGAAACGACACGCTCGCCGGCTCCGTATGAAGCGACCATTGCGTTGTCGCAAAGGTTGTTTATCTGCCGTGGAATGCCTTCCGAACAGCGGAAGATCATATCGATCGCCTCAGGCGAGAAGATCTGGGGATCTTCCGCACCGGCGATGATAAGTCGCTCGCTGATGTAACGATCGACCTCTTCGATCGTTGGCAGCGGATGCATATTGCAACGCAGTGCAACACGCTGTTTCAGCTGTCTGAGGTTCGGCTGATTGAGGCGATCTCGAAGCTCCGGCTGTCCGGTAAGAACGATCTGCAGATGCTTTGCGTTGTCAGATTCAAAATTCATCAACAGTCGGATCTCTTCAAGAACGTAATCCGACAGCTCGTGGGCTTCGTCGATGATGATCACGGTGCGAAGGCCGCGGCGGTGCCGTTCGGCGAGCACGTTGCCCATCACGTTCAAGAGCTCTGCCTTATTCGTCCAATCCTTGATCCCAAGCATCTGTGTGACGTGATGATAGAATTCATCGATCGAAAGCCGAGGGTTGAAGACATACGCCGCGAGAACGCTCGAATCGAGACGCCGCAGGATCCAACGCAGAGCCGTCGTCTTGCCGGTTCCGACCTCGCCCGTGAGCACGATCAGGCCCTTTGCCTGTTCAAGCCCGTAGTAAAGGCTTGCGAGCACTTCGTTGTAGCTCGGCGTGAACACGATGTAACGCGGATCGGGCGTTAGCGTGAATGGACTGTCCTCTAAACCGAAAAATTCGTTATACATAGTCACCTCTTTTGGATCATCTGCTTGCCCGTTCGTGTTAGGACGTAATGATCTCGAAAACCCTTGTTGCCTGCAGGATAAGGACGATCACGGGGATGATACCGATCGCAAAGACCGCTCCCGCCGCGAGTTTCAAACGCGATGCACGCTTGATCCACACCTTTTCGGGAAGGGAGAGCAGCGGCGGCACCGATGCGAGGACGGGCAGTCCCGTGTAATACTTCGCATCCTCGATATTCTGTATCCGGAACAGCCGCGGTATCTCGAACAACCCGACCAACAAAAGGCCGAATGCAAGGCCGATTCCTGCGCCGAATAGCGTCCACACGAAACGCTTCGGAGCGACGGGGCTTTGCGGCACGTTCGCCGGATCCTGAACGCGGATCGTCTCGCCCTGAGCATTTGTTTCGACACCCACAAGCGTCTCTGCGTCATTCTTCTTCTTAAGAATTTCGTCGTAAGACTGCTTTGCCGATTGATAGCGTGAGTTGATCGCCTCGAGCGCGACCTTCACATTTGGAACAGCATTGATGCGTGCCTCGATCGCCGCGATCTCGTTCGCGTTGCTTGCTCTGTCGGCGTCCTTCTGAGCGATCTGATTATCGATCTGCCCGATCTGCGACTGTATCCGCTGATTCTCAAGCTCAAGGCCTTTCTTCTGCAGATCGGCCCTCATATTGCTCGACTTTGTTGCATTCGCAACGCGCCGGTCCGCACTTTTTCGCAGGTTGTCGAACTCCTCGTTAACGCGGGCGATCTCTGCCTGTTTTGCGATGACAGCGGGATGCTTTTCGCGATAGACCTTAAGCAAGTTGTCGAGCTGTGCGTTCAGCTCGGAACGTCTCTTCATCAGCTCTGCATAAGGAAGCGTGTCCTCGATGCTCGCTGCCTGGCGTGCCGTATCCTGAGTTTCTTTCTGGCCGTAGTCCTCGATAAGCCGCATTTGGCGATTGTTCGCCGCGATCGAATCGTTCAGGCGGCCTTTCTCGTTAAAGAGGGATTCTTTCTCTTTGGTGATCGTGTCTTCTCGGGACCGAAGGCCCTGAAGCTGTGCGACCAAACCTTGCTCGGATTCCGGCAAGGTGGCAACATTTGCGGTCATGATGTCGAGCCGCTGTTTTTCGAGGTCGTCGAGAGCTGTCTTTTTCTCATCAAGCTGACGGGCAAAGAGCTCTTTTGTCGATTCCGCGATCTCGGTAGTATTCTGAACCTGAGCGTTGACATACTTGCTTGCGAGTTCAGCCGTTACATTGCGTGTCGCCTGAGGATCGCTGTCACGATACTTGATGCGAAAGGCCGCGACCTTTTGTTCGCCCGTCTCTTCGAGGTCAACTTTGATGTTCTTGTACATCTTCGCGATGACAAGCTCCATCGGCATTCCCGCATTCCGCTCGGCCCGATAAAGGTCGTACTTCATCACCATCGGTTCGAGTGACGACCGGCTGAGGACTTCCTGATTGATAGTTTGGAGACGCTGCGAAAAATCCTCGTTGGTGAGCGGCTGCACAAGGTTCGACGAGATCGTCGGCGGCTTTACCGTTAGTAGCGACGTCGATTCGTAGATGCTCGGCAGATTGTAAACCACGTAGCCCACGGCAGACGTTAGCGTGATCACCGGCAGGATGATCATCCACTTCCGCCGCTTTAAGATAGCGGCCCACTCGCCCATTGATCTTTGTCTAAATTCACTCATAACTACCCTTCTGCCTTTTGCTCTTTGCGGCTTTCGTCGCTTTGGTCGACCGGTTCAGCTGTCTTGCTGACCTTAAAGAAACTTCGTAGTCCCGCGGCGGTCGCTGCCATTGTTACGCCAACGGCGAGCAAACTCACTGACTCCGGAATGTGCGTAAAGAAAGCACCGATCGCGCTCATCTAGCCTCCAGGATCCTACGTGCCATGGCGATCTCCTGATCGTTCAAGGTCGTACGGTCTTTCAGAGACGCCTCGGCCTCACGCTTTGCCGCATCGGTATTCCCGGACGAAGAAAGTGCCATCCCGAGGTGAACGCGATATGAGGCGTTCGCCGTTTTACTGTTCTTCTGATCGGTCTCGATCGCCTTGCGGAACTGCTGTTCGGCCGCCGAATATAGATTCTTCTTGAGATACACCCAGCCGAGCGTGTCGTAGTAAGCCGCAACCGTCTGATCGGTACTTACCGCCGACGATGCAAGCCGTAGCGCCTCGTCGAGGTTGCCCTGGCCCTCCGCGATCAGCCACGCAAGGTTGTTTGCCGCGACCGGCGAATTTGGGGCGAGTTCAAGAGCCGAACGATAGTTCTTCTCTGCCTCTGCCGCATTTCCGCTTGCGTCCTGCAGAATGCCAAGCATCGTGTAAATGCTTGCAGATGGACGTGCAGCGATAACTTTCTTGTATTCTTCGATCGCTCTCGGAATCTCGTTCCGGCCCGCCAGGATAGCCGCGTATGCGGAGTATGCCGGAAGATAATCCGGATCAAGCTGGATCGCGGTGGAAAGCTCGGCCTCGGTCTCAGCACTCTTCCCTTCTGAAGAAAGAACCTGCGACCGCAGAAAATGCAGTGCCGCGAGAACGTCCGCACGGCCGGCATTTCGGCTCGACATCGCATCAAGCGTCGCGTAGGCCTCAGCGGTCTTCTTGCTCTCGATGCATAGCGAGATATAGCCGCTCACCGCATCAAAATCGCGTTCATCCGCCTGCATCGCGGCCTTGTAAAGTCCTGCCGCGTCGTCGAGTCGATCAACGCGTCGATATGCTTTTGCAAGATTGATCAACGCAGAAGGAGCGTTGGGCGTAAGCGTGCGGACACGCTCAAGGTCGGCGATCGCTTCGGCTGTTCGTCCCAGTGCAAGAGACGCAAGGCCTCGTGCGGACAACGATCGAAGCTGAAGATCGGCAATGTCGTTCACCGACGTCTCCGAATTCGGCTGCGAGCTGTTCACTGTGCCGTATAGCTCGTTCGCGAGGCGATACGCTGCTGCATTGTCGCCGGCGGCAAAGGCGGCCTGGATCTTCAACAATCCGGCTTTGAGGAATTCAGGATGATACCGCTGCAGATCGCCGATAAAGGCATTCGCTTCGTCCGTCAGGCCGGCGGCGATCTTGGCCTGTGCCATCACGTAAAGAGCATCGCGTTTACTGGGAGTGCGTTTCAGAACCTCTTCAAGCTGCTTGATAGCCTCTTCGGGCCGTCCCTGCATCAAACGCAGACGTGCAAGCAACATCAACGCCTCTTCGTCCTTATCGTTGAGCCCGAGGAGAACATTCACCTGTTCCTCGACCTTGCCTTCGTCTTTCGACTCAAGGTAGATCTCGGCAAGTGCATATCTTGCCCGGACATACTGCGGATGCTCGGCGACGACCGCGTCAAGAACGCTCAATGCGTCGGGAACCCGTTTCACCTTGCGATAAAAGTCCGCAAGTTCGAGACGGCTCTCAGGGCTATTCTCCTGTATGTCAACAAGCTTCTTATACGCCGCTTCTGCCTTGTCGAGCTGGTTGCTCGCAACGAAGAATTCGGCCTCGGTCTCACGGGCCTCAATATTGGCAGGCTCGACCGCAATACCTTTTTCGAACTGAGCTTCGGCTTCCTGATCACGCTTTGCGTACATCAGAAACCGGCCGTATTCCGTGTATCCGAGTGCGGCGTTCGGGTCCGCGGCTATGCCTTGCTGGAGAGCGTTCTCAGACTTCTCCGGCTTGTCGATCGTCGTGTAGTACCGAGAAAGGCTGACGTATGTCGCCGTCCGTTTCGGGTCAAGAGCGATCGCTTCGTTGATCTTTGCAACGACCTCATTCTCGCCGCGGCCGCTGGCGTTCAAGATCGACGCCTCGAGAATTACGCCTTCGATAAACTTCGGATCCTTCTTTGCGATCAGGTCACGGACCTTTTGTGCTTCTGAAACGAGAGGCGGCTTTACGAGGAGAAAATAGTTCCCAAGCCGTGCCTGTGCGTCCAGATTGTTCGGGTCAAGCTCTGTCGCCTTTCGAAGCTCATTGAACGCTTCGTCAAATTCGCCGAGGTTCTCATACGAGCGGGCAAGGCCCCAGTGTGCACGCGATGACGAACTGTCGCTTTCGACTGCCGCCCGGAACTGCATCAGGGCATCGTAGAATTTTCTCTTTGCTAGGTATTCTTCGCCTTTTGCAATAAAGGCTTCAGTAGAGTGTCCGCAAGCCGCAAAAAGGGATGCGGCAATGGCGACGACTGCGAACAGCAGAAGATATTTACTTCGTTTTTGGCACTCGACGTAAAACATAACAAAAACCTCGCCGGATAAAGGGCTAAAAACGACCGCGATCGGAGGGCAATCCGATATCAACCTCGTTTTCAGTTGCGGGAACTACTGAAAAAACCTCTCATTCCCTGTCGGCACTCAGGTAAAAGGCTCAATCAGCTTTGGATTTCAGAATTTCGGTGTGGTTTCTTAAAGAGAGCGAATTTGGATCAACGTATGCGGGCATACAGAGAGTTGTGGCAGCTAATAGGATAATTATCCCGCTATGTAGGACACATCTCATAAAAATTTAACGCCGATTCGGCGCTCAATGGGCGTATCTTGGGGAGGATACGTCCATTTTTTGTCGCCAAGAAAGGCCGTCGTCGTTCGGTGTGTTAGAATCAAGTTTTCTAACGTATCTCAGCCCAAATGACCGAAAACGCTCAGCAAAAAAGGCGGGTCGATCCAGGCACCCGAGCTTCCGTTGAGGAATTGAGTGTCGCTCTGTCCGGAAACGGAACCGTTCGTGCTGAGCACGCACCTTCGTTCGAGGCTCGTCTAAAACAGGTTGAGGAAGCTGCGGGTATCGGCCTTTGGGAATGGCTTGCCGATACGGATAAGCTCTCTTTCTCGGATGCCGCACTCGACATCGTTGGACTTTCTTCCCAACCGAAGAATGCCGGCATCGAGTTCTATACGAAACGCACGATCGAAGACGACCGCAAAAGCGCCGAAGCTCATTTTCACGCAGCCTTGAACTCGATGGCCGACGAGTATAAGGACGAATTCCGCATCAGGCATGAGAACGGGAGCTTGCGGTGGATCGAAAGCGTAGGTTCGATCGTTCGAAATGAAGACGGCCTGGCCGTTCGAATAGACGGCGTATTTATCGATATTACCGACCGTCGAACCGTCGAAGATGCCTTCCGCTCGACCGAAGAGAGGCTTTTGCTCGCACAAAAGGCAGGTGGATTTGGCAGCTGGGAATGGAGTTCGCTGACGCAGCGTATATTTCTGTCCGAAGCTCTCTGGAAGATCTGCGGCGAAAAAGTTCGTTCGAACTGGGTAAAGGTGGAAAGCCTTGAAAAATATATCTACGAGGATGATATCGAACAAGTCCGAGCCCACCTCCTTGCCGCCTTCAAATCTCGTACTGAAGAATTTAAGAATGAATTCCGAATTCGCCAACGCACCGGTCGCGTGCGCTGGGTCGAGGCGTCCGGTGCGATAATTCGCGATGGAGAAGGCGAAGCTGTTCGCTCTTACGGCACCGTCATCGACGTTACCGAGCAAAAACTTATCAGCGAACGCGTTAGAGACAGCGAGGCCGAGCTTCGGCTGATCACAAATGTCATTCCGGCACTGATCTCTTATGTTGACCGTGATGAGCGCTACCGTTTCGTTAACGACCAGTATTCAAAGCTTTTCGGTATTGATAAACCGGCGATCGTCGGCCGCAAGCTAAGCACGGTCCTTTCTCCGCGTTCATACAAGCAGCTTAAGCCGCTGATCGAGCGGGCCCTCGCGGGCGAAAGCTTTTCGATCGACAGTTGGGTGGCATATAAGGGCCTTGGCGACCGATATGTGCACGTCTCTTACGTACCAGATTTTGGGCCCGACAGGAAGGTCCGCGGGTTTTACTCGTTCGTTAACGATCTGACCGATCTGCGGCGTTCAGAAGACGCCCTCAAATTCAGCCGCGAACGAATGCGCGTCCTGACCGAGAGTTTTACCGACTACGCGATCTTCTCGACCGACACCGAAGGCCTGATCGACACATGGAATCCCGGCGCCGAAAAGATCTTCGGGTATCGGGACAGAGAGATCCTGGGTAAATCGGCCGACATTCTTTTCACGCCTGAGGACAACGCAAAAAAGATCCCGAGCCACGAAATGACAAAGGCTCGAAACGAGGGCCGGGCGTCAGACGAACGATGGCACATCCGCAAAGACGGCTCGACCTTCTTTGCAAGCGGAGTCCTTGTTCCGCTCTATCAGAACGACACGCTCACCGGATACGCGAAGATCGCGTCCGACCTGACCGAACGAATTCAGTACGAGGCCGACCTTCATCAGGCTCGGACCGACCTCGAGGCCCGCGTTGCAAGCCGCACACAAGCTCTTGCGGAAACGAACGCCGTGCTTCTGAAGGAAATGGAAGAGCGTGCAAAGGCCGAAGAGGAACGCCTCGGCCTGCTGCGAAAACTCTTTACGATACAGGAAGATGAACGCGGCCGGATCGCTCGCGACCTTCACGACCAACTCGGTCAGCGTCTTACGGCGTTACGACTTAAGATCGCAAGTATCACGACGCTTTGTGGCGACCGCACCGAGCTTTCCGAGACGGTCGGCCGCCTCGCTGAGATCGCAGAGACCATCGACCGCGAAGTGAGTTTCCTTGCCTGGGAGCTGCGCCCGAGCGTGCTCGACGAAACGGACTTTGTGACCGCTCTCGGCAACTATGTAAAGGAATGGACCCGATATTCGGGCATTTTCGCGGACTTCAACGCCATTGCCGTATCCGAAATGAAGATTCACAAGGACGTTGAGACCAACCTTTACCGCATCACACAGGAAGCGTTGAATAACACGGCAAAATACGCACAGGCGACTAAGGTTGATGTTATCCTTGAAAGACACGAGGCCGATCTGCTGCTGATCATCGAGGACAACGGGAAAGGATTCGAGATCCCGACCGGAGATGCTGCGAAGCAGAAAAAAGGCTTTGGCCTTGTAGGAATGCGAGAGCGTGCGTCGTTGATCGGCGGAAGTTTCGACATCGAATCAACCGACGGAAAAGGTACGACGGCCTTTGTTCGAGTACCGCTCGCAGAGTGAGTTTATGGAAGGCAAGTTGAGGGTCCTGCTGGCAGAGGACCACAAAACGGTTCGCGAAGGCGTTAAGCTGCTCGTTAACGCCCAGCCCGATATGGAGGTTGTCGGCGAGGCTGACGATGGCGAACTTGCGCTTGCACAGGCGGAAAAACTCCGGCCCGACATCATCATTATGGATATTTCGATGCCGCGGATGAACGGGCTTAAGGCAACAAAAAAACTCCGCTCGAAATACCCCGAGATAAAGCTCCTGACGCTCTCACGCCACACAGATGACGGCTACCTTCAGCAGCTTGTCGCGGCCGGCGCCAATGGCTATGTGCTGAAACAAAGCGCTCCGAATCACCTGATAAACGCGATCCGTGAGGTCGCCGAAGGCAACGCCTATCTCGACCCCGCACTTACGAAAAAAGTGATGGGAAGCTACGCAAATCGGCCTTCGCTTCGCGGCGAGAATCAGAAAGAGTTGAGCGACCGCGAAACCGAGGTCCTACGCCTTATTTCGCTTGGTTACAGTAATAAAGAGATCGCAGCAAGCCTCGACCTGAGCGTCAAAACGGTCGAGGTCCATAAGGCCAATGCGATGCGTAAACTCGGCATCAGCGGACGCATCGAGATCGTGAAGTATGCGATCCTGCAGGGCTGGATGCAAGACACCTAGACTTCCCTCTTCCAAATTCCCCCTACCATATAGGGATTTTCCCTATATGGTTTACGCAATTTCCCAATTTCGCGACGATCCTTCACTCCTCATACTAGAAGTATTTTAGGGGAACACGCGGCTTCGCTCGGAAGGTCGTTGGAGTACACAACAAACTCGGAAATTTGGCAATTTCGTATTGAAATGCTTCCCGATCATGGCTTGCACCCGAAAAAGGGCCTTGATCAATTCAGGCTTTCGCAGATCCTGCCATTCCACTTAACGCAGTCTTCAGAAGACTACGAATACTTCACTCAAGGAGGGGAAAATGGAACGCTTTGATACATACACTTATTCTATAGACACCACAGACTACTCCCCGATAAGCACGACGCAAGCATCGCCTTCCCGGCTTTCGCCAACAGCGTCGATGCCCATCACATCATCGAGCAACGAGTTGCTCTCGGGCCTTTCGCACGATCTCTTTAGCAAGCTTCAGCCGTCGTTGAGATCGGTTTTCCTTTCGGCCGAGCAATACTTGTATATGCAGGACGACCGGCTTGATTACGTTTATTTCCCCGAAACTGCCGTCGTTTCTGAGTTTCGTACGCTCGACGACGGGCGTATGGTCGAGGTTTCGCTGACCGGCCACGAAGGTGCGGTCGGATTCCTGCCGCTGTTCTGCCATTCGCGTGTTACAAATTGCACGCAGGTCTCGCAAGCAGGCTCCGCCATTCGCATCGAGAGTGAGATTCTCTCAAAGATGCTCCGTCTTTATCCGGAACTCGGCAATGCACTTGCCCCTCAGGTCGATCAGTACGTTCGCCAGATCTCGCAGCGTTCGATCTGCAATATGTACCATTCGGTCAAAGAACGCCTCTGCACGTGGCTGCTGCTTGCTCAGGATCGCTCCGGCAAGCAAACGATGAAACTCACGCACGAACAGATCGCACGGATCTTAGGCGTTTATCGACCAAGCGTTACGTGCATCGCCTTGGAAATGCGTAAGAAAAAGCTCATCAACTACTCACGCGGCGGCCTCTCTATCTGCGATCGGGAGAAACTCGAAGAGTCGGCCTGCACCTGCTACCACGAGCTGGCACCCGCTTATTGAAAAGATCCGGGCGCGGTGTTCTTATCGCCCTGCAAGCCCGAACGGTCCATCCAACGGGGACTTCCGCCGAAGTAAATGTGCACTTGGGAACGCACATACGGAAGTCTCCCCACCTTTTTCTTTTTATCGAATTGCAACTAAGGCCGCCGATCGCCGAAGGCCTTTCTATCGGCTCTTAAAGCCCCGGACCCTCTCGGTCATCCCAGCTCATTGGGTGACGCTCCATCGCCGGCATATTCAATGAACAGCGAGGCATTAGAAAAAAGCGCGGGGGTATTCTGCTTCGGGGGCGAAAGAGAAACGCGGAAGCCGGATCCGTGACCCTCTTAAGCTTCCGCGTAAAAACCTCTACCAGGCTCGTCTTATATCGCTCTTCGGCCGGTAACCAACTGAATAATAAGGACGATCACGGCCAGGACAAGCAATATGTGAACAAAACCGCCTAACGAAGTTCCTGCAAAACTAAAACCGAGCGCCCATAAAACGAGCAAAATGATCAAGATTGTCCATAGCATAATATTTTTTCTTCCTCCTTTTCGATTTGGCATTCCAGGCTTGACTCAAGCCGTGCTTCCCCACTCCTTCGGAGCCACCACTTCTTCCGATGTCCTTACGCGGCTCGTTGTCGCAGTTCGTCGGAGATCTTTTGCTGCAGCGGCGCCAGTACGAAACGTCGAGCTAATTACGGTTGCTCAGGTTGGCCGGAGTGCTGATGTCGCCGTCCCGAGCGGATCCTAAAAAGAAGTATGCCGCGAAAGCGGCGACGATAAGAATGAAGCCAATGAAGCTAACGACCATCCAGTTAACTGCTCGGACTTTGCTTGCGGTGTCTTCAGTCGGCGGATCATCAGGATCCCTTGCATTTACCAAGTCTTGTGGCATCTTAACTTCCTCCTAATCTTAAAAATAGCTTAGGCCGGCGCATGATCAAGGTCTGTAAGGTAAAGAACATAGCTAATTCGGCACAAAGGCTTCAAGCCGATCGGCAACCTCTGCCGAAAGTTCGTCGGCTGCGGTGATCGCACCTGCCTCGTCGTTGTCGACATTCACCATAACGCGGACCATCGCACCGTCTGTTCGCTTGCGAAAGATGCTGTCGATGATCGAATGGATCTTATCGGTGTATTCGCTCGCCGCGGTGCGGCCTCGGCCCTGATACCAATAGACCATCACCTCGCGATAAGCTCCGTTCTCGACGAAAAAGCGATTTGCCGCAAACGTCGAACCGTCTGCCCGGCGGATCTCGGTCTCCTGTGGGTCGAGCATTACCCAGCCTGCACCGGGGAGGCAGTTCTGAGGGCTGTGATACGTTGCGCCGACACGCTGCGAGCCGTAGTAGCCGACGTAGATATTGGCGACCTTGCCGTCCGTCGAGACATATTCGCGCATCGTGTAATCGGTCGCTCCGAGGACGCGGTCGGTCTCGTCGCTAAAGGTAAAAGCCTCTCCACGCTGCTTCCATTTTCCCAACGTTTCGGGGAAAGCCGTCAGTCCTTCGCGGGGCACGGCGATCTCGCCACGGAATTGGAGCCAGTTGATGAGACCGGCACCCAACAAAAGGACGATTAGAAGGTGTAAGAAACGGCGATTCATTTACGCTTCCGCCCTCCTGTCAAATACCTGCCGAAGGGCCGCATTCAACCCAAAAAGGATTCCGAGAGCCGCCACGTACATTACAAGCCCGGAAATCTCGTGCAGCGTTCCTTCGCTCGCACGTATGCCGTACAGATACGTGAGCCAGCCTGTCGCCGAGACACGAACCGCGTTGGTCATTACCGCGACCGGTATCGAAAGGAGCATTAGAATGCCCGTCCGAGCCAGATCCGCGGTCGTCATTCCGCTAAGAACACCGGCGGAAAGGCTTCGTTCGCTTCGTGTAAAAAAGCCGAGCAGGAGGGCGATGGCAATGAGCGTCATCAGCGAGCGAATGCCGCTGCAGGCTTCAACGACCTCGAGCGAGATCGTTTGCATCGCGCCCGCCGGCAAAATGTCGATGATGTTACCCTTTCGCACCGTCGGAACGTCAAAGAGCCTTATGCCCCAGACAGCGATCTTTGAAGCGGTAAATTGCAGGGGCAACGCGATCTTGTTGAAGACGATCTGCGGCAGCGGTATCGCAAGCGTGAAAAGCACGAAGAAAATGCCGCAAACGCGGAAAAGATGCTTTCCGCCGAGATACAAGGTGATCCCCGCGGCAAGAATGACGAACGACATCCGCTGCGTAAAGAGTTCCGAGCCGAGAACACCGAGCCCAAGGAACGCGATCCCGAGCAATACCATGCCGAGGCCAAGTAACCCGGCAACGCGGGAAATGCGGCCTGGTGCGGGCAGATCGTCTCGATTCGTCCAAAGTACAAAACCGATGATGAACGGTATCAGAAGCCCGTGAGTATAGTTCTCATCGGTCCACCAGTCAGCGCCGAGTTTGGCGAGGGTCGCCCAATAAAGCGCAGCGATCGCCGCCGCGACCAAGAGCCACGAAAGCGCACCCGAACCTTTTGTCCGCTCGTCAGACATAGTCTAAGAGCCTATAAAAACACTCAATCGGTCGAGTTTTCCTGTAATTCAGGCGGTGCGCGCAAGCGTACTTCGGGCAAGCTGCCGCAGGAGCTCGGCACAGTCGCCGAAATGCGAGAGTGAGGCAATTGCGGCATCCATCGTCTCGCCGGCAAGCATTCTTGCCTGCTCGATGCCGTAGAGCGAAACGTACGTGGATTTTTGGCTTTCCTCGTCCTTCCCGGCCGTTTTGCCGAGGACATCGGTGGATTGTGTGGCGTCGAGAAGATCGTCCGTGATCTGGAAAAGAAGGCCGAGTTTGGTCGCGAACTCAGTTATCGCCAAAAGGTCCGGCTCCGAGACGCCGGCGGCAAGAGCGGCGGATCGGGCCGCAAATTTGATAAGAGCTCCGGTTTTATGAAGATGAATGTGCTCAAGTTCGACAGCATCGATCTTCTTGTTCTCGCTTAGAATATCGAGCTGCTGCCCGGCGACCATCCCGCGAGGTGTGCCGGTCGCTTCGGCAAGCTCCGCGATCAGTTTGATACGAATATCGCACTCAAGTCCTTCGTCATCCGCGATCGCCTTAAACGCGAGTGCAAGCAAGGCGTCGCCTGCAAGGATCGCCGTCGCCTCGTCGAATTTTATATGGCACGTCGGCTTACCGCGACGAAGTTCATCGTCGTCCATCGCCGGAAGGTCATCATGAATGAGCGAGAAAGTATGGACCATCTCTATAGCCGCAGCCGTTCGCTCGATACGCTCATCCGGTGCAGCGCAAAGTTGGGCGACCAAAAAGGCGAGCGTCGGCCGAAACCGCTTCCCGCCTGCGAACGTGCTCCAACGCATTGCCGAATGAAGTCGTGCCGGCTCATCCTGCTCTTTGGGTAAAAGGCTGTCCAGAACCGCATCGACCTTCTTTGCAGCATTCTTTGAAAATTCACTGAGTTCGGACATCGTCATTCGGAATCAGATTATGATAACTATACGGGCGAAGTTCAATCACGGCCCGTGAATTTCGCACTTTCGTTTTGTGAGCGTTGCGGCTTGTGTCAAAATCCAAATCCAGATGACGTCGCCATTTCTTCTGTATCACAAGATCGACCTGCCAACGCCCGACGTTAAGGTGCGTGGAGCATTCACACCGCCGAAAGCGTTTGCCCGACAGCTGGAAATGCTCGCAAAACGCGGGTTCAAATTTGCGACGGCGAGCGAAATGGCGGCGTTCTTCAGGGAGAATGAGGAGTTTCCGGAAAAGACCGTCGCGATCACGTTTGATGACGGCTGGAAGGATAATTTGACCAACGCCTTTCCGATACTCCGACGTTTTGGGGCAAAGGCGACGATCTTTCTTGTGACAAACTGTCTGGGGAAAACCACCGACACGGTCACTGCCGAAGGTGAGGGCCCGCGTGAGCATCTATCGATCGAAGACGTAAGAACGATGTCCGCAGCGGGGATAGAATTCGGGTCGCACACACATTCGCACCGTCATTTCGACAAGCTGGAGTTGGGCGATATCCAGGACGAGCTTGCGACGTCAAAAGACATCGTCGAAAGCATTACGCAGCGGCCGTGCGAGAGCTTTGCATATCCCGCAGGTTTCTTTACGGAAATGGCAAAGGATGCCGTTAAGGCCGCAGGATTTCAGATCGCGTTTACCACCGTTTATTCGCCGGAGATGAGTCCGGACGTTTTCGCTCTTAACCGTACGGAGATACTTCGGCACGACCGCTTTATCTTCAGGTTCAGGCGAAAGATCGCAAGGCTCTCTTAGGAATTCGCCAAACGATCGAGAATGTTGCTTAGTTCGGCTTCGGAGACCTGAAAATTCGCACTGCAAAAGCCGCAGGTCATCGCCGCACCTTTGTCTTCTTCAAGCATCGAGCGAACGTCATCAACTCCGAGAGCTTCGATCATACTGATCGCCTTCTCCTGCGAACAGGTGCATTCGAATCTCACGTCACGCTCGCCGAGTTTCTTGAATTCGATCTCGCCGAGAACAAGATGCGCCAGATCCTCGGGCCCGGCTCCGTCACCGATAACGGATGTTAGATGCGGTGCGTGCGCGATCGTGTCTTCGATCATCGTTATGATGTGTTCATTCGCTCCGGGCAGCATCTGAACGAGGACGCCGCCCGCGGCTGCAACGAACGGAGGCGTATTCTTCAAAAGAACGCCCAGAAGGACGGCTGACGGGATCTGCTCGGATCTCGCAAGATAAAATGCCAGGTCATCGCCGATCTCGCCGGTCTGTATTGGAACCGAACCGACATACGGCGCGTTATGCAGCCCGAGTTCAAAGCCCGATTCGCGGATCACGAAAAAAGTCCCATTCCCAACGGCACCGCCAACATCGAACTTGCCGTTTCCGTTTGCCGGAAGGTCTGCGAGCGGTTCCTTGACATAGCCACGCAGGGCACCGTTCGGGCGCGCTTCGGCAACGATGCCGCGAATTGGGCCATCGGATTCGAGCTTGATCGTGAGCCGGTCGAAGTCCTTTTGGGTCGCACCAAGCAGAGCGGAACCGATCAAGGTTCGACCCAATGCGGCTGTTGCAGTAGGCGAAAGCTCGTGCCGAGTGACGACCTCTTCGACCGTCTTTGTTGCCACCGCCGCGACCACTCTGATCGTGTCATTCGCGGCCGTTCCGTGTATCAGTTTATCCATCTCTTTTAGTTTCAATCGTTTACGAATCGCGTGTCAAACCGGTCAATGCCTGTCGCATTTGGTTGTGGACACTGTTATGCATAGCCACAAGATATTGTAGAATTTTCTCCTTGACACGAAGGCCGAAGGAGCGATAAGATTTCCTACGCTTTCAAAAAAAGCGTCCCGAAAAAATTCGCGACTCGAATACAAATTGAACAATAGTTTGGCGGCTTCGGTTTGACTGGCTTGGGTGGTAAAATCATCTTATCCAGCGGAATAATCAGCCTCTAAAATCTCTGACCCCGAGAAAAACCTATGAGCATACTCCTTGACCCATCAACAGGCAATGTTAGCGAACCCGACAAGAATGGCAGCACGGCAAGTGCGGCTCGACCGGCAAGGCGATTTGAACCGCTTGGCCTGAATGCCCAAAAGGTCGTCGCAAAACGATACTCGTTAAGGAACGAGCACGGCGAACCGATCGAGCAATGGGAAGACATCGTGAGGCGCGTCGTCGGCCACGTTTCGAAGGCCGAGAAGAATCCCGGTGAACAGCATTGGTTCTACAACGAAATGTCAGCAGTAATGCTCGCACGCGAATTTGTTCCGAATACGCCGTGTCTCGTCAACGCCGGTAAGCCAAAGGGTCAGTTGGCTGCCTGTTTTGTACTCAATGTGCCGGATTCGATCGACGGGATCATGGAACACGCTCGCGACGTTGCGATCATTCACCAGACCGGCGGCGGAACGGGAATGACGTATGAATTCCTGCGTCCGGCAGGTGCGATGGTCAATTCGACTCGCGGTGTTGCCTCCGGCCCGGTTAGCTTTATGAACATCGTCAACCAGACGACCGAGGTCGTAAAGCAGGGCGGCGTTCGACGCGGTGCGAACATGGGCATCCTTGCCGTCGCTCACCCGGACATTCTACGGTTTATCCACGCAAAGAATGACCAGACGAGCTTGACGAACTTCAACATCTCGGTGACAGTGACCGACCTCTTTATGGACGCGGTCGATAGCGGAACTTGGTTCCAGGCCGAATTCGACGGCGAACCGTGGACACAGGCCGTGCACGATCCCGTCACTGGCGGTGACTATGCTGTCTATCGCCGTCCGGATGGAACGCCGGTCAGCTTTGCCGACAAACTTGCTTTCGAGACCGCAGACCTTACGGACTGCGTGATCGAAGAGCCGCCGATGCCGGGAATGGTCTTTGCTCCGGACGTATGGAATCGCATTATCGCCGCAGCTCATAAGTACGCCGAACCGGGCATCATCTTCATCGATGAGGTCAATCGACACAACCACCTAAAGGCGTCGATGGGGCCGATCTTTGCGTGCAATCCGTGCGGTGAGCAGCAGCTTCATTTCAATAACTCGTGCAACCTCGGTTCGATCGACGTCGCCAAGTTCTACAAACCACTTGATGACGGCGGCGGTTATGTCGATTGGGAATCCCTTGCCCGCGTCACGCATATCTGTACTCGTTTTCTCGACAACGTCGTCGATGCGGGCCACTTCCCGCTTCCGGCGATCGATGATGTCGTAAAACGTACGCGTCCTGTCGGCCTCGGGATCATGGGATTCGCCGACCTCTGTTTGCGGCTTGGCGTTACCTACGGTTCGGATGATTCGATGAAGTTGATGGAACAGGTCATGGGCTTTGTCCGTCGCGAATCGTGGCTCGCGAGCCTCGAACTCGGCCGCACAAAGGGGACATTCCCTGAGTTCGAAGCGAACCGCGAAGCGTACGAAAAATTCCTTTATGAGGATGTAGGCATCTCGCGTGACATTCCTTTGACGCCGCGCAACTACGAGGTAACGACCATCGCACCGACCGGCACCATCTCGCTTGTTGCGGAAACGTCATCAGGTATCGAACCGAATTTTTCGTGGGCTTACGTACGCCGCGACACTCTCGGAACGCGAACCTATGTGCATACGCCGGCCGCCGAGGCCCTGGGCATTCGGGTCGATCAAACAGATCAGGCTTCGATCGAAGCCGCGGCTGAATATGTGGTCGAGCATGAAGCGGAACTTCCGCCTCACTTTATCTCGGCTATGAACATCGGATCCGAACAGCACGTTCGCGTTCTCGGTGCCGCCCAGAAGCATGTTGATAATGCGATCTCTAAGACCTGCAATGGTGCAAAGGACGATACGGTCGAGTCCGTTGACGAGCTCTATCATCTTGCCCGCAAACTCGGTTGCAAGGCCGTCAGCTATTATCGTGACGGCAGCCGCGAAGGCCAGGTCCTGAACGCCATGGCCGCAACGCCCGAACCGGCGACAACGACCGACACAGAAGCTGCAACTGAGTTCGCGGCCGCCAAAGAGACGGCTGTCCACGTGCAGGAAGGAGCTCGCATCGATCGACCGCGGGAGCTTCAGGGCTCAACGTGGAGAATACCGTTCGAAGGGCAGAATCTTTACGTTACGGTCAATCACGACGGAGCTCAGATCCTTGAGGTCTTTGTTGCCGGGCCGATCTCGGCGGGTGTTGGCCTGCTCGCGTCTAAGATGCTTCGCGGCGGATTCGACGTTAACGAAGTTGCAAGCAGCTTGAACAAAGTGATCGCGACACACGCGGTCTGGTTCAATGAGCGGCTTCTCACATCGCCCGAACAGGCTGTTGCCGAATGTCTGCTTCTAATTGACCGCCGCCTTCGCAACCTTCCTGAATCGGAGCGCGCGATCGGCAAGGCACAAGCCATCGAAAATTCTTCGTCGATGTCCACGATGATCTCGAAGTGCCCTGAGTGCGGTGGACAGCTTGAGCACGTCTCCGGCTGCGATGCCTGCCGCGATTGCGGATATTCAAAGTGTAAATAAGCTCGTTGTATTTAGACGATCCTGCAGAAGGCTCCGCACCTTTGGAAAAGGCACGGAGCCTTCTCTTTCTGCCTTCCGTGTCAATGAGCAAAACCCGTTTGTTATGAGCCGTTTCGCACCCTATAATCGAACTGTTCAAACAAAGATCACTCTCGCAAATTTCAAGGAGGACCTATGCGTTTTTCGGTAGTTACATTTTGTCTTTTTCTGCTCTTATTCTTTGCGTCCGCAGTATCTGCAAAGGCGGACTTTGTGTATTCGCTGGTGGATTCAGCAAGCGGTAATATGCTCTATGGCTTTTCTGCCGACGGGACAACAGGAGAGTTGACGCTTCTAAGCGGCTTCCCGATCGCTACCGGATTCAACGGCGGCGGCAACACGAACCTCGAACATATCGCCTTCGATCCGGTCAACAAATTCCTTTATGTTGCAAATCGCGGGTCGTCGAATATTTCGGTTTATGTCGTCGATCAAGCAAACGGAGCTTTGACACCTGCACCATTCTCACCGATAACGTCAGTTGCGAATCAACGAACGCTGAAGGTCCATCCGTCCGGCTCGCCTCTGATCGTCGGTGCTGACACCTTCGCGAGCTTTGTCATCACGCCCATATCTGCAACGCCTGCTCCGGGCAGTCCGTACGCGATGCCAAGCGGCGTAAGCCCGGCGGCTTCAGCATTGGCTCCTGACGGCAGCTATTATTACGCCGGCGGCAACAGCGGCAACTTCATTGCCGGATATTCCATTAATGCTGCAACGGGCGAAATGACCGCGATCGCAGGCAATCCGTTCGATTCTGGAGCGAGCAATCCGGTCCCCGTCGATGTTGATTCGACAGGAAGATTGTGGGTGTATAGCTCGCGGCAATCGGTGACACGTGTTTACACGCTTTCCGCCGGCGTGCCAACGCCCGTTACCGGAAGCCCTTTTACCTACGGCGAAACCGGCTTTGCATCGGTCGGAAAACTGCACCCCAACGGTAATTTCGTGATCCTCCCAAATCGCACACGAAGCTATGTCGTATCAGCAGCGATCAGCGGCAGCGGGGCCGGAACGACTTTGACGACCGTTGCGGGCTCACCGTTTGCGACCGGCGGCATGACGTCGCTCGCAGCGGTCTATAACACCGCTGGGACCTATCTATACGTAGTAAACGCCGGCTCAAGAAACATTACAAAATTCGTTGTGGATCCACAGACAGGCGTGCTTTCGTCAGCAACCATGCAGCCGGCGAATACGATGGGTACGACCGGGTCCAATTCTGGGATCGCGTACGTCCCGTCGGCTTCAGTTCCGGTCTCGATCAGCGGACGCGTCCTGCGGGCGAATGGCACACCGGTCTCAATGGCTCGAATTTCGATCTCCGGACCAAACGGGTTTACGTTCACGACACTAACGAATCCGTTCGGCTTCTATTCGTTTGAGAATGTGCTTTCGAATCAGGCATACACGATCGCCGTGCAATCGAAACTTGCGGCTTTCAATCCCGTACAGGTCACCCCTGCGGGGAATGTCACCGACCTCGACATCACGGAAGCCTTACCTCTGACCTTGACCAGGTCACGCTGAACTAGAACTACTCCAGCAGAAAAGGCGGCCGTTTGGCCGCCTTTTCATTGTCGATCGTAAATTGGGTGATCGTTAATTGGGAGCAAAGCGTTCCTAGTTCACATACGCACTCGGTGCGGGAATGTCACCCGCGAGGCCGAACGGTATCACGGAGAAGCCTGCACTCGAACCGAGTATGTAGAACAATCCCTGTGCGTCAGGACGATAGACCGCAAGGTCGGCCTTGCCGTCGCCGTCATAGTCGCCTGCCGCAGGAATGTCGGTCGAGATGCCGAACGGTGCTCCATACGCCGTCTCGTTCTCGCTTCTTAGGACATACCAGAATCCCGTCGATGGCCTCCAGACA
>JAHBSI010000003.1 GCA_019639195.1 Acidobacteriota bacterium | reverse complement strand
GGCAGATCGACGAAGTGTATATAGGAGAACCGGCCGATCCGGAACTGTTCGGACTCAAGCTCTCTAACGTCATTGGCAGTTGCGAACACAAGAACATCTTTGTTGTCCTGCATCCAATTGAGAAGATAGGAGATCGTTCTAGCCGTCTCTCCGCCGTCAGTCTTGTTCGAGGACTTCATACCGGAAACCGCCTTTTCGAACTCGCTGATGCCGAGAATTCCCTTGATCGTTCCCGCAATGGAAAGAGCTCTTTTGATGGACATCGCGGATGAGCCGATCACGCCGCCGCCCTCGCCCATGATCGAGCCGAAATCGAGATCCAAAAGGGCGCGGTTGGTGATGCTCGAAGCAACCCGCTTGCAAAGATCCTTCCCACAGCCCGGCAGACCTACAAGCAAGATTCCTTTACAAGGCTCGACGTGCCTTGCTTTCGCGCGGGGGCTGAACGTATATGCGGCACGCTCAAGGATCGCGCGTAGAGACTTGTACCCGCCAAGATTGCTCGCGGGCTCAGGATGGACGTAGGTCAGTGAGCCACTTCCGCGGATCACGTTCTTCTTTTCTTCGAGAATGACCTTGATCGATTCTTGGTTGAGGCCGTTGCAGCTTATAACGGCCTTCGCGATCACATTGCTGATCTCGCCCGCCGTTAGGCCGAGTAATGATTGCAGCAGCGCTGTTTGCGTTTCTTTTTCGAGATCGATAGCAAGCCCGCTCGATCGTAAGTTTTCAAGCTGGAGTTCGATAGACTCTCCGATCTCGTTCTCCTTCGGGAGTTCGAGATCGATCTGGGTGATCTCCTTTTCGAGCGTCTTCAAGTCGGGAAAGTTGGGACCAACGAACAAAACGGTAGCTTTTGTGGACTTCAGCTTCCAGGCGATCTCACGCAGCCGTCTGACGAGGAGCGGATCCTCCTGGCCGTATGGAGAGATGTAGGGAGCGTAGTCGCACAACAAAAAGATTCCCGCCTTCTGTTCCGAGATGAAGCCGAGAACGCCCTCCGGGTCTTCCGTATCGCCGACAGACGCCGGATTCTGAAGGATGCCTTCTTTCGGATCGAAGATCTTCTGCAGTCCCGATGGCCGGCTCCAGAAATACAGAGGTTTTTCCTTGTGACGATCCTGGAACACAAGGTCGATCAGAGCCTCTCGAACTCGGTCTTCCTCATAGGTGTTGATCGCGATCAGCGGATAACGGGCTCTTATCCTTACGTCCAGTTCGCGCAGGAATCTATCGACGCTCTTCGCGTCCGGTTCTGAAGTTGTCATGTTGGTTCTATTTGTCGATCAGAACTCGACGCGGAACTCGGACTCCCTGAGTTGCCGCCATTCGATCTCGTCTGCCGCGGTTATGCGGAGGCTGCGTCTTAGCTCCTGATCTTCATCAGTATAGGAATCGTAGTCCTCGTATCCACTCCGATCGTCACGCCACCTGAAGTAATCCACCTTCTCGGGCGATAGCGATACGCGCCGTCTCGATTCCTGGTCGTGCATAGTAACCCGTCAAGATCAGAGTTCGAGAGCCGATAGGCGGTCTTCGTCCAGTAGTTTTCTAGATTGAACGGTGGTCGCACGCAGGATGTCGTTGAGAGCGTTGCGCATTTCTTCCGGCGAACGCTGCTTTGCCTCGCGGCCCGCAGCCTCCTGAAGTTTCATAAGAACGTCCTCGAGCGAGTCATCACCCGTGAAATTCATCAGACTGTACCATTCGCACATCTGACGTGCTCGCTTTGCCAAACTTCCGGGTACGAACCGGGCATCCTGAAGCCGTTCGGACATCTCCTGCGCGGCTTCACATATCCTCGCGGTGATCTGAGCGAGCCCTTCTTTTATCGGCGAGACTGCCTCTTCCGCCTCTCGGCGAGCCGCTTCGATCTTCATTAGGCGAATGTGTTCCTTAACTTCTCGCTCGCGTCGCTGATCTTCCTCGAATCCGGTCACTTTTAGCCGCTCGATACTCGCCTTAGCCTCAACCTCGATCTCGATAGTTCGCGTCTCCGCCTCGGCCCGCGCCGCTTCAAGCCGCAGCTCGCGCGTCAACTTCTGTTCGGCCGCCATCTCGGAACCCAGAACGATCACCTTAGGCTTCATCTCGATCGTCAATCCGTCGCGGATCATCTCCGGTGTCGGCACCATCCCGATTGCTTGTGCCGCAACAGCATTTATGAATTCAGGCCGGTCGAACGGCTCGTCAGTCGTTGCTTGGAATCGATCCGCCGAATCTTCGGCCAGTCTGTAAAAACTATCTTGCAGAATGGTGAGGATCTCATCGTACTTCCCAAGAACCTCCGCCTTAGCTTTTGCGAGAGTTTCGCATGCATGCAGATAGGCTCCCTCAAACTGCTCGAATGCGGTCCACGGGATCCACTTGTATTCACTGGTTCCCCAGACCGTCTCGCAGAGGGTGAACCGAAAGCCGTATCTGTTAAGGGCGTTGTGAGCTTGTGCCGCACCGCGCATAAGCTTGTTTCGATAAACATCAGGAAGCAGTCCTGCTCTCGGCGGGCTGACCCGCACTGCGGCATCTTCAGGCAGTTTCACGCCGAGCGTCTTCCACTCCAACTGCCTAACAAGACTGCCGAACCCGCGGCAGTCGATGTTCATGAAAATGCCCTCGCTCTCAAGCTTAGAAAGATCGAACGGGAGCGACTCGACTTCATCGACCGCAATACCGAGTTCGACGGCCGCTTTTTGCTTTCGATCGTCAAGACGGCTGCGAATATTCCGAGCCATTTTCGAAGCCGACGAGTCGGAGAGCGATACAGCGCTGTCCGATGGCATCTGTCTTTCCGTCGGCGAAGATGGAACCAGGGGGCACTCTGAGTGGGCCTCCTCGCTTCGACCAAATACGTTCTTCAGGACCGACGAGGCCAACGAGTTTGCTGGGGGAAAACCAATCGATTCACTAACGCTTGCTGTGTATTGCTGACTTTCCATATGACGCCTTTTGTCAGCCGCTTGTTTATTAAGCCTGAATTGAGCCTCGCCGAGCTCTGAACATCGGCGAAAATTGTCTGCGAGCTTGCGACATCAGGCACAAGTGAATAGGGATTCCTCGCGGAACGGTTATACCTTCTCCGAAGCCGTGCAATTGTAATAAGAATCGTGTAGAATCGCCGCCGAGCCCTGGCAAGTCTGTCACAAAACCGTCGAAAAGAGCTTCGCATCGGCGTTTCGCGAAGGCCGGAGAGTGTTGAACGAACTGACAACGCCTGTGAAGAATCAAGCGCCGTCAACGCCTTAGTCGTTATTCGAGGGAGTATGAAGAAGATAGGAACCTTGGCGTCCTACGTCGCAGTTGCTCTTTTTGTGGCGATAGGGGTTACCCAGTGCATTGAAGTATCGCAAACCATGCCCGATAACGCGGTCGTGTTTGCGGACGACGAACTGAAGCTGTACCACTCGCCGATGCATTTTCGCGATGACAAGGTTGACGTTCCACCGAATCTCCGAACAACGACTGCTGTTGAAGCAAGGTCGCAAGAATACAAAGGCGATCCGACTTGCAGGAATCGTGAGTACTTCTCGCATCAAAGAGGTTCATTGCTAAAGGCGACGCTTTCGGACTGGACTGGCCTCGCGTCTCAGTCCCGCTGGAATGAAGATGGTTCTTGGAACTGGTAAAGAAAGATGCCCTTGTATCTTCAAATATTTCGATGGATAGCCGTTTTGCCAGGCTCGCTTCTGGTGGCACTTCTTACTCTGTTTCCATTGCACTGGATTCTTTATCTCGTCACAACAAGAGTTGTCGAAGTATATCCTGAAATGCCTGAACGAATTCTAGCACCCGCCATATTGTCTGGTGTTTTTGTTTGGGTTGGGTCGCGAATTAGCCCGACTTACAAGTTTGAAACGTCTGCTGTCTTGTTCGGTATCTGGATGTTCTTAATTGGGGGAGTCGTTTTTTTGACATGGAGCGGTGGTGACTGGTTCGGCGGTCAACTTTATTTTCAGGGCGGCGGATTGCCAACAATCATGGCCATTCTCGGAGCGGCCGTTGGTCTGTTTGTGGCGCGCATCGAGAATACGAGTATTCCGAAGTGAGCGAAGCCCGAAGGACATTATGAAAAAAACAATTGCCCTAATGATTTGGCTGCTCGGTATTTCTGTTTCAGGACAAAACAATACATCCGACCCTGAGGCTCGTGATCGCGAGCTACTACGGACCTACGGCTACTGTTACGGCCAACAACGGAGTGTTGATCAGATCAAGGCCGACTTTCCGTCGTTAAGTGTCGCGATGTTCCAGGCTCAAACGGCTTTTGACGTTACATTCGGCAAGTCGTGCCAGGCTGTCGCCGCTGAGTTCCCCACAGAAATCAAGCGGGAGTTGAATAGCAAGTTCGACCAGCTATTGCCTCGTTCGGTGATTACCGAAGTTGTTGCTCGTGACTTTATTGAGAAGATTCACGCCCGTGCAAAAGGCGAGATAGAGACTCCAGTAAAGGAAACGCTCCTAGCGTTTAATCCGGACTTTAGAAGAAGCCCGGGGTTGGAGTTCATGAGGGGTTATACAAGGGTCTACAGCACGTTGAATCATGCCAAAGCAAAAGGCTTGCATTTGGAAATAAAGCTACCGGCAAGTTGGATGTCACGTGAAGGTAATCGTCCTAATGTCGTTCAGTTCTTTAAGAGCGAATACGGCCGGAATGATCCGTCTGCGATTATCATGGTTCAACAGTTTACGCCTCCTAGGGGTATACGAGTAACCCAGAGCGAGATCGATTCTCTGTTTTCTGCTTCCGGTTTGAAATCATTTGTTCCTGATGATGCAAAGGTACTCGAGAGTAAGCCTATCGTGCTCGAAGGGCTAAAAGGGGGAATGTGGGTATTTGAAATGTCGGCAGATCGATTGGATGTAAGCATCACAATGCGAACGTTACAGTACGTCATCTTTTACAAGAATCGTTTGATCTTTTTGCAGTTTTCATCTGGCGGAACTCCTGACAATCGAAGTCTATGGACGGCCTCGTTTGAGAAGAATCGACCACTGTTTCAGATGGTCGCGAATTCGCTTGTGATAGTGGATAAGTATAACAACTGAGACGTTCCAATGAACAGATCTGAATGAGGAAGAAATGTCATTTCTAGATCTTGAAGAAAAGACTGCCGAACAGGCCACAGCTGAAGCTGCAGAATTAGCCGCCATTTCGAGGCAGGCAAATACTATTCTTGTTATCAGCGCAATCAGTATCCTGTTTTGTTGTTTGGGCGGATGCATTGCAACCTATATGGCATATAAGGCGAAGCAAGACGCCGATGCAGGGAACGTTGCGGCCGCGCAGCGAGGGGTTAAGTTTGCGACTGGATGGATGATTGCGACATACATTATTGGCATCCTAGGGATCATTGGCAAACTGAGCGAGGGGCGTTAGCGCAATACTTTCCGCAGGTCATGATAGCTAGTGGCACCGGCTTAGTCGGCCTTGCGAACAAGCCTCGGTCATCCTACTCCAGGTTTGCTGGGACACAATCCTTGCGAGTTCAAATCGGACAAGCACCGGCTGAGTTTGCAAGGTTCGAAATAAACATCGCGCTCAATCAGTAATCCTCTAACATTTACGCTCTCAAGTTCCTGTAGCGTGAAGTAACCCCATTCGGCCTCGAAGCCGATCACATAACCGAAAAACGTAAGGTCATCGCCTTCGGGCTGGCCCTCTGTAACCAGCCAGGTCCACGCGCAGCCAGGGAAGAAAAACTTCGCGTGAACAATCGGGTCTGATACGTCTTGTTGCGTGTAGAGCCGTGGAAGACTATTTCTAAGGTCATCCGGCAGAAGTTCGTTCATGTCATTTTGCGTGAGCACGCTTCACCTTCGAGCGGCTTCGGACCGGAGACAGCGCTGATTCAATACTCGACGGTGTGCAATACAACGAGCGGCTTGTGCCGGTTTCGAGATCGAAGTAGGTCGCAAAGCGCCTGAGATTGCGTGTGAGGAACATTCCTGTCAGCATCTCGCCGATCTCAACCGCGACCCGCTGGTTAACGTTCAGGCTCTGCTCCCCTAATCGGATGCGATCCGGACAAGAAGTCGGAGCATGCGACCTCGTTTCTTTATCCTGATCGGTCAATAGTTCCGGATGAACCAAAGACGGAGCGGGTAGGGATCTGCAGATGCTCGATCCGACAAAGAGTTTTGCTGGCTTGAGCTGCTTCGTATTCGAGCCGATAAGAACCTGTCCCGAAAACTTTCCGTTCCCGCCATCGATCCACCAGATGTTTGCGGCGTCGTCCGACCGATAGCCCTGATGCTTTTCGACCGCAAGGTGCATCGCTCGCCTTGCGAGATGATTATCCACGCAGCCGATGATAACGGTGAGCGTGCGGTAGTCTCCCGAAGATTGCTTCAGATGGACTTCAGCATCGAACGGCTCGTTCGCGTAGTGGCATTCAAGGCCCCAGGCAAGCGTGATCCTTTTCGCGAGCGTCTGGGCCTTACTGCTTCCTATCTCCGCCGTGCAGAAGTTGCTTCTCGGAATGTTCCCGCTTTCAACTACATCAGGATCGACAATAAGGAATTCAACTGCTTTTCCGGACTCCTTTAGCTCGTACATGAGCCGGGCGATAGCAAGCGAGGCGAATGACCCTGTACCGCCCGCCCCTACTTGTATGATCCGCAGCTTATTGTGCTCCTTCGGCATCACAACGGCGGCTTGGGCGAAGCTGAGATCTATCCCGTTCACGACAATATCTCCACAAGGGCGTCTATCTCATTTAGGTCGGTGATTCCTTCGGGCATCTCCCCGACCCAGACGGCCGGGATCGGGATAAGGTGATCATAAACCCCGCAGCGGAACCGTATCTTCGGCTTGTCGTGAACGTCGATGAGGATCGCGAAGATGCGGAACTTACCGAGTTCGTCTCGATCATCCGCTCTGCTGAAGTGCAAAGCTCCGGGCGGGTGAGTATGCAGCTCTATGCAGCATTGAGCGTATTCGGGGAGAGTATCGTCGGCGATGGTCGATGCCCAATTGCTTTCACGGCCCGATGCTCGCCATTGCCAGGCGCCGAGGACCTGATCCCAATAGATCAGGTAGACTTCCTCTCTAAAGTTCGCGGATGTGTGCGTTTGCTGGCTATGTCGCAATATCGTATGCCACAATGACGCTGGAATCCTCGACTTTGTCCACGAGATCCCGATCGGGCCGTTCGGAAGGCCCCAGATCTTCTGCAAACTAAGCGGCAAGGATACTGCAAACTCCCTTCGTTTTGCCCGGACGAATAGACCATTCCCGGCGAGGAGATATTCGAACAGAGCCGCATCTATCGGGTCATTTTCGGTCGCAGCGATGCGATGCCCTACCAGTTTTGGTGGAGCAAGTAGATTCGATGACATATAAGAAGAATTGAAACTAAAAGCGGCTGTCGTATCGGGTACGTTCGACTATGCTCTCCCAGGCGTCCTCGACTGTACTGGACGACATGATCAACTGGGTTGCCGGGAACTTCTTAAGATTGTCCGCCGCCAGTTTTGCAAGCAGATCGCGAACATCATTCTCCGTCTGGCATCTGCCCGTCGAATGATCGCCGTTGAACGGTGAGTCGAAGATAAGTTTCCAGACCGTATGAAGCGTCGAAGGATGTGTCTCCGGAACCTCATTCTTCCCAAAGCAAATCTTTCCCGAACCGATGTTCGGCAAGGGAGCCACAGCGAGACGAGAACCAGGTGTGACTTTGGATGTCGAAGAGGCCCACAAATAGTAGTCTTTCCCCTTTCCTAGAAGGACCAATGTCGGGAGAGGCAAGGTTAGGGTCTCAATGCGATCGCCGGGAAACGCTATCGTAACAGTCCGGACGCCCGCCGGTAGGTACGAAAGTATCGCGTTCCCGTCAGTAGCTTCTCGATACCTTAAGACCCTTCGATCTATCCATCCCGTATCCGTTTGAAGATCGCGAAAAGCCCTCGTCACTTGTACGCTCGACAAAGCCTTCAGGCCTTTCCTGATCTCGCCGAAGGTCTCGAACAGGTATTGCCCAGGGAGAAAATAGAGAGCGGCCTCCGCATCCGGCGGTACTGTGTGATTCCTCATGACACCCATCCTTAACGGACCGGGACGGACCCGCGGGTAGGTTGATTCGCGGAAACGGGACGACGGTTCTGAGGCAGCTGATTCTGCGGCATAGGCCGAACATGTCCGTTACCGTTCTTGGCAGATGCCGCATTTCCGTCGTCATCGTCGTCGGCGACTATCCCGACGATGGCCGCCAAGCCGTAACGCCTGCCGTACGTGATGGCCGAACCGACTCCCTGCGGATCGTTCTTCGCGAGAGGCATACAGAGTTCGCTTTGTATCCATTGTCCGGATTCGTGGGCCAGGATGGTCTCGACAATAACCGTATTGTTCGCCCCGATGCTGTTACCCTGGATCACACTGAGCCCGTGCTTCGCCAAAAGCTCACGACAGCTCTCCCAAACCGAGCTGAGATCGGCATACGTCGAGTTGAAGAACGGGTTCGTGGAATCGCGCTTCGCGGGCGCGAGGCTGGCCTGCACCAGGGCCAATGATTTTGCGAGATTACCGATGCTTTCGCTCTTGTTCATGTGTCTTTCTCCACAGGGGCTGGCAACATGAGATCCGGGTGTTCTCCCTTGTTCCAGAAGTCGATAAGTGCCCGCAGCATCTTTTTCGGATCGGCCTCGATCATTTCATCGAGGATATTCAATCGTTCGAAGACGTCATTTGCTGCCTTGTATTCCGCCGTGAGCCCAACGATCGTTTCTCGGTCCCAGCTGAACCAGTCGGCACTTTGGCAATAGTTGCTGTCGAGCCACGGATTACCGGTTGAGTGATCGACTAATCGCAGAAGTTCCCCGAATAGGGAACCGTTCTTTCGATCCCAGACGTTTGGATGGGGATCAGAATCTATCTCGGGAAAATCACTTCTTGACAACTTGAACCGCTGGTTTAGGAAATCCCAGGCATCATCGGGGATGTAAAAGATCAACGCGGCGGTGTAACTGAGCTTCAGATTGTCGAAGTAGATATCCTCGCAGCAGAGATCCACGTTCATGGGCGGTATGGCGAACTGCTCGAAGTCGTTCTCAGTGTCTTCGTAAGCGAAATCTAACAGCGGGAAGCAATTCTCATTGACCAGATTGAATAGCTCGTTGACCCGCTCGCTGTATCTCGCGTAGTAGCCGCGGCTGTAAAGACTCGCTCGGGAATGCTTCCATTCCTTCGGGAACATCTCCCGATACATGGCATATTTCCGCTGCTCGGCGAGAACACGCTCGACAAGTTCGTAAGAGGCAATCGCGTTGTGACTTCGCGCCTTGAAACTCAGGTACTCAAGCGATCTCGAAAGCCGTTCGTTGAACCCAGGTTTGTTCGGATGTTGCCGCACAAATCCCATTTAGAATCCTGTCGGTGTGTGAATTGATGGACTTGGGGAAGATCTCTCGAAAGCTGCGATCTGACGCCGTATCGTCTCGATCTCCATTCTGCCTTCGTTCAAGACCTCTTCTGCGCGGTTTACATCTTCCGCACTGAGAACGTCGGCGGCATCCCTTCGCATGAACTCCTCGGCCAAAAGGATCGCCGGATTCACCTGTTCCGTTTCACCGATCAGGATCTCCAGCGGAGACTCGCCGTTCATCATGCTCCTTTGTGCTGGGCACGTTTGACGATCGTGACCGTGAGCTTTCCGTCCTTCACTTCGCGCGTGATATTCGCGTTCTCGATAGACGCGAAATGCGGCTGAAGGACGACCTTTAAGGTCTTATCCTCCTGTGCCAGTGCAGCATCAAGCTCGAATTCCTGCCCTTCGATCTTGACCGTCGCCTTGGGCTCAGTAACAGTATCCGTACTCGTATTTTCCGCGGCTTCCGGCTCAGCAGCCGGAGCTTCTTTCTTCTGTTCCATAATCGATTTCTCCTGGAATTCTTTTGGAAGCCTACGATGTAAAAAGCGCTCGCTGGCTTTGATCCGTTTCCGGATTCGGGGCGGAAACAGCGGTCGTCGTTTCGGAGTTCGTGGTCGCCTTCGATTGGACCGTTGTTGCCTTCGCCGTCTTTGAGCTTGATTTGGCTTGTTTCCTGGCGGCCGGCTTTTCCTTCTTCAATTTCTCGGCCGCCTTTGCAGGAAGATCGATCCGATACTGCTCCAAGGCGTCACTCAACGCAGCAGAAATATGCGGGATGATCTCTCGAACTCCCGCCTCGCTTACGGCAACCAACGGTGCAAAATCGTGGGTCCGCATGCTGACGATGCATTTACGTGAGCCAGAATTTTCGGGAAGCATTTGAATGACAGCCGTAACGGTACAGGCATCAAGATTGTAAGGCTCCTTTTCGGCAAGGACGACAGACTCTATCGACTCCGATTCGACCGATTCCGCAACGTTGGGCTGGCCTTCGTTTGCGGCAACATCACTTGAAGCACTTGGCTCGATTGTGATCGGATGATCTGTTCCTGTTTCTTTGACAGGCGCATCGGCTGTCTCGGTGATCGCGGGTTGTGCCGGTTCCATGCCGAGCTGTCCGGACGATCCATCGGCGTCCGACGCCGGGCCCTCATTATCGAGCCTCTCCACTATTGCCTCGATATCCGGATCGTATTCCGGCACACATTCGTCAGCATAGGATGGTCGCTTATTCTCGGCTTGGTCATCCGCAGGAACAACCCCGAGGTATTCGTCCTGTGCTGCAGTTTGAGACGGCGGTTCCGGTACTGTTTGCAGTGCCGGCGGCTGTGGCGGTTGAACTGAAACTGGAGCGGATGCAGGCGGCCGAACCGATGATGTAAATACCGGAGGCGCCTGAGCAGGCTTAGTCTGAACTGTTCTTTCCTTTTCGATCTCACGAAGCCTTTCGAGAAACTTGCTAAGGAAGAGATTTCGGATATTCGCTTCTTCGTGAGCCCGACAGACATACTCTGCTCCCTTCCACATCTCAAGCCCGAGTTGATGATTGGTTTGGCCACTGTTCTGGAATCCTTCAGCCCGGCTTACTTCCGTCGCAAGTTCTCTCGCCGTGTAGATAAGCTGGTCGATCTTTTCCCGGTTGTCGAGCGGTACGAACGAACCGCTGTTCAAGATTTCCATATTCGTTGTTCACTCCACACTGCTGCCCTCCGCATATTTTTCTAATTTCAAGCCAAATGCGAGCGTCTTGATGAGTGAGTGGATCGTTTTCTCACTTCATCTCGAAAGGGAAGGAGGCAGAGATATCGGGCAGATCCGCGAAAATCAGGCAAGGCGTAAAACTGTCTATGATCTGCGGATCTATAAAGCCAATACAGCAACAGATCAAAGACAGGTTATACGTAACGTTGGAGTTGCACCGGAAAATGCTACGCGGCGGCGGAGTAGGCCGACTGTTTTGGCGGAGCACAAGAGCTGATCGCGACACTTTCTTTGTGCTTCTTCAATATCCGCGAAAGTGTCGAATGCGTCGTCCCCATTGAACGGGCGGCACGACGCAGGTTCCCACGGGATCTCTTGAGCGCATGTTCGATGAACGTGGCAGCCGCCTTCACGTAAACGCTGTCAAGGTCGTCCGTGTCCGCATCCAGCGTCACCGTTACAAGATTCGATCGGTTCAGATGAATGCCCGGTTCTATCGGGGAGTCGGAGACTTGTGCTTTGCTTTGGCCGATCCCGGCGACATGTAGAACGATATCCTCCGTGATCGAAGGAGCGTTGAAAGCCTGGACTGCAAGGCGGGAGGCAAAGTTCCTGAGTTCTCGATAATTACCTCTCCATTCGAGCAACTCGACCCTCGCAAGAGCCTCGTCGTCAATAACAAACGGGCAAGCTCTGCCCACTGCGGCACTTTCCTCGTTCATCTGCCGGATGAACAGATCGCGGATCTGCTCCCGCTGGAACCGAAGCGGGATCGTCTCAAGTTGCAGTATGTTGAGACGGTCGAAGAGGTCGGCCCGAAATCCCCCTTCAAGAACCATCGAGTGGAGGTTTTTGGAAGTTGCAGCGATAATCCTTACGTCAATCTCCCGCTCCCGATTGCCACCAACACGCCGGAGGCGTTTTTCTTCGACAGCCTTTAGCAGTTTAGCCTGAAGACTGAACGACAGTTCGCCGACCTCATCGAGGAAGAGAGTTCCGCCGTCAGCGGTCTCGAATAGCCCTGATTTGGCGGCATTCGCTCCCGTGAATGCTCCTTTCTCGTAGCCGAACAGCTCCGATTCGAGAAGTTCTGCCGTGAAGCTAGCGCAATTGGCACTTACGAACTCCCGTTTAAATCTCGGACTTTGCTCGTGAAGCTTGCGGGCAATCGTCGTCTTGCCGGTTCCCCTCTCGCCGGTGATCAGCACGTAATGCGGTACTCGGGCGTAAAGCGCTATCTTTTCCTCCAAGATCAACGACCCTGTGTCGGTGTTGGCGACAGCATCCTGATTGTTCATAAGGCGGATCTCCTCGTAAAAACGTCGATAGATTATTTCAATTGAGGTAAATCACCGGTGATTCTCCCGCTCCGGACGAACCTGGGATACCATTCCGATATTCACCCTACATAACTAAAAACCCGCATTAGACGGAGAGGTTACTTTCTAAAACCAATTTTCTACGATTTATTTGACGAACGGCTTTCTGGACCTCAATATTCACGCCGCGGCATGGGCGGGGTTTAACCGCAGGCACAATTTCTAAAAAATCGACTAGCTAAAAATGCAATTCGGCGCCGTTTACTAAGAAAGAATTACGTGCCATCTTTTCTTAGAGCATTTCACTAAGAAAATTTCTTTCCCGTTCAATGAGGCTGAGAAAAAAGGCAAGATCGGCTATTCGTTCGCGACCGCTATATGGATCTTCTGCAGGAAGATATTGAGGACACCTAGGTCCCCTCTTCATCGCCTCAACTCAAAAGCAGCGTCTCCTCGAATATTTGCAGTTCGCTTACCTCTCTCGGATCGGGTACACGTAGCCACTGGGGCAGACTCACAGGCGCCTCTTTCTTAAGAGCCTGGAACTCAGGGTTTAATTCCGGCAGGAAGTCGATATCGGTTGATATTGGGGGATAAAGAGCCAGGACCGGTTCGAGATAAATATGTGGCGACAGTTCGGGCAGGAAGAACCGCTGCTTTCCGTTCTGAACGATATTGACCAGCCCCATCTCGCGAAGTTCGCGGATCTGCTCGAACATGGAAGGGCAGACCTCTGTAAGGAGGCGCCCCTGAAACCGAGTGGTTTTTATCCGGATCTCACCGGTAAGATGCACAGTGTTGTTCTCGAAATCGACCATGCGAAGAACTTCCGGAGCGGTTGTCGGGATATCGGATCGCAGCCCGAAGTGGCGAAAAAGATCGCGAAGCCATTCTTCCGATATCCTTACACCGACAAGCCTTGTGCCGTCGTCCGTTGTTGTTCGAACGATATTGAGAGCATCCTTGCTGAGAGTCTTGAGATATTTCCATATCGGAAGCAAAGTACCGCTAAGCAAATGTACGGTTTTGTCTTCAAAAGAAGGAATCTTTGTCTCCTCAGCCAGCCACCATTTCTCCGCCTTTGTTTTAGGAACAATGCGATACTTCTGGTTCAGTTCGCTTTCACGAATATAGGCAAGATTACGACCCTCGGGTTTCGAGATCGAGAACATCTGATATCTCTCGCCCGTTTCGGGATCGGTATGTGAAAGCGTTCTGCGAACCGCGACAAACGAACCGTCACGCCTGTCCTGGAAGAACTGATGAACACCGGTTTCTGATAACTCTGAGTATCTAGCGGGTTTTGTGGCTACTTTCAGGTTAAGCTTGTAATAGACCGTCTTAGCGGAGGTAAGGGCATCGGAGTGGAGAACCTGCGGAGGTTCCGCGATCTCGACCGACATCGCTTTTAGGTCTTCCATGCCATCATCGAGCTTTCCGTTCTGTTTCAGGTATTCGAGAGTCTCAAGGAACGTTGCGTAAAAATGATCGAACAAAGCGTTCTGCCGATCCACTTCCAATGATAAAAGCCGATTTAGAAATCTGGGAATGTTCGTCTTCTCACTGTCCGGAACCACTTCGCCGTCATCGGTATTTCGGACAAGCCCCATATCCCGCAAAGCCTGTTTCGGATCTTCGATCCCTTCGATCTCGACGCCACGCATAATGGCGGTTAGCACCACGTTCAAAGCCGAGCGGCCTTCCTTCGATTCGAGATTGTACTTGTCGAGATTGCCTGCCTTCTCCGCTTTTCTATCGCCCTTTGTTAGTGCTCCCATGTTCCCGAGCCTGCGGGCGATCGTCGCCGAGAACCGCTTTTCTCCTCCCAGTTCTGTAAACACGAGCAGATAAACTGGCGGAAAGACTTGTCCCGTCCGATGAGTTCGTCCGAAGTCCTGGATCTGCTTGTCGGCCGACCATTTTAGCTCGGCTGCAATGTGAAGCCTCCGCTGCTTGTTTCCGACCTGACATCCGGCGTGAAGGCTGTCACCGGTCGAAGCGACTTCGGACATGATGGCGATCCTTTTATCGCCGTTCTGGAATGCGTTCTTCTCGTGAAGATTGATGAGCTTCGACGGAACTCCCGGAAGCTGGCGGGGACGATATTCGAGAGTGCCGGAGGTCGTTCGGATGAGACGCTTTTTTCTCCCCGTCATCTCGGCTACGTTCTCGACGCCGAAGTAGTTGACGAGTTGATCGAGCGGGTGTTCGGGCACTTCGAGAACCGAGAGTTTATCAAGCAGTTCGGCTCTTAGCTGCAAGGCTGCACGGCTCTCGACTTGATTCCCGTTAGAGTCAAGCACGGGAATATATTCGATCGTGCCGCTATATGGATTCGACCGTTCCTGAAAGCAGGCGGTTGGAAAGCACTGGGTCACGAGCCGGGTCAAAGTTTCCCGTGGGCTAAAATCCAGGCTGTCGATCGCCTCGTCCTGATCCGCTGCACGCTCGATCTGCTTCTTTGTCTGGCTCTCGCCGGTTCCGGTAATCGAAACGACAATTGACTCCCGTCGCCCGAGCGCGGCTTCGATCTCGCGTATCAGCGTTGGAACCTTGAAGGCTGTAATGAGATTTCTGAAGCACCGCTGATGCTCTGCCCAGAATTGATTGACCGCCTGGGCTCGCGTAGCTTTCCCGGAATTGGTGAGATCGAGGGCACGGTGGATATTCCGAAATACCTCCTGCCAGCCTTGGGCCATGTTGTCGTACATCTTCCGTTGGGCCGGAGTCAGCCAATGGGTCACTTCACGGAACTCTACCGCAAGGCCGGACTCCGGATCGGTGCCCATGGCCAGGTTCCCGCAAAGATACCGCCCCATCGCTTTCAGGTCGCGGCAGACCATCTCGAGCGCTCCGACCCCGCCCGATTCGATCTCCTCTGCGAACTGCTCGAAGCCCAAAGGAAAATTCGTTCCTTCGCCCCAAAGTCCAAGCCTAGACATGTATGCGAGATGCCGTACTTCGCCTGCGGACGTTGCCGATGAATAGACAACTCTGAAATCGGGATACTTTTCCGGGCCCTGGATCTCTAGCACCGCCGCTCCGGTTTGTGTCGACTTGCCTCGATCATCCGCAAAGGCATATTTCGCTTTATGGCCCTCATCGAAGATCACCACTCCTTCGGTTCCGAGCCAGCGGATCAGTTGGTCAATTCGCCGGGTGCCCGATCTTGAGCGGGCGATCAGAGAACGATATGTGCAGAAAACTATTCCCTCGCCAATATCGATCTCGCCATCGGTCGGATAGTCGTTTATGAGCTTTATCGGCGGCTTCAGACTAAGCCTCGCGAATTCATCCGAGACGGCTTCGATCAGGTCGGCCTTGACTGAAAACCATACCGCCCGCCTTCTGCCGTGAAACCAGTTGTCGAGAATTATTCCCGCAAGCGTCGCCGTCTTTCCCGTCCCGGTCCCGTCGCCGATACTGATGCCGGCACGTGAGCCGTCCGCAAGTCGTTGCTCGTGAGCCTGCCCGGCGTAGATAATCCTCTCGATCTGCATCGCCGAGAGCTTACTTGTTTCGGACAACTCTCTCGGCAAACACGGACGATAAGTGATCGGTGGAGGTTCGACATTTGCAAGGCCGGGCGGTTCGACTATGACGCCGGGATGTGCGGCTCCACCAACAACGAATCGAGGCGCGTACGCCAATATCTGATCGGTAGTATCAGGCTCGCTCGCCTCCACGGACACAGTGGCCGCCGCTGTCGCTGAAAACGGCGCAGCTGTGCCCGCCGATTGTTGGTAGCTTGATAACATTTCTTGGTGTTGGCAGGTCGAATTGAAGTCGGCCCGCGATTGAGTGAGGCCGTGTCGTCAATCAACGTCGTACCCGATGAAGTTTTCGTCGTTGATAAGAAGGTAATAGTAACCATTCCCGCAGCCCGCGTATTCCAGCGACAAGAAGCCGCGAAAGTCTCCGGATACGGTGTCAAAATCGGATTCGATCGATATGTCGTACCCGGCGAATTTCGCCCAGCGACCCGTGATGAACGTCCCCGCTGACCTGTTCCGGATAGATTCGCGAAGGCGCTCGATCTCGCGCGGATACTTTTTGGCGATCCGGTTCAGCGAGATCACCTTACCGTCGATACTGGTTCCGGTGGTTATGTGCAGCTCGTACAGCGTCTTCGGACGCGACTCTTTATCCTTCTCCCAGGAGTTCGGCTCGACAAGATCAGTTCTCCACGAATCGAGATCCGGAAGTCCAAGACAGTCGCGGATGAATGGATTTGTAAAGCTCGCCTCGCCCGCCATCCGCTTGTACTTTTCGATAAGTCGATATTCTTTTCTGAGTCTTTCTTCACCCATCTCCGGAGGCTTGGAAAGTATGAACTGTGAGTAGAGCGCAAGATCGGATTCGTACACTGTGTATCCGCGACGGCTGCTGCGTGGTTTGAACCGGCACAAGCGGCCGCCATCTGAAATAAAGAATCGATGTTTCTTGCCGTTGGTATCTACGGCGCCGACGATCGAGCCGTTTTTAACGGCTTCGTGCAGTTGCTGGTAGTTCATCTCTATTTGGATTGATCGTCGCGAATGCTTCTTCGATATTGTTGAAGCTCTGTAGCCCGTGGTTAAACGGAACTTCGCCTTCCGGCTGATCGACTGCAGACGTACGACCGTGGATCAAACATACACCGACTGTGGTGCCATTGCGGTAATATTCGCGGCCGGGAATGCTGATAGATCTTGTAACTCGAATGCCTGGCGATACCGAATCCCAGAACCGCTTCCCCGAAACAGTTCCGGGTGATCCTCCTTCGCCGAGGATGACCGCGAACCGGCCGCCGGCTGCTAGACGCCGAAGTGCGGACTCGACATGCCGGAACCCGAACATATTCCGGTTCCGCTCCACTCGGCCGCCGCTTGAGGAGAATGGCGGATTGATCAAAACAACGTTCGGAACAATGCTTTCCGGCAAGAAGTCATCGATGAATTCCGCGTCATGACCTGTCGGGTCGAAACCGATAAGCCCGACAAGCTGCCGTCTCCTTGGATCTATCTCATTCGTCACGACGGTCGCTCCCGCCGCACGCGCCCACACGGCAAGACTGCCCGTACCGCACGACGGTTCAAGCACGGTGTCGCTGATCCCTAGTTTCACCAGGGAGGCGGCAAGATAAGCGATCGGCGCCGGCGTGGAAAACTGCTGATAAGTAAGCTGGGTTGTACTCCGCCACGATTGGGTCGGCAGACTTTGGTGCAGCGGTCTAAGTATTTCGGTACACGCCCTGCGTGGATCGACCGAACACAATAGTGGTCTCCCGTACTTTGTCGCTATGAGGTAGTTAAGCGCCGTTTCCCCGATCTCGTGACATAGATGCGGATCGGTCGCTAGGCCATCTATCCCCCAATCGCGACAGATCGTCAGCAGCTCACGATTGTTTAGCCTTCTTCCCGAATCGATGATCGCGGCGATCTGATTGATGAGGTCAAAAGGAATGCTCGATCGTTCGTCAGACTGGCGCATCATACTTTCTGCCACCCGCTTGTTTATTGCTACCCGGGAAACAGTTGTCGGTTCGCCTGCTCCCGACATTCCGGTGTAAGCCCTTTTAGCCATTCCGCAACGGTCAACGAACTCAGTTTCAGGCTGGCAAGTAATGCCTCGTCCAGCCCTTTCACGCGTCTATCCCAAGACAGGATCGTTACCGCATCGTCGTAGGCGAATGACCTTTGATCGGCTGACCTAGAACGGAGTAAGGCGGCGAGCGCACGGGCGACGTGCGGATTGGTAAAACTGTCATTGTCGAATGCAATTTCCAGCGGCTTTCTACGAGCGGTTTCGATGATCTCTCGATGTGATGTAGCAACGCCGCTGTTTCCAACCACATATCTGTCCGGTAAAAGCCTTTGTGCGGTTGCGGCTTTTAATGCGCCTTCAGTTACGAGAATCGATTTGGCTGACCGTGAACAGGGATTGGCGTGATGCAAAGGAGCACCCGGACCGCATCCGTCTTTTTCCTTCAATGACGACAGCCACACATAGCGCCCCGACTTGTTCGGAATATACCGCATGAACCGAATCTGGCAGGCCCGTATCAAATCATCAGGCCCGACGAACGCTATAAGCATCAGATCATCGAACGCATCCTGCTCACTCCATAACCGCAGGCGACGTCTCGTATCTCTCCAGAATCCCGGTATCCCCTCAAAGGAGCGAAGTCCTTCTTTGCCTAACTCTTCTACGAGCCGTTCAACCAATACCCGTCGCTCATTGATCAGTCTCGGGAGGTTTCCATAGTGAGAGAAATCCAATATTCCCCTTTCCAGCAAACCGCCTCGCCCCTTTACGATCACGTGGTTGGAAGTTGCGGGCGATAGCTCGATTAGCTTGCGGTAGACCTTGTCCCGGATCGCGAGGGGAGCCATTTCATGCGAAACCTTAGACTTCTTCGTTTTCGGCAACTGTTTGAAGTTTCGTTTGAAATCGAAACTGAAATCGGATCGGGATGCGTCGTGATAGAAGACTCCCCAACCGTATCGGCTTACACGATCGGAGTTCAGAGTAGAGCGAGCGCAGAACGATATAGTTTCCGTCACGGTCGTACTGCACCAATCCGGCTTCCCGCATACACAGCACGGGCGCTTCTTTGAGACCCTTTTGTATCCGGTAGCTAACATTCCTGATCTTTTCCGTACCCCTATGAACTGTCTGCAGCCTGTTTTTACAGGTTCCCGGCGAGTTTCCAGGTCTCGGTGTTGAAGCATACGTTGTTTCACACTTGCAACAACTCCCGGCTGCCGGTAATATATCCTTCCGATGAAAATTGGGCCTTATGAACGGGAGGTAGCCTTTCGAGCGGCTTTCGATTCGAAGCATTGCCCAGCGTGCGGAGGTTGGAGACAGCGGAGCGTTCAAATCTTTTGCGACAGGTGTGAGAAGCAATTGCCAATGAACGTCATGAACGGCCTCCGCAACAAAGCGAGCTTTTCATGGGCGTATTACGAGGCGATGAAGATCCTTCGCCCTGAGCTATATGTAAAAAGATTTTGAGTTTGGAAAATGGCACGAAAGGTCTCGAAGAAAATTTGGCGGCCTCGTTTTGAGGGAACGTTCATCGGTCCTGTTCAGGTTAAGAACGCACTCACACCGAACCAGAATTTCGAAGCGAAGTGCCATAGATGCAGTTGGACCACTTATCCCAGAACAAACGAGGAAGCTCGTGACATATTGCTCTGGCATTTAGATCAGACTCATTTCAATCCGCCGCCACATCGCACATATGCAACGGATGCAGGTGAGATAAATCCGAGGTAAAATTAGGATATGTGTGGACGAGCATCGCAGGAAGAAGTTGACAGATATTTCGAGCGTGTCTATGGCTGGGAAATGCCCGAGCAGTTCACTCCTCGTCGAAACATCAGGCCTACGGAGGAAACCAATATCGTCGCTCATCTGTCGGAAGGACAGGTTGCAACCGTAAAGGCGAACTGGTGGTGTCAGTGGGACAACGCAACGGAATTCGAAGCGAAGTTTCCCGCATTCAATATCCGTGTCGATTCGATGGACCAGAGAAAGATGTGGCCACCGCTGCTGAAATCGGGCAAGCGATGTATATTTCCGATCGACGCCTTTTACGAATGGCCGATAAAGGGGAAAGGAATCCCGCCGGTCAAGATCATGCTAGCCGACCGCGAGCCCTACTCGCTCGCCGGACTATGGAGTAGATGGTTCGATAATGGATCGCCTAGATTTTCTTTCGCGACCTTTACTGTTGAATCGAACGATTTCATGCTGCCCCTTCACCCGCAGGCAATGCCTGTCATCCTTGATTCCAAGGACACTCAAAAAGAATGGCTGATGAATGGGAACCGTGATCTGCTTGTCCCTTACGCCGGCCAGATGGTCGCGGACGAAATGCCCGACACGCTCGAAAAACTCTATCCCGAAGAAAATCCACCACCGAAAAAAAAAGCAAAAGAGGAATCCGTAGCCAAAAAGGACGAAGAGACCGCGCAGGGATCCCTGTTCGGATGATGTCGGGTTATGTTGAATTTAGCGCCCTACACAGCGGCAAAATGAACCGCCAAGCAATGGAATACAGCTGGCATCCGATTTGTACCTTGCAGCGTGAATTACCCTGACGCTTGAGCGTTTTGATGTTCGAGCCCGCGGTGTCGCGCTTTGGAAGGTCGAACTGAATCCTTTTGTATTAGGCGGATGTTCGTCATCGTGGTAAGCCTTGATTCTGTGATAATCTTCATTCAGAGCTCGGTCCAGGTTAAGCTATAAAACTAGCTATGCCTGTCGTGTTGTGGGTCCTCAGGTGAGTCTAGTGACGACTTAGCTGTGGACTGTGGGCTTTTATTTGACTTCGTAAAGACAGCAAGCTCTAAAGGACTTTGTCCGGATGATTACCTTGATGAACTTTACGATATGATGATGCTTGAAGTAGAGAATTTCATACTTCTTTTACTTCACGAAATGGCTGAAACATGCGAGGAGAATAATATGAACACAAACCTAAATGGACTTAGCGCGGGCTCACAACACGCAGATTTACGGATTATCTTCTTGTTTTTCAATACGGGCGAATAACCTAGTAGCCCATCTTTTTGTATTCGGCGGAAATATTAAATGCCCTCTCTTCGTAAAGGCGCTTTCCGTTGTACATCACGTATTCAAAACTCCGAGCAATTGTAAAAAGTCCTTCCGTTTCCAAAAGAAAACTCGCAATTCGAGATGCAATATCTGCGGCTTGGATCAAGTACGACTTACTTGATTCGATTCTTCCTTCAAGCGGGCGCAAACCGTGATCATCACCTATGTGATATTCAAAGTGTCGCATTCTCCGGACTATCCGGCGTCGCTCCTCTTCCATGATTTCAATCGCAGACTCATTGCCCTCGTCAAATGCATGAGATTTTCTTAACGCTGTAAAAACCGGGTTGATTGGATGGTACCGCCCGTGATAGCTTCCCGACATGGTGATGTCCAGCGCTTCTGAGAATGCCGAAGCCGACTTCGCCGAAAATTCTGTCACAGATCGAACAATCGCCCCCGATTTGCTGCTTTTAAATTTAGACACGTCTATTCGCATTGGCGGTGGCGGTGGTGTGAACATCGGATTCGCATTTGGCAGGGTAGCAAGAGGATTGTCTATGAAGTACATAATCGACTCAAGCCTTCTGGACGGTGCGTCCAATAACATTCGCTCGGCGGTTTGATTGTTCAAAAGTTCGACCATTCGCTTCGAAACTGGATCATTCGCAGCGGCTTTAGCGCGAAGCCTTTCAATTGAAAGTTTATTATCGGTCGTATTCTTGACGATTTCGTCTGTTGCACGTTCGTAAGGGAGCGGATCTGAGATGTTTATTTGAACTAATCGCAATGTATCCCAGAGTTTCCGCCGATTTGCCTGTGGCATGAGCTGAAAAACTTTCAACGCTGTGATCTTTAGTTCGCCGGGTTCTTTCTGGCATCTTTTTATTAGGTCGTAGTACCAGTCGATTGGGTTGTGTTTGTGAAGTTGGGCGCTGACAGCTATTTGTCGACGCATCTTGCGTCCATCCGGTTTGGTGTCGTCGGTAAAGGAGACGGCGTGGTTTGAGCCAGGCAGGATGATTTGCTTGTTCTGTGGGAGCATATTTGATTCTGGTCTCAAATATCAGAACGGGAATGCACAACATCAAAAGTCCATTCCGCCATTCCCCGAATTCCACTAGTCAGATAGTTCGGCGCTATTGTGGCTGTCGGAAGAGCCATGTGAAGAATTCGATCACTTATTTCCTGCTTAACCTCGCTGGAAAGTTTGTTCCACCACGAAATCCGGAAAGCATGATTCTCGCAGTTGGAAAATACAAATTTGATAAGAGCGTCTGCCAACTCATACTTCTCGTACATTATCGTGGCGAGTGATCGAATGAAAGGGACACAAATTTCAGAACTTGATTGATGCCAGGCAAAACAAAACGCCCAACCGGTTTTCGTGGGGGCGGTAAAGAACGCAATGAGGCCGCGGTTCTCTTGAGGGTTCGACAAATCCTGCAATCGCTCGGCGAGGAAGTCAAATTCTGGGTACAGGACCCCTGAGAGTTGCAGGTGCATCGGCGAGTTTGACAGGAATGCGACGTAAGAAAAGTCAAAAAAGTTATCGCTTGCCAGTGATTGGTCGTAGTCGGCTTTGTGTCTTTTCAACTGCTCGAAGCCGAGTTCATGACCGCTTTTCATGATCCTCAACAGATCAGCCTTGTCCGCAGTAATGTGACGGTTTCGGCTCATCGAATCCATTAATGTGACTGCATTTTCCTTAGCGAAGTAGCTGCGACAAAGGGAACGATATCCATAGAGAGCAACCTCTTCGTGGTTTGGTGTGAGCGGACCTCGATCTATTCTTTCAAACCTCAAGCCATCGTGAGTTTCACAGAAACCCAAGAACGTAGACACTCTATTTATTCCTATCTTCTTTGGGGCTGGACGACCCGACGATTTTGTTAACGTGGAAAAATCGGCATTGAAGCGAAGCACATGGCCATCTTCAGCAATTAGTCTAAGTTGTCCTTGCTTCTGAATTGAGTGAGCATTAATTATCTGATCGCACCGAGTATTGTCTACAAAGTGCAGACATCGTCCTTGGTTTCGATGACGAATGGATTCTTTTACGAAATCGGCGATGAATGACATTAGCCTACGGTACTGTCTCTTCCACGTGAACCAGGTTTTTCTCGTTTCCATTCGGTGGGAACAACGGGTTTCGGATGATATTTAAGTTTGTACCTTCCAGATCGACATACTCAAAGGAAATTTGCCTCATGGCACCCATCTGTTTTCCATCAACATAAACTGCAATTTCTTCAAGGCGACCGTCATTGTGAATTGCGCTTAGGATTTTCAAATCCGGCGTTAAAAACGCAAATCTGTCGGTTAGGTGTTCCCACTTAGATAGTCGAAGCCAATATCGATTTCTGCACGTATGGACTAAAAGCAGATCACCCGTAAATTCGGGCGGTAAAAGGCCCTCCTTTACCGTCGCAGCAACAATCCTATCCAATTCGCCAAAGGCGTACTTGTTTGAACTGATAATTAATTTATTGGAGTTCTGCAAAGTGTATATGTTCACTGCGAATACAGCGTTTGCCGAGTCAGTCTCTATATACGGCGAGTCGCTCTCTATCGATGTAATGAACTGTGAGGAGATCAGCACGATCCTTGGTGTGATGGGTAAGATGAACACTGGTCCTTTCTGGCTCGGGCTCGCGTTTGGGTCTATTCGTTTCGGATCACCAATCAGAACCGCAACCTCATCGGGGTGCAAAATCACATGAACAACAGGATTATCGCACGTTAGATACCTAAACTCTGGCTTGCAACGGACAAGGAAAATCCTATTTCTCAAAAGGATGTCTGCCAAACCCACGTCCAGAATCAATCGCCTACCCGACTGATCCACTTCCGAAAAAAAATCTTTATATTGGGACGACTCTCTGGTTTTGGCGCCTTCAATCTGCATGGTAAAGCCAATCGCCTTGTTCATCGCGTCGGACCACATTTCTTGTGTGTTCTCTACGCGAATGAACATCATCATCGTAAAGATCGCAAGTCGTTCTAAATCCTCCTGGGTAAGAGCACTCTGAAGACACACCTTTTCTCTGAGCTGAGGGAACCAAGTTTCGAATAGTCCTAAGGCTTGTTCTACAACAGGGTTTCGATCTACTTCGTCATTAAGGTTGTAATAGTTTTTTCTTCGGCAGATTGTTTTGGGAGACTTTAATCGCCACTTGCCTGACAGTAAAGGATCTGTGACCCAAACTCCTGGCTCGAAAAACGGGTTATTTAGATATTCTTGCGGAACTGAATCCGACAAGAATCCATTCAAATACGAAACCGGAACAAGATGCTGTTTTTTTGGATGACCGGACATTTTAGAGTAGAAATCGGAGCTGCCTGCGACACTGCGATTCTACCTTAATTTTTCTTTATTTTCGCCCAAAGTCGCGTTACCGGTTGGACGTGGTGGAAGCTGAGGATTAGGACGCAGTCGTGGTTGAGACGCGGGAGCTTTTATTCGTCCACTTGGAAGTTTTTTTATCGAATAGAATCTTGAGTCTCCTTTATAAGATCGACCCAAAACCTCAAGGTCCCGTCTGCTCGCTCCGGCGGGCCAATGACGTTGTGTCGCAGCTCTAACAGGTAACGCTAATTAAAAATTCCGTATTCATGCCTGCAACTTGAGCCAAATATTGACGTCCTTATTAGTGGGCGAAGCTTGCAACCTGTTTTTTACCGGCGATCATGGTGGCTTCAAGCACGAGAATCAAAGGACTGCAATAACAGATCCAGAAACTCGACCCAAAAGACATTGTGGAGAGAGGATATCGCAGATTTGGACGGACGGGCGATCGACGGTCACGATGATGGTCGATCTTCCGTCCGGTGTGATCTTGCGGACGGGGCGTCCACTCGAGCTATTGACAAACTTTTCCGCACAGGGTCTATACCTTCTTTTCTGACACTAGGACGGCTTCGGCTCTGAGGGTTCTAATATGACAGGGAATGTTGCACCCTTCCGTTGGTCTTTAGTACTTTGGTTTCATCTCCTCCAGACGCCGATCCATATCCCTAAAGAACCCTGTTACGACGGTCGAGACCATCCGCAGGCGGGCTGCTTCCATTGCGGCAGTCTGGTTTATTGACGCGGCTTCGCTTCGGCCCTCGAAGTTCAGCTGATTGGCAACCTTCTCCATATCGGCCGAACGACGTATTCCCGAAAGCTGAATGCCTGCTCCCTGCCGGCTGCTTGATGCGGCGATTCCAGTACCCTGGTCAATGGCGGCGATGTTCTGTGATGCCTGTGCTTCATAGGCTTTGTTAATATCGCCCTGATATGTGTTCGATGCTTCTATCTTTTTGTCGGCGACGATCTGGGTATTGTTGTTTTGAAGGGAGACGTTTGCTCGCGTGGTCGAATCCATCTGCTTATTCACTTCCTGAATCGGGTGCTTGTCCCGAGACCAGTCGAAGAGTTCCTGTCCAGCGCGTATCGGAACGGAAGTTCCGGCGACCGACGAACCGCCGGGTGTAAATTCGTAAGTCTTCATACCGAACCGTTCAAGGTTACCCTGGCCTCGCAGTTCAACCTCCTTCTTGCCGTCAAATGTTCGAGCCTCCCGAGTCCCTGCCGCCTCGGCCAATGTGCCGGTGATCTCACGGCGCGTAGCCGCCGAACTGCTGGCAATGCCGAAGGTCTTATTGGCCTCGGCAAGCAGGGTCTGGGTTACTTGATTCGCCCGGATCTGACCGAGACTTGTAATGAGGCCGCCTTCGACTCCCGCAACCGACGAAACGAGCCTCGCCTCGGTCGATTGATTGGCGGATTCGAGAGCTTTCTTCGCGGCGGCCTGTTCAGCGTTGTATATGCCTTGTATCTGTGTATTCTCCGCCTGACGATGCAAAGCGGCTCCCGCAACAAGACCGTATGTTTCCAGGGCTGTGCCTAAAGAAGAAAGCATCCATCCCATTGAGACCTGCGATACTCCCTCATATACCTGACCCCGAAGGACCCGATAGCTCAGCCACGGAACCAGGATGAAGCAAAGGCTCGAAACAAAGAACAGGGCCGTCACGATCAATGCACTTGATGCCGGATCGTAATTGTTGTTCGTAATGATGGTCGCCGTCGTCGGATCCAGCGAAAACAACGCCTCCCCGTTGTAGACGGAAAGCGCGAGAAGACCGATGCTGTAGCAAACATAGAGCGTTACTGCTTTTACGATCGGGAACGCGAGAGCGAAAGTGGCGACGCCCCAGCAAAACGGATAGAAGACCTGGTTCGCGAATTTCTCATCAAAACCGAAAGCTGAAAGCACCGGAGCGGCAAGTTTCAGCCCGATGAGGATGAACAGGCCCGCGACCGATAGGAAGATCGCACCGAACTTGATGATGTTCTGCCCAATTACCATGAACGTGAACATGCGCGGCATATCCCAACCGAGGATGTTCATCTCGCTTGTGATGTCCTTTACGGACGATTCCTTGTCGGTGATGATCCCGACAAGTCCCGGTTCTCCGTTAGGAAGCCTCTCGGCGAGAAGCTCGTTCGGGTCTTCCACGGCGAAGTTGTTCTTGACGTACTGCTTCATCTTCTCGTCGAACTCGACGATGAGCGAACTGTTATAGCCGCGAATCGGCCGCGCGAAGAATTTCCCCGTAATCGTTAAAGCGTCGATGATGAACGGACTCGCTCCGATGACGACCATAAAGACGATTGTCCTCACGCCCCACGCAACCAGTTGCTCTGGGCCGAGACCGCGATTTTCGTGAAAGCGGCGAATGAAAGCGATTATTAAAACGAAGCTCGCGATTATCCATGCGAGGAATGTCAGGATCGGCATCAACGGCCGAATGATCGTGTCGAGCACCGATCGAAAGAGCCATTCCTGTCCCGTCCGCATAAGATTTGTGATCTGCTCGCTGAAGCTCGGTGCGGCAGGTTTCGGAGGAAGCACCGGACCTGGCTGGGGCGTCGCTGTCGGGTTCGCCGGGTATTGATTCTCGAACTGCTGCAGGACGGGTGCGGGGCTTCCATCAAGAGGCGGCATGAACGGAGAATCGGGATTGATCGTCAGTATCAGATCGTTGGCGGTTACAGGCTGCCCGTTCATGGTCCCGATCGGCGTCTGCCCTTGGACCCTTGGAGGGCGAGGGGGACGAGGCGGCCGTTGACCGACCGCCGTCGTTGTAAAAAGGCAGGCGAAGAGGCAGGACGTTAGCAGGAGCGTGAGTGCGGCAGCCGTGCCGCGCGATATTCCGTTAATTCTCATGACTTTCTTATTTGACCGGGAGTTAAGTCTGTTGCTAAGGAAGAGGGTTGTCGTAAACTTCGTCGTTCCAGATCTCGTATCTTTCGAGTTCGCGCAGAAAATCATCTGAAGCCCGAGTGATGCCGGTCATCATTTCGGTGGTGCGGCGGATCTCCTTCCCGAACTCGGTCATCTGCTCGATCTTGAGACCGTAGGCGACGAACTTGGCCTGGATCTTCGCTTCGAGTTCGCGGAGCTGACCTTCGACGGTGGTGATGCGGAGGTTCACGGCTAGCATTTGGTCGATCAGCGATTGCACTCCGTCCTGGTTGGCGTCAGGATTTGCTGAGATAGCCCGTGTCGCGTCTGCGATCTTTTCCCGTTCCTCGTAAAGTTTTGCAAGATCGAGAAGCATGTTCTCGCGATCGAAGAGCATTCGCTCAAGTTCGGAATCGAGTTTTGCAAGGCGTTCGAGATTAGCCAGATATGCATCCGCGCTTCTACCGATAGAATGCCGGAGGAAGTCGTCCAGGTCGCGTTTGTTCGCCTCCATGTCGAAAATTCCGTTCTTTAATCGTCGGGCGATATTCACGACGGAGTGTATCTGGCTCGTTATCGTCGCTTCGATCCTCTTTTTAAGTTCAAACGTGCCTCGGATAAGCCGCCCGAGCGTGGCGTAGGTCGTTATCAGCTGCTTGTGCCGCATGATCTGCTCGTCGACCTTGTCGAGAATGCCTCGCAGATTGGTGACGCTCTCGACCATTTTCTGGTACTGCCGCACAGCGTTCTCGTACATCTGTATGTAGTGATTTATCGTCTCGACCCAGCGAGCGGCTTCCTCGATCTTCTTCGCGACCTGGAGTGCGTATTGCGACGGGTCGAACACGGTCCACTGCGCCTGAGCAGGGCGCACATCGATGCTGATGAGTATCGATGAAAGAACAACTCCGAGGATCATTTGTCTCACTGTTCCGTTCATTCCAATCATGCTTTCACCTCCAAGCCGCCAAGTTCGTTCAGATCGATGGGGGAGATCCCCGTGAGGCCGACCGCGGTCAATCCGCTCGGATACTTCGAGGCAAGCCACGAGACGACGATCTCTGGTGGAAGATCCGGACGAATATTCTCGACAAGCCGGCGGGCGTTCGCCTCGTTCGTGTCGTTGGTGTTCGCCCACAACATCGCGGGCGAAAGGTGGATCTCCGCCAGCTGGACGATCTTGTCCGCACCGCTTCCGATGACGAACACCCACTGCGTGTAGCGGCCGTATTGGTTCCTGATCCCCCGGATCGCGGCGACGGTCTCGGAAGCAAGCTCGCAGTCGTCGGCGAGACGATCGAAGCCGCCGATCTGCTTGCCGATCATTTTCACGCCGGAGTTTTTCACCAGATCGATACCCGTGACGTTCGGCTGCTCAGGTGTGCCGGTGAAATGCTCGTAGGCTTGGGAGAAAAGTACCGTAACGAGTCCTTCCTTGCGCCCCGTAACGGTCGCTTCTGCAATAAGCTCTTGAATCGCCGGGAAATGCCGGTTGATCTCGCGCATCTCGTCGCACAGGAAAAGGATCGGCTGTTTCTGGTTCTGAGCGTTCTCCTCCCCGATCTCCTGCATGATCTGGGCGCTGATGCGGAACCCGACGCTTTCGCGGATCTTTTCGTCGAGGCTGCTTATTCCCGACAGCTCGAAAACATCGAACATTGATGGAGCGTCATAGTCAGGATGGGTAGGAGCATTAAGCCATGGGTCTTTTCGATGAATGTTCAGCTTCAGGTAAAGCTCGTTGGCCTGCCTCTCTTCGCCCGCGTTCCAGTGATAGCTTTTGAGGATGTCGAGAAAGTGCCCCAGTGTCGGTTGGAACTTCGGTCGGCCGTGACCGTTTCGCGGGAGAGCCATCTTATAGACCTCATCTATGACGGTCGAAGCTATCGCACTTGTGACCGCGTCCGTCTTAGGCGTTTTGCTCAGGATCAGAATGTCGGTGAGAACCATCGCAAGCTGCCTTTTTGTGGGAGGCCCGCCGTGCTCGATGCCCGGATAGTTCCAGATATTGATCGGTCTTGGATCTTTTTCGGTGAACTCTATCTGCCTTCCGCCGAATAGCCGACAGATGGGCTTGAACGAATGGCGATAATCCATTACGCGCACTTTCACGTTCCCGCGGTGTGCGCGTATGTCCGTGATCAGCATCGACGCGAGGAACGACTTTCCCTCACCCGATGCGGCCGTCACGATCACGGTCGGTGATTTGATCAAGGCTCGGTCGTACAGGTCGAGGCCGAACATCTGTCCGTTCGGAGTGGTAAAGATGCTGTGCGGGCGTTTGCTGCCTCGCCAACTCGTTTCAGTCGGCACGAACGCGATTACGGAATCCGCAGTTTCGGTGAGCTCCTGGCCCGTGCGCTTCGAAGAAAGCTCGCCCGCAAGCATCCGAGGATAGAGTGCGCGCTGACGAACGGCGTCTTCACGAACCGCATCGGCACCTATCTTTTGTCGGATAGCTGACACCACGGCATCGCATCGTTCGTCCAGTAACTCAAGCTGCTTCCGCGTCTCTTTTGCTCCTTTCGAGCGTCCGGCAAAGACGATCACGTTAAGTCGGAGGTTGCAGATCTCTTCGTTATCGCTTTCGACCTGCTCCAAAAGATTCTCCAGATCGGATTTGATGACTATCGCGTCCTTCTTCAAGTTCCGAAATCCGAGCCAGGTGTTGCGGCTGCCCTCGATCCGGTCGATGCGCTTTTGAAGGTCCTTTTTCGCGGCCTGTTTTTCGGTGGTCATCAGATCCACAACGATCTCATGAGGAAATCCGAGAGCTCGCGTCGCCGTCAGGTACCGCATAATATCTGCCGTGACGAAGCCGTTCGGAAGGGTTTTCAGGCTGACCAGACTCACGGGGGAGCCATTGTGCCGGACGAATTGGTCTCGCGTGCTTTCTATCTTTGTACTGCACAGATAACGCCTTATATCGACCAACGCGGAGTTGGGGAGCATGGGAACGGATCGATGCTCGCGTCGGTGACTGATAAAAAGTGCCTCGAAAATTTCCCGCCGGCTCATCTCCCGAAGCTGCAGGCTCAGCGGGAAGTTTGCTTCGAATGACTGAAAAACACGTGACGCCTTCGATCTGCACACGGCTTCACTTCGGATTTCCCGTTTCACCAACAATTCACTTTCGCGATTTCTTACTCTTAAGAAGGGTGAGCGTAAAAAATATGCGATCCCGTTTTCCTTCACGTCCCGAAGAAGCGAAGGCAGTAAAGACGAAAGCATTCCTTTATCGGCCGAGTCCCGAACCGGCACGCGTACCCAGACGGTTGCGCTCTGCCGCATGACGTTGCCCGACCGAATAGCTTCTTCATGAAGCGAAAGATTGGTCGCGTGAAGGACACCGGCGATCGGGTCCGCCGATTCCACATCGCGCGAAAGCAGATGATCACGGAGCACCTCTCCTGTATCGGGCGAATTGAGGAACCGAAACTGGATGATCGTGTTCTTCGGCTTCTCGAATTTGAGAATGGTTTTGAGTTCCTCGATGCGTTGTTCGGTTACGTTTCCGTCAACGTAGAGACTGTTCGCGGGTTCGAAGACATAGGCTTTTCCGTAGCTCCCATCCCTATAACGGATTATGTTGCCGTCGAGACCGGCGATCTCGGTCGGGAACAGCCGTCCCGGATGGGTGATTTTTGTATATTGGACCGCGTTGGGATTCGAGTGAACCGCTAAGTGTCGCTTGTGGGCCTTGAATGCCGGAACGATCCGGTAACCGACCACAAACGCCAGCCCGACAGAAAACAGACTGCCGAAAAGTGAGATCGCTATGTGTGCGAATGAAAGGTTTGCTGTGTCCATGATTTATTTTTTTGTTTGGTTTACCCAGACGGCTGGATCCAGTTCGGTGTGAAGCGGTGGCCGGATCGAATGCCACCTATCGATCTCCGCGTCGAACTTCTGCGAAAGCCAGCATTCGGGTTTGCTCAGGCGGAGGTAGTTGAAGGTTCCGAGCAGTATCAGGAACGTAAATAAGCCAAGCGGAAAACCAAGCGGTACATAACCAAACCAGAGACCGAAGACGAACGGCGTCAGATATGCGACACCGGTCGGCACAAGTATGTACTTCCAGTCCGTCGAAAAAACCCCGAACCTTTTCAGGCCGCGAAACACGTTGGGCCTGGTCGCTCGTCGTCTCATTTCGCCCTCCTAAAAATTGGTATCGACTCCGACCGCCCGGCCTTGAGCAAGCTGCCAGAAGACGGCGACGATCGTCCCGAACGCAAATGAAAGCAAAGAGCCGAACGCCTGGTTGCCCCATTCCTTACCAGTCATCTTGTTGTAAATGGCCCATGCCACCCCGACCGCTCCCAGACAGAACAGGACGATCGCCATCAGCTTCAGTGACTCGCGGATGATGTTCGAAAGATTGCTCGCATCCCCGGTGAAGATCGGTCCTTGCGCAAACAGGATGTTTGTAAAAAGCAGAACGGCCGCGACCGGAGCCAGCTGGGCCGCGGCGTATCGTATGGTTCGTATAGATTTCTTCATTTCTCGTCCTCGCGTAGAAGGTTTTCCTGGCGCCTCGCCCGACTTCGGGAAGCGTCAACAGTTTGGCTCGCTTTGCAAGGCTTGTGCCGCGTCGCATGGGAGGCGGTTGGCACGTCGGTTGCGAACCGCTTGCGACATGCGAAAACGAATCTACATTGCTGCTGCCTTTCTGCTCGTGGTTTTCACTTCCTCCCCTCCGTCGCTCAAATCGCAGACTCGCACCGTTTCCACGCGGACCGCACTTTCAAGAATGGATGTGCTTTCACGCGCTGCGCTGTTCGAGCGAACAATAGCGGATGCAGCGCTGAAAGAAGGGGTGGATCCAGTTCTTCTCTGGACGATCGCATACAACGAGACGAGGTTCCGGCCGTGGCTGACTAGCCCGAAGAACGCTCAAGGGCTGATGCAGTTTATTCCCGCAACCGCCGCTCGATTCGGTCTCGCCGACCCGTATGAACCGAACTCGTCGATCCACGCGGCTGCTCGGTATGTGAAGTATCTCGGTCGGCTTTTTGATCGGCGCCTGGAGTCTGTTCTTGCTGCCTATAACGCAGGCGAAGGCACGGTTTTAGCGTATCTGGAGGGCAGGACGATCCGCTCACAGGGCAAGCTTATAAACCCTTCCGGACGACGAACGTCCGGAGGAGTTCCGCCTTACAAAGAGACAATTGCCTATGTTGCGAACGGAACTAGGATTTATCGATGGCTGGAAGCTCAGGGCAAGTTCCCGGGAGTAAAGAATAGGTCAACTCTTGATGAAGCAACACGGACATTTGCGTCAGAGCGAGAACCTCGCGAAGAAAAGAGTCCTTCGGGTACACCGGTGATCATAGTGCTCTATGATCCGCGTACCGGAAAGCGCTTTCGTGTAAATGGTCAGAGCAAACTACAGCCAATAGATCATAAGGCGCCTGTGATCATATCTTCCGAAGTTCGCAGCCTTCCAGCTCGAAAAGGCAGATCAACTTTTGCGGGTGTTCCCCCGGCAGAACGCTAACTGGTTCATTTCTGCCACGTACCGCCGCACCATCGGTTCGGTTTTGCTCCAAACGAAGGAAAGAACATGTTTAGAACGGCGAAAAAAGCCTTCTCGCCTTTGGCACTCATTTTGCGAATACGACGAAACACGGCCGAACAGGTCCGCACACGAAATGATGAAAGAAGAAACACCAGGTACAAACACACCCGAGGCCGCGACTGAAGCTCTTGCGGCTTCAGAAACGCAGCTCTACTTGAGCCGCGATCCCGAAGACGTAGTTACGATCTCATCGCTATTCAAGGCCGTTTGGGTACTCCTGATAGTTCTGGCACTCAGCGTTGGGATCAATGTATTCCTGTCTTTGAGAAAGGCTGACCGCATTGTGATCGATAGATCCTCGGGACGTGTCGTGGAACTAAACAATCGAGACTACGGTTCAACCGAAACGGTCAGTATCTCGCCCGACACCCCAACCACCACGGACAAGAAATACCTGGTGAAGGAGTTCCTTGCGGCCCTTTACGAAGTCGAGCAAGCGAACCGCGAAAGCCAGGTGAACAAGCTATTGCGGATGCTCGACCCGGATCTCTCGATCGCGATGGCGACACGTCTGAAACAGAACGGGGTGCTTGCGGCCGAGAAGGCGGAGAGCGTCAACTCGTCGTGGGAACTCCAGGACCTCACCATCGATGAGAACGATCCGTATGTGCTTCGGGCAATAGGCATTCGAAAGATCCGCCGTAAAGCTGCCGGGCAGGATGTCGAGGAATCGGTGCAGCTGAAGGCCAAGTTCCTGCTCAAGGACAGTCCATCATCGCCTGTAAGGAACGACAACAATCTGCGCACCGGCTTTACGATCCTTCGCTTCAGGGTAGAGCCGGTCAACGGCAAATCCGTTTCGCCCGTGACGCTGATCGCGGACGAGGCCCAACAGGAGACCGCAACCGCCCCGTCGCCGAACACGGCTCAGGGGCGGTAGTCCATCCACAAGAAATACAGCTTATCAATCTTATGAACATTCAAGTATCAAAACTCGTTCTTGCCTTTCTTCCGGCACTTATCTTTCTTGGCTTGCCCGAGATCGCAGCCCAGGCACAACCGAGGCCGATTAAATCAAAAACGGTCAAGAAACGACCGCAGAAATCCGATTCCCGACCGGCCGCCGAAATCCCTGCGAAACTACTCCTGTCTCCGCAGTCGACGCCGGTCTCGATCGTCAATCTGGCTGAACCTGAGTACCTCTCGGGCGAGGCCAGGGTGACGGTCAACCCAAAACAGCCGACCGTGATACGGCTTGGTCTCGCTCAAAACGCAGTCTCGATAGTGGAGTTTCCGGCCTCGGACGGCATCTACTACATTCACGAGGGGAACCCGAAACTCGCCTCAGTCTTTCAATCTCCTACGAAAGAGACCGACAGGTCGATCACCGTATATCCGGGAGAATCGTTCCTGCCCTCGCGCGACGGCACTGCGGCTGCCGCGATAAGTCTTCAAATGCGTTCCGGACTGGTTCTCATACTTGAGTTTGTGCCGGTTGCCGATCTTAGAAAGAACGCCCATCGGTGTGTTATTACATACGACCGGGAGGCCGTGATCGCAGCGAGGCGAACGGCGGGGCTTGCTTACGATCTCGGCAGGGAGAGCAATTTGCCTGTTCCCATGAACTCACGGGCAGTCTCAAAGCTCGTTGGATCATCTCTAGCCGTTGAACCGATGAACTCAGGTGAAACGCCTCGTGAAAGAAGTCATCCGATAAATTCCGCGTACGCAAATCTTGGAAACTCGAGAAACGCTCGCGGTAAAGGCGCGGACAAGAAGAAGACAGACGATGAGATATCCTCACTTGCCAACAAAAAGCTCGCCGAGTCTTTGAGGGAGCCGAAGAAAAATTTTGGCTCATGGTCGAAACCGCAGCACGGCCTTGAACTCGCGGTATCGCCCATCACGGAGCTTGATCCGGAAATGCGGCTCGTAGTGGTCGCGGTGCGCAACATCACCGCCTCAAACCTAAGACTTGTGCCGGGTATGCCGGAGCTTCAGGTCCAAACAACCGACACAAGTGGAAACAGCATTCAGACCACACGGGTTGCAGCTCAATACGTTGAGTCGACAACTCTGGAAGGACTTGTGCAGCCCGGTTCGACCGCGTACTACGCCCTCGTCTACAAGGCTCCGATTCTCGGTACTAATCAGAATGTCCGCATCCTGGTCGCACACCGTGAAGCCGCCGATGCGCCGATCGCCTCAAGTCTCGGCGATCCAAAAGGAAAGGAGTAGGAAACACCAATGGAGAAGATGACACTTGATTCAGCCGACGTACCAACAGCATTGCCAGGTTTCGAGGACGACGATGCGAGAGAAAAGTTGCTGCTTGAAAACTCTTCGGACGAACTTGAAGACACAACTGACGAAGATAATGCTGAAATTGAAGAGCAGGTTGCCAAACCACACAAACGCCGCTGGCAGGTGGTCAGGACCTTTGCTGCGTTCGCGGTTTTTCTTTGCCTTCTGGTCGTCGGTATCGCCTGGTTCTTCGGTATGGGATGGTTTCCCTCACCGAAGACGGATGCGATAAACAGAAGTGGACCAAAAAACACCCAAACTTCTGCACCCGCAACTGAAGATGAGAAGCTGAAGATGGCTCTCAGTATGGTCGCTCCTCCGTCGTCGGCCCCTGTCAGTGCAGTGAATCCGGATGGTTCGGTCGTTCCGGTAGACATTATTCAAACCGGGACTCCCACTGGCAAGGGAGATGTTGATGATATCTCTCCAAAGACCGGCGCCGCCGACCAAGCTACGAAGGCATCGATCGGGGAAAAAGAGTCATATCCCTTTCCGTTAACCAACCAGATTCCGGCAAGCAACCTGAGTTCGTCTGACCCTTCAAGATCCGTTACCGCCGAGATTGGGACTCGAAGCGTGCCTGCGTCGAAAGTTACCAATTCGGACGATGCTCGGGGTCGATCTCTTTTCTTCGGAATAACCACGAACCCTTCCGCGAAAGACGAAAAAACGGGAAGACCTGAATTCGAACACCCGAAACCGACACCGGCTCCGACAACTTCGCGCGTTGAAATACCTTTCGGAACGATGCTGCCTGTCCGTCTCATCGGCTCAATCTATACGCTTCGCAACTCGGGCGGATTCGTGCGAATGGAGCTGACCCGTCCTGTCGAAGGAAAAGGATACTCCTATCCTGCCGGAACAATGATTGTCGGAAATGTCCGTGGCGGTGAATCCGTCAGGGCTTTCGTAACCGTAGTTGGCCTCATAGATCCGGTTTCCGGTGTGCTTGTGAAGTTCAGCGGAGAACTTCTCGGCCGCGACGGCGCCTCGGGGATCGAAGGCAAGCGACGAAATCTAACGTCGCAGTGGGCCCGATTCTTTCGCGGAATGAAGGAGACTGCCGCTTCGGTCCTCGGTTCGGTCGGAGCGATCCGGTCCGGAAGCACCGTGATCCTTTCGGAGCCGTTGCGTCGGGGTACCGGGTCGACGACGGAGGATCTGTCCGGTGCGTTCCTGAAGAACGAGCGGGAGGACAGCTTCCTGGAGGTTCCCGCTGGCGCGAACGGCTATGTCCTCGTGACGGGCCTGCCAGAGAACTCTGCGGCTACGACAAGCCAACCGACAAAGGAGGCGCGAAAGGAATGATCCCTCACGATCCGGACCGGCCGCAGATCGATCCACGGCGTCTCGTAAGAAACGGGAGCGAACGCGAGCTATACGGACTGCTCTGCGGGACCGGTTACGTGCCCGGTGAACAGGTGTTCGGGGATTTCTGCGAGAGCCTGAAGTCGGGCCGTGCGTGGCTAGTATCCGGGACAAGAGGGAGCGGCAAGACCGCCTTCCCTGAAGCCGTCGCCTCGGCCTGCAACCTGACGATGTGCGTCGTGTCGGGGCGCGATGGCCTAAAGCAGGAGGAGATCCTTTATGACTGGGACCGCGAAGAGCAGGAAGTGTGGATGCGCGAGAATCTTGCGCTCGCAAAGGAACTTCCTGCGAGCGAGCAAGTGGAGCTTCTCGAAACGGCACGAAAGATGAAATGGCAAAGACAGTTCCTCGTCTTGGGTGAGGTTGCCTTGGCGTACGATCTTGCTGCAAAGGCCGCGCAGTCCGCACCAAGAAATCCGCCGCCAGTCTTATTGCTGGATGAAAGCGACAAGTTTGGCGCAAGTATTGAAGATTCATTGCTAATGCCACTTGAACGAGGGCTGATATACATTCCTCGATATGAAAATGGATGCATCGGAGTTGCCGATTGGGAATCACGTCCGATAGTCATAACTACGTCGAACGATCTTCGCCACAAGCTGAGCGGTCCTTTCATCTCACGGCACATCTACACTCGGTTCAGTAATCCGACGCTTGAAAAGGAACTGGAGATACTACGGGCGCGAAACCCGAAAGCGTCATCCGCTCAGCTCGCTCTCTCAATAAAGCTGCTCGACGCGGTACGCGGGATCGCTGGCATGGAAGATCATCCCAGCATCCGCGAGTCCATCGATGTCGCCGGTGCGTTCGTGAGGGATTCCGTCGAGTCGCTCGATCATCGCGGCCTGTCCCGATTCTTCTGCTACTTCGTAAAAACCGGCGACGCTCGCGAACTTCTCGGTTTGCAGCTCGACTACCTGCTTGCGATGACGAATGCATTTAACCCGGTCATAGATCGCTGCCTTGCCGCAAGGGACTCCGAGTGGGCTGCGAAATGGGATCTCGCAGTTTAGAAATGTTATGAATTCAAGTAAACAAGAAACAGAACAGGCAGAATCCAAAAACAACACCAGGCGCGAACGGATAGATCGCTTTTTCCATTATTGGGGGAAGTTCAGACTCTACCGCGCGCTTTGTACGGCTCTTCTCGCTTTCCTTGTGTATCTGGGTGCCAGGGCGTACTCCAGCGATCAAGACCCTGCACAGCTGAAATTCGTCGAAACGGCTTCGGAACAAACCCATGGGTCAGGCACTTTGGTGGCAGAGCCTGTAAAACCCGTGCTTTCCGGTGAAGTTTACGAAACGGCAGTGAGGCTTCGAGAATCAGGAGCTTTGTTGATGGCGATTTCACTGGCCTCGTTCGACGAGTTTCGAGTAAATGGCAAATTCCCCGCGACAGTCAGCGAAATACTCACAGGGCTTCAAAAACGCTCGCTCCTTCCTCCCGGCATCGAGATCAAAGACGGGGCGCTTCGCTCGCCCTTGAGTGAACTGAAACTGAACTATCAGGTTGAGCCCTTTTCTTTCGAGATCCTTTCGTTGCCTATTAACAACGCCGGAGGGCCCGCGGTTCTTTTTCGTTTTCCCTTGCCGCCGACTGAAGCAAACTCGGTGATGTATTTCGAGGCACAGAATCCTGTGCAACTACCGACTCCGTTCAGCACCAGTGAACAAATAACGGCCGCCGGCTGGAAGATAAGGCATTGGCGAGGTGAAGCAATGCCGTTAAATGAGACGGTTATTCGAGATCTTCGTGAACAGAACGAATGGCTTAACTCTCAAAATCAAGGTCGGTAGAAGATATGTTTGCACGTGAACGGATAGAACGATTTGATGCGTCATATGGCATCCCGCGCAAGGCTAACGAGCAGTATTTGCCCTCGTACAACGCGTTCTGGCACTGGGTCGTCGATGTCGGAAAGGGCGGGTTCTATATCTGCCTCGGCCTGATAGACGCAGGCTTGTTCCTTTTTGCGGGATGGCTTTTTGATCAACCGGGACTGATCAACCTGGCCTTCTGGGCAATGGCGCTTTGCGGCGTCTGCGCGGGGCTTTCGGATGCTTATGACGAGCTTTCCCCATATCGCGTAAGAAGAATGAGTACGGCTCATGGTTCGGCTCGCTGGGCGAAGGTGAAAGACCTTATCCGCTGCGGCCTGATGAACCGCGTTCGCGGGCTGCCCTTGCCCGTCAATGCTTTGCCGATCGCGAAGGCATTCGGCGGCAGGGACATCTTTCTTCCTCCGAGCCAATGGCTCCGGCATTTTGTCATGTTCGGGCCGACCGGCTCCGGAAAGTCGAAAACATTTTTCATCTCGATGATCCGCGCGATCCTGGGGCGATCGTCATGCCTCGTGTACGACCCGAAGGGAGAGCTTTTTACTCAGACCGCCGGAACCGCTAAAAGGGTGTTCCGTTTGGATCTCAACGACCCAGGTAGGAGCGATCGTTGGAACTTTATCCCGAAATGCCGGAACGATCCCGCTTTTGCCTGTCAGGTAGCTGGGATGATGATCGGTATCGAAAGCCGCCGTAAAACAAACGCAGATCCGTTCTGGGGTGATGCGGAACAGATCGCGCTCACCGCGATCCTCCTGCACATCGCTGAGGTCTATCGAGAAAAAGCGATTCCCGCTTTTGCCGCAGACTTCCTGATCTCGCTGGGCGAAGACGGCAACGACGCTTTCGCTCACGCAATGGAAAACTCGCCAAGCCTATACGCTAAGCAGGCATACTTAGCGTTCCGACAGGCTCCGATCCAAACTCGAGGATCGATCCTGATCGGACTTTACAATAAGCTCCGTCCTTTCACGTTGGCACCGGCTCGAATGGTCACAATGCCGCCGATGGCGGAAGAGATAGAAGCGGGCTGCAGGAATATCGATTTCTCGAATCTTCGCAAACCCGGAACAGCCATTTATCTCGTCGTCTCCGAAGGAGCCGCCGATATCTATAAAGAGTTCATCGCAACATTCCTTGGGCAAGCCGTAATGGAAATGCGGCTGGATGGTCTGAACGAGCCCGAACATCCCTGCTTCGTCCTCATCGACGAGGCGTACCAGCTTAACGTGGCCGAAGTGAAGCGCATATCGGGGATCGGGCGCGGACGCGGTGTGGGCTTGGGGCTCGGATACCAGGACCTTCCGCAGATGTACGACCAGTACGGGCGGGAACGTGCTAATGCGATTCTGGGAACCGTTATGACGAAGATCTTCCTCCCCGGTCTAGACGACGTGACCGCCGAATACGCTTCGAAGCAGCTCGGCGATACCACGATATTCTCAAAAACGTTTCAGGACTATCCTGGAAAGAAACACGACAATACCAGATACGCGGAACAGCGACGCGCTCTTATGCACGCTTCGGAGATAAGGCAGATAGCCAGGCACTCGGAAGTGCTCATGGTCAGCGATACCGCCCCGCCGATCCGGGCGGCCTATCCTCCATATGCGGTGCTGAAGAACGCTCACGCGGCTGAACGGAAAGGCTCGCCGCGAGAGGTTCACCTTCAAGATATCGACCCGGCATTCTTATTGACGGCGGCGATGCCGAAGGCGGTTACGGAACCTAATAACGAACAAGAACAGGTTGTAGTGGACAGTGTGTCGGGCGAAGTAGAGCGTCTCTATTCCAACGAAAAGCTTCCATCCGTGGTCAAGCACTCGGCCACGACGGAGGTGCCCAAATCCGAAGCGGAAACCCGCCGCCCCTACACGCCAAATCTCAACGATCTTGTCGGTCACACACGGCTGTTCCTGGCACGGCAGTACGAACAAAAAACACAGATGGTGCGGGGAGCAGCATAAATTCCAATGCAGAAACAACTGAAGATCACGCTTATCCTGTTGCCGGTCGCTATGGTAGCGGTGGTCGGCTTCTATGTTTATTCATTGTGGGCAACGGAGAGGCAGAGGACCGCGGAAACGCCGGTCGAAGCTTTCGACGTAATGATCCGCGACCTCCGCTCGTTTCACAAGAAACGAGGCGGATTCCCGAAGGACCTTAGAGAACTGGAAGGCGTCGTATGGGAAAAAAAGGAGACCCGCGAGTTTTCAAAGGACGGGGCCGGCCTGACCCACCGCAATTACCATTATCTCTACACGCCGATCGGTCACCACGAGTTCACCCTCTGGGCGATCCCCGTGGGACGGCAGCGTGCGGCGGCGACTACCTGGTGTCTAGTAGTAAGCCCCGAGTCCCAGCGACGGTGGAAAGGACCGGCCCTCACGCCTGAGGACGTTACGGGCCTGAGTCTCCGTCCGTCAGCAAATCAATTAAACGTACTCGGACTGATAGAACAGCCAACGAGCCTTCTAAAAAAATGAGTCCGTTCCGGAGGATCACGCCATCGGGTACGCGCCATTAACCTGCTTGCATGCCGGCCATATTGTGACCGCCTCGCCTGTCACACAGCAAACCTTCGACATCCATACCCGTTATCGTGCAATTTGCCGGACGTGTTCATTGATTCGGTCGCCGAACCTCCGGGCCGCACGACGGCTTCGGTTGTCTTTGATCGCTTCGCCCGTGGATCCTGGGCCGTTGAACCGATCGTGGAGGTTAAAGATTGGCGTTTTCGCGAGGAGGCGGGATCGATGCAGACCGCATTGGCTCTCAATATGATCCCTGACGTGACCTGAGACTCTCGCGGAAAGGGGAGAAAAATTGATTCGTATGCGTTACCGGTTCTCACGCCCGCTAGCGACGGAGAAATCGGAAATCCACCTAGCGGATGTATATCTCCTGGGATCGATTATCGCGGTCACGGGTTTCTCTGGTCGATCTGTCGGCTGGCGGATGGCTGTTCCGAGAATTATTGTATGCCGGACGTCGAACCGTAACTTTGCCGATCCCTTCGGAGAGCTCCCGACTTAGAATGCTCATTGCTTCGTGGTCGGCTTTGGCTGCCAGGCCGTTCCTTGCGAAACTCGCATCCAGTATCTCCACGGCCCGGTTGGTAAGTTCGTGATGGTCGAGGCCTGAACCGGACCTTATACGCGTTAGTATTTCGGATTTGAACTCGTCACGGAATTCGCCGAAGACCTTACCGTCCGGTTTCGGAACCGATTCCTGAATCGGCTTCTGGCGATCCAGTTCGCTAGTGCTCACCTTCGATTGCAACTCTTCTTTCTGAAGTACTGCTCGCTGGTAAACGAAGTCTCTTTCGGCCGCGGGCAGTTTCCGATAAACGTAGCTGTGATCGAATTCGTTCTTGTAGCGTAGTTCATCATTCGGCGTCTTCAGGCTTTGCAGGAAATGTCTTGTAGCGGATATCGAGTCCTTTAGCTGCCGCCTGCTGAGCCTCGATTCAAGACTGTCGATCAGCTGGGCCGCTTCCGGGCTTGGGCGTATCTCACCGCGCATCAAGGCATCTGTCCTCGTCTTGGCATCGCCGCCGACGCTCGCGTAGGAAAGTTTCGCTGCGGTCATCTCTGATGTGTAATGGCGTGGAGAGGTTTCCGTTAAGAGAAATCGCATCTCTTTCGAGGTCATGGGTGGGGCGGTCTTTGCCTTTTCCTTCTCCGGTAAACTTTCCCACTGAAATCCGAGCCTTGCATTCTCCAATCGGACCTTCGATGCCGCATCGATCACTTCGGCCCTTGTGGATGCCCGTTCGAGCATTACCGCATATTCCCTGTACCGTGCGTTGGAATGTCTCAACCTGGATTCGGGCTGCTTCAGTTGGTGCGCGATATAAGCGGATGCAAACTTGAGATCGTCGATCGCGGCCTGCTTCTCATCCGGGCCGTCTTTCGCAGCGTAATACACATCGTTCTGGTAAACTCTCAGGATCGAATCGACCGGAGTTCCGCTCTCGAGAGCTTCATCGAGCGCCGGGAGACGGACTTCTGTCCACCTGTCGAGTTCCTCCTTCGACATTTCGGAAGCCATTCGGGCAAGCGAGTTGTCACCCAATTCGGTCCGATCGAATTCGAGTTGTCCGCTCCCGTTACCATCCCGATCGAGAGATGGCGTCTCGGCTTCTTGAGCAATGGCATCTTCATACACTTTTTCAAGGGATAGTTCATCGTCCTCTCTATCATGCCCCTCGAATACGGTCCGCTCGCTGTGCGAATCGATCAGGTCGAGCCTGTCGGACGGCTCCAGTTTGCTCATCTCTTCGGCCAATCCCGAGATATCCTTAACCACTCGTTCGACCCTTTCGTCTTTCGATTCGGTGTTCGGTTCGCTATTGCGGATTTTGGAGTCCGAGGTGAGAAGTTCGTTCCGGCCCTCAAGGGCTCCATAGATCCAATTGAAGACCTTCATCTGGGTGTCGCGGTCGGCTGACGAGCCAGCGATGCTCTTACCGTGCTCGACTATTTGCGGTACGAGTTCTTTGGCTCGCGATTCGCCCACTAAAGTTGAGAGTCTCTTGACCCCATACTCATTGGTCGCGATCGCAAGCGGCGGCGCGGATGAAGGGGTTTCCTTCGGCGTTATCAGCATCCCGTCCTTAACCACCGCTCCACGTTCGTAGAGATCTCTTGCGAATTGCGATTGGCCGTTAAGGTGAGACGCATGTTCGCCTCGATTGCGTCCTTGAGTATCTTCCAGTTTCGCAAGCAGCATTTCCGACCTACTAACGGAAAGGATCTCGTTTATGGCTCTTTGGGTTCGCGGGTTTACTCGGGAAGCTGGAGTATGCTCAGCGACGGATCTTTGAGACCTCTCGACAACGGATTCACGGCCGTTTAACCCATGTCCGAGCTTTTCGATGGCAATCTTAACGATATCGGCGTGGCATCCTTCCCCCGCCCGGCAGAAACATGTGATGTTGATGGTCTGGCCGTCGCGAAAAGCTTGCCCAAGTTTCAGCATCCCGTCACGCAAGCCTCCCTCGTTCGTTCGGTAGCTGTTTCGAAGACGTTCCGCGTAGGCGATAAGGGCCGCGTCCCGGCCCACGCCTTTTGGTGCTATTTCGCTCCGCTGGGGCGAAAGTAAACCAAGTTCCGGGGTCACGATGTTTCCGAGATTCAGAGTTCGGTTTGGAGTGCCGCGAACTTTCTCATTTATTCGAGCGATAACGCGGTTGTTAAGATCTGACTTCATATTCTCAATGCACGGGTGCCCTTATCGGCCTTCCGGTGCAATGAGGTATGTGCAAGCGGTGTGCCTTTTTCGCTTGCCGAAAGCCGCCTATCGAAAAGGGCCCTCGATCACGTGTTGGGGCCGACGAATAGACGTTGTCCGCTCCAAGTCCCCTTGCTTCCGGTTTTCATCTGCCGGGTCGTGCTTCGGAATATCGATCTCCTTAACTTCAGCATGAATTGTTTTCGGGGACTCGAAGTCTCGCAACAGTTCGCCGACGGAACGTATCGATCGATCCTCAGCAGCCTCCACAAGCGATCGCAGCCGTTCGGCTTCTTTTGGGTTGCGGGTTTTCGAGATACGAGACTCTAAAATCGTGATCTCAGGATGCGTGAAGATCGGCTGATAAACCGATTCGCTTCTCAGCCCGAAGTACGAAAATTCCTTGAACTCCGACGCTACACGCGAAGCCGACACCATAATCTCTTTCGCCGCCGTTACATCGTCTTTCAGTCTCAGCTCTTTATCTTCGACAAGGCCTGAGACCGTGCGGCGAAGTTTTCGCTGCTCGCGGCTTTCGAAAAGTTCGTTGATCGCCCTGTCGAACAATGAGTTTCTTTGAGGCAGATCGACATCGTGCAGGCTCAAATACGAAGTGCTATTCGACCGCTTATCTTCCATCGCGACCTTCTGAAATCGCTTCCCATCCTGGAACGATCTCAGGTCGTCTTTAGCCTGATCGAACTCAATTCTCGCAACGATCTCCCTGGCAATGGCTCGCCCCGCGACGATGCTATGCTCAGTGAAGTCAGTCGGCGGATCGGCCTTCATTAGTTTTCGAAATGCGATGGAATCGCTTCTGGCTGATTCGATCATCGAGCGTTGATGTTTCCAGCTGTTTTCGTAGTCACTCTTTAGTCTCAACTGAACCGACAGTTTCTCGACCTCCGCGATCTGTTGCCGTGAATATGATGGATCGATAGTGCCATTCTCCGGATTGGCGTTCAGCATACCGGCAAGGATCTTCGCCTTGTTCTGTTCGGCCTTTCCTTCTTTCTTGATGCTCGCCAGCTGCCCGGTCAGTTTCGCGGCGACCTGGTCGCGTAGGGGGTCTGTCGGAGTCGCTTGTGCTGACACCGCTCGATTCTTGGATAATCGCGTTGCTGCTGCCTTCACCTTTTCAAGGAAAGAATGTGGCGAATTGCCTTGATCCTTTTGCTCCCGATCCAGGTCTGCGAGCGACACCGACCGTTCGTCGATTTCGATCCGGAGATAGTAGCCTTTCTCGCTCAGTTCTTTGTGCATCTTTTCGCTCAGCTGTGACCGAAGTTCGGAGATGTTTTTCTGTGCGAGGATCGACCGAAGATCCTCGCGGCTTCGAGGCTCTACTTCACCCGATCTCACCAGTTCCGTCCTGATCCTTTCAAGGTACGAGAATCGGCGAACGTCAGATGTCTCAAAAAAATGCTCCTGAAGCCTGTCGACTTCCTCTTTTGAAAGCAGAGGAATCGGAAGCTGGCGGCCGCTCTTCTTATACTCGCCTCGGATCAGCTTTGCGTCCCGGATCACCTCGGGATATTCGTTTTGAAGCTGCTGCTTTGCGGCCTCCTCCTTCGCAAGCATTTTGTGAAGGATCGTCCGGATCTGCCGTTCGGCTTGTGTTGGTTCGCCGGTTTCGTTTCTGGTGTCGTGTTTCTGGAGTTCCTGAAGAGAAAGGCGTTTTTTTCTGCCGGTGACGGGATCGCTTACCGTGAACCGCATTTTACCGCCGCGATCCAGCAAAGACTCGATCCTGGTCTCGATGCGAAGAAGCTCGTATTCCGCAACTATTCCTCTTGCCAGAATCTTACGCTCTTCGGCGATCCGCATAGCTAATTTTCTCTCCTCGAAAGTCGTTCCCCTCTCCGACCTTTTCGGAGCTTTATCATGCATCCGCTCGCGGCCGATGATGGCTTCCATTTTCTCGGTCGCTGCGTCGATCAGGTGCCCATTAACCAGCACTATTTCGTTGTCGCGAACCACATAGTGAGGAAGAGCTTCTCGCGGGATCTTTGTCATGGTTTTTCTCTCTATTTCTTTGGTGAGATATTGTTTTTGGATCGCGATGTGAACGTGCGGGTTCCTTGTGTTGCGATGCACCGCCGCAGTCCATAAAAGTCGCTCTGCATTTATGGAAGTTTCAAAGCTCTTCATCGCCGCGCGAGTGGTCTCCTTCAAGGCTTTCTTTCGCCCCGCTTCGTTAGTCCCTATCTTCCGGTAGTCGTCGTCCCGAAATGAAAGAACGAGATGGTGCAGCTCATCGTTCGAAGGCCGGCCTTTAGCGATACCGACCCTCATCGAGTTGTTGGCACTTTTTACGGAGAGTTCGTCGGCGAAAGCGTTAAAGATCTCGCGCGAATTCTGCGGCTCTCTTTCGGGATCGACTTTGCTATGGGCTATGTAATGAACCAGACCGCGCGAGCTTCCTCTTTTCGCCTGCACGCTTGCGACGACTCTCATAGCGGTTTCGATTCGGGAGTTACTCCATCCGGTTTCGACGGGACGAGCCCGCGAAGCCGCGTTGCGAAGTACAGTTCATCCATCAGCTGCGGCCCGGAGTCGATGCCGTGGAAGGAACAGCATTTGTCGAGGTCGAGGATTGTCTGAGAGATAACCGCCTGCATTGTGCCGTCGGTAATAAGTTTGATGTTTTCCTTACCTGTTTCCTTCGGTGAAGTGAGCTCGATCATACGGCTTAAGATGATGTTCAGCACAAGGACCGAGAGGCCCGACAGCGAATAGATCTCCCGCAGGAAAACCGATGTATTTTGCGGTTCAAGTTTCTCGCTCTCTTCGAGAGTTTTTAGCCGATCGAGAATCTCCGTAAGGCGTTCGGATCCGGTCTCGTCTTTGCGGCTTTGTTCGACTAGCAGATCTAGCCTGTCCCTGCATGGATTCGCGCTGAAATGTTCGTACTTGTCCGACAGGGCAAAGCGGATCATCTTGCGGACCAAGAGGGATCTTTCTTCTCCCGTTTCCTTGACCAGTTCGTCGAGCTTTTCTTCGTCCGATTCGAAGGGTCTGATGGTAATGGGCTGTCCGGGTTTCTCGTCGGAGATTCCGTGTAACTTGTTGGCGATGCTGTCTCGTTCTCGCTTCCTCATATTCGTCTCGTCGAACCGCTCATTTCGTTAAAAGGAGCTCCGCCTTTGTGTACGAACGATTCGAAGCGAGATCAAGCAATTTACGCACCGTATCTGAATTCGCGGACTTGTATTCGCACTCGTGTACGTTGTGTACAAGCCTTAAACCTTTGCATCCGTGAGCACTTACAGGAAATACGAAACGAAAAGCCGGTCTATCCTGTCGTACGGTGACAGCAGGCTTTTACGCATTTTTGAACCAGCCGGCGTCCAGCGGCTTGTTTTCACGCCAAAGACCCCGGGGCTTATCACCTCCTTCCGAGACAAAGTCTCGCTGGCACATGAGTTGATTGCACGCCTCGCGGCTACTACTACCACCGCAAAAGGAGTCGATCAAAAGCTATGTCAACAACGCCCGAAACAAACCCCTCAGCGAAGTTCAGACAGGAACGTCCGATGCTTCGGATCAAACGCCTCAACTACGTTCGGATCAACGCCAAGATCCTCGACAGCACCGATCAAAAACTGAAGAGATACCTTCAATTCTCCGGCGAGCAAATGAACACGAAGGTCACGACCGACGACGTGATCGAATATGCTCTGAACCTGCTTTTCGAGCGGGACTCAGCCTTCAAGAGTTGGAGCAAGACAAGAACCTTATCGGCACCCGATCTAAGCGGAAAACGCTGAAGGAAGTGACGCGACTCCGTCGAAAGTCGAATGCGAATTGACCGGATGGCCGAAAGTCGTGTAGCGGCTGATGATCTTATGAAGCTCGATCTCGAATGAGCGGATATTCAACTGACTATTCTCATCCGAAAGATGCTCCCTCAGCAGATCTATATCATCGGAAAGCAGATCGGTTTGAGCGGTCGAAGCCGCACGGGCGAGCCGGTCGGCGGCCTCCTGGAACAGGAGTCCGTCGTGTCCTTTGACCCATCGCCAGGTGATGTGATGGCCGAAGCTTTGCTCGACCAGCCGTCCCCAGAAAGTGCGGTTGGTCTTCATACGATTCCTGCCGTTCATCGTGTCGATCACATATCGCGAATCGGAGAATATTTCGACACGACAGGGACGGCGAAGTTCTTCAAGAGCTTTCACGCAGGCGAGTATTTCTGCCTGCTGGTTCGTCATCGGGCCGAGGTATTTTGCAAGGATCTTTAGGTCCATTCGGTTGCGATCTACTATCACCGCTCCGCAGCCCGCTGATGGATCCGACGACCCGTTCCGGAGGCACGAAGCGTCCGCGTATATCGACACGATCGGCGTGTATGTCTCGGCCGCATCGGGACTGCCGTTTTCTCTTACAAGCTTCAGTGCGGTCATGGCTCACCTCAGGAAGAAATACAAATGAATCGGGCACCGAGATATACTGCGATGCCCACAAATAGCTCTGACGTTGAGCCGGAATCGGTCTTAGAACTGATCTACAAAAGGTTCGTCTGGCTCGGTTTCGGTATTCACCGGGCCTGAATATTCCGGCGTTGTAGACTCCGGATTATGGTTGTCGGTTCCGCCCGATTCCTGTCCTTCGGAACGGTTTCCTCCGACAAACTCGAACGAGAAAAGTGCCACCTCGGCACCCGATCGGGGATCGCCTTTTTCCGTGAGCCACGGGTTGAACGAAAGCCTGCCGTGGATCAAAAGATGGGTTCCCTTCTTGACGTGTTCGGCCAGCGTTTCGGCGGTTTTGCCGAACGCCGTCACGTTGAACCAGTGAGTGACCTGAACACGCCCTTCGGGACCGTTCTTGAACGAGTTTGAGGCAATCGGGAAACTCGCGACCGCCGTACCTTTTTCCGAGTAGCGCAGGCTTACGTCGCGTCCCGCGTTTCCTAAAATTGAGATCGATGCAGACATGGGTAATTTTTGCTCCTTTGGTTAATTTTTGCTCCGTCCGGGAAGCGGCGGCCCGGCTATTTCGCGGGCGGAACCTGTATTTCCGCCACTTGCCTGACCGCCGCTCCCTTTCAAATGTTTTTGCAATTCAACTTCTAGGCCGAAGGAACGACGTGAACCTGTCGGATCTGGTTGGCGGGCTGCGAAAAGAGGTTCTGCTGCCGGTGTGCCAGAGCCGTCGAGGCTTGCAATCTCAGTTCAGCTTCTCGCGTGCGAACCGCGTCCCAAAGCCGCTGTTTCTCCTGACGTGTAAGCGCCTTAGCTTCCGGATCGTTATAGAGTGAAAACTTGAGAAACCGAAGCCCTCCGGACGAGGCCCTTTCGATCTTCCGAAGCCATTGTCTTGCCCCTTGCGAGAACCGATCTCGCAACCGTACTTCCTGGGATTTCGCTACCGTGTTCAGTGCCGTGAATTCTTTCAGCGAGAGCCGGTTGCGCTCCTTGAAATCCGCGTACGCCTGTTTCTTAAGCTCGGCTACTTCGGCGGTATCCGAGGTGCCGCGAATAGCAAGATACAGTTCCTGATACGCTTCATGGCGAAGGCTCCTCAAATGAAAATCCGAATACTGCCGACGCCATAAAAGTCTGAGAACCGCGCCTGCGTACTGCATCTCTTCGAAGTCCGGATTGATCTCCTGATCGGTGATAAATTCAACCGCCGTTCCTTTGCTGAGTGTGAATAACCTGCGGACCGAGCGAACCACTTTTCGGTCGTAGATCCTGTCAAGAGAAAGCGAGAGCCATTCCTCGAATTCCTGGTCGGATAACGGGTGTTTTGAAGGCTCACTCCAGCTTGAAACCGGTATCGCCGATCGTGTCTGATCCGCCCACGCTTCGGCTATCATTCGTCGCGCGTTTTGTGCCGCGTTCCCGCCCATCGCGTGGCCGACAAACAGCTTTCCGACCTCGGACGCCAGGTGTCTTGCTTCGGGCGGCAAACACGACGCATCGACTTCACAATCGACATCGAAAACCACTACCGAACGCTGTCCGCCGTTCATTGTCAGACCTATAATTCCGTTCTCGTCGTACTGCTCGATGTTCTCAAATGTGAGAAAGTCGCGATCCAGTTCTTCGATCGATTTGTCGCCGTCCTCAAGGTAGTAGGATGCGAGATCGTCATAGATCATTCTCCTGACCTTCTGCCGTCCGACTCGTGCCAGAACCGCCTTCATTTCATCATCGAAATCCTTGCATCGCGGTGGGAGCGGCTTGCGAGTTTTTGCTGCCTCGTGCACCCTTCGTTGGTCAGCAACCGTGAGCTTCTGCTCGGCCCGATCGAACTCTTCAAACGAGACCTCGCGGTCCGAATTGGTCGCCGTTACAGCCTCAAGCTGCATGCCGAGAAGACCCATTTCCCCGAGCACTTCGCTTGAGCCTCGTTTCCTGATCTCTCCGTAGTAATATGCCGCTATCTGCTCGTATTCGAACTGGCCGGCATCGGGGCTTACGATGGCCTTTACACACCGAACAAACTCGCGCCCATCGTCCTCATTGCCGAGAACTCGAACCGCGTATTCAAGCGACATTATTCGCACGCGATCTAACGGTTCAGGTTCGAGTTCGTCGGCAATCCTGACAACTACATCGCCGAGGATCGCGAACTCTTCAAGCTCCCTTCGGCGGAACGGATTGTTCCCGAGATGTGCACACCAGTCCTGCATCGGGGACCCTGTATTGAGCGGTGAGAATGCCAGGATCGGGCCCTGCGGTGCGAATTTTCTAAGCTGTTCGATACTCAATTGTTCTGCCATAACTTCCTATGTCGGAATCGAGAGATCCGAGAAAACGCGTGGTATTGAGGGCAGCGCTTTCAAAGCCCTGAATAAAAAGTCACTTTCATTCAGGCTCGAAAATCCCTCTCAAGTTCCGGCGAGGACAATACGGGATAAACGGGTGAAGCTAACCTTCAGGCGAAGACAATTCGGTTAGCTTTTGGTGGAGATAGGCAAAGGTTGGAGTGCTCTTATGTCTGGTTGTGCATGGGCGGAACGGCAACCGTTCCAGGGGACGGGGAGGCGGCGAGGAATTGTGCGCCACGTATTGGCCAAACCGCATTCTCGGTCTTAACCCAGCGTATTTAATACCCTGACCAACACGTCGCCGTGACACGCTTTTGGACTGCACCAGCACCCGAGGATCTTTCCCCGCAGTTCTTCGATATCCGCGATCAATCCACTCGAGAAAAGATACTCTTCATAGCATCGAACAGCTTCTTCTCTCGACCGGACAATATAGTCGGCCCTCGTTTTTCGGTCCGACAAATGTGTGAAAGGGTTGCCCCATTTCGAGGGTCGCCCGATGTAAACGTCGTATCTGTCCTTCTTGCAGTGAACCACGAGAGTTTGTTGACCTGACATGTGAAATCTCCTAAACCGGATCCAACCCGGGGAAGCGGTATTTAAGGAAGCTGCCTCCTCAGCACCTGAATAAAAACACCCGGTTTCAGGCTCGAAAATCCCTCTCAAGTTTGGGCAGGGTCAATGTGAGATCTACGTTAGGGCGTTGCTATTCGGAGGCGATCTCTGTCAGGCGCTTCTGCAGGTGGGCGAAGGTACGAGGCGCACGTCTCTCGAGCTGCGCCCGGCCGGTACCAAGGCCGTCCGAGGGTATCACGATCACGCGAATTGAATCCGTGATGGCTCTCATGATCTCGGCAAAGGCGGCATCGATCGATGCCTTGTTCTGTTCGAACTCATCGTCGGAAAAGAATGCGTCATCTCTATAGCTCGGACTCTTTTTGGTCGGTATTCCGATGGCGTTCGGCTCACGTCGCATCGCTGCGGCCTGGCCGCCGAAACCTCGACGCTCAAGGTTGTCGCCAAAGAGGAACAGCTTGTCGCGATTCGCCCGAACGTACTCGCGCGTGATGAACTGCCTCCGTTCGACTTTGTGCTCCATAGACTCTCCAGAGCTTCACGATTGCCTGTGCAAGGGGCGGACCACCGTCAACGTTGCTCGTGTCAGATACGATGACGGCGGTCCGATGTTGGATGGGTCGGTTTGGCGAGCTTGAGATCAATATCAATATGCCGCGGCCTGCTGGACCTCGGTCGGCATATCCGTGGGCGGAGGCATGGCTGGCGCATCCGTACCGCCGCCATCCTCTTGTTTGCCGGTCAGAAACTGGAACTCCTGCAGGACGATCTCCGCTCCCGACTGCGGAGATTCATTTCGGTCGAGCCAGGGATTGAACGTGAGCCGACCCTGAACGTAAAGGCGATGCCCCTTACGCACGTAACGAGCGATCGTTTCGGCCTGTTTGCCGAACGCGGTTACCCGAAACCAGTCGGTCTTCTCGACTCGTCCTTCAGCTGTGTTCCTGAACGTGTTCGAGGCGATCGAGAAGTTTGCGATAAAGGTTCCGTTGTCCGTGATCTTGGTCTCCGGTTCCTTGCCGAGGTTGCCGATAAGCGAAATGTTAGCTGACATGTTATTGATTACACTCCTGTTATTGTTAGTCTCTTTGCCCCGAAAGCGATCCGACCAACGATCGTTAGCGATTGTCTCGCCGTCCGAGCCGTGGATCTGTCCGCCGCCTTTATTTTTGTTTTCAGAGAAGAAAGCCGGCCCCGCTAATTCGGGGTTGCCCCAAGTTCTGCTCCTCCGACCTTGTGCAAGTAAACAAAGACCCGTTTCCCGCATGATCTCGCATACTCGATCGAGTGCTTTGTGCCCCGGCTTGTACCGTCCCAGACTGCGATAACAGCCTCTGCTGCCCCAACCATCACGTAGTTGCGAACGAATCCCGCTCGTTTCCCGTACTTGTTCCAGTCGGCGAGATATTCCGTGAACTCGATGCCGTGTGACGCCGCATACTGGCTTGCCAGCCTGTCGACACCCCTTGCCCCACCGGAAATAACGTGAGTCGGACGGATGCCGCTCTGCGCAACCGCCTTTAGTACAACGGCCGAATCGCTAATAGTTCTGCTGCCGCAGATCAATACTTTCATACTTTCTCTCCTTCGATCTTGATGGTGATTTGAAACGAGCCACCCTGAGAGGCCGTCGATTCCGCAGTTGCCGACAGCCTTTGTTTTCCGGGTTATGAGGAAGGGAGCAGATTTAACGAGAGATTGACGGACGGCGAAGCAAGTCGTTCTGCAACGCCGACCACGGCGTGCGGAACGGTCACCTTACAGGTCGGAGGCTGATCCGTGAGGGTTATTTATACAGATGTTAGATATCGCCGCAGGTAAAAGGGAGCATTTCGCGAACAATGAAAAGGAAACGGAATATCAGTCTGTCGCGGACAGGTTTTAATGTCCTAATTAGCCCTAAATAGGACATTAAATGTCTTATTTACACGTTTTTAGAGGCCATAATGTCCTAATTAACCTTGTTGAGATGGGGCGATGGCAGTATAATGTCCTAAATAATCTAAAATAGGACATTTGAAATGTCCTATTTAGCGAAACATTGATCACTATGCGGGAACCGAAAAAGACTGCTGAACTTGAAACCATTATTTTGGAATTACTCAACGAGGAACCGGAGGTCAGCATCCGTTCGATCGCGGCGGCGGCAGGCGTCTCCAAGGACGACAACACCGCACGGAAAGCGATTCGACGAGCCTTGATTTCTCTGGAAGAAAGAAAACTGATCATCCCGAAAGGCTCGGCCCGCTCGCGCGTTTACGTGCTTTCTGAACAACCAACCGCGGACGGTGAGCCGTCCGATATCAAAGAGTACGACCCCTTCAAAGGAATACAACTTTCTCCCGAATCGAAGTCCCTCTTGGAATATGTGTCTCGGGACATAAAGGAGCGGGAACCGGTCGGATACGATCGGGACTTTTTGCACTCCTACCAACCAAATGAAACTTTTTATATGGGGACCGAACAGCGCGAAGAGTTACTAGCGGTCGGACGGGTAGAAGCGATAGAGCGCCCGGCGGGCACTTACGCTCGAAATATATTGAGCCGCCTTTTGATCGATCTTTCCTGGAATTCGAGCCGGCTTGAGGGAAATACGTATTCGCTGCTCGAGACCAAGCGATTGATCGAACAGGGTGAGACAGCCGCCGGCAAGGATGCATCTGAGGCTCAAATGATCCTGAACCACAAGGCGGCTATCGAATATATCGTGGAATCCGCCGAGGAAGACCAGATCACGTCTCAAGAGATCCGCAGTATTCACGCGCTTCTCTCCGAGAATCTCCTCGGAGACCCTGCCGCTTCGGGCCGTCTGAGATCGCTGATCGTAGGCATCGGGGGCTCGACCTACATGCCGCTCGAAAATCCTCCGGTCCTTCGCGAATGCTTCGACCTCTTTGTGGAGAAACTCAATGCAATAGAAGATCCGTTCGAGCAGTCCCTATTCTCTATTGTTCATTTGTCCTATATGCAAGCTTTTGAGGACGTGAATAAGAGAACGGCGAGGCTTGTGGCGAACATTCCCTTAATAAAGGCGAACCTTAAACCACTCTCCTTTACGGATGTTGATCAAGCCGCGTATGTCAGCGCTCTCCTTGGCGTTTACGAAAAAAATGATGTCAGTTTGATCCGCGATCTATATATGTGGGCCTACAATAGGTCTTCTCAACGGTACACGGCTGTTCAACGGTCCCTGGGGGAACCCAATCTGCTGAAACTTAGATACCGGGAGCCGATCCAGGAAATCGTCAGATCGATAATTCTTGACAAAGTGGCGGGCGAACAGGTTGTACAAAAGATTCGCGACCTTATCGAAAAACAACAGATTCCGGAAGCCGACCGAGATCCTCTCTTCGATCTGATCGAAGCTGAGATCATTAGCCTGCATGATGGGAACGTGGCGCGATACAGGGTTCGGCCGAGCGAATTTCAGGAGTGGAGAGATTTGCAGTGATGCATCGACGCCTGGGAGCCGGAGCCTGAGATCCGCTTTCGATGGTTCATTTTTGCACCGAAGTGGTTTATTTATGCACCAACACAAGCAGAAATAAACCACCGATACCGCCAACGATCAGTGTGCCAGCCGTTTTAGTTTCTTTATTAGACCCGATCGGCTAATGTCCAGATATCCGAATAACTCTGCCTCAATGACCGAGGGGGTCAGTTCCGCACAATTAACGGTCACAAATGGCATCTTGGCTCTGGGGCTTAGATCATGGATCAGCCTTGCGGTATGAGTTTTGCTTGTTCCTGTTTCACCTAGAAGGCAAGGGTCGAGAAAATCGTAACCTGCGAGAAGAGCCAGGTTTCCGTTATTGGTTAAAGTTTTTAAACATTTGACTAATTTTCTTTGGCTATTGCAGAATTTATGTAACGCGAGAACAACCCCGGCCCACGTTTTCCTGCCCGAGATCACGAAAACCCAAGCCGACAAATTTTAGATATCTAACTATAAAAACCCTCCTTAACCTCCGCGGTTACGCTTTAGGCAAGGTTTTGAGGCAGATATTGCAAAACCGTCTCTAACAGACGGAACGATCAGAAAGTTTTCGCCCGGAAGGACCTGGAAGATCGCCCTCGAAAAGAGATTAATGATTGATTCTCTTTTAGAAGAACTACCGCAGCGAAACGGCTGCGATGAACAAACGGCGAATCGAACGTCACATGCCGGCAGTGCGCCCTCAGAGTATTCGATTCTCGCGGCACTGCCGATCGTTCATCGAATCGTAGCCCGTCGCCGATCGCGCCTTGATCCGGACGACAAGTCCGATCTTGTGCAGGAGGTAACTCTACGGATCTGGCGGTGGCGTACGAAGTACCAAGACAAGAGTGAGAAAATGTCCGGCGAGGATTGGAATTCCTTTACGGCGAGAACAGCCTACAACGAGGTGAATCGTCAACTCTCCCGGGACGGCAGACAACTGCGCCTGTCGCTCGACGAAGTTTCGGAAACTGAAGAACCATCCGTTGAGGGCCAAACCGACGCTGAAGTTTTTTCTCTCATTGAGCAAGTCTGGCAAGCAACTTGCAAACTGTCATTGCGGCAGCGTCGATCCTTGCTGCTGCATTCACAAGAACTAATCATCTACCTTCTGCAAATCGGTATTACGGAAAAGCAGTTGGCAACGGCTTTGGATTTTAGCGAAAAGGATTGGAACGACGTTTGTGACCGGCTGCCCATGACCGATGCGGAAATCGCCGAAAGAACTGAAGGAACAGCTGGATCGATCAAGAAGGCAAGGTACGAAGCACGGGTGAAACTCGAAGGATCGATACGAAGATGAATCCATCGGAGCACTTAACAAGGAATCAGATCGCGGCGTTCAGCGCCGGATCTCTCGCTGCAAGTGAGTCGCGTTGCATCGGCGGGCATCTGATCCGATGTGCGGAGTGTCGCGGGCTACTACCCTTGCCGGATCCTAGGAAATTTTGGACCGCCGTCATGGGCGAAGACGGTTCGCAAGAGTCACAGACCAACGACGAGTCGGTATATTCGGTTCCGCCGTACATCCGCACTATCGGCGGGTTCTTCACCAAGCCGAGCGGTCTAGCCTGGAGCGGCGGCGCTCTGGTCGTGACTCTGGGGTTGGCACTTGTGCTTCTTTTTTCCGCTTCGAACGAACCGGGTGTTGAAAGCGAGGTCGCGAGATCATTCGAGAGTGAAAGTCCGATTTCCATTCCAAGACTCGATGAAGCTAAAGAACCGAACGTCGTACTTCCTGATCAACCTGATGGAACCAACCGTGAGGATCAGCCGCCAGATCGAGTCTTAACAGACCAGCGACAGATCGGGCGTCGTGTGAAGCAAACTTTGAAAAGTCCCAGCGATAACCGAGTGGCTACGGCGAGGCTCGTTAGTGATGGTGTCTCCCGGACCAGAGGTGTGATATCGAAATGTGGGACAGAGAGGACGTTCGGGATGGATCTCGAGTACGTTGAACCTGACGTGGTGCTGCGGTGGCAACGTGTTCCGAATGCCGCGAAATATCACCTCTATGTTTCGGACGACGAAGAGATCCTAATCGATGAATTCGAAACGGAGAACTCTACGTCATACCTGTTGAAGAAGCAACTGGATCCAAAGAGATCGTATAAATGGAAGGTGATTATCACGCTCGAAAACGGCCAAGTGATAGTGGCGGATTCTCAAAAGTTTACGTCCGAGGATATCCGATCGGTTCAAAAAAGGTTGTCGAACAAAAAACAAAGGTCAGTGACTCGTTGCTCCGGAAATCAATAGGCAACGAAACCTATTTCAAGTTGCACGGAGAAAGGCAAGGATGAAATTCACAGTCAGGACGCTAAATTTAATTCTCCTCGGATTCGTATGCGTTTCTCCGTTGGCGGCGCAGGACAAAGATATACTTCCCGTGCCTGAATCATACCGGGTCGAAGGCGTGCCGCCTATCCGGACTTCCGAGGTCAGCAAGCTCTTTTATGAACAGAACGAGATCAGAAGCAATCTGATTTGGGATGCCGACAAGGCGAATCGGCGGTTGCTGGTGACCGATGAGACAAGAAATATATACCTTCTCGACTCCCCGCTAGCCAAACCCGTAAAACTTACGGAAAAAGCGGTCCCCCACCTGGTCCGCTTCAGCCCTGACGGCCGCTCGTTCCTGTTCATTTCGGACCACGAAAAACCCGATACCTTTCAACTATATCTGTATGATCTTAAGGACCGGACCGAAAAGAAAGCCGCGCTTCTGACGGGTAAGGACGAATCGATCGAATCCGCCGTGTGGGGCAAGTCCGGCGACGCGGTCTACTACACAAAGATCGATTATGAATCGAAAACGAGCAAGTTGTGTCGGTCGGCCGCGCTGGCCGAGACGTGTTTTGAGGCCAAGCTTCCGGGAATATGGTACGTCCTTGATGCGGATGAGAAACATCTACTGTTAAAAAACTGGCGGTCGTCCTCGACCCAGTCCTTGCATGTGTTCGAACCCGAGACAAACACCCTCTCAACGATAGCCGACAAAGGCAATTCGCCAAAAGGATCGCTTGCCAGCGGGTACGTCGTCTACAGTTCCGAGGGGTCCGATGTCTGCAAGGGCCAGGCGTGTATCGCTGTTTACGACCTGAAGAAAGGCCGTGCGGCTGCGTTAAACTTTCCCGGCACTATAGCACCTTCACATGATTTTAAGATCTCGCCCGGGGGCGGCAATCTGCTGGTGCAGGAAACCCGTGATGGCATTGACCATCTGAGAATATTCGCGTTCAAGAACGGAAGCCTCGGAAAAGAGGTCCCGCCGTTCATAAAAGGATCCTTTGTTATATGGAATACGCGATGGCTAAGCGACAGGGAAGTGGTCTATACCCTTGAGAACAATGAAAAACCAACTTTTATCCAGTCGTTCAACCTCGCGACCGGCGAGGCGGCCAATTGGACAAAGGGACGGCTGCCCGCGGCATTGGACGGGACGGTCGGGCCGCCGGAGGTCATCAGATGGAATTCGTTCGACAACATGGAGATCACCGGCTATATAGTCAGGCCGCGTACGAAGACCGGTCGGCTCCCGGTCCTTATCCGCGTCCATGGGGGTCCTCAGGTCCAGGATAGACCAATCTTTGATCCCACCGACGCACTTCTGGCATTACAACTCGGCGTCTCGATCATCCACACGAATATCCGAGGCTCCTCCGGGTTCGGGCGCTCGTTCATGGATGCCGATGACCGCGAAAAACGGGAGCATGCGGTCAAGGATATACGAACACTTCTCGATTGGGTGGAAAAGCAAAAGGACCTCGACCCTCGGCAGATCTATCTGCAGGGTCAGAGCTATGGCGGATTTGTCGTTCTGTCCGCAGCAATGCACGAACCCACACGGGTAAAGGCCGTGATCGCCGAGTCCCCAGTCGTCTCCATTCGCGGTTACCTTTCGCAAAGCTGGGTCAACGATTTTATGAAGACCGAATACGGAGACCCAAAAGATGAGGCTCTGATGGCGAAGCTGGACACGCTGTCTCCCTTGAACAACGCCGACCGGTGGAACAAGATCCCCCTGCTCATGATGATGGGAAAACGGGACGGACGAATCCCCGAAGCGAATGTGGTTGATCTAAAAAATCAGCTGCAAAAACAGAACACCGAGGTCTGGTATATCTACTCGACCGAAGATGGGCATGGAGTTGGCGGAAAATACGTAACTGCTACGATCTATAAGTTCTTAAAAACTCAAATCGAACAAACCAAAAGGAGAAAGCAAAACAAATGAAAAAACTACGGTCGGTTATTCTTGTAACAATATTTTCGACGGCTCTTGCCGGTAATGTATTTGCCGGCCCGGTAGTAGGCGGGTTTTACCCGATTTTTGACATCGTTATGAACGCGGTCGTTTCGGTACTGTCCGTTGGTTCGGGCGATGACAACTGTCCGCTCAGGATCTGCACTTGCCCAATGGGAGGCTGCCGTCCACAGCCGTAGAACCAAGACCATTTATGCGTCCTATCGTCATTTTTGCAGCACGCTGGTTCATGCGGGCGGGCTTGCTGCTTTATTATTGCTGTATAACGGGTGCAACACTCGTATCTGCCCAGAACACGCCGACCGGGGCGCAATTGGCCCTTTGGGAAGGTGATGCGGAGGACGCGATAACGCGCGCCGCGAAAGATATCGCCCTCTATGAAAAACGAGGGAATGTAAAGGAGAATATCGATCGGCTCTTTATTTGTTACAACACTAGGGCTCAGGCCCTTATCGCGCTCGGCCGCTATACGGAGGCCGAGGTAGCAGCCGAGCGCACTCTTGCATATCTTTCTCAAGCCGGGTCACCATCAGGCCCGCCCGCTCGCCTGCCCGCACTTGCCCACCTGACCTTTGCCGAATTGTTTCGGGCGAAGCGCGATGTTGCCCGGTCGATCAGTGAGCTAAAAAAGGCTCTCGAGACCGCCCCGTCGGACGCCGGGATCCAGGCGGAATACAACCTCGGCGTCGGCCGGGCGCTTTTTAAGGCCGGTTATGATATCTCGGCAATATCGTGGCTCGAAAAGGCCGAAAAGCTTTTTGATAAACAGCCGCTTTCGGCGGCAAAGCTTGATACGCACAGATTTCTAGCCCTTGCATGGTCGGCAAAACTAAACTATTCAAACAGCCTAAAGCATTTTCGGATGGTCGTGGACGCGTCCAACGGCACCGTGTATAAAGGCCGATACCGCGAAGCGCTTTTCGAATATGGATCGGTCCTTAATGCGAGCGGTCAAAAGCACCAGGCAATGGCCGTCTATGAGAAGGGTCTTAAGGCATCACTCAACAGCCTTCCACAAAGCCGTCGCCAGGCAAGCACCTTTCTGGCCACGCTCCTTTTGGATGCCCTTTATAACCATGAGATTGCAAAGGCCAAACAATACCAGCGGCGTCTGACGGAACTGGATTCCGATAGTGAGTATCGACACGAACGGCTACTCGGCGAGGCCATCATTCACGGATTCGAAGGGCGGCGAGACGTCTCGGAGCAGGCCTTCGCGGAGCTCGAGAAGACCGGGAAGATGTCCGAGTTCGTGATCCCGAACTGGAGGATCATAATCGCGGAACATTTTAAGGACTGGGAGACGTCGATCAGACTGAACAAGGAATTGCACGATCTGATCATAAAGAACAATTTTCGGGAGGACCTACCGCGGATCTATCTGTCGCTTGCGACCGCGTACTTCCATACAGACAGAAAGCGTGAATCTCTTGAGAACCTGGAAAGATCGATCAGCCTGATCGATGAGATCCTGGTTTCCGAAAACGGCGCACTATCACTCGGCTTATCCGATACCTTTCATACCGCATATCGTTTGCTCACTCAGATCAATCTGGGACAGCCGCAAATAGCATTGCAGTCAAGTGATTATTTAAAAGGTAGGATCCTAAGGGACCGGATAGATGGCGCAGCAACCAGACCCCGTCCGGGATTCTCGCCGGAAATTCATAAACAAGCTGGGGAGCTTTCCGCTGAGTTTATTCGTGACCCCACAGCTCCCGGCAAACTCGAGGAATTTGAGCGATCGGTCACGATCGCTCTTCCTCGGCTAGCTTTAGCCAAGGTTGACCTAGCCAAGTTAGATCAAATTCGAGACCTCGAAAATGTGGCAATTGTTTCATACTTCTTCGCACCTGACGGCCGGCTTAGTGCGTTCGTTTGGGAAAAAGGAAAGCAGGTTAAATCGGTTGCAGTTCCGGTAACAGAGGTCGAATTAGCTAAGGATGTAGAAGGCGTTCATAGAAAAATAAAAAACTCCATCTTCTTCAAAAGAGATGGTAAGGAACTTTTTGACAAGCTTTTGAAACCGCTATCCCTAACGGCAAAACATCTCGTTATCATTCCCGACAAGCATCTGTGGAAAATTCCGTTTCAAGCTCTGAGCCCAGATGGAGAACGTTATCTCATTGAGGAGAGGCTTGTTAGTTATTCACCGTCTGTTGCATTATTGCTGGAACAATTGAGGCAACCTAAACCGAGTAGACACACGATTCGAGCATTTTCTAATTCCACGTTCAACGATCTCAAACTGCGGTTCGCAGATTCCGAAGCATTAAGTGTAGCGGGTCTTTACGGATCGCGCCCTAACCTTGCTGCTACCGCGGCAGATCTTCGGCGGCACTCGGGCAACGCTGACATTATTCATCTATCAATGCATGCTCAGGTCGATGGGGAACAACCGCTGGAATCCTTTCTCGCCTTCCGCGCCACTGGCTCCCACGATGGCCGCGTCACGGTCAACGATCTTCTAAATCTGAGCTTAAAGAAAGGGGGTCTCGTATTTCTCGCTTCGTGCGACACAAACAGTGTTCTAAACGGCGAAGGGCTCGTTAGTCTTGCATGGGGTGCGATGGGTGCCGGCGCAACCACGGTGATCTCCGCTCAGTGGGAAGCGAACGACAAATTGACTGGGATCTTCACTCAGGCATTCTATAGGCATTATAAGCAAGGCTATTCGTCTGCGGAGGCTTTACAAAAAGCCTCTCTGGAAATGATCAAGAACAAGTCGAACAACATGCACGAACCCTATTATTGGGCGGACTTTACGCTGAACGGAGATTATCGGTAGTTCTTATTTCGGCAACTCTTCCTCTTCTAGGTTTCCCCGGCCTTATTCCGAAGCAAATTAAAGTATTGGATAAATCCAGCCCACTCCAAACCGGGTTAAGTTTGGAGTCTTGTGTTGAACAATGATTGTCTCTTTTAGCGCATATCTGTTATTTTTATGATCGATTAAGTTTAACTTTTCCGCTCCGCAAGCCCTTGCAGTATCGACGAAGTGATTTCCGAGAGGACCTTGATCTTCTGATATCGAGGACAAGACGGAAGCGGTGTCACCGCTTTAAATTGCGAAGATTCCCCTATGAATGTTTTTGAAACCCACTACAGAATCGTTAACGATTACGCAAGTTACATCAAGAGCTTTATCAACATTTCCGATGAGCAAATCGAATCAAAGGTGCGCGAGGAACTCGACTCCGGGAAACTGTGGCCCCAGCCGTTGTTGCAGTTCAACCCAGCCTTTGAAATGGCCGGAAAGATCGAAGACGTAGCAAGCGCAGGAATCCTACATGCCGATACGCCGAATATCTTCAAAGGGTACTCGCTTTATCGTCATCAGCTCGACGCAATCAAACTGGGCACAATTTACCGAGATTTCATTGTTACCTCCGGAACCGGTTCGGGAAAATCTCTGACATACATTAGTTCCGTATTCCACCACCTTCTCGAAAATCCAGGGGCTGAAGGAGTCGCAGCGGTGATCGTTTATCCGATGAACGCACTCATTAATTCTCAAACCAATGAATTAAACGGGTATCGCGGCAATTACGAAGCGTCAACCGGAAAGGCGTTTCCGATCGATTATGGTCAGTATACCGGCCAAGAAAAGGAAGAGGCACGCGAAAAAATGCGCGAAAACCCGCCGCAAATCCTGTTAACAAACTACATGATGTTGGAGCTGCTGTTGACTCGGACTCAGGAGCGGAGGATTCGCGATGCTATCTACCAAAACCTTCGTTTTTTAGTCTTTGACGAGCTGCATACTTATCGGGGCAGACAGGGTGCAGACGTTGCTATGCTTATTCGCCGAATCCGAGCGCAATGCAGAAATCAGATTACGTGCATTGGCACCTCGGCAACGATGGTCTCTGTTGGAAGTAAGGCGTCGCAACGTGAGAAAGTCGCTGAGGTAGCGACGACCGTCTTTGGACGTAAATTCGAACCAGAGCAGGTTATTTCAGAGACCCTTTCGAGGTCACTGGAGTATTCGAAGGTACCGGTTCCACCTACTATACTTGCCGATGCTATCACTGCCGGGATTAACACGGAGGCTGACGAAGCAGCTTTGCGAAGTCATCCCGTCGCTGTATGGCTTGAGACCGAGATTGCTATCGAAGAAACAGAAATGGGTCTTGCGCGTCGTATGCCCATGCAGATCGACAGCATAGTTTCCGCTCTCGCCTCCGCTTCGTCCTTGCCTGAAGAAGCCTGCTTTCACTGTATCAAGGATGTTTTGCTCTGGATCAGCAAAGTCAATCAAAAAATCCAGGACACCGGGTCGCGTTACACAGTTCTTCCATTCAAACTCCATCAATTCTTTGCTCAAACAGGTTCGGTTTATACAACCCTCGATCAAGGCTCTGACCGGTTCATTACTTTGGAGCCAGGACTATATAAACAGGATGAAGTTAATAAGAAACCGATTTTCCCGAACGTATTTAGTCGCGAAACTGGGCACCCATTTATATGTGTTTCTTTGGTCGATGGACGCATCGAGCCACGCGAGTTCAGAATGAGTGCCGAGGACGATCTGCAAGCGAACGATGGATATCTCATTGTCGGCGACGACGTTTGGGATCCGGACGCAGATTTCGAGTACCTGCCCGAAGCATGGGTTCGCGTTCGACGCAATGGTACGGTGCCGGAAACAAAAAAAGCTCCGTTCTTTCCGAGGAAAATATTCTTCGATGAATATGGGCATTGTTCGGAGACTGATGAAAAACAGTACTGGGGCTGGTTTATGAAAGCTCCGCTTCTGTTCGATCCGACCGGAGGCGTGTTCTTCGATACTCGCACTAACGAAGGAACAAAGTTAACAAAGCTTGGAAGCGAAGGGCGAAGTACCTCGACGACCATTACAGGATTTTCAATTCTTAACCAACTCAACGATTCAGGATTCTCGTTGCGTGATCAAAAACTCTTAAGTTTCACTGATAATCGTCAGGACGCTGCCCTACAGGCCGGCCATTTTAACGATTTTGTACAGGTCATTAAGCTTCGATCCGGTATTTATCGCGCACTTCAGCAGGCTGCGGATAATACTCTTGATTACTCGAATATCGGTGCTGCCGTCTTTAATGCCCTGAATCTTAGCTTTGTAGAGTATGCGACTGCGGTGGAAAGCTCTTTCCCTCATGTGAAGCGAAAGACTGAGGAAACGCTTCAGAATTATTTGTTCTTTCGCGCACTCGCGGATTTGCGTCGTAGTTGGAGAATAATTCTTCCGAATTTGGAACAATGCGGACTTCTCACCGTCAATTATAAATTTATGGATGAGGTCGTCGGCCAGGATGAAGCTTGGTCCGATGTACCTATTGTTAGAAATCTCACGGCGCCGGAGCGACGCGAGTTCCTCACTACAGTTTTAGATTTTTTCCGGCTCGAACAAGCTATTCATAGCGAAAACTTTCTGAAGACCGAAAGGCTACGGGAATTTGAAAAGCGGTTTCGGGAACAGCTAAAGGTTCCTTGGACACTTGACGACAATGAAAAGCTACGCGAACCTGCGGTCATACGTCTCGATCAGTTAAATCGGTCCGTCAAGATCTATTCGAAGAGCATTGGCCCCACCAGCTCTGTTGGGAAATACATAAAGCATTTCGTGAAGTTGCACCCGAATATCGATTCCGATGACATAAAAGGTGACAATTATCGAAGCTTCATTTTGCGCCTGCTTCATAAACTTGAAGAGGCCGACTATCTTATCCGTGAGAACGTCCGGAACGTTGCCAACCAGCCTGTTCCAGTATTTCGCTTAAAGATCGACCAAATAGAATGGAAACTCGGTGACGGCCAAAGTGTCCGCGCTGACGTGATTAAACGGCGGTCCTACAAAGATCGGGCTCCTAAGCCGAATGTTTTCTTTCGTGATTTATATACCCGAGACTTTTCGCAAATGAAGCGCTTCCGGGCTGAAGATCACACAGCACAGCTTAGCGTGGCTGAACGGCAAGACCGTGAGGATAGATTTCGTGCTGATTGGTTTGTCGATGATCAGAAAACACCAGATAACGACAAGATACGCCGCGAGTCGATCAGTGCTCTATTTTGCTCACCGACTATGGAACTGGGTGTGGATATTGGCGGGTTAAGCGTTGTTCATTTGCGGAATGCTCCGCCGAACCCGTCTAATTATGCGCAAAGATCAGGACGCGCGGGACGCGGGGGGCAGGGAGCCTTGATCTTTACGTACTGTTCCAGCTACTCGCCACACGACCGACATTATTTTCATAAGCAGGCCGAAATGGTTGCCGGCGTTGTCCAGGCTCCGCGAATTGACCTGATTAATCAAGAATTACTTCTTACACATCTGAATGCTTTAGCCATCAGCGAGATCGGATTGCCGGGTCTGGATGCCGTCGGTGGTGACTGGCCCTCATTGATGTCATTAGTCGACAGTACTAATCCTGCAATGCCGGTCGCAGCCGGCGTGCAAGCGGGACTCGCTCTTGGACCCGAAACTCAACTACGCTTGAACGCTACCTTCCGCCGGGCTATCGACGGAATTATGCACGCTCTGGAGCAACGCGCTGCGGATTGGTACAACGATGAATGGATTGATCGAAGCCTCCAGTCGCTTGCAAGTCAGTTAGACAAGGCTCTCGGGCGATGGCGCGATCTTTACGCCTCGGCGCGTTCTCTACTGACCCGTGCGAACCAGCCCCTCGATAGCGGTCTACTCGTAATTGGAAGTGATGAATATAAAAAGTACAAGCGTCTTCAAGACCAGGCACATCGACAATTGAATTTGCTGCGCAATGAACAGCAAGGCTTTGCCGAACTGTCGGAGTTCTACCCCTATCGATATCTCGCCTCAGAAGGCTTTTTGCCTGGGTACAATTTTACCCGTCTACCGCTGCGTGTCTTTGTACCGATTGGCACATCCGGCGGTGACTTTATCTCGCGTCCGAGGCATCTGGCACTGCGCGAATTTGGCCCGCTTAATGTTCTTTATCATAGTGGTCGCAAATTCAAGATCTCACAGATGATAATCCAGGACGCTGAATCGAATCTGCAAGAGGCGAAGGTTAGTAAGAAGTCGGGATACTTTTTGAGAGGCGAAGAAATAGATTTGGAAATCTGTCCATTTTCCGGAGAAAGCCTCCATGACAATGCTAACAAGATTCATTTTCACGATCTTTTGGAAATGACCGAATCGCGCGCCGAGCCCATTGATCGCATATCCTGCGAGGAAGAAGAACGCGTTTCCAAGGGTTTTGAGATCGAAACATTCTTCACGATTGACGGCGGAGATGTCGGCCGCGTAGCAAGGGCCGCGGTCTTCTCAAGCAAGGCACACCTGCTCAATCTCAGATATATCCCCGCGGCCCGACTGGTACATCTCAATACAAAATGGCGGTCACAAAAAATCAACGGATTTCCTATTGGCCTGATTTCCGGAGATTGGGACAGCTCGATGCCAGAGGCCGATGCGCGAATACAGGAAGAATTTAGACTTGTAAAACTCTTTACTTCGAATGTCGCCGACGCCCTCTATATTGAGCCAATCGCAGCTCTCGGTCTACAGCCGGCCGGAGTGGTAACTCTTCAGTACGCGATAAAACGAGCCATTGAAGAGATATTTCAGATTGAACCCAATGAGATAGGTGTCATGGCAATGGGTGATCCGGAGGCTCCAAACATACTCTTGTACGAAGCCGCGGAAGGGAACCTCGGTATCCTTTCCCAGTTTGTGCAGAGTTTGGCGGTTTTCAGAACTACGATCGAGAAGGCTGCTACGATCTGCCGCTTTGACGACGATTCATATCGGGCACCGGCCTCTTATGACGATCTATTAAGCTACTTCAACCAGCGCGATCATAAGATCATTGATCGTTCACTTATACGCGACGCACTCGAAAAACTGAAAATTTCGACGCTGGAAATTCAGTCTAATCCTGCGTTTCGTGATTACGATGAGCATTTCGAATTCATGATGGATAATCTCGATCAAAATTCATCTACCGAGCGCGTTTTCATAAAGCACCTTTACGATCAGGGTATACGACTACCGGACTTCGCACAGAAAAGATTGGACGGCATATATTGTCAGCCCGACTTCTACTATGAGCCGCGAGTTTGGGTTTTTTGCGATGGCACTCCGCACGACGATCCTGAAGTGCGCAAGCGCGACCACGATCAACGGCAATTGATCATCGCTAAGGGCGATGAAGTCTGGTTTTGGCACTATAAGGAGGATTTGGCCGCGAAAATTGCCCAACGGCCTGACATTTTCAAAAAGGTAAGATGATAAGTATCCCACAACCCGGAAAACTCATTTCTGTTCGAGGTCGCGAATGGGTAGTATTACCGTCCGACGATCCGCAAAACCTTTTGATCGTCAAGCCGCTCGGCGGTTCGGACGACGAGATTACGGGGATCTACTTACCTTTACAAATTGTCGCCGACAGGCCCAACGATGCGCGTTTTGAGCCTCCAACTCCAGAAGACCTTGGTGACGTCGCAACGGCAAAACTTCTTCATGATTCCGCTCGTCTGGCTTTTCGCAATGGTGCCGGCCCATTTCGCTGTTTGGCAAAGCTGTCGTTCCGGCCGCGAGCGTATCAGATCGTGCCGCTCGTCATGTCTCTGAGACAGGAGAAGGTTCGGGTCCTCATAGCCGACGATGTTGGAGTCGGTAAGACTATCGAGGCGCTGCTTATAGTCCGGGAGCTTTTGGAACGAAAGAAGATAAAGCGGTTTTCGGTCCTCTGTCTTCCGCACTTGTGTGATCAATGGCAGGAAGAGATTCGATCGAAACTGGATATAGAAGCAGTAATAATTCGGTCAAACACGCAGGCGAGACTAGACCGCCAAATCCAAGGCGACGCCAGTGTTTACGACTACTATCCTTATCAAATTGTAAGCATCGATTTCATAAAGTCGGATGCTCGTAAAGACGTGTTCGTCGAGCAGTGTCCTGAGCTTGTAATCGTCGACGAGGTGCACACTTGTGCCCGGCCAACGGGAGCGTCCGACGCCCAGCAACAGCGTTTCCATCTGGTAAATCGGATCGCAGCGAAGCCTGATCAACATCTTGTGATGCTCACGGCTACGCCGCATAGCGGAAAAGACGAGGAGTTCCGCTCCTTGCTTGGACTTTTGGATCCCAAATTCGAGCAGGTCGATCTTCCAAGCTCAACGCAAAGCGAGCGCCGTGAATTGGCGAAGCACTTTGTGCAACGAAAGCGTGCTGACGTTGAGAAATGGATGGGCGAGGATACGCCATTTCCAATGCGTGATGCGTTCGAGTGGCCTTACGATCTGTCATCTGAATATGCCGCATGTTTTGATGACATCGTAGAGTTTGCGAGAAAGCTCGTTTCCAGCACCGCCGAAGAACGGACACGCCGAGTTCATTACTGGACGGCGCTTGGCCTGCTTCGAGGCGTGATGTCGAGTCCCGCCGCGGGCGTGAAAATGCTCAATGCCCGACTGGAAAAGCTTTCAACGAATGGCGATAGCGAGCTGACCAGGTCGATCGAGAGCATCCCTGCCGAAGCCACAAATCCCGTGGCCGATATTGAATTCGGTTTTGAGACGGACAGCGAACCTATGACTGTCGTTGAACACGGTGACTGGTCCGAAAGCCAACGGCGGCAGCTCCGCCAATTTGCCGCAAGGCTGGGAGAGCTCGGGACAATTGAGCGCGATCAAAAATTGTACGCGGCGGCCATTGCCCTGGAAGAGTGGATCCGCGAAGGATTTCAGCCGGTCGTTTTTTGCCGATATATCGAAACGGCGAAGTATGTCGGCGAGCATTTGAGTGCATTGCTTGGTGACAAATTTCGCGATATCGACATCCAAACCATCACAAGCGAAGACCCTGACGATGTGCGGAAACAGCGGATCGACGACATGGAAAAAGCAAAACGCCGTGTCCTGATCGCGACGGATTGTCTTAGCGAAGGTATAAATCTGCAAGAGCTGTTCACTGCCGTTCTTCATTATGATCTGCCGTGGAATCCAAACAGGCTGGAGCAACGTGAAGGACGCGTCGATCGTTTTGGCCAACAAGCGAAGACGGTAAAAGCGTGTCTGCTCTATGGCGCCGGAAACCAGATTGATGCGATTGTCCTCGACGTGCTCCTTCGAAAGGTCCGAGAGATAAAACGCGCGACCGGTATTAACGTACCGTTCCCGGAGGACTCACAAGGGATTCTCGATACGATCACACAAGCGCTGCTTTTGAACCCTGATCGCCGAATCAGCACACGGAGAGATCACCGACAGCAACTTTTATTCGATTTCGGCGACTTGCCTGAAGCCGAAAGTGCGAAGGCCAACATCACTCGAAAAATCGACGCTGCCGCCGAGCGGGAGAAGGAGTCGCGCGGCATTTTTGCGCAAAACGCGATCCACGCCGAAGAGATCGAGGAAGATTTAAGAACGGTTGATGAAGCCATCGGCGACCCAGATGCCGTGCGCGATTTTGTCGTCTCGACCTTGCAGAATGTGTTCGGAGTACAAGTCACTACCGAGCGTGAAGGCTTCGGCATCGTAACTGGCAATCTTCCGCCGCAGCTTGTCGAACTGATTCCAAAAGGCGACGTCGTTAAGATTAGCTTCGATTCGCCGACGCCGGAAGGCTATCACTACCTCGGTCGCAACCATCGATTCGTGGAGCAGCTTTGTCAGATGCTCATGGCAAACACGTTAGCTCGGCAAGGAAAGCGGGCCGCCCGTGCCGCCGTTATTCGCACTCGTCAAATCGATACCAAAACCACGTTATTGCTTTTCCGATGTCGCAACGTGATCGAGGAAGGCAAAGCCGGCCGCCAGATCGTGGCTGAGGAAATGCTGCTGTGGGGCTGGCGCGGCACGCCTAACGACAAGAGCTATCTCGACCATGCCGAGGCGAAAGAGTTGCTTGCCAGTGCGAGGGCTTCCAGCGATATGTCATCGCAGGCTCGAACCAACTTTCTCGAGAATGAGCTCAATTTGCTTGCGACGCTCGAAGCCGAGTTTTCGGCGATTGCAGAAGAGCAATCGAAAAAACTCGTTGCTGCCCACGAGCGGTTTAGCTCCTTAATGGACAAATCGAAGTTTCAGGTTGTTTATCCGGTGTTGCCAATGGATCTGCTTGGCGTCTATGTCTTGCTCCCGGAGGTGGCCGTATGAACTACCCAAGCATGCGTATCGAGGGTGCCATCCTTTCGCCCGACATCGTTGACCGGCTCGACGAAGGTTCGCCCGGTCAACGTCCGTCCGACTTTGGTCTCAACGCCGGTACAAAAGTTAAGGACGAGATCGCACGCGCATGGGCCGATGCGCAGGATTATTGGCGGATTTTTCAGCGAAAGATTGAAGCGGTAAAGGCGGACACGCCGGCCACGAGCGAAACACGTCAGAACTGGATCACACCCCTTCTTGGGCTGCTGAGGTACGACATCGAGTTTCAAAAAGCGGGAACGGAAATACATGGCAAGATATACGCGATCTCGCATCGAGTCATAAATCGTGCGAATACGCCGCTGCATATTGTGGGTTATAACGATCCGGCCGGGCTTGATCGCAAACCTGCGAACGCGACGCTGCGTATGTCTGCCCACGCGCTTGTTCAGCAGTATCTGAATCTTGCTGACGAGCTCAATGGCATTGTCACGAATGGCCGGGTCATTCGCCTTCTTCGTGACAGCTCACGGCTTGTAAAGCAAAGCTATCTGGAATTTGATCTTGACCGCATTTTTAATGACGGCCTCTTCGCCGATTTCGCGGTTCTTTTCCGACTGCTCCACGCAACGCGGTTGCCGGCAACCGGTGCCGAGCCGAAAGACAGCCTTCTCGAAAAATATCATGAGGATTCGCTCGACTCAGGTGCTCGAATTCGCGACGGGCTTTCAAAAGCTGTCGAGATGGCAATTCTCGATTTCGGCAACGGCTTTCTTGCAAATTCGGCAAACGATCGATTGCGAAACGAAATCGCAGAAGGTGGTCTATCGGCATCCGTTTATTACCGCAACCTGCTCCGGCTGATCTACAGGCTGCTTTTCCTGATGGTCATCGAAGAACGCGACCTTGTATTTCCGGCTGATACGCCAAAGGCGAAGCGTGAGATATACACGCAATACTACAGCCTCGCGCGGCTTCGCCGGATGGCCGAGAAACGGTATCTGGCGGACAAGCGGCATCACGATCTTTGGATGGCTCTGGTTTCGACATTCCGGCTTTTTGAGGCTGACGGGCCGGGCGAAAAGCTCGGGATCAATCCGCTCGCGGGCGATCTCTTCAGTCCGAGGGCGATAGAGGAGATTTTTGATGCAAGCTTAGGGAATGACGTTCTCCTGAACTGCTTGAAATCCCTCGGTCTTTACGAGCACCCCGATACGCGGCAATTGATTCGTGTAAATTACGGCGCATTAAACGTTGAGGAGTTCGGCTCGGTTTACGAGGGTTTGCTGGAAAAAGAACCGGTGTTCGATCTAAGTGAATCCGTTCCTAGGTTTGTATTTATCCAGGGCGATGAGCGTTCCCGCACGGGATCGCACTACACACCGGACGAACTGGTACAGCCGCTGATCAAACACTCGCTCGATTATCTGATCGAAGATGCTTGCAGACGCCCGCACGTCAGTAAGGGCGAAACATCCGACACAGGCGATTCACGCACGGCCGAACAACGCCTTCTCGATCTTCGCGTCGCGGACATCGCATGCGGTTCCGGGCATATTCTGCTGGCGGCGGCTAGGCGGATCGCGACCGAGCTGGCGGTTGTGCGTACAGGCGAAGAGCAGCCATCGCCCACTGCATATCGAAAAGCACTAAGGGATGTCATCCGCAATTGCATCTACGGCGTTGATGTTAACCCGCTCGCGGTTGAGCTGTGCAAGGTCGCTCTCTGGCTTGAGGCACATAACCCGGGCGAGCCGCTTAACTTTCTCGATCACCATATCAAATGCGGCAACGCGATCGTCGGGTTTGTCAGCCGCGAAGAGGTTGATAACGGCGTTCCCGACGAAGCGTTTGCCAGGATGCCGGACGACGCCGCCGAGTTTATTAAGGCGGTCCGAAAAAAGAACAAGGACGAGCGAAGAGAGCGGCAGCGTGTCTTGAACTTCACCGACGAACGCCGCGGCGAGATCGAGCATGTCCTTGAGCGTTGGCGAGCGATCACAGCGATGCCGGAGAGCTCTCCCGCCGAAATCGATGCCAAGAAGGCGGCTTTCGAAAACTTCTCGACAAGCGGTGCCGCTTACGAACTGGAAAAGCTGGCTTCGGTGCCGATCGCACAGTTCTTTATTCCCAAGGTGCCGGAAAATACCGAGAAGCTGATGACCGACGCCGAGTTTCGTGACTACTGGTCCGGCGAGCGTCGGCCGCAAAGCCAGTCTTACGCAGCGGCTGAAGCCGTCGCTATCGAGAAGCGGTTCTTTCACTGGTTTCTTGAGTTTCCCGGCGTGATGGAACGCGGAGGCTTTGACTGCATCCTCGGCAATCCCCCTTATCTCGGTGGGCAGGCACTGAGCGGAACGTATGGGCATCCGTTCGGTCATTTCGTTAAGTGGCAATATAAGCCGACAGGCTTGAGCGAACTGGTAGTTTATTTTCTACGCCGGATATTCTCAGTTATCAAGCCTTCGGGTTTTACGGCATTCATAACAACAAATTCGATTACCGACGGTGATGTTAGGGCTGACGGTCTAGAACGGGTTATTGAACAAGGCGGAACCATCAATATGGCAGTTAGGAGCATTCGCTGGCCTGGACGGGCTAACGTATTTGTCTCTCTCCTGGCTATTCATAAAGGTGCCTGGAAAAGAGTTCGTTCGTTAGACGGTATCGACGTCCCGAACATAAATTCGTTCTTCGAGGATTCAGACGAAATCGGTGAACCGAACGAACTGCCAGAAAACGAAGACAAAGTCTTTCAAGGATCGATCTTCTTAGGCGATGGCTTTCTTTTATCTCACGACGAGGCAGACGGGCTTATTAGGCAGAGTCCGCAAAACGCCGAGGTGATCTTTCGCACAATCAACGGCCAGCAACTCAACAACGAGCCTGACCAGCAACCGATACGGAGTATTATTAACTTTCACGACTGGACGATCGACAGAGCCCGATCATACGAAGAGCCCTTTGCTATCGTTGAAGAGAAGGTGCGGCCATTCCGAGCAACTCAGAATCGTGCGCGGAACCGAGATGTATGGTGGATATACGCGGAGCATAGACCAGGACTCAACAGGCAACTTCGAGATATCGACCGATGCTTCATCGCAGCCGCTACAAGCAAGTATCTAAATTTTTCTGCCGTGTCGACGGACATCGTTTTTTCTCACGCTCTTTTCGTTTTCACCACCGACCGATGGGATCTTTACACTGTTGTCCAATCCTCGGTGCACGAAGTCTGGGCACGAAAGTACAGTGGAGCTTTGAAACAAGACCTTCGATATTCGCCATCGAATTGCTTCGAGACATTTGCGTTTCCGGGCGATATCTGGAACGACGAGATTCGCGAACTCGCCGAAATCGGCGAGCGGTATCACGAACATCGCAGGCAGTTGATGCTGATGCTCTGGCTCGGGCTGACGAAGATCTATAACCTTTTTCACGATCCTGAACTGTCGGTTGAGATCGTGCAAGAGACAAGCGGCAAGGACGAAGACATCGCCCGCGAAGGCTACGACGGCCTGCTCGAACTCCGCCGTCTACATGTCGAAATGGACAACGCCGTCCGCGATGCCTACGGCTGGCATGACCTCGAGCTCGGCCATGATTTCCACGAGGTCGAAACCCTCCCCGAAAACGACCGCACCCGCTACACCATCAGCCCCGCGGCCCGCAAAGAAGCCCTAAAACGCCTCCTCGCCCTAAACCACGAACGGGCAACCGAAGAAGCCGCCAAACGAACCGCCGAAAAGGGCACAAAGAAAAAACGAGGAAAAAAAACCCTACACCCCGAGCCCGACAACCCACTGCTCGCCGCCGGCCCTCTGTTTGAATGATTGGAGGTTATGTATGTGGTGCACCGAACTTAGAGACGGAATAATCAGTTTCAATAATTACGCCGACCTGCATCCTCACGGACGACTGCTGATTCAGAACTGGTTCGAGCGAGCAAGAGAATCTTTTGAGATCAACCACGGGGATGGCTTCGAAGCATTTATATTTCTCTGGATCTCGTTTAACGGTTGGGCAACCTGCGTAACGGGACGGAATCAGGATCGAGAGATCATAGACGCCCTAGCAGCCAATCCACAGATTATTAATGACTTCAACGGGATTATCAATAACGATACCGAATTTTCCGATGCCGCTAATGAACTCTACAAAATGGTGCCAGTCTTTGATCCCAGAGAGCTTCATAGAAAAAGGATTCTTAATTGGCCTCATGAAGAAACCCGAAGGCAGCAAGTTGGGCGATACATAGCCGGCGGTGCCGTAAAGTTTAACCCACCTTGCTGGGTAGAACACAGAACAAACGGTCCGGAAATGCCTAAGGACTGGGCCCATCTGATCAAGGCAATCTATGGAATCCGATGCAACTTGTTCCACGGCCAAAAGTCCGCTTTCCAAGAACTGGACCGAAGACTTGTCAATCTGGCATTCACAACGCTGTGCCGGTTCATTTCAAATACCGGATACTTGAATCATTAGCCCAGGCCGGCGACCCGGGCAACTTGCTCGTCTACGCAGCTTTTTCTACCTTTAGACGGAAACTATGCAAGAAAGACAAATGAATGCTTCGGAATTACGACTTGCCGAGATTTCGGACCGGACTGAAGGCGAGAAACGCGATGATTGGCATTCCGATCCGCCGGACTCCTGCGACTATTGCCAAAAAAGTATGTCAGACTCTGTCTTCTTCGTTGACGGCAAAGTTCGGGACAGCATTCAGTGGGCGAATATGTGTCCGGATTGCTTCTTTGTCTACGGCGAGGCCGTACGATGGGGAGCCGGACAGCTTTACCAACAAGTAGATCCTAATGAATGGCTCATGGTCGCAGGATTCCCGCCAGACGATTCGGATTCGTTTGCGTAAAGCTGCTTATGGTGCTTCGAATCAGTTACGAAAGCGATTCGTTTCCACCCGGTTCGATCGCAAACGGTGGAGGAACGCTCGCCGTGACATGGGACGACATCCTTTGGGCTGCGGTCACGGTAGGCCGTCCAAATCGCCACTACGTTTTTCAGCACGGAACAGCTTCTATGTACGAAGCCCTCTTCCGATGGTCACTTGTCCGAATGGCGATCGAACAGAGCGGACACGCGGCGTTTCGGTTGCGCCGGACGGCTGCGTTCATGTCACTCGATCCAACTGAAAAGGGAGCAGTAAGCTACTTTCTTGGAATGACGTTTTGCAAACTGTTCTCGGCTAAGCTGCTTGACGCACCTTGGCTGCTTCATCTAGACGTTTTCAGAGACTCACTAAATGCGTCGTGGCTTGGCCGATCCAGACCGGACTTGATCGGACAAGTAACCAACCAAAACACATGGCACGCCTTTGAATCAAAGGGACGTGCCAGCGTTCCCGATCTAGTTACCAAAACGAAGGCGAAGGCACAAGCACAGAGACTTATTAGCGTTAACGGGATCGCGTGCACCCTGCACATCGGAGCGATTTCCTTCTTTCGAAATGACGCGTTGCACTTCTACTGGAGAGATCCGGAGCCCGAGCGACTGAGACCGATCGAGATTCCAGAAATTGGTGATGCGTGGCGCTACTACTATTCTCCGATTGCCGACCTTCTCGCCCAAAGAGACCCAATCGGAATGTTTGAGCAGGAAAACGCTTTTGTCCCGATAACCGAAGCGGACATCGAAGTAAGTGTTCATCCGACAATCGCAAGGGTAATCTTTCAATCACAGTGGCAGCGTGCGCGTGAGATTGCTTCCGAACTAGCCCAACAATTCCTGGAGGCCGGCTACCAGCCCGACGGCCTTCGAATAAGGGCCGGAGATAGTTGGAAACGGCGGTTCAAAGATGAATGGTCAGAAGCCGAGGCAGGATGAACACAGCCTTAGAACTTGCTGACCGCTAAGATCCTAACTGGCTTCCTCTTTCGCTCTCTGGCCTTCACTAATGAGGTCCTGCAATTCTTTGTCATCCGGCTTCACGGTTTGAGAGCCGTGCCGGACGAAAACGTCGTCTTTCTCTATCCGCCTGCCAGCGGACCGATCACCCACTGATTGCCTCACGCGGTACGGCAGATCCCGGGCGTCACGGAGGATTTCCAGCTTTCCGACCTTTCCGCCGCGGTATTCGAGAACGGTATACCGAATGTTGATACTTGGTCGTACGTAATGCGAGATCAGTTGCTCCATTCGATCCTGACAGATTTTTGTGTGCCAAGGTTCGGCAACTGGTTCCGGAGGAAAATAAAGTGAGCGCGTCGCGTCGTCGAAACCAACGATCAGCCATCGCCTGCCGCTAGTTTTTGTATTTGCCAAGCCGATCATATCCTTTATGAACTCCGCCTTTTCGCTGGCTGTGTCGAGCCGCAGCTCGCGTTTGAAATCAACATTCGTCGTTTCCCACTCGCGAACAAGCTCGTCGATCTCCGCAAACACCGCAACCTCCTCGCGTTTGTGCAGCCAGATCATCCCGCGGTAGTTAATTCGAATGTCGCCCGGGTAAGTTCCGCTTTCGCAAAATATCAATCCACGGCTACGTAGTGTTTTAATAGCCTGATCGACCTCGGATTCCGAGAGTGTGGAATGCTGTTGGTCCGACGCGATTAGCTCCCTGTAAATGGCGTATGAATCCTTTTCCTCAATTACGGTTGCGTAATCATCACTGATCATCGCGGTAAGATCACCGATAATCCTCAGAGTCGACAATTCGGGTTCGGGCAGGCGAGACGAGCAAACAACGCTATACAGTGCCGTGGAATCTCTTGCGACGCGTTTGCCGTCCAGTGTTAGCTTATATCGGTAGCCACCATCGTCCGTGACAAGGCCGATTTCCTCCAGGTCGTAGATCGCGTTGTCGACAACGTCGTGGAATCGGCGTTCGGTAGATGAAGCCTTAACCTCCTCATAATGCTCGCCCCAAATTAGCTTTTCAAGCTTGCTTGTGTCGATGCCGTGATCTCGAACATAGGAATTCCGCTCGCTTTCTTCCGCCAAACACGCCAGCACCCGTTCGCACCATTCGATATAATCCATGCGTCAATTATTTTCTTATTGTCTCGATCGCGCCTTAACGTTGCGCTTCCGATGCATCCAGACTGTCAGTGGCCGTCTGCACCTCCTATCGACATTAAGAAATGGAGAATTCCTTCAGCACGTGCCAGCAGCGCCCGAACCTGGATCTCGGTCAGCCGGCTGTCGGCAGAGTGGGTCCCTGCCTGAAAAACATCGATCGCCGCCAGGACCGACTTGAGATCCTTCTCAACAAAATCCACAAGAGGTCCGTGATTTATGCTCCTTGCAATGTAACGCAGCCGAGCGATTCGAGTTGGTCTCCCGTTGGAAAAATCGCCCTCCGATGAGCTCCAATGCTTTATATTTTCGTCCGGCGACAGATACTGCATTACTTCACGGGTCAATTCTCGCAGAGACGCTATGGCATGTCTCACTTTGTCAGGATTGTCTGATCGGAGCGCTTGTCGTGCCCCTTCGAGCATTTTCGTCCAATGCGGATTCACGGCCGTTAGGCGTTCGATTAGAGGTTCGACTATGACGATTTTGATCTCTTCACGGACTAAGATCAGGTCTTCCTCTATCTCATCATCTGCGTACTCGTCTGTCGTCGCCCGCAAAAGGTCGGCTTCGTTGAAGTACTCGAAGGTCGGCAAAGCGGAGATCGACGGAGGAAGCGCCAGAAACGACGTTTCAGGAAGTTCAAATGACTGAAAAAGGTTTTTGTAGGAAACCGACAGATCAGTGAGATTCTGGGTTATAGCGTTCTTCGCGATTTCTTCGAGATGAAAACCGGTGCCTAGTTGCCCGATGTTCAAGCCTGCCAATCGCATTTGCGCAAGGTAAGAAGTCTCGGTGATGTGCGAGAGGTGGTTTTTCAGCGCGTCCTCGATCGACGTACCTGCGCCGGAAAGTTTCAAATGTTCGGTCCAGGCGGCGGCACCTACACCTGCAATATTCTGAAGCGAGCCCAGTACAAAGGAGCGTGCGTCAGCAGTACCGGTTAAATTCAAGGCTGACAGGTTCGCGTCGCGGATCGATTCGAAGATACTTGAAAACTGTCCATATGCACTTTGGTTAAGGTGCGACGTGAGGGCTAGGATCTGCTCCCGCAATTGTTCAGGGTACCGCTCGTAAGCCAAGAAATGCCTGGAGTTCCGAGTGGCCGCAAGTTCATCCCTGATTCGTTTCAGCGTCGCGTCGTCAAGTCCGAGGTCCTTTCGTCGTTTCTCATTCTCGGCCGCGATTCTCAGCAGTTCTTTAAGTTCCATAGTTGAACACGTTGTCAGTACACAAAGAACGATCGGCTATTTTACCAAAGCACACAAGCGAGCGCGTAGAATCAAGCCGATGATCTCGTCGGAGCTCATTGTACGGCCTTTTCAACCCAGGCGCCGCTTCCTTTAAGTACTCGGCTTCTCCTGCAACCTATCGCATGGCCATCGCCACAACGAGCCCGAATTGAGACGGACACGTGTTGGCCGAGTCCATCAAGGCTATCCTGAGCTAAAAACATCAAAGTTTGGCGATTGATTAATAATAAATTCATCGCATCCCAGTTCAGGGGCTCGCTCCTCTCGTCGATTCGCTGGAGGCATAAGACCGAATTTGCTTTGAAAAAGGTATAAAAGCGCAGCTTCAACCGCCCGAGGGTAATCTATGGAAGGATCGTTATCCAATATCCGGTCGCATCTAAATGCAAGATCGAAATTCTCGACAAAATCCGTGAGAACATTGTTTTTGCCATACCGCAGATGATGAACGAGTCGCTGATCTAGCCAGCCGCAGCCGATATAAACAACTCTGCTCCACCGTCGATTTTGCCACTGTGAGGATTCATAGGCAAATTTGTGATTCTTTGCATAAATACAATAGATTCCGCGCGATATAGGAGTATTTTGCGAAATGAAATTCATCTGTCGCACGGAGAACGTGCGCTCACGCGACCAATTTATTTGGACCTCGTGCTTAACGCGGCGGAGTGTCGATACGTCATAAATATGCATATTTACTGACACTCCGGCAGTGCGAGCAAGTTGTTTGTCCACTTGCCATCGCTTGCAGTTCGAACGTAAGGATTTCCGGAAGCGGAGATTGCGCCGTGAATATAAGCTACGTTTCCATAACCGTTTTTTACATACGCTTTGCCACCTTTCTTCTCGACAAAATCGTACATGTCTAAGCGGCTCGAACGACCGCGTTCGTTATTCTGCTCATTAATCCATCCCAGCCATTGGATGGCTTCATGTGGATTTTCGTGATGACCATCGTCTTTATTTATGCATGTAACTCTTACCGCCATAATTTTCTCCTTTGTTGTGCTGCTTTTTAGTAATCGACTGGCGTTTTCGCGCCGCTTCCGCTCCAAAGTCTTTGCCGTGTAAAGAAAAATGCCTGTCCCCCTCCCCCGTTAGTTGCGCGAATTCGCAGTTAGGACGGCAAGCTCTCTCGGTGTCAGCATCGAGGAGGCCAGGTAAATATCTAAAGCGCTGAACACCAAAGTCAGAAATGCCGGCTATTCCAGTGACTAGAGCGATTAAGTGAAGGACCTCAAGGGATGCTAAGTTTGAGCTAAACGGAAAAACATTCTCATTGCGTTTGAAACGATGATCATTCGACAACCCTTGGAGATACGATGGATCATCGAGTTTGCCTTCAATCTCCGTCGCGACGTCGCTCATGTTGAAAGCCTGTAAACAGCTCAAGCAGGGACGGTCGGGACCAACGGTTTGTAGCTGCCAATCGACACCGGAAAACTCTCCGCCCTTAAATCTAACCGCAATCCCGCCGTCTATTACTGGAATCAGATGCGAGTAGGCAAAGTGGTTCAGTATGTAACGGGGCCGTGGTCGATCAACGCAGGAAAACAGCACGTCACAGTCGAGGGCGGCTCGATAACCGGCCTGTTCGGCGATGCTGAACGATGTTCCTTCAATTTCAAGATGAGCTGCGGTTGACGATCTACGAATTTGACGTTCGGCAATCTCAATTTTTAGCTTTCCGATATCGTCTTCTGTAGTTCCAAGCAATCTATCGAGATTGTGGGGTTGAACCTCGTCGAAATCCAGCAATACAAAGTTTTCGAATCCCATCCGCGCAAGGTTTTCAGCAATAACGCTTCCGACGCTTCCCAGCCCGACGATGCCGATACGAAGCCTAGCAAGATTTGCGTGATTTTCTTCACCCCAAACGGTCACAGTACGCCTAAACAACTCTCGGAACTCCGGTTTCGGGACGAGCTGATCCGCGAACGATACGCAAAGGCGGTTACCAACGACCCGCACTGCTCGGCACCAATTTAGGCTATATTCTTTACCTTGAACATGTGCCCAGAATCGTCCGCTCCAAGTGCCATCATGACCTACCGTCAATCCTACCAGCGGCAGATCGGTCAGTCCCGCGGCCGCTCCGGCAAGCCTCATTTCCGCGTTGATGTCGTCCCGGCTCATACCTTGCCAGCCATTACCAGGATGGCTGTGTAGAAAAGCGATACCGCATCGCTCTTTCATTGCCAGACTACAGACTCTCTCAAAGTACTGTGGATTAAAACTGGCATTTCCGTGACGTTGCCGGTCCCCCGCAATCGGCAGGACCGGAGAATGTAATAGTGCGGTCAGCCGATCTGCGCCATCAGACGGACTCCATAAAGCAAAGCACAGGTCCTCTTCATAGTCGTCACGGATAAGGTGATTGATCAAAACATCATTTACTGACCGTGGCATGGCGATGTTAAATTCTCTATGCATCTTTGAAGATCGTGTTTACTTGGGAAATCAGACGGCGAGTGTTGTGTTCGCCGTTCCAGTTAAAATTTTTGCTCCAGTACCGCCATTCAGTCCCTAAGGCGCTGTCTGTGATATTCCGGACGTTCGGAACCGTATCTGATTTCTCAAGTAGTTGTGGCTTAGCTTTGACATGTATCGCCGACGCTACGCTTCGCGGGTAGTCGGCGGTCGCCATAATACCAAGATCGATAATGCGTCCAGCGAAGCGTCCAAGCAGGACCTCATAACCGCGTATGATCACAAAACTATTGTTATCGCTCCCTACCACGATCTCAGCTTCATATCCGAGCTTCTGCAAATCAAAAAGTAAGCGTTCCGGTCCGAACATCATTAACCTCTAGGAAACCGGCGTTGGATCTTTGTGAAAGACCACGAACTTCATGCCGTTTTTCATGCTCACCAGTTCGTCAAGATTGGCGTATTTTTTGTAGTCGTTGCCAACTTTCAATGCCAGAGTTGTAGTTGCAGGATCTTCTTTTGCAAAATCAACAAGGAGCTTTCTGACAGAAAGTTCACGTTCTTCCGTTTCAAACTGCTCTTTGTCGATAAAAAATTTTATCTTCTTCGGTTTCTTTTCATGCTCTTTTGTTGATTCTTCGCTCATATTTCACTCCTTTCCTTAATAGGTTGTGTTTTTGTAAGTCCTCTTATAAAATGGACATCCAATATCCACTAAATAATACATAGGTGGAGATGGACTGTCAATCGCTACTTTTCTAAATTGTTTATGACCTTTGGAAGGACCCTACAAGAGATTCGTCGGAAGAAAGGCCTGACGCAGCGAGATGTCGCAGATGCGATCTCAATGGATTACAGCTACTATTCCAAGCTAGAAAATGATCGACTGGGTTTCAATCCTACGAGGGAGACCGTCGAAAAGATAGTAACTGGCCTGAAATGCGACGATGAAGAGAAAGATGCTCTTTTGCTTGCAGCCGGCCGCTCTACAGAAGTCTTCGAGGAAATGGCCCGAGCAGCGAAACAGGATCCGTCCAAACAGGGATCATTTAGCAAACTATTTAAGGCCGCAATTGTTTTAACGCCTGAGAAATTGGAGGAGATCGCCCGCGAAGCAGAGCAAGAGGCAAAAAAACTGGCGAAGCGGCGACCGAAACAGTGAAATGAATACGCACGGAATAGTAATTCCGGATTTCACCGAGTTCACCAAACATGATGTCGTTGACTCAGTAGCCCTGACCCTAAGTCAGGCGTTTCGCCAACATTCGAAGAGCAAGGGCCAGGCGCTGGATATCGATCGATTCATCGACTGGCTCGACATTTCGACTGAGTGGGACTGCTTCGATGACGAAAATTCGGTTTCTTGCTTTGCGAGGATTGATCTCAGTACAGATGATCTGATTCAGATAAACCAGAACTACCAAGACTTGTTCGAAAGCCGGCCTGATGTGTATCGAGTCTGTGTAGGCCACGAAGCCGGACATATTGTCCTCCGTCATGTTTCGAACTTTGCGAACAGCAACAATCCTTCACTGTTCGAGGATATAAGTAAAGATCAGCCGAACTTCTTACACAAGAATTCCTGGGCGCAATATGGTCTTTCAAGCGGCGAGGTACGGAAACGTCAATTGGCTCTTACGGCAGCGCAAGAAAAACTGGTTAAGAATGCGATTGTAAGTCCGAAGGCAAATCAAGCTCTCCGGGAAATGGAGAATAAGTTCGAGCCCGAGTGGATGTTCTGGCAGGCGGAACATTTCGCGCGATGCATAGCCATTCCAAGTGACAAACTTTTTGCGATCCTCGAGAATCAACCTTTGTATTCCGGATGGAGAGCAATTGGTGAATTGGCAGGTTTCTTTCAGGTTCCGCTCGGGACGATGAAGACGAGACTGACAAAGCTCAAGTTGGTAGAAATGGATGTCGATGGCACACCGACCCCTATCTTGGGAAATCGGGATACACAACGCCTACTGTAGAGAAAAAGACTAGAGAGAATGCCATTTGTTCGTACGGCCTCGCTTGTAACGGTCAGCTTTGCCGCTCCGTCAAGTTGTTTTCTTCTTAAAATTCTGATCCAGATGGACCTAACGCATGTTTCGTTGCAAGCTCGGTATCGCATAAGACAAGGAGATTAGTATGGAACAACCCCCACCGAATAGTTTCATCGTTGGCCGCGACATCTATTACCCGGGAATTTTAAAGGACGTACGAAAATCGCCTGAGCCGTTTCGCCCCGTGTTCGAAGTGTTCATTAACGCTCTGGAGGCAATTCGGGATCGACCAAGTAAAGACAACAAGGGCCGAATAGAAGTAAGAATCATAACAACGCCAAACCTTATCGGCCACTCGTTTCATAGCATTGAAGTCATCGATAACGGAGTGGGTTTCGATACAACTAACTTCGAGCGATTTCTGACTTTCAAAGACAATCGAAAGGGCCCGGGCAACAAGGGCTCGGGACGAATGCAACTTGCTCATTTCTTCGATAGGGTTGATTATGTAAGCACATTTCAGGATGAAAACGGCAAGCTGACGCGGTCCTTTTCAGTGTCTAAAGACAATATCCTAGCTAAGAACGCGCTTGTCTTCTTCAAAGAGCTTGCACATTCCGCGACCAACGACGTTTCAACACGTGTCGCATTGATTGGGATCGTCGCGGCCCATCGGAATGACTACGCATCGTTAAGCGCCGAGGAGCTAAAAGAGAAACTGCTGACGCATTTCTGGCTTTACTTCGCTCTCAACAAAGACGATTTCCCCGACATAAAGATTGAACGATACGAGAGCGGTAAGGTCGTTGAAACGCAAGTGATTGCGGAAACAGATATCCCGCCGATTGACAAGGATGTGTCGGTTGACGTTCATTACTCCGGCCGGTCGGACGATCGTCTGGCGATCGTGAGACGGCCCGAGACCGAGACTTTCTCCGTCAAATGTTTCCGAATGCCAAAGGACAAATTGACGAGGAATGCTATCAAGCTAACGAGTAAGAATGAAATTGTCGAAAGTGTAAAGATACAACTAGAATCGCTCAGCTTTGAAGATGATATTGACGGGAACCGATACCTTTTTTTAGTCTCTGGCGATTATATCGACAACAAAGAAAGCGAAACCCGAGGTGAACTCACAATACCCACAAGATCGAATTTCCTAGATAAAGATGGCCTATTCGAGACGGACGAAATCTTACTGGACGATATCCAAGCCGGCGTCAATAGAAAGGTATTAGAGGCTTATGCGGAGATAAGGAAGAGGCTTCAAGAGAAAGAGTCGAACCTGGAGGAGTTACGCGAAACCTACATTCTTGACGATGCCGCAATCATTCGGGCGCGTATAGGCATCAACGATTCGGATGAGAAGATCTTGGCAAAGGTCTATTCTGCTGAATCGGAGTCAACGGCGCGTAAGGATGCTTATATAAAAGAAAAGATCGATGCCGTCAAAGCCCTAAACACAGCGGATGATGATTACGTTGAAAACCTAGCCCGTCTAGTCGGAGATCTGGTAAACACTATCCCGGAAGCAAATAGATTGTCCCTTACCCATTATGTCGCTCGCCGACGAATCGTACTTGAGTTGTTCGACACGATTCTTGGACGGGAGCTTGATGTGCAGAAAACGTCTCCGCGGTCAATTGATGAAAAACTGCTTCATAACCTTATCTTTCAGCAGACAAGTACATCGGCGGAAAGCAGTGATTTGTGGCTAATAAATGAGGATTTCATTTACTTTAGCGGTAACTCGGAGAACTCACTTAGTCAAATAAAAGTGGATGGTGAGCTACTTTTCAAATCAGACCTGTCGGCGGAAGAGGAGAGGTTTGTGAAATCGCTGGGCGAGGATAGACTCAAGAAAAGACCTGACATCTTGCTTTTCCCGCAGGAAAGCAAGTGCATCATTATCGAATTTAAGGATCCCGATGTGAACCTTAGTGATCACCTCGCACAGATCAATAAGTATGCTGGCTACATACGTAATCTTACGAACGACAAGTTTCAGTTTGATACTTTTTATGGGTATTTGATTGGAGAGGCTTTCGACCGTGACGAGATTCGATTGGCCGATGCGGACTTCAAGGACGCTTATCATTTCAACTATATGTTCCGTCCAGCGAAGACCGTCGCCGGCTTGTTTGGACGGGAGGATGGCGCTCTTTACACCGAAATTATTTCCTACAGATCGATCCTCGAAAGAGCAGCTAAGAGGAATGAAATGTTTCTAGAAAAACTGGGAAGGCCGCTACCAGATGGGAAGACAGTTGACATCGATACCGAGATGACCAAAATAGCTCTTGCCGAATAGGAGCTTCGCATACGCCAAGTCATCGATCCACAATTTCCGCATTGAGAATGCTTTCCGACCGCAGACGTTCAAGGTATTCGTTGTACACGGCAGACGCATCTATGACCTGTCGGTCGTCAAGGCGAATGTAATGCTTCCGCGTGATGGTGCAACCTTTGGCATCGCCAAGTTTATCCTCCAACGCGTCGAAGTCCTGACCTGCGGCGTCCCGATTCGTCGCACTTGCAGCACGTAGGGTGTGGAATGTCGCTTCGGGATCAATGCCGGCCAATTTGAAAAGGCTGTATTTGTCGTTCACAACTGGCCGCGATACTCCTTCGTCCACATAAACAGACGTTCGTCATTCGCCCTGTCAAACACTCCAGCAGCATCGATTCCGTCATACAACCTAGGCGCAATCAAAACCAATCTCCACTTTCGGCGGTTTTCTATCGCACGCTTCGGAACTATTTCACATGCGTCCAGCAAGCGCATAAAGCTCCCGATGCGACAAATTTGCTTCCTTCGGGCTTTCGTTACCCACAACAATCGCATAATGGAACGCGGGAACCCGGCGAATCTGGCCGGCCTTTGACGCAAATTTGAGCGAATACCGTGATCGCGAGACATGCCTATGCGGACGCCTCTTTCCTTCGATTACTATTCGAGTGTGTCGGATTCGAGGATGTCGTCACTGACGTCTTTCGCCTTAGCCTTTCGCTTTTCTTCCAAAGCGTCACGCTTATGCTGCATATATATATCAATTTTTAAGACTTCGGCTCGAACATAGTCCGGCCGGGGATTAATGTAAACGCTCTCGGTAATCTTCGACTTGGTTGAGTGTCCGTACCAAAGTTGAATATCTGTCTTTGTCGCACCCGCTTCGTGCGCATTCGAAATCGCGGTGTGCCTGTAGTCGTTCAAGTTCAACTGCCTTCTTACCTTTGCCAAACGCTTAGCAGTGTTCCACGACCGTTTCAGGTCAAGATATTCGCCAAACACTAACGACTCGCTTGATTGTTCCATGATGCGATAGTTCTTTATTGCCTTACGGAATGTTTCGGTGATCGGTGTCTCGCGCTGCGCTCGTACCTTTCGCTTTGCTTCCCAAACCTTTACGTGTCCGGCATCAAGGTCGATGTCTGAAACACGGATTTGGTGCAATTCCGCGCGACGACAGCCCAACTCATGCAAGCCTATCAGAATCAACTTCAGATGCCCCCTTAGCAGATTGCCATCCTTATCGACCTCATCACATATGGAGAGTAGCCTTTCGTGTTCATCGAGCTCAATGGTGAGCTTACGCGGTGTCTCTTTCGAGGTTTCGATTAGTTTCGTGAATGACGGCGCTGTCGCGATCACTTCATCAGCCGCAGCCTGATTGAACAGCGCGCGAAGCCTCACAAGGTGAGCATTGACGGCCCGCGAGCTTCGTGTCATGGGCTGACCTTTACGGTCGCCATTCGAATACACCATCGGTGTAACGCCGTCTCCTCGGAACTTACCGCATGTCTTTTCCAAATGCTTCTTATAGCGTCGGAGCTGTATCGGCCGTATTGAGTCCAACAAGGCATTCTCACCGAAGAAATCAATCGCCGTCTCAATGTATTTTTTCTCGGTCCGACGCGATTTCAATCCGTCAACAAAATCCGGGATGTAAGTGACTCTCGCGTAACCGGCAAGCGTCAGTCCGCTATGTTCCATGGCGAAACCCTTTTTTTCGTGCTCCCTTATTTTGGATTTTGTCCATTCTTTCGCCTCGCTCCTGGTCGGATAGTGCTCTGTCTTAACTATCCAATCACCATCCGCGCCACGAAACGCAAATATTCCCTTGTACTGGTCAACTCTGACCCTGCGGCCACGGTTGTTAACCCGGTATCGCGGACTCGATTCAACCGAGGTAAATATCTTCTTGGTCGGGTCCTTCAGGATATATTTTGGGATTCTCATGATGCTGAGCTCTACCTGTTTCTCACGGTTTTTGTTGGGTGCAATTTTGGGTGCATTTCTGCACCCAAAACTGTCTTTTTGCGTCTTTGAGTGTCCCCGAGCGTCCTCGGAGATCCCTGTAAGTCGCAATATATCAATTATATACAGTTCTAAGTGTTTGTCAACAAACAACCAGAGCAGTTGATTTGTAATCATCAGGTCGGGGGTTCAAGTCCCTTCACCGGCTCCAGCATAAAGGCCTTAACTGCAATAGTTTACAATTTCATTCGGAGGTACACTCGGCTAGTGAGGATCTGTATGAAATACATTGGAGCAGCCATCACTTATCTTATTTACACCCTTGTTTACGTGTTTCTAGTCTTTGCGACCCTTCAAGAGGCAAAGGGAACGTTCTTTTTTGCGGATATGTTAGTTGGTTGGCCATTATTCACAGTCGCTTTTTTTACGAAATCCAGTTTTCCGTCACTTTCATTGGTTTGCATTTCACTTTTCTATATTGCAAGCATATTGATTTTAGTAATAGAACAAATGGGAGATGGAAATTTTGAACGCACATTGACATTGTTCACCCGTGATCCCTTATTAGTTGCGGTTACGTTTTGTTGGTTTATCGCGGGACAGGTGTTACTTTGCGTAATCCTTTACCGTAATGCATTGCTGAAACCTGAGCACCGCCGGTTATGAAGCGAACTTAGTGCGTTTGAAAACACCTAGCGGCGAAGCGATATTTAATTACGATCCAACCAAAAAATAGCTTATGCGCTATCGAAACCTGACAGCGAACGAAAAAGAGCTTTTAGAGCGAATCCTCAATTATCCGTCGAAGGGAAATATTCCTGTTGTGAGGCTTCCGAACGACGAACTGGTTGAAGAAATAATCCCCGACGGCACCTTAAAATTTCGCACGACGGAATCTTCGAAACAGTGGTACTATCCCGTCGAAGCAAGATGCATGCACGATGATCAGATTTCTGTAAATGCAGTTGTTTTTGTGGTCGAGGAGGAGGTTAGTATGCTTGAAATATTGAAAGCAGACGGTTCAATACCTTTTCGGAAACCCGCTGCCGCTGAGTGGGAGATCATTGATCTGTCCAGATGATTCCAGATTGTCACAGTGCTATGAAGAACATCTTTATTCGTTTGATGGATGAGGGGACGGATGTGTTTCGGCCTGTTTCTGCGACTAAAATCAGCGATGATGTTTACGAAATTGATGAATCAAATTCTTATGATCCAAAGGATGAAGTTTGGGAGTTTTTACCCGGAACTCTTGTAAAGGTTGAGTCTAGACTTCTTAGCGGACAGGCCGAACTAGTAGCTATCGAGATGGCTCAATGAAAGAGTATAACGAAATATTGGATACTATCCGCGTCGTCGAAATGCGAAACGAGGCCGAAGTATATTTCCAGAAATATTGGCTTGATAAGGATGAGTATTTTGAAAAATGGCGTTCCATCCAAAATTCAATCTTTGATAGTCGCGCGGAATTCCTGCCGGATATGATGTTCAATAATGGTTTTGAACTTTATCCTCTTGTCGGTGGCGGCATTTTTGTCAGTCGGCTAGATTATGAGTGTCTTCAGTATTGCATGGGAGAAACGGGTGACGAGAGTTTTGTCGTTATTCAGAATAAAAGCGTAGTCGTTGAAGGATGGCCTTTCACGCGATTCACGTACAAAGTTGACAGTACCTGGGACGAACTTATGTCCGGCGGCATTTTCGGTTCCGAGCACTTTAATAACCCCGTCAAGGATTATTTTGTTTTTGGAGACAGCGCAAATTGGGGAAGGTATGTTGGAACGAGTTGGATTGTGCCGGGAACTCAACCACTTTCCCGCCCTTTAAATATTATGGGTTTCAAGAAAGAATACTCCGATCTTTTCGCGAAGTCCTTTGAGGAAGTTCGACGGCGCGAGCCTCAGATCACCCCTGGCATATTGCTTTCGGAATGGTTACCCGACTCTTACAGGCATCTTCACAGCGTTTCTTTCTAATTCATGCTTTTCTAAACATCTTTAGAAAAGTGGGAATAGTTAGCAAATCCCCTTCTCGCCTTGACAGCTTTTTTCGGGAGGCTGTCTTTTTTACGCCTTTTGCTGATTGCTCTCCAGAACGGTGTCGAGGAACTGGAGGATGAACTTCTGCTTCTCGCGAGGGAGCAGCTTGACCTGCTCGAACTTGCGTTGGAGCTGCGAGCGGCGGGCCGGGCTTTGAGCGTGAGGCGTTCGGCTCGCTGCCCAGGAGTTCCGCGACGTAGACTTCGAGAGCGGCGGCCCGCTCGATGAAATCGAGAGCCGGGTTCGGGGATCACCGTTCGTAGTAATCGATCGGCTCGCGCGTGATGCCCATCCGGTCGGCAAGCTGGTAAGGTGACGGCATTCGTCCGCAACGGATCAATGAAAAAGTCTTACAAATCTTTGCAATCCCGTAGCTTTTGAAGGGGTAGAATTCCATCTGTGTTTTCCTATTCAAATACCATTTACCTCAAAGGAGCAAAGAAATGAAACGTAATATTCTTCTTATGACGGCCGTAGTGCTGTTGGCCTTCGCAGCCTCTGCTGCGGCACAGAACCCGTCGGACTTCTCGGGCACTTGGAGCCTCGATACGTCAAAGGCGACCGGTGCAGATGCCTCGATCGAATCGCAGACGCTGACCGTCACACAGACCGCAACCGAATTGAAGTACGAGCGTAATACAACGCGCAAGGCCGAGGCAGATTCAGGCCGCGGCGGGCGTGGAATGATGGGCGGTGGCAATACAACGGCCGCATTCTCGCTCGACGGCAAAGAAACAAAGGCCGAGATCGAGGGCCGTATGGGCAAAATGCCCGTAACTTATAAAGCGTCGGTCGGTGCCGACGGCTCTGTAAAGCTCGTTTCCACCCGCACCTTCAACGGTCCGCAAGGCGAAATGTCGTTCACGGTGACCGAGAGCTGGAAACTGTCTGCCGACGGCAAGACCCTTACGGTCGAACGCGAGAGCGTAAGCCCCCGCGGCACCAACAGCTCGACCTCCGTCTATCTTAAGAAATAGCTCGGAGATATTTCACGGTTCGCCCACTTGCCGTTCGGTTACAAGATGTTAGCCGAACGGCAAGTCGCAACCGAGGATCCAAACATATTCGAATTGCGTTCAGTCCGTCTCGGGAGCGAATCCGGCGGACGCTCGCCGGTTATCGAGGGATCAAGTCAGGGCGAGCGGCTCGTAACTACAAGCAGCTAAGGCTGGCCGTGCTCGGTCTTCGGTTCCATGGACAGCAAGATGGTCAGGTCGCCGAGAAGTTTCTTCGCTGTAAATGGCTTTGTGAGGAAAGCGTTAACACCTGCGGTCTCGAGTTGGGATATCTGGGCAGAAGTAAGCAGGCCGCTCATTGCAATGATGAGCGTCTCCGGTGCGATCTTGCGGATCGCCCTAGTCAGGACCGAACCGTCGATCACCGGCATCGAAGCATCCGTTATGACGGCGGCTATCTCATCCTTATGATCGGCAAATACCGCAAGCCCGTCGGCACCATCGGCCGCGGTCAGAGTTCTATAACCCGCCTTTTCAAGGGCGGCTCGGGTGATCTCGCGAACGTCCGCTTCATCATCGACAATTAGGATAAGCCGACCATCGCCATGAGGGACATTCTGCTCTATTTCTGATTCCGGCGAATGCTCTTGCGAAGCAACGGCCGGAAAGTATATCGAGAATTTCGTTCCGCGATCGACGAAACTTTTTACGTCAAGTATGCCACCGTGAGCTTCAACGATGGTCAAAACCGTTGACAGCCCAAGCCCCGTCCCCTTACCGATCTCTTTGGTCGTAAAGAATGGGTCAAAGATCCGATCGACCGTATCGCTGGTCATCCCGTGGCCGGTATCTTCTACAACGACTAGAACGTATTGGCCGGGCGTGAGCTCAGGGTTCATCTGGTGGTAGCCCTCGTCGATCGTCTCATTTGTTATCGAGATCGAGAGTGTTCCGCCGTCCGGCATTGCATCACTTGCATTCAGACACAGATTCATCAGCACCTGGTGCATCTGGGTCGGATCGGCCTTAATGATCCATAGGTCCGGCTCGAGCTGCTGCTTTAGCATTATCGATTTCGGCAGTGTTTCACGAAGGACTTGTATGAGTTCTTTGGCAACATGGCGAAGCTGAAGCGGGACGATGCTGCCTTCGCTGCCGCGGGCAAATGTGAGTACTTGTCGAACAAGCTCGGCGCCGCGTTCGGCGTTGTCGCGGATCAGGGAAAGCCACTTTCGGCCTTCATCGCTCAGGTTCTCACTCTCCTCAAGCATCTCCACGCCCATCAGCACCGGAGAAAGTGTGTTGTTCAGATCGTGAGCGATACCACCGGCTAGTGTGCCGATCGATTCCAGCCTTTGTACGCGCAGAAGATGCTCTTCAGCATTCTTTTGCTGGGAGATATCGGTTTGTGTAATAAGGATGTAATCCGGCTGATCCAGCTCATTCCGAACGAGTGTCCAGCGAGCATCGATCGTCAATTGTTCGCCCGTCCCGGCCCGTCGCTTTACAACACGATTCACGGTGCCAGTAGGTTCAAAGGCCGCCCGCAGCATCTCGAGTTCTTTCGCATCACCATCAAAAAGCACGTCAACGATATTTCGTCCAAGCACTTCCTCAACATCCATTCCGTATATCTTCTCAGCCCCACGGTTCCAGAAAAGAATGTCATAATTGAGGTCGCATACGAGCACGGCATCGCGCGTCTTATCGAGAAGCTCAGCCTGCTGCCGAATACGGTGCTCGGCAAGTTTTCGCTCCGTTATGTCAAAGCGGATCGCAACATACTGATACGGCTTTCCGCGGTCATCAAGGAATGGCACGATCGTGGTATCGACCCAATAGAAAGCGCCATCTTTGGTCTGATTACGAAGCTCTCCGTGCCAGGTTTGTCCTCTTGCGATCGTAACCCATATCTTCCGTATGAAATCCTTTGAGTGATACGTTGAATTTACGATCCGGTGATCTTGGCCGACCAGTTCCTCGCGGGAGTACTTCGAGATCTCGCAAAATTTATCGTTAACAAATGTGATGATCCCACGCTGGTCCGTGATGGCAACGATCGCCGCCTCATCCAACGCGAATTTGAGGTCAGCCAGCTCTTTGGAGGTGGCCTTCAGACTCCGCGAAGCGACGCGAGAGGTTTCGATCGGATTCTGGTCATTCGCCATTTGTCTGAGCCTTTGCAGCCAGGTCGTCATCGATCTTTCTTAACCGATAGCGGAGCTGATCGCGAGTGATCCCGAGCAGCCGAGCTGCGCGTGAGAGATTGTGTCCGGTACGCTCGAAGGCCTGACGGCAGAGTTCATTCTCAACTTCCTCGATCGCGATACCTTCCTGCGGAAGCTCGATCTTGATGCCGGCGGCCGGAATCGACGCGGCTTTCACCATATCTTGCGGGAGATGCTCAAGAGTGACCACTGAGGTTTCTTCGAGGATCGACGCGCGTTCGATCACATTTCGAAGCTCGCGTACATTACCGGGCCAGCCGTAACCGCAAAAAACATTGGCCGTTTCCTTGCTAAGGCCTTTCAACTTTTTCTCCCGGCGTTTAAGGTTGGCCTTTTCAATGTAGTGCTGAGCGAGTTGAAGGACGTCATCCGCTCGATCGCGCAGCGGCGGTATATCCACCTGAATAACGGAAAGCCTAAAATAAAGATCAAGACGGAAACCGCCCTTTTCACCCGCCTGTTTCAGGTCAAGGTTGGAGGCCGCGATGATGCGGACATCGAGCGAAAGATCTCTGAGCCCGCCGACTCTTCGAAAACGCCCTTCTTCGAGAACGCGAAGCAGTTTCGCCTGTAGGCTCAACTCCATTTCCCCGATCTCATCAAGAAAGATCGTGCCGCCTTGTGCCTGTTCAAACAGCCCTTCCTTTGTTTGTTTGGCATCGGTAAATGCGCCTTTCTCATAGCCGAATAGCTCAGATTCGATCAGTGTCGCCGGAAGAGCGGCGCAATTGATCGCTAGATACGGCGAGTTTGCCCGGTACGATGCAAAATGGATCGCTCGGGCAAATAGATCCTTACCCGTACCGGTTTCGCCTTGAAGCAAGATCGAGCCCACATCCGAATCGGCGACCTTTCGAGCGAGATCGACCGCATAACGCATCGCGGCCGAATCGCCCAAGATCTGATCAAACGTAAAGGCACTTGAACGTTCTTTCCTGGTTCTTTGCACCTCACGACGAAGGTTGCGCGTCTCGACCGCATTCTTGATAGTAAGGCGGAGCTCCTCAAGCTTGACCGGTTTTCCAACAAAATCATGGGCGCCTGAGCGAAATGCGGCCAGAACATTCGGCATGCCTGCATTCCCTGTGATCATTATCACGATCGTATCAGCGTTCTCGGCCTTGATCTTCTCAAGCAGGTCGAGGCCGTTTCCGTCCGGAAGATCGATATCCAACAGCACAACGGCCGGAGACACCTCTTCCAGCAGAGCGTTCGCACCGGCGATGGTGCCCGCAGAGAAGGCAAAATAACCCCACGACCTGAGGGCGTCCGTCAGAGCGATCCGGATGGAAGCGTCGTCATCGACAATTAAGATGGAAGGGTCACCGGTGTTCAACTCGTTTCCTGCCTGCCGTTTGCTAGCTTTGCGCAGATTCTCCTGAAGAGTATTTTATCTCAAGTTCGAGAACAAACGAACTGGCCGCTTTTGATATTGAACGGTGATTTTGGGGCGCAGAATTATCCACAGCAGATGGGAAAATTTCACACTAAAAATGACGAACCGGGCTGTCGAGCTGCTACTTGACACACAGTTGTTCATTTTGCGACGAATGGCACAGACCTTGCCGTATCGTAAGGTTGGAACGCCCAAGTCTTCCTCGAAAACGTTCCCAGTTCGGCTCTGCCTTCCGATCGCGGTATGAGAGTGTTGATCGCATACGATGGGTCCAAAAGTGCGGAATCAGCGATTGACGATCTCGCTGTCTGCGGCTTGCCGTCGTCCGGAAGCCTGAAGGTCCTGTCGGTCGCAGAGATATGGCTGCCGCCGGCCGACGCGATCGACGACACGACCGAGGAGACCTCCGCCTACATAGAATCGATCATTCGCACCCATCGTGAGAAGGGTGAGCGTGTTCTTGCATCTGCCTCTATCCTTGCAAAACATGCGGAAGTTCGCGCCAAGACCACCCTGCCCGGTTGGGAGGTCAGCTCGATCGCAACGTTTGGCTCGCCGGCCTGGGAGATCCTGGAGGCCGCGAGGGCGTTTGACGCCGATCTGATCATCGTCGGCGCTCAAGGCCACTCTGTTATCGGCTCATTCCTTCTCGGTAGCACGTCACAGTCCGTGCTGACCGAGGCAAAATGCTCCGTTCGGATCGCGAGAGGTAAGAATGAACTTGAACCTGGCCTTGGACGCATCTTGATCGGATTTGACGGTTCAAAAGGGGCAGTCGCGTCGGTTGATGCAGTAGCGTCGCGAAAGTGGATGCACGGGACCGAGGTAAGATTGCTGGCCGTGACCGAACCAAATACTCCGACCGGCATAAGCCGCTTCATCACTCCGATCCGCAAAGCGGTCACGGAAAGCGAGACAGTGGATGAGAAATGGATCAGCGAGCTTGGCCGGAACGCGATCACCAAGCTCCGGGATGTCCGCATCGAAGCACAGCTTCGCATATGTTCGGGAAATCCAAAGGACGTGCTGGTTCACGAAGCACAGATCTGGGGAGCAGACGCCATCTTCGTCGGAGCGAATGCCCTGGGCGGAAGTCTAGCGAGAATGCTGCTCGGCAGTACCGCGTCCGCGGTCGCTGCTCGGGCTTACTGTTCTGTTGAAGTTGTCCGGTTGGCTGAGAACGGAACGGACGCGATCGTGAGGAACGGAAACGAATGAAGAGCATGCTCTGTTCTGCAGAGATCAATCCAGCGGGCCCGATCCGTCCGTTACTGACCGCGTGGCTGCCGATCTGGAGTGCCGGCTAAGCCACGGAAGCGTGCCGGATACCGTTCAAGCTCTCCGCGGATCGACAAAAAAAGTTCGTCCGCGGCCATAGGATCAAGGGCCGCATCCGTCGTCAGCGTGTAGATCTGATGCTCTTCGATCTCATTGTGGACCTTAAGACGGGAAACGACACCGTCGAGAATCTCGCGAACGACAACCAGGGTTTCACCTTCGTTGCCGAAAGAGAAGACCAGACGTAATGCTTTTATCGCCCGGGCAAGCTCCGTCATAAAGTAGTCGTGATCCTCGCGGAGGACCGTCAGTATCTCCGGGATATTTTCAAGATCCGACGAGGCTGCCGCGACCTCTCGAACAGCCGGAAAGAGGCGAAGATGCTCTGCACGAATATGCATACCGAGTCGAGCCCAAAAATAATCGAGCGTCTCGAACGTTTTCGTCGCATCTGCGGCCTCGATCGCCGCTTCCGTTTCTCCGATAAGCGCGTCCAGCTCAAGGTGGTCGGTCTCAAGGAGTTCGTGTATCTTGCTCAACTTCATTTGCCGTTTCTCAAGCTTGAGTTTACCGGTCGAGAAATTCACATTTTATGACCTAGGTCATCTATTTCACTGCCCGGTAGCACTATTCTACTCCTAGTTTGAAATGTACTCAGCTCGACAGGAAATTGATCACATATCTGCCCTTTCCGACGGGTATGTTCAGGACGGGAGCATCTCCCGGTTCGTAACCGAATTTGCCCCGCGGATAGAGCCCTTCGAGCGTTTTGGACGATGGTTTTGCGATGCCGTCACAGAAGGCGTTACAGAGCCAAACGTTGTTGTGCTCGCGACGGCCGCCGCTTCCGGTAAGGTCGCGGCACGTGTTGTACTGCTTCATAGCTTTTCCCCTTCCGGATTCGCCTTCTTTACCGACCCGGAGTCACGAAAAGTTCGGGAGATCACCGAAAACCCGCACGCCGCGATGCTTTCCTATTGGAAGGAAATGCGACGCCAGATCCGCATCGAAGGTGTGATCGTTCGAACACCTGCAATAGAGGCGGAAGGCCGCCTTCGGCTCAACGGGGATGCAGACATTACGCCGTCGCACGACGTGGTTCTTAAAAGCTGTAGCTTGCTTGCCGGGATGTTTGACGACCGGCTGCGGGCTTGGAAGGAACAGCAGAGCGTGAGTTCGGCAAGGCCGATCGGCTTTGAACTCTCGCCCACCGCATTCGAATTCTGGGAGGGCCAAACGGATCGCTTGAACGATAGAACGTTCTATCTGCAGGCTCCGGGTGGATGGACGAGAAAAGGCGGCAGGTAAGCACGAAAATACGGCTTTTTATAATATGGACGGCTCACATATGTCAGGAAGGACCATCGCGGCGAAGAAGCCTTCGAATATTCCGGCCAAGTCGATCGCACTGCCGGTCGAGCATGGTGCATGGGGCTTTTTGTTTGAGCCACTAATTGCCGGGGTCATCATCGCCCCAAGCATTGCAGCCCCGTTCATTCCGCTCCTTGCGATTGGTGCGTTCCTGACGCGTCAGCCGCTTAAATTCTTCCTCGGTGACTGGCAGCAAAAGCGAACCTTGCCTCGTACGCGCATTGCTCGCAAATTCGTACTGATATTCGGCGGCATCGCACTCTTCGGTTTGCTTGGTACCTTAATTTTTGCTCCGCTGCACAGCTTCCTGCCCTTCGTGCTTGCGGCTCCTCTTGTGATCTATCTGATCGTTCAGGACATAGCGCGCCAGACTCGCCACTTGATGCCTGAACTGCTTGCCGCGGCGGCCCTCGCTTCGTCTATCTCCGTGCTTGCGCTCGCGGGCGGATTCGCATCTCACTTCGCACTCGCGCTCTGGGCCATCATTCTCGCCCGCCTAATACCTTCTATCCTATACGTTCGCAATCGCGTACGAATGGGCAAGCAGAAGGAGTTTGCGATCTTTGCACCTATTGCATCCCACGTCGCTGCATTGCTGCTTGTTATCGGGATCTACTACATTGGGCTGGCTTCCCTTTTGACCGTGGTCATGGCAGCATTTCTCGCGTGCCGAGCGATATACGGCCTTTCACCGTATAGACAGAAACTCAGCGCAAAGGCGATCGGAGTCTGGGAAGTTATTTACGGCGTGATCTACGCCCTTTCGATCGGCGTCGGCTATTACGCAGGTATTTGAGGCTCTTAAATATCCTGATCGCGAAGCAGCCTGAATGACGCTAAGATCGGAAGGACCGTCCATACGATCAAGCCCGCCACCAAGGCCGCGATCGCCTGTCCAAAACCTCCGAGGAATTTGAGCAAGGCCGCTCCGGCGGCACCAAATACTTCACCTCCTTTCATTGAAAGCAAGCCGGCCACTCGAACCATATCGACCGGATTTCCAAAGAGGGACGCGAAGATAAAGTAATTTGCACTGCGCTCCTTCAGTAGAAGTGAGCCGCCAAGAACGAGCAGGTCATAGAGGATAACAAAGAAGAACCAGAGCAGAAGGGCAATGCCAAAGGCCTTTGTCCGCCGCTGGGAAGCCACCGCTGCGAGCATGGAAAGCGACAGGAAAACGAGTGCGAGAATTAGCGAGAGCAGAACAAAGACAGGATAGCCGAGAAAGCCTTCCGCATCGGTCTGCGTCGCAATGACAATTCCGCCGAGCCCAAAGCCGACAAATGTTGCCGTCGTCATCGCGGCAAAGAGGCCAAGGAGTTTCCCCGCCAGAACCTCGCTTCTTGATACCGGTTGGGAGAAGAGCATTTCGTCCTCGCCCTCATTTCTCAAGAAGCTCTGCGTTCCCATCATCAGGGCGACAAGCGGAATGAGATAGAGAACGAGGCTCAAGAGGCTCGCAGTCGTTCTATTGAATCCTTGAAACCCGATATCGCCAGCGGTCATCGTGCCGAAATAGGATATGGCGAGCACGAGCGAGCCGAATACGAATGCGAAGATGACGGTCCACTTATTACGGATGGCAACGGTCAGTTCCTGGCGCGCAATTGGTAAAATAGAGCTCAGTTCCATGATCTTTTCTAAGGCTTCAGATCCTCAAACCGAAGGCTTTGCCCCTGGATTTTCGCTTTGTCGCGGTACGCGAGAATGCCGCCGCCCATCGGCGTCTTGATGGTTTCTGAACGCATAAAAAAGGCATCCTCGGCCTTTACCCAGTCCTTTGTGTCGTAGTCGGTAACAAATATCGCGGCCGGCTTTGTTTTATCTTCTGAACGCTCCCGATAGCGAAGCAAACAGGCTATATCATCAAACTTCAGCACGGTTTCATCGTTCTTTATGATCTCCGCGGCAAACTGGCGTTCACTGATGGCCATTCGACAAAACGAGCAGGCGTCGCCGTCATCGATCGGCACGGGGCCAACCTGTCCTGCGGCACACGCCGCGAGAAAAAAGAGCGAGAGCGAGACGATCCTATGAAGTCTTTGCATAATCAAGATATATCTCCTCGAGAGATTGGCGTTTGTCGGCGATCCGGAGACGAAGCTCCTCGATAGTCACGAGAGCCGTCAGCTTGCCGTCAACGAGAACCGCAACACGGTCGGCAAGCATCTCAACGTCGGCGAGAACGTGCGAGGTAAATACGATCGTCTTCCCTTTTTCTTTCAGGCTGTTCAGAAATTTTCGGAAGGCGATCGCTCCCGCGGGATCAAGGCTCACCGTCGGCTCATCCAGCAGCAAGATCGGTGCATCGGCAAGACACGCGACAGCAAGCCCGAGCTTCTGCTTCATTCCACCCGACAATTCAGAAACACGCTTTTCGCTAAAGCCGTTAAAGTTGAATTCCGAGCCGTGAACAACGTCCTCGATCCGTGAGGGTGGCAGCTTTCGGAGTCGGCAGTAGAACTTAAGAACTTCCTGCGCCGTCAGACAATCGTGAAATCCTACGCGTTGCGGCAAGTAGCTGAGGAGTTTACGAGCTTCCTGCGGCCGTTTGAGGGCGTCGATGCCGCCGATCGAGATCCCACCCGAAGAAGGCTTGATCAGGCCGGCGATACTCTTAAGGATCGTCGATTTACCGCTGCCATTCGGACCAAGGAGCGCAAATGTCTCTCCTTGGCGCACCGTAAAAGATACGCCTGCAACTGCAGAAAATTCTCGAAATGTTTTTGTAAGGCCCTCAACTTCGATCATCGTGCAGCACCTCGCCTGAACGTAACAGCCGCGATCCCAAGCATCACGGCTGAGAATGCAAGCAGTATCCACTTTCCCCGTCCGCTATGCTCTCGCGGCGGAAAGGCCGTGTCGATCTTTACAGGCCGCATCAGCGGCCGTCGGTCAAATTCATTGGTCCCTTTTAATATCGGGAACGCCTTTTCTGCCGCTACGAGTGACTGTGCGGCCGGGCTGTTAAGATAGATCCGCAGTCGCGGAAAATTCCCCTCCAGATGCTCGAAAATGTTATGGATCGGATGAGCGACATCCCCGATGCCGTCCGTATTCAGGTCATAGCCATCGTAATCGTCCCAGTAATTCCCGCCATCGTCGGTGGCCCATTTCGTTGAGCTGGACTTCCCGATCAGCGTGAGCGGACTCATGTTGTTGATGAAATTATTCTCTGTAAACGTATTGTTCTCGGAGCTTGAGAACACTTCCATCGCAACATCGTTCTCGGCAACGGTGTTTCGCCGAAACACAGAGTTTAGTGATGCTTCAAGAAAAAGGCCGACCGCATTATCAAGCACCAGATTTTCCTCGATCGTACATTCACGACAGTCTTGGAAAAGAATTCCGAATGAGCTAAATCCGCGATTGTGTACGAAAGTGTTTCGCTTTAGTACGATATTCTTCGAGTACATTATCGCAGCACCTGCGATGTTGTCGTAAAAAATATTATCTTCGAACAGATTGTCGTCCGAATTCATAAAATGCAGTCCGTACCGAAGGTCGAAGACCCGATTTCGTCGGAAAGTATTGTTCGAGCTGCTTTGAATATACATCCCGTCCCGGGCTTCGGTTATGACGTTGTCTTCGAAAAGATTCTCCGACGAGTTCCAAACATGTATGCCGCCGCCGCGAGAACCACTCTCAAGCGAGGTTCGTCCAAAGATAGAGTTTCGGCTGATCTTATTATTCGATGAGTTGAAAAGATAGATCCCGAAAAGAACGTCACGCAGCTCAAGGCCTTCTATCGTATTGCCGTCCGAGCGGATCAGAATGCCCGCATCCTCGCCGACCAGGTCGCCGCCACTCGTCTCGACCTTCAGTCCGGCGATCGAACAATTATCAGCCTTGATCTCGATCACACTGCCTTTGCCGGCCCCTTTTATCGTCGGGCTTCCGACACCTTCGAGCGTCAAGGACTTCTCAATTAGCAGATTCTCGTTGTATATTCCGGGCTGGATCCGAATCGTATCGCCTGCCTTTGCGGCCGAGATCGCGGCATTGACGGACTTGAACTGCTCATCGCCCCCGACAACAAGCACATCCGCATTGACCGCAAACGTACTAAAGAAGACCAACAAAATACTGATACAACCGAATTTCATTACTTCTCGGGTCTATGCCGGTGCTTCAGCCGCGCTTAAGCTTCTCTTGTAACCGCGCCAAGCCCATACGATCGCGGCAAAAAGCAGGATACCGTAAATAATGAACGCGTAGGATCCAATATCCGGATAGCTATATACTGTGAAATTTCCGACCACCTGCTCACCAAAAATCGGTGGCGTAAAAGGTTCGACCTTTATGGCCGCCGTTGGATCAAGGTTGTGGCCATAGCTGTGCAGTCGATAGTAGAAACTCCAGAGCGAATATAAGCTGAAATAGACAAAAAGGACAAAAACATCGACGAGTTTTGACATCTTGCCGAGTACGACTGCACGCAGAGCAAGCAGCATTAGTCCGCCGACAGCGAAAGGCAGCCATACGAACTCGCTGAAATCACTCTCTAGCAGCGGGCGCATTCCGATGTAATGGTTGAGCGAGTTTATTTCGCGAAGGTCATCTCGGTTCGGTGTCTTTGCCCCTTCCAACCTGTATGCATAGATGTCGAGAGCCAGTCCATCTGTGTACTGGTTGGAGAAAAATGTCATATTCCAGAGCGGAAAAATGAGTACGGCCACTAGAGCGACGGCCGCAATGATCAGGAGCAACCGGCTTACCATCGGCAAGGGTTGCTCGAGAAAGTCGTACGTCTGAATTCCAAAACGCCTTATCCAGCTCAATGACTCATTCGTTTGTTCCGTCCCTTCTTCTCTTTCCTTGTCCATTCAGCCCCCTTTAGTATCTATTTACGAGGCGGCGAGAGACAGGGGGTACGAACCTCTTGACCTCCTGCTCTCGCCTTTTCTCGCGGCCCAATAGGCTACTTTGGCTTGACCACCAGATAGCCCTGCATTTCCTGGTGCAATGCCGAACAGAAGTTCGTGCAGTAGTACGCATAAACGCCGGGTTTATTCGCAACAAACTCGATCGTCTTTGTTTCGCCGGGGTCCACAACCACGTTGATGTTGTATTCCAGCAACCCAAAGCCGTGCAGCTCGTCGGTCGTCTGTTCGATATTGGTCAAGTGGATAGTAACCTTATCCCCTTGATTGACCTCAATGACCGTCGGCGAGATCGTACTTCGAACAAGAATACTCTTGACCGTTACTGCGTCTCCGGAGCGTTCTGCCTTCGCATCATTGATATCCCAGATCGCGTTCGGGTTCTTGTTCTCCTCTTTGGGATAGACCTCGATCGGCTTTAGTTTGTCGGCCTTTATGATCTGCGCGTAATGCGGTTCAGGCTCGGTAAAGGCATTGTAAAGCAGCTTCATCTTCTCGCCCTCGATACCAATAAGCTGCGTACTCTCCGGTTGTGACGGGCCGACGTTCAAGTGCGTACCGTGCGAAAGTTTGTTCAGTGCAATAAGAAACTTTCCGTCCGGATCGACCGTGTCGCCCTCGGCTGTCGCAAGGTGTCCGATGTTGTAGGTGATCGGTATCTTGTCCACGACCTCCCAGCTTCCAAGCTTCCATTTTGCAACCGCACTTTCCACAAAGAGGCTTGTGTACGCGTTTCCCTGGTTATCGAACTGTGTATGCAGCGGGCCAAGGCCGACATTCACCTCGGCTTCTTTGATCGCATCGTAGTTGAGGATCGGCAAACCGTCTTCCTCACCCGAGAAGTTCTTCGCCTGAATAGCAGCAAGCATCTTCTCAACGCTGTAAGCGGTAGTGATCGACTGCAGCTTGCCGCTGCCGATGATCCACTTGCCGTCCGGGCTGATATCTACACCGTGCGGGCTCTTGCTGCAAGGGATCAGATAGACAAGGCCTGGTGTTGCAACGGGATCGACCACCGGTACACCGTCGATGACCTGTGTCTTGCCCGCCTGCACGGCCTTCTCGACCTCTTTCCAATTTACGGCGACGATATAATCGCGCTCACGCTGGGTTGACGTGACCTCGAGTTTTCCGATCGCTTTTTCGGTGTTGTAGCTTGTCCAGAACGCCCATCCTTCGCTCGGCCCCTTGCCTGCGTCGCCAAGGTCATAGTTATACGGCGGCATCAATATTTGCCAACCCGTGCTCATTTCTCCCGTATCCGGCTTGATCGCTATGCCCGAAACAACGCCCTTGTATTTCGTTGCATACTCTTCAACTGACGCGGCGGTGCCCTTGGGCAGCGGGATCGAGAATCTCGAAGCGGCAAGCACATACTCGCTATTCGGGGTCACGAACGCACCGCCGTGGAAACCCGACACGTTCGGCACAGGCCCGAGGATCTGCTTCGTTTTAAAGTCGCGAAGGTCGATGCGGGCGACCCGGTTGTTCCCATTATCATTTACGAATAACCATCGGCCGTCGTAGTCGCCTTTCGTTTCGCTGAGCGCCGGGTGGTGAACATCGCCCCAGTCAAATTCTCCCAGCATTGCCTTGGTCTCCTTGTCGAAACCATAGCCGGTCGCCGGATACTTTGCGAAAACGGGGATCGTAGCAATATGCCGCATCGACGGCACACCGGCGACATAGACGTTGCCGGAGTGTCCGCCTGAATAGAACAAGTAGTACTCATCGAGATCACCGGGCGCAACATACGTAAGCGTTGCGGCCTCGGCCGCTCCGCCTTTGTCCTGTTTAAGTGCGCTTCGGCGGCTGCAACTGCCGATCACCAGAAACGAAACTGCCAGGGTCACGCCGAGAAATATCCACAAGAATTTTGGCTTTTTAAATAGATTTTTCATCTCTCTCCTCTACGCTGTCCTATTTACCCGCCGGAGTGGGTGAAGGTGAAGCGTTCTTTATCTGCTGTTCGAGCTTTCGCTGATAGGCAACTTTAAGTAGTGCGATCGCCTGGTGACGCTGCTCTGTCGTCAAAGGGATCTGCGTGGCAAGAACCACCGACATCGTGCCGGTTGGGTCCATTAAGAAATCATCGAGAGTGCGTCCGAATCGGTTCTGCACATCCACTACCGCGTCGGAAAGATCGGGGCCGATCTTCGCGGCTGAATTGACTCCCAAAGAGCTGACCGAATGACAAACAAAGCATTTGTTCTGGACGAAGAACGCGCCGTCGCCTTCCAGCATCTCTTTTTCTTTTGCGATCTCTTCAGCAGTCGGCACGTCACGAAGCTGTACACCTGAGATATAGTTTGCGGGTATCGGTTCTTTCCGCCAGCTCATCACGAGGAGGGCAAGAGCTTGTGCATCCTGCGAAGACAGGCCGAAGTTCGGCATAATGCTGTCAGGCGAAACCATCTTCGGATTCTGGAAGTGAGCGACCTGCCATGCGAAGACCGCATGTCGGCCGGTCAGTCGTCCGTAGTCGAACTGTTCGGTCGGCTTTTCACCTTCGTATGTAAGATCCGGGCCAATGATGCCGCCGCGGCCGTTTATCGTATGGCATGCACGACAGTCTTTCTGCTCCACGAGATTTTTGGCCGTATTGATATAATCCATTCCCTTCGTCTCGCGGTCATATCGGTGACAGGCGTTACAGTTCATTTCCATCAACGCCTTGGAATTCTTGATCAAATACGCCTCACTGACCTCTTGCCCGAGCACAGGTTCCTCCCAGTGCTCGACGTTTCCATGTGCATCAGGAAGTGTTGTTGAAAATCCTTGCCCCCCGTGACAAGAGGTACATGCATATGCGGTCAGCGGGTGCTTTTCCAGGATCTCTTTGGGATGGGTTCGATATGGATTTGGCGCTGTCTCCAAACCTTTCCATTCCATAGCCTGATGGCATGTGACGCACCGATCGACGCGGTCGAGGTCTTTGACCCAGATCTGCTGAACACCGGATGGTATTTGTTCAGCACGTTCGGGGCCGAACTTCTCCGTGACGAGATCGCGGAATTCTGCCTGGTAATCCCGCCAGTCCGTCGTGTTCTCGCGAAAGAACACAAACGCCGTCAATGCAAGGAGGGAAATCCCGATAACGTAAAGTTTGATCGCATCTTTGCTAAACATTTCTCTTGCTCTCCTTGCTCGGATCAGAATCTTCTCGGGGTCTGTTCCCACTCCTGCCACGGCATATAGATCTCCCAGAACGGCCCTCGCATATAGGTTCCGATGAATGTCAGTATCAGGATCGCAGCGACGATTATCAGGAAGATCCGGTTCTGCCATTTGCGTTCCTTCGGCAGCCATTTGCCGATCGAACTCACCGGCGACTTATCAAAGTACGGCCAAAGGACAGCCGCGGCCACGAGTACGCCCGGTAGGATGATGCCTCCGATCAACGCACCGTTGATCGTTATGCCGCCGACGGTAAACGTCGTGATCGTCACCAATTCCTGCAGCCAAAGAAAGTACCACGGTGCCTTTGCCGGATTAGGCGTTACAGCAGGGTTTGCGGCCTCTTCAAGCGGAGCCCTGACAAGTAAGGTCAGAAAGATCGATGCGAATAATGTTGCAAGGGTCACCACCGCAAGACGAACCGTCAGATAAGGCGAGGAGGGAACTTTGTCCTTCTCGTCGTCGATCATCACGTTCTGAACATCGACCGAAGAGCCTCCGGTGATGCCAAGAAGCGAATAGGTCTTGCTTGCTATTGCGGGTTGTTCCTCTTTCTTTGCTTCTTCATATCGTTTCTCGGTACACGCAAGGCCGCCGTCCTTTCGGACACGCCACATGTGGTAGCTGACAAGGGCAAAGGTCGCAAGCGGCAGAATGAAGCAATGCAGAACGTAAAACCTGATCAGCGTTGCCTGTTCGATGGTGGTGCCGCCGAGCAGAATGAAACGCGTCGGCTCTCCGAAGAGCGGAGCGGAACTCGCAATATTCGTTCCGACCGTGATGGCCCAGTATGCAAGCTGATCCCACGGCAGCAGATAGCCGGTGAATGATAGGAGCAGAGTTATCAGCAGCAGGACAACTCCGACGATCCAGTTGAGCGGCCGATTCTGGCCTACTGCCTTTCGTCCGTTCTTGAATGCGCCGGTCAGGAAAACGCGGACCATATGCAGAAAGACGACTGCGACCATCAAGTGCGCCGATATTCGATGGAGCCCTCGCAAAAACCAGCCATAGCTAGTCGAAAATTCCAGGTCCTTGACGGAAAGATATGCGCGTTCGACCGAAGGCACATACAGGAACATCAAGATCCCGCCAGTTATCGTCAAGATCAGGAAGAGAACTGCAGATATCGTCCCTAGCCAGAACGAGTAGCCCCAGGAAAGGCTTTCCAGGCTCACTTTTGCGGGGAACCAGTGGAGAATGAAGTTACGAACGATCGCGTCGCCCGCTTCCCGTTTTGTCTCCGGCTTCCAGGTCCACGTGAGCTTTTCCCACATCGGCCTGAGAGCAAGCTTCTCACGCAGCGTTACCAGCAAACTTGCTTTCGTTTCCGAAATCTCTTCTGTCGCCATAGTTATCTCTCGCTTTTGGTCTGATCGTCCCGCTGTTTTTCGACCGATTGACTGCTCGCATCTCCGGTCCGGATCTCACTGTGCCTGATCTGGCCGCCCAGGTTTGACGTCCGCGCCATCAACCCGGCGGACCCGATAGCAGACAGTAATGCGACAAGGACCATAAACTTTGCCGCCGCAGCCTTTTTCGCGATCATCGTGATCATGCCGATCAGTGCGATCGCTCCTGTTATCATCATCGAGATCATTGCGAAGTACGCAGAGTCCTCGTGCTGTTCGATCAGGTCGTGGCTCACACCGGCGAGCTTCTCGACCACTTCTTCTGTCGGCTCGCCCGTCAGATAGACCGGGATCGTAACAAGGGCCGCAAAAATAAGTACAAGCAGTGCAAGCTGTTTCAGCTCATCGCTCTTTCGCAAAAAGGCATAAAGAAAGAGCGGCACCGCGAGGATCGAGCAGATCATCGGAAAGTGATTCAGAAATAGATGCAGATGAACCGGATCCATTGCGCTTCTCCTTCCTATACGGTCAGTCGAAAATCTTGGCTGACCTTTGTCGCCTTATCGACGATCAACTGCCCGTCGTCCGGCGAGACCTCCAAATTGAAATAATCGAGTGGCCGCGGCGCCGGGCCAGAAAAGTTAGTTCCGTCGCCATAGTATTTCGAGCCGTGGCACGGACAGTGGAACTCCACCTGTTCCTCTATCTCCTTGCCGCCGACCGTAACTTTTTTCGGCTGGTTCAGCTTCACCATCTTCACCGTGCAGCCAAGATGCGTGCACGCAGCCGAGATCGCATGAAAGGTGTTCTTATTCCGGAAAACAAAAAGCCGGTCCGTCTCTAAGAACGTGCCGCCATCCGTAAACTTATCGAGAGCACCGAGCTTGAATTTTTGCGGCGGCTCATACAGAACATTCGGGAAAAGCGAACGCAGCATCGCAAATGCCTGGCCGCCCAGAGCGACGAGAACTGCCGACACGCCCAAGGTCTTTAACAGACTCCGGCGGCTCGGCTTGCCATCTCCGATAAGTTCGATATTCTTTGGTTTTTGGTTCAGCAATTGGTCCGCTTCGCTCTGAGCGTCGAGGACCTTTGCTCTGGCCTCATCGAACTCGCTCTGTTTCTTCATAGTAGAAAACCTCCATCGTCATCGCGTCGGTCGGGCATCGGATCGCACACAAACCGCAGCGAATACACTTGTCATCGTCCTTGAGCATTGCCGAGAGTGTCATTTCCTCGGTAAACCCACCGGCAGCAATGGCTTGCTCTTTTGTTTCTTCTGGGAGATCGAGCGTGTCGAGGGAGACAAGCTTCAAACATGATTCAGGACAAACATCCACGCACCGATTGCATAGCACACACTTCTGCGGGTCGTAGATCGTTTGAATGTGACACGCAAGGCATCGTTCGGCCTGCTGCCGGGCCTCTTCGTCGTCATAACCGCTCTCGACCTCCGAGATGCCCGTTCGTCGATCAAGAGCAACGGTTGGCGGAGCCTCACGCTCGCACTTCTCGTAATCCTCGGCCATTCGGTACGAGTACGTCGGGATCTTTTCTACTCGAAGCTTGAAATGCGTCGTACTTCCCGGGCCGCGAAGGTAATCATCCACGGAAAGCGCCGCCTGCTTGCCGTTTGCGACAGCCTCGATCAGATTTCGTGGCCCGAAGGCAACGTCGCCGCCTGCGAATAGCCCAGGAGCGGAGGTTGCAAGTGTCTTTGGATCGACCTTGATCACACCGGCGGGTGTGAGATCGACGTTGTCTTCGGGTTTGAGGAATGAAAGGTCCGCCTGCTGACCGATCGCAAGCACGACCGAATCGGCCTCGAGCACCTCGCTTACGCTGTCGTCAAATTCCGGGTTGAAACGGCCGTCTTCGTCAAAGACACGCGTCACTCCGCGGAGTTCCACCTTGGTCAATCGGCCGTTCTCACCGATAAATCTTCGAGCCGAACGCGAGGGATGGAATGTTACGCCTTCCTTGTGTGCTTCGTGAAATTCTTCTTGACCTTGTGACGTCCGGACGACCGGGAGCTCCCCCAAGGCTTCGAGGCTGATCATCCGCACATCTGTCGAACCGGAGCGGATCGCCGACCGTGCGGCATCCATCGCGGACTTGATCTCGCCGCCTGCCAATTCACTGCCCTCGACCTCGGCGTCGTCATCCAACCCGCGTCGGAGAGCCATTCGGGCCGCATCAAATGCAACAAAACCGCCGCCGATCACGAGTACCTTTTTACCGAGATCGACACGATAGCCGTTATTGATATTGAGCAGGTAATCGACGGCCTTCACGACGCCGTCCAGCTCGATGCCTTCGATATTTAGGTCGCGGCCTTTTTGAACACCAACGCTAATGAATACAGCCTTGAAACCCTCTTTTCGAAGCTCTGCCAGCCCGAACTCAGCACTCAGCGGCGTATTGAACTTCACCTCGACACCAAGGTTCTTTACCTTTGCGATCTCTTTTTCGATGATCTGACGCGGCAGGCGAAACTCCGGAATGCCGTGATACATCATGCCGCCCGGGAGCGCGGAGGCTTCGAAGATCGTCACGTGATAGCCCATCAACGCAAGATCGTGCGCACACGAAACACCTGCAGGACCGGCGCCGATGACAGCCACCTTCTCTTCTCGTTTTTGAATTCGCTTGCTTGTCTCGAGGATCGGCAAGTGCCAGCGGATCTTGTTCCCAGCCTCCGTAGAACCCTCAAAAAGGGCGTCCTGTGTCGATGGCTCCATCGACTCAACACCGTATTTCTCGGTGACGAACCGCTTCAAGGCTCGTATGCTTACAGGAGCATCGATCCGTCCACGGCGGCAGGCATCCTCACAAGGTGCCGCACAGACCCTGCCGCAGATCGACGCAAGCGGATTAGGAGATCGTGCGACCAGGTAGGCTTCTTTGTATTCACCTTGCGCGATGAGCTGCACATACCGGCCAGCGTCGGTCTTTACAGGACACGCAGCCTGGCACGGGATCATATTCTTCCAAAACTCAACATCAGGGATGATGGTTTTGAACTTTGGATCGCTCATTGATCCTCCTGACTAGTTTGCGAACCGACAAATGCCATTTGCCATTAAAGTAACGAAAATTCTTAGGGCTGCAGATAGGCGGACTTTAACGATCAGGATCGATCTGGAATTGATCTGGTCACGATGCCTTTCCTCTCTGAGCCGAGCGCATTTGGGTAGAAAGCCCCTTACCAATCAAGAGAGTGCAAATAATATGCCGCGAGAGGACAGTGCAAAGACGCAAGAGCGTTAGGCAAGGCCAGGAGCCAATATGGAGTGAGAAATACTAAGAAAGTCACAAACTAGTCCGCTTTCGAGCCCCCCGGGACGAGTGCGGAAAGTGTTGAAAAATAACCGCAAGTGTGGATTTCTCCACGCCGGCAGCTCGAAGTGCAGTTCTCGGTGGGGGCCGATCCGGTTCAGTATTTGCTGAGCTTGCAAAAAAGGTTGAGGAGCCGCATTTCGGTTACGGAACCTGCGGAATCTTGTGCGATCCGAGGATCGGCGACGACCACCGCAAGGCATTGTGCCCGCGAGATCGCAACATTGATCCGATTAAGGTCGAGAATGAACGCAAGTCCTCGTGAACCGTACTCACCGACGCTGGAACAAAGCGAGAGTATGCACACGGGAGCTTGTTGTCCCTGAAGGCGATCGACACTGCCGATACGGGCTTCGTTCGACAATGCCGCCGAGAGCCGCACGACTTGAGCATTGTAAGGCGTAATAAATAGAAAATCCTTCAGCTCCAACTTGCGTGTTTTACCATCGCGGTCGGTATATTCTTTGCCCAAGAGCTCTTCGTAGATCGCAACGACCCTCGAGACTTCGTCGTCGCTGTACTGAGTGTCTCCATCGTGTTCGACCGGGGAGAAAACGATGCCGTGTTCCTTCGTGATAAGGGCGTTTGGCTCTTTTGAGAGCGCAATTCTTTGAACTTCGCAGCCTTCTGCTGCTTCGAGCCGACCCTCATAAATACTTTCCGAGATGAACTCGCAAACATCTGGGTGCATTCGTCTCGAGACCGGAAGGAAGAGGCCGTGGCCGTCGGGCAAAACCGGATATATTACTGCGGAGCCATTCTCTTCGCTTGCCTCAACGTCCTTGAGGGCATATTGAAGTGCCGAAAGTCCAGCATCGCCCGGATGCTTGCCCTGCATCGGATTCTCGAGCTGCATCTGATCGCCGAGCAGGACGAGATTTCGCGTCGATCGAGATACCGCAACTGCATTTGCAAGCGGAACCTGTCCGGCTTCGTCGATAAACAGAAAATCAAGCAGATTCTCGCCATCGCCGTCAAGAAACTCATCGCGAGAGAACAGCCAGGCTGTACCGCAGAGAAGTGGGACTTTGCCCTTAGAAAGCCATGCCTCGACGCCGGCTTTCCCGCCCGGAATGGACTCTACGTTCGAATACCTCGTAAAGACTGGGTCGTCAGTATCACCGCCGGACTTTTGCACACTGAGTACCTCGTTTTCTTTTTCAGCGGTGTCGCAGCATTCCCTTATCAGGTTGAAGATCGCCTTGTGTGAATTTGATGTCATGCCGACGCGTTTACCTTTCTTAAGGAGAGCCAGTATCAAGCGGGCGGCTGTGTATGTCTTTCCGGTTCCCGGCGGCCCCTGGACCACAAGACAATCGCCATCCATTCGCTCTGCTATACGGATCGCGGCTTCGACCGTAGTCTCGCCTGCTTCTTGCATAGCCTCAGCAGGCGGCCTCCGCGACAAAAACGAGTCCATTGACGGAACGTCGGAATCGTCAAGATAGTCACGCCCTATTTCCCGCAGGGCAGCCCGGAGGGGCTTATAGTTAATACTCGAATTGAGGATCAAAGAACCGTCTGAAGGAAACGATCCGCGGAACTCGGATTTCTTCAACGTAACTTCCGTCGCTTTCAACCAAAACTCGCCCTCCCCATAATCAAGGTCGCGAAGCGAAAATTTCGTATTGACATCGGCCTGAAAGCATAAGGTCAATTCCTTGTCCGGTGCGAGTCTGCATTCCTGTGCCCGATCAAACGTGTACTTTTGCACCAATGATTTCTTGTCCGGTGCTGGTTCGCCGACCCTTGTTGCGTCCGCAATACAATCCGGTTCGTCGAAAAGTTCTTCCGGCAGCCTCTTCGCAAGGTCAAAGAACCGCCACCAGTCGGGCTTCGCTTCTCTTCTGTGAAAGTTGACCAGATCGCTGAGAGTTCCGGCGATCGGGTCTTCATCATTCTCGTTTCGCTGTCGAAGTGCCGAAACGACAGAATAAGTTTCGCTTTGGACCGCTGCGTCCTCAGGCTTCTTCGGATCCTCTTCAGAAGTTTGGTAAGGCGTATATCGAATACCATTGTCGGCCGCCGTTTTTCGCAGCCATTTGCAAAGATCCGCCGTCGAAACACAGTCAACCTCGTTGTAATCGCGAATGCCTTTTAGGATCTCGCTTTTGCGCCAGTCTTCCGGCTCACCGCTCTCTATCCAGTTCGCATAGTGGAGCACCGAGTCAACGGCACTAGCAACATTCTCACCACGATGAATGTTGTATAGATGTTCGACCTGTTTCAACGAGTAGGTCTTCTCGCCGACATAGACACCATTCTTGATGATCCGATATAGATCGACCAGGACGTTGTTCCTAAGCAGATCATCGACCTCTTTCTCTCTCGTATCATGACGAGTCATCAAGTTGCTGATCGCTGCTTTTTCGTAATTGGCGTAGTGATAGATATGAAGGCTGTCGTCTTCCTGCCATCGGGCGTAAACCCAATCGATGAACGCCTCGAACGCCTTCTTTTCCTGCGCACGGTCGTGTGCCCAGAAATCAACGAACTCGTAGGTGCCGTCTTTTTTGAGAATGATATTCCCGAACAGATACTCGAGGCCGCCGTTAAACGGAAAGCCTTCCATATCAAAAAAGACATCTTTCGGACTTGGGTCCGGAAGCGCGTAGAGTCCCTGCGGAGTTGCACCATCATACTTTGGCCGCAATTCGAAAAGCGGCGGTGCGTTCGGGTCCGTCTCACGCAGTTTTTCGGTGTCCCGCTGCAGCCTCGCTTGCGTCGAAAGGTTTGTGAGAGTGGCGGCCGGGATCTTTGCCACCGTGCCTGAGAATTCCGCAAGCTGACCCAAGGTTGTGATGTTGTTGGCTTCGAGTTTCGTGATCTGGCCGCGTGAGATACCCGCAACCCGCGAAAGGTGATCGCGCTCAAGCAGGAGCTCGTCAACATACTCCTGCCATCTTCCATGATCCACGCCCAATCCGGGTTCCGGCCGCTCCGAAATGTCACCCGTAAAAGCATCGTGGAACGCAAGAAACCGCTGCTTCAGGTTCTCGTAATAATATCGAAAATCCTCAAAGGCAAATTCAACATGTGCTCGGTCATCATCGGTCTTCTTCGACGGGCCTAGAATGATCCCGAATTTACCGGAAGGCGCCTCTCCAAACGTTTCCAGGAACATTTCGGAATAGGCACAAAGCTGAATAATGAAATAAGGTCGCGGTGAACGGGCAAGTTTGGTGTCCCAGATCTTATACTTGCCGTCGTCGTCGAGAATGATGAAATCCGCGTACCCTTGAAACCGTCCGCCCCGAAGAGCCGCCTGATAAAGCACCTTCTCACGCCTTTTGAATGCGGCAATGGAGTTGGCACATATTTCTTCAAATCCCTCGCCTTTTGAAAGGTCAGCGACCGGCCCTTTTAATCGAAGGTCAGCGAGCACTTTCCTTTCGTGCTCTTCGCCCATTCGCGCGAGCAGATCCATCGCCGGATCCTCTTTCTTCGCTTCGCTCTTGCCGTCTATTGACGCTCGGTCCATCCACGAGGAAAAGGGTGAGATCGAAAAAATGACCAAGTCGGTCGGCGAGAATATTATGTTGCCGTCTTTTAAGCGTCTCATAGGCCTGGGGGCAGGTGAAGAAACCTACACGTTCTTTGCGAGTATGGGATCGATCAGGGCATCCGAATATGACTCCATCTTCCGTCAGATAATGCCCGCGGCGCAAGTCGAGCCGGTTCGCACACTCCTGCTTGTGATCTACCGGAATATGATTTGGGCAAGTTATTTACAGGCTGAGCTCCGATTTGATATGATTTTGCCCGGATTTGCAGCGCAGATAATCTTGCAACTCAATTTCATTGTTTTATATCTAAAGCACGTCAACCGCAATCGTCGGTGTCCCCTACGGACTGCCGAGGAGAGGTTCAGCGTTCTCGTCGGAGGTATCTCGAGATGTTAAAAGTGATGTTTGGACGGATCTTCTTTGCCGGCCTTGTGGCGGCCGCATGTGTTACCTTTGCGTTCGGTGACACGGTCAAGCTAAAGGACGGAAGCCTCTACAAGGGTACGGTCGTGAGCTTTGTGAATGGAACTTTCACGATCGTCATGGGCACCGGTGCTCATCAACGACGTATCAGTTTTTCGGCGGACGAGGTCGAATCCATTCGGTTTGACGACGACAACACTGCTGTAAACAACGAAACTGACGCAAAGGACGAGCCTGCAAAACCTCGCCCCACACAGGTTCAGCCGCCACGCGTTATTACAACGGACAACACAAAACCGGCTACTGTTATCGGTAAAGCTCCAAAAACAGCATCGTCAACACCGGCCGCGACTCAACCGAGCACAAGGATCACTAAGCCTGTTAGCTGGACGGTGAAAGTTCTTGCCGACAACACGGCGAATGGCTGGACGAACACGGGCTTTGTGGTCCGCAAAGGACAACGAATTCACATCACGGCCGATGGAACGGTTTCGTTGGGTAAAGGCAAAACCACTTCCGCCTCCGGCGACCCCGATCTCGAAGATGCGAATAAGCTGCTCAAGAATGTCGCCACCGGGGCCGTGATCGCGGTGATAGGTGACGACAACAATGAATTTATCTACATTGGTGCCGAACGCGAATTTACCGCGAGCCGCGATGGTGCGTTATTCCTTGGGATCAACGAAGGCAACCTCGACGACAACAGCGGCTCTTTTTCGGCCAAGGTCGAGATATTCCCGGACGGCGACTAAGTCTTTCGTATCCAAATTCAGCGAGGCCCGAGTAACGGCATTTTGCGGTACTCGGGCCTCAAATTTTTACGCAAAGGCTCTATCGCGGCATTCCTGCGAGCATTGCCGCACCGATCGCGGCCGAATCATCGCCAAGCTCGCCGAGGAGTATCTTCGTGGTCTCAAACGCGGGCAGAAAAGAACGCTTACGAGCTGTCTCGATTATCGGATCCAGGATCAGTTCGCCTGCCTCCATTATCGGTCCGCCTAGAATGACGCGCTCAATATTCAAAAGATTTATGACGCTCGCAACCGCGATGCCGACATAATTCCCCGTACGCTCGAGCATAAGCTGAGAAAAATCATCGCCTGCCTTTGCAGCTTCGACGATCATCGAAACAGTCAGCGTACCTTCAGGGACGTCTGCAAGAGAAGATGTATTGTCCTGATTTACGCGGCTTCGAGTGCGGCGGATGATGTTCGCCGACGACGCAATGTCTTCGAGCCTCTCACCGCCTTCGCGTACCGGTACGTAACCGAATTCACCGGCGTACCCTCCGTGTCCCATCCAGATCTCGCCATTGAGGATGAACGAACCGCCGACGCCCGTCCCAAGCGTCGCGTAAAACATGTCACGGGCACCGCGGCCCGCTCCGATCTGATATTCTGCCCAGCCGGCGGCATTTGCATCGTTGAAGACCGAAACGCTGTCGCCGCTCTTGTCCCCGAGAGCGGCTGCAAGGTCAAGACCTGAGAACTCAGCGATATGAGTCGAATATTCAACAACGCGTCTTCCCGGTCCAACAAGAGCCGGCACAGCTATGCCGACTCGTGCCGCTCCGCCTAGGTCGGCGCGACATCTTCCGATAAACGCCGAGAGCTGTTCTACTACGGATGTCTTATATGAGAGCGGTTCGACAGACGTCTTCCCGACGACCATTCCCTTCATGGAAACGGCACGCATTGCCGTGGAGGAGATCTCCACACCGATGCAAACGTCAGTATTTGCTTCTACATTACTCATCGAATCTTATCCTCGGGAAGATAAACGTCCGTATGCCTGGCATTGTTCACCGCGATTTTAGGCACCCTTATTTGCTGCTGTCAACGTCAAGTGACCAGCGGCAGAGCTTATAGCTAAATAATCGCATCTTTTGACTTAAAAAGGCTTAAAACGATACTCTTCATTCAGGGCTGCAAGCTTGACGCAATACATCCGCTCTGCTCAAACACAGGCGGATGGCGTTTCGTCTTCTATGGAAAGTCATCTTTACGACATAATTGCGACCTACGGAGTTTACGCAGTTTTCGCACTCTGTATGGTCGAAGGTGACATTACTCTCCTCCTCTCCGGCATCCTCGCAAACAGCGGTTTCTTTGGTAATTACAGCTTTGCAAAGGTGTTCATCTTCGGGACGCTCGGCGCAATGGTCGGTGACTCGTTCGGATATTTCCTCGGTTACCGGTTTCACCGAGCGGTCGAGGGCTATCGCTTCTATCAGGTCACACAACCGCGTATCGAAAAACTCATCGACAAATTCGGTGGTTTTGCGATCATCATTTCCAAGTACATTTACGGTATCCGCGTCGCAATGTGTATGTTCTACGGCACGAGCAAGATGCCGTTCCTGCGATTTCTGGCCCTTGACGCTATCAGCTGCTCGCTTTGGGTCCTTATCTTGAGCGGCGTCGGATATTTCTTCAGCGGATCGATCAAAACGATCCTCGGAGACTATGAAAAGATCGGCATAGCATTGTTCTTCATCGTAATGACGGGCGTGATCGTCTTCTACGTCGTTGAACGATACTGGCTCTCGGACAAGGTCGAAGAGGCGAGTCCGGGTACTGTCCAGAAGATCGAGGAAAAGATCCTTGCGGTCGAGGAAGCCAGCCTTGGAACGCTCCGCGACATCGGCGACCGCCTTCACTTTACACGTGAGCCGCATCAGGAAGAGCGTCCGGACGCTGAGCCCCGAACAAAGCAGGACGAAAAAACGACGCTTCCGCATTAGACTTCCACCCGCAAATTGTGGTTTTATTCTTCATTTAGCACGTCTTTTCACCTTCGAATATGATCATCGAAACTTCGGCCCCGACCAGAGTTGACCTCGCAGGCGGCACGATCGACATTCCACCCCTTTTTCTTTTTCATGAAGGCGCCGCAACGGTGAATTTCGCTGTCTCGATGCTCGCACATTGCCGCATCGAAACTCGGGATGACGACCGCATCATTTTGTCGTCCATCGATCAGGAACAGTCGCTGGAAACTTCTCTATCGGCGATAGATTCGCTCGCGGCCGAGCCGAAGCTCGAACTGCTGGCAAAGCTAGTGTATTTCTTTCGGCCAGAGGTCGGGTTTGAGATGACCACGCGTTCTGAAGCGCCGGCGGGTGCCGGTCTCGCAGGCTCCTCGACGCTGAATATCGCCTGTATAGCCGCGCTTAATAAGCTCGTGGACGACCGCTACCAGCCCGAGAAGTTCATTCAGATCGCCGCAAACGTCGAATGTCAGGTGATACGCGTACCTACGGGCTTTCAGGACTATTATTCGGCTCAATACGGCGGCGTTGCGTCTATCCACTTCGGCCCTGAAGGCATCCGCCGCGAAGGCCTCAACATTGACCTCGAAACGCTGGAACGCCGCGTCGCTGTCTGCTACACGGGCGAACCGCGAAATTCAGGTACAAATAATTGGGAGATCACGAAACGGCACATTGACGGCGACCGAGAGATCTTCGAGATATTCGACGGGATACGTGATACTTCGATCGAGCTTAGAAAGGCCCTGCTTGCCGCGGATTGGGACGCCGCCGGCGAGATCATCAAGAAGGCCCATCCGGCACGCAAACGCCTCTCCCCGAACATCACGACGCCGCATATGGACCATTTGATCGACGCGGCGCTTGCAAACGGAGCGATCGCACCAAAAGTGTGCGGAGCAGGCGGAGGCGGTTGTATTGCGTTCTATTGCGTCGATGGACGACGGGGTGATGTCGAGGCTGCTCTCGCCGCCGAAGACGGTTGCCGGGTTCTCGATTACAAAATTGTCCCCGACGGCCTCAAGATCTCCGTTTCATAAGGAAGGTCATTGCGGCGGCAGTTAGTCCGGTCACCGACAGGGCCGCTAATGGGCTAAAATCCGCAGTAAGCGCGTCCGTTCGCCGGCCGTAGGGGGCTTGTTAAAAAAACCAATTACTGAACTTTCTCTATTGCTTGTGTCAATGAGCGGAAGATGTCGCAGCCGTCGCTTGATCCCAGCAGGTCATCACAGGCGCGTTCCGGGTGAGGCATCATACCGAGGACATTGCGGTCAAGGTTACTGATCCCGGCAATATTTCCGCGCGAGCCGTTCGGATTCGCGGTCTCGACGACATTCCCGTGTTCGTCCGAGTATCGAAAGATGATCTGGCCGTTCTCTTCGAGAGAGGAGTAGGTCGCGTCGTCACAGGTAAAATTGCCTTCGGCGTGAGCGATCGGCATCGAAAGCACGGTGCCTGGCTCTAAGCCGCTTGTAAAGGGTGAATTCGACGTTTCAACCCGCAGATTCACGTGTTTGCAGATAAAATGCAGCCCAGCGTTCCGACGCAATGCTCCCGGCAGCAGGCCCGCTTCGCAAAGTATCTGGAAGCCGTTGCAGATGCCGAGCACGAACTTTCCTTTAGCGGCAAAATCCTTTAGCGACGCCATCACGGGCGAAAATCTCGCTAAAGCTCCCGCACGCAGATAATCTCCGTACGAAAAACCTCCCGGAACGATCACAGCATCAAATGAAGAGAGATCCGTCTCCTTGTGCCAGATAAAATCCACCGGCTGGCCGACAGACTTCGAAACAACGTGATACGCATCGTGATCACAATTCGAACCCGGAAAAACTACTACGCCAAATTTCATTTCTCTATCCCGCTAATTTTGTGGCAATATCAGCGACCAATTATTGTCCAAAACAGGCCACTCCCCTATTCGATCTCAACACGATAGTCTTCGATCACAGGATTTGCGAGCATATCACGGCCGATGGTCTCGGCAGCTTCGCGAGCCTCAGCCTCGCCGATGCCGTTACTAAAACTGATCTCAAAGTATTTTCCCTGGCGTATATCGGCCAGTTGTGATAAGCCGATCAGCTCTGCCGAATGGTGAATTGCCTTGCCCTGCGGATCGAGAACGCCCTTCTTTAGCGTCACATAAACCTTTGCTTTCATTAATACGGTTTTTGAAACAAGTTATAGATTCTTACGCAAAAAATTGTATAAAGCAATGTCTTGTGGTATGTTCATTGTCGTATTTGGCAGCGAACCGTCCTTATTCAAATTCTCTTAGGAGCAGACGAAAAGAAAGAATATGCAAAACATGTCCGCCGGTAAAACGGCACTCGGGTTGGATAACAATATTGGTGCAATGATTTGTTATCTCGGAAATTTAGTTTGCGCTCTCGGCCTTATTTACAGCATTATCGTCCTGGTCACAGATAAAACCAACAAACTGCCTCGGTTTCACGCTATGCAGTCGATCCTGCTTTTGGTGGCAAACCTTGTTGTGATCATACCTGTGTACGTCATTGCAATGGTTCTCGCACTGATGGGAACTACGATCACGTCGCTGCTTGCGACGCTACTCTGGCTCGTGGCCATGGTCTTTGGGCTTGCTATATTCGTATTCTTCGTCATTTCGGCGATCAAGGCATACGGCGGCGAGATCTACAAAGTGCCGGTCATCGGCAACTTTGCCGATAAGTTCTCCAACTAGACAGCAATGGCGTATTAGTTCCGGCTTGGCCCGCTAACGGGCTAGCAGCAGGCCGTCGCCATTATTCAAACCTTAGCGGGCGCTCTCGAGATATCGGGAGCGCTTTTTGGCGTATTCACCTTCTGCTTGCTTTTGATGTGTGATGTCCTGGGCTTCGGATGCGGCTTGACGGCGATCATTCTGCTCACCCAGCCTGAATTAAAGGCAGCCTTCGGTCGGATTTAACTAAAAACCCGCTCGAAGACCTTATCTACGTTCCGAAGGTAGTATTTGACGTCGAATACGCGAGCTATTTCTTCCGGCGAAAGCCGTGCTGAGATGTCCGCGTCATTCTCGACACGCTCTTTGAACGTGCCGCCTTCGTCCCAGACCTTCATTGCGTTCCGCTGTGCAAGGACATACGCGTCCTCTCTCGAAACGCCTTTTTGCGTGAGGGCAAGCAGCAGCTGTCCGCTGAAAACGAGGCCGCCCGTCAATTCAAGATTGCGGAGTATATTCTCCGGATAGACAACTAGCGTATCGAGCAGACTCGTCGCTTTTGCGAGGATATAGTCGCACGCGGCGGATGAATCCGGCAGGACGATCCGCTCCGCTGACGAATGCGAGATATCGCGTTCATGCCAAAGTGCTATATTCTCAAAGCCAACAACTGCATTTGCACGGATCGTGCGAGCCATTCCGCAAATTCGCTCCGACAGGATAGGATTCCGCTTGTGCGGCATCGCCGAAGAGCCTTTCTGGCCCGTCTTGAAGGCCTCCTGTGCCTCTCGAACCTCGGTCCGCTGCCAATGCCGCACCTGAAGGGCCATCTTCTCCAATGTCGAGGCGATGATCGCAAGCGTGGATAGATACTCGGCATATCGATCGCGCTGGATCACTTGCGTCGAGACCGCCGCAGCCCCAATTCCCAGACGTTTGCAAACACGCTCTTCAACATCCGGTCCGAGGTGCGCAAATGCTCCAACGGCTCCCGATAGCTTCCCAACGGCGACCGCCTCGCGTGCCGCCGCAAGACGGCGTCGATTCCGCTGCATCTCCGAATACCAGAGAGCCCAAGTAAGCCCGAATGACGTTGGTTCGGCGTGGATCCCGTGGGTGCGGCCGATCTGCGGCGTGTCCTTGAACTCGAATGCCCTGCGTTTCAGCACAACAAGCAATGCATCGACCTTGGCAAGCAGAATATCGCAAGCGTCACGCAAAAGCAGAGCATTCGCCGTATCGACAACATCGCTTGACGTAAGCCCGTAATGCACAAAACGCGAGGCCGGTCCGATGTTCTCCGCTAAATTGGTCGTAAACGCAATTAAATCGTGATCGGTCGTTTTTTCGATCTCGTTGACGCGCTCGACCGTGAACGCCGCCTTTGCCTTGATCTCGGCGAGTGCGTCCTGCGGGATCGTGCCGTCCTCCGCGTGCACTTCGCACACAGCGAGCTCGACATCGAGCCACTTCTTGAATTTATTCTCGAGCGACCAAAGGCCGCCCATCTCCGGCAATGTATAGCGTTCGATCATGGAATTTGATTTCTCAGTTTTTCACAGCGTTCTCAAGAGCCTGACGAATATACCGCTGATAAGGCATGTGTCGTTCCTCGGCCGCTTCCTTTACTCTTTCAAACAACGATTTCGACATTCTAAGATTTACAACCTTCTCCTTTGGCTCAAACTCAAAGGTGAACCGCGACAGATTCTCTTCAGTTATATAATCTGATAGATCCTTTTCGAGAAATGTCTCAACGTCTTTGTCAGTCTTGAACTTTGGTAACCGCTTTTTCATATCTTCTGACCTCTTTCTCGTGCATATATCGTGCGCTGATCGGCCTTATCCAGATTCGCTGACGTCTTGCCCGAAATGTGAACGCAACAAATACGTGCCTGCCGCTGTCAGGCGTGCCTACGGCGATAAAGCGATCCTCGGTGCCGGTATGAACGGAATCAGATAGAAGCACGGGCTGCGACTCAAAGAGTCCTTCTATCTCCTCGATAAGGACGCCGTGCTTCTGGCACTTTTCAACATTCGCGGCATCCCAATCGAAGCCTGCAATGATCATAATTCTATCTCTTCGTCATACGTTTGTCTATACATCTTACATTTACTTCGTCCCCTTCATCATATCTATCGCACGCGCTCCAGGTTAAATAATACCCTTTGAAACGAGCAGTTCGGCGTTCAACACGGCACCGCCGGCAGCTCCGCGGACGGTATTGTGGCTCAGGGCGACAAAGCGATAATCAAAGACCGTATCTGGGAAGACGCGGCCGACCGTGATGGTCATTCCGTTGCCAGCATCGCGATCCAGGCGCGTCTGCGGCCGCGTGGGTTCTTCTGAAACGGCTATGAACTGCTTTGGCGATGAATGCAGATCGAGCGACGGGAATTCACGCATCGCCGCAACAACATCTTCGAGCGTTGCCGGTTCCTTAAGATCGACGCGTACCGAAACCATATGGCCATCGACGACGTTCACACGAAAACACTGTGCCGATACAGGGAAATCCGCAAACTCGACTGAACCTTCATTAAAACGGCCCAGTATCTTCTGCGATTCGGTCTCGACCTTTGGCTCCTCGCCCGCAATATACGGAAAGACGTTATCCGTGATATCAAGCGACGCAACCCCCGGATAGCCCGCACCGGAGATCGCCTGCATCGTCGTGACAACACACGCTTCGACACCGAACTTCCTATGCAAGGCCGCAAGAGGCGGCGCAAAGCTTACTACCGCGCAATTTGGATTCGTAACGATGAAGCCCTTTGAGAATCCGCGTTTTTCGCGTTGGCGTTCGATAAGTGCGACGTGGTCACCGTTGATCTCGGGAATGATGAGCGGTATGTCCTCGTCCATTCGATAGCTGGACGAATTGCTGATCACCGGATAGCCGGCACGTGCGAAGGCTTCTTCTGTTTCCCGTGCGACCGATGACGGCAAACTCGAAAACACGATGTCGCAATCAAGCGGCGGCTCGATCGGCGTGACCACGATATCGGCCACCGATGCCGGAATTTCGCCAGGCAGTTTCCATGCACAAGCCTCCGAGTAAGGTTTCCCGGCTGAGCGGTCAGACGCCGCAAGCGCCGTTATCTCAAACTGCGGATGGTCTTCCAACAGCTGCACGAACCTCTGCCCGACGGTGCCCGTTGCACCTAAAATTCCAACTCTGTATGTTTTCACTTTTGACTCGAACTCTTCACGCGGATCATCGTGAAAATGCTTCCTTTAACCTTCTAACGCCCTCGGCCATACGCTCTTCGGTATTACAGAACGATATTCGCAAAAATCCTTTTGCTTCGTCACCAAACGCCTGTCCCGGGACAGTGACCACGCGATTCTGCAAACTTTTCTCGGCCGCTTCTAGATCGTCACCGATCTCGCGAACATCGAGCATCGTGTAGAACGCGCCCTCCGGCGTTGTCCCGCGCATTCCAAGCTCCTTATCGAACAGATCAACGAGAAATTCGCCGCGTTTCTTGTAAACAGCGCGAGCTTCGGCCTTCGCCGCTTCGGCTTCATCGGTCCAGGCAAGCAGCGAGGCTTTTTGCGTGATCGTTGATGCACAGACCGTCGTAAATCCATGCAGAACCTGGATTGCATTGATCATTTCGGCATCTGCACACGCGGCCCAACCGAGACGCCAGCCCGTCATACTCAGGCTCTTCGAAAGTCCGCTGACAACGATCGTTCTGTCGTAATACTCCGAAGCGGAATGAGGCCGTTCACCGAAGTAAAGATCACTGTAAATTTCGTCGCTGATGAGCCAGATGCCTGTATCCTTGAGAGCTTCTGCGATCGCCTTAAGATCCTCCGGCTTCAGGATCTTGCCCGTCGGATTCGACGGTGATATGACGACCGCAACCTTCGTCTTAGGCGTAATTGCTGCCTTAAAAGCTTCAATATCAAAGCCGAATTCCTTTTCCCGCGGCATTCGATAATAGACCGGCGTTGCCTCCGCTATCCTTACGCAGGCGTCATATGCCGGAAAGCTCGGATCAGGCAGCAGAACTTCGTCACCACGGTCAGCCGTGCAAAGAACGGCATTCGTCATCGCCTCCTGCGACCCGCAAGTGACGACCACGCCGGTTCGCGGCAAACCTAGATGCGGATACTGCTCTGCGATCTTGTCTCGAAGGGCAGGGATGCCGGGATGCGATGTATAACCATTCTGCTCATCGCGTGCAACGCGTGCCGCCTCATCGCGAATGAATTGCGGCGTAGGAAGATCGGGCTCACCAAGGCCAAAATTGATCGAATCCGGCAATGCTCTTTCAAAGAACTGCCTGATCAGCGTCGGTTTCAAGCCGCGCATTCGCGTTGGCAACTCGAAGGTCATCTTTTCAACTGCTGCTTTCATCATCCTTTGGCGAGAGGTCATCCTCGAGGGAGTTGCGGATATCGCCGACCTCGATATTAAACTCGCCCTCCGCCTGGGCAAGCGGATCGGCATTCACGACGCCCGCGAGCTTCTCGATCTCGCCGAGCACCTTTTGGCCAATGCCGGTAACGGTCAGCTTCTTGTCGTCGTCTTTTTCGCTCTCTCTCGGTTCCGTCATTGAATAACCTCGCAAACAAATAGTATAGCCCAGCCGTGAACCTCATGTCGCGCAGGCAGCAAGTTGGGCAATAGATCGCTATTCTGCGGCAAAATCTATGAAACCGTTGTGCGGATTGGCCGAAAGCAGCCTTACGCGGACCTTATCGCCTACATCGAGCCGTTCTTCACCGCGAACGACGCGGCCATCGACAGGCGGACGAAGTATCCGAGCAAACACACCGGACTTGGTATCGCCGGTCACGATCGCATCGTATTCCTGGCCAATATGATGCTGCAGTACAGCCGCGGCAACTATCTTTCGCATGCGGCGTTCAACCTTTCGGGCCGCCTTTTCCTGCAGGTTTGCGTGTTCGGCGATCGCGTCAAGCTCTTCAGGCGAGTACGGCTGTGATTCGCCCGTGATCACGGCCTTTACGATCCTTTGCACGACAATATCGGTAAAACGTCGGTTGGGTGCGGTCGAATGTGCATAATCATTTACGGCAAGGCCGAAATGGCCGCCGGCATCCTCACCCGGCCTTTGGACCACGTAATGACCGGCACCGATAAGTTTGATCAGAGAGAGCGAGAGGTCGGGAAAGCGTTCGGGGTCGGCGGCCTTTCGTCGGGCCAGGAATGCCGAAAATGCAGGAAGGTCTGGTTCGGATGGCAGATGCTCGCCATATTCCGTCGCGATCCGCACGATGCCGTCCCACCGCTCCGGTGCCTCAACTACGCGTCGCAATGACGTTACATTGCTGCGTTCGAGGAATTCCGCCATCTCGACGTTTGTCGCGATCATGAAATTTTCGATGAGCTTGCGGGCCGCATTCGGCCTGATCGCGCGAATCTCACGAACTTCACCGTCCTCAACGACCGCCGAAGATTCGATCGACTCGAAATCGAGTGCGCCTTTTCTTGCGCGGTAATTGCCGAGCCGGACGGCGGCCTCGTTCTGGAGTCTTATCTGGTCTTCAAGTCCGTTGACACTCGCAATTCGCTGCGGAACGTCGCCGCGGCCCTCAAGCCAATCGCCGACGGATTCGTAGTCGAGCTTTGCGTGATTACGCACTAACGCTCGGAAGAATTTGCTGTCCGGCACATCGCCATTCTCTTTGACTATCATGTCCGCGACCACTGCGAGCCGATCTTCGCCTTCGACGAGAGACGTTATATCCGTCGAAAGCTCTTCGGGCAGCATCGGGAAGATGCGAGTTTCGGTATAAACGGTTACGGTATTCTGTTCCGCATAGCGATCGATCGGCGAATTCTTTGCAACGTAGGCGGCAACATCTGCGATACCGACAAGCACGCGAATATCCCCGTTATCGAGTCTTTCGGCCCATTCGATCTGATCGAGGTCTTTTGAGGTCTTGTTGTCGATTGATGACCAGAGCGTTTCTCGAAGGTCGATCGCCTCGCCGGCAATATTCGCGAGCGAAATCGCTGCGATCTCGGCGACCTGCCGTTCGATCGGTGCATCAACGTCGGGGTCAAACCCGTTCAAGTGCATCGTCTCGGCCGCCTTGCGGTCAAAGCTCGATGAGAGGACGGCATCTTTCATAAAAAATTCAGCGCAGATAATCTTCAAGCCGCGTTGAGGCATCGGTCTTGTCATCGCGGTATTTCACGATGATCGGACAGTAAATGGAAAGGCCGTTGTCACGTCCAAATTCGTTTGAGACGGCACGAGAGCCCTGCACAACAACGGCACCCGCGGGAATTTCAAGCGAAGCTCCGTTCTCCGACTTAATGACACGCTGATTCGGAAGGTCAAAGACGGGAGTCGAACGCGTCAGGATCACACCGCTCGCCAATACCGCTCGTTCGCGGACGATCGTGCCCTCATAAACGCCTGTGTTGCCGCCAACGAGGACGTCGTCTTCAATGATCACCGGCGTGGCGTTTACAGGTTCGAGAACGCCGCCGATCTGTGCCGCCGCCGAGAGATGCACACGCTTCCCGATCTGTGCGCAGGAGCCGACAAGTGCATGCGAATCGACCATCGTGCCTTCGTCAACGTAAGATCCGACATTTATGTATGCGGGCGGGACAACCACGACGCTCGGCGCAACATAACTGCCGTCGCGGATCGCCGACCCCCCAAGGACGATGCGAACACCGTCCTCAAGCGACATCGGCCGAAGCGGAAAAGTATCCTTATCAAAGAACTGCAGCGTCTCGGTCGGCTTCGAGAGTTCGACCATTTTCCCCATCCGAAAACCGAGCAGGATTCCCTGCTTAACCCAGGAATTCGCACGCCATTTCCCTTCCGCATCCTTCTCCGCCGAGCGGATCTCACCACGCCTCAGCGCGGTTTTGAAAGCTTCGTAAACTTCGCGGTCGCCGTCGTAGAATTCGGTTTGCGTGAATAATTTGTCGATCTTTTCTCTTAGATTCATTGGTTTGCCCTACGGTTGACGCCGCTGGCTAGATGCTGAGTGGTCGTTACACGACCTGCAAGTCAAAAGGATATGGTGATATCTATGATCACTTTATGTATATAACAAAAATTGGCGACATCCCATATCCCCTCGACCATATCCAGTCGTCTTCTTTGGTAAACCTGTTAAAAATTGTCTTTCTCCCATTCCAGGAAATATCGTTTTCGCCGCCGTGAGTTTCCAGTCGATCTATAAGGAAAGTCCGTTCTGGATCGTTTTCAACATCCGGATATCTTGCGCGGTCGATTTCAACCGCTGATCCGGGTGACAACACTACCTCGATCCAACCTTCCTCCTCATTCCTATTGAATCTTTCAGGCGGAGTTCCGGCGCTAAAGTGTTTCCGAGAATTCCATTCTTCCGCAGAATATAAGTACGGTGAGGCCATACTCGGATAAGGAGTATAAAATCGAACCGTAATATCACCGGCAGTTGTATTCGCAACGACAAATCTTGACCACGGCGGCGAGTCACAGCCGAGGGTAAATAAGTACAAGATTAAGAATATGAGAGGACCTGTCCTAGTCGCCGTCATCCAGATTCCATTTCTATTCGCTTAGACCAGCCAAACGCATAGCCTCTTTTAGTGCTTCGCGTGCATTTTTTGTTACCGGAACAAGCGGCAGACGCAGATTCTCTTCGCACAGGCCGAGTTCTTTCATCACGAATTTACACGGAGCGGGCGAGGCTTCGACAAAATTCGCCTCCATCAGCGGGAGTATCTTGTAGTGAATTTTCCGTGCGAAATGGAACGAGCCGTTGAGCGCGTGTTCGACCATCTTCGATGTCTCTTTTGGGATCTCGTTCGAGCAGACCGAAACGAGACCGTCAACGCCGATTGAAATTAACGGTACCGTCGTCGCGTCGTCGCCCGAAAATACCTTGAAATTCTTCGGTCGGCGGCGAATGATCTCCATTATCTGCGAAAAGTTGCCGGATGCTTCTTTGGTCGCGACGATGTTGTCGTAAGCCTCAGCAAGCCGCAGCGTCGTTTCCGCCGAAATGTTCGATGAGGTTCGCGAAGGCACATTGTAAAGCATTATCGGCATCTCACGAACGCTCTTCGCAACCTCGCTGAAATGAGCGTACATCCCGTCCTGTGTAGGCTTGTTGTAATAAGGGGCGACGACAAGGGCCGCATCTGCCCCGGCCTCGCGTGCCTTGCGGGTGAATTCGATCGTCGCCGCCGTATTGTTGCTTCCCGTGCCAGCGATCACGTGAGCCTTCAGACGTTTTGCGGCCTCGACCGTCATGCGAATTACGTGGAGCCGCTCTGCTTCGTCCATCGTGGCGCTCTCGCCGGTCGTGCCGCACGGAACGAGCAGTTTCACGCCGCCTTTTACCTGCCGCTCGACGAGCTTTGCGAAGCAGGCGTCGTCAACCGAGCCATCACGTCTGAAAGGTGTTACAAGGGCTGTCGCACATCCGCGAAGCCAGTCGAGTTTCAAGGTCATATTCGATCTGAGATCCGTAAATTCGTGGCTAGATTATATTCGCTACGTTGTCTGATGAGAAACTGCTAGTCGCCGAGCACCTTGCCGATCACATCCGTAAACTCAAACGTCCCCGACTTTCCCGCGATCCATTCTGCTGCGGTTATCGCCCCGGCCGCAAAGCCTTCGCGTGAGCGGGCCGTATGTTCCAGCAGGATCTGATCTGCCGGGCCATCAAATCCGACGCGGTGGGTTCCCGGAATATTCCCCGCACGGGTTGAAGCGACCGGAACGTCGTTCTTTTTATTCAGAGAAGTCTCAACAATTTCCTTGAGCTTTAAGGCCGTGCCGCTCGGTGCATCTTTCTTTCGCGAATGGTGCTGCTCCTCGATGAACACCTCATACTCAGGGAATTTCGCAAAGAGTTCCGCAGCGAAGTCCGCGATGCGATAAAAAAGATTCACACCTATGGAAAAGTTCGCCCCAAAGACCATTCCGCCGCCGTGAGATGCGACCAACTCTTCGATCTCGACGCGTTGATCGTTCCATCCGGTTGTGCCGACCGCTACGGGCACTTTTGCGAGCATACAAGCCTCGACATTCCGCCGCACGGCATTTGCGACCGTAAAGTCTATCGCCGAGTCGCTTCCGGCCAGCTTTTCAGCGATCTCTTCGGCCGAAAGACCTGCCGAAGCCTCGTCAACAACGGCCGAGATCTCGTGCCCCCGCTCGACGGCAAGCCGTTCGACGATCTTTCCCATTGCCCCATATCCGATAAGTGCGATCTTCATAGAAGCATTTCACCACACAAAAACAAAGAACACATAGGCGGTCCGAGCCATTCCTGAAGAAAAATGCTCTACTCTTCCAGTCTATTCGAAGTCCACGGGGAACACATTTGTCGGGAGTTGGAGCTAAAAGGTAAGGCGTGTTCCTATGGTTATTCTTCGCGAGGTTTCAGCGGATGTTGGCATTAGGAAAAGAGGAGAGGTTTGGACTCCAACAAAACGGATAGGATTTGTGTGATTGAACACATTTTCCACGTTTCCAAAAAAGCGAACTGAGAACCTCTTTGACGGATCCCCAATATCGAACCCGTCATCTGCAGTCGTTATAACCTTGAACGCCTTATTGGAGTCCTTTCCTCGGTGACCGAAAGATATAGTGTAGCTAACGCGAAGGTCAAGCTGGTCGAACCAAGCGCCGCGCCGATCGTTTCGGCTTACCCCGATTGGACGATCATTAAAGGTCGCATCTCCATTGTTGTCCTCGCCCGTAGTAACTGTATATGGCAGCGGTGAGAGGACACTATAATTCGCGTTCATCTTAAATCCCTTGAATGGCTGCCACCCCAAGTAGACGGTTACGCTGTGGCGCCGATCCAGGTTGGATGGCCCTCGATCCAGTTTTAGATTGTAGTTATCGGTGGGCAACCCAAAAATACCGTTAAAGTCATCTGTTGTCTTTGAGAGAGTATAATTGATCGCAACGTCAGCCTTTTTTGTGATTGGCCCGTAGAATCCCGCCGTAATTGCATTGCGAACCGAAGAACCGGATGACTCAACGGTCGTTATCACGCCAAAACTCTCGTTCGGAAATACGCCGTTTAGCGGTGCATTTGTATTGCGACTGCGGAACAAATGGGTGCCTTTTTCAAAAATGTACTCGAACCTAAGGGAATGGGAAGACGATAGCTTTTGGGTTACTTGCACCGATGAATGAAATACTTCCGGATTATGGAGATTCCACGCTTGTTTAAAATAACTTGGCGGCAATCGCCGGCCAGCCGAAGGGGCGTTCGGGTCGAACGGGTATGGCGGATCGAGTACGATAAGTTCGGGCGACTGGTCTTCACCCTGGTTAACAATTCTCAAATAATCGCCTGCATCGAACCAGTTATAGTAGATCCCTGCGCCGACGCGGATCGTCGTACGGCCATCCTTCGAAGGCGTCCATGCGATGCCGACCCTTGGCGAAAGATTGTTGATGTCGGACAGCGACGTCTGCGCCTCATACCGAAGCCCTGTGCTTAGGATCACATTTTTCTTGAGTCTCAGGTCACTCTGAAAGAAAAGAGCGATCCGGTTTTGGCGAACACTGCCCTGCCTTACGCCCAGCCGCTGCGAGAAGTATGAAGGAGAAGCGAGAGTGTAATCGTCAAGTGTGCGGAAAATATATGTTCCGTTGACATTCTCGGCCGATCGAAGACTTTGGAAAGTCGTCGAGAACTCAATGCCAGCTTTCAGGGCGGCCTGTTTATAGCTGGTCGACATATTGTCCAGTGCAAAAAAATCGAAGGTGCGGGACCTTTCAAAGTTGCCTGCTCCTCCGTCCGAAAATGCACCCAGGACAGTTATCGCCGGCCCCGAACTTCTCGGGGTAGTACCTGAGCCCGAAACTGACAAGGCAGTTCGGAACTCATTCATAAGCGAACCTTTGACGAACGAGGTTGAAAGGCGGAATTCGTGAGTGTGTTTGCGTGTATCGAACGCTCGCAGAGGCAGATTGATTCCGCCTACACCAAGGCCGTTAGCGTTACCCTGCGAATATTTATAGCTATATTTCGCCGGCACATCCTTGGTTAAATTGTGGTTGATGTCGACATTCACTGATGTAAAGGAACTCGCGACCTTCATCGAATCTCGAATCTCGCCGTGCGGGGTTATCGCAAGAAGATTGCTCGCGGATTCGCTGCGTCGATCCAGAAAGTAGATCGAAAAATCAGCCTTCTTCTGGCGGATAGGCCCGCTCAAGAAGAAGAAAATGTTTCGTGTCTGTTCAGGGTAACGATCTAGGGAAAATGCATTTCTTGTGTTCAGAGACTCGTCATTGAAATTGAACGACAAAGAACCGCTGTAACGGCTCGTTCCAACCTTTGTCGCAATATCAACGTAGATGTTTCCGATATCATGGTTCTCTGCATCGTATGAACTGCGAACGATCTTTATCGACGCTATCCTGGTTTTGTCGGGAATATCTGCCCCCGAAAAACCGTCAACTCGAATCACGACATCGGTTCCGCCGCCTGCGATCTGTTTGAGCGCCTTACGAAGTTCTTCGGGATCGTCGGGAAGGTTCTGGATCTGTTCCTTAGTTAAGAAATTACCAAAGATCTCATCGACGGCTCTTTCTTGCGGATCAAGCGAAACATCAACGCTTTCGTCCTTTTCTGCTACCTGCATTACAACTCGAAGTCGGTTAATGCCGGATTTGACCAGGACGTCAGATGCATAGGGTTGAAAACCAGGAGCCGTAACTTCCATGCGATATTCGCCCAACGGAAGATCGCGAAAATGCATCTCGAACGCAGAGTCAACTCGGTCCGGTTTGTAGTCGCGTTCGCCAGTTTTGATCAAGCGACCGGTAGGCGAGTTAATTAGGTCTCCGTTTTGATCGACTACCTCGATCTCCAAGGAGCCTTTTGTTTGAGAGAATGCGGCCAAAGGGGCCACAAAAATAAAGAGGACGGAAATAGCTGAAAGAACACTTCTGCGCATCGGTGGGACGCCGAATTATTTGAAAATGCTTGTCTTGAATACCGGGTCGAATTTGAGGTCTTTTATTTCATACGTCTCGGTCACGGTCCTGTGCGAGTTGTCGGTCAGGCTGATCTGGCTTTCCATCTTAATCGTTGTTGGCACCAGCCTTCCGTCAAATTCTTTATAATTCGAGAAATATTGCTTTACTGACGTGCTTCTAGTTTTTTCAGCAAACTCACATGTCATCATCAAGAGCTGATGGGTCCTCTGATCAAAGTAGTACAGGTACTTTATGCCCTGTGTCGTAATGGTAACGATGTCAGCCCTTTGATCTTTGGATTCTGCGATGCCGCCAAAGGTAAAATCCTCAGACGGTGCTGCATAAAACACTCTAAGAACAAAGGGAAAGGTTCTCAAGAACGCCTTCCCTTTCAGACTTGATTCGAGTTCTTCGCGGGTCGGAGTGCCTAAAGGAAGAACCAGTTTCACGCCCTCCTTTCGAACGTCCGAGTTGGAATAAGCCAGCGTGCCATTCACCAATTCATTGGTTGAAATCCGAATCCCGGAACTCTCCACAGGGCCGTTCAATTTTGATGTACCTTGATCAACTGTCTCCTTTAGTTTTACACGCTGTCCCTTCAGATCGAAACTATCCTCAAACTCGCCTGTATCAACTACAGCCGTCCCATTATCTAGTTTTGTTATACGGAGTATCGAGCCGGTTACGACCAGTCCATCCAACTGCCTGGACGCCTGAACCGACTGTCTGGCGGCATCGAGAATCGATTTCGCCCTTGTTCTTTGGTCATTCGCCTGGGCAAATGTAGAGAGGGAGCCAAGGGTCAAGAACAACGCGACGAAAACTGCACTCTTCATATCCGCTACTATACCACCCGGAACCTTCTGAACCTCGGATCTCTTGTATTAGACCCCAATACGCATCAATTGTTCGATTCTTCAGGCCCTCGAAAAGTTTCGCTCGGCGAAGAACATTATTTCACGGCCGGCCACGCATTGTCGGCTTCGTTGTAGTCCATAAAGATGTCGCCATCGAGTGAGACGGTCTTGACGGCCTTCGACGACGCGATCTTAACGACAGCTTCCTTCATATTCTTTTCCCAGATCGCGGGCGTCTGATGAAGCGTCTCCGTCGTACCGTCCGCAAACGTCACGACGACATCGACCGGTGCCGGGAATCCGCCAAGGTTCTTGATGGTTATGGCAGTGCCGTCCGTACGGCTCTCGACTCCGGCGACCGCGTAATCGATGTAGCCATAGGTGAAGAACCACGAATTCCAGAACCAGTTCAGATCCTTGCCCGAGATGTCGTTAAAGCTGTAGAACATATCCCACGGCGTCGGATGCTTTCCGTGCCAGCGGTCCATAAAGCCGTGAAGTACGCGTTTGAACTCAGCATCGCCCAGCAGATCTTTCATCGCAAGATATCCGAGAGCCGATCGCCCGTATTTATTGTTGCCGTAGCCGCCGCCGGTCAGCACATTTTCCGGCGTCATGATCGGAATATCAGCATCTGACGACATATTGCGGATCCATCCGCGAACCCTGAAACCCTTGAAGAGCCCATCTGCCATGGTCTTGTTGAACGTCGCGGAGTTGAAGAGATACTCGAACGCCGTCGTCCAGCCTTCTTCCATAAACGCGAAACGCCGTTCGTTTATCCCCATGTAGAAAGGAAAATACGAGTGCATTACCTCGTGAGCCGCTACAAACTCCTGCATCTCAGGCTTTTCCTGAGCACTATCGTTCGCCATCATCGGATATTCCATATCGGCAAATCCGCGAAAGACCGTCATCTTGGGATATGGATAAGGAACGCCGGGCCACTGATTCGACGAAAAATCGAGCGAAGTTTTTATGTACTTCACCATATTCGCAAAGTTCTTCGACGGCTCGTCGTAAGCGGCCTGAGTGCTTGCGCGTCTGCCCGTCTTTTTATCGACGACCAGACTGCCGGCATCCCAAATGTAATGATCACTCAAACCAAATGCGACGTCGGACACATTCTCGGCCTTCCATTTCCACGTATTCGTCGCATTCTGGGCCGTGACCTTGCCGTTCTTTACCTCATCAAGCGTCGCAACATTCACGACCTCGTCGCTCGTGAAAGATCGCTTTAGGCGCTCTGCGATCGCTGGCTGAAGTACTTCATCGGCATTCGTAAGATCGCCGGTCGCCCAGACGATGTAGTTCTTCGGTACGGTGACATCAAGAGTGTAGTCGTTGAAATCGCCGTAGAATTCGTGCGACAGGGTATGCTGAATATTGTCCCAGCCATTCACATCGTCTAGCACCGCAACGCGAGGATAGAAATACGCGACATAGAATGTCGTTGGATCGATCACACCTTCGCGGCCGGACTCGAGTACAAGTTGGTAATGCCATTTGAAGGACAGCTTGACGCTGCCGCCTGGTTGCAGCGGCTCGTCCAGCTTGATGGAGTTGTAGGTCATTCCAAGCCTCGGGATTAGCGGCTTCCATTCCTTGACCTTCCCGTTCTCCGAGAACTCATCTATCTTCACGTCCGAAGTGAGTTCGTCAGCCGTCACCGGCTGCTCGCGCATCGCTTCCGGCGTATGGACATTCAGCTCGAACCGCAAGACCAAATTCGCGAGCGGCTTCGGGCTGCTGTTCGTGTATGTGATCTCCTCCGAGCCGCGGATCGTCCTGTCCGGCGGAGCGATCGTCATATGGATGCTGTGCACCGACTTATTCTGATAATATTTCGGCCCCGGTTTGCCATCCGCACTTCGCGTTCCGTTCGCATACGCGAGCTTTACATTGCGAGGCATAAAAAGATCCTGGCCAAAGGCCGGGATCATGAATGCGAATAAAAATAGGAGAAAGAGGATCTGCTTTTTCATTTTCGTATTTCCTTTGGAAGTATAGAGTCCGCTTGGTAATACGACGCAGAAACCGAAAAAGTTTGTATCCAAAGGATACGGGATGTTAGTTCAAGTTAAGCTTCTTCTCGATCTCTTGAAATTTTTCGAGGCCGCGATAAGCGTCCCACCGGTGGGAGTCATTCAAAAAAAGACTGTCAGCTTCGTGCGCATCAACCGACATCTCAAGATATTTCAAGGCATTCAGTCGGTCATCGAGCCCGTTATAGATCATCGCGTAGCTATACGATGAGACGAAGCGCGTGCTCGCACTCTTCTTAAGCTCTCGGATAGTCGCTTCTGCGGCCGGGCGATCTCCCATGCGGGCATAAGTGTATCCGATCTCGTAGATAGGCACGATACTGCCGAAGCCTGATAGATCTCTGGCCTTTTGAAATTCCGCAAGAGCTTCAGGATACCTCTCCTGGCTAACATATATCCGACCAAGCAAATTGTGGGCGATCCAGAAGTTTGGCTCGATCTCAAAGGTTTTCTGTAGCTCGACAAGTGCCTCATCGGTTTTGCCGCCGAAAAAGAGAAATTGTGCATACATTGTCGCCGACATAAAAGAAAGCGGATCAAGTTCCGTCGCCTTTTTCCCTTCGGCAATTGCCTCAGTATGCCGCCCGAGGAATGTAAGCATATGTGCGATGTCGGCGTGAGTTTTTTCGTCATTCGGGGCAAGCTCAAGGGCTCGCCGGAATTCGTGCTCGGCTCGACTCCAATCGTGTTCGTACGTGTACAGAGTCCACGCATAGGCAGCATGGGCGGAGGCCAGGTCGGGGTCGATCTCAAGAGCCCTAATCGCTGCAGCTCTCGAACGCTTGATGGCCTCTTCGGAACTAAGATGCCACCCCGCCAGAGCAAGCGGTCGATACGCCAAAGCCAGTCCAACGTAAGCATAGGCGAATGAGGGGTCGGCTGCGATCGCCTTTTGAAAATAGTCGATCGACGACAATACTTCGGGTTCCGTCAGCCTTGCCAGATGATATCGTCCCAATAAATAGTACTGATAAGCTTGTGGGTTATTTGTACTTCGCTTGGCTATAGCCTCACGCTCGGCGGGCGCGAGCCTTACCCTAAGATTTTCCGCCACATCGGCCGAGATCTCTTCCTGCAGATTCAAGAGATCCTCTGAGCTTTTGAAATACTGGTGGCCCCATATCTGCGTACCGTTTCGAATATCGACAAGCCGGATCGAGATCTCGAATTTGCTTTCAAGCCGCCTGATCTCGCCTGTTACCGCAAAATTCACTCCGAGTTGAGCCGCCACGCGCGGAAGGTCGGCCTGGTTATCTTTGAAGCGAAACACGGAACTTCGCGACATCACGCGGAGCCCCGATATCTTTGAAAGATCATTTATTATCCCTTCAGTTACACCGTCCGAAAGATATTCCGAGTTCGGATCATCAGTCTTGTTTAGGATCGGCAGTACCGCGATCGTCTTGATCGTCTGGTCTTCAGCCGATATCCGGTTTCTAGAAATAAGGAACAAATATGTCGAGACGGTCAGAAGAGCGATGAGGCCTGCCGCTGCGAACCCGATCTTCTTTCGAGGTCCGGTAACGACATCTAAATAGCGTGGTTTATCAGGGCTGCTAACCGCCGTTTCAAGCGTAGGAAGTTCAATCGCCGATGTCTCATCGCGGGGAAGATCGCTCCCGTCAATTTCAGCCGCTGCCTCTGACGCCTGCGACCCCGACACAGTAACCTTTCCAATAAATCGATAGCCGTGACCTCTGACCGTTTCTATAAGCTTCGTATGCCCGTTATTTTTTGCAAAGGTCCGCCGAAGAAGCGAAACGTTCTTGTCGAGGGTATTTTCCTCAACAAATGAGCCGTTCCAGATCTCTGATAACAGATCGTCTTTCGTGACGAGGTGTCCGGTCCGCTCAATAAGTACCCGCAATAGTTCAAAAGCTTTATCGGTGATGTGCAGCGGCTCTCCGGCATAGGACAAGATACGCTCGCGCACATCAAGCCGGAATCCTTCGAAATCGTATATCTTGTTTGCTGCCAATGACATACCGCGATTCAGGAAAAATTCAGGAATATTTCAGGATCTTTGAAGTATTCCCTTCAACAGAACGAGGTAGAGTGACCCCACAACACAAAACGAACGGAACGAACCGCCTCAACTCGGCTTGACCATACTCGTTTTGTTAACGGGGTTGAAGTATACACCCGCTTCGGGCGCCGTTTCAACGACTTTTGCGGTGAGCGAGATCTCTAGCGTGCAGCTTCAGCTTTCCTTTCGACTTCAAAATGATCCAATTCTAAGGAGGAAAATAAAAATGCGACAATTTGTCAGTTTGCTGAGCGCGTTCGTCCTTGCACTCGTCATCAATACGGCGGCTGGTGCAGCGCAAACTACCTCAATAGTGACCACAGGGCTTACCCTGCCAACAAAGGTAATAATGGGTCCCCACGGATCCCTGCTTGTATCCGAGAATGGTACAACTACTGCGAATACCGGACGAGTCTCCGTTGTTGACCGGACAACTGGTGAGCGGCATACGCTTATTAGCGGATTGCCTTCGGCAGTCGACAATCTGGGCGGCCCGCCCGATCCGGATGGGACTACCGGTATCTACCTCGACGGCCACCTTCTTTACATTACATCCGGCGTCGGAGACGCGGTTACCAATATCGGCGGGGCACAGTATCCAACGGGAACCGACTCCTCTCCGCTATTTTCTTCTGTGATGGAGGTCTTCCTGCCGCAGCGATTCGAATCGCTCGATAGCGAGTTCCATATGACTATGGACGACCAGAACGCTCTAGCTGAGGGCCGCTGGATCAGGATCCGAAATCAAGAAGGCTCTTCTATATTTGTAAGGGTCGTTGCAAATTTGCCGGACTATCGGCCCGACCCAACTCCAGTTCATCCTGATGCTGTTCGAGCATCTCACCTTTTCGCTGTCGAAAAGGTAGGATGGAATCTTTTTGTTGTTGATGCCTCCTACAACATGATCCACAAGATCAACCTCTTCACCGGCAATGTCACGCCGTTCGTTGAATTCCCAAATCGGCCAAACCCGCTGTTTGGAACGATCGGGCCGCCGACCGTAGAAGCCGTGCCAACCAATATTCACCGAGTCGGCAGCCATTTCCTTGTCTCGGAGCTAACTGGTTTTCCATTCGTCCCGGGGCTTGCTGACGTGCAGTCCATTAGCCTCTGGGACGGAACGGCTACTCCTTTCGTCCAGGGCCTTTCATCAGCGATGGACATTTGCCCGGTTAGAGGACCCGGAAGGTCGATGAGTTACTACACGATCGAGTTCAGCACGAACCAATTGGCGGGCGCTCCCGGCCGCATGCAATACATCGACGGCGACGGGAACCGCTCGGTAGTTGTGCCGACTTTGATCACTCCGTCAAGTATGGTCCGCGACGAAAGAACCGGAGACATTTTTGTCACGAATATCTATCCGGGAACCATTACGAAGGTCCAATTCTGACTTACACCTTAAGCTTGGAGGATAACTTGTCTTCGGAGCGGGCAGCAGCGATCAACCGGTCACTGCTGCCCATTTTTCTTGGGCGGCTCAGCCTTTTTCAGCTGCAAGCTTTTTGACGAGCTCAACATAGAGGTCGACGGCGTCTTCAAGGTCTTTCTTCAGGACGAATTCGTCTTTTGTGTGGGCGACGAGGATCGAGCCGGGCCCGATCAGAAGCGGCTGTCCCCAATTCGGCAGGTGCGGTATGTCGGTCGTAAATCGCACGACCTTTTGTTTGAAGCCATCTACCGCAAACATTTTTACGGGTTCGCTCGCCGATAGGACCTCAACCTCGCCACGGTCTCGAACGAGTGAATTTATCGCATCCTCGATCGGCTCTCTTTTTGTGGTCAGACGAATGGCAAGCCCGGCTTCGGCTCGCGGCGGGATCACGTTCAACGCCATCCCACCGTCGATCGTGCCGATATTAACGGTCGTCTCGCCGAAGAATTCATCGCTAGGAAACTTTGTGTGCCGGACATCTTCAAGAATGTCGAGCAGCTTCTCGATAGCCGACTCGCCCATCTCAGGATAAGCCGAGTGTGCGGCCTTGCCGGAGGTTTTGATATTCAGGCGGAATGTTCCTTTCGAGCCGATAGCGAGATCGTTGTCGGTCGGCTCGCCGTTGATCAGAAACTCGCATTTAGCGGCCAATGGATGTAGATTTGCAGCCTTTGCACCGGTCGAAGCACGCTCCTCTTCAACCGTAAAGAGCAGTCCAATGTCCGTGACACCTTGCGCGCGCAGCCGCTCAGCCGCCGTGATCTGTGCGGCAATTATCCCTTTTGCGTCACACGCACCCCGGCCGTAGATCTTCTCGTCGTCTTCGGTTGGCGGAATGTACGGCGGCACCGTGTCCATGTGCGTCGAAAACCAAACTCTCGGGGTGTCGTTAAGGGTTGCGATCACATTATTTTGAACTTGGCCACTACTCGTATCCGCGCTGCCGACAGCCTGCATCTCGACTTTCCACCCAAGCGCTTCCAGATGATCTCTAAGCCAAAGTCCCACCGCCTCTTCTTCACCCGAGGTGGACGGTATCGACATCAATGCAGTTGTAAGTTCAAAAAGATTCATCTGTGGACACTCTCTATGGACAAGTCGTGAATTCTCAGCGTTATCTCATCGAAGAACACTAGAAGAATTCATCGTGCAGCTTCTTTATGACCTTTGCGGCGTCCGATTCTCGGACGACGAATGTAAGATTTACGGCGGACGCTCCGTGCGAGACGAGTTCGACGTGGACATCGGCTATCGTCCTGAAGATCTTTGCCGCAAGGCCGGTCGAGGCCCTCAGGCCTTCGCCGACGACGCAAACGACCGCGTAACCGCCTTCGACCTCGACCTCGCCGATGCGCGAAAGGTCTTCGACTACTTTTTCGATATGATCGGGTTTGTCGAGCGTGAGTGCGACCGACACTTCCGATGTCGAGATCACATCGATCACCGTTCGATGACGGTCAAAGACTTGAAAGACCGCACTCATAAAGCCATATGCACCTAGCATTCGTGCCGACGTGATCCGCAGGATCGTTATATTGCTCTTGTGCGCGATCGACTTGATCTTATTCTCCGTCTCTCCCGAACTCGCGAGCACCATTGTGCCAGTTACTTCCGGTTCTGAGGTATTGCAAACGCGGACCGGAATTGCGTTATCGACAGCCGGCTTGATCGTTTTCGGATGCAGGACCTTCGCACCGAAATACGCAAGCTCTGCTGCCTCTTCATAAGAAAGTACGGGGACGGTCGAAGCATCGCTGCAGATACGCGGATCGCACGTCATCACGCCGGTCACGTCCGTCCAGATCTGGAGTTCGGAGGCGTTCAGTGCCGCAGCGACTATCGCCGCCGAGTAATCTGACCCCCCGCGTCCAAGCGTCGTCGTTTCGCCACCGCGATTTGCCGCAATAAAGCCACCGAGAACAGGAACCTCTCCGGCTTCAACCAGCGGCGTCAGCTCGATCTGAACCAACTCGTTCGTTTCGTCAATTATCGGCTGGGCCGCCCCGAATTCGTCATCGGTTACGATCAGCCGTCGCGAATCGACGGTGCGTGCCTTTATCCCACGCGACCTCAAAACCTCGCCAAGCAATCGCGATGAAAGCTGCTCTCCGTACGAAACGATCGCATCCTTGAGCATCTGCAGCGGGAGACTTCGCCGCGCAGCACGGACAAGAAGGTCCTTGATCTCGGCTTTCCCAAGCCGAAGTTCGTTGTGAAAGACATTCTCTTTGTCGTCCGGAAAAAAAGCGTTCGTGATCTCGACATGCCGCTCGAAATGCGGTTCTAGCGATGCGACAGCACCTGCGACATCGTCCTTACGCGCCATCTCAAATGCGGCAAACAGTGCGTCCGTAACCTTTGTCATTGCAGATGTTACGACCACCGGTTTTCTATCGAGCTGGCTCGAAACAATACCGCACACGCGCTCAAAAGCGGCGACATCGCCAACCGACGTGCCGCCGAATTTCATTACGACCGGGAATGATGTTTCGCTCACCTTACTAAAAAAGTAAATTAGACGCGTCTCTTCTGCAATTCGTCATTAAGAAAATCTTATAGATCGTATAAGTGCCCGACGTCAGATCGAGCAGATGAAGGTGATCGGGCAACGAGTTCTTGCAGGACCTGTCAAGCGCAGTTACTTTTAACCGCACAGAACAGCACCGCCATTGATATTAAGAACTTCGCCGGTGATGTGCCGCGACCATTCCGAGAGCAAGAAACAGATCGAAAGGGCCACGTCGTCGGTTGTCGCCATTCGCTTGAGCGGGATCGCATCGATGACAAGCCTTTCATACTCTTTATCCCCGAAAGCGGGCCGCACCATTGCCGTTTCGATCCATCCGGGTGCAACCGCATTCACACGGATCGTAGGGCAAAGTTCGCTCGCAAGCGCCTTTGTGAAGGATATCTGGCCGCCTTTAGAAGCTGCATAGTTCGAATAGTTCGCCTCACCACGCTGTCCCGCGGTAGAGGAAACAAGCACGATCGCCCCGGAATGCTGCTTCTTCATTGCGGGAACGCAGGCCTTTGTCATTGCCCAAGCCGATTTCAGGTTCGTATTGATGACCTTGTTCCAAACTTCCTCGTCCATCTCCTCGATGGGCGCTCCTTCCCATATTCCGGCATTGCAAACAAGAAGGTCGATCTGCCCGAAATGCTCCAGGGCGGTACGCGCCACAGATTGTGCACCGTCGAACTCCGAGACATCAGCCGCAACAGTGACGGAGCCGACTCCTTTCGAGGCGCAGACTTCCGCAGTTTCAGCGGCTTCGGCCGAATTCGAGAGATAGTTGACAACGACGTTCGCTCCGCCTTCGGCAAGGCGAATGGCGGTCGCCCGCCCAACACCCCTAGAAGCACCAGTAACGATCGCGGTCTTACCCTCAAAAAGTTTCCTCGGCAGTTCAACGCCGACAGGCAGTTCGCTCATAATTTCTATCGTGATAGCATTACTTTAATACAGCTCGTAATAATGTCGGAACCGCCGAGCGGGCGGGCAAATTCTTTTTATGCAGGAAACCAACGCTTTCGAGGACCAGCCGTTTGCATGGACGCCGACGCCCGACGTGATCGAACGCTCGCGGCTGATGCAGTTCATGCGGCAGGTCGGCGTTTCGACATGGGATGAGCTTTACGAATTCTCGATCCGCGACGTAGAAAACTTCACCGAAGAGGTTCTCAAATTCCTCGAGATCAAGTTCGACCCATCTTACGAAAAACTGCTCGACACATCGAACGGCGTCGAGCTCCCAAAATGGTTCACCCGGACCATGAACACTCCTGTTCGCCTGATTGCGAAGCACGAACACCGGAACGCGGACACTCCTGTCCGCACTGAGGGCGAAGCCCGAACAACCGCGGACACTCCTAGTCGCCTGAGTGCGAAGCCCGAACTCCGGACCGCGGACACTCCTGTCCGCACTGAGGGCGAAGCCCGAACAACCTCCGAAACCTTCGCAAACAAAAGAGGATGGCACGAACGCGGCTACCTTCCACACTTTGATGGCTTCGAGACGCAGTTCGTAACATTCCGCCTAGCCGATTCTCTTCCACAAAATGTTCTTAAACGTCTTGAGCAGGAGCTAAGCGATCTACCGCGTGAGAAAGATTCCGACGAGTACCGCGAAATGGTCGAACAGTACCTCGACCAGGGAATCGGGGCGTGCATACTGAAAGACCCTGAGATCGCGAAGGCTGTAATGGAGACGATAGCCTATGAGGACGGCCGAAGCTCGTGGGTAACGGCGTGGGTGATAATGCCGAACCACGTCCATCTGCTAGTACGTCCCCTGCAGGGTCACAGCCTGTCAGACATAATGAAGCGGATCAAAGGCGTTTCTGCCCGAAAGATCAACCAATTGACAAACTCCACAGGGTCAGTTTGGCAGCCGGACTATTTCGATCGATACATTCGGGACACGGGGCACTTCGATTCGACGATCCGATATATTAAGCAGAATCCTGTTAAAGCAGGGCTTTGTGCGGCTCCGGAAGAATGGGAGTTTAGTAGCTTCTCGCCGCAAGCGGCGAGTGCGGACAGGAGTGTCCGCGGTCCAGCGGGACTGAACATTACAGAAATGTGTCTTGACCGCTGGCAGACAGACGAGATTAAAGAGCAGCCTGCGGTGATCTGGGAAGGTGAGGACGGTGGGGAGAAGACAACGACCTACGCAGGGCTGCTCGATCTGGTCGAAAGGTGTGCGGCCGGGCTGCGCACAAAAGGCATTGGCAAAGGAGACGCAATTGCGATCCACCTGCCGATGACTGTCGAGACGGTTGCGATCTTACTCTCGATCAACAGGATCGGAGCCATCGCGATGCCCGTCTTTTCAGGCTATGGAGTTGAGGCGATCGCATCGCGTTTGAATGCCGTCAAGGCAAAAGCTATCTTCACCTGCGACGGCTTTGAGAGACGCGGCAAGTTCTATCACGCCTTTCCGACCGCAGAAGAAGCGGTCTCGCATTGCGAGACGATCGAGCATATCTTTGCCCTCAAGTTTGGAAAAGAGGAGATCACGTATCAGTCGCCAACCGTGAACTTTTGCGACTTTGTGACACTGATCGCCGCCGGTGACGATGTCCATCCAGAACCAACTGCTGCCGAAGACCCGCTAATCATTCTTTACACTTCGGGCACGACCGGCAAGCCGAAAGGCATCGCGCACACACACGCAAGTTTCCCGATCAAGGCGGCACAGGATATGGCGTTTGGGACGGATGTCGGCAAAGGAACCCGCATTTGCTGGTACACGGATCTGGGCTGGATGATGGGCCCTTGGCTGATCTACGGTGCTCTCATCAACGGCGCGACGATCTGCATCTACGATGGCGCGCCGGACTATCCGACACCCGACCGAATGTGGGAGTTTTGTGCGAAACACGAGGTCGAGGTGCTCGGGATCTCGCCAACGCTTGTCCGCTCTTTGGCTGCCTCCGAAGGGACCGCGGACACTCCTGTCCGCCCGAGTGCAAAGCACGAGCAAACACCGTCCGGAGAGATCAAAGATGCGGACAAGAGTGTCCGCGGTCCGTTTGAGCGTCATGATCTGAGTGCTCTTCGGATACTGGCTTCGACCGGCGAACCATGGAATCCGGCACCATGGTGGTGGCTTTTTGAAAAGGTCGGCAACAGCAAACTGCCGATCATCAACTACAGCGGCGGGACCGAGATCGCCGGTGGAATTCTGATGGGAAATCCGCTACTGCCGATCAAGCCGTGCTCATTTCCGGCACCGTGTCCGGGAATGGACGTTGACATTTTCGGCGAGGACGGCAAGCCCGTTGAACGCGGCCATGTCGGCGAACTCGTCATCAAACAGCCATGGATAGGGATGGCACGCGGTTTCTGGGAGGAAAAAGAGCGTTATCTTGCCGCTTACTGGAGCCGTTTCAAAGGTATTTGGGTTCACGGAGATTGGGCGATGGAGGATGCCGACGGATGCTGGTATATCCTCGGCCGCAGCGACGATACCTTAAAGGTCGCCGGAAAGCGCGTCGGCCCAGCCGAGGTCGAGAGCATTCTCGTCTCTTATGCCGACGTTGTCGAGGCCGCCGTGATCGGCGTTCCCGATGAAGTAAAAGGCACGGCGATGGTCGCATTCTGTGTGTTGTCGGAGACTGGCTCGTCGGCAACCGGGCTCGACGCCAGTCTGAAAGCTCTTGTCGCGCACGAAATGGGCAAGCCGCTTGCTCCGTCAAAGATCCACTTTGTCGGAGCTCTTCCAAAGACACGCAACGCAAAGGTGATGCGCCGCGTAATTCGGGCCGCATATCTTGGCCAAGATGCCGGCGATCTTTCATCTCTCGAGAATCCAAACGCGATTGATGCGATACGAGAACTAAATGATCGATAAGAAACTTACGCGATACATTTGGCTCTCGATCGCTGCGGCAGTCGCGACCATCTCGCTCAAGGCCGGTGCGTATTTTTACACGGGGTCGGTCGGCCTTTTGTCGGATGCGCTTGAATCGATCATCAATCTAATTGCAGCCGTATTTGCCCTTTGGATGCTCACGGTCGCATCGCGTCCTCCGGACGAAGGCCATAATTTCGGCCACACAAAGGCCGAGTATTTCTCCGGCGCACTCGAAGGTTCGCTGATCGGTATGGCCGCCTTGAGCATCGGTTGGGCAGCGATCGAGCGGATGATCACGCCTCAACCGATCGAGAACATCGGTATCGGTGTAGTGATCTCTGCGGTGGCAACGGTAATAAATTTGATCGTCGGCCAGATCCTGATCCGACGCGGACGTGAGTACCGTTCGATCACTCTCGAGGCCGACGGCAAACACTTGATGACCGACGTCGTAACGTCCATTGGTGTCATCATTGCGGTGCTGATAGTTGGAGCAACGGGCTGGCTGATTCTAGATCCGATCATCGCATTGGCCGTTGCGCTCAATATTCTTTGGACCGGCTATCACGTTGTAAAAGTGTCTGCCGAAGGCCTGATGGACGCTTCTGCATCGGACGAAGATATGGCAAAGATCGTCGCCGTCCTCGACGACTACAAAGAAAAGATGGGGATCGATTATCACGCCCTCCGCACTCGTGTTGCAGGCCCCCGCATCTTTGTTTCCGCACATGTCCTGATGCCCGACGAATGGACGATCCAACGCGGCCACGAACTGGCCGAAGAGATCGAGAATGCTATCCGCGACGCCGTGCCAGGCGTTATCGCATCAACCCATATTGAGCCGCTCGACGACCCGCTCTCGATGGCCGACATGGACCTTGTATGAACTGGCGGAAGACGCCGATAGTTAGTTTCAAGCATTGTAAATTGGTATAAGATGCCTGCCCGACTGAACCTCACAAAACTCAAGCGTTCCGTTGTTGGTTTGGCAGCAGAACACCCTGAATTGTTCTTTGTCTATGAGCGCTACGGTCTGCCGCCACTTTGGGACCGCGAGCCCGGATTTGCCACGCTTTTGCAGATAATTCTTGAGCAGCAGGTCTCGCTCGCGTCGGCAAAGGCGTGTTTTGATAAGCTCGAAGTTAGGCTTCGTGAGGTTACGCCCGAGCGTTTTCTCACCGTGAACGACGCCGACCTGAAACGCGACGGGTTCTCTAGACAGAAGACCGCGTACGGCCGTGCTCTTGCCAATGCGATAATCGCCGGAGAGATCGACCTCGACGGCCTGCGACACCTTCCCGACGATGCGGTCAAAGACAAACTGATCGCCCTGAAAGGCATCGGGCACTGGACGGCGGACATCTACCTTCTGATGGCGCTTTTGCGGCCGGATGTAATGCCGCGTGGCGACATCGCTCTTCACTCCGCGTGGCATCGCCTAAGCGGAGAACCCAAACCGACCGCGGACGAATTCATCGAGATCGCCGAACGCTGGCGGCCGCATCGCTCGGTCGCCGCCCGCCTGCTATGGCACTACTATCTCTCCGAGAAAGCACAAAAACGGCAATTCACCCGGAGGCCACGGAGGGCGCGGAGATAAAAGGCTTGGCTTGACGAGGTGCTTCTGTGTTCTCCGCGGTGGACTACCTTTCCTCTCTTTGCTCTCTGTGGTTAAACTATCTCAATGAAGATCCTCGATGTCGGCTGTGGAGTCAACAAGGTTGAAGGTGCCGTTGGCCTCGACATTTCACCACGTTCAAATGCGGATGTGATCCACGATCTTGCTGACGTGCCGTATCCGTTTCCTGACAACGAATTCGACGTCGTCGTTTCGAATCACGTTGTCGAACACGTCCCGGACGTGATGGCGTTTATTGCCGAGCTTCATCGGATCACAAAACCCGGCGGCCGCATTCGCCTGCTCGCACCGCATTACACGAACCCTGATTGGCCGAACGACCCGACGCACCGTAATCACATCAATTCCTACACGTTCGACACGTTCGTCGAGGAGCGGTGCAACTTTGAGTTTTATACCGATGTGCGGCTTCGCCCCGTTTCCTGCCGCGTCTCGACGCTCAATCTCTGGCGGGTCTTCGGCTTTCAGATCCTTATAAATCTCGACCAAAAATGGCCCTCGATGCGTTTTACACGCAAATTCTGGGAGCATTATTTGAACATGATCGTCCGGGGCAAGGAGATCCGATTCGAATTCGAGGTGATAAAGGACGATAAACCTGCATTTGCAGCAAACCCTTGACGAACTTTTCGGCATCCTTTAGCGTTAGGTTTTAGTATCATCCTAAACAGAGGTTTTTTCTCTTATGAAACTACGAAATATCCTGGCGGCGGCCGTATCCGCGATGTCTTTGGCGGTTATCGCGGCGGCACAAACCGCGGCGCCGACAAGCTCTACACAAGAGCTTGTCGACCTGCTTCCGGCTTCGAACGCCGTCATAACGGTTGATGTTCAAAAAGGACTCCGTGAGGCACTTCCGAAGCTGCTCGCCGGCAATCCGCAGATCAAAGCGGAATTTGAGCGGAGCGTCTCGGAGCTGAATTCTAAGGCCGGTGCCGACTTTCTAAAATTTTCGAAGGTCGTTGTTGGCGTTTCGTTTCAGAATTTCGAAGGCGGCGCCCCAAAACCGCAGGTCGTCGGGATCGCTCGCGGAGATCTCAATGTCGATCAGATACTTGCCACAGTGAGGGCAACCAAGAAGACCCCGTGCGATGAGCGCGTTGTGTCCGGCAAGACGATCTATGTATGCCAGATCGAGATCCCGGCAAAAAAAGACCCGAAGGCTTCGGGAACTACTGCCGCACCTGCTCCCGTCATCAGGGAGACTGCATTTGTTGCCCTTGATGCAAATACACTTGCGGTTGGCGATCCTTCTCGTGTTATTGAAACGATCGAGCACGCGAGTGGCGTCAACCCGACGCTGCGCGGGCTTTTGAAGGATTCACCGACGACGGTTGCGGCATTCGCTATGGAAAGCGTCGCGGGCCTCGAGAAGTTCGTTCCGCTCGATAACGACGATCTCGGCAACGCGTTGAAAAATCTGAAGTATATGGCAGGTTCGGCGAACACAGCAGCAGACGGTTTCGTATTCTCCGGCCTTTTCAGAAGTACGGACGCAGCGTCGTCAAAACAGCTGAGCAGCCTTCTTCTTGGACTCCAGTCGATCGGAAAGGCATTCCTTGGCAGCTCCAAGCGTGCGGATCAGAAAATGTATGGACGCCTGATCGATAGTGTTAAGATCACGCAGGCAGACACCGATGTCTCGCTCTCGATCGCACTTCCCCAGGCCGACATCAACGCCCTTATGGCCCAATTAAAACTTGACTTGGCGACCGCCGCAAAGGAATAGACTGACCCTATCGCCTTCTTCGAGGAAACCGGCGTCTTTGGGCGTCGGTTTTCTTTTTGTCGACGGCGTCGATGTCTCGATTGTAGCCGCCGTCCGGGCCAAACAGCGGATAGAGCTCCAGTTCGCTGGAGAGGTAAGCGGCCCGCAGTTCCACCGGCCTAGGGCCCGCCTTTATGACGCGGACCGTAGTATCGCGAACGTCCTCGATCCAGCGGGCGAACTCCTCTGCACCGCCGACCGTCGCCGAAAGCAGCAGCAGTCTGATCCGCTTAGGTGAAAGAATTATCGCCTCCTCCCAAACGTGCCCGCGATCTTCGTCGGCAAGGTAATGCGCCTCGTCAAGGATCACAAAGTCGGCCTCAACATCGCTGCCGTTCCGAAGAGCGTCAAAAAGCTGATTGCGATAGATCTCCGTTGTCCCGACGATGAGCGGAGCATCGAAATTCTCCTTTCTGTCGCCAGTCAGAATACCTACATTTTCGGCCCCGAATTCTTCGCAGAACTCCGCGTATTTTGAGTTTGTCAACGCCTTCAAAGGCGTCGTGTACCAAGCCTTTTTGCCGGCGGCGAGCAGTCTGCGGATCTCCTCGCGAGCGATCCAGGTCTTTCCGCTGCCGGTCGGTGCAGTTACGAGAACGTCCTCATTCTCGATCGCCGCGAGAGCCTCGACCTGGAACGCATCGGGCTTAAAAGGCTTTGCCTCCGGGACGCCAATACCCGCAAGCAGCCTTTCAACGCCCGCCGAACGCCGTTTTTCACGGACCGGATCAGGCCTCTGGCCCGCCACGGCTGTAGAGCCGCGTTCAGGCCGTCTAGTAGAATGTTTTCGGGCCTTATCGCCCTTTTTTCGCCTCACTTCTCGTCCTTTCTATTATCTTAGCGAATCTTTACCCTCGACGCCGCGTGTATGCTACGATAATTATTTATGCCGCAACGCAAAAGGGCGGCAATGCGTCTAAGGAAATTGAGTTTTTGTGCTTTTCCGAGGGCATTTTTAGGAATTATGTTCGAGCAGTCGCTATACGAAGTAAATGAACCGGCACCGCGGGCCGAAAGTGGGGATTTTCTCTACCACTATGAGGTGAAAACGTGGGAATGGTCGCCGCGTTTTTACAAGATCGTGGGCGCGGTCGCGGTGGTAAATCTGCTGCTGCTGGTCGGCGTCGCTCAGACCTCGCTGATGACCATGAAAGGCTGCGACAGCCCGTTCGTAGGCCGTGTTTGCAGTGTTCTTGACGCCGTATATGTCGGAAGTATGCTCTTTGGCACTGACCGCGAGTTCGTTGACAAACAGTACGAGCGGACCGAACTCGGCAACGGTGACGTCGATATCACCATGATCGATGTCGGCGGCGAGAATGCTCCGCTAGACTATCCGCAGGGCTATTTTCAGATCGCAAATCGAGATGAGTACGAGGCGATGCTTGCCGCCCAGAACGATCCGAATAGCTTGAATTCGGGCACATTCGCTCCCGGCTTTCCGACGTCGAATCCTTTCCCGCGACCTTCGACGGGTTCGGACCTGACGAACACAAAGCCGAAATATGCCAAACCGAATAAGAATTCCGTCATCGGTGACCTCCCGACCTTTGGTGGCAACGATAACAAAGATCCCAAGAATGGCGATAAGGGCAGCAAGGACGGCATCCCCGGCATTCCGAATTCGACAGGCGTTAAGGTCGATCCAACGAATCCGACGGTAACGCCGACGCCCGTCGATCCTTCAACCGTCGCGGGCCAGATCAACCGACTTCCCTTCAAGGATCTCGCGAAGATGGTCAACGCCCTGCCTGACGACAAGCGTGCGGCGGTGCTGAATTCACAATTCGTCGTCGAGGCCTCCGGCAAGCTCAATAAAGATGGGCATCTGGACAAAAAGTCTTTTCGCATCACGCGTGCCGAAAGCACGGACAAAGACGCCGTCGCCGTTCTCAAACGGTCGATCGAGGCGTTCAACGAAAGCGGCTTTCTCACTCTGCTCTCGGACCTTTCCGGCAAAACGCTGACGATGTCGATGCAGCAGGATCAGACGGACCTCGGCGCCCGAGCCGTTTCGCAGCTCGAAAGCCCTGAAAAGGCCGCTAGCATTGCGTCCGGACTTCGTTTTAGTGCCGATATAGCGCGCAAATCAAAAGAGGCGGATATCGCTCAGATGCAATCGGTCAACGATCCGGCAAACGCCGAGAAACTAAAGGATGCACTCGATGATCTCGCTCTTCTGAACGCCACGACGATCGCCTCCGAAGGCAGCAATCTCGTGATTCAGTTAAAAGTTCCGAAAGAGACGATCCAGAAGATAATAGACAGAAAGTTGGCAAAAGAGCGCGCAGCACAGCAGCAAAATGATAAAGTAAATCTTTCGACCGAAAAACGGCCGGGAGATGATCGTATAGGCAAGTAAGTTGAGCGAACACAGAACAACAAATTCTATATTGACGGCAGCGGTCGTCGCCGTGTACCTCGGGCTCGTGCTCGCAGGTGCGACGCCGCAGCTTGTCGCTCAAACCTCGCAGCCGCAGTCTATTCAACGCCGCAGTGAAAATGCCGGCCTCCCGTCGGACCTAGCCGAGCTAGCTCAGCCAAAAACTGAACCATCAGCCGCCAGGATCGCAGCTGACGCTTCATCCTGTCCGAAAAGCCTAGGCCTTTCGCAGACGGACGCCATCTTCCGCCTTTCGCTTGCGTTCGCCGCCGCGGATCTTGCGCGAACGACGGCCACCAAACGCTCGATAGAGATCAGGCAGTTGCCACGCAAACAAGCTTCGCAACTTGTCATTTCCGTTCATAATGCAGGTCTCGACGCGATCTCGAGCGAGAGATTCTCAAATGCCGTCCCGCTTCCCCGCTCGGACACGGCCAGCTAACTCTTTTCTAAGCCGCTCAATATTTTTCTCGTAAAGAGCACCGGCCCTAATGTCGGGAACGCTCTCTACAAGGCTTTATTCAAGGCTTCTCGGGCACACCTCTCGTTGAGGTCGCACCGTCAGAAGCCGATACAAAAGGTATTTATGCCAGTAAATTCATTTGCAGATAAATTAGTAAAGAAACTCTTCGGTACGTCGAGCGACGTGTTCCTGAAGAAAGTTCAATCGACCGTCAAGGAGATCGAAGATTGGGAGCCGACGCTCAAGGCGATGTCCGATGACGAGCTCAAGGCTCAGACGCCGAAATTCAAGAAGCTCATTCAGCAGCATCTCGAGGGCATAGAGGACAAGGACGCCCGCCGAAAGGCCGAACAGGAGATCCTCAACGAAATACTTCCCGAGGCGTTCGCGACCGTCCGCGAGGCATCGGTACGCGTGACGGGAATGCGGCATTTCGACGTTCAGATGATCGGCGGCGTTGCACTTCACCAAGGACGCATCGCCGAGATGCGAACGGGCGAAGGTAAAACGCTTGTTGCGACCTTGCCGTCCTACCTCAACGCACTCACGGGCCGCGGCGTTCACATCGTTACCGTGAACGACTACCTCGCTTCCCGCGACTCCGAATGGATGGGCCGAATCCACAAATTCCTCGGCCTGACGGTCGGCTGTATCCAGAACGACCTCGACGACATCGAGCGAAAAGAAGCCTACGGAAGTGATATCACATACGGAACGAATAATGAATTCGGCTTCGATTATCTTCGCGACAATATGAAGTTCGATGTCGAATCGCTCGTCCAGCGTGACCACTATTTCGCGATCGTTGACGAGGTTGACTCGATCCTGATCGACGAAGCGCGTACGCCGCTCATCATCTCCGGAGCGTCCGACGAGGCGACCGACAAATACTACACGGCTAATCAGATCATTCCGCAGCTCGAACGCGGCGAAAAGGACGAGGAAACCAAAGTGACGACGGGCGATTATCTCCTCGATGAGAAGAATCATTCGTCCGTCCTCACCGAGCATGGTGTCACAAAGGCAGAGCGTCTTCTAGGCGTCTCGAACCTTTACGATCCGTCAAATATGGACCTGCTGCATTGTGTCGAGCAGGCCCTTAAAGCTCACACGCTATACAAACTCGACCATCATTACGTTGTTCAGGACGGCGAGGTCATCATCGTCGATGACTTCACGGGCCGCCTGATGCAGGGTCGCCGTTGGTCAGACGGACTTCACCAGGCCGTCGAAGCAAAAGAGGGCGTGAAAATCGAACGCGAGAACCAGACGCTTGCGACCATCACCTTGCAGAACTACTTCCGTATGTACGAAAAGCTCGGCGGTATGACCGGTACGGCCGAAACGGAAGCCGAGGAATTCAATGAGGTTTACGGCCTCGACGTTGTTGCGATCCCGACGAATCGGCCGATGGTACGCCGCGATACTGCGGACGTGATCTATCGAACACTGCCGGAGAAATGGGATGCCGTCGTCGATGAGATCAAAGAACTCCACGCGAAAGGCCAGCCTGTTCTTGTCGGTACAGTTTCGGTAGAAAACTCCGAACTTGTCGCCGCCAAGCTGAAAGCTGTGGGCGTTCCGCACAACGTTCTCAACGCGAAATACCACGAACGCGAGGCCGAGATCATTGCTCAGGCGGGCCGAAAAGGTGCGGTTACGATCGCGACCAACATGGCCGGCCGCGGTACCGATATTCTGCTCGGCGGCAACCCGGAATTTCTCGCTCGCGAATATCTGAAACGTCAGGAGATCAATCCAGACGAAGCGACCGAGGAGCAGTTCGAAGCTGAACTTGCAAAGGCAAAACGCGTCGTCGAAGAAGAAGCTGTTGCTGTTCGTGAAGCGGGCGGCCTGCACATTCTCGGCACCGAACGACACGAATCACGCCGCATTGACAATCAGCTTCGCGGACGCGCAGGTCGTCAGGGCGATCCCGGAAGTTCGCGTTTTGTTCTCTCGCTCGAGGACGATCTGATGCGCATATTCGCCGGCGACAAGGTTCGCTCGATGATGGAATGGCTCGGTATGGAAAAAGGTATGGCGATCGAATCCCGCACGGTTTCCCGCCAGATCGAGCGTGCACAAGGAGCGGTCGAAGCCCGCAACTTCGAGACCCGCAAACACGTTCTCAAGTATGACGACGTTATGAATCGTCAGCGTGAAACGATCTACGGCCTGCGCCGCCAGCTGATGTTCGAACCCGAGCACCGCGAGTATCTTCTTGGCGAAACTGGCGTTGCACACGACCTTCTCGGTGATCTGACGGGCAGCTATCTTTCGATGCAGACAACGCCCGACAACTGGGACATCGACACCTACGCCGCCGAGATCAGTCACATTTACGCGGTCGATCCTGCGGTCGACGCCGGAGTTGATTTCAAGACGATGAATCCCGAGCAGATCGAGGATGCGATATGGAAGACGGCCTCGACCCGCTATGCCGCAAAAGAAAAGCTCGCGGGCGAAGAAAGCCTTCGTGCCTACGAGCGTTACATTATGCTCAACATCATCGACTCGCAGTGGAAAGATCACCTGCTCTCGATCGATCACGTCAAACAGGGCATCGGCCTTGTCGGTTACGGGCAAAAGGACCCGCTCGTCGAGTATAAGAAGCAGTCGTTCGATATGTTCCAGGATATGCTCGACCGAATCGACACGAACACGACCAAAGCTCTCTTCAATCTGGAGATCATCACACGCGACGAGCAGGAAGAACGCGAGCGTCTCGAACGCCTCGAAATGCAGCGTGCGCGTAAACAGGCCGCCGGCATGGCGTTCACGGGTGCGATGGCAACCGCCGATGTGGCCGGTGCGGAGGCGGCACGGCATACGCCTTACGTCCGCGATCAACCGAAAGTAAAGCCGAACGATCCGTGCTATTGCGGCTCAGGCAAGAAGTTCAAAAAATGCCACGGCGCCGGAGTATAGAAGCCTGTACTCTTAACTTTCGACTTGTAATATTCGACTCGGTAACCACAAATTACCGAGTCGGATTTCCTTTTTCCAACTGCTGATCTCAATCAACCTCTAGTTTCTAATCGTCGGATTCAAACCTCACCCTCCCATTTCTGATCGCTATTCTCTGGTTTCAGACGTCACATGTCAGAGCTCCGGCTGCAGATCTAGTCTGCGATGGGCACAAAAAAAAACTGTCCGGAACGCGAAAAACGCTCCGGACAGCCTCTGATCAAAAAAGATCAGGCCTTAGTTCTGATGCGGCAGGTATGCCGACGGAATCGGAATATCCGTGGCCACACCAAACTGCGCGGTGCCTGTACCTCCGGTCGAAAACAGTCCGTACCAGGTTCCGCCGCGATAGACCGCGATGTCATCCTTGCCATCGCCGTCATAATCAGCCGGGGCGGGCATATCGGTCGAGATCCCGAACGGAATGAACGAAACGCTTCCGTCTGTGGAGTGCAGGATGTACCACGTTCCGTTGGACGGACGATAGACGGCCACGTCATCCTTGTCATCGCCGTCGTAATCGGCCGGGACAAGGCGGTCGCCAGTCGTACCGAACTGGAAGACGCTTACCTGCGAACCTGAAGCATCCATGATGTACCAGTTGTTCTCGGACGGACGGAAAACGGCCAGATTGGTCTTCCCGTCACCGTCGGAATCCATCGCCACCGGTATATCAGTGCTGTTGCCGAACGGGACCACGGTCGTACCGCCGTCCGTTGACCTCCAGAGATACCACGTGGCATTCGACGGCCGGAACACCGCAGCGTCTGCCTTTCCGTCACCGTCGTAATCGCCCACGACCGGGATATCGCCGATCGAGCCGTGCGAAATGCCGTTGTAGGTAAAACTGCCGCTGTTCAGTATGTAGAAGTCCGTCACGCCGGGTGTATCATTGGCACGCCAGACCGCATAATCGGTCGCGCCGTCGCCGTCGTAGTCGCCCGGGACAAGCTCGTCACCTGAAGCTCCCCAGTGAATGACAGAAAGTGCTGGCAAACCTGCAGGCACGTTGCCGGTAAGTTCCAGGTACCAATTGCCTTCCGACGGACGAAAAACAGACAGGTCAGACTTGCCATCGCCGTCAAAGTCCGCACGAGCTTTGTTTGCCGCCGGTGCGTTGCATAGATAGCCGCTCGTCACGGTGATATTGTCGATGCTGATTCCGGTAGCTGAAACCGAACTGTCAGAGGCCATCAGCCAGCGAAGCTGAACCGATTGGCCTACCGCAGCTGCCGGGAACGTCGCGGTCGTCGTAATAAATCCGGCGGAGTTGCCGGTCCAAGCCTGACGGCCACCGATCGGTGACTGGAAACTGGTACTGATAGTACCGTTGTAACCGCCAGCGGTAAATGCACCACCCGCTGTTACAAAGTCCGTCCACATGCCACTTCCGATCTTGATCTCAAGTACAGCACCGTCGAACGTATTCTCAGTTGCGTAATTGTTCTTGAAGGTCAGCACCGAATTGGCGGACGAAATGTTGAATGCGGGGGATTCAATCGCCGTTGCGTTGACCGCACCCGGGTCATTGGCAAATGCCGAATTCGGGGCGGAGTTGTTTGGCGACGTAACAGTCGTCCAGGTAATGCCGGTGCCAACCGTTTGATTCTGAACCCAACCTGACGGAAGGTTCGGAGCGGTTACACCGTCAAAATTCTCGGCGAGCGTCGTTTGGAGCACGCCGAGATTGTAAGACTTGGTTGCGGAATAGTGTGTCGCACCATCAGCGATGTCGAACGAAAGGTCGATCTGGCTACCGCAGGCAGCGTCTCCCGGCACCTGGAACGTAAAGTTCTGGGTCGCAAAAGAACCCGGATTGATCATACCGAAATTGACCGGGCCGCTCGGATTCGTAATGCCACCCGAGGCTGCCAGAGTTCCGACGACGTTGCCGGTTGCCGTGCCGCCGATGTTGTCGATCCTAAGGCTAACGGTCACGGTCTCGCCGGGATCGGGAACGCCGTTGGCGGGTGTACCGTTGTCAGAAACATATGAAACTGTTCCCACCAGGTATGGCAGATTCGGGTCGATGCAGAACAAACGCTGATTGTCGTTCGTGCCGCCGAAACCACCGGCGGATGAGCGTCCGCCGATAACATGGAATGCGTCGCCTAGAACGGCACCCGTCATGCGGGCACGTGCGGCCAGCATATCGGGGAGCGGCGACCAAGAGTTAGAGACGGGATCCCATTTGATCGCCGATGCAGAAAGGTTTGACGTATCGGTACCTCCGACATATCCGCCTGTGATCACCCAACCGCCTCGATAGGCGGTAACTGACGATGCAGCACCCCATCGGCTGACGGGAAGGTCAGCGATCGCGGCATCATCCCAGGAATTGGAGCTCGGATCGTATCGATATGTCTTTGTCGAAGGTGTCGAACCGGTTTCGGCCGCAACGCCACCGGCGACATAAAGATATGTGCCGTCAGTGAAGGCCGACATCCAGCCTTGTGCAACCGGATAGGGTGCACCGCTCGCCCAGGTGTTTGACGCAATGTCGTAGATATTGAGGGCGTTGGACGACGACGTGCTACCGCCAGCGGAAACATAGCCGCCGACCTTGTAGACCTTACCGTTCAAATAGACCGCGGCCTGGTTCCAGGTCGCCGTCGGAGCGGACGCCAGTGTCGTGTAGTCATTGGTTCCCGGGTTGTAACGGTACAAGGTGTTGACGCTCGTCCCTGTAGTGTCCACACCATTTACGATATACGCGGATGTGCCATCGGAGACAGCAGTCGGAAACTCCAACGCGGCCGGTACCGAAGTGACGGTGCTCCACGCTGTGCCGTTGAACTTCTGAGCCGTAGCGATGATCGCACCGCCGCCAACGCCTGCAAACGTGTAAAGGTTACTGCCGATAGTTGTCGTTGCCTGATCAAGTATCGGACTCGGTGAAACAGCGGCCGCAGTCCATTCGCAGGGATTACCTCCAAGCGGTTCAGAATTCACAGCCTGCTGCGGGAATGAAAAGGCATTCGGATCAACTTTGCCGGTCGTCTTGGGTGCATTCCGGCTTGCATCTGCAAGACTGGAATCACTTTGCGTCGGACGCAGATCCTGGCCCAAAATAATGGCCGGGAATACCAAAGCCAATAGCAAAACAAAAGTTGTTAAGGAACGTGCTCCTGGTTTTGAAAGCATCCTTAGGCTTCCAACGAGCGAAAAATGTCGCATTATCAATATCCCTCCATTGACGTTAAAGTCGCTAAATGCCCTAAAAACAGGACGTTATCGGCATTTCTCCAATGGACAAATGCCGGCTTAGCGGCAGGAATGACAAACCAATCCGGAACCAGACGCTGGAACCGGCCGCAATAGTTAATTTAGAAACAAATTAGGGGCTAACCGAGGTTATAGCACAGTTGACACGTAAAAAGCCAATACAAATTCACCCACGGGCAACCGCCGGACGAGGATAAGGTAAGATTCCAGCCTACTTCGAAAGTTTTTTGAGGCTTCCCTGTCCGCTGATCTGGCGTTTGCCGGCGACCTTCTCCATTTGGGCCATTGCTCGGAGGAAATTACCGCCAAGGACCTTGCGAATGTCAGCTTCAGTGTATCCGCGGCGAAGCATTTCGTACGTGATAAGCGGCATCGCCTCAGATCCGCTCATCCCGGCAGGCAGGAAGGGAATTCCGTCAAAGTCCGAGCCGAGGCCTACATGATCGATGCCTGCAACATCACGGATATGGTCGATGTGATCCACGATCCGCGTGTACGGAGTCACATAAATGGGATTCTCTGCAAAGAGCTTTCGCCGTCCGGCGTTAAACCCATCGGGATCATTCTTGAACTTGTCTCTAAGTGCATCCAATTGAGGTTTCAGGCGGGCCGCTCGCTCGTTCTCCTCTTTGTTGGTCCGCGCGTCGAGAAAAGACGGATAAAAATTCACCATAATGACGCCGCCGTTCTTAGCGACGCGCCTTAGAACCGCATCGGAAACGTTCCGTGTATGGTCGTTCAGAGCCCTCGCGGAAGAATGCGAGGCGATGATCGGAGCTGTCGAGACATCTAGAACATCATTCATCACCTTCTCGGAAACGTGAGAGATGTCAACGAACATTCCCAAGCGGTTCATCTCTCGCACGACCTCTTTGCCAAACTCAGATAAGCCGTTGTTCTTCGGAACATCGCCGTGCGCATCCGCCCAATCGTGCGAAACATTGTGCGTTAGCGTCATATAGCGGATCCCGAGCCGATAAAAGTCGCGAAGTGCGTAGAGCGAATTCTCGATCGCATAACCGCCTTCGATGCCCATCAAAGCACAGATCTTGCCTTGTGCCTTTGCCAGTCGAATATCGGCGGCGGTCGTACACAACGAGAGTTGTTTCGGGTGCCGCTCGACCTCACGATATGTCGCATCGATCAGATCCATTGCCCGCCGCATTGCACCGCCTGTCTTAAGCGTCGAACCGGACACATAGATCGCGAAGAACTCGCCCGTGATCCCGCCTTGCTTTAACCTGGAAAGGTCCGTGTAGAACGGATCGCCGTCCTTATGAAACTTCCCTCGCGTATCCGTCGCGAGATCAAGGTCCTCATCGACCATTGGCGATGTTATGTCGTTGTGGCCATCTACCACGATCGCTCGCCTGTGGATCCTCAATGCCTTTTGCCAGAGCACCGGATCTGCATCTTTCGGCATCGTCTGTGCAAAGCCCGAAATGACTACCGTGAGTGTGATCACAAAACCAAGGATTGTCTTCATATCGTAATGGTATTCCCCCCGAAATAGTCCGCAAAACGGGATCGGACGTCCGTTTGCGGCCGGATCCGACGGAAAAGACGGTCAAAAAAATGATAGCCGAGATTCTGCCACTATGTTACTATTAGATGTTGCGCTATCCAAGCGTAATCGCTCAAAGCTTCATCCGGGCTTCTCTCTCGCGTTACTTTCTTATCCCAGGAACCGATCAAGGATCACATTTTCCATCATTTAAGCTACTTCGCCTCTTAGATACTGGCAATTCTTTAAGATTCGCCTCGGGCATGACGACCGCAAAAGAAAACAAACAAATTTCGGCGCTGACGGAAAAAACTGCTGCAAATCTTCCGATCATTGCGGCGGATGACAGCGTCTTTCGGAGCTTTATCGAAAATCTCCCGGCGATGTTCTATGCCGTAAGTCCGACACCACCGCACAAACCGATCTTCATCAGCCGGTCATTTGAGCGATTCGGATATCCGTTGGAAGATTGGCTGACGAAGTCGGATATTTGGGACATTGTTACACACCCGGAAGACCGTGATGAGGTACTGGGAAAAACTCGTGAGGCACTCAAACGCGGCGAAAACAACGACTTCGTTTATCGAGTCCTCTGCGCGGACGGCCGCGTGCTGTGGATCCGGGACCGAGGCTGCTTTATTAAAGACAAGGATGGGACACCGGTCTGCTGGCAAGGTGTGATCATCGACATGACCTCTCAGATGGAGGCCGAAACTGAGATCAAGCGCCGTGATCATCTTTATCGAGCCTTTGCAAAGAATATTCCTGATACGGGAGTTCTTCTTTTTGACCACGATCTGCGGTATAGGCTGGCTGAAGGACCCCAGATCAAAGCTCGAAATTGGACTTCCGGTACGTTTGAAGGCAAGACGGTGCACGAGGTGTTTCCGGGCAAGGATGGCAAAGTTTGGGAGGAGCGATATCGGAGAGCCCTCGCCGGTGAAACTATTACGCTCCGGGAAGATACCGCTGATGGCTTTTTTTCGACGACCGTTCTCCCGATCCGTGACGAATCTGGAGAGATCTTTGCGGGCATGGTCATCTGGCACGATGTTGCCGGGCAGATCGAGTTCGAACAAAAGCTTCGGGAGAGCGAAGCACGGTACAGAGAACTCTTTGAAAACGCGAGCGATATCATCTATGTGCACGATCTGGAAGGCAATTACACTTCCATCAACAAGGCTGGCGAGTCCGTTTTTGGATATTCGCGAGACGAAGCGTTGAAGATGAATCTCTCGGAGGTGATCGTTCCCGAACACCTGGAACGGTCAAAGACCGAGTTCCGCAAAAAGCTAGAGGGACTTTCAGCGAAAACGATCTACGAGGTCGATTGCGTCCGAAAGGATGGTGAACATGTCACGTTGGAGGTAAACAGCAGTCTCGCCTACAAGGATGGTCAGCCCGTAGCGGTCCAGGGCATTGCACGAGACATCACAGACCGACGCAACTCAGAAGAAGCTCTGCGGAAGAGTGAGGCGAATCTTGCCGCCGCACAGCGAATCACGCATCTCGGAAGCTGGGAACTCGAGCTAAAGGAGGGCATAAATTCGCTTGCGAACACGATCACTTGGTCGGACGAGGTCTATCGGATCTTCGGCTATGAACCGCGAGCGATCAACCCTACGATCGAGTTCATCTACCAGGCGATCCGTCCGTCTGACCGCGGCATATTCTCAGAAGGATTCGTGTCAGCGATCAAAGAGCAAAAGTTCTTTGACGTCGAAGCCCGCATCGTCCTCCCGAGCGGCGAAGATCGGTTGCTAAAAACCCAGGCCGAGACCGTTGTCGGTGCGAATGGCCGTACGGAACGTATGTTCGGCACCATCCAGGACATCACCGAAAGCCGCCGAGCCGAAGACGCTTTGCGAGAGAGCGAAGCTCGTTTTCGTGACCTCTTCGAGAACGCGAACGACCTGATCTACACTCACGATCTTGACGGAAACTTCACATCGCTCAACCGTGCGGGTGAATTGGTCTCCGGCTACACACGTGAAGAACTTCTTCGGATGAACTATGTCGATATCGTCGCCCCGGAGTTTCGGGAGGCCGCAAGCGGAATGAAACCGCGAAGATCCGAAAGCGACAAGCCGACCATGTATGAGATCGAGATCGTCGCGAAAGATGGAAGAAGTGTCACGCTCGAGGTCAGCACGCGAATGATGTATGCCGACGGGGTTCCGGTCGGCGTGCAGGGACTTGGCCGTGATATCACACAAAAGAGGATCGCCGAAGAGAAGATCCTTGAAACCGTATCTCTTTTCTCCTCCACGTTTGAATCAACCGCAGACGGAATGGTCGTCATGAGCCTTGATCGACAGATCGTTACGTACAACAAGAAGTTCCGCGATATGTGGGAACTGCCTGAACGTATCGAGCACTCGAAGGATGCAGATGACATGATCGCTCACCTTTGTGACCAACTGCAGGAACCTGAACTTTTTATTGCTGACCTCGACAAGCTGTACAACGACCCGCTTCTAGCGACCAACACCCTGGTCCGCCTCAAAGATGGCCGCATCTACGAGCGATATTCTCAGCCGCAGCTGACCGACGGCGCACCTGTTGGACGTGTCTGCTGCTTCCGCGACATAACCGAGCGCACTCTTGCCGAAGAACGCCTCCGGTATTATGCCCTCCACGACCCGCTCACTGAGCTCCCAAACCGAGCGGCATTTATGAACCATCTCCGCGATGCGGTCGCAAAGAGCGAGCGGAGCGAATATGCGCAGTTTGCCGTACTGTTCCTCGATCTCGATCGTTTTAAGGTCATCAACGATAGCCTCGGTCACACGATCGGCGACAAGCTTCTTGTAGCGATCGCCGAGAAGCTTTCTTCCTGCGTTCGCCCGGGAGACGTGGTAGCTCGGTTGGGAGGCGATGAGTTCACGATCCTGCTGCAGAGAAGCAGTGACCCGATGGAGGTGTCGAGGGTCGCGGAAAGGCTGCAGACAAAGATCTCTGAGCCATTCAAGCTGGATAACTATGAGGTCTTTACGACCGCTAGCATCGGAATCGTCCTATCCGGCCAAATACACCGTACGCCCGAGGACTTTCTTCGTGATGCTGATGCGGCAATGTATCGAGCAAAAGAGGCAGGAAAGGCACGCTATGAGATCTTTGACCAGGATCTGCACGTCCGCAATATGAATCTACTGCGGGTCGAAACTGACCTGCGGCACGCTCTAGAGAAAGATCAGTTTGAAGTGCACTATCAGCCGATCGTCGATCTTGAAACCGGTAAGGTGAGCGAATTCGAGGCCCTGATCCGATGGCGTCATCCTGAACATGGTCTCGTCGGACCGGAAGAGTTCGTCCACGTTGCCGAAGAGACGGGCCTTATCGTGCGGATCGGCAAATGGATACTGAACGAGGCTTGCCGTCAGGTAGCTTTGTGGCAGCGAGACACGAACCGTCAGCTATCTATAAGCGTGAACCTATCAGCAAAGCAGCTTATGCATCCGACCTTAACTGCTCAGGTCCGCGAAGCCATCGGCCTTTCCGGGCTGCGTGCTTCACAGGTGAAACTAGAGGTAACCGAGAGCACCGTTATGGAGCATAGCGACAAAGCCTTAAAGGTGCTCAAAGAGCTGCGCCGTCTGGGAGTCGGGCTTTCGACCGACGATTTCGGCACCGGATACTCAAGCCTCAGTTACCTGCAAAAATTCCCGTTCCAAAGACTGAAGATCGACCGTTCCTTTGTTAAGGCGATGGATGAAGATCAAAAGAGCTCGCTGATCGTGAAGACCGTTCTGATGCTTGGGGAGAATCTCGATCTTGAGGTGGTCGCTGAAGGAATCGAGACCCACAGCCAGCGTGAGAAACTGCGCGAACTAAAGTGCGGCCTTGGCCAAGGCTACCTGTTCTCAAGGCCGGTTCCCGCGGCCCAGGCGAAGGACCTGCTGCGGAGAGGTTTCGCATTTCTAATTCGGGACGCACAACCTGTAGGAGAACTTGCCGAGGTCATCGAGGTCTGCGACCTTCAGTGATGATCGACGGATGCATTTCCTTTCAAAGCGTCAAGAACTCGTCCGGCGACCGCAGGTATAAAGCCGTAGTCGTTTGCATGATCGACGGTGAAGACAACCAGGACAAACTTCATGCCATCCGGCGTCTCAATGTAAGCAGCATCGTGCCTGGTCTTGCTGGTCCAGCCCGCCTTTGACCAAAGCTTTAGACCACTCAGTTGTCTATCGATCAGCATTCGACCCGTAAACCCGTGTGCCTGATCGTCTTCCGGCCCCTTACTAAATGGGTCCCGGCGCAGCAATGTCATCATTTCCGCTGTCCGATCCTTGTTTGCCATCCGGCCCGTAACGATCTCGGCAAGCAGTCTTGCAACGGCATTCGTTGTCAGCATATTTCGATTCTCGCCTTTGTAGTTTCGCGATTGCTGTTCAATACCATAGGCATCTTCACAAAACGTCTTCTGGTTTACGTTAATGTTCTCGTAACCCATTGACGCAAAGAACCGATTCACACGATTGCGCTTATACTGCCATGCTTCGAACTCCTTCTCCGGCAACTCTGCACCGCTTGAGGTGTCGGTCAGAACATCGAGTATGTACTGGGTCGCTTCGTTCGACGAATCGACGATCATATCGTGCAGGCCTCGTTCAAGTTCCGCTGTGACCGTAACTTTGCCGTCCTCGATCTGCCGCTCCAAGGCCGCCATATAGAAGAGCTTTACGACGCTCGCTGGATATATCCGTTCATCACCGCGCACCTCACCGCGCTCCCACTCAGCTCCTTGTCCGCCCAAAACCACTAGCGTGGCGGAAACATCGTTTTGGGTAAAGCCCTTGGCCTTGAACTCGGCGAGAGTTGCTTCGACAGCCTTTGCAAGCAGTTCGTTCATCTTGCCGGAAGTTGCAAGTGGCGGAGGCTCATACCCCGCGGACTTGCGGATCTCGCGATCCCTTACGGCGTTCTGGCCAAACGCTGTACCCGCAGCGAGAAACACTGTCACCGCGATGGCAAATTTGAAAAGTCGTTTCATAACCAATTTTTCACCCTTCAATATTTCGGGAAACGTAGCAAAAAGAGTATAAACAAAGGACGCCGCAAAAGCGCTATGGCATTGCAAGAAATGCAAGACAAACTTGTCCGCGGACTTTCACGCCGAGATTTTACGGCCATCGTTATCAACACGATAATCGGTGCAGGCATCTTTGGCCTGCCCGCCGCCGTATTTTCAAAGATCGGAGCGTATAGTCTGATCGCATGCGTTGCATGCGCCCTCGTGATCTGCCTTTTCGTTCTTTGCTATGCCGAGGTCGGCAGTCGTTTCAACAAGAGCGGCGGGCCGTACCTTTATGCTCGCGAGGCATTCGGGTCGTTTGCAGGTTTTGAGGTCGGGTGGCTCTATTGGATCGTCCGCGTAACGACGATCGCGGCGAACACTAATCTTTTCGTAACCTATCTCGGCCTTTTCCTGCCTGAATCGGAGACCATCCGCATCGTCGTGATCGTTTCGATCGTCGGATTTATTACCGGCGTCAACCTTGCGGGGATCAAAGAATCTGCAACGGTCACGAACGTGATGACGATCGGCAAGCTCATACCGCTCATCGGCGTGGCTTTGATAGGGATCTTCTTTATCGATCCGAACGCTTTTCGATTCGAATCGCTGCCGGGCTACACGTCATTCTCTGAGTCGGTGCTGCTGTTTATATACGCATTCGTCGGGTTTGAGTCAGCCGTTGTCGTTGCCGGCGAGACCCGGAACCCTCAACGATCAATACCTTTGGGGCTTTTTGCAGCGCTTGCGACCGTTGCTGCGGTTTATATAGGTATTCAGTTGGTCGCGATCGGAACAGTTGACGACCTTGCGAGTTCCCAGCGTCCGGTCGCCGATGCTGCAGCTTCCTTTGCCGGGCCGATTGGGGCCACGATCGTTACGGTTGGAGCCTTAGTGTCTATCCTTGGCAACTTGAATGTCGGACTTCTTTCGGCAACTCGCCTTCTCTTTGCAATGTCGGAGCAGGGGGATCTGCCGCGGTTATTAGGAAAGACATCGGAACGCTCTCATACACCCGTTGTCGCCACGATCCTGACTGCGGTGCTTGTATTGATCATTGCCCTAAATTCGACGTTCATCACGGCGCTCGCGATATCGGTCGTGACGAGGCTCATTGTTTATGCCACAACCTCACTCGCACTCCCTGTGTTTAGGCGACGTGACAATGCTCCGACATCGGGTTTTCGGACGCCTGCCGGCGGCGTTGTCGTCGCTTTGTCGCTGGTTGTTATAATTTGGCTGTTGTCCAATGCAGATATCGCAAAGCAAGGTATTCCGATCGTATTAGCAGCCGTCGTTGGAGCTGTGATCTACGCACTCCATCGATCGATCAATCGGAGGTATCAAGATCAAAGTGAAACTTAACCTCATCGCCGCCATCATTCTCCTTATACTAACGATTCCCGGCGTTGGGCAGAGCATTGAAAATGCAAGCCGCAGCACACGTGGGTACGTTTCATCTTCGGGTACTATCGAGGACGCATCAAGACGTACCGTCGGCTACTTCTTAAAGAATGGACGGCTTGAGGATGCTTCTCGAAGGACTCTAGGATACCTGCAGACTAACGGCACCATCGAGGATTCGAGCCGTCGTACGCTCGGGTATCTCCTAAGCAACGGCCGCGTTGAGAACTCATCTCGTTCGACGGTTGGCTATATTCTTGAGAACGGCAGAGTGGAAGACAGCAGCAGACGCACCTTGGGTTACGCTTCGGGCGTTGAACCGCGGGCCGCGGCCGCCATATTCTTTTTCTTTGACCTGATCAAGCTCGATTAAAATACGCCGCCGCCAAGAAAATTCGCTTTGATATAGGCGATTGTGTCGTTCAGCGTTTCCTGCACATCACGCGGGGAGAACCCCAACTCTTCCTTTGCCTTGGCAGAATCGAAATACCAGAAATGTTCCGCCTGATCCACCTCATTTGGAGCGACCGGCGAGGCTTTTCCCCAGTTGGAATACAGCGAATCGATCATCGCTGCCCCTGCGAATGCCCATTTCTTCGGCACACGAAGGCTAGGTGCTCGCACGCCCGATAATCTTTCCAAACGTCCAAAGAACTCTGAAAACAGCATATTCTCCGACCCAAGAAGATACTTTTCCTGATGCCTTCCCTTCTCAAGGGCCGAAATAAAGCTCGCCGCCGCATCACGCACATCAACGAAATTCACTCCGCCGCTCGGGCAATAAGGAACCTTCTTCCCTAAAAAATCGAGGATCAGTTTGGTTGAAGAAAGTCTTTCGTCTCCGGGACCAAGCAGAAGTGAGGGGTTGAGAATAACGAGGCGCCGCCCTTCGCCGTCAAAGTTCAGGAGCGCGGTGCGTTCCTGATAATATTTTGACGAATAGTACGCCCAGCGAGAGAGCACCTCGACCGGCGACGGAAAAGTTTCGTCGAACACCTGTTCTTCCGCGCTGACTGCGATCGTACCGCTCGAGGAGGCAAGGACTACGGTACTTGCGCCGGCCTCGCTAGCGGCCTCGCAAAGCAATCGCGTGCCTTCGAGATGGATCCGATTCATCGCCGCCGCGTCGGAATTGTCACGCGACACCTTACCGGCGAGGTGAAACACTGCTTCCGCATCGCTGACGGCACGAGCAACGTCCTCGCGAGACGTAACAGAACCTTCGCACGCTTCCACCCCTCGATCGAGCATCCATTCGGGGACACTCGACGCCATGACCTTTAGATTCTTCTCGCCTGCATCAAGCAGCTGACGCACGATCTCGGAGCCCAGAAATCCAGTTCCGCCCGTGATCAGGAGCTTCCTGGATCTTGTCGCCTTTGCTTTTCCTTTCGCTTTTGCCATTGGTCCGTATATTCCGAAACTAATTCTTTTTCAAACTATTCATCAATGACGGGTTCAGCCTTCCTGGCTTTGCGACGCTCTGCTCGCCATCTTTTCCGAACAGCGGCAACATCGAAACTTTGCCGCGTTCCATCGCGAAGATTCTCAACCTCGTGCTGCACTCTCGCCGCGATCAATCGGTATGCCTCCGCATTTGGAACGCCCGAGGTCATATCCCGCAATTCCTCGTAAGAGAGGAAGGCCCCAACCTTGGCACCGATCTTTGCCCCAATGCTTGCCCGTGCAGGAATGGTCATCCCTTTTGGGTAAGCCTCGAACGTGCCCCAAATATAGATTGGCAGGATCCCGACCTTTTGATTCAAGGCGAGGTAGCCGATCACGGGTTTGAATTCGGCAATGTCGCCCGTGACCGACCGTGTCCCTTCAGGGAAGATCAGCGCGTTGTAGCCATCGTTAAGGATTCGCGTTACGTGCCGGAGCGACTGCCGAAGGCTTCCCGTGCGTTCGATCGGTACAAGCGTGGTGAAGTTGTTCATATACGCCCGCTTGTACTTTGTATCAAACCAATAATCTGCTGCTGCGACGGCGACCGTCTGCTCGGCCACATCGCTGCCCAAAGCCCGCTTCACCAGGCCCGTGTCGATGTGAGATTCGTGATTCGGCGTCACGATAAAGTTGACGTGTTTGGGTACGTTATTCTGCCCTTCTATTGTCGTGTTGAGCACTTTGGAATAGAGAGTATCCTGCGCAAGATCGACAACCGCATTGCCCACGCGTCTCACCAATGATGGAATGTAAATGTCGTCTTCGTCGGGCTTTGCCTCCTCGACTTTGAGTTCGCCGACCAACCGCTTTGATTTATCAACGCGGTTGACGACGGTCAAAAGCTCTCGGACCGTCTGCACCTCGTTCAGCGTATCGGGCATCAGCACGCGGCCGCCCGCATCCTCAACCGCCGCTTGCAGCTCGACGAACATCAGCGAATCGAATCCAAGATCGGCAAGTTTGTCGTCGATCGAGACGTCACTTAGCGGGCGGTTTGAAACCGTCGCAACGACCTTCCGTATCCACGCAACGTTGTCATCGCCTTTTGATTCAACGATCGATCTCGTCTTTGACCGTGCCCGATCCTCGAGCTTTTCGAGCATCGCGACAACTTCGGGTCGCTTGACCTTCCTGGTAGCTGTCCGAGGCAGCTCAAACGGCGTGACATGCATCACCTTGATACGCTTAAAGAAAGGCAAGCCGGCCGCCACCTCACGGAAATGGTCCTCGATACGTTTGTTCACTTCGGTGCGAGACAATGCAATATCGTACTCATAATCCGGCACAACGAGCGCAGCGATCTTCTCGCCGCCATCAGCATCTGGAAGGCCAACCACGCTCAATTCTTTAATGCTCGGAGACTTTGAATAAAGGTCCTCGATCTCGTCCGGATAAATGTTCTTTCCGTTCGAATCAATGATCACATCCTTTGACCGTCCAACGATGAACAGATTTCCGTCCTCGTCGATGCGACCGAGATCGCCCGTGCGCAGCCATCGGTCGCGGAGTACGGATTCGGTCGCTTCATCGTTCTTGTAATAGCCCGCCATCACGTTCTGACCGCGAGCAACTATCTCACCGACGCCCGTTGCATCCGGATCTTCGATCCGCACCTCGACGCCTGGCAACGGTGTGCCGACGCTTCCTTTCAGAAGTTTATTACCAGGCCTGGTCACTGTAAGAACAGGCGAGGATTCTGTCAGGCCGTAGCCCTCAAGCACCGTAAAGCCAAGCCCGTGCAGATCCTTTTGAACTTTCTCGCTAAGAGCAGAGCCGCCCGAGATCAGATAGCGGATCTTGCCGCCCATTCCTTGATGGATCGGGAAAAAGATGATCGGGCCAAGATTGAACGGCGTGTTGTCGCGTATCCAAGCATTAAAGTCGATGACGTTATCCGCGAGATCGGCGATCCAATCGCCACGCTCGCGAAGACGAGTTTTTATCCGCCGATGCAGCATTTCCCAAAGGGCCGGAACGCCGACCATCCCCGTAACATGCCCGTTCTCGATGGTACGCGTCAGGTCTTCCGCTGTGAGTTCGTTTAGATACGTGATCTGCGTGCCGTTTGAGAATGGTGTCAGGAAGCCGGCCGAAAATTCGAATGTGTGATGCATTGGCAGGACCGATAGAACGCCGTCGGTCAGATCCATCTCAAGAACACTCGAAAGCATCGACACCATATTCACAAAGTTCTTATGCGTGAGCATTACGGCTTTTGGTGTTCCGGTCGTGCCCGAGGTAAAGATCAACGAAGCGACCGAACTTGAAGCGATCTTTGCCGGGAGAAGCGCGTTGCGTTTTGCTTCTTCCAGTTCACTCTCGATCTCAAAGACCTCATCGAAACTCCAAACGTTTGGAACTCCTGCTGCAACTCCTTTCTTCTTGCCCTTTGCTCCCTCGCCAAATACCTCGCTTAAACGGTCCCTGATCTCACTATTCTCATCGAGTAATTTGCGTGAGATCACGATCGCAGACGCCTCACCCGCTCTTGCAAAGTTGATCACCTCATCGAGCGAACTCGCCGGATCGATCGGGATCGCGGTCGCCCCAGCTTTCAGGATGCCGAAATATGCCATTCCCCATTCAGGCATATTGTTTGAGAATAGGATCACACGCTGGCCTGGCTCAATGCCATTTGCCGCAAAAAAGCCGGCAGCACGCAGCGTCAATTCGTTGACATCCTCGAATGTGTATTGCTCCTTGCGGCCGTCTCGCTCGATCCGCATCGCAACGCGGGTCGAGAATCGCTTGACCGACGTATCAAAAAGGTCAAGCAGGTCGCGGTATGTGAACGCCCGCTTTTCAACTGCCTTCAACTCTTCTTCAAGTGTCGGGAGCACCCATTTCCTCATTCCCGGGAAATGGATCTTTAGCCAATAGTCGTACCAGTCAAGCTTCTCCGGATACCACGGCAGAAGATGCTTCTCTTTCTCCTTGACCGAGACGATCAACTCGCGCACGTGGTCCGACCGATAGAGATATTCGTTGTCGATCATGAACGGCTTGAACATCGCAAACGCGTCCATCGTCGCCTGTGTTGATTCCTTGAAATTCTCGGTCGATTTCTTGAGGTCGGCGACAATATTGCCGATCCGACCGCCGCCCCAACGCGGCGTTACGCGGTCCATCAGTCCATCAGCACGCTTTGCAAGTTTGTTCAGCATCGGCGCCGAGGTCAATTCATATGCCCTTTGCTTAACAGGTGTCGCCTCAACCGCACCAGCAAGCCGATTGACGATCTTGTTTCCGGTCTCCTTTTCTGTAAAATGCTGACGCTTATAGAGCCCGACGAGCCCAACGATCCGCTTCATATTATTCGGGTTCGAGTCGCCCGACGAAGCCTGAAAGACAAGCGGTGGTTCATCATCAACGAGAGCTCTGACGGCAGCCCCCAGGATCACGCCCGCAACCATATCGACAGGAATAATATCGAGGATCAGTTTTTCGTTGACCGGTATGACGGGCTGCCCCCGGAGGGCGATCAAGATCAGAGGTGCTGTTGTCGTAAAACCCTCGTTCCAGCCGGGGAATGGATAGGCGACCGAGCTCTCGACGATGCTCGGCCGAACTAGGCATTTAACAATGTCGTCCTGCTGAGCGATGATCTGCTCTGCAAGCGACTTCGAGTATGTATAGATATTCGTCCAGCCCCAGTATTCCGCGCGCTCGGCACCGAGTTCCGTCGTCCGCTCGCGGATCCACATCTTGCGTTCGCGAAAGATCGCAGACTTCAGCTCAGACTCATCATCAGGGTCGCGGCCTTCCTCAATAAATCGCTTTCGGGCAAGTTCGCGAAACTTTGCCGCCTGCACCGCGTCATCGGCCTCCTGACGAGCTTGTTCGCTAAGACGCGCACAATCCTCAACTTCGCGGTTCACGTCGAATGTCGTGCCGACAAGCTCATTCTTTCGCGGAAAATAGCCGACGACAGGTTCATTTTCCCAGATCGCACCGGAGCGCTTGCCGGCAACAAAACACGTCGAAACATGCACGAGCCGCGGCTTCTTCATCATCCGTGCCAGTTTGATGATGTTGTTCGATCCGACAACATTCGTCCGCAGAGCAGATTCAAGCGGTGGGTTGAACGTAACGTTCCCCGCACCATTTATGATGATGTCGGTGTCCTGCATTATTCGCCGAGCCTCGGCCTCATCCAGGCCCAGAAACTCATTGCCGACATCGCCGTTTACGGGCACGACCTTCTCGCGGATAAAGTCTTCGAAACCTTCGCCATACTTTTCACGAAGTGGATCAAAGGTATGCGATGTAACTATGCTCGTCCAGAATCGAGTGTTCGATTCGTTCTCATCTCTAGCACGAACCGTCGCATACACTCTCCCGATCTCCGGAAAATTATTGAGCAGCATCGACAGTGTCACTTTACCGACAAACCCTGTACCGCCGATGAAGAAGATCGTCTTTCCCTTTAATGTTTCTGTTGGTGATAGTTTCATACGAAACGTGTCTTCCGGACCACGGACACCCGGACCGCGGACACTCCTGTCCGCACTGGACGCAACCTTTGCGTCCACATCTTGCCGCTATGACCTCTTCAAGAAGAACATCCTGCCGACTACGCTATGGTCGATCTCCCTCTCGTCGAGAATGTCGAGCCGCCGATCTCTGAATATCGACCTCACTCGTTCGAGGTCATACGTATAAACCGGCACGAATGGCAAAGTCCTGCCGCGGATCAAATTTAACGAACGGTGGACACCCGGGACATCTCTGTATAAACGAGCACGGATCCTGCCAAACAAAGGCGACTTGTCCACAAAGGTCGTATGGATCATTGCGTGACCACCGACCTTCAATCGATCCAGCATCGTTTCGATCATGGCATAGCCGATCGCCGGCCTTATGTGCTGCAGAACTATGTAGGTATGCACAAAGTCGTATTCAGCATTTTCGTCAGCGATGAATTCATCGACGGTCTGCAGCGTGATATTCGAAAGCCCACGCGATTCGGCATTCTTCGCAGCCTCGCGGAGCATTGCCGACGAAATATCTACGCCGATCACGTGATCGCAACGCTCCGCTAGCGGAAGCACCAGTCGGCCGACTCCGCAGCCATAGTCGAGAGCTCTCGTCGGTTTCAGCTCGTTGCCCAAGAGCCGCTCAAAGGTCTGCCAAACATCATTCACGTGCTCGCGGCCGGATGCGAGAAAATCTTCCTTCAGGTCGGAGTTTAGGTTCGACGCGCGAAACTTATCGTGCGTCGCGACGGCCCAATAAGCCTCGCTCGTCCCGATCTCTTCCCAAAGCTCCTTTCTTTCGTTCATCCTCGAATCACCGATTCTTAACTTGCGCTAATCCCTCTTCGCGGCTTACGCAAGCGGGACCAATCGCGACCTCAGCATCTTTCGATCACGTGTCAAAAGCGGAGCGTTCTCCACAACACTTGTCGCCGCTATGATCTCGTCCGCGGGGTCGGAGCGAAAATCAAGCTCCGTGCTTTGACGGGCGATCTCAAGGGTTATCGGAAATATCGTCACGCGTGCCAAGAGTCGCTTGAATGCGGGACTCTCGAGATCCAGAGCCAGTCGGCCAAGTTGGACCAACTTTGAGATCTCCCAAAGCACGATCCCTGAGATCGCGATGCTGTCGTTCTCGACAATCTTGATCTCCCGATCTGACAGACTGCCTGCAAGTCCCGCGATCAGGATGTGTGTATCAAGATTCAGCATCCCATTTGATCCCCGTGGACGTAATATCGCCAAGTATTTTGATCTCACCCTTCATCGAGCCTATCCAATCAGAGTCTTTTGACCTTATTGGCGTGATCTTCGCAACAGGCTTGCCGCGTTTCTCGACGACGATGCCTTCGGCCCCCAGATTGTCAAAGATACTCAGACACTTCGCCTTAAATTCCGTCGCACTTATTGTTCGCACTTTAGTTTTCATAGAAAACAGTATACAATACTGACCAGTCATCTGACCAGTCATCTAGTCCGTAACACTGCAGAGACCGATGATCGGCTGGTGAAGCATTGTTATCTCAGCATTGCGACCCATATATGAACGGGCCATTGCGATCGCTTCTGTCAGATTGTCGGCGCGTTCCCATCCAAGCATTTCCGGGACGTGGGCGTTTTCCGCACCGGCAACGATCACGTGGCCGACGTGCTGACGGCCGTTCTCGCCCCAATACCACATAAAGAACGGATGAGCTCCATGATACGCATTGCCGCGGCGGTACATTTCGATATAAGCCGGGTTCGAAGCAAACTCACGCTCGTATTTTTCGCGAAGGTAAAAAGCATCGCGCGACTCCGGCAGCAGGCGGTGAAAGAACTCGATATATGACGGGTGAAACTTCGGATCGAACTCATCAAAGCACGGATGCGTGATGATCATCACACCGCCCTTTCGCAACAGCGGCTTGTTCCGATACATATTGAAGTGATAGCCGAGCGCCATCACCTGCACCAGCAAAGGATTCAACGCCGAGTACACGTTGTATGGCGAAATGTCGGGAATGCCCGTGATCATTATGTCGCACTGCCCTTTGACCGGGATCTCGTACTGACGATAGTTCAATTCGAGTATCTTTTCGTGAACAGGTTCCGTGCGTCCCGCATAGCAGCCGATCAGCTCATATTGTGCCGGGATCGCATGCAGCATCTTTCGCCTTGCACCTCGCGGCATCTTTGAAAAGGTCCGCTTCATCGCTTCCCACTTCATCCTGTCCATGAACGAAAATTCATCTTCGTTTCGCGTCAGGATGTCGTAGCCATCCGAGAACATCTTGTTGTTAAGAGCTGTCTCGACATGAAAGACCTTGCAGTTCTCGTCAACGAGTTTGCCTAGCCTAACCACCTTGTGATTCAGCTCCGACGCCGGTGGGTCCATATACGAATGCGAATCGCGGATCGTTTGCGGCTCGTGGTGGCAACGGAGCGATTCGTAATCGCACAAACCGACCGCGACGGATTTATGACCGCCGTCCATCGGGACAAGATTGATGTTCAGATAGATAAGAAGGTCACTCTCGATCGCACGTTTGTTAACCCGCAGTGGTTCGTTGTGCCGAGTGTGGCCGAGCGTTACGAGTTCATCGTCGGCCTCAGCGTCGTGGTTGTAATAGCGATCGGGATAGAATTCGTCGTAGATCTTCGCGCCGACCATCCGCTTCATTTCCCAGGCGGTCATCTTTCGGTGCAGAGAATTAGCGATGATCAGATGAATGTCATCAACTCCGTTCGCGGCACACATATCGAGCACGATCTCGAGCATCGTTTGCCGAAGGTCAGGCGTCTGCATAGGCGGCAGCGGAAGCGAGATATCGTCCATCGCGATCGTCACCCGCATTCCCGGCTCGAGAAGGGCGTAAAGCGGCTCCATCTCAAGCGGATGATTCAACGCGTAGCGGATCGCTGCTTCGCGATTAGGCAAACCTTTGATCGGCGGATTCGGATAAATGACCCGCGTCCCGACCGGAATGTCCTCGAGAATAAAGTCCTCGCCATTCGGCATGATCCTCGGAGCCGAGTCCTTGTCGATATACACGATCGATTCGTGCGTTTTGCGCCGTAATTGTAGAGCCATTGTATTATCTTTTTACAAACCAAGTCTTGCTCAGGGCCGTGATTGATTTTGGTTCAACGGAACCGCTTTTCACATACCGAACATAAATCAAACCGGCCTCTTTATCTACCGTAACAATCGTTGCCTCATGCTTTTCGGTGTTGTTATAAAGTTCGGCCCCAACCCTTGCGTTTTCTAAAGAAAGATTTTCGTAGTTTGGGTTTTCTTCGAGAACTTTCTTGCCACCACGAGTTGATGCAAATCCATTCTTAAATCCGTCGACCCAACCTTGCTTCCAAGCATTGTCATTTGTTTTTCCTTTCTGTTCAGCCCAACCATTTGCCATGTGGCTAAGAACAGACTCTTGTGGCAAGCCGTTAAGTCCGTCTATGCCCCAATCTTTACCTTCTTTGTAACCAATGTCCGACCCCGCTTTGAAGCTTTTTGTATAAGTTAGGTCAGGTAATTGCGGTGTTTTCGGCACTTGGTCTGCCGGCCGGGGCGATTGAGTTGCCGTTTCTTTTGCTGAATTACCGACCGAACACCCTACAAGAGTTACAATGCTGAGAATCAATCCAACCCGTAAAAGGTTTTGAAACATATTCTTCATCTATGAGTTAACGTCATTTCAGATCCAGAACCGCCCAGTCGTGCTGGCGTGCGGTCTGTTTAAGTCTAAAGTCTGGACACACCGCCACCGGATGTCCGACGATCGAGAGCATCGGCAGGTCCGAGATCGAATCGGAATATGCATAAGATTCGGAGAGATTGACATTCTCTCGTTCGGCGTATTCGCGGATCCATTTCGCTTTCGTTGCGGACGCCATAACGGGCGGCAGCACGCGGCCCGTCGCATATCCGTTGACGAACTCGAGGCGATTCGCGACATAATCGTCAATACCGAGGTGATCCATTAGCCGGTCGATCGTGAAATCCAAAGCACCGGTCAGCACGACCTGCCGCTGACCGATCTTCTTTCCTTGAGCGATGAGCTCGGGCGTGCCTGCAAAGATCGCAGGTTTTAGAACTTCTTCGAACAGTTCTTCGGAGAAATAACGCAGGCGATCGTGCGAAAGGCCTTCGTAACTTCGGAAGAACACCTCGTTAAATACGTTTCGCGAGTAAAGATCCGCAACTCCGAAGAACGGCAGTTTTACGAGCGTCTCAACACTTTTCTTTGCCGTCTGCCATACGCCTTGCTGACGTTTGGCGTAGAAGGCAAGCGTGTGGACGAGATTCGTGCTCACAAGCGTGCCTTCAAGGTCATAGAATGCAGCGGCTGTTGCGGTTTTACCCATGTTTGATAGTTGTGCTATGTTTGACACTCAAACTCAAACTAAGCTCTTCGAATATGGCTGAATTCTAACACCACCCAAGCTGCTTTGAAAGCAAATTGACAGTGGGGTGACGAAATAATTACAAATTGTAATTACAAAGTATTTACACGACGATGCGAAAAGCGATATTTCCCGGCTCTTTTGACCCGCTGACCAACGGACACCTCGACATTTTGGAACGTTCGACGCCGCTTTTCGATGAGATCGTCGTAGCGGTACTCAACAATCCGGAAAAGAAGCCAATGTTCTCGGTCGAGGAACGTTGTGAAACGATCCGCGAGGTCCTCAAAGACGTAGATCGCGACGGCTGTCTTCTGTCGGTCGAGAGTTTCTCGGGCCTGACCGCCGAATTTGCCCGCTCCATCAACGCATCGGCGATCATCCGCGGGATACGTGCCGTCAGCGATTATGAATACGAGCTTCGAATGGCCTTGATGAATCGCCGTCTCGAGCCGTCGATCGAAACGGTTTTCCTCATGGCGGGTGAAGAATATTCGTATGTGTCCTCATCGCTGATGAAAGAGGTCTTTCTGCTCGGCGGCAGGATCGAAGGCCTAATTCCTGATTTGGTCGAAACGAAGATGCGCGAGAAATTGGCCCGATAGCTCTGCCGCCTCATGCCTTTCAAGTTCGCTTCCCATTGATTAAACGCTAGAATCTTCGTATGGCTGATTTCCCTGAATCTGAGAATGTTGCGGCGATGCACGGTTCATCGACGATGATCGCTGCCCAAATGGCATCCGAAATGCGTGCAAAAGGCATTGAGGTGATAGACCTTTCGGTTGGCGAGCCTGATTTTGATACGCCGGAATTCATTAAAGATCTTGCGATCGAGGGCCTCCACACCGGCCTTACGAAATACACGCCGGCCGCCGGGCTTGCGAAATTCCGCAATTCAATTGTTGATTTCTACTCGAAAGAGTTCGGGGCGGAACTCACTCCGCAGGAGATAGCAGCCTCGTGCGGGGGCAAACAAGCTTTATTCAATGCGGCCTGCACATTGTTGAACCCCGGCGACGAAGTTCTTATCCCGAAGCCTTACTGGGTAACGTTCCCCGAGATCGCACATTTCTGCAGAGCGATACCCAAGTATATTGAAACTGAGGCGAACGGCTTCGTATTGACCGCTGATATGGTCGAATCCGCGATCGGCGACAGAACGAAACTGCTGATCATAAATTCGCCAAACAACCCGACCGGCCGCGTCGTCCCGCAAGGCGAACTGGTTCGAATCATCGAGCTATGTGCGTCGCGTGGCGTTTACGTGCTCACCGATGAATGCTATTTGTTCTTTGCATATCCGCCGTCAATGCCGTTCTCTTCAGCAGTTTTGCCAAAGGAAGTTCGCGACTTCGTCTGTGTGGCTGGCAGTTTTTCAAAGACCTTTGCGATGACCGGCTGGCGCATCGGATACACCATTGCGAACCCGGACTGGACGAAGGCGATCGTCAAGCTGCAGAGCCATTCTGCAACGCATCCGACCACGTTCGTCCAGTATGCCTGCGCCAAGGCGCTCGAGAACTATGACGAAACGATCTCCGCTGTCAGCTCGATGACCGCCGAATACGAACGCCGCCGCGACTGGCTGATCCCCGCGCTAAATGCAGTTCGCGGATTCAAATGCCAAATGCCGGAGGGTGCGTTCTATGCGTTCGTGGATGTGCGTGGTATGCTCGGTGCTAAGTTTGCGGCTTCGGCCGACATCGCCGCGTGCCTCCTAAAAAAAGCACACGTCGTTGTCACCGACGGATCCGGATTTGGTGCCGATGGATTCCTCCGCATCTCCTACGCGACCTCAATGGAGAATCTCGAACGTGTGGTCGCCGAGATGAAGCGACTTTTCGGCACCGATTGATATGCTTTTGCGCTACTGACGAAGGAGGCACAATTTTCACTTTCCTTTTATTTCGTGTGAACGATGGCGCTGCCGGGCCTTTGGTGGGGGTGATCGGCATGGCGTTGATCGTCGTGGCGGTAAAGGTGGGAGAGAAGCTAAATGACAATCACAAGCGAAAAGTTAGGAATAAGACGCCGCCGATCTGCGTCTGGCAATATTCGGCTGACGAATGGCAGCATCTTGTAGACACCACCGACCTTGCCGACACTGCGCGCGGATCGGCGATCGTTCGCATTACTCCGACCGACATTTGGATCGATGACAACAGCTCCTCGTTACGCAAGGAGTTGATCGGTTACCGGAAATACGTAACGGCATGTAAATTTGAGGGCAGCACTCTTTCCCTAAGGGTGCGATCAACAGCCAAGTACGTTCGCAGCAACGTTCAGGTCATGTACTGTAAAGACTACAGACTTCCCGTGCCGATCGGTCACGAGGAGGACGCCTCGAAAGTAGTCAAATACTTTAGTAAATGGGTCGCTGACAACCCCGTCAAGGTCGCCAATGTTTCTCCTAAAGGAAACGGTGCAACGTTGTTCGGCGAACAAGGATTCTAGAAAATTGCAGTGCCTAACCACCCGTCATCATCAGGCCGATGTCTTCGACCGAGGTGGTTTTCGGATCGACTTCCCCGACGATCTTGCCTTCTCGGATGACAAGGAGGCGGTCGGCGAGAGCGGTCACTTCTTCGAGTTCGGCAGATACGAGGAGTATTGCCGCACCCGAATCGCGAAGCTCGATGAGTTTGCGGTGAATGAATTCGATGGCACCGATATCGACGCCCCGCGTAGGTTGTGAAACGAGCAGGAGACGCGGCTCGATCTCGAATTCGCGTCCAATGATAAGCTTCTGCTGATTACCGCCGGAAAGGGCTCTGGCGGGCAGTTCTGCGTTCGGGGGACGAACGTCAAAATTCTCAATTATCTCTTTGACGCGCTGTTCGACCGCGGTGCTGCTGATAAGACCCGCAGACGCGATCGGCGGACGATAATGCACGCCAAGGATCGAATTTTCCGCAAGATCAGAATTCAACAGCAAGCCGCGCCGATGTCGATCTTCCGGTATGTGAGCGATACCAAGCTCCTTTCTCTTACGGGCCGACGTTGACGTGATGTCGCTGCCGTCAAATGAAATGACGCCCGAAACCGCTTTCGCAAGTCCCGCGAGGCATTCGATCAGCTCGGTCTGGCCGTTTCCTTCAATACCGGCGATGCCGACGATCTCACCTGCCTTCACGGCGAAAGTGACGTCATCAACGGCGACCTCGTGCCGGCCTTTGACGGAAAGATGCCCGACCTCGAGCACATTGCCGGTCGGATGCGCGTCGGGCTTCTCGACCCGCAGCAATACATCGCGTCCAACGATCATACGAGCTAATTCCTTCGCATTCGTCTCGCTCGTTTTCACGTTCCCGACGACCTTGCCGTCACGCATCACGGTCACTTCATCAGAGATCGCGAGCACTTCGTCGAGCTTGTGCGTAATAATTATTATCGTCTTTCCCTGGTCACGCATTCGGCGAAGGATAGCAAAGAAATCTTCGACCTCTTGGGGCGACAGAACCGCCGTTGGTTCATCAAGGATAAGCAGATCGGCGTGACGATAAAGGGCCTTCAGGAGTTCAACCCTCTGCTGCTGCCCAACCGACAGATCTTCGACCATCGCTCTCGGATCGACGCCGAGTTTCAGGTCTTCGGAAAGTTTTCGGATCTCCGTCTCTGCCTTCTCTAGATCGAGATTTATGGGTGATCCCGTCTCGGCACCGAGGATGATGTTCTCGGCGACGGTCATTGCCTCAACGAGCATAAAATGCTGATGGACCATACCGATGCCGAGTGCGATGGCGTCGTGCGGCGTCTTGATCGAGACCTCGCGTCCGTCGAAGAGGATCTCGCCCGAATCGGCGTTGTAAAAGCCGTAGGCGATCTTCATTATGGTGGACTTTCCAGCGCCGTTCTCGCCGACGATGGCGTGGATCTTGCCCTTTTCGACCGTAAATGACACATCGCGGTTTGCGACCACGGAACCGAATGTTTTTGTGATGTTTCGAAGCTCAAGCATATCCGTTATTTCGCCATTGCGTCCGTGACCTTGATCTCGCCAGAGATGATCTTCTTTTTCGCTTCCTCGACCCTATCGATCACATCTTGCGGGATCAATTTGCGGTTGTAGTCGTCGAGGGCGTACGCGACGCCATCCTTATCAAGGCCAAATGCATGGAAGCCCCCCTGGAACTTCCCCTCGACCACATCTTTGACGACATCGAATACCGCATTATCCACGCGCTTTACCATTGATGTCAGTACAAATCCGGGTTTGACGCCGTTCTGATTCGAGTCAACGCCGATGACGAATTTTCTCGCCTCACCGGTCTTCGGATCAATGCCGTATTGCTCGACGGCATCAAAGACGCCAAGGCCGGAATTGCCCGCGGCCGTAAAGATAACATCGGCTCCGTTCTCGATCTGCGAAAGTGCTAGTTCCTTGCCCTTGCCTGGATTATTCCACGCCGAGTCCGTAACGCCGACGTAGTTGTCGATCACGCGGATGTTCGGATTCACGGAACGCGCACCTTCCTCATAACCGGTCTCGAACTTATGTATCAGCGGAATGTCCATACCGCCGACAAAGCCGAGCACACCTGACTTTGATTTGTAGGCCGCGATCATCCCGACGAGATAAGAACCTTCGTGTTCGCGAAAGACGAGCGATGCAACATTCTTCTTCGGCGTCTTACCGTCGGCTTCGAAGATCACGCCATCGACGATCGCAAAATGCACGTTCGGATAATCTGTCGCAACCTTCTGCATTATCGGCCCTTGCGCAAAGCCGACGCCGAAAACCAGGTCGAAATCGCGTTCGGCAAACGCCCGCATCGCCGGCTCGATCGACGTTGGATCGCCCGGTTCGACGTCATAAAGGCAAATATTCAGCTCCCGCTGTGCACGCTTGACCCCTTCCCAGGCGGCCGCGTTGAAAGACCGATCATTCTTGCCTCCGATATCAAAAACGATGCCGATATTCTTATGGCAGCCAGTTTGCGGCAGGGCCTTCGTGGAGCTGCAGCCGCTCAGCGCAAATGCCGCGAGGGCAGTTGCGGCCAATAATATGAAACGAGAAATTTTCATTTGATCCTCGCACGAACGAGTCGTATCGGTTTTGGTTCTTCGGGCGATATTTTATATGCACCTTTGAGCTTTTCGCTAACAGGCAGAGCCGCTTTTGCCGTGCGGGTAAGCAGTATTCCGACCGTATCGCCCTTTTTGACGCGGTCACCGATCTTTGCAATGCACTTAAAGCCAACCGCGTGATCTACCGAATCAGAGGCCTTTACGCGGCCGCCGCCGACGGCAGAGACGCAGTCACCGACCACAAGCGAATCGACATCTTTGATGAATCCGCTCGCATCGGCGAGAATTCGTGTTTCGGCAAGCCTCGTCTTGATCAACTTTTCAGGCTTTTCGCAGATCCGCGGGTCGCCTCCCTGAAGCTCGATATTCTGACGAAATCTTTCCAAGGCCGAGCCGTCCGCGATAACTTCCAAAATGCGTTCGCGTGCCTTTGCGGGCGTCCTTTCGATACCGCATTGCACAAGCACGTTCGATGCCAGTTCCACCGACAACTCACGTGTGCGCAAGGCCTCTCTCGGCGTTTCGTTGCGAAGAATTAGCAGACATTCGTAAGTTTCCAACGCATTCCCGACGTAAAGGCCAAGAGGTTCGGTCATATCCGTAACGAGAGCCTGCGTGTCAACGCCAAACGCTTTTCCGGTTGCGCACAAGGCCGATGCGAGCCGCTTTGACTCCGAAAGCTCGCTAATAAATGCTCCCTTTCCCGTCTTTACGTCAAGGACGAGGGCGTCGAGGCCCTCCGCAAGTTTTTTTGACATTATCGACGCAACGATAAGAGGAATATAAGGCACCGTAGCCGTCGCATCGCGAAGTGCGTAGAGTTTCCTGTCTGCCGGAGCGATCTCGTCCGTTTGACCGGCAAGTGCAAAGCCGCAGTGCTTCATCGCCCGCTTTATTTCTGCGAACGAAAGCCGCACGTTGTATCCGGGGATCGCCTCGAGTTTGTCGAGCGTGCCGCCTGTGTGCCCAAGGCCGCGACCCGAGATCATCGGCACCGCAACACCACATGCCGCAAGCGCCGGTGCGATAACGAGCGATGTCTTATCACCAACGCCGCCTGTCGAATGTTTATCTGCCTTCGGAGCATCAATATCAGAGAAGTCCATCACCTTCCCGGATTCGAGCATCTCGCGCGTGATCGTGTTCTGCTCTCGGAGAGTGAGGCCGTTGACGAACATCGCCATCACAAGCGCCGTGATCTGATAATCTTCCCACACGCCGGTCCAAACACCTCTGATGAACTCGGCGATCTCGCCGTCGCTAAGCGCCTTGCCGTCCCGTTTTTGTTTGATGATGTCTTGTGGACGCATTGGTATCAAGATCTGCACACACTAAAGAGCAGCACCGTCGCCGTGGCTGATATCGCACGAGATTCGCCGATCGCTCCCAGTCCCTCGCGCGTCTTCGCCTTTACGCTGATCCGACTCGCATCGAGACCGGTCAAATCGGCCAGATTCTGTCGCATCTCGTCGATAAACGGTCGGAGCTTCGGCCTTTCGAGGTCAATGACGGCGTCAATATTGCCGACTGCAAGACTCTCTTCTGTCACCATTCTAACCGCTTTCTCAAGAAAGATACGGCTGTCCGCACCTCGCCATTCTTCGCTCGAATCTGAGAAATGAGCTCCGATATCGCCCGCCGCAAGAGCTCCGAGAATTGCGTCGGTCACCGCATGCAGCAGCACATCGCCGTCCGAATGGCCGACCGCCTGAAATTCGCAGTCGATCGCAACCCCGCCGAGTTTCAACGGTCCGCCGGATTCAAGTCGGTGAATGTCAGTTCCGAAGCCGACTCGCGGTACGGCACCCGCCACTCCAGTGAGAATGGCTTCGGCGACCTTAAGGTCATCCGGCGTCGTGATCTTCATATTTGCGGACGTAGCCGGCACGATCTTTACGTGCTCACCGAGGCTTTCCACGAGGGAGCACTCATCCGTCACGTTCGAAGGGTCAGTTCCGGCGGCAAACGCACGCCTGAGCAGCTCAATCCTAAAACCTTGTGGCGTTTGGGCGGACATCAATGACGTGCGATCGATCGTCTCCCTGATCTTGCCATCGACAACGCGCTTTATTGTATCCGCGACCTGAGAGGCAAGGCACGCTGCCCCAACTTCCTCGGCCGCGAGTATGACCTCGCGAATATCATCCCCGCTCACGAGCGGACGAGCCGCGTCGTGCACAAGAACGATCCCTTCTTGATGCTTGATCGTCTTGAGGCCGTTCGCAGTCGATCCAGCACGCGTCGCACCGCCGACGACTATCTCGATGGGCGTATCGAACCTCGCCGCGGCAACCAACGCACGGGTTTGCTCGACAAACTCATCGGCAACGACAACGACGATCGAACCGATCTCTTCGCATCGGTCGAATTTCTCGATCGAACGCCAAAGGATCGGCCGGCCTGCAAGATGAACGAATTGTTTCGGTGTGTGGCCGCCGAAGCGTGTTCCGGTGCCGGCGGCGACGATGATCGCTGTATTCATCAAGGCCGTCATAAGCGGGCGAAACGGTCGCGGTTAAGAGTGTTCGACCTCTTCGATAATTGTTGTTTGCCGAAGTTCGCGTGTGGCTCGGCGAAAACCGAGCGAACGCGAGTCGTGAATGGCGGTCTGGGAATTCGAACTGTCTTCTGCGTGCTTTTCTTCCCAGAGCCTGCCGAAGATCATCTTGCCCGCGGTCGTCTGGAGCACGCTGGTGACGGCGATGTCGGCTGTCTTTCCGATCAGCTTGCGCGCATTGTCCACAACGACCATCGTCCCGTCATCCAGGTACGCAACGCCCTGGTTATATTCCTTGCCCTCTTTGAGGATATAGACACGCATCGCTTCACCGGGCAGGACCACGGGCTTCAATGCGTTAGCAAGTTCGTTAATATTCAGAACGGCGACCCCGCGAAGCTGCGAGACCTTGTTAAGATTAAAGTCGTTCGTGATGATAACGGCGTCAATCTGCAGCCCGAGTTCGATAAGCTTGAGATCCACCTCTTTGATTGCCGGAAAGTCCGTTTCGACGATCTGAATGTCGAGCTTGCTGTTGTTACGAAGCCGCTGGAGCATATCAAGCCCGCGGCGGCCACGCTGACGTTTCGAAGAATCAGCCGAATCCGCGACCTGCTGGAGTTCTGCGAGGATGAAATTCGGGATGATGAGAGAACCGCTCAAAAAGCCTGTCTCCGCAACATCCGCGATGCGTCCGTCGATGATCACCGAAGTATCGAGGATCTTGTAATCACGTTTTACTGCCTTGTCGCTAAAAATGCCGCCGAGTGCCGAAAGGTCTATGAAATCGCCTTTCGCCGCACCGACCATCAGCCCGACGTACCCCATAAAGAAGGCAAGCGAGATCGTAAGAAATGTTTGCATTTCGGCCGAAACCGCAGATTCTTTTTGGATCGAGATGAGAACGCCGATGAGGAACGCGCCGATGATACCCAATATCGAACCAACTGCCGCACCAATAAGCGTCTTAAGTGAGGCCTTGCGGGCCCTTATCTCGATAACGATAATGGCGACCGCCACCAACGCACCAAAAACTACCGACAAGATCTGCTTCAAACTCGGGTTATTCCCTAAAAGCAAACTCAGGTGGCTGCTCCTGGCAAGCGGATTCAGCAAATAGCCACCCAATGCCAGCAGGGCAACAAACCCTATTCTGATGATCAGCACGTCGAACTTCATACCTATAAAATACTACCACGCACCGAAAAATTCCGAAAAAAAGTATCAAAACGGCCTTGACTCGAACTTTGTGCTGGCCGGTAAGCCGCGAATATACGAATCCGGGGATCAGCCCCACGAGCATTAAAAACGCCCGACTATTGCGTTCTGGCCTCTCGCTTTCTGATCCCGGCCTATATATTTGATGGCGGTGATTGACTAAGTTTTTCCTAATCCGTCATTATGCTTGTTTGCCTTTTAGACGGCAGCGGCCGCCTTAGACGGTCGCGAGTGAAAGGCAAAGCTTTAAAAGAATGACCAACGACAAGATCAGAAACATAGCTATCATCGCACACGTTGACCACGGAAAGACCACGCTTGTTGACGCGATGCTCCAGCAATCGGGGACCCATCGCGACAACGAAGCGGTCGTTGAGCGCGTGATGGATTCGATGGACCTCGAACGTGAGCGCGGCATCACGATCATGGCCAAGAATACGAGCGTTCGATACGGCGAATACAAAATCAACATCGTCGATACGCCGGGCCACGCGGATTTCGGCGGCGAGGTGGAACGCGTTCTGAAGATGGTGGACGGCATTATTCTGCTTGTCGATGCTGCCGAAGGATGCTTGCCGCAGACGCGTTTCGTGCTTCGAAAGGCCCTTGAACTGGACCTTCCGGCGATCGCCTGCGTGAACAAGATCGACCGGCAGGACGCACGTCCCGAAGAGGTCGTCAACGAAATCTACGACCTTTTTATCGATCTCGGTGCAAATGATACGCAGATCGAGTTTCCTATTTTGTATTCGATCTCACGTGACGGAGTTGCGAAAAAAGACCTCGCGGACGAGAGCAAAACGCTCAAGCCGCTTTTTGACCAGATCATCGAGTCGATCCCCGCGCCCCAGCCGGTCCGCGACGATTCGCTGCAGCTGCTCGTTGCAAACATCGACTACAACCCGTTCGTCGGGCGTCTCGCCATCGGCAGGATCTTCTCCGGCACGATCGCAAAGAACCAGGAGGTCGTCGTCTCAAAACGCGACGCTTCGCTCACAAAGACCCGCGTAAAAGAACTTTTTGCGTTCGAGGGCCTTGAGCGTGTTCCGGTCGCTGACGCCGGTGTGGGCGAGATCGTGGCCCTTGCGGGTTTTGACGATGTCGAGATCGGCGAGACGATCACTCTGCCGGACAATCCAAAACCGCTGCCTGTGATCGCGGTCGATGAACCAACGATCTCTATGATCTTCGGCGTGAACACATCGCCGTTCTCCGGCCTCGAAGGCAAGTTCGTTACCTCGCGGCAGATCAAGGAGCGGCTCGATCGCGAGCTGCTTGGCAACGTCGCATTGAGGGTCACGGAGACGGACGCCGCCGAGCAATTCAAGGTCTCGGGCCGCGGCGAGCTCCAGCTTGCGATCCTGATCGAGATGATGCGTCGCGAAGGCTACGAACTGCAGGTCTCAAAGCCCGAGGTCGTCACGCGACGCGACGAAACCACGGGCGAATTGCTCGAACCGATCGAGCTTGTCGTCATTGACGTGCCTGAAGAATTCATCGGTGTCGTTACCGAGGCAATGGGCCGCAGAAAAGGTCAGATGACGAAGATGATCAACAACGGTTCGGGCCGCGTTCGCCTCGAATTTGAAACGCCTTCGCGTGGGTTGATCGGTTTCCGCGGTGAATTCCTGACTGAGACAAAGGGCACCGGCCTTCTGAATACGCTTTTCTTGCGATTCGATAGATGGCAGGGCGAAATGCGTTCGCGGCAGACCGGTTCACTCGTGGCCGATCGAATGGGCGAAACGAACACCTACGCGCTCTACAATCTGCAAGAGCGAGGAACTCTTTTCGTCAAACCGCAGGTCAAGGTCTATGAAGGAATGATCATCGGTGAGAACGCCCGAAGCGTCGATCTCGATGTGAACGCGATCAAGGAAAAGAAGCTCTCGAATATGCGTACAACTTCGGCGGATGAAGCGATGCGGCTTGTGCCTGTCCGCGATATGTCGCTTGAACGGGCCCTCGAGTTCATCGCCGACGACGAGCTGATCGAAGTTACTCCGAAAACGATCCGCCTTCGAAAACGTGTGCTGAAATCGAACGAGCGTCCAAAGAGGCAGTCCTAACCGAAAACAAAAAAGAAGCCGAGCAATATGCCCGACTTCTTTCAGGTTGCAAAGTTGGTGGAGATGAGGGGGATCGAACCCCTGACCTCAGCATTGCGAACGCTGCGCTCTCCCAGCTGAGCTACATCCCCAAAAAGATGAAAATCAACGGCCCGAGTTCACTGTACACCGGCCGGCAGAAGCGAACCTTTCGGATCGGACGCATACGCGAACTCGTTCTCGATCTTGCCGATCATTCCGTGAAAGTAGATATCTTCCTTTGAGACGACGACCACGATGTCGCCGGGGCTGACCCTTTTTGGATCGACCGGGAACCGTATGACAGATGCGTTGCCGTTCAGCGAATCGACGGTCTCATATTCAAATGTGTCCGCATCAAAACTTAGCGTTTGCGTAAAGGAAACTTCCATACGACTATCTTAAACTTTTCACGAAAAAAAGTCCTATCGCCACGCACAGATCCGTGCACGGTCATTCGTCCAACAGGCACCGTCTCGTTCGAGAACGCCAAGGGAATTGTGAGCGTGGGTTGCCGCACGTTCGCCGTTCCAATAGCCTCGGGCACCGTCAGAGTCGATCAATACCTGAGCAAAATAAAAGCCGCCCTTTCTGATCTCTTCGATCTCGAACGAACCGGTTCCCTTCTCGATAAAGGTGATATTGCAGCGGCCGGAGATGTACTTCACACCATCGACCTCAAGCAGACAGCGGCCCGGTTTCGTTACATTCGGGTCCTTCGCAGATGCGGGCGCGGTCGCTCCCGCCAAAAAAATGGTAGCCAGGATAATACCGGCCGAAAGGAATATAGACCTCATTGAATTCTCTCCCCAGATCTGCCCGGATCGTGTCCGTAAGCAGACGAATCATTTTATTACAAAGTCGAGCGTGATCGCATCATGGTCCGAAAGTGGTGTCCCGTCTGCGGTCGTCGAAACGCCGATCGTCTGCGGCGGAGCGACGGTTCGAATACCGCGTCCGGCGAACCAATCGAGACGCCCCGACACCTTGCCTCCGACACGATTCGCCGCCCAAAAGATGAATGGGAAGCACCACTCGGGCACCCAATCGCGTAGATTCGTATTCTTTTCGATGCTGCCGACATCATAGTGCAGTGTGCCGACGCCGAGCTGATTGAGCTCACGAAAGTTCCATCCGCGTCGCTCAAGATCGTTGAACATCGGACGTTCGAAGAACCTTTCCGGGTGCGGCAAATGGTTCTGTGCGACGTTCTTCGGACCCATGAACACTCTCCGCCAATAGCCCATGATCGCCCGCGTAGAGCTCTGCGAATTGAATCCGGTCGTGTTCCAATCGCCGCCAATGAGCGTTGGAAGTTGCGGGAGAGTGTCGAGATGATCGAGGATGATCTTCATCTGGAGCCGACGATGTGCGCGAGAGCAGTGTGCGTCGAGATGCACGGTGACGGCCCGAAATGTCCCGAGCGGATGCTCGATATCCGCGACCAATGCACGAAGATGGCCGAGCCTTTTCTCCTTGCCCCACATCTTGTCCTTGCCGTTCGGGAGAGCGACTGCGTGAACATTCTTCAAGGGAAACTTCGAGAGCATAGCAAGGCCGTGTATCGAGAGCGTATTTTCGCCCTCGACGGCCGACTCAACTCCGCTACCCTTCTGCAGAGCGATATACACGGGAGCAAAGGCATAATTCACACCCATTGCCTCGGCGAGTTCGCCTGCAACAAACCGATTGCCGCTGCGGGCCATCCCGTGATCAAGTTCGGTCAAAAGATACAGGTCTTTGGCTGCAAGCCTCGGATCGCCCGTTAGCGCGTCCTTGATACCGGCAAAGACGATACCGCGTTCGATGTTCCAGGCAACTGCCGAGATCGATCCGCCCTCGGCGAGGCCTTTACTGTTGCCGCTAACGACGACTGCATTCAGGATACGCGTTGCGTCGTCACGGACCTTCTCGAGGATCGGTGACGCAGCGAGTTCGCGGGTCGATTCGATCTTCAAAAGGTCCGCAAAGTACTGATTCAGCTGGTGATCGAGTATCTCCGGCGGGCCGATCTGCGCATTGTGCGGCTCGTCGAACAGGATTTCGAAGGGCATAAAATGAGGTCAATCGTCGTAGCGTTCTTTTGCAGGTGCGACGGCCAGAAAGTCGTTGGCGATCCGCTCGGAATAGTCTGACAGGAGTTCCTCGACCCGGCTTTGCTTGCTTGAATGAAATATCAGCCCGACGTGCCGTGCTTTTTTCACGCGATAGACTATTTCTTCGTCCCCGTAATGCTCAGTATTCGGCTCCTCGGTATTTGCGAGAGCAAGAGCAACGCCTGCGAATGTCTTCCTAAGCTTTGGCAGCTTGTATGGATGATCTTTTGTCGCCGTTTCAAGCTTTGCCCATTCACGCCAGAGATTGAAGCCGCATGCGTGTTCCAGCACATTCGCAATGTACGCTCCGCCGACGCGGCAGGCTACCTCGAGCAAAAAGAGCTCGCCCGTCTCGCCGCTTTGCAAAAACTCGGCGTGTGTCACGCCGCGATCGTATTCAAACGCCTTCAAAAGCTGAGAATTGACGGTCTCAAGACTCTTTCGCACTGCGGCACGGTAGGGCACGATCGAGGACGTAAAAACGCCGCCGTGGTGCGTCACGCTAAATGGCGTCGTGCCGTATTGGCTGACGCCGGCAGCCCGTACCTTGCCGCCTTCAACGACAGAATCAACGTGAAAGACGCTGCCTTCAACAAAACGCTCAAGGACGAATTGCGACGGATGATCACGCCAGTTATTGCGGTTGTCGAGGTCATTCAGTACGTCCCAAACCTGTTCGGCCGTCTCGCATTTTCGGATCCCGAAGGCCGAGACCTCGAATCGGGGCTTTACGATCCACGGCGCCGGAACCCTTGCGAGGAAGTCATTAACTTCGTCGGCATTGAATATTCCGGTAAATTCCGGACAAGGAATGCCGTTCTCGGCCGCGAGATTGCGCATTGTGAGCTTGTCGCGAAAACGCCGCAGGAATGAGCTGTTCATTCCGGGCAGCTGCAGGTGTTCGCGTGCAAGCGCCGCGGTTATCACATCGAATTCATCAAGGCCGACAACGCGGTCGATCCGTTCTGAACCCGCAATATTCGTGATCGCACGGACGTAATCCACGGGCAGAGCATCATCCTCGACCGAACGGACATCGCTGATCGAATCCCAACTCCACGGTGAGTCGAGCAGCTTCTTCCGCGTTACGAGCGTTACGCGCCAACCGTCAGCATTGGCCTGCTCAAGGAATTCGTTGCCTTTTTGTTCGCTCGCAATGCAGACTATGTGGTTTTGCATAGGTCAAAGAGCCGAATGCCCACGAACGGGAAGCTTCCTCGGGGCGATCTGCTTCATTTTATTTTGTCTAAAAAGAATGTCACAATCTAGGCTCCAATACAATGGAATGCGGCATCAAACTGCCGAATTTGAGTTTTAGGCTTTTGCGACATTTATGGGCGGAATCGATCCGATCAATCTGATCAGTCATCTTGTTATTTTTATGGTCGTCCTGCTGCTTGCGATCTCTGCCCACGAGGCGGGACACGCCTGGATGTCGCATAAATTCGGAGATGACACGGCGTATATGCTCGGACGCGTAACGCTCAATCCCGTAAAGCACACTGACCTGGTAGGCACGCTTCTCATTCCGATCATCGGCTTTGTCCTGGGTGCAATGGGTGGTGCCCTCGGCAGTATCCCGCTCATCGGCTGGGGCAAACCGACGCCGGTAAATCCGCGAAATTGGACGAATTATAAACTCGCGAATGTGATGGTGTCGGTAGCGGGCGTGCTTGCGAACCTGATATTGCTGATCATCGGGATCGTGGCCGCGAAGATACTGATCTCACAGGGAGTTTTTACTCTGAGAGACTTTTTTGGCGAATCGACGAATCCGATCGCGATTCTCCTGGCCGATCTGATGTTCCTGAATCTTTCACTTTTCGTCTTCAATCTGCTGCCATTTCCGCCGCTTGACGGAAGCCAGATACTTTCGACGTTCTTGCCGGAAAGTGCTCAACCGTTGCTTAGAATGCTCGAGCAATACGGATACATCATCCTCCTTGCCCTGATCTATATCGGCGTCTTTCGAATGATAATCACGCCCTTTTACTACGCACTTATCTTCATCCTGTCCGCATAATGCAAAAGAAACGAATATTCAGCGGCGCACAGCCGACCGGCGAACTTCACATCGGCAACTATCTTGGCGCACTCAAGAATTGGGTCGCGCTCCAGGAGGAGTACGATTCGATCTACTGCATCGTTAATCTGCATGCGATCACGCTTCCTCAAGACCCGAAAACGCTGCGTCAAAAGACGCGCGATCTCGCTCGCATCTATCTCGCGGCGGGAGTTGACCCCGAAAAGGCCACGATCTTTGTCCAGTCCGATGCCCCTGAACACGCCGAACTCACATGGGTTTTGTCATGTGTTGCTCGAATGGGCGAGCTCGAGCGAATGACGCAGTTCAAGGATAAGTCGCAAAAATTCGGTCGCAGACCGATTGAGGCAGAAAAAGCTCATTTTGAAGAAATTTTTGTAGCTGCATCCGAATCGAATCTCGAAAACACGAATCCACCCCATAATCGGCGTTCGACTGCATCATTCTTTCAAACATTGGAAACGGCCGCTGCGGCAAAGGGAACCAGCGTGTCCGAGGTTGTGCAAGCCGTCATAGATAGCCTGCAAAGTAAACGTGATGAGACAAGGCGCTCGCCTGCAGAACGAGCAAGTGTCGGTCTATTCACCTATCCGGTCCTGATGGCAGCCGACATTCTGCTCTACCAGACGGATCTTGTCCCTGTTGGACAGGATCAGAAGCAGCATCTCGAACTAAGCCGCGATCTCGCCGAGCGATTCAACCGCGACTTTGGCGTGACGTTCAAGATACCTGAGCCATACATTCCGAAGGCCGGAGCAAGCATCAAGTCACTTCAAGACCCGGCAAAAAAGATGTCGAAATCGGACGAGAATCCTGCCGGCTCGATATTCCTGCTCGATGATGCCGACACGATCTCGAAGAAGATCAAGCGTGCCGTGACCGATAGCGGTACGGAGATCACTTTCGACGAAACGCGGCCCGCGATCAGCAACCTCCTGACGATCTATCAGCTCGTTACGAGCAAAAGTGCGGAAGATTGCGTCGCGAACTTTGCGGGCAAGGGCTACGGACAGTTCAAGGGCGAACTCGCCGATGCTGTCGTCGAGTTTCTGCGGCCTTTTCAGGAGCGTGTGAAGCAGTTTGACGACGAAACTCTGACCACCATCCTCAAGAAGGGCGCCGAACGCGCTCGTTCGATCGCACAGACGACACTCGTTGACGTTTATGCAAAAATGGGAATCGGAAGATGATGCCTTGTTCACTCTAACGGAGGGCCGAAATGAAAGGGATATTAATAACGCTTTTTCTGGTTGTTGTAACCGCCTCTACTTTCGCACAGACGACGGAGAACACAGGGAAAATCACCGACACCCAATGGGATTCGTTGTTTACAGAACTCGCACACGAGAACTGGCCGAAGGCGTTTGAGCTGTCTTCCACGTACCTTGAGCAGATAAAGAACGATGACAATATTGGCTCTGCGGCGAATCTGCGCTACATGTTGCTCTATTCAGCCGCTGGGGCGGTCTCAGATGGGAAACTGGGCTATGACGACATCGAAAAAATACTGCCGAAAGTCGTAGGAAAGAAGTTAGCGACTCCTTTCCATCCGCTCGGGGTTGAATGTCGCCCGCCGATGTTCAACTACATCTGCAAGTCAGATGCCAACTCTGAATACGACGTATTCACCACCGCAGCCAACCAGGCAGCAACCTCAATCCTAGCGTTTGAATATACAAAGCTTTCTAAGAAATTTGATATTGCAACGCATAAGGAGGAGATGGCCTCAGTGATCGGCACTGTGGATAAGATCGTCCCTAACCCCAATAAGTCAAGACTTGTAATATTGCGGATCTACATCAAGGATGGAGAAATTGTCCTACAATCGGACTTGAGGTCAAAGAAATAATGAAGATCACGGTTTACGAAAAGCCTACCTGCACGACGTGCCGCAATATGGCGGCGCTGTTTCGTGAAAACGGGATTGACTACGAGAAGGTGAATTATTTTATCGAGCCTTTTACCGAGGCGAATCTGAGCAAGCTCGTCGCAAAGACCGGCGTTCGCCCGATAAAGCTTGCGCGTGGTGCCGCGGCGGCCGGGCTAACGGATGATACGCCGGACAAGGATGTTATTAGGGCGATGGTCGCCGATCCAAACCTGATCCAGCGGCCGATCGTCGAGGTCGGTGATAAGGCCGTATTGGCCCGCCCGATCGAACGTGCGCTTGAACTCATCAAAGGCGCCTAGCCGATAGCGACAACTTGAAGTTACGAGAATGGCAGCCCGCGTCGTGCATTTTCGGCGGGCTGCTTTGTGTTCCTGGGTGCTCTGTGTGGTAAAAACTATAAACTAAGTGACCGACGAACTTGAACAATTTTCGTTCAACTTTCACACCGAGAGGCCCGAGATCGTGGCCGCCGGACGTGATGAGCTGCGGGTGCGCATTGGCGATTTCGCCGGGCCGCTCGACCTGCTTCTTTACCTGATCAAGCAGGAACAGGCGAATATCTTTGACATTCCGATCGCAAAGATCACTGCCAAGTATCTCGAAACTATCCAGCTGATGAAACGGCTTGATATCGCGGTTGCGGCAGATTTTCTCGTAATGGCGGCAACGCTAATCGAGATCAAGTCGAAGATGCTTCTGCCGCGAGACCCGAAGGCCGAGGACGAGGATATCGAGTTTGACGATCCGCGACGCGAACTCGTCGATCGCCTGCTTGAATACGAAAAGTTCAAGACCGCGGCCGGGATGCTGCACGAGCGTACGACCATCGAACAGGCAACGTTTACGCGCGGCCCGCTCGAAACTGACGAGAACAACTCCGAGGTTGATGCGACAGTTTTTGACCTCCTGACCGTTTTTCAGAAGATCGTTGCTCGCCACCTCGATGAGGTGAAAATGGAGATCGAGCGGGACGAGATCTCGCTCGCGGATATGATCAGAGCACTGGAGGGACGTATCGTCGAGTTCGGCGAGGTCAACCTTTCGGGCTTTTTCGAGGAAATGCGGTCGCATCGCGAGCTCGTCACGGCATTTATCGCTGCCCTCGAGATCGTCCGCAGCGAGGCCGTCCGACTCGTTCAAAACAAGACCTTCGGCGAGATCTTATTGCGTCGAGCCTGATAGAATGTTGGTTTTATGGAAGATCCGGTTTCGGAAAATGTAGAAAGCACGGCCGCCGCCAAAGCTCCGGCAAGGACGCCGGGCGAACTCGTCGCGCTCGTCGAGGCACTGATATTCGTTTCGGAAGAACCGATCGGCGCGAAACTGCTCGCCGAGATCCTCGGTGAGGAAAAAGGCGCGATCAAGGCCGCCGTTGAGCAGCTCCAGGCTGAATACTCCGAGCGTTCGAGCGGCCTGCAGATACGTGAGGTCGCGGGCGGTTATCAGCTCGCGACGCGTCCGGAATTTCACGAGGAGATCCGTGCGTTCCTAAAAACACGCCCGTCGGCAAAGCTCTCGCTCGCATCGCTCGAAACTCTTGCCGTAATTGCCTACAAACAGCCCGTGACCGTGCCCGAGATACTAGAAATTCGCGGCGTACAGTCCGCAACGTCCATCAAGACACTTCTCGATAAACGCCTCATCGTTGCAAAAGGCCGGAAGGAAGCCGTTGGCCGTCCGATGCAGTACGGAACTTCAAAAGAATTCCTGCTCCAGTTCGGGCTCAAGGACCTATCGGAACTGCCGAGCATTGAGGATTTTGAGGACCTCGTGCAGTGATCGCTTGACCGTGACCTTTGGGCTGACGCACGGCCACGGCCACGGAACGCAGATCCGCCGCATAACTGCTCACCGACAACACCTATGGAAAGGCTTCAAAAACTCATTGCCCAAGCCGGGATCGCTTCGCGACGTGGTGCCGAACAGCTCATTCTCGATGGCGAGGTAACGGTCAACGGCAAACCCGTGACAGAGCTTGGAACAAAGGCCGATCCGGAAAAGGACCACATAAAGGTCCGAGGCCGCCTCATCAATCCGCGTATCGCGTCCGCCAAGGCCGTTTACGTCCTTGTGAACAAGCCGAAGGGCTATCTCTCAAGTGCCGCCGACCCTGAGGGTCGAAAGCTCGTTACAGAGCTTGTAAAGGGCAAAGGGCGGCTTCACCCCGTCGGCCGCCTCGACTATAACTCCGAGGGCCTGATAATTCTGACCAATGACGGAAAATTCACCGACCGTGTGGCCTCATCGAAGGCAGTCGGCAAGGTTTACGAAGTAAAGGTCAAAGGCCTGCCGAATAGGAATGCGATCAACAAGCTCCGCCGCGGCATTCAGCTCGATGATGGCTTTAAGACCGCACCGGCCGAGATACGCGAGCTCGGATCGACCGACAAGAACGGCTGGTACGAAGTGACGCTTTTTGAAGGGCACAATCAGCAGATCCGCAAAATGTTCGATGCGATCGGGTATTCGGTGGTGAAACTCCGAAGAACAAAGATCGGCGACGTCTCGGACCCGCACTTAAAGACCGGCCAAAGCCGCGAACTTACCGCAGAAGAGGTCAAGAAACTGCTCGGGGCTTAGCCCGCGTTTGCAAGGGCCCGGTGTTCGACCATCAAACAAAGATCCTGGACGACCTTGATCCCGGCGTCTGCAAGGCGTTCGGCGATCTCGTCATCGCTGATGCCAAGCTGGAACCACACCGCTTTTGGCTTCTTCGCGAGAATGTCGAATGTGTGTTTTGAGAGGTCTGAGCTTTTCCGAAAGATATTCAAGAGATCGATCTCGCCGGGAATCTTCGTGAGGTCCCGATAGACGGGCTGGCCAAGTATCTCTGTCACCTCGGGATAATAAACAGGCACCGGAATGATCTCGTAACCCGCATCGGACATATATTTCGGCACATAAAAAGCCGGCTGCGTCGAATGGCTCTCGGGTTTGATGCCGAGGACCGCGATCCGCCTGGTCTCGTTCAAAAGTTCTCGGATCTGGTCGTCGGTGGTGAGAATGTTCGGGTTGCTCATATCTCAATCTTAGGTTTCGGACGGCGTAACCGCAATTTCGGGGCAAAGTTGCCATACGCTTTGTGTTATGCGAATATAAGAGTTCGTTATACACCACCTATGAATTTTGACCTTTCACCCGAACAAGAACAGATAAAACTTAGCATTCGCGAATTCGCCGAGAGCGAGATCAAGCCGCACGTAATGGAATGGGACGAAACCCAGCATTTCCCTGCCGAACTTCGTCCAAAACTCGCCGAACTCGGCCTGCTCGGCGTGCTTTTTCCTGAAGAATTTGGCGGCGCCGGAATGGGCTACATCGAGTATGCGACGATCATCGAGGAGCTCGGCCGCGTGGACGGTTCTGTCGGGCTATCGGTCGCCGCCCACAATTCCCTTTGCTCGAACCACATCTACATGTTCGGCTCCGATCAGCAGAAGGCAAAATATCTCGCGCCGCTCGCTCAGGGCGAAAGCTTCGGTGCCTGGGGACTGACCGAAGCTCAGGCAGGTTCAGATTCGGCGGGCACGCGCACGACCGCCGTTCCCGCTGATGGCGGCTGGGTCGTCAACGGCTCGAAGAATTTCATCACGCACGCAATTTCATGCGACACGCTTGTTGCGGTCGCCGTGACCGACAAGGAAAAAGGCAATCACGGAATATCGGCGTTCATTTTTGACAAGTCGATGGAAGGTTTTCGCGGCGACAAGAAAGAAAATAAGCTTGGAATGCGTGCCTCCGAGACGGCCTCGGTCGTCTTTGAGGATTGCAAGGTCCCGCGGGAAAATCTGCTCGGAAATGAAGGCGAAGGCTTCAAACAGGCGATGCAGGTCCTGGACGGCGGCCGCATCTCGATCGCGGCTCTCTCGGTCGGGATCGCACAGGGCGCATACGAGGCGGCAGTGAAATACGCGAAAGAAAGGCAGCAGTTCGGGCGGCCGATCGCAGATTTCCAGGCGATACAATTCAAGCTTGCAGATATGGCGACGCAGATCGAATGTGCCCGGCTGCTGACGCTCAAGGCCGCCGCTCTAAAGGACGCAAAAAGGCCCGTCACCCAAGCCTCTGCCATGGCAAAGCTCTACGCGTCAGAGACCGCCGTCCGCGTCTCGGAAGAATCCGTGCAGATCCACGGCGGCTACGGTTACACGAAAGACTATCCGGCCGAAAAATACTGGCGAGACTCGAAACTCTGCACCATCGGCGAAGGCACCAGCGAGATACAACGCATCGTCATCGCAAAGAATCTATTGAGATCGTAAGGCCTTTTTTACCTTCCCGGCAAAAAGGAAATTTTCTTTAATTTTCTTGTTGCATCTGTGCAACGTTTTTGCTAGTATAACTATCCCGAAGGAATTCGGAGGAGACAAAAAATGGATCAAAACACAACATCTGGCCGCCTCGCGAGCGTTCTGGCGGCCGACTTTACGACTGACGCTGCGGTCACGCGCCGCGTGCTTGAGCGGGTCCCGACGGATAAATTCGAATGGACGCCGCATGAAAAATCTATGCCCTTTGGCCGCCTTGCGGCCCATATCGCGGAACTGCAGGGCTTTCCGGTGATGATAATGAAGGAGGACGGCCTTGATTTTGCCGAACGCGAATACAAGCCTTTCGAACCGGCATCGACCGAGGAGCTATTGAAATTCTTTGACGAGGCCGTCGCCGCCAGCAAGGCCGCGATCCTGGGAGCGTCCGACGAAGATCTGTTGAAGGATTGGACGCTTCGAAGCGGCGAAACCGTCTTCTTCACGCTTCCGAGGATCGGGGCGGTCCGGTCGATGGTTTCGGGCCACGGAATCCATCATCGCGGACAATTGAGCGTTTATCTGCGGCTCAACGACATCCCGGTGCCCTCGATATACGGCCCAAGCGCAGACGAGAACGTAGGTTAGAAAAGGAGTAAAAAGTGAGCAGAATACAGGAAATAGCTGACCAATTGAACGAAGAGATACCGGCGACCGAGAAAATGTTCGCTCGCCTTCCCGATGACAAGCTCGACTGGAAACCGCACGAAAAGTCGATGACGTTGGGCCAGCTTGCCGGCCACGTCGCGGATATGTACGGCTGGTTCGACTTTGTTGTCGGCAGAGATAAGCTCGATTTTGCCGAGCCGTATGATTACCCGCAGCAGTTCGACAGCGCAACGCTCCTGGCGTACCTGAAGAAGCGCGTCGAGGATTCACACAAGACCCTGCAGAACGCGAAAAGCGATGACGTCCTGAACGAAACGTGGACGCTCCAGAACGGCGATCAGGTGCTTTGGCAGGACAAGAAGAACGTCGTTGTGCGTTCGACGTTCGGTCACATCGCACATCATCGTGGGCAGCTTGCCGTGTATCTGCGACTGCTCGATATCCCGGTCCCGGCGATATACGGACCATCAGCCGATGAAGGATCCATGTGATGGGCTTCGGGCCCAAGATTCGCGGAATATCATATCCGCGGACGCAGAAAGACGGCGGCGTGTCGGGATAGCCTGATATGCCGCCATGTCAGCCTAAAGCGGCGGGAAAATCCCCGCACATTGTTTGCGGAATGTTGGATAGCGAACTAGAAAATGCGACAATCATCACCAATGAAGAAGGCGTTTTTCTCTATTGTTGCGATCACATTCTTGTGTGCTGTGGCCCAAGCGCAAACGCATCCCGTGCCGACATTCTCGGAATATCGGGTAGCAGTCAAAAAAAAGCGAATAAAGGCCGTCGACTTCCGCAAAGAGCCGGATCTGCGGAATTTTCGAACTCGTATCAACCGTGCCGTACGGGACGGGATAAATTTCGCGGGGCACTATATTCTCGCGGGCTGGGGCTGCGGCACCGGCTGCACCAATGCGGTCATTATCGATGCGATCACAGGCAAAACCTACACTCCGGTTGAACTGGCAGGTGTCAGTGCTGTTTACGGCGAGGGTTACTCTGACGTGCAGCTGGAATTTCGAAAGAACAGCGCGCTGCTCATTATCCACGGTTCGCCGGGAACCGCATCAGAGGACGATGCCGTACCAACCGCCGGCGATTATTATTATTCGTGGAAGAACAATTCCCTGCACCTTATCGAATCACACGCCAAGAACTAAGGACTTGATGCCCGAAGCAGAGTTTCTCGAAAAATTGTTTGCAGGCGACCCGAGGACCGTTGCTCGCTCGATCTCTCTGGCCGAAAACGGCGGCGTCAAGGCCGCGGAGGTAATGAAGGCCGTTTTTCCAAAGACGGGCAACGCGATGGTGATCGGCATCACGGGTTCGCCCGGTGCCGGAAAATCGTCGCTCGTTGATCGGCTTGCCGAATTCTACAAGAATGCGGGCGAAAAGGTCGGGATCGTCTGCATTGACCCTTCGAGCCCTTTCTCGGGCGGTGCGATCCTTGGTGACCGCATTCGAATGAGCGCACTTGGGCTCGACAAGAATATTTTCATACGTTCGATGGCAACGCGCGGCAACCTCGGCGGGCTTTCGAGGGCGACGGTTGACGCGGTCGCGATCCTCGATGCTGCGGGTTTCGATAAGGTCATCGTTGAGACTGTCGGCGTTGGTCAGGACGAGGTCGAGATCGTAAAGACGGCGGACGTCTCGGTCGTGGTTCTCGTACCGGGAATGGGCGACGATATTCAGGCGATAAAGGCAGGAATAATGGAGATCGGCGATGTTTTTGTCATCAATAAGGCCGATCGCGAGGGCGTTATGCGGACGCAGAAAGAGCTAGAGGCTCTTTTGAATCTCGCACATCGTCCCGATATGTGGAATCCGCCGATCGTCCCGACAATTGCCACCGAGAACAAAGGGATCGACGAGCTTGCTGCCGCTGTCGAGAAATACGTCGGGTATTCTTCCCGCACCGCGAGCGAAGGCATCTCGGAGCGTAAAGAGTCGATCGCCCGCTGGCGGCTGCTAGAATTGCTGCGGGAAAGGCTGCTGAGTGACCTGCTTCGAAGCAACGGCGTTGAAGCAAAACTTGAGAAACTTGCCGCCGCGTCGGCTAAGAAGCAGATCGATCCGTACTCGGCGGTCGAAGAGCTGATCGCGGAAGCCCGCACGCAGTAAGGGCACCGCCTAGAGGGCATCATGCCGTTGCAGAAGCCCGCACGCAGTAAGGGCATCGCCTTAGAGGGCATCGCGCCATTGCAGAAGCCCGTACGCAGAAAGGGGCATCGTATTTTGGGACTGTTATGAAGATAGATCACCTTGGCATCGCCGCAAAAAGCATCGAGGAGGCCCTTAAATTCTGGGCGGACGGCCTCGGCCTCGGCCTCGAGAATGTTCACACAGAGGTTGTCGAGGACCAGAAGGTGCGTGTTGCGATGCTGCCGGTCGGCGAAAGCCGCATAGAACTGCTCGAACCCATCAGCGAGGACTCGCCGATCAGCAAATTCCTTGAGAAAAGAGGCGGCGGAATTCACCATATCGCCATCCAAGTAGAAGACATCACGGCGGCCCTTGCGCGTCTGAAAACACAGGGCGTGAGGCTTATTGATGAATCTCCGAGGACGGGTGCCGAAGGCTGTCTGGTCGCTTTTGTTCATCCCGCCTCAACGAACGGCGTTCTTCTCGAGCTGGTCGAGAGTAAATAATCCCGTTTTTTATTAGTTAAGTGTCGGTTTAGTTTGCTATGATGTGCGTTTGGCAAATTTACGCTTTGCGTCTTTTAAGAGAGGTCTCAGATTTTGAGTAATTTAACAAAAGCCCTTGTAATGGTCGTCGCAATTATGTTGATCGGCGTCGGCCTTGTAGTTTGGAAAAAGAAGGTCGGCGGTGAGGCTCATCCGTCATACAACACCCTGTCGAAGGAAGAGATCGAACTGCTTCTATCGGACGCGGCAAAGAATAATCCGGCGGTCCTGAAGCGTTTCGCCGACAACCCTGACCTGAAAAAGACGCAGCTTGACAGCTTCCGTGAACTGCTTGCCGAGGCAAGCGAGGCCGTTTCGAGCGGCCTTGCCGATCAGCAGACGAACAAGCAGGAACTTGACAGCATCGCCGCTGAGGTCATTGCGGTCAATTACGATCGCGAGGTCAATAAGGACAAGGGTCCGATGCCGCCGTTCGGATTTGTTACCGATGACCAGGTGAAAGCATATTGGGGCGAAGACGATCAGCCGGCCGCACAGAAGTCCGGATTTGCGAGCTTTATGGACAAGCTCGGCCTCGGACACGCAGCTGATACGCGTACGCACGCGGTCGAATTCGAAGATTTCCTTAATGCGAAGCTCGATATTCTAAAGGCCGGCAATCCGGAGATGAAGGATCGGCAGATCTCCGACGAAGAAAAAGAGCAGGCAAAAGAGGTTTTTGCAAAGATCCGCATCTATCGCAAAGAGTTCAATGAAAAGGCCGATGCCGGCCAGCTCGACCCGCAGCTCGTCGCAAAGGTCCGGCTTCAGGTAAAGCTCCAGCAGGCACAGTTCCTTGCACGCCTCTACGCACAGTCAGATGCGGCAAAGGCCCAGCTTGAGGTTTCGGATGACGATGTTGCAAAGTACATTTCCGAGCACCCTGAACTCGATCCAAAAGAGAAACGCGCAAAGGCCGACGACATCCTCAAACGTGCGGTAGGCGGCGAGGATTTTGCGGCTCTTGCTGACCAATATTCGGAAGATCCGGGCAATAAGGGCCCGGACGGTAAAGGAAAAGGCGGTCTCTACAAGGATGTTCCAAAAGGACGAATGGTGCCGGTTTTCGAACAAGCGGCCCTGAGCCTTGAGGCCGGACAGGTCGACCCGCAGCTTGTCGAATCAGACTACGGATTCCACATCATCAAGCTCGAACGCAAACTTGGCGTTGATCCGACCCAGAAGGGCGGCGACGGCAAACCTTCGACAACGGAGACATACGACGTCCGCCACATTCTTATCTCGACGATGGCAAAGGATCCGGACGATCCTATGGCTCGCGAAATGCCGGTCAAAGAATTCGTGAAAGGCAAACTCAGCGAGCAGAAGCAGAAAGACGTCATCGATAAACTTGTTGCGAAGAATTCCGTGCAGGTTCCGGATGATTTCAATGTGCCGGAAGTAACGCCTGAGCAGCTCGAGCAGATGAAGAAACAGCAGGAACAGCTGCAGCAGCAAATGCAGGCGCCTCAAGCTCCGCCGGGAGATTCGGACGAACCTGGTTCGGCGAAAAAACCTGAGCCGGCCAAAAAGCCTGCTGAGCCGAAGAAGAAATAACCTTATGCTGTTTGGGGGTCATCGTGTCGAGGTAGTTCCCGACACACGATTCAAACTTGATGGAGGGGCGATGTTCGGCGTCGTCCCTCGCGTCATTTGGGAGCGACTTTGCCCGCCGGACGAGAAGAATCGCATCGCGATGAATATGAACTGCGTGTTCATCGAGACCGCACGGGAAAAGATCCTGATCGAGACCGGCATCGGTGAAAAATGGCTCGATAAGCAGATCGCGATGTACGGCATTGAGCGGGAGCGTCCGTTGGCTGATTCGCTGCGTGCGATCACTGGTCATTCGCCGGAAGACATCACCATCATCATCAATACGCATCTGCATTTCGACCACGCGGGCGGCAATACGATCCTAAACGACGCCGGAAAGGCCGTGCCGCAATTTCCGAACGCGAGATACCTCGTATCGGCGAGTGAGTTAGCCCACGCCGATGCCCCGCACGAACGGGATCGCGCAAGCTATCTGCCGGACAATTGGCAGCCGATGCGCGAAACCGGCCAGCTAGAGCCAATGCCGGACGATTACGAGGTCGAAGGCGTGTCGGTAACGACGGAACGAGGCCATTCTGAGACGATGCAGACCTGGGCATTTCGTTCGGGCGGCAAGACGCTCTATGGGTTTGCAGACCTGATTCCGATGAAGGCTCACCTGTCGCTTCCTTTCATCGCGGGCTACGACCTATACCCGACGGAAACGCTTGCGTTCAAAAAGCGGATCCTCCCTCAGGCCCTCGCCGAAGATTGGACCTGCTTGTTCTATCACGACGTCGATACGCCGCTTTGTGAGTTGCGTGAACATCCGGAAAGCTGGCCGCCGTTGAATATGTCCCGAACACGTAAGACACTCGATAAGGTATTGTTGGGCTCGTCGGATTCGAATATCGAATTTACCGATATTCGACGGTTGCTTGAAGACCTTGGTTTTGCCGAGCGCATGAAAGGCAGTCACCATATCTTTACGCGTACGGATGTAGCTGAGATCATCAATATTCAGCCTCTAAACAATAAGGCCAAGGCATACCAGATAAAGCAGATTCGTAATATAATTTTGCGATACCGACTTGGGGGGGAATTATGAGCAAATACGAGATCATAATCTACTGGAGCAGTGAAGATAATGCGTTCATTGCCGAGGTACCGGAACTGCCGGGCTGTATGGCCGACGGCGCAAGTTACCAGGAAGCCCTTGCGAATGCAGAGGTCATCATCTCCGAATGGATCGAAACTGCAAAGGAGTTAGGAAGAGAGATTCCCGTTCCAAAGGGACGCCTGGCATACGCCTGAGACCGTCCCCGCGATACTAAATATTCTCATCTCTACCAGTTATATGAAAAAGATCACCCTATTCTTTCTATTTGTCGTTTTTGTTTTGGGATTGCAGACTTCTTTTGGACAGTCAACTCCCGATAAGGATCGTGCCGCTTTCATCGGCAATACGAAACTTCTCGAAAAGAAACCGTTTGACAGCAATGCTCCGGCCGCTCGTGAATGGAATTTTAAATGGCTGACCGACACAAAGGATGTCACGATCAACGTTTGCAAAGGCACGATGGACCTGATCCCAAAGAAGAAGAACAAATTCCAAAGCGAACTCTTCCTTCAGTTCACGTTTGGAATGGGCGTTTACTCGCTCCAGAATCCTGATAAGAAGGACGACGAAGTTGCTGCCACGGTAGCCGGCCTTGAAAGTGCCCTTCGCACCTATGAAGTAATGGTCGCCGAGAATAAGAAGGCCCAAAATGATGCGATGGACGCATTGGTCGCAAAACGCGCGGCCAATGAACTGACAACATACGTTCAGGCCAATACCTGCAAGAAAGATGATAAGTAGATGGAAAAAGTAAATATCGGAATAATCGGCGGCTCGGGCCTTTATCAAATGCCCGAGCTTCAAAATGTTAGAGAGCAAGAGGTTGATACGCCTTTCGGCAAACCGTCGGATGCTTTCATAATCGGCGAATTGGACGGCGTGACGGTCGCGTTCCTGCCGCGTCACGGCCGCGGGCACAAATTGACGCCAAGCGAACTTCCCTTTCGAGCGAATATCTACGCGATGAAAATGCTCGGCATTGAGTATATTTTGTCGGTCTCGGCCGTTGGGAGTTTGCAGGAGAAATATGCTCCGACGGACTTTGTCATCCCGGATCAGTTCTTCGATCGGACTCGTGCACGTGCACACGAATCGACATTCTTTGGCGAAGGCATCGTCGGGCACGTCACTTTTGCACATCCGGTCTGCAATGAACTCGGCGACATTCTCGAAGCGTCCTGTCGCGAGGCCGGCGTAAAGACACACCGCGGCGGCACATACGTTTGTATGGAAGGCCCGGCGTTCTCGACCAAGGCCGAATCGAACGTTTATCGGCAATGGGGAATGGACATCATCGGGATGACGAATCTCCAGGAAGCCAAACTCGCACGCGAGGCCGAGATCGCCTATGCGACGCTCGCTCTTGTTACCGATTATGACTGCTGGCACGAAGGCCACGATGATGTGACCGTGAATATGGTCGTCGAATATCTGAACAAGAACGTACGCAATGCTCAGATCGTCTTAAAAGATGCGGTCAAACGCGTCGCGGCCAAGACGACACCGAATCAGTACGCCGATGCGATCAAGAACGCGATATTCACTGCCCCGGCCAATTGGCCCGCCGAAACCGCATCGAAACTTGAAGCGATCATCGGGAAATATCGCGGTTAGTTGTTCAGCGTCAATCAAATTTCCGATTGGCAATTGTCCAGTTGATAGTTGTCAATTGGTTATTTGAGGAAACGATTTTGCGGCGGATAACATCTTTAGAATTACGATGAAAGCCTCGATCTTCTTTGCTCTTTTCGCTTTGGTGTTTGTGCTTGGGTCTGTCTCGCAGGTGGCGGCACAACGGAATCCGACCCCGGCGATCCAACGCGATCCGGTGATGGAGGCCGACGCCAAGCATAACCTTGACGTCGCACAGCAGGCCTTTACGCCGCTCAAACAGGCATATAAGCAGGTGCTGTCGCGGTTTGATGAGACATTCGCCGCTTATCCGGATTTTTCGAAGATGGACGAATTCCTGTATATCGCGGGGATGAGCAGCTTCTACCTTTCGGAAAACAAGGGCAAGCAAAAGGTCGATCCGAAATCGAAACGCGATATGGAGCGATTTGCTCACGAAAGGCTTGTGATCGACGCGAAAGCCTTCCTCTCGATGATCATCGACAAGTATCCGCAGAGCAAGTTCGTCGAGGACGCCCGTAAAGGCTTGAAAGAGATCGAGGAAAGCGAAGCAAAGCCCGGACAATAGAACCCGCCCGAAAAGTCGCCCGCTTCAATCGCGAAAGTTCGTTTCCGCGTGTAGAATAGTGTGTTCAGTTAGGAGATATCTTTTTCGGAGCACATTTTTAATAGATGAGTTTAACAGTCGTCGGTTCTATTGCTTTTGACGGGCTTGAGACGCCGTTCGGAAAGCGTGAGAGGATTTTGGGTGGTGCGGGCACGCACTTTGGTTTGTCGGCAAGCTTTTTTACGGATGTGAATGCGGTCGGCGTGGTCGGCGGCGATTTTGGCGACGATGAGTGGGCGGTCTTCAAGCGTCATCACATCAACACGGACGATATCGAGGTCGTGGCCGACGGAAAGACATTCTTCTGGCAAGGCCGTTACGACTACGATATGAACACGGCGCACACGCTCGACACGCAACTGAACGTGTTCGAGACGTTCGACCCGAAGCTTAGCGAAAATTCAAAGAATGCCGAGTTCCTCTTCCTCGCGAACATCCTGCCGATGCTGCAAAAACAGGTCCGCGAGCAGGTGCCGAATGCGAAATTCGTCGCGATGGACACGATGAACTTCTGGATCTCGTCGATGAAGGACGCCGTGATCGAGACGATCAAGGTCGTTGATTGCATCATCATCAACGACGCGGAAGCTCGGCAGCTGACCGAGGAACCGAGCATATACGCCGCCGCAAAGAGGATCCTCGAATACGGATTGAAGGCCGTTGTCATCAAACGCGGCGAATACGGCGCAACGCTGTTCACGAATGACGGCTATTTCGTCGTGCCGGCGTATCCGCTTGAGAGCGTTTTTGATCCGACAGGTGCGGGCGACACCTTTGCGGGCGGTTTTATGGGCTATCTTGCCGCACAGAATGAGGTTAACGACGATGCTTTGCGTCGGGCGATGGTTTACGGTTCGGTAATGGCATCGTTCAATGTCGAGAAGTTCGGAACCGAGCGTGTCGATGCTCTCGATTATCCTGAGATCAATGAGCGATTCAAAGCGTTCAAGGCGATGACCCATTTCGACGATATTCCATTCGAGAAGGCGATTTCCGCATAAACTGAAGCGAACCGGACGATGGCAAAAAAGGCCGACAATCCATTTTCGCGGCTCGAAAGGCCACGGACCAACTGGCCTTTTATAATTGTCGGCCTGATCCTCGCCGTAGTAATGGCGACGGGTATCCTTCTGAGCCTTAACGCAGGAAGCTGGCTTCTCGCACTTCTTTTTGCTGCCTCGCTCGGCATCTTTGGCCTGATCGCCCTGCTTCACATCGCGTCGCAGCGAAGGCTGGCCGCAGTTGATGACAGGCGATTTGTTCGCTGGGACACTGCCGCGACCGAGATTCAGCGGCAGAGCGTGAATGTCGAGGTGCGCGAGCTGGCACGTCTGCTTGAGGTCGATGATGATCAGCTGACCGATCTGCTTTCCGCATTTATCGTCGCCGAGGACCTAGCGCTTCGCCAGATACAACAGGAAGAGAATCTGCCGCTGATGCGGCACGTGAGCGTTGGCGGCGCAAGTTTTGACGGCATTATGGTCGATCAGGACCTTGTGACCTGTATCGAGGTCGCCTTCCTCGTCCGCCCGGATCTTCGGCCAGAGCGAACGGCGGCGATAATGAAGAAGATCACTACGGCGAAACACGGCCTGCATGCACTTAAGAGCCGCCTTCGCCTTCGGCTAATGATCGTGCTTGTCACGCAGCTCACGGAAAGCGAACAAATGACGCTCAGAAATGTGCTGAAGGCACAGCGTTTCAATGAGACGCCGGTCGATGTGGACATCAGAATGCTCGATTTCGAACTCTTGCAAAAGCTCTACGTGAGCGAGTAGGATGAGCGAATTCAACGGAGAATTTTATGCTGCTTGAGAACAAAGTTGGAATGATCTTTGGCGTTGCGAATAAACGTTCGATCGCCTGGGCGTGTGCTGCGGCCTGTGCCGAACAAGGTGCGCGAATGGCGTTCACCTATCAGGCGGAACGGCTTAAAGAGTCGGTCGATGAACTCGCCGGAACGCTCAACGATTCGCTTGTTGTCCCGTGTGACGTAAGCGATCAGGCTCAGGTTGATGCGGCCTTTGACGCCGTAAAACAGAAATACGGCAAGCTCGATTTCCTCATCCATTCGATCGCGTTCGCTCCAAAAGAAGCTCTTGAGGGCGAGTTCATCGCAACGACCCGCGATGCTTTTCGCACTGCACTTGAGATCAGCGCGTTCTCGCTGACGCAGGTCGCCCTTGCCGCGTCGCCGTTGATGACCGACGGCGGCAGCATCGTCACGATGAGTTATTACGGAGCCGAAAAGGTCGTAATGAATTACAACGTGATGGGCGTCGCAAAGGCTGCTCTCGAATCTTCGACGCGGTATCTTGCCGCCGACCTCGGCAAGAATAACGTTCGTGTGAACGCGATCTCCGCAGGGCCGATCAACACACTTTCCGCACGCGGTGTCCGCGGAATGGGTTCTCTTCTCGGATATCTCGGCGAGCGCTCACCATTGAAGCGTAACGTGACGGCGGCAGAGGTCGGTTCAACGGCGATGTTCCTCGTCAGCGGCCTTTCGAGCGGCATTACGGGCGAGACGATCTACGTTGATTGCGGATACAACATAATGGGTGTGTGATCTTATAAATGGCAGATACAAAGGCAAACAAAAGCAAAAAACTCAGATCCCCGAAGAAGATAAATCCGGAACCGGAGACCGTCGGCGAGGCATTGGCACAAAACGAAGACCAGGGCTATTGGCGTCTTACGGATGACGAAGTCCTTCTCAGATCGCCCGAACCGGACGACGACTACAAGACGTCTGATTCGTGGCGCGTGCTCAGGATAACGAGCGAATTCGTCAGCGGCTTTGACGATCTTGCTACGGTCACGAGAGGCGTTTCCATATTTGGATCTGCCCGCACAAAACCTGACGACCATTATTACAAGATGGCCCGCGAGACAGGTCATTTACTTGGTGAAGCCGGATTTGACGTGATCACGGGCGGCGGACCGGGAATTATGGAGGCCGGCAATCGGGGAGCGCTCGACGCAGGCGGAACGTCGATCGGGTGCAATATCGAACTCCCGATGGAGCAGGAACCAAATCCGTATCAGACCCGCTCGCTGAGCTTCAAATACTTTTTCGTCCGCAAGACGATGTTCATCAAGTACAGCAACGCCTACGTGATCTTTCCGGGCGGTTTTGGAACGATGGACGAGCTGTTCGAACCGCTTACGCTAATTCAAACACGCAAGATCCGAAACTTCCCCGTTGTGCTCTTTGGTTCGCAGTATTGGCGTGGGCTGCTGCAATGGCTTACGTCCACGATGCTGAACGAAAGAATGATCAACCCGGACGATCTCGGCCTGATGTATCTGACGGACTCGCCGAAGGATACCGTGGATTTCATCATCGAAACAGGTATGACATCCGGTAACGGAAATGGGAACGGGAACGGGAAATCGAGTTAGGCCGCAACCTGTTCGCTAAGCCACTTTTTGTATTCCGGAGCTATTTTGACGGCATCGAGGGCGACCAGTTCAGGTATCTCGTAAGGGTGATCTGTCTGGAGGAATCTTGACAGATCTTCCCATTTGTCGGCAGTAGTTTTTATCAAAAGGAGATGCTCTGTCTCCTTTTGGATCTCACCTTTCCAGCGATAAACAGATGTCATCGGCGACAGGATCTGAACGCACCCGGCGAGTCTCTCTTCGACGAGAGCGGAAGCAAGCTTTTCTGCTGCCTCCGCGTCCCCGACGGTCGTCATCACGACAATTGCGTTCATCTGCTTGGGTTCTTAGGCGGAACCTGCGGCCTTATACGGCGGCAGCGTCACGCGGGCCTGCTTCTCCTTCTTGAGCCCAAGTGCCCAATCGGCCTGCATCAGCGTGTGGATGTCGCGCGTGCCTTCGTATATCACTGCGGCCTTGCAATTCCTCAGATAGCGTTCGACTGGGTAATCGTTCGTGTAGCCGTTCGCACCGTGAACTTCGATCGCCATTGACGCTGCCTTTTCGCTGCGGGTCGTCGCCTGCCATTTCGCCATTGAGGCGGCCTTGCCCGAAGGCTTGCCGGCGTTCTTCAGATAGCCGCATTTGAGCCAGAGAAGGTGCGACATCTCGTAGTCGGCCTCCATATTCGCGATCTTTTGCTTGACGAGCTGGAAGTTAGCGATCTTCTGGCCCTGAACCTCACGTGTGTTCGCGTATGCGATCGACGCATCGCGGGAGGCACGGATAACGCCCGTTGCACCGCTTGCGACCGTATAGCGGCCGTTCTCGAGTGCAAACATCGCGATCTTGAATCCCTCGCCTTCTTTGCCGAGCATATTCGCCTGCGGCACGCGAACGTCCTGGAGCGAGAAAAAGCCTGTGTTGCCGGCACGTATGCCGAGTTTGCCGTGTATCGTTCCGCTCGAAAAGCCCGGCATCGAGCGTTCAACGATGAAGCATGAAAGACCGCTGTGGTCGCGCACTTTCTGCTTTTCCGGATCGGTCCAGCAGAAGAAAAGGAAGTTGTCCGCGAGATCCGCGAGTGAGATCCACATCTTCTCGCCATTTAGGATCCAGTCATCGCCGTCGCGTCTCGCAGTTGAACGCATACCGATAACGTCGCTGCCCGCGTTCGGTTCCGTAAGGCCGAATGTTGCGAGTTTTTCGCCCTTTGCCTGCGGTACGAGATATTTCTGCTTTTGCTCCTCGGTGCCCCACGAATAAAGGCTGAGGCTGTTCAGGCCGACGTGTACGCTCATCGCGACGCGAAGGAATGTGTCGCAGGCCTCGAGTTCTTCGCAGACGATGCCGAGCGAGACGTAATCAAAGCCCGCACCGCCGTATTCCTCGGGAATGCAGACGCCCATGAGGCCTAATTCCTTCATCGTTTGAAAGACTTTCGGCTCATAATGGGCCTTTTCGTCCCATTCTTTGATAAACGGCTCAACTTCGCCCGCACAGAATTCGCGGACCGTTTTTTGCAATGCTTTATGGTCTTCGGTAAGTTCAAGATCGATCACTTTTTTTGGTCTTCCTCGCTAAATAAGTGTTTGTGATAAGATTCTCCGCAACCGGAGCAAAGCTAAAGATTAGCACTTTTTTGACGGTGTTTATAGCCGCGACAACCTGAATGATCCCGCTCGAAAAGGCCTTGAAGGCCGTAGATCGCAACATCCCACGCCTCGGCAGCGAACGCATAGCCCTTGGCGACTCGATCGGCCGTGTGCTTGCGGAAGATATTGCCGCCGATGGCGATCAGCCGCCTTTTGACCGCTCGATGATGGACGGATTTGCCGTCGCCGCGGTCGATATCGCCGACGCTCCTGTGACGCTCAAGATAGTGGGCGAATCTGCTGCCGGCCATGGATGGCACCGGAAGGTAAAACGCGGCGAAGCGGTCCGAATCATGACGGGTGCACCCGTTCCAAGTGGTGCCGATTCTGTGCAGAGAGTCGAATTGGCCCGCAGTTTTTTTAAGGGCGATGAGGAATTCGTCGAGATCCTCGAATCGGCAAAAAAGGGCATGTCGATCGTTAAAAAAGGCTCGGAGATCCGTCAGGGCAAACGTCTTTTTCTCACCGCCGAAAGAATAACGCCGCAGAATGTCGCGGCCCTCGCAGCTTTTGGATACGCGAGAGTTCGGGTCGCAAAACGCCCTCGGGTCGCCATTTTCGGCACGGGCACTGAGATCGTGGAGATCGGAAAGAGGCCCGGGCGTGATCAGATCCGCAACTCGAATTCGACGATGCTCAGTTCCCTTGCCTCGGCCTTTGGCGCAAGCGCCGAGATCTTCCCGAACGCCAAGGATGACCTTGCATCGTTAAAAAAGCAGATAAAGATGGCGAGCCGCGGACTCGACATTTTGATCACGACGGGCGGCGTTTCCGTCGGCAAATACGATCTGACAAAAGCGGCACTTACGGACCTAGGCGCTGACATCTTTTTTGAAAAAGTGGCCCTTAAGCCAGGAAAACCCGTCATCGCCGCGAGGCTCGGAAAGACTCTTGTCTTCTCGCTGCCCGGCAATCCGGTTTCTGCGGCCGCCACATTCTACCTTTTTGTTCGTGCTGCGATCGTTGGGATGCAGGGCGTAAAACAGACGGCAATGCGGACAGGCACGGCCACGCTTTCCGAACCCGTAAAGGCAGCGATAGATCGCAGGACGCTCACGGCGGCACGGCTTGAAAATGATGCGTCCGGAAGGCTGATCGCGATCCCGCTTCGGGGCAAGGGTTCTTCGGACCTCGTGAGTTTTGCACGCGCCGAGGTATTCATCGACCTCGAAATGGACACACAGCACGCTGCGGGTGATCTCGTACGAATTTGCTACCTATGACCGATCGCACGGAACCCATGGCGATGGGACATTACGGTATTTACGACCGTGTCGAGGAACTGCTCGACGGCGCGAAAGGCCGCATTCTTGACGTCCCCGCGGGCGAAGGGGCACTTGCCGTCCGCCTGAAAGCCCTTGGTCTTGATGTTACCTGCTGCGACCTCTATCCGCGGATCTTCAAGCTGGCGGACACCGAGATCCGCGAAGGCAACCTCGACGGCCGGTTGCCGTTCGACGATTCAGAATTCGACGTTGTCGTTTGCGTTGAAGGCCTTGAACATATCGAGAATCCCGCAAATGCAATTCGGGAATTCTCCCGCGTTCTAAAACAGGGCGGCACCGCGATCGTGAGCGTTCCGAATATAATGAATATCGAGGAGCGTTTGAAATGGCTCTTTTTTGGCTATACGTCGCATTTTAAGCCGCTTTCGAAGGAAGCGATCCGGGTTCACCAGCGTCATGAGATGGGCGGAATGGACGAGATCGCATTTCATATAAACCCGATCGGTTATGCGGAACTGCGGTACTGGCTCGAAAAGGCGGGCTTCGAGATCAAAGGTGCATATTCGGACAAGAAAAAGAAAGGAATGTGGGCGTTCGCACCGCTTGTTGGCATTATTCGGCTTGCGGCCAGATCCACGTCACGCAAGAAACGCGACCTGCGCTGGACCGACGAAATGAATTCAAGCTCGGTATTGACCGGCGGCAATACGCTTATCATTGCCGCAAGAAAACTATGAAAAAGCTCTCTCATTACGACGAAGAAGGCCGCATTTCGATGGTCGATGTCGGCGAAAAGGATGTGACCGTGCGACGTGCGGTCGCCGGAGCGAAGATCCTCGTGAACGAGGAAACTCTCGACGCGGTCCGACAAAAACACACACCGAAAGGCGACCCGCTCGAGATCGCCCGCATCGCCGGAATAATGGCGGCAAAACGCACGTCCGAGCTTATTCCGCTGTGCCATCAGATCGCACTTTCGAAGGCCGATGTCACTGCAACGATCGTTGAGGACGGCATTGAGCTTTCGGCCGAAGCCGTCACATCGGGCAAAACGGGCGTCGAAATGGAAGCGCTGACCGCCGCGAGTGTCGCCGCATTGACGATCTACGACATGCTCAAGGCCGTCCAACGCGACATCGTTATCACGGACATTCGCCTGATCGAGAAGACCGGCGGAAAGAGCGACTATCGGGCAAGTTAACCGAAGCGCCGAACTTTGCGGTAGAATCGAGCGTAAGACGCTAATGTAGGAGGCCGAAACGAGAAGGAAATGAAGTACACACTTGCTGAAGACGCCCGCCCACATGCGAAATTACTGCTCGCGGCCACCGCGATCTCGATCGTTCTCTGGTTCATTCCGTACGCCGAGTATCTCGTTTATCCGTTCAGGCTTTTTGTAACGCTGATACACGAGAGCGGGCATGCTCTCGTCGCCTTCGTGACCGGCGGGTCGGTGCAAAGCCTGACGATCGCAGCCGACGGAAGCGGCCTTGTTTATTCGTCGTCGAATTCGCTGCTTGGGCAGATATTCACGTCCAGTGCCGGTTATGTCGGAACGATGGTCTTCGGCGTATTTCTCCTGTATTTGATACGCAAGAACGTTTCGCCGAACAAGATCCTTTTTGGCTCGGGTGTATTCATTCTCGTTATTACGATAGTCTTTGGCCTGCTTAGCCCGATCTTCAATTTCCTTTCGCTGCAGGTTGGATTTGGCAGCGTCGCATTTACGCTTTTCGTTGCCGCCGCCCTGACCGCCGGCCTGTTCGCTCTCGCAAAATTCGCAAATGAACGAACTGCACGGTGGGTGACGGGCTTCTTAGCGGTTCAGTGCCTTTTGAACGCGATCTCCGACCTGAAAACGGTCTTTTTCATCAACGCTCCGGTCGTCGGGGCAGATATGCAGAACGACGCCTCGAACATGGCGAATGCGACCGGTATTCCCGCTTTCTTTTGGGTCGTGATCTGGATCGTGATCTCGCTCGGCCTGCTTTTCGTGGGCTTTCGGATGTACACCGCGGTACGCAGCAAGTCACGCGACGATTCAGTTTTTGACGAGACATTGTGAACTGTGCTGAGACGACAACTCTCGGCCTTTTGCCGGTCGGCTCAAGGATCGTGGTGCGTTCACGCGTCGATTGGCGACACGCCGCGATCGCCCGTATCGGCGAGGATAAGGTCGTGCTGACGGTGCATTCTCCGACCGGATATTCCTATCGCCTAAGACGTGACCTGGACGCTGCCGTTGGTTTTGACGGTGCGATCGCCGTGCTTGTCGGCGACTATGCGGATAATTGGCGAGAGAACTTCAGCCCGCTCGACTCCCGATGGTAAAAGCTCCACCCGAATCAAAAAAGCCGCTGACGAAGAAGGAACGCGACGAACGTCTCGCCGCTCATCTGCCTTCCGTACTCCAATATCACAACACGATGCTCACCGATAAGGTGAGGAACGGCCTGCTGAAAAAGGCCATCACGCGAGCCTTAAAGCCGGGAATGTCGTTCCTCGATATTGGTGCGGGAACCGGCGTTTGGGCGATCCTTGCCGCAAAGCTCGGTGCATCGCGTGTCGTCGCGATCGAGGCCGAAGAGAGTTTGATACCCGTGATCGGCCGCCTTGCCCACGAAAATGGTGTCGCCGAAAAGATCGAGATAATTCACGGCCGAAGCGATGATGTTCGCATCAAGGGACGCTTTGATGTGATCGCAAGCGAGATCTTTGATTCGAATGCGTTCGGGAAGGAAACGATCGCCTCTTTTGTCGATATTCGCAAGCGTTTCCTCGCAAAAGGCGGCATTCTGATCCCGGAAAGATTTGAGTTGATGGCCGCACCGATCTCGCGTCCCGATACCGCGGCCTCGGAAGCTGCCGGTGTTGGGATCAGCACCTCATTTCTGAGCGAATTAAAGCTAAATTATTCCGACGCGATCACCTTCCCTGCCGCGTCCGACTTAAAGTTTCTTGCCGACCCGGTGACCGTCATCTCGATCGATTTCCGCACGGTCGAGAATGAAACATATTCGGCCGAAGGCGAGGCGATCTGGAAGCTTAGAAACCTCGCAAAACCCGACGGCATCGCGACATTCTCGCGGTCAACTTTCCTCGGCGATATTACGATGAGTGCTCTTGATTCGCAGAGCTGGAGCGCCGGCCTTTACCCGTTCGCAAGATTCGAGAAAGGCTCCGGCCGGCTTCGGTTCAAACTCTCGGCCGACTCGAACTCGTGGACCGTATCGCTGCCGGATTCGCCCGAAGAGAAAGAGCGTAATTACTCGCCGGTCTTTGCCTTCACGCGGCTCAAGATGGCTCAGAAAATGACGCCGCATCGGCGTTTTTCGAAACGAAAATAGGTTCTTTTTGTTCGCCGCTCCGATTTGGTAAAATCATCTATTGCCCTCAGGCACGGATTTACCACTATGCAGCCCGCGACAAAGAAAGAAGAGCAGATCGAAGTACGCGGGGCTCGTGTACATAACCTCAAGAACATCTCGGTCAGCCTGCCGGTCAACAAGCTAACGGTCATCACAGGCGTCTCCGGCTCAGGCAAATCCTCGCTCGCCTTCGACACACTTTATGCCGAAGGCCAGCGGCGTTATGTCGAATCGCTGTCGGCATACGCACGGCAGTTTCTCGAACGGATGGACAAGCCGGATGTCGATGAGATCACGGGCATCGCACCGGCGATCGCGATCCGGCAAAAGAATTCGACAAAGAATCCACGCTCGACCGTTGCGACGCAGACCGAGATCTACGACTATCTGAGGCTCCTTTTTGCACGTGCGGGCCAGACGTTCTGTCATGCCTGCGGACGTGAGGTCAAGAAAGATTCGCCACAGGATGCGGCCGACGAGATCCTCGCAACCCTCGCCGAGGGAACACGGTTCTACGTCCTCTTTCCGCTCTCTGATGCCGAAGCAGTAGCAAGCGGCAAGAAGAAGGGGCGTGCGCGTTCAAAGGCCGCGAAGGAGAGCGAACTTAGCACGCAGGCGCGACTCATGTCGCTTCTGCAGCAAGGTTTTTCACGGCTTTACCGCGATGGCGAGGTCCTCGAACTCAAGCAGCCGGAAGATTATCCGCACGAAGATCTCAACGGAACATTCGTGCTTATCGATCGCTTGAAGGCCGCAGAAGATGTGCGTTCACGGCTGATCGATTCACTCGAAACGTGCTTTCACGAAGCCCATGCCGCGGTCATCGAGACCACCGAAGGCGAGAAGTTGAAATTCTCCGACAGCTTCATCTGCAAATACGACGGGACGCGATACGAAGAGCCCGAACCCGCACTCTTTGGTTTCAATTCGCCGTACGGAGCATGCCCGACATGCCAGGGTTTTGGGAATACGATCGGCGTCGATTATGACCTCGTTATCCCGAACCAGAATATTTCCCTGAAAGAAGGTGCCGTCGAGCCGTTCACTCGTCCGACGAACGCTTGGGCACAGAAGGAGCTTTTAAAATACGCTGCTTCGGCGAATATCGATGTGAACGCTGCGTTCGCCGATCTGCCTGATTTTCAGCAGAACTGCATAATCTACGGCGATGAAGGCTGGCGCGGTATCAAGGGTTTTTTTGAATGGCTCGAAACAAAGAAATACAAGCTGCACGTACGCGTTTTCCTCGCGAAATATCGCGGCTACACGCGTTGTCCGGATTGCCACGGCCAGCGGCTGCGGCAAGAGGCCAGGGACGTTAAGATCGGCGGGCGTTCACTGCCCGATATTGTTGAGCTTTCGGTTGCAGATGCAAGCGAATTCTTCAACGGCCTTACGCTCAGCGAAGAGCGAATGAATATCGCGGACAAACTTTTGCTTGAGATCCGCCGAAGGCTCGCTTTCCTCGTCAATGTCGGCCTCGACTATCTGACGCTCGGCCGCCTTGCCGCGACGCTCTCAGGCGGCGAGGCTCAGCGGATCCAGCTAGCGACAAACCTCGGTTCATTGCTTGTCGGAACGCTCTATGTCCTCGATGAACCGTCGATCGGGCTGCATCCGCGTGACAATTCGCGGTTGATCAAGATACTCGAAGATCTTCGCGATATCGGCAACACGGTCCTTGTTGTCGAACACGATGATGAAACGATGCGTGCCGCCGACAATATTATCGATATCGGCGTCCATGCAGGCGAAAATGGCGGTGAGCTCGTCTATCAGGGCGATCTCAAAGGCCTTCTCGAAAACGAGTGGTCGCTGACGGCCAAATATCTTCGTGGCGATGCCGAGATCAAGATCCCGCAAGCCCGCCGCAAGCCGACGAAACGCAAGCTTGAGATCATCGGCGCACGCGAACACAACCTCCGGAATATCGACGTCAAGATCCCGCTCGATATGCTTGTTGCGATCACCGGCGTTTCCGGTTCGGGAAAATCGACCCTCGTGCACGACGTCCTTTTCGCCGGGCTGAAGAAGAAACGCGGCGAATGGAATTCGCAGGTCGGCGCGTTCAAGGATATCCGTGGCATCGACAATATCGACGACATCATTCTCGTCGATCAATCGCCGATCGGCCGGACGCCGCGTTCAAACCCGGTGACGTACATCAAGGCGTACGATGCTATCCGCGACGTGTTCGCGGCCGCGAGCACCGCAAAGTCAAAGGGCTTCAACCCGTCGCATTTTTCTTTCAACGTCCCCGGCGGGCGATGCGAGATATGTCAGGGCAGCGGAACCGTGACGATCGAGATGCAGTTCCTCGCCGATGTCGAACTCACGTGTGAAGACTGCCGAGGTACGCGGTTCAAACAGGAGATCCTCGACGTAAAATATAAGGGCAAGAACATTCACGAGGTGCTTCAAATGACGATCCGCGAAGCGATCTCGTTCTTCAAGGATGTGCCGAAGATCGTGACGCGTTTGAAGGTGCTTGATGCCGTCGGGCTTGCGTATCTGCGGCTTGGACAATCGGCAACGACACTCTCGGGCGGCGAGGCTCAACGCGTCAAGCTTGCATCGCACCTCGCACAGCGAACGGTCGGCCAAACGCTATTCATTTTCGACGAACCGACCACCGGCCTCCATTTCGACGACATCAACAAACTTCTTCGTGCGTTCAACGCCCTGATCGAGAACGGCGGCAGTGTACTCGTCATCGAACACAATATCGACGTGATAAAGACGGCCGACTATGTAATTGATCTTGGGCCTGAGGGCGGCGTGGGCGGCGGCGAGGTCGTCGCTAAAGGTACGCCGGAAGAGATCGCAAAGGTTGAGAATTCATTCACCGGCCAGTATCTGCGGCCCGTTCTCGCTAAGTAGGCAGTTCAATCGTCACCGAATCGTGCCCGCCAATGCGGCGCGATCTCCTTCATCACCTTACAGTCGCAATAGCCGCCGTTATTGTTCAGCCACGATGTGAGCTTCGGGAAATCAAGCCGTTCGCGCATCATAAAGATCATCGCGTGCTTGAGGTGATTGTCGCATTCGCTCTCGTAAAGTTCGTCTTCGATGTAGTCGAACATACGGCTCACCGTCTCCTGATCCGCAGGAACAAGCTGAAGGAAGACCTCGAGTTCGTCGCCGGTCATTTGTTCGAGATTCTCGATCTCGGTCTTTCTGATAATTGGCATTTTGCAACCTTAAAATTCAGCTTCGCCAAGCCGCATCATTTCATCGTATTCGGCGCGTTCGCCGATAAATGTGCCGCTTCGGATCGCCTCTTCGTACTCACGCTGACGGATGCCTTCCGTGCCGCGATAACGCACGAATTTCGGCAGAAAAAGAGCCGACAGCCCGACGGCGACCACGCAGACCGCGCCGCCCGAAACCAGGGCGAACCTCACGCTCGTGTGTTCGGCGAGAATTCCCATCTTCGCACTTCCAAGCATTGGGCCTGTTAGGTAGCTTATCATTTCGATGCCCGCAAGGCGTCCGCGAAGGTGATTCGGGATCGTCTGATTCCATATCGAACCGCGAAAAATGCCGGAGATCATATCCGCAAATCCGGCAGCCCCGAGGAAAAGCAGTGCGGGAACCAGCGTTGTTGAAAGCCCAAAAAACAATATCCCGAAGCCCCAGAGTATCGCGGCGACGACGACAAATGCACCATGCCGCTCGATCTTGCTCGTCCAGCCCGAGGTCAAACTGGCGATCAATGCGCCGATCGCAAGCGACGCCGGAAAGAATCCGACGTATTCGTCGCCATAGTGCGTCGCGAGTGCCGGATAGAGCGCCTGCGGAAAGGCAAAGAACATCGCGGCGATGTCGATAAAATACGTGCCTATCAACTCCTGCCGCGAAAATGCGTACTTTACCGCCCGCAGAATTGCCGCAAAGCTCGGCCGTTCCGCATTGTCGGGCGGCGGCACGAATTTCAGCATAAAGACCGCGACTAGCGACGCTCCGAACGTCGCAAGGTCGATCAGATATGCGTCCACGGGTGCGAATTGCGTCGCGATGATGCCGGCGATCGCGGGCCCGACGATCATTCCGATGTGGAACCTGACGGAATTCAACGCCATCACCGCCGACATCATCTCGGGCGGAATGACCTTTTGGATGAACGATTCGAACGCCGGCCTTTGAAGCGCCGCGAGTCCGGCGTGGACCGAGACAACGACAAAGAGCACTGCTATCGAGGGACTTGGCAGGAGCGCGTTCAGGACAAGGACGCCGGTGAGCAGCGTTTGTCCGATCTCGGTAAAACGCAGCACTTTGCGTTTGTCCACATAGTCCGCCAGGGCACCGCCAACGAACGCAAGGCAAAACATCGGAACGAATTCCGCAAGCGCAATGTAGCCGACCATCGCGTTCGAATTCGTCAGCTGATACATCTGCCACGGCACGACGATGAATGTCATCATCGAGCCGAAGAACGAGATCAGCTGCCCGAAAAAGAGCAGCCGATAATCACGCGAGGCCCTTAGCGGCGAAAGGTCAAGCAGCATTGGAGGCGGCGCAAGGCATTAGCGTTTTAGAAACTCGGTCCAATGAAAAAGCCATGTTGCATAAAGGTTTGCGGCAATGGAAAAACTGTAAAGGCCCCATTCTAGTTTTGTGATCCGCCGCGGCGCGGACTCAAGCAATATGATAAACGCCCAGGGCAATAAAACCATCGCGTACCGATAGCCAAATTGATAGCCGCCCGCATTTCCGTGCATCCACAGCACGAATGTCATCACGATGATCGCGAGCCAGGAGGCCAGCTTGACAGCGCCGTCCCTTGCTCCCATGCGGAAAAGTAGAAGCAGGAACGGGCTGGTCAGCAGGATCGAGCTCGAGAACGGGTCGGGCAGCAAGTACGGGAAATGGCCGACGACATCCCACAATTTCACGAGCATTTGCCACGCCTGATCCGGAATATATTTCGTCGAAAAAATGCCGTATCGATACCACGGTTCGCTCAGAACGCCCGGAATCCGTGCGTACCCGAAATCCGAGATGCTGCCGAAACGCACAAAGTTATACACAAGAGTTGCAATGCCGAGGGCGAAGGGCACGGCGGCAAATCTTGCGAGCGTTATCAGCGGCTTTTGCCCGGCATTTGCGGGCTTTTGCGTCCCGGAACTCTCGCGGTGCAGGAGGTAAAAGAATATCGGTGCGGTCAGCAGGATCTCCGTGCGGTTGCCAAATGCGATGGCAAAAAACGCACCGGCGATAAGCGGTCTTCGGTCGAAGATCGCGAAGTAGATCGCACCTAATTCGACGACGACAGCGAACCCCAACGCAAGCTGCCACGCTCCGGCAAACGTGAGATTCGTCCACATCCACGTGCCGAAAAGCACGGCGGCCGTCATCAGGATCGCACGCGAACGCCGTGCCTGATATTTCTCGGCGATCGATAGCAAAAACCACGCCGCGATGCCGGCAAGAATGGCCGCGATCCAGGCGCCGGGCATGTCGGTGATAAGGCCGATGGCCTTCAGGAATGCCGCCGGGATCATCGAGACGACCGCCCCGAGCGGAAAGACCGAGTAAAAGCCGTCCTTGAACGGCACGAACTCATTCAGCCACGGCGGCGGCGGCTCCGAGAGCGAGATCGCCCCGGAGAGCAGCCTTCCGGCAACGCGAAATGTGTAGTCGTAGTAATTTTGCGGCTTCGGATTTGAGAGAAAGTAGATAACGGCAGCGGCGAGCGAAAGCAACGCCTTCTGCCTTGCTCCGAGCGGCATCTCTCCCGAGTCAGGCGGCGAAGATGCGGAGCTTGAATTCGTCATTTGCAATGTAGATCTCGGGCCGGCGATCCGAAAATCGGGTCGATTGCCGAAGGATCATCGGCAGGCCGCCGTGTGGAGTATTTATACCATATTCCCGGCGTGTGAATATCGCGGCGATCTGCGGATTCAGCCGCTGCGTGATGCCGTAACGAATGGCACGCGAGGCCGGCGGCGAAAATCCGTTCGTGCGCCGCGGGTTTACGAATTCGATCGAATTATCGTAGATATTTATCCGCGTTCGAATATCGCGGATCGCAAGGTCGCGGTGCATCAGGAGGTTGATGATGGCCTCGGAGATCGAATAAAAATGGTAGTGGCCGCGAGGCTTTGCGATGCCCTCGCCGACGAGCGTCAGTTTGCGTTTCGGCCGCTCTTTTGCGAGATCTGTGTAGCGTTTTATGAAGGCGAGGATCGCCTCATACTGCGTGTGAAGATTGCCTTTTACCTCGATCGCCTCGATGAGGTCGGCCCTTGTGCCGTCACCTGAAAATCGGGCAACGGTCACATTCGACCGCGGCAGGATCTCGGCCACCCTTTCGTCCCTTCCAAAGAGCAGCACGGCGGCGACCGTCGGGAAAAACTCATCAGCGTTGCCGACGGCAAGAAGCAGATCTTTTCGCAGGAAATCGCTGGTCTGATAGAGATTCAGGTTTGGTGCGTTCTCGTCAAAACCGCTCGCAAAACTCCACACGAGAGCGTCGTCAAAGTCCGATTCCTTCACGTCCTGGAGCGGAATGTTCTCAAAGCCGAGCGGCCGCAGCTCGTCGAGCCACGCAGAAAGTTCGGCTCGCGAAACCTCACGTTTTTCGGCACCAAAACGCAGATAGAATCTTCCGTCGCGCGTTCGATACGGCCTTCGCCGGCCGTCAATGTCGAGAGCGACAACGCGTTTGCCGCTGTCGAATGCGATCGTGTCGAGGACAGGCACGATCGGCGGCACGATCTCTTCGCGGCAGATGCGTGCAAGTTCCTCCTGCACCCATTCCGGATTGCTGACGCCCTCGATACGCAGTTGGTCGTTCACGCCGAAGATGATCGTGCCGCCGTCAGTATTTGCAAGGGCGACAATTCCCTGTGCGATGCGTTCGCTGTTGGAGAGCTTGACCTTGAGTTCGAGGTAAGTGTCTTCGCCGCCGCGTATCAGCCGCAGAAGTTCGGTTCGGGTTGTTGTTGGAGAATCTTGATTTACGAGATATTCCTGAAAGGAATGACCTCCCGTTGACTCAAAACGCGGGCTGTGTCGGAATCTCTTTCGCGGCATACCGTTCCTACAAACTCTGACCCAGCTATTGAAACATTTAACCGTCCGCAAAAGCAATTACGCTGCTGCTGCGGGCAAAAAACGGCATCGCGAATTTTTGTGCGGTTTGTGCGTTTTGTGTCGTTTTGTGCGTTTTGTGTCGATTCGTGCGGACTGTGATTCTCTTCGGCAAAAGGGTCGGCTATGATCGCAAACGTGGCAGGTGGAAAGGGCCGGCCGCCGCATAGGAAAATGGCCCTTATGTTCTTTGACAATCTAACTTTTGACCTGCTGCGGAGTCGAGCGGCCCGCACATTGAATGCGAGGGCGACGGGCTTTTTCTTAACGCTCCTCCGCAGCAGTCAGGGCTTCACTTTAGCGCGTCGATCGAGGCACCGAAATTTATGTGATACGGCTGGCCGTCGATAACGAGTGCGGGCACGGACTTCACGCCTGCATTCTCGGCTTCGGCGACCCTGCCTTTGCTTTCACCCAAATGCACAACCTCGACATCGAACCGCCCGGCATCGATCGCGTTCGCAACCATCTGCTCGGCACTGACACAGACCGGACAGCCTGCGTGATAAAAGATCGCTTTCTGTTTCATTTGATATTCTTCTCCCAAGTTTTGTTTTTTTACTGCAGAAAGGTCTGCTGTATGCTAGAGATTAGCAAGGGCATTGACGCCCTGGTAAGTAGGCACTTTTCGGTGAGATAGGTACTTTTTGGTCTGAATCGTGACGTTTGCGGCTAAAAAAATTTCGAGTGAGCGGGACGTAAAACGGATGGTCGAGAACATCATCCGCTGCAAATGGTCGCTGTCGGTCATCGACCTCGTCAAACGCGGCATCAATCGCCCCGGTGCAATGGAAAAAAGCGTCGATGGCCTGACGACGAAGGTGCTGAACGAACGCCTGCGAAAGCTCGTCCGGTTCGGGATACTGGATCGGGAAGAGTTTGCCGAGGTGCCGCCGCGTGTCGAATATCGGTTGACGCCCTTTGGCGAAAAGTTCGCTGTACTGCTTGACGCCATCGACGGGCTCCAGACAGATCTTGATTCGAATGGACGCTGAACCAACTCTCGCATACATCAGCCTCGGCTCGAATCTCGGCGACCGTGCCGGGAACCTACTCCTCGCGGTTCGCGGGCTGATCGAGGCGGACCTCGTCGTTCGCCGGCTCTCGACGATCTATGAGACCGAGCCGATCGATATGGACACCGATCTCAAGTTCCTGAATATGATCGCGGAGGTTCAGGTCGGCGAGACGACGCCGACGCAGCTGATGGCACGCCTCTTGAGGATCGAATATCTTCTCGGCCGCGGTGAAAAGGCCGCGGGGCCGAAAAAGCCCAGAACGATCGACCTCGACGTTATCTTTTTCGGTCCGCAGAAGATCGACACGGACTTCCTCGTGGTTCCGCATCCGCGAATGCACCTTAGGAAATTCGTTCTGCGGCCTCTCGCCGAATTGATACCGGCCTTTGTGCATCCGGTACTGAAGAAAGAGGTCGTCGAATTGCTGGCCGCTTCTGAAGATTCGAGCTCGGTCCGACGCTGGTCGCCGGATCAGCACGCAAAGGGCGAATCCGCGGCCAGACAGAGAGGGTGAATTTACTAGCTATTCGCCGGAAAAAAGGCTATTCTTAGGCAAATTTATGGCGTACCTCCAACCTGATCGCGAAGGCAAGGTCTATCTGCCGGCAATTCGTGCCGCGAAGGAAAAAGGCGAGAAACTCGTTTGCCTTACGGCGTATGATTATCCGACGGCACGGATCGTCGATGAAGCGGGCGTTGACATCATTCTTGTCGGCGACAGCATCGGCAACGTGATCCACGGTTACGGAAACACGATCCCGGTCTCGATCGACGAGATAACGTCGGCCTGCATTGCCGTAAAACGCGGCACCGAACGGGCTATGGTCGTCGCGGATATGCCGTATGGGACATATCACGTCAGCGAGAACGAAAGCGTGCGGAACGCCCTTCGCCTGATGAAATACGGCGGCGCCGAGGCCGTAAAACTTGAAGGCGGCAGCAATCGTGCCCAACTCGTTAGGCGTCTCGTTGATGAAGAGATCCCCGTCGTCGCACATATCGGCCTGACGCCGCAGTCCGTTTATAAAATGGGCGGTTACCGCGTCCAGGGACGAACCGCCGAACACGCAAAACGCCTGATCGAAGACGCAAAGAGCCTTGAAGACGCCGGCGCATTCGCGATCGTCCTCGAACTCGTCCCCCGCGAGGTCGCGGCGATGATCACGAAGGAATTGCAGATATCGACGATCGGTATCGGTGCCGGCATCGAATGTGATATTCAGGTGCTTGTGCTTCACGACCTTGTGGGAATGACGTTTGGCCGGCAGCCGCGTTTCGTGCGGCAATATGCGAATATTCGTGAGGTAATGACCGACGCGATCAAGACTTGGTCGGCGGACGTAAAGTCCGGAGCGTATCCGAACGATTCGGAGTCTTACGGGCTGACCGAAGAAACAAAGCAGCAGATCGCATCGAAAAGCTAGGACCTATTCGCGATGGAGATCATTAACCGAAGACAACGCATCTTTTCGATCTCGCGCAAATTCAGGCGCGAGAACAAGAAAGTCGGCTTCGTCCCGACGATGGGCGCACTGCACGCGGGGCATTTGAAGCTCGTCGAAGAATCGCGTCAGCGAGCCGATGTTACGATCGTCTCTATCTTTGTAAATCCCGCACAATTCAACGACAAGAAGGATCTTGAAAAATATCCGCGTGATCTTACGCAAGATGCCGCGATGCTCGCGGAACTCGGCGTTGATTACATTTACGCTCCCGATGTCGAAGAAGTATATCCGCCAGGCTTCTCAACTTACGTCGATGTCGAAGGTCTGACCGACGTAATGGAAGGTGCCTCGCGTCCCGGACATTTTCGCGGAGTTGCGACGGTCGTGACGATCCTTTTTAACACGATCAGGCCGGACATCGCGTTCTTTGGCCAAAAGGACGCACAACAGGTCGCCGTGATCGAACAACTTACGCGCGATCTCGGGTTTGAGATGGAGATCGCCGTCCTTCCGACCGTGCGGGAGGCATCGGGCCTTGCGATGTCGTCGCGAAACGAACGTCTGTCGGACGAGGACCGCGAAAAGGCCGCCGTGCTTATCAAGGCCTTGCTCGAAGCAAAACACGCCTATAAAGAGGGTGAACGAAATACCGCAGTACTCACTCAAATGGTCAAAAAGGTCGTCGAGACCGAACCCGCAGCGGAACTCGATTATGTATCGATGGTTGACCGCAACACACTGCAACCTATTGATAGAATTGGAGATAGCGATGTATTGCTCGCAGCGGGGATGGTTGTCGGCGGCATCCGCCTGATCGATAACGTCATCCTCGAAAGAAAGCAGTAGTTTGGCACCAATTTTGCATCTAAGAGTAGCGGAGGGCCGCTTTCGAGCGGCGTCTTTCGAAAGAAAATGAAACGACTAACTCTTTACATCAGTATTCTCGGTATGATGGCCGCGTTTGCGGTGAGTGCATTCGGCCAGGCTTCGCTCAGGTCGCTTGACGGGCAGAATATCGACGTTACGACGCAAAAAGGCAAGGTCGTTGTACTCGTCGTCGGCGCAAGCTGGCTGCCGCTTTCGGCAAAAGAAGCGACGGTAACGAATACGCTTGTGAAAAAGTACGCGTCAAAGCCGGTTGTCTTCTACTTTGTCGCGACGGACGCCGCCGCTGGAAAGAATGCGGTCGGTGATGCCGAACTGAGACAGTTCGCGACGAAGAACAAACTCACGGTTCCCGTGCTCCGCGATCCGGACGGTGCGGTCGTTATGGGCAAGCTAAAGGTCGAGCAGGTGCCGTCTTTCGTCATCCTCGACAAAACGGGCTCGGTCTCCGGCGAACCTTTTGGCGGACTCGATCCGAAATCCGACGCGTCGATACCGCTCTCGAAGCTGATCGACAAGCTTCTCTAAGATCTGTGCGGGCCCGGTTCAAACGCCGGGCCTTTTCATGACCAGCCGATAGACCAACCCGATCGGCAAACCGACGACATTCCAATAATCTCCCTCGATGCCTGAGATAAAAAGTGCGGCCTGCGCCTGAACGGCGTATCCTCCGGCCTTGTCGAGCGGTTCGCCGTTCTCGGCAAGAAACGTGATCTCGTCCTCGCACATCTCGCGAAAATCGACGCGTGTGCGTTCGAGAGCGCTTTCGACCGCGTCATTGAACGCGACCGCAACGCCCGTAAGCACATAATGCGAGCGTCCGGAAAGACGCCGCAGCATTCGTTTTGCGTCCGCGATATCCGCGGGCTTTGCGAGAATGTCGCTGTCCACGACGACGGTCGTGTCGGCGCCAAGAACCAGCTCATCCGGCCGTTCGCGGGCGATGGCGAGTGCCTTTTCCTCGGCGAGCCGTGTGACGTAATTCTCGGGCGTCTCGCCCTCGATCTCATTCTCGTCAATGTCGGCGGGCACTTTCTCGAACGGCCAGCCGACCGATGTCAGAATTTCAACTCGGCGCGGACTCGCCGAAGCGAGGATGATCTTTGGAAGGTCTATCATTGTCGGTTTCGAAGCAAAACGGCGGCATTGTCGGAAAATGCCCCTAAGATGATAAATTATGAGCAGGATAACTAACTAATGGAGCCGATCTTCAATACATTTTCAGGCATTTTGAAGGAGACTGCGGCGCCTGCCGAAGCCGTAAAGAGCTTGGTATTTGCGGCCTGGCCTTCAGCGGTCGGAGAACTTGTTGAAAGGCGGACGAACCCGATCGGGTTCGCAGAGAAACGCCTCGTCGTCGCGGTCGAGGACAAGACATGGAAACTTCACCTCGAAGACCTCGCCGGCACGATCCTCGCAAAGTTGAATCGGCTCTGCGGCGATGGTTCGGTCGCCTTCGTTGAGTTCAGGATCGAGCCGAACGCGTTAAGGGTGCGGCCCGTTGGCCCTTCGGTAAAAGAGACGGACACCGAGGTTTCGACCAAGCTTCAGCTTGCCGCCTCGAAGATCGAGAATGCCGAACTGCGAAGCAGTTTTTTGGAAACTGCCGCCGCGTATCTTTCCCGCAGAAAGTGAAATTTTTATGGATGTAAAACACGTTGCAAAGCTCGCGCATATCGCGATCACCGACGAAGAGGCCGCACTTTACGGCCCGCAGCTTGCCGGCATCGTCGAATATATCGAGCAATTGAATACGCTCGACACCGATGCCGTGGAACCGATGCTCGGCGGCCTGACCGTCGAAGGTGAGGCGACAAGGACGATCCGTGCGGATGAAGTTCGCGCGTCGTTCACGCCTGAGGAAGCGACCGGACAGGCTCCTGATCCGGTTGCGGGACACTTTCGCGTTCCGAAGGTACTTTGAGGTTTATCTGATGTTCGATCGAATAAAAATCGGTTCGCGGTTGTCGATGTTCCTGCTCGCGGCGGCAGCACTCGCGTCGGTCTTTGCCGTGTCGTGCCGCGTCGATACGTTCGACACATCGCCCTGCGGCAATGCGAGCGACGCGATCCGCAGCTTCTATTCATTTCATCTTGGAAATGATATGACGCCGTCGCCGGAGAACCTCGAAAAGCGGAAAAAATATCTGACCGACGAGCTTTTCAAACAGTTGTCGGCAAGCGATTCGAAGGCGGATTATTTTACGGCGTCGGAAGTTTTTCCGCGGACGTTCAAGATCGGCGATTGTTCGATGAAGTCGCCGGACGAAGCGACCGTGCAGGTGCAGATCTACTGGAAAGATGATTACGACACGGTCCAAAAGGATGTTCTGGTCGATACCGTGAAACGTGCGGGCGAGTGGCTTGTCAGCAGCGTCACGCCGGACCCGAACTCAAAATAGTTTCTTCTTTTTTTATGTCAATTGTTAACGAAATCGGACGCGTTCTCGATAACGCAGAACGTGTCAACGATGAATTGAATTCCTTTCTTTCGATCGAGCGTACCGGTGCACTCGAGCAGGCCGCCGCGTTCGACGCTTCTGCCGGCGATCTGCCGCTAAAGGGCTTTGCGATCGGCATCAAGGACAATATCTGCGTCAAGGGAATGCAGGCGACCTGCGGCTCGCGCATACTCGCAAATTACAAGGCACATTACGACGCAACCGCCGTCGAAAGGCTGAAGGTCGCGGGTGCCGTGATCGTCGGCAAGACGAATATGGACGAATTCGCGATGGGTTCATCGAACGAATCGTCCGCCTTTGGAACGGTCAGGAACCCTTGGGATATCGAACGCGTGCCGGGCGGGAGTTCGGGCGGTTCGGCGGCAGCTGTCGCGTCCGGCGTCGTGCGTGCTGCACTCGGAAGCGAAACGGGCGGATCGGTTCGCCAGCCCGCAGCATTCTGCGGCATCGCGGGGCTTAAACCGACCTACGGCAGGATCTCGCGTTACGGCCTCGTCGCGTTCGCGTCGTCGCTCGACAACATCGGCATCTTCGGGCAGGAAGTTCCTGACATCGCGAATGTGCTGAGCGTTGTTGCCGGCCGCGATCCGCTGGATTCGACCTCGGCGGATGTTGAGGTTCCCGATTACGCCGACGAACTTACGGGCGACATCAACGGCAAACGTATCGGCATCGTCCGCGACCTTATCGGCGAAGGCCTTGACCATGATGTTAAGGACAGCATCGAACAGGCGATCGAGAATCTGAAAAAGCTCGGTGCCGTTCCCGTGAACATCGAGCTGCCGCATGCGAAATACGGCATCGCGGTCTATTACATCATCGCGACCGCCGAAGCGTCGTCAAACCTTGCACGGTTTGACGGCGTCCGTTACGGTTTTCGTGCCGAGGAAGCGGCCGGGCTTCGCGAGATGTATATGAAGACCCGCGAAGAAGGATTCGGTGCGGAGGTAAAACGCCGAATTCTGCTCGGCACCTACGTGCTTTCGAGCGGTTATTACGACGCGTATTACGCAAAGGCACAAAAAGTTCGGGCGTTGATAAAGCAGGATTATGTGCGTGCGTTCGCAAGCTGTGACGCGATACTAACGGCGACCTCGCCGACGACCGCGTTCAAGATCGGCGAACGTCTCGACGATCCGCTTGCGATGTATTTGAGCGACATCTTTACGGTCTCCGCAAATCTTGCGGGCGTTCCGGCGGTCAGTGTTCCGTGCGGGCTTTCGTCCGAAGGAATGCCGATCGGCCTGCAGCTCGTCGGCAACTTTTGGGGCGAAGCCGAGATCCTTCGTATCGCAAGCGCATACGAAACTGCCTTTCCGCTCATCGGCAAACCGAGCGTTTTCGTTGGATGAAGATCGTCCTTACAGGCGTTGCGACCGGGCTTGCCGACGGCGAGCAAAGGGCGTTCGACCAGCCTCGGATCTTGCTCGGGCGAGATGCGGGCGAATGCGCGATCGTCTTTACGAACGACCGCTTTCCGATGGTTTCACGCCGCCACGCCGATATTTCTTTCGAAGGCGATGGGTGGTTTCTCACCGACCAGAATTCAAGCTACGGAACATTCCTGAACGGCCAGCGGATCACGCGAATTCGGCTTGAGGTCGGCAACGTGATCCAGCTCGGACCAAACGGCCCTTCGGTCGGTGTTGCGGCATTGGAAGGCATGTCGATGCCCGCGAGTGCGAATGCGAGTGCGGCCGAGATACGCTTTCCCGATTATCCGAATCGTCAGGCCATCGCGATCGGACACGGCGAGATAACCTTCGGACGAGATCCCGCGAGCACGGTTCCCTTTCCGGCAGGTGCCGCGGTCGTCTCGCGGAATCATGCGGCGATCGTTCCAACAGCGAGCGGCTATACGGTCGAAGACCGCGGCAGTTTCAACGGAACATTTGTCAACGAACAACGCATCACCGCGGCGACTCCGCTGACGCACGGCGACTTGATCCGGTTCGGGACCGGCGGCCCCGTTGTTGAATTCTTTGCACCCGCACAGCAGGCTTCTTTTGAACATTCGCTCGCGAACGAACGCATTGCTCACTTAACGCAAAACACTCCCGACATTCAGCATTTCGCCGGCGACGGGAAAACGATCGTCGCTCGATTGGGTCGTCCAACCGCCGCGTCCAAAAGCGGTCAAACAAACGAACAGCTTCTGATGTCGGTCGCGTTCGGCAATAAGGCCGAACTTGTGATCGGGCGTGCGGAGACTAGCGATATTCGGCTCGACGGGCTTGATATTTCGTCGCGTCACGCTCGCCTGAGGCTCTCAAACGGGCAGGTCGCGATCGAAGATCTTGGTTCGACGAACGGCATTTATCTAAACGGTTCGCCGGTCACGAGTTCGGTGATCTCGCCGACGGACAATGTGCAGATCGGCCCGTTCTCGATACGCGTCGATGCCGCGGGCACCATCGGCGTTTTTGATACGCGTGCGAGAATGCGTATCGACGCAACGCATCTCTCGCGTTCCGTTCGTGCAAAAGGCGGCAAGGCCCAGATCTTGAATGACGTTTCGCTGACCGTGCTGCCGAACGAATTCGTCGGCATCATCGGAGCTTCGGGTTCGGGAAAGACCTCGCTGATGCACGCGATGAGCGGTGCCTCACGTCCGGACGCCGGCACCGTAAGCGTCAATGGACGCGGCCTTTATCGCGAGCTCGCATCGCTGAAGCATTCGATCGGCCTCGTTCCTCAGGACGATATAATTCATCGTGAACTCACCGTTTATCGCACGCTCTTCTACGTTGCAAAGCTCAGGCTCTCGCGTGATGTGAGCCGTGCGGAGATCGAGCGGACGATCAACGAAGTGCTGGACGTTACGGGATTGCTTGCTCAGCGTGATGTTCGCGTGGCAAACCTTTCGGGCGGTCAGCGAAAGCGAGTTTCCGTCGCGGTGGAATTGATAACGCGGCCGTCGCTTCTTTTTCTCGACGAGCCGACGAGCGGGCTCGACCCGCAGACCGAATCGTCGATGATGCAACTTTTCCGTCAGATCGCAGATTCGGGACGGACCGTGATCTTGACGACGCACACGGCCGAGACCGTGCGAATGTTCGACAAGATCGCCGTGATGATGCAGGGACGCCTCGTATTTTTCGGCACGCCTGACGACGCGCTGAAGGCCTTCGGCGTTGCGGATATTCGCGGGCTTTTTGATCGTCTGGCACCGTCCGAAGGCGAATCGCAGGATGCGGCCGCCGAGCGTTTTCGCCAGGCATATCTCGCATCGCCGGACTTTCGGAAGTACGTCGCCGAACCACAGGCACAGAATGCCGCCGACGAGACGCAAGGAAAAGTGCGACGAACGCGCCTCGGTATCTTTGGTTCGATACGGCAGTGGGCGACGCTCTCGCGGCGGTATCTCGCGGTTCTGCTTCGCAACAAGCTGAACATCGCACTGCTTATTGTCGAAGCACCGATCGTCGCACTCTTGACGCTCGCGGCGGTCAACCCGACGGGCCCGCGAGACTTCATTTATTTTATGCTCTCGATCGTCGCGATCTGGTTCGGGACGAGCATAGCCGCACGCGAGATCGTCTCCGAAAGGCCGATCTACGAACGCGAGCGAATGGTGAATCTCGGCATACTTCCCTACGTCGCGTCAAAATTCACGGTGCTCGGCTTTTTTGTCGCGATACAATGCATGCTTCTTTTTGTGCCGCTAAAGGCCGCGGACCTTGCGATACCCGGAACCATGCCGGGCGAATTTTTCGGCATTCCGCAGTTCTGGGCCGTGATACTGAGTGCGGCGGTGGGGCTTGGGATCGGCCTGTTTATTTCCGCAACGGTCAGGACAAGCCGGACGGCGACAACGCTCGTGCCGCTTGTGCTAATTCCGCAAATACTGCTGTCGGGGATCTTCGGCGTTCCGAACGTCGTTTCGCGGCCGCTGAGTATGGCGATCCCGGCGGCGTGGTCTTTTGACACGATGAAGCGCTTCTCGACCCTCGCAACGCTCGAACCGGAAGGTGCGGCGGCGAACGATGCGACAGGCGGACGCGGGCTCTACAAACAGGTCGAGGAAGAGAACGACGCCATTCTTGCGAAGGCCCGGCACGACCTCGACGATTATCAGTCAAAGACCGAGGCAAAGCTCCGAAAATATGACGACGACCGCAACGCGGGACTTTCGCCGCCGCGGCCGGACCTCGACGAAATGCCCGCCGTCCCGAACGCCAAGAAGATACCGGACGATCTCTCGGGCTACGTCACATTTCTGCATCCGTGGATGAATGAAATTTTGAACCAGCTCGTCCTGATGCTAATGTTTGGAATATTGGCGATAGCAACGCTTGTCGTTCTGAGGATCAAGGATATCCGTTAACGCCGCGATTTTTTTATGAAGTCTTTTTTGAAAGCAGCAGCGATCTTTTCACTCTTAATACTCGTTTTCTCCGGCCTTTCCGGATGCGGTTCTTCGGAGGCCAACACCGATCAGAACGCAGGAACGAATGCCGCCTCGCCCGCGGCCTCTCCGGCGGTTGGCAACAATTATCCCGTCCTAAAAGATGACATCGCCGACGTCGATATCGAGCTTGTAAAAGGCGGCACGATGAAGATCAAGGATTATCGCGGCAAGGTCGTCCTGCTGAACCTTTGGGCGACGTGGTGCGGCCCGTGCCGCGAAGAGATGCCGCATCTTGTCGAGCTAAAGAAGAAATACGGCGATCAGGGTTTTGAAGTGATCGGCCTGAACGTCGGTTTTCAGGATACGGACGAACCCGAACCGATCCCCGACATCGAGACGTTCGCAAAAAAGATGCACCTAAATTACGAACTCGCACGCGTCCAGCCGGATCTTACAAAACACCTGCAGAAGATCGCACAGATGTCGGCCGTACCCGAAAGCTTTCTCGTTGACCGCGAAGGCAAACTCCGCGGCGTTTTTGTCGGCGGCGGCCCAAACGTCATCTCAAAACTCAAAACGACCGTCGACCGCGTAATGGCCGAATAAACACGCATCGCGTGACGGCGAATGGTGCGCGCGGATTGCGTCACGGAATGGACGTGCATTCCATGACGGTGAATTGACCCCAATTCATTGTGTGCGTAGCACATGATGGCCACGATCGTATCCGAGCGTGTGAAACACGCGGAGATTTGAGTAGCTACAGGTGAAGCGAAGCGAAACCTGTAGAAAGCGGCCCGCACAAATAACGGAGCGTGTGAAACACGCGACATCATGCCCACAGATATTTCTCGTCAAACGTCACGCGATGTTTGACCAGCAGGCTTTTATATTCATCCTCGAAAAGCTGTTTTTTGTGATGTTCCTTCTGGGTACGGATATAACGTCGCACGGAGTCCGACGCTGACTCGCTCACGGTGAATGCCCCATACCTTCGCTGCCATAAGAATTTTGCGTCGTGATTCTTTCGGATCCACCGAGAAGAGCTCGCTTTTAGCTCCCTCATAACGCCGGAAAATGCGATATGAGCATCGAGCCTTACCAGTAGATGCAGATGGTCGGCGACCCCATTGATCTCAAGAGAATGTCCGCGAAGATTTGTGATGATACCCGACATGTATGCGTACAATTCACGCTCCCATTCCGGCCGAATGAGCGGTTGCCGATCTTTTGTGCCAAATACGATGTGATAAAGAAAATGTGTGTGGGACATATTTTAAAAGGTGTCGCGTGTTTTCACACGCTCCATTATATTGTTTGGCGATCTCCGTCTACAGGTTCCGCTTCGCTTCACCTGTAGCTAAATAAATTTTCGCGTGTTTCACACGCTCAGGGCATTTTCCCATACTTGGACTGAAACAAGACTCGCTTCGACGTGTGCGAAGCACACGGCATTCGATAATCGAAAACCCCCGGACAGCCCCGTTTCGAATCGTGTGCGGAGCACACGGCATTTCGATAGCTACAGGTGGAGCGAAGCGAAACCTGTAGAACCCCAGCCCACCCCGTTTCGAAAGTGTGCAAAGCACACGGCATTTCGATAGCTACAGGTGGAGCAAAGCGAAACCTGTAGAAAAGCGTGCCGTACACACATCGGAGCGTGTGAACACGCGACATTTTGATGTCTTGCAAAACCCCGGAGGAAATCCCCGCGTGTTTCACACGCTCCATTATATTGTTTGGCGATCTGTACTACAGGTTCCGCTTCGCGTCACCTGTAGCTAAATAAATTTCCGCGTGTTTCACACGCTCGGAATATTTTCGCATCACGTGGACCAAAACAAGATCTCGGTTCCCTTTCGCGTGTTTTCACACGCTCGGAATATTTTCGCATCACGTGGACCGAAACAAGATCTCGGTTCCCTTGAGCCGGCTATTCAAATTTTTCGATGGTGACTTCTGGTTTTACGTCGAGCGTTTTGAATGATGCGAGGCGGACGAGGCCGGGGGCGCCGCCTTTTACTTTGCTGACGAACTTTCGCTCGGTGTAGTTAACGGCCGCTCGGGGCAATTCGCGAGCCGAGGAATAGAAGGCGGCGAGTGAAGCGGCTTCGCGGAGAGTGCGTTGCGGGATCTCTTTGCGGTTAGGATTGCGGATGACGACGTGCGAACCCGAATAGTCCGCAGCGTGGAGCCATGTGTCGCGGGCGGCCGCAAGTCTTGTCGTCAAATAATCGTTGTCGGCCGCACCTTTGCCGACGAATATCTCAAAGCCGTCCGATGAAACGAAACGCCGCACACCTTTGATCTCGGCATCACGTTTTTTTGCTTTTCTCGTCTCCGTCGGAGCTTTCTTTGCGGGAAGGATCGCTCTCAATGCTCCTTCATCGAGGGCGGCTTCTGCGGCATCGATCGCTCGAACTTTTTCTTCAAGAGCCTCGATCTTGCCGGTCGTTTGTGCGTGACGCTCGCGGATCACCTCGCGGCCATTGCGGGCTTTTTGATACAGCCGAAAATAGTCTTCCGCTGCTTCCGAGGCTGAAAAACGCGGGTCCGCGTCGATCAGAATTTCGGGCGTCACGTCGTCAAAATAATCGATCACGCGAAAGCCGTCGCCGTCGCGTTTTGCGCTGTGAGCGTTCGCAAGCAGAATGTCGCCGAGCCGCTTCCACTGTTCGGGAGAACCGTGCTTTTCGAGGTCGCCGTCGAGATTCTTGAGCAAGCGACGCGCACGTGCGATGTCGCGGTTCACGCGCTTTCGCAAGTCAGAGGCAAGCTGCGATATGCGTTCGCGACGCTCCGCCTCGATCTGTTCTTCGCGTGGTGTAAGCATCGGTGAGAAAAAATTCGGCCTCCGGTACGAGAGAATATCACTTCTCCCTTGGCAGAGGCCGTTTCCCTAGGTAGGTAAACTTTAGAATTCGCGGACGACGATCGTTCCGGAAGCAAGATCGTGGGCCGCACGGCGTTCCGGATTAAAGAGCATCGGTACGAAGCCGAGACCCGCGAAGATGATCGAAAGCAAAAAGACCGAGGAGCTCACGGCCGCCTGCTGCATCGTCGGGTATTCGTTCTCATCGACATCAACGACCTCAAGCGAGAACAGCCTCATTCCGAGCGTCTTGCCGACGAATGCGACCGAGAATGTCGTATAGAGAAAAAGTACGATCGCGAGTGCACCCGCAAAAAGCAGGCCGCCCGAGAGCGAAAGCCAGTCGCCGCCCGCGAGAACAAATGGCGACATCAGGACTAGCGTCGTCACGATGCCGATGATCAGGTCGAATAGCCCCGCGTTCACACGCATCGAGAGCGGTGCGAGATCCTCAAAATCCTCGTCTTCGATCTCCTCAGATTCGGCCTCTGCGTCCGGCGTATCGGCATTGATGACGAATCGGCTGACCGTCGCCGTCTCGATCGGAGGCGCCGGCTTCTCCTGCTCTTCGATGTGGTCTTCGTAAAGCTCGACAGGCTTCTCTTTTTCTTGCGGAACGATCTCGGAAAGTTTTGGCAGCTTGTTCGTATCAAGCTTGATCCGCATCGGAGCCTCAAAAGGCTTCGGCATCGGCGCGTAGAACGCCGGCTCAGGAAGTTTTCGTGCTGCGGGCTGCGGCTGGGTCGGCGGAACTACATTGAAGCGAGTGTTCTTCTGGGCCGGAACTCGCTGTGGAACCACGGGCTCAGCGGCACGAGTTGCGAACGCATGGCGAGATGCCTGGATCCGTCCGAGTGCGGCGGCAAGCCGCGGATCTGCGTCCTGAGGGACGGAAGCGGCTCTTGGCTTTGGAGCAGGTGCGGCCTTTGCGGCCGGAGCGGCGGCACGAACCGGAGCGGCCGCAGGGGCGATGGTAGCCGCACTTGGCTCAGCAACGGCAACGCCCATTCGCTGTCGAACGGCGTTCTGCATTTGGAGACGCCATTCCGGGATCGCCGCTTCTTTACTCTGGAAACCAACAAGCGTCGGGCTCGTTTTTGCCGGCTGTCGAAGTCCGGATGTCGGGCCGCCAGCTGCGGGTTCCGGCGGACGTGCAGGGGACGGTTCGGGCTTTGGATGAGACATTAGTACTTTCGGGGCCGGCATTGCGGGTGCGGGCTTGTCGATCGGCGGCGGAGCTGCCGTCTTGCCTTTAGAAAGCGGACCCGAGGTGATCTTCGTCTGAAGCTCTTCCCTAACGGTGTCGTTCCTCATCGCCCCACAGGTCGGACATATCGAAAGTGTGGGTGCCAGATCTCGTGCGCAGACCGGACATTTCATAAGCTTAAAGTCTTCGTGCTTGATCGCCCATTCATGAGCTGGAAATTCGACAAAACTTGAGTGATGGTATCAAGATTTACATTAAGCAGTCAATACTAAAGCGCACAAAAATCACCTACTTGCCGCGATTTAAGCAGTTGAAGTAAGCATCAGTTGAATTTTTTGGAAAATTTCGCGCCTAGAGCGGCTTTCGGCCGGCGAATCCGCCGTCCTGCTCATGCCAGTATTCGATCTCGCTGCCTTCGCCCAGCTGCCAGCAAAGATAGACGATCCTGCCGTTCCGAAGAGACGGAAAATCGATCAGTCCGCGTCCAAGATCTTTGATCTCGATGCCGCGATCGGTGATGGAGGACGAAATGTCGCGGAGCTCACACAATGCGGTCACGTATTCGGTGCCGGACGCCATTCCGCCGCCGTATCGCGACGACGCACTTGCGGCCTCGGCCTCGGCCTTACTAGCGGAAAGCGTCTTGTAGTGTTTTTGAAGCTTTATCAGGTCCGCCTCGATCTCGATCAATGCGGCATTCGCTTCCGAGAGCGTGAAGGTCTTCATCGTCGCTCTCGCAGGCGGTCAAATTTTGCGACGTTCTCGGCCGAATCGCGATCATCCGAAGAATAGACAGCGTCGGGCGGCGTACTCACATTCGGCGGGAATGACGGCATCTCGTAATCGCCGCTGGAATTGTCCTTTCGGATCATATCCGCAATATCGCCAAGGTCGATGAAGAAATCGCCTACGTCTATGAGCCTCGGGGCGGTATTCGAACGAAAGCCTGCGACCTCGACGCGGCAGCCTTTGTATGCGACTGCGTTGATCGCATAAACAAAATCTTCGTCGCCGGAGACGAGCACGGCGGTATCGTATCGGCCGGCAAGGCTGAGCATATCGACGGCGATCTCGACATCGAGATTCGCCTTGCGTGTGCCGTCATAAAAGGTCTTTAGCTCTTTCTGGACCACGCGAAAACCGTTTCGCCGCATCCACAGCAAAAAGCCCTGCTGCCGCTCGGCCCCGGCATCGACTCCCGTGTAAAAGAATGCACGCAAAAGCCGTCCGTCGCCTAAAAGCACACGGAGCAGCTTGTTGTAATCTATATCGATATTGTGAAACCGGGCGGCGTGGAAAAGGTTGTTGCCATCAATGAACACGGCCACGCGCCCGCGATTGCCCAATTGCCACGAAGAACTGCTTTTTGTGTCGAAATGCATCCGTTCACACCCCTTGAAAGAATTTTGGGACCCGCAGAACGGACGCTGAACTGTTTAGGCGAGAGAATCAAGAATCCTGTAATTTTCGAAAGATCGGATCAAATAGGCTGTGCTGATCGAACAAAAACCTTATTAAATTAACGGTCTGGGCAAAAAGTGCCGTAATCCAGGGATCCTTTTCTATATCAAGATAAATAAAATTCTCTAAACAGAGCGGCCGGCGATCGCGGAACCATATCTTTTACAGTTTGCCTTTGATATGGCTGTCGGTCAAGCATTTCGTTCGCGACAGGTGATAATATCTACTTCGTTCGGTCGCAAGCCTTGCGGCCGGATCGAATTCAAAATGGCGGAAGAAAACGAAAAGCCGGGCGGCCAACAGATACAGTCAGTGCCGATCGCATTTGCGGCCGAAGAATTGTCGGTGTGCGGGAAATGCGGGCGTGACAATGCACCGAATCGCCCAACGTGCATCTATTGCGGGGCGGAGCTCGCGATCCGCGAAGAATTCATTTCGCAGGCAAAGGTCGCGGCAAATGACCTTGCGGCCGACGAACTCGGCTGGAACATCATCGCCAAGGCAAAGGATGTCGCACGATCCGGCTCGGCAAGGGATCTCGACTCTCTCGGATTCCCGTCCGATGAGCTTTCAAATCTTTCGACGTCAGATGCGCTGATCCCGATCGCACGATTCGCGTCGCAACAGGCGGCCGAGCTTGCGCAAAAGCGGCTCGAAGGCTTTGCGACCGCGATCGTCAGCGACGCTCTATTTGAAATTGAGAAGCTCGCCGTCCGCATCTCGAAGGTCGAGTTTGATGACGGCGTCGTCTCGTTCACGGACTTTAATCGCGGCACAAGAACGAGCCGTCCGCTATCGGAAATTTCGGCCGTCGTGCTCGGAACGCTTCGCACCGGCAGAACGACGACATTCGAGAAACGCGGTATGCGGAAAAAATCGACCATAACGGACGAGACCTCCGACAGCCGTGATTCGCAGATACTTGAGATCTACGTGAAAGGCAGCATCGCCCCGTTCGCTGCTCATTCGACGGGCTTTGATTTTTCTGTGCTCGGCACCGAGCGGTCGCTGCTTGCGGCAGAAAATTTTGAGCGTCTTGCGGCAAAGTTTCGTGAGCTTGCTCCAATGGCGAGAGTTGTGACGGATCACGACGAACTGAAGAATTTTCTGAGCGGCCCGTGGCCCGAATCGAGCCGCACCGACGGACTTGGGCGCGTTCAAACGGGCATCGGACAGCGGCGTTATGGCCGAACCGCGACGACGGACAACACGCTTCAATTCGCAAAATTCTCGCGGCTTCAGGCACTCGATATTGATGATGAATTACAAAGATAAGCGCACAAGGCCGGAACGCGGCTCATACGCGGACCGAGAGCGTCCGGAGAAGCGGCCGCATGCGGTCAAATTTTGCGACGTTGGTCGATTCAAACTGCATGATCATTGACCCCGTCGATCAGTTTTGCAGCTCAAGGAGATCATTAATGGACGTCATTTCACCAGGTTTCAAACTTGGATGAGATCAAAAAGAAGGACGACCTTTGAACCGAATCAATGCGACTTCCTTTATCCAAGTATTTGTGCATTTCGTCCTCATCTTTGATCTTCGTCTGAAATAAATACGTCACTTATCGTCGTTGAGCGGTCAAGGAAGAGGTCTCCGCTCACAGTAGAAACGGCAAAGTCTTCGATATTTTGCTGGTTAAGATCCGTGATCCATTCTGCTGGTGACCCATCTATCGGAACGCGCCAGAGATTCCCAACGTCGCCGTAATTACCGACAAGCAAGATCGACCGGCCGTCAGATGACCATCGAGCGATACGATCGCCCATTCCTTCCGGCAGGTCGAAGCTCTTCTCGATCCGGCCGCCGCCGATCGAGACCAACCCGATCTTCCATTTGGGGTCTTCCATGTAAAAGACCGAAACCCATTGTCCGTCCGGCGAGACGGCCGGCCGCACTGCCAAAAAATCCGTAAGTTGTTGAGGTTCGCCTCCATCTATGCTGACCTTCCATAGACTTGTCCTTTGATTCGCGGAAGCCATTCGCTGAAACACTACCCAGTTTCCGTCAGGTGTGCACGACGGAAAGATCTCGTTTTCCCCAAATGTGATCTGCTGTAATGATCCGCTCGTGTTATTCAGCCTCCATAAGTTGTTCCTGCCCGACCGGCGCGAGGAAAAAACGGTCGTTCCGTTCGGCGTTGAGCAGATCCCGCGCGAATCGACATGAGCTTCTTGAGTAAGCGGGAACTTTTCGCCACCATCTATCGGAACGCTCCATAGATCGGAGCCGCCGATCCCGGTTGCGCGGAAAATGATCTTATCGCCGGAAAAGGAGAAAGGAGAGAGAGCACCGCTTCCCGACACGATCTCCTTCGGTTCTGAGAATTTGTCAGGTGATCCTCTCCAGATGCTGCTGGTCCTGATCGTTTCGATCGCGGCTATCGATCTCTTTCCGGCGTTAGCCGAAACCACCGAGTAGGTAATGGGATCGTTGGTCATTTGCCGGACCGTTCCGTCCAGTGAAACCATAAAAAGCTGATCCGATTCGCCTTGGCCGACTGTGCCAGCGACGACCAGGCCGCTACTGTCTGAAACCCATTGGACGCTGTTGATCTGCGCCCAGCGAAATGGAGTGATCGGATCCTCCATCCCAGTGATGGGATCCACCAGCAGTAGAGTCGTGAAGGGTGATTCGCCCGTTCTCTCATTCAAAACCACAGCGATCGAGCGGCCGTTCGGGGACCACGACACTTTTTTGTCTCCGGCATCGAAATCCGATGGAAAGGTCCGTCGCGTCAGTTCGCGTTCGCTCTCACCCTCAAGGTCATCAACAACGAGCACAGCTTCGCCTCGATCGCGGCTTGTGTTCACTCCCGCAAAATGATGGCCGTCGGGGGCCAACGAAAAGTCCATAACCGACAAGCCCGGATAGCTGCGACTAACGCCACCCAACACCGGAACTGAAAACAGCTCGCCTTCGGAAGCGTCACCGCGAAACACGGAATAGTAAATGAGCCTGTTGTCAGGTGAAAAGCTGATCGACCAGATCTGGCCTTTGACAAACGCAAGGTTGATCTCATTGCTCACATCGGTCTGTCGGACGTAAAGACCTTCACCGCTCGTTTCTTGGGAAGTGAACGCGATAAGGTGCCCGTCGAGAGACACGGCAAGTTTCTTTACGTGTCCGGAGGTCGTCAGCCTGCGAAAGCTCAAGGGCCCGGAAAGGAAACCATTACCATGCCCCGAACCGAATTTTGATAACGCAAAACCAAGGGCTATGAAAACAGCAAGAGCGGCCGTTCCGATCCACAGGAACCATCGTCGAGGAGCATTTACAGGTTTATGAATTTCACCATTTTCCTGGATGCCGGTCGCCGGCGACAGAGGTCGTTCTACCGGAGCGACAAAGCGATAGCCTCGTCCCTGAACCGTGAGAATGTACCTATGTTCCTTTTGAGTATCGCCCAACGCCTTCCGTAGCGAGGACACGTTTCGAGCAAGGTTTCCCTCCTCGACAAACTCATCGGGCCAGAGTCGGTCGATCAGTTCGTCCTTACCAAGAAGCCGGTTGGAATTCTCGACAAAAACCACCAAAAGATCGAAGACCTTACCCGTCAAGGGCACAAGTGAACCAGAGCGGAGGCAAGTCCGGTCCAATGGATCGACCTCAAATTCATCGAACACGAATCGCCCGATCTTCTTGGCAGCCCCATGTTTATTGTCATCTAACGCTTTCAAGACTTTTCCAAAAAATTTCCGAAAATACGCAAGACAAGAAATGACCAAAAAGGCTATGAATTGCCCTTAAGTTTTTCGAGCTTCCAGATTATATGGCTTTTCCGCCGCGGGTGTCCACATTTTTGTCGGCGTGAACTTTCTTTGAGGACGTTTTTCAGCAGCCTATCGATAAATCTGGCAATGATGATCATTCTTGGCTCTCAACTTTCCGACCGGGGACAAAGAGCGAAGTTTCGTGAAAGGCAAGAGATCGGAACGCTAACGAAAAAATTCGGCGGTCGGGTCGCGATATAGGACGCGGTACGCACAACCAACCGGGATCTAGGAGATTGCAAGAACGGGAGAACAGTATGAAGCAATTTTTTTATTTGAGTGTCTTGAAGAGCTACATAACAGTTGTTGTGGTTGTCGTTCTTGCTTTGATCGACATACCGGCACAGACGCAGACAAGTAAACTTCCGCAGCGGTTTCGGCCGGATGAACCGCCATTCGGGAAAATGACCTTGCCATCTCTCCAACATGGTGACTCTCCGTTAAATGCTATGAACGATCGCTTTAGGCCGCATGACGGGACGAGAAATTTGAATCGCCGGGAACTCAGAACGGATGATCCCGATCTGAGAACAATACCAAACTGGTCGGGCACGTTTGACTATCATGGACTGCAATACAGCTACAAAATGGTCGGGACCGATCCTAAGCGCGGCTCGGCTACAACCGTAGTTCCGGTCGAGATCATTCCGATCCGCTGGGTATTTTCAAACGGAACCGTAGTCGATGCCAGCACCGATATCGTCGACGGACAGACTCCCGTTCAGGGAATAATCAACTCGCCGATCTTCCAGAATTACGATTTCACGAGCGGCGGGGTCCATGTTGGCAATACGCAATACGGCGATGCTTTTCAGCGAGCAAACTTCTGGAACTCGGTATCGACACGCTCCCGGAACTATCACGTAAGGCTGGCGCAGCCGATAGTTTTGCCGACGCAGACCGTTATAGTACCGGACGAGGAAGTGGAGTTCTACACCGCCCCTTCGGGATTCGTTTATCCGGCAATGAAGCCAGATTTTGTCGCGGCTAAGGAATCCGAGTTTATCGCGACACTCGGTATCGAGCCCGAATCGCTCCCGATCTTCGTTTGGGGGAGCGCGGGCGTCGGGGTTACCTTCGGCTATCACTTTGCCTACCGGACCGGAAACTCCATGCACACCTATATATCCACGGCGTACCTTCCCGCGTCTGCGTACGGATATTTCTCCGATGTCTCGCCGCTCAGCCACGAGATACTCGAATGGATGGACGATCCGTTTACAACTAATTTTTCGCCGGGCTGGAGCTATCCGTATTATCTCGGCACGCCGCCGCCGCCAAAGGCCAGATGCGATATCGACTACTTGGAGGTTGCGGATCCATTCGAGAATCTTGAAGCGTTTACCTATACTCCTGTCTCCCTAAACGGGTTTACCTATCACCTGGCCGAAGGCGCATTTATTGATTTCTTTACACGCAACAGGCGTTCTCGATCTGTCAATGGTCAATATAGCTTTTTCGAGATCTTGCGCCCGTATGGAACGGATACGCAGCCACCCGCCGAATGTGTAAGCAGCTTATATCTTGACAAGGAGTTCTTTACGGTCCCGGGATCGATCTTTACCTTTGCATACGGGATGAATAACACCGGATCCGTGGTCGGATACTACCTCGACTCCTCAAATAACCTCCACGGGTTCAAAAAAGACCGATCGGGATACACGACGCTGGACTTTCCAGGCGCGCTTAGGACGATTCCACGGGATATAAACGATAGTGGCGCGGTAGTCGGCTATTACCGTGGGACGGATGGCATCCCGCATGGATTTGGTTTCAAGAACGGTCGGTTTTACGCGGTCGATTTTCCGGGATCAGTTGATACCTTGCCGGAAAGGATCAATTCAAACGGCGCGATCGTTGGCGCATACGACACTACTCAACCGATCACACACGGCTTCATTTTGGACAGTCGAGGGTTTAGGGCAGTAGATTCTCCTTTCGGCACACAATCCGAGGTCTCCTCGATCAACGATCGCGGAATTATCACGGGTAATAGCTGGAGTGATCTAAACGGCCAGCAATCGGGTTTTATTAAGAACCGTAACGGATTTTCCAGATTCGACTTCCCGGACCAGTCTTTCGCTCTTCTTACTTCTATAAATACTTTCAACGACCTGGGTGGCTACTATATCGATTCGAGCTCGATCCCGAACGGGTTCATGCGGCTTTTCGGGTATCCGTACGTGACGCAGCAATTTGCACAGTCTTTTGGGTATGACACCTACGTTCTGGACGTCAACGATAGAAAAGAGATCCTGGGTTGGACCGTCAGATTTGACACATGGGAATCGCAGCCCTTTATCGGCCGACCGGCGCTCGCAGACAACTTCGACGACGATCGCTAGCTACGCGGACGGTCACGTTATTTTGACGGCGGAAGATCGCGCGCTGAATGCAACCTCTATCAACTGGTGGGGCAGGCGGGATTTTCATACATCGACAATTCGAAGACAAGCGGTCGGAACGGAGGAATATGAGAATAAGAGGTCTTCTTTGGCTAGTCGCGTTGCTACTTTTAACCGTGCTGGTTCCCCAACCAGGACTTGCTCAGAATTCGCCGTCGAGAACGGCCCTCGAGGCAGCCATCCGCAGGGAGCTTGAGGATATTGATGCGGCTTCCGCGCGTTTTGACCAGCCCGCTGTATTAGCACACATGGCCGATGGCGAAGGGATGTTCTACACCCCCGAATTGGGCCGGCTGGGAACTCAACGTACAAAAGATCTGTGGGGACAGGAAATAGACCGATCTGCCCGGGCAAAGGAGAAACTAGAGTTTGAGATCACCAAGCTTTACGTTTTACCGCTCGGCCCCGACACGGCTCTTGCGAATTATATCGAAACGATCAAGACCACGGCTGACGAGAAAACGGAGGTCATTCAGCTTGCTTATACCGATATATTCGTTCTGCAGAATGGCCGTTGGTTGTTGCGCGCAGAGCATAGCGATGTGCTGCCGAAAAAGGTCGAAGCCACGGTCGCAGGGCTACCAACGGACTGGAAGCGGTCGACCAATAGCACTGCGGCGAGCTACTCGGCGGCGGTCGATACGGCGGTCCATCATGGCGGCAAGGCAAGCTCCTCGCTCCGCTACAATTGCGGCTCGGATGCATGGCCGTGGACTTCACTTAACCAGGCGATCGATCCCGCAATGTACGTTGGCAAACGCGTTCGATTGTCAGGATGGATCAAGACTGCCGACAGTGGGGGAGCCGGGGGTTTTGGTTGCGTGCTGACGGCGAGCGGAAGGTGGTTGCCTTTGACAATTTACAGGACCGTTCTGTAAAAGGCACGACCAACTGGAAACGGTATGAGATCGTCGTCGATATCGCTGAGAACGCGATAAGCCTTACATTCGGTCCCATGCTGGTCGGCAAAGGCCAGGCATGGTTCGACGACCTCAGTCTCGAGATCGTCGGAAAGGATATTCCGGTTAGAGCCAACCAATCTGCGTCCGACGGAGATGACGACCAAGATTCATCGGCGAACCTGAAACCGGCGAATGGAGGGGCCGCGAATTTAGGTTTTGAGAATGGAGTAGTCAAATAGCCGCATGAAGTCTTGGCAGTTATCGAAATGGAGAGACATGAAACCGAAAAACTATAGGTGCTCGTTGTTTATCGCTGTGTGTTTGGCAGTTATCCCCGCAGGAGTTCTTTCCCAAACCGGTCAACAAGTTGGAACCGATCCGGGAAAAGCGAACTCGCCAGCGGCGGCTCAGATCATCGGTACTACAAAATACAAGAAATACTCGCTCTTAAGTGTTTCACCCCAGACTCGCGAGGCGTTCTTAAACATTGATACAGAGGTCCGAAAGCAGCGCGAGGAACTGCTCGAAGCGCAGATCGAAAATTTGCTTTTTAGTGTCGAATCTAGAAAGCGCGGCCTCACAATTGAGGAACTCAAGCAGGTCGAGGTTTCGAGCCATGTACCCGATCCAACCGATGAGGAGATCAAGGTCTATTATGAGTCGAACCGGAAAGACCTCGACAACAAACCTCTCGAGGAGGTCAGGTCCTACATACGACGTTATCTTCGGCGCCAGGCGGCGGCCGTCCAATGGAGAAAATTCATTGCCGAACTTTTTGGCAAATACACCGTGAAGCGGCTCAAGGATATAAATGCGACAAACCTTTCCGCTAACGATGTCCTTGTGACCATCGCCGATGACAGGATCACGGTGCTCGACTATGAAAACGAGAATCGTGCGGAAATTTGGGGAACCCGTGCCGACGCCTATGAAGCGGTGATCCAGGAAGTGGAAAAGGCAATGTTCACCGATCTGCAGGATATCGAGGCGAAACACCGCGGATCGGCCGCGGGTGAAGGCCAGTTAGAAGGAACTCCCGGCAATTTGAGTGAGGCTGAGGACAAATTGAAAGACAAACTATTCAATAAATATCATGCCAAGATCCTTCTGACCCGTCCGGAGTTCGTTCAGGACATCAATGTAGCTGAGGCTCCATTCAAGGGCAGTCCAAAAGCCGCGGTGACCGTAGTAATGTTTTCGGATCTTCAGTGTCCTCACTGTGCTGTGGCCCATCCGATGGTGGCCGCGGTCACGGCAGCTTTCGGCAACAAGGTGCGTTTCATTTTTAAGAATTATCCGCTTACCGCGGTACACCCAAATGCCTTTCGGGCAGCCGAGGCTGCGGCCGCGGCGCAAGCACAGGGAAAGTTTTTCGAATACATTGAGCGTCTGTATAAGAACCAGGATGCGCTTAACGACGAACAGCTGAAGAGATATGCCTCCGACATTGGCCTTGATCGCAAACGTTTTGATGAAAGCATGTCGACAGGACAGTTCGCTCCGCGAATCAAAGCGGATATCACTGAAGGGGAGAAGCTCGGCCTTTTCGGTACGCCAACTGTTTTCGTAAATGGCTATGAAATTTATTTTCTAACCCGGCGCAACCTGCGTCAGGCGATCAATACGGCGCTAAGGTCGGCGAAACGATAACGAAGAGCTCTGCTGGGACGCTGAAGGGTCCTTTGGGAACTTCGATCGTTGATCTGTCCGGATGCGCGCACAGCGGAGATACCACAAGGCTTCTGTTCGACCGGAGCACGGATCTTTGCACCGGACGTGGTCTCGGGTGGTACCTCGACGATGTTCGGGTTTACGCCTGCGATCGCAGCAGGAACCGTTAGCAGATATATATTGACACATTTCAGGAGGAACATGATGAAACGCATCCAGAAGGTAACGACCAACCTTATTCTAACGATCTTCTGCATCTCGACGCTGCTGTCGTCCGCACCCGTAATGGCAAAAGCGCCTGATCGCAACCCGAACATTCGGTTCACAACGCTTGAACCGGGCGCTTTCCGGGAAATAAATCAGCAACTTGACATAAACATAGTATTTGTCGGATTCCAGCGTGGGAATGGCTATCAGCAAGTTGACGAAACGAGGATGCGTCAATTCCTGGCATCTCACTATCGAACCTTTAATTGGCAAACCGGTTTTGTCGGCAACTCATTCGACTATCGATATAATGTCAGATTCGCTCCACGCCGGTTTGAGGATTCTTTCTTCAGCTATTTGGACAGCCAGCGGCATACTGAGTGCGTGGTCACGGGTATGCAGGAGTACTACAATGCAGAACCTTCACATTCGGTGAACGTCACTGAGAACTCATGCATCGATCCGAATGACACTGAGCGCTGGCTTGGCGATCACGCCCGCGACATTGGTATCGATCCCACAAAATACACGATCTTTTTCATCAACTGGTGGGGAAGGCCGGATTTTCATTTTCATACCTATTCGATCTGGGACCATTCTGATCCTGATCCAGACACGGGCTTTAGCCGGACTGATTATTATCTCTACGAAACGCAGGCGTGGGGCGGCACAACACCTGACGACGAACAGAACGGCCTTGGATCACTCCGGCGGATCTGGTTTTACGACCTCTCGGCGGGTCCAGACTATTGGACGAATTCCTACGACCTAAACACCGCTGATATCAATGGTGACGGTTATGCCGACTATCGCATACCGCCGATCTGGGAGTATGGCAATATGTCGGCCTACCGGCCATTCGACGACCTATCCGGTGACCTGAGTCAAATAGTTAGATACCTCGCGATCGACGCTCAGTTTACTTCAAGTCCTGTCTTCAACCCGGCATTAAGTGAAAGGCTGCCGAATTCGATCCAGACGGATATCACCTATTTCAATGGTGATGGTGGAGCGCGCGGACAGGATCTGATGAAACCTAGCCGCGGCCTGCTTGAAATGAAGAAGCTGCGACCGTTCAATCCGTTCTCCATCGCCGAACGCGACGTACCCTATACAGCGGAACATGACGCAGCTTACCAATGTGCTTTGCCATATTGGTTCGGAACGCCAACGAACTGTTACCCAGGCAGGTCGAACGCCAGTTGGGATATGAATATCTTTCATTCCGATCATTTGAATGACTATGTGCACGGCAATGTCGACTACGAAATAATGAACTTCGCCTATACGCTGCCTGATGTCGAAAGTCCTGGGCAACTTTTAGGCGTGGCCTTTTCAATGGGTTCTTATCCCGGCTTTAGCTATGATTGGTCAATCCCGAGCAACAGGGAAACGATCGGCATGAGCAACACAATGATCCATGAGGTCGGGCATCAGCTCGGCTTGCCGCATCCGCATGACGTCTATGACTACGAAGACAATGGCATTTACTATCAGCGATATTTCCCGTTCATGGCTTCGGCGGATGAGTCCGACTCCGTGATGGGCTATATGATACTGTCCAACAACTACAGCCAATTCGACCGCGACAATATGGACCGATGGATGACGGCGATCAATATTAACCATGCAAATGCACTGTTGCCTGATATTTTGACGCACGACCTGCAGCCGAACGACAAGGCGCATCTCATCGCTGCGGAAAGTGCAGCAACGCTTGCACTTGTTTCCTACCGGACGATGCATTATCGAGCGGCTGCGGGATTTGCAAAGTCCGCATATGACAATGTAATATTCGTTGCCGACCGGCTTGGAACGTCTTCAACGACGCTCGAAAATAGACGAAGCAGTGGTCAACTTCTAGAACAGCGGCCGGTGATAGAGGACGACACTTTCAACCCGTTGCGAAGGATGAGCGATCCGTTCGGCTTCCTGCGGAACAATCCGAACGTTGTGAACCCGATGGTCAATGCTGACCATCCGAAATTCGCAAAACGATCGTCAAAGCAATAAGTTGGCCCGATATTTAACGCATTAAACGATGGCCTCGAATTTTCGGGGCCATTTTGCATGGGAGCTGGGATCAAGCGGATCGCGCTGCCTTGCTGCCCGACCCAAAACGGACATGATTGCACCGCATCCACGATCGCGAACTTTGGGCTTTGAAGCTCGATCATTAGACGATCATCTTTGAATGCTCGACAACGTTTTGGGTTCGATCGTTGCAGTCGAACGGTGATAACATTGATGGAAAGCAACTGGTTTAGTTGAACGTTTGGACCGTTCGGCCACAAAATGTATTGCTTATGAACAAGGCAAGGGACGCGCGTTCGAGAAGAGATCGGCCGCGTCAAGACGATAGGCACCTGCGTTCGACCGATGAGCGGGTTCGCGGAAGCGACCGCCGGCCGGAACGCGGCTCATACGCGGACCGAGAGCGTCCGGAGAAGCGGCCGCATGCCGACAACATTTTGTTCGGCGTATCGCCGGTGCTTGAGGCATTGCGTGCCGACCCGCGGCGCGTCGATCGCGTGATGATCGCTCAGGGCGCAAAGGAAGCTCGGCTTTCCGAGGTGATCGACCTTGCGCGTGCGAACTCGGTTCCCTTTACGCGCGTTGCTCGCGAGGCACTCGCAAAGTACGCCGAACGCAGTGCGAACGTCCAGGGCGTTTTGGCTTTCGTCTCGCCTGCTCAGTATGCAAGCGTTGACGAGATACTTGAGAATGCGGGCGAAACGCCGTTGATCGTCGTACTCGACGGTGTTGAAGATCCGCGAAATTTCGGCGCGATCGTCCGCACGGCAGAATGTGCGGGAGCGGACGGCATCGTCATTCCGGACCGGCGTTCGGTCGGCCTGACGGACATCGTCGCAAAGGCTTCCGCGGGTGCGATCGAGCATCAGAAGGTCGCAAAGACGCAGAATCTGAATCGTTTCATCGAAGATCTGAAAAAGCGTGACATCTGGGTCGTCGGAACGTCGGTTGACGCAAAAATGACGCACGATGAATGGGACTGGACGCGACCCTCGGCCCTTGTTCTCGGCGGCGAAGGCCGCGGGCTTCATCGCCTTGTAGCAGAGAATTGTGATGTTTTGGTGAAGATCCCGATGTATGGAAAAATAGATTCTCTGAACGTTTCGGTCGCCGCCGGCGTAATACTTTTTGAAGCTCGCCGTCAGCGAAAAGCGGGTAAAGGTGTAGAATAGAAATGATGTTTTGTCCAAAATGCGGCCAAAAGAATCCTGAAGGCGGCAGATTCTGCCGCGGCTGCGGCACGGACCTCGGCGGTGTCTCGGGTTCGCTGTCTGCGGGCGTTTCGCAGGCGTTGACCTGCGAGAAGGGCAAACCTGTCACCTACGAACGCGCGATCAAAAAGATCTTCACGGGCCTGGCATTTCTCGCCATCGCGATCGGACTTGGAGTTTCGCGGATGGGATACGGCTGGTGGTTCTGGATGCTGATCCCGGCGTTTGCGTCGCTTGGTGCGGGCTTTGCTCAGTATTTGCAGCTTCGTCGATACGAAAAGGGACAGACGACCTTTTCCGGCGGAATGCCGAATCAGATAACGAGCGCACCGGCAACCTACGGTTTGCCCGCTCGTGAGCCTGAATATGCAAGCGTCGAATCGCGTTACAAGACCGGCGACCTGGTCCCGCCGAGCGTTACCGACAACACGACGCGTCACCTCGAGATCGACCAAGAAGGCCAGACCCGGCCGCTCGCAAAGGGAGAGTAAGTTCTACTTCACGATCACACGATAATTTCCCGAGTTGCCGTTCGCGTCGAAAACGCGGATCGTTACGGCATTGCCCTTTCCAGCCGGCACCTCGATAGTGAATCTCTCGTTCGCGCTATCCGCGATCCCGTCATCGGGATAGATCGGTTTCCATTCGCCGGCGTTCACCGTATATTCTGCACGCGAAATGTAAGACGCGGCATCCGAGGCCGCAAATGAAAGACGCGCGATACCGCTTAGGACGACCACAGGTGATGATTCGGTAATGACAGGCGGCGTGTTGTCGATCTCAACAGTTTCGGTCAACCGTTCGCCGTTCATTGCCATGGCCGCAGGGTTCGAGGTGCTGTCGCGTGCGACAACCTTGAAGACATATTGCCCGTCGGCAAAAGATTGGCCGTCGATCGTAAAGAACGTGTCTGTCAGGCCCGTCCGCAGTTCTCTCCAAACGCTTTCGCCGACCGTTCGAAAATAAATGTCGAACACGAGCGTGTCATCATTCGCGTCCGCCGCGGTCCATTGCAGCGACAACGCACCGCGTTGGTAAACACGCCTCGGAGCCGCGGGCGCCGTCGGCAGGCCGAAGAGTTCGGGCGACAAACCTGAGATCTCGATATTCGGGTCGATCGGAGAAGCGGGATTCGGCTGCAATCCGACATTCGTCGGGAGCACTTCGAGCGAAGTGATCTCCGGAGCTGTGTTTCGCGGCAGGAACGCGAGGCTGACGGAGCTCAACGTCGAGCCCGCGTTCTTCAGCGTCGCGCGCCATTGAATGTATCTTGCCTTCGGGCTCGAAACTTGAAAGCCGTTTGGATCGGCACCTGCGGTACTCCAGTCGCTCCACGTGTTATTCGGAACTTCGGTGTTGCCGGAACGCGTCTGGATCGTGACCGCACCGCTCGAACGCCAACGCAATCTGCCCCACGATGCCGTTGTTCCTGCATCGAGAACAGGCGAAGAATATGTTCCCTCGGCGGCGTTGTTCGCTCCAAAAGTAAAAAGCACGCCCTGATTGCTCGCCGACGCGAGGAAGCCGTTATTCCCCAGCGGAAGAAGATCCGAGATCTGGCCCGCAGAACTTTGAAGAAGCAGCGTTTCGCTCCGATCGTTCGTGAGCTTGTAAACGCGGCCCTTGTCTGACGTGCCGACAAGCACGCCGTCATTGACCGCCGCAAGCGAAAATCCGACGACATTCTCCGGTGCCCACAGCAGATCAACGGTTCCGTCCGGCAGAATGTGATAAACCGCCGACTTCGCTTTTGAAAGATCGAACTCGGATCTCGGAGTTTGCGCCGCTGCGGAAGGTTTTGGGACCGTAACCGGCTTGTCTCCTTTGTCGGCGTCTGACGGCGTTGCCGCTGCGGCCGCGGCCTTTACGCTCGAGGCTGCATCGGCGATCGCAAGTGCATAGATCGAACCGTCAGCCGCGACGACGGCGGAATGCAATTCGCTCAGCGGCGAATCGAGAAGCGCGAAGGCCTTTCCGTCCGGCGATATCCTAAGGAGAATGCCGCTTGCGTCGGTTCCGGCGTAGAGATTCCCCGCTTTGTCGCTTGTCAGCGAGACGACGTGAAGGTCTTCGGAATCATAGAGCACCGAACTTTCGGGCGATGCCCCTGCCGCCCGCACCTTATAGATCTTGCCCTGATCGCCGGTTGCGACCGCGAGCTCCCCGCTCGGCAGAACTTCGAGCGCCCAGATGTATTTTGCTTTCGGGTCGAAATAAACGCTTGCGGTGCCGCTCTTGTCGATCCGATAGACCTTGCCGTCCGGCATCGTGCCGGCAAAAACATCGCCGTTCGCGGCGACCGCGACCGCCGAGACATTCAGCTCCGCAAGATCCGCCAGCACGCTTCCCTTTCCGGCCGCATCCACGCGAAAGACCTTTCCGTTCGGGCCCGTGCCGAGGAATGTGTTGCCGGCGGCATCCCGTGCGGCCGAGAAGATGAACGATTCGCCGGTCGAGAAGATTTCGCTGAGCTTCGGCGCGATCGAAAGCCGTCCGTCATCGCCGATCGAAACGCCGTCGGCATCGCCCTTTAAGATGTCGGCGCGTGAATCGACCGTCCATATCTGCGGGCCGGCGGCGAGGATGGTCAGTGCGAAGAGGAGAATGGTGACGACAGGGAATGTTATACGCTTCATTTTTTGCTAAATGATAGCAAATTCGCGTGCGGTTCAAACCGTCGTTTTTGATTTTGACCTCGTATCCCGCGACCTTGCCGCCTGCAGGAACTCGATCGCGTCGTGCATATGCTCGGCTTTGCCTGTTATAAGACGAGCGCTCCGCTCACGCGTGAGATACGCCCAGAACCAATCCGTCATCACTGCCAGACGGTTCTTGAAACCGATCAGGAAGAAGACGTGAAGGAAGAGCCACATCAGCCACGCGATGAAACCGCGGAACTTGAATTTACCGATCTCGGCGATCGCCTTGCTGCGGCCGATCGTCGCCATCGTGCCCTTGTCGTTGTATTCAAAAGGCTTGCGTGGTCTGCCGTCGAGCTCGGCGAGAATATTCTTTGCCGTCTGCTCGCCCATCTGCATTGCGGCGGGACTGACGCCCGGAACCGGCGTGCCGTCTGCCTGCTTGATCGACGCCATATCGCCGATCACGAAAATATCCTTGTTCGTTTTGATCGAAAGGTCGGGTTCGACGAAGACGCGGCCTGCCTTGTCGGTCTCGACCCCAAGTTTTTTTCCTAAGCTCGATGCGGCAACGCCTGTCGCCCAGACGACAACGTCGCAGTCGATCCAATCTTCGCCGACCTTCACGCGGCCGGGCTCGATCTCGCTCACGAAAGACTTCAATTGCACTTCGACGCCGATGTCTTCGAGCTGTTGTTTTGCACTGTCGGAAAGTTCCGGTGCGAAGGTGCCGAGGATGCGGTCCGAGCCTTCGTAAAGCACGACGTGCGCGTCGGCCGTTCGGATCGCTTTGAAATCCTTCGCAAGTGCCTGACGCGCGATGTCGGCGATCGCACCTGCCATTTCGACACCGGTCGGGCCGCCGCCGACCACGACAAAGTTCAGCTGCCGTTTGCGATTCTGAAGATACGCATCACGCTCGGCCATCTCGAACGCAAGAAGGACGCGGCGACGGATCTCGACGGCGTCATCTAGCGTCTTAAGGCCGGGAGCCGAGGTTTCCCAATCGTCGTGCCCGAAATACGAATGGCGGGCACCGGCGGCGATGATCAGGTAGTCAAAACTCACGCGGACGCCGTCGCCGAGCACGGCCTGCTTGTTCGCGGGATCGACCTCGACCACTTCACCAAGCACGACCTCGATATTCTTATAGTTGTGGAGAATGCGTCGGATCGGCTGCGCGATCTCACCGGGCGAGAGCACGGCCGTCGCGACCTGATACAAGAGCGGCTGAAAAACGTGGTGATTCTGCCGGTCGATAACGACCACATCGACCTTGCTTTTTGCAAGGGCCTTTGCGGCCCAGAGACCGCCGAAACCACCGCCAACTATCACGACCTTTGGCCTTGCGCCAGCCATAACACACCTTCCTTGCTCAGACGCCGATATACTTTGCGTAGAGCGAGCGAGCGACCGTCGCATCGTCAGTTCCCTTGACGATCGCACGGCCATCAGAAAAAACCGTAACCTCAAAAGCATCCGGCGAAAAACGCAGCAGATACTCGTTCTGATTTATCGAAAAATTGAACTTGAGCCGATCGGCGAGCTGGTCGAGATCGAGTTTGCCGGCGGTGGAAGGCGCGATCTGCACGGCATTCCGGCCGCAAAGGACGGCCGCAAATTCGTTGGATTCGGCGTTGAGGAATTCAAAATCCCGCTTTCCGCACGTTTTGCAGTCCGGATCTGGCGAACCGATGCCTATCGCCTTTTCCTCGTTCGTCCAAACGTCGAATTGCCTGAGCTTGCGGCTAAGCGAATCCCGGTCGCCAACGAGTATCTTGAACGCCTCAGCGACCTGCATCGCCGCGACACGCATCACCAATGGTGCGATCACGCCGGCCGTATCACACGTCGGGGCCGAACCGGGATCGGGCAGCTCGGGAAAGATGCACCGCAGGCAAGGAGTTTCGCCCGGTATGATGTTCATCGTCATCCCGTAACTCGAGACCGCTGCTCCGTAGATCCAGGGAATTCCTGTCTTAACGCACGCGTCATTTACGAGATAGCGGACCTGAAAATTATCCGTTCCATCGAGCACAAGATCGCAGCCCGCGACGAGCCGTTCTATGTTCGAATTCGACACGTCAGCGACCGTTTCTTCGATCTCGATCTCGCAATTTATCTGTGAAAGGCGACGTTTCGCGGCTACGGCCTTCGGCAGGCGTTCCTCGGCATCATCTTCGGTAAAAAGCGTCTGTCGCTGAAGGTTCGTGTATTCGACAAAATCACGATCGACGAGCCTGATCTTCCCGACGCCGGCACGAGCCAGCATCTCGGCCTGCGCACAGCCAAGGGCTCCGACGCCGACGAGCAGAACCGTCGATGCAGCGAGCTTTTCCTGTCCGGCCGCTCCGATCGGATGAAACAGGATCTGTCGGCTGTAACGCTCGTTCATTGCTTCATTTTCTCCGCAAGAGAACGGCGGACCAACTGCTCATCGTCCTTCTCGCCCGTCCAGATCTCAAATTGCCTAAGCCCTTGCGAAATAAGCATCTCGATACCCGGGATCACGTTCGCACCCGCTTCTTTTGCCGCCGAGATCAGCGGCGTGTCGCCCGCTTTCGTCACCAGATCGAAAACGACCTGACGGCTCGAAAACCTCGCATTCGGCGCGGGCGAAAGATGTTCGAATTCGCCACGCATCCCGATCGGCGTTCCATTAACTATTACGTCAAAGCCCGCGAGTTCGTTCCCTTCGCGAAGATCGCGGACCTCGATCTCGCGATCCAGCAGAAGTCTTCGAGCGGCGTTTGGATCGCGTGCGAAGACGGTGAGCTCGGCACCTTCTGCTGAGAGGGCGGAAATACACGCTCTTGCCGCACCGCCGGCGCCAAAGAGCGCAACCCGGACGCCGTTCAGGTCCGGCAAACGCTGTTTGAGCGGCGTGATGAAACCGGCCGCGTCGGTGTTGTAACCGATAAGCCTTTCGCCATCGACCTTCACCGTGTTCACCGCCCCGACCACACGTGCCGAATCGTCGATCTCGTCGAGCATTTCGATGATCGCAAGCTTGTGCGGCATCGTCACGCTCAAGCCGCCAAAGTCGAGCCCGCATTCTTGCGTCCGAGGACGCACGAATTTGTCGATGAACCCGCGAAGGTCCTTTACAAGGAACGGCAGGAATAAGGCGTTCAGCCCGGCCTTTTGGAAGAGCGGATCGTGAATGTTCGGCGAGAGTGATTGGGCGATCGGGTCGCCGATGACGCCGAAAATACGGGTGTTCAGGTCGATCTCGTCAACACGATAGAGCTCGCGCATCTCCTTTGCCGTCACCTGTCCAGCGGCCGTTGCACCGTCAGCATCGAGCGACGCATACGTGAGCAGAGCACCTCGCGAAGGCGCGAGAATTCGTGTCCATTTTCCCGCGTCGCCCATCGCGATGACGATGGCCTCTTGCCCGCGTTCTGACGCCCGTAGAAGCGTTTTCCAGGCCGGAAGGCTGGTTACGGCATCATCGGCCGTCACGGCGAGCTTCACGGCCCTTGTATCGAGTTCTGAGAGGTTGGCAAAAAGTGCATCGATGTCGTCAGGCACGCCTTCGAAATCGTGCCTCGAGACGATCTTATTCTTGTGTTCGACCCATGAGACGGCGTCGGATTCAACGTCGCAGGCCCAGATTCCCGCAGGCAAGCGCTGCCAGAACTCCTTCCGTTCTGCATCGGAAATATCGCGAAAGCCGCCTTCGCGCTTTGGCCGAAATGTCGTGATAAGACGCGTGAGATGCGAGAGTTCGGCCGCCTTTTCAACAGCGGCCCGCAATTCGGAAGGCTCAACGGCATCGAACCGGACCTCGATAAAACCGGGCTTTTGTGCGAGGGCTTTATTGAAAAGCGAGGCCAGTTCGCTCACATTCTTCGGAGCGATGGCAACACAGATCTTCGATTCGCGGCTCATGCGTGAGTACGCGTCGGGAGCGTAAGGATGACCGTAGCGGCAGTAACGAGGCCCGTGATCATCGTAATTGCCGACGCGACGACAAGCGCGGTCTCGCCGCTTTGACGGACGCCGATGGCGGCCGCGATCCACGCAATTGCGAGTGGGAAAAAGTAGTTATTCAACTTCCAACGGACAAGCACCGCCGAGACGGCCGCGATGCCGAGGCAGATGACGCCGAGCGTCTGAAAGGCACCGTCGCTCATCGCAACTTCCTGCGAACGCACAAGCGCGAGGATGTTGACGAGCGTCATCACAAGCACCCAGCCCGCGTAGAGCCCGAAAGTGCCTTTAGCAAAAAGAGCTTCCATCGCCGTCCCGACGTTCTTGACGGCGCCGAGCATCGCGATTAACGTGCCCAAGAGGGCGACGATCAGGAAGGCAGAGACGCCCGGCATCGACCGATGCCATGTGACGACCCAAAGACAGTTCAAAATGCAGGTCAGAATGTATGTTATGCGAATGCCGGCAAATTTCGCCGCGTTCTTTGGTAAGGCCTGAAAGAGCGCAAATCCGATCATCAGGATGTAAACGATCGTAAGAAGCGACGCGGAATAGCCCGCCGGCGTCACCGGCGTCGGGAATTGGGCGGCGATACTGTTCGCTGCGGTCGCGTTGAGCGTTCCGACGGCGTACCAGTTCACGAACAAAACGACTATCGTTCCAACAAGGACGATGATCGCCAGAGGAGAGACCTTTTTTGCTTCCATAGCCCCGATTATGCCAAAAAGTGTTAAGGCTGCGCATCTGCGGGCTTGCCGAAACCAACCAAAACGTATAAAAATAGCCCCAATCGGTGCATTTGCGCCGAAACTGCGGTCGGCCTCGAAAGGTTTCCAACCTATTTTGCCGCGGATGCGTCATAATGCAGGCGAGTGGCACTTAACTTGCTGTAAAATAAGCGGAAGACGCTGCACTTTCCCTTACTTTCCCTATGCTGCGTTGATCTTGATAGGGAGTGAAAAGAAGTAATGAGAGCATTTCGACATTTTTTGTTAACGACGGCCTTGGTTGGGGCATCCGCACTTGCGGTGTCGGCCCAACAGGGCGGTCAGCCGAATAATCCGCCGCCGAAAGGCGATCCGCCGGTGGTGAATCCTCAGCCGAAAAGGCCGGATCCTCCGCCGCAGCGTCCACCTCAACGCCCGCAATTTGCCTATATTGACGTGATCTACGTCGATATGAGATCCGACGAAAGATACGCCTGACGTGCTGTTCTTTCTTTTTGTATTTTGACGAAGGCCGCCTTTTCTGATCCGAAGGCGGCTTTTTGCTTTCGGAAATTGGCTTGTTCGGTCGCGATTCGCTTACAATGAAAGGACAAGATCCCGCGTTTTTTCGAGGATAGATCAAAGAGATGGCATCAAACGATATTCCCGCAAAGAAGACCTACGGAGGACTCGGCAACCACATTCAGCCCGCTCGAACGCCCGGCGAACTCAGCATTACGGAGAAGATGCAGGGCGGCGATCGGCATGCCGAGATCCAGGCCGAGCAGCTCCGCAAAGAGCGCTTTCCGGCAGACGAGGGCTCAAAGGACACATCACCGACGACGGCCGGCTAACGTGCCGGGAATCAAACCTTTCGGGTATTCCAGCAGACAAAAATCGAGAACGCTGGTCATTAGCATTTTATATGCTAAGGATCACGTATGGCTCAAGAAGTACCCCCACTCCACGCTCTTGTAACGATACCTTCTCGCGCTCGTAAGTTTCGCCTTCAGGCAATTTCCGGCGAGATCAATCCGGCGGAGCAATACCAAAGCGGCGACGTTCAGGCACAAATGCTCGCCGAATGGATGCGTGCGATGCACTTTCCACAACGCGGCCGGCAATCCCGCGGCATTCACAAAGGCCGCTTTCACGTCCGCACGGTCGTTCTCGAACCGCTAAAAACAAATTTTTGAAATTATTTCTCCGGTTTGTATGCTTGCTTACCCAAGGAGTTTTCCGCAGAGGTTAATCTTTGCATGTCGGGTCGGAGTTTGCTGAGATTCTTCGATCCGATTACGAGCAAAGTCTCCGTTCTGTTCTGCATTTCAGGGACTGTTCGTAACTCTCGAGTTTGAGAGTGTCACGCCCGCCGCGTTCGGGGATGCACGGCGGGCATTTTTGCGCCTGCGCCGAGCTACTCTTCCGAATAACTCTCGTCAAAATAAAGCTCAATGCCCGGTTGGAAGCTGCCGTTGTCGGTCATCTCCAGGAATTGCTGTGCGAGTTCGACGATCAGCGGATCACGCGTCGCGGCGCAATCTTCGTCTGCCGAAAAGGTGATATCAACGCCATTGATCTGGGTCTCGATCGTTTCAAAGCCGGCAAGGCCTTTTTTGTCGTCAAACGGAAAAAGCACGACGACGCCGGCGTCCACGACCGTCCGCTTCTGGAACACATCGATCTCCGCCGCCGGATGTTCTGCAAACTCGATCTTCAAGTACGGATGGCCATCGCTCTGACGCCCCGTCACAGCCCTTACGACCTCCGGGGCCGATCGGTCATCAACCCTGAACGGCATCAGGTCACGCGCCCGCTCCTCCCTTATCGCGTCGCAAATGAACTTCTTAAGAAGCTCCGGCATCAACTCGCCCCTGATCTCCGCGACGATGCCAAACTCCCTAAGCGTCGTTTCATCCAACCGCACCAAAATGCGTCCATCTCTCATAATAGCTCGGATCGTCACTCTCGCTCATTGAACTCGGCAGATCGACCCCGATCTCGCACTTACTGGGTGGCGACGATCCGCAACCCGGTGATGCCGTCGGTGAGATTGATCAATATGCTCGAGGGAGCAAAGATGAAATTCTTGGCCGAGGTGGTCAGAATGTATGTTTTGCCGACCTCGACGTTGTCGAACCGGAAATAACCTAACGGCGACGAAACGGCATTGACCTCCATTCCCGACATGTCCGAAAGCACGAGTCTCGCTCCCGAGATGGCGCTTTGATCGGCGCGCAGAACCTGGCCGGCAATGCTGGCCGTCGCTGCGGTCGGTGCAACCTCCGGCGTCCAAAAGCCGGCATCGACGACGTCTCCGTCGTCCGAGGCCTGTGTGCCTGCGGCCGCTTGCACGATCGACGAATCGATCGTGAAGAGCGAAGATGTCGTTCTGCCGCCGCCGCTGACAATGACCTGTTTCTCGACAGCGAATTCAGGCGTTCCTGTCGTCTGTTTTTCGACACTCTGGGCCGCGACGGAAGTCGAGAATACCGAGAATAGAAGGATGCCGATCAAAGCCAGGTGAAAATGTATTTTGCGATGCTGCATAGCTTTTAATATTTCTCGCCTAAGCTTTTAATACGTCTGCGGAGTAAGGGCAATATTTCCGCTCGAACTTACCATCGCAAACTGATTATTGCCGATATAGACGAGCTCGACGGCTGAATCTTTCGGCCCCGTAATGCTGTCAACGATAGTGGTTGTGGCGACCGGCCCGGAATATAGTTTACTCTGAGGCGGATCTGCCATACTGGCCGCCATTCGGCCGCCGTTTCCGGACATCGCGACCGCTAACCAGCTTGTGCCGGAGCCGGTGAGCGTCCATGAATTGCCGCCATCATAAGAGATCTCGACCGTTCCGGGGACGCTGGGCGGGCCTGCATATGTTGGTCCCACCGCAGCTATACGCATACCATCTGCGGACATCGTGATCGAACTCCAGCGTGTCTGCGTTCCAGACGGCCCAACCGTCTTTTCTGTCCAGGTCAATCCGAAATCAGACGATATCAATATCTGCCCAAAGTTCCTGACCACGGCGATCTTGGCTCCCGTCGAGTCCGACGCGACCGACTGCCACTGAGAATTGCCGGTCGTACTGTACCGTTCGATCCAGATCGCGCCAGAAGTTGACGAGGTATATATGTTGCCAAGGTACTCGGCCGCAACCAATCTTGTGCCATCGGCGGAAGAAGCGACCCTGGTAAGGTGCGACGCAGTTCTCCGCTGTGTCCAGCTAACACCACCATTCGTGGAAGTGTAAACACCCGCATTATCCGCCGCGATAAGCTTAAGTCCATCGGCCGAAGACGCCACTGAGTACCAATTGCGATTTGCGTCGGTAAACCTCGGCGTCCATGTGGCACCCCAGTCTGCCGAAGTGTATAGATAGCCGCCCTCAACCCCGACGATCAGTTTTGACCCGTCGCTCGAGGATGCAGCACACGTGTAGTTGCGAACGTCAGAGGGCATGGGGCTCGTCCACGTTTGGCCGCCGTTCTGTGACGTATATACGTATCCGGGATATTCAACCGCAACGAGCCTGTTTCCGTCGTTGGAAGATGCGATCGCCGAAATGAGGGCGGTCGCCGGGTAAGCGTTGAGCGTGTATTGGCGCGTCCAGATGGTTTCCTGGTGAGTCGTCGCCCAGTCAAGGATCGATTGCCCGGAGTTCATCGCGAGGGTGAAGCCGCCGGAACCCTTTTCCATAACGCGTACGACATCGCCAACATTCGGCGAGGCCGGAAGGGTCACTGTCGATGCGGCAGTGTTTGTAAGCACATATCCGTTATTGGACTGTAATTGAAGGTTGCCGCCCGTGACGACATTCCATTTAAGCGTTCCAGGAACATTCGACAGGCCGGAGCCGTTGCCGCTCAAGATGCCTGAAAACGTCTTGTTTCCGGCGACGGATTGATCCGTGATCAGATCGACGAAATTCTGCGTCGAACTGCCGGTTCCGCCGTGGTTAATGCCAACGATGCCCGAGACGTTCGCTGCGGTAACGGCATTCGTCGCGTTTGCGACCGCGCCGGAGATCTTGGAGCCGCTAAGAGAAATTATCTGGCCGTCAGATACACATCCCGAACATTGCAGTGACCGAGAAGAATCTGCGGTAACGGCGTACGGTGAGAAACCGATCTGCAGACGCGGCGTTAATTGGAAGTAGTTCCCGCCCTGCACACGAACCTGCACATCGAGAAATGCGAACTCATTTGACGAAAAGATACCCGGGTCGAAGCTCAGCGGTATCGTAAAGATGCCGTTCACCACATGAACAGCAAGGTATTCGCCTTCGGCCAGGGAAGTGCCTCCCTGCAGACTGTCGAAAACCTTGACCAGGAAATCGAAATCCCCATCGGCCGGCAGGCCGTTTGCAAGCGTTAGCTTGCCCTGATATGTAAAAGGCCTTTGCGGGGCGAGCATGCTGCCCTGAGCATTTGCAAATACGCACAAGATCGCGATCAATATTCCAATCTTCAGACTTCTCATCTTTTCTCCTACTCTAACGTCGTGCTCTATATTTTGTAAGGTCCCATTCCCAGCTGATGGTAGAGCCGTCAAAGTCTTGATGGTCTTGAAGGTCTTGATCGTCTTGGTGGATGGGAGCTTTATGTCGTTGGTTATATACGTCGTTGGATATCGTCCGGGGGCGAGATCGTTGTGGATCCGAGCAGTGCTTTCTGAATTATCGTCATACCCTTTATAAAGCTCGCTGCTGGTCTCATCCACCCGTTCAAGGCCATTCAAACGCTCGTTCAAGGTCGTTCGAAAGGACCCCATAAAATTATCGCCCGCGTCGTAAGGCACAGGCGAAGATCGAATCCCCGAAGAATAAGCGGCCCCGAACTTCTCAGGGCTCTTCATGCAGGACCTCAAGGGCTGCTTCGGGTTCTGGCCTTTCGAGCTCTTTGAACTCACCAGCCGATCTTTCGCTTCAGATTATACCTCTTCGAGTTTGTTGTAAAGAACAAATTTACCTCCGGCCAAAGGTCGCCGTCAGGCCCGATCTCGCGACCCATAAGTTATTGATTCCGTCCGAAGTTGAAATTCTCAAGGACTCAGCAATTGAACTGCGCCCGTAAAGTTTTGGAGTTTTAGATGTCGTTTCAGACAGCTCAGCATTTTCGCTCATATTTGTGTGAGAAACGATATGAACTGAAATTGCAATCATTTCAAGGTCGCTTGAAATGATTTGAAATTCGACAGAGCGCTTTCTATATTCTCGACGATAACCGTTGCTAGTTCGTCAGGGTCTGGCAAATTATCAAGGTCGGCTAAGGATTTATCTTTCACCCAAGTGATATCGAGGCTCGTTTTGTCGCGTGTGAGTATTTCGTCGTAGGTAAACTTACGCCAGCGGCCGTCGGGGTTGCTCTCAACGTTGAATGTTTCTTTTCGCTTATGGCGATTCTTCGGGTTGTAGCACGTAACGAATTCGGCAAGGTTCTCGGCTTTGATCGGATTTTTCTTCAGTGTGTGATGGATATTGGTACGGTAGTCGTATATCCACACTTCTTTGGTCCAGGCCTGCGCGGCGGCGGGTTTCGCGTCAAAGAAGATCACGTTAGCTTTTACGCCTTGCGCGTAGAAGATGCCGGTAGGCAGTCTGAGGATCGTATGCAGATCGGTCGTTTCCAGGAGCTTCTTTCTTACGGTCTCGCCCGCGCCGCCTTCGAATAGGACGTTGTCAGGAACGACGACAGCGGCCTGACCGGTGGTTTTGAGCATTGTCTTGATGTGCTGGACGAAATTCAACTGCTTGTTGCTCGATGTCGCCCAGAAGTCTTGCCGGTTGTATGTCAGGTCTTCTTTTTCCTGCTCGCCCTCTTCGTTTGTGAATGTCTGACTACTCTTTTTGCCGAATGGCGGATTAGCGAGAACGTAGTCGAAGCTTGCTGCCGATGGAGCAACTAAGGCATCTGTTGATGAAATGAAATTCTCGCTGTCGATGTCGCCGATGTTGTGCAGGAACAGATTCATAAGCGCCAGTCGGCGCGTCGCGGCCACGATTTCGTTTCCTGAGAATGTGGAGTATTTCAGAAACGTCTTTTTGTCCTTGTCGAGTTCAAAATTCGCGACAATAAAATCATACGCACCCAAAAAGAATCCGCCGGTGCCGCAGGCTGGGTCGGCGATCGTCTTTCCTGGTTCGGGCCGGATACACTCGACCATAGTCTTGATCAGAGCTCTCGGCGTAAAGTATTGCCCGGCGCCGCTTTTTGTGTCCTCGGCGTTCTTTTCCAGCAGGCCTTCGTAGATGGTGCCCTTTACATCGGCTCCCATCATAGCCCACTGCTCGCGGTCGATCAGATCAACGAGCTTGTAGAGCTTTGCCGGGTCCTGTATCTTGTTCTGCGACTTGGTGAAGATCTGCCCGAGAATGCCGCTTGTTTTGCCCAATTCCTGCAGCGTTTTCAGATACTGAAGCTCAAGTGCCGCACCGCGTAAGGTTCGCAGCGATTCCCAATCATAGCCCGCCGGTATCGGCAGCTTGCGGTTGTGCGGCGGCTTGCTGTATTCGTCCGCCATTTTCAGGAAGAGCAGGTATGTAAGCTGTTCGAGATAATCGCCATAGCCGACGCCGTCGTCACGCAGCGTGTTGCAGAACGACCAGACCTTTTGAACTATCGAATTTGTTTGTGTGTCCATAAATCACCGCGAAGCGGCACATAGCCACGCCGTTTAGGGCGTGGGCTAGTGCAGAGAGATATTTAATTAATAGGGCGTTTCAACGTCCTTTGGCTAAAGCCGGAACTTCGGTAAGCCCGTTAAAACGGGCTGGCGCAATATTGGCCGCACGTGTCCACGCCCTGAAGGGCGTGGCTATGTGCCCTTCGGGCTGGCGGCTTCAGCCGAATCGATCTGCGGAACAAGCTTTCCCTCAAACGCCTTTTTCAAAATGCTCTGCCTCAGCGCCTCAGCTTGCTTCAACCCAGCCTCGATCGCTTCTTCCATCTTGTCGCAGACACTCAGCCGGCTTTCGATCTCGGCGACGACGCGTTGTTGTTCGTCGAGTGTCGGCGGCACATTCATAAAAATTCTTGAGAGTTCGCGCTGATTGATCTTTGGCAGAACGGAGCGTGAACCAGCGGTTGATGATTGTTCGACGAAGGTCTGCGAAAGCATGGAGTAAAACATGAAACGAGTGTCTAGGATAGTTTCAATCGGGTACATATCGGCACTGCACAGACCATCGAAAGGGGCGATAATAAGCTTATTGAGGTATGGACGAATTTTTGAGTAGATAATCTGTCCCTTAAAGAAATGATGCTTCGGACTTGTTACTTTGTCCTCTGCGATAGTGTTGTAATCTAAAATCCTTCCAGTTTCGCGTTCAATATTATCGGGTGCAACATGGGGCGAATCAGGAAACTGCCCCGGATCAACTAGGTTTGACTTGACGGTGGCAACTTCAGAAAAACCTATAAACTTCCACCCCGCCGGCAGTTCGCCGTCTTTGATGTTGTCGTTTGTGAGGCGGCCCTCGAAGGCGTGTTTGAGGACGGACTGGCGGTAGGTTTTTAGTTGGGCCTGGGCTTTTTTGAGGCTTTCGACCCCGGCGTCCAGCTCCGAAAAAAGCTCCTCGATCTTCGCCACGATCCGCTCCTGCTCCTCCACCGGCGGGAGGGGAACACTAGTGTTCTTTACGACCCCAGCGGTGATAGCGCGAAAAGTGGTTCCAGTTGCATGTTCGTCGAGCGAATTCGCAACGCTTTTCAGAAAATAGAAAAGATACTTGTAGTTCTCAAAGCGAATCGCAGCAAGGCCGCGTCCTATACAGCACGTGCGATCAGCGATGTTAACGGCCCCCACGGGAGCACGAACAGACAACAAAATGTCGTTTGCTTCCGCAATCCGTTCAGGGACAGTGCACCATTTCTGCGGGACGGGATGCAGAGCCGTAAATTCAGCTTTTCCTTGAAAGAACGGGAGGCCTTTTTGTTCACTATTGTAAGTATTCGACGGCGGCGATGTGCCCATCGTAATGGAGCTAATATCTTGGAGCTCTTTCCGCTGCCAGTGTTTCGGAAGTCCGTTTGTAGTCACGCCGCCAGTGCCTCGTTCATTTCGTTAAGAATCGAATCCATATCGCTGCCAAAAAGCTGATACATTTTTCCAAGACCGCCGGCGGGAGCGAACGGGACGGTTTCGAAGTCTTCGCGTTCGATGTGGAAGGAATTGGCGATGTGTTCCTTGATCATATGCAGCCACGCCATCTGTTCCTCGTTGTACTTCACCGAGCCCGATTGTTTGTCGAATACCCAGCGTGCGAAATTACGGTCGATCGTTTTTGAGTAATCGGTCAGCTTTTCGTCAATGCCGCAAACCTTTCGGATAAGAGCGACCAGTGCCGTCAGTTCCGATCTCGGAGAGCCGTCCTTTTCGCCGAGTTGCTCATAGGCCCGCCAGACATTCAGCGGAGAAAGCAGAGGGCGGTCGAGCCTGATCTGCTCGGCGAGGTCCTTTATCATTTTGTAAGTAAGCTCGCGGCGGCGATACGGCTGCGAATAAAATATCTGAAGCGCGGTTATCTCGTCCTTATGTTCCGCGATCCACGCGGCAAAATCGTCGATCAACGCGTTGGCGTTTTGAACGTTGTCCTTGTCCCAGCCGACATTTACCAATTTATCCGGGTTAACGGTGTCGATTATCTGATACAGGTCTTTGCGAACTTTCTCGACAAAGTCAGTCAGCTTTCCGGTTACGGGCCGCGCCGCCGCCTCGATCAGCTCTTTTTGTTTTGCGGTGACGGCCGATTCGATATTGTCCTCAGAAGCCTGCGGATCGGCCTGGCGCGCTTGCTCGCGGATGGTTTCGATCTTGTCCGGGTCGTAAGCCGCAAGTAGCGATTCCGCGACATCATGAATGCTCTTGCCGCCCGCCATTTCCTTGAACTGCTCGGCTTGTACTGCTGTTATCTGTTTGCCAAGGCGGATAAGCCGGCTCGCGAGCGTTGAAAAAGTTTCCTCATCCCGGTTGCCGACCGCAACCGCCATCATCAGGTCCTTGATATTCACGCCCGGCTTTTTGTCGAGCGGACGGCTGTCGGTCTTGCAGCTCTTACTCACACCGACCGCATCGACGATCACGAAATGATCTTTTGTAAATTTAGCCGTCGGCGTGACCTTTCTCAGGTCGTCAAGTTCGATGGTACGCGTTCCGCGGCCTTTCATTTGCTCAAAGTAATTGCGGCTGCGAACATCGCGCATAAACAGAAGGACTTCCAGAGGCTTTACATCCGTGCCGGTCGCGATCATATCAACCGTAACAGCGATACGTGGATAATAGTCGTTCCTAAAACTGGTCAATACCGACTTCGGGTCTTCTTCGGTTTTGTAGGTGACCTTTTTGCAGAACTGGTTCTCTTCCGCAAATTCTTCGCGAACAATGTTGATAATGTCATCCGCGTGGCTGTCGGTCTTTGCAAAGATCAGTGTTTTTGGGACTTCGAACTTTCCGTTTTCGTCTTTCCGGTCCGGGAAAAGATTGGGTAAATGCTCACGGAAGGTTTTGACGACAAGACGGATCTGGTTTGGGTTGACGACCGATCTATCAAGCTGCCGCTCGTTGTAAACCATGTCTTCGTCAAGTTGTCCCCATCGCTTCTTTCGCGAGAGCTTTTCCCGATGATCCACATACTCGCCTTTCCAAAGCGATGCACCCTGTCGCGTAATTTCCGTATCGATCAGGTAAGTATCGAATCCGACATTTACGCCATCCAAGACCGCTTGCTGATGTGTGTATTCGCTGACGACATTCTGATTGAAGTATCCGAAGGTTCGATTGTCCGGCGTCGCCGTGAGGCCGACCTCAAACGCGTCAAAGTATTCGAGCACTTGCTTCCAAAGGTTGTAGATCGAGCGGTGACATTCGTCTATCACTATAAAATCGAAAAACTCGATCGGAAGCCGTTCGCTGTACTCGACCGGCATCGGCGCCTTTGGCTGCCAGGAAACCTCGTTGGGGTTCTCTTCCTCGCTCGATGGGTCAAGATCCTCACCCTTGAGCACCGAGTAAAGCCGTTGGATCGTGCTGATGTAAACCTGACTGTCGGGCGGAAAAAATGGTGACCTAAGCCGGTGAACACCGTATAGCTCGGTGAATTTGCGGTTGTCGTCGTTCGGCAGATAGGCCATAAATTCTTGCTCGGCCTGTTCACCAAGGTTTCGCGTATCAACGAGGAAGAGTACGCGTTTTGCGTTCGCGTACTTGAGAAGCCGATAAATGAAAGTGATAGCGGTGAAGGTCTTTCCCGAACCCGTCGCCATTTGTATCAGAGCCTTTGGACGGTTTTCTTTGAAAGATGCTTCCAGATTGGTGATCGCCTTTATCTGGCAATCACGCAGCCCATGCGTCGGCAACTCCGGCAATTCGAGCAGACGGTTCCGTAGCGTATCGCTCTCTTTCGAAAGTTCGTGTAACGTTTCAGGCCGGTGAAAAGCAAATACCGGACGCGAACGAGGTTTCTTGTCCCGGTAATCAGTGAACCGCGTAAGCGTGCCCGTGCTTTCGTAAACAAATGACAGCGGATTATTTTCAAGGTATTTCAGTTTCGAATTTGCGTAACCAGCGGACTGGTCTTCGACCTGTGTAAGGTGAACGCCTTGATTTTCCGGCTTAGCCTCAATCACACCACGCGGCTCTCCGCCAACGAACAGCACATAGTCCGCCGGGCCGACATCCGTCGGGTATTCGCGAACCGCAACGCCCAGTCCCGCATTAAGATCGACCGAATTCCTGCTTTGGACGATCCAACCGCAAGCCACAAGAAGCTTGTCGATATTATCGCGGGCGATCTGCTCGGGATTCTGGTTCGGCATATCGGAGAAAGTATTCTAGCAGAAGTTATTAGCTAGTACGATGGTCTGCGGTTCGTTACTATTCTTAAGCAGATATACGAACCTCATCGAATAGCTAATCAATCGTGCCTCCAAAGCCAAGTTTCGGTAATGACATTCGTTTGAAATCCAATCGCTTGATTCGTTAATTCGAACCGTTTTGATCTTCTAGATTAGCCTGCCTGAGCTATTGTTCGAGCTCAAAGGTGTGAAAATGGGTGTGACAGCTAAATTGGGCACTTGGTTAGAGCCCGTAAGTTGTTGATTCTATTGGTGCCGTCTAGAAGATTTGAACTTCTGACCTATCGCGTGTGAAGCGAGTGCTCTACCACTGAGCTAAGACGGCACGTTGCGGGCAGGTTAGAGGGACGGATCGTCGGCCTTGGCGGAGCGATTCTCGTCCGTACGTTTTATTGTACTCAAAGCGGAGTCGGTGTAGTAGTGGATGCTGCCGGTCGCGCGGACGCCTTCTCCGACCTGCGGGTCGGCCGTCACGCTGAAGAATGCCGGTTTTGCACCTGAAGGCTGTTCGATCGTGAGCTTATAGACATATCCGTTCACCGTCGGGGTCTCGCCCTTGAAGCCCTCATCGAGAAGCCCCTTTGTAACGAGATCGTCGAATGTCGCGAATTTGCCCTTATTTCCGGCCGCGTACTGTGCCTGATAGACCTTCAGGCGGTCAAGCGTCTGTGCGGCTGCGGTCTCGTTGCCGCTGCGGATCATTGCGCTCCAACCGATGCCGCCGACAGCGATGAGAAGGGCGATGATCGCGATGACGATCATCAGCTCGATAAGGTTGAATCCGCGTTCATCACGCAAGGCACGGCGAATAGCTTTCATAATTTATCGGTGCTTTACTAAACCATCTGCACGACGGCCCAGGGCTGTTTGTTCCAAATTCTAGACGGTTTTGCGGTTCTTTTCAAAGAACGGCGGTCTCGGCCGAGCACAATACCGGCAACTTTTTGATGCAGTAAAGCGTCTCTTTCGGCTAAAATACTTTTACGGGCCGCATTTGAGCCTTAGCTGAATGAGAGACTGGATCGCATCAAGATCGCCAAAACCGTTCACCGTCGTCACGGACAATTCCGCGAGCCGCAAGCTCGCCGAGGTCTGCGACGCGGTCGGGACGGTCATTAAAGGCAAGCCCGAGAACATCCGACACGCCCTCGTTGCGATCATTGCCGGCGGGCATCTGCTTATCGAAGACGTTCCGGGCATCGGCAAGACGACGCTTGCGAATGCCTTTGCAAGGGCTTTTGATCTCGCGTTTCAGCGTATCCAGTTCACGTCCGACCTTCTGCCGTCAGATGTGACCGGCCTTTCGGTCTTTAATCAGCGGACCGGCGAATTCGAGTGGAAGCCGGGCCCGATCTTCGCAAATCTTGTCCTCGCGGACGAAATTAACCGCGCGACGCCAAAGACACAGTCCGCGCTTCTTGAAGCGATGGCCGAAATGCAGGTCACTGCAGAAGGCGTCACAAGGCCGCTGCCCGACCCGTTTATCGTCATCGCGACGCAGAACCCGTCCGAGCATCACGGCACGTTCCCGCTGCCGGAATCGCAGCTCGACCGCTTTCTGCTGCGGCTGAATTTGGGTTACCCGACGCATTCCGAGGAACGTGAGATTCTGTTAGACCGTCTCGAAGGCGATCCGCTCGACGGCGTTTCTGCCGTGATGAGCGCTCAGGAATTGCTGGAAATGCAGGAGAGCGTGGGGCAAATTCGCGTCGATGACGTTCTGGTCGATTATCTTCTGAAGATCGTCGAGGCGACGCGCACGCACGAATCGCTCGAACTCGGCATCAGCCCTCGCGGTTCGCTCGCCCTTTTCCGGGCGGCTCAGGCAAATGCCGTTATCGAAGGCCGAAGTTTCTGCATTCCGGACGACATCAAGCATCTGGTAATTCCCTGCTTCGCTCACCGCATTCTCGTCGGCACACGCATTTCCGCCGGAACGGCCCGCATACGCGAAGCGGAACGCATCCTGACATCGATCATCGATTCCGTCGAAGTGCCGGTCTGAATCACCGAAAATTTCTTATAGCAAGCTCTTTGGCCGTTCCGCATTAATGGCGGAAGCGGATGACAGTGTATCTTCGAGGTGTGACGGCCGTTTAGTGCGCGCCGAGCTTCTATGGACCTTCGGCTGCTGATAAAGCTGATCTCAAAGCAGGACCTGCGGAATTTCGCGGTCGGCATTTTCGTCGTCATCGGCGGGCTTGCCCTCGCCGGCCTTACGCTCTACGCACACGAGGCCAACAGATCCCGGCTTGCGGCGATCGCCGCAGGCCTCTCGCTCATCTTCATCCTGCTGATCCTGATCTTTGTGATTCCGCCGCTTGCAAAGAAAGCAAGCCGTGAGGCGTCGCAAATGAACCTGCCGTTCGAATTCACGCTCGGCGGTTCGGTCATGGTCGTGCTCGTGCTTGTTGTCGGATTTTCGGCCTGGAACACCGGCAACAACCTGCTTTTTATTGTGCTTTCGGTGATGCTTGCGGCAACGACCGTGGGTTTTGTAGCTGGTTGGCTCGTCCTGCGAAAGCTCGATATCCGTATCCGGTTTCCTGAAACGATCTACGCCGGCGAGGCCGTCCCGATCGCGCTCGAGATCTCAAATCGCAAACGCCTCTTACCGGCGTTCTCGATCGTCGCGGAAGTTCGCGGCAAAGAACGCGAAACGGTCGAGAATGCAGACGAGGTCCGCGACGCGTTCCCGAATTTTATTGCAGAACGCCTGCTAGCCGCACCGCACACAAACCTTACGCTCGATCATATTTCGCACATTGCGCCCGGCGGGAAGGTCGAGCGGCAGGTCTCGCACGTTTTTGCACGCCGCGGACGCTTCAAGATCAGTGATTTTGAGGTCTCGACGGGATTTCCATTCGGTTTCTTTCGTCACAGGCGGAGGCTCGCCGCCAACGAAGCTGAGATACTCATCTTTCCGCGTCGCAGCTCCCGGAACGAGGATGTCGAGATCCGATCGACACTCGGCAGCCGAGAAGCTCTCAAAACACGCGGTTCCGGTGACGACCTGCTTTTTCTGCGAGATTATGAGACGGCCGACGAAATCCGCCGCATCGATTGGAAGGCGACGGCACGCACGCAACGCATTACGGTCCGCGAATTTGCGGCCGAGACCGATGCCCGCGTACGCATCTTTATCGGCGGATTTGAGCCCGCGGAGGATCTGCCGCCGCTTCGCGAACGCATTGCCGGCAAGGCCACCGTTCATCCGGCGTTTGAAGCGGCAATGAGCTTTGCTGCGACGCTTCTTTCGGACCTTGAGTCGGCCGGAGTCGAATTTACCGTCTCGGTTGGTGATTCCGACCTGCCGCTTGCAGGTTCGCGCTCACATCTTTTCGCCTGCCTTTCCGCTCTCGCTCTTGCCGAAACCCCAAATTCTTTCGAACCCTCCTGGCTCGAAAAACGTATGGCTGATACAAGTCCGAATGACGTTATCGTCGTCCTGACCTCTGTCAGATCCGGAGCTGAGGCCGCCCCTGCGACCCACTCCAGAGCGAAAACTATTACGTTTTAGCCTCAAATTTGTCACATTAAGGCGATCGGCGGTGTTTTAATACTGATGAGTGGCATTTTTTGATGCTGAAATGAGCGAGAGTTACAACATCGTTGTGGACATAATGTCCGAGCAATCCGCGGCATCGCGAACGAATGAGAGAATTGGGTTCGAGGAGGCATTTGCGCTCCATCATCGAACCGTCTTTCGTGCTGCCCGTTCGGTCGTGGCCGATGCGGGGCTTGCCGAGGACGTAACTCAGGAAACGTTTATCCGCCTATACAAACACCTCGATTCGATCGCGAATGACGAAATGCTTAAGCCCTGGCTGATCCGGGTGGCAATTAATCTTGCACGCAACTCAGTTCGCGGTACAATGAGAGCAAACACGCGGGAGGATAATTACGTCAAAGAATATGGTCTGCAGGAGAAGGGTTCGGTCGAGAGCGATTTTGAGGAAAATGCAGGCGTGAACGACATTTACCGGGCCCTGGCTCACGTAAAAGAGCCGCTCAGAAGTTGCCTTGTTCTAAAACAGCAAGGCCTCTCATATAGGGAGATAGCCGAGAGTCTGGATCTGAATGTCGCAAGTATTGGGACTTTTGTAGCACGTGCGAGGCAGGAATTCGCGAAGTACTACTCCGGGAAGGCATAAGCAGTGATGAATTGTGTAGATATTGGGACAATACAAGCCTTTCTTGACGGCGAGCTTGAGCTCGAGCGTTCGGCCGAGGTGTCGGAGCACCTCGATGCCTGCGATGCCTGCACGATGCTTCTTTCCGAGGCCGAGGCTGAGGACGCCGTTGTAATGCCCGCTCTTGCACGAGAGTTCGACACGCTGGTTCCTACGCAGCGGCTTTGGGCGAAGATCAACGATCATATCGAGACGCAGAAACGCGAGCGTCCGTGGTACAAGAAACTTGGAACGCTTGCCGTCACCCTTCTTGCGAGGCCATCGTTTGCCGTCGCATCCGCTGCTTTGCTGTTCGTGGTGATCGGCACGGGCTTTTGGCTTACGAAACAGCCCGCAGCAGACGACCTTGCGGCCGCCCCGAAGGTCTCGACAAGCCAGCCTGCCGCAGTGCTCGCAAAAGTTGCTGACGATAAAGCCCCGTCCGTTGCCGCAACGCAGTCACAGGAGACGGAGTTCAGCGATATGCGGCCGGCTTCCTCGTCCCGAACACGAGCCGTCAGGGCCGTCTACACGGCAAGCGAGCCGGTCCGTGCAACAAACGCCTCGCTTCGGATCGATCCGGCCGAACAGAACTATGAGAGTACGATCGCCGGGATCTCGGAGTCGCTCCAGGGGCAGAAAGATTCAGTTATGGCCGTGCCGGAACGCATCGCGTTCGAACGCGATATGGCACTCGTGAACAACACGATCGCGAAAATGCGAGCGCAGGTTCGAAAGGATCCTAAGGACGCATCAGCCCGTCAGGTTCTCTACGGCGCCTATCAGGATAAGATCGATCTGCTAAACTCGGTCTCACAGAAGCAGGAGCTTGTAGCAAGCCTCAGGTAAAAGCATCCCGCCACGAATAATGTCATTATCCCTTAGATCTCTTACGCTCTTCGCCGCGCTCATCACGCTGCCCGTTTTGGCGGCGGCTCAGAAGACGCCTCCGCCGGCTCCACCCGTCACTAAGGTGCCGATGCCGATTGCTGACTCTCGTGCTTCCGGCCCGCAGGAGAAGGCGATTCTCGTAAATCCGGATGTCACCCTCGGCCTTTGCGTCCTACGCGGCAAACTTTCGGTGAATTCATGGTCGCGCAGCGAGGTTCGGGTGTTTACGAGCGAAGGGTCAAGATTTGAGTTCAAGGTTGTGCAAAAGGACGCCGCGGGAACGCCCGTCTGGATCTCGATCGTTGCCATCCCGCGTCCGGTCGGAAGCACGATCGTTCCGCCCAGCGATTGCCTGAACGATGACGACATTGTTATCGAAGCTCCGGTCGGAACTACACTTTCGGTAAAAGGCCGCGAGGTCGAGGTGAGCGTCAGGGCCGTGAAAAGCGTGACGGTTTCGACATTTGGCGGAGGCACGCAGCTCCGAAACATTGCCGATGGCGTCTCTGCACTCGTAAATCGCGGCAATATCAGCATCGAAGATTCCGCCGGTGCGATCTCGGTCGAATCGACCACGGGCGATGTCCTGATCTTTGGAGTAAAGCCGACAAAGCCCGGCGACACATTTCGGGCAAAGACCCTTAGCGGAAACATCGCGATCGTTGATACGATGCATCGCCAGATCGACGCGGGCACGATCTCCGGAGCCATCTCTTACACCGGCAGCGTTCTCAATGGCGGCGTCTATCGATTTAGCACTCAGAATGGGAATCTTCGGCTGAAACTCCCGAAAGATTCGTCGGCGAAGGTTGCCGCGACTTACGGCTTCGGCTCGTTCTCAAGCGGATTCAAGGTGGATGTGGCAACTGAAGATATCACCGGTGACGCGGTAAAAAGCATCTTTGGCACGATCGGCCAGGCGAGCGATACCGTCATCAAACTCACTTCGACAAGCGGAAACATCCAGATCGAACCGATCGATGCGGACGCCCACCCAAAAAATTAGAGTTCGGCAAATTCCCTTCCGGTTCGAGCAAAGAATTGCTCAAGCAGCGAGGCCGTCCCGGCGGACGCTTCGTCGCGGGTGACACGTTCGACACGCCACATAGGAATAAAATAATCGCTCGGGTTCAAGTGTTCTTCACCGGCCGCGATCGCTCTCGAAAGGTCCTCAAAATAGCTGAGGTCAACGCCCCGCAGACTCACGCCCGACGGGTCGATCTCATCAAGGATCCCGAAGATCTTTTCTCGCGGAGTGTGCAGAATTGCGATGACGGCTTCACCGGGTGCAAGCTTCATAGAAGGACATTGTAGCGATTTTTCGTCTCCGGAGTCGAAATTCGATAGAATAGTGCCGAAGGAAAAAGCGATCTCATTTCGACCGCGGAACCAGTCGGGTTTCGTTTTTGTGATGAATTGCCAATTTCATGATGTATATCTCTCGCCTTGAGCTCGAAAACATCAAATCCTACGGCAAAGCGACGTTTGATTTCGCTCCCGGCATCACTGCCATTCGCGGTGACAACGGTGCCGGGAAAACGACGATCATCGAGGCCGTCGCCTGGGCGATGTTCGATATGCTCGACTATACGAAGGAGCAATTCGTTCGTCGCGGCGAAAAAAAAGGCTCGGTTCGCGTAACCTTTGTGAGCGGGATCGACGAACGTGAATACGAGATCTTCCGCGATTCCGGTTCGACGTATTTCGCAAAGGATCCGCGGCTCGGCGCCATCATCGCAAACAAGAAAGAAGAGGTTCAGCGGTTCGTCTGGCAGCATCTCGGCCTTGATCCCGGCACCGACCTCGAATCTCTCTTCCGGCAGGCGATCGGCGTCCCACAGGGGACCTTCACGGCCGTATTTCTCTCGACGACCGCCACACGCAAAGCGATCTTTGACAAGCTTTTGAAGGTCGATGAATACCGCGATGCCGCCGCCAGGCTCCTTGATACAAGCCGCTTTGTCGAACATCGCATCTCGGACACGCGCGAACAGGTCGCCCGCATCGAAGGCGAACTTGCCCGTTCCGAAAGCGTTGTGGCGGAACGCGAAAGCTTATCGAACGAAACAAGAGTTCTCGCAGAAAAGATCGGCCGCATCGAGCTGGACCTCGACGCCGCAAGAACTGATCTTGCCGTCGGAGAAAAACAACACGCTCAGGTCGCCGAGATGCAGGCGGCCACGGTCAACGCGCAGGCAGAACGAGAACGAGCCGAACTTGCGGCAAGCAATGCAAGGTCACTTTTTGAAATTTCAGAAAACGCTGTTGCGACAATTGACGCATCCCGCCCGGCGAGCGAGCGTTATCAGGCGGCGATCACCGACATCAAACGCCTTGAAAAGGCACGCAGCGAACGCGACGAACTTCAAAAACAGTTGAACGCGTCAGCTACAAAGGTCGTCGCGGTCGAGACCGAGCTCCGCTCCGTGCAGGACCTTCTCACACGTGCTGAGGCCGCAGCCCGCGAGGCAAGTGAGCTCGCACCAAAAGCTGCCGAGCAGGAAAAGTTCGAGGGCTCGATCCGCAACCTTCGCGAACGCCTCGTCTCGGCAAAGGCCGTCGAAGCTGAGATCGCCTCGCTTGAAGAGCGGCTCCAAAAACTCCGCGATCAGTTCGCAGCAAACACTGCCGCGATAAAGCAGAACGAAGAAAAGGCCGCAGTTGCCGCCGAGCTCGCAGAGCTTGAAAAACGCTCCGGCGAACTCATCACGTCGCTCGCCGCCGTGCAGGCAAGCCTTGAACGCGATGAGCGTTTTCAGCGGGAAATAAAGAACGGCCTGTGCCCGATCCTCTCGCAAAAATGCCTTAATCTTGGGCCCGGCGAGACGCTCGAATCCTTCGTCTCAAGCCAGTTCAGTTCGCTTCGGTCGCAGATCGGAGAGTTGACCACCGAACGAAATGCCGTCGATCAGCGTCTTGCGATCGCACGCGAGGGCCAAAAGGCCGCTGCCGAGGTCGCATCGCTCAGACGACGGAACGAAGAGATCGAAACGGAAGGAAAAACTCTTGTCGCACGTTCGGCATCGCTAAAAGGTCAGGCCGCGTCGAACACCGCGTTGGCCGACGAGCTTGCGTCGTTTGAAGAAAAACTCGCCGCCCTAGCCGACCCTCGCGGCCGTCTCCGCGTACTTGAAAAGCAAGCCGCCGAAAAGAATGAATTGACGACGCGTCTTGCCGCACTCGATGCCGAGAGCCGCAATCTTAACGCCAGTAAGAGCGAATTTGAGCTGCAGCTGACGCCATTCGCGGAGCTTGATGCAGATCTTTCCGCCGCTCTTGCCAGACGCGACGAAAACGCCGATGAGCATCTGAAATTCCTCGCGAATGAAGCTGCCGCCGCCGAACTCGAACCTCGACGCATCGCTTATAATGCGGCCGCAGAACTTTTTGAAAGTGCTGTCCGCGAAGCCGATCGACTGCTCGCGGCACACAAAGCGGCTCTCGATGCCTTTGATCAGAAACGGTTCGAGGATAGCCGTCTTCTTGTCGCCGCACTCGATCGTTCGCTCGCCGCCGAGACGGCAAGATACACGACCGCAAACGAACGCCTCGAAAAGCTAACGGCTGAGATAGACAGGTTCGCTGACCTTCGAAAGACCCGCGACCACGGCCTTGCCGAACGCGAACGTCTTGAGGCCGTCTCCAAAACTACGGCATTCATCCGCGACACCTTAAAAGAGGCCGCACCGCAGATCGCCCGCAATTATGTCCGGCACGTTGCGGTCGAGGCGAATCAGCTCTTTCGCGAGATCACGGGCAACGGCGAGCGGTCGCTGAAATGGAATGATGATTACTCTGTCTCGGTCGAAGAAGATTCGTACGAGCGGCCATTTGTAAGCCTTTCCGGCGGCGAACAGATGTCGGCGGCGTTGGCCGTTCGGCTCGCACTGCTCAAGCAATTGACCGAGATCAGGATCGCGTTCTTTGACGAGCCGACGACAAATATGGACGAGGTCCGACGCGAGAATCTCGCTGCCGAGATCCGCAGCATCACGAACTTTGACCAGCTTTTTGTCATCTCGCATGACGACACTTTCGACAATTACGTGGATAATGTAATCGTGCTCGGCGATGGCGCCCGAACGAATTTAGGATGAAAGAAGTTACGATCGTATGCGACGGCTCAAGCCTCGGCAACGGCAGAATTGAGCCGCGTGCCGCTGCGGTCGCTCTTCTCTGTTTTCGGGGGCTGTGGAAAGGCGTCGGTAAATTCCTCGGGGCGGCGACAAATCAGCAGGCCGAGATCGCCGCCGCTACAATCGGGCTCGGAGAATTAAAAGAGCCCTGCCGCGTCCGTCTTTTTAGCGATTCGCGGTATGTTGTTGAGACGATGACCGGCAGCTTTCGGCGAAAAACGAATCACGATTGGTGGTCGCAGCTCGACAAGGCCGCCGAACGGCACACCGTCGAGTGGAATTGGATAAAGGGCCACAGCGGCCATTCTGTGCAGGAAGCCGCGGATAAGGCAGCACGAAAGATCGCCTCGCTCGGGCATGTTGACCACGAGCTTTTGTCGGATGCCGTAGCCGATCTTGGCACGGCCGAACTTTGAAGTAGGATTTTTTTATTTTCTGAAGTCATCCAGGCCTTCTAAATTCACGACGATCTTGCGAGCCGCATTTCTTCTCGGCTGTCTCGCCCTATTTGCCTTCGCGTCGAACGCATTTTCGCAAGCCGTCTCCGGCGGTTGGCTCTGGCAGAATCCGCTGCCGCAAGGCAACCCGCTTTACAGCATTCATTTTGCAAAAGATAAACTTCGCGGCCTGGCTGTCGGCTCCGACGGCACGATCTTGCGGACGACGGACGGAGGATTTCGCTGGGAAAAGGTTGAAACCTCCGCAAAGGTCGCACTCTCGGCCGTTTTTGTTCTCGACAAGGAGAATGCGGTCGCGGTCGGTGCACGCGGGACGATCTTGCGTTCAACCGACGGCGGCAAGAAATGGCAGAACGTCGTAACCGACGTCCGCGAACATTTCTATAGCCTCGCATTCGCTCCCGACGCACGAACCGGCTATATCAGCGGCTCGAACGGCTCGCTCCTCAAGACGATCGACGGCGGCGAGACCTGGACGGCTCTCAAGTCCGGCGTCAGCTCGCACCTTTTGAAAGTATCGGTACTTGATGAACGCATAGCGGCCGCGTCCGGGACCGCCGGTGTCGTACTGATAACGGAAGACGGCGGTGCGACCTGGACGCAGACCGCACACTGCGACGGCGCGATCGTCTCCGGCACGGTGCTCTTAAAGAACGGAACATTTCTTGCGGCAGGTTATGGCGGCTGCGTCGAGCGAAGCACGAATTTTGGAAAAACGTGGGGTCGCATCGATATTTTCACAAAGGCGGACCTTCTCGCCGCAAGTTTTGCGCCCGACAGTCCCCAAGGCGTGATAACGGACGCGAACGGCACGATCTGGCTCACGGGCGACGCCGGAATAACCTGGGTGCCATTCGCCGTACGCACGAATCCGCGCATCGTTGATGCATATTTTGGCGACACATTTACCGGCTGGGCAGTCGGCGATAACGGTTTGATCCTTCGCACGGACGACAGCGGCTACAGTTGGCAGCGTTTGAGCGAAGGCGGCCGCGAGGACGTGAACGACATCGCATTTCAAACGGATGATATTGGTATCGCGGTCGGGTCAAACGGCCGCATCTGGCTCACAAATGATGGAGGCCGGGCATGGCTCTCTGCCTATTCAGAAACCTCGGTGAACCTGAATTCAGTAGCTTTTTATGACGGCCAACGCGGATGGGCCGCGGGTGACGACGGCACGATCTTGCGCACGATCAACGGCGGAGCAAGTTGGGGCAAGGGCGAGACGCACGTCAAACAGGATCTGACGAGCATCTATTTCATTACGGAGAGGACGGGCTTTGCCGTCGGCGAAAATGGAATTATCCTGCGCACTGATTCAGCCGGTGCGTATTGGGAACAGCAGGAATCGGGCACGCGGCTCTGGCTCGAGGACGTTAAGTTCTTTGATGAAAAACGCGGTGTCGCGGTCGGTGATCGCGGCGTGATCGTGACGACGGTTGACGGCGGACTCTCGTGGCAAAAGGTAAAGACGAATGTGCGCGAAAACCTATACTCGGTAAGCTTCTACGGCGACAAGACAGGCTTTGCGGTTGGCGAGAACGGCATAATCCTTCGAACCGATGACGGCGGACAGACCTGGAAGGATCAGGAATCTCCGACCTCGAACAGCCTTTTTGCGGTCACGTATTTCAACGAGAAGAACGCAGTGGCCGTCGGCGAACTCGGGACGGTTGTAATGACGGAGAACGCAGGTGCAAATTGGTCTGCAACCGCAAGTTTTACCGGCAAACTGCTCCAGGCGATAGTCTATCGAGGCGGCACGAATGTTTGGGCAGCGGGCCGCGGCGGTATGATCGTGAAACGTGTCGAACCGCTGGCCGCCGGAAGCTATTCACCTGCAAAATTGCCGCCGACCCTGAGGACGCGTCCTCGCCTTGACGCAAAGCCGCGAAAGCCCGTTATCACGCTCACGGATGACGGCGATATTCCGGCCGCACTTCCGCCAAAGAAAGATCAGTGAATATCGATGACAACGGCGATCCATTCGCCGTCAGTGTGAATTTTCGCCGTCGGAAACCCGCGATCGGAGAGCGCCGTGCGAATCTCGGCTTCCTGTGTCTTTAAGATGCCTGAGAGGATGAGTTTTTCTTCCGCCTTTGCGATAAGAAGATCAAGTATCGGCAGGATCACGTCGAGCGTCACATTCGCGACAACTGTCCCATACCTCGGAGCATCGCTTGTAAGCTCGCCCGCCTCAAACTCAACACGGCCGTCAACGCCATTCTGCACCGCGTTCTCGTGTGCCGCAATGATCGAATCCACATCTGTGTCGCATCCGTATATCGGGCAGCTTTCGTCCGTTATCTTTGCGGCGGCGATCGACAAAATCCCCGTGCCCGTGCCGACATCGAGAAACCCTGTGCCCACCACGCCTTCATCGCTCAACGCCTTCAGGCAAAGCCGAGTGGTCTCGTGTGTTCCGGTTCCGAACGCCATCTTTGGCTCGATGCGGATGACGACCTTTTCGTCATCTTCGACCTCGATCCACGGAGGAGCGACAACAAATCGGCCGATGTCTGTGGGCTTCCAATGACGCTTCCATTCGGCAAGCCAATCTTCCGGAAAAACCTCTCGGATCGTGATCTCATTCGGCGCGGCCTGTTCGTAGATCGCAAAGGTTGAGTGTGCCGTTTCAGTCAGCAGTTCTTTGTCCGGACGCTCAGAAAAGATACCTGTGACCGTGACAAGGTCGCCGGCCTTTTTTCGCAGGAGATCGGTTTCGATGCCGTCGGCTTCGACGACGTCAAACACCGCTTCCGCCGCGGCAACAGCCTCAAACGGAACGGTAATATCGGCCGCAAACCATGAACTTTGTGCCATCTGCTATTCTCGGACGCCGATCTCGTCGAGCTCCCGGCCGCGATTGCGCCAATCTTCGACGACCTTTACAAAAAGCTTCAGAAAGACCTTTTTTTCGAGAAGTTTCTCGATATCCTGGCGAGCCGCCGTACCGATATCGCGGATCCTTGCTCCTTGTTTTCCGATGATGATCTTTTTCTGCGATGCCCGCTCGACGTAGATCGCGCAATAGATCGTCACGAGTTCCGGATTTGTTTCCTCGTCAAAAACTTCGGTCACGACCGCCGTAACGTATGGAATTTCCTCGCCCGTCGAACGCAGGATCTTCTCACGGACCATCTCGGCCGCGATCGTTCGGACGGATTCGTCGGTGAGTTCTTCTTCAGAAAAGATCGGTTCGCCGACAGGAAGATGTTTTACGACAGATTGCAGCATCGTCTCGACCGCATCGCCCTTGAGCGCCGACACGGGCACGATCTCCGCAAAATCATACTCTTTTCGATACATGTCGATGAGCGGCAGAAGTTCGCCTTTCTCACGCACTTTGTCGATCTTGTTCAGGATCAGGACGGCCGGCTTCTCGCTGCGTTTGACGAGGTCAAGGACGAAGCGGTCGCCGTTGCCGGTCGAGACGCTCGCATCTCGCATCAGCACAACGACATCGACCGAAAGGATCGCATCGTGAACGGCCGCCATCATCCTCCGATTCAGAAGATGGCCGGGTTTGTGAACGCCGGGCGTATCAATGAAAACGATCTGGCCTTCGGGGAGCGTGACAACGCCTTTAATGCGGTGGCGCGTGGTCTGAGGCTTGTTGGAAACGGCAGCGATCTTCTCGCCGACGAGGCGATTGAGGAGCGTGGACTTCCCTGCGTTCGGGCGGCCGATGAGAGCGGCGTAGCCGCTGCGAAATTCTTCACTCATCACTGTCCGGCCTTGAGGACGCGTGCCTTTCCGGCGACAGCTTCCTTGAAATCGCCGCCCGCAACATCGCCGATCTTGATCGCGACATCGTAGAGTTTTCCGGCCGTTCCGTTCTCGGCAAAGAATTCGTAGATGCGGCCGAGTGCAACGTAGGTCAGCGAAATGAGAGCCTTGTCCTCCGCGGTATTCTTCTGGTTGAGGACGCGAACGTAAAGGTCCTTTGCTTCTTTGAGTTTTGCGTCGCGAACCTGCGGATCGGTGGCAGCCGCGGCCTCCAGGCCGGCGACACGGCCGAGGTTGTAGTAAACGCGTGCATCGAACTGCTCGTTGCCGAGCATTGCTTTCAGATCGGCCTCGGCCTTTGGATAATCCTTTGCGGCGATGACCTTTTGAACCTCGACAAGGCGCGCGATCATCGGATTTTCCGCGGCGACCGCCTGTACGTTCGTTTTGCGGGTCGCACGAAGCACTTCGGCGCGTTTTCGGGCAGCGGCGTTGTCTGCGAGCCGACTCTTTTCCTTCGAAGCATCAAACCCAAGAAGCATTTCCTTGATCGAACCCGCAATATCAAAGCCCGTGTCTTCAGTGCCCCTAAGCTGGTCGTTAAAATAGAACGCCATCACGGCGCCGCGTTCGTATGCGTCGGAAAGGAGGCGAGCGGTCTCGTCTGCCTGCTCGCCGCGATATTTCTCGAGCTCGGCCGTGATCTTCTCTTTGTCGGCGGGCGTCGAGGCATCCTGCAGTTTTTTGCGAGCGTCGTTGACCGCGAAATTTACATTCTGAAACTCGCGTTCACGTGCCTCTGCAGCAGCGACGATCGACCTGGAAACGGTCAAGAATACGTCGGGCGAGATATCCGGATTCACCTTTCGCTGTTCGTCGAGCAGTGTCTTGATGCCGTCCTTGATGTCATTGATCTCTTTTGAATGGTCAAAGAGCAGCGGGTCAAACACGAACTGCAGGAACGCTCGGTTCGCGTCCGTATCGGTCAAGGTCTTGTCGGGGCTGACGACCAGGTAATAGCTGTCGCGGACGTTGATAAAGTTCAGGTCCTGCTGCGGAGCGAGCATTTCGGGAACGACCACGAAGCGCCGCTCATGTTCGCGTGTCGATATCTTTTGAAGCCCTGTTGGTTTGCCTTTTGCGGTCGTCGTCTCGGTCTTGATCTTCTCAATGACGGTCAGCTTCGGCTTCGTGTGCAAATAATCGAGCGTGTCGGTGACAAGGTCGCGTGTCGAAGGCTGCAGCTCCTTTGCGGCCTCGGCCTTGTAGAGCTTTAGGTACTCATCGAGATTGGCCGCGACCCCCGAACGACGATAAAAATCACGCACGAGCGGTGCAAAATCCAGAACATCGAGCAATGCTCCCGGCAGGTCGGACGTCACGATCGGATCGCCGAATTCCGGAGCCGGCGTCAGCGCGTACGACATCGATATGAACGCCGTAAGCATCGTCTGGGGCGTCTCTTTCGGATGGTTCTTCTTGTAGGTCGCAACAAACTGCGTCAGGCGAGCACGCAGGTCAGCAGGCATCTGGGCCAGGTCAGCTTCGAGCCGTTCACGGAATTTCGTCCCCGCCGGCGAAAGCTGCACATCGATCGCTCGGTGCCGCTCGCCCGCGGTATCCGGCGTTTGAGCGGAATTCAAAGCGGCGAGCACGACCATTACGCGTTTGTCGGGTTCGACCGAAACGCCGTAATTGCTGAGGTCAAAGCCCGACGACGCCTGCCCGAGAGCCGCCGCCGCAAACAATAGGATCGTGCTTACAATTAAGGAAAAACGCATTGAGAAAGAGATGAATGGCCGCCGGCAAAAGATGCTTGAGTTTCGCGTCTGACCGCAAATTGCAAAAAACAAGAGTTCGTTGCACGGCTGGTCTGATCCAGCCCGAACGAACTCTTCCTTTGATCTTAATTTCAAGCTTCCCTCGCAAAACGAGCGATGCTCTTAGTTATAGCTGGCAAGCGCCGCCGCCTCGTCTTCGTAAACGTCAAAAACGGTAAGCAGTTTCGTGATCGCGAGCAGGTCCTGGATCTTCTGTGTCAGGTTCAGGAGCTTGAGCGTTCCGCCCTCTTTATTGACCGCAGTAAAGCTCGAAACAAGTTCGCCGATACCGCTCGAATCAATATAGCCAACGCCGCCAAGGTTCAAAAGGATCCTGTTCTTTCCTTCGCCGAGAACACGGCGAATTGCCGTCCGAAGGGCAACGCTGCCCTCGCCGATCGTGACCTTTCCGTCAAGATCGAGGATCGTTACATCGCCCGCCTGCCGTTCAGTGATTGTGATATCCGACATTATTATCTCCTCAAAAATTTAGATGCGAAATGCAGATTTTAGAACACTTTTCGCATTTCTGCCAAGCTGGTTCAGAGCTTTTTGCGCATTTTGACCTGCAGGCCGCCGCCCGGCGGATTCTCCCATTTGACCTCGTCCATGAACGAGTTCATAAAGAGGATCCCGCGTCCGTTCGATTTCAAAAGATTCTCCGGATCGGTCGGATCCGGGACGTCCGCAACCGAGAAACCGGTACCAAAGTCGCGAACCATTATCTCGATCACGTCACCGGACGCTGAAAAACTGACCTCGATATTCTTGCTTTCGTCGAATTTATTGCCATGCTTGACCGCGTTAGCGACAGATTCGCGGACCGCAAGATCAAGGGCATAGACGCATTCTTCGCCGCATCCGCACTTTTTCGCGAATTCGTCGGCTGCTTCCGCTGCCGCATCGACCGACTCGATCCGGCTTGGCAATTTTATTTCTTGCGTGTTCACAAAAACGACAGGTTTTAGAGTAAGTTAGCGATTTGCTAAGGTTTGTGTCAAGACACAAAGCGATAGAAACTGAACATTTGATGAAGATAAACCCAGCAAATTCACTTCGCGGCACTCTCGTTCTGCCCGGCGACAAGTCCATCTCACATCGGGCGGCGATGCTCGCATCGATCGCGGACGGCCCGAGCCGGATCACAAACTTCCTTACCGCGGAAGACTGCCTTTCGACGCTCGCGTGTATGCAGCAGCTCGGGGTCAAGGCAGCCCGAATGGGAACAACGGTCGAGATCAATGGAGCAGGAAAGTACGGCCTCAGGGCGTCCGGGGAACCGCTCGATTGCGGTAATAGCGGCACTACGGCGAGGCTTATCTCGGGCCTTTTGGCAGGGCAAAGATTCGATACGACGCTAATAGGCGACGAATCCCTTTCTAAACGCCCGATGAATCGCGTTATAAGGCCGCTCAAGGCTCTTGGGGCCGAAATCGAGGCTACGGACGGCAAACTTCCTGTAAAGGTGCTCGGAAGGCCTCTAAACGCCTCTGAGGTGTCCCTTGAGGTCGCGTCCGCTCAGGTAAAATCCTGCCTTTTGCTCGCCGGGCTTTACGCAGGCGGTAAGACCACCGTCGTCGAACCTGTTCAGACACGCGACCACACCGAGCGAATGTTCGACTGGCTCGGAGCCGACATTTCCATCGAAATTCGCGACAACGCGCGGCACATCACCGTTAGCGGTGAATCGGAGCTTACCGCCCGCGACATTTCCGTGCCCGCGGACATTTCGTCGGCCGCTTTCCTGCTGGTCGCTGCAGCGTGTCTTGAAGGCTCAGACCTCCGACTGCCGAATGTGGGCCTGAATCCGACGAGGATCGGCATACTCGAGGTCCTTAAGCGTTGCGGTGTGAAGGTGAAGGTTGAAAATGAACGTGAAGCTTCCGGCGAACCCATCGGCGACCTCGTTATCGAAGGCGGTATTGGGCGGCAGGAACTCACTCTTCTTTCCGGCCCGCTTATCCCGAACATCATCGACGAGATACCGATCCTTGCGGTCTTCGGCACTCAACTGCCGCACGGCATCGAGATTCGCAACGCAGAGGAGCTTCGCGTAAAGGAAACCGACCGGATCGCCGCCATCGTCAGGAATCTTCGGGAAATGAGCATAAGCGTTGATGAGTTCGACGATGGATTTCGCGTTTATCCCGGCCGCCCGAAAGGAGCCGAGATCGAAAGCTTTGGCGATCATCGCATTGCGATGGCATTCGCGGTCGCCGGGCTCTTTTCCGAGGGAGAGACGACCATAAACGGCCACGAGGCGTGCGAAATTTCTTTTCCCGCCTTTTTTGATGCGCTGGATAGTATCGTAAGCTAGTTCGTCAGCAAATAAGATGAACGGTCAAAAACGCATTGCCCTGACGGGGTTTATGGGTGTTGGGAAGTCGAGCGTCGCCCGGCATCTTGCCGGTCTGTGCGGTGAGCGGCGAGTTGACCTGGATACGTATATTGAAAGCCGTGAAGGACGCCAGATCGCGAGCATTCTTGACGCCGATGGTGAGCCTGCTTATCGCGTGATCGAAACTGGCGCTTTGGAGCATTTGCTTGCCAACGAACCGGCACCGATACTCTCGCTGGGCGGCGGCACCTGGACGATCGAGAGGAATCGCGAGCTGCTTCGTGAACACGGATACACTGCCCTTTGGCTCGAAGCGACCTTTGAGCATTGCTGGCTGAATATTTCGTTTTCACGAAAGTCCCGGCCGCTCGCACGTGATCGAGCGTCAACAGAAAAGCTTTTTGTAGAGCGGCAAAAGACGTACTGCCTCGCCGAGTGGCATTTCATCGTGCGGCCTGAGCTGACATCCTTCGATGTCGCACGCCAGATCCGCGATGAATTCTTTGACTAAAGGTGCGAAAAATAAAGGGTTCTAAAATAGTACTTGCCAATCGAAGAGATTTTGCCCACAATTCTAGGTACAGGATGATCGAAAGCTCGCGGTTGCCGTAAGGCACCAAAGCAATGACTTCTGTCGGTACTGCAGAAGACGGTCTTTCCCCTTTGGGAAGGCTAAAACACTTTTGCGTGTTGTATTTAATAACTCATTTGGAGGAAAAATGAAGATAAAAGTTCTAACAGTTTTCACACTCGCTATCGCTCTTTTCCTGAGTGCCTGCGGAAAATCCGACGCCGACCTAACAAAGGCGGTCAACGACAAACTCGCAGCAGATAAGGTCACGGGCGTGACCGTCGCTGTCAAAGACGGCGTTGCAACGCTCACGGGCGAAGTTGGAGATATCACAGTTAAGAATAAAGCGGAAGCCTCAGCAAAAGCTGTTGAAGGCATCAAAAGCGTAACGAACAACCTTACGACGAAGCCTCTTCCGGTCGCTACACCTTCAGCACCAGATCCGGCCCTTACCGCAAAGCTCAATGACGCTCTCAAGACCGCCGGCTGTACAGGTGCAAATGTTGCCGTCGAGAACGGCAAGGTAACGGTTACCGGTGAAGTTCCCGCTGCGAAGTTCACGACCTGCATCCAGACAGTTCAGCAGGCTGGCATCACGGGTATCGACAACCAACTCAAGAAGGGCAAATAAGCAGGAGGATAAAGAATTATGTCAGCACAAGAGAAATATCAGTCGCTGCTTGAACTTGCCAACCAGAACGGCACGAGCTACGAGCTTACCGAAGGCGACAATGGAACTCTCGTCGTTACGGGCGTCGCCCCCAGCGAAGAGGCAAAAACGCAGCTTTGGGATGAATACGAACGTCTCGATCCGGAATTCCGCTCGAACGATCTGATCCTGAACATCAGCGTCGGCCAGGCCGGCGGTTCGGGCACGACCTACACGGTCGAATCCGGTGACAGCCTGTCGAAGATCGGCAAACATTACGGCATCGCGTGGAAGTCCATCTGGGACGCAAACCGCGACATCCTTAACGACCCGGACAAGATCTATCCGGGCCAGGTCCTTAAAATTCCCGTCTAGAGAATTTTATTGATCGGCGTAAGAGCACTCTGAACGGGCGGCAACGCTGCTTTCAGAGTGCTTTTCAATTTCGCCGCGTCCCGCCCGCCAAAAAGGCGAATTGGCCCGGCTTTTGATAGAATTTCGGTTGATGTCTCTCCAAACTGACTTTATCGTCATTGGCAGCGGGGTTGCGGGATTGCGTGCAGCGATCGCATTAGCGGAAAAAGGTGCCCGCGTCACCGTCCTCACAAAAGACAAAGCCAGCGAATCCAACACAGAATACGCTCAGGGCGGCGTCGCCGTCGTCCTCGCCGAAGACGATAACGCAGAGCTTCACGAAGACGACACGCTTGTCGCCGGTGCCGGGCTTTGTGATGTCTCTGCGGTCGAAACGCTCGTCACCGAAGGCACACGCTACGTCAAGGAGCTTATCGACTGGGGCACGGAATTCGACCGCGAGGGCGGCAAGCTTATCTTCACGCAGGAGGCCGCACACTCTCGCCGGCGAATACTCCACGCACACGGTGATTCGACCGGCGCCGAATTCGTCCGCTCGCTCATTGCACGCGCCGGCGCCGAACCGCTGATAAATCTGACCGCCTTTGCGACGACCGAAAGCTTCATCGTCTCGGACGGTCGCTGTGTCGGTGTGCGTTTTCTCGATCCGATACTGCGGGCACCGCGTGAGATCGTTGGCCGGGCGGTAATTGCATGTACGGGCGGAGCTGGCCAGCTTTATCTGCATACGACGAATCCGAGTGTTGCCACGGGCGACGGAATATCGATGGCGTATCTTGCAGGTGCGAAGATCGCCGATATCGAGTTCGTACAATTTCACCCGACCGCACTCAGCCTTGAGAACGCCCCGAGATTTTTGCTCTCGGAAGCGATGCGCGGCGAAGGCGGCATTCTTCGCAACAAATATGGCGAGCGTTTTATGCCCGCGTATGACGAGCGTGCGGAGCTTGCACCGCGTGACATTGTTGCTCGGTCGATCATTCTCGAAATGCGAAAGACCGGGACCCGAACGGCATTTCTCGATATGACGGCACTTGATGCCGCGTTCCTAAAACATCGCTTCCCGAGGATCTACGAAACGTGCCTCGCCTACGGCCTCGATATCACGAAAGACCTGTTGCCGGTCTCGCCCGCATCGCATTATTTTATGGGCGGCATCCGCACGGACCTTTGGGGACGCAGCTCGCTTCCCGGGCTTTATGCCGCGGGTGAAGTGACATGCACAGGCGTTCACGGAGCGAATCGTTTGGCGTCGAATTCCCTGCTCGAAGGCCTCGTATTTGGTGCAAGGGCCGGCGAAGCGGCGTTTCAGGATTCGCATGATATCGACCCTGCGGCGATCAAGCTAAGGTCAGAAAAGGCGGATGCAGCGGACAATAACGGTGTCGTTCCGACCGCGGTCAGAAAGCGTGTGAAACGTACGATGTGGGAACGCGTCGGCATCCTTCGTGACCGCGAATCGCTCGAACGCGGCCTTGCGGAATTCGATCAGATCCTCGCCTCCGGCCTCGGCTCCGCGTCGCGAAATTTCGTTACGCTTGCAAAGCTTGTGGCAACGGCTGCATTATGGCGTGAAGAATCTCGCGGCGGCCATTTTCGCACCGATTTTGCGGAACCGAGGGACGAATTTCGAGTGCATTCGATACAGCAGATCGGGGAGCCGATCGCGACAGAATCCGTCGATGCGGAGTAAGTAAGAAAATTCTATGGTCTCAGCAACCACACTCAACCTCGCGTCGATCTTGACGCAGAACGCACGCCTTACGCCCGACAATGAGGCGATCGTCGGCGCAGGCCGTCGGATGACCTATCAAGAGCTCGACCAGGCGTCGAATCGCGTCGCAAACGCGCTCGTAAAGCTTGGCTTCGGCCGAGGCGACAATATCGCCCTGATGTGCCCGAATCTCCCGTATTTCCCGATCATTTATTTCGGGATAATCAAGACCGGTGCCGCAGTCGTCCCGCTTTGCGTACTATTTAAGGCGAATGAGCTCGAATATCACCTCAAGGACAGCGAAGCAAAGGCGGTCTTTGCATTTCAAGGAACGGAAGAGCTGCCGATGCTCGATCGGACAAAAGAAGCGTTCGACCGCGTCGATTCGTGCAAACATCTGATCGCACTCGAAAACCCGCAGGCTGACGCGCCTTCGATCGAAGGCATCACAATGTTCAGCAAATTCGTCGGCGGCGAAAGCCCTGAATTCGACACTCGCCCGACCGAGCCGAATGATACTTGCGCGATCCTTTACACATCCGGCACGACCGGCCAGCCAAAGGGCGCAGAACTTACGCACCTGAACATCTTCACCAACGTCGTCGCTACGCACGAGATAATGCGTTCGGCACCCGAGCCGCAAGCTGAAGGCCAGCGGACGATGCTCATCACGCTTCCGCTTTTTCATACGACAGGACAGACCGTGCAGATGAATACCGGCATTTACGCCGGCAATCGCATCGTTCTGCTGCCGCGATTCGAGCCAAAGATGACGCTCGACACAATGGCCGCCGAGAAGGTCAATTATTGGGTCGGTGTGCCGACGATGTATTGGGCATTGCTCACCTTTGCAGAGCAGAATGATTACGACACATCTTCGATCGCGGAGAATATGAGTGCCGCAAAATCGGGCGGTGCGCCGATGCCTGTCGATGTTATGAAGGCGTTCGAGAAGCGTTTCAAGGTTCGCGTGCTCGAGGGCTACGGCCTTTCGGAAACGTCACCGCTCGCGACTTTTAATCAAATGCAGCGGCCTTCAAAACCCGGAACGGTCGGACAGTCGATCTTCGGCGTTGATGTGATCTGTGCCGATGATGACGACAACGAAGTGCCTCGCGGAACCCGCGGCGAGATCCTCATACGCGGTGCGAATGTGATGAAGGGCTACTACAAACGGCCCGAAGCGACCGCCGAGGCTTTTCGCAACGGATGGTTCCACTCAGGCGATATCGGGACTATGGACGACGAAGGCTTTCTGACGATCGTCGATAGGAAGAAAGATATGATCCTTCGCGGCGGCTACAACGTCTATCCCCGCGAACTTGAGGAACTTATCATCACGCATCCGGCCGTTTCGCTCGTCGCCGTCATAGGCGTGCCTGACGATCGTCTCGGTGAAGAAGTAAAGGCCTTCGTCGTTCTGAAAACGGGAGAAACGCTCACCGAAGAAGGCCTGATCGAATGGTGTCGTTCGCGTATCGCATCGAACAAATACCCGCGTTTTGTTGAGTTTCGCGACGAACTGCCGATCGGGAATACCGGTAAGATCTTCAAACGCGCACTCAAAGAAGAGATCCAATAAACCGTTCGTCATCATTGCCTATTTGCCGCCAATTGCGGAAAATTTAGACAGCGATGTTTAGAACTAAATTGGTCATTCTCCTTGCTTTCATTGCTGCAAGCTCCCTTTCGATATCGATCAGCTGCTCGGCCTCCGGACAAAAGCCGTACGTCCTCGCAAACGACCAGACCTACGAAGCGACGCTCTTCCGCCAGAATTGCGCCGTCTGTCACGGCCGCGAAGGTGAGGGCGCCGTCCTCCCGAACGGCACCGTGATCCCGAGCCTTCGTGATGCACATCACAAATTCAATACTCGTGCCGAGATATTCAATCAGATCTCGCATGGCGGCAACGGAATGACGCCCTTCGACCGTCAGCTTACGGACAAAGAACGTCAGCTCCTCACCGACCTCGTCTACGCGAAACTTCGCGGCGGAAAATAGCGTTTATGTGCTTTAATAGCGAGTATGCGAATTCTGATCACCGGCGCTAGCGGCCTCATCGGCAAAGCCCTCACAAAGTCCTTTGACGACAAAGGTTTTGAGCTGCTGCTCGCTGGCCGCAGCGAACCGAAAGATGATCGACAAACAAAGTGGACGGCCGAAGACGGATTTGCCGAACCGGAGCGTCTTGAAGGGCTCGACGCTGTGATCCATCTCGCCGGTGAATCCGTGAGCGCACTTCGCTGGACAGACGAAAAGAAGGCCGCGATCCGAAACAGCCGCGTCAACGGCACACGAAGCGTGGTCGATGCCCTTTCGCGTCTGAAGAAACGCCCGAAGGTTTTCATTTCGGGGTCTGCGACCGGTTTTTACGGCGACCGTGACGACGAGATCCTTACCGAATCGAGCGTCGCCGGCGATAATTTTCTCGCCGAGATCTGCCGCGAATGGGAAGCCGAATCCCGGCGTGCCGAAGACGCCGGCATCCGCACCGTGCTGCTTCGGACCGGCATCGTGCTTTCGAAGGACGGCGGTGCACTCGCGACGATGCTTCTGCCTTTCAAGTTGGGCGTCGGAGGTGTCGTCGGCGACGGAAAACAGTGGATGAGCTGGATCTCGCTCGACGACGAGATACGGGCGATCGAATTTGTCCTCGAGCACGAGGAGGTCCGCGGTGCCGTCAACCTCACAAGCCCTAACCCGGTTACAAATCAAGAGTTTACGGCCGCCCTGGGCGAAGTTCTCTATCGCCCGACATTCATTCCACTGCCGGAATTCGCGGTCTCGATGCTTCTCGGCGAAATGGGCGACGAACTGCTGCTTTCAAGCGCACGCGTCGAACCCGCACGCCTCGAACAACTCGGCTTCGAATGGCATTTCCCCGAACTCAAAGCCGCCCTCGAACACGCCCTGTCATCTCCGTCCGCTTGAACGCACTTTCTTCCGTGGAATGCGGTTTGGTCCGGTGACTACCCGTTTCTGTTTCTGTTTCTGTTTCTGTTTTCCTTTCCCCTTTTCCTTTTTCCTTACTCCTTCTTTCGGAACGTCTGTGTGAATTATGCAGGCGACTCTTCATTCGTGCATTCCGTGCATTCGTGGCTGTTGAGACCACGCAGACAGCTCTGCATTCGTGCATTCGTGGCTAACCATCGATCCTCTACCGAGAACTTCTTCAAACACCTCCACCTTGGCACCCCTTTGCGTCCTTTGCGGACTTACTTTGCGTTCTTTGCGGTTTCCCTTTGGTTGCGTGAGCCCCAAACTTCCATGTCGCTCCTACGGAGCTCCAGAATTGGGTTGGCTGCCCGGGCTACAAACATCCCGCTCCTACGGAGCGAGTGTAGTTGCGGGATCACTGCCCCCCCGCGTTGCCGACCAGCCCGCACGCCAGTAAGGACGGTCCGAGCATTGCCGGACAAGCCAGCACGCCAGTAAAGGCAGTTCGAGCATTGCCGCAAGCCCGCACGTTAGTAAGGGCATCGTCCTCCGTGTCGCAAGTCGCACGCCAGTATGAGCAGTCTGAGCATTGCCGCAAGCCCGCACGTTAGTAAGGGCATCGTCCTCCGTGTCGCAAGTCGCACGCCAGTAAGAGCAGTCTGAGTATTGCCGCAAGCCCGCAGTTAGTAAGGGCATCTTCCTGCGTGGCGCAAGTCACGCGCCAGTTAGGCACCGTATGGTCACGCAGATGCCTCCGCCCCGTAGGGGCGTGATGTTTATAGCACGGCACAGCTCTCAGTTTTATGGAGCTCCGTAGGAGCGACATGCTTGTCAACCCCTAAAATGACCTGAATAAGAAAAAAGTGGGAAGTTAGAAGGGCGAGGACCGTCGCCGAGGCAACGATCCACAGCTATTTCAAAGGGTCAGGCCCCGGCCGCAACGGGTCGGGGCCGATTAAGTCACTTTCCGCCTTTTTCGGCCCAGATCTGTACTAGGTGAATCAGCGTTTCGGTCGTTTTTTCGAGGCCTTTTCGCGAGTTGAACTCGAGTTTGCCGTGGAAGTTGTGGCCGCCCGTGAAAAGGTTCGGCGTCGGCAGGCCCATCGCCGTCAGACGCGAGCCGTCCGTACCGCCGCGTATCGGCTTAAGATGGGCATCCACACCGGCTCGTTTAGCGGCCTCGATCGCATAATCCGTAAGCTGCGGATAGTTCTTAAGGACCTCCTTCATATTCAGATAGCCGAGTTCGCTCGAATAATCGATCTTGACGTTCGGATATTTCTTTTGGGTCTCGGCGACGAGGTCTTTGACCTTTTGCTCAAGGCCCTTAAAGCCCTCAATATCAAAATCCCGAAGCAGGATCTTTACGACAGAGGTCTCGATGTCGAGCGTCCCAACATACGGGTGAATATAGCTTTCGCGGCCTTCCGTGGTCTCGGGGCGATTGGGCACCTCGGTCGGAAAACGAGCAAGAAAATCGCCGGCGGCATACATCGAGTTGACGAGAATCCCCTTTGCCGTACCGGGATGCGTCGAAATCCCATGGAACGTGACGGTAGCCGTCCGGGCCGAGAATGTCTCGTTCGAGATATCGCCGAGCTCTTCGCCATCGACCGTATAGGCAAATTTCGCACCCCAGCCTTTGATGTCGAACTTATCGATGCCGCCGCCGACTTCCTCATCCGGCGTAAAGGCGATCGCGATATTCCCGTGCTTGATCTGCGGATTATTCCGAAGGATGTCGATCATCGTCATTATCTCCGCAACGCCCGATTTATCGTCCGAACCAAGCAAGGTCGTGCCGTCGGCGGTAATGATGTCGTCGCCGATAAGGTTTTTCAGGTCGGGATTCTGTGCAACGGTGATGACCTGCGTTTTGTCATTTGGAAGGACGATGTCGCCGCCCTGATAGTTCTTGTGAATTATCGCATTCACGTTCGCCCCCGAAACGGCCGGCGACGTGTCCATGTGCCCGATAAAGCCGATCGTCGGCACTTTCGAATTGTCCGGCAGATTGCCCGGGATCATCCCGTAAACGATCGCAAACTCGCTTATGCGTACGTTCTCCACCCCGAGCTCCTTCATCTCTTTTTCGAGCAGCTTTGCAAGGTCCCATTGCTTTGCGGTGCTAGGCACCTTGTTCTGATCTTCCGCCGACTGCGTGTCGATCTTTACATAGCGTAAAAAACGCGACATTGCCGTTTCGGTCGGCGGCTTTGTCTGCGCATGACCTTGAAATGCGAACACCCCGAATAATGCCAATAACAATATTTTTTTCATTTTCCTATTTCTGTGGCCGCCGCCGGCGACATTGTTACCTACAATTTCACGCAAACATTCTTCTCTTCGGTAAAAAACTTGAGAGCTTCGAAGCCGCCTTCGCGGCCGAGACCGCTATCTTTGACGCCGCCGAACGGCGTCCGGAGGTCGCGCAAAAGCCAGCAATTTATCCAGACGATGCCAGCCTCGACCTTTGCTGCTACGCGGTGTGCACGCGAAAGGTTTTCGGTCCAGATGGTCGCCGAAAGGCCGTATCGCACACTGTTTGCGTAGGCCAAAACCTCATCCTCAGTGTCAAAAGGCATAATGGTGACGACCGGCCCAAAGATCTCCTCTTGATTCGTCCGGCAATCGAATGGAAGGCCTTCGATCACGGTCGGCTCGATAAACCAGCCATCAAGCTTCTCGCCGCCCACTGACTTCGGCGGTTCCAACACGCTTCCGCCCGTGAGGATCGTGCCTCCTTCTTCTTTTGCAAGCTCGATATACGACAATATCTTGTCGAAATGCTGTTTTGAAACGATCGCACCTACGTCGGTTGCGTCATCCCTCGGATCACCGACCTTCAGAGCATTTGTTCGCTCGACAAAGTCGTGTTTGAAACGCTCGTAGAGACTTCTCTCGACAAAGATGCGTGAACCGCAAAGGCAGATCTCACCCTGATTTGAGAACGACGAGCGGATCGTGGTTGCCAGCATTTCGTCGTAGTTGCAGTCGGCGAAGATGATATTCGGGTTCTTGCCGCCGAGTTCGAGGGAAAGCTTCTTGAACCTAGGAGCGGCGGTACGTGCGATCTCTTCGCCTGTTTTTGTACCGCCAGTGAATGAGATCGCTTTGATGTCGCTGTGTTCTACGATCGCGGAGCCGACCTTTGGCCCAAGCCCGTGCACGATGTTCAAGACACCGGCGGGCAGGCCAGCCTCGATACAGAGTTTCGAGAGCATAAAGGCCGTCATCGGCGTCACTTCGCTGGGTTTTGCAACGACGGTGCATCCCGCGGCGATCGCGGGTGCGATCTTCCACGTAAAAAGATAAAGCGGAAGGTTCCACGGCGAAATACATCCAACAACGCCGAGCGGGTGCCGCAGCGTGTAATTGATGGCGGCGCGTCCAACGGTATCGTGCGATTCATTCGCAAGGTGGATCGCCGCCGTTGCGTAAAAGCGGAAATTGGCGACGGCACGCGGAATGTCGATCGCACAGGCGAGCGAAACGGGCTTGCCGTTGTCGCGTGATTCTGCTTGCGCCAATGCGTCAAGATCACGCTCGATTAGGTGACACAGACGCATCAGGATCGCGAACCGATCTTCGGCGGACGTCGCTGACCAGCTTGGAAATGCCGCCTTTGCCGCCTCGGCCGCCATCTTGACATCACGCTCGTCCGAGTCCGCGATCTGCGAATACACCATTCCGGTCGCCGGTTCGAAGTTATCAAGGAACGCAGCCGAGATCGGCCCGGACAGTTCCCCGCCAATGTAATTCTTGATCTGCTCCATTGCTCAATCTATTGTAATCGACTTGGGGAAATCACAAAGGCGTAATGTGTATTCAGGACAAGGGGCCGGGGTCTAGCGTGTGCGTCAAGGATTTTTTTTGGCTATCCTTGCCCGCTTTTTTCCGCATTACTCTCTGAATAAACGGGATTTGCCCAAACCGACCGTTTTTCGGGGCAACGGTCTTTATTGCGGGTGCCCTTTTATTTAATGGGAAGTTGGCGTAAAGTAGCGCAATCGGATTTTCAGAAAGTTGACACATTTGCCCGGCCCTAGCAGGCCTGAGGCAGAAAAACTGAATTCGCCCTTGTCCCCAATATGACCAGAACATGCCCAAAATGCAATCAGCCAAATCCGCCCGACGCTGCCTTCTGCCGAAACTGCGCGGCGGCTCTTGGGCTCGCGGCTCCGACTCAGCAGCAGTCTCCGCCTGTTGGCGGCCAGGCTCCTTATGTTGGAGCACCACCGCAGGCCTACGGCGGCGCTCAGAATTTTGCCGTTCAGGGAAATCCCAACGCTCCCGCGAGCCAAAGACCGATGATCTCCGTGATCCTTGCGGGAGTTGCGTTGTTATGCTGCGGACCATTGACGGGCATTCCCGCGGCGATTGTCGCCTGGCTTGAGCTTGATGCCATCAAGGAAGGTAAATCCTCGCCAAATGGTAAAACAATGGCACAGATTGGCTTCTGGGGCGGGATCGCGGTCACCGTGATCCACGGCATCCTCTGGGTGCTTTATCTATTGTTCGGAATGTTCGCGTCGATGGGTGGTTAAAAGTAAGAGCGGTGAACGAAAAATGAATCCAATGTCCAGATGCAGCAACGGTCACGAGCAGCCTGAGGGCGGTTCGAAATTCTGCATTTACTGTGGGGTGACGCTAAGCGTACCCCCGCCGCCGCCGGCCGTTCCGACACCGCCGGTTCAGAATGTGCCGCAAATGCCGCCGCAGCAATATCCACAGCCGATGCCGGCTCAGATGCAGCCTGTTCCCTTGAATTATCAACCGCAACAGCCGTATTATCCGCAAGCTCAGTATGCCCCTGCATTTCCGCCGCCTATTCAGCAGGTCTCCTGTTATGCGTGTGGCGGCAACGGTGTGAATCTGCCGGAAAAGGCCGTGATCTGCAGCGAGTGCAGAGCTCTAAAACCGATCGTTCCCGGTTATCAAGTAGATAATTCCGCGTTTGCCTGGGCGGCGGACGCTAAGGCGATGGCGGTTCTGCGATCTATAAAGCCTCTGAGCCTGGCAGCAAAGGCGGTCTCAGAAAAGGTTGGTCGTCGGTGGATCGAATCAACTTTCAACGGCGTACAGCTTAGCGAAAAGCAGATGCCGCACATTTTCGGCCAGGCCGTCCGGGCCGCACGTATTCTCGGAATGCCGAAGATGCCGAATGTGTATATTTCGGGCGAAAGGTCCTGGGATATGCTTACATTCGGCACGGACCATGACTCATTTGTGGTCATTGGATCTGCCCTTGCCGGAAATTTCCAAGGCGTCGATATGCTGTTCCTGCTCGCACGCGAAATGGGCCACTGCAAAGCAGGACATGCCCTTTGGAAGACCGTGATCCGGTTCTTCTTGGGCGAACAAGGGCCTGCAAAAGGATTTATGGCCGGCGGTATTCTCGCCAATATCCTTAGTCCTTCCGCCCTGCTCGGCGGCGCGATGGAGATGCCGCTGCTCGCGTGGGCTCGTCAGGCCGAGATCACCGCGGATCGTGCGGGTTTGCTTGCTGTCGGCAGCGAGGAGATCGCAAGACGCGTGCTCCTTTCGTGGACATTAAAATCTTCGTTCATCTTTAAGCAGATCAACATCAATGCCTGGCTCGAACAGCAGTCGGTCGATGACGATTCCTACGGGAAGCTCTCGGAGCTTACGACGACATCGACACCATACATCGGTCCGCGATTGAAGCTCTTGACCCAATTTGCAGCAAGCCAGGAGTTCAAGCATTCGCTTTCCATAATCTCTCAAACAATAAAGGCCGGTGCTCCAAAAGCACCACCAAAACCGCGTGAGGATCCGAACACTCTGAGGTTCAAGTGCGCGACCTGCGGAACTCCGATGCGGATCCCCAGAAAGGCTCTCGCGGGCAAAAACGATCTGCCCGTGAAGTGTCCTAACGCAAAATGTCGCGCAATTACGCATCTAAAGAAGAATGCAAAAGCCGGCCAGAATGCCGTGCCGCGTCAAACAAAGAAAGAGGAGAACCTGAACTATGGCGACTAGCGATAATATTACGATCACCGAAACCGGAGCTGACGGGACGGAACAGGAATTTGAGGTAACAACCGGCAAGGTAGAAGATCTTGGTGCCGACGATCAGGACTTCGCCGAGGGAGCTGTTGAAGCGATGTTTGACGATGGCTCGACGGACCACGAAGCGTCCTATTTGGACTATGACGGCGACGGGAAGATGGATACGGCCGCTGCGGATACCGATGGCGACGGTACGCTTGACACCGTCGTGGCTGACACGGACGGAGACGGCAAGGCCGATGCGATCGGCGTCGATTCTGATGGTGACGGCAACCTGGATGCGATCGGATTAGATACGGATGGCGACGGCATTGTCGATGCAACGCTGCGGGATACTGACGGCGACGGCAAGATGGACGAGGCCGACATAGACGGCGATGGTGTAACGGATTACACACTGGATGCCGACGGGCTCCCCACCGAAGAAGAGATCTCGACAAATTCCGTTGAATTCACAGTTGGCGAAGACGGATTCCCGGTCGAGGATGCTCCCGCCGATGATGCAGAAACATTTGCGGACGATGCGGGAACACCTGTCGTCGATTACGGAGCAGGTGCGGATCCCGCGTATGCTGGAACACCGGTTGACACGGGTTACGCGGCAACACCCGATGATTCTGCCTTCGCTACCACCACTTCCGAGGAAGATGCGGCCGCAGCTGCCGAGCAGCAAGGTCATGTTGATGCCGCGACCGACGCTCAGAACGCCGCGGACGAGTATGTCGCCCAGGGCGACTACGCCGCAGCCGCTGATGCAAGAGAGACCGCTGAGAACGAGGCTTATCAAGCAGGCGATTCTTCGATGCTGGGTTCGTCAGATTCGAGCGACCTCGACAACGCAGCCTATCAACAGGGGGTCGCAGAAGACTATCAGACTCAGCAGCAGGAGCACATTGCTGAGGGCGATTATGCCGCCGCAAAAGAAGATGCGCAGAATGCGGGCTACGCAACGGGCGACGCTGACTATCTCGCGGGCGGTTCAGATCATACGGGACAATCTGACAACGACGTCTATAACCTGGACAATGCCGACTACCAGCAGAAGAACGCCGAGGAATCCGTCGAGAACGCCGAATGGTATGCCGCGCAGGGCGATGCGGACGGAGTTGAGCGAAATCTCGACCAGGCTGATGCCTATGACGCGTCAGCCGATGACTTTGCATCGCGTGCAGATGAAGACAGCTACAACTATGATGACGATCCGTCATCGATGGTCGAGACGGGCGGTTCGTACGATGCCCCAATGGACCATGATATGGGATCTTACGATGCCGGCTACGACGCCGGTGGTTATGACGCGATGGATACCGGCGTTGATACGTCGATGCCGATGGATACGACCGGGGGCTACGACCCGTCTTCGGACGTCTAGTGTTCGTCCTCAGTCAAGACTAAAAAGCCGCTCGAATTATCTCGGGCGGCTTTTTAATACTGTTAAGTATTTTCCGGCATCAGACCTTTGCAAAGGTCAATCCCGTTTGGCCTTGATACTTGCCGCCGCGATCGTCGTATGAAACGGCACAGTCTTCATCTGATTCAAAGAAAAGTATCTGGCCAATGCCTTCGTTGACATAGACGCGGAGCGGCAGGTTCGCGAGGTTTGCGATCTCGACAACAAGGCGGCCGGTCCAACCGGCCTCGAGCGGCGTAGTGTTCACAAGCAGGCCGGCACGGGCGTAAGTCGATTTGCCGAGTGCAACGCCCGTCACATTCCGAGGCATCTTGAAGGTCTCGACCGTAACACCAAGCCCGTAATGATGCGGCGGCAAAAGATAATACCGCGAACCGTCCTCGGCATCGTGAAGCTCGGGTTCGATCAGCGAATATTGTTCGTCAAAACGCTTTGGGTCGATCTCCTTTGCGTGTACGGACGAAAAGATGCGAAAGCCGTCGTCGGCAAGCCGCATATCATAGCCATAGCTCGACGCTCCGGCCGAGATGATCTTGCTACCGTTCGCTTCGCGAACCAGCTCTGGAAGGAACGGCGTGATCATCGCGTGTTCCTCTGCCATTTTCCTAAGCCATAGATCTGATTTGATCGCCATAAAATTCTTGTCTAAAGCGGCAGCAGCGAAAGCGTTCCGTCTCCGACCGTCAGCTTCACAAGGGTGCCGCCGTTGCCCGCACGTCCCGCAATGCCCCTATCGGTAAATGGCACGTTTCGCACACGAGGCTTCAGGATCGTAAGATCGTTCTTTATCGAGCCGCTTCGAAGGATGACGGCCGTAAGGTCCGCACTCAATGCACGCGGCAGGTGAGCGGTCAGCGTACCCGTCGCAACCTGCACGTCGATCGTGCTCCCACGCCATGCCTGATTCGGCATTGTAAATTCAACACTCCCCTTGCCGATCGTGGCGGCGAGTGTACCGCTTACGAGCTTGATATCAACGTTCGATTCGAGGCCGTTGATGCGAAGGTCGCCGTCGATACCCGATACCGATATATCGCCTTTGCCTGCGTTGATCTCCACATCGCAATACTGCGGCACGCTTATCGTATAGCTGATGCTGTACGGGATCCCGCCAAGATTCTTAAGGAGCTTTCGATCAGCTTTTTTCGCGGCCTTCCGGTTGTCGGGGCCGATGCTGAGAAGATTGATGCGGCTCGTACTTTCCTGCAGCACAAAGCCGGTAAGATTCGTGACCTGTTCGAGCTCCTGCTCGCTGGCACCCCAAACTTCGATAACAGCGGAGATCGATATCTCGCTGTTCCGCGACCCTGTTACCTTGACCGAGCCGTTGGGCGCCCCCTGGATAACAACCGTCCCGCCTGCGCCGAAATCAAACCTGTCTGTCTTCGTCGTCGAACGTTTCAGGCCATCCGTCTGGCCGATCAAAAGGCCGGCGGCGGCAAATATGACCACGGCGGCGCTCAATATCCTTAAGGTTTGTCTGATCATATTTTTAGGGGTTGCTCGCTTCCCTTTACAGGGCCGCTTGATATGCGAATTCTAACAGGATTCGTCGGTATTTAGGAAACAAGACGGATAAAAACTATCGCCGGAAGAACGAAATACTGCCCTGCTGATTGGTAACAGAGAGAGTTGCGCTTCCATCGCCGAATTTGCCGACAACGCGGCGTCCGTCACCGATGAAATTTATTCCGCCGCCGCCAAATGCTCCGAGCGAAATGTTGCGGGTCGTCGGTGCGGTCGCAACAACGCGGAATGAGGAATTGAACGGGATCCGCAGGTTGATCGCACCGCGTGTCGACGAAAATCTATACGTTCCGCCCGCGACGATCTCACCATCGTAGAAAATATCACCCGTAACATTTTCTGCCGAAACGGCACTTGCCCCGATATTTGTAAGCGTGATGTCGCCCTCGGTCGATATTCGTGCACGCACAAGGCCGCCGCGAACATTCGAAACATTCAGGTTTCCCATACGTGTCTCAATATCGACCATCGTGGTGTACGGCACGCGAACGAGAAAATTCACATTCCCGATGTCACCGCGATCCTGATTATCTTTGACGAGATTGATGACGATGGTGCCTGAGAGATTCTGCGGAGAGACATTGGCCGCGGGGGCTTCAAGCGTTGCGACGATCTGGATCTCAGCACGGTTCCAGCCCTCGACCGTAACCGTGCCGCTCTTGTTCATCAGCTGAAGGCGAACGTTATTTGGTGCCGGATATGTCCTTGAGAATTTCTTCTGCGCCGCCGCCGAGAGTGCGAGGGCCGTAAGCAGAGCCGCGACAGCCATTGATCTGAAAGCCGGCTGTAGGAAGCTGAAAAGCTTGGAGCAAAAAGACATTGTGCTAAAGATCCGAGAAGTCACGCAAAAGATTCATTTTATCCGTTAATACGGAATCAAGCATCTCTGCAGAGAGGTCATCCTCCGGATCCTGTTTGAGGATATTCGTATATTGTGCGACGGATTCGTCGATCACACGCATATTGCGGTCAAAGGCCTCACGCGTCTTTTCGTTCCATTCGGCACGACGCATCGCAACGCGAGCGTTCCAGTAGTCGATCGCCTTTTGCTGTTCGGCAAAATGCTTTTCGCGGGCTTGTTGAGGAGTTGAGATAAGCCCGAGCTTGCCGAGCACTTTCTCCATTGTCGTCTCTTCGGCAGAGGAACGCAGCGACGAGGCGGCCGCTTCAGGACGCGAATAGGCCCGGATACCGATGATGGTAAGCAGTGAACTCACCACCGCGATCAATGCGAAACCGGCCGCAAGCTGGGGCAGCGAAAACCGCCAGAATCGACGTGACGACTGTTCCGGCTCAACTTGCGGAGGCGAAGGCTTTACCTCACTCTCGATCACGTTGCTGATCCGTCGCCAAAGGGCCGGTGAATTTGGCGGGGTAAGCAGGTCTTCACCATCGGCACGGCAAACATCGAAGATCGCCGCCAGATCCTCACAGACGGCCGAGCATTCCAGGCAGATCGCTAGATGCTCGCGAACTCCGTCCGCAAGTGCCGGATCAAGCTCGTTGTCGAGAAACGGGCTGATAGTGGATCTGCACTCTTCGCAATTCATTCCTGCTTAATGCCTTCTGCGGGGCAAATTTCGCCCGGCAACTCTCTAACTTAAGATAGATTAGCGTTACAGGCTTTTGGTTGCCTTTGCGAAAGACGTCAAACGCAATAAAAAACACGAACTGAGCCATATTTTCGGCGTTCGTGTCTTTATTCGGGATCTTGGCTTTCTAACTCTTAACTTGTACAAGCAGGCCGCGAAGTTTCAGCCTTGCCTTGTGTAGCTGCGACTTTGACGTCCCGACCGATATCCCGAGGCGCTTTGCCACCTCTTCGTGCTCAAAACCGTTCACATCGTGGAGGATAAACACGTTCCGGTAACCGTCCGGCAGCTCAGCGATCGCATTCTTTAGTGCAATGCGGTCAACGACCTGCATCTTGCCGGGATTTGCGCTGCCGAGGACTGTCTGTTCCGGCATATCACCGTCATCACTCGTGCGTTCGTTCTTAACGGTCCGTCGCCTGAAGTGCATAAGCACCTGATTTACCGTCATTCTGTGCAGCCATGTCGAGAACGCAGAATCACCACGAAAACTGCCGATCTTCTTAAAAAGCTGAACAAAAACTTCCTGTGTGAGGTCCTCGGCGTCGGTCTGGCTGCCGGTCATCCTGAGCGCGAGGCTGTATGTCCGGCGGTGATACCGCGAATAGATCACCTCGAAAGCCTCAAGGCTGCCCTCTGCCGCCATTTTGCAAAGCTCCAGATCCGGAGCCTCTGCGTTGACATCAATTTCGGTCTTTACGGGAGACTGAAGAACACCGACTCGGGCGTTCTCAAGCCCATGGGCGACATTCGAATCGATCGCCAATGTTGCAATATCCATAGTCGAACCTATTAGATCGCTGCCTGATTGTAATACTTCTTCGTGGGCTATGATGTTCGACCTCGTATAAAGAGTTGCTTCTACTGCCCACATTTTAGTCTTTTTTTTCAAAAAAGGTAAAGAAAAAATTTCCGGCGGGCTTGATCTAGGAGCCGGCCAACATCGAAAGCCGCCGAAACGGCAATTCCGAGGCTCGCGGGCCTCAGAATTCCTTTTTTCCCATTACGACAAAACCTGCGTATAATCGAGACATCAAGGCCTTTGCCGGCGCCCGAGTGTTTTATGCTGAAATTTCGCAATTCTCTGACGAATGAGATCGAGGAATTTGAGCCGATCGGCGGCGAAGTGAAAATGTACACTTGCGGGCCCACGGTCTGGAATTTTGCTCATATCGGCAACTTCCGCACGTTTATCTTTGGCGATGTTCTTCGTCGTTATCTAAAACATAAAGGTTACGAGGTCAGGCAGGTGATGAACCTGACAGACGTCAACGACCGTACGATCGCGGAGGCTGAACGCCAAGGCATCTCGCTCGATGAGCTGACGCGCCATTTCGTCGAGGTCTTTTGGGAAGACATCGACGCTCTGAATTGCGAACGTCCGGAATACACGCCGCGTGCGACCGAGCACATTCCGCAGATCATTCGGCTGATCGAGAAATTGATCGAAAAAGGCCACGCCTACGAGTCCAACGGCTCGGTCTATTATCGGATCGCGTCATTTCCGGGCTATGGCAAGCTCTGCCGATTGACCGTTGAGTCGCCATTCGATTGTGAACGAATGGACGCGGACCGTTATAGGAAAGTGAACGCCTGCGACTTTGTGCTTTGGAAGGCGGTTCACGAAGATGAGCCCGTCGGCTGGGATGCTCCGTTCGGCCGCGGACGTCCGGGATGGCATATCGAATGTTCAGCGATGGCGATGGAATTCCTTGGCGAGACCTTTGACATACACGTTGGCGGCGTCGATCTGAAATTCCCGCATCACGAGAACGAGATCGCGCAGTCCGAAGGTGCAACAGGCAAGCCTTTCGTGCGTTACTGGCTGCACGGCGAAGTTCTTAACGTCAACGATGAGCGAATGTCGAAGACATCCAACAATGTCCTGACGCTTCGCGATATTACAGAGCTTGGTGTCAGCCCGCTTGCGGTACGCTATCTTCTCCTCTCAGTTCCTTTCGACAAGCCCCTGAATTTTACCGATGAAAATCTTCACGGTGCACAGGCTACGATCACAAGGCTGCACGATTTTTTTCGACGGTTTCGCGACGAGCATCTTGCTGAGGGCGAAACACCAGATTTTCAAAAGACGGTCGATACGTTCAAGTCGGATTTTGAAGCGGCGATGGACAACAACCTTAATACTTCGGCCGCTCTTGCCGCCCTCCATTCTCTGATCCGCGAGGTCAACATCTCCCTTTCTAACCAAACTCTCCGAAGCGAGGATCGACGGTCGGTCTTTAAGGCACTCGAAGCCTTCGACGGAGTTCTCGGCATCTTTTGTCGAGCTGAGAAAGAATGGCTGCCGGCTGATATCGCGGCTCTGATAAAGCAGCGGAATGATGCTCGAAGATCGCGGGATTTTGGACGTTCGGACGAGATCCGCGACGAGCTTTGCGATCGCGGATTCGTCCTGGAAGACACACCTTTCGGCGTACGCTGGAAACGAAAATAACTTAGCCGTCGATGACGGAGGCGATCTTCGCCTTTAGAGTTGAGGCGGCGGCCGCAAGATGCTGTTCCTTCGCCTCGAACCACTTCTGATCCGCGGACCCTTTTTCCTTCTCGACCGACAAGGCACGTCGAGTTTCCTCAGGTGCCGTGCCGCCGTAGATTGTGCGGATGTTCACAAAATTCTCGGCAGAAAGCGCTGCGGTGATCTCGTCCGAGGACATTGAAAGGTCGCGGCCGAGAACTTCGCGGGCGGCATTCTGCACGATCTCGGGGGAGAGTTCGTGCTTGTCAACCGCAAGTGCGGCTTTTACCGCAGTACCGACGATCTTGTGCGAAACATGGAAGGATAGGTCCTCCCGCCGGACGATCGTATCTGCAAGCTCGGTTACGGTGATGAAATTCGCCTCGGCACGCTGGCGAAGTGTGTCGGTCTTGAAGGTTGCGGCCTTCAGGCTGTTCGCAAGCAGCGAGACGGCACGCGTCGCATCACGGACGGCGCTTGAAACAAGCGGCTGTATGTCGTCCTCGGAATCGTTGATATCGCCAAACGGCGTATTGTGAACAGCTGTCAACACGCCGAGAGCCTGGCCCAGGCCTTTGCTCGCAATCGCACGTACATGCTCGATCGCGACAGGATTCCGCTTCTGCGGCATTATCGAAGAGCCTTGCACGTAGCCGTCCGACAGGATGATCACATCAAACTCCTGCATCGCCATCAGGAGAAATTCCTGTGCGAACTTGCCGACATTCACGAGCAATGCGCTGACGGCCCCGAGAAGCTCGGTAAAGTAATCGATCGACGCGATCGAAGCATACGAATTAACGGTCGGCGCACTAAACCCGAGAAGATCGGCGGTACGTTCACGGCTGATCGGGAAGCCCGTCGTCGTGATCGCACACGCCCCGAGCGGACTGTAATTCATATTCTCGAACGCGCTCTGCAGCCGCCGAATATCGCGGCCAAGATTCTCGGCGATCGCAAGCAGAAAATGTGCGAGCGTCGATGGCTGAGCCGGTTGAGTATGCGTGTATGCCGGTATGAGCGTCTCGTGATGTTGTGATGCGAGGTCGAGCATAACATCGCGAAGCGCCATTGTTTCGTTGAGAAGTTTGAGCGCAACCTTACGCAGGTGCAGCCGATAGATGGTAACGTCAATGTCGTTGCGACTGCGTGCCGTATGGAGCTTGCCGGCAACTTCCTTGTCCTCGCAGTTCGCCTTGATCTCACGCTGAAGCAGGAAGAACAGATCCTCGTACGAGCCATCGTATTTTGCGGCCCGGATCGCATCGAGGTCGAGTTTGCTTATCGCGGCAAGCAGCATCTTCAGCTCTGCATCCGAGATGATCTCCTGCTCTGCGAGCATTATCGCGTGGGCATTATCAACATCGATCAGCGCCTCGAGGAAGAAGCTCTTTGCATCCTCAAAACAATCAGCAAGAACATTTTCGGTATAGCTCGGTGCAGGAAATTTTTCTTTTTTTAACTCAACTGACACGATAATTTCTCTCTCAATTGTGATAGGACAACGGGCATCGTCCAACTAAATTTCCTCGCGAGCGATGCCCATTACCTTCATCTTGTTCGGCCTTTGTCTGGCCGCTTGCCTTATTTGGATGGTGCCTTCGGCAAGCTCAGCATATTTGCGAGCATGCGATATGCACCCGGAGTTCCAACCGGCAACTGTCGGAAGAACGAAAAGGCGTTATAAACATAGGTGCCCTTGCCGAGTTTTGCGTAGATAAGGCCGCCGTTCACGGGGGCCTCGCCTTCGTCTGCCGTCTCGGTCAAAACGACCCACTGCGGATCGAGTTGCGTAAGCGTGTAGAGATTCCGCTCCTGCACCCAATTATCCCAATCGCTCTGAACGATCTTGTTCGGATAGCTGAAGATGGGATCGTTCGGCAAGAGCATCTTGACCGGCGCGGTCTCATCTACGACGCGAACATTCGAGATCCTCTGCTTACCGTTGACGACGCCATCCATCTTTGCAGGGTAAGGCAGCATATCGTTCTGAATGATCTGATTCTGCTGATACTGCACGATAAGCGTGCCGCCTTTCTTGACGAAATCAAGGAGTCGGCCGTTATTGGCAACAAAATCAGGCCTAACCTGCGAGGCTCGGACCCCGACGACGATCGTGTCGAAGCTCGAAAGATCGCCGGTCGCGAGATCCTTCTCTTCGAGCATCGTGACTGATAGCCCGAGGCGTTTGATCGCCGCGGGAACAGCGTCGCCGCTGCCCATAATGTAGCCGACTCGAACCGGTGCGACCTTAAGATCAACAACTTCCGTTGCGACCGTGGCCGTCGTGTACCGACGATGTGTCTGGATGTGCGGATAAGCGATCTCCTGCATCGACTTATCAAAGACCTGACCGCCGACCTTTGCGTTCACGGTAACGTCATATTTTCCGACCTTGGCACCCGCCGGCACGGTCACGTCGAAGGTAACAGCCGTCTTTTCGTTCTTTGCCATCAGGTCAAAGTCCGCAGAAGAAGGTGCGGCGGCCCAACCCGCAGGAAGCACAAGGCTCACGGAGCCCTTAGTTTCACGCGGTGCCTGGTTCGTTACCGAAACAACAACACGTTGCTTCTGTTCTTTCGGTGATGTAGGAACGATCAGAAGGTTAGTATCAGGCGAAACTGTCACAAGCGGCACGACATTGAGGTCACGGCGAAGTTCGCCGCGGATGTCGTCCGCAAAGCGATATTCGACCGGCTGAACGACGGTGATATCCGCTCCACCAATGCCCATCGTGACCGACGCCGTAACTAATTTGTGCTGGAACGGCGCATTCTTAACTGCATCGGCCGCACTCCAGTCAAATGTGAAGTTGTGACGCGGCTTTTCAAGCCAGTAAGGCTGTGTCGGCGCAGCGCTTGAGGCCGCGGTCAGCTTAAAATAAGACGCTGCATCGGCCTTCTCCGCTCGGAAGAAGAACGAATTCCCCGTGGGCTTTGCTTCAGATGCTGCTTCGACGCTCCAACCTGAAGGAGTGTTCAAAGTCACATTCTTCACTGCGGCCGCTTTCCCAAAAACCTTGACCGAGACGCCCGTCGAATCACCGGCAACGATAGTGTCCGTATCGCTCAGGGCATCGACAACGACACCTGCCGCAAGCTGAAGCGCACGGCTAAATTCCTGTTCCTTCTCAGCGATCAATGCCTTTGCATACGGATTCTTCGCGGCATCCTTTGCATCGCGAGCCTGGTTGACGCCCAATGCAAGGATCGGAATAAGTTTTGCGGGGTCGTAGGCGTTGTATTCGTCGAGGACCTTCTTCGCGGTCGCTTGAAGTGCGGAGAGCTTATCACCAAGTCCCGCTTCGCTATCGTCAGTGATCTTCGCAATACCTGTGATCGACGTATCGATGCCTTCAAAGATGTCATTCTCAGGCGAACTTGTCTGTACCTTCGAATCGAGCAGCTTTTCGCCCGAAAACTGATCGCCGCGGCGCTCGATCGTCCCCATTTCCTGCGTCTTGTGCTGGCTGCGGCCTTCACTGGCGATCTCGGCGTAAGAGCGTCCGATAAGCTGGTCGAAATGGCCCGTATCGACGGTGACCGAGACCTTTTCGCCCTCGGGAGCGGTAAAGCCCTGGCCCATGTAGAGCTTCTTTGCCTGCCACGGAAGCAAGCCTTCTTTGATCTGTTCAGGAAACTGGTTCGGGTCAGCTGCTGCCTTGTATGCAAGCGGTGTCAGGTAGCCTGCGAGCTGATGTTGTCCATGACCATCAGCGGGTGTTCCGGAGAAACGCGAAACAATGATGAGCGGCCTGAAAGTTCGGATCGCGCGCACCATTTCTGCGAGCGTCGCCTGTTCGCCCCAAATGCGCGTCGCTTCGGCTCGGGTTTTAGAGAAGCCGTAATCCATCACGTTTGTGAACATCTGCTGGCCGCCATCGAGACGCCGAGCTTGAAGAAGCTCTTCCGTTCGGATCACACCCAATGGTTCAAACAGCTCCGGACCGATCACGTTCTGGCCGCCTTCACCGCGATTTAAGGCAAGATAGACGGTCCGCGCGTACTCGCCGCGAGCCAAGAAAGCGATCAGATTCGAATCTTCATCATCGGGATGAGCACCTGTGTGCATCGCACTTGCGGTGGTCTGCAGGCGTTTCAGCTGCTGCCCCAGGCCGATCGCACCCATATCATAAATGGGCCGAACCTGCGCACGCGCTGTCGGAACGTTAAGAACGGCCAGTACGAACAGCAATGAGAGAACAGTAATTTTCCTAAACCTTGACAGCATCAATTCCTCCTTTATCGGTCAGGCTGATCAAATAGCCTGAGATCACCGTGACCAAACAACCAACTACGTTGAACCACAAAAACTCGATATCGGTAAAATGGCTCGCTACCCAGACCGACGCTATACCGAACAAAAGTCCAAAGAAAGCGCCACGGGCACGAGCACGTTTTACGGCAAAAGCGAGCACGAAGACTCCCAATAGTGAGCCGTAGAAAAATGAACCAAATTTATTAACGACCTCGATAAGCGAACCTAAGTTCGTTGCGTAGGTCGCGACAATGCATGCGAAAATACCCCAAACGAAGGTTGCGATCCTTCCGAAGAAAACGTATTCACGATCGGTTCCCTCTTTCTTGAAATGCCGGCGATAAAAATCGATCGTCGTCGCGGTCGCAAGCGCGTTGAGCTCTGCCGAGATCGACGACATTGCCGCCGCAAATATCGCCGCAATGATCAAGCCGACAACGCCGAGCGGCATATTCTGAACGACGAATGACGGGAACACGTAGTTCACATCATTGAAATCCTTGTTGCCGGTCTCTGCCTTTACGTAATCGACCGCATTCTTTCGCGATGCGTTAAATGCCTTATCCGCCGCCAGATACTCCTGCTTTGAGGCATCGTTCCGGTCTCGAAGAAAGTTCTCCGCAGCCTTCTCTCGAACCAAATGAGCAGAATCAAACTCGCCCTTAAGGGTCTGATATTGAGCGGTCTGTGCGACCTTGCCGGTTTCGACCTGATTGAAGATCATCGGCGGCGTTGCGAACTGATAGAAGACAAACACGAGGACGCCGACAAGCAGGATCATGAACTGTATCGGTATCTTCAGAAACGCGCTCATCAGAAGCGATGTTCGGCCCTCGGAGACGGATTTTGCCGTCAGAAACCGCTGAACCTGACTTTGGTCACAGCCGAAATATGAAAGGAAAAGAAAGAGTCCGCCGATCATACCCGACCAGAGAGTGTATTTCTCTTTAAGATCGAAGCTCAGGTTGACGGTGGTCAGTTTGCCCGTGGCACCGGCGAGTGTAAGTCCATCCGTGAAAGAGACCCCCGCAGGAAATTGCGAAACAATAACAAGGATGCAGACGGTCAACCCAAAAAAGATGACGAACATCTGCTTTACATCCGTCCAGGTGACGGCTTGCACACCGCCGATCATGGTATAGATGGTCGTCGAAAGACCGATCACAAAGATCGTCGTCACTTCGTGCCACCCAAGCACGATCGAGAGAATGACGGACGGAGCCGCGATGATAACGCCGACGCCGAGTCCGCGCGAGATAAGGAAGAAGAAGCTCGTCAGGCTGCGGGTCTTCGCGTCAAAACGCCTTTCAAGATACTCGTAAGCTGTGTAAACGTTCGCGCGATAAAAGAACGGAACTGCCGTGATGCAAAGAATGACCATCGCGAGGGGCAGGCCGTAGTAGAACTGAATGAACCGCATTCCGTCCGAATAGGCCTGGCCCGTGGTACCGACAAGAGTGATCGCAGAAAGCTGCGTCGCCATCACGGAAAGGCCAACGGCCCACCACGGCAAGCTACGATTGGCGAGGAAATACCCCTCGACGTCCCCGCTGTGTTTGGTCATCCGGATACCGTCCCAGATGACGTAAACAAGGTATGCGACAACGACCGCCCAATCTAAATATCTCATCTTTGCTTAGTTGGAGAAGTAGTAAGTAAAGCCCTGAAGAAGAGCAATAACAACTATCGTTGTCGCAATGACCGCGAGATATATCCGATACCACCATTCATCGGGTCGTTCGACCGGTGGTTCGTTCGGCTTAGTATGTTCTTTCATCGTACGTTGAAAAGAGACCAAGCTAATTCGCCGGAGCTTCAATAGACCTAAAAGCTCCGGCGAATCTTCATACTTCGTTAGAAGTGGAACTTGAGACCGATCTGGAACTGTCGGGCATCAAGCGAGGTAACAGGACGGGTGGTCGTGCTGGGCAAGGCCGCCGTCGGGTTTCCAAGAGCATCTGTTGCAACGGTAAGGCTGTTGATCTGATAGATGCTGTTAATGTTGAACACATTCAAGAACTCACCAAACACTTCAAGTCGGAGACGTTCGGTGAAAGGGAAGAATCTCGAATATCGAAGATCAACGTTGAACTGCTTCGGAGTCGTACCCGAATTGCGAGTGATACCGACAGGATTGTCCGTGCCGTTGAAGCCATCGTGATTGATATCCGTCGCAGCAACAATATTGAAACGCTCTCCGCTATTCGCCGTTGCGATGATACCGAACTGATTGTTGTTGATGAGATAGTTCAGAGCCTTATTCTCAAACTTGAACTCCGGTTTACCAACAAAGCTCAGAACGAAGGTATGGCGCTGATCGGCAAGTGACGGACCGTAATCGCGCTTGCGATTGGTCGGATCCTGAACAACGAGTCCACCGGCTTGTGTTGCCACAAGGTTCTGTTCCGGAGCATCGTCCATCGACTTCGATAGCGTATAGTTCGCGCTGAACTGATAGCCCTTCGAGAAGCGCTTGTTAAGCTGAAGCGTCAACGCATTGTAGTTCGAATTACCTCCAGCCTCTGCGAGCAGGATGTCATTGAACCGCGGATCCATTCTTGTAGCCGCACTCACAGGATCACTGTAGATCGGACGTCCATCAGCAAGCGTGCCGACCGGATTGATCCGGTTGATGCTCCGATATACCGGAATGTGTCTTCCGCTTGAGTGAATATAGCCAACCGTGAACGAAAGGTCCTTGGTCAATGCCTGCTCGACCTGAACATTCCCGTGTATCGCATACATGTTCTCAAAGTCAGATGCGATCGCCGTAATATTCTGTCGAGGCGGCGTACCCGTTGACACATTATTCGGGAATCCGGGAGCACCCGGCAATGCAGGATTAGTGAAAGAAACCGTAAACGATTTCGGACTTCCATTCGCCTGAAGAGCTCTTTGGTACATGTCAAGATAGACCGTGTCGTAGTAAATACCAACACTTGCACGGATGACTGTCGGGCGATCGCCATCCCTTACGCCGTAAACAAGTCCGAGACGCGGCGCAAAGTTGTTCTTGTCAACTTTGAAATGTCGCGAAGGCTCGTACACCGCCATCGGATCTGCTTTCGGGATATTGTAAAGGTCATATCGAACGCCGTAGTTGAGCTTCAGCTTGCGAGTGATCTTCCAATCGTCCTGAGCGAAGAAGTTGTAGAAGGTGCTGTTGTATTTGATATTCGTGTCACCAAATATCTGGTCGAAACGAGTATATGCTAATGGATTTGCACCAGTTTTCGCAGCGACATAGTTTGCGATGCTTGAGAATGTGTAGCGAACATACGAATCGGTCCGACGCGTATCGGCAATGTTGTTAAAGCCGCCGCCGACCTTGATCACGTGGTCGCCATTTGTCCATGTAAGGTTGTCCTGGACCTGATTAGTTATTTGAAGAGGTGCGATCGTGTCGTCATTCTCCGGAGCTCCGAAGTTGGCAACACCGGTGATCACAATGCTCGGTCCGCTGCCCGAATGACCGTTAGCGATGTTCCGCGAATCACGCTTTGCATACTGATATCGCAGTTCGTTCAAGAAATTTGACGAGAACGACGAAACAAGCTGCAGGCCGACTGAATAAGACTTGTCGAGGAAGTCGATACTCCGCTCGAGCGTGGTCAGTCCGCCGCCGATATTATCCGGCGAAATGTTCTTAAAATAATTGAACCGACCGCTCAACCGGTTATTGTCGTTTAACTGAGCGTCGGTTCTAAAGATAAAGAAGTTGACCTTTTGAGCGGCCGGAATCGAAGTTGGAAAAGCGGCTGCTGGTACGCCTGCGGCGATCAGGGCCTGCTTATTCGCGTCCGAAATAGTAATTACGCGTTGCGGCTCTCCCCCAAGGTCACGCTGCACCCACTCGTAACCAGTGTAAAAGTGCCAGCGGTCCTTAATGATCGGCCCGCCGATCGATGCGGTAAAATCGTCAACCTTTGTTTCAGGCTTCTTCGAAAGCGGCGAAGTATTAAAAGGCCGCGATGACATCGGCGTTCTACGGAAGCGATAACTCACTTCTCCGTGAAAGGAATTCGTGCCCGACGGCGTGATCGCATTCATGATCAAGCCCGGAGTATTACCGAATTCGGGAGCAAATCCATTCGTCACGAGCTGAACTTCGCTGACGAACGTGTCCGATATCGGCATTAGACGAATGCCGCCGCGGTCCTGCTGTGTATTGTTGTTGCCGTCAAGCTGATAGTTCGTTCGGCGGGTGTAGCCATTGGCGTTGATACGCGGCACACCGAACTCAATATTCGGCCTACCTGTCACATTTGATTGCAACAGAGCAAAGTTATAAGGATTTCGCGAAACGAGCGGGAGGTTCTCGACCTCACGTGCGTTCATTACGCGTCCAAGATCTATCTTTGCGGCGTCTGCTATCGGCGCATCGGCATTGACGGTCACCGTCGCCGAAACATCGCCGACCTCAAGAGCGCCGTTCACCGTTGCCGTCTGCCCCGTTGTCAGCGTGATGCCGTCTCTAACAAGACGTTTATAGTTCGGTGCTTCCACCGTTACCTGATAGTTGCCGAGCGGGAGAAGCGGGGCTCGGTAAACACCATTGCCGTCAGTCGAAACCGTTCGTTCCGTGCCTGTCTGGGTATTCTTGATGACGACCGTTGCATTCGGGACGGCGCCACCGGAGGCATCCGTTATCGTGCCTTCGATCTGGCCGTTCAAAGCCTGTGATTGTGCCTGCGTAATGGTTACGGTGCCCATCGTAAAGACACCGATCAGCAGACAGTAGAAGAGAATTCTGATGGCGACTCTTGCCTGTTTCATATTAAGTGAGTTCCTTAATGGTCTAAATTTTTCTAACGGCGGTGGAGCAGCTTCACAAGCCTTAACAACAAGGCACTTGAAACTGGCCGTCGAGCCCTAACGCGTTAAATTTTCGGCGAAAGAAACTTTCGAACGATAAAGATATTTTCGTTCATCTATATCTATACCTAATATGGTGTATAGAGGCAAGCCAAAAAACGCGTTCGTTTGACCACCTTTACAATACTTTACAAATCACGTATTTCTGCATCACTCAGATGGTGTAGATTCGAAAGGCTCGTTCAACTCGTCGCAACGCTCCGACTGATCATTTGATCATTCAAAATAGGTGCGTCCACAACTGTCACCAACAAAGAAGCCCGTGATCGCTCACGGGCCCTTGAAACGTGTGGGAGAAAGATTTGTGGGAGATAGCTTGGCGGTGTGGGAACTTATTCGGCCACTGCCATTTCCTTCTCGTTCTTTTCACGTTTGATACCGCCGATCTGGACGAGGCTATCGCCCTTGATCTGGTTCTTATCCATAACCATCTGCTGATAGAGTTTTCGCATCATCTGCATTTCTTCGGCAGCGGTCTTCGGGCCTTCCATATGCGGCTTGTTCGGACGCGTAAGATCGACAGCGTTGAGCGTAAGATCATGCTCGGTCGAGTCGAGTTCGACGTGCTTGCCGCGAGCAAACACTTCGTGACGCCCGTGATCCTTGTACCACTTCGCGACGGTCGCATTCTGGTGCATATTCTCGATGATATTGCGCCAGCCGATACCGGTATTGTAGGCACAGAACGAGATCTCGCCTTCTTGCGTGCCGTACGGAATGATACACATCTCTGTTCGCCGGAAGTCATAGTTAAATAGATCCTGGAACCACATTCCCGCAATAAAGAGGAAGTTCCACGGATCCTGACGACGCTTCTCGACATCCTCGATCGTGCGGTCCGGACCAACCTTACCATAGTCCTTGCCTGATAGACCGAACGATTTGTCAAACTTCTTGAAGATCGCACCGAGCGTCAGGCTGTGCGGCGCGCCATAAGGGTTGAAGTTCTTGAGCAATGCAAGGCCCATCATGATATTTGAGAACCACTTGCCGCGGTTCGTATCCGAGATGTGCTGCATATCCTTTACAAGCCCCTGGATATTCAGGAACTGCGGAACCGGTGCCATATCGCCCGTTTCCTTGTTGATCATCACGGCCGTACCGACACCGCAGTTTGGGTGGCAGCCGCACGAGACCTGGCCCCAGTCAGCATCCTCACCGTGAACAACATCCGCAAAGTCCGCAAATGCTCCCATCAAGCTGAGCGGAAACCAGTCGCGTGTCGGTTCGGTGATGCCGAGCTGCTTTTTAACGTCGAGAGCCATGTGTGACAGCGTATAACGCTGCTGCAGACGACGCTGTTCGGTGATATGTTCGTCCCGGCCCGTGAACGAGACCGGCTGGAACGCGATGAACGAGATCTTCTTCGGATTCTCCATCGCAAACCGAATGATCGTACCGACCTGGTCGTTATTGATACCGTTAACGAGCGTCGTAACAAGAATGATATCGACGCCAGCTTCGTGGAGGTTATTGATCGCACGAAGCTTTACATCGAAAAGATTGCCGATCTGGCGGTGCGAGTTTGCATCGTTGCCGATACCGTCGAATTGCAGATAGACAAAGCGAAGGCCCGCTTCGGCCGCCTCGCGGCAAAACTCTTTTGATTTTGCGAACTCGATGCCGTTGGTCGCAGCCTGAACCGAGTTATATCCGACCTTGCGAGCGTATCTGATCGCATCAAGGAAGTGCGGGCTGATGGTCGGCTCTCCACCAGAATATTGTACGGACATCTGGCGACGCGGCTTGATCGAGATCGCGTTATCAAGGATCTCGGTAACGTCCTGCATCGAAAGTTCGTGAACGAAACCCACCTGGTTCGCGTCCATAAAGCACGGATCGCACATCATATTGCAGCGATTCGTAAGGTCGACCGTCAAGACCGCTCCACGGCCGTACTTGACCGACGAGGAGCCGTGATTGTGAAGCTTCTCATCGTTGTGAGCCTCCATATCGCGGCCCGGGAAGAGCGATTCGACGTGCTTCAAGAAGTTCGCGTCGATCGCCATCATATCCTCGACCTTGCCGTGTATCGGACATTCTTTGATCATCCAGACCTGATTGTCGCGTTCAATGATCTGGGCCTTGATCTCACCAACCTTTTCATTAACCAAGGTCGAAACATCGCGCTTTCCGGAAAGGATCTCTTCGCGCGCCTCAATGACACACTGCGGACAGAGGGAATCCGTGGTCCGCGGGAAGCCGAGCGTCGGCTTGGTCTTCTGCCAGGACTTCAGGATCGGTTTGTCCGCCCACTTCGGCGTGAATGACGGATTCGGTTTATATTTGTTAACGCTCCTGACGGCATTGAACGCCGCTCCCGCAACGAAGCTCAGGCCTTTCTCTACGTGTTTGATGGGTCTCATAAAATTATTTTTGCTTTTCTCCACAATGCGAAACTTGGTGATTCAAGTTCCAACCTCAGATCGAGGTAAATAAAAAACTCGCTTTTCGAGCGTTTCTATCCATTTCATTAAATATGCAAATAGCGTGCCGTGGTTCCGGCCGCCCTTAAATGTGCCGTAAAGGCCTGAAAATACATAGCTTACTGGCACATTCTGCCCATCCTTTCCACTCTTCCCGAATGACACACAAGCAGAATCGCACGCTAGCCTATGTGTCGTATTGATACACCAGAGCTTCGCATTCTGATCTGACGGGTTTAGAGCATGGTGCTTAACCAATCGGTCAACCTGAATGAAATGCGCTTAACCGCCATTAAAATCATACATCACCTTACCTTCTGTAAACCTATGAAAACTCAAGAGATAAAAAAACTTAAAAAAGGACTTTACAAGCGCATAAAGCTGTGCTACATTTCCTAACACTTCAAGGGATATCACCAGGACAACACGAATAAGGAACGCTCTTGAGGGGCCGGAGTACCGGCATTATTTCCCAGATGTCGATCAAGTTTGGAACTTCCGGTTGGAGAGCGGTAATCGCAGATGAATTTACGTTCGCGAATGTTCGTAATGTCACGGAAGCTATCTGTAGATATTTGAAAAGTGAACCCGAATCGAGCGGACGACTAATAGTCGGGCACGACACAAGATTCATGGGCGAAGCCTTCTCGGACGTTGCGGCAGAGATGATTGCAGCCAAGGGGCTAAATGTGCTGCGATGCACGCATCCCGTGCCGACGCCGACGGTCTCACACGCGATCAGAGCGTTGAAGACCGACGGTGCGATGAATTTTACTGCTTCGCACAATCCGCCTGAGTATCAGGGAATAAAATTCTCGACGCCCGATGGTGCGCCGGCACTGCCTGAGGTAACGGGAAAGATCGAAGCGGCCCTTACGCTGACATCACCAGTTCCCGATCAGGATGGCGGCACGATCGAAGATCTCGATCCGAAGCCAGGCTATCTTGACGATCTTGCAACTAAGATCAACTTTGATGCGATCGAGAAGGCTGGCGGCAAATTCGTTTATGACCCGCTTTGGGGAACAGGCCGCGGATACTTGAATAAGGCCCTTGCAGATCGCGGTGTATCGGTCGAGACACTCCATGACTGGCGTGATGTAACTTTTGGAGGGCAGGCTCCGGAACCGGGCAAAGAGCATTTGAGCGATCTATTCGCTGCGGTAAAGGATTCGGGAGCAATGTTGGGACTTGCGACCGACGGCGACAGCGACAGATTCGGCGTAATTGGACACGACGGTACGTTTATCGAGCCCAACGAGCTGATCGCCTTATTGACAGATTATTTGGTGGAGACCCGCGGCTGGAAGCTCGGGGTCGCCCGCAGTGTTGCAACGTCGCACCTCGTCGATAGAGTTGCGAAAGCGAGAGGTATTGAGGTTTTTGAAACGCCGGTTGGCTTCAAATATATCGGCGAGTTGATAAACGAGGACAAGATCATACTCGGCGGTGAAGAATCTGCCGGATTGACGATCCGAGGCCATTATCCCGAAAAGGACGGCATCCTCGCGTGCTTGCTTGCTGTTGAGGCAGTTGCGGTACGGCAAACGCCCTTGGTGGAGCAGCTTCAGGAGCTCTGGAAACGCGTCGGACGACTCCATACGGGACGCATCGGAATAAAGCTCGATGCCGAGGTGGCCGAAAAGCTGAAGGAAAAGCTTGCCGAGGACCCGACAGAGTTTGCGGGACGAAAAGTGCAGAGTACCGACAGGATCGACGGCGTCCAGTTCCGATTTGAAAACGATACATGGATCCTCTTGAGGCCGTCCGGAACCGAACCGGTAGTTCGGATCTATGCCGAGGCTGAATCGAGCGACGACGTGAACAACCTTCTGGACGAAGGAAAGAAATACCTTTTAGGTTAACGATCAGAGAAATGAAAAGGCGAAGCGGAACGAACAACAAGAAAGTGAAAGCACAACGGCAGCGGCCGTTCTGGCTCACGGCTCTTGTTGTATTTTCCCTCGTCGGCATCCTGTTCGTCGCGATCACCTACAAATCCTTCTCGGCGGTTACCGCCGAGGTTCGTGAGAACGAACAGTTGAATTCGACGATCCAGAACCTTACGGACGAAAACCTTCAGCTCCAGGACGAGATCCACAGTCTGAAGACCGATCCGAAGGTTATTGAACGAGAGGCAAAACGCCTCGGCATCGCGGTCAAGGACCTTGACGCCAAAACACAAGTTTCAGTACCGGCAAAGTGAGACGCGGAGAATTGCTTCGCCGGTCATATCCTGCCCTTTGACAATCTGCCTTTTGCCTATCTGCTCCGCACGGCCTACAGTATTCCCAATCAGCTTTACTTTGCGGCTTCCTGATCCCCGAAAATCAAGAAGCCGCTTTCCTTTGCCCAAATTACTCTCATCATTTCCTTTTTTTCGCAAAATAGTTATTAGATTTAGCGTGAATCAACTTATAATCTTCGGCATCTAAGCTTTTTAGATTCTTGTTACACAACCGGTAGAGGCCCGGGCCTCAGTCGTAAGCTATGAAAAGACTCCTAACCGCTGCAGCCTTTTGTTCGCTGCTGCTCATCCTGGAAGCCACGCTCCTCGTGAATCATTCGGCCGCAAAGGCGGATGTTGTCGGCCAGCTTTTGCAGCTTCCTGCACCACCGCCGCCGAATCCGCTCGTGGTCAGGCCGATCTATTCTGATAGCGAGGCAAAGGCAGAGCCGCCTGCGGATGATGCTCCGATGACGGAACTCTGGTCGTTCTGGTCGAGCATCAACATCCCGGCCAGGTCGCTCGGCTATCGGCCGAAGATGTCGGACAAGACCTTCCAGCGCCTTAAAGCCCGCATTGACCGCGACCCGGCAGAAATAATGTCGATCCTGGGTGCCTTTGACGATAGTGAGCGGTCATACGAGCTCGTCAAAAAGGCCTTTGATACGCTAACCGCATCCGAAAAGCTCGAGGAGGGTCAATTGTCGGAGGTTCGCGAATGGCTCGTCAACCACAGCCCGTATTTCACGGACGAACTCCTCGAGCGTGCGCGAACGACCAAAGACACCGACACCTACGTTGAGAATCAGGAAGAGCTGCTGCAGTTGACGCGTTTCGATTTCGACAAGGCTCGTCCGATCATCGACGAAATGTATTCGCGCGACGAGGACAAGGCGACGCACGTGCTGGCTCGTTGGGCACTTTATCGACATGCGATCGAATCCGGATCGTCGATGGATGCTGATCGCTATCGCGAAGAGTTGAAAGCGATCGTTGAAAATAAGGAACTGCGTGCACCTCTCCGCGATCTGGCGATGGACGCGCTCGTCACCGAGCCTGAATGGCCCGGCCGCGAAGAATGGTACATTTCCCTATTCCAGGACAAAACACTGCAGGACCTCGGTGGCTACACCGGCCTTACTACGCTGATAAATGTTTCGCCGCCGGGAAAATATTCGGCTCGGATGCTCGAACTTATCAATTCGGGCGATCCGGTCGCACGGGCGGCCGCCGTAAAGAATCTGCTTATCAAAATTGAGTTCGCAAAGCCCGAGGTCCTTCGTGCTTTGCTTCCTTGGCTTGAAGATCCCAAATGGGCTGACGACAGTAATGGAACTGCACGTATGGCGATCGTCGGTGCATTAAAGAAAGTTAAGCTGCCGGAAAGCGTCCCGGCCTTGATCAGACTCCTTCACGAAGAGAACCCAAAGACGCCGCTCAAAAAGCCGTCGGGCCCCTCGAACGCAAATAGGGCGGTGGCAACGGCCATGGCAAACGCAAGTGCGGCAATCGCAAGTGCGGCAAACGCAGCGGCAAATGCAGCAAATGCGACCATTGGCGTCAACGAAAGCATAGAGCGCTACCCGTTCAGATATGACGCTGTCGAGGCCCTGGGCTTTCAGGAACAGACTCAGGCCGGACCGCCGCTCAGACGCCTGCTTTCTTCGCCCACGACAAGCTATGAACGCATTCGTCTGATGAAGGCGATCATTCAGGTAAAGGGCTTTTCGATCCCGGAGCAGCTTGATGCGCTCGAATCGTCCGTCCGCAAAGAGCTTGCCGCGGGAGAAGCGAATACCGCGACGGGCGAGTGGTCGGTGGAGCCGCGCGTTGCAACACCAGCGCAGATCAAGGCCGCACTTGCCGAGCAGATAAGACAAGATAATACCCTTGTAACAGAAGATCTCGCTGCAAGCGTCGTCGGCAGAATAGATGTTCTTGAAGCCCGCGAACCGCTCGTTGCCGACCAGTTGCGAAAGATCGCTCTTGAATGGGTCTTGCCGCCCATCGATTCAATGGCCATCAGAGATGTGAAACGCGGTATCGCCGACCAGGAAGAGGTACTTCGTGTCCTCGCACGACGCAAGATCCTGACGGAGAAGAATGCGAACGAGGTCGTGGATCTGAAGAGCGGCCCTCCGCTCTCGGCAGCCACCGCGGCTTGCGTCCTGGACGACACCGGTGCGTTTGAGGCGATACTAAACGGTGCGAACTCGGAGACAAAACGTGCCCTCTTTGCCTGCGGGCGGCTTGTTCGAGCAAAATTCCCGCTCCAGCTCGTATTTGCTGCGGCAAAGAGTGCGGACAAACTTCTCCCCACCGCTGCGATCAAGTATTTGGAAAGCGAAGATTCTTCGGAAGCACGACAATTCCTGCTTTCTCTCCACCCGAACGAAGCTAAGATCCTTGGTTCAACGACAGCGTTCAAGGTCGAGGGATCGGAACCTGAATTCTCAACGTGGCTTTCCGCCGTATTTACGGCAAGCGACGACGGACTTCAGTATTACAGCTCTTATGTCGGCGGTGAAGATGACCTGATGTCGATAGAAAAACGTCTTCAGAAAGAGGTACAAGAAGACGATTCGCTGATCGGCATTTACGGTTACGATTCTAATTACGTGCGCATTTACAAAGATCACACGATCTATTCCTGGGAAGAGGACGACTCGAGATATACGGAACGGAATCTCGAACCGGCGGAATTCGACTACCTTAAGCAATATCTCGCTCAGAACCGTGTGGACACTCTGCCGCCGTTCCTCCAGTGTTTTGGGGACTACTGTGAGGCGAAAGAGCTCGTAATGCTCAGCCGTGCCGGAGGCCGGCGCGTTTTTATGTCCGGCGAACCGGGTGAATTCTTTTCCGGCCTTAATAAGTATTTTGAAGAGGTCAGAAAACGCCCCGGAACCACAAAATATTCACTTAGTCGTGAGCTGCCGGGCCTTGAACTCCTGGTCGCGGACGCTAACTTTGACGCTTACACGGTTTGGAAAGAAGGGGATGACCTTCGTGTGGTCGTAAGCGATGACGCCGTTCGTGAACAGGTGTTAAAAGAGGTCAACGATATCCGTGAACGCCCGACAGGCGATGATTCGAAAGAGCCGTGGCAAGTCGCTGCGGAGGTCGAAGAAAAGCGAAAGTACGATGGATATTCCTGGCGCCATATTTCGAACGGCTCGCTCGGAAATGTGGTGTCGCAGCCGCCCGGCGTTGAATACATTATGCCGGATGACGGCCTTGCCGGTGAACTAACGCAGTCGCAGTGGAAGGCTCGTGTCGGAACGACCGAGTATCGCGGCGGCGACGGCCTCTATCGTATTAGAGCCGGCCGATCGGAGAAAATAATGGCCGGTGTGTACAACAGTCCGATCGTTACACCCGACGGCAAATGGGTGATCGCATACAAGGCATGGGAAGCCTCCGATAACCAAGGCGGTATGAAGAGGATCAATCCGCTCACCCGCAAGGAATTCCCCGTACAAGGCGTGGAGAGCTATATGCCGTATAACGCATCGGTGTATATTCCGAACCTTAAACGTGTACTGCTGGGTGTCAGTAATGAGTACGAACCGGAGATCCAGGCGGACAGCCTTCTGCTGCTTGACCCTGAAACGGGTATTACGACCCCGGCCGTGGGAGAATATCGTCCGCTTGCCCAACAGACGTTCAGGCCGCTTCAGCGTGCCTCGGTACCGGGAACATTCTGGGCCGCCTTGCCTAACGCGGAGAAGAATTCGACAGATGTCGGAGTTTATGACGCCCGGAGCTTTAGGTTCAGAACGATGCTCACGATCCCGAAGATCGTCTTCGACAGTATGGCGATGTGGGTCGATGAGGCCGCCGGTTCGGTGTATTTCGTCTATAAAGGCCACCTTTTGAAACTGCCGCTAAAGCCGCTGCCAGCAAAGCCGAAATAGGCCGAATGGGTGGGATTTCGCCTCCGCGAGCTTGCTTTTTTGCCCGCTGACGCGCTTTAATGTTCGTTTGCTCTTGATAGACCGAGAGCAGACATCGGGCCGAAGGCCGGTGATCTTTAGCCGAAGAGGAGGTGAGAAATTAAATGGCATCAGTAACAGTGAACACAAACGAATCGATCGAGTCGGCACTTCGCCGCTTCAAGCGAAAGGTCATCAGCGAGGAGATCATTAAGGATTTCAAGAAGCATTCTCACTTCATCCCGCCGGGTCAAAAGGCAAAGCTGAAGTCGGCAAATGCACGCAAGCGCAATCGCCGCCGCTTCCGCTCGCAGCGTCCGGCAACAACCGCTCCGCGTCCGTCGACCGGTCGGTAACGACAAACTGATCTTTTAGGAAAAAGTGAAAAAGTGCACCTTTGGTCGCTTTTTCACTTTTTGATTTCTGCACAAGGCAAATGGCAAAACCGCGAATTCTCATCACAAACGACGACGGCATTCACGCCGACGGAATTAAAGCTCTCGAAGCCGCTCTTATGCCGCTTGGAGAAGTATTCGTGGTCGCCCCGGAAGCAGAAATGAGCGGAGCCTCGCACAGCCTTACGCTTGCTCGCCCTTTGCGCATCCGTCGCATCGACGATCATCATTGGACGGTTGACGGTACGCCGACCGATTGCGTCGTGATGGCCCTCAACAAGATACTTCCTCCGGATATGCCGCCGGACATTTGTTGCTCCGGGATCAATCACGGGCCCAATCTCGGCGATGACGCAAGTTATTCGGGAACGGTCGCGGGTGCGATGGAGGCTACTATCCTTGGTGTTCCGGGCCTTGCCTTCAGTCTTGCGGTCTCGCGCGAACCTGATTTCAGGGAATCTGCGAAGATCGCGGCCTCGATCACGGAAAGAGCGTTGAGCACCGGCCTTCCAGCAGGAACTTTGCTTAACGTGAATGTTCCCCGAGGCATCCCAACCGGCACACGTATCACGACACAAGGCTTCAAGACGGCACGGCCCGTGATCAGCGAACACACAGACCCGCGTGGAAAGCTGTATTATTGGATCGGCGAGGTTCGCAATGGTTTTCGTGCCGAAGGCGGCACAGATTTTGAAGCGATAGATGCAGGCCTTGTATCCGTTACGCCGATGCGTGCCGATCTGACCGATCATTCGTCCTTGACCCTTCTGGACGATTGGAACCGCTAGCCCAAATTTACTTATGCCGCCCGGAGCAATGCGAGATGATATGACGATCCGCCGCGAACAAATGGTCGCGGCCCTCGCCAATGAATTTCACATTCGTGATGAACGCGTACTGGACGCTATGCAAACGGTGCCGCGGCACCGATTCGTCCCAGACGCATTGAAAGCACAGGCATATCGCGACGGTGCGCTTCCGATCGCAAGCGGCCAGACGATCTCCCAGCCGTTCATCGTCGCTCGGATGACCGAACTTCTTGAGCTTGATGGTTCTGAGACCGTCCTTGAGATCGGTGCCGGAACGGGATATCAGACCGCGATCCTCGCATCGCTTGCAAAAAAGGCTTATGCGATCGAGCGTCACGAAAACCTCACTCGTGAAGCGAACACGCGGCTGTCGGAACTTGGATTCAGGAATGTTGTACTGAAGACGGGAGACGGCACAAGAGGTTGGTCGGCGTATCAGCCATTTGATGCGATACTTGTTGCTGCCGGGAGCCCGAAGGTGCCCGAACCGCTCGTGTCGCAGTTGAAAGTCGGCGGCCGACTCGTAATCCCAGTCGGCGAAAGGCAAAAGGATCAACGTTTGATCCGCGTAGTAAGGACTCAGAGCGGCAGCCGGCAGGAAGATCACGGCCCGTGCGTTTTTGTGCCGCTTATCGGCGACCACGGTTGGGGAGAGACGCAGCAGTAGATGGAAACTCTTTACGACATTTTTAACGCCGTCCGCGAATTTTTAAATCCCGCGCACCTGATCGACTATCTTCTCGCTTTGCTTGGGAATTGGGTGTATCTGGGGCTGTGGTTCGTGATCTTTGCAGAAACCGGCCTTGCGGTGGGATTCTTTCTGCCGGGCGATTCCCTTCTCGTCGTTTCAGGCCTTTTTGCCGCCGCTGGGAAGCTCAATGTCCTGCTCGTGATGCTGGCGTTCTTCCTTGGTTCGGTCATCGGTGACAGCACCGGTTACTGGACCGGTCGAGTAATGGGCAAAAGTCTTTTCGGACGGGAGAATTCGTGGGTCTTTAAACCGTCCAGAGTGCAGAAGGCACACGATTTCTTTGAGCGTTACGGCCCCAAAACGGTTGTGCTCGCGCGTTTTGTACCGATCGTCCGTACGTTCGCTCCGATCGTCATCGGCTCGATGAAGATGGAGTATCCGAAATTCCTCGCCTACAGCGTCGCGGGCGGCGCTCTTTGGATCTCAACTATGGTCCTTGCGGGCTACTTCTTTGGCGGCGTTATCGAAAGGGCCCTCGGCATCAAGCTGCAGGACCACATCGAAAAGGTCGTGATCGTTGTTGTCGCATTGTCGCTCCTGCCGCCGGTGATCGAATACCTCCGGCATCGCTACGGCAAGAAGGCGGCCGACAAGCAGATCGACAGCTCATCGCAGGATATCGCTTAATTTGTTTGACAGTCTCCCGCTCGATGCCTAAACTATCCTTTGACTTATCGGGGCGTGGCTCAGCCTGGTAGAGCGCACGGTTCGGGACCGTGAGGTCGGATGTTCAAATCATCTCGCCCCGACCACTATTCCGAAGAAAAGGCTGTCTTGATCGAACAAGGCAGCCTTTTCTATTGCCTGTTTGCACCTCCGCATTAGGCAAGCTGGTATGTCGCAACGCTTGTCGGCGTTTCGTAGCAGCGGACCTTATAGACCTCAACGCGGTCATCCGAGATACGCGAATTCAGATAATCTACAAAGAATTTTGCAAGATTTTCGGCCGATGGGTTCAGTTCCTCATCAAATGGCGGAAGTTCGTTGATATTACGATGGTCGAGATAGCGCACGATCTCGTCGGCGGCCTCTTTCAGGTCGCCAAAATCGATCAAGAGGCCGATATTATTGAGTTCCGAGCCGCGTGCGAAGATCTCGACCTTGTAATTGTGGCCGTGCAGGTTCTCGCACTTCCCCTTGTAGCCCCGCAGCTGGTGGGCCGAAGAGAAGTTCCGCTCGATCATTACTTCGTAAAATGCTGGCATATTCCGACGAGATTATACCTTCCTAGCTGAGAATTTCGCGAACATCGTCGAGTTCGCCGGTTATTCGCATACGCGGCAAGGACGCGAGAAAGTCGCGCCCGTAATTCTTTGTGCGCAAACGCGGGTCGAGTATCGCTATCACGCCGCGGTCCGAACGGCTTCGTATAAGACGGCCAATTCCCTGTTTGAGCGTAATGATGGCCTGCGGAACGCTGTATTCGAAGAACGAACTGCCGCCGCGTTCATCAATGAATCTCGCACGCGCCGCGACAAGCGGATCGGTCGGCACAGCAAAAGGCAGCTTGTCGATAATGACGCATGAAAGCTGTTCGCCACGAACATCCACGCCTTGCCAGAAGCTTTGTGTCGCAAAAAGAACTGAATTCGGCGTCGATCGGAAACGCTCGATAAGGCCGGTCTTCGACATCGTTCCCTGTACGAAGCATTGATAGCCGACGCGTGCACTCACGAGCTGATAAAGGGCGTTCATTGAGGCGTTCGAGGTGCAGAGCACAAATGCCCGTCCGTTTGTTTCACGCAAAATATCCGTGATCTCGCGTGCGGCGGCCGTTGTGTAGTCGGGCGAACGCGGATCGGGCATCGCCTTTGGTAAATAGACTATCGACTGCGCTTCATAATCGAATGACGACGGTGCCGTTAGCGTCATCGTTCGCGACGACGGCAAGCCGAGGCGGTCGCGAATAAAGTTGAATCCGCCTTTTGTTGCAAGCGTTGCCGACGTCAGAATGCAGGTGTTGACCTTCTCGAACAGCTTTTCGTTCAAAAGGGCCGAAACATCGACCGGCGACGCCTGAAGGAACATCCCGCGGCCTCGCCGCTCGAGCCAATAAACGTAATTCTTGTCATCCTGCTTCGTGATGAAATCAAGGTCGGCCCTGATCTGCTTCAATCTGCGGACGATAGACTCTGCCTCCACCATCTCCCCTGAAAAAACATCTACGAGGTCTTCAAGACGCCTTAGAGCGTCAGCAAGGGCTATGTGAGCGTCGCCCAGCGACATTCCGTCGCCGCGTTCGACCGCAATGTCCGGTGAGAGTTGATAACGGCCCTCCGCTTGTCGATCGGGCATCAGACGCTGCCAAAAGGATTCGGCGATCGAGAGCACTTTGCCGGCGGCCTTTGTGATCGCAACGGCCGAGACCGTGTTCGAGACAGGCAGTGCCTCGGCATCATGCGCGATCTCTTCGAGCTGATAATTTGAGGCCTGGACGCCAAAATAATCGGCCGCGATATCCTCGAGCAAATGCGCCTCATCGAAAATAACTGCCGAATAGTCAGGCAGAACCTTGCCGAACTGGTTGTCACGAACGTTCAGGTCGGCAAAGAAGAGATGGTGATTCACGACTATAATGTCTGCCGTCTCAGCATTGTTCCGCATCCGCGTGATAAAGCAAGGCTCGAAATCCGGGCATTTTTGGCCCAGGCAAGTGTCCGAACGCGCGTTGATTCGATTCCAGAAAGCAAGATTTTCGGGAAGGTCCGTGAGTTCGGCGCGATCGCCGGTCTTTGTTTCATCGAGCCATGCCCGTACGATCCTGAAATGGTCAACGTCGTCGATGCCGTCAAGGATCGGCTGATGGCCTGAGTTCGCTATGCGGTAGATGCAGGCATAGTTCGCGCGGCCCTTCATATACGCCGCCTTGAATTTTGTCGGCAAGGCCTTCTGCAGAAATGGAAGGTCTTTTTCCATCAGCTGCTCCTGCAGATTCTTGGTCCCGGTGGAGATGATGATGCGGCTTTTCCCTTTTATCGCAGCGGCGACCGCCGGGATGAGATATGCGAGTGTTTTGCCGGTTCCCGTTCCAGCCTCAACGATCAGATGCTGTTTTTTGTCGAACGCCTCGGCTATCTTTTCGGCCATTTCGACCTGGCCTTCGCGATACTCGTAATTCTCGTGAAATTTCGACACGAGGCCGCCGGGTGCAAAGACCTTTTCACTGCCATTTTGTTTACTTGCCTTTGTCATTGCCGCGACGTTGACTGCGCCCGTGATTCTGATAAAATTCGTTTTTCACGTAAAAGCCGAACCAGGCCGCTTAGATCGTCGTTGTTTCGGCCCGCACGTTATTCCGAAGAAAACTATATTCTACCTTGCACACCTTGGCGTTTGCTACGCACGAGGGAAGCTAATTTTGCACAAGATCTCACGCATTGTGAGCGTACAGGAGAGAACCCGAATGTATTTCGCCTTTGCTTCTTTTAGGAACCGACTACGCCTCTTTACCGCAGCCGCCGCCGTTATCGCTTTAGTTTCGGCAGTGCTTTTGTACCCTCACTTTGCGGCGAAAGCGGCAAAAGGGCTTTTCGTTCAGACTGTCTCAGAAGATGACGCTCTGCCGAATTACGACATCCGCACAGACAAGGATGCCGCATCGAAGATCGACTCTTACAGGTCCGTCGCCGGACTTTCGGCCCTTAATGTGAAAGCAGAGCGGAATGGATTTCTGGCCGGCGAAGCATCGCTTCGCGAGCGTGTGCCGACACTAAAGATCGAGTACAACAGCGACATCAGGATACCTGAGGTCATCGGGCCGGATGTCTCCCGCGGACGCCATTTTCTCACCACACCGGCGACACCGGTCGAAGGAAAGCGGGCTCCGATCCTGATCGATTTCTTAAAAGAGAATACTTCGCTCATCGGCGTTTCGTCCGGCGAGATCGACTCTCTCAAGGTCGCTGCCGACTATACGAATCCGGACGGCAACCTTTCATTCGTCGAACTCGACCAGGAGATCAACGGCGTGCCGGTATTTCGCGGCGAGGTAAAGGCGGGCTTTACAAAGCAAGGCGAGATAATTCGCGTGATCAACAACCTCGCTCCGGGGCTGGCAGATTCCGCGATCTCGGATGACTTCGGAAATGCATTGGAGGCAGTAAAGGCCGGTGCCCGGCACATAAACGTCGAGCCCGGGTCGCTCGATCTCGCGGAAAATGCGGCAGAATCAACAACCTTGAAAGAAACATTCGGGACAGGCGACTCTGCAACTACGGCGGAGAAGATGTACTTCCCGACCGAACCGGGCGTTGTCGTGCCGGCGTGGCGTATCCTGATCTGGCAGCCCGTGAACGCATTCTACATTATCGTCGATGCCCACACGGGGACGATGCTCTGGCGCAAGAACATTACGGAGGATCAGACGCAAGCTTCCAATTACAGCGTTTATACAAATCCGAATGCGATGATCAACGTCGCAGACAACCCATTCCCGATGACACCGGGCCCAACGTCCCCGAACGGCATGCAGGGTGCCGCGATCTTGCGAACAACGATCTCGCGAATCGGCAACGAAGCCCCTTATCAGTTCAACAACAATGGTTGGATCGCCGATGGTGTAACGGTCACGGACGGCAACGCTATCCAGGCCGGGCTCGATCGCGACGGCAGTGACGGTGTTGACCCGAACAGCGAAGCCTCGAGCGCCGCTCGAAACTTCGTGTACACGTTCCAGCCCTTTAACCCGAACACGAACTCCGGTGACCAACCGGTTCCGTCACCGCAGACCTATCCGGGCAGCGCGTATCAGCAAGGCAGCGTCACGCAGCTTTTCTACATCACGAACTGGTATCACGACGAGCTTTACCGCCTCGGTTTCACTGAGCAGGCCCGCAACTTCCAGCAGGACAATTTCGGACGCGGCGGCGTTGGGGGTGATCGTGTACGCGGCGAAGGCCAGGATACGTCGGGCACGAATAACGCGAACTTTTCGACGCCCGCCGACGGCGGACGCGGCCGCATGCAAATGTATCTCTGGAGCGGCCCGAATCCCGATATCGACGGCAACTTTGACGCGGATGTGGTGATCCACGAGTTCTCGCACGGCCTTTCAAATCGCCTTCACGGCAATGGCAGCGGCCTTTCGTTGAATATGTCACGCGGAATGGGTGAAGGCTGGGGCGACTTCTACGGGCACAGCCTGTTGAGCGAGCCGACCGATCCGATCAACGGCATCTACACTACGGGTTCTTACGACACATATCTCTCGTCGGGCTTCGTAAATAACTACTATTACGGCATTCGCCGTTTTCCAAAGGCAGTACGTGCATTCACGGGGCCAAATGGAAAGCCGCACAACCCGCTGACCTTTGCTGATGCCGATCAGACCCAGCTTGACGTCACTGATGGTGCCTACCCTCGCGGACCTTTCGGCTCATCGACCGCAGATCAGGTTCACAATCTTGGTGAGATCTGGAGTTCCACTTTGTGGGAAGTGCGTGCACGGTTTGTAACGCGGCTTGGTTGGGCGGTCGGCAATCGTAAGACGCTCCAGCTTGTGACAGACGGTATGAAGTTGGCTCCGCTCGGGCCAACCTTTCTTACTGAGCGTGACGCGATCATTGCGGCGGCTCAAGCAAGTGCGGTTGCGCCGGACGCCGGTGTTGATGCCGCAGATGTCTGGCAGGGATTTGCGACCCGCGGGGTTGGTTACAGTGCTTCGATCCAGAATGTTGGTACCGGCAGCGGAAACACCCGCGTGACACAAGCCTTTGATGTCCCGAATGTCGTTCAGACGCCTGAGATGACGATCTCCGACACTTCGGGCAACGGAACAGGCGCACCGGATCCGGGTGAAACACTCACGATGACCATCCCGCTGTCGAATTTCGGCGGTACCGACGCAACCGGTGTAACCCTGACAATAGTCGGCGCCGGATCGACGAGCTACGGCACCATACCGGTCGGCGGATCCGTAACGAAGGTCATCTCCTACACTGTCCCGGAGAATACAGCGTGCGGGTCGGTGATCACCCTGACATTCAACATCACAAGCAGTCTTGGGAACGGGGCATTCACAAAGGACCTCGCAATTGGCCAGCCCTCGGCAACTCATTTCGAGAATTTCGATACGGTTACGGCTCCTTCCTTTCCCACAGGTTGGACAGCTGTTGCTGTGCAGGGCGGGCAGCCGTTCGTAACTTCGACAGCTTCTCCCAATACGTTTCCAAATTCGGTCTTCGTCGCGGATCCGGTAGCCACAGGCGGCGGCACTGACCTAACATCACCCGCGTTCCCGATCACGACTCAGAACGCGGCATTGAGCTTTATACACAAATTCAACACGGAAGCCGGCTGGGACGGCGGCGTTCTAGAGATCAGCATCGGCGGAGGCCCGTTTGTGGATATTCAGGCCGCGGGCGGTGTGTTTCTTACCAACGGCTACAACGGAACATTGCAAGGCGGAACCAACAACCCGATCGCAAATCGACCGGGTTGGAGCGGTGATTCCGGCAACTATATCACTACAACTGTCAGGCTGCCTGTTGCTGCCGCCGGCCAGAACGTACAGTTCAAATGGCGTTTTGGTGCAGATGACAACACAGGTATCGACGGCTGGTATATCGACAACGTAACGGTTTTCGGCAATGCGGTCTGCACGCCGGTCGAGAATAACTCCAAGGCCCCGGCGGACTTTGACGGCGACGGGAAGACCGACGTGTCCGTCTTCAGGGATCCTTCGGGCGACTGGTATCTTGATCGTTCAACTGCAGGCTTTACGGCGATGCACTTCGGTTCGCCGGGCGACATTCCGACACCGGGCGATTTTGACGGCGACGGCAAAACGGATGTTGCCGTATTTCGCCCGTCCAGCGGTGTCTGGTACATCTTCCGCAGCAGCGACAGCCAGTTTGCTGTCAGACAGTTCGGCATCAATGGTGATGTGCCGCGAGCCGGTGACTTCGACGGTGACGGCAAAGCCGATGTTGCTGTGTATCGCGGGTCCGAAGGCCGCTGGTATTGGATGAACAGCTCAAATGATGCTTTTAACGTCGTAAGCTTCGGATTGAACGGCGACCAGGCCCTTTCCGGAGACTGGGACGGCGACGGCAAGGCAGATGTAAGCGTCTTCCGCCCGTCAAACGGGGTCTGGTATCGGCTAAACTCTTCAAATGGTTCGTTTACGGCGGTTGGTTTCGGATTATCGGACGATCGGCCGGTTCCGGGTGATTACGATGGTGACGGCAAGTCCGATGTTGCGGTCTTCCGCCCGTCCAACGGTACGTGGTATAGCTTAAGAAGCAGCGACGGCCAGTATTCCGTGATCCAGTTCGGCCTGAACGGTGACATTCCTGCTCCCGGCGACTATGACGGCGACGGAAAGTATGATCAAGCTGTTTACCGGGCCGGATTGTGGTATCTGAACCGCTCAACCGCTGGTTTTGGGGTGGTTTCCTTCGGACTTCCGGCGGATACACCGATTCCCGGGAAGTAAATTCCAGCGGTCTCTTTAGCCTCTTTATTGGCCGAAGGTCGAATTTCGATTGACCTTCGGCCATTTTTCTGTTAAAACCTAACGGAATACTTTCAGAAAAAGCTGGTCAGGAAACTGACATTACTTTAAGATTTGGCTCGCGCCCAAGACCGAACGGGATCCCGCTATATAGCTTGTTGACCGTTCTGCAACGTCCCAAGGGGACTAAAAGTTAGCATTTGACAGCATGAACATCGGTCAATGGACCAGAAGATGGCAGCTGTTTTTTTCTGAACGGTCTCAACAATACACGAAAACGTAGAAGGAAAGCTTTAGGAGGGCTTCAATAAATGCAGAGACGTTTTTTCAGAGATTGGCGTAGCGGAACATTGCTAGGCCTACTGGTTCTCGGCATTGTGGCGGCTTTGGTCGTCATGCCGAATTATTTCCACTCAAAAGCCGGAGTAAAAGCCGGTCTTTTGCAGCGGACGTCCAGCCTCGACGAAGGGATCCCAAAGATGTGGGATATCCGTGAGTCCAAAGAAGGGCAGGCCGAGCTTGCAGCGATCCGCCAGCGTGCTGGTAAGAGCGATGCTCTGGTCTCGGATATCCGCGACAATTTCAAGCGTGGTGAGGAATCACTCCGCAGCAAAATGCCCACGGTCAAGATCGAATACAACAATGATATTCGCATCCCCGAGGTCATTTCGCCTGATGTTTACAGCAAGAACATCGAATGGCTTTCAGGCCCGTCCGATGCAAAACGTGCTGACATCCTTCGCAACTTCATTAAAGAAAATCAAAACCTGATCGGCGTCACGTCTGACCAGGTAGATAACCTTGTGACCGTTGCCGATTACACGAACCCGAACGGCGTTCTGTCCTTTGCTGACCTTCAGCAGCGGATCAACGGCATCGAGGTATTCCGCGGCGAAGTGAAAGCCGGCTTCCGACAGGACGGCAGCCTCATTCGCGTGATCAACAACCTTGCTCCAGGTATCGATTATGGTTCGGTCTCGACCGAATTCGGTGATCCTGCAGCTGCGGTTCACGTTGCTGCGGCTCACATCCGACATGACCTCCGACCGGACGAGAAGGTTCGCAATGACTCCGCCTCTGACGCGAATAGAGTTGTGTTCGGGAACGGTGATTGGGCTACAACCGCTGAGAAGATGTACTTCCCGACGGAGCCCGGTGTTGCAGTTCCGGCATGGCGCGTCCTTATTTGGCAGCCTGTCAACGCATACTACGTGATCGTTGACGGCCAGAGCGGCACTGTCCTTTGGCACAAGAATATCACCGACGACGACGGCACCGCGTCAGCGACATACGACGTTTACGGACTTCCTGTTTCGTGGGCACAGATCGCAAGTTCTGCTGCACCTCTTTCACCTGGCCCGAATGATCCGGCACTTGGCACTCAGGGTGCGATGACTTCGCGTAATCAGGTCACATTCATCGGCAACGAAGGTCCGAACAGCTTCAACAATAACGGCTGGATCAACGATGCTGACAACAAACTAGACGGCAACGCGACCGAAGCCGGTCTGGACCGTGACGGCACTAACGGCGTCGATCCCGGGTCGATCCCTGTCGGCAGCCCAAATCGCGTATTTACGTCGACCTGGAATCCGCCTCCCGGAAGTCCGGCACCTGGCGATGATCCGCTTACGGCTCAGGCTCAGCGCGGTGCGGTCATTCAGATGTTCTACATCATGAACCGCTACCACGATGAACTCTACAAGTTCGGCTTCAACGAAGCGGCTCGTAACTTCCAGAACGTGAACTTTACCGGTCAGGGCCTCGGCAACGACCGCGTTTCGTCGGAAGGCCAGGATTCGTCTGGTACGAACAACGCAAACTTCGCCACCCCGGCTGACGGTGGACGCGGACGTATGCAGATGTTCCTGTGGACCGGACCAACCCCTGACCGAGACGGTACTGGAGATGCTGACATCGTGATCCACGAAGTAACGCACGGCACCTCGAACCGTCTGCACGGCAACGGCTCCGGCCTTGGCAACCAGGGCGGAATGATGGGCGAAGGCTGGGGCGACTTTTATGCTCACGTCATGACCTCAAAACCGTCCGATCCGGCAAACGGCATTTACTCGGAAGGTGGTTATGCGACCTATCTCCTTGGAAGCGGTTTTACGTCAAACTACTTCTACGGTATTCGCCGCTTCCCGACCGCCATTATGGCGTTTACAGGCGGCCCGCAGAACAAGCCGTACAACCCGCTGACCTTCGGTCACATCAACGCGAACTGCGATACCACACTCGGCACTCCGTCAACTGCAGTATCGAGCGCTTTCCCGCGTAGTCCCGTAATCGCAACCTCGGGCAGCTGCTCACAGGTGCATAACGCGGGTGAGATCTGGAAATCTGCCCTTTGGGAAGTTCGTACTCTCTATGTTGCCCGCCGTGGTTTCACGGATGGCTCAAGAGCAGTTCTTCAGAACGTAACCGATGGTATGAAGCTTACGCCGGTCAATCCGACAATGCTTCAGGAACGCGATGGCATCATTGCCGCCGCCGCTGCAGCACCTGTCTCGCCGCAAACCTCTGCGGACGCTTCGGATGTCCGTGAGGGCTTCCGTATCCGCGGTTTTGGCTGGTCGGCTAGCGTTCAGTCAGCCACTGCTGTAACTGAGGCGTTTGACTCGCCTAATGCTTCGCTCTCGACCTTTGCAGTTTCGGATGCGTCCGGCAACGGCAGCGGTTACCCGGATCCGGGCGAAACGGTTCAGCTCGCGATCGGTGTCATCAACCCGAACACGGGTGCACCTATCACCAACGTTACGGTTAGCATTGACGGCGGTGCGCCTGTTAACTACGGAACGGTCAATGACGGTCAGACGGTAACGAACAACATTCCGTACACCGTTAGTGCGGCCGCACCCTGCGGAAGCACGGTCAACGTCAGCATCGTTGTTTCGAGCACACTCGGCACACAGCCGGCCGTCGTTCGCAGCATGGTGCTTGGCCAGCCGGTCGGCATCGTTGAGAATTTCGATGGTGTAACAGCTCCGAACCTGCCTTCAGGTTGGACGAATACACAGGATGTCGGAACGCTCATCAACTGGACGACCGTAACGACCACTCCTAACTCGGCACCAAATGCCGCGTTTGCTAATGACCCAGCCGGTGTGAACATGGCTTCGCTGGAAACCCCCGCGATCCCGATCAGTTCGTCATCCGCTCAGATCAAGTTCCGCAACAGCTGGGCAACTGAGAACACCTTTGACGGTGCCGTTCTTGAGATCAAGATCGGAGCCGGCGCATGGCAGGATTTCATCACTGCCGGCGGATCATGGGTCTCAAACGGCTACACCGGTACGCTTAGCACCTCGTTCCAGAACCCGCTTGGCGGACGTCAGGCGTGGACAGGAAACGGCGGCGGCTACAAAGACACGGTCGGCAATTTGCCTGCTGCGGCAAATGGCCAGAGCGTAAGCTTCCGCTGGAGAATGGCGTCAGACAGCTCGGTTGCCTCGACAGGTATCTGGATCGATAACGTCCAGATCGTCAGCAGCTTCAACTGTACGCCGGTCACCACGTTCAACAACGCAAGAGCCGACTTTGACGGCGACGGCAAGACGGACGCGTCCGTATTCCGCCCGTCAGAAGGCAACTGGTACTCGCTTGGTTCGACCGCCGGATTTGCGGCCCTTCATTGGGGTGCAAATGGCGACACGATCGTCCCCGGCGACTATGACGGCGATGGCAAGGCAGATTTCGCAGTGTTCCGTCCGGATAACACGGAAGGCAACACCGACTTCTATGTCTTGAACTCGAACGGCTTCGTATTCAACGGTTTTGCACATGGCGTCGTTGGCGACATTGCAATTCCGGGAGACTTCGATGGCGACCATAAGGCTGACATCGCTGTCTGGAGGCCTTCAAACGGCAATTGGTACATCTGGGGCACAGTAAGCCAGACGACCACGATCGCACAGTTCGGAACGACAGGCGACAAGCCTTTCGCGATGGACAAAGATGGCGACGGCAAGGCAAACCTTGCGGTCTATCGTTCGAGCGATCACACCTTCTACATGGCGAATGCGACGGGTGTCCCCGCTCAGAACTTCACGGCAGTGCCGTGGGGCGTTGACGGTGACAAGCTTGTCCCGGCTGATTATGATGGCGACGGCAAAGATGACGTAGCGGTTTACCGCCCGTCCAACGGCACGTGGTACATCTACACGCAGTCCGGCAACACGATCACGACCCAGTTCGGCCTTGCATCCGACACACCGGCACCGGGCGACTATGACGGCGATGGCAAAGATGACATCGCGGTCTATCGCGGCGGCACCTGGTACGTCAACGCATCTACAGCCGGATTACAGGTCATCAGCTTCGGTGTTGCGAGTGACATCCCGGTCCCGACCGCATACATCCCCGGCCTAGTCGGTGGTGGCGGTGGAGGCGGCGGCGTGAACGTCAGCTACACGGGCCCGGACGTTGCTATTCCGGATAACACCCCGGCCGGCGTGAACATCAATGTTCCCGTCTCGGGCGTTGGTACCATCTCGGACCTGAACTTCAGCATTGATGAGGTCCCGGGCGGAACCTGTGACGCAACGACTGGTGATCCCGACTGCGGCATAAGCCACACGTGGGTGGGTGATATCAAGATCACCTTGACATCGCCAGGCGCGACCTCGGTCGTTGTCTTTGACCGTCCCGGATACACCGGATCGGGCGCCGGATGCAGCAACAACAATCTCGCCAACATCCTCCTAAACGATGATGGCGGATTGCCGCCGGTTGAAACTCAGGCAAACCCCGGACCAGGCTGTACGAGTTCGCTCAAATTCCCGAGCGGTAATTTCTCGCCGAACAATCCAATGTCGGCGTTTGATGGCCAGAATGCTGATGGAACTTGGGTCGTGAATATCTCGGACAACGCAAGCGGTGACACTGGTGCTGCCCGCAGGTTCACGTTCCATTTCAACTCGGGCAACTAGTTGACCGACAACGCTTTGCGGAGGGTTAAAAGGCCTTCCGCAAACATAACCTCAATGGGCTGTTCGGGAGTCTTCCCGGGCAGCCTTTTTTACTCTATACGTCAAAAGCCTACGGCCTTTGGGACCCCGCATCTCCCGGATGTGCGTTTTGTATCAATTTGTGCGTTTTGTGCATTCTGTGCGGTTTGTGCGGTTTGTGCTTCGTTCGCGATCGGATCTCGGATATGCTTCAGGAGTGGACCGGCTTCCGGTCATAATGTTTGACTTGCTTTCGTATTAGGAATATCGTTTTCGTACGCATCCCTAAGACCATTGACCGCCGAATGGCGTCATAAATACCGTTACTTTCACGTAGGAAAAGGAGCAGAAGCTATGTTCATAAAGTTCGAACGCATTGCCGTTCTAAAGTTTGCGATCATCCTGGCCGTGGTCGCATCTGCAGCGGCAGTTTCGCTGGTCTTTGAACCAGGCGTTGAGCGGACCTCGGCGTCCGCATTTGGCCCCTCAGCATCGTTCACCGGTGCACCGAGCGAGGCAAATTGCACTGCATGTCACGCAAGCTTTCCCGTAAACAGCGGAACCGGAAGCGTTACGATCTCAGGTATTCCTGCGAATTACCTTCCCGGCCAGGTGATACCGATCACCGTACGAACCGCTCAGAGCGATGCGACGATCTACGGCTTCCAACTGACGGCGATCGACCGCGAGGGCAAGCAGATCGGCACGGTTGACCTGCCGTCCCAAACACCGGCACAGATGCAGACCATCGTCGGCCTCGTCAACGGCAAAACTCGCACATACGTCGAACACACCGTTGACGGCATCACGCCAACGACCTTTGGGTCAAAGTCCTGGACCTTCAACTGGACGGCACCCGCGACCCGCAAGGGCAAGATCAGCTTCTACGCGGCGGGCAATGCGGCCGACAGCAGCGGCTCACCCTCGGGCGATTATATTTATACAACGGCCGAAAGCACCCTCACCGGCACCAACGTCTCGAGTTTTGACAGCGATACGGCAAGCGATACTGCCGTCTGGCGCCCTTCGGACGGTGTCTGGTACAGCTTGAACAGCAGCGACGGCGGATTTCAGGCGATCCAGTTCGGTTCGAGCGGAGATAAGATCACGCCGGGAGATTTTGACGGTGACGGCATTACGGACCGCGGGGTCTTTCGTCCGTCAACAGGTGCCTGGTATGTGCTCGAAAGCGGCGGCGGCACCCTGATAATGGGTTTTGGCCAGAATGGTGACATTCCGGTCCAGGCGGACTACGATGGCGACCTCAAGACGGACGTTGCCGTTTATCGCCCATCAACCGGCCTTTGGTACATTTGGGGTTCTACGAGCGGACTGATCGTCAGACAGTTCGGTCTTTCGACCGATCGCCCGACGCCGGGAGATTTTGATGGCGACGGTGTTTCCGATCTTGCGGTTTACAGGGCCTCGACCGGCGTCTGGTATGTTCAGGCGTCAACTGCAGGATTTCGAACCGTGCAGTTCGGGCTTTCTGAAGATCGTCCGGTGGTCGGCGATTATGATGGCGACGGCCGAAGCGACATCGCTGTCTATCGCCCTTCAACCGGCGTTTGGTACGTGAACCGCTCGACGGACGGTTTTTATGCGGCACAGTTCGGGAACGCGACCGATATTCCGGCCCCGAACGATATAGAAGGTGACGGCAAGACCGACATCTCGGTCTTCCGGCCTTCCACCGGCCTTTGGTACGGGCTCCGCTCGTCCGACCAGGGTCTCTATGTTGCGGCCTTTGGCACGAATGGTGATGTGCCGGTTCCTGCCGGTTATCTTCCGTAATAGAAAGATGTCCCGCCCGGGCCTTTTTCAAGGCTCGAGCGGGACACGATCGGAAAAAACATTCCTTAGTTTAGGTCAACGTTACTACGGCTTGTTGACCGGAGCGGCCTGAGCAGGTCCGACCTGAACATCCGGACGGGCGAGCGTCGAACCCGGGATCACCGGTGTCGGAGCTTCCGTCTCACGTGAAGAGTTCGAAGGCGGGTTGCCCATCGGAACAGGCTGGATGATCGTCTGCGGAACAGGAGCTGTACCGTCCTGGCGTGACGCATTGTAATCCGGCCGTTTGATCCTCGGCGTGATGAAGAACAGGATCTCGTTCGTGTTTCTCGTTACGCCTTTTCGTTTGAAAAGATGTCCGAGAAGCGGGATCCTCGAAAGGCCCGGCGTGCGATCCTGGCTTTCGCGTTCATCATCAAAGAGAACGCCGCCAACGACCGTCGTACCGCCATCCGGAACCATAACTTCGGTCTTCATACTCTGAGTATTGATCGCCGGCGGAGCCGAACCTGTGACGGTTGCCGTCGAAGCGTTTTCGGCGACGACATTGAGCACGACCGTGCCGACATCCGTGATGCGCGGCGTGATCGCCAAGCGAAGCGGAACATCAACATACGTCGTTGTTGCGATAAGCGTACCGCCGCTGCCGCTGCCCGGCTGGATCGTCGTGATAGGGATCTTCGTGCCGCTCTTGATCTCTGCGGGACGATTGTTAAGTGCGGTTACGCGAGGCGTCGCGATAACCTTAGCTTCGCCCTTCTGCTCACCTGCGGTGATCAAAGCACTAAGCTGTGCGGTACCAAAAACGCCGGTCGTCAGGCCGATGGCCGATGACGCGATCTTCGACATCAGGTCGTTGCCGATAGTCGGGATCGGTGTTCCCGGGTTAGGTGTAAGTGCAGAGGTTGCTCCCGGCATTGTTCCGCCGACAGCAGTGCTGCCGCGTTTGCCATTGAGGATCGCTCCCAACTGGACGCCGATGTCACGGCTGAAGTTGCGGGTCGCGACGACAATGCGGGCCTCGATCTCGACCTGCGGCTCGGGCTGGTCAAGAATATCGATAAGCTGTTTGATCGCATCGATGTTCGAGCGAACGTCGGTAACGATAAGAGAGTTTGAACGGGCGTCGATCTCGATCGAACCGCGACGCGAAAGACGTCGCTTGATGATCGGAAGGAGGCCTTCACCGCCGGCTCCACCTGCAGACGAGCTGCCGGACGAAGATGCTGAAGCTGACGAGTCCACCGAAGTGCCTGCCGTCAGAGACTGGGATGCACCCTGTCCGGACGCCATTGCATAGTTCAGGCGGATAAGCTCGGTAACGAGCGGCGATGTGTCGAGTACGTTATTCTGCTTCGCACGATAGAGCTCGCCTTCTTCGGCAAGCGTCTTATTATCGGCGACGCGAAGAATATTTCCGTTTACCTGGATACCAAGGCCCTGCGACTGGAGAACCGAATCGAGAGCATAGTTCCAGGGAACTTCATTCACCTTAACGGTAACGGGCACGTCCTTGACCGACTTGTCGATGACAAAGTTGATGCCGTACTGATCGGTGATGTAAGAAAGGATGTCTCGAATGTCGGCATTGACGACATTGAGGTTTACGGGCTCGCCGACGAAACCGGGCTTTCCGTAGTTGTCGCCCTGATCCTGCGGCTGAACCTTCTGGCCGAAGGCGGCCATCGCGAGCAATACGGTAAGCAGAATGAGTACTCCTGCCTTACGCATAGCTGTTAATGAGAAGATTTGAGAAGTCATGTTTCCTCCGTTTATTCACGGGATACCGAGCCTGAACCCCTGAGAGTTCATTCGGGGATCAGCATCCCTTTAAGTAGAGCTTTTTATGTGGGCAGATCTATTTGCGGTTCTTGGCAACCTTTGCCGGACGCCGCGATGCCTTTGATGGCTTGGCCTTTTCGGACTCCTTTTCCGCAGGAAGCGAGTTCATCTCGTCAAGCGGAGAGACGATCGGTGCCGGTGGGGCAACAGGTGCTGCGGGCTGTTCGCCGGCGGCGACCTGCGGCTTCGGATTCGAGGCCTGCGTCGGTGCCGTGCCTTCGATCTGGGCCTTCATTGAATACTGTTGAAGCGGCTTGTACTCGACCGAAGCAACGAATTTCTTCGGTGCGGTCTTCGTTACGCGTCTGAATACGAGACGATTCTCTTCGACCGCGACGAGCTGTCCGTCGAAGAATTTCTCGCCCGGATAGATCGTGTACGAGAGCTTGATCGGTGCTGCCTCGACCATAGCTGCCCAGCCACGCGGTGTCTTGAACACACCATTGACGTTGACCTCGCTGACTAGAAGCACGCTCGTCACCTTTGGCACGGGCTGGCCGGAAGCCACTGCGTTCTCACGAAGCCGCTTGTAGTAATCGATGCGGGCCTCGATCGTGGGTGGTCCGAAGTTCTCCGCCACCTTGGGCTTGGCGGCCGAGGATGACTGCTTCGCGGGATCTCGCTGCCTCATAAAACTCGGTTTGGCGAATGGGTCTCGCTGTGCAGAGACGCTTGCAAGGTCTCCGCCGAGGATGATGAGGGCCGCTGCCATCGCGGCGAGGCCGATACTTTTCTTGAATGACATTGTGTTCATACCTATTTACTCTCGTGTCGGAAGTGGGGCCGTAGGTTCCATTTAATTAGGCGGGCTTTGCAGGAGCTGCTGCCGGAGCCGCAGCCGGAGCGGCGGTTCCCGGAGCTGCTGCTCCCGGAGCGGGTTTTGCACCCGGCGCTCCCGGTTTGGCACCGGGTTTTGCGTTCAGATCGGTAGGTGCTGCGTAGTATGCGGACAGAAGGAACTGAGCGTGAAGCGTCTTGCTCGCGGTCTGCTTATCAAGCTGGTTGAGCTTGAAGTCCGTGATCGAGACGATACGCGGCAGTTTTGCCATCTGCTCGAAGAAGTTCTTGAGGTTTGCGAAATTGCTGTCCACCTCGACCTCGACAGGCTTTGCCATGATGTCGTTCTGCTGCGTGTCATCACGCGGTGAGAAACGCATCACGACCATCTTGCTGCCGTTCGCCGTATCCTGGAGGCCCTGGAGGACGTTCGTGATCTCACGCTGTTCGGGCAGCAAGACCTTCAGTTCATCGTACTCAGCGGTCTTGGTTGCAAAGAGTGCACGAAACTCGTTGATGTGCGAGGTTGCGAGCCGCGCGTTCTCATTCTGCTGCTGGAGTTGTGCCACCTCTTCCGAGATCTTGGCGGTTTCAGCGCGAGTCTCGCTCGTGAAGAAGTACCACACACCTGCCCAAAGCAGAGCACCGAGACAAAGCATCATGCCGAGCTGCAGAAGCCAATTAAGATTTTTGAATTTATCTAACATGGTATTTTTTACCTACTCTCTTTGGGATCTAGTTCTTTGCGACCTGCGTCGGAGCGGCCGGAGCCTGCGGTTGTGCCGAAGCGGTCGTCGCTCCGTTCGCGTTTGCACCGGCGGCCTTCGAAGGCGTGTATGCACACTTGATCGTAAAGTTCACTATCGAGACCTTGTTTGAATCAGGCGATGCACCTTGCTTCATAACGACATTCTGGTTGACGACCTCGTTGCGTGCCGTCTCGATAGAAAGATTCGAGAAGAGGCCGTTCGAAAATTCGAGGCTGCGTCCAAACTGCGTTACCTGCTGTTCATCAGGCGAGTTGCCCTTGAAGACCATCTGGTCGCCCGTCTGCTCGACGCTTTCGAGATACAGTCCCGGAACCATCGCGGCGCGTTCTGTAACTGCCGAAAGCACTGCGCTTGGGCCGGCCTGATTTGCGCGAAGCGTCTTGATGGCTTCGATTCTCGCATCAATATTCTGGATCTTCTGTTCGAGATCTTTCTGCTCGTTCACGACGGCCTGAAGTTCGGCTGCCTGACGCTTCTGATCTTCGAGATCGGCCTGCGCCTTGCTCCTGGCCATGCTGCTGCTAATAACGTCCCAGCCGATCACGGCGGCGGTCAAAAGCAACGTCGCAAGGAACATCGCCATCAGCCGCGAAGAAGGGCTCGCGATCTGGCGATCGACCGAGGCTACTGCCCCGCCCTGTCGTTCAGTTACTGAGTTTAGAAGGTTGATTCTTAGCATTTTAGTTCACTCCCCTCATCGCCAGGCCGACGGCAACTGCCATCTCAGGGACGATCTCTTTGATATAGTCGGGGTCGAATTTGTTCTGGTCGATATAGATCTTGCGGAAAGGATTGAGAACTTCGACCGGGAGTTCGAGACGCTGTGAAAGATCCTGTGCGAGGCCTGCGAGTTTTGAACCGCCGCCCGAGATCAGGATCTTCTGAACCTGTGTCTCGTTGTCATCGGTCGTCGCACGATAGAAGTCGAACGTCTTCTGGATCTCCATCGCGACGACTTCGGTCACATTGTTCATCAGAGGCTCGATCGATTTCTCTTCGACATCCGGAGCTGCATTCGCAACGCCGCGTTTAACCGCTTCGGCCTGCTGGAAGTTAAGTCCAAGGCTCCGCTGCAGAACATCGGTGAACTGGCTGCCGCCGACCGTGATGTCGCGTGTGAAAAGCGAACGGGTGCCCTTGACGATATTGACGTTCATCGTCGAAGCACCGATATTCAGAAGCGTTACGACATCCGACTCGGCCGGATCGTAGTTCGCCTCATAGCAGTTCTGGAGAGCGAATGTATCGACATCGATCACGACGGGCTGTTTGCCCGCAAGCTGGATAGCCTGCTTGATGTTGTCGATGCGTTCGCGCTTGCAGGCAGCGATGAGTACATTCGTCGAATCTCCTGACTCGCCCGTAACTTGATAGTCAAGGCTTACATCAGCGAGATCGTAAGGAATGTGCTCCTCAGCATGCCAATCGATCGATTCTTCGAGCTCTTCGGCCGACATTGGCGGCAACGCGATGTTCTTGATGATCACCGAGTGGCCGCTGACGCCGGTCACAACCTGGTTCGCTTCGATCTGATGGTTGTTGCAGACATTCTGAATAACGTCCGAGACGACATTCAACTCCATTATCTGGCCGTCAATGATCGTATCGCTCGGGAGATTCTCAAATCCGAGGCTAACGAGATTCAGGCTGTTAGGCTTGCCGTCAAGCTCAACCATCTTGACCGAGCTCGAACCGATATCGAGGCCGGCTACCCTTTTCTTCTTACCGAACAGCATTATTTTCTAGCTCCTTTTCTGCTATCAAGCTTTGTGTCGTTTGGGATCCTTGTTTTGAAAGTTTTTAGAGGCACGTTGGCTCTTTTTTGGAAGATCGCTGGTCACCTTTTCAACTCTTTTCGGAGTGCATCCTGCTTTTTTGGGGTGGAGGCTGGAGGTCGTAGAGCAGTTTTCTTCTGCTCCGGTCGCCCTAAGGCCGATCACCTATTTTGCAAGTAGTAGAACAACAAATCAGGAAACTTGTCGCATCTGGTGGCGAAGGATCTGAACGCAGAGAGCGTTCGACAAGATTGAATTTACACTCTTGAACTACATCTGTCAACATTTTTTTACATTGTTGAACGAATGTTTGTCATCTTTCGGTCAAATTGACTTGAGGGCCTAACGCCCTTGTTTTCTATACTTTCGGCTATGCAAGCTAATGGCCGACCGTGTCCAGAGAGAAAAAAGGTCGGAATGACGTGCGTCAAAATGAATGCGTTCCCCAGTATCGCGTGCGGCTTTTTGATTTTCCGACTTTGGACGATAATGAAGGACACCGTGAAACTAAAGAGTTCAATTGTCGCTTCCATTTTCCTGTCTCTATACCTGCCGACGTTCGGCCAGCCGATCGTATTGCGTTTCAATCAGGCCGGCTATTTGCCAAACGATAAGAAGGTCCTTGTCGTCCAAGCGAAGGATCCGGTCGTGGCCGGGGCAACAGTTGTGGATACGGCCACGGGCAAGACTGCCCACTCCGCTAAACTTTTGCCTGCGGACAGCATTAACTGGGGCAGTCCGTATCCGCGAACATACCTGCTGGATCTGAGTTCGATCACGGACCCCGGCATCTATCGTGTCAAGATCGACGATAACAATGTTTCCGCGACCATACGCATCGGGCTTTATCAGAATTTTCAAGAGGACCTGGTCGCGTTTATGCGACAGCAGCGGTGCGGCTACAATCCGTTTCTCGACGCCGTCTGTCACCTTCACGATGGACGTTCATTCTACGGGCCGATGCCCGACGAAAGTTTTATTGACGTAAGCGGAGGCTGGCATGACGCGGGAGATCAATTGAAGTACTTGTTAACGGCGAGCAATGCGACCGCGCGCATGATGCTTGCCTACGAACTTGAAAAGGATAAATTTGATGACCGAGTTGATTCGCTGGGTCGCGATGACCGACCGAACGGTATTCCGGACGTTCTTGACGAGGCAAAATGGGGCCTCGACTGGATACATAAACTTCACCCCGCCGCAGACCAGTTGATCCATCAGGTTGCCGACGATCGAGACCATCGCGGCTTCAAGCTGCCGGATCAGGACAACGCAGACTACGGCTGGGGCCCGAACAGCTATCGCCCGGCATACTTTGCCGACGGCAAGCCTCAGGGGCTCTCGCAGTTCAAGAGTAAAGCTACCGGGGTTGCAAACCTTGCCGGCAGGTCCGCCGCGGCGATGGCGATGGCATATCGCATCTGGAGATTCGACCTCAAAGACAGAGTATTTGCAGAAAAGTGTCTCAAGGCCGCCATAGAGCTTTACGCGATGGGCAAGCGGCAGGAAGGCTATCAGCAGGGCAATTCGTTCGGTGCTCCTTATCGATATAACGAAGATACGTGGGCGGACGACATGGAGTTCGCGGCCGCAGAACTGTTTCTTGCGACCCGCAAAGCCTCATACATTGCGGACGCAAAACGATATGCGCGAATCGCCGCGACCGATACGTGGATGGAGTTCAGCGATGCCTCAATGGGTGAGCAGATGTCGCGGCATTATGAAAAATATCCTTTTACGAACATTGGGCATTTTGTCCTATATCCGCTCGTCGGTCCGGCAGAAAAACGTGAGCTCGCAGAATACTACCGCTCCGGTATCGAAAGGATAGTCGCCCGCGGCCGGACAAATTCTTACGGAGTCGGTGTTCCATTTCTCTGGTGCTCAAACAATCTCGTCGTTGCGTTTATCACACAAGTGTATCTTTATGAGCGAATGACCGGCGATAAGCAGTTCCACGATGCTTTGCTTGCACATCGAGACTGGCTGCTCGGCCGCAATCCCTGGGGCACTTCGATGTTCGAGGGAATTCCTCAGGGCGGTGAGTTTCCCGAAGATACACATTTGCCGATAGTTCAGATACTAAAGAAGCAGGTCCGCGGCGGTCTGGTGGATGGGCCAATTGACGCAGCGACTTATAAGGGATTGATCGGCCTAACGCTAAACCAACCGGACGAGTTCTCCGCAGTTCAGCCACGCGATCTTTTCTATCATGACGACGTTGGTGACTATTCTACAAATGAGCCAACAATGGATGGGACGGCCGACGCGATCCTCGTAATGGCGATGTTCAGTAAGCCGCACTCCAGGGGCCAGAAGGGTGCCAAAGATCCTTCTCCTCCACAAAACCCGCGTTTCACATACGTCGAGGACGGAGTGATCCGAGGCGATAAAGAATCAAAGCAGCTTGCACTTGTCTTCACGGGCGACGAGTTTGCTGAAGGCGGTACCGCGATCGCTGACGCTCTGGCTAAGCACAATGTCAAGACCTCATTCTTCCTAACGGGCCGTTTCTACCGCACGCGCTCGAACCGCCAGATCATCGAACGCCTGAAACGCGACGGCCATTATCTTGGTCCGCATTCTGACGAGCATCTGCTTTACGCCGACTGGAGCGACCGAAACAAAACTCTTGTCGCCCGAGAACGATTCGAACGTGATCTGAATGACAACTTCGCAGCGATGCGCCCCTTCGGCATCGATCGAAAAAAGGTCAAGTTCTTTTTGCCGCCGTACGAATGGTACAACCGTGAGATCGCAGATTGGGCCAACAAAATGGGCTATCAGATAGTGAACTTCACGCCGGGCACACGCTCGAATGCGGACTACATGGCGGACGACGATAAGAATTACATTTCAAGCGACGCGATCCTGACGCGGATCAAGGAATACGAGGCAAAGGACCCGAACGGCCTGAACGGCTTTGTCCTGTTGACTCACATCGGCTCTGGCCCAAAGCGGTCAGATAAATTTTCTGACCGGGTCGATGAACTTATAACGTGGCTTGTTTCCGCGGGATACAAACCGGTTCGCGTGGACGAATTGCTGGATCACTAATATAGGCTGCTTCGGCGTTCAGGGCTTTTTCTCGGTCGCTGCATCGTTCTCAACAGTTACCCAGACCGGGCCGCCTTTGTCGTTGATAAGAGTGGTGGTAGATGACTCGTTGCGAATAAAGATCTTCGTAAAATAATCCTTGTAGTAAAGAACAAAGAATATGGCGCCGAGCGTTGGCTGCTTAAGTTCCGGATAGGTGAGCCAGATCTCACGCGGCGGTGATGCCTTGAATCCGCGAAAATTCTCCTGAAAGTAACTCTCGTCCTTTAGCAGCTTCATTCCGGTAGAATCGACCGTGTGTATATCCCTTCTCCTCCATAGACTGCCACCCCGTTGGCTTGAAACGCAGGAAGGAGCCACACAGAGAAGGTCTTGTCAGCATTCCTGCGTACGTACTGATTGCATTTCGGCGAACCCGCCGGGACGGAGGATCGAAACTTTGTCGAGCTTGTCGCAAGGGCTTTGGCGTGGGTATCGAGGAAATCTTGATCGATCTTGTCGGTCGAAAGAGTGATCTCACCCGATGCAGCCATCACATAATGAAATGCGGGAACATATCCCTTTTCAGTGAGCTTCCCGTAAACCGCATGCCAGACCTGCTTATCGTCCTTAAAGCAGAACCATTCGGCGCCCAGACCCTGGATCTTAGCCTTGTCTTCCTTTAGCAAAACATCTGTGGTCTTCCAAGCTACGTTGTCGTACTCGACTAGCCATTGAGCAACAGCGACCTTGGCGTTGAAATCAGCGACATCCAGCTTCGGCCCGTCTTTTTTCGGTTTCTGGCCAAAGGCCACAGAAGACGCAAGAACGATCAAGCTCAAAAGAATTAGTCTTTTCATAGGATCAGCCGCCTACGCGCTCTTTCCAGGTCTGCGGATTAAGGCCGTCGTCGCGGCGTTCCATCGTGATGGCTCCGGGCGAAGGGCAGACAAGATGGCAAAGATTACAGCCAACGCATTCTTCTTCGATCACACGTGGATAGCGTTGGCCGTTGGACTCCACAAATTCAAAACTCTGGTGTGCGCCGTCTTCGCACGCGACATAGCAAAGATTGCAGCGAATGCAATGTTCTTCGTGTACGTGGGCTTTGACGTCGTAGTTGAGGTCAAGGTTGCTCCAGTCGGTCACGCGATCGACCGACTTTCCGATAATGTCGCTGACCGCCGCGATCCCTTTTTCGTCGAGGTAGTTGTTCAGCCCGTCGATCATATCTTCGACGATGCGGTAGCCGTAATGCATCACGGCCGTGCAGACCTGAACGCTGCCGGCACCGAGCAGCATAAATTCGACCGCGTCTCGCCAATTTGAGACCCCGCCGATCCCGCTTATCGGAATATTGAAATCCGCATCGCGTGCCAACTCGGCGATCATATTCAACGCGATCGGCTTTACGGCCGGGCCGCAATAGCCGCCATGCGCGGCCTTGCCGTTCACGTTCGGGTAAGGGATCAGCGTATCGATATCGACTCCCATAACGGAGTTGATCGTGTTGATCAGCGAGACGGCATCAGCACCGCCGTTTTGAGCAGCTTTTCCGGGAGGCAGAATATTCGTCACGTTCGGCGTGAGCTTTACGATCACGGGGATCTCGCTCACCTCTTTCACCCATTCGGTGACCATGCAGGTGTATTCCGGCACCTGGCCCATCGCGGCTCCCATTCCGCGTTCAGACATTCCGTGCGGGCAGCCGAAGTTGAGTTCAAACCCGTCGCATCCAGTGTCCTGCGAACGCTTAACGATCTCGTGCCAGGCTTCCCGCTTCGATTCGACCATCAGGCTAACGATGACGGCATTATTCGGATATTTTTTCTTGCACTCGTAGATCTCTTTCAGATTCACTTCGAGCGGGCGGTCCGTGATCAGCTCTATGTTGTTTAGCCCGATCATCCGCAACGCACCATGATCGAGACCCGCAAGCCGCGACGATACGTTCGTGATCGGCTCGCCCAATGTCTTCCAAACGGCACCGCCCCAGCCCGCATCGAACGCACGCTCGATCATCGAACCCATATTCGTCGGCGGCGCCGACGCAAGCCAAAACGGATTGGGCGATCTGATGCCCGCGAAATTAATTGAAAGGTCTGCCATCGAAGATATTTTTAGTCGCTCAAACTATACGGTCTCCAGTTTCTTCTTCAAAGCCTTCAAGAACTTTTTGTCATTCAAAATATCGCGTTCCATTGACCCCACATCAGCGGCCCCCTTTTCCATAATCTTTCGCAGTTCGTTATTGATCTGCGTTTGATACGGAGCTGCGTCCGGCTGTTCGGCTCGCGCTTTGAAGTACTCGATCACATCGGCGTCCAGGTAAGCAGTTATCTTAACTTTACATTTCCTTGGATCGGTCGCACCCGGTTTTGCCTTGAAGCTGCCGCGTGGGAGGCGTTTCATTCGCGCCATCTCGGCGTCAATTCCCTTCAATGGCTTTGGTTTTCTTTTTTTATTCGTTTCCAGCATAAATTCGTTCCATTCTTCTGCTTGCCCTGCGGGCACTTATGATTCGCGTCCTGGAGCCTCGGTACGTGAACGAGATGAATACTAACCCGGATTCGCACATTCCGAGCAATGCGTAACGCGGCTCGCCAACACGGCTGTGTTCAGGATCGGCGAAAGGTATCGCCCGCTCATCATCGAAAGCGCGGACAGCTGTTTCGAAACTGATGCCGTGATTCCTATGTTCTCCGCGTTTTTGTCATCATCCCATTCAAATTCTTCAGACTCCATATTCAAGTATACTTATATATACAGATATATCAAGATTTTTTAGGAAGCACCGGCAAAGTTTACCCTCTCACCCGTAAGCGTTTTATGAATTCCCTGCGCAGCGTGCTTGCCCATCTGGGCGGCCTCGACGGCCTCGCCACCGCCGTTTACGCAGTCGCCGCCCGCAAAGATCTTTGGATTGGACGTCTGCATTCGTTCGTTGACAATGACGCGGCCTTTTTCGTCCGTTCTGACGTTCGCGACGTCGTCAAAAAATGAGCGCAGCTTCTGCTGTCCGGTCGCTTTGATCACCATATCGCACGCAATATCGATATGTTCGCCTGAGCCGTCGGTCCGCTCGCATTGCAAAGCGGCGACATGCTTTCCGCTCTCATCCGGCAAGATGGCGACGGGTGCCGCATGCCAGACAAATTCGACGCCGTCCTGCTTTGCAAGTTCGAACTCGTAGTCGTACGCGGGAATGTCCTTTTCCGAGCGTCGATAAACGATCATTGCCTTCTCCGCTCCCAGACGTTTTGCCTGAGTGGCGGCATCGATCGCGGTATTGCCGGCTCCGATGACAAGTGCGGTCTTCCCGATCGGCACTGACTGCCATTCGCGGGTCTTGATCCGTTCGATAAGAGGAAGAGCGTCGTAAACCCCATCAAGCTCTTCGCCCGGAATTTTCAGCGCGTTCGTACTGCCAAGTCCGACCGCGAGGAAGATCGCATCGTGCCGCCCGCGAAGGTCCGCAAAACTTATCTCGCCCGAACCATCCTGATCGGACTCTGCAACGATCGAGGTATTGAGTTCGAATTTTACGCCGAGGCCCGCGACCATTTCGACCTCGGCTAGGGAAACGCTCGCCGACATTTTGTATTCGGCCATGCCGTATGTGTCGAGCCCGCCGGCCAGCGGCTTTCGGTCATAGATGGTCACGGCGTAACCGAGCCTCGCCAGATATGTCGCACACGAGAGTCCCGCCGGTCCCGAGCCAATGATGCCCACCGACCGTCCGTTCGCCTCACCGGGCTGGAAGAACTTCACGTCCTTGGCAAATGCAAAGTCGGTCGCATATCGCTGCAGCCGTCCGATCTCGATCGGCTTCTGCAGCAGAGTGTTCTCAACGCAGGCACCTTCGCAAAGCACCTCGACCGGACAGACACGCGCACACGTTGCTCCTGTCGGATTTGCGTCAAAGATCACACGCGCCGAACCTTTGAGATTGCCGCTTGCGATCTTCTTGATAAAGCCGGGAATATCAATGTGCGTCGGGCATGCGTGCATACAAGGTGCGTCGTAGCAGAAAAGGCACCGGTTTGCCTCGACCGCCGCTTCGGCACGTGTCATCGCGGGATGAATATCCGCAAAATTCAGGTCGATCTGTTCGTCTGAAATTAAGGCCATAGGTCACATCAAAAAAGGACGTTAGACTTCGGCGTCGGCTTCGATCTCGATAAGCATTTGCGGATCAATGAGTTTCGACACTTCGACCATCGTCGTTGCGGGCATGACTTCGCGGAAGAATTCACCGTGAGCCCTGCCGTATTCTTCCCAGCGGGAAATATCCGTTACGAACATCCGTGTTCGCACGACGTTGTCGAGCGAGAGATCAAAAGCCTTCAAAGCCCGTTCGATATTCCGGATGCACTGGACCGTCTGGCCGTACGCATCGCCAGGCGCGACTATCTCGCCATTTTCACCCGTCGCTGCCGTGCCAGTAACGTAAACCCTGTCACCCGCACGAACCGCACGCGAATATCCGACCAAAGGTTCCCATTTCGCACCCGAGGAATATCGCTGGCGATGCTGCATATCTAGTTGACCTTTACAAAATACTTTCCGTTAAAGCGATAGGTAATGAGCTTATCCGTTACGCGGCCTTGCGGCGTCTCCTTGTCCTCGATCACTACCGGGAAGCGAAATTCTTTCTTCGCCTCATCGACAATAAAGAGTTCGCCGGACCGTTTCGGATCATCGGCCACAGAGAAGAAGTCATAAGCGAACCCGACCTCGTTCGTTAGCCCGCTCGACGTCTTAATTACACGCGGCCTCAGATCGAGTGTGTCTCCCGTGATCCGGAATGCAAGAATAGACTGTCCCGTTAGTGACGTTGAGGCTTTAAAATACGAATTCGCAAGATAGATCGGCCCTGCGGATGTCGCTATCTGGTATATCTGCAAATAGAATCCTCCGTTGGCGGAAGAATTCTGATCTGCCCATACAAAGGCTCGGCCTTTGTTGCCCATATATTGGATCACGCTTGCATAATCATGAGCAGTACCGCCGGTCTGCATATCCCACGAATAGATCCGCAGCTTACCGTCCTTTGAGGTGGTAACTCGCATCGCGTCGCCCAATTTCGGGAAACTGTATTTCAATATCTCAGGACGTTTCCCGTTATCGGCCAGAAGCTTTACGATCTTCTTATTCGCCGCAGTGAGTTTTGCCTCGTCATAGGAATCGCCGTAGCTGCCATAGGTCGCGGCCTGATCCAGGGCCTGGACCAACAGTTTCTCAACCCCTGCAGGGGACTGTGCAGGGACCAGGGCAGTTAACACAAGGATGGAAAAAAGCGCAAGCAGGAGTTTCATTTTCATAGGTCTGTTTTAGTCGTCAATGATCGGGCCGTAAAGGTCAGGTCGGCGGTCGCGGAAAAATTGCCAGGTGTTTCGAACCTCGCGGATCTTGTCCATATCGAGTTCCGCGACAACGAGTTCATCCTGATCACGAGTTCCGACGGCGAGCATCTGGCCGCGTGGGTCGCAGAAATAGCTCTGGCCATAGAACTCACCAATATTCCACGGAGCCTCGGTGCCAACGCGATTGATAGCACCGACGAAATAGCCGTTCGCGACCGCATGTGCAGGCTGCTCGAGTTTCCACAGATACTCTGACAGACCGGCGACCGTCGCTGACGGATTGAAAATTATCTCGGCACCGTTCAAGCCCAGGCATCTTGCACCTTCGGGAAAATGTCTGTCATAGCAGATATAGACCCCGATCCTCGCCACTGCCGTATCAAAACACGGATAGCCAAGATTGCCGGGACGAAAGTAGAATTTTTCCCAAAAGCCCGGTGCAACGTGCGGGATGTGCGTCTTGCGATACTTGCCAAGGTATTTACCATCGGCATCGATCACGGCGGCAGTGTTGTAATAAATGCCCGTCTGCTCTTCTTCATAGATCGGCACAACGAGTACCATGCCGTACTGTTTTGCGACGTCCTGCATCAGCTTGACCGTTGGGCCATCAGGCACTTTTTCAACTGCCTCATACCAACGTGTCTGCTGCTCTGCGCAAAAGTACGGCGTCGTAAAGATCTCCTGAAAACAGAGTATCTGAACACCTTGTCGTGCCGCTTCCTCGACAAGTTTCATCTGATGATCGATGTTCGCCTTCTTGATCTCATCGATCGGTGCATTTGCGTCGGCGACGTTGTGAGCCTGGATCAGCCCGCCCTTTATCTTTCGTGACATTATCGAACCTCCGGCCTAAGACTTAGGCATCGCAAAGACGTCGTCTGCGATGGCTGCATTGATCTTCACTGCTGAGATCTTTCGCGTCCAGCTAATATTCGGCATCGCGTATTTCACAACGGTTGGTATCTTCACCCCGCCGAACGCTTTGTAGTCGCTGTAATCAACCTGATAGACAAAACCGCCGAGCACTGTCGGGGTAACTGCGACGCGCCGAACAAGCAATCCTGTTTGTTCATCAAAACTGAGCCGCTCACGAAGCCCATCGGCAGTCGTTGCGTTGAGCACAAGCACTTTACGACCGTCTATTTCGCCTGTAAAACGATATTCGAACTTGGAATACGCCGCTCCGATCGCCGAAGGAAACAAAAGCTGTGCCTCGCGTTTGATCTGCTCGGCCTCGTCCGCATGCAGCCTGTGACTGCCGTCAGGACCAAACTTTGCAGCCATCGAACCATCCCAAAGGTCGGTCACCCATTCTTTTCCATAAGTGGTCTTAGCACTATATTTGCCGGCCTTGAAATTCACTGTCTCAGGCTCGGTCGTTTTACCGTCGGGTTCGACGCGAACTGCCGTTATAGCGGCACTATCGATCTTCTTCGCACCGCCGACCGCCGCAACGAACTTTGCTATCACGTCAGAGGCCTCAGGCTTCGTCTTTGGCGGTTCGGGCCTCGGCGTATGTCCAGCGGAATGTTCGGTCGGCACGAGGTTCGGACGGCTCTGCGGGTGCATTTGGCCGTTATGGCATGTGTTGCACGAAACCTCGGTCTCACCGCCAAAATGGTCTTTGTTGATCGAGAAGGTCATCGCGATCATCTTGCGCGCCGTATCTTTCTCTTCCTTGCCGTCCTTTGAAAAATCATCAGTATAGTGGCAAAAGCTGCAGTTCACATTGAGCGACGCCGAGAAGATATTCATGACCTTTCCCAACTGATCCGCCGGCATATCGCCAAGAACCTTTAGATTCTTAAATACATTTTTTGCGAGGACGACCTGGCCATCTTTTGTTTGAGCGTGATTTCGGAACGGTACCAATCCAACAACCGCGAAACCAATTGCAACTAGAATAACTGCGAATTTGACCTTTCGTTTCATTGTTCTTCATTCCTTGTAGATGTTCGAAAACTAAAAAACCAATGCGAGAAAAAAGCAACGCCAAAGCCCACGAACCACGCATAGTCGTAAAGTACTCTGAGACTTGAAATTATCAGCCCAATCCAAGCAAAAAAGCAACCCAAAAGCGTTGCGGCAACAGCCCTCCAATTCCATCCGGCATACTCGCCTTCGCTTCGATATAGGTCGGCCAATCGAAGGTTTTTCTTTCGGATCAACCAATAGTCTGCGATGAGCACGCCGGCGATCGAACCGAGTCCGCCCGAATATCCGACCAGCCATCCGAAGATATATCCGCTTGGGTCGGCAAGCAATTTCCATGGCTGCATCAAGATGCCGACAATTCCCGTGATCAATCCGCCTGTGCGGAAAGAGATCAGTTTCGGAAATGCATTTGCGAAATCATTCGCGGGCGACACTACGTTGGCAGCGATATTCACCGACAGCGTTGCAACAACAACCGTGAACATTGAGATCGCGACGACCACGGGTTGAGAGAATTGGCCCACAAGCTTGACCGGATCCCACGCATCCGCAGGGTTCATTTTCGGAAAAACGATCAATGCAGCGGATGTGATCAAAATTCCCATCGCCGCGAACACTGTCATCGTCGTAGGAAGCGCAACAACTTGCCCGACCGCTTGTTCCCTCTGGCTTTTACCGAACCGTGTGAAGTCCGGCATATTGAGCGAAAGGGTCGCCCAGAATCCGATCATCGCTGTCAGAGACGGAACAAAGATCGGCCAAAACTCGCCGAAGGTTCGAAACTTTCCTGGTTCGTGGAGCAGGAAGCCAATGCCGCCGGCATTGTAAAGTATCCACCCGAGCAGAACCGCCGTCATTACAAGAACGTATGGAGCGGCCCAATTCTCAACAATGCGGAGAAGGTCCATTCCCTTGTAAATGATCGCGATATTCATCGCCCAAAAGATCAGGAACGAGATCCATGCGGTCGGAGCGTGTCCGCCGATCGGTCCGCCGAGCAGTGTTTCCCAATTTGGTATGAAGGCCTTAAAGAAGGTGTTGAGAGCTTCGCCGCCGATCCACGCCTGTATCCCGAACCATCCGCATGCGACGACAGCTCGCATAAGTGCAGGAAGATTCGAGCCCGTCGTCCCATACGCTGCCCGTGCAAAGACGGGAAACGGGATCCCGTATTTCGTACCTGGATGCGAATTGAGCAGTATCGGCGCCAGCACGATCGTGTTGCCAAGTAGGATCGTGATCAGAGCCTGCCACCAATTCATCCCCGCTGAAATGAGGCCCGACGCCATCATATAGGTCGGGATGCAATGCGCCATTGAGATCCACAACGCCGCGTAGTTATATGTGGTCCAATTGCGTTTCGCAACCGGCACCGGGGCGAGGTCTTCGTTATAGAGAGCCGAGGAGCGAATACTTTCTTCCGCATCCTCATTCAGCTCGACGCGTCCGTCTTGATGTTCGATGGTTTCGATCATGATGGTCGTCCACTAACTCTATTGAACCGCTAGCCGCAATGTTAGTACTGTCTCTATGACTCAGTTGTTAGTTGCCACTTGATACGCGTATAAGCGATCTCAAATCCATTTTTCTGTGCATTCTTCTGCGACTGGCTGCCCGGAAGGGCGCACATCATGGCAAGCGAGCAGCCTTGTTCGCGCGCAAAGCCGAGACGAGCCGCTAGAAGGGCGTTCTGTGCTCCTTGTCGGCGGGCCGCGGGGACGGTTGAGGCACCCGCAAGAATGCAAACGTCGTCGTAGATGCCAAAACCTCCGGCGGCGACCGGAACGCCGTCTAATTCGGCAAGAAAGGGCCGTGTCCGGCGAGCATTCACCGATATTCTGCCAACGCCGAGCATAAACTCCTCGATGCCTTCGAACTCGGTCGCCCATCCTGATGCTGCGGTGCGTGCCCAGACATCCGCTTCAGCCTCACCAATGATCCTCGTGGTAAACCTTGGATCGGGGACTTCGGAATAGTTTGCGAGCTCGCGATACATCACGCTCGTCAACTCGATCGGCCGATACCCACGGCTCGATAGCACAGAAAGGATCGATTGATCAGCCATCGGACTGACCTCGTGGCAGACCGGTGCTCCGCGTTGAGAGAAGAAGTCTTCTGCCTGCTTGAGGTCTTCTTCGAAACTTTCGGAAAAGAGCCCGAGCCCGAATGTCTGAGTTAATGGGGACTCAATGCCGTCAAACATCGCATACGTTCCTGCAATGTCCAGCCATTCGGCCCCGCTCTCGGGATCGAGCCTCGAGCGTGCCTCGACAAAATCGGAATTTGCCAACGCCTCGGTTCGCTCAAGCTTCTTCGAGAACTCTTTATCGACGAATATTGCCACAAAATCTTCCTTACTTTACCCGGTGAAAGTCGAGATCGTGAAAGTCATAGCTAAAGTCGGTCAGCGGCGAGATCGCCTTCATCGTAAAGCCAGCAGGCCGCCCTTCGACATCGAGGCTAAAATTAACAAAAGCATCTGCGTCCATACTTCTGTCGTCCCATCTGACGATGTAGGAATTTGCTTTGTAGGGCTGCATTTCTCCAGCGAGATTTGGCGATCGTTTGGACGCAAACCGCAGCTTTCCGTCCTTGAGAAACAAGGAGACTTCGCCGAGCCATGCATCGGAATATCTACCGACAACAACATTTGCATCAAGCCTTGAACCGCCTGCGGCGTTAGCTTTGGCAACTTCGGCTGCTACCTTGTCGGTAACGGCCTTTGCGTCGGCCAGAGCCTTTTGCCGATCGGCGGAAAGCTTTGCGACCCAATCACGCCCGGGCTTATTAAAGTATCCGTCAAGGATCTGATTCGTTATCGATTGAAAGGCTCCGCCCTCCTGCTGGTTCGTAAGGACGATGATGCCGAGCTTGAGTTCGGGGATCATCGTGATCTGCGTCACCATTCCTTCGAGCCCGCCTGTATGCGTTACACGTTTGTAGCCGTTCACGTCGCTCAGAAAGAACCCAAGACCGTACGCTGCGAAATGCGTGTTGTACGGACCGGGATCATTCACGCGGATGATCGTCTGCGGCATCCAAATCTCTTTCAGGACCTTGTCCGAGATGAGCATTTTCCCATCGCCATATTTCCCACCGGCGAGGAACATCTCGATCCATTTGGCAAGATCCGTTATGTTTGAATTGACGCCGCCGGCCGCCGCGGGAACTCGAACCATGCTTCGCCGAATGACCCGGACCTTTCCCTCAACGGACGCATGTCCGTCGATCGTATTGCTCTTGTCCGGAAGCCGCTCGTAAAGCCCCGCAGAACTCGTCATCCCAAGCGGCCGCATTATTCGCTCCTCAACGAACTCCGGCCAGGACTTGCCCGTAACACGAGCGATCACCTCGCCGGCAACGATGTAAAGATTGTTGTCGTAATCGTATTTCGTCCGGAACTGTGAGACCTGTTTAAGATACCGAAGGTTGTAGATGATATCCTTTATGGTGAAGTCACTGCCATCCGGAAAGAACATAAGATCGCCGGCGCCCAGGCCAAGCCCGCTGCGATGTGTAAGGAGATCCTTGATCGTAAAGTTCTCCGAAACATACGGGCTGTAAAGTTTGAATTCGGGAATGTAATTTTGGACCGGATCGTCCCATCCGATCTTGCCCTCGTCAACGAGAATGCCAAGGGCGACGGCCGTGAACGCCTTTGAGTTAGATGCGATGCCAACGAGAGTGTTCTCGTCCATTTTCGCATTCGTATTCAGCGAGCGAACGCCGTGGCCCTTCGCGTAGATGAGCTTGCCGTCCGTCACCACGCCGACGGAGATCCCGGGAACATCGAACGCCTTCATCGATCGCTCGACCAAAGAGTCGATCTCGCTTGAATTCAGGACTTGGGCGTACGATACACTTGTAAGATAGCCAAGAACGATCACAACCGATGCGATCCTAAACAATGCCTGCAGTTTCATAGAATAGTTGCTCCAACCAGGTTTTTTTACTGATCTCTATAGGGTTTAAGCTCAAATTCGCACGCACTCGCCGCGTTTAATGAATTGGCCGTCACCTGCCTTACCTTTGTGCTCGCCGTTCTCGATCACAACATTGCCGCGAGAGAGCACGGTTTCGACCTTGCCCTTGACCCGCCAGCCTTCGTAAGACGAATAATCGACGTTCATATGTTCGTTTTCGACACCGAACACGGTCTCGCCGTTCGGGTCGAAGATGACGATATCGGCATCCGAGCCGACCGCGATCGTGCCTTTTTTCGGGAACATCCCGAACATTTTCGCCGCCGCGGTCGAGGTCAGCTCGACAAAGCGATTGAGCGAAATTCGATTCTCGACGACACCGCCGTTATAGATCAGGGCCATCCGGTTCTCGACGCCGGGAGCTCCGTTCGGTATCTTCGAAAAATTTCCGACACCGAGCTCTTTTTGCTCCTTCATACAGAATGGACAGTGGTCAGTTGAAATAACCTGAAGGTCATCCATCTTCAAACCTTTCCAAAGCTCTGCGTGATTATGCTTTTCTCTAAGCGGCGGCGTCATTACATATTTTGCACCGTCCCAACCGTCACCATAATCTTCGAGCGAATGAAACAAGTATTGCGGGCACGTCTCGGCAAACGCGGGAATTCCACGGTCCCTTGCTTGCCTTACCTGGTTCAGCGCGTCCGTACAGCTCAAGTGAACAATGTAAACCGGCGACTCTGCCATTTCGGCGATCGCAATTGCCCGATGGACGCCCTCGGCCTCGGCGATAGTCGGACGCGTCAGAGCGTGATACTTCGGCGCGGTCCTGCCGTCGGCAAGAAAGCGTTTGATGATCTCATTTATGACGATCCCGTTCTCGGCGTGCATACAGATCAGCCCGCCGCGAGCTCCTGCCGCCGACATTGCACGAAAGATCGTCGCGTCATCCGCAAGAAACACACCCGGATACGCCATGAACAGTTTGAACGAGGTCACACCCTCATCCATCAGCTGATACATCTCTTTCTCATCACCGTCTTCAAAGTCTGTTGTGATGAGGTGAAAGCCGTAGTCAATGCACGTTTTTCCGTCCGCTTTCTTGTGCCACGCGTCAACGCCCGCAGTCATCGCTTCGCCCTTCGTCTGCACCGCAAAATCAATGATCGTTGTCGTTCCGCCATGTGCCGCTGCTCGTGTGCCGGTAAAGAAATCGTCACTTGAGTACGTGCCGCCAAATGGCAATTCCATATGTGTGTGCGGATCGATCCCGCCGGGAATGACGAGTTTGCCCGACGCATCGACGACCAGATCGGCTTCCATCTCGAGAGTTCGCCCGATCGTGGTCACCGTCTCACCGTCGATAAAAATATCCGCAACGTAGTCGTCAACCGCAGTTACGACACGTCCATTCTTGATCAGAGTTTTCATAGGCGCGCTAATCTAACCAAATTGTATCGCGAAAAATTAAAAACTTAAGCAAGTATTTCTCCTTCCGGCCCTAAATCAGCTTTGCAATGGCAACTGCGTGTGATATGTTTAGCCAAAATCGCTCGATCGTTTGGCAAACTCCACCTTTCATATCCCAAAGCAATTATTCGATAGCTGCTTATATACCGGGAGGATGCCAACAATGAAAGGAAACACTATTTTAGCGATAGCGGTCTGTCTCACCTGTTTTTTGATAGGCTATCTTGCTTACCTAAGTGTTGCCGAAATAGTCGAATTCATCTTCGACAATACAAGCGCGTGCGAGAAGTCTCTCCAGAGCTGCACTAACCAAAGCATCACGACACAGTCTCGCTAAGGAACCTGAAAATTTCAGCGTCGAGGCAGTCCGGCAACTGTCGTCGTAGTAATCTCTCCTGCATTCCGGGCAGCGTTTCATAAACTCTATTCGGGTAGATTCATCCGCCTTAACAGATCCTTGTATCGCGGGTCGTCGCGGAGAGATTCAAAATGAATGCGCCAGACGATATCCGGGAGGGAGCCGTGGTGGTTTTGAAAGTCTTTTTCCAGCCATTCGAATGCTTTGTCTTTATCGCCAAGCCCAGCATAGACCGCTGCAACGTACTGTCCATTGGACTCTCGCTTCGCATACTTTTCTTCTAATTCCTTTGCGATGGCGAGCGCTTCGGAACGCCTGCCAGTTACCGCGTAGCCGTAACCAAGACCTCTCAATCTTACAGCGGAACGTTTACTGAGCTCGACGGCCTTCTCCAGACTTGCAATACCCTCGGCGTTGCGCCCCAACTTTAGATAGGACGCTCCCAGATTCTCATACGCTGCTGAAAATGTCGGGTCAAGGTCGATTACTTTTAGCATCGTATCCACGCTCGAATTATGGTCACCCAACATCTGGTAGGCGTCTGACACATTGACGGCGATGATGCTGGAGAGCGGATCGAGCTTCTCCGCCTGCTTGACGGCTGAGGCCGTCTCCTCAAACCGACCTAGAGACCTTAAGAGTATGGAGTACCAGTGATACGAGGTCGCATATTTCGGATTGAGTTCGATCGCACGCTTAAACTCTGCCTCCGATTCACTCCAATCCCACTCAAGCTTATGAATGAGGCCCAATGTTGCATGGGGTTCAGCGAGATCGCCATCAAGCTCGATCGCTCGCTCCGCATATGCCTTAGCCGGCGGCAAAGTCGCCAGGGCGGGAAGGCCTGCATATTCCCCTAGGACTGTGTAACAATCTGCAAGTCCGACGTAGGCCTGTGCATAATCGGGATCGCGATCTGTCGCAGTCTTAAACTGTTCGATCGCTAATCTGATATTCTCGGCAGTTCGCCTGTTCCAGAGATAGCGTCCTTTAAGATATGCTTGATATGCTTCGGAATCAGTGGTTTCGGTCTTTGCCACATTTGTCGCTACGGCCCCCGATAACTTCGTTGTGAGCTTAGCAGACACATCTTTTGCGATCTCGCTTTGCAGGGAGACGATATCCGATTGTTTGCGGTTATACTGCTCCGTCCAGATCACGCTATTCTTCTTGACATCAACCAACTCCAGGCTCAAAGTCAAAAGCTCGCCACGTTGGACAACACGACCGCTGAGTATCGCCTGAACGTTCAGATCCTTGCCAATGGTTGAAATGTCCATTTCCCTGCCCTTATAGCGAAAGACCGCTGATCTCGGCTTTACATCCATATTAGGCAAGTTAGAGAGGCTCTTGATAAGCGTCTCCGTCATGCCGTCTGAGAGGTACTCAACATCTGGGTTGCCGCTCTCGTTGACGAACGGCATGACCGCGATCGACTCGATCTGGGCAGCAACGGTGCCACCAAAATATCGGTAACCGGCATATCCGCCGATCGAGACCACGATGAGAACTAGTGTGACAAGCGGCAGACGTCTATCAGACCACCTTGTCGTCGAGTTAGGTGAGACGTCGCCCGACAAGGCGATCGTCCTGTCGGTCGTGTGTATTTGGTCGAGCGTAGCAGACGGCGGTGAATCGGTAGAGAGATCGGAGGCGGCAATCCTCATGGCCTGTGTCGGACGCCATTCACTTTCGTCTTCGCGAGCAAGAGCGATCGCGTCTTTGACAGACATCGCCTTCCCTATTTGCTGTGCCTTCTCGAATCGTTCATAACCCATCGCAGAACGCGCCTTGTCCAAATACTGGTCCAAGAACAAGCGATCCACCTCTTCTATCTTGTATCCGGCCGCCTCATAGATGGTCTCCATCGCTCCGCTCAACAACGCAGCCCGTTCCATTTCGTTTCCGATGACGGCCAAAGCCGCAAATCTTTCTAGGGCGTAACCAACGCTCACGCTGTTCCCCATTTTTTCGCTGATCCTTAGCGACTCTATCGTATATGCGTGCGAGGCCGGATAATCCTTCATCTGACAAGCAACCGCAGCAAGATTGATCGCGGCAAGCATATTGAGCTGTTGAAATCCGCTTCTTCTTGCATTCTCGAGAGCCTCTTCGTAAAGGCTCTGGGCGGCCGCGTAGTCGTCTCGATGACGTGCAAGCTCGCCGAGCGCATTCGCAAGTTCTGCGGCCTCAAAGGTTTCACCCTCTTCTCGCGCCATCTTAAGAGCTTTCTCGCTAAACTCCTGGGCGCCCGTAAAGTCACCCTGATTATGCTTGGCCGTTCCGACGCTATGAAGAGCGTTGATGACCAATCTCTTATTTCCCGTTTGGCGGGCGATCTTCAAACCCATTTCGGCGTATGTCACTGCCCGGTCAAATTCGCCTCGACTCCAGAGCAAACTGCTAATGCCTCGATAGGCCGAAGCGAGAAGTTCCGGATCGGCTGTCCCACCATTAGCGTCAAGGATCCGCTCGGTCCACTCGACACCCTCAGTGAGATGCCCACGCCGCCACCAAAATTTTTGCAGCGATGCCACGATCGCAAGCGCCATCTCCGGCTTGAACTCGACTGTCCATTTGAGCGCCGCCCTTAGGTTCTCGTGTTCGTCTTCGAGTCTTTCTAGCCATTCGGCCCCCTTCGACCCTACTAATTCCGGCGCAGCCCTTTCCGCCATCTCTGCAAAGAGCGCAGCATGACGTTCCCTGATCTCATCACCGGCCCCGATCTTTTCCAGCTGTTCAGAAGCGAAGTCGCACACAACGACGAGCATGCGAAAACGCGACTCATCTTTTTGCCGTTTCATCCTTTCGATCAGGTTCTTATCAAGCAACGATGAAACCGTATCAAGGATCTCAATTCCTGAATCGGCTCCAATAGCTTCTGCTAAGTCGAGAGTGAAGCCTCCGGCAAAGACAGACAGGATAGTAAAGAGCTGCTTTTCATCCCGATCAAGCAGATCGTAACTCCAGGCTATAGCCCCCCGCATTGTTTGTTGACGTTCGGGCAGGCTCCGGGCTCCTCCGGTAAGAAATCGAAGAGAGTCTGTAAGCCTGGAAAGGATCGCTTTTGGCTCGAAAAGCTTTATTCGTGCAGCCGCAAGCTCGATCGCAAATGGAATGCCGTCAAGGTGACGACAGATCCCCACCACATCAGCGGCGTTCGCTGCGGTCAGTTCAAAATCGCGTTTGACTGCACGTGCCCGTTCAACAAAAAACCTGATCGATTCATAATTCGACAGTTGTGAGACAGACGAACGCCCATCAGCAAGCGGTAGTGCTAACGGTGGAACCGCGATCTCATACTCGGCCCTAAGACGCAGCACCTCTCGGCTTGTGATCAAAAATGTAACATCGGGCACCGCGATCATAAGCTTCTCGATGTCGGCGGCCGCTTGAGAGACCTGCTCGAAATTATCTACGACGAGGAGCATCTTCTTGCCGATCAGATACTCCTGCAAGGCATCTAAAATTGACTCGATTCCCGATTCTTTTATATTGAGTGTTTGTGCAATCGCAGGGATGACCAGCTTATGGTCAGTTATAGGTGCAAGATTGACAAAATATACACCGTCGGGAAAATTCAGTAGCATTCGCCATGCGGCAGCTTGGGCGAGTCGCGTCTTGCCAGTACCACCGATCCCGGTCAAGGTTAAGAGACGACATTGCCTTCGACCAAGAATGCTTTCGATCTCGTCAATTTCCTTTTTGCGGCCGATCAGCGGCGAAAGATCTTCGTGAAGATTGTGCGGCGATGCTGTGAAAGAGCCTTGCGAAGGCGACGCAGACTGGAAAATTGCCGTGACCGGCTCGTCCTGTTCTAAAGCTGTCCTCTCCACCGCCGGGTCTGACCTGCCGCTTGCCGGGCCCTCAAGCAGAGCATTACCGTCATCGAGACAGTAGAATAAACTGTCGTCGTAATAATCTCGCCTGCATTCCGGGCAGCGTTTCATAAACTCTATTCGGGTAGATTCATCCGCCTTAACAGATCCTTGTATCGCGGGTCGTCACGCAAGTTATCCATCAACGGATCAGACTTCAAGCGAGGCAATTCCGAATCGCCTTCGGTAAAAGATCTCTCCAGTTCTGCAAAGGCTTTATCCTTTTCCCCAAGAGCGGCATAGATAGACGCGAGGTAGTAAGCCAATACGTACTGCCTTTGGGCTATGTCGTTGAATTTTGTTAAGACCCCCTCGGCATCGCTACGCCGCCCCTCTTTCGCGTAAGCATAGCCTGTAATGTACAGTGCGTCCTGATCGTTAGGATCGGTTTGGAGCACCTTTTCGCCGAGCGCAACCGCTTCCGGATACATCCCATTAGCGATGTAGATCGCTCCCATCCAATAACGAATTGTCGGGTGGTTCGGTTCGAGTTTGTATGTCTTGGTCGCTTGTTCCAGAGCCAGGTCAAACTGCCTGCAGTTCATATAGGAGCCCGCAAGGTTTGCGGCGGCTGCGATGAACAAAGGCTCCAATTCTATTGCATTTTTGAACTCTCTTATGCCTTCATCGCATCTTCCCGTCGTCTGAAGGAAATAACCATATTGATAATGAATGTTGGGAACGTTGGGGTTGAGTTCGATGGCACGTTTGAACTCGCTCTCGGCTTTCGCCCAATCCCGCTCATAGAAAGAGCTTGTGGTCGCAAGTGCGGCGTAAGCATCGGCGAGCGTCGCGTCAATATCCAGAGCCCGCTGTGCCGCTGCTCTGGCTTGCGGAAACGCTTCCTTCGGCGAGAGATAGCCATAACTCGGCATTACTATGTAGGCGTCCGAGATACCGGTATACGCCAAGGCAAAATTCGGGTCGATCTTGATCGCTTGTTGAAAACAATCTATCGCTTTCTCGATGTCATCCATCGACCGCTTTCCCCAATGATAGCGACCTTTCAGATATAGCTGATACGCTTCGCTGCTGGTTGTGTATTGTTTGGTAATACTATTCGCCTCGTTGCCGGCAAGCTTAAGTTCGAGTTTTTGAGTTATCGTCGTCGCGATCTCGCGTTGTGTTGCCAAAAGATCGGCCATCTTGCGGTCGTATTGCCCAGCCCAGAGAACTTTCTGTGTTCGTGCGTCAATGAGCTGGACGCTGATGTTGAGATCGTCACCTCGCTGGACAAGCCGCCCCGACATCACAGCATCGACGTTCAGTTCCTTCGCGATCTGAGCAACATCCGTATCCTTACCCTTATATCGCATCACCGAACTCGTCGGGCTGACCTTCAAATTCGGCAACTGCGTCAGCCGGTAGATCAGCGAATCCGCAAGCCCATCAGATAGATAATCTGTATCCGAATTCCCGCTCCGATTCTCCAACGGCAAAACGGCAATTGAGTTGATCTTTCCCGAACCGCCTTGGAAATATCGATAACCAAAAAAACCGCCGAGCACGATCACCGCCAGAGCAACCAGCGCCAGCAGCAACCGCTTGTCAAAACCGCCCGCCCACACTTTTGCGGATTCTTGCGGCTCCGCCGCTCTATTTGCGGAGAAGCTCTGCTTTTCCGTCGCGCCGCCTAAAGAATCCTGCGGCTCCGCCGCCGCTGTGGTGTGAATAAATGGCTGCGTCGGGTTCTCGCCGTCGAACTTGCCGCCCGCTGACGCAGGCAGTCCTGACATGATCGCCGTCTCCGGCTCGTCGTCTAGCGGACGCCCGCTTGCCGGGCCGTCGAGAAGCGCGCTTCCGTCATCAAGACAGTACAGCAGACTGTCATCGTAATAATCTCTCCTGCATTCGGGGCAGCGTTTCATATTTTTTCTAATCTGTAAATCCGATCTTCGTCAGCATATCTTTAAAGCGTTCGTCATCACGCAGCGAATCGAACTTGATATCAACGTTTATGAACGGAAGCCAGGCAACTTGCTCGTCGAAGGCCCTTTCCATCCATTCAAACGCCTGCTCGCGTTCGCCGAGGCCGGCATAGATATAAGCGGAATTTATTGCCGGAACGTACTCACGGCCCGCTCGTTCGCTAAATGCACTAAGCGTATTGAGAGCCTTTTCGCGGTCTCCGTTCCGGGCATACAAATATCCCATGACCGATAGCGACTGCGGGTCCCATGCCGCCGGCTGAATCCGCTCGATGGTCGCAATGGCCGATGCAATGTCGCCAGTCTGTGCATACGCTTCTGCAAGAAAACTGAGCGTGACCGCGTAGTTTGGGTATAGCTCAAGCACTTCCTGAAACTGTGCGATCGCACGATCAGTTTGCCGCGACCAGTGATAAGCGACACCGATCGCGTTAATGTTTGGCGCGGATAACGGATCCAACTCGCGCGCACGCTGCAATTCGTTCAGGCTCTCGTCAAAACGAGCCATTAACGCCAGGTACCAGCCATACCACATGTGGGTATAGGCGTTTCCGGGATTTAGAAGGATCGCCCTTTTGAACTCGTCTTCAGCTCCTCGATGGTCCCAGTCGAAGTACAGCTTTATCAGGGCCATGGAATTATGAGCCTCGGCAAGGCCGTCATCCAATTGCAACGCCTTATTTGCCGCGTCTCTTGCCTTTGGCCCGACATCTTTCGAGGTGGAAGAGAAAGAGAAAAAGGCGAGTTCGGTATAGGCGTCGGCAATTCCCGCATAGGCCAATGCATAGGCAGGTTCGATCGCAATGGCCCGCTCGAAGTTTTCGATCGCCTTCTCAAAATCGATCGGCGTCCATTTGTTGAAATGAGAAAGGCCGCGAAGGTAGTACTCATACGCCTTTGGGTCGCGCGTATGACGCTTAAGCAACTCAGCCTCTTTCGCACCCAAAAGTTTTATCTTTAAGGCATCGACCACTGCGAGCGTTATCTCATCCTGTACGTCAAAGATGTCCTTCATCTCGCGGTCGTAGCGCTCAGACCAGAGTTGATAACCGTCGGCCGCGTTGACAAGCTGAACGCTGATGCGGATGCGTTCGCCAGCCTTACGAACGCTTCCCTCCAGCACGCTGCTGACGTTCAGCGTCTCGGCGATCTCCTTGACCTTTGCGTTCTTGCCTTTGAATGAGAACGCCGATGTGCGGGCCGCGACCTTCAGCTCGTCGATCTTCGAAAGCGCATTCAGCAATTCTTCGGCCAGTCCGTCGCAGAAATATTCGTTGTCCGCATCGGAGCTGATGTTCGCAAACGGCAGAACGGCGATCGAGGCGGACGCCGCCTTACGGGACTGCGCGACCGCCGGGCTTTGCGGACTCTCCAGCCCTGCCTTGCGCAGACCGTCCATCAATTGCTCGACGAGTTCGGGCTGGTACCATTTCTCGTACACGCTGCGGATGATCAACGCCAGATCAGGCCTAAGTCTTAACGCTTCTTTCAGCTCTTCGCTTGCAGTTTCACGCTCGCCATGCTGCCCGTACGCAGCCGCGAGCAGGCAATGCATATAGAAATCAGCACCGCCGCCTCGAATGAGAGTCTTCTGCAGGTAGGAGCACGCAGACTGGTAATCGCCTTTCCGAAACGCATCAAGGGCAGGAACAGCCCAGTACCATCCCGAGTGATTGGGATTAAGCGGCCGCGCCCGCGCGTCCAGTTCGCAGCCGCGTTTCCAGTCGCCCGCAAAGGCTAGTAGGTGCGCGAGGTATTCCAATGTGGAACCGTCCATCGGGTTGAGCTCGATAGCGCGTTCCGCCGCGTCGCGGAACGTGTCGTATTCCTTTCGATGGAACAGAGCCTGGGCAAGTGCCAGCCAGGCGAAATGATTGGCGTGCCCGGCGTCAACCGCGCGCCGTGCGGCCTCGAGCGCTCGCCCCAACGAATCGGGCTGCACATTGAAGCCGAACCGATGCTCTTCGCCATACATCATCGAGAGCATCGCCCAGCCATCGGCACTGCCCGGCTCTTGTTTGACCGCGCGTTCCAGGCTGGTGCGCACTACGGCATGCTCTTCCGGTGCGATGCGCTCGAAGTAACCGAAGCTTCGCAGCACCGCTTCGTAAGGGCTGAGTTGGTCAGCAGGCTTGCGACGAACCACTTCGCTCATGCTATGCGGCAGAGCGCCATACCAGTCCGCAACGGTCGAGACGATGCGTGGAACCAGATCATCCTGAATCTCGAAAACCGATTCCGGGCTGAAGCTGCGGTTATAAGTTTCGGTCCATAGATGTGCGCCCGTCGTCGCGTCCACCAACTGTACCGCCACACGCAGGGTTCCTCCCGCCTGCCGCAAGCTGCCTTCCATCACGTAACGCGCGCCAAGTTCTTTGCCGATCGCGCGCACATCAGTCGATTCGCCGGTAAAGCGCAAGGTCGAGCTGCGCGCGATCACACGCAGATACGAGAAGCGCGACAATCCCGTCACGATGTCTTCAGACAAGCCTTCCGCCAACGCTTCCAACTCCGGATGCGAGCCGCGCCATTTGAAGGGCAGCACCGCAACCCAAAATCCATCTTCAGCCCGAGTCTGAGCCGACGTACTTCCCCCGGCATCGGCCAGTATCTTGGTGCGCGGCTCCATCGACGCTGACAATATCGCCGTCTGCGGCTCGTCCATCGACGCCGGTCCGTAGAGCAACTCTGTTCCGTCATCGAGACAGAACATCATCGTCACGTCGTATTCTCGTCCGCACCGCGGACACTTTTTCATAACGTGTTTCTAGCCCTCAAAATTTATTCCTGTTTTGTACAGGCCATCCATCAGGTGAGCAGCGTGTTCGTCGTCGAACCAGACTTTTATATCTCTACGAAACATGCCGGGAAGGTTCGGCCGCATCTTGACCGCCTGTTCCCACGATCGTGCGGCGAGTTCCGGGTTGCCGAGCTGGCCGTAGGCGATCGCCGTCAGAACGTGCGCTCCCCAATTGCTGTTTAGGTTCATCCGCAGAGCGATCTCGAGAGCCTCCTGGTATTCGCGACGGCGATAGGCGTCGTTAAAGTTCGCGTGCCAGTACCAGCCTGGGAAGTTAGGGTTGAGGTCGCGTGCCTGCTGGGCAAGCTCCAAGCCCCATTTCCAGTCGCCCGAATACGAAACCATCTCGCCGAAGAGTGCGATTGCGTTGCCGTCCATCGGATTTAGCGTAAGCGATCTTTTGACGGCGTTCGGCAAGCTGCCGAACTCCTTCTTAAAGAAAAGTGCCTGAGCCAGGGCAAACCAGGCAAGATGGTCGGAGCCGCCCTCGACCGCTCGGCGTGCCTCGGAAGCTCCGAGTTCGAGAGATTCCTCGGAGACGTCAAAGCCCTGCGCGTATCCCTGTACCAGCAGCAACGCCCGCATTGCACGAAGCGTCGCGTAATCGAGCTGCTTTTCGAGTCCGGCCTCGACGCTATCGAGCGAGGCTCGCCATTCGTCCGGCGTTACACGGCCAAAGTAGCTGAAGCTTCGAACTAGAGCCTCGTAAGGACTGAGTTCATTTGCACGCTTTGAACGCAGTCTTTCGCACATCCTCCTCGGCAGGACTCCGTGGATGTCGGCGATGGTTGACACTATCTGCGGAGCAAGGCGGTCCTGTATCTCAAAAATGTTGTCCGACGCAAAATCAAGATCGTACTTTTCCGCCCAGAGATTTTCCTTCGTAGCCGTATCTGTTGCCTGCACAGAAAGACGAATCGTCGTACCGTTTTGCCGAATATTTCCTTCGATAACATAACGAGCGTCGGACTTACTGTCGCTAACGACTTTGAGGTAAGAGAAACGTATCAACCCTTTAACGATGTCTTCCGTCAGCGCTTCCGCAAGTTGAGAGACGCCCGCGTTGTCACCCTGATACTTAAACGGAAGCACCGTCACCTCGAACTGTTGGTCAGATGAGGAAGTGTTCGACGGCAAATTACGCGTTACCGCAGTCTCGTCAAATTCCCCTGCGGGAAGCACAGCAGTTCTCTGCCGGTTCGGACCCGGCCCAAACAGCAGCTCCGAGCCGTCATCTAGACAAAAGCTCATCGAGTCGTCGTTATAATCTCGTCCGAACCGCGGGCAGCGCTTCATCGCTCAGTTCTCGTCGAAATAAACAGATCGCATGGCTTTTAGCACAAGGCAAAGCCCGCGTCCAAAGCCGCGATCAGCTCATCAACATTGTCTTTCGTTGAATTGAGCATCATCCCCGTGCGTATCACATTGCCGTAGAGACCGCCTTTCCCGATCAGCACGCCCTGTCGCTTTGTCTCCTCAAACACCTTGAGAACGGCGTCTGCTGCCGGTTCCTTTGTCTCGCGATCTTTTACAAGCTCGATACCCTGCATAAGTCCGCGGCCGCGAACGTCGCCAATGATGCTGTGTTTTTCTTTGAGTTCTTCGAGGCGGCCGCGAAAATAGTCGCCAACGACGCGGCAATTCGTCAGGAGGTCCTTGTCCTCGATGAATTTAATAACGGCAATGCCTGCCGTCATTGAGACCGGATTGCCTCCGAAGGTCGCAAACGTAAGGCCCGGGAATTTATCGGCAACATCGGCGGTCGCGATCGTCCAGCCGACCGGAACGCCGTTGGCCATACCTTTTGCCGAAGTGATGATGTCGGGCTTCACGTTCGTATGTTGTATGCCGAACCATTTATCGCCCGTGCGGCCCCACGCTGTTTGCACCTCGTCAGCGATAAAGAGTCCGCCGTGCTTACGCGTGATCTCTTCGACCCGTTCAAAATAACCGTCGGGCGGCACAATAAAACCGCCGACGCCCATGATCGGTTCGGCCATAAAAGCCGCGATCTCACCGGTGGTCGTCGTTTCGATAACGTCACGGACATCTTCCGCACAGGCGGCACCGCAGTTGTCCGGTGTCATCTTCCACGGACATCGATAACAATAAGGAGCTCTCGCGTGAACGATGCCTGCGACCTGCGAGGCGATCGGCCTCCAAGACGCATGCCCGACGCTCGACAGGGCCGTCGCGCTTCGGCCCGAATAGCTGTGCCGGAGCACAACGATCTCGCTGCGGCCGGTCGCGAGCTTTGCCGCCATTATCGCGGTGTCGTCGGCCTCTGTGCCGCTGGAGGTAAAGAATGATTTCTTGAGGTCTCCGGGAGTTATCTCAGCGAGCTTTTCAGCAAGATCTGACTGCGGTCCGTTGGCATAAAGGGCAGACGTGTGCTGCAGCGTCTTTGTCTGCTCGATTATTGCGGCATTTACTTCCGGATTTGCGTGCCCGACGCTAACGGTAAGAACGCCGCCAAAGGCGTCAAGATATCGATTTCCGTCTGCATCCCAGACATACTCGCCTTCGCCTTTTACAAGTGCGATCGGCTCCTTGTAATACATTGCAACGGCAGGAAATAGGAATTCTTTGTGCTTGTCGATAGCGGTGCTCAGAGAAGTTTTCGTTTCTGGTGTCATTATTTATACTCCCATTTATTCAATTCCCGGATTGCGAAGGGGACTAATACTCTCCAAGGCCTCATCGGACTCGAGTCGCCTTATCTGAGTTGAGATCATCTCGGAAACACTATCCGACGTCGAAACCTTCTCCATGGAATGTCGGTAGGCCTCGAGAGCCTTTTCACGATCCCTCACAGCAAGGTACTGATTCCCGAGTTCGAGGTACGCAAAGAAGCACGAGTTGTCTAGTGATATAGACCGTTCAATACCCTCTATCGCTGCTCTCGGATCCGGCGTACTAGTATATATCGAAGAGTAGATCGTTTTGTAGAACAAATGCCGGGCAACTACCGCAACCGGCCGTCTGAAGGTCCCCTGAAAAATGAATAGGTTGCCGAATCGCTTAGTGGGTTCAACTCCGCGGAATGGCTCGCCGACATCCCACCACATTGATCTACCGAGTTCGTTCGAACCGATCATAAAGGTGCCCGTGACCAGATCGTCGTCAAGCCGATGCTCATCGCGCTCATCGTCGCGTCCGATATAGTCCATTCCGCGAGCTTTTCGGTCATTTGAGTTCGAAAAGTAGATCAGGAGCGGAAGCTCACCTTTTGGTTCCAGCTCGGTGTGGTAAAAGGTTGCTGCCTCGCCAATACGCTGACTCAGGTCAACGCCTTCATCCTTAAAGTAGCGGCTGCCATTCTCAGCACCGCCGGCGACCTCGTTGAAGTATTCCCATGGCCTCATTTGGGGGACAGCGGAAACGATGGCAAAAAGCGTGAGCCCCGCGGTCAATATCCGATACCAAGGTTTAGACTTTGAGACCGCGTAGGAGATCGCAAGACCACCGAAAAGAGCAAGAAACGGTATCAGCGGCATCGCATGACGGATGCCCGCATAACTCGATCCTCGGATCAGAAAAACCAAGACCAGCAGGGCGAATCCGGCGTAGGCCAGGGCTGGCGGTACGAACTCGGCCGGAAGACATCGCAATGCGAGCAGACCAATGCCCATCAAGCTCAGCAAGAGAAGGCCAATTGGCAGCTTTGCCGCAAGGATCACCGGGAAAACGTACCAAGGCCCTTTCGCGAAATAAAGTTGTCCGAGGGCAAGCACTTCGATAGCACGCCCTTCGACCCCGGCGCGAATGGTGTCGGCCATTCCCCACGTATATGCCCTCGGAAAAATGTGGAGTTCGTTTGATATGATCACCGCGTTTCGAAAGGCCGGGGACCTAATATCGGCAGCTTTGGCACTTAATGGACGATTGAAGGTTTCTTCTGATACGCCGGGCGTCTCGGCATACCGAAATCCGTAAAATGCCCAAAGTATCACTACGCCGCCAAGAACGATCGCAGCAACAAGGCCCGCCATTTGCGAACGCACTCGCCAGGTGGCCGATCGAAGCGAAAAAAGCAGGAATACAGCGCCGATAATGCCCACCGCAATAAGGACGACGATCCCCGAATGTTTCGTAGCAAGTGCGAGACCGAGGGCGACCGCCGCAACTACCGCATCGACAATACGCCATGTTTGGAACGCGCGAACCGAACTCAGAATGGCCGTTCCGGACGTTAGGGCGATCGGCAGGTCAGTCATTACAACTGGCATGTGAGCGGCTACGGTCGGATCGATGGCGAGATACAATGTTACGCCAATCGCAACCATCGAACCGAAACTCCGCCAGATCGCACCCGCGAACAGAAGCATAAGAACTGCGTTCAAGGCCAGCATCGCGGTTCTCGAACGCGCCTGGAGGAGCAGCGGATCGTTCGCAAAGTACGCATCTTTCTCAACCCAGTCACGTTCATCCTCTTTGTCCGCAAACGACCGAAACGGCGAAAGCTTGTAGCCCAGCATTTTGACATACGCTCCGACCCAAAGCTTCACAAGCGGCGGATGCTCGGGATTGAGGCGAAAATCACCGGTCTCAACGTATGCTACTCCCGCACCTATGTGATAAGCCTCGTCGTACGTAAAACTGTCTAAGCTTGTCGTTATCGAAGAACGAACCACAGCAGAAATAACGATCAAAAAGATCACAATGATGGGCAGGGACCTTTTCCAACCCGGTTTGTCCACCCTTTCAAAACCCGATTCCAGCGTACTGTTGGTCACGAAATCCTCCTTCCGCCCGAACAGGGCGTTAGCAAAGTCTTGCGTCGCGAACCGATGGCGTCTATATGCCTATCGGTCGCGGCCGTTCATAGGTCCTTAAAGGGAGGGGATTATTCTACTCTATTCCCGAAGGAATTCACGTAGATTTTGCAAGCATTTGCCTATGGAGTTTTAATTTTTGGGTCCCGATGGTGTGTCGATCTCGTTGATCCGAGACTTTGCGTAGTTAAAGTATTGCGGATTCGCATTCGTAACGAGCAGGTAGGCTGCTTTAGCTTCCGACAGCTTGTTCGCAAGCCTAAAGGTCTCGCCGATCTGATACTGGACCTTAGATCGCTGTTTCGGAGTGAGCTTTGGCACGGCAAGAGCGACCTTCAGTTGTTCGTGAGCAAGGACGAAGTACTGTGCGTCCTTGTAGCGTGTGATGAATTCGGCATTGCCGCGATAGGCCTCGGCAAGATCGTCACCCTTAAACTTGGTTTGCGTTGCTGCGACGTCGAGTTCAGAACGAGCTGACGCCATTAGCTTATCTTCCGCGGCTGGTGCCGGATGCTTCGACGTGATCTCCTTCACGTAAGATACAGCGAGCAGGCGATGAATGCCGCCCAGTTCCACAACAGAAAGTCCAGGCACTTTCAACGAGTCGGTTAGCTGCTTCCGCGCCGGTTCGACGTAATTATTTTCAAGCAGGACATTTGCAAGCTCGGTCGCCGCCGCATATTTTTGCGAGGCATCAGCGTTCGGCAGATTTGTTACGCTCTCGTACGCCTGGACAAAAAGCTTCGAGTCATTCACGACCCGTGCGATGTCGGCGATCGCCAGAAAGGCCTCCGCCTTTGAATTATCTCTCGCCCCCGCAAGACTCGAAGCATCCTTCAACGCCTGGAAGCTGGCACGCACGTCTTCGGCCGTAGAATATTTATCGAGATAGTTCTTGTACGTCTTTGCTTTCAATATCAACGCCTGCACTTTCAGATCCGGCGGTGTCGAAGCGGCTGTTGCGAGAGCCGTCATCTCATCGCGAATAACCTGGCGAAGGTCCTTGCCGAACTGCTTCTCAAGATCTTTGGATAATGTATTCTTTGCATCCGTGTGTTTGATGGCATCAAGATACACATCTGCGCGAAGGATCTTTATCTCAGCACGTTTGCCGTCATCGATCTCGGTCAATTCCAATGCCGTGTTCAACGAACGGACAGCGTTCGGATGGTGAAATAAAGTAAAGCTCGTTGCCTTGAACTTGCCGCCGGTTGACCCGATGTGATAATCGTCCTTTTGGATACGAGCGACGGCGATCAACGCATCGGCCTTATCGACATCGCTGCGGGAAAGTCCAACTGCAGCCTCAAACGCGTTCAAAGCCGCTTTCGTGTCTGACGCCGCGAGGGCCTTCTTACCGCCTGCCATCGCAGCGATAAATGTCTTATAGGCAGGCTTCGCCCCCGGGGTTGCCGCAACTGACTGCGCGCGAACTGTTCCGGACACACCGATCACGACAAGAATTGAGACGAGCCAAAAGAATTTCCGCATATCCACGCTATTGAACTACTGTTTTGAATCTTACCGATGTGAGGATGCGTTTCAATGCATCCCGCACGGCGTCCCAGCGGTTGAAGTTCCATACCGATACTTCCCACCTTTCAGTCCCGCGGGCAATGAAGATAACTTTTGTCGAGGAATATGCCTCGCTTACTTCGACCTTCACGGCCTCACCCGCATTTATCTGATACGGTTCGGTCTTGAACTCACTCACACCTCTACTATTGCCCATTACCTTCTTCATTGAAGTCAGGTAGCCGTTCGCAGAACTTTTGACGTCAGGTGCCGGTGAGGAACCATAGTTTCGGTAGCTGATCGTTATGCTGAGATTCTCCTTGCCCTTGTTTCCCCACTCTCCGCAGATCACTTGCGAATCCGGAACGGCAGCGGGACCACATGGTCCATCAGTTACTGGAGCCGGAAAATCAAAAAGCAGGCCACCGTAGTTGTAGGTCTTCCAGATTGCAGGCGGGAGCTTCGAGACAGCAACTGCCTTGGCCCCGGACTTCTGGAATGTCGAAAGGATCTGATCGACCTTTTCCGCTGCCGCCTTATCTCCTGCAGGGTGGACAAAATTAAGCTGGACGTTATCGCCAGCCTTACCGAAAACTATCATCTTCTGCCGAACCTGCTTTTTATCATAAGGATCAAAGCGCTCCTGGTCTACGACGGCCGCGGGTTCTCCAAGAAAGGTCGTGTCCTTGACGAACCGTTCTCCTGCCTTTGGGTCCTCAAAGACGATGCTGACAGTATTCTCGAGCGTTTGACGCACCGTCGTAAACCCCTGGTCCCACTTGGTATATTGGACGGTCGCCCAAAGGCCGCCGTCTACCAGCTCCCATCGGACCCTGGCTTCCATTTTTTCAAGCAGTGGGTCGGGTTTATCCCCCTTCAGAACATAAGGCATCGGCGACGCGACACTGACGCCTGTTCCTGTCAGCTCCATTCTCTTCCACGTTGTTGGAGCAGTAGTGGCCGTTGCCGGCAGCGTCTTTACCGTCTGTGAAGGAGGAGCCTTCGCAATCGGAGAGGATGATGGGGTTGGCTTTGTCGGAGGATCTATTCCAGTGGACGCAACATTTGGAACTATCCGCTCCGCAGCCTCGGTCAGCGTAAGATCGCCGAAGGGATATTTGACCTTTCCTTTTGCGCCTGCGTGATTCGGGTCGAGTTTGAGTGCGCTCCAGTAATCAGCTTGAGCAGCATCAGGCTTGCCGACCTTGTCGTGAAGAAGACCGCGTTCGTAGTACGAGCGGACAGCGAAAAGCCCTTTCGGATCTTTTGTGACCGAGGAAGTATAGTCCGCGATCGCCTCATTGTTTCGGCCCAGTTTCGCGTAAACGCCGCCACGGTAAAAGTAGGCCATTGCCATACCATTCGATACTCGGATGAGTTCGGTATAGTCTGCCGCTGCGGCTGCGTAGTTGCGTAATATCTTATACGTACCCGCCCGTGTGATAAGGGCCTCTTCAAAGCCTGGCCTTTTCGCAAGTGCATTTGTGCACTGCTTTACGGAATCTTTGTAGTCGCCTTTCTCAAAACTCGCATCGCATTTTGCAAGGTACGACTCGGCGGTTTGCGCACTTGCCGCTGTAAACGCAAATGCGAGAAAGAACAAGATGCAAAGCCCCTTCACTGTCTTCATACGTGCTAATACCTTCCCTGTTCGATCTGCGCCGCCCGGAGTTCATCCGCTGCGGCAAGTGCGGCGTCACCACGAGTCCTGTAAACCAGAGCCCTCGCACGATAAAGATTTGGAATACGAGGATTTAATTCGATCCCGCGAGTAAAGTCGGCGAGCGCATCGTCCAGCTTCTTCATATTGAGAAGGACGATCCCGCGATTCAAATAAGCTTCAACCCATCGAGGATCCAGCTCGATCGCTTTATCCAGATCTTTCTTCGCCCTTTTCCAGTCGCTGTTCTGCGTATAGGCAGTGCCGCGGTTGTAATACCCATCAGGCGCGTCCGGGCGCTCATTGATGACCAAAGTAAAGATCTCGATCGCTTTCTTCAGGTCCTTGATGTAGTTCAAGTAAAGCACGCCGCGTTGGACGTTGTACTTTGCTGCGTTCTCAGGGTCTGCCGCGGCAAGCTTTTCGTAATAATCTGCCGCCAGCTGATATTTTCCTGCCTTCTGTGCCGCTTGTGCAGCGTCTTTCATCTCCCCGCGTGTGACAGCGGTCGGCTCGTTATTGCCTTTTGCCCTTTTTTCCTCTTCCTTTAGGGTCGTGCTATCCGTCGGCTTCTCAGTTAGTTTCGCTGCCGTGGGCTCACCGCCTCTAAGGACCTTGAATTTCTCGGCGAGCATATCTGCATATCGGTCGAGCGCTTTGGCCGCCGCCATCATATACTTCTCGCGTTTTGCAGTGATCACAAGCGGCGTAAATGAATGGGTCTCGCCGCCAAAGGCCTTCGAGGCACGGTACCTTGCCTTCGATGCGTCCTCTCGCGGTTTATCCGCATATCCTATCCGTTCGGCGATCGGCTGAGCCAGCATATACTGATCGAAGCCGTTCTTGCGGTTGACCAAATAAACATAGCTCTTCGAAACGTTCATCAGGCCGCCGATCGAATAATCACTATAAAAATACGGATCGCCGTAGAACCAACCTTGACGATCCTGCTTGACCTCCGCCGACAGCATTATCGACGCGAAATCCAGGACGACATCTACCGTCATCAGGTCTCCATCCGTGGTCTCGGCGGTCTTTGCGAGCTTTTTCTGTTGGCCGAATCCGATGATCTCGACAGTCCCTTCCGGATTCCACCGCACGAAGACCGGCCCGTCGTATGCGTTCACCGACACCCATGCCTGGCCTCGTTCTCCGTCGAAATCGGCACCTTTTTCCTCTGACTGTTTCGAGAGTTTCTCGGCGTAATACTCGGTCCGCTTGATCGATTCGAATGGAACGCTGTCAATACCGATGGCGTTGAGTTTGCTTGTAAGCCGTGAGTAAAAGTTGTTTGTGAGCTGTTGAAGATCGCCCGTTGTAAGGTCCGAGTCGAGATAGACCGTGACATCGGCAACACGGCCGCGGGCCGAACTCTCTTTCGACGTTACCGTCTTGAAGTGAACACGGACCTGGCCGAGCGATATCTTTTGCGTCTTTTTGGCAACGCTCGGTTTGCCGAATGTGCCGGCTTTTACGTACTTGAATGTTTCGTCAGCGAGCTTCGTATAATCTTGGGCAACGGCCGCACTCGCAAATGCGAGCACAGCTAAAGCTGCGGGGATGAGCTTCTTCATATTTTCTTGCTATTCCTGGGAAATGCTCTAAAAAATAACGGAGCTAGTATATATTACTCTCACGTTTTTTTCCCGTTGCATCGACATAGACAACCTTCATTTCTGAATAGAAATCGAGCGATGTACTCCCTTGCTCCCGAGGCCCGACGCCGCTGCCTTTGATACCGCCAAATGGGATGTGGGCCTCGCCGCCGGTCGTTGGTGAATTTATATGCGTCATTCCGCTCTCGATCTCTTCGACGAACCGCGTTACGCTGTTGTAGTCGTTCGAAAAAACCGATGAAGAAAGGCCGTATTGCGTATCGTTCGCAAGTACCAGTGCCTCGTCGAGATCTTTTACTCGGGAGATCCCGAGCACCGGGCCAAATATCTCCTCACGAAAGATGCGCATATCCGGCGTCACGTTGTCGAAAACTGTCGGCTCAACGAAATAGCCGTGCTCAAGCCCTTCGCCGGATGCCCGACCGCCTCCGCAAAGCAAGTTCGCACCGTCTTCCTTGCCGATCTCCATATATTTGAGGACCGTGTTGAACTGGTGCTCATCAACGCTCGGTCCGATCTCTGTCGAAGGATCAGCTCCGGGGCCAAGCCGATAGGCTTTTGCTCGTTTGACGATCTTCTCAACGAATTCATCCGCGATCGAACTTGCGACGATCGCTCGGCTGCCGGCCGTGCATCGCTGGCCCGTCGAGCCAAAGGCACCCGAGGCCGTATGTTCAACCGCAAGATCGATATCGCAATCTTCGAGAACCACAACGGGATTCTTCCCGCCCATCTCCGCTTGAAATGGAATGCCGCGACGCGCGATCTGTTCATAGAGCTTGAGGCCGATCTCGGTCGAGCCGGTAAACGAGATCGCGCGGACCGCATCGTGGTTTGCGATCTCATCGCCGACCACACCGCCGGACCCAAGCACCAGGTTCATCACTCCGGCCGGCACACCTGCTTCAGTAAAGATCTCCATCAATCTGACCGCGGTCGATGGGGTATTGGACGCGGGTTTGAAGACGATGGTGTTTCCTGCTGCAAGAGCCGGTGCGATCTTCCATAACGGAATTGCGATCGGAAAATTCCACGGCGTAATTAGCCCAACAACGCCGTGCGGCTGCTTGATCGTGTACGCAAAATTCGCAGGGAGTTCGCTTGCTATCGTTTCGCCATTGTTGCGGCGGGTTTCGCCTGCGCAGAACTCAACAACATTCGTCCCGCGTGTTACTTCGCCCCGAGCCTCGGAGATCGTCTTGCCTTCTTCACGCGTAAGCAGCTGGGCAAGATCTTCTTTTTGATCTTCAAGGATACGAGCCGCACGCATCAGTATCCGGCCCCGCGTAGGTGCGGGAGTTCGCCGCCAGTCCTTAAAGGCCGCATACGCCGCTTCGATCGCCTGGCGGGTCTCCTCGCCTGTTGCCTGTTCGCTCTCGCCAATGATGTCCCGCGTGTCGGCCGGATTGATATTTGGGACACGTTTTCCTGAAGCGGAATCGATCCACTTCCCCGCTATGTAGCTGCGATAGATGGTCATAGAATTAAATGCTAACCTTATATCAAAAGATGCCCGAACGCAACGAAAACATCCGTAACCTATTGCAGACACGCGTGTTAGAGCACGGTGACAAGGTCTTTCTAATTTCGGAGGCCGACGAACGCGAGTTCAGCTATCGGGCGTTCCTGGCGCTTGTGGACCGCACCGCTAACTTGCTTCGTTCTCACGGTGTCGCGAAGGGCGATGTTGTCAGCCTTTTGATGCCCAACTCTGCGGAATACATCGTTGCCTATTTCGCCTGCTGGACGCTTGGCGCTCTAGCCGGCCCGATAAACTCGCTGCTCAAGCCGGAAGAGATCGAATGGACTCTCGAAAACTCAGAGTCCAAACTCCTCTTGGTCGGAAGCGACTTCCTGGCAAAGCTCGAAGGCCGCAGGTCGCCCAAATATATAGTCTTCGACGATGCCGAAGCGGCCACAGAAGGCTTCGACGAGACACCTCCGCTTGCGGAGATCTCCGCCGACGATGACGCCGTGATCATCTACACATCCGGAACGACCGGAAAACCAAAGGGCTGTTTGCTTACTCACGGAAATCTGGTCTCGAATGCAAGACAAATAGTCGAATGGCTAGGTTTCGGCCCCGAGGATCGCCTTCTTAGCGTGATGCCACTCTTTCATATGAATGCCGTCTCCGTGACGACGATGAGCGCCCTTTACGCAGGCGGTTCGACGGTCGTCAGCCCAAAATTCTCGGCCTCACGCTTCTGGGAGATCATCCGCAAGTACAGCATCACGTCCTTCGGTTCTGTTGCGACAATGCTCTCGATGCTGCTCGCAAGCCGCGAGAAAAGCGAAAGACCGGAGGATGCAAGTGCCGAAGAGCAAAGCACGCTTCGCTTTGCGATGTGCGGTTCGGCGCCAGTACCGGCAGAGGTCTTGAATCGATTCGAGGAGACCTTTGGCTGCCTGGTGGTCGAAGGTTACGGCCTGAGCGAATCAACATGCCGCTCGACCTTTAACCCGCCGAATAAAGGACGACGTCCCGGTTCCTGCGGCCTGCCGATCGGCAACGAAATGCGCGTCGTTGACGAAAGTAACAACGACGTTGATAACGGCGAGCTCGGCGAGATCGTTCTCCGCGGACCAAATATATTTCGCGGGTATTTTAAGAACCCGGAGGCGACCGCGAAAGCATTTGAAGGCGGTTGGTTCCATACCGGTGACATCGGCTATCGCGATGACGATGGATTCTACTTTATCGCCGACCGAAAGTCCGACATGATAATTCGCGGCGGCGAAAATATCTATCCACGCGAGATCGACGAGCTTTTGTTCACGCATCCGTCCGTTGCGTCCGCCGCAGCGATCGGTGTGCCTGATGACCTTTACGGCGAAGAGGTGGAGGCATTCATCGTGCTCCGCGAAGGACAAAATGCCACCGAAGCCGACCTGATCGAGTTCTGCCGCGAGCATCTGGCCGACTATAAATGCCCGAAACGCATACATTTCCTTACCGAGATACCAAAAGGTCCGACGGGCAAACTACTAAAACGCGAGCTCGCAAAACTTCGGTCGGACGGTCGCGAAAGCGCGAAATTGTAACGCCGCTCGACTGAGGTATAGACTAGAAACATATGGCAAAACGGAAACTTGGCATTGCTGTTGTCGGCATCGGCGGTGCTGTTGGAACCACAATGGCTGCGGGCGTTGAACTGCTTCGTCAGAATGCGATCGACACGACCGGCCTTCCGCTCGCCGGATTCGATGAATTAGCCGACTGCACCGAGATCGAATTTGCCGGATGGGATCTTTTTGACAGCGATCTCGCGACTGCCGCGGAAGGTCACGAGGTTCTTACGCTCAAGCAATTCGCAGCCGTCCAGCGCGCCCTTGGCGAAAAGAGGCCGTGGCCGGCGATCGCAGATTCGCGTTTTTTATCAAACATTGCGGGCACGAATGTAATTTCGCTTTCACGCGTTCGCGACGCCGTCGAGCAAGTTCGGGCAGATATTCGTGAATTTCGTGCTCAATGTGACGCCGTTTGTGTCGTAAATCTCGCCTCGACAGAAACTCTCACCGAGGCTGATAACTCCAAATTCGCTTCGCTCGAAGCTTTTGAAAAAGCCATTGACGCCAATGCCGCGGATATCTCGCCCGCGATGCTCTACGCCTACGCGGCGATCGCGGAAGGTGCTCCGTATGCGAATTTTACGCCGTCACTTTCGGCTGACATTCCGGCGTTGGTCGAGTTTGCCGAACAGAACAAAGTTCCCGTAGCCGGAAAGGACGGGAAAACCGGCCAGACGTTTATAAAAACGGTGCTTGCGCCCGCGTTACGTTCGCGAGCTCTGCACGTCGATGGCTGGTATTCGACGAATATTCTCGGCAACCGCGACGGCCTTGCACTTTCGGATGACGGATCGCTCGCATCGAAAGTAAAGACAAAATCGAGTGTTCTCGACGATGTGCTCGGCTACGAGGTCGAGGACCACATCGTTGATATTCGATACTATCGGCCTCGCGGCGACAACAAAGAGGCGTGGGACAACATCGATATCAGCGGCTTTTTGGGGCAGCGAATGCAGATCAAGGTAAATTTTCTTTGTCGCGATTCGATCCTAGCCGCACCTCTTGCGATCGAGATCGCTCGTTGCCTCGATCTCGCCCGTGAAAGAAAGGAATTTGGTATTCAGGAGCAGCTCTCCGTCTTCTTTAAGCTTCCGATGACAAGGGCGGATCGACCCGAACACGCTTTCTATTTACAAGAGAAGATGCTGCTTGATTGGCTCAACAAGGCTTAAGAATTATGACACTCAACACGATAAGGATCGCAGTTCCGGCAGATCTTGACGAAAAGATCGCGAACGAAACAACCTCATGGAATGACGGGCAAAAGGTCGCCCGCGTTTGGAAGAAAGATGCGGCCGTCTGGCAGAACGAGGATGAAGCATCCTGGCTCGGCTGGCTGGATATCGTCGAAGAAGAACTCGCTCGAGCAGATAGGTACAAGGCATTCCATCAGGACGTCGAAGCAGCGGGATTCAAGAACGTTCTGCTGATGGGAATGGGTGGTTCATCGCTCTGTCCCGAAGTGTTGGGCATCACATTCGGGAACACAAACTTTCACATCCTGGATTCGACCGTTCCCGCCCGTATCAAGGCGGTTGAGGCTCTGATCGATATTGATGACACGCTCTTTATTGTCGCGAGCAAATCAGGTTCGACGCTCGAGCCGAACTGCTTTTTGCAGTACTTTTTCGATATCGTTGCCACGCGGAAAGGCCGCGAGAACGCGGGCAAGCAGTTTGTCGCGATCACCGACCCGGGCTCAAAACTCGAAAAGATCGCAAAGGACGACGGCTTTCGATACATCTTTGATGGCAAACCGTCGATCGGCGGCCGCTTCTCGGCCCTTTCCGCATTCGGGATGACAGCAGCGGCAAGTATGGGCATCAATGTCGAAGCGTTCCTGACGCATAGTCAGACGATGGTGGACGCATGTCGAACCGGATCAGTAAGCGAGAATCCCGGTGCGCACCTCGGTGTACTTCTCGGCACGTGCCAACGCAATGACCGCGACAAGCTGACGCTTCATCTTTCACCAGAGTTTTACGATCTCGGGGCATGGCTCGAACAACTGATCGCAGAATCAACCGGCAAACATGGCATCGCCATTATTCCTGTTGACCGCGAACCGCTCGAAGGCGTTTCGACATATGGCAACGACCGTGTATTTGCGTTTATCGGCCCGAATGATGATGCGAATCTCGACGCACAGTTTGATGAATTCTCAGCCTTTGGACATCCATCGATCCGGATAGGCATCGACAGCCCGGATCTTCTTGGGCAGGAATTCTTCCGCTGGGAGTTTGCAACAGCCGTAGCCGGTTCGATCATGGGCATCAATCCTTTCAATCAACCCGATGTCGAATCGGCAAAGGTCGAGGCCCGCAAGCTCACTGACGAATACGAAAAAGCGGGAAAGCTCCCGGAAGAAGATCCGTTCTTCGAGGGCGACGGATTCAAGCTCTTCGCACCGCCCGAATACGCGAAGAAGCTCTCGGATTCGGTTACCGAAAAGTCTGTACCCGCATTACTGGTTGCTCATTTTGACGCGATCGGCAAGGGCGATTACTTTGCTCTTCTGGCGTTCATCGAGATGAGCTCTGCAAACGAGCAGCACTTGCAGGCAATACGTGAAAAGGTTCTCCGCAGCACTCGTCCGGCAACGTGTCTTGGCTTCGGGCCGCGATTTTTGCATTCGACCGGACAGGCGTACAAAGGCGGCGGCAACAATGGCGTCTTTCTTCAGATCACGGGAGATGATGCGTTAGATATTGCCGTTCCCGGCCAGAAATACACGTTCGGTGTCGTAAAAGATGCGCAGGCGCGCGGCGACTACCAGGTTCTGGCCGATCGCGGAAGGCGAGTTTTGCGTGTGCACATTGGCGCCGAGATCGAGAACGGACTGAAGAAATTGTTTTCGATGATCGGCTAACTTACTCGAAGCTCAGAGCCTCTACCGCATCAAGTCGAGCGGCCTTCAATCCCGGATAAAGAGCTCCGATGAGACTACTCAAAAGTCCGATGATCAGGATTCCCGCAACGACCTTTGGTTCGATCTGGACCGTAAGCGTCGTCCATTTTGTAAGGGCAATGCTCAAAATTATCGTTGCAACAACGCCGAAGATGATCCCGCCGAGGGAGATCAAAAGAGCTTCCTGAACGATCGTCCACCCAATCGTAAAATTCGACATCCCTAAAGATTTCAATACGCCGATCTGCCGCGTCCTTTCGCTGACGGTGGTGTACATCGTCAGCAGAATAATAAGGGCAGAGATGAAACCGGCGATGCCGATCACGACGTTCAAAAAAACATTCAGGGCCGGGACGCCCTGCATATAAAGTTCCTCGATGTCGCGTGTCAAAAGCACCTGCGTGCTTGGGAAATCTTTGTCGATCTTCTCGCCGATCGCGTCGACGCTTTGGCCCTGCTTGAGCTTTACAAGAAGAGCGGTCGCCCGTCCTTCACCGTCAAGCTGTTTCTGCATCGTCCCAAGCGGTATCTTGATACGCGCACCGACACTCGGCTCGTAAATGCCGACAAGCGTGAACGGACGGCCAAAAAGTTCGGTCGTTCCGCCGATAGTGAAATTCTTTTGAGCAAAGAATGCGGCATCACAAACGGCTTCGTCGGTGCCGGGCGTGAATGCCCGACCCTTGACGATCGTAAGCCCGGAAACTTCACTGTAAGTGTCCAGATCAACACCTTCGATGATCCGACTGCCCGTATTCGAATCTTTCGCGGAAACACTTGTCTGAATGATCGGTATCGCACGATCGACGCCCTCGACCTTTTCAATATCATTAGCCAACGAGACCGAAAGACGCGGTGTCTCGGATCCGCTCCAACCAAGGCTGCCCGAAGGACGGACCATGATCTCAGCACCGATGTTTGCTTCCCGCTTTGCACGCTCGCGAAGGCTGCCGTTCGCCAAACCGACCGTAAACACGATCAAAAGGATCCCGACGCCGATACCGATGATACTTACCGCTGTCCGGGCCGGACGATGCAGCATATTTGAAAAGACAAGACTATTCATCTACATAACGATTTTATGGGTTCGTAAGACAAAAAGGAAAACTGGCATCGAACAAAATGAAGCTGTCGGGGAATCTCTTCCCGACAGCTTCGAAGGATCAACAGGAGTGGGCGTGAGACCTAGCGGATCTGGGTCTCGTATGAAGTTTTGATACGAATTTGCTGGTTCTCGTTGAGCTTGATCTGCTTGCCGCGTTCGATAACAACGGCGCCGACCCCAAATGCGGCCCCAACTGCGGCCCCGACGCCGGCTCCAACCGGTCCGCCAATGATCGCACCCGTTACCAGGCCCGCACCCGTCGAGGCTCCGATCTTGATGCCATCGCCTTTCAGCGACGATTTTCCGATCGCGGTCCCTTCGTTATCGACAGTCTTGATGTTGTCGCCCTTGACCGGCATAACCTCGACCAGCGTAGCGGCGAAATTCGACCACCGCTGATCGCTTATAACTATGCGGTCGAATGAAAACGTCATTTGCGAACGCCTTTTGATGCGGCCGGGTTTGACGATCTTGCTTATGCGGCCTTCAACGACCGCGCCGGCGATCTCTGACGGCGAAACGATCTTAGCAAGGAACTTATCACCCTCGCGGTTAGTCTCGGTGGAAAGCGGCTGCTGCAGCTCGAGGAGAAGTTCAGTATCTCGCGGAATAATGATGATCGCATTCGGGTCGCCCGAATAGCTTGCGGTCACCGGTGTCTCAGTACGCTGAGCAACGGCGGTCGTTGCAGTAGGGCCGGTCGTGCTGGCCGGAGCCGCAGGCGTCTCAACTGGTGCGGCGGTCGTTGCTGCGGCGGTCGTTCCGCGGCGATGGATCTCTGCCGGAAGCGTTGATTCGAACGAGCGCTTCTCAAATCCCGTCGAATAGCCGGTCTCAAAGCCTTGCTGATATCCGTCGCGATAATCTTCGATCGGTCCGTATTCTTTGTTGAAAGCACGGTCAGCCTTCGTGAACTCGCCGTGACGTTTGAAATCACGGGCTTGGTTATCGATCGTGTCACGATAACCGGCCATATAACCGTCGGAATAGCCCGTGCGATAGCCTCGCTGAAGGGCAATATTCAGGTTCGCCGGCTGCTGGGCAACGGCAAAGCCAACACTTGTGAGAATTACACACAATCCGAGAATTGCTATGCGAATGTTTAATTTCATACTTGCTCCTAATGTTGCCTGAAAACGGCAGAAATGCAGACTTCTCATTAGTTTATACAGTATTCTTTGAGCAATTACAACAACTTTTTGTGCAATTACTTAAAAAAGTGCTTAGCCTAATGATTAAGGACGTTAGAAGCTTTTTCTGAAAAGATATGACATTCGGATGAAAACAGTGCGCCCATTTCGCTCAAATCCTGGCTGTGGAAGATCAGTAAACCGGTTCCAACCGTTGTAGTTAAAATTGTCGTTGTAGCCGACGTAGAAGGCCGTACCGGGATTCGGCGTCCATCCAAACAACACCTGTCCGCTTGTGTTCTTTTCCAAAGAGTCGTAATCGAGACGGGTTCGCAGGAACGTGAACCGCGTAAATTGGTAGGTCGAATGCAGCGTAAAGAGATTCGATTCGAACGCGAGGCGATCTGTGTCATTCCGATGCAGCCGCGTATTCGAGTATTCCAAAGAAAAGCGAAGAGCGTTTGTTGGTTTGTATTCAACACCGACCTCAAATTCGCGCTCGAATGCAGTGCCCGGATCAAGAGCCGGATACGGCCCCGTCATACCGCTTTGGATCCAGGCAATATAGGCCGGGCTCACGCGGCCATATCTATTTCCCGCACCAAAGTCGTAATCAAACGTGTTCCACGAAAAGTCGGCAGACGCTTCGACCGAAAGGCGAGCATTAATTGTCTTTTCGATATTAAATCGAACTGCCGGTTGGAGAGCGTGTCTTTCGGGAGCTCCGAAGAAAGCACCGCTGATGGTGCCGAGTAACTTTCGCTTCGCCCCGAACTCTTCTTCGTATAAATGCTCGTAGCCGGCTCCGACCTCAGCACTCAGCGAAAGATTTCCCTGCAGCTGGGCGTGAACACTTGTCTCTGCATTTGCTTCCTGAACCCGACCCGACCAATCGAATGTATAGCTAGCACTCTGTCGCCAGTCCAGACGGATCAAGGTCGCATCGCTCTTCGATTTGGTGCTAAAACGGTTAGCCACGAAGATATTGTTGGTATCGGTCCTGTTCGCAAACCCGGCATCGGAACGATAATCGGGTGACTTGCCATCGAATCCAATGGTCCAACCGGTCGTATCTCTTGTGCGATCCAAATTAAGGTTGTACGCAAGGCCATTGCCGGTACGATACTCGACCCGGTCGATCTCGGGTGCGTAGAAATTCTTCCGTGAATGACTCCCTAAGACCTGATAGCTGAATACGGTCGCGCTGTCCAGCTTGTATCTGCCGTCAAACCCGCCGACAAAGTTGCGGCTTTTTGGGAAGGTGCGGGCGGTACCAAAAAAGCCGATATAATTGCTGTTGCCGAAGTCACGCTTGAGTCTTAGGACACCAAACAGGGCATTTTTGTCAAGGAACTGATCGATCGGGCATACGACTGTCGGATCTGTCTGCTGGCGGATGAGGCACTCTCGATTTGCTGTCCGCTCGTCCTCGGAGTAGTTTCCGGGTGCATTATCCGAGGCCGCCAAAAAACCGAAAGTGATCTTTCCAGACTTCCCGGTCAGTTTCGCGGCAAAGTCAGGGTCAACGATCGTGCGCGAATAGAAAGGCGATAAAGATGAATCAAAGATCTCCTTACCCTCGAGGAAGAAAGGACGCTTCTCTTCAAAAAAGATCGGAAAGCGGCGATTTGCGGAAACAACAGGTGCATCGGCCTCGATCTCTGCATAATCGGGATTTATTGCGGCATCGAACGTAACGTTCGGCGAGAGCGTGAATTTTAGATTAACACCTATGTCGGGCTTTATCGGTTTGTCAACGATGCGTCCGCCTGGGAGGAATCTATCGGCTACCCGCTCACTTGTTTGCCGCAAGGTCACGCTCGGGACGATCTCGAGTGTCCGCTCGTATTTAATGTCGTCCAGCCCGGAGATCTTCCCATGCTGGATCAAGGTACCCGAAACATTACGATCGATAGGCAGCCACTGATCTAACTCGTCGTTAAATCGATCGATATTTCGGGCAACGTTAAAGCCCCAGATCCGTTTCTTTGCCGACGCATATCTCAGCGACTTGAAAGGGATCTTTGCTTCGACGGCCCAGCCCCAGTCATAGATCGCTCCTTTCGATTCCATGACGATATCGACAGAGAAGTCCGCACCCATTGAGCCTTCGGTGAGGATGCCATCCTGCTGTATCCCATAGGGATTGAAGCCGAGCAAGTATGCACGCCGCTGATCGTTGAACGTGTCCAGCCAGATGCGGACGTTGTCTTCGCCAAAGACATTATCTCTTTTCGCGACGGTCGCTCGGATCTGGTCCTTGTCATCCCAGCATTTGAACGCGACATAAAGATAATGCTCGTCGTAGGCCATATAGACCTCGGTGGGTTTTGACGGAGCAGTATTATTGCCCGGACTCACCTGGTAAAAGTCCTTGAAGACGGCCGCTGATCTCCAGGCCTCGTCATCAAGGTTCCCATCGATAGTCGGCGATCCGCTGATCTTTGGGATCGAGACATCCCGCATCTTTTCGGCAGGCAGAACGGGCCTAGAGGAAATTGCGCCGGGAGTTGGGGTTGCAACCTTTGATTGCGCAGGCGCCATGATAGCGGCTGCGAATACAAAAATACCTACTAAAAATAAATGCTTCATTTATAAAATGGGGTATTCTCGGGCGGGATCACGCGACAACACTTTTGGTTAAACGCCAGGTAAGCCGGCAATGTTTCAAAATAGCAAAAGGCGAACGCCCTCAAAACGTCCGCCTTTCGCCCAAGTTTCTATTCTGCCTCACTTTCTACCCATAACACTATCCAGGGATCGCACCATGATATTCCCGTCGGTTTGAACCGAGTAGCTGTGGCGGCCTTCACCTATCTTGTAAATGACCGGCTCTTCATCATCGCCACCAATGCGGACCGGCGAAAGCCCGTCAAACTGCACGTTGTTCTCAATTGTATTGATCTTTCCCGAGAAGTTCGCAGGGACCGTAACCAAAATGTCGCCGAGATCGCTAAGAGCAATGAGGTGGTCAAAATCACCATCAAGATCTACCGTTCCCGACTCTGTCGAGGCGTTCACATCTCCGCGAAAGCCGACAACACGAATTCGGCCCGCCGCCGAGGCAGCTGACAGCTTACCGCTTGAATCGTAAAGCGTGATCGACGAATCATCACCTTTCAGATCAAGGGAACCTGAAACACCTTCGATCCGCAGTTCACCATCGCTGGTCACCTTAAGATTGGCCTTCTTCGGGACGAAAACATCGAGACGGGTACGCCAAGTTTCATCCGGATCACCGAAGACCTTGATCTGAACCGAATTCGAGTCAGCCGAGTCTTCGACCTCTACGGGCGACTTATCGCCTGAAGGACGTATCGCGGTAAGAGTGTAGCGAACGGTGGGTTCGTCGGTCCCAACAATATGAACAGAACAACCCGGTGCCTCGATCGTGACGTTCGGCATCCCTGAAACGGGAAAGCTCTTAGAACGCCGCTTAACAGCCGGGTCCACACCAAAAACGCGTTCGTTTCCGAACCCGTTCACAAACCGCCAATCTTTTGACGCCAGACGGAGAGCCCGCCTGGCTTCCTTCGCTGCGGCCTTGCCAATGTCTGCCGCCTTTATCTGTTCCCGAGCAGAATCGAGAGCGGCCTTTACCGACCGATCAACTATCGGTCCGGTCGCGATCGCCGCCCGAACGGACTCATCTTGTGCCGTTTGAAGGGCAGCCTTTACAGCCTCAGCAGATCTTCGCTTTGCCTCCGCGATCGCCCTTTGGGCCTCCGCAGGAACTTTTCCAACATCAACACGAGGAGGTCGAATTGCAATTGCCTCGTCATCACCGCTTTCGGTCAGCAGATTTACCGCCGGCGCAGGCGACCGACCATCGTTCGGATGGCCGATGAATAGCGGGCCGTTCACGCTTTCAAGCTCGATGTCGGTGGCTCCGGCACCAAGCCTCGAGTGAAGACTGTGACCAACAAAATTCGCTTTCTTTACCTGCAGGCCAAAATCTGTCGAAATGCCGCCGTTTAAGGTCTCGCATTTCAGAGTTGCATCTGAATCCGTCGGAATATTCAGCTTCAGAGGTCCGTTTACACTAGATAGCTTTATCCGGGTCTGGGACTCCAAGCGGTCATAGTCAGCAGTTATCGGGCCGTTTACGGTCGAAGCGACGAGCCTGCCCTGCAACCCGCTAAGCGTCACGCCGCCGTTAACGAGTGAGACCTCGACGGAGTTAGCAAACCCAGCTATCGTGATGTCGCCGTTAACGCTCTCGATCTCGCCCAGCACCGCCCGCCGCGGCAACTTCATCTTAATAACGACCTTAACCTGCTTCTTTGCGTCCGTCCCGCCGCGGGACCAATCCTGATTCTCGGTTCGGAGTCTAAACCGGTTGTTATCTGAATCTATCAGCACCTTGACGGAATCGAGGATCTCCTTGCTAGGACCCGTTTTCTCCACAACAAGTGCGGCCTCTTCTTTATCCCACGCCTCAAGTTCGATCCGGCCGTTTGTGTTCGAGATCGAAACTTGGCCTTCCGCTGTCAATGGGTAGCTTTTATCAAGCCTCTCGGTAATGTCCCCAGATCGCGACTCAGACACCTCGACTTGCGGTGAGCTAATAGCCGGCCTTGCAACAGCACCAGGCTGTGATGCGAAAAGCAACCCCGAAAATAATATTGTGTATAGCCAAGTCATAGATCACCTAACCAGTTCGGTTTGAGATTTATCTTCCTGAATCGAATACACCGCCAAGACCCAGGTTGTGACAAGATAGGCAAAAATTAATAGAAACCGCGACAGCCTTTATTTTTTTATTGATTTTACGCTCTTTTTCCATTACTCTTTTTAAGACGAGCGATCTGTCAGAGACGCCGTGAGACCTACGGAGTTCCCTCCATCCAAGCAGTCGATACCCCTTTAGTTTTCGTTTTCTCGCTGCCTCTTCTCGGTCAATGGAAAAGCAGGACAAGCTCATAAACCTCTACTTGGCTACTCTAATACCTTTCGCCGCATTTGCTGTGGGATGGGCTATGCTGAATGGCCCGCTTTTGCGTTTTGACGCAGGATTCGCGGCCTTGGGTTTGCTGACGATATTCTCCAGCTGTTGGCTGAGGCTCCAACTCCCGCGCACAAACGTTCACATTACGATCTCAGATGCCCTTATCATCCTCTCGTTGATCTTATACGGCGGGAGCTTGACGATCCTACTTGTTCTTGTCGAGGCGGCAGCTGCGTCGTTGAATCTAAAGCTACGGGGTACAGAGATCCGACTCAAGACCATTGCGGTCAATGTTGTTGCCGCCCCGATAGCCGTTTTCGCGGCCTATCAGGTGGCGATCCTTGCTTTTGGCCCGCTCGACCAGATCGTTGCTCGAAATGACCTTACGAGCCTCGTTTGGCTACTGTTGACGATATCTTTGACCATTTTCGTGATCAATTCGACTACGGTCTCTATATTTGCGGCGATAAAAACGGGCAAAAGTATATGGCACCACTCGAAGAGGAATCTCGCTGAAGCGGTCGTTCTCAACTTGATAGGCGGAATGGTCGCGGGGGTTATCCTCCAGGCCGTGACTCACCTGAACCTATATCTGGTTGCCGGGGTCTTCGGTCTTTTCGCCTTGGTTTTCTTGACCTTTCGGCATTTTGTTGCCGATGCACGCCGGTCCGCAGAGATCGCCCATCGAGAACAGCGCGAACGATATGAGCTCGCCGAAAAGCACGTTACCGAGCTTGAGCATTATGTTGACGAACTGCAGCGGACGGCCTCGGCATTGCAGGAAAGCCACGAGCAGTTTCGCCATGCCGCATTTCACGACGCCCTCACCGGCCTACCAAACCGAAACTTCTTTATCGACCGATTGAAGGAACTGCTGGCGAGTAGTATCGAGACCGGAGAGTTTAGGTTTGCGATATTGTTGCTCGACCTCTATAGATTCAAGACGATAAACGAGAGCCTTGGTCATTCGCTTGGCGATCGTCTTATCAAGAACGTCGGAGCAAGACTTGCAGAAATGGTGCGGGAGACCGACCTTGCGGCAAGATTCTCGGGCGACAAATTCGGTGTCATCCTTACGGACCTCCTGGAAAAAGACGAGGCCGCTGCCTTCGCAAAACGCCTGTCGGCTCGGATCTCCGAACCGTACACGCTCGACGAACGTCAAGTTTTTACGGATGTGCGTGTTGGCATCGCTTTTGGCAATTCGAAATATGCCGAAGCCGAAGACCTTTTACGCGATGCCGATATCGCCATGTATTGCGCAAAGGACTCGAACGTAAAACATGTGATCTTTGACCAGAAGATGCACGTTCGGGCGGTCACCAGACTTCAGCTTGAGACCGATCTTCGTTATGCGATCGAGCGGAATGAATTCGAGCTCCACTATCAGCCCATCGTCGGCCTTGAAGCTGCCAAGCTTGTTGGCTTCGAAGCCCTCGTGCGATGGAACCATCCGCAACGCGGCCTGATTCCGCCAAATGAGTTCATCCCGATCTCAGAGAGCACAGGCCTGATCATCCCGATGACCGTGCAGATCCTTGAATCTGCTTGCAAACAGGTCAAAGAGTGGCAACTACGCTTCCCGACTGAAGTCCCGCTCTCGATCGCGGTCAATCTGTCAGGAAAGCACTTTGCCGATCCGTTGCTAGTTTCTCAGATAAAGAGCGTGCTGGCCGCTTCCGGCCTCGATCCAGCGAGCCTGAAGCTGGAACTTACTGAGAGCGCGATCATGGAAAACGCCGAAAAGGCGATCCAGATGCTCACTCAGATCAAAGAAACCGGCGTCCAGGTAAGCATCGACGATTTTGGTACCGGATATTCAAGCCTTAGCTATCTCCATCGCTTCCCAATCGACCTTCTCAAGGTTGACCGCTCCTTTGTAAGCGCAATGGAAGATAATTCGGAGAACGGCGAGATCGTGCGGACCGTGATCGCACTCGCCAAGGCCCTTCGCTTGAAGGTCGTTGCCGAAGGGATCGAAAGCATACACCAGTTCCATCAACTTCGCATACTCAAATGCGAATACGGCCAGGGCTATCTGTTCTCAAAACCTCTCAAGGTTTCGGACATTGAAACGCTGCTGACAGACCAAGGAAATTGGCAGCACTTCCTGCCACAAGCTCCTCGTCCGGTTCCGCAGGCCGCTAATATCTCGCCTCTTCGACTTGCAAACTAGCCCTTACAGCTGCGGTCCAGCGGTTAGCAGGTCCCTCCAAGAGCGCACTGAAAGGCCCTTCGATTCGAAGATATTACAAAACGTCTTGGTGGTCGGCTAATATTGCTCGAGATACCGGCAAGAGTATCTTTGCGTGCGGGTTATGAGGTTTGCGAGGGTTTACGCTAATTGATTCGGCCTCTTCCCTTTAGAAGCTTATCCAGCGAGACCGGAGCCGCGTTGTGATGTAAAAGAGCTTCGGCCAGTTGTAGAAGAGGCTCGGGTATCGCCTCGGGAGCCGCCGCTTCTTCGTCGAGATCCATCGGGTATCGCGAGTAGAACTCAAATTCAGCAGAGCAGAATTCACATTCCGCCATATGCTCCCGCAGCCGGGTCCCGACATTGAACTCAAGATCGCCTAACTGGAAAGCAAGAAGGTCAGCTGAGGTGGGACATTTTTCGTTCTTGGCAAAGTTGGCCATCGAGATCTGCAAGATTCTTAAAGATTGTCTAATATTGATCGGGCGGTTTTCCACTCCTCAGTCGCCTTAGCGAACCGCAGAAAAACTACCCTTATGTTAAAAATAAATCTGTAATGCGGCCAAGTTCCCAAAAAACTTACCGACCAAATGCAAGAAAATTCAATGCAAAACGCCGTTTTGATTGGTTGCCGCATGTTTCGCCAATCGCATCAACTCGATGGGATAAAGAATATTCAAGGGTGTAAAAACTTGTTGCTCATTTGTGCCTGAACTGCTATTATCTTAAATGTAGGTAGTGAGATTGGTAATCATCTCACCCACTGCCTTTAGGATCGACCTCAAGCAGCTCGGCAGTTGATCCCACCAGCATCTTTCTACCATTGCTTCAATTAGGCCAATAAGTCTGCCCTTTTGGGAGTTGCCGTGTGTAACGAGCATGGCGTGGAGAAGCTTTCTCCGATTCTCGGCTTATGACTATAACGGCCATTCATATTAGGACGAAGAGAACAATTTTAGGGTTATGAGCGATCTCAAGACGAAGGAAAGACTCCCGCGATCGATCCAGAACAAGCAGGTCAAGGTCGGCAAGTGGACCGACAGCCTGAAGAATTCTGATGTCAATCAGATCTGGACCGAACTCCATCGCATAGTCTCGTCACATCCGCTTGTTAGAGCATCAAAACGTGCCGGCTTCCTCGTTGAAGAGGGCAAATACAACGCATACACCGACCTTACTCAAGAGCTTTTTGTAGCTTTGCTCAGTAAGGAACGATTCCAGCACTATCTCGACACTGGAATGACGGACGCCGAGATCGAGGCCGAGATCAGCCAGATCGAGCTTACGAATATGCTCACGGCCGAGCTGCGAAAACGGTATCCGGAGAGCTATCGGCTTGCCCGCCGTATCTCAACCCTGATCCAATCGAGCCCGACATTCAAGCGTTTTGACAACGTCGGTAATCCCGATGCTCATCGGCGGCTCGCGGACAGGCTTTACGGCCTTGCCGATTGGAAAGTTGAAAAATCACGCCGTGACGTCCAGGAAATGGACGAGCGTGTTAAAGCGGTTTCGTTCAAAGCACGCGACACGCGTATGGTCGGCTGCACCGGCGACGCACAGATCGTCATCAGCAATGTCGAGCTGGAAAAGCTGATCGTCAGGGTATTTAAGGCCGTCGATTCGCCCGTAGATGTCCGCAGTCTTCGGTCGTTCGTGATGTCTCGGCTCCCGATAATGGACATTCACCTTGTCCCTGTCGGAGGGCCGGCGGACGACGATGATGACCGAATGCACTTCGAGTTCACGGACCACCGCGGGACACCTGAGGACGACCTGCTCAAGAGCGAGGGCGAACGTGAGGCGATCGGATTTGTCGATGATTTCCTTGCAACGCTCAGCAAGTCGGTTCGAGGCAAAGAGAAGCAGTATGACCGAATGATCAACGTGCTTTGGCATTGCTATCTGATCGGCGACAGCGGCACGCAACTCGAGGTCGCTGAGATGCTCGGTGTCTCTGACTCTCTCGTGTCAGACTATCGAAAGAGGATCGAATCAAACCTTCAGCAGCTGAGCTTCGGAAGCGTTAATGAAGCCCGGCAGTTTGAAAAAGCACTAAAAAGCCGTGTTCGATCGATGGTGACTATCGAACGCGAAGAGGTCGCGGCCTGATAAAACGCAAAAGACGTGGAAATGACCCGGCAATCCGTATTTATTTAGGATTGTTTCGGGTCTTTTCTTATTCGTCGCTGTGCAGGCATTTAGCAAAAAGGAATACTCAGCATTATCCGGCGGCCGCAATAGGTCGAGCCGGCGGGCCGATATTGAACCGCTTACCTCCGCGGGGTCGCCAAAGAAGCCCGTTGTGCCCGAAGATAGTTTCTCGCTCGTTCCGGAAACGGCGGTCGAAAAAGATGGCTCTGCACCAGCACAACAATTCGCGAGCGTTCGGGCAACTGATACCAGCCATCGGATCAAGGGCCAAAAACCTTCGCGGGCCGAACTCGATCAAAAAGCTCTCTCAGCCGACAATTGGCTTGTTCGCAACGGCCACAGCCTGACATATATTGGCCTGTATCTATTTTCGGTCCTTGTGCTCTTTCGACCGTATGAACTCGTGCCGGGACTCGGCTTTCTCTCGGCAACGGCTTTCTATTTTGCACTCGCGACGCTCCTCATTTATTTGCCGACACAGCTTGCGACCGAGGGGAACGCAACGATCCTCACAGCCGAGATCAAAGCGATCCTCGCCCTGACCGCATTGGCGTTCTTCAGTATCCCGCTCGCCAAGGACCCAAAGATGGCGTGGGACACCTTTAATGATCCGTTCATCAAGGCCGTACTGATCTTTATCGTCCTCGTGAATGTCGTCCGAACACGACGCCGCTTGATGGCTCTTCTTTGGCTGAGTATCGGCATCGGCATTTTCCTTGGCTACACGGCGTTGCGGCTCTACTCTGAAGGCAAGTTCGCCGTTGAGGATTATCGTGTTGCGGTTGACGTTGGCGGCCTTTTTGGCAATCCGAACGATATGGCGCTTCATTTCGTGATGATGACGCCAATAGTTCTCTGCCTTGCTCTCGGTGCAAGATCAAAGGCGATGAGAGCCGTTTACCTTGCGATCACGATCCTCTTTATCTCGGCGAATATGGTGACTTTCTCGCGAGGAGGTTTCCTGGGTTTCTTCGCGAGTGCTCTCGTCCTTGTTTGGAAGCTCGGGCGCAAACAGCGTGCAAAGGTCTCTATCGCTTCGATCGTTGTCGGCGGAATTATGATGGTTGCGGCGCCGGGAAATTACGGACTGCGAATGCTTTCGATCTTCATTCCGGGGCTCGATCCCGTCGGATCAAGCAATCAGCGGCGAGAGTTGCTTGATCGGTCGCTGCTCGTGACGCTTCGTAATCCCTGGGGCATCGGTATCGGAAATTTTCCGATCGTCGGAATTCACGATCACCAGACGCATAACGCGTACACGCAGGTTTCAAGCGAGATCGGTGTGCTTGGGCTGATCGCTTATCTTGTATTTATCATCAGCCCGCTCCGCAAACTTTCGGCAATAGAACGCACTTTGTTCGCTCAGGGCCGTCTTGATTGGTTCTACTATCTGTCAATCGGCCTCCAGGCGAGCATCGTCGGCTATATGGTCTCAAGCTTTTTCGCCTCGGTCGCCTATAACTGGTTCATCTATTACGGCATCGCCTATGCGGTCGCCTTCAGGCGGATCTACAGTACGGAGCCCGCAAATGCACCCGCAACGAACATCGCGACCGAGCCCGCACTCGCCGCCGCTTAGGAACATATGGCACAGATCCTCATCCAATTTGTGTTCTGGGGCTCGCTCGCCGTGCTTTTCTATGTCTATGCCGGTTATCCGCTGCTGGTCTTTTGCCTTGCATATTTGCGTCCGAAGAAAGTCTCAAAGGGTGAGATCTCGCCAACGGTGACCGTTCTGATAACGGCATTCAACGAGGAGCGGTCGATCGCCGCAAAGATCGAGAATACTTTGCAGTTGGAACATCCGGCCGGAAAGCTCGAGATACTTGTGGCAAGCGACGGTTCGACCGATTCGACCGATGAGATCGTAAAGGGCTATGCGTCACAAGGCGTGAGACTCTTTCGCCAGGAAGGGCGTGTTGGCAAGACCGTCACGCAGAATAATGCGGTCGCCACCGCAACCGGTGAGATAATTTTATTTTCTGACGCGACAACTCATTATTCGCCCGATGTGTTGAGCAAACTGCTTCCCGCTTTTGCGGACCCTACTGTCGGTTGTGTTGCCGGAAGACTGATCTACACCGACCCGACCGAAACGAACGTCGGAACGGGTGCTCGAAGCTACTGGAACTACGAAACGCTGCTGAAGAACGCCGAATCCGATGCGTGTTCACTGATCGGTGCATCTGGGTGCTTGTATGCTGTACGCAAGGCAGCCTATGAGCCGATGTATGCCGCAGCTTGTTCGGACTTCCTGATCTGCACGCTGCTTTACCGCAAAGGATTGCGGTCCGTGTTCGAACCCGAGGCAACATGTTTCGAGGTAACGAACGAACAGGCGAGCGATGAGATGCGGATGCGCGTTCGCGTGATCTCACAAACGTTCACCGATCTTTGGCGAAACCGCGATATGCTGAATCCGTTTCGGAGCGGTTTTTTTGCGATCGAGCTTGTTTCGCACAAACTGCTCCGATACAGCGTCCCGGTACTGCTTTTCGCGGCGTTATTGAGCAATGCGGTACTGGCCCTTTCATCTGGCGTTTTTGCCGTCATTTTTGCATTTCAGGCCGCGTTCTATCTCGCCGCATTCTTTGGCTGGCTGCTGGAACTCTCAGGTAAACGTACAACACTTTTCGTGCTGCCGCTATATTTTGTTCTTGCGAACATTGCATCCGTTATCGCATTTCTTCAGTTTCTCCGCGGCGAACAATACGCTTCGTGGGAACCTATCAGGGAGGCGAGGTGAAAACAGGTTCAAGCGAGCGGTTCGTTATTAAGCGCGGCGCGAACCTGCCCCGGTCGCCGCGTATTAGCGTCGTGATGCCCGCATATAATGCGGCGAGGTTTGTCGCCTCCGCGATAGAGTCGGTAAGGTCTCAAAGCTACAAGGATCACGAACTGATCATCGTCAACGACGGATCTCCGGACACCCTGGAACTCGACGTCGCGATTGCCCCGTACCTTGACGAGATCATTTACGTCGAGCAGGAAAACCTCGGTGCCGGTCCGGCCCGTAATCGCGCGATCGACCTTGCTCGAGGGGAGGTCATCGCATTCCTCGATGCTGATGACGAATGGCTGCCTAACTTCCTTGCCGAACAGATCCGAATGATCGACGCGGGATGGGATATGGCGTATGCGGACGCCGAACTTTTCGGCGACGCGGCTCCAAGCGAGCATACGTTTATGGAGTCTGCACCTTCTGCGGGTGAAGTTACCGTTTCGTCTCTGCTCGAATTTCGCTGTAATGTGATCACGTCCGGAACGATCGCGCGCAAAGACGCGATCCTCGCCGCGGGCTCGTTCGAAACGGTCGATACGCGTGCACAGGACTTTCACCTTTGGCTCCGAATGGCCAGGAACGGTTCGCGGATCGGTTACTCGAATAAGGTTCTCCTCAAATACCGTGTCCACACGGAGAATCTTTCGGGAGATTCGATCTCACGCGTCGAACGCGAGATCGCTGTCTTCAAACGGGTCAAGGCGACGATCGAGCTTTCACCCGACGAACTTTCGACCCTCGAACACCAGCTTCGGAGCCTCGAGATAGACCTTGAGATCGAGAAAGGAAAATCGCATCTGGTAAATCGCGATTTTGCGGCCGCACGTAATGCTTTTTTGGCAGCAAAAGCTGAAAGGCCTTCGCTAAAGCTAAAGGCCGTCTGCCTTGCCGCACGCTTTTCGCCGCGAATTCTCCACTACCTTTTCCACCAAAGACGCGCGGACCATCTCGGCCTTATCCGAAGCGACGCGACAATGTCGAGTTGGACGGCATTTTCTGTAATTTCGGCCTTATTGCGACTATTTTCAGATTGATTTAGCGGTAAATTTCGCCGCCCGATCAGCTTTTGTCGCCCCAAAATGTCGGAAGTGCCCAAAACATCGACCACAAACACGCCTGTGCGCCCATCCGCCGGAGGTTCACTGCGTGAGCAGAGCCTTTGGCTGCTGACGGCAAAACTTGTCGGCTTTGCATTCAGTTTTTGTGTACCGCTGGTTGTTGTCCGATATCTGCCGCAGGACGAGGTCGGCCACTATCGTGCCGCCTTTCTCGTTATCGCGAATGCCATCGTGGTGCTGCCTTTGGGCGTTTCGATGAGCGCGTACTATTTCCTGGCACGCGAAACGAAAGAGCGGCGGGCTGCCTGCATACTGAATATCCTCGTATTCAATTTTATCATTGGCGGTGCGGCCGCAGCCTTCTTCTATCTCTTTCCGGTATCGATCGGCACGATCTTTCAAAGCGAAGAGATCACGAGGGTCGCCCCTGTGATCGGCATCGTCATCTGGATCTGGATCTTTTCATCGTTTCTTGAGACGGTCGCGATCGCAAATCAAGAAGCGCGCGTTGCGACTCTGTTCATCATTTCGGCGCAGTTTACAAAGGCACTCTTTATGTGTGCCGCTGCAATCGCGTTTGCGACCGTAGAGGCATTTCTTTACGCCGCAATAATTCAGGGCGTGATACAGACGCTGCTGCTTGCGTGGTATCTTTCGTCGAGATTTTCGGGGTTCTGGCGGCATTTCGATCTTGCATTCCTTCGCGAGCAGCTTGTCTATGCGATCCCTTTCGGCATTGCCGGTACACTGTGGCTTGCACAGACCGAGATCCACAGCTGGTTCGCGGGCCACAGATTCTCGCCGTCGGATTTCGCCGTTTACGCATACGGCTGTTTCGAGATACCCCTGATCGCGATGCTTGCCGAATCTGTTACCGCCGTTCTTATTCCACGGATGAACGCTCTGCACGGTGACAACGACCGCGAGGAAATGGTCCGACTGAAAGCACGTGCGATGCAGAAGCTTTCGTTTGTCTATTTCCCGGTTTACGTGTTCCTGCTGATAACTGCCAATACGTTCATCACGACGCTTTTTACACAAAAGTATGCGGCGAGTGCAGGGGTATTCGTCGTGAATATTACGCTTCTGCCGTTCAGTATTTTGATCACTGATCCGATAGTGCGTTCGTACAAGGAACTCGGGAGGGTATTCCTCCTCACACGGCTTTTTATCGTCACCGTTTTGGTTTCGTGTTTGTACTTTATGCTTGACGATATCTCTATGACGGGCATGATCGGCCTCGCCGTCGGTGCAGTCGTCATCGATAAACTGATAGCCGAAGCCTTGGTCATTCGGAAACTGCAGCTTGGCCTGAAGGATCTTTCTCTTCTTGCAAACGTAGCAAAGACCGCGTTCGCAAGCGTTGCTGCCGGCATCGCAACGTATCTTGTTTACTCGAATCTTAGTTCGCAGCTTTACGCATTTGCCGAAAGCTTTATCTCGAATTCGATCGGGCTTGGCAAACCGAACATTGTGAATTTCGCAAGCGGGGCGTTCGTATTGGCAATTTGCGCTCTCGTATTCGCGCCGATCTATCTCGTTACGGCAAATCTTCTCGGATTGATCGAAGCGGAAGAAAAGGACGCTGTGCGGCGTTTCGTTGGAAAGTTTTCACCTTTCGGCGATCGAATTGCCGACGAAGCACGCTCGACGGCACTCTAGGAATATGGACGAGTCAGGAAAGCTCGCAAAACTGAAGTACAACCTGCCGTGGCTCGTTCGCTACCCGATCGACGCTGCCCGTGCCTTCCTTGAATCAACGGCCTTTGAGAAAAAGCACCTGATCATCACGGTTGCCAACCATTTCGAGCCGGGCTGGTCAACGGATGGGATCCTCGATCACAAGACACAGATCAAACGTTTGCGCGACTATGTCGAGGTCGCTCGAAAGACCGGCGAACTCGTCCGCGACAGTGACGGGACAAAATTTCGCCATACGAATTTCTATCCGGCAGAGCAATACGATCGCGAGATCGTGGACATTCTCGCTGAAATGCAGGCGGAAGGCCTTGGCGAGGTCGAAGTGCATCTTCACCACGGCGTCGAACGGCCTGATACATCGGAGAATCTCCGCCGACAGCTCGTCGAATTTCGCGATATCCTGGCCGAACGTCACAGATGCCTTTCGCGTTCCATGGACGATGAGACACCCAGATATGCGTTCGTTCACGGGAATCTTGCACTTGCGAACTCGTGCGGCGGCAAGTTCTGCGGTGTGGACGACGAGATGCAGATCCTCGGCGAAACGGGCTGTTATGCGGACCTTACGCTGCCGTCGGCACCGGACAGATCGCAGGTCCGCGTAATAAATCGCATCTACGAATCAGCGGGTGACATCACGAAACCGAGGCCGCACGACAAAGCCGTCAGATGTCGGGTTGGCGGGACGCACCCGCAAACTCCGATGATAATAACCGGCCCTCTGCAGCTTGCTCTTCGAAACGCAATTCGGCCCTATATCGAGGACGGGGCACTCACAAGTGCTCTTGGCAGCGGCCTGTCGCGGTTTGCTTATTGGCGGCGTGCAAACGTAACCGTTGCGGGGCGTTCGAATTGGATCTTCATAAAGCTTTACGCGCACGGATTCTTCGATCATGACCAATCTGTTTCGATAGGTGAAGACGCTCGGCGACTCTTCTCCGCGATCGTTGAACAGGGCGAAAAGGACGGTTCGTACGCGACGCATTTTGTTTCGGCCCGCGAAATGTTTAACATCGCTACTGCCGCTATAGATGGTGCCGATGGTGATCCGAACGCGTTTCGGAACTATGCCTTGCTGCCGATAATGCAGGAAGCCGCTCAAGAGTTCGCGGCAAAAGTATGACGACGCCTTTCAAAGCTTTGACTAAGATCCGCCAGATCGGATTTGATGAGCTCCGCACCCGCGGTACACAGCTCGTCAGCGCTTATCGCGATCGTTTGACCGGCGTTGAGGCACCTGACCGCACAGAATTTTTCCGCCTTCTGGATGATGGGTCGCGGCTTGGGGCTCACAATTCTGCCGAGAGCATCCGCCGACTTTTCTATGAGAATTCGCGTGAACGGTTCTTTGGTTCGATGCGCGAGGATGTTCCGTCGGCGTTTAGGGCCGCTTGTGGAGCGACGGCGGCAGAGAGTTTGATCGAAGCCGCAGATGGGATCTGCGAAGGACGCATTGGGCTACTCGGATTTGGGCGGGTTGACGTCGGCGCTGACATTGATTGGCATCGCGAACCGATCTCCGGGATCGTTTCGCCGCGAAAGCATTGCAAGGAATTCAATGAACTTGACCCAACGGAAAGCGGCGACAAACGCATTCTCTGGGAACTTAATCGGCATCAGCATTTTTTCACGCTTGGGGCCGCGTACCGGCTTACGGGCGACGAAAGATACGCACACGTATTTGCGAGGCAGCTTGCAAGCTGGATCCGCGAAAATCCTCCGGGGATCGGCGTCAACTGGATCAGCAGCCTTGAGGTCGCTTTTCGGTCGATATCATGGCTATGGGCGTTGGAGCTCTTTAAGGATAGTGCTGAACTTACAAATGACCTCTTTCTTGATTGCGTTCGTTTGCTATACGTTCACGGCCGCCATATCGAAACGTATCTTTCGACCTATTACAGCCCGAACACGCATTTGACCGGTGAAGCTCTCGGGCTCTATTACCTTGGGACGCAGCTTCCCTTTCTCGAAGCCTCAGCAGAGTGGCGCCGTCGCGGCGAGAATATCCTGCTTTCTGAGATCAGCAAGCAGATCGGCCCGGACGGCGTCTATTTTGAACAAAGTACGTGGTATCAACGATATACCGTCGATTTCTATCTGCATTTTTACGTACTGCGTGAGCTTTTCGGCGAGACCGCTTATGACGAACGAAATGCGGTTGCGGACGAACGCCTGAATGCGGCCCTGACATTCCTTCTGAATATAGCTCGGCCGGATGGCACAACGCCGCTTATCGGAGATGACGACGGAGGCAGGCTTTTACCGCTGACCAGCAGGATCGCCGGCGACTTTCGCGGAACGCTCTCGCTTGGTGCGGCCATATTCGGTCGCGGCGACCTGGCTTTCGCCGGAGACAATTCATTCGAAGAAACTTTCTGGCTCCTCGGCACGGCAGGCATTCGCTCGGTGGAAAGATCAAAAGCACGCGAACCCGAAGCTCTTTCCCGCAGTTTTCTCGACGGCGGCTATTTCGTAATGCGAAACGGCTGGATGCCGACAGACGACTCGCTCGTGATCGATTGTGGTCCGCTCGGAGCCTTGTCGGGAGCACACGGCCACGCGGATCTTTTGTCGATCGACCTGAGCCTCCGCGGACGGCAGCTCTTTATCGATCCGGGAACATTCTCCTACTCCGCCTCGAAAGAGACACGCGAACAGTTTCGCAGCTCGAAGGCACATAATACTTTGACCGTTGACGGGCACTCTACATCTACCAGCTCGGGGCCATTCTCCTGGAAGACGCGTGCAAACGGCACGGCAAAGGCCTGGATAACGGATCCGATATTTGACTTTTTTGAGGGCGAGGCAGAACTGCCCGCGGGCGGGACCCATCGCCGATCAGTGATGTACATTCGCGGCGATTATTTCATTATCCGCGATGTCGTCGAGATGGCGGGTGAACACCTCTTTGAGTTGAATTTTCGATATGCTCCGGGTATTACGCCGGAGCGGGATCTTGAAGGCGATTTCGTCGGTGACGAACATCACCGAACCTTCATCTTTGGCAGCGGCGGATTGACCACAAAGCCCGATCCCGTCTCACCGCAATACGGCCGGCTCGTTAATTCGACACGCGTTCGATATGCCGCAAAAGCTGCCGATAAGGCGGAATTCGTGACCTTTGTACTGCCCAGAAATGAAAGTTTTGCACCGCCCGAGGTCTTCGAGATCGCGATCGACACCGGACGAATGTTCCTTGTGCAATACGGCGACTATCGCGATGTACTTCTGCTTGGGCCGGGAGGAACAAGGATCCGCACAGAATCCATTTCTTCGGACTTTGCCTGCACTTGGGCGAGAACTCACGCGGCCGCCGACCTTCCCGAACAGATCATTGCGGTCAAAGGCTCGCACTTAAGCATCGTTACATCACCTGTTGCAAGAGGCGAGACTGACCTGCAATTCGTCTCGGCACGGCGATTCGGCAATGAGCTGTATGTGAACGCCGACGGTGAGCGTCAAACCGTAAAACTCACCGACATTCGAAGTTGAAGCAGCGGATATTACATCTCACCGGAAGCTTTAATCAGGGCGGAACCGAGCGGCAGGTGCTCGAGACTGTTCGCGGACTCATTGCGGCGGGTGAATTCGACGTTCGGCTTGCGACTCTCAGCGCCGAAGGTCCACTCTCGGCCGAGGCGAACGAGATATTCGGCGACACGATCCGCTCATATCCGATCGACTCTTTCTTTAGCCGCTCGTTTGTGCTGGCGGCATTGCAATGTGCTCATTTCATCCGGAACGAGAATATCGATCTCGTCCACAGCCACGATTTTTACACGAACGTTTTTGGGACGGCGACAGCTGCGTTTGCTGGTGTCGCGGTGAATATTGCGTCAAAGCGTGAGACGTTCGGGATGCGAAGCCCGCAGCAGAGGTCGGTCGAGAATTTCGCCTTCAAGCGTGCTGATGCTGTCGCTGCAAACTCTTTCGCAGTAAAAGAGATGCTCGTTGAACAAGGCATCAACGCAGAAAAGATCGAGGTCATATATAACTCACTCGATACCGCGAGATTTGACAATGCGAATCCGAACGGCATTCGATCAGAGCTGAATTTGCCCTCTGATACTCCGCTGATAACGCTCGTCGCAAATCTGCGGCACGATGTAAAGAACGTTCCCATGCTCCTTCGTGCGGCAAAGAAGGTCGCCAAAACAACGCCTTCCCATTTTGTGATCGCGGGTGAAGGCCCGCTCGAATCGGTTCTGAGGTCTCAGGCGAACGATCTTGGCATCAATGAGAAAGTGAGTTTTATCGGCCGTTCGATGAAAGTTCCGGAACTTCTCGCGGAAAGCCTTGTCGGCGTTCTGACCTCGAATGCGGAAGGTTTTTCAAACTCGATCATCGAGTATATGGCCGCCGGCAAACCCGTCGTTGCAACCCGAGTCGGCGGTGCGGCCGAGGTTATCGTTGACGGCGAAAATGGCTTTTTGGTCGAAGCAAACGATAGCGAACGGATGGCCGAGCACCTGATCGCACTGCTTCAAGATCCGCAGAATGCCGCAGAGATGGGCAGTAACGGGCGCCGTCTTATCAAGGAAAGATTCGGGAAAAAGAGACAGACAGAAGCATTGAGCGAACTCTATCGCCGAAAGCTCTCGGAGGCATTCCTGTGAGCTTCCACGTCCTCGAACTGGGTCCGATACCGCCGCCTGAAGGCGGCGTAAGTCGCAATATTGCAGCACTTAAGGCAGTTCTAGAGGCGCGCGGCCATAAATGCACTCTAGTCGCTACGACCCGCAACGCTGCCAACGATCAGCATGAAGGCAATGTCTATCCGCAGTCGCCGCTCGATCTGATCTCAACCTTGCGTGAAAGCGACGCAGCCATTTTTCACCTGCACATCGGAGGCGATATCTCGATGCGCGTGCTCGCTCTGGCACTCGCAGTTGCGAAGATCGCAAAACATTCGGTCTTGACGGTGCATTCCGGAGGATTTCCCGACGCGATCGTCGGGGCAACGATCTTTCGACGAAAGTTCACCGCTTCGATCTTGAAGAAATTCGATCGCGTGATCGCTGTCAGTGAGAAGATCTCGGATGCAATTTGCGAGCTCGGTGTGCCTTCGCATCGTATCGAAACGATCCCGCCGTATGCGTTGCAGCTTCCTGATCCGAACGTACGGTTGGACGACTCGCTCAACGACTTTCTTCTTTCGCATTCGCCGATCCTAGCCGCCGTTGGAGCTCTCGAACCGGAATACGCACCGCTCGAACAGGTCGAAGCCTTAAAGATCCTGAAAGGTGATCTTCCAAAGATCGGCTTAGTTATTGCGGGCGACGGCTCGATGAGGGACGAGGTCGTAGATGCCGTCTCGGATGCAGACCTTGCCGACAACATTTTTCTGTCTGGAAATATCAACCACGATCGCATCCTGCACCTGATCAAGAGGGCAAATGTTTCGTTGCGAACGACGCATTTTGACGGCGATGCGATCTCGGTACGGGAAAGTCTTTTTCTTGGGACGCCTGTACTTGCGACCCGTGAAGGAACAAGGCCGGACGGAGTGCATTTTGTCGAAGAATTGACGCCGGAAGCGATCGCCGACGGAGTACGCGAGGTCCTTGCCTTGCCTCGAAAAGAAAGTGGCAGCAGCGGTGACGATCTTTCGCAGATCGAACGTGTCGTTGGTGTTTACGAAGAGCTTATTGGTTCGTAAAGAATGGGAACGAGATTCCCGGACAATTCCCTTCTGACGGACAGTATTTGCTGCCGGGCCTTAGGCGATAATCCTGAGAAGCAATATCCATAAACCCCACCCTATCAATACTTTCCGCAAAGTCGTTTCCGGCCGGGAAATTCCGGTCGCCGGAGCCGACGCCCATATTGTTGAAAAAAATATTTCCCCGGATCATAGACACCGCGGCCGCAGACTTAACGTCTATCGGACCGTGAACACCATAGCGCCCGTGGCCCGTAACATTGTTGGTAAATAAGAAGGCACGAGGCTGGTCGCCGTAGAAGGTGATTATATTCCCTCGGTTGAAGACCGTGTTATTCTCGACCGTGATCGTATCGCCGCTTGCAACCTGAATAAAATAGCCTGAGCCGTCAAAACCCTCTCCACCGAGGTTCAGGAACAGATTATCTTTAACAACAAGCCGTTTCAGCATCTGGCTCGGATACGTATCGTCGCTGCCGAGGATGTTGATGCCTTCGCCGGCTCCGTTGATGATATTTCCGCTGATCTCGACGTCTTCGATGGTCGAAAATGGTGCCTTACCGTCCTGATTCCGGACCGTAATGCGGAACGCAGAACCTTCCCAATTGTTTGCCAAATAGTTTTTTGTGAATTTAACGGACCTTGCATTCTTGAGTTCAAAGAGGGTCTTGACGGTGAACCCGTTCTGCTTCCAGTTTTCGGGCTTGAAAAGAACGTTGCCGGAAATTTCGATATTTGCCGGTATTAGATCTGCGTTCGCGGGATCGGCGCCGCCAAACATAATGTTTTCGGCACCGCCCTCGACGTAGTTGTTGATGATCTTGACGTCGCGAGTTCCCGTCCAGCCGCAAATTCCTTGTGATTCATCGCTCTTGCCCGCAAAACCTTCGATATAGCTGTTCCTGATGACCGTACGAGCACTATTCAAAGCAATACCTCGGCGGGTCTTGCCCGTCGCAAGCGAATGTATGTAGCAGCGGTCGAACTCAATATCATGCGGCACTCGGTCAGGACGCGTCTCCTCACCACCCAGGACGACGAGGCCGTAGTTATAGCTCGAACTTGACGGCTCGATCTCGACGCCGACAAAGCGATAGTGATGTGCACCATCGGCAGCATATATCGCGGCCCGCCCAAGCATTCCGGACTTGATGGTTGCAAGCAAAGGCTTTTGTTCGGGCGAAATGCGTTTTCCTTCCGGCAGTTCGGCTACGCGTGATGAGCGAATCGTCACAAAGTCCGTTAGTGGTTTCTCCGTCAGGTCAATGCGGCCGGAATAGACGCCGCCCGCTTCCAGCTCTATGACATCGCCGGACCGTGCGGAATCGATCGCCTTTTGGAGGTTTCCACCCGAAGGCAATTTTATAATGCGGCCGGCAGCGGTCTCAACGATTTGTGGCGCGGGCGAAAATGGGTCGATCACGCCCGTGTACCAGCCGCCGATCAGGGCCGTGAGCGCAGCGAACAGGCCTGCGGCAAGCAGGAATTTCATCAAGTCTGGACGTCCGCCCAATTTGCTTTCTTTGGGCCGAACGACATTCATAACTTCGACATACGACACTGCCTTATTAAACTTGTAAAACAACGCGAAATCCACTCAAATAATCCGCGATTCCCGAACATTTACAATACTTTGGCCATTTGATAGCCTTGAATGTTTGCTCCCCTTGTTCTTTTGAGCATTTTGGAGAAGTAAATGGATTTACAGAAGACAAAGCTGAATTTCTTAAGAGGCACCCCCAAACTCTCACGGCGGGCCAGGAGCGGCGTCTCTTTGCACTGCCATACCGAATACTCAAAGGAGATGCTAGGCTTCGTACCGCACTATGCGGAACAGTTGCCAGTTATCAACTATTTTTGGCGAAAGGAAAAGGCGAAATACTTTAACCGCGAAGGCAAGTATCCCAACTTTGACACCGGCTATTGGTCGCCCCCGCTTTCGCCGCAGCAGGTTTACGATTTAGAGAAAGCTCAGATCGAGGACGCCGGACTCAATTCCCTTGTCTCGGTGACGGATCATGATTGTATTGACGGGAATTTCACGATCGAAGAAGCGGATTCGCGGAAGACCGTTCCGATCTCGCTCGAGTGGACGGTCCCCTTTGATATCGGATATTTTCACGTCGGCGTACATAACCTTCCTCGGGATCGTGCGGTAGAGATCTCTAAGGAACTGATCGGATTCACATTCGATAAGGCACAGCACACGACCGAAAGATTGAACGAGCTCTTTGCGATGCTTGAGGAGATACCGGAAGTGCTTGTGATCCTCAACCATCCGCTCTGGGATATCGAAATGGCCGGGGCAGAGGCCCATGCTCGGCTTTTGAAGGATTTTCTTCGGATCTATGGACGCTGGATTCACGCTCTTGAGGTCAATGGGTTTCGCAGCTGGTCAGAGAATAAAGCTGTTATTGAGCTGGCCGAAGCGGTTGGGATACCGGTCGCAACCGGTGGTGATCGCCATGGCTGCAAACCGAATACCGTGATCAATCTTACGAACGCCGCGACGTTTGAAGAGTTCGTCGAAGAGATCAGAGTCGATAAGCGAGCTGAGATAGCGTTGATGCCGGCGTATGAGCAGCCGCTGCACTCGCGGCAGCTTCAATCTTTTTCAGAGATATTAAGCCATTATCCTGCGTTTCGTACCGGGCGGCAGCATTGGTTCGACCGCGTCTTTTTTGACGTTGATAACGGGAAGGGCCTCGTGTCGCTCTCAGGTCACGGATGGAAACGCGGTGGCCCGCGTTGGCTGCGGGCGGCAGTCTGGACGCTCGCCGTTATGGGCAGCCCTAAGATGCGGCCTGCCTTTCGACTATTTCGGAAAAAGGTCGATCGCGTGCCGAAGAGCGTTGAAAGAACCGAGTTTCGCCTGCCGGAGGACAGCGGCGACGTATCGCGAGGCCTGACATCCGATACGGCCTGAGCGAACAGCTCGTTCCGCCGTTCCTTTTGAGATCAAGTCATTTTACGAGGCGGGCCGATCGAGCCCGCCATTTGTGATTGAGGGCAGGCGTTTGCAATAAAGTGAAAGATACTTTGCGTATAGCATTTTTCCCGGATTCGTACCTTGAGGTGAATGGCGCGGCCATGACCTGCCAGCGGCTTGTTAATTTTGCGCGTGAAAAAGACCGCGCAATGCTTTGCGTTCACGCCGGGCCGGAGACGAGCACAACTACCGAAGGAAGCGTCACACATTTCTCCCTTAAGCGAAGTCCGCTAGCTTTCCCGTTGGACGAAGGCCTCGCGTACGATCCGTTGTTTACCCGTCATATCCCGAAGGTCCGCAAGGTTCTGGAGGAGTTCAAACCGGATCTAATTCATATAACGGGCATCAATGACGTAAGCAACGCCGCGGCATATCTTGCATGGAAGCTGGATATTCCGATGCTTGGTTCCTGGCACACGAACGTGCACGAGTTTGCATCGAGCCGCCTTCGAAGGATATTCCGCTTCCTGCCAAAAAAAATACTCGACCCATTCGCAAGAATGGCGGAATTTCGGATAATGCAAGGCTGCATTCTTTACTATCAGATGCCGAAGGTGGTGCTTGCCCCAAACGAAGAACTCGTTTCTGAGCTTGGCCGGCGGACAAAACGTGCTTCCAGCCTGATGGCCCGCGGCGTTGATTCGGAATTCTTTTCGCCGAAGAAAAGAACTGTGAACGACGGAATTCTTCGTGTCGGCTTTGTCGGCAGACTGCGGGCGGAGAAGAACGTGAAACTGTTGATCGAGGTCGAGCGAGCGATGCTTGAACGCGGGCTAACGAATTTCAAATTCCTCATTGTCGGCGAAGGAAATGTCCACGAGCATCTCGAGAAAAACATGAAAACGGCCGAATTCACGGGCTTTCTTTCCGGCGAAGAACTTGCGGCGGCCTATGCGAACATGGACATCTTCCTTTTTCCGTCGGAGACGGACGCGTTCGGAAACGTTGCGCAGGAAGCAAATGCATCGGGCGTCCCGGCGATCGTTACCGACAAGGGCGGCCCTAAGTTCATCATCAAGCCCGGTGTCAACGGCCTGATAGCAAAAGATGCCGATGAATTCATTGAGCACGCGATCACGCTTGCAAGCGACCCGGAACTTCTCGCTTCGATGAAGAGCGCTGCGAGAGACAGCGCAGTCTCGCGTTCCTGGGAGGCGATCTTCGAGGGTGTATACGATTCCTATCTCGAGGCTATCGATATTGCTGAGCAGCAGCGGCAGGAAGGGAAAGCGGCAAAACAAAAAAAACAGACGCTGAGGGCGAGCAACAACTAGCTGATGACAGAACCAACGCCCGATCTCACAGAGAAGAGTGCCGAACGTCTTTCGATCGGCCAGGCCTGGCGCCTTGTCTTCACGCATCCGGTTCTGTTCGTAAAGTATTGGAATTACAAAGGCGCGATCCTGAGCGGTGTGATGCGCGCACCTATCTTCCTGATCACATATCTTGTCGGCCGAGAGAGTATCAAGATCGCGATCGCTGCAGCGGCCGTCCAATTCGCATTTCGCTTCGTTTTTGCAGGCTTGAGCGGTGCATTGATTCAAGCATTTCGAAAGGTCGAGCCCGCGTGGAAGGCTCTGCTTTCCGTGATGCTTGTTGTGCCGGTGATCAGCCACCTGCTCGAATTCGGATTTCAGTCGCTGTTCGGCTATCTGACCTCGACCGCCGACCACACGGACCAGGCAATCGTCCGCTCAATTTGTGTATCGATCTTTTCGGCGCTCTTTGCATTGTTCATAATGCGGCGAAACGTTCTGATCGTCGGCGAGGAAGGCAGCAAGTCGCTTGGGAACGACGTGATGCGGATCCCGCGTCTGGTATTCGAATTCTGTGCTTTCCTGCCGAACGAGATCGCGTCAATGCTGCGCCGTGGTGCTACCTTGACTGTAGTTGCGACCCTGATCGGCTTCACGATCTTCTCGCAGATCGTCGGCTGGGCCGTTGCAAACCGAGTCTATTGGACCTACGGCGGAGGCAAAGAGATCTGGGGACTCAAGTACTGGGGAATTGACGGCCTCGTCCTGATAGTCCTCGCAATAATCGCGTCCTCCATCGTTTACGAGGCCCGGCATCGTCGCGGAAAAAGATCTTGACCGAGAAGCTCACCAAAACGGTTCACATAACGAACTATTACCACAAGAATTCGGGCGGCATCAGCACTTCCTACAATGCACTGATGGCGGCGGCGGCCCGGCATCAGCGGGAAATGGCATTGATCGTTCCCGGCGAAAGGGAAGAGACCGAGGTCGTCAATGATTTTGCGAAGATCCACTTTGTCCCCGCGGACTATTCGCCGGTCTTTGATAAGCGCTATCGGATCATTATGCCTTGGCAGTATCTTCCCGGTGAGTCATTGATCCGCAAGATCATGCTCGAAGAACGGCCGCAGATGGTCGAGGTCACGGACAAATACACATTGAGCATGCTAGGCGCGATGATCCGCACTAACAAGTTCAAGCAGCTCGGACGCCCGATGCTCGTGCATTTTTCGTGCGAACGTATGGATGACAACATCTCGTCATTCCTCACCGGTGGAAAGGTCGGCAAGTGGATCTCTCGCCGTTTGATGGGTAACTACAACTTTCCTTCGTTCGATTTTCACATAGCGAATTCCGCTTATACGGCGGAAGAATTCTACGATTCGGTCGCCTCGAAGAATAATCCGCGACGCTCTAAGTGGTTCGTCAACAAGACATGGCGTTGGCTGAAAGCACCGCGTGTGCCGATCGAGGACCGCATCCATGTTTGTCCTCGCGGAGTGGACGTGAAACAGTTTCGGCCGGATCGAGAGGCCCCGGCCATCCGGCAGGAAATAATTGAACGCACCGGCGTGCCCGATAATGCGATACTCCTGCTTTACGCTGGTCGGATCTCGCCTGAAAAGAACGTTCCGCTGCTTATCGAGATGATGAAGGTTCTCGGCGAAGACCCTGAGCATGACCTGCGACTGATCGTCGCGGGAGCCGGACCGCTCTCCGAAATGCTCGAAACTGAGGGAGAGAAACTCGGCAAGAAAAAGATCGTTCAGCTCGGGCATCTGGATAAAGAGACGCTGGCCAACTATTACGCCAATGTCGATGTGTTTGTGCACCCGAATCCGCGTGAACCGTTCGGCATTGCACCGCTCGAGGCAATGGCGTCCGGAGTTCCGACCGTCGCTCCGAATGCGGGCGGCATTCTCTCGTATGCGACCGACGAGAATATTTGGCTGACGGAGCCCGAAGGCAAAGCATTTGCTGCGGCAGTCCTGGACGCGGCGACCAACGAACCGGCGCGCAAACAGAAGATCGCGGCCGCACTTGAGACCGCGAAAAACAACACGCGCGAGGCATCGACCGATAACCTGTTTGCAACCTACGACAAACTTTACGATTATTTTCAAAGAAACCGGGAGCTTTTCACCGATCGTGAGGCGGCATCGCGGTTCTCTTTTACCGAACTTTTAGATGTTTGAGCTTGTTCTCGCAAATCTCCGCGTCCGTTTTTTTCGCACACTGATCAGCGTGGTCGGTGTTGCCCTCGGCGTTATTCTGATCGTGCTTTTCACCGGCCTTGCAAAAGGAATGACCGAGGATATGGCAAAACGCTCGGCGAATTGGAAGGCCGAGATCGTCTTTGCACGTCCCGGCGGCATGGAATTCGGCAGCTCGAATATGAACGTAAGCACGGCTTATGTCGAGCGGCTTGAGGCCATCGAAGGTGTCGCGTCGGCGGTCCCGGTCGGACGTTATATCTCGGCCGACCCGAAAGCGCGCTGGGGCCTGCTCCAGTTGGACGGCGTGGATTGGGAACCGTTCGCAAAGATGAACGGTATGACGCTGACCAGGGGCCGTGCCCCACAGGCAAATGACGAGGTCATCGTCGATGAACGGCAGGTCAAGAACGATAACCTCAAAGTCGGCGATTCGCTTACTCTCTTTGGCAACAGGCAGTTCAAGATCGTGGGCGTTTTCGAACCGCCGTCGGGTTCACGAATCAAGATGACGCTTGCGGCGATGCAGTCCATTCTTGAAGAATCCAACAAATGCACCTACATCCTCGTGAAGGTCAAGGATGGTGCTGACGTGCCGGCCGTCGCCGCCCGCATTAACGAGCAACTCCCGGGCAACAAGGTCAACCTGACCAGCGACCTTATTATCGACGCAAAGGACCGCGTGCCGGGCCTGAACACGTTCCTGCGTGTGCTTGTCGGCCTGGGTGCATTTGTCTCGATCGTCTTTGTTCTTCTCTCTATGTACACGACTATCACCGAGCGGCGGAAGGAGATCGGCATTCTCAAATCCCTCGGTGCATCGCGTGGGTTCATCGTCTCAACGATCGAGGGCGAAGCCTTGCTTATCGGCGTTGCCGGCATCATCCTCGGCTTTCTGACCGCATTCGCGGCGTCGAGGGCGATCAGCCATTTCTTTGAACTTCAGTTTGATTTTAGTGCGAAATGGGTGGCGTGGGCGATCGTGATCGCGATCTTCGGAAGCCTCATCGGAGCCCTTTATCCGGCACTGAGAGCCTCCGGGATCGATCCGGTCGAAGTGATGGTTAACGAATAGAGTTGCTTTTGCTGCCTAGAATTCGCTGCTCGGTTCAAAGGTTTCGAGCACCTTTGCAAGATCATCATTGACGCCGACATCGGCAACGCTCTTGACCTTTTCGGCATTCGAGGTAGCAAGCAGCGTAAGAGCAAAACCCGTCCGGACGCCCGGCCTGGCGGCCGGGATCCAGATACGCCGCCCCCAGACCGTCAGCGGATCACCGCTTGGGCCAGTTCCGCCGCCCTGAAACTTTATCTCATAGGCTTTCCAGCCATTTACGGTCGTCTGCCCCTGCGAAAGGATCTTGAAATCAGGCAGGATCTTCGACAGCGTGTCGTTTGATTCTTTCACCAGATCGGGAAAATTCACGGCATCATCCGAATAGGTGCCGCGGCTGATGTAGTACGAAACTAGAAGCTGCTCTTCAAGCAGGCCGCCGGCACTTTTCTTCGAAATGTCGAGGAACTTGCCGCGGTTCGCCTCAGTGCCTTCTTGTGCACCGGCGGACTTCCAGGTTTTCGGATAATAGATCGAGAATCCAACGAAATTGCGAAACAGGTCGCCCTTCATATTCTGCTTATTACTGCTGAAATAAGTAGAATTCGGCGGAGCCTTGATATCTCTCGGAGCCGGAGGCGTTTCTGTCGGGTCGTAACTCGAGTTCGCGTTGCTATCGACATTCGCACCGGGCACAGCCTGCGGACGATTCAGCAAATATATCCAGGCCGCCGCGAAAATGATCAAAAGCAGAGCGAAAACACCAAGTGCGATCTTTATCCAGCGGGCGTTCGGCTCATGAAGCGGCTCAGGCGATCGTCGAAGCCATGCCGGCATATCGTCGCTCGAACTGTCCGTAGTTGGTTCAAGGGTCGCCTCTTCCTTCGCTTCTAATGCCCCTGGAACGGCTTTGGGCCCTGCGGAGGGTATCGCAGCTGCCTTTTCAACCGACGGGAGCGTAATGGGCTTGGAAACGGCCGCGGCAAAGACATCGCCAGCTTCTCTTGCAGTGACAAATCGGGAGCGCGGATTCGGTGAAAGTGCTTTCGCAAAGAATTCATCAAGCGCCGGTGACAGCTCGTGCGAATAGCCCGCACGCTGATCTTTGACCAGCTCACGCTCGGTCGCTCCGTCGAAGGGAAAATCGCCCGTGAGCAACTGGTATGCAGTTACGCCCAAGGAATAGATATCGCTTGAAACGGTCGAAACGCTTCCTTCAATGATCTCAGGGGCCGCGTAACGAATGTTGTCTTCGTGCAGTTCACCGCTTGAGACGCCAAAATTCGTGATCTTTAGTGCAGCTTCACCATCTGCGGCAGCGACCTCGATGTTCGCCGGGCGAAGGTCGCGATGCAATATTCCCTGCTTATGAACGTCACCAAGAGCGTGAGCGACCTGACGGATCAGCTTTCCGGCCCTCGCGGGTTCAAACCGCCCGTGGATCGAAAGAACCTCATCTGCTGAAAGAGCATCCAGGTCCTCGCTTATCAGATATTTAATGCCGTTCGAATATGCCCCGGAGTCAAAGACGCGGGCAACATTCGGGTGGTTCAGGTGTGACAGGCGGACGCGTTCCTCGGCAAGTATCGAGGCAGTAACTTCATCGCCCTCAAACGGCGTCAGGATCCGGACAACAACCCGCTTATCCCCCACAATTCGGTCTTCCGCAAGATATGCGTAACCGGAATCATCGGTTGCGAGCATCTGAAGGACGCGATACCGGCCTTTGACCGTCTTGCCGACGAAAGATGCTGGCGAAGCAGGATCAAAATCGTTTATGGGCCCAGCTGCCTCGCGTTCTTTCAGATCAACGTGGCCAAGCGGTATATCGTTCGGGCTGACCCGTCGGACACCAGGTTTTGAGGTATTTTTCTCCGTCCGGACAACGGACCTTCTCGTTCGCTGACGGCGATCGGCCTTTGGCTTGATCGGTGTGTTCTCACGGCGGAAGAGTTCCGCCATATCTTCGTCACGGATCACTTCGTCGTCGGGCTGGATGAACTCGTCTGTGAGTTCGAGAACGGTCTCTTCGTCCTTCTCGAAAGCACGGCGAATACTCGATGAACCCAATTCCGAACCGCTAAGGACGGTCGAAAAATACGCATTCAGAGGACGAGCGTCCACACCGGGCTCACTCAAGAGCCGCGTCCCGTCGAGGTCACAGACTCGCTGTATTCCGGCGACGTATCGTTGTCCGCATGTAGGGCAAAACATCAGTTAATAAACAAATACACACCTGCAAGGGCATCTAGCCGGCCGTAAAAACCTGTTGCGAAAACGCCGATAGGTTCGAAAACGGCCTTGTCCCCTTGCTGGTCAGAAAAACTGCACTAAGAAAATGCAAATACCGCAAAATTTCCGTCGATCTCGAAAAAAACTTCTCCGTAGCGTATCGCCTTGCCTACTTCAGTTTGGCGATCACGGTCTCCCGTTCCGGCTGATATGTCAGAGCCATCTTGTATGACCGACGAGCCTCATTTTCCTTCCCTGTCCGTGCATACGCGTCGCCAAGCTGCTCAAACTGCCGCGCAAGCACGGGTTTATCGTACTTATGAGCAAAGCGAGTTCCGCGAAGCAGAATATTCTCCGCATTCACAAGGTCAGACGTCCGCAGGTAAGCGGAAGCAAGTGCCGAATAGGTGTCAAAATTCGAAAGATCGAAGCCGAGGCTTGCCTTCAGGCTTGCAAGGCCGTCGGCGACCTCGCCATTTGCGATCTGCGAACGGCCAAGAAGCCTCAGAACAGCTGCATTTTTCGGCTCATCCGCGATCTTTAGAAGCCTTTCTGCGGCCGGAAACCGTTGTTCTGATTGAAGTATCTCGGCGATATCAGCTATCTGGGACGCTCCGCGGGCCCTCGTCGCTGCCGCGGCATCCATTTCTGCCGCTCCTGCGGAATTGCCATTGCGGCGCATAAGCCGTGCCAGATATGCATAATTTGCAGCTCGGTCGGGGGCAAGCCGAACCGCCGTGCGATATGCGTTCTCGGTCTCGGACCCGACAAGGCCAAGCATTTCACGAGCAACTCCAAGACGCTCAAAAGCGAGTGCGTTAGAAGGCTGTTTTTCCGTGACCGCCTTCGCAAGGTTCATCGCCTCTTCGTATCTGTCGGCAAGCTCCATTACGGGCACCGGCACAGCCAAAATACCGCTCAACGCAAGCTTTGCGTCGGTCTCGTCCGATGAACTCTTGACGATCTCCCGGTACTTGGCCTCGGCCGAAGCAAGATCGCCTGCCGTCAGTGCAGTCGCCGCATCATCCTTGAGTTTCGCGATCTGTTCGGGTGAAAGTTTTGCGGTGGATGAGGTATTTGCCTTGCCCGGTTCTGCCGCTTTGGCTTTGGCCGCAACAGGTGAAGATGCCTTCCTGGGTGTTTTTTTAGCGGCCGAGCGTGTTGAACGTGCGGACTTTGAGGTGGACCTTTTGGCGGCCGGAGCATCACTTTTCGGCGCTTTCTTGCCGCCGAATAGTTTGTTGCTGCTGCCGAGGTCCTGTGCCGAACCAAATGCGGCAAACGCAGCGATCAATACGATTGAGAGAAAGAGCCGGTGCATAAAAACCTCATACGGGCCTTCTTCTTGTCATTTAGTGACGAGGCGAAAACCCAATTCCTTGTCACGCGTCGAAGCAGGCACGTCCGGCCTGCTTGTGCTCGTAATAGCAGCGTCGCCCGAGGATTTGCTAAAGGCCGAGCCGCCGCGGATCATATAGCGTGGCTCCTTGGACTCCTTCACCGCACCGCCGCTGCCGGGATAAAGATAGGCCTTTGAGCTTGTCCACTCATAAACATTGCCGATCAGGTCCGAAACGCCCCATTTGTCCGGGCATGAATGCTTGCCGACCGCGGTCGGTTCTGTATTGGACTGATCGACCCATGCACATTCCGGCCTGAATCCATCGCCCCACGGATAGAGATCGCTGTCACTGCCGTTCCTTGCCGCATACTCCCACTCGGCATCTGTCGGGAGCCTGTATTGAACGTTGTCGCGTTTTGATCGCCATCCGGCAAACGCAAGGACATCGTCCATATTCACGAACCTGACGGGAAAATTCTCTTTTCCTTCGAGCGGCCGTCCGTTCACCCAATCTGCCGGGAGCGGTTTGTGGCCGGTCGCTGCGACGAATTCATAGTATTCGGCGTTCGTCACCTCGGTCCGGTCCATTTTGAACGCCTCTACCGAAACTTCATGCTCCGGACGTTCCTGAGGCTGGCCGTCATTGCGTCCCATCCTAAACGTTCCGGCCGGGATCGATACGAGATCCGCCTTGATGTCCGGAAGCTCGGTCGGCGTCGTATGCGGAGAAGCCACAACGCTCGGCGACGGACTCGCGTTCGCGATCGGCTTCGAGCCCGGGAAAAACCCGAGCAAATACGCACCTGCAACACCTGCTATTCCCAAGACGAAAAGAACCAATAGAGCTCCGATTCCGAGAAAAAGGCCGGTTCGGCTCTTTTTGACAGGCGGCATTGTTACGACGGGTGCCTGAACTGCCCCGGAAGCCGTTTGCACGCCCGGTGTCGGCGGCATTGAGAGCGGACGTTCTGATATTAGTGTCGCACCGGGCAACCCTTGCGTGTCGGGTCGCGGGATCGCATTTATGTCGGGCTGAGAATGGCGAAGCTCGGCAACAATATCCACCGGCTTACCATCGCAAACGACGTTATCCACCCAGTCGTCGAATCCGTTATGACTGATGCGCAGGAAATGATTCCCGCTCTGGATGCCCTCCAACAGTAGCGAGCCGTCGATCTGACTCTCGCCAACCGAAACGTTATCGACAAAGACCTTCGACCCGGCGGGGCGAGTGTGGACGCGAATGGTCGAAACGGGCAGAGCTCCCGCACCGGTCGTCGTATGAATGTTCGATGTAACGTCAATAGCACGGCGAAATTCATCGACCATGATCTCGACCGACGCCGTACGCAGAGATGGTGTCTTTTCGAGCGTGTGGAATACGGCTCTCTCGATCTCCGGAGCGATCGCGATGCCGAGGCTTGCAAAGGTCGGCGGCGGATCGCTGATATGCTTTTTCATTATCGCCGGTATCGACGAGCCCTTAAAAGGCACATCGCCCGCAAGCATCTGGAAAAGCATTACGCCGAGGCTGTAAATATCCGCACGCGAATCCGGATCTTCATCGGCCCATTGCTCGGGAGCCATATAATATGGCGAGCCCATCAGGCCTGTCGTTTGAGCTTGAATGAAAGAGCCGAGCAGCTCGCCGGATTTGATCTTCGCAAGGCCGAAATCCAGGATCTTCACTGCCTGCGACATACTCGGCCTATCCGAACAGATCATCACGTTCAGAGGCTTCAGATCGCGATGAACGATGCCCTGATGATGAGCCGCTCCGACGCCCGCACAGATCGCCGAGATAAGATCGAGCGCACTCTCCGGAGACAGCCTGCCCTCGCGTGCAAGAAGGTCGTGCAGCGATTCGCCCTCGACGTATTCCATCACGAGGAACGGCACGTTCCCGTTGATCACGCCATAGTCCGAGACGCTGACGACATTCTGATGCCGGATAGCCGCAGCCGCAAGGGCTTCCTGACGAAAGCGAGTAACAAGCTGCGGATCGTTCCCGACAAGGTCCGGGAGAATGATCTTGATCGCGTGAAGGGTCTTGAGGTATGCGTGCCGGGCCTTGTAAACAACACCCATCCCGCCCTGTCCAAGGCGGTATTCGAGGTGATATTTCCCTTCGAGAACGCCATCGCCGGGGATCGTATGCACCGTCGGCATCCCGTCGTTCGGACAGGTCGCGACCGTATCGGCGAAACAATTCTTACAGGTCTGACATTCCCTCATTGGTAATTAGCTGTTAGTTCCCGGCAAAAAAAAGATCAAATGGACGGCAAACGTATATTAGACGCTTATTTCCGCAATAAAGCAGTAATCTCTTTTAATTCTAGTTTTTTTTTCAATTTTCAGGCAAGACCGCAAAAACAAGCCCGAATCCCGGCACCAAAATCTATTGACGAGTCCCAACCCGTAATTTTGCACGAGAGACCGCTAAAAGCGGTAGCCAAGTTTTAACGCAAGCTTCCAAATATAGCTGATAGGAAATGAGGTGGTAAACCGTCGATAGCCGTCATTTTCCTTAAGGGAAAATAGATAGCTCTTGTGATTCTCGAGAAGAAGTTGTTGAATATTTCTGTTTTTATGAAGGGGGAAGTCGCCGATCTCCAAAACAAAAACAACGCTTGGCAGGCAATAGGCCTGAAAGCAAAGTCCTTTCTGTTTAACAAGATCGAGGCAATCGGCAATGGCATTATAGATGACGTAGGCATCGTGGAAGATGATCGCCCCCCCCCCCGGAACTCAGCAAGCCTAAACAGAATTTGAAGTCCTGTTCTGTGGCCACATCCGTGTGCTCTCCGTCGATAAAGCACAGGTTGGGTTGTTCGGTGACCACGGATGCGTCAAGCGAGCTAGTTTCACCGTCGATTGTAATGATCTTTTCAGTGGAGGAGACCTGCGAAAGGATGGAGAGCATTCTCTGCGTTGAATTCTCAGGATACCCGTAACTTACGCCTCTCTCATCCGGCTGAACCAGTGGCCGTTTATCGATCGAGTATATCTTTGAGCACAGATCATCAGTAAGATGCGGCAGTATGCTCCCACCGAGGTGGGAACCGATCTCGAGATACACGTAGTGAGGGCAAAACTCTCTGACCGCAGACTGGATCGCGAGTAGCGAACGCTTATCGTCATCCGTTGTCTGACTTGGTATCGCGTCGAATATGGAAATATTCAACGAATCTAATATTTCGTTAACATCGAACATAAATCGTCCTACCCTTTGCAAGTTCAGCGGTCGCGAAACAATCAAGGTATGGGCTCAAAAGATTCACCTATGGTATTTGTCCCTCAAATGCAGGTCAAATGCAGATACGAATCAAGCCGCGACCACGACGTTGACGAGCCGGCCGGGAACGACGATGACCTTCCTGATCTCGCTGCCGTTGATGAACTCTTGGGTACGAGCATCGTCAAGTGCAAGCTTTTCAAGGTCTTCGCGGGTCGCCTCGGGCGACGCGAAGACGCGGCTGCGAAGTTTGCCATTGACCTGCACGGCGATCTCGATCTCATCCTCGCGGGCAAGTTCCGAGTTGAACTCAGGAAATCTTGCACCAGCGGCAAGCATCCAGTTCTCGGAACCAGTCAGAACCGAATAGAGTTCCTCCGCGACGTGCGGCGAGAAAGGCGTAAGCATCAGCACGATCGAAGTAAGTGCTTCGCGAACGGCGAAACGTACGTTTTCGTCGGCATTCGCAGGTTCGGTGCCTACATCGCCGACCGCATTTGAAAGCTCCATAAGGGCCGCGACGGGTGTGTTGAACTGCAAGGTTTCGAGGCTGTCGCCGACACGCTTTATCGTCTGGTGAGTCTTTCGACGCAGACCGCGAGCGGCTTCTGAATCGGATTTTGCGGGCTCTTCTCTGACGTCCATGAACTCGATCCACGTGCGAACCTGCCGCCATAGACGCTGAATAAATCGTGCCGCACCTTCGATGCCGGCCTCGTTCCAGACGAGCTCATTCTCGATCGGCGCCGCGAACATCACAAAGAGCCTTGTCGCGTCCGCACCATAGATCTCGACCATCTCGTCCGGATCGACGCCGTTGCCTTTGGATTTCGACATTCGCTCAACGGCAAATTTCAAGGCCTGCGGCGGAACTGTCTCTGCGGCCGAGGCGGAAGAAATGCGGCCTTTTGCATCGCGTTCGACCGTGACCTTGTCGGCAGGAAAGTATTGACGTTTCCCTGTCGAATCATCAAAGAAGGTCTCGCCGACGACCATTCCCTGCGTCAAAAGCCGGGAAAAAGGTTCGTCAAACTGCACAAGGCCCATGTCGCGAAGGGCTTTTGTCCAGAATCGTGCATAGATCAGGTGCATCACGGCATGATCGTCGCCGCCAATGTACTGATCGACAGGCGCCCAATAATTGGCCGCAAAAGGATCGAACGGCATTATCTCGTTCGTCGGGTCGGTGTAGCGGTAGTAATACCAGGACGAATCGACGAACGTGTCCATCGTGTCGGTCTCGCGTCGAGCCGGGCCTTCGCAATTTGGACACGTCGTTTCGTAGAACTCGGGCACCTTCGCAAGCGGTGATTCGCCCGTGCCGGTGATCGGGGCGGAATCAGGAAGACGCACCGGCAGATTCTCAAACTTTTCGGACACAACGCCGCAGTCAACGCAATAGATCATCGGGATCGGCGAACCCCAGAAACGCTGTCGAGAAATTCCCCAATCACGAAGCCGATAGGTCGTTGCCGGCTCGCCAAACCCTTTCGATGCAGCAAATGCGGCCATCTCGCGTTTAGCGTCCGTGCTCGGTTTGCCGCTCCAATCAGCGGAATTCACAAGTACGCCGTATTCACAGAACGGAAGCTCGGCCGCCCCGTCTGCAGGATCAAGCGGAGCGATCACCTGCCTGATGTCGAGGCCGAATTGGACCGCGAATTCGTGATCGCGTTCGTCGTGTCCGGGCACGCTCATAACGGCTCCGGTGCCGTAATCCATCATCACGTAATTGCCGACCCAGATGGGCAATTCTTCACCGCTGAAAGGATTAATCGCCTTGAGCCCGGTATCGACACCGTCTTTTTCGATGACCTCGTCGCGTTCAGTAGGTTTGAGGCTCTCGTCGATGATCTCGTCGATCTTTGTCCGAACATCTGCCGAGAAGCTCTCGCGATTCCGCTCAACAATATCGTGCTGTGCGGCAACTACGACCGCATTTGCTCCGTATATCGTATCGATACGGGTGGTAAAGACACGTATCTTCTCTTCGGTACCACTGACGCCAAAATCCACGTAGGCTCCATCCGAACGCCCGATCCAATCCTGTTGGCGTTTGAGCACGTTCTGCGGCCAACCGGCCTCGATCGAGGCCATTCCTTCGAGGAGTTCGGGCGTGTAGGCGGTAGTTTTCAGGAACCATTGTTCAAGGTCCTTCTTGATGACCGGATTACCGCAACGCCAGCAAAGGCCGCCGCTCGCCTGTTCATTTGAGAGCGTCGCCTGATCGGTCTCGCACCAATTGACCTGCGTCATTCGCTTGTACGCAAGGCCCATTTCGTACATCTTCAGGAAGAACCACTGATCGAACTTGTAGTATTCCGGCCGATGCGCGTAGATCTGGCGTCGCCAGTCATAGCTGAGCCCGAGGCGTTCGAGCTGGCCGCGCATCGTCTCGATGTTCTTTTCGGTCCAATCCCGCGGGTTGACGCCGCGTTTTACGGCCGCGTCTTCCGCCGGCTGGCCAAATGAATCCCAGCCGATTGGATGAAGCACGTTAAAGCCTTTCAGGCGTTTGTACCACGCAAGGGCGTCGCCTGCGGAGTAATTGCGGACGTGGCCCATATGAAGATTCCCCGAGGGATACGGCAGCATCTCGAGTGCATAAAACTTCGGTTTATTGTTCTCCGGGTCAGGTTCCGCCTCAAACGCCTTCGATCCGGCCCAGATCGCCTGCCATTTCTTCTCTATTTTCTTTGCGAAATACTTGTCGTCCATCTGATAAAAAGGTCAAAAATATTATGGTAACGGAAAAAGCAGAAAATATCAGTTTGGGACTGTCCTCTTGCTTGTCTAAGCCCGAAAAAGGCTGCGGCTTTTCCGCGAAGGGCGACAAATAATGCGCTCGCTTTTTGCCAGTTTGTGATATTCTACAGGGACCTTTAAAGGTCGTTTTTGGAGGCTAGATCAACAGAGTTTGATGAGAATAACTATCTTTTGCATGCGGTTCCTGCCAAAGCCTACTTGACCTTAAGTTGTTGACTCGACCGTCTGCCTCAAAACCCCAAAAGCGGGAGGTAACGATTATGACGATCGATCAAGCAAACACCGGCCTCACACACCGAACAGACAGCCCTCATCCCCTGAGCGACCCCCGCTCTGACCCGACTTTACAAAAACGCACCGACGACGTGATCGCGACCCTTGCGAAAATGCCAGAGAATCGGCGTGCGCAGCAGGTCTGCGAATGGGAATCGATGCGGCGGCGAAATTTCAAGCTGTCGTTATGAATTAGCGGTAAGGGCGGCGGTCTCATTCCATTTGAGCCTCACAAATGGTTTAATTGAGATATGGACACGATCGGTACTGGCAGGGCTGCCAGCGACCTGGCGACTCGATATAATGCAGTTCGCGAGCAAACTGTGAAGCTTTGCGAACCCCTCGAAATAGAAGATTATATTCCGCAACCTGTCGAATTCGTCTCTCCCGCGAAATGGCACATAGCCCACACAACGTGGTTCTTCGAGGAGCTGATCCTCGCAAAATTCAGGGACGATTACGAGAAGTTCAACGAGCACTTTTCGTTTCTTTTTAACAGCTATTACAACTCGATCGGCAGCCGTGCGATCCGCGCCGAACGCGGTTCATTAAGCCGTCCGACGGTAAAGACCGTTTACGAATATCGCAAACACGTTGATGATGCGATGCGTAGGCTTTTGGATGAATTCTCGTCCCATGCGGACGCGGCGGAAGCAGAAAGGCTGATCACCCTCGGACTTAACCACGAACAACAGCATCAGGAGCTTCTTTTGACCGACCTTAAATACGCGTTCGGCCAGAATCCGCTCGATCCGGTTTACGATGCCGCGTGGGACCGAGAGGACCAGCCGGCACTTGGAAAGGGCGAATTCATCACGGTCGATGAAGGTGTTTACGATATTGGGTTCGAGGGGAGCGAATTCTGCTTTGACAACGAACTCGCCCGGCACAAAGTGTACCTCGGCGAATTCTCGATCTCAGACCGGCCGGTAACAAATGCCGAGTTTGCTGATTTCATCGAAGCCGGCGGATACGATGATTTTCGGCTTTGGCATTCGGACGGATGGGATTGGGTGCGTGCGAACGAGATCAAGGCGCCCCTTTATTGGGAAAAGCATTTGGGCGGCTGGTCGCATTTCACCTTGCAGGGCAAGCGAGAGCTTTCACCTGAGGCACCCGTTTCGCATATCTCGTTCTACGAGGCGGCAGCTTTTGCTGAAATGGCGGGAATGCGGCTGCCGACCGAATTTGAATGGGAAGCCGCTCAAGCGAAGTTCGAATGGGGACAGCGTTGGGAATGGACCAATTCGGCATACTTGCCGTATCCGGGATTTACAAAGCCCCAAGGCGCGGTCGGCGAGTATAACGGAAAATTTATGGTCAACCAGATGACCTTGCGTGGAGAATCCATTGCTACGCCTGAAGGGCACGGCCGCCCAACATATCGAAACTTCTTTCACCCGCAGGATCGTTGGCAATTCTTTGGTCTTCGGCTGGCAAAGTAAAGGCATAATGCTCACTGTTCCTAAGGTTTCCGATCTTTATGGCGTCAAGCGAAAATACTCTTGCATTCAAGCACGACGTGCTCGCCGGCCTCGCCGCGACACCTAAACGCCTGCCGTCAAAATACTTTTACGATGAGGAAGGTTCGCGTCTTTTTCAGGAGATAATGCGACTTCCCGAATACTACCTCACGGCCTGCGAGACGGAGATTTTCGCCGAGCAATGCGACGAAATAGTAAGCGCCTTCCTGGCTGATGGAAATGAGATCGAGGTCGTAGAACTTGGTGCCGGTGACGGCACAAAGACCGCGATCCTCCTAAAACGACTTGTGGCACAAGACCCAGCTGCAAGATACGCGCCGATCGACATCTCGGAGGAAGCGATCTCCGAACTGGTCGCGAATTTCAGGGCTACGCTGCCGGAGATCACGATCGAGCCCCAAGTGGGAGACTATCTGGCGATCCTCGATTCGCTCAAAAAGCAGTCGCAAAGGCGGAAGGTCATCTTGTTCCTGGGTTCGAATATCGGGAATTTCGGCGAGGAGGCCACGACCAAGCTATTCCGTTCGCTGCGTTCCGTGATGAATGACAACGATCTTCTCTTTATCGGATTCGACCTGCAGAAAGATCCGAGGATCATACATCAGGCATATGATGATGCACAGGGCGTCACCGCTCGATTCAACCTTAATCTGCTTGCTCGCATCAATAAAGAACTTGGCGGAACTTTCGAAACGGAGAACTTCCTTCATTATGCAAACTATCGCCCGATCGAGGGCTCGGCCCGTTCGTATCTGATCAGCCGCGTAGAGCAAACGGTCGAGGTCGCGGGGCAGACGTTCGAGTTTGGACGCTGGGAACCAATGTTTATGGAGATATCGCAGAAATATACGCTTTCGATGATCGATGATTATGCTGCGGAGGCCGGATTCTGCGTGGTCAGGAACTTTTTGGACAAACGTGAATACTATTGCGATTCGCTTTGGCGGCCGCGGGCGAAATGAACATCAACATTCTGCGATTTGACTCGCTTTCATCGACGAACGATAAAGCGGCGGCCCAAGCCAGACGCGGTGCGGCCGAGGGCGTCGTCATTCTGTCGCGCAGCCAGACGAGCGGCCGCGGACGACACGGCAGAGCGTGGATTTCGGAATCTGACGCGGGCCTTTATTTCAGCATCGTTCTGCGTCCTCAAGTTGATACGGCTTCACTGCCGTTGATCACGCTGATGGCCGGCGTCGCGGCCTGCGACTGCCTTCTCGAATTCGGTGCAAAGGCCGATATCAAATGGGTGAACGACCTTTTGATCCGCGAGAAGAAGATATGCGGAATTCTTGCCGAAGCGGTCGATACGCCGGCGGGCCTTGCGGTCGTCCTCGGCATCGGCGTAAATCTCAGGCGAACCGCCGTTTCCGATGAGAACGCGGAATTCGCGACATCGCTGGAGCACGAAACAGGCAAGACAGTGTCGCCCGATGAGTTTGCGGAGTGCCTGACACGCTATCTCGGTTATCTTTACGCCGAGCTCAACGAAGAGCCCGGCAGGATCCTTCATGAGTGGCAACTTCGATCGACATATTTCTCGGGCAAAGATGTCCGCGTGCGCACTTCGGATCGAGAGTTCACCGGCGTCACCGACGGGCTTGAACAAAATGGTGCCTTGCGTGTTAAACTCTCCGACAATTCAATTGTTATTGTTCAGGCCGGCGATGTTGAAAGACTCCGGACGCCTGAAAGATTCTGAATGCGACTATCTGAAATTCATCCCATCGTCTATCACACTCGAATTGCGCAGAAAAGGCTGTTTCGCAAGATCTCCGACCTTGCACCGGGCAAGAATTTTGCCCGCGAAATGCAGGATGATGACCTGGCGGTAATGTGCTCAAAACACTCTTCACTTTTGCGGAGAACGCTTGGCAATTCGGACCCGGAACTCCAGGAAAACAAGGTCGTAAATCTTGGCATTGCGGCGCCGACGATCGACGGAATACTGATCAAACCGGGACAACTCTTCTCGCTGTGGCGGCAGGTCGGTCGAACGACCGCCGAGAAAGGCTATCTCGACGGGATGCAGCTTTCTCGCGGCGAGGTTGCAAGAGGCGTCGGCGGTGGGCTTTGCCAGCTCTCAAATCTGCTGCATTGGATGGTGCTGCACACACCGATGGCGGTTGCCGAGCGGCATCATCACAGCTTTGACCCGTTCCCGGATGACAACCGCGTATTGCCTTTTGGCAGCGGCTGCGGCGTCTTTTATAACTACATTGACCTTCGGTTCTACAATCCGACGGATATCACCTTCCAACTGCGTGTGAAGGTCGGCGACACACACCTTCGCGGCAATATATTTGCTGATAAGGCGCCGGAGAATACTTACCATATCGTCGAGAAAGGTCATCGTTTTTTTCGCAAGGATGGCAAGACCTGGCGTGAGAACGAGATCTGGCGAGAAGTGATCGACCGTCGGACCGGCAATATCATCCGCGAAGAGTGCCTGATGCAGAACCTCGCGGAAGTGAAATACGAATTGAACTTTGAGGCCGCAGAGTGTAACGTTTAGGCTATACTTGGCTTTATGAGCAGTGAATCTGACGATCGTGACGAATGGGATCTCACCGAATTCGATGAGAGCCTTGAGGAATTTGACGATTTCGACATTCGCGAAGGTGTGACCCATCGCACCGTAATTCTGCGAAAAGAGCATATGGTCGCCCTGCTTTGCCTAAAGACCGCGACCGTCGGTGCCGCCATTTGTCGTGTCGATCCTCGCGAACCGCTCCCGGCCGTCCAGATCTACGATGATGCTTCTGCTGCCGAAGAATGGTTCTCAAAGAGCCTCCGCACAAGCACACAAAACGGCTGGAATCTTGTTTATGACGGCCTTCCGCTGAAAGGGTAATACGTGCTCCTTGCCGTAGATATTGGAAATTCCGCAATAAAACTAGGCGTTTTTGACGACCTGGAAGACCTTGTAGAGCGACACACGCTCGGCCCCGAATTCGCGAGCACAACCGCTGATATTCTCACATCAAAGATCGAAAGCGCGATCATCAGTTCGGTCGTGCCCGACCTTACGCCAGTCGTCCGAAGCTCAATAAAAGCACGATTCGACGTTGCGGCAGACATTCTGACCAACGACCGCGATCTCGGGATAACCATCAACTATCGCCCGATCGAAGATGCAGGCAACGACCGTCTCGTCAATTCGGCGGCGGCGGCGCATCTTTACGGCGTACCTTGCGTTGTAATCAGTTTCGGCACCGCTACGACTATTGATGTTGTTTCAAGAGACGGGGAACTTCTGGGCGGGTTGATCGCTCCGGGCGTCAAGATGTCTGCTGCTGCCCTGCACGAAAAGACGGCCCGTCTGCCGCTCGTCGAGATCGAAGGCGAATTCTCACCAACGTCCGAGACAACGGAAACTTCGATCCGCTCGGGCGTTGTTCTGAGTCAGATCGGCCTTGTCGAGACCGCTCTTTCCCGCATTGAAACTAAGACCGGCAAGGTAAAGGTGATCGCGACGGGCGGTTATGCAGAAAAGTTTGCCGGGCTTTGCGACAAGATCGACGTCGTTGACCGCGACCTCACACTAAAAGGCCTTTGCAGGATCGCACGAAATGGATGATCCTCGCGAAATTTCGCCGCCAAAACTCATCGCGAGCCTTCGCAGGCATGATCTTTTGCCGGCGATCGTCTTTTTGCCGACGAGGCGACGCTGTGATGAAGCCGCAACTGAGATTTCCCTCGACAAGTCTCAGCCCGCGGACCCTGAAAGACAGGCCGCAAGACGCGAAATGTTCGACTCATTTGCCGAAGAATTCCCCGAGACCTCAACTCACAAACACGTTAAAGCATTGTTGAATTCCGGTACGGCGTCCCATCACGCGGGCCATATCCCGGCGTGGAAACTGATCGTCGAAAAGATGATGAGCGCCGGGCTGCTGCGCGCGATCTTCGCGACCTCGACCGTCGCCGCGGGGGTCGATTTCCCCGCACGGACCGTCGTTGTAACAAACGCAGACACACGCGGAAACGAAGGTTGGCGGCCGCTAAGGGTAAGCGAACTTCAGCAGATGACGGGACGCGCGGGACGTCGCGGCCGCGACAATGTTGGGTTCGTAGTTCTTGCCCCCGGCAGGTTTCAGAATCCGCGAAAGATCGCCGAACTGCTGCGTTCAAAGCCCGAGGCCCTGGAAAGTCGTTTTCGAGCAACATACACGAGCCTTCTGAATCTGCTTGATGCTTTTTCGAGCTTTGAACGCGTCCGCGAGATCACAGAAAAGAGCTTTGCATTTCGCAGCTTTCCAAAGCGTCGTGGCGACCCGGAACGATTCGCCGATCGCATTTGGCAGCCATTTGAGGATCGTGCAAGAGTGCTTGATCACTTCGGGTATATCGATCAGGCGGCCGAGACCGTGACCGCGGATGGCAAATGGCTGGCGAATCTTCGCGTTGACCGCCCGCTGCTTATCGGCGAAGCATTGCGTGCAGGCGTTTTCGACGAGCTTTCGCTGGCTGAGTTCGCAGGAATGATCGCGGCGATCGCCGCTGATGCCGAGCGGGACTATGGCGAGATACGAGTGTCGCGAAAGCTCGACTCCGCATTCGACGACCTTGAGGCTGTGGTCGCGAAAGTATCGAACATTGAGTGGAAGAATGGCGTTGAAATTAACGAGGAACTCAATTTCTCTGCCGCCGCTGCTGCCGAGAAATGGGCCTCGGGAATGGAATGGGGCGAGTTGACCGCTCGCTCGAAGGCCGCAGAAGGTGATCTCGTGCGGCTATTGTCCCGCACGGGCGAAGCCTTGCGGCAAATAAGCGGTCTTGGGCTTCCTGCCTCGAAGCTCGCGTCTGAAGCGTCGGTCCAGCTTCTGCGCGAACCTGTGCGATAGCGGTTTCGGCTCAAGTTGCCATTTGCTAGAATGGAGATAGCGGCGGTACGGTGGCAGAAGGCATTCGGCTCGCCCAAAAAAATGCAAGTTTTATTAGCACAAGAATACGGATTTTGCTTCGGCGTGGAGCGTGCGGTCGATATGGTCGAAGCTGCCGTTGGGCATGGCGACCGTGTCCGGAGTCTCGGGCCGCTTATCCACAATCAGCAGGAAATGGATCGCCTTGAAGAATGCGGTGTCACCACCATTAGCGAGCCGATCCAGATAAATGCGGATGAGACCGCAGTGATCCGTGCTCACGGTGTGACACCGGGCGTTCAGGCCGAGTTGGAAAAACGTGCTGGCAAGGTCGTCGATGCTACCTGCCCATTCGTCACGCGTGTGCAGCGTCTTGCGTCCCGGGCGGCGGCCGAGAACAGGGACGTCATCGTGGTTGGCAATCCCGATCACCCCGAGATGATCGGTGTGAAAGGTTATGCACCTGACCACGCTCACATTGTTCGCGACGAAACCGAGCTTGCCGATCTGCCGATGCTTCGCAATCCGCTGGTGGTCTCTCAAACGACCATCAAGGCAAAGACCTTCTTTGACACGGCCGAGGCCGTGAAACAGAAGACGACCGACAGCGTCGAGATAATAAACACCATTTGCTCCGCAACTCGAGACCGTCAGGATGCGGCACGAGCTCTCTCGTCGATGGTCGATGCCTTCTACATCATCGGCGGGCGACACTCGTCAAACAGTTTGAAGCTGCTCGCGGTATGTAAAGAGAATTGTGAGCGGAGTTTCCTTATCGAAACCGAAGACGAGATCGACGTAAATGACCTAAATGGCGTCGGAACGGTAGGTGTTACCGCAGGAGCGTCCACACCGGACTGGCTTATCGACCGCGTGGTCAGCTTCTTGAAGGCCGTCTAGCGAAAAAAACCTGATCTGGCGTCTAATGAACGATAGCCGCAACACCGGCCACTGCTGCATTCGGCCGAAGTAGGTCATATTTTTTCGTCCCCGCGGCGGCCAATTCGACAAGATCGTCAAACGGCATCGGCATCGACAGATAATAGCCCTGACCGCTCTCGCAGCGGAGATCCCGTAAATAGTTGAGCTGCTCCTGGGTCTCGATACCTTCCGCAACCACCCGCAGCCCCAGATTCCGCGCCAGAGTGACAATGGCATGAACGACCTCGCTTCCGGTCTCATCTTTTATCATCGAAACAAAGGAGCGATCTACCTTTAGCGTCGAGATCGGAAGCTTTGTCAGATAGCTGAGATTTGAATAACCCGTTCCAAAATCATCGACATTGATGTCGATACCAAGATCTCGAAGGGTGTTGAGCATCGCGACCGCTCGTTCGGTATGCTCAAAGAAAACTGATTCCGTTATCTCGAGCTTGAGGAGATGCGGCGGAAATGCCGTCTCATCCAGGATCGAACAAATGTTGTGGATCGAACTCTGACCGAACTGTTTCGACGAGAGATTAACGCTTAAAGTTAGATCGGCAAGCGAGGGTGATTCATTATGCAGTGAACGAAGGTCGCGACACGATTTTGCCAGCACCTGATCGCACAGCTTATCGATGAGGCCGATCTCTTCTGCGAGTTGGACGAATTTTGTGGGAGAAATGAGTCCAAGCGTCGGGTGATCCCAGCGAACCAGGGCCTCGACGCCTTCAAGTTCATTTGTTGCAAGCCGAAAGATCGGCTGATAGGCGAGCGAAAGTTCGTTCTGCTCAATGGCCCGGCGAAGATCGGTCTCAAGCTGCAAGGTTTCCTTTGCCTCCGTGTGCATGCCCTCGTCAAAGACCTCATGGCGTGCCTTTCCGGCACGTTTTGCCTGATACATCGCGGTGTCGGCGTCACGCATCAGATCCTCGGGCGTCGCGTGCTGGCTCGATGCGTGGAGGATCCCAATGCTTGCGGAGCTGTAAACTTCGTGCCCGAAAAGATCAAACGGCCTGCTGAATTTATCCTGGATGCGTTCGGCGATCCTGGTAACTTCCTGATCGTCATAGCTGCCCTCGACAAGGATCGTAAATTCGTCCCCGCCGAGTCTCGCAACCAGGTCGGACGGCCGCATACAATCGCGAAGCCGCGAGGCGATACACCTTAGGAGTTCGTCGCCTACAAGATGGCCCAGACTGTCATTTACGACCTTAAAGCGGTCAAGATCGATGAATAAGATACTGACCTTGCTACCGCTAGAATGCACGCGGCCCAGCGCGACATCAAGCCGCTTCATAAAGTGGGCCCGATTTGCGAGACCCGTCAATGCGTCGTGCGTCGCCTCATGACGAAGGCGCGCCTCGGCAAGCTTCTTCTCCGTGATGTCCTGGAGCTGGAAGATAAGGTTCGGCATCCCCTGGTCGGCACTCTGTGCCGAAGAGACGCTCCACGATGTCCACACCGTGTAGCCGTCTTTGTGGCGATATCGTTGTTCCATCTGCGCCGTCGCGGAACGCCCGGACATTATCTCGTGAACCTTAACAAGTGTCGCTCCAAGATCTTCTCTCATAACGACGTCCTGAAAGTTCATTCGGCGAAATTCGTCTTCGCTGTAACCGAGGATCTCGGTCATCGCAAAATTCGTCTTCAACCACTCGCCCGAACCTGAGACCAGGCCGATGCCGATCGGCGCGTAGTTGAAGGCGCTCCTGAATCGCTCTTCTGATTCGCGGAGCTTGCCAGACTGAGATTCGAGAAGGCTTGCGTATTTCTTTGCCTGTTCGGCCTGCTCCATTGATATCTCTACGTTTTGCAGATACATCCGATATGAGTAGAAAACAAAGAAACAAACGGGGAACGCGATCAGGACGATACCAATTCCGATCGTGTCGGCCAGTTGAACTAGGGCACCTGATGCGGCCGCACCTACGATATACGTCAGAAAGGCCCAAATGTATTTCCTTTGCCAGGTCTCGAATATCGGAGTTCCATCACGTAGAGCCCCGTACGTTGAGGCGACCGACGTATTGACAAGAAACTGGACAAGCGCAAGGAGAAGGAGCGCCATCAGAAACGCCTGCGGATGAGCATTATAGCTGTGGAAATGCTCGTAAACGCCCGCAACCTTTAGCACAACGACCGCACAGGATGTTGAGAAGGCGATAGTAGCTGTATTGACGAAAACCGTTCTCTTCTTCTTGCAATAGGTCCAGGATGTTGCAAATGCTTCTGCAGCTGCGAGCAAGATGGCAGCTTCACCGCCGTAGAGCAGCAATGCGAGAAAAATGAAGGTCTCCGACGCGGAGATATACGACTTGAACCGCGGGACCTTGATGGTGACTCGCGGACCGATCGCGATCGTGAGGAAGAAGAACGCTGTCATGGGCACATCGATCTTCTCGTATGGGAAGCCGTAGATCGCCCAACCGCAGGCCGCGAGCCCTAGCACCCACAGTGTGAGCTCCAATGGTTTTACTATTCGTTGACGTTCCATTTTGTTATTGGCAAGAATCGCTCTTGCTACACGTATCGGAAGCCACTTGGGGGAGGTGAAGAACGGCTTCCTGATCGAAAAGTCCGGCAGGCCCGGCACTCATGAACGAAATTAAGAATGTGGGAGAAAACGCCGACGGCAGCCAATGGACAGGCACTGGCATGCCGTCACATACGCGTTCTAGACAAAGAGCGTCACACACTGGCCCGTACGCCGAAAGCCTGCTTTATGATAGCTGCGGTGAGCGTTGGTGAAGTCCACGTTGCTCAGCAGACAGATATTCGGCACGCGAGAAAGAAGGTGTGCTGTCAGAGCCGCAAGGCAACGTGAGCCGATTCCCTTTCCACGGTATTTGGGGTCAACGTAGATGCCTTCCAGGTAGATCGTCTCGTTCGTCTCGGCGATGATGTCCGCTTTGAAGATAAGCTTTCCACCTTCGAAGACCGAGAAAATACGACCCTGCTCGATGCGGCGTGCGACCCGCTTCAAGAAACCTTCACGGTCGCGGATCGTCGGGTCAACACCGCACTCGATGAATGCCAGTTCTGCCTGAGCCTTAGCAACTGCTTCGAGCTGGCTCATATCCGCATTCCTGATCGCATACTCGCTTGACTGGACAGCGAAAGGAAACGCTGCTTCGAAACGATCTTCGACGCATTGCAGCCGCGGTGTGCCCACCCAATTTGTCATTCTGTCGAAGAACTTCTGAGCATCATCGCCATTCGACATAATTAGGTGGATCGGCACTTCCGGGTTCTGAGCTGCGACCGCAAAGGCCGTCATCGCTTCTTCTGATCGAGCTTCGACAAGAGTGCTGTGGCCGATCAACGCGACGCCGTCCAGACTTCCATCAGATGCACGATGCCCGTAGAAAGCACCTCGGTTCAGGTCGCTTTCTATGCCATTGTCTGCGATGTAACTCGACATCACGACGGTCTGAACTGGTTCGATAGCGAGGAATCTTAAGACCTCGGCTTCGTCCGATTGCTTCAGGCGGAATGCCGGTGCTGCTGGCGAAAGTGCGAAGAGCGGTTCGATCGCATTCTGTGCAGTTCGGCGTTGCATTTTCATTGCTGTATTCAACATTCTAATGCCTCCTTACTGCATAGCGGGCGTGTTATCGCCTTGGAGAGCACTGTCTCCAACAAGAACACCGTCACCGATCAAAACGCCATCGCCGATAAGTACGCCATCTCCCACCAGCACGCCGTCACCGACAAGGACACCGTCACTTACAAGGACGCCATCGCCGACGATCACGCCATCACCAACGATGACGCCGTCACCAACGAGCACGCCGTAGATTAGATACAGCGAGCCTGCGCCGAGCGGTGCACCGTTACTGACGTTGATGTTCCGGTTTATGGAAAGGCCGGTCGAAAAGTAAGTCGAGCTCAATGAGAAATTGCCGCTTCCGAACGTTACGCCGTCACCTATTGTGTTTGAACGACGATAGACCCGCTGGAAACTTGAGACGAGCTGCGTGCCCGATATACTCGTAAAATTGCCCGTGACGAGTTGCGACCATCCTACTGTCGAACCACCGATCGTGCTTGACGCCGTCGGCATAGACCAACCGGACGGGACCATGGAATCGCCAACCGAGAGCAGTCGAAAATCGACATCCGTACGAAGCGACCTTGCTAGTCGCACCGCGCCGTCTATATTCAGTTCGCCCGCTCCCTGCTCGAATGTGTTAACGCCTGCGATCGGCTGCGCCGTGTACTGGAGCAGCATCTTCACCATTTGAGGCGTAAGATTCGGGTTTACTTGCAGCAGGAGAGCCGCCGCACCGGCAACCACCGGAGACGACATCGACGTGCCGCTCATATACATCATCGAATCGGTTCCATTCGTCACCCCAAGCGAAAGCTGTGGATTCTCGACCGCCATGTAGTTGTAAGGGGATTTGTATGAAACCACCTTATTTCCGGGAGCGACGAGGTCCGGCTTGATGATGTTGTCGAATACCTTTGTGCCGGTCGATGTTGTGTAAAAACTTCGCGTTGGTCCGCGTGAGCTAAAACTTGCAATGCTATCGTCACCGTGAGCGGCAGTTCCCATAGTGTTGCTGGCACCGATGGTGATCGCGTAGGGGCTATTGCCGGGCGAGTGGATCTGGCCATAGCGCTTGTTGCCGATTGAATCCTTTCCGAGGTTTCCGGCGGCAGCAATGACGACGATGCCTGCGTCAACGAGCTCTTTTACCTTCAAACAAACCGGATCATTCGTGTATGTGTCGATCGCAGTTGCACCGAGGCTAAGATTGACCACGCGGATGTTGTAGGTCCCACGGTTATTCAGCACCCAGTTCAGGCCGTTCAAAAGCCAGGACTGTTGTCCCTGACCCATGTTGTTCAGCACCTTTACGCTGATAATGTTCGCGTTGGGGGCAATGCCGCGATAGGCACCGCTCGAGACATTCGAATTCCCTGCCGCGAGGCCCGCGACGTGAGTTCCGTGCCCGTATCCATCACTTGTGTCAGTGATATCGGCATTCGTGAAATTTACATTCGCAACGATCCGCGATGTGCCGTTGCTGTTCTTGAATCCGTTGTGTGAAGAATAAATACCGGAGTCGAGCACTGCGATCCCAACACCTGTACCATCAAGCGTATATGCACTGCGGCCGTTAAGGGCCGGCTGGCTTCGCATTAGCGAAAGGCCGGTGGTGTCCTCAACATGGCCGGTCGTAGCCGTCGGGCGATCCGGTGAAATATAGTTCGCGAGATCGCTTTGCGACAAGGCCTGCACCGTTGAAAGCGGCATATTCACGACCAAAGTGTTGGTCGCTCCGATGCGGTTCGTGATGTGTGCTTCACCGGTCGCGATAAGCTGGCGAAGGGCCGGATTGTCCGCATTGCGGGCCTGAACGATGACGTCAACGCGCTTCTTACCGCTCGGGTCGCTCGCGATCATATCGCGAAGGTCGGGCGAAAGATTGCCGCCGCGGTATGAGCTTGCGCCCCCGATAGCATCATCGTCGGACGTCGCCTGAACGCTCTTGATCTCGAACGCTGCGAAAGCATCCGCGAGAGTCTGATCCGCGTCGATACGATCGCGGTAATCTGCGGCTGCGCTGCCGCCTATTACCGCGATCTTTCCTTCAGCGACACAACTCAAGAGTTTTACGGCAACATTCTTGTTACGAAGAACGTTTCCGAGGTCATCTATGAAGAGGATCTTTTTGCCGTGATCGGAGACCGCGTCATCCAAGATGGATGAAACCAGAGCCTCAAAATCATCACTGTTTGCGGCGTTGGAGTACACAGAATCCACGTCAAGCCTGACAATGGCACGCTCGGCAAGGCTCGGAGGCACATCGCCGTTCGCGATCCTAATGGCAAGCTGCTCAACAATCGTGTTTCGTGTTTCCCGCAGGTCAGTGACTAGAACCGGTTGGCGAAGACCCCCTTCAGCTAACGCGTTCGTGAGACGAATAACTTCGCTCTCGAGGCTTAGGTTCTGACGCAGTCTTCCTTCACGGCCAAGCTGCGTAAGATCGGTGGTGTATTTCGCGACAACCGTTTCAGAACTTGCAGTACGAGCATTGCTCGCCCTGCCAATTCCAAACACAAGTGTGTTCGAAAATAGAAAGGACGCGGTAAACACTATCGCTAGTGCTTTCTGCATCGCTTTCGGCAATTTTCTGTGTTTCATGTTTAGATCCTCTTTCCGGGCCGACCGCCCAAAATGGAGTGCACTGTCTGCGCACTTCCCTCTGCCCGATCTATAATCAAGGGGTGTGCCACAAGCTAATTGTTGTAGTAGAAGTGGTTAGAGAAGATGGGTACTTGTCACGAGACCGAAAATCGGTCAGCCTGACGTGCAAATTCGGTCACCCTGAACGACATTCTGAACGCTCTCCGCGACCGTGCTCCAAGGCGGCGCCAATTTGGGTTTCGCCCGATCGCGTTCGCAGGGTCTGTCGGGGAAATTCTTGTTTCAAATTGTCTTCGGTTGTGAGAGAATCGAAATTTCCGCGTGGTTCGCACGACACCCACATTACCCGGTTGTATCAATCATGAAAAAAGTAATTCTTTCCTCGACGGTATTGGCTTTGATCCTCGGAGTGCTTTCTTTTGTCGGAACGGGCCGCTGGTCCCTGGCAAAAGCGCAGACACGTAACCAGCCCCAGGCTCAAGATAGCGATCGCGACCTTGGACGCTTGATCGGTGACCTTACCGACCGCACCGACGCCCGCAGCATCGAACGTACATTGCCTGACGGGGCGGTCGAGGTCGATATGGGCAGGACGTTTCAGAATGTGATGCTCGGGCGGCTTGGAAGCGACGGTGAACCGGTTGCGGCGTGCGTGACCGATCTATCCGAGGCAGACAACTTCTTCGGCCGGGATCTTTTGACCGGTGCGAAGCTCACGTCGCATTATCCGGAGCGGACACAGATCGCAGATGAGGCGGCTCGACACGGAATGTCGCCTGCTGAACTCGTTTTTTACAAGGAGCTGATCGCCGAAGCAGCTCAGAGACGGGCGATGCATCCGAACTCGGCAACGATCACGATCGTCAATGGCGACGGTGCCGGTGAAGGATTTAACGACCCGACCGCTGCGGCGCCGGAAGGCGGCAATGATGGGACCACACGCGGACAGCAGCGTTTGAATCTATTCAATTTTGCAGCGGGCATCTGGGGGGCTTTTCTTGATACGACGGTTCCGATCGAGGTCAACTCTCAGTTCAATTCGCTGACGCCCTGCAGCTCGAGCGGCGGTGTCCTCGGCTCTGCGGGTGCGACGAGCCGAATTCGAGATTTCTCCGGCGCACCGGTCGCGGGCACGTGGTATCACGTTGCTCTTGCCAACAAACTCTCCGGCTCGCCTCTCAACCTTACAAACCCCGAGATATTTGCTCAATTCAACACTGACGTTGACAACGGCTGTCTGGGTGCCGGAACACGATTCTATTACGGCCTGAACAATTCGACACCGTCGGGCCGAATCAATCTGTTAGTCGTTCTATTGCATGAAATGGGACACGGGCTCGGGTTTTCGAGCTTTGTGAACGGATCGACCGGCGAGATGCCATCGGGATTTCCGGATGCGTACCTTCGCTTTATGGTCGATACGACGACCGGCAAGCGTTGGTCGGAAATGACTGAGATCGAACGTCGAACATCTGCGACGAACAACAACAACGTCGTATTTGACGGGCCGAATGTAAGGATCGCGTCAAGTTTTCTGACTGCCTGTGACGATTCGAGCGGCCGAGTGCAGCTCTACACGCCATCGACATTTCAGGGCGGATCGTCGATCTCGCATTTCAATACGGCTTGCAGTCCGAATCTGTTGATGGAGCCGAACATTAACACCGGGATACCGCTTACGCTTGATCTCACACGCCAGGAAATGCGCGATATCGGCTGGTATCGCGACAGCAATTCGGATCAGGTGCGTGACGCGATCACGAATGTTGCGCCCGCAAGCGGTTCTGTCGCTATGGGGTCGAACGTCAATATCACCTGGACGAACGCGTCCGGATTTGACCGCAATGTCACGATCGAACTCTCGACTGATGGCGGTGCGACCTATCCGACCGCGATCGCGACCGACGTTGCAAATTCCGGGTCAAGAAGCTGGACGGTACCGAATACGCCGACATCGACCGCACGGATTCGCGTCCGGGAAGCAGGATTTATTGACCCGATGGGAGCATCTTCGGCAAACTTCACGATCGGCAATTCATCGACGCCGACGGGTGCGACGATGTTTGATTTTGATGGAGATGGTAAGACGGATGCGAGTGTTTATCGGCCGTCGAACAACGTCTGGTATCTGCAGAGATCGACCGCGGGCTTTACGGCGTATCAGTTCGGTGCGGCGGGCGACAAACTCGTGCCTGCCGACTATACGGGCGACGGCAAGACGGATGTTGCGATCTATCGGCCATCGACCGGAACGTGGTTCATTCTCAGAAGCGAGGACCTGACGCTAACGGTCGCTCCTTTCGGGATATCGACCGACATTCCTTCGCCGGGAGATTTCGATGGGGACGGCAAGGCCGACCTTGCCGTGTATCGGCCTGATGCACAGGGCACGTTCTACATACAGCGTTCGACGCAAGGCTTTATCGCCGTGCAGTTCGGGCTTGCAGGCGACAAGCCGACCACCGCAGACTTTGACGGAGACGGCAAGGCAGATATTGCCGTTTACAGGCCATCGACAGGCGTCTGGTATCGGTTCAACTCATCGAACGGTTCGTTCTACGCGGCACAGTTCGGAGCAGCAGGCGACAAGGTCGTTCCGGCGGACTACACGGGCGACGGCAAGACGGACCTCGCGGTCTGGAGGCCATCGACCGGATTCTGGTATGTCCTAAGAAGCGAGAACGAGACGGCGTATGGAGCACCGTTCGGCATCTCGACCGACATTCCCGCGGCAGGCGACTATGACGGCGACGGCAAGGCCGACCTTGCGGTCTATCGTCCTGACGCACAGGGATTGTTCTACATACTCGGTTCGAGTGCAGGCTTCTCTGTGATACCGTTCGGCCTTGCGGGCGACATTCCCGCACCGAGTGCGTATGTGAACTAGGAACGCTTTGCTCCCAATTAACGATCACCCAATTTACAATTGACAATGAAAAGGCGGCCAAACGGCCGCCTTTTTTCAAGGTTGAAGATGCAGATCAGATGTTCAGGACATCGACGAGTTCCTGAACCGCCGCTGCGGACTTGTGAAGCGCCGCACGTTCGTCGTTCGAAAGACTGATCTCGATGATCTGTTCGACGCCGTTCTTACCGAGTTTGACCGGGACGCCGACGAAAAGATTGCTGACGCCGTATTCGCCTTCGAGGAAAACCGCACACGGCAGGATCTTCTTCTTGTCCTTGAGGATCGATTCGCACATCTCGACCGCACCGAGGCTCGGTGCATAGAATGCAGAACCGGTCTTCAGAAGGCCGACGATCTCCGCACCGCCGTTTGCCGTACGCGAGATGATCGCATCGAGACGGTCTTTCGGGATGAGTTCGGTGATCGGAATGCCGGCGACCGTCGAATATCGCGGCAGCGGAACCATCGTGTCACCGTGGCCGCCAAGAACGAAGCAAGTTACGTTCTCGACCGAAACATCAAGCTCTTCCGCGACGAAACAACGCATACGTGCCGAATCTAGCACGCCCGCCATTCCCATGACACGATTCTTCGGGAAACCCGATCGGCGGAAGGCTACCTGTGCCATTGCATCGAGCGGATTTGAAACGACGATTATGAACGCGTTCGGTGAATATTTTGCGATCTGTTCCGTCACGTTGCCGACGATCTCGGAATTCGTTTTGAGAAGGTCGTCGCGGCTCATTCCCGGCTTACGCGGCAGGCCCGCGGTGATGATGACGACATCCGAATTAGCGGTCTCTTCGTACGAATTGCTTCCGACCAGCTTGACGTCAAAGCCGTCGATCGGTGCTGCCTGAGCAAGATCAAGCGTCTTTCCCTGCGGCGTTCCCTCGATGATATCGACAAGAACGACATCGGCGAGTTCCTTGCTCGCGATCCAATGTGCGGCGGTCGCCCCGACGTTGCCCGCACCTACGACAGTAACTTTGTTTCTTCCAGCCATTTTTTAACCTTCCTGTTTGAGATAGTTTTGTTTGATAAAAACGATATTTTCTCACAACGGCGTACCAACACCAAAAAGGCCCGCGGCGCAATAGAAAAAGCCCGTCGTGCTCTCCCCTTCACGACGGGCCTTTTCCTAATATGGCCGAACGGTTCTCGCCAACGGCCAAATTCAATAATCCAATACCGGTAAGATCAGGTCTTCCTTCAATTCGATCACAAAGGTCTGCCCCTTTTTGATCCGCACATCGCGGCCCCGCTGAAGGACTGCCGTTCCGGTGCTGACTCCGGCTCCAATGCCGGCTCCGAGAAGGGCTCCGTTGCCCGCTCCGGCGGCATAGCCGATCAAAGCTCCGACTGCCGTTCCGCCAACCACGCTCGCGGCCCTCAGCATTCTCGAAGAATCAGCCTTGAAGCTGGTCAAAACCTTTGTCGAGACGCTCCGCCGAATATCGCTGCCGATCAGCATATGCTCGACCACGAATTTGAGTTCGCCGTCCCGTCCGCCGACCTTCGCTTTTTCGGCAGTGGTAATTCTGCCCTCAAAAGCCGTGCCTTCCGGCAGGACGATCTCGCCTTCCCGGCGAATCGGCTCAGCGACATTCGCAATGAAAGTGTCGCCGACGCTGGAAACGCCTGTCTTGAGTTCGGCGCCAAGCTTGAGCTTAATTTTCGTTCCTGCAGGCACGCGGTACAGCGAATCCGGTTGTGCATATAGAAAACCTGTACTTGCAAAGATCAAAACCAGTGGAAATAAGCGTTTTATTGGAGCTATGGCTCTTTTCATTCGACCTCCGTTTCTAGTTGAGATTCCGGGCCGAAATCAAACCGCTCATTCCGGCGTGAGTAATTGCAAAGGGTATGCCAGTAAGCTTTGATGCTCGAAAATCAAGGAACGGTGCAGAAAACGCGCGATTTTTCTCGTCTTTGCAGACGATATGGTTCATTTCGGATCCAGAAGATGCACGAAATCAGGCAAACAGCACTATTTTTTGAGGTTTGAAGTGGTGCTGAGGGCGGGAATCGAACCCGCACGCCCCTAAGGACACAGGATTTTAAGTCCTGGGCGTCTACCTATTCCGCCACCCCAGCTTGACATGGTTTGACTCCGTAACTTACTATAACTAAAGGAGTTAGGGAGGACACCTTCGGACATCGCCAGACGCATCCGGACGGTCGAGGACGCTAAATTCCCCCCAGAAACCGGGAAATTCCCCCCGAAATTCCCCCCGAAAACGCCATGAAGTTGTACATCGCCGAAAGCCATAAAGAGAAAGGTTATTTTATCACCGCACAGAAGGATGGGAAGAATGGCTCAGTGCAAATGTACCGAGGCATATTCGCCATTTACGATGAAAGGTCAGGGAGATGGCATTCCAAAACCCAGGGAGGCTTTACCGCAAAACGGGACGCGAAGAGTTGGGCCGAGGAAAGATACGCTGATCTGACGGAGAAGGGTAAGACGGCAACGATCGCTTCGGTGAAGGGGCGAACCAACTTTGCGGCGTTCATTGAAAAGCACTACCGGGACTATCTTGAAAACGACCGGCAATTGAAGGGTGCCAAACAAGAATTTCAAAAGCTTGATGTGCTCGTGGAGTTTTTCGGCAACGACCGGATCGAAGACATCGACTTGCTCCGCGTGAAGGAATTTAAGAAATGGCTCTTGGCGCGACCTTATACGCGGAAGGATGGTGGGCAAGAGTTCTTTCTTTCGAAAACGACGTCGCACCGTTACCTTGCGCGATTGAAACATTTACTTAGATACGCCGCTGATACTCTCGGAACCCGCGTCCCGCCATTTCGTGACCTAATTAAGAAATCTGACGAAAAGCCAAAGGGCATAAAATTTACGTTCGACGAATTTCAACGAATGCTTGTGGCTTGTGATCGCTTGTTTCCACGCAAGCCGGAAAACCGAAGACGCTGGCGGCTGGTGCTCGTTGCTGCGTATACCTTAGGTTGCCGCGTGGACGAACTTTATCACATTACGAGAGCCCATATTAAATATATTGATGAGGAGAACCGGGTAGGGCTGATCGAGCTCACCATGCCCGACAGCCGGAACAAGATCCACACAAAAAAGATGCCGATAACGACTTGGTTATTTGAAGAAATGGAAGCGGCGGGGATTTTTCACAGGGCCGCCCATGAGCGTCTGTTCATGTGGACGAAGGCGTACCGGAAACCGTTCGACGCGATTAAGGAAGAAGCAAAAGTAAATCCCCAAGGAACGTTCCACACCCTGCGGGCAACCTCGGCGACCGATAAGGCCGCGAGCGGTCAAGAAATCGAAACGATCCAACAGGAAGTCGGACACCGAAAGGGCTCAGTCGTGACATCGAGGCATTACATTCATTTCGAAGATCGGCAAATACTTGAAGCTGCATCATCATTTAACAAGCGGTTGGAGGGGCTTCGAAGACACGATCGAGTCCTTGAAGCGGAAGTTTTGGACGATTTACTGTGACCAATTATAGATAATATGTACTGGCGCATCAGTCTTGATTAACGACTGTGTCAACCTGAAAGGTTAGAGGCCGCTGCATTGACGAGGAAGGATAAACTCCCCGTTTTGCTCGAATCCAGAGAGAGGCTCCAGTTCTCAGTTGTATTTTTTAGGGCTCTATCACATCACCGGTGCTGATTTGATAATAGCGGTGACTCTTAAGCCATCTAGTTGCGGAACTACATTCTAATCCAAACTATCGATTAGTTGATCAAGGCCAAAGTTTAACAAAAAGGAGGCATAATGATTTTGAAAAAGGTCTTTCAGGAACTCCGAAATGTCTCTAGATTCCTCTGATTCCCCCTGAAGCAAACTATATTTTCTATTCTTGGTGATCGTATACAGAAAAAGGGTGTGAAAATACACAGCCGACACGTACTTTTTGTCGGCTATCTCATATTGTTCCGTACCGCCGGTGAGTTTCGACCGGTATGTCTTTAAAACCGAACTATCCATGTTTACGTAGATCTTTTCGAGCTTATTGCTTTCTGCGAAAGGATGCATGATCACTTCGTACCCAAATTCTATACCGTTGTTCTCAAGGTCGATCCAACTCATCGCCCCATCGCGGGCTGTTTCGTAAACGCGGACGCATTCCGGTAGGCCAATCGGTTCTTCCGCATCCGATGGTGAGCTTTGCTCGCCTTTCTTTTCTCGCTCGCTAACCTGTACAAAGAATATCTCGTCAAAATCCTCTCCAGCGCCTGTGAGAGTGACTTTTACGCGGGCGGTGTCGCCAACTTTTATATTCTTTGTCGGGTTGAGAACTATTTTGACGATCCCTTCGTTTGGGCTCGTTCTCACGACATTGAAAACGTCTTCGATCTTTTTCGGTTCCCCCGGAGCGTTGCCTCCGGTCGTATCATTCTCGTTAATGCCCAGCAGCTCAACGCGCAAGTCACCGGGTTCTTCGATCCGATCCAAGTACTCGTTTTCCACATCCGTAATGAAACGGAGAGTCTTTTCGCCCCCGATCGGTACTTGCGCAGCAGGGATTTCGCCGTTATTACGTTTATCCAGTCGAAGAAAGGAAGGAAACCGCTGAGGTTTGAAAGCTTCCTTTTGAGTGTGTTTTGTCGGGCGATTCGATCCCTGATGACCGCGTTCCGGCTTCGGTCGTGATTCAGTAAGCTTGAAGCTCTGATTGAGCAGCTGCATCAAATCAGAATTAAGGGGAAGGTTTTTGGTAAAAGACTTGAGCAAATCGTTGGATTCGGTGGTAGTCACAGAAATCGAGTCCTTTCGCTTCTTGTACCACTCATCAAGAACGCTTTTTCTCAACGACTCTGCCAACTTTTCCCTGATCTGCCGGGATTCCTCCCCGCCCTTTATCCGGTCGCGCCGTTCACTCTAATTGCAGGTCTGAATTGGCCTGTTGCAAGGTGACAAATCATGCTGCAACTCCTAAGCTAACCCGCCGCCTTCCAGTGTTACGATCTTCATGTTCCAATATATCCTTCATCAGATAACGGATTTGATTACCGATTCTAAGAGCCCTCAGATGCCGTGGGTTCGATTATGGTAGGGCTCACAGGCGCTGGAACCTCTTTGCAATCGCGTCCGCTGTTCCATTGAGGTGCCACCTTTCAGCGAGTTGTTGATTATCAAGTATTTCGCGTTTCATAGATTCATCCTTCCGGCGTCCTCACAAGATTTCAAAAGCCGTGCCTCATCTAGTGACACTCGAACTCCGTTAATGGAAGCATGCCACCAACGGTCGAAAGGGGTCACTTCAGGTCAGTTCTGGAGAGGGTTCTCACAGAAAATTCCCCCCGAAATTCCCCCCGGAACGACATTTTAGACAAAAGAAAGGACCAGCCAATTTTTGGACTAGTCCCTAAGTATTTATAAATAAATGATTTAGAGTGGTACTGAGGGCGGGAGTCGAACCCGCACGAACCTTAGTTCACGGGATTTTAAGTCCTGGGCGTCTACCAATTCCGCCACCCCAGCACGGATTTGAGATTAACATTTGTCGCACGAAAGGTTCAATTTACGCGAAATTCGTGCGGCCTTTGTGCGTTTTGTGCGGTTTGTGTCATTTTGTGCGTTTTGTGTCGATCCGTGCGGACTGTGCTAATAATTCGATGGACGATTGCCTATAATCGTTTTTGGTGGCCGCCCGGGAATCCCGAATATCCGGCCGATGGAGGCATTTAGAGACAATTATGGCAGAAGAAATTATCACAATACCGACCGAGCACGGCGATACGACGGCTTATGTTGCGAGGCCCGAAAGCCCGAATGGCAAGGCCGTGATCGTAATTCAGGAATATTGGGGCCTGAACGACCATATTCGCGACATCGCTCGGCGATACGCAAAAGAAGGCTTTCTTGCGGTCGCACCGGATCTATACCGCGGCAAGACCGCAACGACGCCGACCGAAGCAGCTCAGCTTATGAGCGAACTTCCCCTCGATGACGGCATCGCGACGATCCGAGCGACGGTGAACGAACTGCACAAGACGACCGGCGTCGATCATTTTGGGATCACGGGATTCTGCATGGGCGGAACATACGCTCTGCGGTCTGCGTGCCTTGTCGAAGGGATCAGTGCCGCGGTCCCGTTCTACGGCGACATCCCTGAAGAACCTGTGTTGCAAAAGCTGCGTGTGCCGACGATCTTCATTTCCGCGACGAAAGACGGCTGGATCAATGCCGAAAAGGTCGGCCAACTCGAAGATGCGGCCGAGCGTTTCGAATTGCCGGTCGAGAGCGTAAAATACGAAGCCGACCACGCATTCTTCAATGACACGCGGCCGGAAGTTTATGTTGCCGAGGCCGCACAAGACGCGTGGGCAATGGCGGTCGCTTTTTTTGAGGATAAGTTATAGGGCGAAGCCGCTGCGTGAAACCCCCGACGAAAGTGCGGGCTGCACCGTCCGCATACGTGGCGAGTTCTTTCTTCGATCTTTCTCAAGATACATTTTCGCATCAGCCTTTTCGATCGCGACCTCGAGTTTCTCGAGGTCTTCGAAGTTCTCGAACGCACGCGAAACTCGGACCGTGATCGGCGACCTTAAGCCTTCCAGCTCGATATCTGTCAGCAGGCCGTCGATCCGCGACATTCTTTCGCTGGCAAGTTCAGAGTCCAGGCCGATCATAAGGACGAAGAATTCGTCGCCGCCCCAACGGAAGATAAGATCCTCGGCACGGATGATGTCTCTGATCGCTCGTACAAGTGCTCGGATCGCGGCATCTCCGACCGGATGTCCATAGGCGTCGTTGATGTCCTTGAGGTCGTCAACATCGAAGAACCCGACACAGCCGTGGACGCTGCCTTCATCCTCGCCCTTCTGACGCAGGTAGCCGTGGAAAGCGTGTCGATTCAATGCCGCCGTGAGCGGATCGACGTGAACAAGCTCCTTCAGCTGTGCGTGTGCGACAACGAGTTCTTCGTTAGCGGATTTTGCATCGGCAAGCACTCGTTCGAGAAGTATCATGACCGTGCCGAATCCAAGGAGATTCTGAAGAATGAAGTCAAAGAGCGGCCCTGACGGCACGAGGCCGATCGGCATCGGGATATTCGATTCGAACGTCGAGACAACGAAGTATTGAACGCAGTTGATGGCAAGCAGGCCCAGAGCGATCAGCATTACGTGCCAGCCTAGCGTCCGTACTCGCGTACGCCAGAGAATGACATACGAGCCGGCAAAGAAGACGGCCATCACGAGCGAATGGACGTAAAGCAGGGTCGTGAGGTCGTCAGAAAAGAATGGAAGGACAAAGCCGAATATGATGAACGGAATGATCGCGAACTCATAGTGAGTGCGCAGTCTTTCGTTCTTTGCAAGGCTGTAGCATCCGGCGGCAAGCAGGAACCCGAACAGGTATTGAGTGACGAAATATATTCCAAGCAGCTGGAAGAATGACGTTTCGGCGGCCGTGATCCGGAGACAGATCAGACCGAAACATAGAATGCACCACGCATTTGCCCAATACGTGAGGGCAACGATCTTCAGGGAGCGGCGCAGAAAAACGGTCAGCAGGGCGATGAGGGCCACGCCGGAGATCTGTACGATTAAGCCAATATTTTCGTCCATATCGAGTGTGAGGAACGTTAAGGACAGACCACTACCTATTGAGCTGAGAAAGAGGGTTCTCGCAAAGGGCAAGGATCTGCCCCAAGTGATTGTAATACTAAAGTATCAACGGCGTCCAGCACTTTTTAACGCTGTTAAAAGCTCATTTTCTGTTGGCAAGGCCGTTCTGGCACCGAGCTGCCGGCATTTTAGTGCGGCGACCGCATTTGCGGCGTCTGCGGTAAGCTCGATCGGCATTCCGGAAAGGATGCCAAAGAGCAGTCCTGCCCGAAAGGCGTCTCCTGCCCCGGTCGTATCAACACAGCCGCCCGGAACGGCCAACCCTCCGGTCCGGATGAATTCACCGTTGGTCAGCAGAATTGAGCCGGATTCGCCGAGCGTCGCACACGCGACCTTGAATCCATAGGTCTTTGAAAGCTCTGAGAGCGAAGCTTCGAGCGACGCGATGCCCGTTAGCCTTTCAGGAAAATCCGCGGACGAGACGAAGATATCGACAAGCGGCAAAAGCTGATCTATGCCGTCGAAGATATTGTCTATATCTATCGAGACATAAGCGCCGGCTTCGCGGGCCGCCCGGGCCATCGCGATGCAGGCGGCGGTGTCATGCGGCGTCAGGTGAAGCACGCGGCATTGACGTGCGGCATCAAGAGGCGCGTCCTGGGTTGAATATGCAAGTTTCTTGTCGCGTTTCCAGATGACGGTCCGCTCGCCCGATGCCTCATCAACGATGATGAATGCGATCTGAGTGGCAGCTCCGCCGATCCGCTCAGCAAACGACGTATCGACGCCCTCATCCTCAAGCGATCTGATGCCGATCTCGGCCGCCGGATCGTCGCCAAACCTTCCCGCGTAGGCCGTCGAAAGGCCGAGCCGCTGAAGGCCGACCATCGTGCTGGCGGCTTCCCCGCCGGCCAATTGCGTGTAGTTCGAAAGCTCGATCTTCGAATTGAACTGCGGATAGGACGGGACCTCGATCAGGAAATCAACGGCGTTCGTACCGAAGCCGACGACGTCAAACTTTTTATCGGATGCAAATTCAAAATTTCCCATTTTTTATGAAAAGTTCTGCTCGAAAACGCCCAAAATATCCTGAAGCCGCACGAGGTCTTGCAATTAATATATCGGGCGCGATAGATTGATTAGCATACCAATTTTCGCCGTGCGATACGCGGCCGAAGAGCTATCATTCTTTTAGAGGTGGAATAATAATGCCGACTGCTGTTTGTCCCGAATGCCATGAGGAAGTTTTTGTCGATGCCGATACCGAGCAGGGCGATGTCGTTAATTGCGATGAATGCGGCTCTGACCTTGTTGTCGTAGGGCTCGATCCGATCGAGGTCGATCTTCGGTCCGACGAAGACGATGAGCGAGATGACGACGGCTTTGACGATGGTTACGGTTACGACGATGACTCGTATTGAGCGCTTGGCACCATCTCACCGTCCTTCAAATTGACCGAGACGTTAGGGCAAATTGACCGATTAGATCGGAGGCGTACTAGGCTTCAATACCGTCGCGAACGCTGACTAACCCTTAAAAGATCTACACTTAGCCCTCTTACCTTGTCTTGGCACACCGCTTGAATTAAGAAGTATTCGGCGCTGGGATTCGACCCCGGCCCGAGTGCCATGCTAGACGTTGAGAAACGATATAAGGACTCGATCCTGAGCCTGACTGCCTGTGCCGTTATTGCCCTAGCGGCGATCGCGGCCGGCTTTCTCGTCTTTGGGCTCACGTTCGTTCTAATACTATTCCCCGTTGCGGCATGCGTTGCTGCGGCCTATCGCATTCACAATACCGGCCTGCAAAAAAGAAGCGAGCTGATCGAGAACGCGAATCGTCTCAATCAGACGACCGTCGAGGTCCTTGCAACTGCCATCGATGCCCGGGACCAGATCGGAACCGGCCACGTACGGCGGACTCAGATCTATGCACTCGGTCTGGGCCGGGCTGTTGGACTGACGGGAGAACGCCTGGATGCATTGCAGCTCGGCTCGCTACTGCACGACATCGGGAAGCTCGCCGTCCCCGATCATATTCTCAGCAAACAGGACCGGCTCACGCCTGCCGAACTGGAAAAGGCCAAGACGCATTGCACGATAGGCGCTTCGATCCTTGAGGAGATCGAGTTTCCATATCCTGTTGTTCCGATCGTGCGCTATCATCACGAGTCGTGGGACGGCACTGGCTATCCAAGCGGCCTAAAAGGCCACCGCATTCCGCTTGGTGCTCGCATTCTTGCCATTGCCGACACGTATGATGCTCTCCGCAGCGAAAGGCCGTATAGAAAGCCGATCCCTCGAGAGGAGGCTCGCACCCATATCGCAAATGCAGCCGGGACGAGGTTCGATCCCGACCTCGTACATCTGTTTTTGAAGAACCTGACCAAGTTTGAGGTCGAGATCGCTGCGGCCGGTGTTGACTATCCGAAAGCTGAGCACACCCGCGTCTCGAAGACGGAAGGTAATACATACGTCGAACGAATTCAGTCGGCAAATCGCGAAGTGTTCGCTCTCTTCGAGCTTGTTCGGGAGTTCGGCGAATCGAACAGTCTTTCGGAAATGCTCGAGTTGTTTGCCAGAAAACTTAACGAGCTGATGCCAACGGACACCTGTGCCGTTTTCCTGCTCAATGAAGGACGTGAATACGCGACGACTGCTGAGGTCACGGGGCAGAACGCGGAGATCTTCCTCTCGAAGCGGATACATATCGGCGAAGGGGCGACGGGCTTTGTGCTTAAGAATCTTGAGCCCGTGATCAACGTCAATCCGGATCTTGATTTCTCGCTCTCACAGCTCGATCTGATCCAGGAATATCAGACGATGGTGTCGGTTCCGCTGATCTCCGAGAACGGGCTCGTTGGTGCGGTCTCGATCTATACTTCAGCGATCTCTGAATACGAGGATGAGCATATTCGCATCCTGACGACGATCGCGGACATCGCCGCTCGAGCGATCGATAAGCTGCAGGTTCACGCGCGAACGCGTGCCCATGCAATGACCGATCCTTTGACCGGCCTGCCGAACGCGAGAAATCTTCAGACACAATTCGAGCGTGAAGTGGCCCGTGCCGATCGCTCTCACTCGACATTCCAAGTGATAATGCTCGACCTCGACGGCTTTAAGGGAGTCAATGACACGTTTGGGCACAAGGTTGGCGACCAAATGCTGCGTGAGGTCGGTGAGGTAATTTATTCTCAGCTTCGCGACTACGACTTCCTTGCGCGTTACGGCGGTGATGAATTCATCGCTCTTGTTCCGGATATGACGGACGACGATGTCGCCGAACTGTCTGAGCGTATCGAGGCGGCAGTCCGATCATTCAGGCTTGAGGTAAGGGGCAGCGATGCCTTTGCCTCGGTCGGTGTAAGCGTCGGAGCGGCGGCATTTCCGCAAAAAGGTGAAACTCTCGACCAACTGGTCGTCGCCGCAGACCGTGCAATGTATCGGAGAAAGAGCGACAGGAAAAACTACGCCCTGATGCGGGAGACGCAGGCACCGGAGTTTGATGACCTGCAGTCAGCTCTTTCACGCATGCCGACGGCGGCCCCCAGCGGCCTCATCGTAGAGCTTGACGAGTCAGCCGTGCTGATCGACACGGTAAATTAGAACGCCTGCGAAAATCTGAAATGCAGCTGGCCCTGATGCAGACGGTAAATTGCATCGGGGCCGACCGTTTGCGGGATGCGGAACCGCGGCGGGTTAAGAAGATAGCCGTAATCGACGCCGAACTCGCCGCCGATCGGTGTCTTCAGCCGAAAGCCGAGCCCGACCGTGCTCGTCCATAAGGCTCGGAGATTCGCCTCGAATGCCGTCGAACCAATGGTCTTCGGCGGGTTGAAAATATCGCCGACGCGCCTGAACACATTTCCGCCGTCATAAAAAGGAACGGCCCGCAAGGTCTTTGTGAGCGGGATCCTTGCCTCAATGTTGACGACCGCAAGCGCGTTGCCGCCAAACGGGAGAGTGAACGGGTCGAGATAGACCTGCTGGCCGCTGCGGTTTCTGAACGTACCTTGCGGAATGACAACCGCCCGCGGGCCCGCCTCTTCAAAATCAAAACCACGCAGCGTCGTCGAACCTCCCGCAAAAAAGCGTTCGCTGATCGGCAGGATCCCGTCGAGCCCCGGAAACTGTGAATTCGAGAACCGGTCTCCGTTCGAAAATACGTGTGCGAGCCCGAGGATCGCACGTGCGGCAATGGTCATCCGGCGGATCTTCGGGATCGAATAGTAGTAGTTATAGCTTGCCTGAAACTTCTGAAACCCGATGTTCGCTCCAAGTAGCGGCGTCGAAATGTCATACTGCGCCGTTATGTAGCTTCCGTTGGTCGGATCGCTCGCGTTGTAACGGCAGCGGTCGCCAGGTTCACCCTTGGCGATCGTCTCAAGCAGCGAGTACTGGATCTGGCAATTCTTGCGTGTATCCCGAACATATGTGAACGAGAGCCCTGAAGTGCGAATCTTCGAATCCGGACGCAGAAGATCCCGCACGAGCAGGCTCTCGAAGTTCATCAGCCTTACGTCCTCATATTTGAAACGCACAAAGATCAGGCTTCGATTCTTCACGCTCAAGGTCTTGTTCGTCTCCACGGTAAAGGTGAGACGGTTGAGCGTCGGGCTGCCGGTTGAATTGCCGAATTCATCGATCGGGCTGCCGTTGGCATCGAGGCGTTGAACGATGCCGAATGTGCCTTTGTCGAATGCTGAACGGAAGAAGCGCGTTACGGTCGAATCCCGCTGATATTGTGCGGTGATCGTAAGCGGACTGAATCGGCCTTCGCGGTCATGAAGGAATCGCGGGTGAACAAAATCAAGCTGCACGAGCTGCTGCCGACGGCTCATACGAAGGCGGGCTCCGCCCTGCCATAGCCTTCCAAATAAATTCACGTGACGAATATCGAAAAAGCCGTTCACACCGAGATCCGTTGAGAAGCCTCCGCCGTAATTCAGCAAACGCGGCGGAGCTTCGCTCACATTCACGATCACGTCCGTATCTCGTCCGTTCTTGCTGCGGCCGCCACGCTGGAGCTTGATGTTGACGCTGTCAAATGCATCCGTTCCGAAAAGACTCTGCTCGCTCGAGTAGATGTCCGATGCCTTCAGCAATTTGCCGGGTTCGAGAGCGATCGCACGCCTGATCGCGGATTCCTTCGTCTTTCGGTTGCCGGTGATCAATACGCGTTCAATTTTGACGGGCTGGCCTTCCTGTTCGACCTGAAATTCGACCTTCACCTTCTCAACATCCGTTGAAACGGGCGTCTTTGGCTCGACGAGCGACGAGATCACGCGGGCGTCATAATATCCCTTGTCAGCGTAATATGCCTGCAGGGCTCGAACGGCGTTGCGCACGCGTGCCCGCGAATAGTTCCTGCCGACCAGAACGGGCAGCTGCTTTTTAAGTTCGTCTGTCGGGATGGCCGAATTCCCCGAGATCGTTACGTCCTCGACGACGGTCGGCGGGCCTTCTTCGACCTGAAAAGTAATGATCAGGTCGTCGCTGTTCGGCGACACACCCTGCCTCACGCTTACCGTTGCGTCCCGATAGCCGAGTTCGTTCATCAGCGAACGGATGGTCGAAGCATCCTGTTCAAGCGTATCGCCGCTCGTAACACCGCGGCCGTAACCAAAGAGCGGAATGATGCCGAGAATATTCGCTTCCTGCGAATTCAAGACCGTGCTCACGTCCTCGTACGTCAGTTTGTCGGTGCCGCGGACGCGTATAGAGCTTAGGCGGAGTTTGCGGCTAAGTGCGACGCTGTATTTGACCTCGATCTCGCGGCCCAGGAGTTCGTTGGTTGCCAAAGATGAGCATACGAATTCCGTGCCGTTCGGGAGCGTTGATCCGTCGCCTTCCACGATCGCAGGCGTGACCGAGCACATCGGCGTGACATCGACGAAGAAATAGCCGTGTTCCTGATAATAGTTCTCAAGCCGCCGCTCGCCCTCGACGATCGCCGCAAAATCGAGCGTTCCTTCCCGTTTGATCGGCAAGATCTTATTCAGCGTCCTTGAGCTCGGCTTGTCGGTCCCGGGGTCGATCACGATCTTCACGCTCGCCCCTTTCGAACCGGTAAGCTCGATATCGACCTTGTTCTGCTCCGGATCGTAAACGACACGCGGTTCGTTGAGGCGAGGTGCGATAAAATCTCCTTCGCGAAGGATCGACCGAACCTTTTCGACATCTTTGCGGAGTCGGTCCCGCGAAAATTCTTCACCCGGCTTGAGCGAAAGTTCTTTGAAACCGATGGGCGTTGTCAGGCCTTCTATATCGATCGAAAACGTGTTCACGCGTGCTTGTTCGTTCAAAGCGACGTGGAACAGTACGTTCACTTCATCGATGCCCGAAACCTTCTGCTCGTCGAATGTGATCTCTGCCTTGTAGTAGCCCTGATCACGCAAGTAGTCGAGCATAATATCGACGTTATTGCGTAGTATCTGGTCCGTAATAGCTGTGCCCGACGAGAGAATGTTGAGTTTGAAGAGAAGTTCTTGTTCAGTTATACCGCCGCCGCTGCCATTCGGGCCCTTGACGTCGATCAAAACTTTGTTGAGGACTGACTTTCTCTTGACGCGAAATTCCAGGTCAACAAGGTCACTATTGAGTGTTGCGGCGACCTCGACCGAAACGACCGGCCGATCGTTGTAGATCTGAAGGATCTCGTCGTGGATGCGAACAGATGTGTACTTCTTGCCCGACAGATCATCGACAAGAGGCAAAATATCGTCTTCGACGCCATTTGAGAACGGAGGATCGACAACGACGGTGACGCGTCCGATGGTCTTCCCTTCAAACTGGGCGGATTGCGCAGCCGCCGAAGCCGCAAGGCCGCAGACACAAATAATTACCGCGGTCGCGAGCCGCGTCAGGAACCGTGTGTTTGCAGTAAGCGATCTTCTCAAAAAATTGCGTTCTAAAATCGTCTCTTAAATCTTATTTCAAAACTAAAATTGTCTCTGTTCCGCGTTACGTTCGTAAGCGAACGCTGCTCGTATTGCGCGACGAACGACAGCTTGTTCGACACGCGATATTCGAGGGCAAGCACCTGATTCTGGTCCTGCGAAAGGTTCGTTGCGTACGTTACCCGCAGGTTGTTATTTATCTGCCGCCCGACTGTCAGACGTGCACCCGGATTAAGCTGTTCGCCGGCAAGGATCGGGTCGATCTCAAAAACGTTCAAGCCGAAAAGTTTGTCTGTCGCCCGACGTGCGGGATTGTTTATGACCGCATCCGTCAGGATCTCCGCCGCGGTGCGGATGCCCGTTTGTGCAAGCGTCGGAATGCCGCCCGCAGCGTTCGTAAGCGAACCTGTCGTGATCAGAGAAACAATGTCGGCCTGAGGCAAGGCCGGGCTTGAACGGACGCTCGCCGTGACCTGTTCAGTGTCGTTAAGCGGACCGTTCAGCGAAACAAATACTTGATACCCGCCGATCTCGGCCTCGGCCTGGAGATTTACAACAGGGTCAATGAATGTGTCGGGCGGAAACTCGAGCACGCCGCGTTGTATCTCGTAACGGTCACGGCGGTAGAGCAATGTTCCTCCGTTCGCGACGATCCTTCCCGAAAGGATCGGATTGTCCGTGTCGCCCGACAGATTCAAAGAGACGGATGCCGTAAGGTCCGCGATATTGTTGCGAACGACGAGGGCATTGCGGCCTTCGATCACGAGATCAAAACGCGGTGCGGTCAGCGAACTCGTGCCCGCGGATAGTGCCCGTGCTCGTCGTCCGCCGACGATATTCGCAAGATCAATGTCTTTGGTGTACAGGCTGCGGCTTGCGTAAACACGGCCCGAGATCGTCGTCTGGAGCGGATCGGCCGGGCTGCGTCGAACACCCGTGATCTCGAGCCTGGCATCGCCCGTCGTCAGAAAATCTTCCGGGAATGGGACGGTGACGTTCTCGCCGTTGAGCGTCGATCTGAAATTCCGGATCGACAGTCCGTCGAGCAGTGCACCGGCGGTTGCCGTAAACTTGCCTCCGCCGAGATAGCCTGAGGCCTCTTCGATCTCGGCCTGGTCGGATGTGAAAATTACGCGAGCCTTTACGCGGCTGAATGTCAGGCGGTCGTTACCGACGAACGCCGCAAAGGCCGCATTCTCCGTGGCGACAGAGCCCGTCAGATTCGCCTGAGGATTCAGCCCGACGAGGCGAACCGAAACGTCAGCGTTGCCGGCAAAGAACAGATCCTTCGTTGCAAGATTCAAAAGTGCGAGGTTCATCTTGCCTTCGACGGCGAGCCTGTTCTCGACCGTGTCAGAGATCGCTTTCGTTCCGGAAATGCGAATGTCAGACCCCGCACCCGTAAAATGCGCACTCTCGAATGTGATCGCGTTCGCACTCAACTTCGCAACGATTGGCTCGGCCGCGTTGAGCGGCGTGTCTTGGATCTGGAGCGAAAGAGCGTCGAATCTGGCCGTGCCGGAGAGATTCTCGGCCGATATCGTCCGTGTCCCGTCAGGCTTGAGCGTGCTCAAATTCCCGCCAAAATCGACGCGTCCGCGTGCCGTACCCGAGATCCCGAAATCACGAACTTTTGGTATGAACGCGAGGAACGGTTCCAGCGGATTGTCGCGAAACTCTGTCGATGCCTGCAGCGGAAGATCGTCATTGGTCAGATCAAGCGTCGCGTTGAGAGATTGCGGGTGACCGCTGAAGTCGGCCGTAAGATTCGCGGTGAGCTGACCGCCGACCGTCTTCGCATCAAAATTCACGTTCCCGATGCTGTTTTCGCCGACCGTAACATCGGCCGCGGTGCCGCTGCCCGTCACATTCACCGTCGAGAAGCGGTCCGCATTGCCGCTTGCAACAAGTGAGACATCTGCGTTTCCGCCGATCACAGGAATAGAATCATTCGGCGGCAGGAAGGCGAGGATCAACGGAACGGGTATCGCCTTACCCGTGATCTTCGCATCAAAATCCTTTGAGCCGCGATCGTATTGCCCCTGGGCCGTCAGACGGCCGTCGCCGATGTTCATCTCGACGTTCTGCACCTCGATCCGACTCCCGGCAAATATTGCCTTTGCTTTCAACGAATCAAAGTTCTGCCCGGCGACAAGTCCGTTGTCCGCAGACAGGTCGATATCGCCGGTCGCGGCATTCGGCAGGCCGTTTATGCTCACTCTGCCGGACGTGCTGCCGCTTAGATCCTTGATACGCGCCGGCAGATCGATCGGTAACGCAGCGAGCAGATTCCCGGCGTTGATATTCGTTAGATCTGCATTTACCGTCGTGTTATTGCTGCCGTAAGACGGGATCGTCACATCGAAGTTCGCAAAGCCGCCGCCCGGTTCCGTCAATCTTCCATTCTCGAGCTTAAACCCATCGGCGGAAACGATGAGATCAGAAGAAACACTGCCGACGGTACGCCCGCGAAGGGCGACACGCTCGATCGACGCTTTGCCATTGATGTCAGGGTCGAGAAAGGCTCCGGACAGATGGCCGTCGAATGCGAGGCTGCCGCCGATCTCGGCCTGCATACTGTCAAGCTGCGTTTCGAGTGCGGGAAAGGCACCGGTTACGTGGACGAGCTTTGTGATCTCCGATGCATCGCTTGAAGAAAGTTTCACGGCGAGGTCTGAATTATCCGTCGAAAGATCGAACTGTCCTGTGGCATTCAGCCGGCTCTTGTCCGTCTGAAAATTCGCCTCGTTTATGCGAAACAGCCCGTCCGTTGCCGCAAGATCGATCCTTCCGCTGATCGGAAGCTTGTCGTCCGCGTCAGATCCGGCGGTCGCAGCGATCGTGGCTTCGACGGTGCCGCTCGACGCACGAAAATTCGTGCCTGCGAAGGTCAAGTGAACGCTGCCATTGGTGCTACCCTCAAGCGGGATCACGCGGCCGCTCTGGATCGCGGCCAGTTTCGAAAGATCAAGACCCGTGAAGTTTGTATCGACCGTCGAATTTCCGGATCTACGAAACGCGATCGAAACTTGTCCGTCGAGGCTGCCGTTCATCACCGACGCGTGCAGATCGCTCAGTTCTGCACGCTCGCTGGTAACAACGACCTTTGCCTTCCCGTCGCCAAGAGCAATGCTGCCCAACGCACCGCCGCCGATGCTCATATCGGCCGAGGCTCGATATCGGCCCGACGGCTCCAAGATAAAGACAGGCCGGGCGAGCTTTACATTCTCGAGGTTTCCGCCGTTCGCGAGAGCATCGCTGTTCTTTAGAGTGACGCTGCCCGCATCTATGTCCTGCGACCGGCCCTCGACCCTGCCTTGCCGAATCGTAAGGCGAACGCCGGCGATGTTCAGGCTGCCGAGAGTTGCCGCGTCGCTATCGAGCTTTGCGATACGCGTTGAATCCGAGTAGATAACGGTCGTTCCGTCGGCGGTCTTCGTCTCAAGGAGCGGCGACTCGAGGCCATTGATCCGCATTCCGGCGACCGCGACATCGTCACCTCGAACATTCTGCAGCTTTACCCGAGTTTCGGCAGGAACGTCGGTCAATTCAAATTTCTTTGCGGTCAGATTCTTGACCTTCGAATCACCGAGTGTCGCATCCGCAGCGTGCAGGTCGTTCACCGTGACGTCGGTCTGGCCTTTTCGGTGACGAACATCGACGGCCCCGCCTTTTACACCGCCGATCGAGTAATCTTCTGTCGAAAATTTGCCCGCCGTCGCCGAGTTCGAACTCACCGTAACATCGCCGTTCGTATAACCGACCTTGAGGCCTCTCGCCTGGAGATCTTCGAATTCCGTGTCGCCGATCGCAAAGCGTTGAGCACGCCCGTTGACTGCCGATGCGGCGAGTTCTTTATCGCGATATTCGGCCACCGCATCGGCAAGAAAGAGTTTGCCGATCGTCATCGAAGGCGTTCGGGCGGCGATCGCCTGCAACTCTCCGACCCAGCGAAAATCCGTCCCGGTTCCGCGGACATTGCCCGCAAGTTTAAGTACGTCCAGCCGAAAGTCGTCGAACGTCAGCATTTCTGCGATGGCTGTCCCATTCGCGGTGTAATTCGCATTCGTGCCTTCGACCGTTGCGGCGATATTCGCACCCTTCAAATAGACTCCCGCGGCTCGAAAAGCTTCGGACGAAGCTGTTCCCTCGACGCGGTATTTTTCTCCTTCGCCTGAGATCTTGCCTTTGAAATTACCGACGCCGCGAAGTGCCGTTCCAGTTGCGAAGATCTGCGAAAGCTGTGTGAGGTCGAGCGACGAATCGGCGTTGAGGTCGTAACGCGGATGAGCCCAGTCGGTGATCGTGCCGGAGATGACGGTATCGCCGATCGGCGACGAGATCTGCAGGTCCGACACCTCGGCGTGTGTTTCGTCGGCGATGCCTTTCGCGAGAATGGAAATGTTCTCCACGCGGCCCTCGCCGTAACCGAAATTTGAGTTGCGGGCGTTCAGATCGAACTTGAATCGAAGTCCGTCGGTCGAGCCGTCCGTTGTGTCGGGCGTTAGCTCAACCGAAAGTTCATTCGCATCCGCAGCAATGTTTCGCGAAACATCGCCGAAATGAACTACCGAATCCTTGAGCGAAACGGCCACCGACTCATAACGAAAATTCACCGCCGAACCTTTTTGATCTTCGACCATATGCAGTCCGGAGAAGTTCGATCGGCCGTCCTTGTCAAATGTGATCCAGAGTTCGCCGCCCTCAATGTCGGTCGAGTCGATGCGAATGTCGCGACTCGTACTCCACGACAGAAGATCGAGAACAGTAAGGCCGAGTTTGGCTTCGCGTATGAAGAAAAGTTTCTCGCCGGTGGTTGCGTTGTTGAAGGTTGCGTTCCGGAGTTCGACGGAAAGCGGTGAAGCGGAAACTCGGAATTTGTCCGCCGAGAACGTGATCCCGATCTCGGCCATCTTCGCGGTCAGCTGATCCTTGATATACGAATCAAAAAAACCGGTGCGATACAGGATCGTGGCGGAAAGGAAGACGACAAGGACCGCGACCGCAACTATACCGACCCCAAACAGCAGGCGTCGCCGTGTCAGGAATGGACGCGCCGGCGGTTCTGGTGCCGGATCGTCAGGCGGTAAGGATCGTTCTACCTCTTCGTCCATTAAAACGCTTCACACATTTACGGTTTCGACAATTTCCAGATCGAAAGCCTCCACGACCGAACGCGGCGGCAGATTCTTCGAGAGCAGCCGGAAGCGTTTCAACCCCAATTCCTTGAGGATCTGAGCACCGACGCCATAATCGTGTGTCTTACCGTAACCGGTTATAGCTTTTGCCGCGGAGAAATCGAGTCCCTCTTCGTGCATCAGCTTATATGTTTTTAGCTGATCTACGAGGTCAAGATTGTTCTCTCGCTGACGTAAGTAAAGAATAACGCCGCGTCCCTCGTCCGTGATCGCTTTTATCGACGACCTCATCGCCGCGGATGCCTCGCCGACGTACGATCCGAACATTGCGAACGTCACGTTCTCCGTTTGGACGCGAACGAGCGGCGGTGCCGTTGCATCGGAAACGTCGCCGAGCACGAAGGCGATGTGCATTTCGCCGTTCATCACGTTCTCAAAGACAGTTACGTGCCAAAGGCCGTCTTCCGATGGAAGGTCCGTTTCGATCACACGCCGCACAAGGCTCTCTTTTGCGATGCGATAGCGAACGAGGTCGGCAACGGAGACGATCTTCAGGCCGTGCTTTTCGGCAAAGACCTCGAGGTCGGGCATCCGTGCCATCGTGCCGTCGTCATTCATTATTTCGCAAATGACCGCGGACGGATCGAGGCCGGCAATTCGCGACATATCAACGCTCGCCTCTGTCTGGCCGATCCGCACGAGAACACCGCCGCGTTTTGCTCGAAGCGGAAAGACGTGCCCGGGACGCGCCAGATCGGCGGCCCGCGTTTTCTTGTCCACGGCCGTCAGGATCGTATGGGCTCTGTCGGCCGCAGAGATGCCCGTAGTTACGCCTTCGCGTGCCTCGATCGAGACCGTGAATGCCGTCCCGAGGCTCGACGTATTTTCGGCTGTTTGCGGAAAGAGCTGCAGCTCTTCGCAACGCTCTTCAGTCAGCGGCAGACATATCAAACCGCGGCCGTGCACCGCCATAAAGCTGATGATCTCCGGCGTAACCTTTTCGGCCGCGCAAACGAGGTCGCCCTCGTTTTCACGGTCCTCATCATCGACAATGATGATCATTTTGCCGTCGCGAATGTCTTCGACGGCCTCTTCGATCGTTGAAAGCGGCATTTTTACTTTATTTTCTGCCCAGTTTTGTTCGACAAGCGATATCTGCAAGCTGAATTTTATCGAAATTATGCCCCATTTGCGAACATCTGTCGTATGGCGTCGCAACATTTGAGCGGGCAATGCTATCCTTTTCGGGAGGAGTCCGAAAAGAGAATGGAAAGTTACGTTTGGCTTTTGTGGCTATTGGTCGGAGCGGCGTTTATCGTGGCGGAGATCTTTACGCTCGGATTCGTGCTTTTTTGGTTCGGATTGGGAGCATTCGCCGCCGGAATCGCGGCATTTTTTGGTGCTCCGTTCCTTGTTCAGGTGCTTCTCTTCTTGTTCTCTTCGGTCCTGATGGTCGTAATGTCACGCCGGATCTTCGCCGACTATTTCTCGCACGGCGACTCGGACCGCGTAAAGATGGGCATCGATTCCCTTCCGGGCCAGATCGGCACGGTCGTAGGAAACAGCGGCGGCCCGCTGAATGAAACAGCTGTGAAGGTATTTGGTTCGACCTGGACGGCATTTCCTATCGACGAAAATACGTCCTTCAATGAAGGCGAAAAGGTCGAGGTGGTGGAAGTTCGGGGTTCGTCGCTATATGTCCGCCGAAGGACGGACGCCTTGCCGGATTGGCGCCAAGGCTAAAGGATCTCGGCCGTGTCCTCCTGGTCGGCCGTATCGTGAATGCCGCCAAGATCAAGGAGCTCGAGCTCGAGTTCTTCGCCTTTGGGTTCGGGAAGACTCTCGCCGGTAAATTTCGCCAGAATCACGGTTATATTATCCTCACCGCCATTGGCATTCGCCTCTCGGATCAATTCCGCACAAGCTTGCTCAAGAGAGTCGATATTCTTCTCGACGATCCGCTGCATATTCGCCGCCGAAACCTTGTTTGACAGGCCATCGCTACAGATCAGGAATACGTCGTTCCGATGCGGTTCAACACGGGCCGAGATCGGATATATCTCGCTTTGAGCACCGAGAGCCTGAAGGATCACGTTCTTTAGATTGTGTGATTCTGCTTCTTCGGGCGATATTTGCTGCGTGTCGATAAGCTGCTGAACAAGCGACTGATCCTTCGTCACCTGATAGATCTTCCCGTTGCGGACCAGATATGCACGGCTGTCGCCCACCTGTACGATATCCGCAAATTTAGGCGAGACAGCAATACCCGTAAACGTGGCCCCCATTCCCTGATATTGCGGGTCGGTACGGCCTTGATTATGGATCAGGTAGTTAGCGTAAACCGTGGCATTGTAGAGTTTGGAGACTAGAAAATAGTCGTGTTCCTCAGGCGTTAAGGTCTTGTCGGAATCATCTTCCATGATCCGTTCGCTGACCGTCTCGACCGCCATCGTGCTTGCAACCTCGCCGGCCAGGGCACCGCCCATACCATCAGAGACAGCAACGACCACGCCGTTGTCGTCAACGGCCAATTTCTGCGATTCGATAATGAATTCGCCGTCATCCTGTGAACCGGTCCAGCGTTTGGTATCCGTTACAGAGAGGACAAGATAGTTGTCCTCATTGCCCTTGCGGACACGCCCAATATGCGATGTCGCATGAACCTCAACAATGAACATAATTTGCTAACTATAATGCCTGATCGAGATCGTTCAGGATGTCTTCGATGTCTTCTATACCTACCGAAATACGTACGAGTCCGTCCGTAAGGCCCAATGCCGCACGCCGTTCGGCCGGTACGGCGGCGTGGGTCATCGACGCCGGGTGGCAGATCAAGCTCTCGACACCGCCGAGACTTTCGCCGAGAGTACATAGCTTGACGGAGCTCAAAACTTTTTTTGCGTTATCCAGAGATCCTGTCTCAAACGAGACCATTCCGCCGAATCCGCTCTGCTGGCGTTTTGCGATCTCGTGCTGCGGGTGCGACGTCAGGCCAGGATAATACACGGTCTGGACGCGCGGATGCTCCGCAAGGAAGTTCGCGACCGTTCTCCCGTTCTTGTCGTGGGCCTCCATTCGCACCGCAAGGGTCTTTGTGCCCCTCAAAACAAGGAACGAATCGAAGGGCGAGAGTATCGCTCCGGCACTATTCTGGACGAAACCGATCCATTCGGCGTCCTTTTCATCGTTTAACGCAACAAAACCGCCCACGCTGTCCGAATGGCCGTTCAGATATTTGGTCGTCGAATGGACGACGATGTCAACACCGTGCTCGATCGGCCGCTGAAAATACGGCGAAAGGAACGTGTTGTCACAAACGACCCTTGCTCCGCGGGCATGCGCGATCTCAGAAACCGCTGCAAGGTCGGTGACGCTCATCACCGGGTTTGTCGGCGTCTCGACAAACACCATCTTTGTGTTCGGCTTGAATGCGGGCTCGAGGTTTGCGGCATCCGATGTATTAACGAGATCGAACTCGATGCCGTAATTCGAAAGAATTCGGTTAAAAAGGCGAAATGTGCCGCCGTAGGTGTTGTCGCCGAGAATGACGTGGTCGCCGCTCTTCAGGAGCCTCAAGGTCGCGTCGATCGCCGCCATGCCGGAAGCGAAAGCAAAGCCGTATTTGGCCCCCTCAAGCGCAGCAATATTCTGCTCAAGGGCCGTTCGCGTCGGATTCTTGGTCCGCGCGTACTCATAGCCCTTGTTAACGCCAAGAGCTTCCTGTGCAAAGGTTGATGTCTGGTAGATCGGGACGCTAACAGCTCCGGTCGCTGGGTCCGGATCATTGCCGGCGTGGATCGCAATGGTAGAAAAGCCCATATTCGAGTGGTACTCTAAATGGCTTATTTTACCCTATTCTTTGGCCGGTGAGCTAATGCACGAAGCCTCAGCGGCCCATCTTTGCCTCAAAAGCCGAGATTCTATCTTCGTGCTGGAGCGTCAGCCCAATATCATCAAGGCCGTTGATGAGGCAATATCGGCGAAAATCGTCGATCTCGAAGGCCGCAAGACGTCCTTTATCGTCTGAAACGAGGCGATCTTCGAGGTCGATCGTGAGTTGGAGGGCCGCACTTCCCTCAGCCCTCGCGGCCAGCTCTTCAACAAGGAAATTGTCGAGGCGTATCGGCAGCAAGCCGTTCTTTAGGCTGTTGCTATAAAAGATGTCGCCAAAGCTTGGTGCGATCACGACCTTGAAACCGTGGTCCAGGATCGACCATGCGGCATGTTCGCGGGAGGAACCACATCCGAAATTCGGCCCGGCAACAAGGATCGAGGCCCCGGAAAAGCGGTCATCGTTCAACACGAAATCCGCCTTCTTCGAGCCATCGGGGTTAAACCGCCAGTCGTTGAAAAGAAACGCGCCGTATCCGGTCCGCTCTATCCGCGTGAGGAATTGCTTTGGAATGATCTGGTCCGTGTCGATATTCGCCCGGAATAACGGCGCGACGGTCCCTCTAAATGTTACGAATTTATCCACTAGCTTTTGAATTTCCAGTCGCGAACATCAACAAAATGCCCTGCTATCGCCGCAGCCGCTGCCATCGTCGGCGACACGAGGTGAGTTCTGCCGCCTCGTCCCTGGCGCCCTTCGAAATTTCGATTGCTGGTCGAAGCACACCGTTCACCGGGCGCCAGAACATCCTCGTTCATTGCCAGACACATCGAACAGCCGGCATCGCGCCATTCGAACCCGGCGTCGGTCAGGATCTCCGCGATCCCTTCTTCCTCCGCCTGCTGCTTGATCTGCATCGACCCCGGAACGACCATCGCATTGACGCCGCTGCTTACTTTATATCCCTTCGCCACCTTTGCCGCCGCACGCAGGTCTTCGATCCGGGCGTTTGTGCACGAACCGATGAATGCCCGGTCGATCCCGATCTTCTCGATCGGAGTTGCGGGCTCAAGGCCCATATACTCGTACATCCGTTCAAAAGAGCTCGCTTCGCCGCTGTCGCGTGCGTCCGAAAGCTCAGGCACTGCGCCGGTGATCTTGACGGACATATCGGGCGAAGTTCCCCAGGTCACAAACGGCTCGAGGGAATTCGCATCGATCTCAGCGAATTTATCGAACGCGGCATCTTCGTCTGTCGCAAGCCCGCTCCAATCATCGACGGCTTTCTCCCAAGCCTCGCCTTTCGGGGCAAATGGACGGCCTTTGAGATATTCGAACGTCGTCTCGTCGGGTGCGATCAGGCCGGCCCGAGCACCTCCCTCGATGCTCATATTACAGACGGTCATGCGGCCTTCCATTGAAAGCCCGCGGATCGCAGAACCGGTATATTCAATGACATGCCCGGTCGCTCCGCCCATGCCGATCTGATTTATTATCCCGAGGATGACGTCCTTTGCCGTCACACCAAAAGGCAGCTCGCCTTCAACATTGATCCTAAAGTTCTTAGAACGCGCCTGCTGAAGACATTGTGTGGCAAAAACGTGTTCGACCTCGCTTGTGCCGATGCCGAACGCGAGGGCACCGAATGCACCATGCGTCGAGGTGTGCGAGTCGCCGCAAACGATCGTCATTCCCGGATGCGTCAGGCCTTGTTCGGGTCCGAATACGTGAATAATTCCCTGCTCGACACGGTCGAGATCGTAAAGTTTGACCCCAAATTCGCGGCAGTTGTCACGCAAGGTCGCGACTTGCTGCGCAGCGATCGGATCCTTGAACGGCAAGTTGCGGTTGATCGTCGGTATCGCATGATCGATGGTCGCAAATGTTCGGTCAGGCCGGCGAAGGCTTCGGCCGGCAAGCCGAAGACCCTCAAACGCCTGCGGGCTCGTGACCTCATGGATGAGGTGCAGGTCGATGTAGATCAGGGCGGGCTTACCTTCCTCTTGATGGACGAGATGACGATCCCAGATCTTGTCGTAAAGCGTACTCATTATGCTGCGTTTGAAGCCGTGATCGGTTCGGTCGCGGACAAAGCCCTTTCGGCAACAAGCCGTCCCATCTCCTCGGTGGAGACGACCGTCGAATTCGCGTCGGCGAGGTCTGCGGTCCTATAGCCTTCTTCGAGAACCTTGTTGATCGCCGCCTCAATTGAAGCGGCCGCCTTCTCGCAGCGTCCGGTGTAACGAAGAAGCATTGCGGCAGACGCGATCGCACCGAGGGGATTTGCGATATTCTTGCCCGCGATGTCGGGAGCCGATCCGTGAACCGGTTCGTAAAGATCGACGTTTCCACCGACCGTTGCCGAAGCGAGCATTCCGAGCGAGCCCGTAAGCACCGCAGCCTCGTCGCTCAAAATGTCGCCAAAGAGGTTCTCCGTAAGAATAACGTCGAAACGAGTCGGATCCGTGACAAGGTGCATCGCACACGCATCAACAAATAGATGCTCGACCTCGACCTCCGGATATTCTGCCGCGACCCGATCGACAACCTTTCGCCAGAGCTGCGAAGTTTCCAGAACATTCGCCTTGTCCACCGAGGTAAGTCTCTTTCTGCGGCCTCTCGCCGCATCGAACGCTACTCTCGCGACCCTTTCGACCTCTGCCGCAGAATACCGCATCGTATTGACTGCCTCGCCTTTGTCGGCTGCAAAACCCCGCGGCTGCCCAAAATATAGGCCGCCAAGAAGCTCCCGGACGATCAGCAGATCCGTTCCCTCGAAGACCTCGCGGCGAAGCGGCGACGAATCGATCAATGCCGGAACTGCCGCGGCGGGACGGAGATTTGCAAAGCCGCCCAATGCCTTTCGGAGTTTCAGCAACCCGATCTCGGGTCGTTCGGACGGGGTCAGATGATCGAATTCGGGGTCGCCGACCGAGCCCAACAAGACGGCGTCGCTCGCCTTGCACGCCGCCTCTGTTGCCTGCGGGAACGGCGAACCGGTCTCTCTGATCGCCCTGCCGCCGATCAGATGTTCCTCTGTTTCTATCGAAAGTCCGTTCGCGGCCGCGACCTCTTTAAGTACAAAGAGGGCTTGTGAACAAACTTCCGGGCCGATACCGTCACCGGGCAATACAGTTATCTGCATAATTCTTTCTCAGGCTGCAATAGCAGACGGCCGGCTTGCCGGCATTATCGCCAGCAGGTCCTGGTCGTAAACATTCTTCTTTCGATCGGCGAGCGCGACAAACCGATCATACACCTCAGCGATCTCCTCGCCATCAAGGCTTATCCCGAGATCTTCGTAACGGGCGATGAGAGCATGCCGTCCAGAGTGTTTGCCAAGAACAATGCTGTTTCGCGGGACACCAACCGATTCCGGGGTCATGATCTCGTAGCAAAGCGGATTTGAGAGAACGCCGTGCTGATGAATGCCGGCTTCGTGTGCAAATGCATTTCGCCCGACGATCGCCTTATTCGGCTGTACTCCAAAGCTCACTATCGACGATAGAAGCTGACTCGACGGATAGAGCTGGGTCGTGTCGATATTGTGGCGATACGGCATTCGGTCACCGCGTACCGCCATGATCATTATGAGTTCTTCGAGAGATGCGTTTCCCGCACGTTCGCCGATCCCGTTGATGGTGCATTCGACCTGAGACGCTCCGGCATCAATGGCCGCGATGCTGTTCGCAACCGCGAGGCCAAGATCATTGTGGCAATGGACGCTGATCTTTACGTCTCGATCACGAACAACGCGCTCTTTAACGGCCTTCACCAGCTCGGCGAATTCGCCGGGAAGCGTATAGCCGACAGTGTCAGGAACGTTGAGCGTTGTCGCACCGCACTCGACCGCCGTTTCAAAGACCTGACAGAGGAAATCCACATCGCTTCGCGTAGCATCCTCGGCGGAAAATTCAACGTCATCAACGTATTCGCGAGCTTTAGAAACGGCCCTCGCGGTCATCTCGATCACTTCGGCACGCGTCTTTTTGAGCTTGTACTCGAGGTGAATGTCCGATGTCGCTACAAAGGTATGGATCCGCGGGCTGGCCGCATTCTTGAGGGCTTCGGCCGCACGTTCGATATCAGAAGGTACGGTTCGGCAAAGTCCGGCAACGACCGTATCTCGGCAGGCCTCGGCAACGGCCGCGACCGACGCGAAGTCGCCTTCTGAAGCAAAAGGAAACCCAGCCTCAATTACGTCAACCCCAAGCTTTTCCAGCTGACGCGCCATTGAGATCTTTTCCTCAAGATACATCGAACATCCCGGCGACTGCTCACCGTCACGCAGCGTGGTGTCAAAGATAGTGATCTTTCTCTGTGTCATTTTACCTCCGGCAAACTCTCGAAATTGTTAAAAACGACTAGAGTTAATCAAACTGAATTGGATAAGTCAATCTAATGTAAATCTGATTTTCATTAGATGATATTATCGAAGTATAAGCAATATTTGTCTTCGAGGTACACAAGTCCAACTCGCAGACCCCGAAATGAAACGTTATGCAAAATGACGTATGATAATTTCAAGGCAATAGCAATGGATATCAACCAACTCGAAGTTCTTGTTACGGTCGCTCGTGAGAAGAGCTTTTCGCGGGCCGCCGAGGCTTTGAATCGGACGCAGCCGGCGATCAGCCAGGCGATACGAAGGCTTGAGGACGACGTGGGCGAAAAACTGTTCGATCGCTCTTCCAAGGACGGCACGCTCACATACGCGGGCGAAGTTTTGCTCGAACACGCCGAGGCGATGCTCGCCCTTCGAGCAAACGCTAAGAACTCGATCCGCGAGCTCAAAGGACTGCGTCGAGGAAAGGTTACGGTCAGTGCGAACGAACATACGGTCTTCTTCCTTTTGCCGGTTATCGAAGAATTCTTACGCAGGCATCCGGCCATCAAGATCGAGGTCCAACGCGGTGTCGCCAGCCGCATCCCGAAGCAGATCACCGCACGGGAGGTCGAATTGGGAGTGATCTCATTCTCGCCCGAGGACCCGTCGCTGATTTCCGTTCCGATCGCGACGGACGATCTTGTGATGATCGTCTCGCCACAGCATTCACTTGCCGGCCAGGGAACTGTCTCGATCAACGATGTTGCAGAGGAGAATTTTATCGCCCATAACGCACCCTCGCCTTACAGACGACGGGTCATCGAGGCGTTCGAGAAACACCGCGTCGAGCTGCAAATATCGGTCGAACTGCCGTCGCTTGAAGCAATTAAGCTGTTGGTTATGAGGAATGTCGGCGTCGCGCTTGTCCCGAGGCTTGCCGTACGGGCCGAGATCGAGAATGGCCGCCTCGCCGAGCTAAACCTCCGCGAGCTGAGGCTCACGCGTGAGCTGAACATCGTTTACCGGCGGAATTCCAACCTTTCCCATGCCGCCGAAGCATTTCTCGAGGCCGCCCGTTCGACGAAGCCTGTTTCGCGGAAAAAATAGGTTTCTACTTTTCGGCTTTTGGGCTAGAATGAAGATATAAAAGCAGTTTCACAATTCAGGATCCACGGGGAGCATTATCATCGATCCTTACCATATGATAAAACCGGACTCCGAAGACGACCGTTACACGAACGAGCGAAGGCAGAACGACCGAAAGAAGTTGATCGTTGACGTGCAGTTTGAAGGCGGTGATGCGACCGGGATAGCAAATACCCGCGATATCGGGAGCGGCGGATTCTATATGACGACGACCGCCGACCTTTCGACCGGAATGCCGCTCGTGGCGGTGCTTACGCTTGCGGGGCGTGAGATGCGTTTGAACGGCGTTGTCGCATATACCGATCCAGGACACGGGGTCGGCGTACGGTTCAAAGATATCCGGGACGAAGACCTTCGTTTTCTGGAATCTGAGCTTGACCTGGGCTCTTAAAACGGCAAAAAAGCGAGGAAATTAAATGTTCGACCAATTTACGCTGGGTATTGAAGAAGAATTTCAGATAATTGACCCGGAAACCCGCGAACTGCGCTCGCATGTCTCGGAGATACTCGACGAAGGCCGCTTGCTGCTCGGTGAAAAGGTGAAGCCGGAGATGATCCAGTCGATGATCGAGGTCGGCACCGGCGTCTGCAAAAATATTCAGGAAGCCCGCGAGGACATCACAAAACTTCGCTCCATTATCTCGACGCTCGCCAAGAAAAAGGGGATGAAGATCGTGGCCGCCTCCACACATCCGTTCTCAAAATGGAGCGAGCAGCAGATCTATGACGGCGACCGCTATAAGCTGCTGATCGACGAACTTCAGATGGTCGCCCGCAGCCTATTGATCTTCGGCGTACACGTTCATGTCGGAATTCCGGACCTCGAACGCCGTATTCATATTATGAACGCAGCAAGGTATATGCTGCCGCACATCCTTGCACTGACGACCTCATCGCCATTCTGGCTCGGGCACAACACCGGCCTAAAGTCGTACCGCTCCGAAGTTTTTAAGAAGTTTCCGCGTACGGAGATCCCGGATCATTTTGAGTCCTACGCACAATACCAGAGCTACGTTGATCTGCTCGTTAAGATGAACTGCATACAGGACGGCTCAAAGATCTGGTGGGACGTGCGGCCGCATTACAAGTTCCCAACGCTTGAGTTTCGCGTTTGCGACATTCCGACTCGCGTAGATGACACGATCGCGATCGCGGCACTCTTTCAGGCACTCGTCGCTAAGCTTCATCTATTGATCGACCGAAACCTCGGCTTCCGCATTTATCACCGACGCCTCATCCTTGAGAACAAATGGCGGGCGATACGGTATGGCCTTGACGGAATGCTGCTCGATCTCGGCAAGCAAAAAGAGGTCCCGGTAAAGGACCTCATTCATGAATTATTGGATTTTGTTGATGACGTTCTCGATCCGCTCGGCTCTCGCAAGGAGGTCGAACACATTCACACGATCCTCGCACGCGGCACTTCTGCCGATGAACAGCTTCGGGTCTTCGAGGAATCCGGCGGTGACTTTAAGGCCGTTGTCGATATGCTGATGAAGAACACGCTCGAGAACGTGCCCGGCGACTGATCTCCTAATACAGGGCAAACACAACCGTAACTTTTGATTCCACACTGATCGTTCCGGCCGAGAATGACCCAAATCCGGAAGTCGAACTAAAGGTCGGCGTTAAAGCGACTACGTTGGTCCTTAGGAACGAATTGGTGCTGAGGCGCTCCGTGAAATCGCCCTCTACTATCTTTATCGCCTTTCCGATCTTCTGCCCGATGGCTTTCGTCATCGAAACAGCTTTGTCATAGGCGGCCTTCATCGCGGCAGTCCGAGCCTCCTCACGCAACTCGATCCGCTTGCTTGTATCAAAGCTCACGTCATCGATCTTGGAAGGTTTTGTCTCAAGAATATCGTTGAAAAGGCCATCAAAATTCCGAAGATCGGTCAGCTTGAATGTGACGGTTCGAGAAACCTCATAACCAACAAATTGCTTTTCTCCGATCTCTTCATCATCGTCGTCGAAGATCCTCTTATTTGCCTCGCGGATCGAGATGAACTTCATCGCGACTGAGATATTCCGGGTGCTTACGTCACGAGCCGGTATATTGTATTGTTTTGCGATCTTCACGGCGGACGCGACACCCGTCTCCACATCCTTGCGAGCTAGTTGCAGGTCCTTGTCCGTCTTCTCGTACCTTACCGAGATCACCGCGAAGTCGGGCTCAGTATCGATCGTGGCAACACCTGAGACCGTTATTGTCGGCTCAATGGGCCTGGTGTCGCTTTGCTGTCCAAAAGCGATAGCGCTGAGACAAAAAAGCATTCCTGCGAGCAAGATAATTCTTTTCGCTGAGCAATGGATCATGAGGTTTCTCCAATATGTAAAGAGGTTTATGCGGTGGCGTGGGCGAGTGCGAGCTTTAAGAAATTCTCGAAAAGAACGCGGCCGTCGCGGCTTTCGTTTACGTGCTGCCACCGCGTTGGATTCTTTGACCAATCTTCGAATGATTTTTCGAGATGGAACTGGACGGAATAGATAAGCTGGCCTTCGCTTCGTTTTACCATCATCTGGTTGCGGCAGAGGTATGAGCTCGCAAGCAGCTTGAAGCCTTCCGGAACGCCTTCGACCTGGACCCCGTGATTCTGCCAGACACGCAGGATGTCGTCTTTGTTCGTGTATTCCTGCCAGCGTCTTGAATCGCGGTCATCGTGGTCCTCAAAGATCGGGTCGGTCGGATCGACGATCTTCACGAAACGATATTGATATTCAACAAGGCGGTCGTTCCGCTTTTTTGAAAGCTGAAGGTCGTCAAGCGTCCTCAACTCCGCTCCGAACGAGACCGCGACCAGCTGATGTGCACCGCAGATCGCAAGTACAGGGATCTTCGTCGTGCGAATGAACGCATGAAAATCGTTCAGATGTTTTTGGTTGTAGTAATCAAAATCGGCGAATGTGCCGCTCATCACGATCGCATCCGGCTGGAACCGCTCAGCTGCGGCCTCGACCTCGGATAGATGCACGGTAAGCGTTTTTGGATTCTTGACAAGCCGGATAACGTTCTCGGCGATGTTATTACAGGCAAGGCCCGAGACCTTTCGCTCGAACCGAAGCTTTGCTTCAACCGAGCCTTTCCAATCCTCAAACGCGAGCGGCGACAGGTCGGATGCGTAGCGGAGCAGATCGTTCACGATCAAAACCCTTGCATGATCGATCCGTTTAAAGACGGGTTCATATCGGCAAAAGTTTGCGTTTGAGTATGGAGAGATCGGGCTCTCCAACTCAACTGCTGTAGCTACGCTGTCGTGCATATTAGTCTAAAGCCTGAAGACGATGCCCAAGTAGTTCGACATACCGTCCGTTAGCGCGAACCTACGCGCATCAGATGATTATATCATCATTTAAGATGCCGTAAATACTTACGAACGCCGCACACTTGAATACGGCCTCGTCCCGCTGAGCGATCCTTCGCAGAGTACACACGACCTCATCCGCAGCATCTGTCGAGCGATCGCAGAGCTTGCAGGCGGCACGAAGTTCAACATTTTCGGGAAGCACAACGTCTTCCGCATCTAAAAACGGCATCTGGTCAAGATCGAGCTAGTTGTATTGTTCTGTTTAGAAACGCGAATTCTATTTTTTCCTTTGACGTGTCTTTGTGTCAAATGCCGGCATCGGTTCGCCGGCCCCGATGACCGCGATCTCGTCGCGCATCCGAAGGATGAGTTTCCTGCGGATCAAGCCCGCGGAACGCGGCGGCCGGCGGGCAGTCAGCTCAGCGGCGACAAGCAGAGTCCGATGCCAGCTCGTTTCAAACTCATCGGCGATCCGCGAGATCTTGGAAATATCGTAAGGGACGGCGAACTCACGACAACCGAGACGCGCAAAGACGCGTAAGTAACGCGCGGTCGCAAGATCAGGACACGTAACGCGTCGCTTGCCGATCTTCAGCTCGATGCCAAGGAGCGTGTGCAGAATGTCGGGGGAATTTTCAGGGTTGCGGACCTCAAGCAGATACGCACGAGTTCTCTGCGGTCGGACCTTTACTCGGTAAAGTTCAGGGAGCCAGTCCTCACCGAGATCCGAACGGATCTTATCTAACAACGCATCGACGGATTCGCGCACTTATCGCTCGGCCCGCACCTCAGCCGCCTTCGGGGCCGTGCCAGCGAATTTGTGTATAAGGCCATTGCTGAAAAGCCCGAAATATAGAACGGCAAGAACGGCGGCCGCGATCGCCGTCGTTAATGCACTCGGCACTCGCGGAGGCGTCCAATCAACCGCACGCTCCCGGAAGAACATTACGACCAGCAGCCGCAGGTAATAGTATGCGGAAATAGCCGAACCGATCACCGCGACCACAACAAGCGAAACTACCAGCACATTGCCGGATTCTAATGCCGGGCGGAAAACCAGCACCTTTCCGATGAATCCGGCGGTGAGCGGCATTCCAAGCAGCGAGAGCATAAAGACCGAAAGCGAGAATGACAAGAGCGGAGCTTTGAATCCGATTCCGTTGTAGTCCTCAAATTCCGCACGGCGGTCGTTCCGCTGGCCGAGCAGGGAGACGATCGCAAACGCACCGAGGTTCGTTATCGCATAAACGAACAGATAGAAGGCAACTGCAGCTATCGCTTCGTTTCGCTCAGCAGCCGTTTTCGCAAGGCCCGCACCGATGAAGCCCACCGTCGCATACCCTGCGTGTGCGATCGACGAATAGGCGAGCATTCGCTTGATATTGTTCTGCAGGATCGCCGCGACATTCCCGAAGATGATCGTGATGATGCCGAGTACGGCAAGCAGCGACGTCCATGTTTCGTGCAGGATGCCGGCGGCCTGGGCTCCCGCAACTAATGGAAACCCGAGAACGAACACGCGAACAAATGATGCAAATGCAGCTGCCTTCGGCCCGGCCGCCATAAAGCCCGTGATCGGTGCCGGCGCACCTTCGTAAACATCAGGCGTCCAGACGTGGAATGGAGCAAGTGCGACCTTGAAACCAAAACCAACGATCATCATTGCACTGCCGATAAGCAGCAATGCGGGGAATTTTGCCGCACCGACACTTGCAGCGATGAGCGGTATATTCGTCGTTCCGGTGGCACCGTAAACAAGTGCCATTCCATAAAGCAGAAAAGCCGACGCGAATGAGCCGAGCACGAAATACTTCAGCGCAGATTCATTCGAGCGAAGGTCGCCCTTTCGCAGGCCCGCCATAACATATGTCGCGATCGACGAGGTCTCCAGACCGAGGAAGATCACAACGAGGTCGTTGCCGGCCGCCATCATCATCATCCCGAATGTCGCGAACAGAAGCAGTGCGTGAAATTCGCCGATCGGGACGCCTTCGATCTCTAACCAAAGTGTTGAGGCAAGGATCGTCATCGCAGCGATCATTAGGAACACAAGGCCAAAACTCAAGCGCAGATTGTCGTGAGCGATCATTCCGCTCCAGGCCGTGCCGGGATAGCTGTCTCCCCACATCAGGACAAGCAAGAGTGCGGAGATGAGAATTCCAAGCATTCCGATCGCGCCGGAGACGGCCTTTTGTTTTGGAAAAAAGCTGTCGTACAGCATTACGACGATGCCGGCGAACGCAACAACGATCTCAGGCAGGATCAGCGTTATGTCCGCATTCGGCGTAGTCAGTTGTGCTAACAAAAAGTTGCTCATTATCTATTCTCGAGGGCCTTTGTATCGAGTTCTGTTTTCTCGACCGCACCACCGGCCGACTTCATCACGCGAGCTTCGATCGTCTTGATCGCAAGATCCGTCCTTTCAAGGAAAGGCCTCGGATAAACGCCCATAACCACCATCGCCACAAGAAGCGGGATCATTAATCCGATCTCGCGGGCATTCAGGTCCGTAAGTTTCTTATTCTCGGCGTTTGTGACCTTTCCAAAGAAGACACGCTGCACGAGCCAAAGCAGATAAACCGCCGCAAGGATAACGCCGACACCGGCAGCCATCGCGGCGACATAATTCCAATTCGTCGAGTCGGTAATGTTCAGAATGTTTGATTCGAACATTCCGACCATGATCAAAAATTCACCAACAAAACCGTTCAGAAACGGCAGGCCGATCGACGACATCGTCGTGATAATGAAGATCGCGGCGTAATTCGGCATCACGTTTGCGAGGCCGCCGTACTCGCTGATCTCACGCGTGTGCCGACGTTCGTATGCAAATCCGACGAGGATGAAGAGTGCACCTGTAGAGACGCCGTGATTCAGCATCTGATAGACCGCACCCTGCATTCCAAGCTCGGTGAACGAGAACATTCCGAGCACGACGAAGCCCATGTGCGCGACCGACGTATAGGCGATCAGGCGTTTCCAATCAGGCTGCACCATCGCGACAAGCGCGCCATAGATGATGCCGATCACCGCCAGAGTGATGAAGATCCAGGCAGTTTCCCGTGCCTGATCCGGGAAGAATGCGAAATTGAATCGCATCAATCCGTACGTTCCCATCTTCAACAGGATCGCCGCAAGTATCACGGAGCCCGCGGTCGGTGCTTCCGTGTGTGCGTCAGGCAGCCACGTATGCACCGGAAAGATCGGCACTTTGATCGCGAATGAGAGTGCGAAGGCGAGGAAAAGAAGCATTCCCGCTTGTTGGCCAAGCACGAGCTTGCCGGACTGCATCGCGGCAAGGATCTCTACAAAATCAAACGAGCCCGAACCCTGAACCGCGCCTGCGTAGATGTAATAGAGTGCGATTATCGCCACCAGCATCAGCAAGCTTCCGACGGCCGTGAAGATAAAGAATTTTACGGCAGCGTAAATGCGATTCTTTCCGCCCCAGACACCGATAAGGAAGAACATCGGTACGAGGGACGCTTCAAAAAACAGGTAAAAGACGAGCAGGTCGAGCGTTACGAACACGCCGAGCATTGCAGATTCGAGCAAGAGCAGGAATGCGAAGAACGCCGTCTTCTTCTTCTCGACCGCGGTCCACGCACACAACACCGAAAGCGGCATTATGAACGTCGTCAACAGAACGAGCCAGAAACTGAGTCCATCGACACCGACGTGATAATTCGTGTGAATAGCACTGATCCAAGGGACGTTCTGCTCAAATTCAAATCCGCCGACCGCCGGCACGCCTCTTGTGAACAAAAGCAGCGAGATCAGGAAATTCAGTGTCGTTATGACGAGGGCGAACCACCTTTGTGACGAATCGTCCTTTGTAACGGCCTTGTACACGATCGCACCGATCGCACCGATCGTCGGCAGCAGTATCAGGATCGTAAGTAGATTTTGATTAATAAGATCCATTTCTATTGGTCAATGAGCCTCGAACTTAGACCGCTCTAATATGCGACGGGCTCCCACGTAAATTCCGTCTTCAGCCGCTCGTCTCGATGCAAGTAATAAGTAAATGCCTTTATCACATCGTCCTCGGCGAGATCAGCGTAACAGCCGAAAAGGTCACCATCCTTGCTGTATTCAAGTCCGAATCCGCCATCTGCATAAACGGTCTGGATGAAGCTCGTCTCAAACAGCGTCAGGATCGCAAATGAATCATCGCCTTGGGCCCTGAGCCCGCGGATCGCGTTCTCGATATCTGATTCACTCGCATCGCGAGCGACTACCTCTTCGTTTACGGCGAGTTCCATCTCAGTCCCCGACTCAACCGACAAGCTTCAATCCGTAATAAATAAAATATCCGATCACGGCGAGAGCTCCGAAGAGAATGATCGCCGCATAACTTCGCACAAAGCCGACCTGCAGGCTGCGAACCGCATTTCCGGCCTCTACCATTAAGTTTCCGATCCCGTTGACAATACCGTCGATAAACCCAACATCGAAGCCTTTCCAAAGGCCCTGAGTCGAAAGCTTTGTGATCGGATCAACGACATATCCGTTGTAAAGTTCGTCGATACGCCACTTGTCCTGAAGTATCTTTGGCAAGGCACGCAATGGCTCCTTTGAGAAAACCATCCAACCGATCCCAATGCCGAACAACGCAAGGATCACGGAGACGACGGCAAGCGTCCGCTCCAAGGAGATCTCGTGCGGGTCGTGAGCTTCCTCACCGTGCGACGGAACCGCTGCAGCAGGTGAAGCGGCGTGTGCATCCGCAACGGCGTGTTCACCGGCTGGGGCGATGGCGTGCGGCTTTCCGACCTCTACGATCACCGGCGCAAGCGTCCTATGAAATACGTTCACATCGCCGGCACCGAATAGCGAACTTACCGCGTACGGAATTCCAACGAGGCCGCCGACAGTCGAAAGTATAGCCAGCACGACGAGCGGAACGGTCATTGTCCATGGCGATTCGTGCGGTTTGAAATCAGCCGGAAGGGCATGATGTTCGTCCTCTTCGTCGCCGCCTGCAGAATGTGCGTCGTCGTGAGCATGGTCGTCTGCATGGTGAGCTTCATCAAGTACCTGATGAAAACGCTCTTCGCCGAAGAATGTCATCACCATAAGCCGCGTCATATATACCGCCGTCAATACAGCGGTCGCAAGACCAACGGCCCAGAGGACATACGCCCAGTTCCCAAGCGGTCCGGATGCCGCAAATGTCTTGAAAAGTATCTCGTCCTTTGAGAAGAATCCCGCCCAGATCGGTATTCCGCAGATCGCAAGCCATGCGGCGCCCATCGTCACGTAGGTGATCGGCATATACTTGCGAAGATTTCCCATCCGACGCATATCCTGTTCGTGGTGCATTCCGTGAATAACCGAACCGGAGCCGAGGAAAAGAAGTGCCTTGAAGAAGGCGTGCGTCATCACGTGAAAGATTGCCGCAATGAATGCCCCGACGCCGCAGGCAAGGAACATATATCCGAGCTGCGAGACGGTCGAATACGCGAGAACCTTCTTGATATCGTTCTGCGCAAGACCAACGGTCGCCGCAAAGAGTGCGGTCGCACAGCCGATTATCGCAACGATGAACATCGCCGTCGGGGCGTTCTGGAAGATCGCGTTGCAGCGTACGACCATATAAACGCCTGCGGTGACCATTGTTGCAGCGTGAATTAGGGCAGAAACGGGCGTCGGGCCGGCCATCGCGTCCGGCAGCCACGTAAAGAGCGGGATCTGTGCCGATTTGCCGGTCGCTCCAATGAAGAGGAGAACGGCGATCGATGTGATTCCACCGGCAAAGATAGTTCCCCAGCCAAACGGCTCCTGAGCCATCTGAGCGATAACGTTGAGCGAACTCGCAACGTGCTGACCGTCAACCGTCTTATCGAAGAAAGAGATCGAACCGGTGAGCGTAAACAATAGGAAGATCCCGATCAGAACGCCCCAGTCGCCAATGCGGTTCATTACGAACGCTTTCTTAGCGGCACGTCGCGCTTCGTCGAGCTTGATGTAGTAGCCGATCAGAAGATACGAGCAGAGGCCGACGCCTTCCCAACCGACGAACATCAGCAGAATGTTATCGCCGAGAATGAGCGTGAGCATCGAGAACATAAAGAGATTCAAGTACGCAAAGAAGCGGTAGAATCCTTTGTCCCCGTGCATATATCCGGCCGCAAAAATGTGTATCAGCAGTCCGACGAATGTAATAAAGCATGCGTAGATCCCGGAGAGCGGGTCCATCGCAAGGCCAAAGTCCGCACGAAAACTGCCAACCTGAATCCATGTCCAGATCTGATCGAAGATCGGTTTGTCGGCAAACAACGCTCCCGTTTGGCCGGTCCCGATGCCGAAAGCGACCATAAACGCCGCAATGGTGGAGATCGCGATCGTACCGCAGCCGACAACACTCGAGAAAAGCTCGTTCTTCAGCCGTCCGCCGATGAGCCAGTTCACAACGGCACCAACAAGCGGGGCAAATATTATTAGACTTAAAAGGTTATTTTCAGTCATTTAAAAATTCAGATCAGCGTCATCTTCCTCAACAGGCAATTCCTGTTCGGAAATTTCGCGCCAAAAATCCGTTATTTTCGTGTCGACAGCGTGTGCCCGCAGCAGCGACGCAACCTCACCCTCAGGCACTTTCAACTCCGGAAAACGTCGCAGCAGGGCGGTCAGATCACGCCGGTCCGTCCATGACTTCTCTTTCCCATAACGGGAAATGAATGACATCACTTTTGCGGCGATCAATTCTGCGGGCTTAAGCACAAGCACGTCCGCGATCGCCTGACTGCCGGGAAGCGTTTCCTCGCTTCGCACGTCAACGAGGTGGCGATTCCCCTCTTTCCGCACCTGATACACGCGAAAGCCTTTCTCACCGATCTCACGAACTCTCACCGCGATATGAAAGGTCTCGGTCAAATGTTTCCGCAATTCTTCGGCAAACTCGACGGCTCGGTTCGAGATAATATCAACGTCCTGCGTCGCCCGCGGTTCGTCAACGTAAGCATTAACCGCCTGAGCGCCGAATAGGATCGCGTCTGTCCGCCCCTGAAGAAATTCAAGGACGGCCTCCTGGATCTTCGACAATGGCAAAGGTTCGCGCATTACGAATTCTCTAAACGAAATGACATCTGCCGTCAGCATCAATTCTTCAAAAGGCTCGCGGTATCGACATCGATCGACTGCCGGTTACGGAAAAACGCGATAAATATGCCGAGTCCGACCGCGGCCTCAGCAGCGGCGACGCTCATCACCATAAATACGAATAACTGCCCGTGAACATCCGCATAGTAACGCGAAAAGGCGACGAATGTGAGGTTCACGGCATTGAGCATCAGCTCGATGCACATAAACATTCCGAGCGCGTTCCGCTTAAAGACAACGCCGACACATCCGATCGTAAAAAGTACTCCCGAAAGCCCGAGATATGTTGCAAGATTCGGTTCCATAACTTCCCCTTTCCTACGAGGTCAATTCCTCCGAGCGGCGTTCCTCTTCGTTATCGATAACAAGCTCCAGAGCGGGCTGCGACAAGCGTCGTGCGAGAACTACCGAGCCGACGATGGCCATCAAGAGCATTACGCCTACGATCTCGACCGGAAGCAGATAGTCTGTGTACATCGCTCGTCCGATATCGATGGTATTGCCGACCGTAGCATTAGGATCGATCGCCTGATTAGGCGTCCGCGAAACGGCATATACGACAAAGAGCGTCTGGGCAAGCAGGACGAGCCCGAGACCTCCGCCGAGTGCGTAAAGATACTTCAAGCGGGATGACTTCGGTTCATCATCAAGGTTCAAGAGCATTATGACGAAAACGACCAGCACCATGATCGCACCGGCATACACGAGGATCTGCACTATCGCGATAAAAGGTGCCGCGAGCGTTACATAGATACACGCAAGCGAAATAAAAACACCGACGAGCGAGATCGCGCTATAGAGCGGATTCTTGTGATAGACCATCGAGATCGCACACATTATCGCGAAACCGGCGAATAGAAAGAATAATGCTGTTGAGACCATATCGATCAATGGTGTTGGGCCGCAGTTCAAAGGCAGCCGTCCACGCTTTACCTATTCAAGAAAAACACGACTACTATCGTCCCGATCAAATTCGCAAGGCCGAGAGGAAGGAGGAACTTCCATCCGAAATTCATCAGCTGATCGAAACGAAAACGGGGCAGCGTCCCGCGGATCCAGATATAAAGGAACAAGAAGCCGATCACCTTGCCGACAAACGCTCCAATGCTGATGAGAGCATACGGAACTGAGCCGACATCAAAAATATGACTTAGGCCGGGCACGTACCAGCCGCCGAGGAAAAGCACCGTCGCCATCATCGAGACGGTGAACATATTCACATACTCGGCCATGAAAAAGAGTGCGAACTTTAGCGCCGAATACTCGGTATGGAAACCGGCTACGAGCTCGGTCTCTGCCTCCGGCAGGTCGAATGGCACACGGTTCGTCTCGGCGAATGCTGATATCAGAAAAACGACGAAGCCGATGAACTGCGGGATGATGAACCACCGCATATACCACGGCGAACCCATTTGAGCACGAATGATCTCCGTCAGATCGAGCGAACCCGCGAGAATAACGACGCCGATCACGGATGCTCCCATTGCAAGTTCGTACGAGATCATCTGAGCCGACGAGCGCAGCCCGCCCATTAGACTGTATTTGCTGTTGGAGGACCATCCCGCGAGCATGATCCCGTAAACACCGACCGAAGTTATTGCGAGCACAAAAAGCACGCCAACGTCGATATGGGCGATCACGAGCCGCAGCATATGAACACCCTCGGCGATACCGTACGGCAGAAAGCTCCAATCGATCGTCGTGATGGTCGGGCCGAACGGATAGACCACGATCGGCATCAACGCACACGTAAGTGCGATCATCGGTGCGAGATAATAGATGAACTTCGATGATTCGTTCGGAACGATATCTTCCTTAAAGATGAACTTTAGAAGATCAGCAAACGGCTGAAGCACACCCCACGGTCCAACTCGGTTCGGCCCAACGCGGCCTTGGATCCAGCCGAGCACCTTTCGCTCGCCAAGAACCGTGTACGCCACGATCATCAGCACGCCCTGAAACGCCAAGAGCACGCCTATCAGAACGACCACATACGGGAAAATCAATTTAAGAGTCTCTTCCATGTTCTCTTACTTTTTCGGAATGCTCCTATCGCTTGCGCTCACACCGGCCGCCTCTGCAATGCCTTCTTCTCTGGGCGTTCCGTCAAGATCGATCTGAACCAACGGCGCGACCATAAGGTTCGACGGTTTTGGATTTCCATTGGCAAGAAGATGGAACTGAGGTGTTTTTGACGTCATCGTCGTCAGCCGATGCAGTTTATGGCCGATCCGAGGAGTTTCGGTGACCTTGGCACCCGGCTGCATTGCATCCACAGTGTTTCGCAGGCCGTCGAGCGAAGGCGCGACAGCATTTGTCGGATACTTTGCCTGAACCGGCGAACGTTCGTCGCGGATCAACGGATAGGTCAATCCTTCGTAAACGGCTACAGCCTTTGCCAGCTGCCTGAAGATCGCCGAAGACGCACGTTCGGGGAATAATTCAGTTCCCATTTCGCGGGCGATCTGGTCCGCGATGAGCCAGTCGGCACGAGATTGATTCACAGGGTCTATCGCTTTTCGGACACGCTGAACATTGCCGGCGTTGTTCGTGAATGTGCCGTCAACTTCAGCAAAACTTGCCGCCGGAAAAACAACGTCCGCCATCTTCGCCGTCTCCGTCAGGAAGAGTTCCTGAACCGCGACAAAGCCCACGCCTTCGAGGGCCTTCGCATCCTGGAGACTTCCCGCGACAAGTGCCGCCTTTGCACCTTTTAGGGCATCCGCGACGGCTTTCCTTTCGGGAAGAATATCGTTGGCACCGACGGAGTTGTTGTATCGAGCAAGCGGATGCAGCAGCACGCGGCGGCCTTCGCCGCTAAGTTTAGCTGCACCGGCCGCCAGTGCAACTTGAGCTTCGGCGGAAATGTCTTCGCCGAACATAAGAATAACATCACCCGAGACGGACGAGATCGCCTCGATCGCGCGTCGAACGTCAGCCGCATCAACAGCCATTTTCTGTGCCGCGGTATCGATCGAACCATTATCGAGCAGTGCAAGAGCAAAAGCGCTCTCGGTGTGCGGCGCAGTATGAATAAAGCACGTTGCCCGTCGCGAGAGGTTGGTCGGCGTGCCGTTTATGCAGACGAATGCAGCACCGTCATTTCGCACCGCCTGGCGTATCTGCTTTGCGGTAAATGTCTGTTCTTCTTCCGGTTCGCCGCCGATAAGAACGATCGCAGCGGCCTTTCGTATCTCGGAATGGGTTGCCAGCTCGACGCTCAAATTCTCGAAGATCGGCCGAAGGTCGAATTGGTCGCTCACCGCGACGCGATCCGTCCCGGCGGCTTTCGCAGCAAATTCCTTCAAGGCGAATATCGATTCATTGGTAAGTCTGGGGCTCGCGACGACCGCCGTTTCCGAGCCTGCTTCGGCAAACTTTTCAGCAGCGAACTTGATCGCATCGTCCCAAGTTGCGGGGATCAGCTTGCCGCCCTTTGAATACCGAATCAGCGGCGTCTTAAGTCGGTCTTCGTGGTTGATGAATCCGTGTGCATAGCGGGCCTTTACGTCGAGGAATTCGCCGTTCAAGCCATCGACATATCGATCGCGGGCGACAATACGATGTACCTTGCCTCCGCGTGCACCGATAGAGATCTGCATACCGTCCGAACTATAGGCGTCGGTCGAAACGATCTGCTCAAGTTCCCAAGGCCGTGTTTCGTGACGATAAACAGCGTCAAGCAGCGTTCCCGTCGGACAAACCTCAACGCAATTGCCGCATTGCGAGCAATTAAGCCAACCGCCGTAGGTGCCGATGACGGTGCTCACGCCGCGATTTGCCGCCTCGATCGCATCTTCGCCCATCCATTCGTCGCAAACTCGAGTGCAGCGTTTGCAAAGAATGCATCGCTGCGGATCGTTCGCGATAACCGGTGAGAGATACTTTTCGGGGGCGACGTTCTTATTCTCAAAGAAACGCTCTTCGACATCTCCCCAATCGAAGATGACTTCCTGGAGTTCGCATTCGCCGCCGCGATCGCATTGAGGGCAATCAAGCGGATGGTTCGCGAGGAGGAATTCGCCCATCGCACGCTGGGCCTTCTCGACCTCTTCGCTCACGGTCGTTACGACCATGCCGTCCGTGCAGGTGATCGTGCAGGAGGTCTGGAGCTTCGGCATCTTCTCGATGCGAACCAAACACATGCGACACGAGGACTGCAGGGCAAGGTCCTTGTAATAGCAAAAAGACGGTATCCCGACGCCGTTATCTCGGCATACGTCTATAAGGCGAGCACCTTTTTCGGTGTCAACTTCCTGCCCATTTATTGTTATTTTTATCGGTTCTGCCATTAAACTTTTCGCGAATACCGAGTTTCGGTCGCAATTGCCTCTTCGCCATCGGGCGTTATGTTGTACGCCGTGATCACAATATTGTCGTTGTCCGTTTGCTCGATCTCGGTACGCCAGCCCCAACGAGGATTCCCTTCACCGGCAAAATAGCTCCCAAGAACATTAAACTTTTCGCCCGGCTCGCCCTCGGAGAACAATATCCCCGTGGACATATGAAAACTGTCGATCCACGCTGCCTGGAACTTGTTTGTCAAAAGATCGAAACCAAAGATCGCAAAGCCTTCGAACGGCTTGTCCCCCAGGCTGCCCGAATACTCGTGCAAAAGAAAACGTCCTGCGAGGATCGGACGGATCGTTCCCGACATCGGCGATTCATCCGCAACGACGTCGGGCTCGAACCAGGTCTTCGTCATTCCGGACCAGTCGCCCACTAGACGCTCGAACCCGGAGTGCGGACCGCTTTCTTTTGATTCAGAAAACTTCACGCTATTCCTTGGCTTTTGTCTTCCGGGCCGGCTTCTTCTCTTCGGCAGGCGGCGTAAAGGTGGCACCCTTATGCTTCGGCCTGGATTTTCCGTGGCTGCCGGCAAAGATCTTGCCGCGTCGTGTTCTCTTATCTCCCTTTCCCATTTATCTCCAATCGTCTCCTTAGCTCTGGCTTTTGAATATTTCGATCAAATGATCCTGAACCTCTGCATTTCCCGGAAGGCTGTTGTGGCCCTCGCATACAAAGATCGTTGACAGCGGCTCAACGCCCAAACGCCCCGCAGCAACGAGCGACGAGGCGGTAACGACACCGTCACCGGGCGTGTATATCGCCGCCTTCAATTCGGCTGTTTCGCGATCATCCGATCTGCGTTTCGCCGAGCCATCAACCTTGAAAAGTGTGACCCACTTGTCGGCTCCATCGTTCGGGCGAACAAGGGCCGCATCCACCGTCTGTTTACATTCTGAGCCTACGAGTTCCAGCTCGATGGCCGGCTTCGCTTTCGTGCCCGCATCAAGCGCTTCGTGAAAAAGCCTTGCCCTTTTAAGCATTTTTTCGAAGAATCTCGGTGCTGTCTTACGCTCGACGGCCGAGAAACTCTGATCGAACTTCCTGTCGTCGATTGGATTCCAGCCGTATTCGGTCCACACCTTCGGATCGTAAAGATCGACATCGATCCTCTCGGCGTCCGGGCCGTAGAGTTTGAAGGTGCCCGGAGCAGGCAGAAGTTCATACGCGGCCGGGATCGTGAAAATATCAAACCGCGAAACATTTCGAACGAACGGCAGGTTTACGCCGATCGGCCCGAACGACTCGCCATTGATAAACCCTTCAAGGGCGAGCGAAGAACCTTCATTTGGCGTGCCCAGCAGGACGATCTTCCTTAGGTCTTTTGCACCAGCCCAAGTCGGCGTCGGCTTGCGTCCCGCAGCCGGCAGGTCCGCATCGCCGTACATCGCGGCATAACGCACGATCAGACCGCCCATTGAATGCGCGATAACATCGAATTTCAAGTCCGGCTTCCCGAGCGCCTTTTTGAGGGCATCGATCTTCTGAACGAGCAGCCTTGCGTTCTGGACATTATCAAGCCGCCAGTCGTAAGCAAAGACGTAGATCCCGCCTTTGTCGCCATTTGCGGTCGGCTCAACCCACTTTTCCTCGTGATAGCCGCCGCGTGTCTTTAGGGCGTCGATCAAACCTTGGTATACATCGACCCGAGGTAGAACACCCATCTTGACCGACCGAAGAATATCACCGGCAACGAGTCCGTCACGCGAGCTCAGCGGGTCCGCAACCACAGGGAGGCGAATGTCATCAACCTTGGACCGCGCAACGCTAAGCCAAACGGTTTCGCCTGTCTGTTTGTTGACAAGCTCCGAGCCCATAATGCCGGGGATAATGATGACGGGATTTGGTTCGCGAGCATACGTAAGGGTCCCTGCCGCCGAAAGGATCAGCAGAAGCGTTGCAAAACGTATTGCTCTATCGAGAAAGAACCGCGTCATATCAATGTCAGGCGTTTACGGTCAGCTCCTTTTGTTCGACATTGTCGGTCTTATTCCAAAGCCATTTCTTAAAGTCTTCCGGAAAACGCTGGATCGCGGACTGGATCGGCCACGCCGCCGCATCTGCGAGCGGACAATGTGAGCGGCCTTCCATGTTGTCGCAAAGATCGAGCATCACCTGAGCATCCTCCGGGCGGCCGCCACCCGCAGCAATGCGGTCGAATATCTTCACAAGCCAATCCGTTCCTTCGCGGCACGGCGTGCACCAACCGCACGATTCGTGCTTATAGAACTGGGTCAGGTTCCTTGTCGATTCCATAATATCGACGCGCTCGTCCATCACGATGAATCCGCCCGAACCAACGCTCGAGCCGGCGGCAACAAGGCCTTCATAGTCCATCGTCACGTTCTTGCCGAGGATCTGGCCCGTATTCATTATGTAAACGGACGAACCGCCGGGGATAACGGCCTTCAGCTTCTTATCTTCGCGAAGCATTCCGCCGCAGTCCTCCATAATGAACTTTTCCATATCGGCGTAGCCCATCGGCAGTTCGTAAACGCCGGGCTTTTTGACATGGCCGCTGACGGACCAAAGCTTTGTTCCGCCCGACTTCTCAGTTCCGAGGTCGCGCCATGCTTCGGCCCCCATTTCGATGATCTCCGGCACGGCGGTGAGCGTTTCGACGTTATTGACGACGGTCGGACAGGCGTAAAGCCCTTCGAGAGCCGGAAACGGCGGCTTCATACGCGGGTGGCCGCGAAAACCTTCAAGCGAACTCAACAGGGCCGTCTCCTCGCCGCAGATATACGCACCCGCTCCCGTGTGCGTAAAGATGTCCATATCGAAGCCCGAGCCAAGGATGTTCCTGCCCAAAAGGCCTGCCTCGCGTGCCTCGGCAAGGGCGGCATCCATAACATCGATGAGGTAGTTATACTCGCCGCGATAATAGATATAGCCGGTCGCGGCACCAAGAGCCCATCCGGCGATGACCATTCCCTCGATCAGGGCGTGCGGATCGCGTTCGAGCAGGTAACGGTCCTTGAAAGTCCCCGGCTCTGATTCGTCCGCATTGCAGACGACATACTTCGGCTTTGGCGAATCTTTCGGCACGAACGACCATTTCATCCCGGTCGGAAAGCCGGCACCACCGCGGCCGCGCAAGGCAGACGTCTTGACCGTTTCGATAATTTCCGCCGGAGTCATTCCGAGCGCTTTTTTAAGGCTCGTGTACCCGTCCATATCGCGATACACCTTTAGCGTGTGCCCGTTCTCGACGAGCACTCGCCTCAACTGAAGCGGTTCACAGCCTATTGCCCTTATTTCCATTTGGCTTTTAACTCTTGTCCTTACCCTAACTATTCAAGCTGAATTCAAATGCCGCACTAAAGTCCAAGGTCGCGATTGATCACTGCCGTATCCGTGTACTGCGTGAACTTTGTCACTTTCCCGTCCGTCAGCTCCCAACTGTGAGCAAACGGCACCCGCATATTCTTCCCGGTGGCAAGAAATTTTCCCGAATAAGTTCCTGTCGAGATAACATTTCCGTCACCGCCGTCAACGATCTTGTCCGGCACTGCGGCGAACCCTTCCCACTCAGTGCCGAGCCTCATAAAGACATTTTCGAGCACCGCATTTGGCCCATTGTATGTGCCGCCGTACATAAAACCCTCGGCCTCGGTCCACGAAACACCTGCATCGAACGCACCCAAAACCGCAGGCACGTCGCCTTTGGCGAACGCGTCGTAAAGCCCACGAATGATCTCACTATTGGTCATACTTCCCTATCGAAAGAGACGCTGTGGCTTTCCACGGCACACTGCGAGGCCGCGTTGTAACACCTTCTATTCACACTCGCTCAAGATCCGGTCCACCTTATCGAGCGTCAGATCTTCGTGATAATCAAATCCGATCTGCATCATCGGCGCGGTGCCGCAACTGCCCAGGCATTCGACCAGCGAAACGGTGAACTTGCCGTCGGGCGTCGTTTCGCCGGGCTTTATGCCGAGCTTTCCGCAAATATGGTCGGTGATATCCGGCTCGCCCATGATCTTGCAGGACAGTGTCTTGCAGATCTGGATGTGGTGGCGGCCAACGCGATGCATATTGAACATCGAGTAGAACGTTGCCGTCTCCCAAACGTCGGTCACCTCAAGGTTCAGGAACTTTGCCAGAAAATTCACGCCCGGATTATCTATGTATCCACGCTCTCTTTGAATAAGAAAAAGAAGCGGGATCAAGGCCGAACGGCTTCTATCCGGCGGATATTTCTCGAGGTGCGATGTGATCTCCTCCATAACATCGGCCGAGAATTCCGCGACCTCGTCCGTTACGGTCACCTGATTCGTATAATCTGAGGGTTTAACTGCTGCCATTATGAATTCGTTGGATCTCCCGGAACCAATGTAAGTGTCCTACCGGTCTATCTCTCCAAGCACGATATCGAGCGAACCGATGACCGCGACGACGTCCGCGACCATTTCTCCCTTGACCATTTCCGGCAATGCAGAGAGATTCACAAAACTCGGCCCGCGGAAATGCACCCGCTCGGGCTTCGGTCCTCCGTTGGACTTCATGTAAACGCCAAGTTCACCCTTTGACGCCTCGATCGCGTGATAGACCTCACCCTCGGGAACGTTAAAGCCCTCGGCGACGATCAGGAAGTGGTGAATGAGCGAATCCATATGCTTACGCATATCATCGCGGTCCGGAAGCACGATCTTTGGCGCGTTCGCCTTGATCGGGCCCGGCTTCAGGCGTTCGAGGGTCTGGCGCACGATCTTTGCCGACTCGTAACATTCGCGAATACGGACCATATATCTGGCCCAAACGTCGCAGTCGTGCTCGACCGGCACTTCAAAATCGTAAGTTTCGTAGCCCGAATACGGGTTGTCGCGTCTTAGGTCGAGGTCAACGCCGCTGCCGCGCAGGCACGGGCCGGTCAATCCCCAGCTGATCGCGTCTTCGCTCGAGATAATGCCGATCCCTTTTGTGCGGCTGTGCCAAATAGTATTTCCGGTCAGAAGCGTGTCAAAGGTCTCCATCGCCTCCGGAAATCCATCTAGAAATTGTTTGCAACGCTCAGTGAAACCGGCCGGAAGATCCATCATCAGTCCGCCGATACGGAAATAGCTCGGCGTCATACGTCCGCCGGACGCGGCCTCGATAAGGTTCAGGATCTTTTCGCGTTGACGGAAGCAGTAGAAGAACGGCGACATGGCACCGAGATCGAGTCCGTGGGTACCGAGCCATACCATATGCGACGCGATACGCTGGAGTTCGCAGAAAAGAACTCGGATGACCTGAGCCCGTTCCGGTATTTCAAGATCGAGGAGTTTTTCGGCGGCCATCACATACGCAAGGTTGTTGCCGAGCGGATTCAAATAATCCATTCGGTCGGTGATGACGATGCCCTGCTGGTACTTCTTGTACTCAAAGAGCTTCTCCATACCGGTATGCAGGTACCCGATGTCCGGCACGGCCTTGAGCACGAGTTCGCCGTCAAGGCGAAGATCGAGCCTCAGCACGCCGTGCGTGGACGGATGCTGCGGCCCCATCGAAAGGGTCATTTCGGTCTCAAGAGCTCCGTCCAGGACGCTCTCTGCGGCCGGGGAATTTTCTATGACGGTTTCCATCATCAATTCAAGCTATACGGTTCGTATCCTCGCAGCGGATAATCTTTTCGGAGTGCAAACCCGTCAAAATCGGACGGAAGCAATATGCGCCGCAGATCCGGGTGGCCATCAAAAATGATCCCGAAAAAGTCGTAAGTTTCGCGTTCGTGCCAATTTGCGGTCTTCCATATCGAGGTAACGCTAGCGACTTTCGGGTCATCCTCCGACAGCAGCACTTTTACGCGAAGGCGGTTGTGGTGCACGGTCGAAAAGAGGTGATAATTGACCGCAAATCTCGGCTCTTCCTCGGGCCCGAGATCGCCTCCGCAGAGATCGGCAAGCATATCGAATGTGTGCTCGTCCCTGAGGAAGGTGCACACATCGATCACATCGTCGCGCCCGACCACGACCGTCATCTCTCCGTGGCCCGTCCTGACCTCGCGAACCCACGATGCGTTCTTTTTCTTTAGTTCTTCGACGAAGAACTCCAATTTGTCGGCCATAAAAACTTTGTTTCTTATGAAGAACGGCGGCGTTCGTGCCGTGACGGCACCGAATACGGCCGCGACGCTTCGCCCTTGCGAACCTCGTCCTGGACCTCACGCTCAAGAGCGGTGTTTTCCGTAACCGGTAATGTTCCGGGCGTGATCGACTTTCTCGACTCGGGCTCGAAAGTATCGCGGCGGTCCTTCACCGAATCCTTCATTATCTTGTCCTGAAGCATTGTGATCGCGTGGACGAGCATTTCCGGACGCGGCGGGCAGCCCGGAACGTAAACATCGACCGGCACGACCTTGTCCACGCCCTGGACGATCGCGTAATTATCGAAGACCCCGCCTGAGGTCGCGCACGCTCCCATCGAGATAACCCATTTAGGCTCAGGCATTTGATCGTAAATTCGCCGCAGCACCGGTGCCATCTTTCGCGAGACGCGCCCTGACACGATCATCACATCGGCCTGGCGCGGACTTGCGCGAAATGTCTCTGCGCCAAAGCGCGAAAGATCGTTGCGGGCCGAGACCGTATTCATCATCTCGATCGCACAGCAAGCGAGGCCGAACGTGGCAGGCCAAAGGCTCGATTTTCGGGCCCAGTTGACCACGGCGTCGAGCTTCACGGTCACGACATCCGGCAACGAATCAAATAGTGTGTTCTCAAGCCCCATATTTGTTTACGCGGCGATCTTTGCCGGTGCTGACTTTGCTGCTTCTCTTCGCTCGCGGGCCATCCGCTTTGCTTCCTCACGCGCTTCCACTCGCGACTGAACTCCCCATTCGAAAACGCCTTTCTTCCACACGTAGATGTATCCAACGATCAAGGTGGCAATAAAGACCATGATCTCGAGGAAGGCAACCAGGCCGAAGATCGCAGGTTCTTTGAGCAGGCTTTTGAACGCAACTGCGAACGGAATGATGAACAGAACTTCGATATCGAACAGCAGGAAGATCACCGCGACGGTGTAGAACTTGACCGAGAATCGTTCGCGGGCCGAGCCGACAGGGTCTTTTCCGCACTCATACGGGCTGAGCTTGATGGATGTACGTTTTCGCGGGCCGATCAGCTGCGTTACCAATAGCTGGCTGACACCAAAACCGGCCGCGACAAGGAACATAATTCCAAGCGGAACATAGTCAAAAAAGCTGAATTCGGACATAGGTGATCCTTCCGATCAATTTAGCCCAAATTCGAGCAAGACGCTTTTAATAAAAAGCGCGGTTTAGATGCGGGAAAATTGGGCGTTAAAGCACACTTAAATCGTAAGTTAAGCCCCAAGGAGTGTCAAGGCAGTGCGTTCGCGGTCTCTTTGTAGAATAAACGTTGACCGTTCGCGGGCCGCTATGTTAACTTCAATGTTGGCGAAGGTCTTGTTTTTCGCCCGTTCTACCTGCATTTCTACTTGATCTTCACCCACTTTTTCCGTGATCTCTGGATTTAATACCGACGTTGAGCATAATGGTGTGGTTTACCACATTCAGACGGAAGACAAAGGCCTTTCGTCGCAGCTGATCGTGTCGCTTGTTTACGACCGAGGCACCATTCTGGCCAGCAAACGCACTCCTTACAACGACCTGAATGAAGGGTCGCTTGATGAAGCTGCGCTTTCGGATAGGCTTTCGCGTCAGCATAAGCTGATATGCGCGGCCATCCGTGCAGGCCGTATCAGTGATCTGCAGCAGATGACGGGTCGTGCCCGTGCGGCAAAGGCCGAGGCCATCGTCGAAGCAAAGGCTGAAATGCCCCCGGCCGAGGTCCGCGCAACGCTCGAAGAAAGCCTTGCCGCCTCGTCAGTTCCGACCGCACCGGTCGAGACCCAGCGTGTGATCACCGTTTCAAGCCCTGAGGCCGCACCGGTCGAGGCTCCCGCGATCACGCTGCCCGCAACTAACGTCGAACTTGACGACGAATTCTTCGATCTGCCCGTCTTTGAGGACGCGGTGATGATAATCGACGAGATCCAACTCTTGCCGGATGATGCGGTCGAGGCGATAACTGAACTCTCAGGGACCGATCGGCCGCGAAACGAAAATCTGTCGATCGATATTCTCGGCGAGACCAAATTCAAGGGCGGCGACCGAGTATCTCTGAATATCCTTGTTTGCCGCGGCACCGCTCGTCGCGTCGTAAACAACGCACAGATAATGGTGAAAGTGGTCGGTTCGGCATTTCGTCCGGTGATCTTTCACGCTCACTCGGATTCGAACGGCCTTGCGAAAGTTCATTTGCAGATACCGCATTTTCAAGCAGGCCGAGCCGCTATGCTTGTAAGGGTGATCGCCGACGGCGAAGAGCTCGAGACCCGCCGCCTGGTCACACCCGGCTAAAGTTCGCTTCCCTTCATCTTCTTTAATACAATGAAGGCGTGGTAGAGATCACGCTAAATGGCACGCCTAGAAGCGTCGAAAGCTCGACAAGCATATCAACGCTTGTCGAAGAGCTTGCGATGCCCGAGAGACGGCTTGCTGTTGAATTAAACGGCATCGTAGTTCGGAAGGCCGACTGGCCCGAGACCATCTTGAAGGCAGACGACCGCATCGAGATCGTGCATTTCGTCGGCGGCGGTTAGTTTTTGTCGAATTCAGCCGCAAACTTTGCTTCATGCCTGTTTTTGCGTGAAAATCAAAGCAAATGGAAGATACTTTTGTACTCGCAGGCACTACTTTTTCATCAAGGCTTATTATCGGCACGGGGAAATACCGTTCAAATGACGAAATGAAGGCCGCGCATACGGCATCAGGGGCCGAAATGGTCACGGTCGCCGTGAATCGCGTGCCTCTTGACCGCTCGAGCGAATCATTTCTCGATCATTTGGATCCGAAAATGCGGATCCTTCCGAATACGGCAGGATGCTACGATGCGGATCACGCAATTCGCACCGCGAGGCTTGCTCGCGAGGCTCTCGAAACCGACTGGCTCAAACTTGAGGTCATCGGCGACCCCGTAACGCTGTTTCCGGATAACGAGCAGACACTCGAGGCCGCGAAGGTCCTTGTAAAAGAAGGCTTTATCGTGCTGCCTTATTTTACTGACGACCTCATCATGGCCAAGAAACTCCTCGATGCGGGTTGCGCCGCTGTTATGCCGCTCGCGGCCCCGATCGGCTCCGGAATGGGTGTCCAGAATCCGGCGAATTTACGAATAATGCGTGAGCAGCTTCCGGACGCGACCATCATTGTTGATGCCGGAGTCGGTGTGCCCTCGGACGCCGCGATCGCCATGGAGCTCGGGGCCGACGCGATCTTGATGAATACCGCGATCGCCGAATCTCCCGATCCTGCAGCGATGGCAAGGGCGATGAAACTCGGTGTCGAAGCCGGCCGCCTCGCGTACCGAGCCGGACGAATGCCAAAACGCCTTTACGCATCGGCCTCAAGCCCGATCCAAGGCGCAATAAGACCGTAAGATTCTTTTGCTCGATTAGAACCAAGGAGACAAGAAAGTGATGAACCGTTCTGTCAAGATCGCCGTCGTGATCATTGGGACACTAAGTATTGCCGCCGGAGTCTATTCGATTCTCAACGGAAGGGCTGACGGCATGACCTATTTTGCGTTCTTTATCGGAGCCGCACTTTTAGGCACCGCTTTCCTGACAAAACCGCCTAAGGAGTGACCTCACAGAATAGAAGGCGTTGGTATTAAACCTGATGTCCAGACGCCTGAAAGCGAAGCACTTGACAAGGCGATCAGCTTGGCCACGATGAAGAAGAGCGAGTAACGCTCGTGTAGGAACGGGAGTTGTGCGGTCAAAAAGATGACGATACGTGTTTTATTCTTTGGAGCAACTGCCGACAGTGTTGGCCGAAGGAGCGATGAGATGTCGTTGACCGCCGAAATGACGACCCGAGAAGTTCTGGCCAAATTGATCGATGAATTCCCTGCGCTTTCGCGGATGAAGCTTCACGTCTCGCTCAACCAGGAATATGCCTCGGGAAAAGAGATCGTAAAGGACGGCGACGAGATCGCGGTCTTTACAGCCGTTTCCGGCGGATAACCATAAGTTATTGTCTATCTTGATGGACTTTTACGAGCTTACAACCGACGTTTTGGAGGTCGGGTCTGTCGCCCGGCGAGTCGTTCCGCCGGAGTGCGGTGCGACGGTAACGCTTGACGGCTACGCGCGCAGATTCACGAAAAAGGACGGGAAGGTCATTGAGACCGAATATCTCGTTTACGAGGCTTACGAGGAAATGGCCCTGAAGGAGATGTGGAAGCTCGTCGAAAAGGCAAAGACGGATTTTGCGATCTCAAATGTCGGCATCGTGCACCGCATCGGAAGGCTCGAAATAGGCGAGACAAGCGTTGTCATCTCCGTTGCCGCTGCGCACCGCAGAGACGCTTTTGCGGCTTGCGAATGGCTGATCAAGGAGCTTAAAAGGACAGTTCCGATCTGGAAAAAAGAGGTCTATGCCGATGGCGAGGCATGGTCCGAGGGCGAAGCAGCAGCCTGATGCTTATCTGATAACTTCGAAAGTCACGGCCTGTGAGCCCGAAAAAACAAAGTCGCCCGCATCGAGTATCATCTCATCCAATGTCGAAGCCGTTGTCGCCTTTACGCCGCCCGTCGAGCGGCCATTGTTCAAGGTCGCGATCATCGAAGGCGGAAGGTCCGACATTTCACTTGCTCCGACGATCGCTCCCGCCGATTCTCTTGAGAAAACAGCGTAGAGCTTGTCAGACCGCCGAAGGGAGTTGAGGGTCGCGATCAATTCTGCAGGATCTCTGGGAGCAAACTGCTGGGCGGAGGACGCCTGTTGGACCGTATTGCCATCTGCAATGGTCAGCGTAAGTTTGCCCGTGACGGCATTCGTCGGGATCGTGATCGGAAAGGTCTTTGTGAACGGCGTGCCGTCCTGCCGCCGAAGCGTCGCGGTAACGTTCACCGTCTCGCCAGGGCGAACTTCGCTCCTATCGACCGAAATGCGGTCAAGAGCCGCCACTTTCGAGCCTTCATTGACCGTCAGATCGAGCTTCACGCCATTGAATTCGATGCCCGCCATCTGGGCGTTCAGCAATGCGGCGAGCGGTACCGACGGCGCCGCCGCCGCGATGGCCCCGGCCTGCGGGCCGGTGTAGCGTCGCTCGATCTTGACATCAGGCAAGCCTTTCATTGAGATCGTGCCTTTCACATCGATGGTCGTGTCACCTATCGAGCGTTCGTTTCCCTGGATCGTATTCATCAGACTCGAGTTCAAGAGCAGCGGCGAAAGAAAATCGTCAATGACGGTCTCGAACCTTACCGTTTCGTCTCGGCCTCTGCTCGTTCGAATGTGCACCTCAATCGGCAGCATCGTCGGCGGACGTCCGAGAATTCCGTAAATTCCGGTTGCTCGATCCTGCGTGAGCGTGCCGACGGCTGAATCGGGAACCGCGAGCTTAAATGAGTTGTTCAGATTTGGGACGACCGTCACGACATGCGATTCGCTCATCGGCAGATCGACCGAACCGAGCGAAAAATAAGGATGGCCGAATGCGTATATCTTGTCGCCGTCCCGCAAAGTGACCGTACCCGCCGCCGAAACGGAAAGGTCGCCGCGAGCAAGTTCGACCACGATCGAATCACCCCCAAGAAGCGTATTCGCGGTCGGTTTTTTGAAATCCATCCTGCTCGATCCGCCAACCGTCGCAACACTAAGCATACCGGCCCGCATCAGATCAGGCGCGAATGCATCGATCGTCGCCTGAGAAAAACCTCCAAAGGCAAGAGGTGTGGCGATCGGGCGGAAGGTCTGACCGAAAACGGGAGCAAGACTCGAGCTCATGCCGCTTCCAACGACCGCATCAGCTGCTGTCGCGGCAGAAAAAGGCCCCGTGATCCGCCTCCAATTCGAACCCATCAGGTCCGAATACGAGAAGGAAACTCGGCTCGACGCCAAACGCTCCGAGGCTGACGCCCTTTGCTCGAAGATCGAGATCATACTGCCGATCGGCGTAATGCCGCAGATCGCTTCTTTCGCGTATGGGAAGCTATATGAGACGGCACCGACAAGTTTGCCGTCAATGTAAACCGGCGAACCGGACATTCCCGCAAAAACGAGCGTTCGGTCAGCGTTCGCACCGCTCAGCTTGCCGACGATCAGGTCTTGCTTCGGCCCGATGCCGCCCGGAACGATCCCGAGTATCTCGACGCCGAATTCTTCCGGTTTATTGCCGCTAAAGACCGTCCTTGCCGTGCCTTTCATTCCTGCGCGAACCTCGCTTAGCGGCATTAGTTCGCGCCCAGGTGCTGCAGGGATAACTTGTGCGGCGGCAAAGATCGCCGAAAAAAGGATCGCGAGGGTCGTCGGGAATGCGTTTTTGAAAAGCTTCATCAAAAAAAGATATCTATGCGAATCTGATGATTATGGTATCATCAGAGATGTCTTCCCGAAAGGATCTTGCTCTTCGGGTGTTTGTTTTCCCGCACCTTTTTGTCGTTATTGACCTTTCCCGCACACGCGGCCTCAACCTGCTTTTCCCCCTGGAAACGCCATGGCAAAAATCACCAGAGTATTCAAAAGCCTAGTTAAACTTATCGTCCCGGTCGTCGCACTTATCGTGATCGTGGTCATCGGCCTGTCTGTCTGGCTTGTCTATACGGTCGCCCATCCAGCGCCGAGCCAGCATATCTTAACGCCTGATAAGTACGGGCGGCTTTCGTCCCGGGCGGCACAGATCACGGAAGAATCGTGGACGAATAGAGACGGGTCGCAGGCCCACGGATGGCTTCTCCGAGGTGCGGAATCGGCTCCTGCGGTGATCCTTTACCATCGATACGGCACAAACCGCTCACACTTGCTCGATCTCGGCGTCAAGATCAATGAATCAACGAATTTCACGGTCCTGATGCCGGACCTGCGTTCGCACGGCACGACCGTTGAAGGCTATTGCACTTTCGGTGGGTGTGATGCAAAAGATGCAGCCGCTGCGGTCGATTTTCTGCTGAACTTGCGTACCGCAACCGGGATTGCCCTGACGCAGAAAAAGATCGGCGTTTACGGGATCGAATTGGGTTCTCTCTACGCTCTTGCGGCTGCGGCCGAAAAGCCGGAAGTAACGGCGCTCGCTCTCGACTCGGTTCCCGAGAGCTCTGAGCAGTTGATCGAGCAGGTCGTCGATCAAAGATTTCCGTTCATGAGTTCGGTTACCGGGAAACTCGCGTTGCTCGGCACCAGGTTCTATTACTACCAAGGCTGTTTTGACCGTGAGACAACATGTTCGGCCGCAAAAAAACTCGCCGACCGGCACGTGCTTCTCCTTGCCGGCCTCGATGCTCCAGCTTATGCCGAATCGACATCGCGGCTTACGAAGTGTTTCCCTTCATCAACGCGCATTGAGGCAAAGCTTGATCTCAGCCCGACCGGGATGACGATGATCAACGCATCGGTCGAACAATCCGAAGCGTATGACCAGCGATTGATCGAATTCTTCCGCTCGGCACTTTCAAATTGAGATCTTTCAATTGCCCGCCAAGCCTGCAGACGTCTCTGCGGCTTTAAGGCCGGCATCTTTCTCGGCGATAAATTCCGCAATGCTCTCGGGCGATTCGTCCCCGAGAGCCATTCTTTTTGCACCGATGACCGCATCCGCGATCGCGTCGGCCCGCCCCTTATACCTCGCATCGCGAAGCACAAGGCTCTCAACGACGCGACGCTCGATCCTGTGACGGCTTTCATCCGTCTGCGCCGGCTCAGTTTCGAGAAATTCGACGGGAACGGTGTGATTCTTAAGCCGGACGTGAAGAGCACCGGTCAGCTCAAGTGTGAGATCACGGATCTTACGCACTTCCAGTTGAGAATTCGGGAATCCAAGCCTTCCGCGGAGAGCGACCTCGATGATCGGTTTCGGTTTGTCGAGTTCGGCGGGGCGAGCTTCACGGCGAACCATTTCCAACAAAGCTTCGGTCAGCGTTTTCGGGTCGTCGATCCCGTCAACTGAGAAACTCAACTGCTGGAACGGCCTGAAATTATACTCGGCCGTATGCCGTGCCGAGACCTTGTTCTCTTCATCGACATCGACGATAAAAACGCCGCGATCTTCGCGATACTCGGCGATATTCGTAACTTCGATCGAGCCGGGATTGAACGCCCAATTGTCGATCTCGTACCGCATATGCGTGTGCCCGAGGCCGACGTATTCAACGACCGAACGCAGACGCATCAGTTCATCGACCGACAACGCCGGGATCGGATGAACCTGATGGCCTTCGACATCTGTGTGAAGCAGCAGGATGTGAAAGGCACCTTCACGCCGACTTTTTGCGATCGCGTCGGTCAAGAGCGGGATCATTTGATTCCCCTGTGCGCCAAACCACTGCGAGCCGAAGATCCTCGCACGGCCAACGTCGATGTAACCGCCGCGTCGGGCATCCTCGTCCCAAGGCTCATACGAGGGAATGCCGTCTGTAAATGTTGGTTCCAAAAGCTTTACAAAGCCCCAACTCGACAGCGAGCGGAGCCAGCTGTATTCGCTGTCGGTGTATTTTTGATCGTGATTTCCTTCGATCGTGATGACCGGAATTCCGGCATCCCGCACCTCGGCAAGTCCCCGGACCGCGTAATTCATCGTCTCGGGTGGCACGATCCGCTTGTGAAAAAAATCACCCGCCATCACGACGAAATCCACCTTCTCACCGATCGCGTAACGACGCAGCACGTCGATCCACGCGTCGAAGAAATCGCGCGGACTTTCCTGCAGCTGGTAACGCGTGCATCCGAGGTGAACGTCCGCGATGTGGAGAAACTTCATACGGGTTATCTTCGCGTTTTCCCAAACCTTTCGAGCAGCGGCCGCAGGCCCTCGATGATCGCAGCGTGGCCGCCGGAGCCGCACGCGACGATGCCATTCAAATTACTCAATTCCGGTGAATCATACACGAGCGGACCGCCGAAAATATCAGTAAGGACGCCGCCCGCCTCCTCTAGAATTATCTGCGGCGCACACGTGTCCCAAAGCTTCGTCCTGTCGCTCAGATGGATGTAAACATCACTTTCTCGTGCGGCTATCAATCCCATTTTCAGGCCGACCGAGCCGCGTTTAACGTGCGACGCAAAATGGAAGTGCTCGATAAGCACGTTCATTTTGGGACTGAAGTGATTTCGCGACAGAGCGACGCTCATCTGACTCGGATCAGCGATCTCGCGAACCTGAAGCGTCCGCCGCTCACCATTCTCGACCACGAACGCCCCGCTCCCGTGCGCGGCTTCGTATGTGATGCCAAAAGCAGGCAGGTGCACAAGGCCGACAACCGGCTTGCCTTTTTCAGCGAGGCCGATCTGGACGGCGAAATCGTCCTCATGCTTGATAAACCCGGCGGTACCGTCGATCGGATCGATGATCCACGTCCTCGCCGCTCGGGTCCATGCGGGCTCGTCGCCGATCTCTTCTTCGGACAGGATCGCATCGTCGGGAAAAGCAGCCCTTAGGCCGTCAACGATCAGCCGGCTCGCGGCACGATCGGCCGCCGTCACAGGCTCGTATTTATTGTCCGCCCCAAGCTTTTCCTCGGCGATGATCTCATCGGCGTAATATCCAAGGATCACCTCAGAAGCCTCGAACGCAAGGCCCCGCGCTACCTCTAATTCCCTTTCAAGCATCTACGGGAATTATACAGGCTATAAAGACACTTACGAAAAAGGTTGGGAACTCAGTGTTTATCGACTTTCTCGGTAATTCCGCAGCGGGGGCAAATGAGTATCTCGGCGATGCGGTCGAGCCATTTTGCGCGTGCCTGATCGGCGAGGGACGGGAATTTGCTCTCGGCCTCACCTTCACGAAAAAATCGAGCGTGTGCGTGTTCGAGCTCCTTCTGCAGGCCGATCTCTTTCTCGCACTGTTTGCAGAACCAGCCCGTTCCGTCATTGTAAAAAAGCTCAATTTCCTGCATCTTGCGTTGGGTTCAAGAAAAGCGATGCGGAGACGTGCGCCGTCTGCCGCACCGCCAATTCTCTTACCATCCCTAGTCTATCGCCTTACTCCTGATACTGCGACTGAGTTCGCTGCGGTGCAGTGGCAAGCAGCTTGACCGGTATCGTGATCTGTTTGCCTGCACGATATATCTCGACCTGAAGCGTATCACCGATATTCTTTTTATCGAGCAACCGGTAGAGGTCGTCGTTTGACGCCAGCTTTTCGCCGTCGATGCTGAGGATGATGTCGCCCAGCAGGATGCTTCCGTCATTTGCCTGGCTCAGCCCTTTGAGGCCCGCGGAAGCAGCGGATGAGTTCGGCGTAATATTCCGCACGAGCAGGCCGCTGTCAACCGGAAGCCGGGCTCCCTGATCGGCAAGGCTTGTAACGCTCATCAAGCTCGCGCCCAACTTCGGACGGCGAACTTCGCCGAACTGAATCAACTGCGGAATGACGCGTTTTGCGACATTCACCGGAACAGCAAAACCGACACCGACCGAGCCGCCGCCCTGAGGCGAAAGTATTTGCGAATTGATGCCAATCATGCGGCCGAATTTATCGAGCAGCGGGCCGCCGGAATTTCCGGGGTTGATCGACGCATCCGTCTGGATCGCGGCGTCGATCGGCCTGCCGTTTACGGCACGTATCGGACGCTGCAGGCCGGAGATCACACCGGTCGTAAGCGTTCGGTCGAGGCCGAACGGATTACCGATCGCGAGAACTTTCTGGCCTACCACGAGCTTGTCCGAATCGCCGAGCGGCACCACCGTCAGACCCGCGGGAGGATCCTGAATTCGAATGACCGCAAGGTCCGTGTCCGGGTCGCCGCCGATCACCTTTGCGGGATACGTCTTGTCGCCGCCGAAACTGACCGAAAGCTTTTGAGCGCCTTCGATCACGTGATAATTCGTCAAAATGTCGCCATTCTGGTCGATGACCGAGCCCGAGCCGTTGCCCTTGCCCTCCTGAACATTTCCCCAAAAATCCTGCTGATAGGACGTCGTGTTTATGAATGCAACGCCCGGAGCGAGCGTCTTATAGACCTCGATATTGTTCTGCTCGTCGGAAACTGTTGACGGATCGGATATACCGGCCCTGGTCGGTGCGGATTCCGCCTGAATAACTGCCGAAGGATCGGCCGATCGCCGCGACGTAACGATAAGAACAACGACCGCGCAAAGCGCGATAGCGATGAATGCCGACGTCATCGAAAGAACAAGTATCTGTCGGCCTGATAACTGGTAAACCGGAGTACGCTTCATTTTGTGAATACCTCTAGCCTAAATATAACAATCCCTGAGATGCGTGCATAAACACGTCCCGTTGTGCATTACATTCAAAATTGAGGAAAGGTTTCAGCCTGAGGTTGCCTGAAAAAGGTCAAAAGAGCGAAAGAATGGCCCCGATGGAATAAGGTTGAGTTGCGGCCGAAGCCGTATTTGCGACATAGCCGAACGCGGCAAGGCCCGTGAAGATATGAATACCCATCAGCCCGATATAAACGGCCAATGCGACCGCCAGGCCATAGCGTGCGAGCGGCTTTGAGCCCCAACGCATAATGACTATTGCCGCGACGGCGCCGATCGCGACCTTGACGATCAGGAACGGTGCGTTGCCAATGTCCAAAAGGCTTGCCATCAGCTGATTGCTTTCAGTTGCGACGCCGCTGCGCACCCAAATGATCGTAAGCAGAGCGTCCAGCAAGTTAAGTCCAAAAAGCAAGATCGCAGGCCGGGTCAATGGCATATTCTTCTCCGAAAAAACTCGTTCAACGAGCAGCGTCAAACACGACGGCCCAAAGATCCAGGGCCTCGGATCAACGAAAAGCGAACGCGATAGATTTACTGACTTGCCGAACAAAACAACCAATAGACCTTTTTTCCAGAAAATGTGATTTCCTTTATCTTACTCCTTTTGGGTGCTAATATCTAAGCATTACGCAATGCGGTTCACCTGTCGGCACAATTTAGGTCGTGCCGCAGATATTTTTGGCAAATTGACCCTTGAGAGGAAACGTTTATGAAACGAATATTTAACAAACAAATGCTAGTAGCGGCGATCGCAGTGATCGTCGGCCTTGGCGTCACGGACGCCTTTTCGCAGAAACGCAAACCTGTGATCCGCAAGAAACGGTCCGTCGTCACAAAGAAGGTCGTGGTGCCTGTTTACTCGATCCCGAGCGGCACGGTTATGCGTGTCCGCCTGAATTCGAAGCTCTCTTCGAAGACTTCTGCCGAAGGTTCGACGTTCTCATCGACGGTCACTGAGCCCGTCTATTCGAGCAACGGCGTGATCGTGATCCCGGTCGGTGCGACCGTAAATGGCCGCGTGGACAGCGTTCAAAAGGCTCAAAAAGGCGGAAAGCCCGGCACGATCGACGTGAGTTTTACCTCCGTTCGCTTGCCGAACGGCACGACGCGTGCGATCAACGGTTCGCTCACCGACCTTGATACAAAGGATGGCAAGAGCGACAACGAAGGCACGGCCTCCGGTGACAAAATGAAGCATCGCAAACTGATCTTCATCGGCGGCGGCGGTGCAGGCGGTGCGTTGATCGGTGCGGCGATCGGCGGCGGCAAAGGTGCTCTGATAGGCGGCATCATCGGCGGTGTCGGCGGCCTCATCACCGAAACGCAGACAAAGGGCGAGGATGTCGATGTGAAATCCGGCACGGAATTCGGCGTCTATCTCAACCAGGCGGTCTCGCTGCCGAAATTCAGCGAAGCAACGGTACGCCCGTAAAGAAAAAACTCCCAAGTTTGATCCTCAAAAAGGCTGTTCGGAAACCCATTCCGGACGGCCTTTTTTCACGGCCAAAATGGCGCGGCTCGCGGTTGACGAAAAAAAGTGTTGACAAGGCGATGCAACCTTGTGTAATCTATGAAACGTCGCTTGTTTGAATAAGCGACACGGGTGTTAAGTGGGCAGCGACGTGCTGAGACCAAGGAGTGATCATGCAAGAGAGTAAACCGAATTGTGTTCATTTGTGCATTCGTGGCTATTCAGCACTTTGCGGCCTTCGCGGTTTTCTCGCGGCCGTTTGGGTCGGCACGGCATGTCGCTCCTGCGGAGCTCCGGAATTCGTTGGGCTAAAAAGCCCATTCCTTTTTGGGGATACTGCCACTCCTAGCTGAAGCTAGGGGCTATTCAAAGGCCCGGTTTGAGGCAACGAAATTGAAAAAGGTCAGATCGAGCGTCTCTACAACGGAATACACCTCGCTCGGCATCTTAGGAAGAAGGTCATACGGCCGCAGGCGTTGTCGTCAGTGGTAAAATTGGAAGAAAGTTCATGTTCGAAGACAACATAAAGCGAAAGCGTATCTTCACAAAGCTGTCCGCAATTATTCCGATACTCTTCTTTTCATGGGGCGCGGTTCAGATGTACAGCATTAAAAATGCTTCGAGGGCACCGATTGAACGTACCGGCAAGGTATATGCTCGCGTTTATAAGGGAGAAACTTACTACATCACGGGCGTCCAATACTATCTAACTATTTTCTTACCACTTGCTGCGCTTGCGAGCATCCCTCTATTGATCGCGATCACATCTCCGAAGTTGGGCCTTTTCAAATATGATGACTGAAAAGTTTACATGGAAGGTCACTGATCCAACGTCTATATATTCAAGATGGGAGACCACAAGTATGGCAAGGGAGATTTGTTATGAAGGTGTTATTTGTTTTCTCTATTTGCCT
>JAHBSI010000002.1 GCA_019639195.1 Acidobacteriota bacterium | reverse complement strand
ACGCTCATCCGCCGCCGACAATGGATTCGTGTCGCCTAAGAGAATTCTCTCATGGACATTTTCATCATCAAGGTGCCTTCGTCGGAACTTCATAGAAATCGGAATAGACCTCGGATACGATACCTTTGTCTCCGACTTTCGAGAAGAATGTTTGAGCATGTTTTCCGCGAGTTCGAGCGGTTGAATCGAACAGCTCGAATTCGATTGCTGTTCCCTTTGTTAATGCCAACCATTCTCCACCGTCACCGCTTTTCACCAATCGCTCAATCCCGGGGGATTTGCCAGCCGTCTCTTCCAGTCCGACGAACCATTCAATCCGATTTTCAAAGAACCGGATCGTGTAACCCTCGGGACTAATGTAGCGTTTCCAACTAGTGTAAAAATAAACCGTTGTGCGCCCCTTATTTGATAAACGAAGTCTAACGATCACATCCGCGCCTATATTGTCCGATTGCCGTTCCTCTGGACTAGCCAAACGCACGGACAGCACCTCAAACTTAACTGGTGAATCCTTGTGGCTCTTGACGTCCTGAGCGTAGAGAATTGCAGAGCCTGACAAGAATAAAAAAAGTAGGATTAGCAACCTAGTTGTACTTACCATTGACGCCCTCCTCAACAAACTGCAAATTAGAATCATCAATTACGCGAGAAGCCCGGCCCCGAAGGCCAGATCGTGTGCCTTGCTTTTTTGGTCAGTCAAGGGTTCAGTTCAATACTCCGCAAACATCTTGCCACCCCGCAGCATAAACAAACCCCTCCTTTACCCTCCAGGTACAAGGGCAATGTCAAACACAACATCCTCAATCACGGAGCGCACCTCGACGTAGCGCGCTTGCGAGGGAGCTAACATATCCGTGACCGGAGGGCTAGGTTTGAAAACAATAAGCTTATATTTGCCAAGGCCAAGATCTATTTTGTAATCGCCCTTTGAATCGGTATATATTCCGACAAGGCATTTCTTGCACCCTACTCGTTGAAAAACAAGAAATTGCCCCGGAGACGATACCCATCCAAGCTCGGTATTGTTTATTTCTACATGACCCGTAATTGTTCCGATATTGTTGTATGCATCAGCGTCGGACTGCGCAAGACTCATGGAAGCAAATATACAAAAGAAGAGCATTAAGAGTTCCAATCGCGTTTTCATCAGTTAACTCCGCGACCACCAACGTTGGCCTTAACCCACCGTTGTTGTCTGCCGTTCCGCGGTCAAAGTTCAGCTTCAAAACGTTCTGCGTGCTTGCGGACGAACCCAACCCGATTTGAGTCGGTTGGAGTCGCGAATTGAAGTGCGTATTTTCAAACTTTCGATTTCCGAGCTTAAAACCCGAAACCGCACCAGCCGCCGTATAAACAAAATCCCCGCCGGGTCACCTCCGGCTGTCATCTGCTTCGCCGCCGCCACACGTCCTAAGATGTCGAGTGAGGAGTATTCCGTTGTCGAGACCGAAGATGAAACCTATCTTTCCGTAGTCAGTCTCGCCGTCGATATCGATCTTTCGACCATTCTAGGGCAAGATCTATGAATTATTGAGGTTGAAAGAGGTAGGATGGTACACCCGGCATGATTCGAACATGCGACCTCTTGATTCGTAGTCAAGCACTCTATCCAGCTGAGCTACGGGTGCACAAAAGGCGAACTGATAGACTACATATCAGGCAAGGCAGATGTCAAGAAAGCAGTGGTGCCTAGCGGGCGAAATAGCCAGTTCTGGTTCTGGAAATAAGGTCAGGGTTGCTTACCTCGACCTTGATGGCGTGCCACTTTCCGTCGCGCTTATCGCTTGCCGGTTGATAATCGATCGTGTAAAGCGTTCTAAGGTCGGCCGCGACCTCGGCATATAGCCGGCCCATGTCTTCGAGGCGATTGATCGTTCGGATCGTCGCACCTGTTTGCTGCGCGATAAATGCGTAACGTTCCCTGGCCGCACGGAACATCTCGATCTGCCGAGGCGTCGGATCGGCAAGTTTGGCCGGATCACCGGTTGGCAGAGCGAGCGGATAGATCGAAACGCCCATTTTGCCGGCTTTTCGAAGCATATCGTTCATCGGGCCGTAAGTGTCGGGCACTAGGCCGTTTGTGACCTTGCCGTCCGCGGTTGTTGCGAGAATTTCTCTGTCGGCCGATTGCGCAACGCTGTCAACTCCGTCCGAGAGGACGATGATCGCTTTTCGACGTCCCTTTTCCCTCGATAGCTTGTCGAGAGCAAAATCCAAAGCATCATAAAGGCGAGTCTTTCCACGGCCGTTCGACACGTCTATCGAATGCAGTATGGTCTTACCGTCGGTAGTAAAGTCGTTGCGGAGGTTAATGCGGTCGTAAAATTCGACCACTGCGACCCGATCTTCCGGCCCGAGAGCATAAACGAAGCGGTTGGCCGCCTGCTTTAGAACTTGTCTGAAGGGCAGGGTCGAACCGCTCATGTCGAGCATCAATACGACGCTGAACGGCGCCGTTGAAGGCTCAAAGCCAATGATCTGCTGCTTTACGCCGTCTTCGAATACAGTGAACGATGACCGGTCAAGATCTGTGATCGGGCGGCCCTGGCGGTCAACGACTCCGACATTCAGACGCACGATCGTTGAATCGACACTGATCGGGTCGTCGATCTGAGCCGCGACCGGAATCGAAACTGCTGCCAAGAGGGCCAAAATGAGCGCAAAACGACGCATAAATAAATACTATCACTCAGATGTATCTAATTTAGGAATCGCTTGCTGTGAAAGTCAAAAGAGACGGAAAAAGGCTACTTTCTCGATCGCTTGGAAGCACTCAGAGCGACGGCGTAGAACTGTAGTACGCGGCTGTCATAATCGCTAAAGAAACCATGGTTGGCGTACGCTGCACCTAAAACGGTGCCTAGCCCCGACATGTACAGCTGATACTGCGCAGGAATCACGCTTTGCCAATTCGAGTTTCGTGGATTGTCGATCAAATAGTCGCGGCCGTCGAGGTAGCCGCCTGCTTTTAGGGCGTTGTAGATGTTGTGCGAGTCGTTCTTCGTAAGGTTTGCAACCCTCCAGAATCGCTCAGGATAGACAGGTGACGCCTGGTGCAGATTAAAACTCGACAAAACACCGCGGTTCTGTAAGGCAATTGCCTGATCGTGGGCACGCTGGTTTCCCGTCGGACCCACCATTTCCTGGTCATCGTTTGCGGCAACGCAAAAGATAGTTGGCACTGGAGTTATCGGCACCACGGCATCTACCGCGTAGGCAATGTAGATAGCGTCGGCCTGAAAATTCATGTAATATGCGGCCAATGATGAGAATACGCCGCCGCGAGATGTGCCTTGAGCAACTATCGGATCTGTCGGCGAGATAATGCCGCGTTGTCGAAAGTTCGTGATGACCGCCTGAACATTATTCAGATCAGGATTGTTTGGGGGCGGCAGGAAGCTCCAGTCTCCCGTCGCTCGATCTGAGCTGTCCAACGCGATGATCCCGTAGCCGGCAGCCACTGCATCGTTTGAGAAAAGGCGGCTTTCGACGCTCGAAAGCGTCGACTGAGCGCTTCCGCCCGAGCCGTGGAAGCGAAAAATGATCCCGACTGGATTTTGGGGAATGTAATACAAAACATCGACTCCGTTTATCGTTTCTTCGGTCAGGCTCCAAGTGGGAGCCGCCTTATAGGTCGCGGTCAATGAGATGTTCTTACTTCTCGGGTTTACAAAGGATGAGGCCGAATAGATGTCTTCGACAAGGGTTGTGTCGCCTGTCCAGCGATCAAAGACCATATTTGTCGGATCGGGATCCGCCCAAATGTTTGCCCGGCGCTCCCTAACTCTTACAGGTACAGTACTTCCACCGGTGATCGTAATGTTAGTTTGGGCAGATGTTAGAGTTGGAATTAGCGCTGTTAGCAGGAGCAGCAGGAAGATAGTGCCAATTGATCTTTGAAGCATAGATACGTTAGACGCCGAGAAGCGTACAAAAGGCCGAGTTGTTTTCGCTTGAAAAAATAAGGCTGTCTCCGCCAGGATGGTGCAGATGAGCGTCTAAAGACCACTGAGATCGAGGCGACGTAGGGGGAAGAGCAACTGACCGCAGGGCGAATATCAAAAAGGGTCTTAACATAATTGGTTTTTTCGCATATACTTATCTGTCTGATAAAAGGTCACGTTTTGCAGTTGGCTTGATTGGAATGCAGATCGTTTTCCACCCAAAATTTTGCGTCAATTGCGGAGAGAAGATCGTTCGTGACGAGTGGCACTTCTGGACTAGCGGACGCTTTTGTGAGCTTTGTGAGACCGAATTCCAGGGCCGCGAGATGGCCAGACGAGGTGGAGTTGCGGCAGCAGTTTTGGGGATCGCGGCATTTGGCTTTGCGTTTGTCGCCCCGTCTTCAAGGCCGGCGGAAACGAAACTCGTTACGACCAGGCCGGTAGAGGCTGCCGTCAAGCCTCTCGTAAGCCGGGCCGAACCCTCAAAACCTCCTGCGACGTTGGCCGAGAGACAGGTGATGGGTCAGGCCCCTCCGCAAGGTAACTTGCAAGGCGAGCAAAAGCCTGCCATTGTTGCGTCAGAACCGACCTATATGTGCGGAGCCGAGACCAAGAAGGGAACCGCCTGCACTCGGAAGGTCAAAGGAAACGTAAGATGCTGGCAGCACAAAGGAATGCCGGCCATGGTGAGCGCTGAAGAGCTAAGGGTGCATTGACCTCGCGGCGTGTTAAGCGTGTAAAGGTTGTTTTATCTTAGGAAAGGGCAGACCATCCGGTGCCCAAAGACGAAATGAATCCGTTGTCCCCAAATACAATGATCCAGGACCGCTACCTGGTCGTTCACCTGATCGGCAAAGGCGGAATGGGTGAGGTCTATCTTGCAGTCGATCAGAGACTTGGAAGTGCTGTCGCCCTCAAGCGAACAAGTTACGCCAGCGATCCTGCACTCGCGGGGGCTTTTGAGCGAGAGGCGAGGATCCTTGCACGTCTGCGGCATCCTGTGCTCCCGAAGGTCAGTGATCACTTCGTGGATGGCGGGAACCAGTACCTGGTGATGGAACACATCGCCGGTGATGACCTTTCAGCTCGGCTTGAGGCTACTAACAAGCCATTTCCGGTTAGCTGGGTGATGTTTTGGGCCGACCAGCTGCTTGATGCGCTCACGTATCTCCATTCGCACCAGCCTCCGATCATTCATCGCGATATCAAGCCTCAGAATCTTAAGCTGACGGATGAGAATCACATTATTCTTCTGGATTTTGGACTTTCAAAGGATTCACCGGCGCCAACGCGCGGTAACTCCGGCCAATCTTCCGGAAGCGTCTTTGGTTATACACCGCATTTTGCTCCGATGGAGCAGATCCGCGGGACTGGTACTGATGCGCGAAGCGATATTTATTCCCTTGCGGCCACGCTTTACCAGCTCTTGACCGGTGTCAAGCCGGCAGATTCTCTATCCAGGGCCGATGCTGTTCTAAACGGAAACGCCGACCCTGTCCTTTCTCTCAGCGAAGTGAACCCGGAGATATCGAGCACGGTTTCGGACGTGCTGATGCGGGCTCTCGAGATCACGCAAGATCGCCGATATAAATCGGCGGCCGAGATGCAGCGAGCGTTACGGTCGGCATATTCCGAGATGAAGGATGGTATGTCCGCGAAGACGGTAATGGTGCCGACACCGGTCGTGCCGGATGTGGCGCCGAGTGTTGAAACTACGCCGGCTCCTCAGACCGGTCAGCTCGACGTGACGCCGACCCCGCAAACAGGGCCGTTGGAGGCGACGATCCAGATGGAGGCACTGCCGCTTGAGGCGACAATGCACATGGATGCCGCTCCCGTGGACTCAGGGCCGCGACAGGCCGATATCAAGACCGAGGTCTTTCTGGCGCACCAGCTCGATGTTCCGGAGAAGGCAGATAGTTCGGCAAACGGCGAACAAAATTATCAGGGTGATGCGACCGTTCCTCTCATCGCCTATACGCCGGAAGTGGTGCCGGAAGCGCAAGAAGAAGAGGTTTTGCCCGTACCGGCCGAAAACGTGATGCCGTCCGCAGCGCCGGAGTTTTTTACCTCACCCAACATTCAGACCGACCAGCCGAAATCGGAATTTGGCGCCACAGAATCATTTACGGTAGAACAGGCCTCTGAGGTTATGCCGCAAGCGGAGGCTCCATTGCCGCCGCCGCCGCCGGCCACGCCAAACCAGGCAGTTAAAGCCAAGAAGTCGGGATCAAAGAAGGCGGCGTTGATGCTTTTGCTGCTTGCGGGTTTCTTTATTGTTGTGCTTGGCGGAGGTGCCGCGGGATGGTATTTCTGGCCGACTCTCATGGGAACGGCTCCGGCTGATGCAACTCCTTCACCAACGCCGGTCATTGAGGAGAGCCCATCACCGACTCCTGTCGAGACACAGAGTCCGACGCCCGAAGCGACGCCGGATGATTCTGCAAACACGAACGCAAACTCAACCGTCGAGGTTTCGCCGACTCCGGCTGCGACCCCGATCATTGAGTCGCAGGTTCCTGGCGATCGTCCTGTCGACCAGAGGCGACCGTCAGATACAAAGAGGCCGACGCGAACTCCGGGTCAAAAACAGTCTCAGACGCCGAAGCCTCAGAAGCCGAATGGCAGCCGCACTGATATTTTGCAGTAGCGATCAAACGTTGAAATTATGAAGCCAGTTTATCTACAGAGATTCGCAGCGTTCTTACTGATCGTCCTTGTTGGTGCGGTCGGACTCAGCCTCGCACAGACCAAGAAAGACCGGCAAAAGGCTCAAGAGCTCATTCTGTCCGGCGACAAGGCCTTTAGGGCAAGAAATTATCGGCAGGCGACCAGCGACTATGGCCAGGCGATCCTGATCGTGCCGAATAGTCCGTATGCTCACTATTGGAAGGGTGTCGCTCATTACAATCTCAAGGAGAACCCGGATGCGTTGCGCGAATTTGACATCGCGCTAAGCCAGGGCTTCAAGCCCATTGAGGTCTATAAGGTCCGCTGGTACCTCCATTACGAAGCGAAAGAATACGACGCCGCACTGGCCGATCTCACCAAAGCGATACAGCTCGATCCGGATAATCAGGATTTTAAGAAGGGCGTTGGCGAGATCTTTTATGCTCAGGGCCGATATGCAGATTCGCTGGGGATCTTTCAGGCGATCGTCTTGAAACAACCGAAAGACGGTGACGTCTATTTCAATATTGCCCGCGCGCAGGCCGGACTTGGGAATGCCAAGGAACAAGGCCTCGCCGCACAAGCGGCTCTTTCAAATAATACCCATATGATCGGCGAGTCGTACTTCTTGCTTGCCGATTCGCTCCAGAAACAAGGTCAGGCAGATGCGGCGATCGATAACTTCCAACGTGCGGTCGCGGCAAAACCTGAGAACTTTCAGGCATACAAGAGTCTTGCGGACCTGTACCGAAGTCAATCGAACTTTAAGGCTGCGATCGAGGTTGCTAAGAAGGCCATCCTTAAATTCCCGGAAGACGGAAGCTTTTACACCGACATTTCGTGGTATTACAGCCTTGATAACGAGCCTGCACGGGCAGCAGAAGCGGCCCGGAGTGCGACCAAACTCCTGCCTAATCAGTATCTCGGCTATACCAATCTCTGCCGTGCACTGAACGATCTGAAGGATTACAGCGGCTCGGTCGCGGCGTGCAACACCGCTTTGAAACTTAATCCCGGTGACGGCGAGACATACTTCTACCTGGCACGCGCATACGACCTTGCCGGCCGCCGGACCGAAGCAACTCCCCTTTACTCAAAAGCCGTGACTGGCCTTGAGGACTTCGTGAAGCGAAATCCGGACTATTCGGATGGCTTCTATCTTCTTGGCAATGCCTATTTTGCAGATAGTCAGCGGGATAAGGCTATCGGAGCTTACCAGAAAGTGATCGAGCTAAGCCCGCGGTTCACTCGAGCGAGATTCAACCTCGCGATGGTTTATCTGCAGAAGAAGGACAAAGCGTCCGCTATGGAACAGTATTCGGCGCTCCTTCCGCTTGATCCCGTCCTGGCAGAAAGGCTAAAGGCGGAGATCGACAAGTCCTAGGCTAATTTCGAGCTCTTTTTCCGGGCGAGACAACCACATTCTGGATCTTCAATACGACTTTAACGTCGTTAGCACGGCCGTCCAGCCGCGCAGGAACGAAAGGTGTGGAGGTGCGCCTATCTTCGAGGGCGTGTTCAAGGTCTTGAACCGCCTGCGGATCGCTTGCAGGTTCGACCACATCGGTGATCTGTGCGAGGCCATCCCCGAAGACACGTGCTACAACAACCATTTCACCGTTCTTCAAGTCTGTCGCGGACAGCCCTTTGGTCATGGCAGCGAGAGCTCCCTGGGGATTGATGCTTGGTGATTCGGCCGAGTATGCGAGCCGTTGCCGGGCGAAGTCTGCGGCTGAGGCCAAGTCTCTGTCATTAAGGGGGCCGGAGAGTGACCGAGTGTACGGCCTTGGCGTGTTTATCGCGATCGAGTTCTCTTCGCCTAGGACGCCCGAAAGCAGATAGCTAAATAGAGCAAATCCCACCAGGACACTCGCAAAGGAACTGCCAACAAGCGGTAAAAGATTCTGACCCCACGCAAAGCCCGTTAGTCGCGGGAACGCAAACATTCCCGGCCGTGCGGAAGTTAAGGCACTGGCTCTGAGCTTGCTGCTGAGTGCAGCAGGTATTCTTACCTGCGAAACCGCTCGCAAAGCCGCCCGCATTTCGCGATATTCAGAGAGTTCCTGTCGGCAGATCGGGCAGATCGTCAGGTGTTGCTGAAGCGCGTCTTCAAATTCCGATGACAGACATCCGTCGCCGTAAAGCGAGATGTCGGATCGAATATCACTGCAGTTAAGTGCGCTCATTTCTAAGATCCCTATCAGGTAAAATGGCAGGCTGACCCCGGTTGGCGTTCACGTTGAACGACAACACGAACCCGCAGACCTTGTATTCCTTTGCAGCAGCAAGAGCCTTCCAATTAGAAAAAGTGTCCGGTTTCAAAATCGATTGTTGCTGGTCGATCAAGTACCGTTCGCTTATTCTCAGGTCGCATAAGCTGCGGCTAGTTAAAACTCGCTCCGATGGGTTCGTTTTTTTTGACCTCTATCGTTGGCACCGATCGTTGTGTACAAAAAATAAACCCGGGGTGAGTCTGCCATTTTCCCTGATTGTCAAAAATCCTTTAACTTGCTCCGAAGTTCTTCTCGAGCACGGGCTATACGCGACTTCAGCGTTCCCATGTTTATCTCAAGGGCCGCCGAGCATTCGGCGTATGTTAGCCCCTCGATGTCCGCGAGCACGATCGCTTCTCGGTAGATCGGCTTTAGCGTGGAAAGAGCAGTTAAGAGTGCTGCTTCTCGCTCACGCTGAAGCGTGCTGTCTTCGGGGCTCGCTGTTTCGCCGGGAATAGTATCCCCGACCGAAATATTCGTTTCGCCGATGGGCTCGTCCAACGAAACCGTGCGATCACGCCTTCGTCTTCGCCACCATCTTGCCCGATTTCGAGACTGATTGATCGCGATCCGGATGAGCCATGTCTTCAAGCTTGCGTCGCCACGAAAACCAGAGATGCTCCGAAAGGCTCTCAAAAAGGTTTCCTGCGTCAGGTCAGCAGCATCCTCCCGGTCAGATGACAGTCGCAAGGCAACTGCAAAGATCGCACCGGAAAACCTATCGACGAGCGTTTCGAACGCCGCGGCGTCGTTGGCCTTTAGTTTGTCAATAAATCCGTTTTCGGAATGGCGGCTTTCCGTATCTGAGGCGGAGACCGCGCGGACCAACTCTTCGTCGCCAAAGGTTGCTGCCTTGCTGAAGAACATTCCGCTCATTTTGCCTCAGGTCGATAGAGCCATTTCTACAACAAACCTGCCTTAAATTAAGCAGGTTCGACTCATTTGACACCGGTGGCTCTAGATTGTTCCCGATCTTCGGAAAAAAATTTGCCGGTGTCATCAACGGCCATTTTTCGTGCTTATTTGCTCTAAACTGTAAATTGAGCTAAATTAACACTTTTGAAAAGTGGCCCGTAGGGCTAATTATACAACGAACCAGTAGAATAGAATTGCAGTTTTTTACTTAGCATGGCAAAGAAGAAGAGACGTTTTGGCCCCGTTGAAGGGGCAGATGACCAACCAAAGGATGTTACGTACGAAGACCGTTTCCAAAAGACGGTGGGACGCGGCGTCGAGGGTTTCGGAAAGGCCGTCGAAGGACGCGGCCGGACGATCCTTTATATCATCGGTGCTTTGGTCGTTGTTGGTATCATCGTTTTCGTCATCGCGTCGTGGTCGCGTCGATCCAGTGCCGAGGCGCAGACCGCTCTCGGCCAGGCGATCGAGATTACCGAAGCTCGTGTGACGTCCGTGCCTCTTCCTGCCGGCTCGACCGAGAAGACCTTCAAGACGGAAAAAGAGCGGTCCGACGCGGCGATCGCTGCCTTTCAGAAGGTTGTTGACATGGGAAGCGGAGCTCTTGCGGAAAAGGCCAAGTACTTTATTGCGATGAATAAGCTCCCGATCGATCGGCCTGGTGCGATCGTGGACCTGGAAACTCTCTCGCAAGGGGCGTCTGACACAGCATCTTTGGCAAAGTTTGCGCTTGCACAGGTGCGAACGGATGACGGGCAGTTTGATCAGGCGGCGAAGTTGTATGAGGAACTTGCCGCGGCAAACGACCCGGTGGTCTCTAAAGAAACGATAAATTTCAATCTCGCGGGCGTATATCAGAAGCTGAATAAGACAAAAGAAGCTGCTGATCTGTACTACAATATCGTGAAGGCCGCGAGCGAAGCTAAGAACGCTGACGGCGATCCGGTCCAGCAGACCGAAACCGCACGGGAAGCTCGCGAGAAACTGACCGAACTTGCGCCGGATCGTGCCAAGGAGATCGCCGAGCCGGCGGCTGCCAATCCTTTTGGCGGCTGATCCAGGCGGCGGACCGCTTGCCGCACTCTCAAGAACCCGACATGAGAGAAACCGCACCCGTACCGAGCGAACTCTGTGACGAAGCTATGCTTCCGGAGGCGGTCGGAGTACGAGCTCCTTTCAATTCCTACATTACTGCGTTCTTGCTTGGGACATACGCATGTGTGGTGCTTCTATACTCGGAATATACGATTCCCGGAGTTGGGGCATTCATTGCGGCGTGGGTTGCGGTGCCTTTTTTTGCTGCCTCCGACCACATTGTATTTAACGGCCGACGAATAACTCGAACCGGAATACTTCCAACTATCTGGGCAAAGCTCAACTCCCGTAGGACATCTCTTCGATTAAGCGATATTGAGCAGGTCGATACTCAGGCGATCCGTGTGCTGCGCCGCGGGAACCGCGTCCATTACAGGTATCGGACCTGTGTGCGGGGACGGGGAATTTCACTCTGCTTCACCTCGCACGGCGAGAACTTTCGCCGCCTGATCTCGCAGCTTTTGCCGCGACTTAACGAGGACGTTCTTGACGCCCGATCCCTCGACCTCCGGTCATATCCTCTTGATCCTAAGGAAGTGTTGATGAAGGCGTCGTTCGCCGGGATCCCGAGTGCGGATGTTTTGCGCGATACGGTCACGATGAGGCCGTCTAAGCTCCGTGGTAAGGTCGAGACCGAGCTGGATATTTCGGAAGATGGCGAGAATCGTGCCCGGTATCTCGCAGACCTTGGCAACGAACTTCGACTATCGGGTCATCTTGTCCGAGCTCTCGAATGTTTTCGACGGGCTCTTTTGATCCAACGCAAAGATGGGCGGCTGATGTACGACTTCGCACGGTGCCTGCACTCGCTTGCGGCGACAGAACGCAGTCAGAAACTTGCCCACAGGTCGATCGCGGCCCTGACACTTGCAGAACGCTATTCCAGCGACGCCACGCTGTTGGCGCGCATCGGTGAGGCCTTTGCACAGATCGGGGACTGGCGGCGTGCCGAGCGCACATTCAACAGGGCGGTCGAAACAGGTGGTGATACGTTCCTGGCATCCCGCGGCCTGGCAGAAACTGCCCTGCGTGAAGGGAAGATCGCCCACGTTATCCACAGATTTGCGGCCGCTGCCAATTCGACGCTGTCACCTGCGCTTAAACGCTGGTCGCGCGACGAGGCAAGTTACTACACAAACCTCAATTCGGACGAGACGTACATGGAGGTGGAGGTCGGCCGCGTCAGCATGCTTGAATCGTTGCAGCGGACACGACGGACGCTGCTTCGAATTACCGCTTTTGGCTTTTTTGTGGTCGCTGTCGGTATAACAGCCGCGGATGAGGTTCTTGTGACAGTCGGCCTGGCCGTCACCACTCTCGCACTAATTGTGTGGCTTGCCCTTCGGGTAGCTTCCGGTGTCTTTGCTGAGCGAATCGCGTATGACGAAGTTTCGGGCGAAGATTGATCTCTCCGCCCGAACTTTTACGGTCTTTTTACGCTCGATTCAACATTCCAGTCCACCGATATTCCGGCTGCTCAAATCCCTTTTCAAGCTTCTTCAGGATGAAATCGGTCATATTGTCGACGATCCATCGGTGATTGTATTCACCGACAGACGCGAGTTCAGCATCGGGAGCAGGATTCATAAAATCAATCGCGTAAGGGATGCCATCCTTGATGGCGAATTCGACCGTGTTAAGGTCGTAACCCAGTGCCGTGCAGAGCGTAATGACATCGCGTTCGACCCTTGCGTGAAGTTCCGGTGAAAGATAGTTCTCGACGTTCACGTACTGCATCCCCGACAGATACGGTTTTGACGGGTCGTAAGGCATTATCAGCACCTTTTCCTTACCGACGCAGTAGCAGCGTACGAACTGGTCGTATTCGATGCCTTCCTGGAGCGTCATACAGAGCGTCCCGGATTCGTTGTATTCGCGAAGGAGTTCTTCCGTCGAGTGGAGCTTCGAAACGTTCTTCCAACCGCCGCCATCGTGCGGCTTCAGGAACGCAGGGAAGCCTATGTACTCAACGATCTCATCCCACTTGAGAGGGAATTCGAGGTTGCGGAGCGATTCGCTAGTGATGTCCTTGATATAGCTCTGCTGCGGCAAAAGGATCGTTTTCGGTACGGCGACCCCGATCTTCTTTGCAAGCGAGAAATTGAAGAATTTATCGTCTGCCGACCACCAGAACGGATTGTTGATGATGTACGTACCTTCGAGAGCCATGCGCTTGAGCATTGCGCGGTAGTACGGCACTTCGTGCGAAATGCGGTCGATGATGACGTCGTAACGTTTCGGTTCGTCCTCGCGGATACCGCCAACATTTACCATCTCGGCTGTTACGCGGCCCTCACCCTTTTCGTTTATCGAGCTGATGATCGATTCCGGGAACGTGACCTCACGTCCCACCAATATCCCTACTTTTTTCATATTTGCGTGTTAATAATTGGCTGCCAACTCTAAGATTTGTTCGGTTCCGGCAGCAGGTCATAATTTCCCATCTCGCGGTTGTAGCTATCGAGCTTGCCCATCTCATCGGCGGTCGCGTCGAGCATCTGCTTCGTCATCGCGATCGAATCGGAAAGCTGTTCGAAATCAAGCAGCGAGAACTTCTCGGGCGTCGTGATGGTGACGATCTCGTCGTTCAAATAGCTGAAGAAATTCTCGATCGACTGAAGCTGGCCTTCGACCAGCTTGACGCTCCGTTCGATCTCATCAAAGGACGCGATGCGGCGTTTAAGTATCTCGACATTCGTCTGCTGTATCCGACGAGTCTTGTCATCTGCCGCACCTTCCATTGCACGAAAAGCTTGAGAAAGCTGATTGTGCACGGCCTGGCGATTTATCGTCTTGAGGTGCTGTTTGCGTCGGCGATAGGTGTCGAGCAGATCAACAAAATCCTCCCAACGCTGATCGAGTGCCTGAAGATTAGACGGCAAGCGGCTCGCACCGGTGAATTTGCGATAGTTCTCCTGGATCTTGCTCTTTAGCCAGCGAAGATACTCGACCGCCTCGCGTTCCCGAGGTGTGAAAGTTTTGATCAGGCCTTCGCGATTTGCAACGTGGGCGGCAAGCAGTTTCTGTTGGTGGCGACTTTCGACAAGCCGGCGGTAGGTCGGCAGATTCGGAACGGTAACGAGATAGATCGCCTCGGCAACAAGTGCGATCAGGAGCGGGATCACGCTGCCCGTAAAGGCCGCCGCCGCAAGGAAGCCCGCAAGCGCCCAAAAATTGAAAGGTTCCTTCAAAGCTTCTTTTGCATAGCTTTGGTTGAACCTTTCTACATCCTGCCGATATTTGGCGATGTCTGCCATAGGTGGCGGGTTCCTCTCGGGTGCTAGTTCGACTGTCCGCTCTCTGTTTCGTTGACGATAACGTCGTTCAATACATCGGCTTCAGAAGCGGTTGCAGGCTGTCCGGATTCGATCTGTTTGGATGCGGGCGGCGTTCCGGCACCGAGCATTCCCATTTGCTGCTTGTAAGCGAGCAGTTTGTCCTGGAGCTGGATGTCCATGGCCTCGCGTTCGATATCCTGCATCTGGCTGTCAACGGACGACGCACCAAGCTGCAATTTTGCCTCGGCGGCGGCAACTCGACGGTCGATCTTTTCACGCATTTCGTTGAACGTCGACGAATCGTCGCCGATATTGAAGGAATCCATCGTCTGTGCGAGCTGTTCCTGCAATTTCGCCTGTTTTGCCGCAGATATAAGCTGCATCGCCTCGGCGGTGCGCTTCTTCATATTCAGGACGTAGTTGTCGCGAGCCTTAAGTGCCTGCTGCGAGGCGACTCCCGCATGCTCGGCCTGGACGCTTGTGCGGTCGAGATCGACCTGTGCCTGCTGGAGCTGTCCGATATAGGCTGTCGCGATGTCGTCGCGGCCCATTTTTACGGCTGCCTTGATCTTCGAATCAAGTTCAACGACCTGTGAAGAAAGGTTATCCTTTTGCTTTACCAGCAGGCGTTCGGTCGCCATAACCTGAGCGACCGAGTTGTTAAGCTCAGGCACGCGGTCGCGCATATCCCTTATCGTCTGTTGTAGAACGAGTTCGGGGTTCTCGATCTTATCGAGTGCCGCGCCGGTGCTTGCACGGAAAACTCTTTTTATTCTCTGCCACAATCCCATCTTAGATGTGCTCCTCAATAGTGACCAAAGGTACTAACCCCTGGCGAAATGCCTTACGTAAAACACTACCGCAAAGTTGCAAATTCAATCGTAGAGTATAGCAGGAAATGACGGAGATTAAATCTCCCTTGGCCCTGAATTGCTAAACAAACGCGGGTTGGGCGACCTTTTTGACCAGGCAAAAGGCTGCAGAGGCCGGGTGAGAAGATGCTTGGAGCCGCGGGCGTGCAAGCAGAACTTTTTTGCGCGTTCATACTATTGAAAGCGGCTCTTTGTGCATCGAAGTCGTTTAGCTGAAACGATTTGCACCTATAAGGCGTTATGCTGCAACATTTAAGAACTTGAGTTGAGTATCCAATGAAGAAAACCATCACCTATCTCCTTCTTTTTTCGATCTATTTTGGGATGTTCTCGCCGGTCGGTAATGCGATCAAGGCGCAATCTGCCGCGGCAACGGCAGATGGACAGGAAGAGCCTCGGACCGGCCTGAGTTTTCGCCTGAGCGAAGGTAAGGAATCTGCGGAAACGCCCGAAACTACGCCGCCCGCGAAGGCTGAACCGCTTTCTGCGGACGAGACAAATGGGGTCGTCGGCCGACTGCCGAAGATCGGGACGCAGGACGGCGATGAACAGGACGCGGCATTGCGTGCGGGTTCGCTGCCAGCCCCGAAAAAGGGTGAAAAGATACCGGTTCCGTTCCCGGGCAAAGGTGACGCGGACCGTCCGCAGATCGACACAACGAAGGAGCTTGCGGTGGTGCGTTACGCTCCTCAGGGCAAGGTCGAACTCGCGCCGGATATGAGCCTTACGTTCTCGGAGCCGATGATCGCTGTAACTTCGCAGGAGGAAGCCTCGAAAACCGTTCCGGTCGAATTAACGCCGCAGATCGAAGGTCAATGGCACTGGTTGGGGACGCGAACTCTCAGGTTTGAGCCCGCAAAACGTCTGCCGATGGCGACGGAATTCAAGGCGAGAGTGCCGGCCGGAACAAGGTCGGCCACGGGCAAAGAGCTGAAAAAAGACTTCGTTTGGACGTTCTCGACGCCGGCCCCGACGATGAAGAGGACCATTCCGTCTAACTCGTCGGCCCCGTGGCGTCGCGACCAGTTGATGTACATTGCGTTCGACCAGGCGATCGATCCGGCCGCCGTCCTTGCGAACGTAACGGTAAGAGGCGGGGCCAACAAGTCGATCAGGACGAGGCTCGCGACGGCCGAAGAGGTCGCTGCCGATGGGTCGATATCGTTGGTATCAAAGCAGGAACAGCCGGGAAGATGGCTTGCCTTCCGTGCCGTGACCGAGAGCGGCGGAACGGACGCGTTGCCCCCGGATTCGTGGATAAATGTGAGTGTAAACGCGGGTACACCGTCGGTCGAAGGGCCGTTGAAGACGGAGAAGGCCCAGGAGTTCTCCTTCAAGACCTACGGTGCGATGAAGCTTACCCGACATTACTGCCGATATCCATCACCGAAAGGCTGCTATCCGAGCGACCCATTTGTCCTGCAGTTCTCAAATCCGATCGAGAGCAAGAATTTCGACAAGTCGATGGTAAAGATCGAGCCTGCGCTTGAGATGGCAAATATCTTTGCGTCGGGCACCGCGATCTACATCAATGGCTGGAAGGATCCAAATACGACTTATACCGTTACGGTCGCCTCGACGCTGCCTGACACCTTTGGGCAAAAGTTGGAAAAGGAAGCATCGGTCAAGTTCGAAGTCACAAACCCGCCGCCTTCTCTGATGGCTTCGAACAAAACAATGCAGGTGCTCGATCCGTTCGGACTGCGGCAATATTCGGTCTATACGATCAATATCAAAGAGCTCAGCGTAAAGCTCTACGCAGTTCGTCCCGAAGATTGGCCCGCATACACTAGATTCCTTCGAAATCAGCAGTCGTCTTCCGGCGAAAAGGCGCCGATGCCCGGTGAACTCGTCGTTGATACTCGTGTAAAAGTAGCCGCAAATTCAATGGCGGAAATGGCCGAGACGAAGATCGGGCTCGATAAGATCTTAAAGGGCGGTTTCGGAAACGTCGTGGTTGATGTGCGAGACACCGCACCCCCGGACGATCGATACTACCAGCGACGAAAGATCGTTTGGCTCCAATCGACGAATATCGGTCTCGACGCGTTCGTCGATAGCAACGAACTGGTCGGATTTGCGACAGACTTGAGAACGGGCAAGGCTCTCTCGGGCGTTGATCTTCGGATCGCTCCCAACGGCCGCGAACCTCAGACCACGGCGGCGACGGAAAACAGCTGGTTTGCGAACGCCTGGGCGTGGATCTCAAGTTGGGGAACGACCGATCCGCAGGCGGCGACCGCCGTTGACGAGAATGGCGATCCGCTAACGATAACCTCAATTCCCGAGCCTGAGACACAACGGTCCTCGGCGACCGGATTGGCTCGTTTGAGCCTTCCCGCGAGTCAGTCAGAGACGGAAAATCTGCTTATTGCACGTCTCGGGAAGGACACGGCGTTCCTGCCGCAAAATCCGCAGTATTACTGGCAGCAGAAGGGGAATTGGTACGAGCAGCCGGCCGACAAGGTCGTGTCGTGGTTCGTCTTTGACGACCGAAAGCTCTACAAGCCGAATGAGGAGATATCCGCAAAGGGCTGGGTCCGTTACATCGATACCAGCGAGCTTGGCGATGTTGAAAAGGCGGCCGAGATCACGGCCGACGCTAAAAAGGTCAGCTATGTGGTGACGGATTCGAGAGGCGCCGAGCTCGGAAAGGGCGAGGCGGATCTCAACGCATTTGGTGCCTTCGATCTGAAGGCAAAACTGCCTGACAACGCAAACCTTGGCTACGCGCAGATCGGTTTCAGTCTGCGGAATAAGGACGGCGTGATCATCGCGACTTTCTCACACAGTTTCCAGATACAGGAGTTCCGACGGCCGGAGTACGAGGTCAAAGCGAAGATGGAGACCGAGGGGCCGTATATGATCAAGGGGTCGGCAACGGCAGCTCTCGACGCGAAATACTTTTCGGGCGGCGGGCTTGCGAATGCGCCGGTCAAATGGACCGTTACCGCGAATGCGACAAACTACACGCCGCCGAATCGCGATGATTTTTCTTTCGGCGTCTGGACGCCTTGGTGGATCTACCGCTACGACGGCAACGGTGATGATCAGAGGCAGAGGTTTGAGGGAAAGACCGACAAAGACGGCCGGCATCTTTTGAAGATCGACCTCGACGCGGCAAATCCTCCGCGGCCATATCGAGTTTCAGCATCGGGTGCGGTAACTGACGTGAATCGTCAGACATGGGCCGGAAGCACGAATTTCATAGTTCATCCGTCGTCACTATATGTCGGGATCAGAACCCCGCGAACCTTTGTTCAGAAGGGCGAGACGATCAAGGTCGAATCGATCGTGACCGACATTGACGGCAAGCTCCAGGCCGGACGCAAAGCCGAGATAAAGGCATACAGGCTTGTTTGGACGAACGAAAAAGGGAATTGGATCGAGAAGAAGGAAGATCCTCAGACGTGTTCGGTGACGAGTGCTGAAACTGCTCAGACCTGCAGCTTTGTTGCGAATGGAGGCGGCAGATACAAGATCACGGCGCGCGTACAGGATGACCGCGAACGTCCCAACGAGAGCGAACTCACGATCTGGGTGCCGGGCGGCGAAATGCCAAAGGATCGCGACCTGAGACAGCAAAAGGCCGAGATCATCCCGTCCCAGAAGGACTACAAACCCGGCGATACGGCAGAACTCCTTGTTCTATCGCCGTTTACGCCTGCCGAAGGCGTGCTCACCTTGCGTCGGAACGGCATCGTCTCGACTCAGCATTTCAGAAGCGCGAGCAATTCCATCACGCTAAAGGTGCCGATCCTCGACGCCTATTTGCCGAATATCGAAGCGCAGGTCGATCTTGTCGGCGTAAACGAACGCGACCCCGGCGGCCGGAAGTTTGAAAAACCGTTGCCGCCGCAGCCTGCCTATGCGGGCGGCAGCATTTCGTTGAATATATCAACCGAGTCGCGCCGACTGTCCGTAACTGCGGATCCAGTGGATTCAACGCTCGTTCCGGGTGGCAAGACGAAGCTGAACGTTGCGGTCAAAGACAATGCCGGAGAACCCGCCGCCAATACGGAAGTTGCGGTCGTTGTTGTTGATGAGAGTGTGCTTTACCTTGCGGGTTACGAGCCGCCCGATCCGCTGCCGAGCTTTTACAGTAAACGCGGAACAGGCGTCCAGGATCTGCATTCGCGAGACAGCATCGAGATCTCTGATTCAAAAGACGTTGCAGGGGCGATCGCCACTAACCTTACCGCGAAGCAAATTGAACAGCTGCCGAAAGGAAGGGCCTTCTCAAGTTTGCTCCTGGCCGCACCGTCTGTAAAGGCAGAGGGACTGGCCGGCGGATTTCAGATCGACGGCGCATCTGCTGCGGAAAACTCGTGGGTTGCCGACGCGGTACGAGGGGAGGAGTCTGCGATCACCATTCGTCAGAATTTTGCAGCCCTTGCCGCGTTTATGCCAAGCGTGCGGACGGATTCGAGCGGCAAGGCGACCGTCGATGTGAAGCTGCCCGACAACCTGACGCGTTATCGCATAATTGCGATCGCGGCGGACGAAGGGAAACGCTTCGGCAAAGGCGAATCTTCGATCACGGCCCGCAAACCGCTGATGATTCGGCCGAGCGCGCCGCGGTTCCTGAACTACGGCGACAAGGCCGAAATTCCCGTTGTGATCCAGAATCAATCCGACAAGGAAATGACGGTGAATGTCGCCATGCGCGCAAGCAACGTCAAATTGCTTGAAGGCGCTGATTCCGCCGCAGGGAAGCAGGTCGTGGTGCCCGCAAATGACCGTGCGGAAGTGCGTTTTGCGGTCGAAACCAAAAAGCCGGGTACCGCGAGATTCCAGTTCGCCGCGGTTTCAGGTGAATTGACGGATGCGGCCGAGATATCGCTGCCCGTCTGGACGCCGGCGACGACCGAGGCATTCGCGACCTACGGCACGGTCGATCAGAACCAGGCCGTCTTTCAGCCGATCAAAGCACCGGACAATATCATTCCGAATTTTGGGGGCGTCGAGGTGACGACTAGTTCGACGCAGCTGCAGGAACTGACGGATGCGTATATCTACCTTGCGAATTATCCTTTCGCGTGCTCGGAACAGCTTTCGTCGCGGATGATATCGACGGCGGCCCTGCGCGACGTTCTAACGGCGTTCAAGGCCAAAGAAATGCCGGAGCCGGAAGCGATCGAACGCGAATTCAAGACGGATATGAAGGCCCTTGCCTCACGTCAACGCGGTGACGGAAGCTATGGTCTGTGGACGAGCAATGCTGACAGATTTCCGTATGTCTTTCTGACCGTCCACGTCACGCATGCGATGGCGCTTGCAAAAGCAAAGGGATATGACGTTCCGGAGGAAGCGATCGAGAGATCAAAGCCGTATCTCAAGAATGTTGAGCGGTATATGACCGGGCCGTGGTATTCGAGCCCGAAGGTCCGTTGGACCATCTCGGCGTACGCCCTCTATGTTCGCGAGAAATTGGGCGACCGCGATGTTGCCAAGGCAAAACGCCTGTTAGCCGAAGCTACGGTCAAGGAAATGCCGTATGAAGGCCTGGGCTGGCTGCTTTCGGCGTTTGCAAATGATGCCGAGTTTGCGCAAGAGAAGGCCGAGATACTCACGTTTCTGAACAATCACGTCACGGAAACGACATCGACGGCGAATTTCGTCACGAGTTACGGCGATAACGCATGGCTCATTATGCACTCGAATCGGCGTGCTGACGGCGTGCTTCTTGAGGCGCTGATAAAGGCCGATCCGCAGAACGATATCATTCAGAAACTCGTTCGCGGACTGCTGGCCCACAGGGTCAAAGGTGCGTGGTCAAATACGCAGGAGAACGTGTTCATCCTGCTCGCTCTGGACAAGTATTTCCAGACGTATGAGAAGATCACGCCGAACTTTGTTGCGAAGATTTGGCTCGGTGACACGTACGCCGGCGAGCAGCCCTTCAAGGGACGCTCGGTCGATTCCAAGGTGCTGAACATCCCGATGTCGTATCTTGAAAAAGGCGGCGGTTCGTCCGACCTCATCATCGACAAACAAGGTGCCGGCCGACTCTATTACCGCATCGGGATGAAGTACGCGCCGGCGAACCTCAAGCTCGCTCCGGCGGACTATGGATTCACGGTCCTGCGGTCGTACGAACCGGTCGATAAACCGGACGATGTGCGGCAGAATCCGGACGGTTCGTGGACGTTCAAGACGGGTGCGAGGGTGCGTGTCCGCTTGACGATGATCGCAGAATCACGCCGGTATCACGTCGCGTTGGTCGATCCGATGCCGGCCGGACTCGAGGCACTGAATCCCGAACTTGCGGCCACCGAGGAGATCCCTGATGATTCGAAGCGTACGCCTGTGGTAGGTGTCGGTTCGCTGAGTTACGGCAACTGGTGGTGGTGGTATCGTGCCAACTGGTTCGAGCATCAGAACTTCCGCGATGAACGTGCCGAGGCCTTCACTTCGCTTTTGTGGGAAGGCGTGTACAATTATTCGTACGTAACGAGGGCGACAACGCCCGGGCATTTCGTGGTTCCGCCGGCCAAGGCTGAGGAGATGTATCAGCCGGAAACATTTGGCCGAACGGGCACGGATTCAGTTACGATCGAGTAACTATGAAGGCAAAACTTATCGCTTTTTTCGCAATGTCGGTTCTTGCCGCCGCGTGTTCGACGGCAGGAACTGACACCGCGAACAAACCTGCTCCAATTAACTCGAACGTATCGGCAAACGATGCGTTGTCGGGCAACGCTCAAAAGGCCGAGGCTGATGCAAATGCGGCACATTCTGCGGCAATTGCGGCGGGAGAGCCGACGCTTGCCGAGTGTTATCGATCGAAGGTCGCGGGCAAGACGCTCGTCAAAGAACAGACCTTCGTTTTTGACCACAGACCCTACGAAAAGTCGTGCTTTGTCACGTTTGCAAACCCGGATGAGATGGTCGATAAGACGGATGTTCCGCGAGGTTCGACGTTCCATATCTTCACGAAAGGCGAGGATATGTTCGAGTTTCCGGACGCCTTTAACGGGCAGGCGGCCTGCTGGGTCGAGGCACTCTCGTTTGACGACCTGAACAAGGACGGACTCACCGATGTGATCATGTCCGGCAGGTGCTTGGGTGCCAAAGATTCGTATCCGACAAACGCGATATTCGTTAACGTCGGAAAGGGTTTTTCGACCAACGAGGAAGCCAATGCCGAGCTCGACGATCTCAAAAATATCCAGGAGATTCGCACATTTGTCGGCAAGAACCTGAAGCGATTCTTTGACTAGTTCGTGCGTTTTGTGCGGACTGTGTCATTTTGTGCGTTTTGTGTCGATCTGTGCGGTTTGTGCGGACTGTGCTTCGAAAGGTGACGTGCATTCGCTATGATAGCGGACGTGGAAGTGGCGAAACGGCCGTTTCCGGCGACGAGCACCGATGAAAGTTTTCGAAAAGACAATTGAGATCCTTCGGCTTGAGGCTTCGGCGATCGAGAATGTGGCCGCAACCGTTCGACGCGAAGCCGTCGAGCGCGCGATCGAACTGCTTCTCGCCCTCACGGGCAAGGTGCTCGTCACGGGCGTTGGAAAAAGCGGCGTGATCGCGCAAAAGATCGCGCAGACGCTGACCAGCACCGGAACTCCCGCCATCTTCATTCATCCGTCGGACGCGATGCACGGCGGGCTCGGGATCTTGTCGGACGGCGACGTTGTCGTAGCGTTGAGCAATTCAGGCGAGACCGACGAGCTGCTTGCGATGCTGCCTGCGATCGCGAATCGCGGTGCGGCGGTGATCTCGATAGTCGGCAATGCGGACTCGACGCTTGCACGGAGTTCGAATGTAGTGCTCGAAGCTGCGATCGACAAAGAAGCGTGTCCGCTGAACCTTGCACCAACATCTTCGACGACGGCGGCGCTTGCTCTTGGCGATGCGATCGCGATGACGCTGATGGAGGCGAAGGGTTTGACCGAGGCCGATTTTGCGGTAAATCATCCTGCGGGAAGGCTCGGACGGCGTCTGACGATGCGCGTCGCGGATCTGATGCATGAGAATCCGGCTGTTACACCCAATGCAGGCTGGATGGAGGTCGTAAAGGCGATCTCGACATACTCACTTGGCGCCGTGAATGTCATCGATGAGAACGGACGTCTTCTTGGCATCGTGACCGATGGCGATCTTCGCAGGACGATCGAGCGGACGGCTCCGGACGAACTCACCGGATTGACCGCAAGCTCGATGATGACGGCGGATCCGATCAAGACATCGTCATCGATGCTCGCGTTCGAAGCTCTTAAGATAATGGAAGACCGCCCGTCGCAGATATCGGTGCTTCCGGTCGTTGACGGAGAGAAATGCGTTGGGCTGCTCCGCCTCCACGATGTTGTCCGCAGCGGCATCTGAAGCCGTTTTCAGGCGAACGCCGTCTGCTTCGCCTTCATCTCAAGGGCCGGACCTATGAAACGAATCATCTTCAAAACAGCGTTTGCTTTGATCGTGCTTGCGAGCTTTGCAATGAGTGCATCGGCACAGCGGACCGAGATCACGCTGACGCTCAATGAGCAGTTCTTTGACGCGTTGATAGATGCGACGTTCCGGAATTTTGATCCGCCGGCATTTCCGATCGGCGGCGGAGCCGTCGCGGAGAATGACGCGAAATTCGTTGAACGTCTGATGCCCGCGGCATTTGGGCCTTCGGCCGGCGAAGAGATGCTGAATTGCGGCGTGATAAAGGTCGTAAGAGAGACCGGCGGAATGCGGACGGCAGTTCGTCTCGGCGAAGGCACGATCCGCGTGCCGCTTGCCTTCAATGGAAATTATTCGATGCCGTTCATCGGCTGCGTTGATTTTGCCGGTTGGGCGGATGCCGTTGTAGCCCTCGAATTTGATTCGGCAAACCGCAGACTTCTCGGCCGCGTGAAGGTCGAGGCGGTAAATATGAACGGCACGAATGGCGTCGGCGCCAGTTTGATCGCCGGCCTGATACAAAGTTCGGTGGATAGGAAGTTCAATCCGATGGAGATCCTTTCGCTAGATAAGGTCTCGTTCGGACTGCCGATCCCGAACACAGGCAAGCTGAAGATGAACGCAGTCGGCATTCGGACGGACATTCGCCCCGGCGTGATGAATATTCACGTCATCTACGAATTTTCGAAGGACACGACGGGCTAGGGCCCGATTGTGGCCGCGTCCGACAGGTAACGGAATAAGTGAGAAGGCCAAAGTGATAAGGGCGAGCGATGCCCTTACTGCCGTGCGGGCTTCAGCAACGAGAGAGATGCCCTTACTGCCGTGCGGGCTTCAGCAACGAGAGAGATGCCCTTACTGTCGTGCGGGCTTCAGCAACGAGAGAGATGCCCTTACTGCCGTGCGGGCTTCAGCAGCGTGCAGTTCTAGGTTCAAGGCGAGTTAGGCGGCGGCCTTCTTTTTGTGCAGGATGCCGAGATATTGGACCCACGGACCCACGTTTCCCTCGTACTGACGAGCCATGAACTCGGCGATCTGGCCGATGTGGTTCAGATCGTGCACGGCCCAGGTAGCGATCAGCTGTTCAAGCGTCACGCGTCCGAGGTCAGGGTGAAAGCCTTCGAGGGCAAGGTGCTCGGGAGTTAATTCCCAACCGAGCAGCTTCTCAATATTCAAACTCCGCACGTGAGCGAACTCTTCGAGCAGTTCGGCAAGGCCCTTTCCGGCTGAATGCTCGAATTGAGCCATCCGATCGAACTTTTCAAACGCACGGCCGTCGCGTGACAAGATTATCTCCGCACGAGGTATCCAATCCGTCTCTTCCGCATGAATGAGATGGCCGAGAACATCATAGGGAGACCAATCACTGAAACCGCCGCCGAACTGCGTCCATTCGGGTGAAAGTTCTGCCAAAAAACGTTCGAGCGTGTAAGGAGTTTGACGGAGGATCTCGACAGTTTTTCCGATATCGAATTTCATACACTTCGCACAATATACTGACTGTTTGATAGAATCAAGCGTTTACGAAAAATGACAGCTCCACTTGTTGCGATCATTGGCCGCCCGAATGTAGGTAAATCTACTCTTTTCAATCGTTTGACAGGCTCCCGAAGAGCCATTGTCGGCGACGAACCGGGCATTACACGCGACCGAATGTTCGGCGAAGTGGAGTGGCGCGCCCATCGTTTCCGGCTTGTGGATACTGGCGGTATCGTTCCGGATGACGAGGCCGTCATTCCCGCAAACATTTTCAAGCAGGCTTCCTTCGCGATCTCTGAATCCGCAGCGATCATCTGGGTCGTTGACGCAAGGGCAGGTGCAACGCCGCTTGATGAGGAGATCGCCGTGCTCCTGAGAGCGACCGGGAAGCCAATATTTATTGCGGCAAATAAAGCCGAAACACGTCGCGTTGAGGACGAAGCCGCGGAATTTCATCGTTTTGGCTTCACGGTCGTGCCGGTTTCGGCAGAACACGGGAATGGCGTCGGCGACCTGATCGACGAGATATTTGAAGATATCGAGGCAGTTCCGGAAGTTGCCGATAGCCGCGAGAACGATGAGATCGTATTTGATGAGGACGAAGCGGATTTTCCCGCACAGGCGGAAGATCCAGCAGATCGAGAGATTCGCATTGCGATCATCGGTCGACCGAATGTAGGCAAATCTTCGCTGCTGAACAAGCTTTTGGGCGAAGAACGGGTCATCGTTTCGCCCATCGCGGGAACGACGCGCGATGCGGTCGATACGCATCTTGAGTTCGAGGGGCGTAAGTTCCTGCTGATCGATACGGCCGGAATTCGCCGCAAGGGCAAGACGACCGAGATGGCAGAGAAACTTTCGGTCATTATGGCCAGGAAGTCGCTCGAACGCGCTGACGTTGCCATTCTGGTGATCGATGCGGTCGAAGGCGTCACGCATCTTGACGCAAATATCGCGGGCTACGCGCTTGATTCGGGATGTTCGATCATCATCGCCGTCAACAAATGGGACGCTCTCGAAGAAAAAGAGACGAACACGATCTACGAATTCGAACGCGAATTGCGACAGGCGATGAAGTTCCTCGATTGGGCGCCGATGGTCGCGATCTCGGCATTGACGGGCCAGAGAGTGACGCGGCTGCTGCCGCTTGCGATCCGCGCATTTGAGGCGAGAGACAGGCGAATTCAAACGTCGAGGCTGAACCGGTTTTTTGAGGATGCCATCACTCAGCCAAAAGGCGGAACGGCACCTGCGCCCGTGAAAGGCGGCTTTTCGCGGCTGAAGGTTCAGTTCCTGACGCAGGCAGGAATTCGTCCGCCGCTCTTTATTCTCTTTACCTCGGGCGGAAAAGCGGGCCTTCATTTTTCGTATCTGCGATATGTGGAGAACAGGATGCGTGAAGAATTTGACCTTTTTGCGACGCCGATAAGGCTTGTGGAACGGCACAAGACAAAGGGAAAGAAGGCGGGCGACTAAACGCGTTATCAGATAGCGATGGATCTTTTTATCCTCATTTTAAGATTGATCTTTGCCGGCGTCTTTGCGACCGCCGCGATCGCGAAGGCGTCCGATATCGAGGGAAGCAAGCGTTCGCTAAAAGGTTACGGCATTCCTGAAAAGGCGACACTTTTGTTCAGCATCTGGCTGATCGCGGTCGAATTGATCCTAAGTATCGGGTTTATCTTTTTTGATACCGCCTGGGGTGCCGCGGTCGCGTCCGTGATCCTGCTTGCGGTCTTCACGGGATTCCTGGCGTTTCAGCTTATAAGAGGAAACCGGCAGAATTGCCATTGCTTCGGACAGCTGATGTCTGAGCCGACGGGCTCGGGGGCGCTTATTCGCAACGGCGTGCTTCTGGCCGGAGCGATCTTTCTCGCTCTCAGAGGTGCTGCGGGACAAGGCGCGACGTACTCAAGCCTGACGCGGATAGACGTTGCGATCATTCTGGAGGTCGCGATCTTCGCGGCGATACTGCTTTGCTTTGTGGTGCTCAGGCGAATGATCCTCGACGCTCAGGCCGGATACGTTGATGAAGGTGAACACTCGCACGGCGAGGTCGAACGCGATTCCGGCGCGTTGACGGATTCGCTTCCGATCGGCGCAACGGCACCGAGATTTACGCTGCGGAGCACACAAGGCGACCAGGTTTCGCTGCAGTCGGTGATCGACGAAGGTTATCCGATATTGCTCTTTTTTGTCGGGCTGTCGTGCACGCCGTGCGCCTCGATGCTCGAGGAGCTTCACGGCTGGCAAGAGGAATTTCGCCAGGATCTAAACTTGATAGTTTTGAGCAGCGGCGACCCCGAGGCGAATGATGCAAAGTTTGGCGATGCGGGCGAACTCGTGCTGCTGCAGGAAGGCCGCGAGGTCGCAGATGCGTATTTCGCACGCTGGACGCCGTCGCTCGTCGTGATAGGCCCGAGCGGCAAGGTAGTAAGCAATGTTGCCGCGGGCGATGCCGCGATAAGGAGCCTCATCGAGCGTGTGCGTCGAACGGATCTTTCGGAGAGGTTCGCACAGTTGCCGATCGCCGGTGCGGGTTATTCAAATTTTATTGGTGAAAAGGCCATAGATTTCGCACATAAGGCGGGCGACGGCACAGAGGTTTCCAACAGCGTCCTCGACGGCAAGCGAACAATGCTCCTTTTTTGGGGGCAGAATTGCCCGCATTGCGAGGGAATGCACGACGACCTTTTTGACTGGCTTGCGAAACGCTCGAACGGCGATCCGGAGGTGCTCATCTTTACGGATGATGCGTCGCTCGAAGGAAAGCTGCCGGGCCGTGTCGTTGCCGATCCCGATTACAAGGCCGCCGCAAAACTAGGAATGTACGGCACACCGTCGGCCGTGATGGTCAACGAAGACGGCATCTTCGAGTCGGAAACGGCCATTGGGCCTGCAAGCATCTGGTCACTTCTGGGCCGCCATAATGTCAAATAACAGTGGAAAAGCGATCGAGTGGAAGGTTGAGGCTTCGGATGGCGAGGCTCGTGCAGGCGTGCTCCGAACTCGGCGTTCCGTGATCGAAACGCCGGTGTTCATGCCAGTTGGGACGCAAGGAACGGTCAAGGGCATTCGGTTCGAATCGCTCGAAGATGAGCTCGACGCCCGCATCATTCTCGGGAATACATATCATCTTTTCTTGAGGCCCGGCGTCGAAGCGATGCGGCATTTTGGCGGATTGCATAAATTCACGAGCTGGATGCGGTCTTTCTTGACGGATTCCGGCGGCTTTCAGGTCTTTTCGCTTACGGAACTGAGAAAGCTGACGGAAGCAGGCGTGGAGTTTCGCTCGCATCTCGACGGGAGCAAGTATTTCCTTTCGCCGGAAGTTTCGATGGAGGCTCAAGCGGCACTCGGCAGCGAGATCGTGATGGCGTTTGACGAGTGTCCGCCGGGTGACGCCGACCACGCGACCACAAAGAAAAGCCTCGACCTCACGATCCGCTGGGCCGAACGTTCGAAGGCGAGATTCAATGAGCTTCAGGAAAAGGGGGAAGCTCTCGGCTTTATCGCGGATGCGGAAGGTTTGAGTGGACGACAGGCGTTGTTCGGCATCGTGCAGGGAGCCGGATTTGACGACCTAAGGTTGGAAAGCCTTGAAAAGACGGTAGATATCGGTTTTGACGGGTACGCGATCGGCGGCCTGAGCGTCGGTGAAGAGAAGAGCGTGATGTATCGCGTGCTCGAGAATCTCGCGCCGAAGATGCCGCAGGGTTCGCCGCGATATTTGATGGGCGTCGGGACGCCCGAAGATATGCTGGAGGCCGTCGGGCATGGCGTTGATATGTTCGATTGCGTGATCCCGACGCGTAACGGCCGGACGGGAAGTGCGTTTACTTCGCGTGGGAAAGTGAACATTCGGAACGCGAAATTCCGGCTGGATGACGCTCCGCTCGATCCCGAATGCGGCTGCTCCGTCTGCACGCGTTATCCGCTCGGCTATCTGCGGCATCTTCAGCAGGCGGGCGAGATGACTGCCGCGACGCTGATCTCGCACCACAACGTCGCGTTCTTCCTCGAACTTATGAGGCGGGCGAGACGCGCGATCATCGGCGGAAGGTTCGAGGAATTTCGCCGCGAAACGCTTGAAAAAATGGCGTCTGAGACGGCCTTGAGCGTTTGATTAACGAGTTTGACTTGTATATTATTTACCTTTTGTCTTTAGGGGACACATCATTTTTTTAACGATGAACAGCTTGCTTTTCTTCTTTCAAGACGCTGGCGGTGCCGGCTCGATATTCGGGCTCTTGCTGCCGTTGCTGCTGATGGGCGGCATTTTTTACTTCCTTGTGATCCTGCCGCAGAAGCGCCAGAAGCAACAGTTGGCGGAGATGGTCGCATCTTTAAAGATAAATGATGAGGTCGTGACCAACGGCGGCATCATCGGCCGTGTGAAGGAAGTTCGAGAGACGAGCTTCATCATTATGAGTGCCGAAAAGACGCTGCTCGAGATCGGCAAGGCTGCCGTTGTCGGTAAAAAGGCCGAGAGCTAAAGCGAGCCTGATTGTGGCCGCACGTATTTTTAACCAATGAAAAGAACGGGTTTGTGGATCAGGACCGGCGTTATCCTCGCCATCACACTGATCGGGATTTATTTGGTCTTTGGCCCACGTCGCATGCCGACGTCGGCTGATTTTACCTGGGAAGGCATTAAGGCGAATCTTGCCGCGAATATCAATCTCGGCCTCGACCTTAAGGGCGGTTCGCACCTCGTGATGCGGGTCAAGCTCGATGATTACCTTAAGACCGTGACTGAGAATAACGCTCAGGCGGCACTTTCGGCGATCAGCGACAGCACGGACCCTAAGTTTCAGGTCGCAAACAGCGCTACGGTTGCCGAGAACGGTAATTATTCGTTCAATGCGACGCTTGCCGACGGCACGAACCTCGACCAGGTCGCCGAGGCCGTGAAGAAGAAGGTCGATCTCCAGAATTGGAACGAGTCGCGCTCGGGCTCGACCATTTCGTGGACGCTCGGGGCTGCGGCTCAGAACGTAATGAAGGTCGATGCCGTCACACAGGCCAAAAAGATCATTGAAAGCCGTATCAATACTTACGGCGTAAAGGAACCGACGATCCAGAATCAAGGTTCGCCGACATCTGGCCAGATACTTCTGCAGATGCCGGGCGTTGATGATCCCGAACGCGTGAAGTCACTGATCGGTGCCGAGTCGAACCTCGCGTTGATGAAGATCGTTAGTGCGGCGAATCCCGCACCTGTGACGACCTATCCGACCATCGATGCCGCCAAGGCATCGCTCGGCGGAACCGTTCCCGCAAACCGCAAGATCTTGCCTTATGCCGAACGGGATGAGCCGACAGCGGCCGGACAGGCCCCGGATCAGAAGAAGCCAACGAGCTATGTTGTCGTCGAATATCCGGCGGTTGTTGACGGCAGCGAGCTGCGAAATGCAGAGGCGGTTTCGCGCACCGGCGCTCAGGGCGACTATCAGATCACGTTCCAGTTCAAGCCTTCCGGAGCACAGAAGTTTGGCGACTGGACCGGCAAGAATATCAACAATTATATGGCCGTCGTCCTTAATGACGAGGTCAAATCCGCAGCGTTCATCAAGTCGCAGATCTTTGACAGCGGCGAAATTTCCGGCAAGTTCACGAAACAGACCGCCGAGGATCTCGCATTGACGCTGAAATCCGGTGCATTGCCGGCAAAGATCGTGTATCAGGAAGAGCGAACGGTCGGCCCGAGCCTCGGCGCGGATTCGATCCGGTCGGGCGTTGAGGCATCGCTTGGCGGCCTCGCACTCGTGATCCTCTTCATGCTCTTTTACTATCGCGGTTCGGGCGTGAATGCGGTCGTTGCACTTGTGTTGAATATGCTGCTGACGATAGCGGCTCTTGTGCTCATACGCTCGACGCTGACGCTGCCGGGCATCGCGGGCCTTATTCTTGGTATCGGTATGGCCGTCGACTCGAACGTGCTTATCTTCGAACGCATTCGTGAGGAATTGAAGGCCGGGTTCGATATTCCGACATCGATCGATCTCGGATTCGACCGAGCTTTCGTCACGATCATCGATACGCACATCACGACGATCATTTCGTCGGTCATCCTTTATATGGCCGGTGGCGCGGGGCCGATCCGCGGATTCGCCGTCACGCTCATTCTAGGCCTGCTTATCAACCTGTTTACGGCCGTCTTTGTTTCGAGGACGATCTTTAATTGGGAACTGAGCCTGCGGCCGAAGATGACCAAGATGAGTATTTAAGTTTTTCTGCGGGCCGGGACGCTTTTTAAGTTCGTTTCGGCTCAAATGTGTTAGTGATTCAAGATGTTAAATCCTTTTGACAACTTCCATTTCGACTGGCTTCGACGCCGGCGGATATTTATTGGCATTTCTATTGCGATCATGCTAGCAGGACTCGCTTCTGCGGTTGGCCGTGAACTCGCGCCCGGCGGGACCGATTCCTTCAATATGGGAGTCGATTTCAAGGGAGGCACGATCGTTACAGCTAAGTTTCGAAATCGTCCGACCGACGACGAGATCCGCGACGCTTTGAATAAGTCGGGCGTTGGTGATCCCGTCATTCAGACGTCAACGAACAGGCCCGATGAGGTGCTGATCAAGATCCCGCTTCTCGAAGCGGAAACGAACCCGGAAGGTGCCACAGACCAGGATCATACGCTCCAGGTGCAGGCAGGCCGTGCGGAGGTGAAAAAGGCCCTTGACACGTTCGGACAGGCAGCCGAGGGCGACGCTACGCTTGATTCGGCACCGAACGCGGCCTATAAGATCATCGGGACCGATTCGGTCGGTGCGATCGCCGGTTCGCAGCTGCGCAATCAGGCCGTCATCGCTACGCTTCTCGGCCTTGTGGGCATCCTTGTCTTCATTGCGTTCCGATACGACTGGACGTACGCAGCCGGTGCCGTTATCGCCGTGTTTCACGACGTTATTATGGTGCTCTCGTTCTTCTCGATATTTCAATGGGAAGTGAACCTTACGGTCATTGCGGCTATATTGACCATCGTAGGTTTCTCTGTGAACGACTCCATCGTTATCTTTGACCGCGTTCGCGAGAACGTGCCGATGCGGCGTCACGATTCGCTCTTTGAGATCACTAACGATTCGATCAACCAGACGCTGTCTAGAACGGTCATTACGGCGGGCCTGGTCATCCTATCGGTGCTCGCGCTTGTGGTCTTTGGCGGCGAGGTCTTGAGAAGCTTCTCGCTGGCATTGCTTGTCGGCCTGACGTTGGGCACTTATTCAACGATCGCCATCGCGAGCCCGATCGCAATTTGGTGGCAGTCCAAGCTCGGTGATTCAAAGATCAAGGACGTGCTTGCTCCGGCGGCAAAAGGCGAGAAGCTGGCATCTTCCTCGAGGAGATCGGTGACGCGAAGGCCGGTTACCAGATAGTTCGGGAAGGGATTGCAGGTTCGAAAGAGAATTTTCGAGATCGGAGCAGACTTTTTCTTCAAAACCGCTAAAGTTCATCTTGACTTTGGAGCTCTAAACTTTTAGACTTTGCTTCGTTGCTGGTCAATTAGAAAGTTTGTTTAGCTCGAATCCAAATTCGCAGTGAATGCGATAGGTGTCGGCTTTAGTGTATTGCGAAATCAGGCGGCCGGCTCGACGCTCTTGCAGCCTCGCCAAATATTCGAAGCCAATCGGTCTAAACAATTAGAATTTGCCTCGTAGGTCTTCGCGGATCATTTTTTACGCGTTGCAACGAGGACGGATTCTGCTTCATCTAAAGTTTGAAAACGTTTCGTGACCGTTGACCTCGAGTTTGGCACCAAGAGGCAGAATGGAGGATTACCATGCTTGATCAATTAGTTGAGTCTAAAAACAACTCGCCCGAGAACCGGCGCAAGGGAGCACTTTTCCTGGTGTTCTTTGTCCTGGTGCTGGCAGGGTTGGTAACGGGCACGACCGTTAGCCTGTTTGGCAAGGATTATGGAATGGGCACCGGAGATCTGGAGCTTACGGCTCTGGTCGCTCCGCCGCCGCCCGATGAACCGCCTCCGCCAAAGGAGGAGAAGCAGCCGGAACAAAAGAAGGCGCCGGATGTCGATATACGTAAGGAGTTGATCGCGAACATCAACTCGACGCCGCCCGAGAAGGCCCCGCCGATCGAAACGACAAAGAAGAATTTTGTCGCGATGCGTGAGAACGTAAAGACGATGCAGGGCAATCAGGATGTAACGAACCTTGCGGCGAGCGTCCAACGCGGCCAGGGTGCTGTCTCTGGAACGACAAATACGTTCGGCGAGGGAAAGACGGCCGGCGGAGATCCGAATGGTGACGATGATCTTGGCGCACCACCGGCGAAGCCAACACCGAAGCCCGTGCCGAAGACGGTTTCCGGCGGTGTTCTGAACGGAAAGGCGGTCAATCTGGTCCAGCCGCGTTACCCTGCAACAGCTCGTGCGATGCACGCTGCGGGTACGGTGACGGTACAGGTGCTGATCGATGAGAGTGGAAATGTCGTGTCGGCGACGCCTGCAGGCGGTAATCCGCTGCTTGTTCAGGCAGCTGTCGAAGCCGCTCGACGCTCGAAGTTCAGCCCGACGCTGCTTTCGGGACAGCCCGTAAAGGTTTCCGGTGTGATCCGGTACACGTTCAACCCGTAAATCACGGTTCGTTGGCGATACGTTCGCGGGATGCCGCTCCTGACGCTATTAGGCGCGGCTCCCGCAAATTTCTGCAAAACACAAGTAAAAATATCTTCGATTTCTTTTTGGAGGAAAAACAATGACACTTTTTATGATGTTCGAGGGAGGCATTTCATTCGGCCTCTACGATATCGTGCACAGTTTGACGATCCCCGGCTGGGGCGTGGTTATCGTTCTGCTTATTCAGTCGGTCTATATGATCGCTGTCGGTATTGAGCGATTGCTTACCTATAACAAGGCTAAGGCCCAGTCGCGTCAATACGCGCCGAAGGTCGCGCAGGCCCTCAAGACAAGCAACATTGATGAGGCGATCAACATCAGCGACCGCCACAAAGATTCGCACCTTGCAATGGTCGTCTCCTCGGGCCTCAAGGAGTTTTCCGCTCACCAGAGCAACTCCGAGATCACCGAGCTTGAGATGGAATCTTCCAAGCGTGCTCTTGAGCGTGCGATCGCCGTTAAGACGGCTGAACTCAAACGCGGCCTCGCCGGACTTGCAACGGTCGGTTCGACCGCTCCGTTCGTAGGACTCTTTGGTACGGTTGTCGGTATCATCGGTGCGTTCCAGGCCTTGAGAACCAATGAAACGGCCGGTATCGGCGCGGTCGGCGGTGCAATTGCTGAGGCCCTTGTTACGACGGCCGGCGGCATCCTCGTGGCGGTTCCCGCTGTGTGGCTTTTCAACTATTTCACGAACAAAGTTACAAGCTTTGGTGTCGAAATGGAGAACTCGGCTTCTGAACTCGTTGACTACTTCATCCGTCAGCGCGGCAAGAATCTGAAGAGCTAAGCAGTCTTGAGTTTGGGCCTTGTTAGAACGGCCCGGATGCTAGGAGAAAGTTAATTATGGGTATGCAGGTCGGCGGAGCCGACGAATACAATTCGGAAATTAACGTAACTCCGATGGTCGATATCATGCTGGTGCTCCTGATCATCTTTATGATCGTGACGCCGCTGCTTCAGTCGGGTGTGACAGTAAACCTGCCACACGACATGATAAGCCCGGATGAAGACCCGGATATCGCTAAGGAGTCGTCAGTTGTAATTGCGATCCCGAACCCAAATAACTTCTATATCGGCAAGGATTCCTATCCGCTCGATCAGCTTGGTGACATCATCAAGAAGCGAATGGAAGGGAAGGCCCCCGCTCAGCGTATCGTGTATATCAAGAGCGGTATCGATGTAGATTATGGGACGGTCGTCCAGGCGATCGACACCATCAGACGACAGGACATCGATAAGGTGGGACTTGTTGCTGATAAGAAGAAGGGAGCGGCTCCTGCTCAGCAGGGCGGCTAACGCAAAAAGCTCGGGACGGTGAGGGCGGCTGAAATATGCCCGTCCTGGTCCACCGTTTCCGTGTACTGAGGAGTTTATATGGGAATGTCAACCGGCGGCGGCGACGGCGGCGCCAAGCCAAATATTAACGTGACCCCGTTGATCGACGTGCTGCTTGTGCTGCTCGTGATCTTCATGGTCATCACGCCGCTCAAGCCAAGCCGCTTCGAGGCAAAGGTTCCGGCGGAGCCGAAGGATCAGCCGAATGTGCAGGTGCAGGCGAATCCGCTTACGCTTGTCGTCGCTATCAATAAGGACACTAAGGGCGTGACGCTGAATAACGAGCCTTACGGCGACGTTACTGATACCCAAAAGCTTATCGATAAGCTCAAAGAGGTATTCAAGCAGCGTGCTGATGCGGGCGTCCTTAATGAGAACACGAACCAGGTCGAGCGGACCCTGTTCATCAAAGCGCCAAAGAGCGTCAGATACGGCGATGTGGTCCTTGTGATCGATGCCGTGAAACAGGCCGGGGCTTCGCCCATCGGTCTGCAGATCGACGATCTGGCCAACTAACAAAATCGGAACGGGACGTTGCCCGGCGAGTTCTTTCCTGGGCTTCGCCTTTTGTATGATCGGCGTATCGTGTGAACAGGCCTCGTCCCGGCTCTTATTAACTGGAGTGTAATAATGAGAATCTCTCGTTTAGGAGTTCTGGCAGTTGTCGCAGTGATGGTCTCACTCGGCTCCGGCTGCTCCTTTTACAATCGCGTAATGGCGCGCAAGAACCTCGTGGACGGTGCGAAGGCCTATAAGGACCGAAAGTTTCCGGAGGCCGAAGCGCGGTTTAGATATGCCGCATCGCTCGACCCGGAAGGTGACACCCTTGAAGGCCGCACGGCTCAGATCTCTCTGGCCCGCACCCTTCATTCGGAGTACATCGGAAACCGCTCGGACAAAGCAAAGGCCGAAGAGGCGATAGAAGCCTATAAGGTCAGCCTTCCGCAGTATCTGAAGGACCTGAAGGAGACCGAGGCTGCATACAATGCCAGCCCAAACTCGGCAGACGCTCAGAAAATGTATCTGAATTCGTTGTCGTCGGTAAACTCGACCTCGAGTGCGATCGCAAGCCTTTACGACAATATTCAGCAGCCCGACAAGGCACTTGCCTGGCTCGAGCAGGTATCGAAGGATCAGTCATATCCGCCGACCGCCCGTGCCCGTGCCTTTAGTGCTCTCGCCGCAAAGCAGAACACCTGTGCGAACGAGATATCCGATACACCTGAGACCAAGAAGACGGTCGCGGCGGGCGATGGCAAGCAGGTCTATCAGTATGTGAAGCCGGCAGATGCCGCCCAGTTCGCAAAGCTCCAGCAGTGTACGACGGACGGTTTGGCGATCATCGATCAGGCGATGGCTCTCGAACCGCAGTCGGTGAAGAATGCGGCGTCGCTCAATCCGGACACGATGTCGGATGTCGATCTTGCGCTTAGCTCGGAGATCCTCAAGATCTTCCAGTCGGTTCGTTCGTATAAGGCCAGCTTGATCAATCAACAGGGTCGTATTGCCGAGATGAATGGCGATAAGGCGGGCCGCGATAAGCTGAAGGCGGAGTACGAATCAGCTAAGGATGCGTTGAATCAGTTGGGCGACGTGGTCAAGAAGATCGACGATGCTATACAGGCCCGTGCTGACGCAAAGGCAGCGGCTGAGGCGGCCAATGCGGCCAATGCCAACGGCTCTGCGAACGCAAATAAGGAATAGGTCAATAGTTTTTTTCTTCCAATTAGCAAGGTGCCCATTTACAATTAGATGGGCACCTTTTTCTGCACCTCGAGAGCGAAGGCCTTCTGGCTTTGCCGAGGTAGAATCGTATGATCCGGATCGAAGACGTTATCGAGACCGTCACGACGAATCGGCCTGACGCCGATGTCGATCTGATCCGACGCGCCTATCTTTTTTCCGCACTCCATCACAAGGGCCAGACTCGTGCCTCCGGCGAACCTTATCTTGTTCACCCGCTTGAGGTGGCCGAGATCCTTGCCGAGATGCGGCTCGATGAGGTTAGCGTTTCGACCGGATTGCTGCACGACGTTGTCGAGGACACGCTTGTTGACCTCGACACGATCAAGGCATATTTCGGCGACGAGATAACGCATCTTGTCGATGGCCTTACGAAGATCGCCCACATCAGCGACCTTTCAAAAGAGCGACAGCAGGCCGAGAATGTCCGCAAGATGGTGCTGGCTATGATCACGGACGTGCGCGTCGTGCTTATAAAGCTCGCGGACCGGCTCCATAATATGCGGACAATGGAGTTCCTGCGGCCGGAGAAGCGAGCTCGGATCTCGCAGGAAACGCTCGATATTTACGCCCCGATCGCACATCGCCTTGGAATGGGTAAGATGCGAAGCGAGCTCGAAGACCTTTCATTCAAGAATCTTCATCCGGACGAATACAAACGCCTTTCGGATATCGTCGAGGCCCGTCGCCCCGAATTAGAAGCAACACTCACCCGTATCCAGGAGACGATCGAGACGAAGCTTCGAGAGAATGACGTGCCATTCGTTTCGGTCGAAGGGCGCGTAAAGCGGCTCTATTCGCTTTGGAAGAAGCTAAATAAACAGAAGATACATATCGAGCAGGTTTACGACCTCATCGCTGCACGGATCATTACCCCGAACGACCGCAAGTATTGCTATCTTGCGTTGAGCGTCGTCCACGATATCTGGACGCCCGTGCCGGAGCGATTTAAGGATTGGATCGCGATCCCTCGAGACAACTTGTATCGCTCGCTCCACACGTCCGTTATCAGCGGCAGCGGACAGGCGTTCGAGGTGCAGATCCGAACCGAAGAGATGCACCACATTGCCGAGGAAGGTGTTGCGGCACATTGGAAGTACAAGGAGAGTGCTCTCGGGTCAAGCGAGGACGACGAAAGCCTTGACGAACTGCGAAAGACGGTCGAGAAACTGCTGCTTCCGCTTGTTGAGACCACCGAATCGAACGAGAATTCCGAAGATTTTATTGAATCGCTTAAGCTCGACCTTTTCCCGAAGGATGTCTATGCCTTCACCCCGATGGGGAAAGTCATCCAGCTTCCGAGAGGTTCGACTCCGATCGACTTTGCGTACGCTATCCACTCGGTCGTTGGCGACACCTGTACCGGTGCGAAGATCAACGGCCGCATCGTTCCGCTCCGGACCGAAATTCAAAACGGCGACGTCATCGAGATCCTCACAACGCAGAACTCAAAGCCCTCAAGAGATTGGCTGAATCACGTAATAACCTCACGAGCCCGCAATCGCATTCGACATTGGATATCAGAACAGCAGCGACAGGAATCCGTTGATATTGGACGGAAACTGCTTGAGCGCGAGGCAGATCGCTTTCGAATTTCGGCCAAGAAACTTGTTAATAACGAAGCCGAGATGAAGCGCATTGCGAACGATTACGGACTCAGCCGCTCGGACGACCTTCTTGCGTCGATCGGTTACGGCAAAACGCTGCCGCGAAACGTTCTTTCGAAATTCCTCGGTGCGGAGAAATTCGAAGAGCTCGATCCCGAAAAGAAGCCCGCGACGCGCATCTCCGAAGGCGTCAAAGCCGTGAAGAAGTTCATTGGCCTCGGCGAAGATGCGATCAGCGTCAAAGGTGTTGAAAATTTGCTTGTTACGCGTGCCCGCTGCTGCAATCCGCTGCGTGGTGAGGACATCATCGGCTATATTTCTCTCGGAAAAGGCGTTGTCGTGCATAACAAGCGGTGCAAGAATGTGCGTCAATTGATGGTCAACCGCGACCGCATCGTTGATGTTGAATGGGCGAAGGATCAGGGCGGCGAGATCCAGTCCGTCCAGCTTCTAGCGACGACCGAAAACCGCACGGGAATGCTTGCCGGCATCACCAATGCGATCGCCGAGATCAAGACCGGGATCCGTGACGCCCGTGCAAATGTCTCAAAAGAGGACATTGGGCTGATAGAAGTGACGGTCGAAGTTCACGACAAGAAGCATCTTGACAAGGTGATGAGTGCCGTCCGCGGCGTGCCCGGCGTTATCGCCGTTGAACGCACAAATGTGTAAAATCCTACGCTGAAACTTTCCTTTTAACCCGAGTTTTGTTACTATTTCGCTTTTGCCCGAATCAGCATTATTCGAGCATTAGAGGAGAGCTATGATCGAGGTTGTTGCAACAGAAAAGGCACCGGGTGCGATCGGCCCGTATTCGCAGGCGATAAAGGCGAACGGAATGGTCTTTTGTTCGGGCCAGATCCCGATTGATCCTGCGACGGGGAATTTTGTCTCGGAAGACATTGCGGAACAGACCGTGCAGGTCTTGAAGAATCTCGGTGAGGTTCTTGCCGCGGCAGGTGCAAGCTTTGAGACGGTCGTGAAGACCTCGGTCTTTCTCGCGGATATGAATGATTTTGCCGCGATGAATGAAGTTTACAGCCGCTACTTTAGTTCGAATAAGCCGGCGAGGGCGACGGTTCAGGCGGCGCGTCTGCCTCGTGATTGCCGAGTTGAGATCGACTGCATTGCAGTGGTCGGCTAGAAACAAAACAAACGCCCTCATTTTTATTGAGGGCGTTTGGCAACCAAAACAACGGCCGGTTACTCAAATATGAATTATGCGGCCTTTACGATCTTTCCGGACTTAATGCAGCGAGTGCAAGCTTTTATACGTCCGGTGCCGCCGGCAGGCAGCTGAACGCGAACCGGTTGAAGATTCGGATTGAAACGACGTCGAGTTTTATTGTTCGCGTGTGAAACGTTGTTACCAAATTGCGGACCTTTTCCGCATACATCGCAGCGTTGAGCCATAAGTTTAAAGCCTCCGTATCTATTACGAGGAAATATTGCAGAGTTTGTTAAAAACTCAAAAACAGATTTTATACCAGAAATGGACCGTAAGAGTCAAGTTATGTTTATAACCGAAAGGTTTAAAGGAGCGAATCCCGGAGTGGAAAAATTTGGAAGGATCTTTTTGATCGCGGCGTTGTTCGCGATCGCGTCTGTCGTATTTACGGCGTGCGGTGGTGGCACGAGCAGCAACTCGGGTGCGCCCGGCGGTATGGACCCGAACGAAACGGCAGCGACCGTGAACGGCAAGGCCATTAAATACGAAGAGGTTGAGCGCGTCTTCAAGATGCAGGCTCAAGGGCAGGATGCACGTATGTCGCCGCTCGAGCTTGCAAACTCGAGGCTTCAGGTGCTTTCGGGCCTGATCGAGCAGGAAGTTCTCTTCCAGAAGGCCGAAAAAGAAGGCGTCGTGCCGACCGATGAAGAGGTGACGGCAGAGCTGAACAAGCAGAAGACGCAGAGCGGCAAATCTGCCGAGCAGCTTGAAAAAGAGATGAAGGACGCCGGTATGGACGATGCCACCGTTCGCCTTCAGCTCAAGAAGACGCTCGCTATCCAGAAGCTCCTCGACAAGATCACAGGCAAGATCGAGCCGCCGAAAGACACCGAGATCGAAAAGTTCTACGAAGGCAACAAAGAAGCTTTTGTTAAGAAGAAAGGTGTTAAGCTCGCGGCCATCGTCATCGACCCGGCAAATAACGGCGAAGGCGATGTGACGACCGATCAGGCGTCGGCAATGGCTCGCGGCGATGAGATCGTCAAGCAGCTCCAGGCCGGTGCTGATTTTGCGAGCGTTGCTCGTGAAAAGAGCGAAGATCAGAGCCGTTTTCAGGGCGGCGACCTCGGCTATGCTTCGGAAGACGACCTTCGACAGACCTTCCCGGGCGACGTCGTCGAGGCTTTGATGAATCCGAAGACCGAGATCGGCAAGCTTTTCATCACGCGGGCACAGGGCAAGTTCTTCATATTGAAGTTGCAGGAACGCAGCGACCGTGATGAAGCCCTGACGCTCGAGAGCCCCGGTGTTCGTCAGCAGGTAACTGATGCTCTGATCAGCGCGAAGAAGCAGCTTTTGCAGACGGCATACCAGACGATCGCGATGAACGAGGCGAAGGTGGACAATATGCTTGCTCGCAAGATCGTTGGCAATCCTAACGAACTGAGCGGTGCACGTCCGGCGGGAGTTGCTACACCGGCAAACGCCAATACCAACGCAAATGCCAATGCGAACGCAGAGGCAGCACCTGCAAACGCCAACGCGAATGCAGGAAAGGCGAACGCTGCTCCGCCGGCAAACGCTGCGAAACCGGCGGCAAACGCTGCGAAACCGGCTGCGAATGCGGCGAAGAAATAGTTCGCGTTGAGTGGGCCGCGAAGGCGGCGAACAGATAAATGCGGCTTCTTGGAACCGAAAGGTAGGAGCGAACCGCGAAGGTTCTCTTCTACCTTTCGCCTGTTATTGCACAAGTGCTCTTTCGTCTTTCAAATATCTCGAAATCCTACGGCGGGAATGCGATCCTTCGGGACGTCGCATTTCAGGTGAATCCGGGCGAGAAGATCGGCCTGGTGGGAAGAAACGGCGCCGGCAAAACGACGCTTTTTAACCTTCTGACCGGCCGCGAGGCACCGGACACGGGAGAGATCGTCAAGATGCGCGGGCTAAAGCTCGGGCTTCTTGAACAGCATGTCGATTTTGCGGGTAAGGAGACCGTCCATACCGCGGCGCTCTCAGCCTTTCAGCACATACACGACATCGAGAACGAGATGCGGCTGCTTGAGAAGCAAATGGAGACGGACCATTCCGAGCCTGTTCTTGAGCGCTATGCCGAGCTCCAGACCGCATTTGAACAGGCCGACGGCTTTACATACACCGCCCGTGCGGAGGCGATCCTGCAGGGTGTCGGATTCTCAAGCGATCAGTGGAATTTGGAAACGAGAACGCTTTCCGGCGGACAGAAGAATCGTCTCGGGATGGCAAGGCTTCTGCTCTCAAATTCAGATGTGCTTTTGCTGGACGAGCCGACCAATCACCTTGATGTCGATGCCGTCGAGTGGCTCGAAGAGTATTTGACGAATTACGCGACCGCGTACGTCATCATTAGCCACGACCGCTACTTTCTCGACCGAACAACGGATCGCATTATCGAGCTGGAGAACGGCCGTGCCGTTTCCTACAAAGGCAATTATTCGAAGTTTTTGGTCGAGCGTGAACTTCGACGCGAGCAGCAGCAGCGTGAGTACGAAAATCAGCGGTCGATGATCGCAAAGACCGAAGAGTTCATTCGGCGGAATCTCGAAGGCCAGAAGACAAAACAGGCAAAGTCGCGACGCAATATGCTCGAACGCCTTGACCGCATCGAGGCCGTGCGGTCAGAGAAGAGCGGCGGAAATTTCAAGCTGAAGAACGTCGAGCGTGCCGGAAATAACGTGCTCACGACCGAAGAGCTTGCGATCGGCTACGCTTCCAGAACCCTTGCTTCGGGGTTGAATATCTCGCTTCATCGCGGCGGTGCTCTGGGCATAATCGGCGGCAACGGAACGGGGAAGACGACGCTTTTGAAAACCCTTATCGGTGAGATCCGCGAACTCGGCGGGAAATTGACGTGGGGCACGAAAACGAATATCGGCTATTATTCGCAGAACCTCGACGACCTGCACGAAGGCAACGACATTCTTTCCGAACTCCGGCGCGTCGCGCCGATGGTCGAGAATGTTGAATTGCGGTCATTCCTTGCGCGTTTTCTATTCTTTGGTGAGGATGTCGAGAAACGCGTGCGTGATCTGTCCGGCGGTGAGAAAGGCAGGCTCGCCCTCGCAAAACTGATCTATTCGCAGAAGAATGTTCTCATTCTTGACGAGCCGACGAACCACCTCGATATTCCGGCGCGCGAAGCTCTTGAGGCCGCACTGGATGAGTATCCCGGAACGATCATTACGGTAAGCCACGATCGATATTTTCTTGATCGGATCGCTACGCAAATGCTTTCATTCGAGGCCGACGGCACTATTCTCGAGTATTCAGGGAATTATTCGGAATTTCACGATTGGAAGGCCGCAAGAGTTCGTTCGCAAGAGACGGACCTCGTCGAAGTAAAACAGGCTGCGGTAAGCGCCGCAGATGAGCAAACGACAAGCCCGTCCGCCGCCGCGAATCTCTCAAAGAATCAGCTCCAGCGGATCGAGAAACGCATCAAAGAGCTCGAAGCGGCCGAGATTCCCAAGGCCGAAGCGGAAACAAGCAGGCTTCAAACGGAGATGAGCGATGCCGCAGTCGTTTCCGACCCGGAACGTCTGCGTAAACTTGCCGAGGACCTGAACGCAACCGAGGCCCGCGTCAAGGCCTTGTATGCCGAGTGGGAAGATCTTCTCGAACAGCTGAAATAGCTTTCTCCACACCTCAGACAGCTAAGATTCCAGACGATAATTTGGAGCTTCTTTCGTGATTATCACGTCGTGGACGTGTGATTCGCGAAGGCCGGCGGATGTGATCCGTACGAACTTGGCGTTCGTCTGCAGCTCCGCGATAGTTCGGCATCCGGTGTAGCCCATGCCGGAGCGAAGCCCGCCGACAAGCTGCGTTACCATTTCGGCGATCGTGCCTTTGTAGGGCACGCGGCCCTCGATGCCTTCGGGAATGTACTTCGAGTCGGATGACGTCGCTTCCTGTGCGTATCGGTCGCTCGAACCTTTCTTCATCGCACCGATCGAGCCCATGCCGCGATAGGTCTTGAAGTTTCGGCCCTGAAAGAGAATTATCTCGCCGGGAGCTTCCTCTGTTCCAGCAAAAAGCGAGCCGATCATCACGGAATCGGCACCGGCAGTGATCGCTTTTGCGACATCGCCCGAGAATTTGACGCCGCCGTCAGCAATGATCGGAACGCCGGTATTCTCGGCGGCCTTGACACATTCGGCGATCGCAGTGATCTGCGGAACGCCTGCACCGGTCACAACGCGGGTCGTACAGATCGATCCGGGGCCGATGCCGACCTTTACGGCGTCCGCTCCAGCCCGTATAAGGCCCGTGGTGCCGTCTGCGGTCGCAACATTGCCTGCGATGACCTCTACGTCCGGAAAACGCGTCTTAACGGCCTTTACGGCCTCAAAAACGCGTGAGCTGTGGCCGTGCGCCGTGTCGATGACGATCGCATCGGCCCGAGCGTTGACGAGTGCTTCGGCACGTTCCATAAAATCGCCTGTAGCACCGATCGCGGCAGCACAGCGAAGCCTTCCGAGCGAATCTTTTGCGGCGTGCGGGAAATTTATCGCCTTTTGAATGTCCTTAACGGTGATAAGGCCCTTCAAATGGCCGTCTTCATCAACGACGAGGAGTTTTTCGATGCGGTGTTTCTGGAGCGTGACCTTTGCGTCGTCCAAGGTCGTGCCGACCGGGACGGTCACAAGCGGCTGCGGCGTCATGACCTCAGAAACGGGAATATCAAAACGTCCCTCAAAACGCAGGTCGCGATTGGTGATGATGCCTACAAGAAGGCCGTTCTCGTCCGTGACCGGTACGCCGCTGATCTTGTACCGGCCCATAATTATCAAAGCCTCGGAAACGAGCGCATTTGCGTTGATCGTCACCGGATCGACTATCATTCCGGACTCGCTGCGTTTTACTTTATCGACCTCTTCTGCCTGTTCTTCGATCGAAAGATTCTTGTGAATGACGCCGATGCCGCCTTGCTGAGCAAGGGCGATCGCGAGGGCCGCCTCGGTTACGGTATCCATTGCGGACGAACAGAGCGGAATGTTCAGATCGATATTTCGCGAGAATTTGGTGCGTGTGTCGGCATCCGATGGAAGGATCTCCGAGTACGCGGGAACGAGGAGAACGTCGTCGAAGGTCAGGCCTTCGTTGATAGCTTCGATATCCATAAGCAATTATAAACAAAAATGCCCGTGAGAAAAACTCGCGGGCACCGTTCAGGAAAATTCAAGCGATCTTTCGCAAAAGATCAGTGAGCTTCGCCGGCCAAGGGCTTCTTGGTTGGAGCGGCCTCTGGCGATCTTGTGCCGGTCGCCGGGCGTTTTGCTGGCGATGCAGTAGTTGCCGGTGTTGACGCCGTGTTTGCGGCCTTCGGTGCGGAAGGAACGATGATCGGCTTTGGTGTTACGGCTCGTGTCGTCTCCGGCCTGGGCGTTGAGGTCGCGGCGACCGTTGGTTCGGTTGCGGCGGTCGCAGCTGGCGTCTCGGATGCGGCGGTTTCAGCGGGTGCTTCGGTCCCGATGGAAGCAGTCGTCCAGATCGACGGAAGCGTGTTCTTGTCGATCTCGAACTCGATGACATTTCGTCGCGGGTTCGCAGGCGTTGTGGGCAAGGTGATCGGCTTTCCGTTGATCGAAAGTTTTACTACGGCAGCAAGCGACCGCGAATAGCTGAGTTTAAGGCTCTCTTTTGGCTCGAAGGTCGCGGTTTCGCCTGCGGCGACGAGTTTGCTCTCATTCCGGCCGCCGTCGAGCGATGCGGTCAGCGAAACCGGGTCGGTCGTTGCCGAGAATTCAACCTTCAATGACGCCATATCAGGCACTGCCGGCTGTGGTGTTGGCGCCGGAACGCCTGGATTTGAATTTGTGTTCGTTCCCGAAGGCGTTGTGTTCGCGACCGGCTCAGTCTGGCGGTTCTGCAAATAATTAAGCCCAAACAGGACCCCGGCGGTTACAACTGCCAGGACCAGGACGGCGCCTATTATGGTCGGGAGCATCGAACCGCGCGTCCTGTCATCGGTCAGAACCTCGGGCCGATATGCCTTTGTGGGTGCATCCGTCGTCTGCGGGTCGGCATCGGCATTTACAAGCCGCGTATAATCGGCCAGAGCGGACTGCTCATCGACGCCGACGTATTTTGCAAAGGATTTAATAAAACCTTTATTAAAGATGCCACCGGGCAATGTGCGATAGTCATCGGCCTCGATCGCCTGAAGGTAATGCGGCGAGATCCGCGTCGCTTCGGCGACCTCGGTAATGGAAATACCTCGCTCTTCGCGAGCGAGCCGCAACTTTTCTCCTAAAGATTGTGACATTTCAGACAATAGCGCCGACTTGGGAAGCAATCGTTCGTAAATACAAAATTTTATGCGGTCAACCTTGTGATGTCAATTTCGTAACCTGATAACAACGCTTGAAGATACGCTGCCTCTCGTGATAATTTTGGCTATCGAATCTTCGTGTTATAAAATCCAGCTAGCTTAATTTTAAGTGAGGAACAGTCAATGAGTTTAGAGGCACTCGGAATGGTCGAGACCAAGGGATTTGTCGGTGCTGTTGAGGCGGCCGACGCGATGGTCAAAGCCGCAAACGTCCAGCTGATCGGTAAGGAATATATCGGCGCCGGATACGTAACTATATTTGTTCGCGGGGACGTCGGTGCGGTCAAGGCTGCGACCGATGCCGGAGCGGCTGCCGCACGCCGGGTGGGCGAGCTTATCAGCGTCCACGTGATCCCACGTCCGCATTCGGAGGTCGAACGGGTTCTGCCCAAGGGCGGAGCTGTCGGCTACAGCCCGGATGAAAAGGCTCTTCGCGGCGGCGGTAAATCACTTACTTCGGGTGACGCCGGTTCGTCAGCGATCTCCACTGAAGGCAGCAAGAGCCGCTCGAAATAGCGTTCCATTTGTTTAATGTGCCCTCGCGTGAACGTGTGTTCTGTTTGCGAGGGCACCAATTCTTAACACACTTTCCGTAAGTTCGATGGCCGACAAGGATCTTCTCGCACAACAGGAAGCACGTGACGCAGTTGATGCGGCATTTGCTGCGTTCGCTGTGCTTGCGGCATTCGACCAGCAAAAGATCGACGGCATTTGCGACGCGATGGCCAAGGCCGCGTTGGCTGATTGTGCTCGGCTCGGCCAGATGGCTCATGATGAGACGGGATACGGAAAGCCTGAGGACAAGTTCGAGAAGAACCGGTTTGCCGCCGAAGATGTTTGGAACTATTTTAAGGGCCTAAAGACGGTCGGCGTTATCAAGGATTCGGCGAGCGTTGTCGAGATCGCGAGTCCCCGCGGCGTAGTTGCGGCGATCATTCCATCGACGAATCCGACCTCAACTGCGATCTTCAAGATCATCATTGCGATCAAATCCCGCAACCCAATAGTGCTTTCGCCGCATCCGGCGGCTGCGAAATGCATTGCCGAAACCACGCGGATCATGCGGGATGCGGGCGTAAATGCGGGGCTTCCGGCAGATGCAGTGCGGTGCTTGACGGTTTCGACGATCGAAGGCACCGAGGCCTTGATGAAGCACAAACGCACGGCCGTTATCCTCGCGACAGGCGGGACGGGCCTCGTTCGGGCTGCTTATTCATCGGGTAAACCGGCGTTCGGCGTTGGGCCGGGAAATGTGCCCGTTTTCATCGAGAGATCTGCGGATCCGGCCAAGGCCGTTGCGGACATCCTCACCGGAACTTGTTTTGACAACGGCACGATCTGTGCGAGCGAACAGAGCGTTGTTGTCGATGCTCCGGTCGAAGCGGCAGTGCGGGCCGAATTTACGCGTCAGGGCGGGCATTTTTTGTCCGCTTCGGATGCTGAAGCGGTCGCGAGGGTGCTTCTGACCCCGCAGAGAACGCTAAATCCGGGAATTGTAGGAAAACCCGCGGAATACATCGCCCAGCTCGCGGGTGTCAGTGTCCCGAAAGGTACACGCTGTCTGCTTGCGGACTGCGGCGGCGTCGGACGCGACTTTCCGTGGTCATTTGAAAAGCTTTCTCCGACCCTCGCCTTCTTTGTGGCAAACGGGGTTCAGGAAGGTGCTGCTCGCTGCGAAGAGATACTTAGGTTTGGGGGAATGGGGCATACGGCGGGAATGCACACGCAGGATCGAGCGGCGGCGATCGAGTACGGTAAGCAGATGCCGGCCGCCCGCGTGATCATCAATTCGCCGACAACGCACGGCGCCATTGGATTCTCGACCGATCTTTCTCCTTCGATGACGCTCGGGTGCGGTTCGTGGGGCGGAAATGTAACGTCGGACAACGTATCGCCGATCCATTTGATGGATGTAAAGCGTGTGGCCTTCGAAACTAAGCCGATAAATAAGAGTGCAAGCTCGGAAAGGCCTGCCGCAGTACCGGCGTCACCGCCAGCACGCGTAAAACCGAGGCGCGAAGAGATAGCGAAGATCGTTGATAGTTTCCTGCGCAGCCGGCCCGAACCGGCCGCTGATGCAGAGCCTTCAAAACCGCTTCCTGTTCCGCCCAAGCCCGAGCCTTCGGTTGAGCCGGACAAGAAGGAGACGATAATTCACCACGTATATGCTGAACCGATCGTCGAAAAAGGGCCGCCGCAGCCTGTGGATTTTGTGAGTGAGGATGATGTCCGGCGGGCGATCGATCGAGGTGAGAAGATCTACATCAATAAGAAGACGATCCTGACGCCGTCGGCTCGTGATCTCGGCCAAGAACGAGAGGTCTTTGCCAGCGTTTAGTTAAATGGAAGCTGTTGTCGAAAATCCGATCTGTGCGGCCTGTGGGGCTGACGTCCGCGAGGGCACGAGCTTTTGTTATGCCTGTGGAAAGCCCGTGAACGGCCCTGCTATCGAACCTCCGACCGAGGATGTTGCTGCACCCGCAGCGACGGCTGAACCGCCGGAAGTGAGGGCAAAGGCAGACCTTGAGGCGGCATTTGCAAAAGCAGAGAAAGAGTCGGCTGCGGACGCCGCCTCGGAGGAAGCGAATGCAAATCGCGTTCGTGCGGCGCGCGAACGGCAGGCAGCTCGCCTTGCCAAGCGGAAGCCAGGTCGAACGGAGTGGGCCGAACCGGCTGATGCGTCAGGTATCGGCATAATGATCATGGCGGCGGCGATATTTGTCATAACGGCGATCATCGTCGTTTACCTCGAGGTCTTTAAGTAGATGATCGCGGCCACCGTAATCGTTTTTGGCAGTATTTTCGTGGTGATGGGTATTTTCGCCCTCGTGCTGATCATCCGCAGGAAGAAAAGCAGCTGATCTTTGGAGATTAATATGCAGGCTTTGGGAATGGTTGAATGTTTTGGCCTGGTCGCGATGATCGAGGCTGCGGATGCAATGGTGAAGGCCGCAAACGTCCAGCTCGTGGGCTATGAGAAGATCGACGCGGGGCTTGTAACGGCCATTGTTCGCGGCGAGGTCGGTGCTGTAAAGGCGGCGGTCGATGCGGGTGCGGCAGCAGCCAGAAAGATCGGGCAGGTGACAGCAACTCACGTCATCCCGCGGCCGCATGAGAATGTTGATGAGAACATTCCGGTACTTGTTACCGGCGAAACCACGCGCAAGAAGATCTCCGGCACGGTCCCCGAAAAATAACTGAAAGTTCTCTCAGTTCTTAGGCAGCTTTGTAGTATTTGCCGGAGCAGCAAGCCTCGGCGGCGCGTCGCTGTTATCGGCCGTGCGGCCTGCACGTGTAACGGGAATTCGTTTCTGCCCGTTTGGACCATCAGCAACGACGACCTTGATCGATCGGAACTTCCCATCCTTCCGATCATTTGTCGGGATATAGCCGATCGAATACTGCGTTCGGAGTTCGCCCGAGATCTGCTTTGCAATATTCGGGAGCTCACTCGCGTCCGCCGGAAAGTAGGTCTTTCCGCCGCTTTCATCGGCCATTCGCTGGAGGAATGCTCTTGCCTTTTCCTGCGGGCTTTTGCCGATAAAACCGCCTTCTTTACTGAGGTCGCCAAGGAAGCCGACAACATAGATCTGGACCTCGGATTCGCGAAGAAGGTCCAACAGCTGTTTTTCGTTGTAATAGCTGTCGCGATCCTCACCATCAGTTACGAGTACGATCGCCCGACGGCGTCTTTCGTCGATCTTCTTTGACTGTTCGTACTTATCTACGTTCTCGACGGCGAGATAAACGGCATCAATGATGGCCGTCTGGCCGCCCTCGATAAATAGATTTTCAAGAGAATCGCTAAGGTCCTGCTTATTCGCAGTAAACGGCTGCTCGATCGTGATCTTGTCTCTACCGATAAAGCGGACGATCTCGGTTTCGTCCTCCGGTTTGTTCATATCGACGAGGATCTTGCCCGCTTCGATAACTTTGTCGAGTTGAGCACGCAGCGATCCCGAATTATCGATAACCAGGGCGTAATTGGTCGGCACCTCAGATCGCGAGAAGAAGTCGATGGTCTGGAGCACGCCGTCTTCGTAGATCTTAAAATCCTTCTCGGGAACGTCGTTAATTGTGCGATTGTTTCGGTCAACCACCCTAACATTGAGGTTGACGAGTTCGGCTTCGACCCGGATCACGTCGTCTTCCGGGATCGGTGTTGCCGTCGGTGCAGGTTTAGCCGCAGGCGTTGGAGTCGGGGTCGGCAATGCGTCTCCGGTCTTGCCGGCCGCATCAACCGAACCTGAAATTTCCGAAACAAGGGCCACGATCGCTACGATCGCAGCCAAAAAAGCAGCAGATCTCAAACTTTTCATCAAAGAATGTTCACTCACCTATCGATAATCCGAGGACGGCGAGGCGAAATAGCCTTCGCGTGCCCGAACGCTTAGACGCGGCAAACCTCTCGGGCGTTTGACCTTAACTTTGACCTTACGCCATTTGCCGTTAGGTTCAAAGTCCTTTGGTGTGTAGCCGATCGAATATTGATGGCGAAGTTCAAGGGCGATCCGTTCGAAGGCATCGTCCATCTCAACGTCGGATTCCGGATAGAAGGCTCGGCCGCCAGTGATATTGCTGATCTCGTCGAGAAAGGCCTGGCCCTGCAGCCCAACTTCGGTCGCGGCGTCATTGCGCCCCTGAATTCCAATGGAATAGGCGACAACATCTGATTCCTTGAGCAGGCGCCTTACCTCGCCAAACTTATATCGTGAGGCGTTGTCCTGGCCGTCGCTGATGATCAGCACTGCTTTCTTCTGATGCGAGCCGCGCATGACCTTTTCAACACCGAGATAGACCGCATCGTAGAGAGCGGTATCCTTCTTTGGTTCGACCAGCGTGAGTTTTCTCAAAACAGCTTCTCCGTCTCGCGAACGGTCGATGAGGAGCTGAGCCTTATTGTTGAATGCGATCAGGAAGTATTCATCCATCGGATGGCTCGTTGCAATAAAACGCGAAAGGGCATGACGCGCCTTCATTATCTTATCGCCGCTCATCGAGCCGGACACGTCAAAGATGATCGAGAGCGAAACAGGCGAATCGCTGTCGCTGAAGAAAGTGATCTCCTGCTTCTCGTCATTGTCGATGATCGTAAAGGCGTCCTTCTTAAGCCCTGAAATATAACGATTGTAAACGTCTGTCACAGTTGCGGTTACCGTGACCAGATCCGTCTTGACCTTGATCGGCCCGTTGTCCGGAGGCGTTGGGCGTGGTGTCGGAGCCTGTGCCGACACGGTCCCGGCCGAAAATGCGACGAGAAATAGATAGGCAAGCAGGATCGCAAAACGCGGGTGCTCAATGCCCAAAAGTTTACGCATACATGCTCGAGAGGAACAATTCTATTGTAGAGATTCGCGAAAATCCGTTCAATGTATTTTTTTAAGATGCCGACGAGAGTGCGAAGGTTGTTTCGCCAAAAGAATTTACAAGGTTCGCCCCGGTTGCCGCGAAACGGAACATTTCGGGCGGCCGAACGTGTTATAATTCGCCCTTTGAAGACGTAAAGCCCTTGTTTGAAAGGCTTTCACCGTGGGTCGCCCTAACTTATGCCTGAATTCATCTGCCGCCTTGGAACTCCATCCGGCGAGATCGTAACAAAGATGGTCGAAGCCGTCGGCGCTTCGGAAGCAAAACTTCGGCTCGAGGCCGACGGATTTCGCGTTTTTGCCGTTTCCTCGGCCGAGAATGGTCTATCGTCCGTCCTAGGGCTCGGAGGTTCGGGCAAGCACACAAAGGTCAAACAGGCGGATTTTCTGCTCTTTAATCAGCAATTCTCGGCGCTTCTGCGCGCGGGTATTCCGGTCCTTCAGGCGATCGAGCTTCTAAAAACGCGCTCCGGGTCAGCGAGCCTTCGGACGGTGCTCGCCGATGTTGAAGAGCGCATCAAGAACGGCGAACCGCTTTCTCAGGCATTCGAGGAGCAAGGGATCTTCCCGAAGATCTACACTGCGTCGATACTTTCGGGTGAGAAGAGCGGAGCTCTCGACGATGTTCTTGCACGATTTGTCACCTATTTGCGTCGGAGCGTCGCGATCACGAGGAAACTCCGCGGGGCTCTCGCCTATCCGGCATTTTTGCTCGTTGCGGCAACGATAATGGTTGCGTTTCTGACGCTTTATATCGTGCCGCGAATGTCGGACCTGTTCCGGAATCTGAACCAAAGCCGCGAACTGCCCGTGCTTACGCGGGCGGTCGTTTACATTTCCGGCGGCATCGTAGCGAATATCTGGTGGGTCTTGCCGCTGATCATCATCGTGATTCTCGGGCTGATCTTTTGGTTCCGAACGCAGAACGGCAAGCTGCTTTTGCACAAGACCGTCTTACGGATCCCGGTTGCCGGTCAGCTCGTGAGAAATATGGCAACGGCTCAGCTCTCGCGATCGCTCTCGACGCTGCTCTCCGGCGGAATTACGGTGCCTGAATCGTGGGATATTTCGTCTCAGGCCCTGAACAACCTTGAACTCAGGCGAAAAAGCCAGTCGGTTCTGCCGCTCATTCGCGAAGGCCGCGGATTTACCGAAGCTCTTGAGACAGCAAATTGGATACCGCCGCTTGGGCTGGATATGATCGGGATCGGCGAACGATCCGGCAGCTTGCGTGAGATGCTGGACGAGGTCGCGGCGTTCTATGACGCTGAAGCCGAAGTTCGGCTCGAACAGCTTACGACGCTCCTCGAGCCGCTCATTCTGCTCTTTATGGCGGGCGTCGTCGTCGTAATTCTGCTTGCGATCTATTTGCCGATCATCCAAATGATCTCGGCCGGGCCGTTCGGAGGCAGACATTAAGCATCAAAGGTTTATATGAACGTCGAAAGCACAAACACCGCACCTGTTTCTTCGCCGAAGATCGAGCTGTCGGATTTTCTCGAAAATGAACCGCCCGAAGTGATCGAGGCAAAACAGCGTGCAAAGCGTTATCGAATGCCGTATATCGACCTGCTGCCGCCGGATGCTCCGTCGCCGGTCGATCAGGACGAGCTTGCGAAGATCCCCGTCGAGCTGATGCTTCGGAATCAATTTGTGCCGATCCGACGCGAAGGGAATTCGATGCACGTCGCGATGGCGAACCCGACGGACCTCGAACGCCTTGATGAGCTCGAAAATGTATTGAATGTCCGCATCGTACCGCACGTTGCAACGGCCGGGGCGATCGACGTCGTTCTGCGAAAAGGCGATGCAACCCAGCGTGTGATGCAGGAAGCGGCATCGGGATTTCGCATTTCGCTTGTCAAAGAGACAGAGCAGGGCGAAGAGGTGCTCGACCTTGATCGGCTCGCGACCGACAGCGATATGTCGCCGATCATTAAGCTCGTTGACACCATTGTTTACAATGCGATGGAGTCGCGAGCATCTGATATTCATATCGAAGCCGGCGACCGCGACGTTCGCGTAAAATTCCGCATCGACGGCGCACTCTATGCGAAGGTCGATCCGATCGATATTGCGTATCACCAGACGCTCATCTCACGTATCAAGGTGATGTCCGAGCTCGATATCGCCGAGCGCCGCATCCCGCAGGACGGCCGCTTTCGGGTCCGGTACAAAGGCCGAACGGTCGATTTTCGTGTCTCGATACTGCCTTCGGCGTTCGGCGAAAATTGCGTCATTCGTATCCTCGACAAAGAGCAGATATCCGAAGAGTTCAAGAACCTCAGCCTCGACGTTGTCGGTTTTGACGAAGAAGATCTTCGGCGTTTTCGGATATACATCAAGGAGCCGTACGGAATGGTACTCGTTACCGGCCCAACAGGTTCGGGTAAGACGACGACTCTATACGGAGCTCTGAACGAGATCCGGGCCGAGGAGGACAAGATCATCACGATCGAAGATCCGGTCGAATATCAGCTGCAGGGAATTATGCAGATCCCTGTGAACGAGAAGAAAGGTCTGACCTTCGCCCGCGGCCTTCGTTCGATACTTCGTCACGATCCGGACAAGATCATGGTCGGTGAGATCCGCGACGAAGAGACCGCACAGATCGCGATACAGTCCGCTCTCACGGGCCATCTCGTTTTCACGACAGTTCACGCCAACAACGTCATCGACGTGATCGGCCGATTCCTCAATATGGGTGTCGAGCCATATAACTTTGTTTCGTCATTGAACTGCGTCCTTGCGCAAAGGCTTGTTCGGCTGCTGTGCCCGACCTGCAAACGACCCTACACGCCGACGGTCGAAGAACTTGCCGACTCAGCGCTAAAGCCTTCGGACGCGGAGGGAAATACTTTTTTCCGCAATGTCGGCTGCGATGCCTGCAATCACACCGGCTATCGCGGACGTTCGGCGATCCACGAGCTCCTTGACATGTCAGATCGGATCCGCGAGATGATCATCGAACGGCGTCCGGGCTCGGAGATACGCCGTCAGGCAGAGCAGGAAGGCCTTTCATCACTACGCGAATCTGCGGTTAAGAAGGTCTTCGCGGGCCTTACTACACTGCACGAGATCAATCGCGTGACGTTCGTCGAAGAATTACGCTAAAGATCGTTTTATGGCGCCGGGGAATTTGCATGAACTTGCTTGAAGGTTCGTTATTAGGCAAGCATAGCTCGAATTAACCCCACAAAGCCTCCCGCAAGGACAACCCATAAGACGTCGATCTTAAAGCGAAAGAGCGCAATAAATCCAAAGATACTTAGAAGGCCTGACACCCAATTGACGGGACCACCCAAACCGTGGGGTGCGATAACCGCGAGCCCAAAAACGAGGGCGAGGTTTAAGATGACACCGACAACCGCTGCCGTGATCATGGAAAGAGATCCTGTCAACACTTTGCTGCCCCGAAGATATTCAATATATGGCGCTCCGAGAAAAATGAACAGAAAGGATGGCAGAAAGGTCACATATGTTGTGACCAGAGCACCTAAAATTGCACTTGCGGTAGGCGAAAGACCACCTACCGGATTGTTCCATCCGGCCATAAAGCCGACGAACTGAAGCACCATGATCAGCGGGCCCGGCGTTGTTTCGGCCAGCGCAAGCCCATCAATGGCCTGTCCCGGTGTCAGCCAATTGAAAGGGGCTTGCGTTACCGCTTGGGTGACGTAAGCGAGGACAGCATATGCTCCGCCAAAGGTGACCAATGCCGCTTGCGTAAAGAACGTGTATTCTCGAATATGCAGACTGTCCCATCCATGGCATAGGAGGAGTACGGCGAACGGAATCACCCACAATCCGACGCCGATCAGCATGACCTGAAAAAGCCGGCGGCGAGATGGCTTGGTGTGGGGCGGAAGTTCACCGTGATCTGAGATCGCCAGAGGCAGCAGGTCGTTGGCCGAAGGCAGTTCGGCCTCGACTGACTTTGCAATGCTTGGAGCGATGAATGTGGGAAAATACCTAACAGTGAAGAGCCCAATAAGACCGGCGACCAGCACAATGACAGGGAATGGAACGTGCAGGAAAAAGATCGAAACAAATGCCAGGGCCGCAACTGTGTAGTGGGCGCGAGCCTTTAGAGACCGCTTACCGATCTTTAACAATGCTTCGACAACGATCGCCACGACCACGGGCTTAAACCCATCAAGCACTCCAGCTACCGCCGGGACTGCCCCGTGTGCGGCGTAAATATAGGAAAGTCCTAAAAGGACAAAGATCGACGGAACTACAAAGAACACGCCGGCGACAATTCCGCCCCAAACCCGATGCAACAGCCAGCCAATATAGATCGCGAGTTGGTGAGCTTCGGGCCCCGGGAGCAACATACAATAGTTTAGGGCGTGGAGGAAACGTTCTTCACCGAGCCAGCGTCGCCTGTCAACGAGCTCCTTGTGCATGATCGCGATCTGGCCGGCCGGCCCGCCAAAAGATATGAAGCCGAGCTTTAGCCAGAATCGAAATGCTTCCCAAAATGGTATTCTTCTTCCGGTGCTCATTATTCTCCAGTAGCGTGTATTGTGGCTCAAAACCTGTTCCGTTCCAAGCACGGATCGGTCCTAAGAATATAGTCCGAAGAATATAGAAGGAGTTCTCCGAAATTAGACTGAAACAGTTGACAAGTAAACGTCCCGGTCAACGTTGCCGCCGCTTACAACGACGCCCACTCGTTTGTCCCGAAACTGCTCTGGATATTGCAGGACCGCGCCGAGCGACAGAGCTCCGGTCGGTTCACATTTGAGATTTGCGTGTGAAAAATAGAGCTTTAGCCCTTCGACGATCTTTTCCTCCGAGACCTCAAGAATATCTTTGACGCCGCGTTGAATTACAGGAAAAGTGAGGTCTCCGACCGAAAGCGTGCGGGTTCCGTCGGCGATCGTTTGAGGTTCTAGGTCGTTTGGGATGATCTTTCCCGCCTTTAGCGAACGCGCGGCGTCATTTGCCATTGCGGGTTCAGCGCCGAAGATCCCGATCGCTTTGCCGGCCCGTTCAAAGGCTTCGATCGTACCGGATATCAGTCCGCCGCCGCCTATCGGAACGACAATTGCATCGAGCCCGAGACCGATGACCTCGTCACCGAGCGAGGAATTCCCCTCGATAACAAGCCTGTCGTCGAATGCGCTCGCCATATAAGCGTCCGGCCGCTGCTCACGAAGCTGTTCGAGACGCTCGACTCGGCTTATCTCATTGACGTTTATCAGGTCCGCGGCCGCGCCATAAGAGACGACCGAATCCACCTTTACCTTGGCCGAGTTATGCGGCATCACGACCGTACACTTGCGGTCGAGCAGTTTGCAGGCGAAGGCGAGTGCCTGGCCGAAATTCCCAGAAGAGACGCCTACGAATTCGCTTTCAGGGCGATTCAGAACTACGTTGTATGCGGCTCGGAATTTGAAACTGCCGGTATGTTGGAACGTCTCGCTAATAACGACAAGGTCGAGGCCGAGGTGAGAGCGAAGTTTCTCCGGTTCGATGACAGTGGTTGGCCTTATCGCCTGCGACAAAGGTTTCATTTGTAAAGAATCCGACAGACCGAATACACTCGTCAAGGACGCGATGGCACAGATGACCAGCACAGATCTTCCGGATCAGTTCGTGAAGAATATCGTCTCACTCTCAGGCGACGAAGGCCGAGCGTGGCTCAACAGGCTTCCCGGATCCATCAGTAATCTTGAAGCTCGCTGGAGTATCAGGGTGGGACGGCCGTTCAGGAATATCAACTTTAACTACACTGCCCCTGCAGAATCCGCCGACGGCCGAAGCGTGGTCTTGAAGATCGCACCACCGATCAACGAGACAGAAATTCTTGCAGAGGCAAAATATCTGAGAACCATTGGGGGGAACGGAGCCGTTCGACTCTTTGAGGAGAGTCGGCAGGATAGAGCCCTGCTTATCGAGCGTGCACTACCGGGAACGACTGTCGCTAAGACCTGCCGTGATCAACCGCTTAAGGCAGTGGAAATAGCGACGGATCTGCTAAATAGGATCCGTATGCAGGCTCCTATTGATCAAGCCGACGTGATTCGGCTTGACGATTGGTTTGAGAATCTCGAACGCTGCTTCGGCACCGCCTTTCCGTCCGAATACGCCGCCCGTGCCATCGCGATCTACTCTCGGCTTGGGAGTGCTGCCTCGCCTCAATACTTGCACGGCGACCTTCACGCGGAGAACATCGTCGCGTTTGGCGATGGATTTGCGTTAATAGACCCGAAAGGAATGGTTGGAGCTCTCGGATTTGAGGTCGCCGTCTTTTTGAACAATTTTCACCGATGGATAGGTGAACGACGCGATAAACTCCAACTGCTTACGACGGCGGTCAGAAAGTTCGCTGATTCTACAGGACTGACGGAGCAAGCTCTTCGGGAGTGGGCATTCGCCCATTCAATCGTCGTCGCGTGGTGGATCTTTGATGAAATGCCTGAACAGTACGATGACGAAGTAGTTCAATCCGACATCTGGGGCATATAATTGATCTGTATGGCAAAAGCGCATTTTGGAATGATCGGCCTCGGTACGATGGGGCGAAACTTTTTGTTGAATGTCGCCGAACACGGCATTGCCGGTGTCGGCTACGATCTTGATGCCGGTAAACGCGAACTTCTTTTGAAAGAAGGTGCGGCAATGCCCGTCGACGTCGGCAATGATCTTGGTGAGTTTCTTGCAAAGCTCGAAAGTCCGCGGAACATTATGCTGCTCGTGCCGGCGGGCAAGATCGTCGATGCGGTGATCAATGACCTCGTGCCGCATCTTGATCCGGCCGACCTTATCATCGACGGAGGAAATTCGCATTTCACGGACACCGATCGCAGGATCGCGGAATTGTCGGAAAAGAAGATCGGCTTTATGGGCGTTGGCGTAAGCGGCGGCGAAGAAGGTGCCCGCCATGGGGCCAGCATTATGCCCGGCGGTACAAAAGAGGATTACGACCGCGTTGACGATATTCTGAAAGCGGTTGCGGCTAAGGTCGATGGCGAACCTTGCGTTGCGTATATGGGCAAAGGCTCGGCCGGGCATTTCGTGAAAATGGTCCACAACGGCATCGAGTACGGCCTGATGCAGATCATCGGGGAGACCTACGACTATCTTCGACGAGTCAAGGGAAAGACCGCGGGCGAGATCGGCGAGATCTTTGCAAAATGGAACACGACCGAGCTTAATTCGTTTCTCGTTGAGATCACGGCGACGGTTCTGCGAAAGGTCGATCCGGAAACAGGGAAATTCCTCGTCGATGAGGTGCTTGATGAGGCCGGACAAAAGGGAACCGGCAAGTGGACGTCGCAGGCTGCATTGGATCTCGGGATCCCGATCCCCACGATCGATTCTGCAGTCTCGATGCGGCAGATCTCGGCGATCCGCAGTGTCCGAAGCGCGGTCGGCGCCAGCTTTGGCAAGGACCTGACCGATACCGCAGATCCCGTAACCACTGACGACCTGCAAAAAGCCTTGACCGCCGCGTTCATTATCACTTATGCACAAGGGATGTCGCTCCTTCAGGCCGCGTCAACCGAGCTTTCTTATGGGCTTGATCTTGCCGAGATAGCGAAGATCTGGCGTGGCGGCTGCATCATTCGCTCTGCGATGCTCGAAGAGATGCGGAAGGCGTTCGGTGATAAACAGGATCTTGAGAATTTGATGATCGATGCACAGTTTGCAGATGCGCTGAAGCAGCATACGCCAAACCTTCGCAAGCTGATCTCGGCGTCGATGCGGCACGGCATTCCGGCACTCTGTCTAAGCTCTGCGCTGAACTACTTTGACGCTTTTCGGGCCGAGAAACTGCCCGCAAACCTTATCCAGGCCCAACGCGACTTCTTCGGAGCACACACCTATAGACGCGTCGATCGCGAAGGAACGTTTCACACCGACGATTGGGACGGTTGAGGCGTTGATCAGACCGCGGGCTGAAGCACGCGGCTAATTAGCCACGCCGTTTACGGCGTGGTCGCCTCAAACCGCGACACGAGCGTGTGAAACACGCGGCATTTGTTTTCGCTCTGATATATCGCGTGTTACACACGCTTGCATTGTTTGGTGCACGGTTCCTACAGGTTACGCTACGCTCCACCTGTAGCTAGACTTGTTTTGCGTGCTTCGCACGCTTGGAACGGGCGCCGCGTTTAGATCGAAGTGTGAAGTTCGAACGCGGTAAAAACGCCAAATGCGGATCGCCTCTCGATGCGTGGTGCAAACCGAATTTCGATATATGCCCGACCATGTACGGAGCAGTCAAATTTGGAAAATATGCCGGGCGATGTGCGGAGCACATCAAAATAGCATTAGCTACACATGAAGCGAAGCGGAATGTGTAGATGCCGCGGACCGCGACACGAGCGTGTGAAACACGCGGCATTTAGAGCTTAGACGATCTCCCAGGCGGATTCGGTTTCGAGGAGTTTGGTCATTAGTTGGGCGTGGACGGAATGGCCGCTCTTTTCGGCGGTAATGCGACCTTTTATCGGCATCCCGACCAGAGCGACGTCGCCGATGATGTCGAGTATCTTGTGCCGCACGAATTCGTCCGCGTATCGAAGCGGAGTTTCATTCAACATTCCATCCTTTGTCAGGACGATTGCGTTGTCGAGCGAACCGCCGAGGGCGAGATTCGCCTTGCGGAGCATATCGATCTCTTCGGCAAACCCGAAGGTGCGGGCTGACGCGATCTCGCGGCCGAATGAGCCATTCTTCATCACAAAGCGATAGGTCTGCCGCTTGATGAACGGATGCGGAAAGTCGATAACGCAATCGATCTCGAAATTGTCCGCGGGTTCGATCGACATCTTGCGGCCGCCTTGATCGACCGTCACTTTTTGCTTTACAACAAGCGTTCGGCGAGGCGAAGGCTGCTCGACGGTTCCGGCCCTTTCGAGCAGGTCGATGAAATTCTCGCTCGAACCGTCAAGGATCGGGACTTCGATACTGTCGAGCTCGATAAAGCAGTTGTCGATCCAGCTTCCGCGTAAGGCCGAGAGCAGATGTTCGCAAGTCGAAAGCACGACGCCGCGTCGCATAAGCGTCGTCGCGTAAGAGCAATGCGAAATGAATTCGACTGACGCCGGGATCTCAAAATTATCAAGGTCGGTGCGGACAAACACATAACCGGTGTTCTCCGGCGCCGGGCGTAGGCGCAGATTCACCTCGACCCCGGTGTGGAGGCCGATGCCGCTTGTCGATACCGCATTTGCCAGCGTGATCTGATTCGCCATCGTCAATTTTCCTTTAGCAAGATGTATGCCGAGGGAAGTTCGGGCATTTTTGCTGCGTTTTGCATACATCTAGGGCCGGATGTGTTGCGTTGATGCCACATTTCGTGGCGGAATTTACTAATTTCGGCGAACCCATTACAATTTAGAGAACGATATGGCGATTGCAACCGCAGGCCAAAAGGCCGCGAAAACTACCAAGGTAAAGATCGAGAACACCGCGACCTTTCCTCTTCCGAAGGACTACGAGGCGGCCATCCACAAGGCTCTTGATTTCCTGCCGGTCGAGCAGACCCGCGGCATCGAGCGGATCAAGCTCGTTGACTTCATTAACGACCCGCGGCTCAAGAATATGGACGTGCCTGTAAAGGGCGACCTTCCCGGACTCTATCATCCGAGAGTGCAGAATTCGGCTCCGTGGTTCGAGATCTCGATGGGCGCGCTGCTCCAGCCGACAGAGGGCCGCGCAAAGCGTTTCATGGCAAAGAGCGGGTTTAAGGGCAATGTGGCCGGCCTGATCTTTTCGCTTGTGGGACAGCACTATTATCTGACGCTCCGACATTCCGTAAAGAAAACGGGTCTCGAACCGCAAATTCGGCAGTACGCCGAGAAGAACCTTCGTGCCTGGACCGAGAAACAGTCAGAGGGCAGTTGGCGCGCGAAGATCTTCAAGCCCTTCCGCCCGATGCTTGAGCGGTGGGCGAAATGGCTCAATAAAAAGGCCGCGGAGTCGAAGAAATAACCGATATGGCATATTGGCTGGTAAAACAGGAACCAACTGCGTACTCGTGGGACGATCTCGTAAAAGACGGCGCGACCGACTGGACCGGCGTGCGGAACTTTAAGGCTCGCAACCATCTGAAAGAGATGAAGAAAGGCGACAAGGTGTTCTTTCGCCGTCGAGATCAAACCGTTAAAGCCGCTGAAAAAGGCGGTCGGACTCGATCAGATCAAAGCGAATAAGGCGCTCGCTAATATTTACCTCGTGAGACAGCCGCGTTTTTCGGTAATGCCGCTCACGAAGGATGAGTTTGAAGAGATCCTGAGTATGTCGAAATAGACAAGAATGCTTGACGAAGCTGTCCACCATTACAACGAACTCCTAAGCGATGAAGCACTGGCGGCTGATTCGCTCTCGATGCTTCAGGCCGAGCTTGAGGCCGCGAAGCTGATCTTCGGCGGGCGCCCGCTTTCGCCGTATCTGCGGCCGCACTTTGTTCTTCGTGCGGATTGGGACCGCGTTGTCAGGGCCTGCGAGACGGTGTTCGGCGCACTTCAGAAGGTTAAAGAAGCAGCCATCGCCGACGAAAAGCTCCTCGACGAACTCGGCATTACCGACATCGAGCGTAAGCTCATCGCGATCGATCCCGGATATGCACATGTTTCTCCGACCGCACGGCTGGATTCTTTCCTTGTCGGCGACACTTATTCTTATGTCGAGCTAAACGGAGAGAGCCCGGCGGGAATCGCGTTTGCTGATTCTGCATCAAAGATCTTCCGGGAGCTTCCCGTGATGAAGCGGTTCTCGGAGCGTTACGAGCTGACGCCGTTGGAAGGTTCTTCAAAGCTGCTGGCAACGCTTGTTGAGTGCTACAAAGAATTCATCGGCGGCGAGTTCCCGCAAAAGCCGACGATCGCGATCGTTGACCTGCGTGATCTGCCAACGATAAAAGAGTTTGAGCTGTTTCGGGATTTCTTTGAGGCGAACGGCTATCCTTCGCTGATCTGCTCACCGGATGAGCTTGAATTCGACGGCAAACGACTGTCTGCACACGGCCGCGAGATCGACATCGTTTATAAACGGCTTCTAGTGAACGAATATCTGCCGATCATCGACGAAGAGCCGACCCTGCTCGAGGCCTGCAAAGCGAGGGCCGTCTGCATGGTAAACAGCTTTCGCGGAAAGCTCGTGCATAAAAAAGCGATCTTTGGGGTTTTGACGAATGAGCGTTATGAGCACCTGTTTGATGATGACGAACTCGCGGTAATTCGAGCGCACGTGCCGTGGACTCGGCGTTTTCGGAATGAGTCAACGCGCTATGACGGTGCCGAGATCGACCTCGTTGAATGGACGCGTGCGAATTCGCAAAGGCTGGTGCTAAAACCGAACGATGACTACGGCGGACACGGCATTTATATCGGCTGGAATTCGACAGCGGAAGAATGGGATGCCGCGATCGCGACGGCCATTGCGGATGGCGATTACCTTGTGCAGGAGCGCGTGAAAACGGCTAAAGAGAATTTCCCAATGATCACGGGTGACGGTGAGTGGCAAATGGCCGAGCAGCTCGTCGATCTCGATCCGCTTCTTTTTATGGGAAAAGTTGGGTCAGCATTTACGCGTCTTGCTTCAAACGAGCTTGCAAATGTGACGGCGGGCGGCGGAATGGTGCCGACCTTTATTATTGAGAGAAAATAGCGTTTCTCTGATAAGTTTTCTCAACTACAACGATAAACTGTATGACCAAGATCTTTAAGACCGTGCGGGTAAACGTCGTTATCTGCGGAGCTCTTCTGGTAGGCGCTGTAAGCTCGTTTGCTGCAACGCCGCGAAGTGCATTTCGGATAACCGAAGAGCCTTCGGCCAGGGCGGCTAATGAACGCAGTTCCATTGCCTCCGTCCGCGAAGCCGCGATCGAGGTTGACGAAGCGGCCTTTCGGTCCGGTCGGCAAGATCTGCTCTCGATCCCGCTTTTTGACGGCCGATCGTTCAGTGCACGGCAGCTTGCGTCCGAAGGCAGCGAGGTCTTTGCATCCGACAACTTTGTTTGGAGAGGAAAACTGCGATCAGGCAAGTTTACGGGTGACGTTGTTTTGACCTTCAATAAAGGCTTCGTCTCCGGCCTCATCTATTCACCGGACGCCGTTTACGAGATCGCGCCCAAGGGCGACAAGAACATTTTGATAGAGCTCGATCAAACGCTCTTTCCGCCATGCGCCGGTGAGATCGATCCCGAAAGTTCGTTGACCCAGCGTGTCACGGTTCCGTCCGGCAGCGTTGATTCCGGCGACCGCATCGACGTACTCGTCCTTTATACCGCCGCCGTCAGAACCTCGGCGGGCGGTGATACACAGGCTCAAACCATCGCTCAGCAGGCGATAGCCGCGACCAATACTGCTTACATTAACAGTAAGATCCGCCAAAGGGTCAGACTTGTCGGGTCGGAGCTTACTGCCTTGAACGAAACAGGTAGCTTCAACTCCGAGCTGAGCAACCTCCGAGCGGACTCGGCCGCCAATGCAAGGCGAGATCAGCTTAAGGCCGACCTTGTCGATATGCTGACGAATTCGACCGCTGCCTGCGGGATCGGCTATTTGATGGGCTCACAACCGGGCAATCCTAGCTTTGGTTTTACGGTGACGGCAAGAACATGCGCGGTCGGCAACCTTAGTTTCGCCCACGAACTTGGCCACAACATGGGCAGTCAACATAATCCGGAGAACGGTTCCGGCCCGACCTATCCATACGGATTTGGCCACTATGTGAATGGTTCGTTCCGAACGGTGATGTCCTACTCAGACCCTTGCACCTCCGGATGCACTCGGGTCGCTCATTTTTCAAATCCGATCATTAACTTCAACGGTCAAGCGACCGGTATAGATAATGCTCGCGACAATGCCCGTTCGATCAATAATACGGCCGACTCGATCGCAAATTATCGTTACAGCGGATCGAGTTTGACGCTGATAAATTACAACGGCGGCGAATGGTTCCCAAGGCGCGTTCGCCGAACGGTCGTGTGGAGCTCAAACGGAGTTTCCGGAAACGTCAGGATAGACATTTCCCGCAACGAAGGAACGACATGGCAAATGCTCGTTGCTGACACTCCAAACGACGGATCAGAGATGATCTCGATCTATGGGCCTGCGACAAGGCACGCGAGAATTCGCGTAGTGAGCCTGGCGGATACCAATGTCAGCGACTCCAGCGTTAACAATATTTCGGTCCGATAAAGCGGATCTTTCATCGACCTGCGAATGACGAACACGACGACAAATTCCCGACTTCGAACCCTCACCGAGGAGTTTGTCGAACTGGAAGCAAAACTCAAGCTCGGCGGCGGGGCCGAAAAGATCGCGAAGATCCACAAACAAGGTAAGCTTACTGCGCGAGAGCGTATCGGACTTCTCCTTGATAAGAATTCGTTCTCGCAGGAGATCGGATTGCTTGTCGCCTTCGACGATTATGACGGGAAGGCACCCGCGGCCGCGGTCGTTACGGTCATTGGCAAGGTCGAGGGCAGGGAATGTGTCGTCGTTGCGAACGATGCGACGATCAAGGCCGGGGCCTGGTATCCCGAAACGATCAAGAAGATCCTGCGTGCTCAGGAGATCGCAATGCGCAACCGCGTACCGATCATCTATCTTGTTGATTCCGCGGGCGTGAATCTTCCTTTTCAAGGCGCCGTATTTCCGGGTCAATACGGGGCGGCACGCATCTTCTATTACAACTCGATAATGCGGCGATACCTCCGCGTTCCGCAGATATCGGCGGTGATGGGAATGTGCGTTGCGGGCGGTGCATATCTGCCGGCGCTAAGCGACGTGATCCTGATGGTGGAGGGAACGTCGTTCATGGGGCTTGGCGGCGCTAACCTCGTAAAAGGAGCCACGGGCCAGACGATCGACAATGAATCGCTCGGCGGTGCGATGACACACAACGCCATCTCGGGCGTCGCACATTACCGAACCAAGAACGACGAAGAATGTATCGAGAAGATCCGTTCTCTTGTCCGCGACCTGCCAAAAAGCGAACCGTCGCGTCTCCCCATCTCGGAGTCGAGCGAACCGTCGTCATCGTCCGACGAAATGTTCGCGATCCTGCCGGAAGACCATCGGGCGCCGTATGATATGCACGCATTGCTTGCGACGTTTCTCGATGCAGGCGGCGTCGAAGAATTCCAGGCAGATTTTGCTCGCGAAATGATCTGCGGGAATGCACGCGTTGGCGGAATACCCGTCGGTGTGATCGCGAATTCACGCGGGATGTCAAAAGGCAAGCCCGGAACTCCGCCACGCTTTGGCGGCATCATTTACACCGAATCGGCTGAAAAGACAGCATACTTCATCGAGAATTGCGACCGGCATTCGATCCCGCTGCTTTTCGTGCAGGATGTTTCGGGTTTTATGGTCGGCGGTGCTGCGGAGCACAGCGGCATAATCCGCGCCGGTGCCCGGTTTGTCGAGGCAATGTCGTGCGCAAAGGTGCCGAAGCTCGTCCTTACGATAAACCACGCGAGCGGTGCCGGATATTATGCGATGGCCGGCCAGGGATTTGATCCGGATTTCATCTTTTCGCTCCCAACCGGCCGAATGGGCGTTATGGAAGGCGATTCCGCTGTCCAGGCGATGTTCGGGACGCAGCTTGAAAAGCTGAAGGCGGCCGGAGAATCACCCTCAACGGAATTTGAGGCCGAGATGGACGCTGTTCGCGCGACCTACGATCGGGAACTCGATGCAAAGCATGCCGCGGCTCGCGGGCTGCTCGACGCGATCGTCACACCGGATACAGTGCGAAGTTCGCTCATTCTGGCGTTACAGACGTGTCTCAATACATCGACGCCGCACATCGGACAATTCGTCTTGTAGTTGCGAATCGTGTTTTGTTCATAGCTTAGTTGGATCTAGTTAATGTCTAAATATGCGAAATCTTATCTTTGTAACAGTCCTTTGTTTATTGTTCGCGTCAGTCGCGCTCGCACAGGATATCGTCGTTGAGAATGGCGGGAAGACCATTACGGTCACCCGTGCTGAACTCACGAAGCTGGGTCGCATCAGTCTTTCGCTAAAGGATCACGGAGCAGATGCAAACTTCGAGGGCGTGCCGCTCTTTGAAGTTTTGAAGCTGGCCGGAGTTGAGTTTGGCGAGAGCCTAAGAGGCAAGCGTCTTACGACTTTCCTTCTTGTGGAAGCGGCGGATGGCTATCGGGTCGTGATCGCTTTGCCGGAGCTGGATTCGAGCTTCACGGACAAGCGTGTCATTCTCGCCGACAAACGCGACGGCAAGCCGCTGACCGCAAAATCGGGGCCTTGGCAGATCGTCGTTGAAGGTGACAAACGCGCCGGCCGCTGGGTACGTCAAGTGATCAAATTGCGGATCCTCGACGCGGCAAAGTAGGTTCCCGGAAATTCGGGGATGAAATCGGCCAAAGGGCCAAATGGTTCCTCGGCGGATGGTGTTCTGCGCTCGAGTGTCGGTCAATGTCGCGGCGGCTCAAAAAAATCCTTTCCAACGTCTCGGATCACGGCTATAATCTTTAGAGCCGTGCACTCTACGGCATTCTTCAGATCGCGTTCTCCGCCATTAACCTAAAATGAGACCTTTTATCGTAAAGACACTGATCGTGTGCGCTCTACTTGTGATGTCGGCAATTGTTTCGGCCGCGCAGTCGCAGCAAGTTTCCCGAAACTCAAGTGAACAAGCTCGTACATCGAGTTCGTCTCGCTCGGACGACGGCAACCCCGTGCTGAATGCAACCGGAAAGGTTGCTGTTGTGGTCGTGAAGTCTGCGGCAAAAGGCGTGTGGGCGACGACGAAATTCGCCGCGAAGAACGTCGCAAAACCCATTCTTTTCAAGGTTGTGCCGAAGCTCGCAAAATATTCCTTAAGGGGCACAGGCCTTGCCGCAAAGCATTTGTTGCCCTACGCTGCGAAATTAGCGGTCCTCTGACGAACGGGCACCTTCCGAAGAGATAAGATCCGCATAGTCGGCGCTCGCGGTTTTGATCACCTCGTAGGATACCTCTTGGCCGTAGATCGACGAGATCTGGCAACGACCTTCTTCACCGGGAATTGTCTTGTAGGTGAGAAAGTAGTGTCGAAACCTCTCAACTATTCCATCCGGCAGATCAGCAATGTCGTTGAACTGGCCGAAGACCTTATCGCCCTTTAAAACTGCAACGATCTTGTCATCTGCCTCGCCGCCGTCAATGAGACACAGTCCGCCGATCGGACGTGCCTTTAGGATGATGTCGCCCCGCGGTATGTGGTGCTCGCTCAAAACGAGGATGTCGAGCGGATCGCCGTCACCTTTCGTGATCGCTGTTGCCGACCGCATCCGGGCCAGAGCCGCTATCCTTTCGCCACAAAAGGTTCTCGGCACGAAGCCGTAGTTTGCCGGAACGACGTTCGAATACTGCTGCGGCCGGTCGATCTTCAAAAAGCCGGACGCTTTGTCTATCTCGTACTTGACCGTATCGCTCGGTACGATCTCGATAAATGCTGTGAGTTCGCCGGGAGCATCGGGCCCGATCTCAATGCCGTGCCACGGGTGCGCCTTGTTCTGACTAAAGTTCATCAATGTGAGTCTATCACAGCAAACGTCGCCGTGTTGAGCCGGATGGCTGTCATTTCACTGGTAGCCGTAACGGATGCGGTGGTGACGATGAAAGTAAGCGGTTAAACTAACAGAGTGTCCAATTTCTTATCGATAGAAACACACGAAAAGACGTTCGTCGTCCGTTTCGTGCGGCCCGAACTAAAGAATCCTCTTTCGCAGGAGGTCCTCAATAGTCTGCACCTGATCGTCGATGACCTAGCCGTCAATGCGGAGGTTGAGAAGGTCGTATTCACCGGTTCCGGCGGTACATTTGCGAGCGGTGCAAACTTGAATGAGATCAGTTCGTTGGCCGCGGAAAATGCAGCCGATTTTGCGAAACTCGGGCAATCGCTGATGAAAAAGATCGATGAACTGCCGCAGCTTGTCGTAGCCGCGATTAATGGTCATTGTTTTGGCGGTGCTCTCGACCTTGCTTTGTCGTGTGATGTGCGAATGGCGTCGCCAGACGCACAGTTCGCCCATCCGGGAGCATCGCTCGGAATCATTACGGGCTGGGGCGGGACGCAGCGTCTTCCGCGCCTGATAGGCCAGGAAAGAGCCCTCGAGATGTTCTTTACGGCCACGCCGATCTCGGCTCTGACCGCCGAAAACATCGGCCTGATCGATAAGGTCGCGGAAGATGTCCTCGCTGCCTCATTCGAACTTGTCCGTTGATGATATAAAATGAGAGTTATGAAAATTCAACTAGTGGATATCGCCCATGCACGCTCAGGAGACAAAGGCGACACGGCAAATGTCGGCCTGATCGCCCTCGACCCGAAGAACTACCCGCTGCTAGTTCGCGAAGTAACCGCCGAGCGCGTCAAAGCTTTCTTCGGCGAGATGGTGAAGGGCGACGTCGAGCGATTCGAACTGCCGAACCTGAACGCGCTAAACTTCCTCCTCCACGGCTCACTCGGCGGCGGCGGTACAAAGAGCCTGATGACCGACGCACAAGGTAAAACGTTCTCAACAGCACTGCTGCGCATGTACATCGAAGTTGACGATATCGATCTACCAATTACCAATTAGGCAATTTGCAATTGACAATGAAAGAAAATCCGATCGTCACGAAATCGTTTGCATTTGCCCTGAGGATCGTCAAACTAAGCCGCTATTTGGCGGATGAGCACAAAGAATTTACCTTGAGTCGAGAGTTGCTTTCGGCCGGAACCAATATTGGGAAACACGTTAAAGAAGCCCAGAGCTCGGAATCTGCTGATGGATTTCCAAAGTATATGGGGATGGCATTACGTCGAGCCGACGAGACCGAATATCGGCTTCAACTCATTTATTTCGCAGAACTGATAAAAGAGCATGAGTTTGATTCGATCGAAGCTGACCGTAAAGAACTTGCAAAGATGTTGACTGCGATCGTTAAGACGTCACGGAGCAGCTCATTGTAAATTGTCCATTGGAAATTGTTGATTGGTAGAAATATGTCCCAAGTTCTTATTGAGAACAGCGATGCACTTTGCATTATCACCCTTAACCGGCCTGACAAGCGGAATGCGTTGAATGATGAGCTTGTCGAGGCTTTGAAGGCGGCGTTGCGAGCGGCGGATGGCGACGATGGTGTGAAATGCATTGTGCTGCGTGGTGCGGGGAAGGACTTTTGTTCCGGGGCGGACCTTTCTGCGTTGCAGAAGATCGCAAATGCCTCGCACGAAGAGAATCTTCAGGACGCTCGGTCGCTTGGGGAATTGTACAAGCTAATTCGCAGCGTTCGGCAGCCCGTGATCGCGGCGGTCAAGGGAAGAGCACTGGCGGGCGGATGCGGGCTCGCGATGGCGTGTGACCTTATCGTCGCAGAGGCGAATGCTCGGTTCGGTTTTCCGGAAGTGAAGATCGGGTTTGTGCCGGCGATGGTGACAGCGATCGTGCGGCGCAATATGTCCGAACGCCGTGCCTTTGCGACGCTCACGCTGGGCGAAGAGATGTCGGCCCAGGAATTGTTAACGGCAGGCATCGTCCACGTCGTTGCGACTGATGAAGGAGGTGAACCCGACTTCGAATCCACTCTCGGCGCAGTTGCCGAGCGCTACGCAAAGCTTTCTGCCTCCGCCGTCCAGATGACCAAACGCCTGCTCTACGACATCGACACTCTTACCTTCGAAGCTGCCATCGAACACGGTGCTCAAGTCAACGCCGCCGCCCGCATGACGGAAGATTGCCAGAAAGGGGTCGCAAGGTTTTTGGAGAAGTAGCCGGACTGGGGGCATTCTAAGTTGCGTGTAAGCCATTGAAGGACGACTGCCTGAGGGATATTCTTCGGGCCCGAAGACTCGGCTGCGAACAAGCTCAGAGTCATCTCAGTTCGTCTGCCGGGATGATTGCCGGGATGATAATAGATTGAAGAAAGAAGTGAAACTAATGTCGGTGACCGTCGTGTACTGAGCGGAGGTCGAGAGTCGTGGACTCTCCTTATAATCATTATGAAAAAAGCAGTTGTGGTACTTATGAGCGTCTTTATCCTTTCGGCGATTGTCTTTGCAGCAAAGCCGCCCGAGAATGTTCAGAAGGCATTTGAGGGAAAGTTTCCCGATGCAACCGATGTTAAGTGGGGAAAGGAGAACTCAAAGGAATGGGAGGCCAATTTCACAGAAAATGGCGTGAAGATGTCGGCGAATTTCAAGACGACAGGTGAGTGGGTCGAGACCGAGCGTCAAATAGATGTGTCAGAACTACCCGAGGCGGTTACGAGTGAGATCAAGAAGCTTCATCCGAAAGGCGAGATCAAAGCGGCCTATAGGATCGATTCGGCTTCGGATGGGATAAAGTACGAAGCAGATGTGAAGACGGGCAAAAGGACCGTTGAGGTGCTCTTAAAAGAGGACGGATCGAAAGTGCACTGATGTGAATGGTTTATGGCGATGGAGAGGAATGTTAAACTTCCTCTCCATTTTTAGGAGGCCAGAGATGGACGACGAGTTTAAAGATGCCCTCATTAAAGTTCCACAAGTCACTCTAGTTTTTTGGTTAATTAAGATCCTTTGCACCACGATCGGTGAGACAGGAGGTGACGCCTTTACGATGTCGTACCTCGGCGAGACGACTGCGGAGGCAAATCCGAACGGTTACCTGATCGGTACGGCCGTTTTTGGCGTTGTTTTTCTTATTGCCGTTGCATTACAGATTAAGGCGACCAAGTTTCAACCATTTCTCTACTGGTTCACCATCGTTGCGACGACAACGGTCGGAACGACCCTTGCTGATTACCTGACGCGGTCGAACGGCCTCGGTTACACGGTTGGTTCCTCGATCTTGCTTGCGTGTGTTATCGGTTCACTACTGATATGGAAGTTTGTGACCGGCACGATCGACATATCAAGCGTGAGCAATGCGAAGAGCGAAGTGTTCTACTGGGTGACCATCATGTTCTCACAGACGTTGGGGACGGCACTCGGTGATTGGTTTGCGGATACAGCGGATCTTGGCTATCTCGGAGCGGCCGGCGTTTTTGGTGGAGCTCTTGTCGTCCTGGCGTTGCTGCTTTACTTGACGGACATCTCGCGGGCAATTCTCTTTTGGGCGGCGTTCATTCTTACGAGACCCTTGGGCGCCGTTGTAGGCGATTTTCTCGATAAGCCTTACGATAAGGGCGGCCTTGCGCTCGACAGGTATGTCGCAACGGGTATACTTCTCGTCTTGATCGTCGGATTTATTCTTATATTCAAACAGCGGCCGGCGGAGAAGGCCCATTAATGGTTAGAGCGTTTAGCCGAATACTGATCTTTACCGCGTTGGTGTCATTTGGGAAAGTGATGGTCAGTGCTCAAGGCGGGCCTCCTATGATCACAGATGATACCGGAACGGTGCCGGAAGGCCATTGGGAGATCAACACTGCGTTCACATTCGAGCGGACCGCTGATGGACGGATGCTCGGCATCCCTCTCCTGGACATCAATTATGGTTTGAGTAAGAACACACAGATCAAGGTTGAGATCCCATGGCTTAAATTCAGCGCGCCCGGACAAAAAAGCAACTCCGGCCCGGGTAACACGAATATCGGTGTACGCTGGCGTTTTCGCGATGCGGATGCACGTCATCGCGTCGCTCTCTCGATATATCCTCAGATCGAATTTAATACGTCTAATTCCTCGGTTCGTCGCGGCCTCGTTGATAGAGGGCCGGAATTTCTTATGCCCCTTCAGTGGCAAACACAAGTGGGAAAGTATGGGGTCAATGGGGACGTCGGCTATCGCTTCAAGCGTGGTAAGGACGAAATAATTTACGGCATCGTTGTCGGGCGACAATTCAAGAACAAGTTTGAACTGCTTGCTGAATTTCACGGAACTAGCCCAGTTTCGCGTTTGACCGCAGGCGAAAATGTTTACAACATTGGGTCGCGTCTAAAACTTAGTGATCACGCTACCCTTATTGCCTCTGCCGGCTCAAGCGTCTTCCGCAACCACGATCCGCGGTTTATCGGTTATGCTGGAATGCAGTTCTCCTTTTAGCGGCGCCCGACTCGCCATGCTGTTTCGGGGTGAATTGTGTGCCTTTCGCAACCGTATCGAAGCTCGGGCTGCTTTCGCCGGAGAGGGCTTTGCATAGGCTTTCGCGGGAAAGACCAGTTTCGCGAGATCATTCAACGGTCTGACGGAGAAGCACAGCTTCGCCGCACATCGAAAGGCATAGACGAAAGCGGCTTTTCGAGATCAAGCCAACGCCACCGCCCGCATGACCGAAGATTGTCAGAAAGGGGCCGCAAGGTTTTTGGAGAAGTAGGGCGGTTCCCTTTATCAATATTTGCAGGTTGTCTCTCACGCTTAGCAGATGTGTCGCTAACCTCGCTAGCCCAGTATCGCCGTGTTTCCAGTCGTTTTTTTCTTCGCGAAACGGCACATGACCACGTCGTTCACGGCATGGCACGAGTGGCAAAAAGTGAACCAGGCCGTTTCAATGGTTTTACCCAATGCGGCTTAAGCAAGATTATACATAGCTTTTGTGAGTCGCATCACGATTTGTGTTGTATCCCACGACAAAGCAAAATCTTTGACTGCTAATAGTTTTGAGTGATATTATAGCATTTGGCTTCTACTCTTGATTTTCCTCTAAGCCGAGTTCCACAAAATTAGTTTCGCTACGGTCTCCGCTCGGATTCGATTTCAGACACCGATATGAAAAACACCTTTTGTGTAATCTTAATATTTGGTTCTCTATGGTTCACTGTCAATGGACAAACAGTTGGTCATTCCGAGCCCGCGCTAGTCGTCAACGGAATGCCAGTTGATAATGGGGTGAGAACCATCGGTGGCAGAACTTATGTCGATCTTGATGCAATTGCGAAATCGCTAAATATCGTCGTCAAGAAGAGTACAGGTGTGATTGTCTTAGACTCCGGCTGTACGAGCGGGGCTACTTCATCGGTGGTGGCGACCAGTGTCTCCGGCAGCTTAAGTTATTATTTCAACCGAAACTACGGAAACAAACCTGACGTTGGCTCAAAAGTCTATTTGATCCAGTCAAACGATAAACCGCTATTCCAAGGTACGGATACGATATTTGTTGTTGGAGACAAACTGATCGTCACGAGAACGAAGGAAGACCGAAGCGAGTTCAAGGTCTTGTATTCCACTGCTGCAGATGGCAATGGACGTTACGAGTTCAAGGGCATCGAACCGGGCTCATATTGGCTATTGGCTGTTTCGGCGCACGCGAACGGGGAATCAAATTCGCAGATTCTCGGTAAGACGTTGACTAAGAGCATAGATATTAACCGCGGACAATCGCTCGATGTTTCCTATGACTTTGGAATGACTTATTTCTAAACTGAATCGATCACTTCATGAGTCACAATTTCGAGAATCTGGTCAAACATATTATTCCGCTGTCAAAGTCAGACCTGTTTGATAAAGCTAAGAATGAATGGAAACTGGTTCATATCGAAATTGTTGACGATTTCGATCAATGTCCCTGTGGAAAGGAAATAAAGGAAATTTGTTACATACAAAACCAACTAAACGGTAACCAAACGTATGTTGGCAATGTTTGTATCAATCGATTTTTAGGAATCGACACGGGAAATCTTTTCGCAGGATTAAAACGTATCGCCAAAAACGATTCAGCGAATGCCAACGCCGATCTCATCACTCACGCATACAGACTAGGCTTCATCCATGACAAAGAGTATTTTTTCCTCATGGATACCCGCAACAAAAGAAATCTGTAGGAGAAGCAAATTTCGTGGAAGCAAAAAATCAATAGACGGATCCTTCAAAGAGTTGTCGTTAGGCAGAGAACAAGATAGCCACAAACTGCCAAAACGTCGCATCCATACTTCATTCAACGCCAAAAATCGAATACAACATTCGCCTCAATATTACGCCTCGACGATGCTGACGTTTGTTTCGATCAGCGACTTCGGGATGAGGGCGGGGAAGTAGGCCATTATTTCTTCGACCTTTGGGCGGCCGCCGGCGAAGCCTGTGACGGCGGGCGGGCCGGTGAGGATGAGCGGGGCGATCTCTTTGGTAAAGCGTTCGACGGCGGCCTTGTCATGACCGCGGACGGCAATGCGGAGTTGGACTTCGGGGACATCGTGAGAGTGAACCACCCCGTCAGTCCCGACAGAAGTCGTCGTGGCAGCCACCCCTCCTTCGTAAGGCGAGGAGCTAAGAGCGAGGTGCCCGTGTGTAGCGCTCACGCCCACATACTCGGTCAGAATTACATCGAATTCTAACCCGAGATTGTCGAGGCGTTGGCGAAGTATCTTGTCGGCGGCCTGTGCTTTTTCGTACGCGTCCGGCCAGGAGTAAACGAGCGTGCCGACGGATTTCCAGCCATCAGAATATGCGATAGAGACCTTGTAAAAATCGGTCTTCGGATTGCCCTTGATCCCGAAGACGCGAACGCGGTTCTCGCCTGCCGCTTCGAGATGTATCGATGAAAAGTCGGCCACGACATCAGGCGTGATATACGCTTTCGGGTCGCCCATTTCGTAAAGAAGCTGCTCGGTTACGGACTGGACGTTGACGCGTCCGCCAGTGCCATCGTGCTTGGTGACGACGAAGGTGCCGTCTGATTGCGCTTCGATGATCGGGAATCCAACATTCGCCATATCGGGAATGTTCCGCCAGTCATACTGGCAGTTGCCGCCCGAGGATTGGGCACCGCATTCGATGATGTGGCCTGCGATCGTGCCAGCCGAAACTTTATCCCAATCGTCGAACTTCCAGTCAAACTCATGCATCAACGGAGCGAGTGTCAGGCCCGTGTCTGTTAAGCGTCCGCCGACGATGACATTCGCACCACGCCCGAGAGCTTCGACGAGGGCTTCGGCACCGAGATAGACGTTCGCGGACTGGACCTTGTCGCGGATCGCGGAGAGCGGAGTGCCGTCGTCCATCGAGTTGATCTCAACGCCGTCGGCAAGCCATTTATCGAGCTTGCTTAGGACGTCGTCGCCGGTGACAACGCCGATCTTGACCTTGCCTGATAGCCCGAGCTTGACCGCGGCTTCGCGGATCTTTTCGGCACAGCCTGCGACGTTCACGCCGCCAGCGTTTGAAAGCACTTTGATGTTCTTTTCGACGCAATCGGGAAGGATCTCGTGCATTAGGCCAACAAAATCGCGTGCGTATCCGGCTTCCGGATCGCGGGCTCGCTGCTTCTGCAGTATCGACATCGTCACCTCGGCAAGATAGTCGAGCATCAAATAGTCGATCGGACCTTTTCGAACTTGATCAATGGGTGCGGTGAGAAGATCACCCCAAAAACCCTGGCCGCCGGCAACGCGAATTACTTTTTCCGTCATAAGGTTTGATTATACCGAAAAAGTGCGACCCGGCGCAGTAAGGGCGTTCGATCGCACGAGTGTGATCAAACGCCCAACGAGATCCAGCCAGGTACGCAGGTTCTTATAATTTCTTCTTCTTCTTACCAACGACGACGTACTTGCCGGCACGCCAAACTTTCTTGGTGACCCACTTGCCGCCGCGATAAACACGGACGGTCACCCAACGGCCGCCTTTGTAGGATTTGACCGCACCCTTCTTAGTGTAGTGGGCCCCTTTCTTAACGCCCTTCTTTGTCACATGAGCGGCCTTCTTAGCAGCGGGCACGATCTGTGCAGAGGTCGAGCGTGGCGCCGCGACAAAAAATCCAAGAGCTACGGCTACAGCCGCGATAACGAAATATCGAGTAAATATCTTCATAAATTCTTCTCCAACCATAGATTATACGCTCATTTTGTCGCGCAGCGTAGCCGGCCCAAAAAGGTCATGCTTAATTCTTGCGGACGTGTTCGCGAATAAAGCCGACGATATCCTCGGTTGAAGTGCCGGGAAGAAAGACCTCTGCGACGCCCTGAGTTTTTAGCGGAGCTATATCGTCTTCCGGCACGATGCCGCCAACGAGGACAAGCGTGTCGTCCATCCCGTTGTTCTTTAGAAGCTCGACAATACGCGGGCAAAGTGTCTTGTGCGCACCGCTGAGTATTGAGATACCGACTGCATCAACGTCTTCCTGCAGTGCGGCGGATGCTATCATCTCCGGCGTCTGGCGAAGGCCAGTATAAATAACTTCCATTCCGGCATCGCGGAGGGCGCGCGCGATCACTTTTGCTCCGCGGTCGTGACCGTCAAGGCCGGGCTTTGCGACCAGAACTCTAATTTTTCTTTCGTCCATCTTAAAGAAATAATACTAGCGGGTCATCGGGGCCAGCAATCCTTGCGGGCTTATGAATGACCTGAGCTCCGACCATGTGAACAAATATTCACTATCGGGCTCGGCTGCAAGTATAGCGTGCGGGAAGCCAAATTCATATCGAAAGGTCACGCCTTTGGCATCAACTGAAAAGTTCGCGAGGTTCTCTTCGGTAAATGTTTTATCACCGAGAAGCTCCTTTTCATCGAGGTCTTTCATGTCCGCATCTTCTTTCCAGACCTTGACCTCATCCTCGATCGCCTTTGCCATTCGTTCATTTACGAGTTCCGCCAGCTTTCCGCGGTCAGTAAAGACATCGGCCGGCCCTGCAGCCGAACCAGTGCGTGTGTCGATAACGACGTACCGCTGAGATCCCGACGGATACGCGGCGGTACCTTCGATCGTCAGGCCGAGGCAGAGAATGTGATGTTCATTATAAAGAACTTCGTAGCTCGCCTCTTCGAGCCATTGATATTCGCCTTGTTCCTCTTTGATCGTGAAGTCAAAAAGCTTTTCATAGTCAAGCGCGGCCTCGATCTTCCTAGCGATCGCGGGTGACACACCGGAAATCACCGGACGAGTGATCGTAAACGACTTCTTGTATTCGTCAATTGGTTTAGTACGTTTGTAGATCGTTTTCTTTGGGGTTACGGTCACCTGAGCGACGCCGGCAACGGCGAAGAGCAGGCAGAATAGGGCATAAGTTAGGAGTTTTTTCATCGAGGTGAGTTTACTAATTCGACGAGGCCTTCTCAAGAGCGGCAATTGCTGTGTTCGTCCAACTGCACAAAGCCTCTGCATCACCGGGCCGCATCTTAGCGTCGCGGTGGATCCAAAGGTAAGCGGGAAGCGGCATCTCTTCCGAGCGAACTTGTTCGCAGAGCTCTGAGAGTTTCTTTTGCTTTTTTGAAAGCGGATAAGTGTTGAAAATGCTGAAGTTAAGGTGGCGGCGGCCGTCATCAATGTGATCCTTCACGTACCATGCCGAAGGTTGAATGTTGGCATACCATGGATAGATCGTAGTGTTCGAATGGCAATCGTTGCAGGAACGGCCCAAGATGATCTGAATGTCGGGCGGAACCTCAACCGCGGCCTCGAGTGTGTCGGCGGCATTAATTGGCGGATTCACCTTGTCGATCCTAAAGAATTGAAGGATGACAAAGCCAAGTGCGAGTACGATCACGACGATCTTTAATGCCTTCTTCATGCAAAATCTACCTCGAATGGCCGCGTCTCGGCCACACGCATAATAAAAGAGGTTGTAGGATATACGCAATACGGCTAACATAGGTTACTAAGTGGCAAAGCGCTTGAGAATTGTTCATTATCCGGAACCTGTTCTGCTGTCCGTGGCAAGACCGGTCACGGACCGGGCGTTTGAGAACGGCCTGGCGGCCATTGCGGAGGATATGTTTGCAACGATGTCCGACGCCGGTGGAGTTGGGCTCGCCGCACCGCAAGTGGGGGAATCGACGCGGCTCTTCGTAATGGATATTCCCGAAGGTGATGGTACGCCGGCGGTCCGTGCAGCTTTGGTGAATCCGGAGATCCTGCACGTAGAGGGCGAGCAAACGGGCGATGAAGGCTGTTTATCGTTTCCGGGCATCTTTCAGCCCGTTAGACGGCAAATGCGCGTCGTTGCAAGGGCTCTTGATGTCGCGGGAAAGGAGTTCGAGTTAGATGTAACCGGGCTCGCGGCCCGCTGCGTCCTTCACGAAACGGATCATCTGGACGGCATCGTCTTTCTCGACCGTATGTCCGCACTAAAACGAGATCTCGCGAAACGGAAGATCAAGCGTCTTCAAAAGAGGGGAGAATGGTAACAAAGCTTGAAAACACGAAGTTCGCCGCGGAGGTTGGTTCCGTACGCGAACTGAATCTCTACCTGAAATCCGGTTGGACCCTAATGCTAACTTACGTAAAGCAGAGCAGCGACAAGCAGACGCCTCGCTTCGTTCTCGGGTGGCAGAACGATGAGGAACCAAAGGTGCCGGAGCTCCTTGACGAATGGGAGTTGAACGAGATGGATCGGCAGAGATATATTTAAAGCAGCGTATGAGAAACAAGGCTGTTAATGGTAGAATAATAGAAGTTAAAGGATATTGATATGCGCACACAATTGAGCTTGGACGAGTTCAGGAACGAACCATTTACCGATTTTTCGAGGGCCGAAAATAAAGCAGCGATGCTCGCCGCACTTGAGAAGGTGGGCGGCGAACTCGGCAAAGAATACCCGATCTTGATCAACGGTGAGAAGGTCTCGCTTCCCAGCAAGTTCGAGAGCCGAAGCCCGTCGAACAAGGAGCAGGTCGTTGGTATTTTCAGTGAGGGCGACTCGGACACGTCCCTTGTAAACAAGGCCATTGACGCCGCCTCCGAGGCCTTTAAGACCTGGAAGAAGGTGCCGGCCGCCGAACGTGCTGAGTATCTTTTCAAGGCCGCCGACATTTTGCGGCAGCGAAAGCACGAATTTTCCGCCTGGATGGTCTATGAAGTTTCGAAAACTTGGGCCGAGGCCGATGGCGATACGGCCGAAGCAATAGATTTCTGTGAGTTCTATGGCCGCGAGATGCTTCGCTGGGCAGAAGAACAGCCAACTACGCCAGTCGCGGGTGAAAATACGTCATTTGCCTATATTCCGCTTGGTGTGGGGGCAATTATTCCGCCCTGGAATTTCCCACTTGCGATCATGGCCGGAATGACAATGGCGGCCGTGGTAACCGGCAACACCGTTGTCCTTAAGCCTTCGTCTGATTCGCCGACGATAGCCGCAAAGTTCATTGAGGTTCTTGAAGAGATCGGCTTGCCGAAGGGTGTGGTCAACTTTATCTCGGGCAGTGCTGAAACGGGCGAAGCGATGGTGACGCATCCGAAGACGCGCTTTATTTCGTTCACTGGTTCGAAAGGTGTTGGACTCCACATCAACGAAGAGGCCGCAAAGACGCGTGACGGCCAGATCTGGATCAAGCGTGTGGTCGCGGAAATGGGCGGCAAGGACGCGATCGTGGTCGCCGACGATGCGGATCTCGATTCAGCGGCGAGCGGAATCGTCTCCGCCGCATTCGGCTTTCAGGGACAAAAATGCTCAGCCTGCTCACGCCTGATCGTCGATGAAAAGGTGCACGACGAACTTGTAGAAAAGGTTGCAAAGCTCACGGAGGCTCTTACGGTCGGCGCGCCTGAATCCGATTCGACGAATGTCGCTGCGGTGATCAACAAACGCTCATTCGATAAGACGCTCGGATACATCGAGAAAGGTGTTGCCGAAGGCGGCAAGATCGTTGCCGGCGGCAAAGGTGATGATTCGAAAGGCTATTTTATCGAGCCGACCGTTATTACTGACGTAAAGCCGGGAGCTACTATCGAGCAGGAAGAGATATTTGCCCCTGTTTTGGCCGTTATTAAGGCAAAGGATTATGACGATGCTCTTGATATCGCGAACGGCACGGAGTTCGGCCTTACCGGTGCGGTCTATTCGAGGTCCGAGGAGAGGCTTCAGCAGGCGCGAGAGGAATTTCACGTCGGCAATCTCTATCTCAACCGCAAATGTACCGGAGCACTTGTCGGTGCTCATCCGTTCGGCGGATTCAATATGAGCGGAACTGATTCAAAGGCGGGCGGCCGTGAATACCTGCTGATGTTCATGCAAGGCAAATCGATAGCGACAAAGGTTTAAGATCGTTAAAAATTACTCCTATGAATAGAAATTCGTTGCTTGTTGCAGCAATGGCGGGTGTTTTGTGCATCTCGGCCGGCAACACTTTCGGACAAAAGAAACCTGCCAAAAAGCCCCAGCCGAGAAAGTCTGTGATCTTCGCAGTATTGGATAATGGCAAGACGGCGTCGCCCATCGCTTTGGTTTCGAACGGAAAACTCTCCGAACCTGCAAACGGTGCCGATGACGAGGCGAAACTCGTCGCCTTTGGCAAGACATATTACAAGCCGAAGACAGCCTATCGCTTGATCTTTGGCGGCGGCGATGCGGGCACCGCCCGCATAACGGCGTTCGATCCAAAAGCAGAGTGTGCAAAGAACACGGCCACGATCACCGTTGACACCACAAAGGTCAAGCTAGACGGTTTTGTGAAGGCTCTTGCTACCAACGCGCCGAGTGCCTCGACGCGTGGGGCATTCCGACGACGACCGACGGCTTCGGAAAAGGCTGAGGCCGAGACCCTCGTTCGAGCCGAGTATGCAAAGAACAAGCTTACGCCGAAGGCCCTTCATTACCAGAATCTTACAGCGATCGACACCAATGGCGACGGCGTCGCCGAACTCGTCGGATCTTACTGGATCGAAGTTGATAAGCTGACGCGTGCCCTTCTGTTCTTCATCGCGGAAAAAGGGAAGTCCGGCAAGTACGAACTTGGCTTCAGCGACTACCGCCGAGTTGGCCAGGATGGCGTGATGAGCGGCGAGATCAAGGATGTTGACGCCGGGTTTTACCACGAATTGCTGCTCGATTATTTCGATGTGGACGGTGACGGCAACGCCGAGATCTTCACCTACACGCAAGCATTCGAAGGGGCCGGATTTGATGTCTATCACTCCGTCGGCTCGAAATGGTCAAAGCTTTATTCATTCTCTGACTATCGCTGTGCGTTCTAGGCGGGAATAGGCAGGGCTTCGCTCCTGAGGATCGGTTTATGATTAGCAGCCGTAACTTATTGATTAGATGTTCTAAAGTAACATAAGGCTCGATCCGAACTTTACTCCGACCGCGTGCGTGTTTGATTTTGTCCTCGAAGGCTCCTAAACTATTAGTTTGAGGCGACTTCGAGGACATCTTCTATGACACACGAACTTTTTAACTCCCGACAAACATTCAAGACAGGCTCCGGCGCAGATGGAGTTTTCTACTCCCTTCCGGCCCTCGAAAAGGCCGGTTTGGGCAAGGTCTCGCGCCTTCCTGTGTCGATCCGGATCGTGCTCGAATCCGTCTTGCGAAACTTCGACGGCGGAAAGAAGGTGAGTGAGCAAAGCATTTGCGACCTCGCTGGCTGGACGCCGAACGGTGAACGAGTTAGTGAGATCCCGTTCATCGTGGCTCGCGTACTCCTGCAGGATTTTACAGGTGTTCCGCTCCTTGTTGACCTCGCCGCCATGCGGTCGGCCGTCGATCGTATGGGCGGGGATGTAAAGGTCGTCGAACCGCTCGTGCCGGTGGATCTTGTGATCGACCACAGCGTTCAGGTCGATTTTGCCGGTTCTCAGCTCGCCTACGAGCGAAACATGGAGGTAGAGTTCCGCCGGAATGATCAACGGTATCGCTTCCTGAAATGGGGAACGCAGGCCTTTAACGGATTTGGCGTTATTCCGCCGGGGATCGGCATCGTTCACCAGGTAAACCTCGAGTATCTTGCGAAAGGTGTCTTCGAACGCGAAGGAGTGTACTTCCCGGATTCGCTCGTCGGAACGGATTCGCACACGACGATGATCAACGGCCTTGGCATTGTCGCCTGGGGCGTGGGCGGCATCGAGGCAGAGGCCGGAATGCTAGGTCAGCCCGTTTATTTCCTGACGCCGGATGTTGTCGGTGTTCATATTTCCGGTGAGCTTCCCGCCGGCGCAACTGCCACCGACCTCGTGCTCCGGATCACAGAACTTCTTCGAGAGACGAAGGTCGTTGGTAAGTTTGTTGAGTATTTTGGCGAAGGTGCCGCCGCATTGAACGCAACCGACCGAGCGACCATCGCCAATATGGCTCCCGAGTATGGTGCGACTATGGGCTTCTTCGGAGTCGATGAAAAAACGCTTGACTATATGCGGAACACCGGCCGCAGCGATGAGCAGATCGACACTATCCGCAACTACTACAAGGCTCAGGAGATGTTTGGGATCCCGCGTTCCGGCGAGGTCGATTACACACAAGTCGTTGAACTCGATCTTGCGACGATAAAGCCTTCGGTCGCCGGCCCCAAGAGGCCGCAGGATCGCATTGAGCTTGACGCGTTGAGCAGCCGATTCAAAGAGCTGTTTACCACGCCGCTCGGTGACGGCGGGTTTGGAAAGGCCGCAAAAGACCTTAATGCCCGATATGATGTGACGATCGGCTCGGTCGAAATGCCTTGTGTTGAAGGTGGTGGAGAGCAAAGTCAGCGTTCGGCCCCTGAATCAGCGATCCGGAACACGTCGACAAAGAATACGAGCGTTGCCACGGAGCTCGAGATGATGAACAACCGGCCGACGCCGAATTGCGTCGTTCATGATGACGGCGTTAACGGCGACGTCTCGGTCGGGAGCGGCGACGTGCTAATTGCAGCGATCACGTCGTGTACGAACACTTCGAATCCGGCAGTGATGCTCGCGGCCGGACTGCTTGCTAAGAAGGCCGTCGAGAAAGGCCTTAAGCCGCCAAAATATGTGAAAACGTCGCTTGCTCCCGGCTCGCGTGTCGTTACGGAATATTTGGAGAAGACGGGGTTGCAGCCGTATCTCGACCAGCTCGGATTCGAGCTCGTTGGCTATGGATGCACGACCTGCATCGGAAACTCCGGCCCGCTGGATCCGGCGATCGAAGAGCAGGTGACAGGCAACGACCTGATCGCCGCCTCCGTGCTCTCCGGCAATAGAAACTTTGAGGCCCGCGTTCATCAGAACATAAAGGCGAATTTCCTGATGTCGCCGCCGCTTGTCGTTGCGTTTGCGCTCGCAGGAACTGTCCTCAAAGATATGAACGCAGAACCGCTCGGCAAGGACAAAGATGGCAATGACGTTTATCTTAAAGAAATTTGGCCGTCACTGAATGAGGTCCGCGATCTTCTGTCTGCGGCCTACGATGCCGAGACATACAGAAAGCTCTACTCGGAGTTTGCCGACCAGAATCCTCTTTGGAACGACATCACCTCAAGCACGGGTGCGATCTATGAATGGGATCCGGATTCGACCTACATTCAGGAGCCGCCGTACTTTGACGATTTCGGCAAGCCGACCGCAGGCTTCACGGATATCAAAGAGGCTCGAGCCTTGGCGATCTTCGGGGATTCGGTAACTACGGATCACATCTCGCCTGCCGGCGCGATCAAGGCGAACTCACCCGCGGGCGCGTACTTGCAATCTCTTGGAGTTGAACCGAAGGACTTCAATTCCTATGGTTCACGCCGCGGTAACGACCGCGTAATGCTTCGCGGTACCTTTGCTAATGTGCGGATCAAGAACACGATGGTCTCACCGGTCGAGGGAGGATTTACGAAGCATTACCCCGACGGCGAGGAGACAACGATCTACGACGCCGCGATGCGTTACGGTGCAGAAGGCGTGCCGCTCGTCATATTTGCAGGCAAGGAATATGGTACGGGAAGTTCGCGAGATTGGGCGGCAAAAGGCACGATGCTCATGGGCGTGAAGGCCGTCGTCGCCGAATCATTTGAGCGAATTCACCGTTCGAATCTGGTTGGGATGGGCGTGCTGCCGCTTCAATTTGCCGAAGGGCAGACCGCCGCTTCGCTTGAACTTGATGGTACGGAGACATTCGACCTTTCGGGGCTTGAAGGCGTCGAGATCCAACCGCGCCAGGACATAAAGCTCTCGATCAGGCGTGCAAACGGCTCGATCGTGGAGACGAAGGTGAAGCTTCGGATCGATACACCGATCGAGATCGAGTATTACAAGGCGGGCGGCATCCTGCCGTATGTTCTTCACCAGCTGACGAGGTCCGCCTAGGACGTCTCCTCGGAAACGGGAATTGGGCCGAAATCTATTGCATTTTCGGCCTTTTCAGTCTAAGTTAGGGGTTGGCTTTGGATAGCCTTCTGTGTCAAAGCTCGTTACTCTGCGCTCACTACGCTCAAATTCGAAGGTGGTTTTTATGCGAAGGATCTTGCTGTTCCCACTCGTCTCCCTTATCTTTACAGCTCCGCAAGCTACGATGGCACAATCCGCGAGAATGGCGTTGCCGTTCGCAAAAACGCAGGTTCGCGCCGAGCAGGAGACGCCGTCTTTTTCGGCGATCATCGATGGTGACGGCGTACTACTTCGTTGGAATATTGGCAGCGATGCATCGATCATCGGTTTCAATGTATTTCGAGTAACGGAGAAAGGCCTTGAGCAGGCGAACGATCAAGTTATCGCAGGACCGGCGTTGAAGAATGGTGTTGAGGACGCCGAAGGTTCGGCCTTTGAGTATTTTGACAAAGCCGGTGTGCCGGGTACTTCCTACTACTACGAAACTATCTTTTTGAACGGTTCTCGAAGCAGATCGCAAACTACTACTGCGGTCTATGACAGCAGCCTCAACAGCGGCCTATCACGAGCCCTCGCGGGCTATGGGATCTCGCGTGCTGGTTCGCCGGCGGATCTTTCAACCTCCGATCTCGATCTGCCGAAAATCCTACGCGACGAGATGCTTTCCTCCCTTTCAAAGCCGAATTCGCGTATGCAGCGCAGGCTCTCAACTTTTGTAGGGGCAAAGATCGGAATTAAAAAGACGGGTTACTACAGAGTAACCGCGGCGGCTCTCTCCGGTGTTAATTTCAACGTAAACAGCGATCCCGCGACATGGCAGCTTTTCGTTGACGGCAACGAGGTTGCGATGAATGTCGATCCGAACGGCCAGTTCATAGAATTCTTTGGCCGCGGCATTGACACGCTCGAGACGAATACAAGGACCTTTTATCTAACAAGCGGCAACGGCATCGGCAAACGCTTTGAGCGACGGTCGCTGCGCCCACTTGGCGGCAATGTTACTGCGAGCCGCTACGACCAGACCTTCGTGAGCAAGGAACGGAAGCTGTACATCAACACGATCCTGAACGGCGAAGCCGAGAATTGGTGGGGTCGAATGGTGATCGATACGCCGGTCAATTATCCGTTTACGCTGTCGGGGATCGATCCGACGGTGCCGAATGTCCCCATTAGCATAGCCCTTCAAGGCTTTACGCTGCAGGCGCATTCCGTCTCGCTTAAGCTTAACGGTACGGTGATCGGCAACGCTGTCGGAGGCGGGCAGTCACCGATCGTTTTTAACGCGAACGTCCCGGCGTCACTCCTGGTCGAGGGAACAAATAGCCTTGAAATGACCGGTAGCAATGCTACTGACGTTACTTTTTTTGACAGCCTTGCGATCAGCTATCCTCGCAATTATCTTGCGGTAAACGGAAAGACGGAGTTCTATACGCACAATTACAAACGTTCGACCGTAAGAGGATTTCCGACGAGCTCGGTCAGGCTGTTTGACGTTACGAATGAAGCCGGTGTCGCGGAATACAGCAATCTGAATGTATCTGCGGGCTCGAATGGTTTCGACCTCAAGTTGCCCGCAAGCCGCGGCCGCGTCTTTTATGCGATCGATTCTGCATCGGTCGAGACTCCGTTCTCGGTTACTTCAAACTTTCCAAGCGATCTTCGGAACACCACGAATGCTGCCGAGTTGGTGATCATCTACTACCGTCCGTACGAGCAGCAGGCGACTTCTTGGGCGACGTTACGGCAATCGCAAGGTATAACTGTTAAGCTGGTCGATGCTGACGATATCTACGACGAATTCTCGTTCGGGCTTAAGAACTGGGAGGCGATCAACAGCTTCTTCCGGTTTGCAAAGCAGAATTGGGCGTCGCCGCCTAACTACGCTTTAATTCTTGGCAACGCGAGCGAAAACCCGAAGGATTACGATCTTTCGCCCGAAGACCAGGGCTACAATAACGACATTCCGACTCGCATCGTCAACACCGTCTATACCGAAACGGGGAGCGACGAAGCCATGGGCGATTTTGATGAGGACGGACTATCAGAACTCGCGATCGGCCGCATACCCGGAAAGGCTCCTGAGGACATTCAAGCTGCCCTCGACAAGACCATTGTTTGGGAGAATGGCGTTCGCGATCTCAGCCGCGGAACTCTCTTCGCATACGATCTTCCGGATGGTTATGACTTTCAGGCAATGAGCGGCCGCATAAAGAACAAACTGCCCTCCGGAACGGCCGCTGATATGGTCGGTCGTGGAGATCCGAACGCACACGCGACCTTAATGACCTCGATGAATACGGGCAAGTACCTTGTCAACTACGCGGGGCACGGAACGATCGGCATTTGGGCGTCTTCAAGCTTCTTCGGCAGTGCGGACGTGCCTAATCTTACGAACAGCACTGCGCCGAGCACATATACACTGCTTACGTGTCTTAACGGCTACTTCCTCAACCTTTATGGTTACAGTCTTTCGGAGAATCTTCTTGAATGGCCCGATCGCGGTGCGGTCGCGGTGTGGGCATCGACCGGCAAGACAACGCCGGACGTGCAGGAGATCATGGCCTCTCGTTTCTATCTGAAAACCGGCGACGGCAGCATCCTACGCATCGGCGATCTGATCCTTGACGCAAAACAAGTGCTCCCCAACGCACATGATGTACGCGTCTCCTGGGCTCTTCTCGGCGATCCAATGCTCCGCATGCACTGAAAACCCAGACGGACGCCAGTCAGCGCAAAATAAAGTCTTGTAACCTGATAAAAAGGGTTAGGGTGGTACTCGCGGCAGGAGTCGAACCTGCGACTTCTTCCTCCGGAGAGTAATCTTTGCCTATTTAAACGTTTACGGTTTTCACCCTAAGTTCGTTTTCGTTCAGTGTTTATCGGACGATCACTGAATTTCAGTTAAAACGTGACCATTTACATAATCACCTGTTTGCTCAAGTTTGACTACCACCTGACAACCAGACACATTGCCTATAATCGGTCCCGAAACAGGAAACTTTACTTGTGGCCTTAGCTCTTTAATTTCACAGATTATCTCGCTAATTCAATAAAAAGACAACCTGATGGTTCAGGTTAGTACTACCTGTTTAATTTACCTTGAGGCGTCCAAAATCGGACGCCTTCTTATCTCTAAATAGCTGGAAGCGCAAAAATAGCGGTGGGCAATGTGATGGAGAAAGTTAGAAGTAGCATGGAAGCGCAAAACCTTACTTCGGCGGCCGCTGACCCCGGGTGGTCAATATAGTCCCCTTCTTCACTTCAACAACAAACAACAATACGAAAAACGAATCCTTTGTCGAGGCCGAGGACTATCGCGGCTACAGGGTAGAAGTGCACTATGACTTCGACGCAGAAAAGCCGAACGATTCCCGCATGGCACAGGCGTTATCACTGGTATGTCGATGGACGCAAGAAATCGGATACGGTTTCCAATCTCTTTGAAGAATTTGCTGAAGTCTCGATCGACGATCTTCAGCAATATGAATGGAAAAACGAGCATGGGTGGACAGTCTATGGAAATTTCGCGGCCGTTGGTACGACTATGACTCGATCAGGAATAACAAAGGCGAGATTAGGGTATTGAGCCTTGCCGGAGCATTGTACTTTGACAACACCGTTTATCGCAGCGAAGCATTGTGGCAATCCGAACTCGCGATCCGATCCCAGGGAGAACTCTTTGACCATTTAGAAATTCAGAGATCGCGGGGAAGTTAAATACCTTTGCCAACTCACCATTCCTCAAGCGTATGGAAGGTTGGCAGCTTGTGGAAGCCGATCTTGAAAAAGATAGGCATTTCTATCGGTACCCATCCGATTGTGTTTTATTCGCGATGAACTCACCGGACGCAACACTTTCTCAGCCGAAGATTCGCTCAATCTTAAAAAAATGACACATCGTATCTGTTGCCACAGCAGTAATATACCGCCAAAGGCCCATGACGACCAATGACATCGTTTTCATCACACTCAAAGATGAGACGGCCATTCGACCTTGTCGTTATGCCCGATAGGTTCGAGAAATATCGCTCCGTAATTAACCAAAGCGACTATCCGAGGCATTTCAAAGAACGCGGAATGCTGAAAGTTCTTAGCTTCAAAAATACTCGAAGGTTTTGTCGCCGAGGGCGTGTCGCACAATTTTCGCGAAGATGTAGAGATTATTTCTCGTTGTCGGACAGTTCTCGACCCGAACTCGTAATAAGTCTGATTATCTCCTTGAAGTAAAATCGAACATTCTGAAAAAATTCGCCTACGAACATGCCTGGGAACGAAACTAGAAATCGAGATAGAAGTAGTATTAGCTAAGATCCGCGGGTTCGTACATAGGAGTGTAAATAGCCTTAGATCGTATCTTTCCGATTGCGTTCTGTAGTTGGGCCAGTTCTCGAAGTTCGTCTATGTTGAGTAGGTTTATTATCCTGTCAATTTCGCCGTGTAATGATGTCAATTTATCCTCTACGATTTCTTTCCGTCGTTCTATAATTAAATGTTTGCGATTCAAATGTAGCCGCTCAATCAGAAATTTTCCGACCGCATTAACGCCAGTCAATTGGTTTGTTACGTCAACGACAAAAAATTCACCGTAATTATATTCAGATGGGTCTGGGTAATGACAAACAGTCCAATCGCCGACGGGGGCATCAAACCACGAATCGCTCTTAAAGACGTTGCAAACGGGGCAAGCGTAGAATAGGTTTGCGTAGCTATTTATCAGAGCCTTAAACTTCGATTTCGGCTTGAAGTGCTCCACGTGAAAAATTCGTTCTCCACCCCATCGATTGTCGTGAATGGAACAGTAAACACAGCGATGTTCTCCTTCAGTAGCAAGTTGCGGTTTCCAGTCTCTGTATGTTCCATTTGTGGGCTCTTCTGATTGAGACTTATCGATTCTTCTCCATTCCATACACGGCTCGATTAATCTTGTTCACCTAAACGTTCCTTTGCCTTAATAATGAGATCCTCTAACAAATTTACGGAGGATTCGAATTCGTTCAATACTTCTTCACGGGTCGCATCCTCTTTCATCAGTGGCAATTGAATCTGATCCCTCAGTGCCTCAAGTTTCTTTATCTCATCTTCGTTAGCTTCGTCCTTTGCAGCCTTGTCTGCGAGAGCATCCATTTCTATATGCTTACTCACATATACATCCGAGTAATCCTTAGCGGACGAAAGTACACGCCCCGCAAACCTGGTTCTTTCCCTCGCCCACTCCGGCTTTCCTATGATGTCCGTAGCTTTCTCAAACTGAGTCTCCAGATCCGGATCATCCTTGTACTCGGTCACGACAAAAACCGGCAAAGGGAATTTTCCTTTTATCAGTTCAAGCACTTCATGTCCGCCATAGGTAACACCGCCGTTCTGCAGTTTCTCGTCGAGGATTACCGCCGTTAAATCATTCTCGAGAATCCAGTCGGGGTATTCATTAATGTCGGGCAATGGGGCCGTCACAGCAACTTGCCAATCCTCTTTGTCCAACTTGAAGTTGGCTGAATCGAGATCTTCAAAATCCTCGACGAACGAGTCGCGATAATCTTTACTGTCATCGATGATGCCTATTCCGAACATATCCTGTCGTTGTTATTCGATTGGTAAACAAATGGCGAAGCGAGCACCTTTTAGCTCGTTGTCGGTCTCAATATGGCGAGTGCCATTTGATTCGCGGACAACTGAATCAATGATCGCCAATCCAAGTCCGGTACCCCGACCCTCACTTTTTGTAGTGAACAGCGGTTCCCATATCCTATCGCGAAATTGCGAAGAAACGCCGGGCCCACTGTCCGCTACTATGATCTCGATTGCCTTATCGCTCGAGATTCTTGTGGTCCGTAGTTCAACTCTTATCTTGCGGTTCCTGGCCTTTTGTAGACATGCGTAGTATGCGTTCGTCAGTAAATTGATCAAAATCGCTTCAAAGTCCATGCTAAATACCTTGCCCTCAAGCGACCGAAGATGCAGCTGTAAATCGATCTGGGCTGCTTTGAAAGGAGGGCTGATATCATTAATAACTTTCGAAGCCAGGTTCGATATATTTTGCGTCCGACGACTGCGCTTGCTCCGCTGCATCCTGTTAAGAGCGTATGTCCCCCAGCCGCTTACGCTGTCAGAAAGCTCCACAAGTCGTTCAATCTTTTCTATAGCTTTATCGTTCTTCGGAGGCGTAGCGTTCAAATAGTCTCGAACTCTATAACTGATGTTCAGCAAATGTGTAATTGCCGATTGTATTTCATGTCCGAATACGGACATCGAAATACCAACCGTGGCAAGACCTCTGAATAAAACTTGCTCACGTTCAAAGTCCAAAACGGTCTTTGAGACGTCCTTTACGGTGTCGTGAATCTCTTTCACCTTATCAAGGGAAGCTTCAAAACTTTCTTTGCTCTTTTGATCTAGTGCGGACTGGGCAATCATGGGAGCAATTTTCTGCATTTCTTTCAACACGGCGCTGGTATCTTTGGCGACGAGTTTCATATCGCTAGACGCGGTTTTAGAATCTTCACCTTTGTCTTGGATGAACCTGTCGTGATATCCGGTTTCAATGAGCTGAACGCAGCCTTCGGTCAGTTTTTTTAGATCCTCGTACCCGGCGCCTTTGATCAGCCCTTCGCGGCCAGAGCTATCGGCCAGTGTCGGATTCTGGTCTCGGCTGATGAACACCGCTCCGACAAGTTGCTGTGGTCTTATTCGAAATGACTTTCTTCCAGCTCCAGCCGGATTCATTCCATATCTTCGACCGAGGTTGAGCCAGTCCCACTCTTCCTTGTTCATTTCACCGTACGGTTTGACCCATACATCGTCGCGATATATTTTGATACCGGCATTTGCGTCCACAAATGACGAGACTGCCTTTCTATTCAGGCTGATGTCACCGAAGACCGACTTTCCCTTGATATAAAACAGCAATTTCACATCGACATCACCACATGATAACTTCGGGACTTCATCAGTTTCTGCGGCGCGGATATTCAGGAGTTGGGCTAATTTGATCTCGCTATTCTTGCCCTTTTTTTGATCGATCGTTTTGAGATTGTATTTCAGACTGGAGGCATTGCTCCTGTATTTAGCATCAAGTGAAACTACCGCCTGCTCATTGATATCCGAAGCCACTTTCCCATTCTCGGCATCATCCACGTCAGAAAGGGTCGATATCTCAAAATCCTTGACCTTTTTGAAAGGCGAAAGGAGCAATGACAATTCACGGCGAAGTTCCTCGATATTGTTCTTGTCCCACGTATCTCTCAAGTCAATGATCTTAAGTTGCGTCCCCGATTTCGAGGCGGAATTGTCGAGCATTTTCGGAAGGGTGATGTCGGGATCGGTTATGTCTTCGATCGGGACTCTATCAAGTTGCTTTCCTTTTCCTTCAAAATCGCTCCAATTAATTCTTAGACCGAAAAGCTCCTTTCCCTTGGACGTGATCAAATCTAACTGTTTTCCCAAGCGATCAGCCGAAATTCTACCAACTCCTTTTTCACCTGTTCTTCGCCTTCCTTTACCCGAGTATCGATTTGCAGTTTCCTTTTTTTCCGAATAGCCAATGCGCAACCATTTCTGTTCTACATCGTTTGAAGACATGCCGGTGCCATTGTCGGAAATTCGGATGTACGATGGTTCGACTTTGGTTGCGATCTCGATTACCACGCGTTCGGCATCCGCGTCGTAGCTGTTCTTAACCAGCTCTACGAGCGCAGTGGTCGCCTCTTTAATACTCTCTCTCCCCAACGAGAGTATCGTTCTAGCATCCACTGTAAAAAACCTAGACATATTTCACTTATTTGCTAAACGTATCCACGGCACCAACCAGATCTTCAAGAGAGTCCTGTATTTCCTGTTTAAGGTCGGAAGACAACGCAAGTATTTCGGCGATTTCAGAATCGATCATAAGTTTTCCTTTCTCCGGATCACTCAAATACTTTTGATATGCGGATCTCAACGAGTCCCTTTCGGTTCCCGATAACCTGCTAGGATCTATTATTGGTACGTTTTTAAATCGGCCGGGGAAAACGCTATAGGCCCCGCCCCCATACAGTTGAGACTTTGTTCTCAAACAGACTTCAAAAATCGAACTTGATAAAATGGCCAAGTATACTTCGTCATCGATATCTTTATTCGGACGGAACTCGATGAAAAACTCACCCGGTACATATCCCGCCTTATTCCAGTAAACCTGATATGTCTTTGCAACTATTCGCGGTACAAGGATTTTTGCAATGGGCTGCTTTTCTACCGCCGTCTTCAAGTCATACCAGATTGGCCTTCGTGATTTCTTAATTCGCTCCTTGTTGTTGTATCCCTCGACGATCTTGAGTTTGCCACGAAAACTGACCTTGGCCTTTTCGCCCGCCTCGATGTAATTGAGAATACTGGTTCCTTCAAGCTCTGTCTTTTGCTTGTCACAAAACAGCAGCATAAAGGAGGTTTTCTCGTCTTCTTCGATCACCGGATTCGCGTGAAAGCGAGAAGACTGAATTAAAGGTTTCAGATAAAGATCTTCTATACCATGTTTCTCGATAGCGTCGGTCTTGAGGACGAAGAAGTCCTTTGCCAGAGTTTGAATTCCAATTCGAGTGTTTGCGATTTCGGAGACGACTGATACTTTAGGATGACTCGAAATGAACTTATAAAGAGAGGCCGCCTTAAAGTAAATACCCCACGTTTCTTTTACATTTACCGAATCGAGATCTACTTTGTTAATTTTGAGGTCGTCGTGAAAGGTTGTAGTGTCTACCACAGACTTCAGAATTTCATGTGCTGGCAATCCGTTCTTGACTCGTACAAACTTAACACTATGGTCGGATGATGGTTTTCTCTTCGTTGCCAGTGTTATCAAAGCCTTAACATCAGCGTCAAAAATATTTCGATCAAGACTAATCAGGCCTTCAATTGTAAAATTATTGATCAGGTATTCTTTGAAAGCAGATCCGTATCGAGTGTTTAGCCATGAATCTGATGTAATGATTGCTAATTTGCCCCCAAGTTTTAATTGCTCGCAAGCGCGAAGAGTGAAATAGATATAGAGATCAGCCAGGCTTGAAATCTTTCGAGACCCGCGATTGAACTGACGCTGAATTTTCTCAAAATTAGATATCTTGGAGCGACGGACGTAGGGAGGATTGCCGATCACGGCATCGACGTATGGAAGATCCGACTTGAAAAAATCTCGCTGTTCTATCCGAGGGAAAGTAAGACCTTTTTCGGCAACTATCCTTTTAAATTTCTTGAATGTCTTCCGATCAATTTCTGCACCGAATATCTGACTTTCCGCTTCTTGCGATATGGCACCAAGCTCAATCAGTCGTGAATAAGCTGCAATGGTTATCGCTCCTTCCCCGACACCAACATCGAGTATCCGAGCGCGTGGGGTTTCTATCGCCCATTTTGCCAGGATGGTTGCAAAGTCACTCGGCGTATAGATCGATCCCAGTTTTTTCTTCTTTTTTCGGTGATGGTTGTTCACACGTAATTTTTTTAAATGGCCTTTAAGTTTAACATGGCCGTTAAACGAGATAAAACCTCAAAGACCGGAATTCACAACATAGGCCAGTGCGAAAACATCAGACTTTTACCAAACAGTGTTCCGGGATTTAATCTCCGTGAGCAAAGATAACGAAATAGCCATGAGCAAATAAAATCGGAGTGTTGGCGCGCAACAAATGTCCCATCTGTTATTAAATACAAAATAATCATTGACACTATAGCCGACAGGTCGAGAGGGAGAAGAAATTAACTTATCTCCATTTTTTGTAAAACCGGCGACGAGGTGCGGCCGAAGGCGATCGAGAGGGAGCCGTCGAGATGTTGGTGAACGAACACTTGGCATCCGGCGAGGGGCCGCGCCATAATTGTTTTGTCGATCTGCAGGTCGAGTGCTTCTCCGCCAGCTTCTCGTGAAAATGACTCACGTTGTGATCGAAATACTCTTCCCGATACAACCTCAATACCTCCTCCACCGTCTCCACGGGTATCCGTCGCGAACTCGCCTTTCCCCCTGCCCGTCAAACAATCCCTCATACCCCATAGCCTCATACCGCTCCCTTATCCGCCTTAGGTGCCGGCAGCTCATCCCCAATATCTCCGCCGCCTCTATCCAGCTTATCTTCTTCGCATACGCCCTCAATATTATCTCTTGTCTTGTCATCGCTTTCTCCATTGCGGCCTCATAGTAGTTCCTCATAGCGCGTCCCTCCCTCAAGTTCTTGTCACTCACCCCTCGCCGTTCCAAAGCGGACATATCACCTGCTATTTATACCGGACATTTGTTGTGCTAACGACAGCATTTCAATGATTTTATTGACACGCAAGCATTACGTCTGATATGGTTGTGTCACTTTTTCGTTTCCCTGAAGCAAAAACTGCTAAAGCTGCTTCAACCCGTCGTCAAATTTGTTCAAAAAAGGAGAGCCCTCATGTCTTCTAAAAAGCGAACCAAGCCATCGACCCGTTTAGTAAATTTGTCTCGTCGCTATGGAATACTCACGCGATTTACCTGTGCATTTCTGATCCTCTGTATTTTAACTATCTCGGCTCCTGCGGCGCCGATGGAGTTGAAGGGATATGTGAGGAATACTGCCCGATCGGTTCGTTTTTTATATCTGTCGGGAAATCTTACTAATAATTTGAATCGCTGGGTCATGGCTGGCTTTGCGTTCTTCGGATCGAAATCAGGCTCTCAAACACAGGATATTGCCAGTATAAAAATATTCCCGGGGTCGGTGGAGATCCCGGAAGGAAGCGAATATGTCTTTGCTGCCGTTGCCTATGACTACAACGGCGATCCGCTTTCGGGAGTGGACTTCGACTGGCTGATCACTGATACGGAAGAACGTATGTCGCCTAAGCCGTTGGTGGCAAATCTATTCAAAGCCGAACTTCCGGGGACATTCAAGCTGCGTGCGTCCGGCGGCGGTTATTTTGATGAGGTTACGATCACGGTCACTCCGGTCGAAGAAGATGAGGAGTTAATAAATAAAGGAGCGGTAACCACGCGCATATCGACGCGGAAGAACTCTAATACCAAAGGCTCGAGGTCTGACCAGCAACAAAAAGCGGAAAGGGTGGTCTCGAATCTCCTGCCCGACGATTACGGATGGAACGAAGATAATTGGGAATCGGCCATCGAACCGGGCAACCAGCCCGGCAACCCTCCGGGCGGGCCGATGGACGGCGGTGCAGGTAACGGCAATTTCCAGATAACAGCTCCGGTGATCTCACTGCCGGGACGCAATATCGATGTTTCACTGAATCTGATATACAACTCGCGCGTTTGGAACAAAGCGGGTAACGAAATAACTTATGATATCAACTACGACGATCCGGCTCCGGGTTGGACTCTGGATTTCGGGAAGATCGTTTTTATGGGCGGTGGAGGCGGCTGCATGCTCATCGATGCAGACGGCACGCGGCACGGTTACACCGGTTATCTGACGAACCTCACAAACGGAATGTCATTTACGGGGCATACCGCTGACGGGAGCTTTATCGATTATGGCTGCCAGTTTACCTTCGGCGGCCAGGGCAGCGGCTGGGCAAAACTTTCAAACGGGACAAGCATCATTTATTCAACCATAGGCAACGCCAATTCTCATGTTCATCCGACGCGGATAACGGATGTTCAAGGGAACTATGTAACGATAACTTATCAAAATTCGTTCGAGCCGAGCGACCCGAAAATAGAGACGGTCACGGACACTCTCGGACGAGTTATTTCTTTCAAATACGATTCACTAAACCGCATGATCAGGGTCGAAGCCCCTTCGATCTCGGGGGCGCCGGGGGCAAAGACCCGGACGCTAATACGTCTCCATTACCGCGAACTCAATCTTGCATATTCTTTTTCAGGTCTTACGCCGATGGTCAGGGATTCCTCGCCGTGGGTGATCGATTCGATCTATTATCCGGGAACACAGACCGGGTATTGGTTCGGCGGAGCGGACGCCAACGATCCGGACTACGATACGTTTTATTCAAGTTACGGGATGCTCACCAAGGTCGAAGAACATCGCGGGATGGATTGGACGACGGGAACAGAAGATCAGGGCGTGATCGTCAAAGGCGAAGTCACAAAGCGTGCCTCGTATAATTATCCGCTGACGACGGCAAATGCATCGGGGCGGACGAATGGTCTAAATCTAACGGACGCTCCGACATATACGGAACTGCGTGAATGGTGGGCGGAACGGGATGTCAGTCAGGATGCCGTGACCACATATCTTTTTGACAACAATACATATAAACACGACGGGACCTCGAACAGTCCGGCGAGGATGGTTGAGGTTACACAGCCCAATGGCGTGATCAGCCGTCAGTATTCCTATAGAACGCCGGGTGCCTGGACGGACGGGTTGGTATTCACTGACGAAACCATTGTAATGGACGGATCTAATGAACTGACGGTCGCGTCGTCCCTAGTAAGCTGGCAGCAAGGAAATTACGATTCGCCGAGGCCTTCGTGGGCAAAGGTTTTTGATGAGAATCAGAAGAAGGTGAAAACAGCCTATACTTACGGCACGAATAAGTTCAACCAGATAACAAAGTCGTGCGATTACGACGATGCTGACGCCCTTCTGCGTTGTTCGACCGCGACCTATGAGAACGACGCAAGTTATATGGGCTCGTTCGATACGAACGGTGATTTCTTGTACGGAAAGCATCTTTTTAATCTGGTGAAGAGTTCGCGGATCGAAAACCCGTCGGCAACCGTGGTTTCGAGGACTGATTATGAGTATGACAACTATACCTCTTTTCCTCTGACGGATGCTCCGGGCGTCATTCAACATAATCCCGCATACGATCCGTTCAATACCGGCACCGTAACCTGCAACTGCGGATGGAGCTGCGACCCTCTCCGGTCAAGCGGATCGAGCGAGAATTCCGTCGGAGAATGTCCGGACGGAAGCCCTCCGTTTTGGACTTGTGATCAGTGTCCTATTTTCGATTCGAGCACGAACAAGCGCGGCAATATCACAAAGGTGACGCGATATGAGAATGCGGCTTCCGCGACGGGTGCGATCGATGAGACGCGGAGCTATGACAAAACGGGGAACGTGGTCAGGATGTCGTCGTCGTGCTGTGAGGAAACCTCGATGCTCTTTGACGATCCGAATACGACAAAGATCGATACGCAGTATGCCTATCCGGTTTTTCAAACACGCGGGTCGAGCAATCCGAGTTCGCCCGATCGCGTCACGACTTCGGCCCGTTATGATTTCAACAGCGGCCTCGTTCTCGAAGCAACGGATGTCAACGGACTGACAACCACAACGGAATACGACGGCGGCACGCTGCGCCCGACGAAAACCACTTCGCCGACGGGCGCTTATACGGTGACGACGTATGACGACGAAGCGATGACGGTCATCGAGGAAATATTTGACGACGACGACAATTCGGCGGGAAAGACCAAAAAATATCTGAACGGCATCGGCCTTGTGAAAAAAGAGGAATCTTATAATCCGGGCGGCGTGGTCGATATCGTCGAAAGTAAATACACGCAGTTCGCGGAGCCGTGGAAGCAGTCGCGGCCGTACCGCAGCGGCGACACCATTCAATGGTCGGAGAAGTTTTACGATTCGCAGGGACGTCTTTCAAAGGTCGTCGAACCGGACGGGAGCGAAACTAAAGCTTTTTATAACGAATCGACAAAACCAAGTTCGGCGTCAAATCTGCCGGGGAACACGACGCGGATCGTCGATGCCTGGGGCCGCGAACGGTGGGGACGCTACGACCAGCAAGGACGACTTGCGGAGGTGGTTGAGCCGAACCCGAACGGTGACGGAACGGTTTCCGACACGGGGAACCTTGTTACAAAATATACCTACGACACGCTCGGGCGTCTGATCCAAACGGAGCAAGGCTCGCAGATCCGTAAATTCAAATACGACGACCTCGGCAGGCTGACGCGGCAAAAGCTGGCGGAACAGACCGCAACGCTCAGCAATGCGGGTGCATTTGTCGGCATCGGCGATCCGGCGGCAGTGTGGGGCGAAGCCTTCCAATATGACGAGCGTTCGAACCTTATCCTGAAAACGGATGCACGGGGCGTCAAGACGCATTTTTCGTATGAACTAAGCGGCGGAGGCGACGATCCGTTGAACCGGATACAGAGCCGGTACTATGACCTGAGCGGAACCCTGCAGCCGGGGCTGACTATATACGCGGCACCGGGCGTGACTTACGAATATATGACGACCGGCGATGTGAGCCGGATAAAGAAGATCAGGACGGACGGATTTTTGACGGAGGATTATTCGTATGACGGGCAGAGCCGCGTGAGCGAATACAAGCAGACGGTGGATTACCGGACGAGCTATCCGATGACGGTGAATTATCTTTACGATTCGCTTGACCGCGTGACGGAGGTGCATTATCCGGCGGAGTACGGGCTGGCGGGCAGCCCGCGAAAGGTTGTCGAGAACAGCTACGATTCGGCGAGCCGGCTGAGCGAAATGAAGTATGACGGGGCGAAGCAGGCTTCGGACATAGTGTATAACGCTTCGGACCAGACGACATCGGTGAAGATCGGCGTGACGGGTGCGAATCAGGTGACGGAGAATTACACGTTCGACCCGCAGACCGGATTGCTGACGAACCAGACGGCGGTGAAGGGTTCGACGACGCTGCTCGATCTGAGCTATGACTATGCCAAGAACGGTTCCGGCGGGGCATTGAGCGGCAAAACGGGTGCCCTGACAAAGATCGTGAATAATCTCGATACGGACAAGAACCGTGAGTATGAGTATGATGCGCTCGGACGGCTGACAAAGGCGAAGGGCGGAGCGACGGGCGCGCTTTGGCAGCAGACCTACACTTACGATCGTTACGGCAACAGAACGAACGTTGCGGCGACGGGGACGGCCGCCGACAGTTCGCCGATACCGCTGGACGGCATCCCGAACTTATCCTACGACAACGCAACGAACCGGATCACGACGACCGGCTACGAGTACGACGCGGCGGGGAATCAGACACGCTCGCTGGCGGCGGACGGGGTTCATTGGCTGTTGTATGAATACGACGCGGCGAACCGGCTTCAGGCTGTAAAACAGGACGGCACCACTCCAACCGATCTTCAGGGGTTCTTTTACGGTTCGACCAATGCAAAACTCATGGATCATGACTTGGTTAATGGTCAACTTAAGATCTTCGCCTCGGTAGGCGGCACGACGATGGCCGAATACACCGAATACACCTCGACCGTCCCGACTTGGACAAAGAGCTATACGTATTTCGGAGACACACAGCTTGCGACAGTGACCCCGAACGGCTCCGGCGGAGAATATATAGAATTCAATCACCCGGATAGGCTCGGAACACGATTGATTACCAACCAAGCCGGCGGTACCGCTTATGAACAAACTCATCTCCCATTCGGAACCGCGCTGAACGCAGAGTCAACCGGTTCGACGAACAACCGATTCACTTCCTACGACCGAAGTGCGCCCACGGGATTGGATTATGCCTTAAACCGCACCTATGACAGTAAACTCGGACGCTTCACGCAAATTGATCCGATCAGAATGGCTTCTGTTTCGACTATTTCACCGCAAACTTTAAACCTCTACAATTATTGCGGCAATGATCCAATAAATTACGTTGACCCGAGTGGGCTGTTCTTCGGAAGCTTCTTTAGGTGGCTTGGCCACCTAATAATGAGCATATTCAGATCGGGAACTGCCCGACGAATCGCCGTGCGGTTTGTGGTGTCATATGTTGCCTCAGGAATGAATTTTGGCGTTGCGATCAGAAGCGTTGTGCCGGATATACTTCGTCAACTTGGGTTAAATCCTAATCCTTTGCTTACTCCGTCTTGGAACCCAAACCTTCCCTATCCGATCAGTTTTGGCGTTGGCTCGCTGAGTCAATACATCATCTACAATTTATTGGGACCAAAACTTGGTAAAGGGGTCCCAGAAAACTTGAAGGAATTACTTCTTGCTCTAGCGGGTTATAGGAAGTGCGGCGAAGTATTTGAACAACTTGTGAAGACTTCAAGCAAGAAATATAAAAAATGGAAAGAGAAGTCTAAAAATGGCGAGTCTTTAATCGAAACTATGTACAACTCCCTTAAAAGTGTAAATATAAATCCGAAACGGACTGCGGAGGGAACGAATACAGGCGGACATGTTGAACTGGGAGACTATAATAACGACCCACGAGGATTGATAGCTGCACAGCAGAGATTCGCTCTGATAACTTTACAGGAAACCATACATCAAGTTTTTACTGATAGTGACTTACGTAAAGCTAGTAAAAAACTTTACGATAGCGGGAACTTGGACCCGACAGTAAAAAGTAAGGTTGACATAATGATAGAATCTAATAACGGAAAACTGTATGAACACGCTATCTTGTCGGCAGCATGTGGAAAAAGTGATTCAGAATTGACGAATCCATAGGGGAGGCAAGCTAAGTGCTAAGAAACATATTGTTTGCAATTTCATTCTTTATCATTCTGAGTTTTAGCATATCAGGTCAGAAAAGAATTATTCGTGGAGAATATTTAAAAATAACACCGTATCTTTCGACATTGGAGGACGTAACGAAAGTTTATGGTGAAGGACATGACGCTATTAAAGGAAGAAACGATCATCTAAGCATAACGTACACAATTAGCAATAATATAGAGGTCAGCATTGATTATTTCAGAGATTGTAATCCAACCCACAAACCGGAAAAAGAACGCATGTGGATCGTTGAGGAAGTTTTCTTTACGTTTGAGGAAGACCTAAAATTAAAGCCTAAAGATATATTTTTAGACAATAAAGATTTTACCGCTTGCCCGTATGGAGATGTTGGAGGTCAAATAATATATTTTAACAAAGAGAAAGATATTCAATTTACATATTTGAAATTGAAAAAAGCAGTAACTGACCTCAGTATAATGGCAACAGAAAAAAATAAGGAAAGATTTAAGTGTAAAAAGGATAAAGTTCTAATTACTTTAGACCCCAGTGGCTTTAGATGTGATAGCCCCGATTAAATCTGAGAGAATACTTTTATGAAAGGATCCACGACGCTACTCGATCTAGCGAGTACAAGCAGACGGTGGATTACCGGACGAGCTATCCGATGACGACGAGTTATCTTTACGATTCGCTTGATATTCATGAAAAGGTCAACTCACATAAGTATTGTTATTTGACAAGTTAGTGAAACGGGAAAAGACAACGACAAGAATATGCCCCCCTTATTGACGGATTTCTTCCTCATGCTATATCAGGCCGTGGGGTGGACTTGGAGTGTTTAGCATCACGTTTTTGGAATCGCAGGATCAGGCGTTCGGTGTGTTGGGAGAGGATGCGTTCCCAGTCGGTTTCGTTCGGGCTTGTCGGGTCGAAGACGAGATCCGTGGATGGAATGAGCGGTGAGGAAGGATCGTCCAGATGTCGCTTTCGCTGGTCGACGATCGCGGCATAGAGACGTTCGGCATCGGCGGCTGCCTGCTTGGCGATCTGCGATTTGAGCTTGCGTCCCTGGACATCGATGCCAGTTCCGTAGAGAGCGGAACGCCCGGATCGCCTTGCGGCAGCGCCCTTGATCTCGATGCCGAGTTTCTTCTTTGCGAGAAAGCGCCAGCGAGATCGTTTTTCCATTGTGAGCCGCGGAAGCTTGTAGACGTAATCTTCTTTGTTCGACAAAAGATGATGGACGAGTTCGACAAGTTTGCGAGCAACGGCCACGACCGCTACGTTATGGTTCCGCTTTCGCTGGATGCGGGAGTAGAGAGCCCGCATCGGTCCCGGAGAACGGCGAAGTATCTCAGCCGCTTCGATGATCAGCCAACGGGCCTCGGCTCGTCCTTGCTTTGTGATCCGTCCGTTGCGTGAAGTGTTTCCTGACTGATAAGTCGAAGGCACGACACCGAAGTAGGCGGCGAGCTTCTTTTTATCCGGGAACCTGTCGATATCTCCGATCGTGCCGATGAGACTCGAAGCGACCACCAGACTGACACCCGTGATCGAAAGCAGCCGGTCCATCTGTTCTTTGAGATGTGGGCGTAATGCGACATAGGATGCGATCACCGATTCGAGATCGGCAACAAGCGCGTCAATGCGGTCGATCTCGTTGAGAAGCGAGCCGATCCTCATCCGGTCGAGTTCAGGAACCGGTGTCTTGATGCCTTCACCCCGAACAATGTTCTCGAGCCAGCGTCGTCCCGAAGTTCCAAAAAGGTCGCTTCGCTCCTGGTGCACCATGTTGCGATGAAGCACGGAGTGGATGGTGTTCTTGCATTCGGTCCGTCGCCTGACCAAAGACACTCGGTCCGTAATGAACTGACGCAACGCTTCGGTGTCCTCATCAGGAAGCCAGACCTCGGGGAGATATCCGACGCGGGCTAGCTCAGCCAGAACACGTGCGTCGATCTTGTCGGTCTTGATCTTTGCCTGGGCGATCGTCTTTGTCTTGATCGGGTTGGAGACGATCATCCTCGCCTTCGAGTTGCCACGCAGGAGCCTCGCGATCGACGTTGAGTTGGTGGTCACTTCGAGAGCGACCGTGTCGCCCTCGCGAAGTTCGCCGGCAATTGAAAGAAAGTTCTCCCGAGTGGTCGCAAAGCGTTTGGTCTCGACCTGTATGCCCTCGGCGTCGAGCACCGAAACTTGCGATTCACGCTTCGCCAGATCGATCCCGAACCAACGTGGGCCGGCCGTCGCTCTTGTTGTTTTTGAAAAGAAACGCATTGTCCTCTGCCTCCTTATAAAATAAGCATTCGTATCAAGCCGGGCAGACCGCTGGCAGCGGGCGACAACTATTCATCCGGGTTCCGGATATAGATGGAAGATCTTCCTCTTTACAGTTCAGAGAACAGGACTATCTTGACCCAAGTGGGCGCGTGCGGCTAGGACTCTCATTTACGACAGCAGGCTCTTCGCATCCGCGATGGCCTATATGTATAGTCGAGAAGACCCGCAGCGATACCCGCCCTCACGGTCTACCCGTGGGAAGCGGGACTGGCGTCGCGGCGCATCCTGTTGCCCAGCTTACCGAGCAGTTTATTCCTACTTATTCGCCTACGCAACACCCGCACCGCTCTCACCCTCCACGCACCCGTACTTTTCATACCATTTATGACCATTATGGTAACAGAACGAACGTCTTGGCGACGGGAACCGCCGCGGACAGTCCGCCGATACCGCTGGATGGCATGCCGAAAACGGATCTATGAGAGATGCATGTGGCACATGATGTTCTGAATCGACATCCGACAGGTTCACGGTCAGACGCGAGGTTCTAGCGAAAATCGGATAGATCGGCCTGTACGGTACTTGCTTAAAACCGTGAGGGTAATGATCGTTGACGACAATGACGAGGTTCGCAGGCTGATAATCAGTTTTATCGGAAACCTGGCGAACAACTTCATTGAGTGTTCCGACGGAACAGAAGCTTTGAATGCATATTCTAGAGAAGGCCGGACGTTGCCAATCCTTCGTTCTGAATTACGGCATTGACGCAATAAAAAATTTTCGTGCTTTTGACGCCGTTTCGTTGCTTCGATATGCTCCTAAGTCCAGCGCGAGGATAATCATATCGAAATGGCCCTTTTGGGTCTCGTCAAGTCGGCCTCCCGACTTCAGGAAGAGCAAAGACATTTCAATGAAGTAGTCCTTGAGTTCCTAGGGCTTGCCTTTACTCCCGGGTCGCTGATTGAGGTTTCGGGAACCTCGGCTTCCGGTGTGGAACTTGAGAATCTGTTGTGGATATGCTGCGGCGGAGACATAGAGAAAGCGTTTATGGCGGTGGATTCTGCCAAAAAGAACTTTCAGTTTTTGTTTGATAAAACAATTATTTGATCTTCTTTTTCTGAAATTCGTGTACACTAACCCGCATCATGGAAAAACAACAACTACGACAGCGACGAACATGCGACATCGTGATGAAAGGTGGAATTACGAGTGGAGTCGTTTATCCAAAGGCAATAGCAAAGATCGCGGGGCGATTTACGTTCAAGAATATCGGCGGCACCTCGGCCGGGGCAATTGCAGCTGCAGCGGCAGCGGCCGCTGAATATCATCGTGTTCGGACCGGAAGCAGCGATGGTTTCAACGACATCAATACGCTCGGAGATGATCTTTCAGCGAAACCCAATGGGTCATCGGAAACGATGCTCTTTTCATTATTCGCTCCGAATTCCGGCACAAAACGAGTTTTCAGAGTGTTAACCGGCCTGCTCGGCGATAAGTCGATCGCCAAAAAGAGCTTTGTCACTGTATCGAGAGCTTACCGACAATATTTTCTTGCCCCAATTCTTGGCATGTTGCCGGGTATCGCTTTGGCTCTATTCAGTTTTTATTCATCAGCAATACCCGCGATCATGTGGATATGGACTGTCGTCGGGATTCTTCTTGGACTCTTTGGGGGATTCGTTGCCGTGACCCTGTCTTTGCTATACGAGTTTGTAACGTCTCTTCCCGCCAATAACTTCGGGCTTTGCAATGGAATGTTAGATGCCAAATCGGGCAAAAAAGCCATCGTGGAACCGCTGACTGTGTGGCTGACAGGATACTTAAATAAGACCGCACGGATCGAAAGTGACAAGCCGCTCACTTTTGGAGACTTGTGGAATCCGAAAGGAAATACGAATCAGGGGGCCGTCCGTGAGATAAATCTTGAGATGATGACGACGAATTTAACTCATGGCCGCCCATACCGTTTGCCGTTTCGATACGATGATGACCTTAAGGAAAATCATCTCTTCTATTTTCGAAAAGACGAATTCGAGGTCCTTTTTCCCAAGACGGTCGTTGACTGGATGCTCGATAACCCACGAAAGATCGGGCCTGATTCAGACCCTAACGGTGAAAGGGCGCTTGAGCGAGCCGAGAGGGCGAAGGCAGGTTATTATCCTCTCCCTGATCCCGAGGATCTTCCGGTCGTAGTTGCGACACGTATGAGTCTAAGTTTCCCTGTATTGCTCAGCGTCATTCCGCTTCACGCGATCGATCGGACAAGAGACAAGAAATATCAAAGGCTGGAGCGCTGCTGGTTCACGGACGGTGGCGCGTGCAGCAATTTTCCTCTCCATTTTTTTGATTCGCCCCTCCCGCGTCGTCCGACATTCAGTATTGACCTGACCGCAAAGCCAAACGGCACGTCCGAAGACGGCCTTGCTCCCAATATGGATGATTACAATTACTTCGAGCTTACAGATCGGTGGAACCGGTTCGATCTAAATGTGGAAGCCGATGAAAGTGAAATTCCGAGCGAGAAAGGCAGTTTAGGCAAGTTGTTGGGTTTCGCCGGAACACTCATATCCTCGATGCAGAATTGGAACGATGCGACTCAAAGCCGGCTGCCGGGATACCGTGACCGGATCGTACGCATCCCTTTAACATCCGAGCAAGGAGGACTGAATCTAGATATGCCACAGGAGCGTATAGAGTTTCTTGGCAACCAAGGAATTAAATGCGCAGAAAGACTGTTGGAGCACTTCGACGTTCCATCAAGTCATCAAAAGATGACTTGGGAGAATCATCGCTGGATACGAGTTCGCGCGATGTTTGCCGCTTTTGAAAAGATGATCGATGAGGCACTTACCGGCTGTGATCATCCCGAAAACGGTGATCAAAGCTATGAAGCGTGGCTAAACGGACTCCTTGTAGACACGACCGGTAAATATAAAAAGCTGAGTTACGATCCGAGTAAGTCTCAACTTGACGCAGCGATCAAGACGATTGCAAAGATGCGAGAGATCAAACAGCTGTGGCATGCCGCCGGAACGGCGGCTAAGAATTCGCCACGGCCGCGCCCTTCGATGCGTCCTCGCGCGCAAATTTAGTGCTGATCGCGTATTGATCCGACTCGCTAAAAGACGATTATATATGGGATAGGTCGATCGCTGCAGCTCACTCGCACCGTGTAAAACCTTACCAAAAAACGAGAATGCTGACAATCCTGTTACCATTCTCATAAATCATAGATAAGTCATAGGTTTTTCGAGTAAGTACAACCAGCCGTTGTGGGCGGTCTATCAAGTCATCTCTTTTAATTTGCGGCGATGGTGTGAGTGGGGTGAAATGAGACAGCCGAAAGCCATACCAGGGACGTCGATTTTCTGAAATATGCGTTGGGGCGAAGATGCCGAGTCTTTTACTCGAGTAACCGCGACTTGGAGCAGGAACAAGCGACTAGCGATAACTTTATATTTTTTATTCAGATCTGCGTCTATATTTTATATACCTCGCGGCTATATAGAGTCCGCGAGATCTAAACTGTCCCCAGGTGTTGATAAGAATCGACACCGATCGCCACGGGTACTTCTAACGAAGTATTTTGTCCGGGATGGCTTTCCTAGGGGAGGAAGCCTCGATATAAAATCGCTGTGTTTACCGTTGAAGTGCTTACCCGAATGCCATTACGCAGTTTCCTGCAACAATGAGCAAAGCTATCTTGATCTGGAGGAGTGGCGTATGTGTGTCTAATCTATTGTATCGCTTCTTCGTTTTTTATAAAAAGACAAACTGAATCAATTCGTTAAGCGTGCAGCAAATGTTCCATCTGTTATTAAATACAAAATAGTCATTGACACGATCCGCTGTTGACACTGTGTACGATGAAGAATATGATGCACGATGTCGGATCATATCCTTGAGTTTTTAGAGTTCCGTTTGATTATAATTGTCGAACGTGGAGGTTTTTATGTTTCCCGTCGCCTCATTCCTTTCGTTTGTCCGTAGAATCATCGTTTTTGCACTTCTTGGTTCATTATTATCAAACACGCTATTCGCCGCCCCGGAGTCAATACTGGAAATCTATAATCGTACGGGTGTGATAGAAGCTGAGTTTATTCGAGTTCTACAGGGCAGTGGTGTCGGATTCAACTCTTTGTTTTTGGGAAGCATTTATAAATGGCTGCCAGAGTTTGGAAAGAAGGGACAAGAGTTCGAGCGCATTATAATTGAGCCATCAAAGGAAGACGGCACTCTTCGGGTGATGCAGGGCGAAAAAGTAGTATTTTCTGCAACGGCGTACTCGGGTGAGAATCCCGTTAACGGAGTCAGTTTTAGGTGGACGGTTCAGGACGAGAATCGGGAACAGGCACTAAGGATGCTGGACGGCGGAGTGTTTCAGATGGGGAAGCCGGGACGCTACATAGTGACCGCTGCGGCTGAAAGCGGTCAGCAGTCGCAAGTATTAGTTAGCGTGATCTTCAGTGAGGGATATCATCTTCAGAAAATAATTGACAAGGATCCAGGGGAAAGGACCGAACGCGAAAACCGAATTATCGCGTCGATGACCGAGCACCAATTTCTTGAAGGCCGTCATATATCGTCAAGAAATTCTTACGATGCTAATGATGAATTGTTACGTTTTGAAGCAGATAGGAGAAAACGCGCAATAGTCGCAGCCCGTCAGGAATTGCTTAGAAAGGAGTTTCCAGAGCCTCCGCAGACAACACAAGGCCGGTCATCGGCAGCAAAAGAAAATCCGGATTCGAACGAAAGTAAAAATTTAAGCGGACCGTCCGCGGAAAATTCCCAAGGTATAGAAAAGGTGTACAAGAATCTGGATGAGAGGGAAGTCAACCAGGATGCGGAAAGGTTATTAGCTCTGATGCGTCCGGCAGACGAGGATGGTTGGAACGGCTCGAATTGGTACACGGCAGACGATCCTGGAAATGCAACGGGCCGTCCTGCCGGTGCCGCGCCGGATGCCGGTACCGGGAACGGAAATTTCACTTTTAGTGCTCCGGTTCTTTCGCTTCCGGGCCGAGGAATCGATGTAAGCCTTGCACTTGTATATAACTCGCGTCTATGGAGCAAATCGGGAACAGAGATGACCTACGATTCCGACAAAGGCTGGCCCGCGCCGGGCTGGAGTCTGGGATTCGGAAAAATGATGTATATGGGGGGCACAGGCGGCTGCATGCTCGTTACGCCCGACGGGACACGGCGCTCCTATGACGGGACATCCACGGTTTACAGCGGAGGCACCTATTACTCCAGTTATTATTCCGGGCATACCACGGACGGTTCCTTTATTGATTTTACCTGCAGCTATTTTTCAAGTACCTACGGTTCGTCTTTTAGTGGAACTGCTACGTTGGCTAATGGGACCACAATAATTTATTCAAGTCCTACCTCAACTTATGATCAGGTGTTTCCGACCCAAATAACGGATGCTCAAGGCAATTATATAGATATCTCCTATCGCGGTAACGCCGGCCCTCAGATCAGTACCGTTACCGACACGGCGGGACGGGTTATTACATTTAACTATGAGGGAGCCACCGATCGTCTCATCTCCATAGACGGGCCGGGTTATAACGGAACCACCCGAACGTATGTAAGGCTTCATTACTCCACTCTTTCGCTTAGTTATGCTTTTGCAACAGGCTATACAACGGATACGGCAACCGACGCACCCGAGGTTCTGGATGCAATATATTACCCCGGCACGGACACGGGTTATTGGTTCGGCGATTCCGATTCGTACTCATCGTATGGAATGCTTGCCAAGGTCATACAGCAGAGAGGAATGAGCTTTTCTGGAATTCCATCCGGGACTCAGGGCACGATCTATTCTGGGACGATGACCGACCAGAAAGTATATAACTTTACTCTCAGTGCCGATTCGACTCTGACGGATGCCCCGACCTATACCAAAATGACCGAAAGCTGGGCGTCGATGGATACGTCTCTCGTCGAGACAAATTATAACGTGAGTACCGGAACGGATCAGGTGATAACCGTAACGCTGCCCGACGGTACGGTGAATAAGCAAACATCCTACGCGAGCGGCTCTTACAACGGATATTATTATCAGGGTGAAGTATATGCATCCGGTTCCGCGACAACGCCTTTGACAACAACAAAAACATATTTCGGAGCGGGGGATTACGGATCGTCGCGCCCGACGAAGGTTGAGGTTACGGACGAGAACGGCCACACGACAGCAACCACATTCACTTACGCATCAGGTAAATACAATCAGTTGATAACGCAGAAAGAATACGGCTACGGCACCGTGCTTTATAGACAGACGAATAACACTTATGAGAACGACAGTCATTACATAAATCGCCATATCTTCAATCTTTTGAAATCCGCAGAGACGGTTAATGCTTCGGGCACCAGATTGAGTCGGACAGAATACGAATATGACAATAACGCGGTCGTGAACGGCACGGGAAGTCCGGGGCTTATGAACACACCGGGCGTCATAATGCATAAGGACACCTCGGATCCTTTTACGACGAACACCCATACAGAACAAGGAGAGTGCACTAACTGGCAATGGAATTATCCGGCTTGTACTTATGAAGGCGAGATCGTTTATGGGCCGCCATGGCCCACGGAATATATCTGTATGCAGGAATGTCTCGAGTATGAGGAATTGACGGTAAGTAATTATGACCCAAACTCGATCTTTAGAGGAAATGTAACAAAAACCACTGTCTATTCCGATGCGGCAGGGCTGACCGGGGCGATATCGCATGATTTTACCTATGACATTACAGGCAATCAGCGGACGGCGACGACCGATTGCTGTCAGGAAATGTCATTCGATTATTCGGACAGCTTCAGCGACTTAACCGATCATCATGCATATGCTTATCCGACTGCTCATACAAAAGGCTCCTCGAATCCGAGTTCGCCGCTGCGGATGACAGAAAGCGCTGTTTATGATTTCAATACCGGGGTGATCATTTCGTCCACAGACTTTAACGGGATTGCCGCTGCATTTACATACGATTCGCTAACACGTCCGACGACGACCACGCTTCACACAGGAGCGACATCCACTACCACCTATGACGATGCGAATCTAGCTGTCGATCAGACATCAAAACTCGCAGACGGCACGACTATAGTCGGCAGGTCTGTAACGCAGGTAAACGGCCGCGGGCAGACCGTTTTGTCGAAATATCTTGCCGGGGCAACCAATTGGAATGCAACGCAGATCAAATATGATGAAATGGGCCGAAAGTGGAAGATATCTATGCCGTTCGATGCGTCGGGTTCGCCGTCCGATTGGACGGAATATGCCTATGACGCCCTTTCGAGAGCGACGCAGGTAACTGCACCCGACGGAAGCACCTCAAAAACTTTTTACAACGAATCATCAAGGCCCGATTCAGCATCTGCCTCTTTAGGCCAGACTGTTAGAAGCCAGGACGCGTGGGGACGCGAAAGATGGGCCAGAACGGACGATTTTGGCAGACTGGTCGAGGTAGTGGAGCCTAACCCGATAGGTACGGCAACAACGTCGCCGGTAAATGTTGCACTTGCGTCGAACGGTGCGACAGTTACGGCCTCATCGACACATTCGAGCGGCAATTTTCCTGCGTCAGCGGCGATCAACGGCGACCGCAAAGGCGCCGGATGGGGATCGGGCACAGGAGGCTGGAACGACAATACATACAATACGTGGCCGGATTGGCTTCAGGTAAATTTCAGCGGAAGCAGGACGATCAACGAGATCGACGTGTTTACGGTACAGGACGATTCCGTAAATCCGTCGGAACCTACCGAGACTATGACGTTTACCGAGGAAGGCATAGTCAACTTTACGGTGCAGTATTGGGACGCATCCGCTTCGGCATGGACGACGGTTTCCGGCGGGAGCGTGACGGGCAATGACAAGGTATGGAAGAAGTTTACTTTTTCCGATATCACTACCGATAAGATAAGGGTTACGGTCAATGGATCGCTGAACTATTACAGCCGCATTACGGAACTTGAGGCATGGACGCCGACGGTCACTTCGGGGGCGACGGGCAGCGTATTCGATCCCGGAAGTTTGAAGACGAGCTATTCATACGATCAGCTCGATCAGCTGACCGGGGTAAGTCAGGGAGTGCAGACACGCAGTTTCAAATACGACAGTCTTGGCCGAATGACGAGACAGAAGTTGGCCGAGCAGACCGCGACGATCAACGATGCCGGTGTGTATGTCGGTGCGGGCGGCACGGGCGCCAACTGGAGCGATGCATTCAGCTACGACGACCATTCGAATATCACGCAGAGGATCGATGCGAGAGGAGTGAAGACGAATTTCTCGTATATGCTGGGAGTTAATGCCGATCCTTTTAACCGGTTGCAGGAGATCAGCTACGACACATCGACGGCGGACACGACATATACGATAGCTGCCGCGCCGACGGTTTCGCTGGAGTACATGACTTCGGGCGATCAGTCGCGCGTTAAAAAGGTGACGACTGCGGGTGTTGCGGTCGAGGAGAACGCATACGACAGCGAGAGCCGCATATCGGATTACACGATGACGCTTTCATCGAGGTCTTCGTATCCGATGCAGACGAGTTACAGTTACGACACGGCAAACCGTCTTACACAAATTACATATCCGGCACAGTACGGCATCGCGGGCAGTCCGCGAAAAACCGTCTCGCCGAGTTACGATCAGACAAGCCGTCTTACTCAGTTGAACGTGGACAGTCAAGTACAACTTAGTGATATTGCATACAACGCTTTTGGACAGGTTACGCAGCTAAAGACTGGAGCAGCAACGGGGAACGCCGACATCGAGCAATATTCTTATGACGGCCAGACGGGACTGTTGACGAATCAAAAAGTTTACAAAGCGTCTAATATGACGACGCCTATACTCGATCTAAGCTATGCGTACAATCGCGGAAATTCGATAGGAACGGGAAGCGGCAAGACGGGTCAGATGACGCACGTTACAAATAACCTCGATCACAATAAAGATCGTGTCTATGAATTTGATGCACTTGGAAGGCTCATCAAGGCCAAAGGCGGTCTTGCGACTGGTATTACAGGTGTTACGGCTGACTGGACACAGAATTATTCGTATGATCGTTACGGTAATAAAACCGGGGTTACAGCGTCTGGCGGCATGGCTGGTTCGACACGCGTTCCAAAGGATGGGATAGGGACACTTGGCTACAATACCGCGTCAAACCGCATAAACGATTCCGGTTGGGAGTACGACAATGCAGGAAACATGATCCGCGGTAAGAATGCTTCGACCGTCTGGCAAAAATTCGAATATGATGCGGCAGGACGTCTTGTAAAGGTCAAAGACGACTCGAACAACGTCTTAGAGACCTATACCTACGGTGCAGACCGAAGTCGGCTGATATGCGAAACCAATGCAGGTAGAACCTATTACGCCTGGGGCGGTTCAAATCCTTTGCAGGAATATGTTGAAGCGACAGCTTCAACAACGCCGGTGTATTCAAAGAGTTACGTTTACGCAGGAAGCCGTTTGCTCTCTACAGATTCAAATACGGGTTCGGGGATCGCTACGGAATTTCAACATCCTGATCGCATGGGAACAAAACTCGTAACAGACCCTGTAGCAAATACCTATTTCGAGCAATCGACATTACCGTTTGGCACTGCACTCTCTGCCGAAAGCACCGGATTTACTAATCAGACGTTCACGTCCTATGACCGAAGCGGCATTACCGGTCTCGATTACGCCGTCAATCGTACACATTCACCGGGACAAGGTAGATTCACTCAGGTCGATCCAATTGGAATGAATGCAGCAGTAGTTGGCAATCCTCAATCTAACAATCTTTTTGCATACACGCAAAACATGCCGACGGATTTCATCGACCCAAGCGGATTGAACATGATTGCATTTACTATGACTGTTTGTCTGCCCTGGGATGGGGGGCCGCATATATGCTTTGATATAGTGATTCACTGGATGGATATCGGTGGTGGAGGTTCGAGCAATGGAGGCGATAATGGCGGCGGAGGTGGAGTTATAATGGGTGACTGCGACAAGATGGTTCCTGCGGATAAGCCACCCGACGCTTCCGTAAGATCGAATATTGCGACGACTGAAGCTACGGTATCGCGTTTGGATAGGGCGGCGCAAGCTGCTGCTCAGCAGGTAACCTCTCGAGGAATTCCTCTTGATGCGGCTGCAGCGGAAGCTATTACCGTCGGCGCCAAGGGAATTGATGGTGCTGTAGACAAATGGTTTTATGGAATGGTGGCAGCAGGTAACCCATGGGACTATAAACGAAATGGGAATGATAAATACGAAGATTTTGGGAATTTTAACTACGGAGCGGTAGGAGCGGCGGCTGGGTATTCTTCTGCTGTACTCGAGCGGATGGCTGGTTGGGTTCAGGCCGATGGTACCGGTGAAGGCGAAAAATCCCCTTCAATGTTGTCTGCAAGAGCTGGAGTGGGTGGTAAATGGCCATTCGGTGATGAAGTAAAAGACAATACTATGATAATGATGGGCATAGCTTACTTTAAATGCATCAAGGGGGAACAGTGAATCGTATGAAGTTGATCGCGTCTCTTTTTCATCTGATTAGAGTTTCGATTTTGTTGGTTTGGGTCTTGCCGATTTTAGGCTGTTCGGGACTGATTTCAGAACGATATTCTGACAAGGAAATGATCGACTTTTTTCTTAAAAATGAGAACAGTTTCAATGAACTAGCAAAAATGGGGGATGCTGAATCGGACGTAATACGAGTCGCGGATTCTTTCACTCGAACCAAGAAATCGTTTGCATGGCCGCGCCCAGAATCGGAGTGGGGAATCACGAAGACACGTTGGGACGAGTATAGAACGCTGTTTGCTCGGCTTGGAATCAAGGGAGGAATGGATATAGCCGACACCGAAAAGTTTGGAAGATTGACCTTTTTTGTGATGCGCTCCTGTGGCAAATTTTCGGATTGTAGTGAAAGGGAGAAAGGGTACGTCCATTCAACTTCGGATCTGAAGCCGTTAGTGGAAAGTATTGACAGTATTCCCAAAAGTGCGAGAAGAGAGGACCGGATTTATATGAGTATCTCGCCTAACTGGTACATATATGAAAATCGCGATTAATGAAAGATGTTCCTATACTTAGTAACACGATTTTGTAAAAGAATTATGATGTGAGCGGAAAATTGGTCAAGATCAAGGATGACTCGAATAATGTCCTCGAAACCTACATATACGGAGCCCGACAGGAGTCTGCTGTTATGCGAAACCAATGCGGCGAGAAGAACCTACTACGCATTGTGCGGTTCAATATTTTGAAACGACATTCGGGACATCGCCTGTGTATTCCGAGTCTTATGTTTACACAGGAACTAAAATCTTTGCTTTTATATTTGTACTTATTGGCGGCTCTGCAATTCGGGTTATTTGTTTCGCAATAGTAATAAATTTGTTTTTTGTGGTTACGCTTCCTTTTGAAAAGTCCTCTGGATCCGGATAGTCCATAAGTTCTTTGCGTCTCGTCTGGCAAGGACGATGGGTTGCCGATATCGAGTACTTTTCCCCTTGATTTGCATCAACATCACTGTTAAAGCATTGCCGGGAATTGTCTTGTTCGCTCTGCTGTGAACTATGAGGCCAACCGACCCAGATAATCAAGTTGAGCATCGACGGTCAAGATAGGATAGATGGGTGGATCCTCGTTGGTATTGCGCCACAAGGAACTCATGCCGGTTTTGAATGTTTTACTCCTGTCCTTTTTCCATCCGCGCCCGATATTATCTATAGTCGCCAAGTAATGTGAAAGCGGCCCAAAAGTATGGCTCGTGCGATTCCGACGATTTGTCTTTGATCATCGCGATCGATGCGGCCTGCAATGCTTTCGCCGCCGATTTACCCTTCTTATACTGTTGATAAAATTTTTCCGTAAAGATCTCCGTTGATCGGTCATTTGCCTCCCATTGTGATGATATGACCGAAGAGTTTCCGGAACCCAGTAGAGCCCAAGCAAGACTTACCAACCCTTCACCGTTAAGGACATTGTTCGACTCGCACGAGGCAAGAAAGGAAAGGCTCTGCTTTTTGAGTTGAACGTTTAAAAGGTTTCCCACTGTAACCTTGCCCGAATCGCGACCGTTACTTTTAAATGCCAGAAAAGAATCAAGCGGTTCGTCCGCATCGGTCTGTGCGTGCATGGAAAAGTGAAGCAGGTCGGATCTCCCGGCAGTGCTCAGGAATTGCGTTCGCGTTGCGTTGATCAAAGGTCTTGAGGAAAAGACCCGGGCGACATTTGCCGCCTCACGATTGACGTAAGTCAGGTAGCGACCCTCGAACGAATCGTTTGCAAAAACCTGCATAGTTTTTCTTATCGGAGCAGGTCTCTTGAGTTCATTCAGAAGCATCGAGACCGAGGGCGCATAACTGATCGTTCTCTGTTCGATCAAATAAGATACTCCATCCGAACTCAGGGCGTGAAACGGTATCTTCCAAAGGGATTTATCCGGGACGACGATTATATGGGTGGCCGTCAGCGATAAAGGGGCAATAAGGCGGTCATAGATCTCTTTCCCGTCTCTTTTGAAGAATATCCGATCTCGGATTTCGGTGCGGACGGATGTTGTCAGTCTATCAGCCTCTTGTTCCGACATCGACAGCTTTACTATGCGAACGTCCTTTCCGTTTTCGACAACATACGCCAGAAGCTCGCCCTTAGCGGTGAATAGATATGAGACCAGCGACACTCCGTCGAGTAACCTCAAAGCGCCCGAAGCACCAAGATCGAGCTTTGGTTCGAGTTGTTCAAAGACCGAAAGCGTGGCGGACCTCTCTAATTCCGCAAGTTCGGTATCGACATCATCGCCGCTGATCAATCGGGAAGATAGGTCGGTCGCTTCTTGCCTAATCGCGCTTCCGATATCCGGCCGTGGTCGAAGTGCGGAGTTATCGATACGGTCTTTCAGCACTTGCGCCTTTAGGCGATCGGCGAACTCAAAAGAGGCGGTTGCATGATCCCGTTTCTCTTCGATCTCGGCCATCAGCCGGTAGACCGAATGATAGGTCTCAAACAGCGAAAGCGATAAAGGAGCATCGCCGGACGGACGATCGCTTTCAATGATCATGGCAGCGAGTTTTGCGTGTTCAAAAGCCTGGTCTAATTTTCCGAGACCACGATAACCTAGTGCGAGTTCCAGCTGAATGCCTGGCAGGTCGTCTCGGAAATTACCTTCCTCGGCTACTTTTCGCAAGATATTTGCCTGTTCGATCAACCCTTCCCAGTCCTGCCTTTTCTCGGCCAATGTTGCCTTCCAGTACGGGACGATATGCTCGGAATAGTTTTTAAGCGATGCGAGCTTTGTAAAATACTCTTCGGATACGTTCCTTTGTCCTTTGAGTCCTGCGACCACTGCCTTTCCAAGAGTCGATTCAAATAAGAATCGATTACTTGTATCAACTCGGGAGAGCGCCGAAAGATGGCTCTGCGCACTTGTGAGATCACCGTTATACAGAGCCGTAAGCAGCAAAGTCGAAAGGAAAAGGCTGCTCTGGTAGTCGTTCTTCGCGGACATCGATAATACGACGCCTTTTTCGAGAAGGTCCTGAGCCCTTCGCTCCTGACCGATCGAGCTTAGCAGATTGGCGAGTTCAAACAGTGCAAGACGATGCCTATATTTGAATTCGGACCTTTCGCTCGCTTTGACCAGCTTTTCCGCATATTCGACTGCCTTTTGATAGTTGAACTTTGAGGCCCAGGCAAAGCTTAGATGGCCGAGGACATCAAGACGGGCTGCTGATACGGGAAGAGCCTCTGACAGTTTCTCCGCCTGTTCAAGCCAGACTATAGCAGCTATATCGAATTCGGATGAGTACAGTATTCGGCCGATCGCAAGACTGTATTCCAGTTTGATTTCACTGTCATCGGGTGCCGCGGATAATCCGCTTTTAGCATTCTGGATCGCCGTCTTAAAGTCACGCTGCAGGCGGAACAGTCCCGCTTTCGTAAAATAAACCAACGCCAGATTCTTGTTACGCTTCGACTTTTGGGCATAAGACAAAAGTTCATTAAGAACGTCCTTTGCCTCATCGTACTTTTCAAGCTGTATCAACGCGCGGGCTTTTAATAGACCGGCTTCGAATGCGGCGCTAAATGCACCCTTTTTTCGACTGTGGGCAATATTCAGTTCTGCGAGCCGCACAACATCGCCGAAGCTGCCGTTATTGAAAGCCTGCTGTAACGAGGTCTGCGAACCCACTTGAGCTGGGCTGTAAACGGTACATACCAAGAGCAGCAAGCCGGCCAGTATAGACCGGCTTGCCGATGCAGATATGGAAGTCCGCCATATTCCAAAGCGCCGGTGCATTCTAGTTATCGCGCGGGCGACAATGGCCATCACCGGTTCCATCGACCAAGTTGTTTGGTCGGCACGTCTGACACTGCCGTAACGGACAGTCGTCAGGACCGAACCCCAACAGTGAGTAAATCTGTTCGACTGCGATGGATAGAGCAGCTGAAACCAGTCCGTCGGCCGGACCCGAAGGGCCGATCGCGAATGTATTGCCAACAAGCGCAACGGAAAGAGCCAGTGCAAGAAAGAGCATTTTCATTTTTTTCATTTATTTTCTCCTCAGTTGTTTTTTCAGAAACTCATACATCGCCGCGGTGACATAACGGCCGCTAACGCCGTGTCCTGCCTCCTTGGCGTATATGAACCAAACCTCGTTACCTTTCTCCTGCAATTGGGATTTAAGGTCGAGGACATCCCTTTCGGGATTCCGTGCGTCGAGCTTGCCTCTCGTCAGAAATAATGAGGCGCCGCCCCATCGATCCGTATTATTCAGAGGTGAAAGCCAGTCCAGCTGCTTCATTAACTTTTGGTCTGCCGGATCGCCGTATTCGTTCTTTGCGAACTCGTCGATCCAGCTCTGCGAAAGAAAGCCTCTTATTGACACAAGCGGGTATTCCGCGATCACGGCTTTTACTCGCTTTGGCTCCTGCAGACCGGAAGACAGTGCGACGAAACCGCCGTAGCTTTCGCCGCGGACGATTACTTTGTCGGGATCGAGATCCGGTTGCTTTTCTATCCAGTCGAGCAGAGCACTAATATCCTTAACCGCATCACCTCGTTTAGTTCCATTGTCTGCATCCATAAACTCGATCCCAAAACCTTTAGATCCGCGAATGTTCGTATGGATGATAGTGAGGCCAAGCATCGCAGCGAATCGTATATCTTGCAGGTCGAACAGAGGGCGGTCGATTATCTGAGGTCCGCCGTGAATATAGATGAGGACAGGTGATTTGCCTTCGATTTTTTGGGGCTTGACCATATATCCAGAGATCTCTCTTTCGTCGAAGGACTTCCATTTGACTATCTCCGGTGGTTTCACCTTGTTCTCGAATTGGGGCGGGATTTGTCCTTTCGTCCACGAAGTGGTCCGGTAGGAGCCGGTATTAAAAACTTCGATCGATGCCGGCTTGGATATGTTCTCGGTCGTATAGACGATCTCCTTATCCGAAAGCCATCTGGTGGTCCAGATAACGTAGGAGCCGTGTACGAAAGGCGCAACGGTTTCTACGATCGCATCTTTCTTCAGTTTTCCGACTCTGAGATTATCGATTCCATCGCGCATTTCTTGGATAAGGAATGACTTTTTATCCGGTGAGATCTTCACCTCCTGGAGATTCAGAATACCTTCGGGGAGTCTTATTCGAGACCTGCGACCGCTCCTAATCTCCAGCGACATAAGGCAGTTTTCGGAACCGCACTCGGGAGATCCTTCCGAAAGCCAGAAAACCCTATCCTGTCCAAAGAATCCTCTTGTCGAATTACCTTTTTCCTCGATAGTGCTCAGCTTTTTTGATGCCAGGTCATAGACATAAAGGCTCTGGTTCGATGACGACTTCCAATACTTCAGAAGCAGCTTGTCAGAGCTCAAGTCAATGACATTCCAAATTCCTTTCAGATCGAGATCAAAGCACGTGCTGGTTGACAGATCGTGACGGCAGATCTTTGTGGTTTTTGATTCGTAATCAACCTGCGAATAATAGATCTTCTCGCCCTTTTCATCCCAGATGAGAGATTCCACCGATTCGTCTTTTCCGGTGAACGCTGACAGCTTTCGAACCTGATTATTTTCGTCGCGCAGATAAAGCTCGAAATTGTCTCTATCCTCTTTGTCGTCGATAAACGCGAACACGCTGCCTTTGGGGCTGACCCGAACCGTTTCGGGCGATCGTCCGTCGATCAGGTTTTGCGGCTCTCCCGTCGGCGAATCGAGACGATAGATGTTGGATCTATCACCCGTTATCAGGATCGAGTGATTTTTTCGGTCCACATCCCAAATTAGATTACTCTTTACCTGCGACGGATCGACGAAGAGATGTTCGACATCCGAGGTTTTTATTGCAGGGATCCCTTCGACATCGAAAGTCGGTGGAATCGGAAGATCGTCGCGGTTCTGGGCGCGGATCGAAAGACCGACACCCAAAACGATCGCCACAAGCACCAGACACACCGGGAGCCCGTCCAAGAGCGAGAAAGAACGAGTATTCGGAATTCGTTTGTTTCGTATGTGATGAACCGATTGCTTCATTGTCTTACCTCCAAGCAGCGAACGGCCGCCGCTGTCCTTTTACGAAGTGTTACCGCCCCGCGAAATTGAGATCCTTTTTTGAGATCACTTATTCTGAAATTCTGCGATTCGCTTACGATCCGTTCTCCGTTCTCAAGCGTTGCGATCAACCGAAGTCGATAGAATGTCTCGTTGTCCAGAGTCCCCGTCACTAGATAGGAGGTTTTGCTGTCGGTCTCAAAATGATCGAGTAGCCGTTCGTCAAGGTCCGAAAGATAGATGTTGTAAGAAATTGCTCCCGCTAGTTTGTCCCACTTCAGCAGGAGGCCTTTATCGGTATACCTTGCATCGAAACTCATATACAGGATCCTTCCGCACGGGGTTTTGCCGCGTGTCTCTGCTTGTGTTTGAGGTCGAGTTCGAAGGATCGGACTACCGTTCTGTTTTTTCGACGTTGCTTGGCTGGGAGCATTGACCGACTTCGTCAGTTTGTCAATACCGACATGGGAATCACTTTTGTCGGGCGTGCGAGACGCTATGGAATTAACACTGTTCGGAAACTTATTTTGCACCTGGCTTTTGCGTATATCCTCATCGAGAACAACCGGTGAATAGCCATCGGAAACCTCGGAGACCAGACTCTTATCCCCGGAGAAACCTCCCTGCAGAAGCATAAACAATGAAAGCCCGACAGTCGCAGCCAGTAGGAATGCGGCGAAAATGAGTTTTCTTATCACAATTCGACTGTATAAGCTTTCCGAAAGACGCTCTTTTATGTATACCCACGGAGAAATCCGGTTTGCGGTCTCGGATCGTTGCAAATCGTCACCCATCAGACAGTTCCAGAACTCGTCGGCGGACGGTAGGGGAAGTCGATCTCTGCATTCTTTACACACGAGCAGATGGCGAGCCGCCGCGTTGTGTTCTTCCGCCGAAAGGCGCTTTTCACGAAACCCGAGGATCTCATACATTTGAAGGTGTTTTTCACTTATCATTTTCTTAACCTTTCAAGTCTCCGGCGAGCATCATACCTTGCTTTGCCTATCGCCCGTGTCGCTGACTTCGAGTCGTCGCCCGTCTTGGAACATCGTGCGATGGCAGCTATCTCCTTGTCTGAAAGAGGCAATCGTGCGGATATGCCTGCCCAATCTTCTTTTCTGATCTCAATGGATGCGACGATCTTGGTTTCGGCTATACCGAACTGCGCGAGATAAATGATCAGTTCAGGTGAGCCAAGAAGTAGTGCTCGTCGCTGGTACAGCGTCAGCCTGCAAATTTCTTGCCACACGTTCCGGATAAGAGAATACATTTCCGAATCAGCGTGGCCTTCCGGGGTCGTGACCTGCAACGGACCGGTTTCGTCCAATGGAATTTCTCTTATACGCGGTTGACTCGATAAGCGCCTATTTAGCTCGTTGTGAGTAGTCTTCGCGATGAACGAATCCCACTCCCGGTCGGTCATCTCATTCGCCTTCTCTTTATACTTTTCCTTCCATTTCCATAGCCGGAACGCTGCCTCCTGAGCGATATCCGGGATTTCCGCATCTTGAACCGCATAACGGCGGCCTGATAGAACGCGCCATATGAGGCTGAAAGCGGAGATAACCGACCTGTCATTATTGAGCGGCACCGGTGAATATTTTCGTTCGCCATTGATCGGCGGAGGTTTGGGGGGTAACTTTTTCATCTGCAAAAAACAAATCCGGGAGTCTGTAAATGGCTTAAAGGGCACGAGCTTCTCGGTCCGAGCATCGTAAATGAAACAAATTACGAGCAAGATTTATACCACAAGGCTGATAACACCATTCAAAAGTATCTTGTTGGAGTTATCCGCAACAATTAGGTTGTTTTAGACTACATTATCAACAGGTTTGACGTTCCTTTATATCTGGAGCTTTTCGGACTTCGTGAAACTCACGCCGAGTGGCCCCACCGTCGACAAAACATTGGAAATATCATCCGAAAGTATAAAAGCTAAACTATAAGCCCTGCAGTGATCGATTCCTTATTGGTTTATTTTTGATGACATGGTGCAAAAATAAACCAGTTTTTGGTGCAAAAATAAACCAAAATATCTTTTACGGCCGACTCCTCAGGCACGTCGCGGCCCGTATCGTTGGCTATCTTTAGTTGAGTCTCAGGTTGTTTGATAGCTTGCGCATAAACGAGTGACCGGCAACTCCGTTCGATACAAAATGCCCTTGCAGTGTCAACGAGCCAAGTACGCGTTGTATCACTCGTCGTTCGGTCGGATTGTCAGGGAACCGAGCCGCCACCAGGATGGAAGGCAAGTTTGCTGTCACTTCACTTTGAAGCATTTTCAGAATGAGATTTTTGGGGTTCCGCTTGCTTGCTTTGCATGATCGATCAGTAAATGGCGAAATCTCATAATGTGACACTATTGTGAAAATCCAATGTCACGATATTCGCAGTTCGGGATTATCAATAAGAATTTTCATCCATCGCTTTTTTTGTAAAGGGATCTGAAATATTGGGATATCGACCTAGTGCAAATTCAAGCTGGGACGGTGCAAGAAATAAATCACTTGTTTTCGACGCAGTGAAAAAAAATGAGCTAGCGGATGTTGACATTCGGGAGAGACAATAGATAGACTTCCTCAAAATTGCTCATGCTTTGATGATTCCGAACAAAACAATTGGACGACATTGGCGACGGGGAGACGCTCGATGTTCCAGCCAGATGCAAAAGGAGAAGCTCCATATCCCTTTTCCCTATAAGTGTATTTAAAGGCTTAAAGTTTAACGATATCGGCCGAGATCGGATTATCGCGGTTGCATATCTGCTCGGGTTTGCAACGATTGGCTTGTTCGCCCGGAACGGGTGGCTGCCGAGAACGGATGCGTTATCGGGGAAGAAGACGGGATGGTTCGGGAAGGAGCTTCCTAAGAATGCGGGCAGCACATGGAATCCTTTTGCGGAAGCACTACCTACGCCGACGCCTCAGCTGGCAAAGGAGTACATCTATGGGGGATCGCGGCTGCTTGCGGTCGAGGATACGAACGCGAACGCGGCACCGCCGGCGGATCTTGCAGTGTGGAGAGCATCGACGGGCTACTGGTACGTGCTCGGAGGGCCGGGATCGCAGCAGACGTATTACCCGTGGGGGCAGAGCGGGGACAAGACCGTTCAAGGAGACTACGACGGCGACGGTAAAACGGATTTTGCGGTTGTACGGCAGAACGGCACGGGGATGGACTGGTATCTGGTTGCGAGCGGCAGCGGTTCGACGTCGGGTTTTTCGTTCGGTCTTTGGTCGGACGTTCCGGTGATAGGAGATTACGACGGCGACGGTAAGAGCGATCCCGCCGTCTATCGGCCCTCGACGGGATACTGGTACTGGCTGACGAGCTCGGACAGTTACGGTTCGACGGTTTACGGCGTGCTCGGGACTTCGGGAGACGTGCCCGCACCGGCGGATTACGACGGCGATGGTAAAACGGATCCGACCGTCTGGCGATCAAGCAATACGACCTTCTATACGACAAAGAGCTCGGACTCGACGCTTCAGTACACCTCGTTCGGAAACTCTGGAGACGCGCCGGTTCCGGGTGACTACGACGGCGACGGCCGTGCGAACTACGCTCTCCGGCACAACGCGGGGTGGATAGTGGAGAATGCCGCACTGACAAGCACGACGACGACCACGCCGTCGGGCGACCTTGCCGGCGACATTCCCGTTCAGAACGACTACGACGGCGACGGCAAGACCGACATCGCCGTCTGGCGCGACTCGACCGGCTATTGGTACATCCGCCAGTCCTCCGATTCGACCACCCGTACCGTCCAATGGGGCTCCTCCGGCGACTTCCCCGTCCCCGCTTACTATCGAAGATAGGACGAAAGCCGGACGCAACTGACAAATTGTGCAGGCAAGAAGATCACAAACATGAAAAAGTTATCTGCCCTCACCCAATACGCGGCAAGCCTCCTGTTAATGGCGGTGTCGGTTTTTGCGACCACGAGCACTTCGACCCAGACCTCTTCACCGGAGCGCGGGATTTTAGGAGCCCGTTCATACTCAGTGTCGGACATCGAATCGGTGGGCAACTATGCCGGCAACCTGATGCTGAACATACCGCTTGCCCAGCTCCCGTCCGGGCGCGGAGGCATTACGGGCGGCGTCCGCCTGAGATACGACAGCAAGATCTGGGATCTTTTCAACGACGACGTCGAGCGTGGCGGTGTGTCGTGGCCGGCAGGGTTCCTTGTTCCCGGAGAACAAGGCGGCTGGTCGTATGCCTACAAATATGAGCTTCGGGTTGACGGCAGAAAGCTCGGTTACGGAGTAGGTGCCTGCACTGTGGGAGTTTATGAGTCGAATTTCCCATATAAGATACAGCTTATTTCCCCGGATGGGGCAACGCATTCGCTGATCGATACGGCGGCCGACGCTGACGGATTCGTCGGCGTAACGCCGGACGGCCTGCCTGCCTGCGGGGGGACGGCTCCCACGCCCGGCTCCACCGTAACCTTTTTCTCGACCGATGGAACATTTCTGCGGCTCGAGGTGATCGCCGACAGCGACAGTGACTGGACGAATAATAAATGGACGCTGATCGCGCCCGACGGCACGACCGTAAAGTACGATCCGGCGGCGGGCTACACGCAGCGGATCTCCGATAAGAACGGCAACTCTATCGACATAACGGAGGTTTCGGCGGACGCGAACTATTCAAATCATCGTACCACGTATATCCAGGATTCTCTTGGACGCAACATAGTCATTGAATACGGGGCGGCGACCGACGAGGACCGGATACATTCTCTCGGCGTAGGCGGCGAGGATATAACTACGGCGGTCAAATGGAAGGAAATTCGCGTAAATCGCAATTATTTCGCTTGCGCCAGCGCCCCCGCGCCGTACGCCGCCAACGCGTTTCAAAATTACGCTCTTGACCGGACGTTTCAGGTGGTCGATGAGATAGACCTTCCCTCTCAGCTCGACGGCAATCTAAAATACTCTTTCGGCTACAATGCCGACGACACGGCGACGGCAGACGAGGGCTGGGGTGAGCTCAATTATCTTTCAATGCCGTCGGGTGCCTATGTCGAATATTCGTATTTCTACAGTGCATATACCGACCCGGAAGCCATTACCGTAACGGGAAACCGGCCCGTTGAAAAGCAGCTGCACTATTCCGAGGAGTACGACGGATCGAGCACGCCGGTCACCGAAACCTGGACCTACGCCTATACGATGCGCGGCGACAACGACGCGGGATCGTTGACCATAACCGGCCCGGACGGCGGGACGACGACGGAATATTATGCCGATGATACTTGTACGGGCTCCTACGGTACGCCCTGCACAAGAGTGACGGGCGAGACGCTTTCGACAACGACGCCGGACGGGAGCATTTCGTCGAGCATATACGAGACAAACGAGCCGATAGCCAATACGATCAAAGCAAACCGGTATGTAAAGTACGAGTTCAATACTATTGCGGACTCTTCCGGCACCCCTTCAAAAACCGCGATAAAGGAATACAGCCGGGATAAGAACGGCAATGTGACCGAGGTCAAGGAGTACGACTTCGTCGCATATTCTTCGATACCGAAGGACGGCGGCGGCTTCCCGACGGGGTTGCCGAGCGGCATTTCGAGCTATCTGAAGCGGATCACGAAGACGGAGTATTACAATGACACGCCCGATGCGTCGAGCACGACATATTCGGACGCTGACAGTTATCATCTGGCTTCGAGCCCGAGGCTGCTCGGTCTTGTAAAGGCGGCGGAGGTCCAGGACGCGTCCTCGACGCCGAAGTCGCGTGTCGAAATGACCTACGACTACACGGACTACGCTTCGAGCAACACGGTCGCGGGGAATCCGACGCAGACAAAGAGTTGGGATTCGTTCAAGGGCGGAAGCGCCCGAAGCTACAGCGCTCCGCTTACCTCGACCAACTCGATCACGACATCTGCGACGTACAACAGCTACGGGATGCCGCTGACGGCGACGGATGCGAACGGGAATGTCACGCAGATCACCTACGGCAACGTGGCGGGGCCGGGCGGTAATGTGACCGACCTTTATCCGACACAGACGGTGGCGGCATACGGGACGGCGGTGGCGAGGACTTCCGTTGCGGTTTACGATTTTTACACCGGTCTTCCCGTCTCGACCACGGATGCGGACAACGGCGTCTCGACGGTTACGACCTATGACGATCTTGGAAGGGCGACGAAGGTTGCGGCCGCTTCGGGAACCGCTCTCGAGAGCTGGACGCAGACGGAGTATCACGATGCGGACAGGTTCGTTGTCGTAAAGAGCGATCTTGAGACAAAAGGCGACGGGCGACGCGTTGCGACGCAGTTCTTCGATCAGCTTGGTCGAGTGAGATTGAGCAAAACTCTCGAAGACGCCGCAGCTCAATCCGCGACGAACGAGACCGACGGCATCAAGGTACAGACACGCTACAAGAGCGTTTCGGGCTACACGTATCAACTCACCTCGAACCCGTATCGGGCCTCGACCTCATCCGGTGCCTCGGGCGAAGACACGATGGGCTGGACGCGCTCCAAAGCCTGGGCAACGGGACACGAGAGCCAGGTAGAGACGTTCGCGGGAGCAACTCTGCCTCAGCCGTTCCTGACATCGGGCTACAACACGAGCTCGACCGGCGTGGTCGATACCGTAACGGACGTAAACGCCGCGACCGTTACAGATCAGGCGGGCAAGTTGAGACGGTCGATAACGAATGCTTTGGGTCAACTCGTCCGCGTAGATGAACCAAACTCAAGCAGCCAACTCGGCTCGGTTTCAAGTCCGAACCAGGATACGAGCTACGCCTACGACGTCTTGAACAACCTGACTACGGTTACTCAGGGCAGTCAGACACGAACATTTGCATACAGTTCGTTGTCCAGGCTCACATCGGCGACGAATCCCGAAAGCGGCACGATCGGTTACGTCTATGATTCGAACGGCAATCTTACGAGCAAGACAGATGCGAGGTCGATCACAACGACATATACATACGACTACCTAAACCGCATCACCGACCGCGATTATTCGGATTCGACGCCGGATGTCGACTACACCTACGGCACGACCGCACCGAAGATCGGAAAGCTGACGAAAGTCGATTCAACTGTCTCGACAACGGAATACACGTTATTTGACATCTTAGGTCGTGTGACGGGTGCTAAGCAGACAACGGATGGAACGGATTACACTACCAGCTACACATACAAGCTGAATGGCGCGCTTGACGAAGAAACATATCCGAGCGGGCGTGTGGTGAAGAACGTGCTCGACAACAACGGCGATCTGTCGATGGTTCAGTCTAAAAAGGATGGGAATCACGGATTCTTCAACTATGCCAAGAACTTCACGTACAACGCCGCGGGAGCAGTGACCTCGATGCAGTTGGGTAACGGACGCTGGGAAAGCACAACATTTAACTCAAGATTACAGCCGACTCAAATTGCTCTGGGTGTAACTCCGACCGCAACCGATCTGTTGAAGTTGGATTACAGCTATGGCACAACGGCGAACAATGGGAATGTTCAGAGCCAAACGATCACGGTTCCGGGTATGACATATCCGCTTGTTCAGAGCTATGCCTACGACGAACTCAACCGACTTTCGAGTGCGACGGAAACAAGCAACGGCACTCAAACTTGGAAGCAGGCATTCACATTCGACAGGTACGGAAATCGAAACTTTGATGAAGCGAACACAACGACCTTGCCGAAAAACTGCGGATCGTCGCCGAACTTCACCGTCTGTGCCGCAGACAAAAAGGTAGTAGATCCCGAGATCCTTACGTCGAACAATCGGATCAAAGGCGATCAGGACGGCGATACGGTGAACGACTATACATTCGACAGCTCGGGCAACACAACGCTGGACGCAGGCGGGCAAAGCTATGTTTACGATGCCGAAAACAAGATGGTTTCAGCCTCTAACGGCAGCGGCACTCTGGGCGAATATTCATACGACGGTGATGGAAAGAGAGTAAAGAAAGTTGTCCCCCACACAGGAGAAACAACAATATTTGTCTATGACACGAGCGGAAAACTCGTTGCCGAGTATTCAACTGTGATCGCGTCAACAAACGACGCGAAAGTCAGCTATTTAACCAACGACAATCTCGGCTCGCCGCGCATAAACACAGACCAAAACGGAGCCGTTACTGCGCGGCACGATTATCATCCTTTTGGTGAAGAGATAGACGGCGTTGGAGGTAGAACAACAGGCTTAAGCTACAGCAGCGACTCAGTCCGCAAGCAATTCACAGGCTATGAACGCGACAATGAGATAGAACTGGACTTCGCACAGGCCAGAATGTATGCGAAAGACTTTGGGCGGTTTACCTCCCCCGATCCGTTGTTATCTTCTGCAACTCTGGCTAATCCGGCTTCTTGGAACCGGTACGCATATTCTTGCAACAATCCGGTAGTGTTTGTTGATCCAACTGGTTTGTACGTATGGGGCACGTCTCTAGGTGGAAATACTTCCAACGAAGAGCTTGCCAAGACAGCCGCCGGTGCAGAAATTGTCAAGATACGAAACAAGATAATGGCAATTATTGAAGGGATGGACACATTGATATCGGACGCACTGAAGAAAGGCACCATTTCAAAAGATCAGGCCGCTGCCCTGAGCCGCGCAGCAAAAGCCTACGGAGCCTTCGGCCAAGCCGGTATCACCGTGGGGATTGGAAAGGTCAAGGATGGCGTCGCTGAGACAAAATGGGGTATGGGTGAGAACGGAAAGACTGCTGCATGGACATCAGATGAGAATGGTGTCGCAACTCCTAACATTGTGGTTACGTTTGAGGGACCAATAACCATTGAAAAGGTTATGCACGAAGGAAGTCACGTTGCAGACAGGAACGACTACGTGGCAGGGTATAATGAGCGGATCAAGGAACTCACGGCGGGGACGTCGACTGAAGCTGACCCAACTAAACTTCCGGCAAACATCGAAATTAAAGAAAGTGAAGTTCGAGCCTATAGTGTTAGTTCTGCAATCGCCCAGATGACTAACGATGCCAATTCTGAGGTATGGAAACGTGGCATTTCAGAGTCAGAGAGGGCAACATTAATTGCCAATAAGGTTGGAAGCCTGAAATTGAAGGGGAAAATCTATGTTGAGAGTAAACAAAATAGCAAGTAGATGGTTTACCGGCGTTTTCGCAATAATGGTCGTTTGCTTTTTGTTGATCGGTACGGAAACGATCCATGCACAGGAGCAACCACTAAAGATTGTGATCCCGGCCTATCCGTTACTCCTATTGCATTTGCCTGCGTCTGGATCTGTGACGATCGAAATGCAGATCGACAAAACCGGTGCCGTAACGGCCGTCGCCTTAAAGGACGGGAATAAACTATTCTTTCAGCCTACGAGACGCGCCGCGCTGCAGTGGAAATTCCCGAAGGGCCACACCGACTCACTTCGCATTTCCGTGATGACGTTCAAGTTTACATTATTGCCATCCGATGCCGAGCCTGAAGAGGCTACGATCGTCTTCACATCACCGGACCTTATAGAGATAAAGGCGAGGATGGTCGAGATCGAACCTTCGCCCTCGCATTAGGTATTTCGATGGGCGCAACAGATCCCTCATTCGATGCATCAAACAACCGTATGAGGGCAAGACAAGTCTGGAGTTATCACCCGAGCGGAAATACTACGGCGGACGCGAACGGTCGGACGTTCACCTACGATGCGGAAAATAAACAAGTCTCGGTTTCGGACTCAAATGGCACGATTGGGGAATATTCTTATGCTGGAGACGGTAAGAGAGTAAAGAAGGTTGTTCCGGCGACAGGCGAAACTACGATCTTCGTCTACGATTCTGGAGGAAATCTCGTTGCCGAGTATTCAACTGTGCTCGCGTCAACAAACGACGCGAAAGTAAATTACCTAACTTCGGATCATCTCGGTTCTCCACGCATTAACACCGATGCAAACGGCAACATCATCTCCCGCCACGACTATCTCCCGTTCGGTGAAGAAATCGACGGAACAGGCGGCAGAACAACTGGACTAAACTATGGCGACGACTCGGTAAGAAAGCAATTCACTGGCTACGAACGCGATAGTGAGACGGACCTTGATTTTGCTCAAGCTCGCTTCTATGCGTGCATTCTTGGACGATTTCAGTCTGCGGATCCGGTTGCTTTTGAGTCCGATCGACTTACCGACCCTCAGAAGATTAATTTATATGTGTATGTTAGGAATAATCCGCTTCTACTGATAGATCCGTCCGGCGAAACGATCGATGACTCAAGTCTTGCGAATAATGAAAAATATCAGGCGTGGAAAAAGGCGTTCTTAGCAACAGATGCAGGACGAACATTATGGAAAAGGTATGACAACGACCAAAGTTTCACCTTAGTGATCAATCTTGATTCGAAGAAGGATAATGGGGCTCGAACCCACGACTTCAAATTTAAGGATGGAAAGCTCGTAGGTGCGACAATTTCTCTAGGACCCGACATCGGCGACCGTAATGATGCTGCTAATCGAGACTCAACCCAATATCCTCTCAATAGTGAGCTCGGAAAAGAAAAGGTGGATACAAATCTATTAGCTGCAGCAACAATAGCCCATGAATTTGGTCATGTTGGTGATGCGGCAAATAACCCAGCAGCATTTGAAGCTCTTCAAAACTACGAAGACGCCCTAGCGTTGCGTTCCGCGCAAGTCGGTGGGCTGGCTGCTATCACTGATTCACAGGTCTTAGCGAAGCGCCAGACTTTTCTACGGCTGTTTAACGCCAAGGATGTTAAGGAAGTTGCTCGTCGAAATGACAAGATCGCAGAAACGGCAGCTATAGAAGTAGTTCAACAGAGCCTTGCGAATAATCACAAGACAATCCCAAAGGGCGTTCAGAATGCTATTGACTATTTGAATGGGAAGAGGAGCAGACCATGATTAAATATTTGAAATCCCAATATTTTGGACCGTCTCTTATGCTGCTATTTCTGTTGATGGCATCGCCAGCTTCAGGTCGGGGTCAGGATATTTGCCCAATTAAATCTGTCAAAATGGGTACGTTGAGCGGGTACGTATATGACGCATATAAAACAGAAGTACCGGTAAAGAAGGCGAGTCTTGAGCTCTATCGAATCGCCGACGACGAACTGCCGATCGCTGCAGTCCAGACGGATGAAACGGGACGTTTTGAATTTGGCAAGCTACCGAACGGTCGATATCGATTATCGGTGTTTCTGAAGGTTGACGGCGTTATTAGTACGACAAATTTCGACATAGCCGTCAAGATCAAAAATACTGAATCCGTCGGCGTTAAGCATACCTTTTTAATTAGATTGGGCGTCAACTGCTACGATAGTAGCTTTAGTGTAGGACAGCTGAATCGTTTGCTGACAGGCAAAACTCCGTAACCGAGCAAGGTCACGTAGGCGCTGTCGGCTTTAGGGTATGACGCGTGGAACGACGAACCCTTTGCCCTGGAATGCAGATAGGGCGTGGTGGCTTCTGTCAAGTAATGTACACATAGCGAGGTAATCACCGTGCGGACTGTCGGGACCAATACAGGTTTTACTGCGGTTCAGAGTCGCACTTACGACAGTTTGAACCGGATAAACGTTCCAAGCACCGGCGAAGTTACAGTCTTTGTCTATGACACGAGCGGAAAACTCGTTGCTGAGTATTCGACGATCGTGGCGTCAACGAACGACGCTAAGGTAAATTACCTTTCTTCGGATCATCTCGGTTCTCCACGAATAAACACAAACCAAAACGGTGCGGTTATTTCGAGGCACGACTACCACCCCTTCGGCGAAGAGATCGACGGCACCGGCGGCAGAATAACTGGACTAAACTATGGCAATGATTCCGTTAGGAAGCAATTCACCGGCTACGAACGCGATATAGAAACCGACCTCGACTTTGCCCAGGCCAGAATGTACTCAAGCAAATTAGGAAGATTCAGTCAGTTTGATCCTGTGATGGTAAGTCAGAGTAAGCGGGTTGACCCACAGGAAATCAATCCATACGCGTACTGCCAAAATAATCCGTTAAAATTCACGGATTCATCGGGGGCGATACTGGATCCTTCGAAATGGAGCAAGAAGGCGCAGAAGGAATTCGCGAACTATGTGAAACAACTCAACAAGGATCCCGTAAAATACGCAGACGAGCTCGCCACGATCGAGCAGCTAAAAAAGTCGGATGTGAATTATGTCGTTACGATGGTAGGTGATTCACAGTTTAATGCTGGTACAGAGGGCGGGCTGACTCCCGATCCAGAAAATAATACGATCTCGATCAACCTGTCTAATTCCCGGCGGGAAAAGTTTTCGCTCTTTTCAAGATTTGGCCATGAGTTCGAACATGCTCGTCAGTTCGATAGCGGGGAATTTGCTTACGCGTATGACAAGAATGGGAATCTCCTTGGCCGGGCAAACGGCGACATTAGCGAAGAGGTCGAGGCGTGGAAGGTACAGTTAAAACTGTCCCAAGGGACAGATTTCCAGGTGCCGTTTGCCATGGGAGATCAGAATGTTCCGATCTTGAACAAGTTTGCAGCGGCAAAGAGTGACATGGACAAGGCAAAAGCTCTATCGGGAATGAGCACGTCCTATCAGGTGAGTTACAATCTTGCGGAAAAAGAAAGACGAGAGTATGGAAAGAATTTTAGCCTTTCTGGAGTTCCTCCGGGCACCAAGGTCGACTACTCAAACGTGCGCCAAGGTGGTCGTCGATATTTTGGTAGAACGCACCAATAGGCTGAACGGGGTGGATTCATGAAGAGAACTTGCTTTACTTTATTGATCTTTACGACAATATTCTCAGCAGTTACATATGGACAAGACTGTTTGGCCAATGCCAAAATCGAGTCCCCGTTATCAAACGTGAGCCTCTCGCGCCTCTGTCAACGGTTGGATTTCTACTATGAGGTCGGTGCTGATCCGGACTTTGGCAAGACCTATGATGTTCTTCTTGAAAAGCCAGCCGAAGGTCGTGAAAAGTATATCGAGCAGCGAAAAAAAGAACGCGACGTGGGCCGATCGGTGGATTTCGCACCGTTCAGCTTAACCGGCGGATATGACGAAAGCCCACAGTACTGGGTTATGTCGTGCATTACAGTTTCGGAACGTCATCCGGGAAGGTCCTATACTTATACGGACATTGTTATCGCTCACTGGGTTAACGGTGATTGGTACTTCTCCAATTTTGGAGAACCGGCTGAAAATGAGAGATGCCATCGGCCGATATCGTAACACTAAATGAAATCCGTCGACCCAGGACTGGCTTCAACAGCACTTTGCTAACAATGGTAAAAAGACTTCCAAAACAGTCCAAAAAGTCATTGATAAATTCGCAAACAATCCCGTGCACGACCTAAGTTCTGTCGTGATAAAGACACGCTAGCGAACACGGACCGGCACCCTCGGAGACGGTGGTGAAGATTTGCGATAGAGATAAGACAAAAGCCATCAGCATTCGCTGGTGGCTGGTTTACTTCTATTTCGACACGTGAACCCTTATCGTGCCCCGAGCGGAGATGTTGATCCTGATATCGCCGTCCCAACAAGTGCAATAGACCGCTTTGTGCATTACTATCGTTTCGGCATCGCCCTTTGCTTTCGTCATCCCATAGACTTCTTTAGTCTGACGGGTACCCGTGGTAAATCGCTCCAACTCTTCTATTAAAGTCTTCCGCGGATGGCCGTAGTTCCAGGCATCGAACGGGCCGTTGTTCGCCTGCCGGTCTTTGTAGTAACCGGCCGATATGATCGAGATCTTAGGCGACATGGCTTCAAGATAGTCATCGTTCGTTCCGTTCGGCGAGCCGTGGTGTCCAACTTTGTATATATCGACATTCAATAGGCTGCTCCTGCGGTACTTGTCCAACATCCGTGGTATTGCAGGAACGCATGTCTCGTTATCGGAATCCCATTCTGAATCTCCCGCAAGCAGAACCTTTACGCCCGCATACCTTACAAGAACGACGACCGAGTCGTTATTCCGGTTTTTGCAGGCCTGAAGGCCGTTTAGAAATATGATCTCGGCAGCCGTTTTCTGCCTGAGGGTCCTGAACCATGAGGTCGTATAACCTTGTTTCGTGATCTTGGCGTCCTGAATGCTGTTGTATATCATGCTATTCGGCTTTTCATCGTTCTTCTCTGTCAGAAACGCCCGAGCATTCTTAACCTGCGATGAGCCGCTTGAGTTTCGGTCGTCGCCGTTATCCACGAGGTTTTGCACGCGAATCGGAGGATTGCCGTGGAAGCCGTTGAGAACGTCCATGAGGTATTTAGTATGATCTATATGGGGATGCGAGATGATGAGGCTGTACAGCGTCCTATGTAGGTCGGTGCGTCTTGCAAAGAAACTCTCCAGATAGTCGCTCAAGTGCTTTCGGTCCGGATCACCAGCTGTTCCTGACCCGCCCGCATCGACCAGAACCGCAGCCTTTGTAAACTCCAGTAGCGTTGCATCGGCCTGACCGACATTTATATGGTGGACCACCATCTGTGCGGATGAACTCAGGATTAAGCCCAGCAACAGAGCTATAAATAGCGGAAAACGTCTTTTCATCACTCCTCCAGTTCGTGTGCGGTGGACACATCGCATCTGTAAGACAGATCGCATCGAGAGCCTTTACATCACCGTCTCCATGCCTCATTTAGATATAAATTGTCGAAAAAACTGTAAGAATCGAAGAGAAAGTCCTAGAGATCGACTCAGTTTCAAGCCAAGCAGGACTGCTTTCTTTCCGCAGCCCACTTGAACACTCCGAAGGTTACGCCGCTTGAATGGAAGCAATGTACATTAAAAACTGCTACTTTGGCAAGAGAAAGATATAACATCCTAAAAACACCGTTAATATACAACGGACTTAGAAGTGAAAAGGAATACTCCTATTGTCTTGCCAAAGTGTATATTGCAGGACCGAAGGCACCTGTGCGAAAAACCTCATGCCAAACTCCGACGAACCTCTTCTATGTATTCCGATGGGCCATTTTGGAAACGACGTCCATAAGCATTTTCATACCACCCGGAATAGAGCAAAAATACCTCGTACCTTGCCCTCGTAAGGCCGACATAAAATCGGCGGCGCTGTTCGCGTTTTGCATATTCGGTTACTGCATTGAAGGATGGGAGCTTACCTTGCTCCAGTCCCATTATGATTACCGAGTCGTATTCCAAGCCTTTCGCACTATGCAAAGTAAGCAAATTAAGATGGTCCGATGCTCCGCGAAGTCCTCCGAATGCTGCGATATTTATTCCTCCAAGCCGTTCGGGATCGCACGCTGCCTCATAGAGATGTTGGTAAGATTCCGCCTCATTTGATCGTGCTCGGATCTTCTTAGCCAGTTCCGGAATTCCGAATTCGTTCAGCTTGTCCAGCCAGTCCTTCAGAAGCATATCCGGATCCCTATTGGCCCAGAGGAGTTGAACCAGTTTGTGTCTGATTTCCCGGAGATCAGCGAGCCCGACGGACTCACGATTGAATGCCAGCCAAAAGTCCAGGATCCAGCTGATTCGCGGTTGTGCCTTGTACCATCCTCCGGAGCACCATTTAGCGCAGTCCTCAACCCACCGCGTTAATGGCGTATTCTCATAGCGTATCTGCTTGTCTCCTCCGACATACTTAAAGCCGGCCTGCCTCACCGCTCGTGTCACAACGGCTGCATCATGATAGTCGTTATAAAGAATCGCGATCTCACCGGCGCTTCGCGGATTTTCACCTGATGTTAAAGCTGGAATGATTTCTTCGCAGACGACGCGTGCCTGCCGCTCGAAGCCTTCCGGAACATGCACGATAGTGATCGTTCCTTCATCTGCTCTGACAGGCTCAAATTGTCTTTCTTCATCTAGAACGGTTAGCGATGTGCTGACAATCCTGCGGCCATTTCGGTAATTTAATCGTAGACGGATGGTTTCAATTCTTGGTTTTTCCGATAACTCCGTCAGCAGTTCCGGTTTTGCGCCGGTAAAATCATAGATAGATTGGTCGGGATCGCCGACCGCGATGATACGTACGCCCGACTCCATTAGGAGCAGCACCATCTCGTGAAGCGGCGTTCCCAAGTCTTGATATTCGTCGATAATGAAGATCGGAAACTTTGCGAGAATGATCCGTCGTATCCACTCGTTTTCCTTCAGTAGCCGGAAACCTCTGAGGACCATCTCATCGAAATCGATCAGCCCTTCCCCGACAAGCAGGTTTTCATACGTTTCGCATAATTCGGCCGTTTCTTGGTCGGTTTCTTTCCAGGAAGGCAAAGTGCGATCCACGTGGCTTCGTCGATATCGCTCAATGCGGGGACGAACATCTCTTGGATTTTCGTACGATCCCCGTTCGGCCATTGCTCTCTCCACCAATTCAGATATTTTGGTACCATTCGCGACTTCAACCGGATTTGGCATAGGCATTCCGGCCAGTTCGGAAAATGGTAGCAGTAAATGTTGAAGACAAAACCCGTGGATCGTGCCGACAAAGGTTCGTTTGCTTTCTTCTATACCGAGCGTGGATAAGCGGCGTTTAAGCTCTCTGGCACTCTCGTTATTATAGGTGAGCCCTGCGATTCCCCTGGGGCTTTTGACTTCTTCGTGCAGCAGCTTTGCAAACTTAACCGAGATCGTTTGAGTTTTCCCGCTGCCCGGTCCCGCGAGGATTACAACACTGCCTTCAGACTGAAGCGCCGCCCATTGTTCGGGGTTCGCTCTGAGTTTCTCGGCTTCGATAAGATATGCGGGTCTCACTGTATTCAAGCTGCCTTTTCGACTATGAACTCGATCGCGTTTGAAATATAAGCAGGACAATGATCTGCAGTCACACGGGCGGCCAGGCGCTGGGCGAACCTTCCTTTGCCGACTTCGATTACGTCTTTCAGGAATTGAGGTTTGTCCAGGTGATCCGGATCGCCTTGCCAGGCGTCGCAGCGCCCTACTACCGCACCGTTTTCGGTCAACTCCTTTAGCACCTCGATCATGATCGTCTTAGCTCCGCTTTCGAGCAGATCCAATTCGAGCGTATGCGAGTTTACAAAGAATCCGTTCGCTGCTCCTGTTCCGACAAAGTTCGCCACGGTTAGACCGGTAGTCGGTTCACCGACGATTTCCATCAGTTTCCTCACGCGGTTATGCGCAAGCGGCTCGCCACCGGCGATTGGATCCATATCCGTAAGCACCGAAATCGGAATCCCTAGTCCTTTTGGCCCGAAGCACTTTATGTACGGAGCAAAGTTCGTTCCGCCTACGACGCAAACCGAGATCCCAAGTTCATCAAGATTCCGACCTAGCAGTTTTGCGAACGCCGGCACAAGATATTCCTCGGCAATTCCCTCGACCAGGATCAAACCGCTGGCAAATACACATTCGCCGCGATTGACATCGAGATATCGTTGGAGATCGTCAAACTCCGAGGCAGTTAGTTCGAGAGTTGCAGTAGATGTTGCCTTGGTGCCGTCGTCGCCCCGGTCAGAGAGCAAAACCAGGGATTTTATGGGAGCAACGCTAACGATATTGGGCGAGTGAGTGGTGACAATGGTTGTTTGAGAGACCTCTTCTCCTTCTGGAAGTTCTTCGCCGGGTCTTTGAAAGAAATCCCGGAAAACGAGCCGCTGCAAATGCGGGTGCAAATGAGCCTCTGGTTCCTCAATCGCCAGAAATGTATGGTGTCGGGACCCTTCCCGAACCTGTCGTTCAAGATCAAGGGAAAGTAGTGACAAGTAAATTAGATTGGCACAGCCCAAACTAGCATCCCCGACGCTTCTTGTTCCGTTGTCAATGAATAATTTTAGGGATCGGATCAACTTATTCGGTTCCGCGGGGCTGAAACTGAGGTTTGTGTCGACCTTTCCGCGCTCCCCGGCCATTTTTTCGAGCCGAGCCGCTAGGTTATCGCTTAGCTGATGAACGCGGTCGATCCCTGCGATCTCAGCCGTGACTTCAGTTATCCGTTGCGCGACCTCATCGAGTTGCGGGCCGTCGATTTCAGCGGCTATCGCTCTCAGTAATGGAGCAAGCGGAGACCGTCGCCAATTCGCTAGATCGGATTCTGCATCCCTGAGTGCCGGCAAGATATTCAAAGGTATTGCGTTGCGAACTTCGAATCCAAACCTATTGTCGACAGAGTTCCCTCCATAGCACACGAACTGATATTCGGATTCTCGACGAGGGGGACCTTGCAGCGTCGGAAGCGGCTGGAACAGGAAAGTCAGGCGGGAGACCATGGGCTGTTGCTGAACTAAATAATCAGATAGCAGCGCGAGTTGGTCAGGATCGTCCTCAAAGTCAGTTAAATCAACCGCGATACTGATCGAATCTTCGTTCCCGAGGGGGCGTTGCAGCCCGTCCCAAAAATCTTCCAGGCGCAGATTTCTTTCGGAATCCGAGATCTTTGGGTCGAGAACGAGCCTCAGCGCATAAAGAAAATTCGTTTTGCCAATCTTGTTCTCGCCGACGATTACGGCATCGCCGTCCAGCAACACCTCGCAATCCTGGAAATTCCGAAAATTCCGTATATGTACTTTTCTGATTCTCATAGCTAATTTTCAATATTTAGTTCCGTGCAGGGCAGTTAACAAACAACGACTCCATCGCATCACGATAATATCCCTCCAGGTCTGACCAATTGTGACAAGGAAATGGAAATCTTTTAGGGATGCCTGCCTAAAAGGATTCTAGGTTCGGATACTAAGCATATCTGCCTTTGCATGCTTTCGCACTTATCGGCCAAGTACGAAGGCTTATGGGAGCAGTAGCGCTCGGCAACATTTTCTAAAAACATAATTTGGACCTCATTCCTGCCTCGTCGAAGTCTATCGGTACACATCCAAACAGGTCAAGACGGTCGTGATATTACTGGTCTGACATGCGGACTTAGTCCGAAAACAAAAATAGAGCTGCAGGCAAACAGCGGCTCGGTTGACCGCTAGAGAGAGAAACCTTCTCGACAAGCTGCTGCCGAGCCCCCGACGCTTTAGAGCGTTCAAAGACTAAATAACTAACAGGAGAATAAAGAACACCATGTCAGCAAACATTTCACTCATCGGCAATCTCGGCAAGGAGCCGGAGACCAAGATCACGGACAACGGCACCTTCATCGCGAACTTCTCGATCGCGTCGAACACCTTCAGAAATACGCCTGACGGACGGCAGGAAAAGACCGACTGGTTCCGCGTGACGGCGTTCGGCAAGCAGGCTGAAACGATCGCCCGCTACGTCCGCAAGGGCCACAGGCTTTACGTTCAGGGACGGCTTACTTTCAACCCGTGGCTTGACCGGAACGACTCTCCGCAGTCGGGTGCGGAGATCGTCCTTCAGGAATTCCAGTTCCTGACCGGAAAACAAGAGGACGGCAGCGTTGCGGAAGTCATGATGCCGCCGCCCTCGGAGATGCCGAGCGAGGTCCAGCAGGCCGCGGCTTATTGATCGGTTCTCAACCTGCCAACTGACCATCCAACCTCGGACCGCCGTCATACCTTCTCAGATGGGAAGGCTTGGCGGCGGTCCGCCTCCTCTACAGCAGCGCTTATGAAGCCCAAAATCGAAAGAATGCGGTACATCACCCGCGAATATGTTCAGGCGAACCGCGACAAGCTGTTTCTCTTTGGCGACAACCTCGATCGGCGCGGGTTCGGAGGACAGGCGGCAGCCATGCGTGGTGAGCCGAATGCGATCGGTATACCGACAAAGAAGAGTCCGGGCTATAAAGAGGATGCATTCTTTTCCGACGCGGAATTCGAGAAGAACAAGGCTGCGATCGATGCGGCCTTTGCCGAGATCGCGAATGCCGCTACGGAGTCGATCCGCTTGATCGTCATCCCTTCCGCCGGCCTCGGGACCGGTCGGGCTCAGCTCGAGAAGTGGGCACCGAGAACATTCGTCCACCTTCAAAAGCTCTTGAACGAACTCGGCTCCCAAGCATAGCGCCCACACGTAGTTCCATATTGTCCCTGTTCCAACTTGAAAGGGATTTTCGAGCCTGAATGAAAGTGATTTTTATTCAGGGCTTTGAAAGCGCTGCCCTCAAACCTAACGCGTTTTCTCCGGATCGTAGCGATCCGGACAAGAGGTAAGTTATGGCAGAACAATTGAACATCGAACAGCTTAGAAAATTTGCTCCGCAGAACGCGATCCTGGCATTTTCGCCGATCAATACCGGCTCCCCAATGCAGGACTGGTGTGCACATCTCGCAAACAATCCGATGCGCAGGAGGGAACTGGAGGAGTTTACAATTCTTGGCGATGTGGTTATCAGGATAGCGGACGAGTTGGAGCCCGAACCCGTTGACCGAGTGAGAATAATGTCGCTCGAGTACGCGGTAAAGAGTCTCGGAAACGAAGACGACGGACGCGAGTTCGTTCGGTGCATCAAGGCGATCGCAAGCCCGGATGCCGGTCAGTTCGAGTACGAGCAGATCGCTGCCTTTTATTACGGCGAGGTCCGCAGGCGTGGGGCATCTGACGTGCTCAAGGAAATGGGGATCTTGGGCATGCAGCTTGAGGCTGTGACGGCGACGAATTCTGATCGCGAGATCTCATATGAAGAGTTTGACCATGGCGAGCAGAAGCTCACAGTCGCCGATCAGCGACGCGTCAAAGAAGTCGCGAAAAACCGCATGCCGATCCCGCCGCGCTACCCGATCTTCGAGGACGAGATGAAAGCGGTGTTCCGCCGTGTCGGCCGGCAAAAAGTGAGCAGGGTGATCTACGACGATCTAGCTGAACATTATCTCTCCGACGGCGACAAATCGATCGGTGAACTGGACCGAGACTTCCTCACTTTTGAGAGTCTGGAGCAGTATGACGAGAACGGAATCGTCGGTCTTACGATGAATGGCGGACAGCGATCAATCGTCGTTTTCGATCTCGAATGCGAGATAGATGAGTCTTGCCTTCCAGGTGAGGTGAGGCATCTGGCTTCGGAATTGGGACGGCTGTTTGTCGGTCACGAAATGGGGGCGAACGTCGTTCAAAATGCACGGCAAATGATAGCTGAAGCATGGGCGGAACAGACGGGCGCAGGTCTGCCCATAGAGAGTTGGAATAATCCATCGAAAGCGCCGCTCACGGATCAGGAGTTCGAGGAATGGCTCTCGCTGTCACTTGACCGGATCTACGACCAAAAGGCAGTTCGTTCGGCCCGCAGACTCTTCACCTGTCGCACGGGATCTGCCGTCGAATTCGTCACCGAGCAAGAGGTGAATCCCGATTTCGAGGAGATGCAGTACGCGGCCGCAGTTTTAAGGCTTCTTTGGCGTCGGCAGTACTCGGACTTCCATCTGAGGAGTTTGCGGCATGAAGCATACCAGGAGATGTATCTTGCGATCCGCGGCACCTCGGACACAGCCGACGTTGCAGATCTCAAGAAGCGGGCCTATGCGGACTTCAAAGAGACGAACAGGCTGTCCCTCAAGGAATTTACGGCTCTCAACACGGTCGCCAAATCGCAGGAAGTTCGTCTTCGGGATTCGTTCTCGAAAGATGCAAGGCGATGGCTTCGTAAGATCGAGAAAGCGACGGTCGGCGGGCTCCGGTATCTTAAGTTCTTGCTCTATAACGACCCGGAGGCAAAGTCTCTCACGCGTCAGGAAAAGCAAAGGTTGTGGGACGCAGTCCGGACGCGGGAAACGGAGCTGAAGGCGGTCACCGGGACCAATAGGCCTAGCCAGAATGTTCGATCGCAGCAGAGACAGTTTGTCCACGTCGTTGCTTAAGATCCGCAAGACATTTTGCAAACAAATTGAAAAAGAGCGGCGGTCACAGGCAGCGGAAGTGAATTACATTCTTCGTGAATGCTTCGGCCGCCGCTTTTTCTTACGGCTTAAAAATTAACCAAGGAGCAAAAAATTAACCATGTCAGCCAATATCTCAATTTTAGGAAATGCGGGACGCGATGTGAACCTGCGCTATTCGGAAAAGGGCACCGCAGTCGCGAGTTTTCCGATCGCGTCTAACTCATTCAAGAACGGTCTCGAAGGCCGCACGGAAATCACGCACTGGTTCAATGTGACCGCGTTCGGAAAGACCGCCGAAACCATTGCCGAACATGTGAAGAAAGGCACCTATCTTCTCGTCCACGGCCGGCTGTCGTTCAATCCGTGGACGACGAACGAGGGCGACCCGCGATCGGGCGCCGAGGTAGCGCTTTTCTCATTCGAGTTCGTAGGCGGAAACCGTCCGGAAGGACAGGAATCGAATGCTTCCGTTGCCGCTGGTACGGAGCAGTCCTCCGCACCTGAATATACGGGGCCGGTGAATACCGAAACCCAGCCGACCGAACCGTTCGTCGATCAGTTTTAGACGAGCTCCGGCTACAAACTTTGTAGTGTATTCTTTCGGGCACCGAAGTATTCCGGTGCCCGTGTATTTCGCACTTCCACTCAAGAGGTAAACCATGACCGCATTGAAGCTTGTAAAGGAAAATCGCAGTGAGCCGGATGAAAGTTATACACCGGTGGTGTCGGTCTACGCCGATGCATCATGCCTTCGAAACGGTTCTCCGGATGCATCGGCCGGTTGCGGCGCAGTGATCATCGACCAAAATAGAGCGGAACTCAAACTGGTTGCGATGTATCTGTCCGGTGGGATCACAAACCAGATGGCAGAGATCTACGCCTGCATTAAAGCTCTCGAAGAGCTTTGCCGGCCCTGCCGCGTCGAGATTTTCTCCGATTCGCGGTACGTGATCGACACGATGAATGGCAGGAACAGAATGAAGACCAATCTTACTTTATGGCGTGAATTAGTAAAGAAGGCTTATGGCCATCACATCACCTGGAGGTGGGTTAAAGGCCATAACGGACTCGTCTTTCAGGAAGCGGCCGACAGGCTGGCTCGAGCTGCCTCGACCGCTCGAACTGATCTTGCTTTCGATGATCTTGAACTGCTTACAAAGCATCTCTCGGATGAGAACAATCAGCTGAATATCCGCTCGTTCGAGATCGAGCTTGAAAGAATCGTGAGTCGGTATCAGACTTTTGGGAATACCACGGTCCCGGTTCCGACACTGAACGGCGTTGCGGTTTACCCTTCGGCATTTTCAAGCTAACGTGACGGATCGGCTATCCATTAGCTTTGAGCCAGGATCTAAAGGCTGTATCCCGCTCGAAAAGCAGGTTTAGAGCATACTCGATCACGTCGTCGTTCGTGACCTTTGTATTCATTTGCTCGCCCGAGAACTGAAGATATTTCTTTAGTTTTTGATCGGTGGTATCGAGCACTTTCGCGCTGACGCGGACGTAGTTGAGGCGGTTGATCTGGAGCATCGGCTGTGCGGATTTCGGCTTAGCTGACGGGCTTGTTTCGGCGATTGTTGACATAAGTTTTTATCGACTCCTTTTCGGTTTGGTACCAGCAGTAGGAGTCGTAATCAACTCCCGTGCCAGTGAGATTTGACTTGTCTAGGAGGTGATAAACTCGGGGCCTTTGGCGCGTAAATAAGCCACTTTGGCTCCGGTGGTTCAAAAATGCGCGGAAGCCTGCCGTTGTCGTACGACAGGATAGACCGCCTTTTAGGGTTCGTATTTCCCATAAGTCACTATAAATACATGTGCTTGCCTCTCGTACACGATGTATACGGGTACGCTGACGAGTCCTCTAATTCAGATACGGCCCGTAGATTGCTATGTTCCGCTTTGAGCCGTGTGTGTGTACGAGAGGTTGAGACCCCTCTATCGAAAATGCCTGGCTCGAATGCGAAAATATGAGGAAGCGCGAACGAGAAAGCATCGCCGGGAAGTTATGCGGCATCCCCGACGAGAGACCGGGACAGCCGATAACCATAAGGCCATTCGAATCGGACGAAGAAAAGCTGAATGAACTGGTAAAGGAAACAGGTGAAGAAAGATCGCTTCTTGTCCGGAAGATGATCCGTTTCGCCCTCTCCGACAAGTACGAACGCTTTAGAGCAGATCCGTGCCGCGACAGGCTCGATCTGCTAGTAGAGCAAAGCCGCAGAGACGAGAGCGGATTGGAGCGCTTGTCGGAGGTACTGGGCCGACTAAAGAATCTTGAAGAGAACCAAAGGGCGGAAGCGCAAAATACCAATGTTTTCATGCGCGAGATCTATTCGCTGTCGGGTCTTTCAGTTCTTGTTCTAAACGTCATCCTGAGCAGGCTGATCGAGCTTACGATGCCCAAAGAAACCGGCAAGGAACAGGTTAAGTTGATTACCGATGGCGCAATGGCAAAGGTGATCCAACAAACAATCCTCGATCTCGACAAATGCTGCTCCTTTCACGGTATAGACTCCGGCCCGCAGCTGATGGATGAACTGTACTTCGCAACACGGATGGGCGGGCTCGTTCCGGCGACCCACGAAGGAGTAACTGCGAAAACGAAACCGCAATGAGAGTCGTGGCAAGCGTGCAGGCGAAAAGAGGAAGCTCGCGAGGGCTGGTTCATTACATCGCACACAGCAAATTGGATCCGGAAAGAGAGCCGCAGGGTTCACGTGAGGTTTTCAACGCTTTTGCGGATGAGCTTTCCGTAAGAAGTGCCAACAACTCCATGAGAGTCGGAATAGCAAAGGGGCGGCCTTCGAACGATGAGCTTCATCATATCGTTCTCTCATTTCGTGACGACGACTATCGGAAGTTAGGAGAGGACGAATCGCGCCGAAAGAAGGCATTAAAAGAGATCACCCGCGCTGCGATGAAAAGCCTCGAAACTTCCGTAAACGCCGAAAGGCTTTTGTGGACAGCCGCCGTTCACCGCAATACCGAAAACCCGCACGTTCACATCGCGATCCAAAAGCAGTACCTGTCAAAGGAAATAGAAAGGCATACCCTGACAAAGATCCCGCGAAAAGCACTTCCGCACTACGAGATCCGCGAAGGCGAAAAGGTACTAATTAGCGGCTATTTGATCGATGCGGCCGCTGCAAAAATGGACACGATTATCGAGGTCGAGCGGACGCGAAAGAAGCGTGCGGGCCGAGCCGATAGGTCTGCAATTTCCAAAAACAATTCAGGACGAGAAGCGGAGTCCGAACCCCCAAAGAAATCGGCGGCCTCGATCCTAGAGGAGCGCACGATCCTCGCAAAAGGGATCATTGCCGAATACGACCTTCTGCTGATCGGAAACAAGATCGATTCTTTATTGGATCGGAGTGGTGAAATGCGGTTTGCCATCAGCGATCCCATCACTGGTAAGAAAAAACGTCTCTCGCTTCAGGAGATCCAAAGTAAAGGCGCCCGTGATGAAACCGGTCAGCCAACGGCGGCCGAGCGGCAGATCAGGACGATCCTTCATAAGATGCTTGCAAAGGAGGAGGCAGTCAAGGATCGGCTTGAGAAATCTACTTACGATGTGATCCGGGAAGCGAGGGGAATTCGCTCTGAATATCGAAAGAGCGGCTGCCGGCTGCCGATCCCGTCACTTTCAAAAGAGGATCTCGACAGGCTTCAGGAAGGATGCCTTAACGCTTCGGATATCAGACGATTCGCTTATCTTGAAAAGGTAAGAACCGAGCTGGTTCTATCGGGCGAAATAAACCAACGAAGCCGCGACGATTTTCGAGCGATCCGCGCAAAAAAAAACATCTCGGAACTGAGGACCCACCTTTCCGAAAAGATGCACAAAGAGCTGAACGAGAAAGCCTACTATCTTCGCGTCGATATTGGTGAACGCGTCGTGTCGCTCGCCGACCTGGATCGCGAGCAGAAGGATCGAGATAACTCTGAACTATCTTTCATTGAAAAGATCAAGGCTGTCACCTCGCGATCGTCCAGGAATCGGACGCCGCCTACCCGGACGAATTTGACTGACAAGCTGCGCGATCGGATCGCCGGTAGGCTGGCCGAGCAGATGGCGGCCATGAGTAAGGATGCAAAGGTCGAGAAGAACAAAGCGCGCGTTCTGATGGGTATTCTGAAAGGCAATCCCGAAAGCGCTTTAATCGGGACTTCATATTCACCGGAGCAGCTTGCGGAGATCGAGCAGCTATCACTTCGACTGAAACTTAAGACCGAGTACGAATACAGCTGGAAGGAACAACGGTTGAGATTCGAATCTGCCGGAAACGAGTCCCTTGCGTTCCGGAAGTCCCTAAAGGCCGATCCAGCAGCCAATTTCGCCGAACATAAGAGTCGGATCATTGCGGGCCGAGCACTTGCGAGAGAGATAATAAACAGGACTGTGTTTGATCAGGCTAAAGACGACCTTAAATCCTTTCGCGATGGAAAAAGATTTCAGAAGTTCGCCATCGCGGATAAACGATCGAGTAGCACTTCGTATCTGAGCATGCATGATGTCGATCTGCCGCGGGGAAACTCATTGCTCGACCGGGCCGTCAACCAACTGTTTGAAAGCCGTGAGCACCGCAACCTTCGCCGGACTGTATCAAGCCTTGGAGATGCCAAAGGGCGGCGGCTAAATGACGATTTGATGGCAGCGAAGGAACTCATGATTTCCGCTTCGCGCAACGCCTCAGAGTTCAAGGATTTTTCGTACTTCGGTCTCAAAAGCGGATCGGCCTATCAACCGATCTTCACGCATCCCGAGATCGCGATGCTGGAGCACCGTGCCTCGAAGACTCGTGACCCAAAAGAAGCCGAACGTCTTCGAAATATCGTCGAGTCTTCGGCGGATCGATCGGTGCGATCCCTCGGCGACCTGCTGCGGGACTTTGAAACTCCGATAGCAATTCATTCGCAAGTTAAAGAGACCGATGCTTCACATCCTGAACCGGCGAAGGATAGACAGCAGCAAGTAGGCGAGGACCGAAGCACCGTCGTGCGGCGGTCTGAACGCTCCGTAGAAGGGCATTCTCGCTAAAGGTCGGCTTTAACGGGCAAGCGGGACAGGCACGAGGCTTGCACATATCTCATTTGCACCAGGATGCCGATAAAGGCCCTCTGCATTGAGGATATGAAGCCAGATCTTAACAATCGCGTTATCGCCCGTATTAATGAACAAAACAACGGTGCTCAAGGCCGAACTCTCGATCTCGGAAACATACTGACCCCGGAACTTGGTTTACTTTCGCCCCGGCGGAGCGAAATTGCACCAAAAGGCATGGGAAGGGATGCGGCCCTTATTGCCTACGCGGCTCGTCTTCGAGACAGCTACAGGACTAATGAGGGCGGCCTGCGGAACGGGATGCTCAAACTCGGCGAGGCGTTTCGCGAGGGCCAGACCATCAACATCACGTGCGTCTGCCGTGCTGGCGAAGGTTGCCACGCAGACATTGTTAAGATCGCTATCGAGAAAGTGGGGCATGGTTTGAACGGCCGCCAAGCTGTCATCGAGAAGTCGCAACAATCAGTCATTGAACATACTTCTTCCCGAGTGAACCCACGAACGCAAAGGGCGATAAACGAGATCCTTTCCGTAGGCAGATCGGAAATGCTGCTCGCGAAACTCGAAGACACTCAAGGACGAAATCGGAGCGATCATGCGTCCCACTTAAACAGCCAATCACAATTTGTCCGCGATCTGTATGAGCGAGGAGCCACGGTTCGGGATGGTGTTCTGATATCGCCAAAGGAGACGCCTTCGGCTGTGCCGCCGCTCGCGATCACGACCAATGGATACGCGGTCGAGAGACTCTCGAAATTAGTCGGCGAGTCACAGGCTAAAGAGCTTGCACCGCAGATCGTAGAATACGGCAAGGGCATCGCCGGCTCATCATCTGACCGCGACACTCAGATGAAGATCTTCAACTGGATCTATGGGGCACTCGAAGGACGAAACGAACTTTTGTCTTCCAATGAAAAAACGCACCAAAACGAGCAAAAGGAAAAACGGGTCGAAAGAGTGGTCAAGGAAATATCCGGACTGGCGGAAGAGATGAGCAGACTGGAGCCATCCGACCGGCTCGAATTGATCGATGCGCACAGCGATCGGAACTCGTTGGAGGATCATGATAGAGACAATGACGACTTATCTCTCGAAAAAGTGTATGAAGACGCCATTGCTCAAGAAGCCGAGACGATCTCTCACGATCGGGATCATAACGGGAGTGAGCAACTCGAATTCGATCGGACGGAATTGGAAGACATATCCTTTGCAAATATGGCCTCCGAAATGCCAAAGGAAGATTTAGAAAGATGGACCGAGATTCGCTTTCCCGTTCTCGATGAGGCGCTTGAGAACGGCACCCCCGTCGATTCGATCCTAAGGGTGTTTCAGAACGATGTCTATCACTCAGCCAAAGAAGGAGCGGCTGAAAAGCAGGCGGCGATCGACGATCTCAGATTCGCATCGGCCTACATCAAATATCAGCTGAAACAGCCCGAATCCCGGCTTAGGCATTTCAACGCCCGGTACAGGGAATACGCGGTGATGCTCGAACGTGCGTCGACGCGGGATGAGGTGATCGACGCTGCCTCCCGGATCCGGCTTGAGAACGCCAGGCTTGGATTCCAATGGGAAACGCTTCCGGAGAAAGAGAAAGCAAAGACGTCACCGCCGCTCACTTCTAAAGAGATGCAGTTCCTACTTACTGAAGCCTCTCCGCGCCAGTACACCTCAGAGATGACCGCCGCAAAACTTTCATACGTGAGTGTCGGCAGCGATGCCAAGATAAAGACGGATGCCCTTATGCGCGGCGAGATACACCCGAGCCTGGAAGCGGTTCAGCTTATCGACAGTCTCGAAGGGAGGGTCGAAAGGCGACAGCTAAAGGACTCGATATCCGCCACAAAGCACTTTCTGCAAAGTCTCAAGACCTCTAACGATGAACTGCGATACAAGAACGAATTCGATCACAGTGATGTCTATCGGAAACTGTCCCCGGCCGAAAGGGACTTCGTTTATCAGCGAGCGGTGCTGCAGAAAGAGGAATTGGAATCGAAGCTTGTCCCTGACGAACCCGAGCGTCAGAAACAGATTGGAATGACGTCCCTACCTAAAGACGAGGAAAAGGCGTTTTGCGAATTTCGGGATGAGCTTAAAAGCGGGATCCTCGACCTTATCAAAAGCAGTTCCGAACTCGACCATCAAGAGGTCACTACTCAGGCCGCCTCGATTCTCGATTCAACTTTTGCAAAGAACGGACTCATCGGAAGAGCGGACCATGACGCTATGAGTGTCCTAAGCCGGGAGCTTTCCGAAGGAATCGGCAAAGTTGCTCTTCGACGCTCAGCACACAATTCACCAAAAAACTATCCTCGCGTCGATAGGTCGATCGCAGAGAACGAGGGCCGGGAGAGTCGAACCAACGAGATATATATTCGCTAACAGCGACCGATTTCACGTCGAAACGAATTGAGGGAGCTAGATATCCAGAAGCAATTTCTTCACCCTTCTTTCAATTTCCTCGCGGACCTCCCGAAATTCATCGGGCGGCATATTCTTCGGGTCGAGGATCTGCCAGTCTTCGCGTGCCCGAGCGCGGATGAACGGGCACTCATCGCCGCAGCCCATAGTCGCCACGAAGTCGTAAATAACATCGGGGATCTCATCCAGCGATTTCGAGGCATGAGTAGAAAGGTCGTAGCCGATCTCGCCCATCATCTCGATCGCTTTCGGATTCACAACACCCGACGGATGCGAGCCGGACGAGTAGGCTTCAACCTCATCCCCTCCATGTATCCGTGCAAATGCTTCAGCTATCTGGCTGCGACAAGAATTCTCGACACAAACGAATAAGATCTTCTTCACTGACCTTCCTCCATATGAAACCACCGAAAAATAACAAATGCTGCTAAGGATCCGACGATCTGAACGACAACGAAGGCAGGCACGTCGACGAGGCGAATACCCGCAAACGAATCGCTGAAGCCGCGGGCAAACGTGACCGCCGGGTTCGCGAACGATGTCGAGGATGTGAACCAGTAAGCCGAGGGAATGAAAGCCGCAACGCAAGCCGCGTTAACAGGGAGCGATTGCTTCCGTACGGCAATGATCACGCCTATCAGCCCGAAGGTTGCTATGAACTCGCCCAGCCACTGTCCCGACCCGGTTCTCGCCTTAGTCGAAGGGAACAACGCCGGCAGACCGAACATCAAGTTTGCGACGGCAGTTCCGAGGACTCCTCCCGAAATTTGAGCTGCGACATAACCGAGAGCACATTTAGAGTCCATTTCGCGGATCATTAAATTCACAAGCGTTACTGCAGGATTGAAATGTGCTCCGGATACGGGAGCCAGCGATACGATAAGAAAGTAAAGGGCCGCGCCCGTCGCAGCCGTGTTCGCCAGCAAGGCGACCCCAGCATTCCCGTTCGAAAGCCGTTCCGCCATGATGCCGGAGCCGACCACTGCGCATACGAGACCGGCAGTACCGATGAATTCTGCGGCAAGTCGATTTTTCATTGACCTGTTATCGCTCGGCGCATTGCGACAGCCGATGAGCAATGCGGAAGTTCCCACTCGGGACAGCTCGCCAGTTTCTAGTCGTACTTTTCTCGATCTGTACGCTCGAAGTCGAACTGGTCGCGAAAGAACTTCTCAGCAGTCGTTGTTAGAAGAACTAACTCCCCGACGCCTTCAGTTTTGGCATTTTGGATCAGAGCCTCGACGATCGCCACGCCGATGCCATTACCGCGAGCACCGGGCGAACAACCGAACGGATCAAACGGACATCGGTCGTCCCTTCCCACCCGGCGCTCGCGATTACGGCCCCATCGTCATTCCTCATGACGAGGAATCGATCGATCCCTTCGGCTACGCCCTCGGTCGGCAGACCGCATTCGCGCAGGAGATTCAGGATCGCTTCCTCATCTGCTTTTACAGCATTTTCGATGTCCATATCAGCAGCAAGGCGTCGGAACTTCGTGGCTTTTTCCATCGATGCCAACAAACGTCGGAACACAGCAGGTCTTGTCTGCCGCTCCCTGAACTTCCTCAGACAGATTGTCTTCAAGCACGACGAACACTTCCCATTCATTTCCATCCGGGTCGTTGACCCAGGCCTTATCCTGCAGTGCGTAACAGCACGTGGTCTGCATTTCGTCGCGCGGGATCAGTCCTTTCTCCTGCCACGTATTGCGGACCGAATTCACCTCCTCGCTTGTCGCGACCTGAATGCCGAGATGCGACAGAGCACCGCGGTCGCCGAACTCGATCTGGTTGAGTGTCAGATTAAGCGGCGGATTTGCGACATCGAACTTCGCGTACCCACGGCGAACCTTGCTCGGCTCTATTCCGAATAAGGAACGATAGAAGTCGGTGCTCCTTTCCACATCGCGAACATTAAGTGCCAGATGTGCCTTAAGTGTTTTTACGTTGAACATAATTGCCTCCAGGAAATATCTCAATTATGGCTATCCATAATTGAGAAAGCATATCCCCATAAGACAATTATGTCAAGGCATAATTGTAATGTGATAGAATATCCCCATGGTGACTAGTAAGAACGGATTTGACCCCGAGCTATTTTTTGCCGCTTTGGCGGACAGAACACGTCTCAGACTGCTTAATCTGATGCGCAACGGCGAGGTGTGTGTCTGCTTTTTCGCCGAAACGATCAGCACGAACAATCCGAAGATCTCGCGTCATCTCTCATATCTGAAACGTGCTGGTCTGGTCGCGGGCCGCCGCGACGGTAAGTGGATGCATTACCGCATCAACGAGCCCGCCGACCCAAGAGCTGCCGAAGTTTTCCGCGCAATGATGAAGATGATCGGGAACGATCCGCAAATGAAGTCGGATCTAACACGACTTGATAAGGTTTGCTGTGTAGCAGATGCCCCGGTCACGATCCAATCCCCAAAAAGGCGTGCGCCGGAAACTTCGGTCTCATGATCGCTGGTCAAAAGGTCATTTTGTTGAAAGCGTCGTCGGCTGTTCGATCAGTCCTAGAACGCTCAGCTGCTGTACCGATGGATAAACGTCCAAAGACTTAATGTCATTAGGCATTAAGGCCGGTCCTTTCCAGCGCCGCTGGGATTCTGGAGTCGCGGTCACGAACCAGGTCGCCGCCTCCTCGCGCTGTCGCCCCGTGGGAACCGCCCAAAGGGTGAACTCGTGAGGGCCGCGCGGCGTGTAGAGGTAATGATAGTTCCCGTGGATGAGGCCGCAGCCGTTGTTGGAAAACTCCCGGGTCTCCTTTTTCCCCCAGACGATACCTTCCATTTCCTTAAGATCTTTAGGGAATCCGCCTCGTTTTTTATGGAACGAGCGGAGGTCTCGAACCATTACCTCGAACGCTACCACGGGAACCTCCGCGGATCTCCGTTTTTCCGACGTCCACAGGGAATAGACATAGATGCCAACCAGGGTTACGAAAGCGACTGGCAATAGGATAATCGAAAGCTTCAGATGTTTTTGCATTGGATCTTAGACAGCTCCGCGAGCGACCGGCGTTTTTTGTTCGTATTGGTTTGCCAAGAACAGCCGCGTGTGACCAACGAGATCGTTGAGGTTTGGGGTGTAAACTCGTTCAAATCCCGTTTCGGAGAGCGTTACCGCCGTATATGCCGGCCGCCTGACCCCTTCCGAAAGCTTCGTGTTCGAATAGATCCGTTCCACTTCCTGTGAAACTAGATCGACTGCTACTTGCTGGTGTTTGCTTTGCTGTTCCGTACCTGTCTCCGGCACCGCGGTCAACAAGAATTCACGGTCTATGTCGCCGAGGTAAACCGCTCTTGGAGAGCCTTTCCTTTTGGCGGCGTGCGGATTTTTAAGAACCGCATAAGGGGGATAGGCCGCCCGGATGGGCGGTGCGGTGTCACTTACCACGAGTACCTCCGAGTGCCTGGCTATCTGCCGTATCTCGGAGGCATGCATGAGTGCTCGCTTTTGCTCCGCATACCTCGTGTTGTCGTGTTTTTTCCCCGGATAGTCCTGGAAAGTCTTCGAGAAGATGGTCGTATCGCCCAACTGCTTTGCCGCGTATTCCGCAGTCACGTCATCGAGGCCCGCGAGAAAGATCTTGGTCATTACGGTTCCCAGGATGGCATTTGCTCGCTCCCGTCCGTATTGGTCGTACATCTGCGGAAGGTCCTGATACCCGAGTCCCAAACCGACGCCCCGGCCGCGGCCGATCCCAGATATGCGTTTCACTTCAGCGACGTTCAACTGATACGCCTCGTCGATCAGGACAAAGCACGGATGCTCAGGCTCATTGAGGCCGTCAAGACGCATCTCCATTACTGCCTGCCCGAGGAATGTGGCTATCAGTTCTTTGTAGATATCGGCCGCTCCCTCGGACACGACGAGGTAAACGGCGGTTCCGGGCTTTCGAAGATCCGAGAAATCGATATTCCTGCAGCCCAATTCCGATTCTTCCCTTGTCGGCATCATCGTCACCATTCGAGCCGGTGCAAGTGTGAACGGACGAAGCTTATTGTAAAGACCGATCAATATCGATCCACGCGTTTGGATCGGGGCCTGCCGGAAGGCGAGGTACGCCTGTTTCGCATAAAGGCTCGGCGAATTCTCCATCGCCCGCGCGAAAGCGTCGCTGCCGTCCTCGCTCAATGAGATCAGAAAGTCGGCCGCAAAAGCGGGAATCGCCTTCTCGCGATAAACTTCGGCAATGTGAAGAAGGATCGCCGTAAGCGCTATCTGTTCCGCATCACCCCAGAAGGGATCGGCGTTGGTCTTCCTGCGGCTCTCGATCCCGAGCATCATCCCCGCGACCTGGCAGGCAAAAGCAGGATCATTGCGGCATTTTGGGATAAAGTTCCACCGGTCGCTCTTGTTTGGGTCGTTGAGATCGAGACGAAAGACTCGCTTTGCAGAACCGGCGGTTTGAGCAAAAAGCTCTCCCTTCGGGTCGTAAACTAGGCATGACGACTTCCCCAAAATTGCCCGGATCATGGAAATGAAGAATGTTTTCGACTTACCGGAGCCGGTCGGACCGAACATCACGAAATGCCTTAACCACTGGCTAGGAGGAAGGAAGATGTCCCTGCCGCCGAAAGCCTTCGCGATCGGGAGAGCATTAGACGGCAAAGGCAGTCCGCGAACCTTATTCATCAGGCCGCAGCGAATTAGGTCTTTGGCTTTTGCCCATCGGGCCGATCCGTGAGCGGTGCTCATCCTCCATAAACGATATGGGGAGATCTCATCGTAGGCGTCCGACAGTCCAGCGCCCACACCGCACAGCGCCATTGCCCAGAATGCGAGGTTGATCAAACCGGGCCCGTCAAACAGCCGTCCGCAAAAAAGGAACAGTCCGGCGTTGAGAAGTCCGATGCAAAGATAAAGTACGCCCTTCCCGACATCGGCTGACCAGTGCCAAAAAGCATTGTACGAGGGCAAGTATTGCTCGTTCGCCTTCCGGGGAATTCCGTATGTAGCGTCGAATCTTTCTATTCGTTCACGAGAAAACATATCTTTTTTACCGACCTTGAGCTTGAGATTTAAGCCATTCCTCTTGTTCTTGAAGATCACGAATGACGGTCTCATTCAACGGCAATGTGTCGCCGCGCCACCTCACTATCCTCCAGCCGGTAGCGACAAGCTGTTCGGTGGAGCTGAACGGTGCGGGCCCACTCACGGGCGAAGCGGCTGACGATTGGAAATAAACTATCGAGTTGGCCTCCATCGAAGGAAGAGGAAAGCGAAAGAGAAGCATCGGTCCCGAATCGAGGGGAAATGAAACGATCTCGAAAGTAAAGGGGTCGGCCCGGTAGTTGAGAAAAATCACGCTCAGGGACGAGTGAAAAACACCTTGGTTCACTTCGATCCCGGGCGGAAGCAGGGAGCGTTTCTGAAGCCCGTCGAGCACTTCAACCGAGTTCGCGGGCAATCTGCCACTTACCCGAAACTCGTCGAACGCGGACAGTGACACCGCCATCAACAAAGCTCCCGATTCCCGAAGCCGCATCGCTGAATCGAATTCCTTGCCCGATAGCACCGGCTTTATGGCCTCGGCATCGGAAGAGCCAGAAACCTCGGTCTGTGCTGTAGGAGTTTCCACGAATTTCAACTGTGCGGCTTCTTTCTGCATGGAGTGATCCCTGGCCCACAGATAGAGAAGAAAAACGAAGAGAAGCGTGCAAAGATGGCGGTAGAATCTGAACTTTCCCCAGTAATAGAAAAAGCGATCGAGACGGCTGTGCCGAGTGTCGTTTTTGCACTCTTCCTGTTCACGTTTTTGTTTACTTGAATTCATAGCATTTTCTAAACAGTAAGATCCCATCTTTTAGCCCACTGCGGGTCCCTTTGTCCGAGCCACCGATCGATGATCGGGTTAAAGCCATTGGTCATCGCAAGCAGATAATCGATCTGAAGTCCGAGAAGCTCCCGGGCATCTCCGGTCTTTACGAAGTAGCAAAAGAATCGCGTAAGAGAGTAGTCGTCCAGTGATTCGACGGAATCTCTCACAAATGCTGCGGCGACATCGATCGACTCGCGAATGCTTGGGTGATCCTCCATCCCGGCGATCCCGCGTACGGCGTCGAGAAGTTTTATCGCAAGAGAGAGTTGGGCCGACGAAGCCTTTGGATTTCGGGCTGCCAATATCTCCAGTTCCTTTTCAAGCGTCGGGTTGGCAAATCGGCTGTAGATGTGCCGTGATATGAATGGACCGCTCAGCTTATGACGAAGGTCGTTCGAGGTAGTTATGACGATCGGGCGCGATTCCCAATCGGCAACGCCGATGCAGCCGCCTTCGTATCGCGGGATGTAGATAAGCCCGCGTTCCAGCGGCATCAATAACGAATCCTCGATACTTGCCCCGAACTTGTCGCTCTCGTCGAGAAGTAATACCGGAGGCGGGACGGCTGAGTCGGCACCCTTCGCCGCGAGATCGTAAGCCAGACCGACCTCGCCTAATACGAGGAATTGTCTTTGCCATTTGGCGTTCCGAGCCTTTTCAAGAAAGCCAACTTGCCCGCCTTCAGGAAGACCCTTTGCGATCGCGAGATTCTCCCGCATCCAGACTTCCTGCTCCTCGCGGTCCCAGTCGTACAGGATCTCTCCCTGCGTTAATCCATCTCGTCCCGCAACGACGCACATCGTTAGGTTGCACGCCTCGGCGAGTGCTTCGGGAAATGCGGTCTTCCCGCTCCCGCGCGTTCCCGATATCAGCCAGGCACGGCCCGACTTTAGACTCTCGCAGAAATCCGAAAAGTTCTGCTCATCGGGAACATACCCGGACGCCGCGATAAGCTGATACAGCTCGCGTTCCTTTCTGGCGAAAACAAGACGCCTCGGGTCTGTCTGCGGCCTGTTCGGGTCATGCGGGATCATTTGATGACTGCCTCCGTCTTCGATTTGGCTGTCGGGGTGGTTGAAGCGTCGGGAAGATCGGTCACAAGCACATACCCGCTCGCTCCGGCCGATACTTCTATGAAACTATCTTCTTTACCGGTTTTAAGGAGAGCCTCGGAAAGGTCCTCTGACATCGATTCCGAACCCCTCCTGATCGGCTCCGATAGGATCACAGTGCCTCCCGATCGAAAGGCTCCGACCGAACCAAGCACTGATGAGGCTGTCTCCTTCACTCCGTTGAAAAAACGTACCCATTGGCTTGTGAGCCGTCGTCGTTTACCCTTGATACCTGAAGCACCATCCGCTCCTAGAAGTTCACCGCCGAATTTGACGAGATCTCCCGAGACCGGATCTATAAGCCCGACGATGGTAACGAACGCCCGTACCGATTCACCGCCGCGCACATTGCCGATCACGTTCGTTCCAGCCGGATATGAGTAACCTTCTCCTTCAACCGAGCGCGTCAATTCCATTCGTACGAGTCCGCCTGAATTTCGGAGCGTATAGATCGAGCCGACGAGACGCACCGGTAGCAGCGTCCCGAAAGGAATTCCTTTCCGATGAGCATCTTTCACTGAAATCGGCTGAATCAGTATCTCTGCTCCCGATCTGGAAACTGTTGAGACAGGGCGTTCTTTTGTTATCCCGAAGAAAAAGGACCGTCCGGGTGGCTCGCCGGAAGCGTCGGTGGATGAGGCCCTCGCGATCGAAGACGGCGGTTCGTTCTTTGCCGGAGTCGATGCATTTGTCTTTGGCACAGGAGAATCCGCCGGCGCGGGCAATTCATATGACGGTTCGGATGCTGCAGGAGCCGAAGTCTTTGCTCGGCTATCCTGCCCCAAACCGAGCAGGTCGATCGCCGGGACGGATGATCCGTTGGCCGGACTTGTTGTTTGAGGTTCTATCCCGGCACCGGTTGTCCCATTCGTCTTTGGATCGTTCCCCGAGACCATGCTCAGAGCCATCTTCAGCTTCTCGTCTTCCGTAACAGGTGATGCGGGACTGTCCTTTTGGCCGCTCCGGTTCACCGCCTGAGCCTGGGGCCTTGCGAACCGCCCCATCCCGAAGAACCAGGAAACAGCAAGTATAAGAACGCCGACGAACACCGCGAACCCGGCGATCGTGCGCATCACTCGCCATCGGCGATTCTTCGGCTTGTCTTTCTCTTCCGCAAGATCGGTTTCGTCATCATTGTCGGTCTCACCGCCAGACAATTCCGCAGCCGTCTCCAGAAGCAGCTTTTCGCGGGCATCGTCGTCCTCGAATTCCGGAAGGGCAGTCGGAACATCATTCGAGATCTGTGTGTTCGATTCCATGAGTCTCTTACTCCTTTATGTTGCGATCGCCCAGGGTTGAGATCAGCGGGGCATCCGCCGCTTCGCGGTGAGCCACGAGAACCCGGACACTCTGATTTATTCCGAGGATCGGGGCTTTATAGACGAGTGCGTAATAGACCGTAGATCCCGGCTGGACAAGACCCTCGAGTGTTGTCGATTCGATATATTGAATGTCGAGCCGAGCGGTCTGGATACTGTTCCCGTTAGAATCTGCTGTCTGCACCTGAAGTTCGGGGGCACCGGATACAAGTCTGAGGTTCGACGCGGTTATGTTGCGCACTGCCGCGATGACAAGCCGGGTATCCGAGTCGAGTTCGGTGATGCGGGACACTCCGAGCTCGAGCCCAGACTGCGGCTTTGTCCAGGAGGCGAAATGCTTCTTTCGATCGCGAAGAGTCTCGGCGAGTTTCTTGTTGGCGATAGTTGAGATCTCGGAGTCGGTAATTTTCCGTCCCTCTTTATCCTTTCCGTCCTTTCTACCGGCGTGATTTAAGATCGTGTAAGCGGATTGGATCGGATACTCCTCGGAGGGCTTCGCGTCCGGAAGTTTCTCCGATGCAGCGACAGGACTGGGGCCGACCAGTTTTGAAACGGCCCGGGAATTCATTGGCGGCGCGGTTGGGTTTTCACTGCCGAGATCATAGGCAAGGCCCGCTATTCGTCTCGCCGCAATGACTGCTTCGCGGTCGTAAGTAATGACGCAGCGATGTGCATTCTTCTTCAGATCCGCGACGGGCACGAATTCAAGTATCAGAACTAAACCGGATCGCATCTGGAGGCTTATCGTGGCGGCGGTTGAGCCGTCCCTTGACGGCAGGAACGATTCTCCGGGATAGACGGTGATCGACCTGTCAGTTTCCTTTGTCGGGGATTGAAAGACTGAGGCAAACTTAGGATTGCCCTCATGGATGTAGTAGATCCCGTCTGACGCCGGAAACTCGATGATCGACACCGCATTCTGTGCCAGGCCTAGACGGATCACTGTCGGCTGTTTGGGATTTACCGTCACGCTGGCCTCACCCGACAGGTAATCGGACTGGGCAAGGTTGACGATCTCGACCTGTGCCGCCTGCGGAGACAGGAGAGGTTTCGCTAAACTTTTGGCGGCCGGCCCGGTCGAAATTTTAGGTGTGATCTTTCTAACGGTTTTGGGCTTGCTGGAAAACGGTTTCGACTGAGCGGATGTGTTCGTCCATCCGACAAGCAGGATCGCCGGCAACAAAGCGGCAAGAGCGACTTTTGGTAAATAAATGTTCATATAATTCGGAATTTAGTTCTTCACAAATGGAATAGTTACTTCTGAGCAGGCGTCGCCGAAGATACAGCCACAGTCTCTTGTTCGGAGTTGTCGGCGATCAGCGTTACCGGTGACACGGACTTGCTGTTGACCGGCTCGACCCTAAACCGCAGGATCGTAAATCCCGTTCGCAGGTTGTTATCGTTTCTTACAGGCGTTGAAGGAGTGTCTTTAAGGAGGAACTTGGCCTTTAGCTGGACGGATTCCTCGACATCCTGACCGGCGGCCTTACGGCGGACCTTTCTGACGCCAATCGCCCGCAGAACATACGGATCGTTCTCGTCGACCGTGAGGTCCTGCAACTCCCATGAGGAGTTGACGCTTTCCGTCTTCTCGGCAGCGAGCACGCCGTTCTGTTTAAGTCGCGTCGCCATCCCGATCGAAAGATCTGGATCGAGCATCCGCAGCAGTTTGTTGACTTGTGCTTCGCGTGTCGATTGCTCGACCTCATACAGCGCGGTAAGAAACTCCTTGACGAGATATTTCTTGTCCGTGGTTGTAGGCACGTCCGGCGAGATGCTGACCGTCTCCGTCCAACCGTAGTCGCGGTTGTTCAGTTCCACGACTCGCCCTGAAGTTCTATCCACCACGATCCGATCCGCTTTTCGTAAAGATAGGTAGATGTTTATTCCGATGCTTAGGGCGAGAATTACAAGAAGAACCCACACTGCCTTGAAAAGCGATGAGATCGTGACCACGTCTTCCGGGTCGCGGCTCAGGTAGACCGGGGATCCCAGTGCTGTTTCGATCGTTTTTGTTTCTATTATGACTTCTTTCATCGTTACTTGTGCGGGCCTCTTCCCGTTTTAATTCACGTCGTATTCGCAAGATCAATGCCAGAACCAAATCCACGTTTTTTCTGTGCCCCGAAGGCACTTCTCTTTGGTTTGGAGCAAAACCTAACCGGTGGTGCAGAAAAGCGCTGCAGAATTAAACCAGTCATTGTTTCCGGATAGGAATGCCGGCGAAGGTCGATCTGGCCGTTTGCGTAGGGATACCCCGAACGTCAGGCGAGATGACCACAGGTCCGTCTTCAACGATCTGCCGCATATCATCTATTCGTTTTCCATCGACGTGAAACCGCCTCCCGGTGCGCGGATCATAGAGCACGATCATCGCGGTTGTATTTCGTGGGCTGGTTTCTTTTGGAGTTTCCTGCTCTTCTGGTTCTTGTTCGTTTGTCGCGTAAAGGTCGGCATTTCCTGAAGCTCCCTGAAATCTGCCCTGAGCCTCCAGCCAGCGATAGATCCTCAAGCCTTGTGAGACGTAGTTGATCGTTTCACGGTATGGCGGGACGCCGCCCGTCGTTCGCCGTGCCGATGGGTTTATCAGCTTGCCGCTGGCGCGAATGCTCCTCCCGTAAAAATAGGCCGAAACCGTCCCTTCACCGGCGTTATATGCGGCAAGGATCGAGTCCAACCTTCCATCAAACAGCCCACTCAGATACTTCACATAACGGGCTGCCGCCAGTAGCGACGAAGCAGGTTCATACGGATCGGCCAAACCGAATCTTGCAGCTGTTGCCGGCATGAACTGCATCAACCCTTGAGCGTTTTTCGGACTGCGAAGCCACGGTCTGAACCGTGTTTCGTTGTATGCGATCACCCAAAGGAGCAGCGGATCGACACGCTCTCGCCGAGCGATGTCAGCAATCTCTTTTTGAAAGAACTCGGCGCGCAACAGGACACTCATTCTCGACAGCGCGGTTCGCGTGATCACCAGTCGCGGTTGCGCGAGTACCGATGAAGAAATCAAAAGAGAACTAAAAAGCAATAGAGCGGCAGCAGTGGAGTTTCGTTTTCGCATAAGCGGTGCTGTTCGCAATGAACGTGCCAGCCGCCTCCCTCGTAACGCGGCACACGCTTTGCAAAGCGAGCAAAACCGTTGACGGTTTTTCTAGCGAAGTTGAGAGAAACGTCACTACTTTTTTTAGCGAGGACAGAATGAAAAAACTTTTGAAGACAATACGAACCTTAACGACATCGCTCGCTCCACTCGCAGCGGTTCTGCTTTTCACAAACATCCTGTTTGCTCAAGGCCCGATCTTTACCGGCGACGCAAGCAATCTCTCCAACATCATCCGCGAAGCTCTAAAGCTGATGGCGATCATCCTCTTCTGTCTCGGGGCGGTCGGCGTAGCCTGGGCGATCTACAACAAGATGACCGGTAAGGAATGGGGCAACCAGGCATTTGGCTCCTTGCTTTCGTTTGCGTTCGGAACCATCGTCGCCGTCTTCTGGCAGCTTGCACAGGGACGAGCAGTCGGCATCGACACCAACTTCTAGGAGGGAAACAAATGAGACGACGAGCTACACGGCCGAATGTGTTTCGCGGACTAAAGCGGTTCGGGGTCTACTCCACGGACTGGAAGTATATACTCGTGCCGATTGCTATCGCCTACCTGACGCCGTTCATCTTCGGCCTTTGGTTCGGATATGTGCCGCTTGGTTTTCCGCTTGGTTTATTTACGTTCCTTGTACTGCTCGGAACGTTCAACTACCTGCGCAAAGCAAAGCCCCAGTATTGGCTCTCTCAAAAGTTCGATTCGATTGTCGACGGAAACGCTTTTTTCAGAGCTCCGCTGAATTCGGAACTGAAGACATCGGACTGGATCCGCGATTACAAAGAACAGATCGCGGTAAAGGAAAAATAAATGGATACAGCAAACCTTTCATTCGCATATATTGCGGTCACGATCTTCGGCAGCTTCGCCTTCGCGGGTATCGGCTTCGTCATCGGAAGACGACTGCTACCGGCATTCAGGCTTCACCGGGAAACGACCGGGCACCTACCCTTGCTAACTCAAACTCAACTGCCCGGAGATATTCCAGACGAAAGCGGTCGGTTATTGCCAACCCAGATTCTTGGCCTGGAAGGCAACATTATCCGTTATCGAGACGGGAGTTTCGGGAAGGCATACAATTTTGAGCCCGCCAACACTTTGTATGACGACGGAAGGCTGACAGAGCAGCGGATCGAGGACCTGAAAACCATCCTTAAGTTCGATAAGCCACCGGACACGATCATCCAGTTTCGCTTTTGTAACGCTGTGGATGACGGACGAGTGCTCAGGGACCACCTTCGCTCGCGGGACGAAGAAAACAGCGACGGCATCGCTTCGGTCCTGCATGCGTCGAACGTTTCGCTTCTTGAGGGGGCAATTCGTTCAGGACAGGTCATGCGACAGACGGCAACGGCCTGGATACGCGTTCCCGTACGCGACAGCGGCGACAACAGTTTCATCGGATCGGCGTTTCCGTCGGTCATCCGAACGCTTCGCGAGGACGGAACTCTCTCATTCCTGCGACAGCCGGTTCATAAGGGAAGGAACGCGGTAGGCGAGACCATGGTAAAACGCGAGCTCAAAAACGAAAAGGAATGTCGGGCGAAAGCATCGCGAGTGTTCCAAGCGTTCGAAGCAAACTTTCCGAAATCCCTCAACCTTCAGGAGATGGACGCGGACGAGCTGTTTGCTCAATTATTTGCGAGCCATCGACGCGATCACGCAGATGTCCCGATCCTGCGTAAAGAACGGCGTTTGGATATCCGTAGATATCTCGCGAGCACTCGTCTTGAGAGTTCTGGCGAATCGTTTGTCCGGCACAACGGTACTCCTGCAAGCCTCGTTAGCCTCAAGAGCCTCCCCAACGGCTTTGTCACCGCAGATGTAATGCGTTACCTAACGGCGACTCGCAGCCTCTGTTTTCCCCACGAGATCGTTGTCGATTTGATGACCAACGAAAAGCAGGCCGCGAAGAAAGACCTTCAGAAACGCATAGACCGGATCGAAGGCAGCCGCAACACATGGCTCGGATTCCGCAATCTTAAGAAAGACGCCGTAGTCATCAAATCCGATCTCGAAAACCTGCTCGAACAGGTGGAAGCGGACAACGAGGAGATCTGCCGCCTTCGGATGAACGTGATCGTCTTTGCCGAGAGATCGAAGGGGGCAAAGGAATCGCGTCGCCAACTGGAAGCGCTGGACGACCGCTGCGACGCTGTCGTCTCCGCGATCCGAAAGAAGATCGGGGCCGATGCGGTTCGAGAAGATGCAGTTCGTCAGCGTGCCCTTTATCCGAGAGTGCTTGCCGGCGAGCTCTCAGCGAAGCGAACGGGACAGGAGCTTACGGAAACAGCCGATTCGATCATTGCGTTCGTTCCGACCGAAACAAGCTGGAGAGGAAGCAAACGTCCGCACAGTATCTTCACTACCCCGAACGGACAGATGTTCGGTCTCGATCTCTACGATCGTGCCCTTATCAAGTCGCCGACCGTGATCGTGACTGCAGCATCCGGCGAAGGAAAGTCATTTCTCGCGTCGATGCTGATCACCGACATACGGGCGCATCGCGGGAATGTGAAAGTGCGCGTGATGGACTACCGGCATTCCTTCAAACCCATTTGCCGTCTATTCGGCGGACGGCACATCGAATTCACCGAGAAGGATCCTAAGCCGATCAATATCTGGAACTATCCTGGGATCGAGCGGGGTCAAGCTCCTTCGAAGCGACAGCTCGCGATGGTCCTCACCGATATTCTGATCCTGAGCAAGACGCCGAAGACTGATGCGATCACAAGTGCCATCGCATCGACCGTGAACGACGAGGTCTACAAAATGTCTCTTGCCCGAAACGGTTACGGCCGCCCGAAGTTCCAGCCGACGCTCGGGCACTTTCTCGACATTCTTAAGAGCTATCACTGGAACGCCGGAGAAGAGCGGCAAGCGAATGAGCTTTACCTAAAACTCAACATCCATCGAAAGGACCCGTGGCTCAATGCTCCTACACACCCCGAATATGACCAGCCGTCAATGTTCGATGTGTTCGAGCTATCGGGAATCAGCAGCCTCGACGAGAAGATCCGCGAGAGCGTCGGCTTCCGCATCTCAGCCCAGATCATGCAGGAGATCGGCGAAGAGAACGCCCAGAATCAGAAGACGCCGATCCTGTTTCTTTGCGACGAAATGCGCGAGATCAACCGGCATTTCCCCGCAATTCAGGAGCTAATTGCCGAAGCTACTGTCACAGGCCGCAAGGAAGGGCTTGTCACTGTGCTTTTCTCGCAAGCCTATGAGCATTTCACAGGAACTGCCGAGCAGCCGAACATCACCGGCATCGATCTCGTCAAGAATTCCGGCGTCAAGATGATCGGCAAACAGATCGGAGGCTTCGAACGGCTTGCCGACGATTGCGAACTGGCACCCGAGACCATCGCTGCCATTAGAGGAATCAGGAATCAATACGGACGCTATACGCAATGGGTATTCGTGATCGGAAGCGGCGTGGACAAGATAGTCCAAATGGCGGAGATCCATCTCTCGCCAGCGATGCTCTGGGCGAACACCAACGACACCAACGAAGCGAACGCACGACGGCTGGTCGAGAGTTTAAGACCGGATCTTCCACCGGAGATCGTCGTCTCGTGGCTGGCGGCGAAATACCCGAGCGGACTTACGGCAGCGGGCCTGACGGAAATTTCGGAAAGAGATCTGAAGGAACTTAGCGGACTGGAGGTGACAGCATGATCGGAGCAAACAAAACCATTAGACAAATACTACTTGGAGTCGTGCTTTCGTCACTACTCATCGGCCTCGATGTCCGGTCCGTTCAAGCTCAATGGACAGTGTTCGATCCTTCCCAGTATGTCCTGCAGGTCGAAAAAAGAATCGAAGAAGCCGCCCGTTGGGTCGAAACCATCAACCACTACATCTCGATATACGAGAATGCGGTGAAGCAGTACGAAAAGATGGTCGAAAGCGTCACAAATCTCCGCGGCATCCTCGACAAGGTTGATGAGCAGGTCATGCGCCACAAGCAGCTGATCACCACCTATGCAACGCTTGGGCGGCTTATTCGAGGCACTTTCGAACTAAAGAAAAGGATCGAGGCGACGATCACCAGTCAGATACACTCGGTAGTCAACATCGCCCGAAGGCTTAAGAGTGGCATTTTTGATATGGATGCCAACAAGCGTGACTTGGACGATTTTCTGCGGTTCTCGATCGGGCGAAGTGCCGACGCTGAGATGGCGAACCTCGAACGCCTCGCGAAACTAGACTCAGAGCTCGAACGGATGCTTTTCGATCGCGAGAACATACTTCTCGATCTCGCAAAGCTCTACGAGGAGAGAGAAAGAATCGCGGACGCGACAAGGGCGATCGGAACAAACCCCGACGCTAACCAGGACGGCGTTCAGTCACTCATCGACCAGATGCTTGCCGTGAACCTTCGCATAACGACCGTAGAAGGCCAGCTTCGTGACATCGAAGCGAAGATCCAGGCAAAGTTTGTCGGCTACGGCTTGAAAATGGAACAGATGACCGAGTTCGGCAAGGAGATCCGACGCACGTCGGAAATGATGACCGGCATCACCCGAGCCTCTGACGACTTTCTGCGCGAGCTCGAAACATACGAGATCTGGAACGACGACGTCTATCAAAGTCCCCTTCCTTAAATCGACTTGTCGCAGGTCCTAGCAGACAGTTGATCTCCTGAATATATCTACGAATCGGATCCCGGAAGCCTCGATCCGAGAGGAATTGAAGCAATGAAAGCCAACCGAATATTGCATGGTGCCATAGCCGTGCTCGCACTCTGCCTGACGCCCCTCCTCCTGGCCTGCCTCTTTACGACGACGGCGGCCGGTCAACGACCGCCTCGTCCTCGCCCGCCAAGAGTTGAAGGACAGACACCGATCGGAACTATCAACGGTCAGCCGGTGACGGCGAATGACTTGATCCTTGGTATAAACTCCGATTCGCCGTTCATGCCGCCTTTGGATGGCAGTCCGGCGCCGGTTCTTCAGCAGTTCGAGAATCAATACCCGGCTAATCCGACCGCTACGCCTCCGCCCGTTCAGGTGATCCCGCCAAAGCCCGCGGCGCCGAATTTCAGCGAGCAGATCACGAACATGATGAGGACGGGGCAGGAGTGGTTGTTCCGGTCGGTGCTGGACACGATCATCAGGCCGTTGATGCCGATCCTGATGTTCCTGGCGTGGATCATCGCGAGCTTTGTCTTGATCGTCGCATTCATCCGGAGATTCCACGACAACCGAGGTCTTGGTCCGGAGCAGCTTGTCGCATGGGGTATAAGAACGATCGTCTTTATGGTTGTGATAGGAGCGAGCCCATTCATCATTGATGGACTTACCATTACGGGGAAGTTCTTCGCGCGTCCGATCCGCGGCTACAACAGCTCATTGATCGCGGAATTCGACGAAAAGATGAAGCAATACGTCAAGAACAACTTCGCTGTCGAGGACCCCAACGAACTTCTCGCCGAGAGGCTTCCGAACGGACGGCCCGGACTTGTCGGGATCATCACCGACAAAGAGTCCTCGGTGAAAGATGTCACGAGTCAAATGAACATTCTGGGCTGGGATATGCCTCGTATGTTCACTTTCATGGTCGTCGGGCAGAACATCATCAAGTTCGGCGGGATATTCCTCGCCGTCGCAGGGTTGTTCATCCTCATCGGATTGAAGCTTGCTGCACCTGTTCTTTCGGCGTTCGGCTTCGATGAGAAATTTGCGGGTCAAATGTTCTATCCCTTCTGTTGGGGGACGGCGACGTTTGCATTGGCGTTCCCGATGGTTAAAGCCGTGACGTTGTTCGTCTGTTACAGCATCGGGCTTCTGGCGCTATCGATCTACAACGGAGAAGCCGTATATTCTCTCGATCCGACAACCGCACAGATAATCACCAACGGAAACTACGATCCGGCATCGAGTGCCTTGATCGTTACGTCGTTATTTTTCGTTTCAAGCCTATGTTTCATCCTTGTTCCGTGGCTGAGCTATCGGGTCCTTCGGGGACAGGTTTACGAAGGCGTATCGCAGGTGTCGATGGGATGGATGCTCTCGTCGCTGGGAACGGCTCTCGAAACATACGGGCTCGTTGCCGGAGCGGCACTTCACCGTCAGGCTGAGAGTACCCAGATCCAGGGCATATACAATGCGGAGCAGACGGCGGCGAGAAAGGCCCTTGAGTCCGCCAACAAATCGGTAGAGGCAAGAATTGTCTCAGGCACGGCTGGCGTCGAAGCAGGTCTCGTCACCAGCCTCGGCCAAATTCGCGCCAACCAGGTGACGCAGACGTTGCTTGCGGAGGCCAACAAGAACTTCGGAATCGCGAGCAGCTCTGCGGCTACACGTCGCGAGATCACCGGGATGAAGGCGGAGGCGCAGGGCTCGCAGACCGGCCGCATATTCGATGCGACGAAAGAGACGAGCCTTAGATCCCAGGATATGTTAAAGAATTTTGGGATGATGAAATACGAGGCGATCCCGGCAGGAACGTCCATCGCTGGCACAACCGTTCCGATCCGCAAAGGCGTCGAATTGTACGACTGGGTCAACGATCAGCATGTATTGCAGCAAGCCAATAAGCACATGAACGATACAACGTTCGACACTGCGGCATCGCAGAACAGAAATACTCAAAATATCGCGGATCAAAAGGTCGAGGCGTCCAACACCTATCAGACCGATATGAATAAGGCGCTCGAGTCGCAGGCATCCTCCAATATCGGGGCCATAAACCAGGGGAGCGGGATCGCTGCGCAAAGCAGTCGTCACGGTGCGGATATTCAGCTCTCGGGAATTCGGCGATCGGCAGATACCGAACGGTCGGCGAATCAGCTCAATTTCGAGGGGCGTGTCGAAGCTGCTTCAATAAACCAGTCAGCGGCGACCGAGGCAGCACGTCTCAGGATGATCTCAACGGTCGTGACGGGATTCTTCCGGGATATGGATCGCAGGCTTGAAGAGATGAAACCGAAATACTAAAAGTTGCCATGCGGCAATTCATTGACTGTGCTGCAAATTTGTTCGAGGGTATCTCGATTTCTTATGCCATGAGGGCGGTGGAGTATAACATTGATAGGCAAGAAATGTCATATTCCACCGTCGAAAGCGCGCTGACAGCAAAACCATCTAAGAGCAGTTCGAGCAATGTCTTTTGGCAAATCTGTTAGATCTTCGACTTTCCGGTGACTGGATGCACATAGATCTTGCCTGAGCTTTGGGCCGCGGAGACCTTTTTATCTACCATTTCAGAGAAAGTTATACTGCCTTCCAGAACGTGAATGAGATCCTCACCATCGACAAGAATTGTCTTTAGTGCTTTCCCAAGAATAAGGAGATCTACCGCATCTTTACTAAATCCGTTGATCGAGACGAAAACACCACGCCCGTACATCTTTCCCTCGGTTTTTCCAGCAAACTGGAAAAGCGATTCGTTATTCATCTCCCTGTTCTGCCATTTGGCTTCGAGCAGGTAGTTTTCTCCTTCGAACTTAAAGGCTCCGTCTATTTGTTCACCACTATTCCGAAACGATTCGGTAACGGAGAGATTGGAAAGCCTGGCGAGTTCGATCAGAATGGATTCCAGTTCGTAACCTCGTTTTTGCTTTGCCGCAGTGGAGGAATTTTCGGTCGTCAGTTGCAGGAATCTATTTCGCAGCTCTTCAAGAGTGTTCTTCGGTTTCTGCTTTTCTTCCTCGGCCTTCAACCGCGCCTCCCTCTCTTGCTTGACCTTGGAATCCCTGATCTCGACCAGTTGCCTTAAGTGGGCTAGGGAACGGTCGGCCGTTGCTCGATCGAGTTTCTTTATCTTCTCGAAATAGTAAGGATTAAATTCACTCCAATTGACAAGCGAGTGCAGCATCGAGCGAAACTGCCTGATACCGTGGTCCGGACGGTTATGCAAGCTGCCAATGACGGCGTCCACCATCTTTGCCCTATTTAGTCCTTTCTCGGGATCTTTGTAACCCTTGATGCATTTGAGATCTTCTTTCGAACATTCATGATCAACAAAAAAGGCCTCAATGTCCTTCTTCGCCCAAAAGATGCTGAGAATGCAGTCCCTCATGCAGTGGCGTATGTCCAGGGGAAATTCCATATTTTGTATCGAATAGGTCTCGCTCTCGCTTCGTACTTCTTTTAAATTACTTTCCGATCAGCGGCATAAGGTTCTCGCGTATGATATTAGCGACCGTTGCTAATTCAAGCTCGGCATCGAGCCGGTTCTTTCTGAGAAAGGAGCGCCACTGGAGCTTCTTGGTCGAATCATCAGTGAACGCATCCGTCAGAGTCACGGGCGTTTCACCTGGCAATTCAGTATAGCGTTGTTCGAATGTGCGCCTTATCGCTTCGCTCAGAACAGCTTTGTCGAGATCGAGGGTGGTCAGGAGCAACCATATATCGTAAAAGTCCTTCATCCTGGTATTCACCATATCGAGGACGACCATCGCGTGAAATTTCTCCGCGATCGCACTCTCGGGTGTATATCCGAGAAGCACCGGCCGGCCGAGATCAAGCAGCTGCGGGAATTCGATTTCTATCGGGCCAGGAACTATCGCATCCCCGAATCCTACGTCGATCTGAAGGCGCAGTCTTATCTTTCCGAGCAGTCCATTCGCCATCACCCGGACACCTTGATATTCACCCGCTTTTTGAATGATCTCAGCCGAAACTGTTTCGGGATCGAAAATCACCCCGTCATCCACGTCAACGGAACAGCATTCGCGAATTATCTTTTGAAGATTGTCGATGTCATTGCCGGTTCGACCGAGGAGATCGATATCCATAGTCGGACGGCCGGCCGGCACGTCCCAGATCTTCATCATCTGAGCGCCCTTAAGCACGAAGGTCCGACTGTGCTCTGTACGGGAGAGCCGGTACAGAAAACGCTCGATAGCGAAATACTGTAGCAGCTCGTTCAAAGTGCGATCCTCACGCCGGGCAATATTGAGCAGGCGCTGGTGAATAGAGGCCGCGAGGTTGGCTTTTGTCGTCATTGTATTGCTTCAAGATAGGGACGGATCACGCGCTCTACCCGGCAAATTCGGGCGAACTCGAGGATCTTCTTTCTTGACCCCTTGTTTCTGATGCAAAGTCTTATGGCTTCCAGAGCTACGTCGAGCCCGATCCGGTTCCTGAACTTGAAGCAGTCGGCTACCGTTTTCTCCATCGAGTAGACCTTTATCCTTGTTCCTTCGATCGCATGTTGTTCGACACCGGATGAATACGCTTCCGGCTCAAAACGAAAAACGCGAAGCGGAGGATAGTTGAGTTTCGGTTTTTGCCTGCCTTTCGGAATAGCCAGATACACCTCATGCGGCACCTCGTTTGTGATGCGGTGGAAGGATAGGGCGGAAATAAGGCAGATGACCCCATCGGGCACGCGCATCGCAGCCGCGATCAGCTCGATATTTTCGGCTGTCGGTTCGTCCGAAAGCTGATATACCCCGCGAGTGATCTGTGTGATCCGCCCACTGTCGCGCAGTTCGTAAAGGGTTCTGGGATGAATACCTAGACCGAGGATATCGGATGTGCGAAGTGCTCCACCGTGTGACTGGAGTATTTTGATCGCTTTTTTTGCCGCTATATTCTCCATGATGGATAAAACCTGCATACGATATTAACATCGAATGAGTAATTTATCCAGACTAAAGCGTTAAAGAGTATTTCAGCAAATTCTTTGCTCATTTTCTTTGGATGGCCAGATTGCCAAACTCGGGAACAGCGAGCTGACCGGTAGAAATAAGCTGCGGACAGTTCAAAGGTTTGCTGGAAAGAGATCAGGATGGAGGATACCGGATTCAAAAGGGTTTCGAAGAAATATCCGTGTCGTGTGTGCGGGAAGCCCGATTGGTGCAGCGCGACCGCGACGGAGACTATTTTGTTCTGCGCCCGGTCCACACTGAATGCGGATCGCGTTAGCCGCTACGGTTGGGGCGTCTATTACCGGGACGAGTACCGATACGGTTTCGATCTCGAACGACGCTTCAAACGGTTTCCAAAAGCGAAGAAAAAGAACGTAACTGAAACCCTGGCCACATTCGCGATCCGGGATCGCGTCTATCGAACGCTGATCGAGTTATCTCCGGCAACTTCAAATAACACTATCGTGAACGGGCGCGGTGGTTTGTTTGAAAGAGGGATACAAGACCTATCTCTATACGGCAGCTTGCCAAGACTGGTCAATGAGCGGCAGGTATTGGTTGAGCGCCTTGTTGATTCGATGGCGAAGGACGGTATTCGATCCTTTGACGGCATTCCCGGATTCTGGAGAGACGCGAACGGCGGACTAAGGCTCTGGAGCGAGCGTGATTCATTTGACGATCTAATGCTAATACCGTTCGTCGGCCCGGATGGACTGATACGTGCCTGTCAGATCCGGCTTATGCGGTATATCCCCAACAAGTCCGGGCGGTACGTCTGGCTGTCTTCCGCGAAGCAAAAGAACGGCTGCGGCCCGGGTGCCCCCTTGCATCACGCTGATCCATGTTCACGTTCTGAGAATCCAGTTCTGGTTACTGAGGGTGCATTAAAGGCCGCAACGGCACAAACGTTTTTGCCGAACAGATACGTTGTCGGAAACAGCGGCGTTGCCACCTCACATCAAGAGATCGTCGAGGTCTCCCGTCGAAAAGCTCTCGAGATCGGTTTCGACAATGACAGCTTTACCAACGAGCACGTTGCACGGGCACTTGCCTCGCTGATACGGCTGCGCCACGAGGATCAACGATCATTTGCCTACGACAGCGATGTTCGGATCTTGACTTGGGACGGTCGCCTTAAAGGTATCGACGAAGCAGTGCTTTCGGGCCATCAACTAAACTCTCTGACCGTTGTGGAGTGGCTCAAGGAGTTGAGACCTCAATGCCTGGAACAGGCCCGGCAGATCTTGTATGTCGGAGAGTGAGCAAAAATAGGCGGCTGGCAGAACGCAGATTCACTTGCGAGACCAGTCCAATGAATGATTCTCAAAATATACCGCTCTCCTTGATCGAGCATATCGCCGGTATTATTGATGCCGAAAAGAAACAGATCACCAACCGCGACCTATTGGATCTATGCAGTGCGGCAGGAGTCGGCGGCTTTTCGAGCGATCCGCATCTCTGCCACGAGATCGCGGAGACCGCACTGAATTTCCTCATACTGGAGAAGTACGGAAGCCCGTTACTGTCCTCGGCCGATCCGGCTGTTTCCTGCTCTGCAATCCTCAAACCTTTGCAAAAGAGACTTCCGACGCAATCGTGGCGAAGCGATAGCCAGATAACCTATCAGCAGTTCTCCACGCCGGTATCTATAGCATATTTGGCGGCATACCTTCTGAATCTTAGTGACAAGAATACAGTTCTCGAACCGTCCTGCGGAACGGGAAGTCTAGTGGTTTGGGTTTTGTCAGCGGGTGCCACAGTTGTAAGCAACGAGATAGATCTAAGAAGACGGCGACTCGCCGAGCTTATAGGGTTCGAGCCGACAGGTCATGATGCGGAATTCATCGACGATCTTCTTCCGGAGGATCTGATCCCGAACGCGGTCCTTGCCAATCCACCCTTTTCAACAAGCGGCGGACGTGTCGTAAGGAACCAAAGCAAGTTCGGGTTTCGTCACGTTGAAACAGCCCTGAGACGGCTGGCTCCGAGAGGAAGATTCGCGATCATTCTCGGCGAAGGCGGTTCGTTGAAAAGCGTCACCGGAAAGAGGTTCTGGCAATCGCTCCTTCCAAATATTCAGTTAACGGCCGCCATTGACTTGCCCGGCCGCGAATACTACCGGAACGGGGTTTCTGTTGCGGTCTCGCTCCTGATAGGTCGTAAGGTGTCAAACGAAGAGCGAGACACGGTAGCGGTGGTCGCCAGCCCAATATCCATCACCGCGTCGTCTGTCGAGGACGCTTTCGACAAGGCGTTGGCCAGCCAGCTTAGGTTCGACCCGACCCTGAATAAATTCCTGATCCTCGAATTATAAATCCTAGTCGATAAGCCGGAGTGGCAATGTTCATCTCAGGCGACCAGATCAACCAGTATGAATTACCAGCAACTACATGAAGCCGTCAAAAACGGCTCGATCGTCAGCGCCTTAGATACGAGCGGCAAGAAACACCGCTTCTTTATATCGGACAGCGGCGACCTATGTCGATTCAAGTCGCGCAGTCGCCGTCAGGGATACCGGGTGAATGAAGCGGAGCTTGCGCGTTATACGCGATTGATACCGTTCAAGCAGGCACCGACCGGAGATGAGAGGCTCAGAAAAGAATATCGCCTCATTGAGAAGTACAAACGGATGGCGGGGGAGGCCGGCTTTACGAACCATTTCATTCGCGACTGTCTTGCACTTCCCGACTTCGATGCATGGCGGAAGGATATGGTCGAGCCGAATTCATGGGAAACGGATAAAGAGATGCGTCCGAAGACCCTCTACGAACTCCGTATAACAACCGGCACCAATATCGACGGTAAAGTGATCTCGCTGAACCGGATCGCCAAGAAATATCCGCGTGAGGTCGAACGGCTTCGCGAAGCTATCCGTAACCGGTCGGCGACAATAATTATTGGCGGTCGTTGGGCTAAGTTCGCCGGATACGACATATCGATCGAAACCGAACTCAATGCCGAGACCGGCGACTTTCGGGGCTTCCTGTCACTCGAATACGCCGGCTGCGGCAACGGCTACTATTACCTGCTTATCAACGACAAAAACTTCATTGGCTACGACGTAGATTAAAAGCTTTCCCTGCGAAGGCCAACTCAACAACTAAAACGAAATGTTATCAAGTTACCAGCAACCTGCGGGCACAACTGCGCCGCTTTCAGCGGCTGCAGCGCCGGCCGCACTGCCCGTTGAAACGAGCGAGTCCGATACCGCTAGCCAAGTGATCGCGTATGCGCCTCGATTCATTGTCGGAGGTTCGCCGCATCCGGGTGTAATCGTCGAACCGCCCGGTCTTGCGAATGTCGAACCGCCGCCGATAACCTATCGCCCTCATCTTCCGACCGAACTCTGCATAAGCGGCAGACTTTCCGGGATGCAGATGGAGAGGATCATCTATGCCGGACAGGCCCACGGACAGAGGCTTGCGAACGGTTCGCGGGCCGGAATCAGCATCGGTGACGGGACCGGCACGGGGAAGACCGCGACTCTTGCCGGAATAATTCTTGATAGCTGGTTTCAGGGAAGAAGACGAGCGGTATGGTTCTCCGTAAAATCGGATCTCATCGAAGCTGTATCCGACGAGTTCACAAGGCTCGGTCTCACACCGCCTATAAAGCTGATTAACGATTTTCCGACCGACGGCGACATCGAAATCGGTGACGGCATTGTGTTCTGTACTTACCACTCGCTGATCGCCCGCTCTAAGGCGGGCAATCGCCGCATCGATCAACTGATCCGCTGGCTTAGAAGCGAAGGAGTGGTGATCTTCGATGAGGGCCACAAGGCCAAATACGCCTTCGCGGATGATAGGGGCAAATCCACCCAGACCGGAGCGGCGGTGCTTGAGATCCAAGACCCGGAGAAATATCCCGAATATCGGATTGTGTATTCGTCTGCCACCTCGGCAGGAGAAGTGCGGCACCTTGCATATATGTCTCGCCTCGGACTTTGGGGAGAAGGCACGAACTTTCCAGCGGGCTTCGAGCAGTTCGCCGAGGAGATCGAATCGGGCGGCGTGGGTGCTCTTGAGATGGTCTGCCGCGATCTTAAAGCTATGGGGAGATATCTATGCGGCAACCTAAGCATGGGAGTCGATCCGAAGTCTGGCCTTGCCGTCGAGTTCCGCGAAGTAACTCACTGGCTCACACCCGCTCAAAGGCAGATGTACGACAATATGGCCCAGGGCTGGCAGGAAGTATTTAGGAATATCCATAAGGCCCTGGATATGACCAACTCCGGTAAGGCAACACGAGCCCTTGCCGTAAACCAGTTTTGGGCAGAGCACCAGCGATGTTTCAGGAATCTGATCACAGCGTTCAAGGTTCCAACAATTATCCGCGAGATCGAGGAGGCGCTTGGCAACAGGCAGTCCGTCGTTGTGTCCCTGACGGGAACCGGCGAAAGCCAAACAAAGAAACAGATAGAACGGGCCGCTGACCAGGACGAGGCGATCGACAGCCTCGATTTCAGCCCACGTGAGACGTTGACCCGCCTTGTCACACAATGCTTCCCGACCGCCTGCTTTCAGGAACGAACTAATCGATACAGTCAAACCATCGAATATATTCCTGTTCTTGATCAAGACGGCAATCAGGTACAGAGCCGTGCTGCATTGCAGCTAAGGGCGGAACTGCTCGATAGGCTCTCCGTGCTTGAAGTGCCCGAGCATCCTCTCGACCAGTTGGTGAACTACTTTGGGGTTGAGAATGTCGCCGAGATGACGGGCCGTAAGAAGCGTCTGATCCGAACAACTTCGGGCACACTCGAATATAGGCCTCGTCAGATGCAAGGAGTTCCGTCGAAGCTGATCAATCTTCACGAAAAAGCCGCATTCCAGAACGGTGACAAGCGAGTAGCGATCATGTCGGAGGTTGCATCCACCGGCGACAGCCTTCACGCCGGGGAGCAAGTCGGAAATAAACAACGCCGACTCCACATCGCCGCCGAACTGAAATGGTCCGCCGATAAACAGATCCAGGACTTCGGGAGAACCCACCGCACAGGCCAGATGTTTCCTCCGGTCTATCTACTCGTATTCACAGAACTCGGAGGCGAAAAGCGGTTCTCGGCAACGATCGCCCGTCGGCTCGGGAACATGGGAGCGTTGACCAAGGGAGACCGGAAAGCGGAAAAGGTCGGCAATCTTGATAAATACAATCTTGAATCGAAGGAGGGTCGTTCGGCCCTCAATGTTGTCCTCACCGGCATAATGCGAGGTGTTGAGATCGAGGGGATCGAAGATCCTAAGCAGGCATTGAGAGATATGGGACTCGTAAAAACTGTGGACGGAGTTGAACAGGTTCCCGACAGCGAGAAGACGAACATCCCGAGATTCCTTAATCGGCTTCTATCTCTGGAAGTGGATCGGCAAAATGCGCTATTCGATCACTTCTATTCGACATTTCTTGAGACGATCGAATACCTAAAACAGAATGGAAAACTCGATGACGGCATGGAAGACTTGAAAGCTATATCCGTCGAGATCGCCGAACCGCCGCAAGTGCTGCACGCCGACGCTTTAACAGGAGCAAGAACGGTCTATTACAAGCTCAATCTGAAAGTGGCCACGAAGCCTGCGAGATATACCGAGCTTTCAGAGAGCAGTGTTCATCAATTCTTTCAGGATCGACGTGACGGTTCGTTTGTTGCGGTCAGACGAACTTTATCCCATACCGATCCGGAGACCGGCGAACGATATCAAATGTTCTCGATCTCGAAACCGGAGGGCCGAAACCTTTCATACATCCGCGAGAGCGAACTGAATCAGAAATACCGAGTTGTTGCGAAAGGAAAAGCTGAGGCCTGGTGGCTTAAGGAAGAAGCAAAGATCCCGCCGTTCGAAGAGAAGACGGTGCATCTCCTAAGCGGAGCACTGCTTCCGATCTGGAAGTATCTCAAGACTCTTAGCCACGAGGCTCTTAATATTGTTAGAACAACTACTGACGATGGAACGCGTCTTGTCGGAGTGAATATCGCGGGTGACTGGCTCAATGATATAAGGCGGCACTTCGGGCTTCGCTCGGAAACTCCTGCGACTGCTGCCGAAATACTTCGTGTAATCGATCTCGAGAACAATACCGTGAATCTCATGGGTGATATCAAGATAAAAACGACGCGATTCCAGGGACAGCTCATGACGGAAGTCTGCCCCTCGACATTCGAACAGATCCGCGAACTTCGAGGGATGGGGCTCGTTAATATCGTTCACCACGGGAAGCAGCGCTTCTTTCTCCCGGAATATTCTCCCGGACTCCACCTTGAACCGATCCTGGCCTTGTATCCGGCTGAATCGACCGATATAAGCTTTTTGTCTGAATTGCAGAGCGATTTCAATGAACTTGTTAAGGAGGAACCAGTGGAGCTGCCGGAATGGCTATGCGAACCTCCCGAAAATGCGGTCCAAGGTCTCTCGGCTTCCCCCGAAACGTCGGAAACTGCTACGCTATAGACTTAAATGTAGACGAGTTACTTTGAAAAACCGAGAAAAATTTGTAGCAAAAACGTAATCACTCTCGCAAATCCGGGTTTTAACTTATGTAGGTTGAATACTGGAATAGGGATCGGGTTTTCGAGCACCGAAAACCCGACGTAGGGGAGTGTTACTATGCTGCACAAATTTACTGCTGGAAGTTTCGCGAGGGGATCGTTGACCCTGGAAGAAAAGATAGATCTTTATTCAAAGGTTCCGCATTACGTTCTCATAACTGGTGAAAGGGGCACCGGAAAAACGACCATCGCGAAACAGCTTCATCAAAAGAGCCCGAGAGCCCGAAAGGAATTCGTCGGCGTTAACTGTGCTAGTTTCACCGCGGAACTTCTCGAATCCGAACTGTTCGGATTCGAGAAAGGAGCCTTCACCGGAGCCAACGCCCAAAAGTCCGGTCTGTTCGAGACCGCCGATGGCGGAACACTTTTTCTTGACGAGGTAGCAGAGCTATCGATCAGTCTTCAGTCGAAACTCCTCAAAGCGGTCGAAGAAAGGCAGATCCGGCGCGTCGGCGGCACTAGAGAACGGCAGATCGATGTAAGAATAATTTCTGCCACTTCCAAAGACCTTTACTCGATGGTGCTTGACGGAGCCTTTCGGGCAGATCTATATGATCGCTTGAATATTCTGCAGTTGGAAACGATACCGCTTCGGTGCCAGAAAGACCGGATACGGGATCTTTTCATCCGCCAATTGAACGAGGAGGGTATAGCGGTTGGACGGTCTGCACCGTTTGTGATCGACGAGGAAGCGCTGGCAGCGGTCGAACTGCTCGAATGGAGGGGTAATTATCGACAGCTCAAAAACTTTGCGGCCAGGCTTGCGGTGCAAGCCGCTGGTTCACCCGCAATCTCCGAGGATATTGTTTTACAGGTCGCCGGGATCGACCGCAGCATAATGGAAGTTTTCAATGCCGCGATATCGCACAGCGTTCAAATGAACCGCCCGAATATTGTCACCGTAACTTTAGATGCGGATACGGACGATCTCGACAGTGCTTATGTGAAGGCGGCAGCTAGCCTCATCGAACACGCTCTCAAAAGATCCCGGGGAAACCTGCGTCGTGCGGCCCGCTCGATGGGGACCACGCATTCGACAATTTCGCGAATCCTTAAGAAGCACAAGGAGAAAGTTGTCAGTAACCCTTACTCCGAGTCGAATCGCCCGGTTTATTCAGTTGCGACGTAAGATCCCTTTATTGCGTCTATGCATACGCTGGCCGAAGAATCCTTCGGTGTCTAATATTCAACTCCGATAAATCACATTGGCAGTGTTTTCTCCGCAAATTTCTTACTGACTCGAGGAGGCGAAGCCTAGTTTTTTCTTCTGCATGGCGCGTCAATCGACCGCCGTTCAGAACTCTTAAACTGATTTAAGAGGCATTTTGATATAATTCATCCTTCCTGTTCAGAAATCTCACCTATATACCTGCTCGATAGCCGATTCTGCCGATAACTTTCGCAGCCTTCGACCTAAGGTTGCGTGAGTATAGGATGGTTGTTCATTCCTAAGCTCTTGCTCGAGTTTGAAGGCAAAGAAAATAAGCGGAAGGCAGAATGTGGAGTGAACAACCAATATGGAAATTCTGAATAGGGGATCCTTCGTGCCTCTCGACAACCGGGAGAAGATCGACCAGCTTATCTACACCGCGCGCGAGCTTGCAAGCGAAGTAGGAATAAGCGATGGGTTCCGGAACAGCAGCCGGACCAATCATCAGCTGGGGCTGGAAATGTGGAAGGGAGTGGAATATGTATGCCGCGCTCACGAAGAAGCGAATATTCGAAATCTCTTCCTAAGCAAATTTCTCGAAAGACTTCGTGAGATCGAAAAGGAGATGATGGGCTTTCAGACCAAGATGGCTTCAACCGGCGCGAGCCCGCCTATTGCTGCTGCTTCTGCTCGATCGCCCGTCTCCACACCGGTCGCGGTCCAGTCTCATCCTGCGGCCATTTACACGGAGCCCGAATCATCGGCCCAGACAGCAGCAAAGGATGAGTACCTCGGAGTCGTCAGTACGGATGATCAGGTTGAGGAAAAGCGGCCATCTTATGCCGACGAATGCGTTCCGGAATACGACGCAGAGATCGAATCGCTAGTCGACAGGCTCGAAAACGAGGATTACGCCTCTGATGTCGGAGAATCGCGAACGATCGTCGCTGCTGAAATCGCACAGCCCGAGATCAAGTCACCAGTCGAGATGCCTGTCAACGAAAAATTGCCGGTCCCACTGGATTCAACGGCTAACGGCGATTCGGGCGAAGTTCTTGGGAATGAGGTCGCGCACGACACCTCGAACACCGGGGAGTCCGCATCGATAAATTCGATCGTCCTCGCCGAAAACGAGCCTTACAATTTCGATAGCTGCACGGTGACGGCGGTTATTCAACTTCTCCCCGAAACGGAGGGCGTAAGGAAATGCGTTGTGAGCGTGAAGACTCACGATTTTACGCCGCAAGTTGCGATCGTCGATATGACGACGCAAGGTTTTCTCTCTCAGATCTCGGCAACACTTGGTTTGGCATTCGATGCATACAGAAACGAACTGCCGGCAAGAGCAGATGAGAAAATGAAGAAAGAAAAGCCCGCGGCGAAAAAGCAATCGAAAACGGCTTCGAAATCGAGCAAACCCGCCGTGGCTCCCGCAAAGGCCGAAGCCCAACCGACGCCCTCAACGAATCCGGCGGCGGTGGATCAGAGTCAGCAGGGAGGCCTTTTCACGGCCTAACCCAATTGAGGTACATAGCTATGGCAAATGAAGAGAAGCCCGCGGAAGACGCGGCACCCGTAACGCAAAAGCGACTATAAAGATCGAAGGTCAGGAGTTCGAACTTGACGCCGCTCTCGCCCAGGATGACAAGACGTTAAAGACCGTCCTTCAACCTCATTTCGCTTCGATCGAGAATGCGAATATCACCCGCGAAGTAAAGGACGGTAAATTGACCGTCACGATCGTCAAACGTGCGGGAGCCAAAGGATTCCGATGATAGACGAATCCCCGCTGGAACTACTCATTCAGGAAACCGAGCAGATCAACCCGGCGATCCTTCTTGCAGAGCAATTTATGCGAAGGGATGCTGCTAATCTTCTAAGTGCAGAGGAGATAAAAAGAGCGGACGAGATACTGCATATCGGCGAGATGGAGATAGAGATGCTGCAAAGGCATCTCACGGCTTTTGTTCGACTGCCGGCGAGTCCGTCCGTCCGTATTCCGCCCGGCTTTTGATCGGATGGTTGATATGTCCGTACTTCTCACTCAGCGTCCTTTGCTATCCGGTCGATTCGGCGAGCGGTTGTCGAGATCACTCGAATACTTGAGATTCAAGGCTCGAAGCCAGAACGCGATCGCCGCCCACAACTATGTCGCGGCCGTCATTTCCGAGCAGCAGAAATACGCAATATACCGGGAGATGTTTCCGAAGGAATGGGCGTGTTCCACAGCGAGCTTCTACACGCGCGGATACTACCAGAAATACAGCGAACGGATCAATGAGTTGTTCAATCTCGTTAATGGGAAGTGCTTCCCACTGCTGGACTATTGGTACAACGATCCCGACAACGAACTTGATAACTTCGCCATCGGACCGATGAACATCGGACTTTGCTGCGAGGAGATCGATTTTGAAAGTATCCATATCAGTTACGCGGCGGCGGTGGTCTTCTATTATCCCGACGACGCCTGGGACTTCCTCAACTACCGATTTCAGGTGTCGGCGGATGACTTCCCGGCGATCAGCTCGGATCCGCATCCGGATGTCTGGGAGCGAGACGGGAATCTATTCGGACATCTCTTACGGCTGATCGACCATTCGACCGGGAATCCCTGGCTCGACAATTCCTGCTGCCAGCCGGCCGACTGGTTCCAGTTCGACCGCGAGACGATCGAGGACTTGAGCAAAGAGTATAACGACGCGCTTGCGGCCTACGAAAAGCTCAAGCCCCTTGATGAACTGATCGAAGCAGATCCAAGAAAAATGCTGTCGGCACTTATCGACTTCTGGAATACCGGGAAGTTGGCGGACGATCTCCGCTTAATCCTGACAAAAGTAGAGGATCTCAATGACAAAGAGTGAAAATATCAGTGATCTCGTAAAGGCACTTCTTGTAGTGCAGGCCGGCATAACACCCGTAAAGCGGGACTCGATCAATAGTTATTACAATTCGAGGTATGCCGATCTTAGTTCGGTATGGGAGAGCTGCCGCGAAGCCCTCGCAAAGAACGGACTGTGCGTGATTCAGGGCAACAGTGTCGGCCTCGCCGCAAATACGCTTATCGTCGAGACGCTTCTCATACACGAATCGGGTCAATGGATTCAAAGCAAGCTCTGTCTGCCTTTGGCTAAAGCGGACCCTCAAGGTGTCGGCTCGGCGATGACCTACGGAAGGCGATACGGCCTTGCCGCCATTATCGGCATCGTTGCCGACCCGGATGACGACGGAAACGCAGCGTCGGCGAAGAACGGCAACGGGAATGTGAGACCGATGAAACCTAACGAAAGGCCCGGGAACGGCGGCTATCGGCCTGCGGCTGCTAGTCAGCCCAGGACCGCACCTGTTGGTCAGACAGTTGCCGGCTCACGATCGGTCAGTTGAGGACTCATCAATGCGGAATCACACTGTTCCACCTGATGCGACGGCCGCTCTCTATTTCCTGCCCGGGCAATACTTGTTCGAGACGTTCGGTGAAGACCGGCTCGCTTTGAAGGCTCTTTCGAGTGTACAAGTGACGCGGGCCTTTCGCGACATCCAAACGGATACCGGATGGATAGATCGACGAGTCCTTCGCTATCGCGAGGCAGCGGACGGGAATGCGATCCTTTCGTATCTGCCCGCTGGTGTACGAAATATCACTGTCGTCTTTCCGGGAGATAGGATCGAGACCTTGAGCCTGCCTTTGCCGACTATGATCTTGCTCGGAAAGGGTAGGGACTACTACCTCTGGGCTACATCGAGTTCCAAGGTCACTCGCAATACTCGTCTTTCCGTTGCCCCATTGCCGAATATCGGCGGGGGAAAGATCTGTTTCGGGAAGAATGAGGTTCCGGAAACCCATCCTTCAACCATTTCGGACGTCTGGAAACTTATCTTCGACGCTCCGTTCAACGGCGATCACGCGACGGGCAGATGCCGGACGGAAAACGATGTTCGTGATCTGCTCGAAAAACTGGCGGCGGACAATATTAAGAAGTTCCCGACCCCGCAGTTGATCATGTCGTCAAGTACCGTTGAGGACGCTTGGGCAACTATCGTCGAACAAACGCGATACGACAGCCGCTTTTAGGTCTTAAATATCTTGTATGCGATCAAAGCTTATTCTAATTCCTGATCTGATCGGGCATCGTATTGCCCCGCGCGAAAACGAGCCCATAGAGGCGGCACTTTTCGAATATGCCCTTGCCGGCAATGGCCTGTTCGTTCGTGCGAAACGGAAGGAATTCACGGCATGCCTTCCGCTGAAGCTGCAGAAGATCGCCGGTCTGCCAAACATACCGGTCGGTATCTCGTGGACAAGGCCCAGAATACCGGCGTCTCTTTGGCATGATATACTTCGGCACGCTCAGCAAGCCTACACATCCTCGAGCTTTCGGGAGGAGGTCTATCTGATCTATTGGGATGGGGCTCTTTCGGAATGGCAATGGCGAGCATCAGGACGTAAGAACAGCTGGGCATCGACCATCGCGGACGACACTCTACCGGAATACGCAGAGTGCTGCATAGAGCTGCACACGCATCCTCCGGGTGCACTGCATTTCAGCCGTGCCGACGACCGGGACGAACTCGGCAAGTTTCGGATATTCGCGATCCTCATAGACGTTCACGATAAACCGAAGATACGGTTCCGCGGCGGTGTTTACGATCACCTTGTTCCGATTCCGGCTGCATGGGTCGGTGACATGCCGGACGGGATCATCGATCTGAATGAGATAGATGCTCTTGTGGAGATAATGTCGTGAAGAATATCGATCTGAGTTTTTCGCAAGCCGCGGTGGTGATGCCGAGAGAGTATCGCAGTCTTCGCTTCATCGTGATCGGGGCAGGGGGAACCGGTTCTTTCGTTATTCCCGCTATCGCGCGACTGATGTTCGAACTGAAGCAGCGGCAAAGCAAACCGGTCGAGATGCTCATAGTCGATCCAGATGTGGTGGAGAGCGGTAACATCCCGAGAAGCAACTTCTGCGCGGCTGAAGTAGGGCGGTTCAAGGCTCAGACTCTTGCAGAGCGGATCACTCTTGCGTGGGGACTCGAATGCCAATACGCGAACGAGCCATTTGAGTCGGAGCGTCATTTGTGGGCATCGTCGGGAGGCTATCGCCCGATGACTGTGATCGTCGGCTGCGTCGATAACCATCTAGCTCGTCGCGATATTCACCTCGCGGTTGATAAATACAGCGGCTACCGTTCTTCTGAGGCTCCCGAGCTATGGTGGATAGACGGCGGCAACAGCAGATCGTCGGGACAGGTTCTTATAGGCTCGAATACGAAGAAGGCAAAGCCGGAAGGCTATTTCACGGGAACAAGTATCTGCCGGTCGCTCCCTGCTCCGTCTCTTCTGCATCCCGATCTTCTCGATTCAGAGAAGAGAGTTAAATCCGACGATCTTGATAGGCTCTCATGTCCCGATCGTATCCGGCTCGGCGAGCAAAGCTTGAATATCAATCAACGAGTCGCGGTGGAGATCGCCGAAATGCTGTCAGAGATGTTTCTAACAAGATCGTTGAGACGGTTCGCCAGCTACTTCGATCTCGAAACGGGCACGAGCCGATCTCTTTACTGCACGCCCGACCAGATCAAATCAGCGATCTCACAAAAGAAATAGGTTTATATGTCACGACTTCTTACTGACGAGCTTAGAAAAGCTCTTCCAAAACTGCGCTCTCAGGAGGGATCCAAAGATCCGACCGTCCATGCCGCATTTATCTTCGCGGCGTCAGGATGGATCTGGTTTGCAACGGAGGGCCAGCAGGATGGAGACGACTTCCTCTTTTTCGGCTACGTGATCGGTTTTGAAAGTGAATGGGGATATTTCGGCCTTCGCGAACTGGAAGAAATAGATATTAATGGCCTTCGAATCGAACGGGATCTCACTTTCGAGCCGATGCCGCTCAGCAAATGCCTGGTTTGAAATCGAGGTCCGTCCTGGAATTGCAGCCGATCGACTTTGACGAGGCTTGCGAGTTCATACGACAGAATCACCGGCATCACCTGCCGCCTAAAGGCTGGAAGTTCGGGATCGGCGTAAACGACGGTAAAAGCGTCGTCGGCGTCGTAACCGCCGGCCGTCCGGTGTCCCGCTTTCTCGATAACGGATACACCGCCGAGGTCACGCGATGCTGTACCGACGAAACAAAATGTGCGGCTTCCAAACTATATGCAGCGGCATGGCGGGCTGCAAAGGCATTGGGTTACAAGCGATTGATAACCTACACGCTGAAAAGCGAACCGGGAACAAGCCTGATCGCCGCAGGCTGGAAAGTGGTCTACGAAACAAAAGGCGGAAGCTGGAATGTTCCCAGTCGTCCGAGGGTCGATAAACATCCTCTCGAACCAAAGTTATTGTGGGAACCGAAGTGAGGAACAAACGGCGACTACTTTAGTCTAAAGGAGACACACGGATGAAGGAGTACACGGATTTCAATGACATTCTAAAAAGAATGGAAGAGGAACGATTGCAGACGGTCGCAAAAGCCGTGGCCCATGCGAAGGATATTCTCGATAAGCTTACGCTCGCGGGCTCCGAGGCTATTTCGATCTATTTTGATGGCTCCGGCGATGAGGGAAGCGTCCATGCCATCGATGGCCTCAATGAGAATGAGCACATCGACGAAGAAGAACTTGAGGACTGGGCCTACGACCTTATCGCGGGCACCGGTGTCGATTGGTATAACAACGAAGGCGGCTTCGGAACGATCAATATCGATGTTCCGAAACGAACCTACAACTTCGAAGTTCACTACCGTCGCACCACACTCGGAGCGAGCGGAACGGCAATAGTCTAATGTCACACACATTCTTTCATGCCGAATCCAGCGTTCGTAAATTCGGCGGGTGCACCGAGGATTATCAGGCGATCCATGACTGGTTCGATGCGACAAAAGAGATGTTCGCCGACTTTCGTCACCGAGCGCTGCGGCACCATTCGCAGGGCATCTTCGAAGCTGAGCGGGTCTTTGGCACCACGATCACCAATTCAGACGGCAAGGCCGTGCCGGTTCGTCTTATTGGAGAAATGCACGTTAAGGAGGATTGCGGCGGCCGTATTCCGACTGTTGCTGACTGGATGTCGCAAATAGTCCCGAAACCGTGGATGAATCGCGGATATAGGGACGAAAACTAGGCCGCAAGTACGAACCTCAATTCTTAATGCACCGATTCCAGGTCTAAAAGAGTGATCCCGGATAAACATAAGTTCCTCTATGACTTCAACAAAATGTTCCAACTGTGCCGACGAACATCACTCAATACCAGATGTCTGCATTCTTTCGGCCCTCGTAGGCGTCAGTTTATTTAGCCGAGGGTCACTTAATGAGGAGCAGGCACGCAACATTATTGCAAGCTCGAGCGCGGATCAGCTCTGGGACGATCTCGGGCCGATCATCGACAGGCTCGAATCAGGTTTCTACGCCTTGACAGAAGATGACTGATAGCTTCGAGCGGCCGCTGGCTTCTAAGGCCAATGGTGAGATCTGTTCTTTGAATTGATATCTTCTCCGTCAAAAAAGATGCGGATGGCAAGAAGTGTGAACATGGAAATTCAGCAGCAAAACTCAAGCGTCAGCAATCCGCCTGCTATTCTCGATCAAGATTCCCTCGCTTCCTCGGTTTTACAGAACATCTTTGGTCGTAACGGAAATTCAGATGAGCCTAAACAATCGCCGCCAACATCGTCACAAATGCCCGATGTGTCGGTCGCTTCAGAGTCGTCTGAAACCACACTAACCGTTTCCACGCCATCGCCCTCAGATCTCGCCCGAAATATTCTCAGTCGTCTCGATCAAAGAAAGGAACGAGCGGCTGTTGAGCTTGGGATCGAGTCGAGTGAGGTAGAATCGCTGCCGTTCGACCTTTCCAAGCTGGAGAGCGAAGGCATATTCATGAACATCGACTGCCGGGGATTCGGCCGCCTCGTTCGTCAACTCGAATGGAGGACGCTCGGCGTGACACTCCCTGAGGAAACGGCAGTTCGGGTAAGCCCGCCGAAAGCAGGATTGCTTCCGGACGTTTATCGAAACAGGCTGATGCGGGGAGCGTCTCAAGCTCATAACGCACTTAACAAGTTCGGGTTCCGGTTTACGCTTTGCGAGACCGTCTGGGGAACCAGCGACTATAAGTGGATACCGTGGACCGCATTCGAGCAGTTCGAGCAGGCATACTTTCATGCTTGTGAAACCCTTTCAAGAGCAAAAGCGGAGGTTCTCGATAAGTATGACGAGATCGTCGAGGTTTTGACCACAGCTTCCGCGATCTTGCCAATGACTCCGCCGATAGGCTGCAGGCAACGACCGCGGAACCATTCAACAAAGAACAGTTTGTCGAAGCCGTTATCGTACAGGCTCTCGGTATGGTTCCGACTCGCGAGATGATCCGCGACGGCCTTGTCATAACGATGAAGCCGAAAGTGATCGTTCTCGGATCGGAGATGATAGCCGAGCAAAATCTCGCACGCACTCTCGCACTCGAAACTGAGAAAGTTGATGCCGAGAGAACACATCTTGAACTTGAGCTTGATACGAAACGCCGCATTGAGCAGATGAAGGTTGACGATGCTGCCGAGGAATCGCAACGCGAGCGTGAGGTAAAGGAACGTATCCGCAATATGAAGATCGAGGCGGCACGCCGCGAAGCTGACGAAGCAGTTTCCCCGGTGAAGGAAGGTTTCGCCCAGATCACAGCCAAATTGTTCGAAGCGGCAACCGAGATGGCGGATCGGATGAAGGATGCGAAGTTTGTTCCCGGTTCTTTGGCCAAGCGTGCAAGGCAGATGTGCGAGTGGTACCAGCTGATGAATTTTACGGGCGACACGTCGCTCGAAGAAGTTTTGAGCAAACTCGAAAGTGCTTCTGGTCGTGAGGCAAAGGAGAGATCACCCGAGGAGATGCGAACGGCCCTCAACGATATTCTCCGAGTTACCACTGTTCAGTCCAGGAGGCTTTTGGACGAAGATCGTCTGTCTGCCCTCGAACTTTAACACGATGCCATCCCGAATAGTCGAAGCAGAGTATCTGTACTACTCCAATCCGGCCAGGAACAGCGACAAGGTTTTCAACATCTTCCTCGTAGAAGAAGACGACGGAAGCTACAGCTGCATCTCGGAATATGGCCGGCGCGGATCTTCTCTAGTTCGCGTGGTCATTTGCTCGAACAAATCGCGACCGGCTGCGGAAAGAGCCTTCAGGAAAAAGCTCTATGCGAAGAGGAATCATCGCGAGACGCCATATTGGGATTCTTATGATGGTTCCGGCCAAAGTCCTTATGCGCAGGAACTCTGCGTCAGGTCTGTTCCCGCGAGCACAATCTCCACTCCTGCGTTCGCCGATCTCACCAAACCGCAAAAACAAGCGGTGGACAAAACAGTGAGAACGAGTGGCATTCTCAACCAGGGACAGATCGACTCTCTTGAGATCTAGGTTTCCCTAATTAGACCTTTATGACCGATCAAACATCCGATGCGAAGAGCATCGCGAGATTTCTGCGCGAACTCGATGTTCGCATCCGGGCACGCTATCCGCTGATCGCGATCAACACCTATGAGGAAGATCGTGTTCGTGAAGCGCTTATCGACCTCGTATTTCAGGATCGCCACAAAGAAAAACCTCTGTTCTTCTGGAGCCGTCCGACAGGACTGCAGAAGATCGTTGATCCCAAGGAAGGGCTGGCACAGAATCCTGCGATGATCGGGGACGCGGAAGACCCTGAAAGCGTGCTTGGATTCATCGGCGAGCAGAAAACGGGGATCTTTCTCCTGTGCGACTATGCTCCATACATCTCTCCGTACGGACAGGAAGATCCGTTGCTCGTTCGCCGTCTGCGCGAAATAGCCTGGAAGCTAAAATCAACAAAGGCGACGGTTCTCTTTGTCGGTCCGAATTTTCCCGACCTGAAAACTCTGGAAAAGGAGATCACCCAGATCGATCTTGAACTTCCGAAGGAGAATGAGATCGAAGAGTCGATCGAGCTACAACTTGAGAATCTTCGCTCTAGCGGACTTTCAATCGATCTTGAAAAGGATACGCAAGTCGCACTTTTGCAATCGCTTTTGGGACTGACCGCAGGCGAGATCAGTAATGTGATCGCGAAAGCGGTTATCAGCTGCAATGGCCTCAATCGCGAATCGATCAACGTCATCCTTGAGGAAAAGAAAAATGTCATTCGTGGCAGCGGTTCTTTGACCTACGTTCACCCCGAACCGGCCAGCAATCTCGGAGGATACAAATCTCTTCGAGCGATCCTCGAACGGGCAGCCTACACTTTCAGCCCACGAGCGAAGGCACGACACGTCGAACCGTGTAAAGGAATATTGCTTGTCGGATTGCCGGGGTGCGGCAAGGATCTTTGTAAACGAGTCGCTTCCAGCATCACCAACCGCGCACTTCTCGATCTCGACTTCGGTTCGATCATGGGCGAGGGCGGCGGGGTTATCGGCTCTTCGGCGATGTCGATCAAGCGGGCATTGTCAATCGCCGGAACGATCAAAGGAATCCTCGGCATCAGCGAGTTCGAAAAAGCGGTCTCCGGGATGAAGTCCTCGAACAAGACTGACGGAGGTGAAACCGCCCGAACAATTTCCTACCTGCTCAACTGGATGCAGGACAACAAGGATGTTCTCGTCTTTGCGACCGCCAACGATGTCCGTGAGCTCGAATCCGAGCAATTCCGAATAGGCCGATTCTCCTATATACATTTTGTCGATCTGCCTGATTCTGAAGATCGGACAGAGATCTTCAAGGTTCACCTGAACAAGCGAGAACTAAATCCCGACCAATTCGATCTTGAAAAGCTGGTTGATAAAAGCAAGGACTTCTCGGGAGCCGAGATCGAAGGAGCAGTGAAGGATGGAGTGCTCGAAGCGTTCATCGACGGGGACCGTTCCGCAGAGACCAGAGACATTATCAAAGCCGTCGAAAGCATCACGCCGACCGCCCAAATGATGAGCGAGAAGATCGAAGAGATCCGGAAATGGGCTCGGAACAATATCAAAGGAGCGGCGGGCAAGATCGACGGCTCCGGAATCGCCGGAAATCGCGGCGATCGAGTTTACGAGTTTTAGGGTCAAGGAGGACTCAATAAGTTATGTCCAAATATATGACATTTGAATCGCAGTCATTCGCGAACGGCGACCTGCTGTTAGAGGCGTTGTCCGAGCTGGGCTTCACGGCTGTCACTCAGGGGAGGGAATTGGTGCTCGATGGATGGGAAAAACGAAATGCCCGAACCGCAGATATTATCATTCGGCGAAAGGACGTAACGAGCCATCATCTTCTCGCTGATATTGGTTTTCAAAAGACCTCTGCGGGCTATGTCGCAGTAATCGATGACATGGATCTCGATTACCGTCTTGGGAAAGATTTTGTATTTCGGCTGCAGAGTCAGTATCACGAGGCTGCGGCTCGGAAGATGGCGAAAAGGCTTGGCGGCACTTTAGTCAAAGAGCGAATAGGAAAAACCGTCAAGATCAGAGTGAAATTCTAGGAGGATCTGGATGCCTGAAATCGAATTTACGATAGATACCGAGTCTGGAAAATGCGAAACAGAGATCAAAGGGATACTGGGGCCGGCTTGCGAACAAACTGCCCAACGCCTCAGACAACTGCTCGGCACACCCGAGGTCGATCGGAAAACCAAGGATTATCTCACAAAGCCAAAACCACTTCGAAGGATAGAGTCGAAATGAACCGGGAATTAGTATTCGTGGTCGAACCCGATGCCGGCCGTGTAACGATCGAAATATCGCAGGTCCCTGCCGCTATGGTTGATGACCTAAAGGAAGATTTTGGATCTCACATGAGCGTGAACTGCGGTCGGCCGTCTTCTCGTCCACGACCATCTCTGCCGGTGCTTCATTCCGATCGCGAAATCAGCAGACGCGATACGAATGGTTTTTCGATCTGGCTTTACGATCTCTATCACAATTCAACTGTTGATGGTCCCGGTCGGCGAAGTGTTGTGAAAGTTTCTGGCTGTTCTATTCGATGCGAAGGTTGCTACAGCCGAGACACACATAAGCGGGCTAATGGAAGGATCATTTCAATCTCTGAAATCGTCGCCGAAATAATTTCAAAACGAGATTCCCATGACGGAGTGACCATTCTCGGCGGTGAGCCGTGCGACCAACCAGGATCTGTTGCCGAACTCGTGTTAAGGTTGAAGGGCCACGGTATTCACGTCACGCTCTATTCGGGATATACGATCGAGCAACTCATCGCGCGAAAGCATCCGGCAATAGACTATATCCTTACTCATATCGACCTCCTTATCGATGGCCCCTTCATTAGCGAAATGCGAAATGGAGCAGGCGAGTATCGTGGATCGCGCAATCAACGGATCATTAGTCTGCAAACTGACCAAGGTTGAACGTATAATGGCGCTGTAATGCGAGGCGGTAAAGCTACAATAAAGGAAATCGATGAGGAGTTGCCTAAACTTGCTAAAGCAGCGACACCCGCAGCGTACAAACGGGCGTTGCGGGTCGGAAGTGTTCTAGTTTATCGCAAGGCAAACTCGTGAAGTTCGAAGCTGGTGGGAGGTCAAAGACCGTTGTGAAAGACTTGGAGCCGTGGTTCGCCTTCCGAAAAGAACAAAGCTCACGTACATACCCGCAGAAGGATATGAGCCCACCAGACTTAGGATGTTTGCCGGTCCGATGGTTCGGGCAAAAGCACGCTCAAAGCCAAGTTCCTAAAGAAGTATCCGCACTTGCTCGGAGTATATCATCTTGACGATATAGAGCGGGAGATCAAATCGACCGGTAGTGTCCTAATGTGTGTTGCTAAGGCCGATCAGATCGCGCAGCGTCCAAATTGACTTCGAAAGGCCCTCCGCCATTGCGGGCGTTGCATCACTCAAACTTTTGTGTGAACGGCAAAAGTTGTAATAGGCGAAGTACAAAGCCAAAGCATAATTCAGGTTTTCCCACTTTTTCGAAAAACCGTTCGTCAACCTTGTGAATCGGCGCATCGACATTTTCATTGTCAGATTTTGGCGTTCGACAATCGACGTTGAAATTTTCTCTTTGATCGGATTGCCTGAAATAATTTTCTTCTTTACGCCCGTGCATTCGCTTGGCGAGTATCTTGCTTCATCCTGTCGGCTTGCTCGATAGAGTTTGATGATCTGTCCGTAATCAACTTTGGTTCCGAGGACTTCGTTAACCGTGTGATCGTAACCTTTGAAGGCATCTGTGGACATTTGAAAGCGGCGTGTCGGTTCCGTTGCCTGATATAGCTTTTCCAGAAAGATCAAAGCGTCTTGCTCGGTTCTGTTCCCTAGATGCCAAGCAACTATTAGTTTCGAATCTTTCTCGATAGCCGTGAAAGTGTAAACAGAGCCTATGCGTTCATTGTCACCCAAGCCTTGAGCGTTCGCCGTTTTTTGTTTCATTCCAACGAACGACCAAATTTCGTCGGCTTCGATATTCGCAACCTTAACGCCTTTGACCAATGTTTCTTGAAGCATCAAACATCGTTCGCCAACCGTTTCGAGTAAACGCAGGATCGTATCGCGATGCACACCCGTTATCCGTTCTGCCGATCTAACCGAACTACCTTCAACCAATAACTTTACGCAAAGCTCGATCTTGTCCGGCGACAGGTTCTTACCTTCGAGCCGTTCGTTTTCAGTGTAGGTTTTGCCACAAGCCAAACAACGATAACGTTGATTTCCATTTCTGTCTTTACCGTGTTTTTTAGGAAGCGATTTGCAGTTAGGGCAGTTCATATTGTGGCGATGTGTTGTTTTCTATATGTATTATGCTTGAGCGGAACGGCATTGTCAAGCATAATATGTCTTATAACAACACAATATTCTAAGATTATAGAATATTTGGAAAATCATATTGACACGCCCAATCTCGAAATGTAAAGTGAGTATTGCTGTAATGAAAAAAACTGGAGAAACAAAAGATGAGCGAACCGGAAAAAATCTTTCCGCCGAGCAAATTCATTAAAGAAGCACTTGCGAAGCGGGGATTAACGCAAACAGACTTCGCTGTAATAGTAGGACGTTACCCTAGCACGATCAGTAATTACATAGCGAAGGAAACCATCAGCATTGAATTCGCAAAAGAGTTGGAATTAGTACTTGGCGAAACCGCAGAGTATTGGCTCGGACTTGAAAACAAATTCCGGCTGTCACAGATAGGCGATCTCGATGATTCAATCAAACGACGTAATAGTTTTGTTCAGGATTATCCGCTCAAGGATATGCAGAAGCGGGGTTGGATTTCGAAGACCGATGACTTTAACCGATTAGAAAAAGAGCTAAATGCTTTTTTTGAATCAAATCTTACCGACCGATCTTTAGAGGCGGCGACGACATTTAAGAGGACGTTGAAACAAGAGGACTTAAATTCGGCTGAAAAGGCGTGGCTATACAGGGCAGAACACCTTGCTAATATCCTGCAAGTTGGTCCTTACAAAGAAACACAGTTTGATGCCTTGTTACGGCTGTTGAAAAGGGCTGTAAAGAGTTCTAAAGCGGTTCATAAGATCACAGATGTATTGCACCGATTTGGTGTTAGATTTGTGATCATAGAGCCTTTGCCAAGAGCAAAAATTGACGGTGCCGCATTTTGGCTAGATGAGAATTCTCCCGTTGTTGCGCTCTCATTGCGATTCGACAACATAGGCTCATTCTGGTTCGCCTTAATGCACGAACTAATGCACGTTAAGTATCGCGATTTTTGGGGAGCTTTTGCCGTCGATAATTTTGAGAACGGCGAATCAAATGATGTCGAAGATAGAGCCAACCGAGAAGCTGCGGAATTTCTCGTTCCACAAGATCGTTTAAATGATTTCATCGACGCCCACGGCCCGTACTATTCACGCGAACTTATTAACGATTTCGCAACACAATTAGAGGTTCACCCCGGCATTATTGTCGGGCAGTTGCAGCACAAAAAAGAAATTGGTTTCGATAAGCACCATAGCCTAATGGCTAAGGTAAGAGAATTGGCAACTATGACAGCCTTTACTGATGGCTGGGGGCATCCTGTTCCACAAGTGAAGTTCAACATCGAAGAGGGGTAGTAAATGAAGGCAACGAAAGCTAAAACAAAGACGGCGACACAAATCATTAAGCTGTGGCAGAACAAGAACAACACCGCCGAGGTGGATTACCCGGCTATTATCAAATGGGCAATCGAAAATAACTATTACAAAGCGGAACCGATTACGCCGGAACAGCAGTTAGAGGCTGATCTTAGACGAGCGGTTAAGAATGCTCATTGGACTAACCCCAAAGGTAAAAAGGTACGTACCTACGGCATACCGCGAATTATGTTTGAAGGTGAAATGCTTACCCTTTCGCCTGTCGATATGCGTGTTGCCAAGCCGGATATTGCGAAGGTCGTTCAAGACGCCAATTTCAACGGCATCAAGAACGACGTTAAAAGACACAGCATCGAAACGGAATCTTACAATGACAACAACCCATACGACGCTAAACTACCGCTCTACGATTATGATCTTAACGCTGTAGCGGAAGAGGCAAGGCTGTCGGGTGAATACGATGACAGTTTCGATGACGAGGATTTAGGATTTGAAGACGACGACGAGTAGCTAGGTTCTGTTGACATTTGGTTTTATAAATTGCCACTGGCTTCAGCCAGTGGTTTGAAATAGTGAGAATAAAGGCTTTAGCCGAACAAGAGAATTGTTCTTCCTTATGGCTTCAACCTTTTTGAGCTAAAGCCGGATGAAAATCATTTATCAGAAATTCGGCTAAAGCCGATGTTTTTCTTGGATTTCATCCCTCCAGCTAAAGCTGGAGGGATGAAAAGGCCGCAAAGCCACAAATGTCAACAGAACCTAGCCTCTGTTCCACCGCTTTGCGGCAGCTTTCTTTGCGATCTCTTTTCTGCGTTCAGGCGTGAGTTTTTCGGCTCGCGCCTTTCCACCTTTAAGACCACCCAGTTTACCTAATGCGACCGCCGCCGGATTCTTTTCAGGACGTGCAAGTTCAGTGGTCGATTCGTTCTCGGTTTCTTCGATGATCTCGTCCACAATAGATTTAGCGAACGAGATTTCATCTTTCACTATGCTTGAGCGTCTTGGCATAGTTATAAGACTAACATAGCCAAGAGCCGCGTTGCCATAATTCATTTTTCGTCAGCAACACAAATTAGGACACTACCAATCGACCGGCTATATTGACTTTAGCTACTTCAAAATCAAAACAACGAAAAGTCAGGCCTTCAGCTAAAAAATCAACTCTTCTTGTGTATCTCGCTTGAGTGTCGAAGACGCTCCCGAAATCGAAGGTTGTTAGTTAAATAAGGAAAAGCAACAATCGTCTGGTCTCCCGAATTTTCCTTTGATGTCTGCGCCCCTGAAAAGAAGTCTTCTAAAAGCAGACTACCTTTGGTGCAAAAAAACACATTTACCCGAAAGTGGTGCAGAAACAGACCACCCAATCGCTGGATCCCCCATATTACTAAGGAAATCATTGGCATACTCATTGCTCTAATACCCAACGCTCCAAAGCAAAAATAAGCGGCGGACAGCGAAAGAAAAGAAAATATGAGGTGCTTATGAAAAAGTTAATGAATGTAGATGAGGTCAGCGAACTTCTTGGTACTGATCGCCAGCGGACCTACGGATTGGCTCGATTGTATGAACGGACACAAGGGAAGCAAGGACTTCCGGTCATACGTCTGGGATTGCGGCAGATGCGCTTTTCGCGTTCGGCGATCGAGAGGTTTATTGGAGGCGAAAACACGTTTCCGGATTCCGGCAACAGCTCTCAAGTTAAAGAAGAAGTCGCTGGACTCGCAGGCCAGGTGAATAGCGCCAACTCGGCAAATTAAAAGGAATGGCATCGGTGACAAGACGAACAGGGCAAATAATCTCGAAAGGTAACGGGAAGTATAAGGTGATGATCTTTCTTGGGCGCGACGCGGCCGGAAAGAAGCAATACTTTATCAAGACCATCACCGGAACAAAAAAAGATGCTGATAAATACCTAACCAAAAAGCTGAATGAGAAAAACCTCGGCGAGTTTCTGGAACCTGCTGAAATTCCGTTAGATCACCTGCTGGACGAATGGTTTGAGATAACAAAAAATAGGATCAGCCAAAAGACCTTTGAAGGCTATGAGAGAATGGCCAACTATCATCTTAGGTCATATATCGGCAAAAAGAGAATTTGCGATCTCGATACTCACACGATCCAGAAACGATACAACGAGATCAAGGAGAAAGGGCTTTCTTCTCATACCGTGAGGCAAGTTCATAAAGTTATAAATCAAGCACTTTCTTACGCGGTTAGAACAAGACGGCTTAAATCGAATCCCTGCCAGTTCGTGAATCTGCCGAAAGTCGAACACAAGGAAATGAAGTATTTTACGGAAAGCGAATTGTCCGTTTTTCTTGAATTCGCAAAAGACGATCGGTATTACGCGGCTTTTGTTATCGCGGCCGAAACCGGGATGAGGATTGAGGAATATCTCGGTTTGCAATGGAAGGATGTTGATTTTGAGGCTCAAACGGTTTCTATACAAAGAGCTTTGATAACAAACCTGAACGGCGGGGGTTATCTGTTTGAGCAAACGAAAAACGGCTCAAGCAGACGTAATCTTGATCTTTCAAATTTTGCAATTCAGGTGTTGAAAGCACATCGACGGATTCAGCTTGAGCAAAAATTGGCAATTCTTGACATTTACGAGGATCTTGATCTGATCTTTCCAACCCAAATTGGAACTCCCACACTTTATGGAAATCTGGACCAAAGACATTTCAAGAAGATCATCAAGAAAGCGAATGATGCGATAGCGAAGGCCAATATCGAATACGGATTGAATGAGGCGTTAATTCCTGTTATTCGGCTTTATGATCTTCGGCATACTTGCGCAACGCTGCTGCTAAAAGCACTTGTTCCGGTAAAAGTGGTTTCGGAACGTCTGGGACACCGCGATCCCGCAATGACTTTAAGAGTCTACCAACACGTTATTCCGGCTCAACAAAAAGAAGCAACAGGGATTATGGAAAGATTGATGTTAGGACATGGAAAACTTTCCGCCTGAAAATTTGACTACCAACTGACTACCAGAAGCAAAAAAGACGGCGTTCATGCCGTCTTTTAGTTGTTGTTAAATTATTGAAACTAAAGGGGTAAAGGTGGTACTCGCGGCGGGATTTGAACCTGCGGCCTCTTCCTCCGGAGGGAAGCGCTCTATCCACTGAGCTACGCGAGCACGAATCGAGATTGTATCATTTTGCGGCGTCGCGGGGAACGATATCGATACTCTTTATACGAAGCGGTTCGACGGGACGCTCTCCGTCTTTTGGTTCGACCCCGGATATCAGCATCGCCGAATTCATACCACCGATGACCTTGCCGAAGATCGTGTAGCGATTATCGAAGCCCTGTTCACGACGAAGCGTAATAAAGAACTGTGAGTTGGCCGAGTTATTGTCCGGGCCGCGGGCCGCGCCGACGATGCCCGTATCGTATTTCAGGTCGCTGAATTCCGCAGGGACGTTTGGAAGGTCAGACTTGCCTGTACCGTCGTTCTTCGGATCGTTGTCCTTAGAGAGTGGGTCGCCGGATTGGATCACGTGTTCGTTGATGCGGTGCCAGGTGACACCGTTGTAGGTGCCGTTCTTTGCAAGCGTTTTAAAGCGTTCGACCATTTTCGGGGCGATATTCGAATAGAGTTCGATCGTGATGTCGCCATACGCCGCGGAATTTTCCATATGGATGACCGCAACTTCAGGATCGGCGACGGGCGCAACACCTTTCTTGACCTCGGCGTTCGCACTTTTGGTGTTCGAGGATGATGAATTGCTGCATGCTCCCAAGGCCACGCAGAGAGCGACCAAGGCTCCGATCAAAAATGCTCTTTTCGTCTTCATATCGTTTTTTCACTGTCGAGAATGATGGTCACGGGCCCGTCGTTGACGAGTTCAACGTCCATCATCGCCTGAAATTTGCCTGTCGCGAGCGGATTTACTTTCTCGGCCGCCCGCATAACGAAATAGTCATAAAGCGGCTTTGCGTCGTCCGGTGCAGCCGCCTGAATATATGACGGCCGCCGGCCCCGCCGCGTATCGCCATAAAGCGTGAATTGCGAAACGACGAGCATCCCGCAGTCCGCTTCGAGGAGCGAGAGATTCATTTGCCCGGCGAAGTCGTCAAAAATGCGAAGGTTGATGACCTTTTCGAGGATATAATCGGCGGTCGCGGTCGAATCATCCTTCGAGATGCCTAGCAACAGCAGAATACCGCGTCCGATCTCACCGGTAACGTTGCCGTCAACGGTCACTTTCGCACTTGAGACTCGTTGGACAACGGCTCTCACTATTCACTCGCTTCTTCGATGAAAACACGGTCCATTACGACCGGCTCGAGCGGCTTGTCGCTGTGGTCGCGCGCAACATTTGCGATGATATCGACAACTTCCTGGCCTTCGAGCACCTTGCCGAATTTCGAATAGCTCGGCGGCAGCGGGTAATCGACGTGCATAATAAAGAACTGTGAGCCGTTCGTATTCGGGCCGGAGTTTGCCATCGCGACCGTGCCTTTGTCATAGAGTCCGGCATAAAGCATCGAGCCGCGGTCTATCTCATCGTCGAATTTGCCGCCCCATGCGGATTCACCGCCATAGCCAGCGCCAAGTGGATCGCCTCCCTGGATCATAAAATTCGGGATCACGCGATGGAAGATAACGCCGTCGTAATAATTCTTCTCGGCCAAAAGGCGAAAATTCTCGGTTGTCTTCGGTGCCTGATCTTCGAGAAGTTCGAACTTGATCGTCCCCTTGTTCGTCTCAATAACTGCAATTCTATTTGCCACTAAATATTCTCCTGTCTAAAGATAAATCGTTCGATCGCGGCTGCAACACCGCCCTCGTCGTTACTTAATGTTGTATAAAATTCACCGCGGGCACGCAAACTTTGGTCCGCATTTCCCATGAGCACGGGAGTTCCAGCGTACTCAAGCATATCAAGGTCGTTAAAGTTATCGCCGATCGCCATCACTTCGCTCGCCTCGATGGAATTTAGAGAAGCGAGCTTCGCCACTCCATGCCCCTTGGAAGCGTCCGGAGGCAGAATATCGAGCAAGGTAAAGTCCCGGCCCGGGTAAACGGTTTTTAGGACCTTTACGCGTCCGGAAAGGGCATCGGAGAACTGGCCGGCGAGAGCTTCCATCGCAGAACATGTCCCTGAAAATGAAATATGGACCACTTCCGCCGACTCGACCGCGAGTGCGATGTCATCGACCATCCTGAGGCCGTTTCGACCAACCGCACCATGAAGACGGTCGGACCAGCGGATATGGCTTTCCAACGCCGGAGTTTCGAGCGACGTGCGGTCAAAAAGCAACAAGCCGTCACCTCGCGGATCCGAGCTTACCATCGGATGCGAATCGACCGATCGGCCAATTTCCATTAACGCTATTGCAGTTTCTGTGGGTAGAGTTGAGAACGCCGTCGTTTCGCCGGAATCCGCAAACTTCAAAAGTGCGCCGTTGTGCGTGATCAGCGGGGCATTCAGCCCGAGGTCGAGGCCGAGCGGACGCGCGTCGCGAAAGCGGCGGCCTGTTGCAATTGTAACGAGAACGCCCGCCGCCTCGGCTGCCGAAATGGCTTTACGTGTCGAGTCCGCGATCTCGCCAAGTGAATTCAGCGTCGTGCCGTCAAGGTCGAGGGCCAGAAGTTTAATCATCCTTTACTTGGCTTTATCTTTGTGTTGCGAGCCATTTCTGGTACTTCGCCTTACCTTTTTCAAATTCTGCCGCCGATGCGTAAAACCAATGACTGCCATCATTTGTATCCACATTCCTGACGTAATACAGGAAGTCTGTTTGGGCCGGTTCCAGGGCGGCTCTGATAGAACTTTCAGTAACCGAAGAGATCGGGCCCGGAGGCAGACCAACGTGGATCCGAGTGTTGTAGGGCGAATCGACCTCAAGGTCGCTTTTGTTGATAACGCCGTCCCAACGGCCCTGCATTTTCGCAAGGTAAACGTTTGCCTGATCGATCCCGAGTGGAATGCCGCGGCCGAGACGGTTATAAATTACGCTTGCCACGATGGGCCGTTCGCTCTCGATGCTAGTTTCGGTCTCGATTAGCGATGCGATCGTGACGATCTCATTCGGAGTGCGGCCTTTCGCAGCTGCGGCCGCGGTCCATTCCGGCTTCCAGAACTTGCGAAACTGTTCGACCATCGTTCGAATGATGTCAGCAGCCTTTGCGTCTCGCGGGAAGGTATATGTGGTCGGATACATATAGCCTTCGAGGCTCTCGGCGTTTGGCGAAATGTCTTTTATGAGCGACGTATCGCTCATCAGTTTCAGGAGATCCGCTTCGCTTGGGAATGGTTCTCTTGGCGCGTCTCCGTCGAGCATCTCAAGAGTGCCGAATTTCTCGACCAGGCGCTTTGCTATGTCGAATCGCGTAAAACCCTCGGGGATCGTGATCTTCACGGTCAGGTCCTGGCCCTTCTCGAGCTGTTTGAGCACTTCGACAGTGGAGATCGGCGACTTGAACTGATATACGCCCGCTTGAAGGCCTTGCGAATCGCCAAACATCCTGAGGTATAGGTTGGCGGCTGTCGAGCTCGAAATGACCCCTTCAGACGCTAAGCGATCGACTATCTGGCGCGGAGTGGAACCTTTTTCGATCCGTATGAACTCTGCCGAGTGCGTATGCTCGTGCGGTGCGTTCACGGACCGGAAGATCCAGTAGGTCGTTCCTGCCGCGACGACCACGACGGCAAGAAGAAGGACAAATACGGCGGCGAGAGTTCGCTTCATTTGTGCAAAAGTTTAGCAAGCGGCAAAATCGTAGGCAAAATGAAGAAAAGATTGTTTATCGCTGTCGAGATTTCCGCCGAGGCCCGAGCGGCGGCGGCAGATCTAATGAACCAGCTGGAAATTGACTTTCCGACGGCGAAAGTGAAGTGGGAACGGCCCGAGAAACTACATTTGACCCTTAGATTTCTTGGGACTGTTGAGGCAGGACAGGTCGGGTCAATTCAAAACGCGGCCAGGAATACGGCCGCAAGGTGCAGCCCTTTCAACATTGAGCTGTTTGGGACAGGAGCGTTCCCTAATGTGAAGAGGCCAAGGGTGATCTGGATCGGCGTCCGGAACGGCCACGCCGAGTTGGTTGAGCTTGCTGGAAAACTCGACGAGTATCTTCCTGAGGTATTTCCCAGTGAAGCAAGAGCATATTCACCGCATTGCACTCTCGGGCGCGTAAAGGCTTCCGAGACGGCGATCGAACTGGCCAAAGAGCTGAAAGACCGGCCTTTTGGACCGGTCTCATGGGTTGCGAACGAAATTGTGATCTTTGAGAGCACGCTGCTTCCGAGCGGTTCCGTCTATTCGCCGATCTATCGAATACCGCTACTTTTGAGCTAGATACTTGTCGATGGCCGCCGTAACTGTTTCGCTCTCGGGCGTGTCTTTTGAGCTGAAACGCGCTACTACGTTGCCATTTCGGTCAACCAGGAACTTATTGAAGTTCCAAGAAATATCGCCCGCAAATTCGCCGTTGGTCTTCTTATCGGTCAAGAATTTATACAGCGGGTCTATATCGTCGCCTTTCACTGAGATCTTTGCGAACATTGGGAATGTCACATGGAATTTTGATTCACAGAATTCCTTGATCTCGGAATTTGTGCCCGGTTCCTGTCCGCCAAAATTATTGGCAGGGAATCCCAGCACATAAAATCCTTTGTCTTTATATTTCTTGTATATGGCCTGAAGGCCCTCGTACTGCGGTGTGTAGCCGCATTTGCTCGCAACATTGACGATAAGGATGACGTCGCCCTTGTATTTGCTAAGCTTGACGTCGCTGCCGTCGATGTCGCGGACGGTAAAATCGAGCACCGAGCCGGGGTCGAATGCCTCGACGGTCGGGCTGACGGTTTTGCTGGTAAGTTGTCCTGCCATAAATAGTGCGAATGCTGCAGCAGTCGCAATGAGCGATCTTTTGATATTCATCGAAAAACTCCTATCGATTCAATTCCCGCGGATTTCTTGGATCGCGGGGCTGTTCGGGAGAATTTTCACCTGTGGCCGCAAAGACCTCTTTGAATGCACCGACGCTTGCGAGGGCTGATGATGCTTCGGTCGGCATAAATATGACCTTTGAGTTCTGCGTTCGCGCCATATCTCGAAGAGAATCAACGTAGCGGGCAGTTATAAGGTACTGTGCTGTCTGTCCGCGGTCGCCGATCGCTCCGGCGATCTGCTGAATTGCAGCGGCCTCTGCATTGGCGGATGTCAGACGAGCCTGTGCGGCGCCCTCGGCTTGAAGGACAAGCGAGGCCTTTTCGCCTTCAGCACGCGTGATGGAAGCTTGCTTTTCACCCTCGGCACGAGCGATGGCAGCCTGCTTATCGCCTTCTGCCTGAAGTACGAGTGCACGACGATTACGCTCGGCGGTCATCTGTTTTTCCATCGTAATTCGGACATCTTCCGGCGGCGTTATGTTCTTGATATCGACACGCGTTACCTTAACGCCCCACTTGTCGGTTGCTTCGTCCAGGATCATTCTAAGCTCGTTGTTTATTTGGTCGCGGGACGAAAGCGTATGGTCGAGGTCGAGTTTACCTATCACCGAACGCATACCTGTGAAGGTGAGTTGGACGATCGACCCTACGAGGTCATTCACCTCATACGTCGCCCGTGTCGGATCCGTGATCTGCCAATAGACAACCGAATCAACATTGACCATCACGTTATCTCGCGTGATCACAGACTGCGGAGGTAGGTCGATGAACTGTTCGCGAAGGTCGATGTAGGTCTGACCGGGCCGAACATTTGTCCAATATACGGCGCGCGCTCCCTCAAAGAATGGAACGATGATATTAAGCCCGCTTGTTGCAACACGGTTAAACCGTCCAAGCCGTTCGATCAGCAGGACCGTTGATTGGGGAACGATCTTGATCGTCTTCCAGGCGACGATGAGAAGAGCGATGCCAATGAAGATCAGGAAAAAAAGTCCAACGCCGAAAACGTCCATTTGTCCTCCAAATTTTGCCGATTCTTTTAGGTCACTATAAACTATTTTCCTGAGCTTTGCTATAATTCGGAAAATTCCACAATGAGCGTCGAACTTGCAAATATCCTTGCCGCGAGAGAAGTGATTGCCGGCACCGTCAACCGTACTCCTATCGTTAAGGACGAACCGCTCTCAAAACAGATCGGTCGATCTGTATACCTAAAGGCCGAATGTCTTCAGCGGAGCGGCAGTTTTAAGGTCCGCGGCGCGTTCAATAAGATCTCGAAGCTGACGGATGAGGAGCGCAGTCGCGGGGTCATTACGGCCTCTGCAGGCAATCACGCTCAAGCGGTCGCGCTAGCGGCGACTCTCAATGGCCTGCGATCAAAGATCGTGCTTCCGGTCTTTGCACCACTCACCAAGGTCGTTGCGACGCGGAATTTTGGCGCCGAGGTCATTCTGCACGGAACGACCTTCGACGAGGCCGTCGCATATTCCCGTGAACTCGAAAAGGAAGAGGGCCGCACGTATATTCACGCGTTTGACGACGAGGCGATCATCGCCGGTCAGGGAACCATTGGCGTTGAGATCGCCGAGGACCTTCCCGACGTGAACGTCGTCATCGTACCGATCGGCGGCGGCGGTATCATCTCCGGTACTGCGATCGCGATCAAGGCGATGCTCCCAAATTGTCGAGTGATCGGCGTCCAGGCCGAAAATGTTGCAGCTGTTCCGCCTTCGCTCGCTGCAGGCGAGCCGCTTCAGGTCGATTCAAAACCGTCGATCGCTGACGGTATTGCCGTAAAGCGTCCCGGCCAGCTCACCCTGCCGATAATCGCAAAGCTGGTTGACGAGGTCGTTACCGTTTCAGAAGAAGAGATCGCAATGGGCGTATTTCATTGTGCACAGAACTGCAAGCTGGTAGTCGAAGGTGCAGGTGCGTCCTCGATCGCAACGATACTTGCGGACAAGATCAAGCTGAAAGATGGCGAAACTGCCTGTGCCGTCCTCGCGGGCGGCAACATCGACGGGAATCTGCTAACACGTATCATCGAACAATCGCTTGTTCGCCAAGGCCGCTATGTGATCTTAAGACTACTGGTGCCGGATCGACCGGGCGGCCTTGCTGCGATGCTAAATCACGTTGCGGAAACGGGAGCCAATGTTGTGGAGGTATTCCACCAACGCGCCGTTTGGCTGGCTCCGCTGGGACGTGTCGGCATCGAAGTTATTCTTGAAGTTCGAGATGCTGAGCACACCGCGGAGGTCGAAAAGCACCTCGAAGAGACGGGCTATCACGTCGAACGCTTTAAGCAGGGCGGCTGGGAAGAATAACGCTACTTCCGTTCCAGCTTGTCGGTGTAAAGGTCGCGGTAGGCTCGGTAATTGTTCATCACCTTAAAGACGTAATTCTTCGTCTCCGCAAATCCGATCTCTGACGCAAAAATACCGGCTTCTTTTGGCTCGCTTCTTGCGAGCCACCGTGCGGCATTGTCCTCGCCGCCGTTGTAACTGGCGGCAATCGCTTCATAAAGGCCGCTGAATTGATCCTTCAGGTCAGCAATGTACTCAACGCCGACAGCGATATTGGTTCGAGGGTTGTAGAGGTCGTCGGGCTGGAGGTTAGGAAATCCAGCCTGCGCCTGATATTTTGCCGCAGTATCGATCACAAGCTGTAAAAGTCCTCGCGCGGCCGAAGGCGACTTAACGCTAGGGTTGAACGTACTTTCCTGTTTCATTATCGCCATCACAAATCGCGGATCGACACCTTTTTTTCTTGAGAATTCGATCACCTCTGCCTTGAAGGGAACAGGATAGTCTCTCACCGACGAGCTGGACACTATCCGCTTTACGCGAGAACCGTTGGCCGAAAGATTGTCAGCTGCGAGACCGCCGTAATATGACGTGTTGCTTGCAAGAACGGCGTACTCTGCCTGTGCCTGCGCACGCTTGCCGCTCTTTTCAAGAGCGAATGCTTTCAGAAAGCTCACCTCGTCTTTCGAGACCATCGACCGCGAGAACTTATTGATCGAAAGCATCAGGTCAGCCGCCGCAATAGCCGCCGGCCAGTTCTTTCGATAGATCTCCATACGCAGACGGCCGTCAATTGCATTAGTTTCAGTCGGAGTGCCGGGGAAACGTACGCGCGCCTGTTCAACCCATTCGTTTGCCTTGTCGTAGAGCCGAGCTTCGCGATATGCGTCGATAATATTCAAATACGCGGAGTCGATGCGTTCGCCCGTCGGGTACATCACCGTGTATTTTTCGTATGCCGCAGCCGCCTCTACATTGCGGCCCAGTCGGACATTGCAGGCTCCAAGAAATGCGAGGCTCTCCCGACCGTCTTTTGTCGCCGGATATTCCTTTGACGCCCGCTCAAACCAGGGTATTGCCTTGTCATACGCGCGCTCCCACATCAAGGAGCGTCCGATTCCCATCAGCGCGTAGCTCATTTCGGGTGCGTCCGCGAAGTTGTCGATGATCAGCTGAAAATGCTCGCGAGCTTCGGGAAAATGTCTATTTTCGAGATAAACGCGGCCACGTGCCGCGTGCTCGCTCGCGGAGAGCTTCAAAAGTTCACCGTTTGCGGCTCGGTTGGAGCGATCCTTATCAAGGACATTTCGGAGTGATGAGTCAGACGCCTGTGCACAGCTTGCGATGGTACACAGAAGGACGATGTAGATTGCGCAGCAGAGTCTTCTCATAAGTGTCAGCAAAATTGGTCGGGCTACTGAGCAGATACTTGGAAACATCTACAAGGTTACCCGAAACTAAGACGCTTGGGCAAGATTCTCGGTTCGCTGCAAGCTTTGCCGACGTGCTATCATCTAAGCTTTTTAGAGCCTATGAAGATCGCATTGAACGGCGCAACGACCATGTACGCCGACTTGGAAACAGACATCAAAGCAGCATCGGCTGCAGGATTTGACTTGATCGAGCTTTGGAAGACCAAGCTTTTGAAATATCTCGAAAGCCATACGACCGATGAGCTTTGCACGGCCCTTTCGGACGCAAGGCTTACGCCGTGGTCGATCAACTCGATAGAGCACATCTCTTTTCGAAGCGAAGAGGATTACGCGAAGATAAAGGCCGAATGCCGTGAACTCGCAGAGATCGCGAAAGCGATCGGCTGTCCGTATATCGTCGTCGTTCCCGGGAAACTTCCCAAGAATGCGGATGGGGCTTCTCTGATCGACGGTTCAGTGCGTGTCTTGAACGAGTTGGCGGACATCGCGGAGTCTCTAGGTGTCGGGCTTGCTTTCGAATTTCTTGGGCAAACCGACTGCAGTGTTCAGACGCTCGACCTTGCAAAGAAGATCGTTGAGAAGGTCGATCGTAAGAGTGTCGGCCTTGTGATCGATTCATTCCACTTTTACGCTGGGAACTCGACCTTCGAGGCAATTGACTCGCTGGATCCGCAAAAGCTTTTCATTTTTCACATCAACGATGCCGAGGACCTTCCAAAGGAATCGCTTACTGACGCGGAACGTCTATATCCGGGAAAAGGGATCCTGCCGCTCGGCGAGATGAAACGGCGTTTCGACGCCATCGGCTACGACAAGATGGTGAGCATCGAGATATTCCGGCCGGAGTATTGGGAGCATGATCCGTTCGAGGTCGCGAGGCTTGCAAAAGAGGCGACCGAACGGGTGCTTAATATCGGCCGATACGCCGTGCGAGGTTCCTCGGGCCAATGAGCAAAGTCAAGATAGGCATTATCGGAACGGGCTATATCGGCAACGTCCACGGCAGGATCTATTCGCGCGACGACCGCGCCGAGATCGCGGCACTTTACGACATTATTCCCGAAAGGGCCGAAAAGACCGCGCGTTCCATCGGCGGCCGTGTTTGCAGTTCGCGCGAAGAGCTTCTTGAAAATTGCGACGCGGTGCTCGTCTGTACCCCGAATCGTACGCATAGGGAGATCGCAACGGCGGCAGTTGAGGCCGGGAAGCACGTATTTTGCGAGAAGCCATTTGCGATCGGTATCGACGATGCGAAAGCCCTGCTTGCAACTGCAAATTCGTCCAAAGGTATATTTCAGGTCGGGCACAATCGAAGGTTTGCGCCGGTTTACGCGACCTTGAAGGACCTTTTACGGGAAGACGCGGCTCATTCGGCTCACATCAAAATGAATCGCGGCGAGCTAAAGAATCCGGTCTGGACGGGTGATGTCGGCGTCACAGGCGGTTTTCTCTATGAGACGACGATCCATCTCTTCGATATGGTGCGATTCCAGTTTGGCGAAGTGTCCGAGCTCGCGGCCTATGGTTCGCAGCATGAATATCCGGAGCTCGACGAATTCTCTGTGATCTTCAAGTTTGCAAGCGGATTCCACTGTACGTTTGCCTCATCTTCGGATGCGAGCTGGCATTTTCCATTCGAGCGGATCGAGGTATTTTGCCATCACCGGACGATAATGACCGAGGAAATGGAACGCATTCTGGATTCAAAGGGAATGGATGCCAACTTTGCAACGACTACCTTCCATATGACGGAAAAAGAAGAGCGTTGGGGCTACACTCAGGAAGATGCGGCCTTTATCGACTCGATATTGACCGGAAAACCGCCGCTTGTGTCGGCCGAGGATGGATTCAAGTCGGTAGAGTTGGTCGAATCGGTTTATAATGCGATCAGGACGGGCGAACACGTGAAGTTCTAAAGGAGGAGCTTCCGTGTTGTGAAGTCGTTAAACTTGTCGATGATGCGGACGTGTAAAAATTGCGGTAATCTGAATTCCGAAGAAAGCAACTTCTGTCGGTTCTGCGGAACGCGTTCTCACCAACAGCCTCCGCTCGAGCGGTACGATCAACCGTTTGCAACACAGACTTTGGGAGATGCTCGTCCGGAATCTAAGCCAAATCCACCTGCTGACCCGTACAATTTTAGCCCGCCGCCTCCGTATTCATGGAAGACCGACGAGTTTCGGACAAACAACCAGGCCAGACAGACGTTAAACCTGCCCCGGCAGGCTTATGCCGGACTGCCGCCGTCCGCTCCTGCTCCACTTGCGAATTTCCATGGCGGTCAAATGGTCGGGAATTACCGCTGTATGAATTGCGGTACGACCTTCCTGCCCCGAATCGAAAGAAAGATATCCACCGCCGGTTGGGTCACCTTCGCTCTGCTGCTTGTTTTTATTTTCCCACTATTTTGGATCGGTCTTTTGATCAAAGAAGACCATTACGTCTGTCCGATGTGCCGCCGTCGTGTTGCCTAGCGATAGTAGTACCCTTTGGGATGCTGGACCGTTATTTCGGGATTCGTACTCTTGACCTCTACCCGATGATAGCCCTTTTTCATATGCGTTGAGAGATACGTAAGTGAGAACTGCCTTCTTAGTGCTCGTGTAATGTCGTCAAAGGATGGCTTCAGGGTGACGGGTGCGCCGAAGCCCTGTGAGTAGGACTGCCCGCCAGTCTCGACGGAAAGCCGGTCCAGGCCCGCTTGTCCGGGGAGGGACCTGAACGTTGAGGTTTCGGTCAAACCAGTCGGAAAGAAGAAAGAATAAACAGCGACGCCCGAGCGCTGAGCTCGTGAGATCGCCCGCTCGAGGTCGGGAGCGTGAATGACGCTGCCCGGTGCTTCCCCTTCGGTAGCGTCAAAGCCGTCGGAGACGAGCAGGATGGCGCGTCGTCCCGCAGGCATTGATTCGAAACGCTTCACGGTGGACAGGACGCCGCCGTAGGGGCCGACACCCGCCGACGCCACGCTGCCGCTAACTACTCGCAGGGAATCCGCGGCTTTTGAGAGGTCTGTCGTGAAACGCTGACGTGTACCGACCGACCCGCCGCGAATATACGCCACCATCACGCGGCTCCCGTCGGGAAGATTCTTGATAAAGTCGGCTATCGGCTTTAGCTGCAGATTAAAACTCGATACAAGTTCGTCCTGAATTAGCACCGCTAAGGTGATCGGTACATCGGTCGTGCTGCGCAGCGACAGTATCTGCTGGGGTTCTTTATCCTCGTTTACGGTCAGATCACCGACGTCAATTATCTCGTCCGCCTTCTTTTCTTTTACCTCTTGCCGGGTGAATATCGTGATCGGGATCGTGACGGTGCGAACCTCTTGCCTTGTTTCATCAGGCGGCTGCGCGATCGCGTGCAGAGCGGCGAGTAAAAAGATAGAGCAAATTACAGCTGCTTTTGGCAAGAAAGATCTTTGCATAGGCGACGCGAAAAAGTGCGAATGGTTTTTTATACCATTTGCAATGATACATTCAAAGGCAAAAGTTTGAATAGAGATTTCACTATCGGAACAGGAAATAATTCGATCTTTCACGTAAAATACGACGTAAGATGCTTATCGACACGCTGGCACCACAGGATATTACGAAACGCGATCTTGTCCGCGGAAGGCGTCTTCTCACTGCGGCCATCGGTGCGCCGATCGTTGGCCTTACCGTGCCGCTTGCACTCACATTTCTCGTAACTTTTCTGTTCGGAGCAAATCCGCCGGCCGCAATAACGCTCTTTTTCTTCGGAATCGTCGGTACGGCCCTGACGACCCTTATTGGCCTGATCTTTACAGCATTCTTTCTGGTCCGGCGGAGCAGGTGGCGCCGCGAGTTGCGCGAACGAATCGCTGCTCGGGGGATCACATCGCGAGAGATCGACTGGTTCCGGGCCGAGCTTCAACCCAAAGAAAAGAAAACGCTTGAAGGCCTGAGACAGCGGGATGAGCTGCTCGCTGACACATATGCGGATTATCTAGCGTCGAAATTGACCGCGGTTCGGATCACAAGATCTGCACGAAAAGAGCTCAGCCTAATGCAGCGTCGGCAGCGAAAGCTGAAGCTGTTGGCCACGGACGGTGCAAAAGCTCTCCAGGCGGAGATGGAGGAAGATATTGCAAAGATCGTCGATATTCAAACTCGAGCGAAGGACGCCATTGCTGAAGCTCAAACTGGCATCGAGCGTGTCGAGGCGACATTCGCACGCGGCGGAACGCTCGCCGATTCCGACGTTACGCTAAAGAAACTTTCCGCCCGGACCGCAGATCTGCCTCACGCACTTGAAAAAGCGCGCCTTGCGGATGAAATTCGAAAGGAATTAGAGAAAGAAGATGAGGGCGAAGGATAACCGCTTTGCCGTTCGAGCGAGTTGAATTGAACCTGTATGTTACAGGTGGGCGGCATTCGAGACCTTTCAAGAAAGATCCCTTACAGTCGGCCCTCCGGCGTTGCCTTCGTAAAAGCACGCACTGGACACGGCATCTTGCCTCCCGGTATTCAAATGTTGGCTCAACTGTAGTTTCGCCGGTGACGAACAAAGCAGTAAATTTCTTTCGCCGAGAAAGATTTTACCACATTAGGGCAGAGGCGGGGCAAGAAGTTTCGCAGGTGTTAAATCAAGGCCGAGGTCTCTTAAGATGCTTGTATTCGATTCTTAAGAACGCGGTCGAGCATTTCGCTGCACTCGGAGCTTCTGCTGCCAAGCTGACCGTCAGTTTGACGCTGGCTGTCCTGTACCTGATGGAGTTCGTCAGCGATATGAAGGGCTGCGAGGATAGCGACCTTTAGCGAATCAACCGTCATCGTCCCAGAGGAGATCTCGCGCATTTTTCGATCGACGTAAGCCGCGAGATCTTGAATGTAAGTATTATCGCCGTCGGAGCGAATGCTATAGGTCTGGTTGTAGATCTCGACACGCATCGTCGAGGTTGCGTCGTCGCTCATATTTGTGATCAGCCGGCAACCGCTGCCGCAATTTCAGGGTCGATCTCGGCAAGGGCGTCGAGCATTGCCTCGACCTTCGCCTGTATCGCCTCGCGTTCACTCAGGAGATCATTGACCTTCTCACCGCCAACACCTTCACCGGCGGCGGCCTGTGCCAACTCGGTCCTGAGCCTTGATACTTCGCCTTCGAGGCGTTCGTTGTCTTCGCGGAGCTTTTTAACAAGCTCGATAGTTAAGTAGATCTTATCCTCGAGGTGAGAGAATTTTTCCATTCCAGACAGGCCGTTCATTTAATTGGGACTCCAAAATTAGTGCTGCGAGAAGTTCGCGGTGTTTGATTATTGAACGAAACGCCGCGAACTTCAAGCGAAGGTGCAAAAGAAATGCTATTTTCTTTGCCGAATGCCGAGTTCACTATCGATGCGAGCAAGCAGACGGGAATGCGCGAACTCGACCTCATCTTCGGCAAGCGTTCGTTCGCTGCTGCGATACTCGATACGGATCGTCACCGCACGACTTCCAGCGACAAGCGAACCGCCCTCAAAAACGGTCACGAGACCAACACTCTCAACCAGTTCTTCGTCCGACGATCTTGCGACGCGGAGAATGTCCGCGACCGTCGGAGTTGTGCCAACCTCGAAGGTGACGTCCCGCCGAACCGACGGAAACTTTGCGATCGGCGTATAGGTCGCTTCGCGACTTCGTGCCGCAAGGACCGCACTGAGATCGAGTTCGCCGACAAAAACGGGATTGCGAAATTTGTATCTTTGACCGATCTCTTCGGCTAGGCGTCCAAGCGATCCAACGCGAATGCCATCGATCGAGATCTCGGCAGCCTGGCCGGGACGAAGGTGTTTCACGTCCGCCGCCTTGTATTCTGTTGAATCGACGCCTGCCGCGTCAAAGGCAGCTTCCACCGCACCTTTAAGGTCGAAGAAGTCGAGCGGACGTTCCGCATCTGCCTTGTCGGCAAGATGCTCGCCGCCGGAGGCAACGATCGTCAGGATCTCGCATTCTGTGGGAAGTTCGCCCTCCTTTTGCGTTACAAAGCCCTTGCCTATCTCAAACAACTTTACATCGCGGGTCTGATGATTATTGTTGAGCCGCACGGCGTCAAGCAGTCCGGGCAGGGAAGTTTGACGCATGCGAACCGCATTCTCAATGACAGAATCACGTAAGGTCACGGGTCGTGCGTCATCGGTAGATGCAAGAGTTGGCACGGGTTCAAAAACGCCATCCCACGCCGTATCGATGAAGCTGTAAGAAAGCGCTTCGTTGTAGCCGAGGTCGGCAAGATACGTGCGGATCGCCGCCTTCTGCGGTTCGCCGGACTGCAATTCACCGGCTCCTCGGGCCGGCGGAAGATCTTCTCTGATGTTCTCGTAACCAGTGAGCCGGGCAACCTCTTCAACGAGGTCTTCTTCTATCGAAACATCATATCGCCACGACGGTGACGAATATATCCGCGTTCCGTTTTCTTCGCGGCTTTCGATACCGAGTGAGGCAAGCCTTCTGACCGCCTCGCCCTCCGTGACCTTCAAGCCCGTAAGCCGATCGACCGCGGCCGCGACATTCGCTGACTCGACCTCCGAATGGTGTATCGGTGTCGGGAAAATGTCGATGAATTCGCCTTGTTGGCCGCCCGCCAGCTCGCAGATCAAGTTTGCGGCTCGCTGAGACGCTCGGACTATGTTGTCGATATCGACGCCGCGTTCGAAGCGATGACTTGCCTCGGTCGAGATACCGAGCTTACGGGAAAGTGTTCGGACAGAATCGGGCCGGAAATACGCGACCTCAAGGAGCACGTTCACCGTCGAATCCGAGATCCCCGTTTCGAGGCCGCCCATAACGCCCCCGATCGCGACCGGTTTTTCCGCATCGCAAACAACGAGCATCGAATCATCGAATTTCCGCTCGACCTCGTCCAACGTGACCATCGTTTCACCCTGTACCGCAGGCCGCACGATAATGCGCCCGCCCGCGAGTTTATCGAGGTCGAAGGAGTGCATCGGCTGCCCGAGCTCAAGCATTACGTAGTTCGTAACGTCAGCGACATTATTGATCGAGCGTTCGCCCAAGGCCTCAAGCCGATCGACAAGCCATTTTGGTGATGGGCCAACCTTCACACCACGTATGATGCGGGCGGTGAAGCGATAGCATTTCGACGGATCGTCGATCCGCACGATGTCGTGAGCGAGCACGGGCGGCATCGGAATCTCCGGCACCGGCTCAAAAATATCAACCTGCTTTCCCGTTACGGCCGCGAGTTCACGCGCGATGCCGAGGTGCGAAAGACAGTCTGGCCGGTTCGACGTAATATCGACGTCAAAGACAGTGTCATCGCCATGGGTTTCGATGCCCTCGACCGCGAAACCAATGCGCGTCAGTGCTGCCGCCGTCTCGTCTGGTGAAAGGTCGTTACCCGTAATTTCGTTTAACCAGTTGTAGCTGATATTCATCTATCTGAACTGCTCCAGGAATCTCAGATCGTTTTCGAAAAGGTGGCGGATGTCGTCGATGGAGTACATCAACGCGGCCATACGTTCAAGGCCGAAGCCGAACGCGAAGCCGGAAAAGACGGTTGGATCAACGCCAACCGCTCTCAGGACATTCGGATGCACCATTCCGCAGCCGCCAAGCTCGATCCAGCCCGAACCTTTGCACGGCCGACAGCGTTCGGGGAGCTGTGCGTCCGGCGCCGCGGGCGATGCTGACTGCTCACCGTTTATCTTGCCAGTGCCGTGACATTTGAAGCACGAAAAATCGAACTCTGCGGACGGCTCCGTGAACGGGAAGTACGACGGACGGAAGCGCGTAACTGTGTCCGCGCCAAAGAGCCGTTTGAGCCATTCGGTCACCGTTCCTTTCAAATGGGCCATCGTGATGCCCTCATCGACGCAAAGCCCTTCGATCTGGTGGAACATTGGCACGTGCGTCATGTCGGGCGTATCGCGTCGGAAAACCTTGCCCGGAGCGATAATTCGGAGCGGAACGCCGCGGCGTTCCATTGCGCGTATCTGGACCGTCGATGTCTGGGAACGCAGTGCGAATCCGTCGGTCGTATAAAAAGTGTCCTGCGATTCACGCGCGGGATGGCCTTCCGGTATGTTCAGGGCGTCGAAATTGTAATAATCGGTCTCGATCTCGCGGTCGTCCTCGATCGAATAGCCCATCGAGACGAATATTTCCTCAATTCGCTGACGGACGATCGTGATCGGGTGCAGATTACCGCGTCGCACGCGTCGCCCCGGAAGCGTCACATCAAGCCTTTCCGCTTCGGTCCGAGCCGCGGAAACTGCGGCCTTCAGACGGCTTTCCGCAGCATCGAGCCGCTCGATGATCTCCCTTTCGACTGACTGGACGAATTGGCCGAATTCTCCGCGGTGTTCGGGCGAGACCTTGCCGATCAGCTTTTTGGCTTCGGCCAGCGAGCTTTTCTTGCCGGTGTGCCGAATGCGCAGGGCTCCGACCTCGCTCAGCAAAGCTGCGGCATCATCGCCGTTAACGGCAACTTCGTCAAATTTCTCGAATTCACTATCGAACGCCGCTTTTGCGGCCTCGACAGTCGCTCTTTCCTCTGTCATACGGTTGTCGGTTCAGGGTCAGGGAAGCTAAAGACGCTGAAAACAGAATATATTAGCAATAATCAGCATTTCACACCAAAAGCCCGAAAAAACGGGAGGCTTCGTTCGTGAGAAAAATGTCTGCTATCATCGAATTTTCAATAGCCAATATGAAAGCAATTGTTAAGAGCAAAGCGGAGCCGGGTCTTTGGATCGAGGATGTGCCCGAGCCGACCATCGGCATCAACGACGTGATGATCCGCACCAAACGCGGCGGTATCTGCGGCACGGACCTGCATATTTACAACTGGGACGCGTGGGCGCAGGAAACGATCAAAGTTCCGACGACGATCGGGCATGAGTTCGTAGGCGAGATCGTTGATGTTGGCTCGAATGTCGTTGATTTCGCGGTCGGCGATGTCGTCAGCGTCGAAGGCCACCTTGTTTGCGGACGCTGCCGCAACTGTATGGCGGGCAAGCGTGCGTTATGTGCGAATACGCGCGGTGTTGGCGTTAACACGAATGGCGGCTTTGCCGAATTCATTGCCGTGCCGCACACCAACATCTGGAAACACAAGCCGGGCATCGACCTAGACGTAGCCGCGATCTTCGACCCTTTCGGCAACGCCGTGCACACTGCCCTCGAATTCGAGGTCTTTGGCGAAGACGTGCTCATCACGGGTGCGGGACCGATCGGCGTTATGGCCGCCGCGGTCGCAAAACACGCCGGTGCACGCAACATCGTTATCACCGACGTTAATCCGTTTCGTCTGGGACTCGCCGAAAAGATGGGCCACGTCACAAAGGCCGTCGATGTCAGCAAGCGATCGATCTCCGACGTGCAGAAAGAGCTCGGGATGAAAGAAGGGTTTGATGTCGGGATGGAGATGTCCGGCGTCCCAGCGGCGTTCAAAGATATGCTTGCGAATATGTTTCACGGCGGCAAGATCGCCGTTCTCGGCATCCCGGGCGAGCCTTTTGCCATCGATTGGAAAACCGTCATTTTCAATATGATCACCATCAAAGGCATCTACGGCCGCCAGATGTACGAAACCTGGTACCAAATGTCCAATCTCCTCGACGCCGGCGTCGACATCTCTCCCGTCGTCACGCACCGCTATTCCTACAAAGACTTCGCCCATGGCTTCGACGCCATAAAAGAAGGAAACTGCGGCAAAGTCGTCCTAGATTTCGAGGAGATTTGATCAACGATGGGAGCTGATTCAACCTATCTGTTCTACGGCGTTCGTTATCAAGTCACTGGCGACGATGAGATCGCTCAGTTGGAGAACGGTACGCATCCATTGGTAAAGGCGGCGAATAAGGGACGCCTGCAAACGGTCTTCGGTAATTTCTCCCTCGACGGCGACGAGCTGTATATCCTATATGTCGGTAGAGAGATTGCTGTACTAGGTTACGAAGGCGTGGCTGAAATTGAACTGTCGGACACCGAATTTATGAAGATACAGTTAGAAACCCGCCGGAAACTTTCCGCAGCAGGCTTCTCGCTGGTACCTGCGCTCTTTGCTCAGTTTGAGCCTGATGTTTAGAAAAGAATTGCGGAATCGATGAAATCAGACGAAAATCGCTTCTGACGGCGGCTTCTACCGCATCAAACAAGGGAACTGCGGCAAAGTCGTGTTGGATTTCGAGGAGATGTGAAGTCAGAACCACGAGCGGTAGCGAGCGGCTTCCTATACGGCGGCGATCACGAACCCGGTTGCGATCGCTTCCGGTTCTGCAGGAGTTCGCTCGCGAAAAGTGTGTATTATCAGTTACGAGGAGTTTTATACGATGCAGGCATCAGAAGTTCTGGGTGTGGTCCGTTTGCTTTCGATACATATCAGGCTCGAACTCATAGACCATCAACTCGAAAACACTTCGCCTGGCACTAGGCAAGATGGAGAATTTTATGGCCCTTACAAATGCATGGGTTCAGCCCTTTAGTAAGTTACCAAGTTTGTTTGACAAGATACGGGATGGTCAGGCGCCGGATCGATTCACCCAGCAACTGCTGAAGGACTGGGGCTTTACGTCAACGAAGGACCGAGCCTTTATTCCTCTTCTTAAGGCCCTTGGTTTCTTGACCGACGATGGTAAGCCAACGCAGCGCTATAACGATTATCGGGACCACTCGCGCTCCAAAAAGGTACTCGGCAAAGCACTACGAGAAACTTACGGAGACATCTTTTTGATCAAATCCAAGCCGACGATGGACGACAAAGCGGCCGTGGAGGGCAAATTCAAGAGTTTTCACAATACTAGTGAGAATACCGCCAGCTTGATGGCGAAGACTTTTTTCGCGCTGCTTGACCTCGCCGATATTTCAGATCAGGGCGGGACGAAGCAAACTCCTGTACCGCTGGAAACGAAGGAGAGCCCAAAAAGCGATGGTGCCGAACCTTCACGCCGCGGTTCTGAAATGCCGCCGAATGGTGTCAGCCTCCATTACAACATTCAGATACATTTGCCGCCGACCAAGGATGTGGAGGTTTACAATGCGATATTCAAATCTCTAAAGGAGCACCTGCTTGAGCAATAAGAAAGATATCAGGGACTTCCTATTCCGTGGTCTCATGCTTGAGTCTGAAGCGGACAAGTTTCGGCGAGCTGGTATTCAAATAGGTGCCGATTCAGCCGAAGCTGAAGAGAGTTTGTTAAAGGAAGCCCTAGCGCCATTTGGTATCTCCAGGCGAAACCAAGCCTTAGAGATGGCTCGTCTTTACTCAGTTCTATTCTGTTTTGAGAACGAGATTAGAGAATTCATTCGAGACGTCCTTATCGAAAATGATGGTAGCGATTGGTTAGATAAGTTACCGCCAAAAATCAAGTCTCACGCAGAATCTCGGCGCGAAACTGCGATGAAAGATTCGTGGCTTGAAGGGGAAAAGTCCGACTTATTAGGTTTCGTTGATTTTGGTCATTTAGCTCAGATCATCGTTGCTAAGTGGGACTTCTTCAAAGACATCGTTCCAACACAGCATTGGCTTAAACAAAGAATGGACGAGCTCGAAAAGTCAAGGAACTTCATTGCTCACAATCGCATGCTCCTTCCAAGCGAATTTCAGCGGATCTACATGTATATTTCCGACTGGAATCGTGTGATTGGCTTATAAGAATTATCGAAACTAATACGGCAACCATGTATTCAAATTTCAATGAACATCTACAGAGCACGATCGATGGAATAGCCGAGGCTGTCCATAAAACTGGGTGTTTAAATACCAGAGGTTTCGTCCGCAACGTTTACAAATCCAACACCGGCAAAACCGCCGCCTGGACAAGAGCTTCCCACATCGAAAAACCACCGAAGAAAAAGGAGACGCCAACGGCGTAACGGCCTCACACCATCTCCGAAGGAGACCGACAATATAGCGTAGGGTAAAGGCCGCAGGCCGCAACCCTACGAAACATAAGAACAACACGACCCGTCCCTGAAGGGGACGAACAGTTTATGCCCCAATCGTTGGTCAAAATGTTGGTTCATGTCGTTTTCTCAACCAAGAACCGCATCGATCTGATCCATCCCGAAATCGAGGCAGGACTCTATGCTTATATCCACGGAATTGTCGAGAATAAGAAATCGAAACTTATCATTGGCCATGGCACTACCAACCACGGCCATCATCTCAATGGGTAAAACGCTCGATATCAGCGATCTCGTCGGCAGTATCAAACGAGATAGTTCGGTGTGGATGAAGCAACACGATAAGGCATTCTATTGGCAAGAAGGTTATGGTGCGTTTTCAATAGGCGAATCGCAGGTGCCGCGTGTTATCAAATACATTGAGAACCAGAAACAACATCACGAAAGGCAGGGATTTAAAGACGAATTTTGCGGATTACTGCATCGTTACAAGGTCGAATACGACGAACGATACGTTTGGGATTGATTGTTCGTCACCTTCGGCGACGGAATCTATCATATGGCCAGTTCGTAGGGTTTCACCCTACGCTTTATTGTCAGTCTCCTTCGGAGACACTAATCTTAGATTATGTATTCAAATTTCAAAGAACATTTACAGAACACAATTAACGGTATTCGTGATGCCGGGCTTTATAAGTCGGAGCGTGTGATAGACAGCCCGCAGGACGCGAGGATCGAGGTTGCGGGCCGCGAGGTCCTGAATATGTGCGCGAACAACTATCTGGGCCTGTCGGACTCGCCCGTTGTGATCGAGGCCGCGAAGAAGAGCCTCGATGAGTGGGGTTACGGCCTGTCGAGCGTGCGGTTCATCTGCGGCACTCAGGCGATCCATAAAGAGCTTGAGCAGAAGATCAGCGATTTCCTCGGCATGGAGGACACGATCCTTTACACGAGCTGCTTTGACGCGAACGGCGGCCTTTTCGAGACGCTGCTGGGCGAGGAAGACGCGATCATCTCCGACGAACTGAACCACGCGAGCATCATCGACGGCGTGCGTTTGTCGAAGGCGGCACGATATCGCTACAAGAACAGCGATATGGCCGACCTCGAAGCCAAACTTGAGGAAGCAAAGAACGCACGATTCAGAATGATCGCGACCGATGGAGTTTTCTCGATGGACGGCTACATCGCAAAACTCGATGAGATCTGCGACCTTGCAGAGAAACACGACGCACTCGTAATGGTGGACGATTCGCACGCCGTTGGTTTTATGGGAAAGACCGGCCGCGGCGTCCACGAATACCATAACGTGATCGACCGTGTTGATGTCATCACCGGCACGCTTGGCAAGGCGTTGGGCGGTGCAAGCGGCGGCTATACGAGCGGTAAAAAGGAGATCATCGAGCTCTTGCGTCAGCGTTCGCGGCCGTATCTGTTTTCAAACTCTGTCGCCCCGCCGATCGTTGCGGCGTCGATCGCCGCGATCGATTTGCTTACCGGCTCGACCGCTTTGCGCGACAAACTGATGGACAACACCCGCTACTTCCGCGAAAAGATCGCATCCATCGGCCTCGACGTTCTGCCCGGCGAACACCCGATCGTCCCCGTGATGTTCGGCGAGGCCGAGCCGGCGGTCAAGGTCGCCGAGAAGATGCTCGAAAAAGGCGTGTATGTGATCCCGTTCTCATTCCCGGTCGTCCCGAAAGGGAAGGCAAGGATCCGAACGCAGGTCTCGGCCGCTCACTCAAAAGAAGACCTTGATCTCGCAATAAGGGCCTTTGCTGAAGCTAAAGCTGAGTTAGGGATCGAGAAAACGGTCTCGGCCTGATGTGGCCGTTCTCGGAGCTGACCTGCCACCACAAGAGTCCAAAAGAACCGCCTCGCTGAACATAATTATCAGCGAGGCGATATAGGCTCCTGGCACTTATCCGCACCAAGTCATTCCATGTACTTTAGGCAGCAGCCTGCGCCTGCTTGCCCAGTGCATCCTTTGCCTGGCTGACGACAGCCGCAAACGCCGCGGGCTGTTTGACGGCCATATCGGCGAGAACCTTGCGGTCAAGCTCGATCTCAGCAAGGTTCAGGCCGTGAATGAACTGCGAATACTTGATGTCATTCAGCCGGCACGCCGCATTGATGCGCACGATCCAAAGCTTGCGAAAATCACGCTTTTTCAGCTTTCGGCCCGTGTAGGCGAAATTCAAGGCACGCTCGACAGATTCTTTTGCTGAGCGATAGAGTTTCGATTTGGTTCCGCGATAGCCCTTGGCTAAAGCTAATATCTTTTTGCGTTTTTCGGTACGCTTATTACCACGTTTTGCTCTTGGCATAATTCACTCCTTTCTTCGTGATCTGAGTCGATTCAGCGATCTGCTGCCGGAACTTAACTTCGCTCACGGCCGGATCGGCTATCTCAGATCAAAGTTCTCTTAATCTCTTCCGTAGGGAAGCATCTTCTCGACGCGCTTCTGGTCGCCTTCGGAAACAAGCACATCGATATCGAGGTTGCGCTTCCTCTTGTTGGTCTTCTTGGTCAAAATATGGCGAGCGTGGCTGTGGCCGCGTTTGAATTTGCCCGTCGCTGTTGAGCGAAAACGCTTTGCTGCGCCTTTATGTGTTTTAAGTTTTGGCATAAAATCTAGCTCCTTACAAAAAAAATCTAAAAGATCTCGTCCTCGCCGTCGTCAGCTTCTGGCTTTGCCGCTTTCTCCACTGCAGGTTTGGCTGCCTTCTTCGGCTTTTCCTCGCCGTCAGCCTTATTGGGTGCAACTGAGGTGTGTTTGCTTAGCACGGCCTTGCTCTTCTTCGGCGACAAAATGGTGAACATCTGATAGCCTTCCATCTTTGGTGCGACCTCAATGTCACCGAATTCTGCGAGTTCCGTCGTGAGTCGGGCGAGTATCTTCGCCCCAAGCTCGCGGTGCGTCATCTCGCGTCCGCGAAACGCGATAGCGGCTCGAACTTTGTCACCCTCAGAAAGCCAACGCTTGGCATTATCCCGGCGATATTCGTAATCGTGGTCATCGGTTCCGGGCCGGAACTTGATCTCCTTGACCTGAACCGTAACCTGTTTTTTCTTTGCTTCATGAGCCTTTTTCTTCTGCTCATAAAGAAACTTTCCGTAGTCTATGATCTTGCAAACCGGCGGCTTCGCGTTGGACGCGATCTCGACAAGGTCGAGGCCGCGATTTCTTGCTTCCTGGATCGCATCACGCGTATCCATAACGCCAAGCGTTCCACCGTCATCAAGGACTACACGAACGGAAGGTACGCGTATGCGTTCATTCGTCCGGTGCTGCGGCTCACGAAACCGCGGCTTGAATCTGTTTCCACCAAATCGTCTTGCGATAAATGCCTCCTGCGTCTAATGCCTAACGACTGCGGCTTGCACGCTCTTCATCGATCTTTGCGATGAACTCATCGAGCGAAATTGCGCCGAGGTCGCCTTGTTTGCGGTCGCGTACTGCGACCTTCCTGTCTTCAAACTCCTTATCCCCGAGGATAAGCATATAAGGGATCTTCTGCAGCTGTGCGTCGCGGATCTTTGCGCCGATCTTGTCGCTGCGGGAATTCAATTCTACACGAAAACCTTTCTTTCGAAGTGTTTCTGCGATCTCTGCCGCGTACTCGTTAATGCGGTCCGTGATCGGGAGAACTGCAACCTGTACCGGAGCGAGCCAAAGCGGGAACGCCCCGGCATAGTGCTCGATAAGTACGCCAAAGAATCGCTCGATCGAACCGAAAAGCGCTCGATGGATCATTATCGGCCGATGCTTCTGATTGTCATCGCCCGTGTACTCGAGTTCGAACCGCTCCGGGAGATTCCAGTCAAGCTGGATCGTTCCCAACTGCCAGATACGGCCGATCGCATCTTCGATCTTGATATCGATCTTCGGGCCGTAAAATGCAGCTTCACCCTCGATCCGTTCGTAAGAGATGCCACGCTGATCAAGTGCCGCCGCGAGCTGAGCTTCGGCAGACCGCCAGTCTTCATCAGAGCCGAGATAGCCTTTATTTTCGGCTGCACCGCGAACCGACAATTCAAACTTCACCTTGTCGAAACCGTACGTCTCAAAAACCTTGATCGCAAAATCTAGACAGTCCGCGACCTCGACCTGAACCTGATCCGGCCGTACAAATAGGTGAGCGTCGTCAACGGTGAATCCGCGAACACGCATCAGACCATGCAGCGTCCCTGAGAGTTCGGCCCGATAGACGGTGCCCATCTCGGAATAACGCTGAGGCAGATCACGATAGGACCGCTGGCTCGACTTATAAATACCAATATGGAACGGACAATTCATCGGCTTTAGCCGATATTCCTCGTCCTCGATGCTTGTCGGTGCATACATCGAATCGGCATAGTTGCCTTCGTGCCCGCTCTTGACCCACAAGTCGCGTTTCGCGATGTGCGGCGTGTAAACAAAGCTATACCCGCGTCGCTCAAGCTCCTCTTTTAGAAGTCGCTCCATCTCGTTCCGGACGATGCCGCCCTTCGGGTGCCATAAGATCAGGCCCTGGCCGTAGTCGTCGTCGATCGAGAAAAGATCGAGTTCGCGACCGAGCTTGCGGTGGTCTCGTTTCTCGGCCTCCTCACGCTGCTTGAGCCAGGCGTCCAATTCGGCCTGCGTCGGGAATGCGATCCCGTAAATACGCTGCATCTGCTCGCGTTCGGCGTCGCCACGCCAATACGCGCCCGCAAGCGTAAGCAATTTGAAGGCCTTCAGCTTGCCCGTGTGCTGAACGTGCGGCCCGAGGCAAAAATCGATGAACGGCGAACCGTCAATGTAATAGATCGTTGCGGTGTCATCGGCCTTCTCGTCGATGAGCTCACATTTGAGAGGCTCGTCGCGTTCTGCAAATATCCTGAGGATCTCGGACTTATCGACAACCTCGCGACGGTACTTCAGGTCGCGTTTTGCCATTTCCCGCATCTTCTTCTCGATCACCGGAAGGTCATCGGTCGTCAGATTTCGCGGAGCGATAACGTCGTAATAAAAGCCGTACCGCGGGTCATCAAGCAAAGCCGGGCCAACACCAAGCTTGGTTCCCGGGAATAATTCGAGGAGAGCAGCAGCAAGCAAATGAGCGGTCGAATGGCGGATCACCTCAAGGCCGTCACGGGAATCGACCGTGATCGGTTCAACTGAGATCACCTCATCGGAACCCGAAAGCTCGCGATTGAGGTCAACTTCCTCGCCATTTACCTTTGCAGCGACTGCGGTCTTTAAAGCGTCGCGGTCAAATGCCTTGATCGCGTCAATCACCGTCGCGGGCGCAGGTATCGAGCGGGAATTCTCCCCAAATTTAATGTTCAGTTCGCTCATAATATTGTTAATTGTCTTAATTGCCTTCTGACTACTGGAGCAACACACCGTGATGCATCGCCGGCTTAAAAGCCGCTCATCTTCGACCAGTTCACATTCCGACAATTGTCAATTAACAATTTCCTACTACTAAAATGATCGGATCCAATAAGAGCGACTTTGCTGCGGGCGTTTTCCACACCCTGTTGTCCCGCCGAACTAGCGGCGGGTCGTAGTAGTTATCCAAAAAGCAAAGTTCTTTGAAAGCATCTTACTGAAAAAAATAAATGGTAGGCACTAGCAGAGTTGAACTGCTGACCCCTACCGTGTCAAGGTAGTGCTCTACCACTGAGCTAAGTGCCTGTATCGCTTATACCTTAACGGACGAGAAAGCGAACCTAAAGAATGCCAAAGTCACCTTGCAGGTGTCAAGGCACGGGAAGCGGTAAAACCGTATATCGGTCACGGGCGTGTCACCACGAAGCCGAGAAATGCTGCTCCAAGGCAGGCGGCAAATGTTGCAGCACTATAGATCGCAAAGGTGCCGTAATAGCGATCGATCAACAAGGTCACATTCTCGAAGGCGAACGATGACATTGTCGTAAATCCGCCGCAGAACCCGGCGGTCAGGAATATCCGCCAATCGGCCTGGATGAAATACCGCTCCGAGATACCGACCGCCGCACCCATAACGAATGAGCCTGCAATGTTTACGACGAAAGTCCCGGTTGGGAAAGTAAATGGAAGGAGGACCGCAATTGCCTCAACCGCAGCAAAGCGGGCGATCGCCCCCAACATCCCACCTATTGCAACAAAAACGAGGCTTCTGCTCATAGTTCTCCCCTAAAAGCAGGCGTCATCAGCTATTAGAGTTAGCGGTTGGTTTGGGAAGACACCATTTCCCGAAGTCAGTTTGTCAAGCTCGATTTTCGCACCAAACTATGCCCGGAAGCAAGAAGAAAACGTCAGGCAACACCGGTGCAAAATCGGTGCATTCCGATAGCAACGAGCTTTGCGGTGCGATCATCTTCGTCGTACTTTGGATTCATCTCGCTGAACTCAATAAGCTTAGTATTTGCAAGACTTGCGGCGTATTTAACGAGCTGAATGAACTCACCGGCACGCAGGCCGAGCGGCGACGGGGCGGAAGTTCCCGGAGCGTCGGCCGATCGAACGGCGTCCATATCAAAGCCAAAAAACGTGCTCAATGAGGCGCTGTGCCCAATAAACTTATTTCGGATGCTCTCTTTCAGTTCAATATCAGCTTCGGCTCTGGACCTTACGAGTTCGAGGCTGATCCGATTGACCCCAAGATCACGAATATAGTCGTAGTAGATCGGTGAGGTGAGATGAGATTGATATCCCACCTCATAGAAATACTTAGGTAGTAGAAGCTCTTCGTCAAGAAGCTGCCGATAAGGTGTGCCGCTGTTTCGCTCTGCCGAAAGACGGACATCGAGGTGTGCATCGATATTTACGCCGATCCACCAATCCTTTCCAAAAATCTCGGACATTGCCTTGCCATCGGCATAGGAAATATCGTTTCCACCGCCCAACACGATCAGCCGCTTTCCGTCTTGCAGGACGGTTTTGACGATATTCGTCATGGCATCGTGAGTTTGTTCAAGGGTGCCGGCCCATTTGACGTCACCGAGATCGAAAATGCGTTTTCTAATGTTGAATGTCGTCAGCTTGTAGAACTGTCTCCGGATCGCCCCTGGGGCCTCTGCCGCTCCGACACGACCGCCGTTGCGCCGCACACCTTCATCTTGCGGGCATCCGAGGATGACGATGTCAGCCTTTTCATAGTGGTCGGGTGTGCGACGAACTACCTCACCGAGGCGCGGGTCGTTTGGGTCGTTCCTTGAAAAGAAGACCGATTCATCAGGACGTGAGGTCAGATCGAATTGTGTGCTCATTTGAGGAAGATTATAGCACTATTCACGTTCGTCCTTTGCTATGTCTGCTGGCAGACAGATCAGAAAAGTTATAAGGTGGAAACTGAACTTGCATAGATTCTGCGGGCTGACCACCTCTCTCCTTTAAAAGCTCGTAACTCTTCCCGTTACAACTTGACCAAATGGAGACAGATATGAAGAAATTCACGATCTTTGCAATGCTCTTCGCATTTCTTGCGGTAGGGTTTATTTTGACGGCACCGCAAGAGGCGTCCGCTCAGGGTTATTATCGGAAAGTTCATAGGCGCGGACGAAGTTTTTGGGTTCCGACACGCAAGCCGAGCTTTTACAGGCGCCATCGCAACGTAATAAATATTGCGGCAGCTACAGGCGGCGGTGCCCTTCTCGGCGGTATCATTGGCGGGCGTAAAGGGATGCTTATCGGCTCCGGGATCGGTGCCGGGAGCGGAGCGCTCTACACGTACGTTCTAAAGCCGAAAAAGCGGCATTATCGGAAGATCCCGCGGCATTATCATCGACAATATCGACGCTGGTGACCGGCGTAGATCGGGATATTAGGCTTGACCGCCTCTGTCTAGTGCTTCTCGTTTGACCCACCAATGGGCCGGGTGCAGAAGAACGATGATCTGCGCGACAGCGGCGGGAATTCCAAGCATCCGTACCAACAATTAGACCCGAGCGCCAACGGTAGACAAAGGCTGACGAGAAGAATCGGCCAATGCATCGGAAGAAGCTTTCTAACAGGCAAGTCAGCTGCGTGAAATGGCTCTCCCACCTCCCGATTCAGCAACTTCGCTTTGTATTTCTTTTGTTTCAGTTCTGCGAACCTATTGCGGAGTCGCCCTAATGGGACTACTCTGTAAGCACTATGAAAATACTGCTCGTCTATCCGGTATTTCCCGATACCTACTGGAGTTTTCGCCATGCGCTGAAGATCGAAGGGAGACGAGCACCCTTTCCGCCGTTGTGCCTGCTAACGGTCGCGGGAATGCTTCCCGCGACCTGGGAACGCAAGCTGGTTGATATGAATGTCGAGGAGCTTCGGCCTGAAGACATCGAATGGGCGGACATGGTCTTCGTTAGCGCGATGATCGTTCAGAAAGAATCGCTCGAAGAGGTCGTTGACCTCGCTCGTTCGATGGGGAAGCGTGTTGTTGCAGGCGGACCTTTCGTTTCCACAAGTTCAGATAAACTACCTGCCGCCGATCATATTTTCATTGGCGAGGCCGAACAGACCCTGCCGGAGTTCCTCCACGACTTAGAACTTGGCATCGCCCGAAAGTTTTATAAGGCCGACGAACGCCCATCGCTGGAAAATACGCCGGTACCGGATTTCTCGCTGATCGATATGCGGCACTACGCCGCGATGAGTATTCAATATTCTCGCGGCTGCCCGTTTAACTGCGAGTTTTGCGACATCATCGAGATATACGGTCGGGTTCCGCACACAAAATCCAACGAGCAACTCCTGGCAGAGCTGGATGCGATAAAGGAGGCTGGTTGGCGCGGAATGGTTTTTATCGTTGACGATAACTTTATTGGCAACAAAAAGAACGTCCGCCTGTTGCTTCCTGCGCTATTGGAATGGTCGAAAAAGAATGGCTTCCCCTTCAAGTTCATCACTGAAGCAAGCGTTAACCTTGCCGAAGACGATGCACTGCTGCAGTTGATGCAGGATGTTGGTTTCACAAGAGTGTTTTTGGGGATCGAAACGCCCGTCGAAGAAAGTCTTAAGCTCACGAAGAAAGGACAGAACACCAAGAGAAACCTTCTTGATTCGATAAAGAAGATCCAGAGTTATGGCCTCGAGGTCATGGGCGGCTTCATCGTCGGATTTGATAACGATCCGGACGATATTTTTGACCTGCAGATGAATTTCATCCGAGAAAGCGGAATTCCTCTCGCGATGGTCGGATTGTTGTCCGCCCTGCCCGACACTCAATTATGGCGGCGGCTCAGCAAGGAAGGCAGACTCCTTGACGAAACAAGTGGCAATAATACGGATTGCTCATTGAACTTTATCCCTAAGATGGACAAGGACAAACTTGTTGCCGGCTACAAGAAGGTTCTCCGAAACATCTACAGCCCGAAAGAGTATTATACTCGAGTGTTGACGGGGCTTTCGCGATCGGGCAAAGGTGAGACAGGCATAGGCAGGCGACACTTTACGCACGACCTCCGCGCATTCGTTAGGCTGATCGTAACGCTGGGAATACGGGATGATGCGCGGATCCACTTCTGGCAGTACTTCTACAGGCTCGTTCGCTTCTATCCGAGAAACTTCGCCCACGGGCTCACGCTAGCCGCAATGGGTTATCATTTCCGGCTGATCACTGAGAAGTACACTGCATAAGCCGTCATCGCGCCATCGGTATTTTGACGGAGCGCTCTTTGGCAAACTCGACCGCTTCTTCGTAACCGGCATCGACGTGCCGAATAACGCCCATTCCGGGGTCCGTGGTCAATACTCGTTCGATGCGCGCTGCTGCCTCCGGAGTCCCATCTGCGACGATTACCTGTCCGGCGTGGAGCGAATAGCCAATTCCGACACCACCGCCGTGATGCAGCGAAACCCAGGTCGCGCCGCCCGCAACATTGATCATCGCGTTTAGGTAGACCCAATCGGCGATAGCGTCAGAGCCATCTTTCATTGACTCCGTCTCACGATTTGGCGATGCGACAGAGCCGCAGTCAAGGTGGTCTCTGCCGATCACGATCGGAGCTTTCAATTCGCCGGACGCAACCATTTCATTGAGCTTTAACCCCGCTTTTGCACGTTCACCGTAACCAAGCCAGCAAATTCTTGCGGGCAGGCCTTGGAATTCGACATTTTCCTGTGCCATCGTCAGCCAACGCGTAAGATGATCGTTGTCGGGGAAGAGGTTCATTATGGCTTCGTCGGTCTTGTAAATGTCTTCTTTTTCCCCAGAGAGCGCGACCCAGCGAAATGGGCCTTTGCCTTCACAAAAGAGCGGTCGAATGTACGCGGGCACAAAACCCGGGTAGTCGAACGCGTTCGCAACTCCATTGTCGAGCGCACGCTGGCGCAAATTATTTCCGTAATCGAAGACAACGGAACCACGTCGCTGAAATTCAAGCATTGCCTCGACGTGACGGGCCATTGAGTCCATGGCTGCCTTTTCGTAAGCGGCCTGCTCTGCCTTTCGAAATTCCGCGGCCTGTTCGACCGAGAAACCCGCGGGAATATATCCCATCAGAATGTCGTGAGCACTCGTCTGATCTGTGACTACATCAGGCAGGACCTCGCGTTCAAGAAGCTGCCAATGGATCTCTGCTGCATTTCCCGGCAATGCGATCGAAAGGGGCTTCTTTGCCGCGACGGCCTGATTAGCGAGAGCGATCGCGTCGTCGATGTCCTTTGCAGCGACATCAACCTGTTTGAGCTGGAGACGCCGCTCGATGCGCCATGGATCGACCTCAACGAGGATCGCAACGCCGTCATTGAATGTCACCGCCTGGGCCTGTGCTCCGCCCATTTCTCCAAGGCCGGCTGTGAGTACGAGTTTGCCGGACAAATCGCCCCAACCGTGCTGTCTTGCGAGCGATGCAAACGTTTCGTAGGTGCCCTGCAGGATGCCCTGCGTGCCGATGTAGATCCACGAACCGGCCGTCATCTGGCCGTACATCATCAGGCCTTCGCGTTCGTATTTATCGAACTGCTCCTGCGTTGCCCAATGAGGAACGATATTTGAATTCGCTAGGAGAACGCGGGGTGCGTTCTCGTGGCTCCTGAAAACGCCGACAGGCTTGCCTGATTGAACAAGCAGCGTTTCATCTGGCTCAAGCTCCTTTAGGCTCTTTAGGATCGCCTCAAAAGAATCCCAATTTCGCGCGGCCTTTCCCCGACCGCCATAGACGATCAGATTGTCGGGGTCGAACGCGACTTCGGGATCGAGATTGTTCTGGATCATTCGGTACGCGGCCTCAATGAGCCAGTTCTTGCACGATAGTTCGGTACCCTTGGGGGCTTTGATGTTTCGGACCATAACTTTATGTGCTATTTTTACGCAAAACCAGCTAGGGAATCAAAACACTATGAGAACTGTGACCAAATTATTGATCGTGGCCGCAATTTGCACCGCCTTTGTGATCTCGACAGAGGGACAAGTTCCGCCAAATACAAAATATGACGCCGAGTTCGCAAAGAAACTCGGCGCGGATGAGTACGGGATGAAGAGTTACGTGCTGTGTATTTTAAAGACCGGGCCGAACGACGCGAAGGTCACAGGTAAGGACCGTGATGCGGCCTTCGCTGGGCATATGTCGAACATGGGCCGTCTTGCAAACGAAGGAAAACTGACAGTTGCCGGGCCTTTTATGAAGAACGACCTTTCATTTCGCGGGCTCTTTATCTTCAACGTTACAAGCATTGAAGACGCAAAAAAGCTAGTAGATACAGATCCCGCCGTAAAGGCCGGTATCTTTATCTATGATCTGTTGCCCTGGTATGGCTCGGCTGCCCTGATGGAGGTCAAGGGTTTGCACGAGAAGGTGCAGAAGACGGCGTTCTAGCTTCACGACCCATTCCGCTTAGGGCCGTCCTTACTTTGACGCGATCACCAAATGCTGCGGCATCGGCGGCAGCGGCTGATGTACGGCATTTGCAAAGCCGGCCGCTCGGCACATATCTCCTAACTCACGGAAGGTGTAGGCATCACCGGCGGGTGTAGCTGCGAGCATAACCAGCGAAAATAGGGCCTCCGCGGGTGGCGATACGCGATCATCGTTGGGAACGAACTCGAGGATGAATGCCTTCCCGTTAGGTTTCAGCGCCTCGAATACCTTTCTAAGGAAGTTTGTATTGGTTTCCGCGTCGAAATGATGGAGAAAGTTGGTGATGAGGGCGAGGTCAAAGTCGGCCCCAAAATCAACGTCAAAGGCACTCCCAGGGATCAAATGATGACGTTCGCCCACACCAAAGCGTTCTGCATTTTCGGTGGCAACCGTGAGCACGTTCGCCCAATCGACCGCATAGATCTCAGCGTTCGAATATCGCTGCGCTACCGTGATACCGAAGATTCCGTGACCAGCCGCGATATCGAGCACCTTAATTCGCGAATCCTCTTCAAGACCAATTGCGGCAGCAAGTCCGTTAGCAGCCGGGAACATCATCGGCATCATCGCTTTAGCGAAAGTTACCCACATTGGACTCTCCGGATCCAGTGACGCATCTCCGCGAACCCGTGAACCACCTTGTCTAACCGCGCTCGTGAGATCATCGTAACCGCGACGCTGACCATCCGACATGATAAATTCAACGCTAGAGCCGATATACGAGGGTTGATTCTTGTCTAGAAAGGCTGCGGCCATCGGTGAGAGGCCGTAATTTCCATTTTCCTTTGTTAGAAACCCATGCACGGTAAAGACGTCGGCGAGAATTCGAATACCTTTCTCAGAAGCCCCGCAGGCAGCGGCTAGTGCGGGGACAGCCGTATTTCCTTCGGCGATCTTTGTGAATAGCTCCAGTTCGATCGCGGTCTTATAGGCCGCAGAGTGTTGAAATCCGGTCATTATCTGCCAGATCGGTTGGGGATCCGGCATTTGCTGTGTCTGAACCATCGCGGTGCTCCTTTTGTAGTGGATTTGCAAACATTACACCCTAAGGCTCTGCAAATCAACCGCGCTCTAACAGCAGCACTGTGCTAAAATTGCGGCTTGACGCGACGAGCTTAGAATCTCACTCTCGATGAACGCCGACCTAATAATCGACAACATAGGGCAATTGGTGACGTGTGCTTCGGAAGGGAAGCCGAAACGCGGGACCTCGATGGCCGACGTCGGCATCATCGAGGAAGCCGCAGTTGCGATCGCGGGCGGAAGATTCGTTGGCATTGGTAAAGCAAAAGACATCGTTCGTGAATTCTCCGCGAAGAACACAATCGACGCCAAAGGGTACGCGGTTTGTCCCGGCTTTGTCGATCCGCACACTCATATCGTGTATGCCGGCGACAGGCTGAATGAGTTCGAACTAAAGATCAAAGGCGCGGAATATCTCGATATCCTTGCGGCTGGCGGCGGGATCATTTCAACCGTCAAGAACACGCGTGCCGCTTCGGAAGATGATCTTATCGAAAGCGGCTTGTTGCGACTGGACAAGATGCTTGCGTGCGGCACAACGACCGTCGAGATAAAGACGGGCTACGGCCTTGACCTCGAAGCTGAATTGAAGATGCTTCGTGTGATCGAACGCCTCGATGAGCTTCACTTGATCGATCTGGTCCCGACTTTTCTTGCGGCTCACACAGTCCCTCCCGAGTTCAAGGGAAACACGGCCGGTTATGTCGATCTCATCTGCGATAAGATGCTCGAAGGTGCGTGGAACTGGTACGAAGCGTCGCATTTTGCCGCTAAAAGCGTCCCGTTCTTCTGCGACGTGTTTACCGAAAAGAATGCATTCGACCGTGAACAGACAGAACGCATCATTACGGCGGCATGCAGTTTCGGGTTTAGCATAAAAGCGCACGTCGATCAGTTTACGAATCTTGGAGGTTCGCGGCTTGCGATCGAATCCGGTGCCGTGTCGATCGACCACCTCGACGCCATATCGGACGATGAGATCGAGCTGCTAGCTGCAAGTAATACGATCGGCGTCGTTATCCCAACGGAGAATTTTAGTGCCGGAAAAACACAGTTCGCACCGGCACGCAGGCTTATAGACCGGGGCTGTGCCGTCGCAATCTCGACAGACTTCAATCCCGGCTCGGCACCTTGTCCATCTCAGGCGATGGCGATGACGATCTCGACACGGTATCAAAAACTGCTTCCGTCCGAAGCGCTGAATGCGGCGACGGTAAACGCCGCCTACGCGATCGGGCTCGGAATGACACTCGGTTCGATTGAGGTGGGAAAGGTCGCCGATTTGCTCATCTGCGAGTGTAAGGATTATCGGCAGATCGCCTACGAATTTGGTGGAAATCTTATCGCGATGGTCATCAAGAACGGGCGTGCCGTAGAATGACGCGAAAGTTGGCTTGGAAGGCATTTGGAATAGATGAATAACATCGTACTTGACGGCGAGAGCCTGACTTTTGAGCAAGTTGTTGCCGTCGCTTATGGCAAGCCGGGCGAACCTGGCGTTTCGCTTTCTGACCGTGCAAAAGAGCAGGTCATTAAAGCGGCCTCGGCTGTCGACACGCTTCTTGAACGCGGAGAGATCGCTTATGGGATCACGACCGGGTTTGGCGCGTTCAAGGATAAGATCATCAGTCGCGAGGAGGTCGAAAGACTCCAGCGAAATATCGTCGTAAGCCACGCGGTTGGCGTTGGCGATGCATTCGACACAGCAACGACGCGAGCAATAATGCTCATCCGTGCGAATACGCTCGCACGCGGCTTTTCGGGCATTCGGCTTGAGACACTCGAACTCATCCTTGAATGCCTCAACCGCGGCGTTCATCCTCTCATTCCTGAGAAGGGAAGCCTTGGTGCAAGCGGTGATCTCGCACCGCTCGCTCATTTCGCGTGTTTGCTGATCGGCGAAGGCCGAGCGGAGTTTGGCGGCAAGGAAATGTCCGGTGCCGAAGCTCTTTCTGCGGCCGGGCTGTCGCCTGTCGTCCTGAAGGCAAAGGAAGGCCTTGCCCTTACGAACGGCACGACGATCATGACCGCTGTCGGCCTGCTTGAAACCGAAAAGGCACGCAATCTCGCCGACCTTGCGGACGTCTCGGGATGTCTGACGCTCGAGGCCGTCAACGGCACGACTGCCGCATTCGACGAGCGAATTCACGCGGTACGGCCGCATCCTCGGCAGGTCGAATGTGCGAAAAATCTTCGTGCAATTCTCGAAGGCAGTGAAATGACACGCGGCTTCGACCCTGTAAACGTGCAGGACGCCTACACCTTGCGGTGCATCCCGCAGGTGCACGGGGCGTGTCGCGATGCCGTGGCGTATGCGAAATGGCTTCTGAAGATCGAGCTGAATTCGGTAACCGACAATCCACTGATCTTTGTTGACGGCGACAACATCGAGGTGATCTCGGGCGGCAATTTCCACGGTGAACCGCTTGCCCTCGCATTCGATTACCTCGCCATTGCTCTCGCCGAACTTGCGAACATCTCTGAACGCCGAATTATGCGTCTTACGGACGAGGCTTCGAACTCGCGCATTCTTCCGGCGTTTCTGACCGAAGACGGCGGGCTGAATTCGGGCTTTATGATTGTGCAATATACGGCCGCTGCCCTTTGCACCGAGAACAAGGTGCTTGCCCATCCGGCGAGCGTTGATACTATCCCGAGTTCCGCGAATGTCGAAGATCACGTTTCGATGGGTGCGACCGCGGCTCTCAAACTTCGATCAGTTCGGCGGAATCTTGAGACGGTTCTCGCTCTCGAGGCATTCTGTTCAGCTCAGGCCGTTGATCTTCGACGAAAACGCCTAGCTGCCGAACCGAAACTGGGGCAGGGGACGGAACCGCTTTTTCGGGCGATCCGCGAGCGGATCCCGTTCATTGCGGCCGACGAATATATGAAGGTTCATATCGATTCTGCGGTGGATGTCGCTAAGAGATTCGCCCGCACCGGAGGTTTTTAGATGCTGATACGCAAAATGTTGACTCTCGGCCTTGCGGCCGCCGCTGTCGGATGCTGGTCGATGTCTGCGAAGAATTCGGAGCCCAGAGCTGCATCTCCCGAGAAAGACACAACGCCTTTCGCTACGCCGACACCAAAGGCTGCTGCGACCGAGACGCCGACCAATACGACGAAGACGACCTCCAACGATATGACCGCGAAAGGAACCTTCTACGACCATCTGCCAAGCTCGCTCTCCCATCCCACAGACGATGTGAGCAAGCTTTTGCTTCGCGAATACGGCTCGGTCTTTGTGACAAAGGCGACGCCGCCTGCAAAGATCGTCTTTGAGGATGAGAACGACGTTGCGGCGTTTCAGAAGAGCTTTGAGAGTGCCTCCGCATCGATAGGCGGTTTCACTATCACGCTTCAGAAACCCGCGATGGACGCGCTGAATGAAGCGATCGCCGATGCCCGGAAACAGGGCATCTCAATAGGCCCGCGTGGCGGCGATTCGGCCAAGCGAACGTACGCCCAGACCGTCAGTTTGTGGGCGAGCCGCGTCAAACCCGCTCTTGCACACTGGTCATCTGTCGGTAAGCTCTCAAAGGCCGACGCGTCGCGTATCGGCTCTCTTTCACCGTATCAGCAGGTCTCAGAGGTCCTTAAACTCGAAGAGCAGGGAATGTGGTTCGCCAAAGACCTTTCAAAATCGATCATCTACTCCGTTGCACCGCCCGGAACTTCGCAGCACCTGTCGATGCTGGCTCTCGACGTAAAGCAGTTTGACGACCCGCGTGTCCGCGAGGTCCTGGCAAAACACGGCTGGTTCCAGACGGTCTCGTCTGATCTTCCGCATTTTACGTACCTTGGCGTCAGCGAGTCAGAGCTGCCGGGCCTCGGACTCAAAAAAGTCACAAGCGGCAACCGCACATTCTGGGTTCCCGATTTTTGAGCAGCTCCGCTAGCGAAGTGTTGCTGTGTCTTCAAGCTCCCGTTTACCCTCATCGTCGAAGAAGTACTGCGTGATGGGAGAACCGTTAGCATCCCGCTCGGTCTGCTTGTTATCGCCGTTAAACGTAAACTTCCTCGATAAGGCGATCTCAACGCACTTTAGTTATCCAATCTGGCACTATGGGGTTAGATTGAGGATTCGTGATTAAGGATTCAAAGTTGGCAACGCCGTCGCGGTCAACGAACGCGAAGAAGAAAATGGTGCCTTTTCCTTCATAAGATCTAGTGGTTTCACTAAATGTAGTTCGTTGCGCAAAAATGAGGTAGGCAAAGACCTTGTCATCTTTGGAAAACTGCCTGACCGTCGAGAGTTTTAGCTTTCCATAATTTACACCAATCAGATTAAAAGGCTCGTCGGTGAATGCGTGGTCCAACAGGTAATTTACAACCGTAACTTCCACGTTGTCTCCGGACCGAGTCGGTAGTTGTTCAGTCAACTTGGTAGAAACGTCGGCACCATCGAGGTTTGGGGCGTCATTCAGTTGTATTCAAAGGTAAGTAGCATCTGACAGTATCAACGAAATTCGTTTGACGCTTACGTGTGGTTGGATAGAATCGAAATAATGTAACGGTTCTTGGTGGTCCGTTCTTCCTCACATCGACGAAGAAGCGCTACGCGTTCACCAATATAACTCTTCTTGTCGAAGAGCCACAAGAAAAAGTAGGGGACCCGAGATTCGCCCGTCGAGTGGCCCTGAACGATTGCCTTACATTCCTCAGGAGTAAAATCCTCCCCAAGAACAATATGGGCAAAATACCTCTTCCAGAAAATGAGTTCGACCGTATCAGGTTGACGGAGTATTCCCATCTCCAAAATGATTGGGAAGCGTTCCCCTGCAATAATGCTCCATTTTTCGGAAATACCCGGCTCGAACGCAAAAGGAGGTTCGTTTGCTAGGCTCCAGTAGATGAAGGCGAGATTGGTGAAAGCATCCGTGTGAATGTTTTCGTTGTCACGAATCGCATCCTCGTAACTCTTAATGGCCTCATCGTAATTCTTGGCAATATCTTGACTAACCGCTTCTACAAATTTATTTGACATATCCTTGGTCACCGCGGAACCCGATTGACCCTGCATCAAAAGTCCGCCCTCCGCGCACGTGGACCCATACCCCACCGTTTCGATGCCTGTTTGCGAATATTTACCCGCGACGGTCCTGTACACGCCATCCGGACTCCCAAGCATATCCGTCGCCGTGTAGTTCGTCGTCGGATTCGCAGGCGGTGTAGCAGTCGAGTATTCGGCGACCAGCTTTCCGTTCGAGTAAACGGACCGGTATATCGCGCTCGGCTTCAAGTTCTTTCTCAGACTCTGTTTGTTGATTCATCTCATTCTCCCCGTTGGTGTAGTCAACGGCATGCTCCGGATTTTATTTGGCACAATACACAATGGGCGAAATATAGTCCAATTGCCCACAATGCGATTCTCATCGGCCTACTAGTGTCGTAAATGGTTTTGGGATGGTGAGTTAGGGTGGTACACCCTGCAGGACTCAAACCTGCGACCTTCTGATCCGAAGTCAGACGCTCTATTCAACTGAGCTAAGGGTGCACAATGGCCGGCTGCCAAGGAAATGATGTTAACGACTTGGAGGCACAGATTGCAAATCGGGGCCGAAGGTTGGCACGCCGTTACGGATCTGTCGAGTGCGAGGGCCGCTCGTCGGCTTGCCCCATGAATGCGGCATCGAATACCATCACTTCAAAAGGTATCCACTTTATGAAAATATTCTCCTTGCTCTCGCTGCTTGTCATCGTTTGTCTTGCGGGCTCCGCAGTCTTCGGGCAGACGGCGCCGACGAAATTGTCCGTCGCGGGCATTTCGCAAGACGTGATGGTTCGCCGGGATGCCCGCGGCATTCCGTACATCGAGGCCGCGAATGACGCTGACCTTTATTTTGCGCAAGGCTATGTGACCGCGTCCGACAGGCTCTGGCAGATGGATATGCTGCGGCGGGTCGTGCGGGGCGAGACGGCGGAGATCTTCGGCCAGTCCGCCCTTGAGCAGGATAAGCGTTGGCGGAGGTTTGGCTTTGCAAAGATCGCGGACGAGTCCTATGCGATGCTCTCACCCGAACTGCGATCCGCACTTGATAGCTACGCACGCGGCGTGAATGCGTATACCAGCAGCTTGGATGAAAACACGACGCCGATCGAATTCGGCAACCTCCAATATCGCCCGAAGCCCTGGCAGGCGACCGATTCGCTCGCAATAGGCAAGATCCTTGCCGACGCCTTAAGTACGACCTGGCGTGACGATCTTCTGCGGGCACAGGTTCAAACGCTTCCGAAAGAAAAGCTTGCTGACCTTGAGAATTCGCGGACGCCTTACGACGTTGTGCTCTTTCCTGGGAATCAGAAGGCGAGGACTGCGACCAATAGCGCAATGCCGCCCGATGATTCATTGCTAGCGGCGGCCGACCGCGACGCCGCTTTGAGGAAGGCCTCGCTCGAATCGGTCGGGCTTTATGCCGAAGGCCTCGCGGCGAGCAACAACTGGGTGATCTCCGGCAAACGGACAGCGACCGGCAAGCCGATCCTCGCGAACGATCCGCATCTTTCCGCTTCGGCTCCGGGAATTTGGTACATCGCCGATATTCACTCGCCGGGAGTACATGCGGCGGGCGTTTCCGTTCCCGGAATTCCTGGTATCGTTCTTGGCCACAACGAAACGATAGCGTGGGGTGCGACCAATGTCGGGCCCGATGTGCAGGATATTTACAGCCTTGAGCTTGACGGGAAAGGCTCCTATCGTTCGCCCGCAGGTTGGACGAAGTTTGACGTCCGTACCGAGAAGATCGCTGTTCGGACGAATCCGTTGAGTCCTGCGACAAAGGATGTTGATCTTGAGGTCAGATCGAGCGTGCAAGGGCCGGTTATTTTGGACGACAAGTCGGGGACATACGCCTTGAGATGGACGGCATTCAACCCGGAGAATAATGAATTCGAAGCGTTCTATCGGGTCAACCGGGCAAAGGACTGGCTCTCGTTCAAGAATGCCCTGAGAACGTATGGCGGCCCGGCGCAGAACTTTGTGTACTCAGACACGAAAGGGCACATCGGCTGGTACGCGGCCGGCCGCATCCCCATCAGGCGAAAGGGCCACGGTGAGCTGCCATACAACGCCGCCGCGAAGGATGGCGACTGGACCGGCTACATTCCGTTCGAAGAACTGCCGCACCTTTATGATCCGCCGTCGGGCCTGATAGTCACGGCCAATCAACGCACCGTTGGAGCCAATTATAAGTATCCGCAGTTTGCCAGCGATGCGTCGGCGCCTTGGCGTGCACGGCGAATTTTCGACCGGCTGTCGGGCCGAACGAAGCTTACAAGACAGGAGGTTGCAGATGTCCAGCTCGATGCATTCAATATTCCGCTCGATCTGCTCGCAAAAGAGATCGTTCGGAGAAGGGCGGCTTCAGCCGAGACGCTCGCATTGCTAAAAGATTGGGACGGACGGATGATGCCTGACAGTCAGGCGGCACTCTTCGCGAGTGAAATGCAAAAATGCGTTACTACCGAGATCACGCGTGCGAATCCGCCGGTGACCTACGGTGTGATCCTCGAGCGCATCACGGAGCGTGCCGTTCGCGAGAATCTAAGGCGATGGCTTCCCGCCGGGGTAGAAAGCTATGATGACCTCCTGCGGTCGTGCGATGGACAGGTTCGCGTCAGTTTGGCGCGTGTTTTCGGCGCGGACCCGAAAGCGTGGGTTTGGGGGCAGACATTCACTGCCGTCTTTCCACATCCGCTTGTCGTTGCTCCGGTGATCGGGACGAAATTCATCGCGCGGAAAGACCCGCTTGCCGGCAGTCGATATTCTCCGAATGTAGGTTCATCCGTTTCGATGCGATACATTGTGACGCCAGGTGAGTGGGACGCGACGAGCCTAGTGATACCGCTCGGCGAAAGCGGGCGGCCGGGAAATGAGCATTTCAAGGATCAGTTCGACCTGTGGCGGACGAATTCGCCGCCGCCGCTCGTATTTAACAAGGTCCTGGTCGAGAAATTGCCCGCCTCCGTCACTCTTTCACCGGCGGGGAGGGCCGATTAAGCTCGGCGAGGAAATCTTCCAGGATAACGACGGCGGCCTCGGCGTCAACTTGTTTTCGCGTGTCGGCAAGGCTCGTACCGCGTTGCCAAAGGCGGCGCTTTGCTTCGTACGACGACACTCGTTCGTCCTGAAGAATAACTGGGATTGACAGTGAAAGTTCGAGTTTGCGGGCGATCGAGCGAGCTTCGAGGGACATTTCTGATTCTTCACCGTTTGATTCAAGCGGCAAACCCACGACCACCGCGACAGCATCAAAATCGCGAACGAGGGCTGCGATCCTTGCCTGCAGGTTTTTCCAGCTGGTGCGTTGGATCGTTTCGACTGGGCGCACCGTTATTCGGAGCGGATCGCAGACCGCAACGCCCACCCGTTTCGTACCGGGATCGATCGCGAGAATGCGACCTTCTTTTTCGAGACGAAACTGCTCTGTAATTTTGGGCGTATTAGTTATTTGTTTCTGTTGCAAGTCGCTCACTTGATAAAGGATAATTGAACGCTAGTCGCTCTTGTAGTGCATATTTGAGGTAATTATATGTCATTTCGCGGAAAACTCTGGGTTTTGATCTTGTCGGGCGTTGTTGCGGGCTATGCCGTCATTGGCGGTTTGCCTGCCGTTGGCAGTCTTCTGACCGCAAACGCTCAACAGACGGTAAACGACCCGAATGCACAGCTAAAGATCGTTGAATCGGTCCTTGACCACATCCAGAACGATTACGTTGACATCCCGGATATGGAAAAGGTCCGCGTCGGTGCACTCCGCGGTTTGACGAGCGGCCTCGATCCTTATTCAAGCTACCTTACGCCGGAACAGGCTGAGGAATATAAGTCCGGAAAGGCAGATAAGACAGGTATTGGAGCTGAGTTCGCTTCGGTCTCCGGCTATCTGTACGTTTTGTCTGTAACGAAAGGCGGACCTGCTGACAAGGCCGGCATAAAGAATGGCGATGTCATCGAGTATATTGGGGCAAAGGCGACGCGCGACGTGCAGCTTTATGATGCTATCCACCTCGTCGAGGGTGATGCGGGCTCGACAGTTGCATTGCGTGTCCTAAGGTCCGGCGAGAAACCGCAGACGATCAAGGTTACGCGTGGCGACGCAAAGATCCCTGCCCCCGAAACAAAGATGGAGACGGGCAAGACCGGCGTCATCAAGGTTTATTCACTTGATAAGGGCCAGGCGGCGAAGGTCCGTGAGGCCGTGGAGACGCTTGCAAAGCAGGGTGCACAGAAGATCGTTCTTGATCTTCGGGCCGTTGCAGGCGGAAGTCTCGAAGAGGGTGTAAAGGTCGCGAATCTGTTCATCGGCAACGGCGCGCTAGCGACCGAGATCGGAAAGGACAACAAGATCACGAAGACATATGCGGCGGACCCGTCGCAGGTGGCCTTCGAAGGTAAGGCGGCGATCGTAGCCAATATCAATACTGCCGGTGCGGCTGAGGCCGTTGTTGCAGCATTTTCCGACCATAAACGCGGGGCGATCGTAGGTGAGCGAACTTTCGGAGCAGGCTCTGATCAAAAATTCTTCCCGCTGTCAGCGGGCGGCGGATTGCTTTTAACGGTAGCAAAATGGGCTTCGCCGTCAGGTGTGCCGTTTTTCGGCGATGACCGCAACTCACTCGGTATCAAACCGAGCATCGAGGTAAAGCGGGGCGATACTCAGGATCCGGATGAAGTTGACGAACTTCTTGACAAGACGGCACCACAGGACCCGAATCAGCAGGTAACGCCGGCACCGACGCCAACTCCGAAGCCGGTGATTCACGAGGATATTCAGCTAAAGAAGGCGATCGAGGTCGTCAACTCAGCGGCTTAACGACTAACACTGCGAGTTTCGTGAGGCTGTCGGAGCAGAGGTCTTCGACAGCCTTTTCGCTTTCAAAGCAAAGAAAAACATTTTCGCCGTGTTTTCGAACCTGCTAAAATCAACATTCTAATGAGGCACACGTCCTTTGGCATTAGAAGAATATTGAACTCGGCCGTGCTCGGCCTGGTTCTGTGCCTTTCGGCCGGGCTCACAGCGTTCGGACAGTCATCGGACGTGAACTTTCCGACACCTCTCTCTACGAACAAGCTTTCAGGCACGATCAATGCCCGTGATATCGGCGACAACCGACTCACGACGCATTATTTCGCCTTTAATGGCACTCAAGGCGACCTGTTTGTGAATGTCGTCTCGAAGAACCTTGATGCAGATATCGACGTGTTCTCGGCAGACGGAATGATCCCGCTCACGAAGATGGTAGTCGCGTCGGACGCACAGGCGAACGAGACGGGGCGGTTGATCTACCTGCGAAAGCCCGAAAAGCTGATCTTACGAGTGCAGGGGCGGACACCAAATGACCGTCCGGCGAGTTATCAGATCTCATTTGGCGGAAGCTTTGCCTCCATTACGGCTGGAGAGGTACCGAAAGCGCCCGTCGTAGATTCGAGCGTCTCCGGCGAGGTTACGGTGAACTCTGTAGGCACAATATTGCCTCAGCCAAAACGAACTCCGGCTTTGCCTGAGTCCAAGAAAGCTGAAGAGGTAAAGACCGAAGTTGCGAATGCGGGAGAACCAGAGGTCGAATCTGAGGCCGCAAAAAGAGAGAAAGTTGAAGAGGCAAGATCTGAGACTCCAAAGCCAGCAAAGCGTAGCAAACGCCGCAGCCCGGAAGTCGTTGTAACCGAACCTTTAGAGCCGAAGAAAGAGGTTGCGGCAACAGTTGAGCCTACGAAGCCGGCAAAAAGGCCTCGTCGCGCAACAAAGAAGGAAGAGAAGAAGCCGGAGCCTCCAAAAGAAGTGACTCCGCCCGTTGATCCGCTTGCGAACGTAAAGCTCGTCATTCTCTTCAAAAATGGCGAAAAGATCGAGATCGGTATGCCGGATCTGATGAAATTTACGGTCGATCGGGGCCAGTTGGTCGTGATTCGAAAAACCGGCTCGATCGACCGCTATTCAATGGTCGAGGTGGCAAAGGTGACTATCGAATAGTCCCTTGCCGGGCCTTAAGCATAGCTGTGAAGGCCTTTTAGAAGATAACTGACCCCAAGGTAAGTAAAGACCACCAACAGGAAGCCAATGATCGAGAAATAGGCGGAACTGCGACCTTTCCAGCCGCGTGAGATGCGTGTGTGCAGGAAGGCTGCGTAAGTAAGCCAGGCAACCAGAGCTCCCGTCTCTTTCGAATCAAAACCCCAAGGCCTGCCCCACGATTCATTGGCCCATATCGCTCCGGTGATCAGCAGCATTGCAAGGCCCGCAAACGCGAGACAGCCGGTCTTATACATCAAGCCGTCAAGAGTTTCGAGGCTTGGAAGCCGTTGCCGCAGGCTTTCCGTACGGAAACCAAAAAGCAGTACGAAGAAAGTGCCTACAATTCCTGTCAAAAGAGCGGCAAGCTCTACGGGGTTAGTATTCAGCGATAAGAACATCTTGTCGCCGGCATTCTGGACATATTGCGTGGCAAGGGCCTGATATTGCGCGGGCGTCATCTTCGCAAGTTCGGCAGTTGACATGTTCCTCGCCTCAGCGATCGCAAGCCCGGCGATCATATATTGATCAGGGTCGGCGGTAAGCTGTTTTTGAAGAAGAGGTAGAACCGCCTGCGTTGAACGAATGCCGTTCACGAGCACACCAACCGATGCGATCTGAGCGATGAATGCCGCTATCAGCAGATATTTGCCCACCTTCTTTGCAGCGGTACTATCTTTGAAAAGATAAATGCAGTAGGCGACAACGACGCCGAGAAGTAACAGCCCGGCGATTCCAAGAGCGGGTCCGACGCCGGGAAGCTCGAGTCTGAATGGAGCCGAAAATGGCTTCTTTCCTACCTCGCTCGGGACAAAGATGCCGGCGCGGTAAACGAATTCAGAAAGGACAGAGAATTTGCTCACCGTTGCAATGACGGAGATCGCAAACAGGCTGGACCACACGGCCATTGCCTCGACCTTGACCCCGTCTTTCAGGAGATACATCACGGCCACTGCAAAACAGACAAGCGCGACGCCGTAGCTCAAGCTCGCATCGCCAACATGGATCGGCCGCCAATACGAGTCTAGAACAGGCGGTAGCTCAATGAATTCGCCGCCGATGAATCTTGCGAGCACAAGAATGAGAGCCGCGAGTGGCAGCGTGAAAGCCGTCAGAACACGTAGATTCTTGCGAGTTGCGAAAAGGAGAGTTGCAATGCCCGCCCCAAAAGCGAATGCAAGGCTCAGGTCATAAAGATTCGCGAAGGGAATGTAGCGGAATACCCACGGACTCGCGTTATTGCCGCTTTCGCGCATGATTGCGATCTCGTGTTCATATCCGTTCACCCACCGGATCAGCCAGCTGGAAAAATTGAAGAACACGCCGAGAGCGCCCCCCCAATAACCGATCGCCCGCGCCATGTTCGATGGTGCATATAGATTTGTGAGCTCAAATAGAGCGGCGAGTATATAGCACGCAAGAGCGAGCATCATTAGTGCACCGTCTGAAATAAAACTCGAACCGACCTGAAACCGGAGGCCGAGCATTGCGAATGATGCCGCAATGACAATTATCGCCGGCAATGCCGTTCTAAGCTTGCCACTAGACTCCCTAACCTCTGTATCTGCTGTAATTACTGCTGCCATCTTAAGAATCCTCTTTATCAAGAGCCTTTGTGACCTTGTTGAATTTATCTTCCATCCCGTTCGGGTTTCGATTACTCTCCGCCGCAATCACTGCTTCGGTCGCACCATCTTCTCCAGCCTCTATGCGAGCCCATATACGGCGGTGCGAAACAAAGAAAACGAAACCGAGTGCCCCAACGAGCCCAAAACCGCCAATATACCAGGCGATGAAAGAAGCGCTGTAAGGGTCGTATTTGATCGATAGGACGTGGGCATATGGCGACTTTTCATATTCAGCGAGGCGCCACTTATATCCTAATTTTGGAGCCGCGATCGGAGCATTACCGCCGATCTCGCGCGCAAACGCGAAAATACGCGTCGTTTCGCCGTTTGGCGGCGTAACGTTCAAGATCGCTGCGGGGTTCTTATAGTCGCTGCTCCGAGTGTCTGGCTGGCCATTCGGGCCGATCGTGAAGTCCGGCTGGAAATCAGCGTATTCGACCTTTGTGCCGTCGCTGAGAGTCGTGAAACCACCGCGTTGGATCTTAATCGTCTCGGGCGCTCCGCCATTCTCCGGAGTGAGATTGACGGTCACCGTACGGGCATTGCCGATCGGTATCGACTGCGCCTGGAAGAAGCGATACCCGCGATAGTTGAGCGGTTTGTTCAGGCTAACGTCCGCAGTGTACGTTCCGTACGCCGGATCTGCGATACGGACTTCGGTACGCCAGTCGAGTGTATTCGGGACATCTATCGGCCCGGTCTCATCAATTAGCTGCTGCTGAATGTCTGTGCAGGTGATCGAGAAGGGAAGCTGAACGTTGTAGCGTTCCTTTTTGTCGAGATTGTATTCGATCAGCTGGATCTGTTCGGTCTTTTGGCCCGGCACCATTCTCACATCGGCGTCGAAGCCGGTCTGGAGAGCGACCCAGTGCCCCATAAATAAAATGATCAAGGCAACATGGACAACGTAGGCTCCAAGGCGATTCCACTTTCCCGATTCTCCGAACACATACGTAGCATCGGCAGCCTCGGTGATCTTCGGCTTCAGGCCGTTGCTCTTAAGTACGGCAGCGATCTCTTCGACTACCGCTTGAGGGGTTTTGTCGCTATAGCGGCGGGTTTGTGTGAACTTCTTTGCTTCGAGCCATTTGCGGGTTGCAGTAAGTTTTGGTTTTGCAATATAGCTCCAGGCCGAGGGAAAGCGGTCTATCGACGCAAGCACAATGTTGAGCGACAGCACAAGGAGCATCAGATTGAAATACCAAGTGTGGTAGATATCAAAGAGCCCAAGTGCGCCATAGACCATTTTCTCGGCGGGTGTAAGCGATGCGTAAAACGCATCAAAACCACTCACATTCTGCTGTAGGATCAGCATCCCGACCATCGAAAGAACGACGAGGATGCATAGGAGCGTTACGCCGAACCGGACAGAACTTATCCATGCGATGAATCGGTTGATCAAGGCAGCTTTGGGAACCCGGGAAGGCGGAGCTTTGATTGTCTCTTCTGCAGCGGACATAATGCTTTAACTATGCAGAATACCTTACCGTGAGAGGGTTTTCCACGCGCTAGAAAGATTAATGGGCCTAATAAGGCAGAATATAGCTAAGTTATCTGCAGAATCCTTTGAAATCGCGGGTATCAAAGGTATTCTTATTATTTCGGCTTTGGAGCAACGACTTGGGCAGGGTCACTGACCCCGCGGAATATGGCATCAGCAGCGACCGACATTCAAGCTATCAGACGGCCCGGGCTTCGAGAGAAGCTGTCGGCATATTTCGAGCTGACGAAGCCGCGTATCGCGTTTCTGCTTGTACTGACGAGTGCGGCCGGCTTTTACATGGGAAGTCGCCACGGCTTTGACGTGCTCACATTCCTGATCGCCATGGCTGCGATCTGCCTTCTGGCGTTTGGCGTTGCGACGCTCAATCAGTACGCAGAACGGTCTATCGATCCAAAAATGGAGCGCACGGCTGGCCGGCCGATCCCAACCGGCCGGGTCACAGGCTACGCAGCCCTGATCTTCGGCGTCCTGCAATGCGTTATCGCCGAGGCCGCTCTTTTTGCGTTCGTTAATCCGCTGACGGCATATCTCGGCCTTGCGGTCATAGTCGGCTACAACCTTGTTTACACACCATTGAAGACTCGTACGAGTGCCTCTACAGCGATCGGTGCCATTCCCGGTGCGTTGCCTCCGCTGATGGGATGGACCGCCGCCTCAGGTGATATCACGCTGCTTGGCTGGGGCCTCTTTTTGATCCAGTTTCTTTGGCAGTTCCCGCACTTCTTCGCTATCGCGTGGCTTTATCGGGAGCAATATAGGCGGGCCGGCATCGTGATGCTGCCGGTGGTTGAGCCTTCCGGGCGGATCACAATGCGGCAGATCGTGCTTTTCACGGTGATGCTTGTGCCGGTAAGTTTTGCCCCATTCTTTTTTGCGTATTCGGGCATAATTTTCCTCGCGGCCGCAGTCATTCTTGGTGTGTGGATGCTGTATGCAAGCATTAAATGTGCGATGGAAAAGACCGATAGGGCCGCACGAAAGTTGCTCCTTGTTACGGTTATTTATTTGCCCTTGCTTTTTCTCCTGATGGTGATAGATAAGAAATGAAGGTTGGGGTTGCCGATCCATTAGAGGATCTCGTTGAAGAGAAAAAGGGTAAGCGTTCGGGACTGACTAGCTCCGGGCCGGGCGGTGGTGATCCGCGCGGGCCTCGGGGGAACGGCGGCGGTGGAAACGGCCCCGACGGCGGCGACGACAAGAGTGATAGAAGGCACTTCGATGACGCGACCCGCCCGAACGAGGCGAAGACCCGGATGCTAACGTATTTTCTCCTAATGGTCGTCATTATGACCTTTGGAGGGATGATCGCCGCGTATCTCGTCCTTGCGACGAATGGCTCCACGGAGTGGAAGCCGTTTGCCCTACCGTTTCAGGTTTGGATCAGCACAGCGATCATCATCCTGAGCAGCCTCGCCTACGTTGTCGCGGAGAGGGCGCTTGTTGCCGAGGAGCATTTGAAGGCGAAGAAATGGCTTTTGATCGCGACGGCGTTGGGTGCCTGCTTTATTTCGTCGCAGATCGTTCTTTGGCTTGAATTAGTATCCTGGGGCTACTACGCCTACGGAAATCCATACGCCGGCTTTTTCTACATCCTGACCGCTCTGCATGCTGTCCATGTTCTCGGCGGCATCATTGCGATGTCATCGATTGTCCTGAGAGCTTGGTATCCTCCAAAAAGTGATTTTGAGATCGCCCGGCGAAAGACCATCGGCCAGGTGGTTGGCTGGTATTGGCATATGATGGGCGGACTTTGGATCGTCCTGGTCGGACTTCTCGGTTTTATGACTTGATGGACGCTCTTCAGATATTTCCCCATTTGAACGGTTTCTTGAATCTGACGAGCGGCCTTTTCCTCGCGAGCGGCTTCTTCTTTATTCTTCGAAAAAAGGTCCATGCCCATCGATTTTGCATGCTTACGGCGACGATCATCTCTTCGATCTTTGTTGTTTCATATCTGACGTATCACGCACTGCTGACATACGCTTACGGCCTCGGGCCAACGAGATTCACCGGCGAAGGCCTTGCTCGTCCCATCTATTTTACGATCCTGCTATCCCACACGATCCTAGCCGCCGGGATCGGTCCATTCGTCATAATTACTCTCTATCACGCATTGCGAAAGAACTTCGCAAAACACCGGAAGATCGCTCGGCTCGTGATGCCGATCTGGCTGTATGTTTCAATGACGGGCTTCACGGTCTATATGATCCTCTACCATCTCTATCCGAGCCGATAGATTATTTTTTGCGGTATTCCAACCTTTTTCCGACTTCCGGCGTCAAAAAGCTTGGAAAGATGGCGGTATTTTGTGCTATCATTCCGTTGTTGAAAATTTGATCGCCGAGGCCGTCATTTGATAACGGCGCGGGGGAACCATTGTTCGCAGAGTTTTCTGCGGCAGGGGCGAATCGACAAGTGATGTTGAGGGGATACTCTTTCGTTCCTAGCCCGTCAGCTAACCTCGTAGGTGTGGCAAAGAAGTTACAGCTGGGAATTGTGCCATAAAAAAGGCCGATTTTTCATGTGCTTCCCGCTATTTTTCAACAGAACGCAAGAGACTTCGGTCTTCTCAAAGTAAAAAGGCTCCGATGTTTGTAGGCATCGGGGCCTTTTAATGTTTGAAGATGACGCACGTTTAGTTCACGGTCTTCTTAACGATCACAAGAGTAATATCATCATTCGCAGGTGCGGTACCGGTAAATGCGGAAAGGGCCGATTCCACCTTGTCCCGCAAGCCGGAAGCCGAGGCTTTGATATTTGCTTGCACGACCTTCGTAAGACGATCCAGCCCAAACTCTTCCTCGTTGATGTTATTTGCTTCCGAGACGCCATCAGAATAGGCGACGAGCACGTCGCCGGCGCCGAGCGTAGCCATTCCGGATTCGTACTGGGCGGTGGGAATGATGCCAAGCGGCAATCCACCTGATGCCAGTTGTTCGACAGAGCCGTCAGCACGCCCGATAAGCGGAGGATTGTGGCCGCAATTAATGAATTTCACGATGCCCGTTGCGGGGTCGAGTTCAGCAACAAAAAGTGTTACGAAGCGGTTTGCCGGCGTGTTTTCGGCAAGATATGTGTTGATCGACGCGACGGTTACTTCCAGCTCTCGATTTGCAGCGACCTGTGCATGGATCGCGGCATGGAGACTCGACATCAGCAGTGCGGCCGCCGTCCCTTTACCCGAAACGTCGCCGAGAGCGAACAGCATTCGTCCGTCGGCCCGTGGAATAAAGTCGTAGTAGTCGCCACCGATCTCGTAGCAGGAGAATGAGATCCCTTGAAACTCGTAGCCTTCGACCTTTGGCGGGCCGGACGGCTGAAACCTTTGCTGTATCTCAGTTGCAAGCTCGAGTTCGCGTTCCATCCGCTGCCGCTCGATTCGAGCTTCCGTAAGACTCGCGTTCTCAACGCGTATCGAAGCTACTGAAGCGAGCGTGGTTAGAATGTCGAGGTGCTCTGGCTTGAATGTCGCCTCGTGGGTCGGCGAGTCTGCGTAGATCAGGCCGAAAACGTCACTTTCGTCCACGCTCAGAGGGACAGCGAGCACACTTCGGATACCTTGAAGAACGATGGTCTGGCTTGCAAATTTAGGGTCGTGCTGAGCGTCCGAGGTCAAGACCGACTTTCCATGCTCGACCACTTCGGTCATTATGTTCCGGCTGATGCGAACTTCATTCAGCGGCTCAGACTGTCCCCGAGCTCGTGCGATCTTAACCCCCATCTCGCCGTCCGACTGTTGAGCCCGAAGCATTATTATCACGCGTTCGGCAGGGACTGATTCGAAAACGAGCGTTGCGACCTGGTCGAGCGTCTCATCAAGTCCACGGGAAGCAAGAAGGGCAACACCGACCTTGCTAATAAGGCCCAGAAGGTCGGTTCGGCTTGAGCTTTGCGACTCGAGGATCTCGGTTGTCGGATTGCGGCGAACGCTTAAGGAGATCGTGTTTGCCGGATCCAAGCCTTCAGTCGTATCTGCTATCAGATGTGCGCTATTGAATCGTGCCGGTGCGTGGTCATCCTCAAAGCGGAGTGTGGTCTCGCCTATCTGGATCGCACCGTCAGTAATAAGCGGAACAGAGGTGGTCAGAATGTTGCCGTTGTATCGGGTGCCGTTCGCGGATCCGAGGTCGTGAAGCCAATAGACATCGTTCTCGCGACGGATCTCAGCGTGCAGCCTGGATGCGAATGCGTCCGGAATACAAACATCGCTTCGGGCGGAACGGCCAACGGTCGTTCGCAGCTTTGTGAGTTCGACGGTCTCTTCGGGACGACCAGCACTAAAAATGTGTAAAAATGCCATCTCTACTGAATTTCCCGTCGGGTCGCACGCACGACACGCGTTCCGGAGATATAGTCGTGAAGCGTCCTGCTTTTCGGTGTGAAAAGACAGATGAGGAAGCCAATACAAAGCGTTGCAAGTGTTAGAAGATAGCCAAGCGTCTGACGCAGAAGGATCGAGCCAAATCCCGCACGCTCTCCTTTTGACGAGACGATACGCAGTCCGGTCAAAAGCTTACCGATACTTTGTCGGCATACGAGCGGGAGGATCAGGAGATTAAAGATCGAGAGTAGCACAGAAAGAAACCAAAGCGTTGCGTCTGTAACGATGTCCAGGCCGCCGGAGAATATCCGTTCGGACAAGAGGCCTCCGACCGGTAGGATCAGGAAAATGATGTAGTCAATTAGAACCGCCCCGCACCGCAAAAGAAAGGGTGCTGAGAACTCTGCAAGGGCGTCCTGATTGCTTGGTTGTGCGTCGATCGCTGCTGCCATTGTGTAAGTAGATCGAAAGAGTAGAGTCTAAACTAACTGACCCAAAAATGCAGAGTGGTGTCACCCAATTTTATTCTGTCTCCATTTGCCAGTCGATGAGGCTGGTTTGGGCGCAGGCGTAAGTTGCCGCTTTCGGTCGAAAGAACCGTGGTGCCGTTGGATGAGCCAAGATCCTCGACCAAAAAATCAACCCCATCGTTGATAATTCTTGCGTGCCGTCGCGATATTTTCGTCTGCGGGTCAAATTTCGACAGATCGACCTCCGGGAAGATGTTCGACATCGGATCGCGCCGTCCCAGTAGATTCTCCGGTTTCTCGATCATGTAAACCGGTGCCTCAAGCTCGGTGGTGCCTTCGATCACAAGCCTTGCGGTTCGACCGGAGCGTTTCGGTGCGGCAAACTGCGTCGAAACCGGAGGCGGACTGTTCTGTGCGAGCGGCTGTCGTGCTCCGCAGAAGGCGCAGAACATATCGGCGGCGACGATCCTTTGACCGCAAAATCCGCAAAAGACAGTTTGTTCGTCAAGCCCAACCGCGATCGGAGCTGCGCCGACGCCAAAAGTAACCCGGCCTGCGCGAAGATTGTCTGCGTGTGCTCCAAGGGCGTCTCGCAGGTCGGCGGCAGTTGCAAACCGCTTCTCCGCACTATATTCGACGCACTTCATTAAGATCTTCTCGATCTGATCCGAGAGCCTTGGGTTGATCTGTCTCGGCCTTGGGTTTTTCTCAAAATCAAATATCAGCAGCGGGTTGTTCTGTGGATCGGCTCCGGTCATCAAATGGAACATCGTCGATCCGAGACTGTAGATATCAGAGCGAGGTTCAACGTTTCCGCTGAACAGTTCAGGCGGGGCGTAACCCATTGTCCCGACAGCAGTTACGCCGCGTTCTTCGATCTGGTTGACACTGCGCGCGATGCCAAAATCGATGAGCATTATTTTCCCGGTCGAGCCATCTAGCATGACATTTGACGGCTTCAGGTCGCGATAAACGATCCGTTGAGGCAGATTGTGCAAATATGAGAGTACATCCGCAATCTGAAAGCCCCATTCTGCAACGGTCACCTCATCAATTCTTCCTTCAGGTGTCTCGCGCAAGCGGCCTGCGAGGTCGCCACCCGAGATGTACTTCATCACGAGATAAAATCGCCCTTCGGAAGTGTCGAAGAAATAATCGTAGATCGTCGGGATCGATGGATGGTCAAGCGACGAAAGGATCATCGATTCACGTCGGAAATCATCGATCGCCTTCGATTGCTGTGCATCTTCGATATGAGCCTGCACCATTTCCTTGACCGCACGCTGTACGCCGCCGAGGTTCCGGTCATTCGACAGATAGACCGCTCCCATCCCGCCGCCGCCGATCTTCTTGAGGATCTCGTACCGGTTATTGAGAACTGTGCCACCTGTCAAGATCTGGAGACGCGCCCTTGTGCTCTGATCTGACGCTGCGATCGAAGAGGTGCCGCCATCAGCCGCCCTTGGCGATGTCATTTGCGGCGAAGATCCTTCTTGGGCGTCCGAGGATGGAGGCTCAACGGCGCCATTCTCCGCTGGTTGAGTCGATGCCGCGAGATCTTCGTTGACGGCCACGGGTTCGGCAGCGAGAAGGTCCGGCATTGGCGGCGCAGGTGCTGCGGGACTCTCCTCAGGAACCTGCACTGGTACGATTTCCGCTGCAGTTGGAACCTCAGCGATCGCCTCAGCGGCTTCAGATCCCGTGTCTGCATCCGGCGAAAGGTCCGCAGCGTCTGTGGTCGGCGGTTCGGAAATCTCAGACTCTACGGGCTGATAGTCATTCAGCGTTGCTTCGAGGTCGGTTGCGGGAGCAATTGACTCGACGTCAAGCAGCGAAAGATCAGGAGCCTCAACATTTTCCTCGGATTCGGTAATGTTGGGAATCGAAGGCTCAGCTTGCCGTTCAGGCTCAGCTGCCCCAACCGCCGGCACATCGGGCTCGACGGCCAAGTTCTCAACGGGCTCTAAAGACATATCGTGCCGTGCCACAGATGCTTCCACCGGAGCGACGTTCAAGACCGGCGGTGTTTCGACGAGCGGTGGAATTGGAAGCTCCGACACCGAGGTGACGATAGTGTGGGCAAGCGGATCCTCAGGCTGGGGCGTTACGTCAGCAGGACGCAATGATATGCCGCAATACGGGCAATAGATATCGTTATCCGCGACCTCAGAGGCGCATTCGGGACAAGCGGGCATCAGCTTAAGAGGCTATTTATTCGTTCTAAACCGTAAAAATGTCTTGCCAACGATAACTTCATCATTATCTTCGATCAGGTGTGGATTGCCCGGCAGCAGGCGTCGTCCGCGGTTCACATAAGTGCCGTTCGTCGAGCCAAGATCTTCGATCATATATCTTCCGTTAGTGATCCTTATCCTTGCATGCCGCCGAGAGACCTTAGCCTCCGCATCAAACTGATCGAGGTCAACGTCCGGGAAAACACCGTTGTCCGCATCCCAGCGTCCGATCGTCGCCTCGGTTCCTGCGATGACGAATTCGACCGGCGGTGCATCGGGGCGTTCGATAACGAGTTTTGCGTTTATGGTTGTGATCGGCTGTTCACTCTGAGCGTTCGCGGCCGGCGCAACTGCCGCTAACGGTACAACCGGCGAGGGGTCCGTCTCGGTAACGCTAACGATCCTCGGGACCTCCGCCGGTGCAGCCGGTGCTGGTCCGGGATCTGTCACCGGAGGGACATAAGCGGGCGGCTCAGGCTCAGGCTGAGGCTGAGCCTGTGGTGCCGCGGATTCTACCGCAGGCATAACTGCCAACGGCGTCCCACATTCATCGCAGAACTTGGCTCCTTCCGGATTGCTCGTACCGCACTTGTTACAGTTGATCATTCGTTTCGCTCTCTACAGTTTGGGATTGCCACGTTGCTCAGTTTCTCATTTTAGCGTGTAATAAATAATATCGTAAAACGCAAATGGCGGGTTGAGTCAGCCTTTTTTGCGTTGCCAGCACGGAAATGCCCCATGCACGATGGACACGATGCGATTTCTTGAAACAAAGAGGTTTGGCTTATCGTAAGGTCAGTTTGTCGATTTTATCGCACGGTAATTGTTACATATTTTCACTGAGAGGCCTTCTAATCTATGGCATTAAGCCGACGCACAAGGATCATATTGCTCGCAAGCATAGCACTGCTTGTCGGGATCATCGTAGTTGTATCGATCTTTGCGACAAGGAAAGACACCCCAAAGGTCACGGTCGTTACGGTCGAAAAGCGAGCTGAATTGCGGTCAACGGTTACGTCATCCGGCGAGGTGCGCCCGATTCAGTTCATGAATCTTACGAGTGAGGTTCAGGGCCGCATCGAAGAGATCTATGTAAAAGAGGGCGATCACGTTACAAAAGGCCAACCGCTCGTAAAACTCGATCCGGAGCAGTTTCAGTCGAGCACCGATGCCCAAATTGCAGCCCTTCAGGCCGCCCAGGATGATGTCCAGTCGCAACGGACGCAAGTGGTAGCTGCCCAGAATCAGCTTTCGCAATCTCAGCAGGCTCTTGATGCTTCGGATGCGTCTGTCAGTGCGGCGAGACAGAACGTTGTTACCGCACAGACCGATGTGGAGCGTGCTGTTGTTGATGTGAACACGGCTCAGCGAGAGTACAACCGGAATGGTCAGCTTCTTGAGTCAGGCGTGATATCGAGATTTGAATACGACCAAAAAAAGGACGCTCTCGATACGGCTCAGGTGGCATTGAAGAACGCTAAGGCCCGACTTCAGGCACAGAAGATCGCGGTTGATGAGGCAATTGCCCGCCGAAACCAACAGGCTGTCGCAGTTCGCGATGCAAAACGAGCCGTTAATACCGCGGGCATTGGCGTTAGCCAGAGCCAATCACGTGCCAATCAGCAAACAGCGATCCTACGCGGCCAGAAGAATCAGCGTGACAAGACGCTTCAGGTCGCACCGATCAACGGCGTTATCGCGGAGATCCCGTCAAAGGTTGGTACATTTGCAGTTGCGGGACTTTCCACCACGGCTTTGATGACCATTGCCGATATGTCCACGATCAACGTCGAGGTGAAGGTTGATGAAACGTCGATCGATCAGGTCGCTGTCGGACAAACGGCCAAGGTAAAGGTAGATGCTTTCCAGGATCAGGAGCTCGAAGGCGAGGTTACGCAGAAGACACCGCTCGCCGTTGGAAAGTCTCAGACCTCCGGAGGCCTTTCTACGAACATCAACGTTCAAGAGGCCAAAGAATTCCGCGTTGTTATTGAGCTGAAGAATCTTCCGGAAGAGATCAAAAAAGGTCTGCGTCCCGGTATGAGTGCGACTGCAGAGATCACGACGAACGTTGCCAAGGATGTACTGACAGTACCGCTTCAGGCAGTGGTCGAGAAAAGGCCGGAAGGGTCGCCTTCGCCTGAACTTCCTGCGGCAAACAAAGCGGCTGAGCCGATGGACAAACCAAAGCCGATCACGGGTGTTTATGTGCTCGTCAACGGTAAGGCTGAGTTCCGCGAGGTTGAAACCGGTCTGATCGGTGAAAGCGATCGTGAGATCAAGAGCGGGCTGAATCCGGGCGATGTGGTCATTACCGGGCCGAGCAGGGTACTGAACACGCTTAAGGACGGTACGGCCGTGCAGAAAGAAGAAAAGGGCGCCGGCCAAGGCACGAAATCATAGTCTCGATGTATAGATTTATGGAAGAAGAGAATGGCCAGGCCGTCGCAGCCACGGTTGCCGCAGAACCCGATGCACGGTCGATGATCTCGATGCGGAACATCTGGAAGACCTACCAGATGGGCACTGAGCAGCTTCATGCCTTGCGTGATGTATCGTTTGACGTCAAGAAGAACGAGTACGTGGCCATCATTGGGCCTTCGGGTTCGGGTAAATCAACCTTGATGAACCTCATCGGCTGTCTTGATTCTCCGACAAGCGGCGAATACTGGATAAACGGCAATCTTGTTTCGGAAATGGAAGACGATGAGCTTGCGCGAATACGAAATCGCGAGATCGGCTTTGTCTTCCAGACCTTTAACCTACTTCCGCGTGCGACGGCTCTTCACAATGTCGAACTGCCTCTTATCTACGCGGGACTGCGGTCGGCCGAACGACAGGAGAAGGCTCAGGCAGCTCTGGCTTCAGTGGAGCTTGGTGAGCGCAGCCTTCACAAACCGAATGAACTCTCAGGCGGCCAGCGGCAGCGAGTCGCAATTGCAAGAGCTCTCGTAAATCATCCGTCGATCCTGCTTGCTGACGAGCCGACAGGAGCTCTTGATACGAAGACGAGCTACGAGATCATGGCGTTGTTCGAGAAGCTCCACGAAGAGGGAAATACGATAATCCTCGTTACTCACGAACCTGATATCGCCGAGCGGGCTCATCGCATTATTACGATCCGCGACGGCCGTATCGAGAGTGACGAACGGATCAAGAAATAGCCTATGCGACTGCAGGTCGGAAGATCACGGCCCAACGCGTCGTTCATTTTGTTGGACGACGCGTTCTGATTTTGTAAAGATTTGTGAAGCCGAGGGTAAGGACTAACCTTTCGTCCGACTTTTCCGTATTATTTTAGTAGCGATGAACTTCACCGAAACGCTCAAATTGGCGCTCAGCGCGGTATTAGCCCACAAGCTGCGGTCATTCCTGACGCTTTTGGGGATGATCATTGGCGTAACGGCGTTCATGGTTGTGCTGTCGATCCTACAGGGTTTTAATTCCTACGTTGACGAGAAGATCGCCGGCATCGGATCGAATTCTTTTACGGTCATGCGTTTCGGCATGGATGATTTCAAGGACACTGATTCGATTGCAGCCGCTCAACGCCGAAACACTGATCTGACGTTCGAGGAAATGGATTTTATCCGCGATCATGCCCAACTGATCGGAGCAATCGGAGCGAAGGCGGGAAATACGTCGCGTGATATCAAACACGGAAGTGAGACCCTTACAAACGTGTCGATCAGTGGGGCAGAGCCGATCATTGCGGAAATCGACAATCTTGATATAGCCGAAGGCAGATTCTTTTCGAATCCGGAGAATGATAATGCTGCCCGGGTCATCTATATCGGGATGGACGTTGCGAACAAGTTTTTTCCTAGGGGCGACGCTCTTGGGCAGGAGATCAGTATCTCAGGAATTCCGTATCGCGTGATCGGTATTCAGGTGGCAAAAGGCACTGTTTTTGGACGGCCGATGGACAATTTCGTGATGATGCCGCTTAAGACGTTCGGAGCGGCGTTCGGCGGGCTGGTTTTCAGTCGGGCTCCCACTTTTTCGATCACTGCGAAGTATCCCGATAGGTTTGATGATGCCGTTGAAGAGGTGCGGACGCTGATGCGCATCAAGCGAAAGATACCCTTCGGCGAGAAGGATAATTTCGGGATAATGACACCGGATGCCATTACAGGGTTGCGAGATCGCATCTTTGGCTCGATCTTCATCGTTGTGCTCGCCGTGCCTGCGATCGCACTTGTCGTCGGCGCCATTGTTGTGATGAACATTATGCTGGTCTCCGTTACGGAAAGGACGAAGGAGATCGGGATCCGGATGAGCCTTGGGGCAAGGAAATCTGATGTTCTAAGGCAATTTTTGTTCGAATCGACTCTCCTTGCAGCGACCGGCGGTGTGATCGGCCTAATACTGGCAGAGTTGCTCGGGATCGTTATTTCGCGATTGCTCTTTGCTACGGTCATTCCGCTTTGGGCTGCGGGCCTTGCGATCGTCGTCGCAGGCGGTGTGGGGGTATTGGCGGGTCTATATCCCGCGTGGAAAGCGGCGATGCTGGATCCGATAGAGGCTCTTAGGGCAGATTAAGATACGATGCGGGCAGTTACCGGTCCATTCTACGAAAACTTCAAGATGGCGATCGATACGGTCCGCAGTAATAAGCTGCGCTCATCGCTAACGATCGTCGGCGTGGTGATCGGGGTCATCGTCGTGATGCTTATTTCTTCGATCATCAGCGGCATCAATGTATCGGTAGAGAAAGAGATCCAATCTTTTGGCACGAATTCGATCTTCCTGTACAAGATGGACATCGGCATTCGCACGGACCGCCCAACACGCGAAGAGCGGATGCGGAAGCCTCTGACAATGGACGACGCCGCCGCAATTGGAAAGCTTCCCACGATCGATGTTGCCGTCCCTTATCTTGATATTTCGAGTAATTTTTTTGGCAGCAAGATCAACGTCACGGGCAAGAACGGAAAGACGAGCGCGTCTGTTCAAATAAGCGGCACAACCGCTCAAGCAGAAAAGGCTCCGGGCGAAACCCTGATCGAAGGGCGTTGGTTCGCTGAAGGTGAAGCCGAGGCGAAGGCGAACGTCTGTGTGATCGGCGACAGCGTTAAGGAGAGCTATTTTCCGTACGAATCCCCGATCGGGCAGACACTCCAGATCGGCGGCGAAGAATTTCGTATTGTCGGCCTTTTGCAGAAGCGCGAACAGCTCTTTGGCGGCGGCGGAGGGAATAACGACCAGTCGAATACGATCTACATGCCGATGAGCACGGCAAAGCGGGTTAAGCCGACCGCGGACGACCTCTTCATCCTGGCTGTGGCTAAGGAAGGCCAACTCTCGAAGGCAAAGGACCAAGTGGAGGACCTGCTTCGAGTACGTCGCCAAGTAGGGTTTGGTGAAAAGAATAACTTCGCTATGGCGACCGCCGACAGCATTATCGATCAATTCAAGGCGATCACCGGTGGCGTGTTCCTTGCCATGATCGTGATCTCGTCGGTTGGGCTGATGATCGGCGGTATCGGCGTTATGAATATTATGCTCGTTTCCGTGACTGAGAGAACACGAGAGATCGGCATTCGCAAGGCCCTCGGAGCGCGCCAAACCGATATCCTGCTGCAGTTCCTGATCGAAGCCGCAACCTTAACTGGCTTGGGCGGACTCATCGGTCTATTGATAGGCTGGCTTCTTACGCTGCTAGTGAAGCTCGTAATGCCATCGTATGTGCCGATCTGGGCCCCGATTGCCGGCTTTTGCGCGAGTGTCGGGATCGGTGTCTTTTTTGGCCTTTTCCCCGCATGGAAAGCCGCACGCCTCGACCCGATCGAATCGCTCAGGTATGAGTAGAAAAAAGAATAGGCGACCCCGAAGAGCCGCCTGTACAAAAAGACCGCTAGAAAGTTAGCCGAAGATCAACGCTCCTACAACGCGAAGCGAAATGCCGATCAGGGCTATTAGGGCGACCACCGTCCACGCACTTCCTGCTTTGAGTTTTGCCACTTTTTGCAAGCCGATCGCGGCAAGGATCCAGCCAATTATCTGAAATAGATCGAAGGCACTAAGAAGTGCATGAAGCACCGGCTGTGCCTTTGCACCGACGAGCATGGCCGGCCCTGCCTGAACCAACCCTTGTTGGTTGGAGCCCAGGTCGATCTCAGCAGGATCTTTGAGGAAGAGAACGAGCATATTTGCGATCAAGAAGAGTAAGGCCGGCGGCCAGCTTGAATATACCCAAACCGAGAGACCGCGTCCGAAGGAGGCCTTGCCGCCGAGAGCGTTAGCACCGAGCCAGTAAAGCAAGCCGCCGATCAGGAAAACAATGACCATCGCCACCGGTACAATTGCGAAACCGATGTACTTTGCGATCGGCCCGGTCTGCTGGGCAATTATCGCGTCCTTTTGCTCTTTCGGCATGTCGGCCATGCCCTTATTTGCTTCGATTCGTGCACGAGCGATCTTTTCAAACCCGATCTTCTCGATAAAGGTCACCTGAAAGATCATTATGCAAAGGATCGAAAGGATCCCCGCAATAATAAACCGCGGCCGGCGATTGAGATCTTCAAAGGTCTTCCCAGGCTCAATGAAAATGTTGGTCACGGTGCCGATCTCGGACATTTGTGCATTGGCGGGCGGCTCGAGCTTCTCCGGCGGCGGAGGCGGTTGAAATTCCTGCGGTTCATTCTCAGTCATAATCGATGGTGTTACTCCTGTTTTGATGGATCAGTGTGAATTGTATTACGGCTTTTAGAGTGATACGAAATACGCCCACGGAACGTTCCAGATAAATTTGCTTAGGCATCGGCTTTCACAGCGGAATCATAGCCCTCAGCTCTAATGCACGCGGCAAAATGCCCGGGCCGAAGCTCGCGTAATTCGGGCATAGTTGATGAACATTCATCGATCGCGAACTGACAGCGCGTCCTGAATCGGCACCCTGAGGGCGGATCAACCGGTGTTGGAACGTCGCCGTGCAGAACGATCCGCTCCCGTTTTTGCGTCGGATCAGGTATCGGAATCGCCGATAGCAGAGCCTGAGTATAAGGGTGCAGAGGGTCCCGATAAAGCTCTTCGGAAGGGCATATCTCGACGATCTTGCCTAAATACATAACTGCAACGCGGTCCGAAATATGCTCGACAACTGCAAGACCATGAGAAATGAAAAGATACGTGAGCCCGAACTCATCCTGGAGTTCTTCAAGAAGATTGATGACCTGAGCCTGGACGGAGACATCGAGGGCAGAGACAGGCTCGTCGCAAACGATGAACTTCGGCTTCAGCGCAAGGGCACGAGCGATACCGATGCGTTGCCGCTGGCCCCCGGAAAATTCGTGCGGATACCGATCCGCGTACTTAGGATCAAGCCCGACACGCTTCAAGAGGTCAGCGACCATTTCCCGACGTTCTGAGCGCGTTCCGATCTTGTGTATGTCGAGCGGTTCGGAAATGATCGAACGAATACTTAGCCTTGGATTCAGAGAAGAATACGGGTCCTGAAAGATGATCTGCATCTCACGACGAAGCGAACGAAGGCCTTCGCCGCGGAGCCCCGTGATATCAGTTCCCTCGAATGCGATCTTTCCCGCCGTAGCGTCGATCAGGCGAACGATGCACCGGCCAACGGTCGTCTTGCCGCAGCCCGATTCGCCGACGAGGCCAAGCGTCTCTCCCTTACGAACGTCAAAAGATACCCCGTCAACGGCCCGCACTACGTCATCAGATCCGGCGATCGGGAAGTGTTTGGTAAGGCCGCGAATCTGCACGAGCGGACCCGTCGCCGCCTGAGCCTGGGTCATACGGAAGCTCCTTTCGCGTGCATAAGCTCTTCATTGTAAAGGAGGCAGCGCACCTTCGTGCTTCTTCCAACGGAGAAGAACGGAATATCACCAGTCTCGCACTCGGGCATCTTCTGCGGACATCTCGGTGCGAAATGACAGCCGGGCGGCAACTCGGTGGGCGTTGGGACCGTTCCTTCGATCGTCGAAAGCTTCCGGGCACGCTCTCCGCCCACAGAAGGCTTCGGAACACTCTTTAATAGTCCCTGCGTGTACGGATGTCTCGGCGATGCAAAGATCTCGTCAACTCCGGATTCTTCCACGATCTTGCCGGTGTACATGACACAAACTCGATCCGCGACCTCTGCGACGACTCCGAGGTCGTGGGTGATCAGCAAGACGGCTAATTCGCGTGTTTGCCGAAGTTCGTTCAATAGCTCAAGGATCTGAGCCTGGATCGTTACATCTAGAGCTGTTGTCGGTTCATCAGCGATCAGAAGTTCGGGGTCGCAGGCGAGTGCCATCGCGATCATAATTCGCTGACGCATCCCGCCCGACAGCTGATGCGGGTAGTCATCAACGCGCGTTTCAGGGGCCGGGATCGCAACCTCACGCATCGCATCGATCGCCGCCAGTCGAGCCTCGGTTCTGGTTAGGCCTCGATGGAGCCGGAGAGCTTCAGCGATTTGATCGCCAACGGTATAAACCGGATTCAGCGAGGTCATCGGGTCCTGAAAGATCATCGCGATATCATTACCGCGGATCTCGCGAAGCCTCTGAGGCGTTGCACTCGTTAATTCCTCGTCGTTGAACTCTATCGAACCTCCGACGATCTGACCGGGCGGCGATATCAACCGCATCACCGAAAGCGCCGTAATGGATTTGCCGCAGCCTGATTCGCCCACAAGGCCCAGCAACTCGCCGCGAGCGATCGAGAAACTAACGCCGTCAACCGCGCGTACTAACCCCGCACGGGTCGGGAAGTGGGTCTTTAGATCTGTGACTTCTAAAAGTGGGGCCATTGATTCGCGCAAACGCTAGAAAAGTTTACCGTAACCGGGTGGTTTTTGGAATGTGCGAGGTCAAAGGGAATTTACAATGCCGGGCAACCAAAACCTTCGCTTTTTACTCAAATTGGTGATATTCTCGGACCTTGTAGTAAGTCCCTGTCTCAACGCGACTCGACCGCGGAGGTTTCAATATTTGTGAAAGCAAGATCGATCTTTTTGAATGCTGCGGCATTAGTGGTTTTTTCGGTAGCTGCATTTGGCCAATCGACGGCCGTGACGACAACGGTTGAGCTCCCTGCAAGGGCTCCCGCAAAGGTGTCCTCGGCGGTCACGCCGGAGGTGATCAACCGCGATCTTCGTGAGGCTGTGACGATAATTCAGGAAAATTACGGAGGTCAAAAGTCCCTCGATTACAATCAGGTGTTCAAGGCATCGATCGAGTCGATGCTCCACACCCTCGACCCGCATTCCAACTATTTCGATGCGAAAGACTTCGAAGAGTTCAAAACGGATCAGAGCTCTCGATACTACGGCATCGGTGCGACGATCGGCGATATGTCCGACCCGAATGGTAAGGTCGTCGCAACGTTCATCAAGGCTACGTTCGACGGAGCACCCGCGAACCGTGCGGGTTTGCGTTATGGGGATAAGATCATTTCCGTAAACGGCGAAAATACGCTTGGAAAGCCTTACACCGAGGTTAGAAACCTGCTTCGCGGCAAGAAAGGTACGGTTGCAAAGCTTGTGATCGAGCGTCTCGGAACGGGCAAGCGAGAGACGGTCGAGATAGTTCGTGACGCAGTTCGTCAGCCGTCGATCCGCGAAGCGTATATGCTGAAGCCCGGAGTTGGCTATCTAAAGATGGACGGTGGCTTTACACAGACCACCTTCATGGAATTTATTGCCGATATGCGTTCCCTGAAGGCTCAGGGAATGCAGCAGCTGATCATTGACCTTCGAGATAACGGTGGCGGGCTTGTTGGTCAGGCCTGCAGGGTCGCTGATGTATTTCTGACGGAAGGGCAAACCGTTCTGACTCAAAAGGGCCGCGACGGGACCCCGGTGCAAAGATACGATTCCCAGAATCCGACACCTGACCGCTCGCCGGTGGTGATCCTCGTGAACCGCAATACAGCTTCGGCATCGGAGATACTCGCGGGTGCGATGCAGGATCACGATCGAGCATTGATCGTCGGTGAAGGCACTTTCGGCAAGGGCCTAGTACAGAATCCGTTTATGGTCGATTACGGCGGTATGCTATTGCTGACGATCGCAAAATACACGACGCCCTCCGGCCGTCTGATCCAACGCGACTACTCGAACGGCGACCTCTACAGCTACTACACGGACGGCGGGAGCTTCCGCAATGAAGATGAAGTTGAAAAGCCGCATGGTCCCGAAAGCCATACGGACACGGGGCGTGCAGTTTACAGCGGCGGCGGAATCACGCCTGACGTGTCCGTAAAACCGAATATGATCACGGTTGCTCGTGACCGCGTACAGCGAAGCCTTTTGAGTCCGATCTCTGCCTTTTCTTTCGATCTGATCGCGGGAAGGCTCAAGGGAATGGAAAGCTATAAGGTCGACCGTCCGATCATGTTCGATCACGATCTCCAGGCTACGGATTTCCCGATCAATGAGGAACTCTACAATGCCTTCAAGGCGTATGCCGCGTCAAAATACAAGATAAAGGCGGCGGTCGCTGATGACGAGCGCGAATTCGTCCAACGGATGCTCCGAACCGAACTTGTTCAGGCCGCCTATGGAGCGGAGACATCGTACCAGGTGTTCAACGAATACGATAATCAGATCGCCAAGGCTCTCGAGTCACTTCCTCAAGCGAAGCGACTGTCGCTGGACGCGATGAAAGTGCGGGCCGCCACGACCCCGACTGAGCAAAAGTGATCATTGACGCATAGGCTAAAATGAAAATGGCACCTGAGAGATCTCGGGTGCCATTCTTTCTTTGTGAAGCCCGTCTAGCCGCTGATCCAGCCTACCAGAAGGTAAATAAGATAGATAAGGCCAGTGAGGACCAACAACCCGCCGATCGCAAGGCCTGCGATGATAAGTTTGAACTTTCGATAACGCTTTTCATCCGGTGGAGAAAGCTGATTTTGTGGGAAATACGGCGGTGGTCTATTAAGCATTAATTGATTCCTCTACCTGATTAAAATAGCAAGGCGAACTGCGAAAAGCTAACAGCAGCGGGCCAGAAAGTCGCTGGCATCGCGCCGAATCCGGAATTTCGGTATCTTAGAAACATGGTTATGTACGAACTCTGGGCTCGCCTCTTCCATAGGAATATGGCATGGATCATTACAATTGCGGCCGTGTTCTTTCTCTTTGGCTGCACAGCTAAAGAACCGGCGAGCAAACCCGCCTCAGATGCGGAGATCGTGACCATTTCAGCCGCCGTCTCTCTCAAGGATGCGTTTACCGAGATCGGTGAACTTTACAAGGCGAGGTCCGGTGGAACGGTTCAGTTCAATTTTGGTGCGTCCGGCGTCTTGCAGCAGCAGATCGAGAACGGCGCTCCCGTCGATGTATTTGCGAGTGCGGGCGAAAAACAGATGGACAATCTTGCTGAGAGACATTTGATCGATGCTGAGTCAAGACGCGACCTCGCTCGAAATTCATTGGTGCTGATCGTGCCTCAGCCAGCGACCGTCGCGTTGTCGAGCTTTGCCGACCTCGCGAACGCAAACGTTAAGAAGATTGCGGTCGGGAATCCTAAGACGGTTCCTGCCGGTCAGTACGCGAGCGAAGCCCTTGGGAACATGGGGCTCGAAGGGAAGGTCGCCGGTAAGTTGATCCTTGCCGAGAATGTTCGCCAAGTGCTCGATTATGTGGTGCGGGGTGAGGTTGACGCCGGGATCGTCTATTCGACGGACGCTCGACAGGCCGGGTCCAAAGTATCGGTCGTCGCAACCGCTGATGAAAGCACACATTCACCGATCAGATATCCCATCGCGCTGATCACTGGCAGTAAGAATAAAGATGCTGGCCGCCGGTTTATTGAGCTGGTTTTGAGTGAAGACGGTCAAAAGGTGCTTCAAAAGTACGGATTTATTACGACCGCCAGCCCAAGTGCTACGAAATGATCTGGGACGCCCTCAAACTCTCGCTTTTGGTGGTAAGTGTTGCTACCGCGATCGTGGGCGTCATTGGCCTCCTGTTCTCCTATCTCCTTGCAAAGACCAATTTCCGCGGGAAAGAGTTTCTTGATGCCGCGCTGACCTTGCCGCTTGTTCTACCTCCTACGGTGACTGGATATTATCTGATCGTTCTGCTTGGAAGGCGGGGGCTGATCGGGAGTTTTCTTTACGACCTGACCGGATGGAGTGTTGCCTTCACTTGGCAAGGTGCCGTCATCGCGGCTGTCGTTGTTTCGCTGCCGCTGATGATAAAGGCTTCTCGGGCAAGCATCGAGACTGTTGACCCGCAATACGAGATGGCTTCCTTCACGCTCGGAAAGGGAAGGATCGCGACGTTCTTGCGAGTAACGCTGCCGCTGGCCCGACGAGGGATCTATGCCGGCCTTGTGCTTGCATTTGCGAGGGCCTTGGGTGAGTTTGGCGCGACATTGATGATCGCGGGCAACATTCCCGGGAGGACGCAGACGATGCCGCTCGCCATCTACGAAGCGGTCGCGTCAGGCAATGAACGCCAGGCTCAACTTCTTGCGCTCGTGCTTACCGGCGTATCGATCGCCGCAGTCTACTTCACAAATCGGCTGAGCCACTCTGAGGTTCACGGATGAGCAGGTCAATGTTGACGGTCGAAGTCACAAAGCAATTCTTCACCAAAAACAAGCCGTCGTTTGCTCTTGATCTTTCGCTCGCGGTCGGTCCGGGATTTACTGTGCTCACGGGCCCTTCCGGTTCGGGAAAAACCACGTTGCTGAGGCTTATCGCCGGTATCATTGCGCCTGACCGAGGCCGAATAGAGCTGGCATCCAAGGTACTCTTCGATTCCGCAAATCGCATTGATCGGCCGATACCCGGACGGCATGTCGGGTTCGTCTTTCAGAATTACGCACTATTTCCACACATGACCGCAGTTCAGAACGTGAGTTACGGAATAAAGTCGGGTACTCGATCAGAGAAGAGAGACAAGGCGAGCGAAATGCTGGCTCTTTTGCACGTAGATCACGTTGCATTGAGGACGCCGAGCGAGCTATCGGGAGGCGAACAGCAGCGTGTCGCTCTCGCGCGGGCACTTGCATCCGAACCTGAGATCGCCCTTCTGGACGAGCCTTTGTCCGCGGTGGATGTGGAAACTCGCGGAAAACTGCTTGATGAGATCGAGGCTGTGCAGCAGCGGAGCGGTATCCCGTTCATCTATGTCACCCACAATGAAGCCGAAGCCGAACGGCTCGGCCAGCAAAGGATCACTCTGCAGAACGGTCGCGTTGTGGAAGCTAAAGTCAGTAAGTGAGTTGGGCCGAGAAGGCTCTCTCGGCCCTAGCTCATGAGCTCGTGGCGGTTTACCTGGGCAGCGGCTGCTCGAGATTCGCAAGGCCGTATGCCAAGACAGCTACCACGCCCGAAACCTCTCCGATCTCACCTCGATCGATCTTGTCGAAGGTGTCCGCGGCGTTGTGGTGGTACTTGAAGTAGGTCTGCTCGTTAAAGAATGGTGCGAAAGATGGCACGCCGTCGTTCGTTAATGGCCCGATATCGGAACCAACGCCTCCCGGCTGATATTGGGCGAGCACTGCCCCCTGCGGTCGCAAAACGGTTACAAGCGGACCAAAATACCGGGCAAGTTCCGGCTTTCCGCTGAACTTGAAACCGATCGGGTGAGATGCCCCAAGGTCCGCCTCGATCGCGGCAAAATGGTTAGCGACATTGCCTTTCTCCTCGGCATAATAAGCGTCGGATCCCGTTCCACCCTGTTCTTCGTCCATCCACGCAATAAATCGAATTGTACGCTTCGGGCGGAGGCCAAGATCCTTTAGGATCGCCGGGACAGAGTACGCCGCTGCGACACCCGCAGCATCGTCGATCGCACCTTGTGCAAGATCCCACGAATCAAGATGGCCAGAAACGATCACGTACTCGTTCGGTTTCTCCGAGCCCTTCATATCGGCGATGACGTTGTAGCTCTCAACGGGGGGAAGCGTTTGCGGGGTGAGGGTCAGGTGCATCTTCACCGGCCCGAGTGCAGAAAGATATGCGATCGTCTCTGAATCTTCGAAAGTCACAGCTCCTGTTGGGATCTTTGGGATGCCGTCCTGATATCTCATCAAGCCGGTGTGAGCGAGGCGGCTCTGTGATCCGCCGGCTGAACGAACGATCGCCGCCACAGCGCCGTACTTAGCCGCTGCCGAAGCGCCGTTTGTGCGATACGCAACGGCCTGGCCGTAGGCGGCAAGCCCAAACCCGCTCGCCTGCAGCCCCATATCGTACTTGTAGTTAAAAAGGACGATCTTGCCTTCTATATTCTTTCGGCCGAGGCGGTCTAACTCGGCAAAGTCATTCACCACGACGACGTCCGCCGTTATGCCGGAACTTGGAGTAGCGATACTGTGACCCAAGGCCGTGACCACAACATTACGCGTCGCGCCGGGCGGCATACCATGCCATTCGGTCAACTGAGCCGTCTCAACGCCGCGAACCCAATGCGGCACCATTACCTTCTGGAGCTTTACATCGAGGCCCAGCTTCCGCATTTGATCGGCAACGTACTGAACCGCAAAGGCGGCCTCGTTCGACCCCGACAACCGAGGCCCGATCGTTGCGGACATATAGCGAGCCTGATCATAGGCATAGGTTCCGGAGGTAGCCGCTTTTTGAATACGAACAAGGTCGTCAAGCGTTTTTTGCGAATAGAGTTCAGGCGTCGGAGATGTTGTCTGGGCGAACGTCGCCGCTGCGACAGCACAAAAGAGTCCAAACGCGGAAATTAGGCTTTTCATAATCATTTTTTGCGTGTTCTTCTGGAGTTTACGCTGTATTGTGCAATAATGTTGCCAAAGTCCACAAGAATTTAGACAACCTCTACTTCAGCCTATGAAACGCACTCTCTTACTTTGCTTGGTGTTGGCCGTGAGTTCGATCGTCGTATTCAGCCAGCCAGAATTTACTGTTAACGATCTTATCAACGTTCGACGCGTTGGGAGCGCTCAGGTGTCACCCGACGGTCGAAAGGTCCTCTACACGGTCGGAATCGTCGATAAAGCGACCAATAAGACGAATACCCAGATATTCATAATGTCGATCGACGGCTCGGACCAGAAACAGATCACGAGCGGCCCTGCATCGAGTTCCGGACCGGTGTGGTCACCGAACGGAAAAAAGATCGCTTACGTCACGGGCGGCCAGATCTGGACAATGGAGCCGGACGGCGGCGACCGTGACCAGGTTACAAAGATATCAACGGGCGCAGGCTCTCCCGTTTGGTCGCGCGACGGGAAGTGGATCGCATTCTCATCTGAGGTCTATCCGGACTGTGCAACCGATGCCTGTAATCAGGCCGAGGACGCCAGGGTTGAAAACAGCAAGGTAAAGGCGCATGTAACCACGCGACTCCTTTATCGCCATTGGGTCGAATGGCGCGACCGCAAACGGACTCACGTCTTCATAGTTGACTCGGACGGAGGAGTCGCCCGCGACGTAACTCCAGGCGACTTTGACGCGCCGCCGTATGCTGCTTCGACCGGAACCGACTTTACGTTCTCGCCTGATGGGCGCTCGATCGTCTATCTCAAAAATCCGGACAAGGTTGAAGCGATCTCAACGAACAGCGACATCTTTATCGCAAATGTGAATGGCGGGCAGCCGCGAAATCTCACTGCGGGGATGAACGGATATGATGCGTCGCCGGTCTATACGCCGGACGGGAAATATTTGATCTTCCTATCACAGGAAACGCCGGGCTTTGAGTCGGACCGCTGGCGAATTATGCGTTACAACGCATCAAACGGCGAGATCGTGGAGTTGACCAGAGGCTTTGACCAGTCGGCCGGGAATATAACGATATCTCCCGACAGCAAGACGATATATTTCACTGCGAATTTCCGTGGGCATAACCCGATCTTCAGCGTTCCGGTGGAACCGGACTTCCGGCTTCGGATCGCGACCCATGTAAAAAATGTTGTTGACGGCGTTTATGCGGGCAACCTCGGAGTTTCCGAGCGTGCGGATCGCCTTGTGTTCTCCGGAAGCAGCAACGCTCAGCCTGCGGAAGTGTTCTCGGCCGCAACCGATGGTTCGAACAACTTGCAGCAGTTGACGCACGTAACCGATGCCGCGATGGCGCCGTTCAAACTGCGCTCTGCGGAAGATTTTGAATGGATGGGTGCGATCAAGAAGGCGCACGGCTTTCTGCTGAAGCCCGCAAACTTTGACCCGTCCAAACGCTATCCGCTGATCGTTTTGATCCACGGTGGGCCGCAGGGAGCTTGGGGTGACAATTGGGGCTATCGCTGGAATCCGCAGATCTTCGCGAACCGCGGTTATGTTGTTTTCATGCCTAATCCGCGAGGCTCGACCGGTTACGGTCAATCCTACGTCAACGATGTGTCGGGTGATTGGGGCGGAAAAGCTTATACCGACATCATGAACGGCGTCGCGGCGGTTGCCAGGCTCCCGTATGTAAACCGACGAGAGATCGGTGCGGCGGGCGCAAGCTATGGTGGTTATATGGTCGATTGGATCCTGGGACACAACAACGATCCGCGATTCAAGTTCAAAGCTTTCGTTTCTCACGCCGGTGTTTACAACCTTGAGAGCATGGCCGGGGCTACCGAGGAACTGTGGTTCGTCCGTTGGGAATTCAAGGGAATGCCGTGGGAGAATCCGGGTCTCTACAATAAATGGTCACCGCATAAGTTTGCGGCGAATTTCAACACCCCAACCTTGGTTTCGGCCGGCGAACTGGACTATCGCGTGCCTGTCGATCAGAGTCTGCAGCTCTTTACGGCACTTCAGCTTCACAACGTGGATTCGAAGCTGATCGTCTTCCCTGATGAAGGGCACTGGATACTGAAGCCCCAAAATTCTGAGTTTTGGTACGGCCAGGTGATGGATTGGTTCGATAAACACCTTAAATAGTCGAAAGCTCAGCTTTTTACCGAAATGCGGGGTGCGGCCAAGAAAGCTGCACCTCGCTTTTTGCTATTGACACGCAGAGGTTCACGAGTGTTGAAACTTGTTGACCATTTCCCGCCGTTCGCATAGAATTTAGGTTGAGGCGAAACCCCACACTTCGACTCAGTCTCCTTTCCCTGCCTCTTTTTAGTTGTATGCCCACGTTTAGCAGAAAGGTCAGTCTAATCTACTTTGTGATCGCGACTCTGTTGATCGTCGGTCTCGTTCCGCTTCTTCTCACAGGTTGGACGCTATCCGACAAGTCAGCGGGAGAACTGCGCGCTGCCGAGAATCGATATCAAATACAGCTTGTTCAAGAAAAGGCACGGCAGATCGAGATGTTTGGACGGCGCTTTGAATCGATCGTTGACGGGCTTGGGGTTGCTCTTGAACTATCGCACGATCCAAAGATCATTGGAGCGTCGGGAACTGAAGCAAAACTTGGCGAAGTGCTGCGGCAAAACCCGGACCTTCTTGCTCTTTCGATCAAGCCAGTAGGTGTGGATTCGCTTTCTGTGTTCCGTCCCGGTGTGGCGCAGGCTGACATTGAAGAGATCGCTGCCTCCGCGGTCAACAATCACGAGGGTGACGGTGTGTGGATCGGCCCGCCGCAAAGGGTCGCATCGAGCGGCACCCTCGGGATGACATTCAGCCGCGAGGTGAAGATAAACGGTGCGGTGGCCGCTGAGATCGTTGCGATCGCATCGATGCAGAACATTGCCCAGAGCGTGGTCGGTATTTCTGGTGCAAAGAGCGAAGATCTCTGGAAGCAGGGCCTGCCGATAATATTTGTCGTTGACTCTAGTGGAAAGACGATCTTTCACCCGGACAAGGGCTTCGTAGAATCCCGTCATCCGATGACGAATCTAAAGATCGTTTCTGAATGGCTTGAATCAGGCTCTCAGGTCCAGTCCGCCTTGGTTCCTTTCACGGCCGAGGAAGCTGGTTCAAAGTACGACATGATCGGTGCCTACTCGACCGCACGGGTAGGCGCGAATCAGAATTTTGGCGTATTTACGATGCAGGACACTTCACGTGCTCTGGCGATCGTTGGCGAAATGAAATGGCAGACGTGGATGATCAGCCTCCTATTCGCCGTCTTTGCTCTCGCGGCGGGCCTGGTTCTGTCTCGCTGGATGACATCGCCTCTTCTAAACCTTGCATCGGCTGCAAAGCAGATCGCCAGTGGGGACTTTTCCCGCCGCGTTAAAGAAGGGAACATAACCGAGATCGGAACGCTGGGCGAAAGCTTTAACGTGATGTCCGACAAGATCGAGGAGCAGATCGCAAATCTTGCTCGCGCCGCTGAAGAGAATCGGGAACTCTTCTTCGGCACTGTAAAGGCTCTCGCTGCCGCAATTGACGGGAAGGATAAGTACACTCGCGGCCATTCGGAGCGAGTTGCTCGCATTTCTGTCGCCATCGGCAAACGCCTTGGGATGCCCGAAACTGAGCTTGAAACGCTGAGGATGAGTGCGTTGCTCCACGACATTGGAAAGATCGCAATCGACGACGCAATTCTCAAAAAACCTGCGGCGCTCACGCCAGAAGAGTACGAAATAATGAAGACCCATCCGCAGAAGGGCTACAAGATCATGTCGCAGATACCGGCGATGAAAGACTTTTTGCCCGGCATGTATATGCATCATGAGATGGTGAACGGCGAAGGCTATCCGCAGGGGTTAAAAGGCGATGAGATACCGCTTCAGGCGAAGATCGTATCTGTTGCCGATACGTTTGATGCCATGACGATCGACCGGCCGTATTCGCGCGGTATGCAGCTTCAGGCCGCATTGACCCGGCTCCGTGAACTCGTCGGGACCCGCTACGACAGTAGCGTGGTCGAGGCCCTTGTTGGGGCCTGCGAGGCGGGTGAGGTCGCAAACGGAATTGTTCGGCAAATGGCGTCAATTCGCGATCAGCAAGCCGCTGAAGACGATGATGAACATAACCCGGCGGAAGAACCGCCTGCGGCTCCAAGCGGTGAGGGATCGGTCTTGCCGACTGCGGGCGAAGAATCCGCCGCCGAAAGCGATGAGGCACCGCTCATTCCCTTAGTGGAGGAAGAACTAACGGTTGTTGACGTTGAGGTCTTAACCGTACCACCCATCGAGTGCCCGACGGAAGATCTCGCGCTCGAGGACGCTGAGCTCTTAGAACTCACCTCATAATTTCTCAGGAAAGAACAGTCATGGAACAGCACTCTGATCAGGAGATCTGGCAGGTCGAAGCCAACAATGAGGTCTATCAAGGAAGCTTTGCGGATCTTTCGAAATGGATCGAAGAGGGCAGTTTGCTGCGAGCTGACAAGGTCCGCAAAGGGAATCTTCGCTGGATCGAAGCCAGCCGCGTCCCATCCCTTGCCGCGGTCTTTCACGCGGTGGAGAACGGACAGCCGATACCGGTGCCGATCGCACAGACGGAGAAGCTCGATCCAACGACGTTTTCCGTTAGCACCTCGAATCCTACGGAATCAAACGATCTTCTCGGCCTGAACGAGCCTGAAGTCCGGGCTGCCGAAGTCCCCGACGAGCCATCGTCGGATGTGATCATTCCAAACATTGCGGCGGTTCCCGCACCGCCGGCTTCACCATCGGATCCAACGTTCTGCAGCATTCACAAAGACGTCTTGACAGCGTATATCTGCTCTTCCTGCGGAGGCAGCTTCTGTAAGGGCTGCCCAAAGACATATGCCAGCGTGAAGATCTGTCCGTCTTGCGGTGCGATGTGCGATTCGGTCGGACAGATCGAGAAGAAACGCAGGGAGGAAAGCCAACACTTCGTTGCCGGTGGCGGTTTCGGATTCGGCGATTTTGCGAATGCGATCGGACATCCTTTTAAGTTTGGTACGAGCTTGCTCCTCGGCGGCGCTCTTTACGCAGCACTGTCCACAGGACAGGCTGTTGCTGGTTTTGGCGGGCCATTCATGTGGGTGGCGGCCATCTTTTGCTTCCTCTTTTCGAACATGCTTACGTTCGGGGTGCTCTCTCAAATCGCCGAAGAGTTCGCAAAGGGTCAGACGGACGCGAATTTTATGCCGTCTTTTGAAGACTTTTCCGTTTGGGACGATATTTTGCGGCCTTTCTTCCTAAGTATCGCGGCGTACATCGTTTCTTTTGGGCCGTTCATTGCGATGGTCATCGTAATTGCGTTCTTCGTGATCGGTGCCGTGAACGACGGCGTGATTCCCGGGCAGAAGATCGCCGAGGGTGCAATTCCCGCGGCCTCTGAACTTCCAAACGCAGCTAAAGGTGCCCAGCAGTCCGATCGAGTTCGCGAACTCTTGAACAAACAGGCTAATGTGCAGCGCGACCGGATCGCCTCAGCTGAGTCCGCCGATAGCGGTTCCGCAGCAACCACTACTGAAGATCTCAAGAAGCGACAAGAGGAAGTAAACGCGGAGTTTGAGGCCTTTTCAAAACAGGTACAGGCTCAGCAGGCCGGGAAAGGGGCGGCGGCGGCACCAGGATCTGAAAGTGCACTGATCGAGACCTTTGTGCGGCGCGGATTTAAATACCTGCTGCTGGCAGGTATCTTCATGCTCTGGGGTCTGATATTTTTTCCGGCAGCCTGCATCGTTGCCGGCTATACGAACTCCATTGGTGCCACCATCAATCCGCTCGTGGGGCTTGATACGATCTGGAATCTCGGGTTTGACTACGTCAAACTTTTGCTGATGGCACTCGCTCTGGCATTTCTTGGTGGATTTGCTGCGACGATCCTTGCGGCGATCTTTTCTCCGTTCAATTTGCCGATGCTGGGCAATATTCCTGCAAAATTCCTTACAAGCTTTATCGGCTTCTATCTGTGGGCTGTGTTTGCATGTTCGATCGGATTCCTGCTTTTCAAAGCACGGTCGCGGCTGAAACTTCCAATATAGGCCGTAGCACTTCTGCCGTTTGTTACGCCCTTTTTATTCTTTTATACTCTTTAGTTTGCGGTTGTCTCGGATCAGCAGACTATGAAGTTGTTTTGGCGTAGAAAGAGCGAGCAGAGCCCGTCGATACTTGGGCTCGATAAGTCCCTCGAAGAGCTGAAGGCTCAGGAAGAGGCGGTCGAGCGTGAATTCGGCGTGCGTTTTTCGCGTGCTATCGAGAAGACGCGAGATTCCATCAACAACCGGCTCGATACCATCTTTGAAGGGCGAAAGCAGATCGATGATGCATTCCTCGACGAGCTCGAGGAAATGCTTATCTCGACTGACATCGGCGTTGCGACGACGATGCACATCCTCGACACTGTTCGAAAGGGCGTGTCCAGGGACGAGATCCGTGACCTCGAGGCTCTTAAAAAGGCGATCAAAAGGGAGCTTTTGGCCATCCTGGCGAATTCAGAGAAGCACGGGGTCGCAGACGAACTTTCTGTTGACACCGCCATCAAACCGTATGTGATGATGGTCGTTGGCGTAAACGGGGTCGGGAAGACAACGACGATCGGCAAGCTTGCTCAACGGATCAAGAACGAAGGCAACGACGTGCTCATCTGTGCCGCGGACACTTTTCGTGCGGCCGCAAGCGATCAGCTTGAGATCTGGGCCCAACGTGCCGGGGTTGAGATCGTTCAGCAAAAACAGGGAACTGATCCGGCGGCTGTTCTATATGACGCTTTGGCTGCGAGTAAGGCTCGCGATTCCGATGTGCTCATCGTTGATACCGCCGGACGCCTTCATAACAAATCGAACTTGATGGCCGAGCTTGAGAAAATGAAGCGCATCGCCGGACGTGAAGTTTTAGGTGCGCCGCACGAAACTCTACTCGTGATCGATGCCGTCACGGGTCAGAATGGCCTTGAACAGGCGCGTCAATTTATGAAAACAGCGGACGTTACCGGCCTTGTGATAACGAAGCTGGACGGAACCGCACGCGGCGGCATCGCGGTCGCTATCGCGAAGGAACTTGACCTGCCTATCCGTTATGTCGGGATCGGCGAACAGGTTGATGACCTTGTAGTTTTCGAACCTCAGGCCTATGTGAACGGGCTCTTCGAATAGGGAATTGTGGACGATTTAGCAATAGACCGAGATCTGGCATTCATGGAGCGGGCCTTGGCTCTCGCTGCTCGCGGGATCGGACTGGTAAGCCCGAATCCGCTTGTCGGTTGTGTGATCGTGGCGAACGGCGAGGTTATCGGCGAGGGCTTTTACACTTACGATGGTGTTACTCACGCGGAGGTGATCGCGCTCGAGGCTGCGGGAGATAGAGCCCGAGGTGCTACGGCGTACGTTTCGCTCGAACCTCACTCTCATCATGGAAAGACGCCGCCTTGCACCGAAGCTCTGATCGAGGCCGGCATTGCACGCGTTGTTTGTCCCGTTGAAGATCCAAATCCACTTGTTTCGGGCAAGGGTTTTGAGGAACTCAGAAAGGCGGGAATTGAAGTCGTAACAGGGATTTGCGAGGAAGCGGCCAAAAGGCTTAACGAAAAGTTCTTTTGTTGGCACAAGAAAGGGCGTCCCTTTGTTCACCTAAAACTCGCTGCGTCTCTTGATGGCAGGATCTCGCTGTCCTCAAGCGTATCGACGTATCTGTCGAGTGATGAGGCTCGGCAACGGGTGCAAGCCCTTCGACACGAGTATGACGCGATCCTTGTCGGTGGAACAACGGTGGCGGTTGACGACCCGAGCCTTACCGACCGCAGCGGCTTACCGCGACGGAGACCGCTTGTGCGTGTCGTCCTTGATGGTCATCTGGCAACGCCTCTCGCAAGCAATATCGTTGAGACCGCCGGTGAAGTGCCGACGATCATTTTCACATCTCAGAAAGGCGACAAAGCGGACCAGTTGGAAGAAAAAGGCGTCGTGGTCATCCACGATCCCGGTGGCGGCCACGATCTCAACTTCGTCTTGGCTGAGCTGAAGAAAAGGGATATCCAAAGCGTCCTTGTTGAGGGCGGTTCAGCGATCGCCGGATCTTTCCGCGACGCAGGCCTGATCGACAAACTTTCGATCATCTTCGCACCGCTGGTCATTGGCGGAGATGATGCACCGACCGCCTTCGCCGGCGAAGGTGCCGCCGAAATGTCAGACGCCTTAAAGCTCTCAAACGTGTCCGTCCAACTTCACGGTCGCGACATCGAAGTTACCGGCTACCCGGAAAACTCCGACGCTGCCTGATCCGGAGATCCCAATATGTCGAAAGGCAGCACATCTTCGCCGGGATTCGCCGCAAAAAAGCGTTTTGGACAGAATTTTCTTGTTGATAAGGCGATACTTTCGAAGATCGTAGGCGTGGCCCATATCGCGAACGGCGATCGCGTTATCGAGATCGGGCCCGGACGCGGTGCGCTTACAAAAGAAATTCTTGCCACCGGAGCGGAAGTGTGGGCTGTTGAGATCGATCGCGACCTGCAGGCGTTCCTGACGGAAGAATTTTCCGATACAAAAGCTTTTCACCTGGTCGGGCGGGACATCCTTCAAGCCTCGCTTGCTGAGGTTCTGGAACCGCCATTTAAGGTGATCGGCAACCTGCCGTACAACATTTCGACGGCGATTCTCGAAAGACTCTCGCTCGAAAGGAACTTGTTCTCGGAGGCGGTTTTAATGTTCCAGCGGGAAGTTGCTGACAGGATCCTTGCCGTCGAGAGCACTTCCGACCGCGGATTTCTATCCGTTATTGCACGGGCGGCATTCGATATTGAGAAACGTTTCGATATTGGCCCCGGAGCCTTTCGACCGGCGCCAAAGGTCTGGAGCAGCGTCCTTCGATTAGTTCCAAAGCCGGCGAATGTGTTTGACCGGCCTGAGGTTCGTGAACTCGTTTCTCGCGGCTTTTCACAACGACGGAAGATGCTTCGAAACACTCTCTCGGATCTTGTTGGCCGTGAGCCTTCGTTAGACCTCTCGCGTCGGGCTGAATCGCTCACGCTCGAGGAGTGGCAGACCTTGGCGGCCGTCGTTAGCAGTGAATGGTAAGAAAAGTGGCCGCAAGCCGTGCTACTATTTCATCTGCAATTCTATTGACTGAGGTATTTGTGAGCAAAGTTGAAATAATACCGCTTGGCGGTATAGGCGAATTCGGGATGAACTGTATGGGCATCCGCTATGACGGTGAGATGATCATCGTCGATGCCGGTATGGGCTTTCCTGAAGAAACGCCGTACGGGGTTGATATCTCGATCCCGAATTTCGACTTTCTCGAAGCTTACCGCGACGACATTACCGCGATCATCTTGACTCACGGGCACGAAGATCACATCGGTGCACTTGCCTATATTCTCAGGAAATTCAATGTTCCGGTCTATTCTTCGCGGTTCACGCTTGCCCTGGCCGAGAAGCGTCTTGAGGAGTTCGACATGCTCGGCGATGTGATGCTGCACCGCGTAAAGGCCGGGCAAACGGTCGAGGTTGGGCCTTTTAGCATTGAATTCGTTCACGCATCGCACTCGCTCGTCGAGTGCTTTTCACTTGCGATAACAACTCCGGTCGGGACGATAATTCACACGGGTGATTACAAGATCGACGACACACCGGTCATCGGTAAGCCATATGATCTCGCAAGACTCGAGGAGATCGGTGACGACGGCGTCCTTGCTTTATTGTGCGATTCGACGAATGCGACGGTTCCGGGCAGGACCCCTTCGGAACAGGCCGTAATTCCTGCATTCGAGGAGATCTTCGAGGAAACGGATGGGCGGCTTTTCATAGCGACATTTTCGTCGTCGCTCCATAGATTGCAGATCATATTTGACGTTGCCCACGAATTTGGCCGTCGGGTTTGCGTGCTCGGCCGCTCAATGCAGCGGAATGTTGAGATAGCGTCCGAACAAGGACTTCTCAAGATCCCGCACGATACACTCATCGACCTTTCGAACGCACGTGCACTCGATGACGATGAGATCTGCTACCTTGTGACCGGCTCGCAGGGCGAAATGCGGGCCGCACTCTGGAACCTTGCGACACAGGTTTACAGGGGAATGCAGATCGAGAACGGTGATACGGTCGTTCTTTCGGCCCGAATCATCCCCGGGAACGAAAAGAACATTAGCCGCCTGATCGGCCACCTTTACAAGCGCGGCGCAAACATCATCGAGGAAAAACGGAGACTTGTTCACGTCTCAGGCCATGCTTCGCAGGAAGATATCCGGATAATGGTTGAGACGGCTCGACCGGACTTCGTGATCCCGATCCACGGCGAGTACAGAATGCTGTTCCGACAGAAGGAATTCATCAAGAATCATATCGCGGGTTATGACGACGAGAACATTCTGCTCGTCGAGAACGGTGACATGATCGAGCTCGATGAACGGTCGGTCCGGATCGTCGAGAAGATCGCTCTTTTCAAAACGTTTATCGATGAGGAATCGATGGAAGAGATCGAGTACGAGACCGTACGGGAGCGAAAGCGACTGGCCTATGGTGGCGCTGCAAGCCTCGTCGTCACCATCGACAAGAAGACCCACGACCTTGTCGGTGAACCGATATTGGATTTCCAGGGCGTTGCGGGTATCGATCCCACGAACGGCTTTCTAGCCGAGGCTCGTGAGGCGATCGTCGAGGCGATCAATGATATGAAACGCGAGCACATCGTCGATAGGACGATCTTTCGCGAACAGCTGCGCATTTCCCTAAAACGCTACCTTCAAAACGAACTCGGTACAAAGCCGGTGATCGTGATCACCATCGTCGAGTTGGAGCGAGGATGAGCATAAGGAAAGATGAATTGGCAGGGTGAAACGGTATTCTTGACCGGAGCTTCGAGCGGTATTGGCGAAGCATTGGCAGTTGATCTGGCGAAAAAGGGAGCGGTGCTCGGATTGGTCGCCCGTCGGAAAGATCTTCTTGAAGAGCTCGCAGCGAAATGTATTGCAGCAGGCGGGAACGCGATCGCTCTCCCGTGCGATGTTACAGATGCAAGTGCGCTCGAGCAGGCCGCAATCGAATTTCGGCGTAAGTTCGGTCATATCGGCATCGCGATCGCTAATGCCGGTATTGGCGGCAACAATGAAGAGACCCGGAATTTTCAGCCGCAGGCCGTCAAGAAGGTGATAGACATCAACCTGCTCGGTGCTGTGAATATGATCCACGCCATTCTGCCGGCGATGAAGGAGCGAGGCAAAGGCCATCTTGTTGCAATATCGAGCCTGGCCGGCTTTCGGGGGTTGCCGAAATCGGCGGCATATTGTGCAAGCAAGGCCGCGATGACCTCGTTTTTTGAGAGTCTTCGTCTGGATGTGAGGCATCTTGGGCTCGACGTAACGATAGTTCAGCCTGGATTTATCAAGACGCCGCTTACCGATGGACGTGCACACAAGATGCCGTATTTGATGGAACTTGATGATGCCATTCCGTATTTTGTTCGAGCCATTGAAAAGAAGAAGAGATTTGCGGCCTTCCCGTGGCAGCTTGCAACGCTCGTCCGTGCGGCAAGGTATTTTCCGGGCTGGATGTATGACCGCTTCGCCGGCAAACGTCGCTACCGCGAATAGAACCTTTCCTTAAGGAAGTTCGTATGTTTGCCTACTGCCCGGCAATAACGGAAAATTAACGACGGCTCAATACGATGGAACTAATACAAGCGATCATTCTCGGCATTATCCAAGGCCTTACTGAATTCATACCTGTCAGCTCAACTGCACACCTTGTTTTCGCCAGCCGAATTACCGGGATATACGGCGGCGATCCGGCACTTGTTACTGCGACGATCGCGGTGCTACAGCTTGGGACGCTTTGTGCTGTACTGCTCTATTTTATCGGTGATATCTGGAGCATTTCTTCCGCCTTTGTGCGCGACCATTGGAATCTGCTGTTCAATCGACGGAAGATGCGCTTTTCGGGGACTGGCGGCAATCGTCCGATATTCCTTTCCGACGAATCGTGGCTCGGCTGGCTTATCATCATCGGTTCGATACCGATCGGGACCGCCGGTTTCGTTTTCAAGGATTTCATTGAAGGGCAAGGAACAAAGAATCTGTGGATCATCGCTACGATGCTGATCGTTATTGCCGTTTTGCTTTTTGCTGCTGAAAAGATCGGTTCCCATCGGAAGGACGTAAAGGAGCTTACGCTCGTCGATGCTTTGGTTCAAGGTTTCTGCCAGGTTTTAGCGCTGATGCCCGGGGCGAGCCGTTCCGGTTCGACAATAATGGGTGGCCTTCTCGCCGGGGAGAAGCGTGAGACCGCGGCGAGATTTTCCTTTTTGCTCTCGATGCCCGCCATCTTCGCGAGCGGCCTGCTGGAACTGCACCAGGCCACAAAGATCTTGCCGAACGACGCATGGGTGCCGCTTCTGGTAGGTACCATTGTTGCGGGGATCGTCGGCTACGCCTCGATCTGGGGCTTGCTCGCGTATCTCAGGCGCAGGTCAACGATGGTGTTCGTTGTATATCGGATCATTCTCGGAGCCGCGATCCTTGTTCTCCTTTGGAAAGGCGTGATCGCTCCAAATGTTCCATAATTTGCGTTCGTGACCGTCAAAAGATGGACAATTCGCAAGCACGACCACGACCGTGTCCGTGAGTTTGCACGGCAGATGACTGTGCCGCCGCTTGTTGCGGCGCTTCTGATCACGCGTGGCTACGACACGAAAGAAAAAGCCGACGAATTTCTAACGCCAAGTCTCAAACATCTCCACGATCCCTTTCTCCTAAAAGGGATGCGGGAAGCGGTCGATCGTATTCAACGAGCCGTCCGGAGCGGCGAAAAGATCCTCGTCTGGGGCGATTATGACGTTGACGGCACGACCGGGACGGTACTGCTTAGGCGGGTCTTCAAGCTTCTCGGTGTCGAGTCTGAATATCACGTCCCAAATCGATTCACAGAAGGCTACGGTGTAAATATACCGGCGCTTGAAGCTGCCAAAGAACGCGGGGTCTCGCTTGTCATAACGGTCGATTGCGGCATTCGAAGTTTCGAACCGCTTGAATGGGCAAAGGAGAATTCGCTCGACGTGATCGTTACTGATCATCACCTTTCAGACGAAGCAAAAGGGAATCCGCCTGCTGTTGCGGTCGTAAATCCGAATCAGCCCGGCTGTGAGTATCCGGACAAGCATTTGGCAGGCGTTGGCGTTGCTTTCAAGCTCGCCGACGCTCTTCTTCGCGAAGAGGGCCTTGAGCACGAAACTCCTGGTTTCCTGAAGATCGCAGCGATAGGCACGGTTGCCGACGTAATGGATCTTACGGGAGAGAATCGAGCCATCGTGGCGATCGGCCTCAAAGATCTGTTACTGACCGATAATTGCGGGCTTCGGGCATTGATGGAAGTTGCAGACTGCACGTCGGAGATGACGAGCTATCACATTGGTTTTCGTATCGGGCCGCGGATCAACGCCGCGGGTCGGATGGATGTGGCAAAGCACGTCGTTGAACTGCTCGAAGAAACGGATTTTGTGAAGGCGAGGCAGCTTGCGGCACTGCTTGATTCGAGAAATCGCGAACGCCAGCAAACCCAGCAGAAGATCACCGAGCTCGCGTTTGCCGAGACGGCCGAGCATGGATTGTCAGATTTTGTGGTCGTTGCAGGTGAAGGCTGGCATCGCGGCGTGATCGGCCTTGCCGCGTCCAGAATTGCTGAAAAGTTTTATCGGCCCGCGATCGTACTATCGATCGAGGACGGTATAGCGCAGGGAAGTGCCCGCAGTATTCCGAATTTTCACCTTTTAAACGCATTAGAGGCCGCTCAGGACCTTTTTGAGCAGTTTGGTGGGCATCGGGCCGCAGCGGGGATGAAAATACGCTCAGAACGCATCCCTGAGCTTAGAAGCCGCCTCTCAGAATACGCTACCGCAACGCTTTCGTCTGATGATCTCGTTCCGGAGCTGCAGATCGATGCGGTCCTTTTGCCGGAAACTATTGATCTCAGGCTGGTTGACGCACTTTCTGCCCTTGAGCCGTTCGGCCAGGGGAATCCGAAGCCGATCTTTGTCACAAAGGACCTTATTTTGCGAGAGGAACCGTTCGTGATGAAGGAAAAACATCTGAAGCTGAAACTTGAGTCGGGATCGGGCCGTCAACTTGAGGCCGTATGGTGGGACGGCGTCGAGCGCTCAAAGGGGCGAACGCCAAGGCGTGGTTCGCGCATCGAATTAGCTTATGTCCTCGAAGCAAACAACTGGCAGGGAAATCGAAAGGTCCAGCTTGTCGTCGAAGACTTTCGCGAAGCATAATCCTTCTGTGGCCGAACGCACCATCGAAAAGATCCAAAGCTACGACTTTCGGGCAAAGCTCCCGAAGATACTGCGCTATGCGGCGCTTGTCGCGGCGGGACTCATCGTGGTCGTGGTCGTAGCAAGCTTCTACACGGCGCGCTCTAAGCCCGCGTTCAAGCTCAAGCCTGAGCACGCGCACCTTTCGACAGACGTCATTGCCGAAGTTAGCGGTTACGAACGTACGGAGAGCGATGGCACAACTCCAAAATATTACATAAAGGCCGACACCGCCCGAACCTTTTCTGACAATCACCAGGAACTCGAGAACGCATACGTCAAGGTCTTTGCGGCCGACGGTCAGGCGTTTGATGAAATAAACGCAGACAAAGCCATCTATGTCCCCGAGGCGGATAAGAATTTTACGGCCTATCTCGCCGGCAACGTGAAGATCAATACACGCGACGCTCTAAAGATCGAAACCGATGGCGTCACGTACACGCGAGCCACCGAAACGGCCGAATCCGATGACAAGATCTTGTTTGATCGCGACAATATTCGCGGCACCGCGATCGGTGCGACCGTGAAGATGGCTGAGAAGAAGCTCGAACTTCGCGAGAACGTAGAGGTCGAGACGTTCGAATCGGCTGAGAAAAAGGCTGCCGGCGTGAAATACGCGAAGTTGAATGCAGCGAGTGCGATCTATGACCAGAATGCGAACAGCATCGAGCTGAACGGTGGATTTAAGGCAAAGATCGAATCCGCCGGCCGAACAAGCGACGTCTCTGCCGGGCGTGCCATCGCATGGCTTTCAGGTGCGGAAACATCGCCCGAAGGTCGCGAACTCACAAAACTTGAGCTTTTTGAGAACGTCCATATAGTTTCGAACGATGGAAAGACAACAACCATCGATGCCGGCAACGCTGTGTACGAAAAACCGCTCGATCGCTATCAACTCAGTTCCGGTGCCCGTATCGTTACCGAGCAAGACTCAAGAAAAACGGAGATCCAAGCTGATTCCGCTGTTTATGACCGCAAGGGTTTGAAGGCGACTCTTAACGGGTCGGCGCAGGTCGCCCAAGGGTCGGATTATGTAAAAGGCGACACGATCATCGCTGATCTCTTTTCGTCCGAAGAGATCAAGCACGCGGTCGTGTCCGGCAATACGTTCCTGAAACAAACGACGCGTGAAAGGCTGACACAGGCCTCGGCAAACGAGCTTACGATCGACTATGCAGCTCCCGATCAGCTTCGAACTGCGCGCGCGGTTACGAACGCACGAGCGGAACTGGTGCCGACGACCGTCTCTGACTATTCAAAAGCGACCTTGACGACGCCGAGATCGATCACTATTGACTTCAAGGGAAAAGGCTTGCTTGCCGCGATGCACACGGACGGGCGGACGACGATCCAGCTCGACGCCCCGGGCAACGCGCCGGATGCAGCAACAAAACGTGTCACTGCCGACACCGTAAAGACATATTTTCACGACAATGGTCAGGACATTAGCAAAGCTGAAGCTGTCGGCGATGCCGTGCTCGAGATCCTGCCGGTGAAGAAGGCGGCTGAGATCTACAATACAACCGTAAACGCGCCGCGATTTGACTGCGAATTTTTCCCAACTGGTAACAATGCTCGTGAGTGCATCGGAGGAACCGGTGCAAAGACAGTGCGAAAGCCGACCGTCGCTGCACCAGGAAGTGGTGACCAGTTGTTGACCTCCGACAAGGTGATCGCAGCGTTCGATTCGGCAACGAAAGACCTGTCGGAGCTTCAAGCAGCTGGTAACGCGAAGTTTTCCGAGCTCGACCGCCGTGGTCTTGCTGAACGATTTGTGTTTAGCCAGAACGACAAGATCCTGCGGCTGCGCGGCGGTGAACCAACGGTCTGGGACGACCGGTCGCGCGCAAAGGCCTCTGAGATCGATTGGAACACAGCGACTCAAATTTCCTCGTTGCGCGGCGGCGTGAGCACGACGTTCTATAACGGCGGGGCAATGGGAGGAGCGTCACCATTCTCAAGCACGAATAAGCCCGTTTTCATCACCTCGGTCGAAGCGGTCTTTGATCGCAACTCAGACACTGCGGTCTATACGGGGAATGCTCGAGCCTGGCAGGACGACAACTACGTAAGAGCCGACAAACTCACGATCCTTCAGGGCCAGGGAAAACTCGTCGCGGAAGGCTCGGTCCAGAGCGGACTCTACGATGCAAAGATCAATAGAGCCGGAAAAGAGTCAAGGGTGCCAGTTTTTGCTTCTGCAAATGCGCTGACCTATGCCCGCGATGGCCGAACCTTGAGCTATCGCGGCAACGTTGATATTCGGCAAGCATCTGACAGGATCACCGCGGAATCTGCGGACATCTTCCTGTCTGAAAAGAGCGAAGTTACGCGAACCGTAGCGGAGAGATCCGTGGTCCTTACTCAACCCGGACGTCGAGCGACGGGTGACCGCGTTGAATATTCAGCGGAGACAGAGATCGCCGTGCTCGATGGTAGCCCCGCGATGGTAAGCGATGCTGAGAATGGGAGCTCCTCGGGGTCGCAGATCACTGTATATTTCCGGGAGAATCGATTCGTGGGTAGCCGCCGCGGACGACAAAATCCGAACAGCCGTGTAAAATCTGTTTACAAGACGGCGGATCCTCAGGAATAGATGCATCATCAAAACGATCTCGACTCAGCTGAAAACGGCCACAAGGTACTGCTTTCAGGCGTCGATCTTCAAAAAACTTACGGCAGAAGGCGAGTCGTTGACGGCGTTAGTCTTAATGTCGCAAAAGGCGAGGTCGTTGGACTCCTCGGCGCGAACGGTGCGGGCAAGACGACGACGTTCTATATGCTCGTCGGCCTGGAGAACACCGAAACCGGACAGATCACGCTCAATGGCCGCGATGTCACGAAGCTTCCGATGTATTTGCGAGCGCGTCTCGGCCTTGGATATCTGCCTCAGGAACCATCGATATTTCGTAAGATGACGGCGGAGCAGAATATTCTTGCGGTGCTCGAAACACTCGGTTTGCCCCGCGAAGAACGAATGTCCCGCCTTGATGACCTTTTGGTTGAGTTCGGTGTCGAACACGTTCGACAAACTCGTGGAGACGCGTTGTCGGGCGGCGAACGTCGGCGTGTCGAGATCGCGAGATGCCTGGCGACGAATCCGAGTTTTATCCTGCTTGACGAACCTTTTGCGGGCATCGACCCGCTTGCGATCGACGACATCCGTGAGATCATTGTTTACTTGAAGGAACAAGGGATCGGCATCCTCATCACCGACCACAACGTCCGCGAGACCCTCGGCATTACCGACCGTTCGTACATTATGGCAGAAGGCCGTATCCTTCGGTCTGGAACGACCGAAGAACTGGTCGCCGACCCCGACGTGCGAAGGTTATATCTCGGTGAAAGGTTCTCTCTTTAGAGAAAATTACCGCCAATTCTTGCGATTTTTTTCCCTTTTTATTTTGGACAAGTTATAATCACACTTAGAACGGTACGCAAATTGCGTCGATATGTCGCAATAGCTGTATTTGTGGACCTCGGCTGACGCGACTTTTCGCTTATGTCATCTCTTCGGCTTCAGGCAAAACTCCAGCAAAAGATGGTTCTCACGCCGCAGCTACGGCAGCGGATAGAGATGCTGCAGATGACCGCGCTTGAACTTAATGAACTGATCGATACGGAAATGGCGACAAATCCGCTGCTCGAAGAAGTGCAGCCCGGAGACGAGATCGAAGAGATCTCGAACAGCATTCTCGATCAGAATTCGGATGGAGCCGAGATAGATACCTTCGCTGACGTTGGTGAAGGCGCGGTTCCCCAGTTCAAAGATCAAGAGTTTCAGAGCGACGGCGATGATCACAGTTTTGGAACCGAGCTGGATGGCGAAGTAAGTACTGGAGGCGATCTTGAGCCCGGCGAAGACAGCCACACAGAATCTTCCGATCCCTTTGATGAGATCGATTACGGGCGTGAATTTCAGGACTATCTCGATCCCGGATATAAAACGCAGGAGATCGAGTATAAGGACGATGCCCCTAGCTTTGAGCAGTTCCTTACGCACGCGCCGTCATTGTCCGAACATCTTGAGTGGCAGCTGTCTATGTTGTCCTTGACGCCGGTGATCGAGCGGGCGGCCCTTTCTGTGATCGGTAATTTGAATGCCGATGGCCGGCTGAGCTGCTCGATCGAAGAGATCGCCGCGACAAGCCGTTGCAGCCTCGAACAGGCAGAACTTGCGCGACAGGAGGTTTTGTACCTCGATCCTGTCGGCTGCGGAGCTTTCGGTGTCGTCGAGTGCCTACTTGCTCAGCTCAAGGCGGACGACGAGGATGACACGCTCGCCGCTGAACTCGTTGCTCATCACCTTGAAGACTGTCAACCGCACAGGCTTCAGCACCTTGCTAAAAGCACTGGTGCGAATTTTGAGACGCTTGGTTCAGAGATCGCCCGCATTCGTGAACTCGATCCGTATCCCGGTCGGCGATATGGTTCAGAAGGGACCATGTATGTCGCCCCTGAGGTGTATATCGAGAAGGTCGATGATGACTATCAGGTCTTTTTTACGGACGACAGCAGTCCGCGTCTGAGGATCTCCGCCACGTATGCACGCCTTGCCGACCAGGCGGATGCAAGCAAGGAAACACGAGACTTCATCAAAGAAAAGAGTCGTTCAGCCGTCGATCTCTTGAGAAATATCGAGCATCGCCGACAAACGATATTCAAGGTCGTGGAGTCGATCGTTCTCAGGCAGCGGGACTTTCTCGACAACGGCCCGAATTTCCTTAAGCCGATGATGCTGAAGGATATTGCCGAAGATATCGGTATGCATCTCTCGACGATCTCGCGGGTCGTAAACCGCAAATACGCACATACGCCGCAAGGTGTTATAGAGTTAAGAAGGTTCTTTAGCGAAGGAATGCTAAATGAAGAGGGCGAAGAGGTTTCGACGCGCATCTTAAAAACCAAGATCAAGAAGATGATCGAAGATGAAGATACAAAGAGGCCGCTTACTGATGACGAGATCGCAAAGATACTAACGAAGGAGGGCGTAAAACTGTCTCGGCGAACGGTTGCAAAATATCGCGATCAGATGCAAATACCCGGTTCGCGCGAGCGCAGAACGATAGTTTGACAATTATGGGAGTTAAGATCGATTTCACTGGCAGACACATCGAAGTTACAGACGCACTAAAGAAACATGCGGCCGGGCAGTTCGAACGGCTCGGGCCGCTGTTTGATTCAAAACCGCCAAAGGCGAACGTTACGATCGAGGTCGAGCGGGGCCGCCATCGGTCTGAGATCGTCGTTCATTGGCGGAATGAGACACTGAGCGCGACTTCCATTGATGCTGATATGTATCAGTCGCTTTCAAAGAGCGTTGCGAAGATCGAAAAACAGGCACGAAAGTTGAAAGACAAAGTGATCGACAAGTCACACCGTGCGAGGCGTTCCCCCGGCGGTCCGAAAGGCGATTCAGTTGTCCCGACGCGGACTCCGAAGATAGTCGTGACCAAAATGAAGGCACAAAAGCCAATAACCGCGCAGGAGGCTGCGATGGCTCTCGACGAAGGAAAGGAACCATTCTTGCTGTTTAGAGATTCTGATGGTGGGGATATTGCCCTCATTTACAAGCGGCCGGACGGCAACTATGGCCTAATACAGCCGTGAGTTCGAGCGAAAAGACCATTCATGCGTCGTGCGTGGCGATAGACGGACGCGGTGTTCTGATCTGCGGCGAGTCCGGCTCTGGCAAGACCCGACTGCTGATCGAGCTGGTTAGGCGTGGAGCAAAGTTCCTCGCCGATGATGCGGTTTCCGTTGCTGAGCGGGATGGATCTTTTGTAGGGACTTGCCCCGAGGGAAATCGCGGGCTGATCGGTGTTTCAGCGTTCAGCGTTGCGGAGTTGGATACGGTCATACGCGATGCAGATCGCGTTGACGCTTGCCCGATCGAGGTTTGCGTTGACCTTGACGGCGGAAAGGAACGACGGGCGGAAGGGCCGTTTGGTAGTATTCCCACGATCTATTTGGAAAGGGCGGAGCCGTCGGTGATGGCTGAGATCTGCGAGAGTAGGATTAGGGCATTGCTCCCTGTGACGACACGATGCTGAAGAAACGAAGAAGCGACCAGGAATTGCCATCACTGGTGATCATAACGGGTTTGAGTGGCTCGGGAATGACTTCGGCGACCGATGCTTTCGAGGATCTTGGCTATTTTTGTGTTGATAACTTGCCGGTGACGATGATCTCGACCTTCGGAAGGCTGATGGTCGATGACGGCGGAAAGCCGCCAGGGATCGAGCGTGCGGTCCTTGTTATCAACATTCGCGAGCGCCATTTCCTTCCGGAGTTCTCCAGCGAACTGAAGAAACTTGCAAAGCGCGGCATCGTTCCGTTCATCGTATTCTTCGAGGCAGCTGACGACGTCCTGCAGCGAAGATTTTCTGAAACTCGACGGCCGCATCCCGCGAAGAATCCAAAAGGCCTGGTGGCCTCGATCAAGGCCGAGCGCCGAGCGATGATCGATGTCCGTCGAATGGCGGACCTTATCATTGATACAAGTGACCATACGGTCCATACGCTGCGGCATCTTATCGTGCAGAAGTTCAGCGGAAATCCTGACGGACAGCCGCTGAAGGTAGAGATCATCAGCTTTGGGCATAAATATGGAAATCCGAGAGGACTCGACCTTCTTTTTGATGTAAGGCATTTGCCGAACCCGTATTTTCACCGCGATCTGAAAGGATTGACGGGCAGCGACCGACCGGTGGTCGAGTTTCTTGAACGCGAGAAGGAAGTCGTGGAGACGATCGAGCGTGTGATCGACCTGCTGATGTATCTTTTGCCGCTCTATCAGCGTGAAGGAAAAAGTTATCTCACGGTTGGTATCGGATGTACCGGCGGGCGCCATCGTTCAGTTATGGTTGCAAATGCGATCGGGCGTGCTCTTAAGAAAGCAAAATTCAACGTAACGATCTCGCACCGGGATGCAGAGAAGTAGAGAATTATGGACGAGACAAAGAGGATAGGAGCCGTAATAGTTTCGCACGGACAGGTTGCCAATGAACTGCTTGCCGCGGCGGAGGCCGTTGTTGGAGATGTTGACAATGTGGCCGCCGTTTCTATCGGTTGGCATGACGATGTCGAGGCGGCGAAGGCGGAGATCGAACGCGCTATCGACAAAGTTTCACAGGGGGTTGGTGTTATCCTTTTGACAGATATGTTTGGCGGGACGCCGACGAATATTTCCGCGATGTTCCTCCGAGAGGGCGAGGTCGAAATAATTTCGGGCGTCAATCTTCCGATGGTCATTAAGGTCGCTACGATCGGGAAGGCCGTGCCGCTTGCGGATTTCGCAAAAGAGGTCGAGGAGCAAGGAAAGACCGCTATAATGCGTGCCGGCGACCTTCTTGAGCCGCTAAAACTCAAGAAAGATGCTTGAACGAGAGGTCTCTATCATCAACCCTCTCGGGCTGCACGCCAGGGCAGCGGCGAAGCTCGTTCGCCTTTCACGCAGCTTCACTTCGAAGGTTTTGCTCGAGAATCGCGAAACTAATACGACGGCAAATGCAAAATCGATGCTTAGCATTCTTGCCATGGCCGCGGGGATCGGCTCTCGTTTGGTTATCGTAGTTGACGGCGCCGACGAAGTGACTGCGGCGGACGCGGTGGGCGAATTGATCTCAGGCGGATTTGGAGAATTGTAGTGTGAACGCTGTGGATAATAAAAAGATCGGCCTTTTAGGCGTACCGCTCGGTTTTGGTGCCGGTAAGACCGGGAGTGAGCTTGGGGTTAACGCGATGCGCCTATCCATTATCCGTGGCCAGCGTCTGGCCGATCACATTCGTGGCCTAGGGTATGAATTTACCGATCACGGTGATGTCTCGATCCGAGCACCGAAGGACTGCGTCGAAGGTGAGAATCCGAAACATCTGAAGGAGATGCTCGAATCGAGCACTAATATCGTTGCGGCGGTCTCCGAGATACTTGCTCGCGGCGAATTCCCGGTGATCCTTGGCGGGGATCATGCTATCGCTATCCCGACCTTTTCTGCAATTTCTAAACATTATCGCGAAAAGGAGGAAGAGGTCGGCCTCATCTGGTTTGACGCTCACTCAGATATCAACACTCCTGAGAGCTCGCCATCGGGGAATATTCACGGAATGCCGCTCGCCGTTCTTTTAGGCGAAGGGAACCGCGATCTTGTTGATCTCTGCGGTTTTTCACCAAAGCTGAATAAGAACTTCTTCGCTCACATCGGTGCGCGCGACGTAGATCCGGGCGAGCGAGCACAGATCGAGAAACTAGGCCTTCGCGACCACTTCTTTACGATGAGCGATATTGATAAGCGCGGTATGGCTGCTTGTGTATCGGATGCGATCGAGATCGCCTCGAAGGCGCCCGGCGGGTTTGCCGTAACCTTCGACGTTGACGGCATAGATCCGCGGTTTGCGCCGGGCAGCGGAACGCTTGTGCGCGGAGGCGCGACTTACCGCGAAGCCCACCTCACACTTGAAATGATCGCTGCGAGCGGTAAAATGCGTTCTTTCGAGATCGTTGAGGTCAATCCGCTTCTCGATCAATCAAATATTACGGTCGAGCTTGCGTGCGAACTCATACTCTCAGCGCTCGGGAAGACCATTTTGTAAGACTATGAAGAAGAACCTCGCCATTGTTTTCGGGGGCCGTTCGGGCGAACACGAGATCGCGATCCGCTCGGCAAAGACAGTTATCGAACAGGCGGATCCTGCAAACTATCACCTTTTTCCGGTTGCGATCACGCCTGAAGGGCAATGGCTTAGTCCTGCAGAGTCGCTTGCGATGTTTCCCGAGGAGACCGTTGCGGCATTCGAAAGAGAGTACGGCGAACCTTCAGATCGACCTCATCTTTTGACCGGTGATGCGAGTGCGGGCGGCTTTACGATCCCCAACGGCGGTACGCAGCCCCTCGACTGTGTCTTTCCCGTCCTTCACGGAACCTACGGCGAGGACGGAACCATTCAGGGCCTTTTTGAAATGGCGGATGTCCCGTATATCGGCTGCGGTGTTCTTGCTTCATCCTGCGGAATGGATAAGGTCACGATGAAGACGCTTTTTCGAGAGGCGGATCTTTCGATCTGCGAATACGTATGGTTCCTTCGCAGCGAATGGGAGCAGGATCCGGATGGTGTCGTGCATTCGGTCGAGGCGAAGATCGGTTATCCGGCGTTCGTAAAGCCCGCGAATCTCGGTTCTTCCGTTGGTATCACGAGGGCAATTGATGAAGGGTCGCTTAGGGAAGCGATCGCCCTTGCCGCAGAATATGACCGGAAGATAATCGTTGAACAGGGACTTGATGTCCGTGAGATCGAATGTGCCGTGCTAGGCAACGAAGAGCCAAGTGCAAGCGAGGCCGGAGAGTACATCATTCGCGACGAGACGAAGGCTTTCCTAGACTGGGATGAGAAATATACCGGTACAGGAAATAATGAGTTCATCACGCCGGCTCCGCTTTCGGCAGAGCTTTCAGGCAAGATCAGGCAGCTCGCTGTCCGAGCGTTCAAGGCGATCGATGGATCGGGGCTGGCTCGCGTGGATTTCTTCCTCCGCAAAGACAACGGAGCACTCCTTGTAAATGAGATAAACACGATGCCGGGGCTTACGGATGCGTCTGGTTATCCGAAGATGTGGGAAGCGACAGGGATGAACTTCCGAAGCGTGATCGACAGGCTGGTAGATCTCGCGATCGAACGATACGACGACAAGAAACGAAATCGTACAGATCGTTAGTTTTTTCGCTTTGGCGCGATATAACCTTCGCGCGTACGTATCTTTAGGCCGCCGCGTGCAACTCGAACTTCGATCGAATGAAATTTGCCGTCCTCCTTCGATTCGGCAGGCTGATATGAGATCGTGTATTGATTCCCAAGCTCATCAACGATCGCTTCGAAAGCGTGCCGCATCTCGGCTCCTCCCGGAGTTGCCACGAATGTTCCGCCGGTCCTTTCCGCAAAACTCTTCAAAGCACCTTGCATGATCGCCTTTTCAGTCGGAGGTGCGTCTTTCGGTGACATATCGACGGTGTAAACGAGGGCACCGACGTCGAGAGCCGCCTTAAGGGCTTTTTTCTGCGAGTATTTGCTGCTATTGTCGGCACCGTCCGATATCACGATGATCGCACGCCTCTTCTCGGGCCTCGTTGAGAGCATCTTCGCTGCAGTTACAACGGCATCGTTGAGGGACGTCATTCCGTCCGCCTTTAGATCGAAGAAAATATCCGGCAGATCGGCAGTCGATTGGAAGTCGCGCAGAATACGGACCTCGTTATCAAAGTTGGCCACCGCGGCGAAATCCTGACCTCTCAAGCCCTCAAGAAACTTGATCGCCGCACTCCGAGCGTTGCTTACGCGATATTCCATACTGCTGGAAGAATCTATCAAAACAACCGCGGCAAACGGGGTCGATTCGGATGTGAACGATTCGATCTTCTGAAGCTTACCGTCCTCAAAGATCGAGAACAGCTTTTGGTCCAGGCCCGTCACGGCCTGACCGTTTCGATCGGTTATATACACATTCGCAATGACGACGGAAGAATCGACCTTTATCACATCGTCGTCATCTGCTTGCGCTGCTGTGATCTGTGGAAAGAATACTGCAAATGCGAGAACGAAGAGCCAGAGCCCGGTTATCGGTCGGGCAGAGCGTAATGGTCGGCGAGCGTCCGGCACGAACATCTTCATTGATAGGCGTTAAGCACGCGGGCGATCCTTAGAACCGCACCGCTCGATTCGATCGCGGAAGCGGAAACCGTAAAGCGCGTCATCTCCTTTAGTTCGGCGACCATCAGGGTGACGGCAGCATTGAGTTCTTTTGCGGTCGCGACCGGATCGTTCGTAGTTATCGCGGCAGAAGATTCCTCCAAAAGATCGTCTTCATCACCGCCCAGATCGCTAAGAACTTCTCTTGTCAGTTTTTCGAGAGCCTGCAGTTTCTCTCGATCCGCCGGCGAAACCCTGGAATTCTTGGCTATTGCGGACTCGATCTGTCGAGACAACTTTGCGGCACGGTCGCCGCGATCGAGCATTTCGTCGAAATCCTTCTTCGCCTTTTCGATCTGCATCCGGATCAGCATGTCTCGGACACCTTGAGGCGGGTCTTCGGGCCGCGAACTGCGGGGACGAAGAGGAGTCTCCTCGATCGGCCGATCTTGGGCGAAAGACGTTTCGGCCGCCAGAAAAATGGCAGCGAATGCAAGAGACAATAGAAACGCTTTACGGGCCATCGTCCTTTGGTACGTCCTGGACCGGATCCGGAGACGTTCCGGTAACCGCCTCGATAAGCTTCGAAAGGAACTCGTCCTCTATGACGCCGGAGCTTGGAACGGTCAGCCATTCGGCCGTCAGGCCGTTTCCCGCGCGACCCTCGATCTTAGCGTTAACCGCGACCTTGTTCTGTATCCCGTCAATCGTTTGGACGTCGATCGTGAGGGTGTACTGGGCACGTGTCCAGGCAGTCTCTGGATCCGAGATCTCTGCAACGCGGGCTAATTCGCCGCGGGTCAGCACAATACCCTTTGCGAACACGAATGGCTGGGTAACGATATATCCGTCGGCGATACGCGAAGAGGACTCATCGATGATGATCTTCTTGTCCTGAAGAACGTCTTGGATAGAACTGATCAAAACGTCTCTTCGCGCCGCCAGTTTGTAGGGGTTTGGGAGCATCGCCCGAACCTTTGTCTTTCCCTTGCCCCAGCTAAAGGATCGGGAAGCATCGCTCGGTCGGCTCGTTGGGCTACCTTCCTTCTTTATCGTATCGGTCTGGGCGTCAATCCCTTTTTGAGCAAAGATGGGCACTGCCAGACAGAAGAGCCCTGTCAGCAAAACGAGGAGTTTCGAACTAAAACGTTGGGTTTTCACAGGTTCTAATATGACACAAACGCCCGGAAATCTGAATGTTTAGATGTTCTCAATGACGGGAAAGTTGTAGGACATTGGAACTAATTCTCATTTCGGCGAACGCGCCATTTGCCACAGAAGCACGTTCTTGAGAAAAACGTTGTAGGCGCCGAATCCCGCGATGATCAGGCCTTGAGGACCATCTAGAAACCCTGCGCGGAGAACGTAGTCACGGACGAAAGAAAAGGCCGGCGCGGTGGCGATCTTTAGCAGGGAAGTCCGCTTGCCTTTTTCAAACATTGACTGAGCCGAAAGCGGTGCATACCGTTCCTGGATCATCCTGGCGTGCTCAGCGATGTTGCTGCAGGTAAAATGCAGGAGGTCGGACCGCAGATCCTCCGCCGTCGAACCTTCTTTCAGCTTGAACGATTCGTGGATAACATCATCAGACCATTGCCCTTTTCGGCGGTCAAACAGACGAAGTTGACGATCCGGATACCAGCCGCCATGTCTGATCTTTCGGCCCGCATAGACCGCAAGACGCGGGATCCGGTAGCCATCCGCCAGCATTCCACTTTCGAGATGCTTCCGTATTTCCGAAGCAAGTTCAGGAGTGACCTCTTCGTCGGCATCAAGGCTGAGGATCAGGTCATTTGAAGCGGCCTCGACGGCAAACTGCTTTTGGCGTCCGAATCCGAGCCATTCCTGCCCGATCACGCGTGCCCCCAGATCCTCAGCGATCTTACCCGTCGCATCCGTACTTCCAGAGTCCACCACCACGATCTCATCTGCCCAGGCCACGGACCGAATGGCGCGAGCGATGTTGTTTTCCTCGTTGAGAGTGATGATTGCAGCGGAGATCTTCACAGGCAGGATTTTCGCAGAACTTTCTTGAAAATGCGAAAAGTGCCGCAAAGTCACGTTTGACCAGCGGCACTCATTCCGTTGAATTTGGCGTGAACTACTTGATATCGACAGGTTTGTCGATCGTGATATTGTGTTCGCGAAATGCAGTAGCCGTAACTCTTTCCCTGTCAGCAACCGCCTTAGCATAGTCGGTTTCGGCACTGATCTCGGCATTTTGTGCCGCAAGAAGGGCATTCTCGCGCTGGAAGAGCAGAAATGTCGTGGAACGACCGGCGTCATATAGCTTTCGCTCGCCCGCAAGCTGTGCCTCCGCGCTTTGGCGGGCTCGACGGGCCGTATCAACTCTCAAGCGTGCGGTTTCGACCGCCTGCACTGCGTTCCGGACATCAGTCAGCACCGATTCTTCCTGTGCGCGGGTCTGAGCGGCGATGCGTTCGCCGGTGATCTGTGCTCCGGCCAGGTTCGCCTTTGCTGTGCGGTTAAAGAACGGGAACGAGAACGTTACGCCGATGGAATAGTTCGGAGCGTCGCTTCTGAACATATTGGACATCGAGCGGTTGAATCCGCCAACGAAGTATGGCGGCGAACCGGGTATTGTCAGCAGCGGATTTGGGATCTGAGAGCCCGGTGCAAACAGCGTATTCAGCTTCTGCCGAAGGATCTCTTCATTTCCGGTAAACTGCGGGATAAGGCTGCTGGCAGTAGAGACCTGTCCGCGCGAAATTCCGTCAAGTGAGAATGTCGTGTTCAAGTCGATCTGCGGCTTCGCCTGATTCTTGTAGAAGCTTATGTCAAGGTCATTGATCTCGCGTTGAAGTTTCAGGCGGCGGAGCTCAAATCTGTTATCGAAAGCATCTTTGATCGCCGTATCGAGATCCGACGGGATCGGCGCGACCTTCGGTGCATCGGTCGGCACGATCGCTTGTGCCCATTCCGGAGCAAGAGCGTCACGAATAACGAGTTTTTTAAGAGAGTTCTCAGCGACACCGACCTGCTGGGTCGCAAGTAGCAGGTCGCCCTCTCGATTTGCAAGCTCGGTCTCCACCTCGGCTTTCTCAAGCGGTGCCGCGGCTCCGGCGTCGATCTTCGCGATGATCTGACGCAAATTCTCGCGGGCAAGCTCAACATTCGCTTTTCGGTTCTGCTGATTACGAAGAGCGAGCACGAGGTCCCAGTACGCTCGCTGCACGTCCGTGACCGTGTTTGTTGCCTGGAGCTGAAAATCTGAGTCCGATTGTCGAAGCTGCTTTTTCGCGATCTTTATCTGCCGGCGCGTATTGTCGATCCGAAAATCTCGAAGCAGCGGCTGAGTGAAGTTAAAACCAAGCTGCGATGAATAGATCGCGGAACTGCTGGACCCAAGCCCGCCTGATGTCACCTGTGCCTGAGCAAAAGCATTCTCGGTCCGTGTGTTGTTAAAAAAGCCCTGGATCGTACCGCCGCCCGGTTTAATGCGCTGGTTAATATTGCCGTTTAATCGGACATCATTCGTTCCCTGCTGGCCGGTCGAAGAGCTGTGCGAGAATGTCGGTTGAAATGTGAACACTGGATCATAAAGTCCACGGAGCCCCCGCACAGTAGTTTCCGCGAACCGGACATCAGTTCGCGACACCTCGATGTCATTGTTATTCGCCAGAGCCCTCTTGATCGCCTCATCCAGCGAAAGAGCGAGCGGTGACGCCGTCTGAACCCCGATCCGCGACGTGTTTGAAGGGGTATAGCTGTCTCCCGACGCCGTAGTGGAAACCGAAGGCCTTGCGGACGCGATATCTCTGTCGGTCGCCGGCTTTTCTTGACCGAGTGCCGCGGCTGCGACCAGGCAAATGACGCCAAGGGGCACAAAAAATTGTATTGGGCGACGTAATGTCATTATCTATTTGCTCCGGTATAAGTGCGAGATACAAGTTTACCGTAAAAAATCTAAACGGGTATTACGCCAGCAAAATTTTGTTTGTTTCAACTATCTTCTGAGGACGGTAAAGTTTTGCAAATTGAGTTTCGCCTTGTGATTTAGTATCGTAGGCGTTTAATCATACGCACTTTTGCTTAGGAGACTTAGTAGAATGGGAATCAAAGTTGGCATTAACGGATTTGGCAGGATCGGGCGGTCGGTTGTGCGAACATGGCTGAATGACAACGATATCGATCTCGTTGCGGTAAACGACCTGACGGACACGAAAACACTGGCTCATTTGCTCAAATATGACTCAGTGATGGGCAATCTTGACCACAAGATCACTGCCGGTGACGGCTCAATTACGGTCGAAGGCGACACATTCAAGGTGTTTAGCGAGAAAGATCCGGCCGCGATCGACTGGGAATCTGTGGGTGCCGAGATCGTTATTGAATCTACGGGCAGGTTTACCAATGCTGCCGACGCGGGCAAGCATCTACGCGGCTCGGTGAAGAAAGTTGTGGTCTCCGCCCCTGCGAAAGGTGAGGATGTGACGATAGCCCTTGGCGTAAACGAAGAAGTTTATGATCCGGCTCATCATCACATTATCTCGAACGCCTCCTGCACGACGAACTGTCTTGCGCCGCTGGCGAAGGTCATTCACGACCGTTTCGGCATCAAGAATGCCTTGATGAACACGATCCACAGCTACACGAACGATCAGCAGCTGCTCGACCTGCCGCACAAAGACCTGCGGCGTGCGAGAGCTGCGGCGATCTCGATGATCCCGACCTCGACCGGTGCCGCAAAGGCGGTCGCACTCGTGATTCCGGAGCTCAAGGGCCGTTTTGAAGGTATTTCTATCCGCGTGCCGACCCCGAACGTCTCGATCGTTGATGTTGTGATGAATGTTGAGAAAGCGACCACAAAGGACGAGGTCAACAATGCGTTCCGCGAAGAGGCCGCCGGCCGCCTGAAGGGCATTCTTTCGGTCAGCGATGAGCCGCTTGTTTCGATCGATTATCGCGGAAATTCGCACTCGTCGATTGTCGACGCGGAATATACGACCGTTCTCGACGGCAATACGCTCAAGGTGTTGTCCTGGTACGACAATGAGTGGGGCTATTCCTGCCGTGTACGCGATCTCGTAAGATATATTGCCGCAAAGGGCATTTAGAATCGAGAGGCGGCTGCGAAAACGGCCGCCATTCTTTTATCAGTTCTAGTCGGGGCCGGGCATTCGGCCTCATGAGAATCGTTAGGTATAAATGCAGAAGAAGACGATCAGAGATATAGATGTTAGTGGCAAACGCGTTTTCGTGCGGGTCGATTTTAACGTCCCGGTGAAAGAAGACGTGGTTACGGATGACACCCGAATTCGAGCGGCGGTCCCGACGATTCGTGATCTTGCAGGCCGTGGCGCAAGGGTGATACTGGCGTCGCATCTTGGCCGGCCGATGAAGGAAAAGAAAAAGGCAGAAGAGGCGGGGAAGCCTTTCGACCCGAAGAAATTCTCGCTCGAGCCGGTTTTTGGGAAGCTAAAGGAGATCTCGGCGGAGATACCCGAGATCAAGCAACTCAGCTTCGCGTCGGAATGTGTCGGAGACGATATTCGGTCCTCTGTTGACGCTTTGGGCGAAGGTGATGTGATCTTGCTTGAGAATCTTCGCCTTCACGCGGAGGAAGAGAAGAACGATGCGGCGTTTGCCCAGGAACTTGCCTCTTTGTGCGACATCTACGTAAACGATGCGTTCGGGACGGCACATCGCGCGCACGCATCAACCGAAGGGATCACACACTTTGTTGAGACTTGTGTTGCGGGCCTTCTAATGGAAAAGGAACTCGACTACCTGGGCCGCGTTCTTGGCAATCCCGAACGGCCTTTCGTGGCGATCCTCGGCGGTGCCAAGGTATCCGACAAGATACCGGTGATCGATTCGCTGATCCAGCGACAAGTGGACAAATTGCTCATTGGCGGGGCGATGGCTTACACCTTCTTCAAAGCGAACGGCTATACGATCGGAAAATCGCTTGTTGAGAATGACAAGCTCGAGACAGCCCTGGAGATCGAGGCTCGAGCAAAAGAAGCTGGTGTTGAATTGCTGCTGCCGACGGACCATCAGGTCGTCGATAGTGTCGATCCTCTGAATTCGCAAAAGACGATCCCGATCGATTTTACGAACGCCGGGCACGTTGGCCTCGATATTGGAGTCGAGACCTCGGCAATATTTGCGAATGCTCTTCAGGGAGCAAAGACGATAGTTTGGAACGGACCGATGGGGATGTTCGAAGAGAAGCCATTCGATCAAGGAACGATCGCGGTGGCAAAGGCCGTTGCGGAAGCAACCGACAACGGTGCGACATCGATAGTCGGCGGCGGCGATTCAGTAGCCGCTATTAAACAGGCCGGACTGGAAGATCATATTTCCCACATTTCTACCGGCGGCGGCGCAACGCTCGAGTTCCTTGCAGGTGATATCCTGCCGGGCGTCGCGGCCCTCGACGACAAATGATCCAAGCCTTTCGTTGGTAGCTACCGTTGGTTTGGACTGTATACTGTCAGCCTGCGCTAGTGGTTGAAAGCGATCTCTGAGCAGAATGGAGAAGACCCTACAAGCTGAAGCCAGGAACATTATTCTGATCCTTGTCGGCATTTTCCTTGCCGGCATGGGTATCAAAGGCTTCCTGTTGTCCAGTCATTTTATTGACGGCGGAGTAACCGGAATTTCGATGCTCGTGTCGGGCGTTTTCGGCTTTCCGCTGCCTATCTTACTCGTTCTGCTTAACCTACCCTTTGTAGTCGTCGGATATTACCAACTTGGCCTGAGATTTGGGATCAAGAGCGGCCTCGGGATACTGGGGCTTTCGCTGTGCCTCGCGTTTATCGACTTTCCCGATGTAACGTCCGACAAGCTTCTGACGGCGATCTTCGGAGGGCTCTTTATCGGTGCGGGCATTGGCCTTGCGATCCGAGGCGGTGCAGTGCTCGACGGGACCGAGATCGCCGCGTTGCTGGTGAGTCGGCGCGTGTATATCTTGAACGTCGGGGATGTAATATTGCTCTTGAACGTCATCATCTTTGGGGCCGCAGCTCTTTCGCTTGGGATCGAACCTGCACTCTATTCGATACTCACTTATGCCGCCGCGACAAAGGCCCTTGATTTTCTCCTTCATGGTTTTGAGGAGTACACAGCCATAACGATCGTATCGCCCCACTACAAGGAGATCCGGGAGGTGATCACCCAGCGGCTTTTGCGTGGGGTAACGGTCTTTAAGGGTGGCGGTGGGCTTGGTGGGCACGGTGTAAGTGAAGAGGATAGAGAGATCCTTTACTGCGTGGTCACGCGTCTTGAGATCGGGGTTGTAAAGGCCGCGATTAAAGAGGTTGACAGGGCGGCGTTTATCACCACACACTCGTTAAACGATGTGGACGGCGGATTGCTCAAACGCACTCTGCTGCACTAAACCTTATGAGAAAGCCAATAATTGCCGGAAACTGGAAGATGTATAAGCTGCTTGCCGACGCGGTCGACACGGCTCTTGCACTTAAGCCGCTGGTCGCTAACGCGACACATTGTGAGGTCGTCATCGCTCCTGTTTTTACCGCGTTGAAGACGGTAGCTGACCGGTTAGAGGGTTCGAACATTGGTGTCGCTTCGCAAGATTGTGCGACTCAGAATTCGTTCGGAGCGTTAACCGGCGAGGTAGCGCCCGCAATGCTGAAAGATGTCGGCTGCAAGTACGCGATAATTGGGCATTCCGAACGCCGTCAGCTTTTTGGCGAAACAGACGGCTCCGTAAATTTAAAGACGAAAGCCGCTCTTGAGGCCGGCTTGAAGGCGATCGTTTGCGTTGGTGAATCACTCGCCGAACGTGAATCGGGCAATGCCGAAAATATCGTTGGTGGACAGCTTTCAGCCGGGCTTTCAGGTTTGACACTCGACGAGATGAACCGTATCATAATCGCTTACGAGCCTGTCTGGGCGATCGGCACGGGTAAAACCGCGACGCCTGCACAGGCTCAAGAAATGCACAGCCACATCCGCAGTCTCGTCGGGAAAGATCACGGCAATGACGTTGCGGCCTCGGTTCGGATCCTCTACGGCGGTTCGGTCAAACCTGAGAATATCGGCGAGTTGATGAGTCAGCCGGATGTTGACGGTGCCTTGGTTGGCGGTGCGAGCCTCGATGCGGATAGTTTTGCGAAGATAGTAAACTATAAGTGATCGGGACGGGAGTTGATAGAAAAAGTTGCTATACGTACTTTATATTTTGTTTTTTATCTCGTGTGTCGTGCTCGTCGGCGCAGTTCTCCTGCAGCCGGGTAAAACGGACGCCGGAGCGTTGTTCACGAGCAATATTTCGAGTTCAGCCTTGACTCCGCGAGGGACAACGACGATCCTCTCAAAGATCACGATCGTCGCTGCCGTCGTCTTTATGATCTCGGCATTGCTTATCTCGATGCCGGCATTTAACGGGAATGTGTCAGTGCTTTCCGCGAATCCTGCGACACCGGCTGAAACTCCGGCTTCGACTGCGGCGAACTCGAACGCTAATTCAGTTCCAGCGGCTCCGGCGGCGAACACCAGTGCTAATGACACAGCTCCGGCGGCTAACGCAAATGCTTCGGCCCCGGCGGCAGATTCAAATGCTGCACCGGCGGCGAACAAATAGAAGTTCGGTTTAGATTGACAATTCAAGCTCAGGTGGCGTAATTGGTAGCCGCGCACGTTTGAGGGGCGTGTGGAGCGATCCGTGCGAGTTCGAGTCTCGCCCTGAGCACCAATCAAAGATAAGCAGGCATTTCGCCTGCTTTTTTATTTCACGACCATTGTCCCCGTGCCTTCGTCCGTAAACACCTCGGCAAGGACCGCGTTCGCTTTCCGTCCGTCTATGACGTGAGCGGAATGGACACCGCGTTCAATAAGCGATATCAGGCTTTCGAGCTTTGGGATCATCCCGCCCGTCGCCTTGCCTGTCTCGATCAATTCGCGAGCCTCGGCAATCGGCAAACGCGATATTTTCGTTGAAGCATCCGCGGGATCTAGGTAGATCCCGTTAACGTCTGAGAGCAGGATCAACTTTTCCGCCTTTAATACGACGGCGATCTCCGCCGCGATCGTATCGGCATTTATGTTGAAGACCTGCCCATGGTCGTCCGCTCCCAGAGAAGAAAGGACAGGCAGATATCCGCTGTTCAGCATCACTTCGATAAGGGAAGCGTCTATATGGACGACGTCGCCGACGTGGCCGAAGTCCACGATGTCCGTAACGCCCGTCGAGCGATCGAGCACGCTTTTCGGCGGCCTCTTTTCGGCGGTCAGAACACCTCCATCAACCCCGGAAAGGCCGACCGCCTTAATTCCTCTTTTGCGGAACTGGGCAAGGATCTCGGTGTTGATCTTCCCGCGAAAGACCATTTTCGCGAGCTCGAGGGTCTCGTCGTCCGTCACTCTTCGTCCGCCGACGACCTTCTGGATAACGCCGAGCTTCTCGGCCAGCTCCGTCAGCTGCTTGCCACCGCCATGCACGACGCAGACGCGAATGCCGACCTCGTGAAGCAATCCTATCTCTTCGGATAGCGAAGCGAGGTTTGCAGCGTCCTCCGTGATCTTGCCGGAAAACTTAATGACAAAGGTCGTTCCGGCAAACCGTTGTATGTACGGCAATGCCTCGCGAAGCAGGTCTAAGGATTCGATCTCCATAACGTCCTATTTGAATAATGAGGCGAGGATCGCCTTTTGAACATGCAGCCGATTCTCGGCCTCGTCAATGACAAGGGAGTTTGGGGAATCCAGGACCTCGTCCGTTACGATCACATTTCGCCTTACCGGCAGGCAGTGCATAAAAATGCCGTTGGCCGTCCGCGCCATCCTGTCGGCGGTAACCATCCATTGGTCACGAAGTTCGCTGGCATGGGCCGCGTCAGGCTGTCCATAAAAGGCAGCGGGTGCCCAACTCTTTGCGTAAACAACATCTGCTTCCTCAAACGCTATCTCGGGCTCGGTCACCGTCCGACAACTGCCGCCGGCAGACTCGGCGCAACGCTGAACTTGGCTGATCAGTTCGTCATCCAGGTCATAGCCCTCGGGATTCGCGATCGTAATATCGTGCCCCGATTGAGCGGCCGCAAGTGCAAAACTGTTTGGAACCGCCATCGGAAGAGCTTTTGGATGCCACGCCCAGGTCAAAAGGACGCGCTTTTTCTCTGGTACGAACCTTTCGCGGATCGTCAGCATGTCGGCCATCGCCTGACACGGGTGATGCATCGCAGATTCGAGATTAATCACGGGCACTGTTGCGTATTTTGCGAAAGCACTCAGAACGGGATCGGTCCGCTCGTGAGCCCAATCCTTTAGTTCGGCAAAGGTACGCACGCCGATGGCCGACACATACCGGCTCAAGACGCGAACGAACTCCGCAATGTGTTCTGTCTTACCGCCATCCATCACAACTCCGTCCTGATATTCGATAGACCAGGAAGTTGAGCCCGGTTCGATGAGCACGGGGTTGCCGCCAAGTTCGTAAACTGCGATCTGCATCGACGCTCTTGTTCGAAGTGACGGGTTTAGAAAGACGAGTGCTACGGATCGGCCCGCGAGCTCATTTGTCACGCGCCTGTTGGCCTTGAAAGCCATCGCTGCGTCGAGCAACTCTTCGATCTGGCTGAGACTAAGGTGTCCGGTCGAGAGAAAATGCTTCATTTGTTCAGAGCCTCCGCAAATATCTCGATCTCGCTTTGCGAAACGCTCAAAGGCGGCAGAAGGCGAAGAACGTTTGGATCGCTGCTTAGTCCCGTGATGATCTTTGCATCCAGGAGCTTTTGATAAAGTGGCCGGGCACCGCCCTGGACCTCGATCCCAAGCAGGCAGCCTTTGCCCTGAACCGCTTTCACCATTGGATTCCTGGAGCAAACATTTCTTACCCAGCTTTCGATATTCCGAGCATTTTCAAGCAGGCCTTCGCGTTCAATGACCTCAAGTGTGGCTTTTGCAGCCGCCATTGCGACCATTCCGCCGCCGAATGTTGTTCCAAGGTCGTTCTCTTTGATGGAGGCGGCTAGATCTTCGGTTACAAGGCAGGCACCTACGGGAACGCCACTGCCAAGTGATTTTGCAAGGGAAACAATGTCGGGAACAACACCTCCGGCGGCCTTGCTTCCGGCAAAGAACCATTCGCCGGCGCGGCCGACGCCGGTCTGAACCTCGTCAAAGATCAACACCGTACCGACCTCGTCGCATTTCTTGCGCAGTTGCTGAAAGTATTCAGGTGTCGCTTCACGAACTCCTGCCATTGATTGGATCGGCTCGATGAGTACGCCCGCAGTTTCGGCGTCGATCACGGCCGCAATCGCGTCGGAATCGCCAAACTCTGCTGACACGTGGCCCGGAACGTTTGGTTCTCCAAGAGTTCGATATTTGCCGAGAAATGTCGCGGAGATCGAGTCGGCCGTTCGCCCGTGAAAGCCTTTTTCGAACGAGACGATCTTTGTCCTACCCGTGGCGAGCCTCGCGATCCGCATGGCATTCTCGTTTGCCTCGGTTCCTGAGTTACAAAAAAAGACCTTGGTAAGTGATGTTGGTGCGACGGAAACCAACTTGTGCGCGGCGTCTGCACGAATGTCTGAATAAACGACGTTTGAGTAGAACATCAGCTTTTCCGCCTGCTCCGTTATGGCAGCGACCACTTCCGGATGTGAATGGCCGACCGCACAAACAGCATGACCACCATAAAGATCGAGATACTTATCGTTGTCTGACGTCCAGACCCACGGCCCGCGGCCTCGAACGATCGCGAGGTCAAGCTTTGAGTATGTCGCGACTTGAAATTCGCGCTCGGATTGAAATATTTCTTCGGTTGTCATTAGGGATTAGTACCTGGAAAAAGCAGGCCGGTCATTTCGTCAAGGCCAAACATAAGGTTCATATTCTGGATCGCCTGACCGGAGGCTCCTTTTACAAGATTGTCGATCGCGGAAAAGACAGCAATGGTGCGGCCGTCCGAATGCACGGCGATGTCGCAAAAGTTCGTCATCTTGACCCAATTGATGTCGGGTGAGGTCTCAACTATCCGAACGAAGCGACTGTCAGCGTAGAAGTCGCGAAAGACATCTGCGACGTCCGCTGTCGTCATTTCATTCCTCGCTTCTGCATAACAAGATGCAAAGATACCCCTCGAAACGGGCATGCTGTGCGTCATGAAAACGAGAGAAGAATCAACCGAGCCTACCCGCGACAAGCACTGCTCGATCTCCGGTAAGTGTTGATGAGTAAACGGTTTATAGGCGTAAAACGAGTTGGATCGCTGAGGGTGATGGGTGTTTGCGGCCGCCTTCGCACCCGAACCCGACGATCCCGTCTTTGCATCGACGATTATCCTGCCGGTGCTTAGACGATTTGCGGACAGCGGTGCAAGGGCAAGGATCGTGGCGGTCGCAAAACATCCTGGATTAGCGACAAATTGCGCTTTGGCCACTTCGGCGCGAAAGAGTTCGGGGATCCCATATGTGAATTTTTTCTGCAGCTCGGCGGCAGTCTGGTCGCGGCCGTAGGCTTTCGCGAAGACCTCGGCATCATCGATCCTGAAGTCGCCTGAAAGGTCGATCGCCTTTGTGCCAATCGGCAAGGTGCCAACAAGCGACATTGCCGCACCGTGCGGCATCGCAAAAAATGCAACGTCGACATCCGGCAGCTCTGAAAGATCTTCGCGAGTTTTGGAGAATTCCAGGTCCGTAAACCCGAGGAGATTCTTGTGTACGGCAGACACACTCTTTCCGGCGTGCTCATTTGCCGTCACATAGACGATCTCGGCATTCGGATGAAACAGCAGGAGTCGAAGAAGCTCGCTGCCTCCGTAACCCGAACCCCCAAGAATGCCGATCCTTATCTTCGTCAGCATACGGCCGCCTCCACGGTTTGCCCGGAAAACTGTGAAGCTAGGGCAAAGAGCCTTGCGCCGTCATTTCGAGCGTTCGCCGCTTCGATCGCAAAGCGTTCCCGAATCGAGTCTTCGCCCATTAAAGAGTCAGTGACCGAGCCCGCAATAATATCCGGCCGGAGCCCAAACTCCTTCAGGACGGTCAAGCCGCCAACCACGCCAACGAAGTCGGACGCACAAAAAACGATCTTTTTCACGGCAGACATGAGCTTCGCGGACGCAAGGAGATTCTCAACCGAGTACCCGCCCATGACGCCATCTCCGAGTTCCGCAACGATCAAGTCGGGCGAAAGGGAATTGAGATGATTCAATGCCCCAATGGCCACTTTCTCCAGATCGGCGTGTCCTACGGTAGACGGAAGTCCAAAGTCCAGGAAACTAACTGTAGCGAAAGCCCCGTTGTCCTGCATTTCCAAGGTGTCACGGAGGCAAGCAACACCGGTAAACTTCACTCCGGCGACCTTCAGGCCTCTTAGCGAGGCCTCCCGAATGATCTCGGCAACCGCAACGGTCTTTCCTGAGTTCATGCAGGTTCCTGCGACGAGGATCACCGGTGCAGACGACGCGAGTTCGTCGGCCGTCGGTAGGGCGTCGTCCGCGATATTCTGTACTCGGCCGTCGGCATCGCAAACGCTCCCGAGCACCTCTACATCGACAACGGTCCCAAGTGAGGAGCTTACACCGGTCTTTTGGCCGATAACACCGCCCAGATTCAAGACAGTTAGGTGGTCGCCCTCACCGATAAATGCAGGAATCTCGCCGACAATACCCTTGAGAGCGCGTCTCTCCCCGAGGACCCCACAGATCACGCTGCCGGCCTTGATGCGGGCGAGACGGCCGCTTGGCGTTTCAAGCATTCCGTAGGAGCGGCTCTCATTCAATGCTCGAACAGCGACAATATCGCCAACCCTTGCCACACGAGGCCGAGGGTCAGCCCATGCGGTCCGGCCGATGTCGGACACGCTCGTAGCCGACGCAAGGAGGTCAAATTCTATCTTTCGCAAGGTCATACTTCGTCAATATCTCCAAACAGATGTCGAAAGGTTGCGGTTATGGCGGCCCGCCCCTTGGCCGTCCGGGAGGCGATGAAGATCGTGTCGTCGCCTGCAAGCGTGCCTGCGATCTCGGGAATTCGTGCCTTATCGATCTCAACGGCGATCGCCGAGGCGATGCCTGGCAGGCAGTGAAGGATTAACAGGGAATCGCCTGATCTGGACAAGCTGAGCGGTCCGTAATTCGGTGCAGGCGTTCGGCTAATAGCGTAATGGCCGTCCTGCTTCACAATTCCGAGCTCCTGCAGGTCACGGGAAATGCTTGCCTGGGTCACTGCAAAACCCGCCGAGCGGAGACTTTCGACCAACTCTGCCTGATTGGCGATGCGGTTCTCTTCGACCTTTTGAAGAATAAAGTTGTGGCGAGCATCCTTCGAAATCATAGTGCATAATATACAATAGCAAGGTATATTATGCAAGATGAAATGCAGGAATATTTCTTATCGAAACGCGACCTTGGAGGGCCCAGCTAGAAAATAGCGAGTTTTATTCGAAGGTATTTTTTCGGATTCGCACGAAAATCCCTGAGCAGTTGGGTGCCTTCGCCGGTAAACGTAGCGACATTATTGGCTGTCTGATTAACGCTGTTGTATAGGGTTTCGTCAGTAATGAGCTTGCCGAGCGTGCCTTTGCCCGCTTGTGCATCACTGAGGATCGCATCAATACGCGATGCCGTTGAATTGAACCGGTCGATGGCAGTACGTGTATCATCGTACATCTTGTCGTCGGTCAAGAGCTTACCAAGCGTGCCTTTTCCGCTTCGAAGGTCAGCCGTGATCGCTCGAAAATCTTCGGTTATCTTTCGTAGATCAGCAACGGCGGCGCGAGTCTCAGTGTAGAGTGCGTCGTCGTTGATTATCTTCCCGGCCGACCCTTTGCCTGCTCGGATGTCGCTTGAGATCGATTCGAGGCTAGCCGCGGTCTTTGCAAGGCTCTCGTACAGTTTTGGGTCGTTGACCAGTTTGCCTGCAGTGCCTTGACCTGAATTGATCTTATCGATGGTCGCCTGCAGACGCTTCATCGTTTCCTTAGTCTCGGCAACAGCTCCGTCCAAATTGTTATAGAGCTGATCGTCATTGACGACCTTGCCGAGGGTCCCTTCGCCCGTATTCGCTTTATTCAGGATCTCATTGGCCGGGATCGCAAGCTTATTGATCTGCTTCAAAAGATCATTGCCCGTCGCGGTGAGCTGATTCATCGAGATGGCAGTCGATGATTCGAGGACAAAATTCTCGCTCACCGACTGTCCTTTCTCCGTGCCGGGGGTGATATTGATCATCTTGTCATTCCCCAGCACAGATGTCGCAATGAGCTGCGCGGTCGAGTCCGTGCGGATCATCTCATTGATCGGCTGCTCCTGGATCTGGCGCGCGACGGAGAGTGTGGCCTCTATCCGGTTGCCGTCCGGTGTATCAGCGGGTAGAAATTTGACATCGACGACCTTTCCGATCGATACGCCCGCGAGTTGAACGTCGGCAGCGGCGTGCAAGCCGTCGGCCGACACAAAACGTGCCTTAAGCGAGAATTTTTTTTCGAACGGGTTGAAGTCGCCGCTCGAATTGATCACCAGATAACCAAGGACCAACAAGGCAAGCAGCATAAAAATGCCTACACGCAGCTCGCTAAGTTTGATCCCTTGTCTTGTTCTCGGCATACTCGATTCAGGTCTGCTCTATCTGCCTGAGATAAAGCGGTGAATGTACGGGTCGGATGAGATCTGCAGCTCTTCGTCCGTACCGTCAAAGATGATATTGCCCTGCTTGATCATCATCACCTTGGTATTGATGAGGCAGAGTTTGTCGCCTTCTTCCTCAAAGAAAACACGTCCTTCGCCGTCAACGATAGCATATTCGGACGAAAGATATTTTAGGTTATTCATCTCGTGGGTGACAAAGATGGACGAAACTCCTTCAAGGTCGCGCAGTTTGATCGCCAGCTCACACATCGTCCTGGCAGTCGGTGGATCAAGTCCTGCGGTCGGCTCGTCAAATAGGACGATCGAAGGGCTGCCCACAAGGGCCCGAGCGATGCCAACACGACGGCGCATTCCGCCTGATAGTTCGATCGGCATTTTGTCGATAGCATCCTCCAGGTCAACGAATCGCAGCATTCGAATGACCTCATGCTCGATCTCATCTTCGTCGATGCCTTCTTCGGCTAGGCGATATGCGACGTTGTCATAGACCGACAGCGAATCGAAAAGAGCTCCTTCCTGAAAGACCATCCCTATTTTTTTGCGGATCTCGGTCAGCTCCTGTTCGTCGCATTGAGTAATATCTTCGCCATCGACGAGGATCGTGCCGGCGTCCGGCTGTAAGAGGCCGAGGATCAGCTTGATGATCGTTGACTTGCCGCTGCCGGAGCCGCCTAGCACGATCTTTGTTTCCCCGCGGCGGACGGTAAAGCTAATGCCGTCAAGGATTACCTTGTCGTCGAACGCGAGATCGACATCGCGAAACTCTATCGCCGGCACGACCGGTAAGATCGCCCGCCGGATCGTAGGTTCTATCTCTGTCTCCGTCTGAAACATTTGGATCGGCTAAAACAACGTATTCCCAAAAAAGCCTTGTAAGACCTTCGAAAGGAAGAAATCCGCGATGATCACCGTGATCGATGAAAGAACCACCGCGTCGGTGGTCGATTTGCCCACGCCGACGGTTCCGCCCTGGGTCGTCAGCCCTTTGTGACACGAAATGAGCCCAATGATGAACCCGAAAACGATCGGCTTGATGATGCCTCCAATAATGTCCTGGATCGTGATGCCATTCCTCAGGCTCGTGATGTAGGAGTTCGCATCCAGGCCGTAAAGATACCGCGCAATGACGCCGCCGCCAACTAGCCCGAAAATGTCCGCCGCAACGGTTAGGAGCGGCAGCGTTACTACAAGGGCGATCACCCGAGGTGTTACAAGCTTTCGTGCGGGGGAAGTGCCAAGTGCCCGCATTGCATCGATCTGCTGTGAGACAACCATGGAACCGAGTTCCGCCGAGATCGCCGAACCGACGCGGCCTGCAACCATGAGAGCACAAAGGACGGGTCCGAGTTCTCGGATGAGCGTGATCGCGACGCTTTGTCCTGCGCTGCTCTGTGCACCGTAATATTCGAGTGTCGGATAAGCCTGCAAGATCAGCACGCATCCCGTAAAAAATCCTGTGAGGCTGACGATCGCAAGAGAGCCGACGCCGATCGAATCCATATGCCTTACCATTTCGTCGAAATATCGAGGCTGCTTGCGGAGGCCCCGAAGCATACGCCAGAACAGGAACGTAATGTCCTGAAGTTCGACAAGAAAGCGTGAAAGTGGATTCATTTCGCGAGCCGATGCCGAGCGTAAGGACTACGATGCCCGGTTCAAGGCATTATAGCCTGTAACCGCGCAGAGCGATAGCGCGTTAACCCCGAAAACGGCTGTCGCGCCCATTAGAATAATCGGTTGTAGAAGAAAAAAGCTGCCCGGACCATTTCGGTCCGACCAGCAGATCGTCTCTTTGATCAAGAAAACTCTATTGCGGCCTGACAGGCCTTTTTACCGCAGGCGGAAGCGGTTGGCCTTGGCGACGCTGCATCTGGCGAACAATGGGACGATCCGGGAGTTTGTCACCATTCGTTTCACGAAGTTTCCGCTCGGCCGCGAAACGCTTGCGAAGATCTCGAAACGTACCAAGCTGCGCCGGTGTCAGGATCTTTCGAATATTGACCTCGTTCTCGAAGCGAAGGCGTTGTAGTTCCGCTTGTGCCTTCTGAAGATCGGCGAGGCGTAGCCCGTACGCATACTCGTCGAACACATCGGCGTATATCGACGCATCGAGTGCTCTCATCGCGTCGCGAAAATTCTTTTGAGCGGCCTGGATAAGCGGTTTGCGAGCCTTGTTCAACTCTCTGAGCTGGATCTTTTGTTCGTCGGTAAGGGCAAGCTCGCGCAGGATCGCATCACGCTTATCGGTGGGCTTTGCTTGTGCCGGTTGGCCGGTAAGCGGCTGCGGTACCGTCTGGCCATAGCCAAACGATGCGAGGGCAAAGAGCGACATCATTCCTACGATCAAATATCCTGAGATCTTTGGTTTCATAACGGCATTCTAAATACTAATCTTCCTCGCCCTCGGCGAAGAGATCGGTCAAGCGAAGGGAACGATCCCGTGTTTCCGGAACTTCGCCAAAAAGGTCTTCGGGGACAGTTTTCGCTCCCGGTTCGTTGGTCGCGACGGTCCCGGAATGTGTGTCATCATTCGACTGTCTGAGCGGCTTGTCCCTTTTAATCATTCGTGTACGTGCGCGGCGTTCTGCGGCAACCGGATTCTCAGTCTTATCTTCCTTAGCCGCAAGAACTTCTTCAACATCGTCATCCGGAATTGCCGGTTTCGGAGTTTCGATCGATGGCGCCGGAGTTGCGGCGGCAGGCGACGCACTAACGGCCGCTCTTTCTACATTCGGACGTGCCGCTCCCGCGTTCACAAGAATGTAGATGCCGACCGCAGACGCCAAAAGCAGTCCTGCGGCAGAAGCCGCATAAAGAGGCTGTCGGAATAGACCAAGGATGCCAGCCAGAAAGCTCGCCCTTTTCTCGGTCACGACCGGAATTGTGAATCGCGGGGTTGCGAGCGGATCGAAAGCCTCCGAGCGCCATTCCTGCACCGCAAGGCTCGAGGCGGACAGCGACGAGACCTCATCAGCACAATTCGTGCAGGCCGCAAGGTGGCCACCGAAGGCAGCTGTTGCATCCGCGGCCATTTCGTCATAGACGAAGTCAAGGGCCTGCCCCGCGTAGCCGCATTCTGCTTTTTTGTTTTTGTCCTGAGTCATTTCAACCCGCGTCCTTCTTCTGCAACCTAAACGATCTCAACCGGAAGCCGTTCAAGCCTCATTTTCAGCTGCTTTAATGCCGTGTAAAGGCGGCTTTTGACCGTGCTGAGCGGCAATTCAAGCGTGTCGGCGATCTCCTGGAATGTCATTTCTTCAAATTCCTTCATCACGATCACTTCACGCAGTTCCTGCGGCAATGCACCGACCGCCTGCCGCACGAGCTTTAATCTCTCGCCTTTCTCGGCGATATTCTTAGGCGAGCCGGTGGGTGATGCAACGAACATTCGCGATTCTGCCTCGTCTTCATCGCCCAAATACTCTTCTGCTCGCGACTTCTGCCGCCTTTTCACAGTCAAACACTGGTTGACCGCGATCCGATGCAGCCACGACGAGACTTTTGCATCCCCTCGGAACCGGGAAATGCTGCGATAGGCGTTGATAAAGGCCTCTTGTGCAGCATCGCGTGCCTCATCCTCGCGTCCGAGCATACCGAAGCACAGAGCGAAGATCTTCCGCTCCCAACGCCGTACGATCTCCCCGAATGCTTCGGGGTCGTCTCGTACCGCCAATTCGACAAGCTGCTCATCCGCAAGCTCTTTAAACATCAAACTCGTCGCTAAAGCGAGTTTTCGCCCCAAAATGACCGAAATCGGCCCAAAACCGTGCGAAACCCCTTCGCACACAACTTTTTAGACGACGAAAACCGCCAAATAGTCTTAATGATAGCCGAATCTTCGTGAAGTTTTTAGACAAAAGTCGGAGCATCTTGGCCGGAAGGTCGGCCTTTCGGGAGTTCGCCGAACAAAAAGCAGGCCATCCGGACTCAACCGAGATAGCCTGCGTGTACTTGAAAGAGCGGAAAGTGCGTTAGTAGGCTCGTGCGAAGATCACACGTCGGCTCGATGGCTGGCCTGTAAGAACGCATTTTCCAGCCTCTTCGGGAGCATCAAGCGGAATGCAGCGGATCGTCGCTTTTGTTTGTTCTTTGATCTTCTCTTCGGTCTCCGCGGTGCCGTCCCAATGTGCAAGCAGGAAGCCGCCTGCCTCGATCTTCTCTACAAACTCGTTCCACGTATCGACCCGGAATGTGTGTTCTTCTCGGAAGGTGAGAGCCTTTTGATAAATATTCGACTGAATATCGCCGAGAAGAGCCTCAATGTGTTCGACGATTCCCTCGATCGAACGGGATTCTTTTGTGAGCGTGTCGCGCCGGGCGACCTCGATCGTGCCGGCCTCAAGGTCACGTTTTCCGAGCGCGAGCCGCACCGGTACGCCCTTTAGTTCGTATTCCGCAAACTTCCAGCCCGACCGCTGTTTGTCGTCATCATCATACTTTACCGAGATACCGATCGCCTTCAGCTTCTCGACGATCGGATCGACGACCGCAGATATCTCCGCAAGGTCTTCGGGAGACCTGTGGATCGGCACGATCACGACCTGAATGGGTGCAAGCTTCGGCGGCAGGACGAGGCCGTTGTCGTCCGAGTGGGCCATTATCAAGGCGCCCATCAGACGTGTGGAAACGCCCCAGCTTGTCGCCCAGGCAAACTCAAGTTCATTCTCTTTGTTCACGAATTTCACATCGAAAGCCTTCGCAAAGTTCTGGCCGAGGAAATGAGAGGTCCCGGACTGGAGGGCCTTTCCGTCCTGCATCATTGCCTCAATGCAATAGGTCTCCTCGGCTCCGGCAAAACGCTCCGCGGGCGACTTGTAGCCCTTAACAACTGGCAGAGCTATCCAATTTTCCGCAAAGTCGGCGTACACGCCGAGCATCCGTTCGGTCTCCTCGACCGCTTCCTCTTTCGTAGCGTGCGCCGTGTGGCCTTCCTGCCAAAGGAACTCCGCCGTGCGCAGGAATATCCGTGTACGCATCTCCCAGCGAACGATATTCGCCCACTGATTCACGAGGATCGGCAGGTCGCGCCACGATTGGATCCAGCCTCGATAGGCGTTCCAGATGATCGCCTCCGATGTCGGTCGAATGATCAGCTCTTCTTCAAGCTTTGCGGCCGGATCGACGATCAGGCCGGGGCCGTCCGGGTTGTTCTTCAAGCGGTAGTGCGTAACTACGGCGCATTCCTTGGCGAAACCTTCCGCGTGCTCTTCCTCCTTTTCGAGGAAGGATTTCGGTACAAATAGCGGAAAATATGCATTCTGGTGGCCGGTCGCTTTGAACATATCGTCAAGAGCGCGCTGCATCTTTTCCCAGATCGCGAATCCGTATGGCTTGATCACCATACAACCGCGAACAGCAGAATTCTCGGCCAGGTCCGCCCGTTTGACGATCTCGTTGTACCACTCGGAATAGTTTTCCGAACGCTTAGGAAGTGCTTTACTCATAAGGTCATTGCCGGTCGGGGTTGCCGACAGGTGAAAACTTTTATGATAAGCGAATGGCCGCAGGACGACAATTCGATGAAGCGTGTATTTCAGACGCGTCCTTGGCGGCTTTGCAACGGGTCTTGTTGTGCTAAAATCTCACCTTTATGGCTGAACATCGTCTTGATTTTCGCGATAGTGAAACGGCGTTTGCCGATAAGTCGGACTCCGAGCTAAAGGAAAAGTATCGGCTCTTTAAGATGCTGAATTCTCCTTTCCTGAATTCGCTGGGAACACGGGCGACCAAACTCGGCCTTGCTCTCGGGTTGCCGATAAAAGGCTTGATCAAATCGACGATCTACAAGCAATTTTGCGGCGGCGAATCCATCCCGGAATGCGATCCCGTGATCGAGAAGCTCGGCAGGTCGAATGTCGGCACCATTCTTGATTACGCCATCGAAGGTAAATCGACCGAGGAAGATTTCGAGGCAACGAAGAACGAGATCATTCGTACTATCGAACGTGCGAAGGGCGACCCGAATATTCCGTTTTCGGTGTTCAAGGTGACGGGCATCGCTCCGATCGGCACTCTTGAGAAAATGAGTGCGAAAAAGAAGCTCGATGCAAAGGCCGGTGCAAAGTGCGAACGGATCTACACTCGTGTGTCAGAGATATGCGAGGCCGCCCATAACGCCGGCCAGCGTCTTTTTATCGACGCCGAGGAATCCTGGATACAGGATGCGATCGATCGCCTGGCGACCGAGATGATGCAGCGTTTCAATCAGACAAAGCCGATCGTCTTCAACACGCTGCAGATGTATCGCACCGACAGGCTTCAGCACCTCAAGGAAGCACGGCGTGCGGCCGAGGAAGCAGGTTATGTCTATGCGGTAAAGCTGGTCCGCGGTGCGTATATGGAGAAAGAGCGTGAGCGGGCGGGCGAGATGGGCTATCCCTCGCCGATCCATGAAACCAAAAAGGAAACGGATGCCAGTTTCAACGCCGCCCTCGAGTACTGTATGAAGCATTACGAGGATATGGCGTTCGTCAATGCCTCGCATAATGTTAAGAGCACTAAACGCGTGGCCGACGCAATGCTCGATGCCGGGGTTGAACTCGACCATCAGCACATCTTCTTCTCGCAGCTTTACGGAATGGGCGACAACATCTCGTATGTTCTCGCAAAGAACGGCTTTAACGTATCGAAATACGTGCCGTACGGGCCTGTCGCGGAAACGGTGCCTTACCTGATGCGTCGGGCGGAAGAGAACTCTTCGGCGGCCGGCCATATGAGCAGGGAACTCGAACTCATTTCTGAAGAGATAAAGCGCCGCGGCTTTTAATTTACCGATGTACTGCCCGAAATGCGGAACCGCCGATCAATTACCGGAGACATACTGTCGCCGCTGTGGCATCTTCCTGCCTGATCTCGACAATCCAAAAAGAAAAGCTCAGACGCCGATGCAGAATGTCAATGCGAATGCCGTCCTGAGCGCAATGACGGTCGTCACGTGCTTGACGCTTGCCGTCCTGCTCTATGTGATACTCGGATTTCAGGACGATACGCATCCGCTCATTTATGCAACTGGCGGCTTGCTAATAGCGATGGCTGCCTGGCATGTGCAGACGTTCTGGCGTTCGATGCTGCTGCGAAAGCAGCTCAAAAAACCGCGGGCCCCGGCCGACCGCTCGGTTGACACTCCCGAACCAAAGATGCCGGCAGAAACGGCACTTCCCGCAGCAAATTTCGAAGATATTGTGCCGCCCAGCGTCACCGATCGAACGACCCGGCAACTTGACGACGACAAGATCCTAGCGAAATCCAAGCAATAATCGTATTGAGATATTTGAGACGGGATGCTCCGCGCTTGCTCTCCAAGCGTCTAGCGGGGCAAGGTCCTCCTCGCTCAGCGGATGATTGATAAGGGTCGCGCATTGTGTGCTCTGGAACGCGCGTTCGGTCAGGGCCGCATGTGCAAGGACCTTCGAAAAGCCATCCGGGGATGCGAGCGCCGCCTCGGCGGATTCGATGTCGGGAAAGAAGTCGCCGTAACCGGCAAGATGCCAAATGCGGCCGTCCGGGCTTTCATCAACCGCCAACAACCTTAGCAGAGCAAACGCGGACTCCAGCTGGTAAACAAGAAAATCTCCGGCCATGAAACGGTGCGACATATAACTCCAACATATCACACGAGTTAGCGTGGCTGCCCGGAGACGTGACGAAAAAAGTGTGTTTTGCGAGAAAATAAATGTTGCATTCTTGCTGATATGTGTTATACTCGTTCCGAACGTCGCGACAGATATTGCGCGACGGTGATCTAGGAGAATCGTCGGACAAAGGGATGGGGAGAAAGTTAAAAAGAGAAGGGCGGCCGGTGCCCGCAATGAATTGTCGCGGGAGTTTGATATAATTTCCCTTTATTCTATTCTGAACGCCAATATTAAAGGGAAAGAACTTATAAAATGAGCGAAAATGATGCAGTAATTCTTAGTGCGGCACGCACCCCGACAGGGAAGTTTCAGGGGCTTCTGCAGGGTTTTTCGGCACCGGATCTTGCGGCACACGCGATCAAGGCGGCTTTGGAGCGTGCAAATGTTGCACCCGAGAAGATCGACGAGGTTATTTTGGGCTGTGTGGTGCAGGCCGGCATCGGCCAGGCGCCTGCAAGACAAGCTGCGTTAAAAGCGGGCCTTCCGCCGGAGGTTTCCGCGCTCACGATCAATATGGTGTGCGGTTCGGGCCTTCGCGCCGTCGCACTCGCGGCACAAGCGGTTCAGCTTGGTGATTCGGATTACGTTGTCGCCGGCGGTATGGAATCGATGTCGAATATCCCGTACGCGATGCCCGGTGCCCGCGACGGCTATCGTATGGGCAATCAAACGGTTGTTGACCTGATGATCAACGACGGCCTTTGGTGCCCGTTCGAGAACTGGCACATGGGCAACACCGGCGAAGTTGTCGCCGAAAAATATCAGATAACGCGGGGCGATCAGGACGAATACGCATTCGGTTCGCACAGGAAGGCCGCAGAAGCTCAGGCCGCCGGGCGTTTTAAAGATGAGATCGCACCGATCGAGATCCCGCAGAGAAAGGGCGATCCGATCGTTCTAGATTACGACGAACCGGTCAGGCCGGAGACGACCGTCGAAACGCTTGCAAAGTTGAAGCCTGCGTTCAAACGCGACGGTGGAACGGTCACGGCCGGTAACGCGCCGGGCGTAAATGACGGTGCGTCGGCAGTAGTCGTTACATCCCGAAAAAATGCACAGGCCGCGGGCATCGAACCGCTTGGCCGCATTGTCGCTTCGGCGACCTCCGGCATCGAACCGAAGCTCATAATGATGGCTCCGGTCGAGGGCGTGAAAAAGGTGCTCGCAAAAGCGGGTTGGGAAATGAAGGACGTGGACCTTTTCGAACTCAACGAGGCGTTCTCTGTTCAGGCTCTTGGCGTGATGAAGGAGCTTGGCCTTGACGTTGCAAAGGTGAACGTAAACGGCGGTGCGGTAGCTCTCGGCCACGCGATCGGCAACTCGGGCTCGCGTGTGCTTACGACGCTTCTCCACGAGATGAAACGCCGGGATGTAAAACGCGGCGTTGCGGCACTGTGCCTCGGCGGAGGCAACTCGGTCGCAATGGCGGTCGAGCGCGATTGAGCGATAGGGGAACATTTCTGAGAGTCGGGGCGTTTATTCAGTCGGAGGTGTATTTTTATGACTGCAAAGAATCACGGTCGACTTGTAGGGATATTGCTTTTGGCTCACGGAGGGCTTCAGGCCCTTGCGCTTGCGATAGTTGCCGTCGTGTACGGAGCGATCGGCGTTGCGATGCTTGCCGGTGCGTTAGGTGGAGATGGTAAGCCTGAATACTTTGGGGTCTTTTTCATTGTTGTAGTTGCGCTACTTGCCATCGCAGCAATTCTTTTTTGCGGCTCGCAGATACTTGGCGGATACAAACTCCTGATGACACGTCCCGGAGGGCGTTTCTGGGGAGTGATCGGCAGTATTGTCGCAGTTCTTTCGTTCCCGATAGGCACTGTGCTCGGTGTCTATGGATTGTGGGTTCTGTTTGGGGACATGGGGAGGCAGCTGAGTACAGGCAATGAGCAGTTGGATCAAAGCTATCAGCGGCCAAATTTCGATTACCAACTTAGGGCCCGGCCGCCAACGACTTGAAGGGTTTTGACACCGTAAGTCTGCGGGCAGCAAAGCCGATGTCCGCCTGATTGAGAGCGAAACGCTCAGTTACTGGAGGAATTCTGTGAATGACAGCAAAGGAACACAATAAACTCGTCGGCATTTTCCTGATGGCTCACGGCGGTATGCAAGCATTAGTGATATTGCTTTTGAGCCTTGTTTACGGCGTGATGGGGATCGTTATGATGCTTGCGGGCGCGAAGAACGGAGGGCCGATCTTGGCCGGGGTTATCTTCATCATCGTCGTGATCGCTCTGGTCATCGCCGGTGCTTTATTCTGTGGTTCTCAGATACTTGGCGGCTACAAGCTCCTGAAGGAGCGCCCGAACGCCCGTACCTGGGGGATAATCGGGAGTATCGTCGCCTGCCTTTCGTTCCCGCTTGGCACAGCCGTCGGTGTTTACGGCCTGTGGTTCCTTTTTGGCGATATGGGTAAGCAGCTCTATTTGAATCCGGGAATGCCCAACGCGATGTTTGGGCAGCCAAGAGCTGACTATCAACACCAGCCTCCGCCGCCAAATAGTTGGCAGTAGGAGCTCGAACGACACTTCGGTTTGCGGCTCTTTCGGGAGAAGATTCGAGAGGGCCGCTGCTTTATTTATTTTTCTTCATAGGAAACTTTTTTAAATGAGTCAGAAGATTGGCGTTATCGGCGCCGGAACAATGGGAAACGGCATCGCACAGACCGCGGCAGCCGCCGGCTTTGACGTCGTGATGTGTGACGTCAAAGCTGAGTTTGTTGAACGCGGCGTGGCAAATATTTCAAAGAGTCTCGATCGCTTCGTCAAGAAAGAAACGATGACCGAGGATCAAAAGGGCGAGATCCTCGGCCGCATTGCAACAACTACGGAACTCGACGCACTGAAAGACTCTGCACTTGTCGTTGAGGCCGCGACCGAGAATTTTGAGATCAAAAAACAGATCTTCGAAAAGCTTGATTCGATCTGCCCGGCCGACACGATACTTTCGAGCAACACATCATCGATTTCGATCACAAAGATCGCCGCCGTCACAAAACGACCGGACAAAGTGATCGGAATGCACTTCTTCAATCCGGTTCCGCTGATGAAGCTGGTCGAGGTCATTCGCGGCATCGCAACGAGCGATGCGACCTACGCGACCGTCAAGGAACTGTCGGAAAAGCTGGGCAAGGTTCCGGTCGAGTGCAACGATTATCCGGGTTTTGTATCGAATCGCGTCCTGATGCCGATGATCAACGAGGCGGTCTTTGCTCTTCACGAAGGCGTCGCAACGAAGGAATCCATCGACGAGATAATGAAGCTCGGGATGAATCATCCAATGGGACCGCTGACGCTTGCAGACTTCATTGGCTTAGATGTTTGCCTTGCAATACTTAATGTATTACATGAAGGGCTTGGCGACCCGAAATATCGTCCTTGCCCGCTCCTGAAGAAGTACGTCGATGCCGGCTGGCTTGGCCGTAAGAGCGGCAAGGGCTTCTACGATTATCAATAGACGCGACGGGAGCCGTTGCTGAGAAGTAGTTCCTTGTTGATTTTTCCTGCGGCCGGTAAAAGATGCATCACGACCTTCGCTCGTTCATTGACACGCTTCGAAAAGAAGGCGAGATCGTTGAGATCTCGGCTGAGGTCGATGCCTTTCTTGAGGTCGCGGAGATCCATCGACGCGTGATCGAGGCGGGCGGCAAGGCATTGCTGTTTCGGAATGTAAAAGGTTCGAAGTTCCCGTTAGTCACAAATTTATTCGGAACTGTTCGCAGGATCGAGCTTGCCTTCGGCCCGCGTCCGCTCGAGGTTGTAAAACGAGCGGTCGAGGCCGCTGAAACTCTTCTTCCGCCTTCACTTGGAAAGCTGTGGGGTTTTCGCGATCTCGGATTCGCAGGCTTAAAAATTGGTACGAAGTCTGTTGCTAACGGGCCGGTCACCGAGATTCGCCGCGACGATCCAAACCTCGAAGAGATCCCACTGCTCCAGCTTTGGCCGGAAGACGGCGGGCATTTCTTCACGCTCCCGCTTGTTTATACCGAGAGCCCGACGACCGGTAAGCCGAATCTTGGCATCTACCGAATGCAGCGTTACGACGAACGCACCACGGGGATGCACTGGCAGATCGGTAAGGGCGGCGGCTTTCACTATTTTGAGGCAGAGCAGCGTGGCGAAAGCTTGCCCGTAACCGTTTTCAACGGCGGGCCGCCTGCATTGATACTCTCGGCGATCGCTCCTTTGCCCGAAGGCATCTCCGAGTTGATGCTCGCGTCGCTCCTCGTCGGCGAAAAGATCTCAACGGTTCGCGATCCATTGGGAAATGCCCATCGTAAACTCATTGCCGAGGCCGACTTTGCGATCGTTGGCAGCGTCCGCCCGAACGAGCGACGCCCCGAAGGCCCTTTTGGTGACCATTACGGCTATTATTCGCTCACGCACGATTATCCGGTCTTTCATGCAGAGGCGGTCTTTCATCGAAAGGATGCGATCGCAACCGCGACCGTAGTAGGAAAGCCGAGGCAGGAAGATTTCTTTATCGGGGATTATTTGCAGGAGTTGCTCTCGCCGCTTTTTCCGCTCGTGATGCCCGCAGTTAAGGACCTTTGGAGCTATGGCGAAACGGGTTTTCACTCGCTGGCGGCGGCGGTCGTTAAGGAACGATATGGACGCGAGGCACTTTCCGCAGGCTTTCGCATCCTTGGCGAAGGGCAGTTGACGCTCACTAAATTCCTGCTGCTCACCGACACCGCTCAGAACTTGCGCGACTTCAAACCGCTCCTCGAACACATTCTCGAACGTGTCGATTGGCGAACGGACCTTCACATCTTTTCCCAGACGGCTTTTGACACGCTCGACTATGCAAGCGGAAAGATCAATCACGGCAGCAAGGCGATCCTGATGGGGCTTGGCGAAAAGAAGCGCTCGCTGCCGTCGGAGTTTAGTGGTGAACTGCCAGCGAATATTCAGGCAGCAGAACCGTTTTGCCGCGGATGTCTCATACTCGCAGTCAGCAGCTATGGGGAGGATGCGGAGCTTGCAAAGAAGATCGCATCAGACCCACGTTTTGCAGATTGGGAAATGATCGTGCTTCACGACCGCATCGAATATGCTCGCTCGGCCGACAAATTCCTTTGGGCGACATGGACGCGTTTTGATCCCGCACGGGACATTTACTCCGCCGAGACGAGCCTCGATAACAATCACATCGCGTACAAGGCTCCGATCGTCATCGACGCCCGAATGAAGCCATGGTATCCGGCGGAGGTCGAACCGCATCCCGAAACTGTGAAGCTCGTTGAAACACGCTGGCGAGAATATTTTCCGTAAAGATTGCCGCACCGAACGACCGCAAACGGCAACTCCCGAATAAGTAGTGAAGCTTTCTCCAAAAATGTACGCGTACCTGGCCGCAGTTATTTTCGCAGCGGCCGTATTGTGCGTTGCGTACGGATACTACGTCGAGCCTCATCGGCTTGTCATCACAAGGCAAGATATCGCCCTGCCTAACTGGCCCAAAGCCCTCGACGGCTACAAGATCGCCGCGATCGGCGACATTCACGCGGGCTCGAACGGCGTTGATGACGCAAAGCTCCGCCGCATTGTCGAGGAAACCAATGCCCTAAACCCTGATCTGATCGTGCTGCTTGGCGATTATATTTCGGAGAAGAACGAGACAGAGTTGAAGATGCCGATAAGCGAGATCGCAGACGGCCTTGTCGGATTAAAAGCTCGGGATGGAGTGCTTGCCGTGCTCGGAAATCACGACGGTTTCTCCTGTCCGAGCTGCATAAAGACGGAGTTTCAACGCGTTGGCATCAAGGTTCTGGATAACACGGTCGTTCAGATCTCGAGCGCAAATGGCGGCCGTTTTCGCGTGCTCGGCCTGCCTGATCACATGCAGTTAACGTATTGGAAGCTATTCTCCGACAACGCGAAACGAGCACTAGCGCCGACCGAGGGCCAGGGCCCTGTGATCGCGCTCCAACACAGCCCCGATATTCTTGAGGTTATTACGGGCGATCTACTGATCTCAAAGGACCTCTCGCTTATCTTAGCGGCACACACGCACGGCGGGCAGGTACGTTTCCCGATAATCGGCGCACCGATCGTTTCATCGAGCTACGGACAGAAATACACACGCGGACTGATCAAGCAGAACGGTGTCCAGATGTTCGTGACCTCCGGCGTGGGCGAGAGCATCTTGCCATTTCGGTTTGGCGTCCCGCCGGAGATCGCTTTGCTTACTCTGACAAACGGAGGCTCATCGGAGCATTGATCTTACGTGATCGAGATCACCGTCGTTTGGAGCGGGCTTTAGACCGAGGATCTTGCACACCACGTTATAGACCTCGACGTTCGCAAAAGGCTTCGCAACGTAACCACGTTTGAACGCCGGGCCGCTCGCAATGAACGTCGCTCGCATTGACTCGTACTTATTGTCGTAACCGTGAGCGCCGCGTGTACGATAAGGCTCATCCTGCGACGCGACCCAGGACTTATAGCGTGCGTGACTCGTTGTTCCCCAACCTTCTTCGGAAGAGCAGACAATGGGCGCAACACGCGGGCCGTCGGTGTAATGAAGCCGCTCGGGAATGTCCTGTTTTTTCCAGCAGGTCGAATGGTCGATATTCTTTACTTTGTCATAGATCTCGTCGAGCTTTCCGGGCTTTGGGAAGATCTGGACGATCTCGTTCGTCCAAAGGATCTTGTCTGCTAGGTCGAAGTTGAAATGATCGTCGAGGAACACGATTTTTCGTCCGTCCACGGGAGCCATTCCGTGATCCGAGACGACGATGATGTTGACCTTTTGGTCAATTCCTCGCAAACGCAAGCCCTCGATGAGCCTTCCGATACTCCTATCGACGTTCCACGCGGCGTATTTGTTCTCGATCGATTCAGGGCCGAACTCGTGGCCCGCGTCGTCAGTGTCGGAAAAGTAAAGCGTAAGGAAGGTCGGCCGTTCTTTTTGTGGAACGTCGAGCCATGAGAGCAAAGTGTCCACTCGCAGGTCGTTGGGCACCCGACCGTTATAACGCCGGTAATGCTCGGGCAGGATACCTTCGATCGGCGTCGCCGTCGCAGGGAAAAAGTAGGCTCCGGTGTGCTGGCCCTGTTTTTCGGCGGTGACCCAGATGGGCTCGCCGAGCCACCATCGCGGATTCTCGACCTCTTCGAGCTTCGACATCGAGAACACCGTGCCGAAATCGTACACGTTGTTTTCGACGATGCCGTGATGTTCGGGATAAAGGCCCGTAACGAGCGTGTAGTGATTCGGGAATGTCTTGGTCGGAAACGACGGTATCATCCATTTCGCTCGAACGCCGTTCTTTGCGAGCTTTTTCAGCGTTGGCGGATCGAATTTGTCGAGATAGTCCGCCCTGAATCCGTCGAGCGAGATCAAGATCACGGTCGGCTTAAGATCACTGATCTTTTGCTGCCCAAGCGCAACGGCCGCGAGCATCGCGATCGCGAGAGTTATCACGCCAATTTGGCGTAACGCGTGCTTGAATTGATGGTCAGTTGGCGACATTCTTTCGAAGGTTTTCTGCATACTTTTTCTCCGTGGGTCGATGAAGGCCGATGTTTACGGCTTCAGGCGATAGAGCATACGCGGGAATGGAATCGTCTCGCGGACGTGTTCGATACCGGCCTACACGTCGATGTCGGAAGGTTGTATTATGACGACTTTTCCATCACGCGATGTCACAACACTATTTCCCTCAGCCTTGTGTTTCCTGAGAGCTTCCCGAACGGCTCGTTCATACGCCTTATTTATCTCGTCTTTATACCGTACAAAGAGATTTGTCGTTTCTTCTACTTTCTTATCTTTTTCCATAACGCTCCATCGAAGATCGTCTCACCGTTGGCCCGATCATAACGAGCTACTTCTTTTGGAATTATAGGCGATGCGTGGAAAACCCGCCATGCATCTACCACCGGCAAATAGAGTTCGAAGAAGTTTGCGAGGCCTCGATCGAACCGCCTGCGAATGGTGGCCTCCGGGATCGAGTGGCCGCCCGCTCTGACGCGGGCGGCAACCCTCTGGATCGCGATCTCGACCGTTTCGAGCCATAGGAAGATAAGACTGACCTCATATCCTTTCGCTTGCAGTTCGGTTAACCATCCTGCATACGAACGAGCGGCCAGAGTCGTTTCAAACGCAAAATCCCTTCTCTCCTTAACCAGATCGCCAAGGCGCTTTAACATCACTCGACTTGCGTCTAAAGATGCGTCCTCCGGCGCAAATGCCGAAAGCCCCGTTGCGATCGTATCAGCGTTAACAAATTCGAGAACGGAGAAAGTGTCGCGCAACAGGGCCGGGGCGAGCGTGGATTTACCCGCACCGTTGGGGCCTGCAATTACAACAACGTTTGGCATACTACGGCTTCAGGCGATAGAGCATACGCGGGAATGGAATTGTCTCGCGGACGTGTTCGATACCGGCCATCCATGCCGTGCAGCGTTCAATGCCCATTCCAAATCCGGCGTGCGGCACGCTGCCGAATCGCCGCAGATCGAGATACCACTCGAAAGATTCCCGCGGCAGGCCGTGAGCCTCGATCTGTGATTCGAGATACTCGAGCGAAGCGGCGCGTTCGCCGCCGCCGATGATCTCGCCGTAGCCTTCCGGGGCGAGAAGGTCGATGCCGAGTGCGGTCTCGGGTCGATCTTTATCAACTTCAAAATAAAAGCCCTTGATCGCGGTCGGGAAGTGATGCACGAAGACCGGTTTTCCGTGGCGGTTCGAAAGATACGTCTCGTCCGGAGCCCCAAAGTCACCGCCCCATTCGAAATCATTCTCGAGCTCGCCTGCGGCGTGGCCCTCTTTGAGCATCTTGACGGCATCGTCGTAATGCAGACGCGGAAATGGAGAGCTGATCGCCTCGAGTTTTGCAATATCGCGTTCGAGGATCTTGAGTTCTTCCTGCCGGTCATTGAGGACGCGTTCGACGATGGCGAGGATCAGGCCTTCGCCGAGGTCCATCATATCTTCGTAGGTGGCGAAGGCGACCTCGGGCTCGACCATCCAGAACTCCGTAAGGTGCCGGCGGGTCTTTGATTTTTCCGCACGGAATGTCGGGCCGAAGGCGTACGATTTGCCGAACGCGGCGGCGGTCGCTTCGTTGTAAAGCTGGCCGCTCTGTGTGAGATATGCCTTGTCGTCGCCGAAATAATCGACCTCAAAAAGGGTCGTTGTGCCTTCGCAGGCCGCGGGTGTAAAGATCGGCGTATCGGCGAGCGTGAATCCGTTATCGTCAAAGAAATCCCGCGTCGCTTTGATGACCGAATGACGAACTTTGAGCACGGCGTGCTGCTTCCTCGAGCGAATCCAGAGATGGCGATTGTCCATCAAGAATTCCGTTCCGTGTTCCTTCGGCGTGATCGGATAATCGTGCGAATTCTGCACGACCTCGAGTCCGGTTACGTCGAGTTCGACGCCGATGCTCGAGCGCGTATCTTCCTTGACGGCGCCAGTGATGATGATCGACGATTCCTGTCCGATGGAATTCGCTGCCTCGAAGAGTTCTTCGCTGTTCGGGCGAAAAACGACGCACTGCACGATGCCGGTGCCGTCCCTTAGCTGCAGAAAAACGAGCTTGCCGCTCGATCGTTTGTTATAAAGCCAGCCCTTGAGCGTGACAGTTTCGCCGATGCGGCCTTTAAGATCCTGAATATAAGTCTGTTTCATTATGTTTGCATAAAGCGACAGAAGAATTTTGCCAAAAATTCGCCGACTTGTCGCGTTGTGACCGAGTTATGCAGCTATTTTACTTTCATTCGTGCATTCGTGGCTAACTGGGAACGCATTCGCCCAGGGACGCACAGCCAAAGAGAGAGCGGCAAAGGACACAAAATTGCGGAAGCCCGCACGACGGTAAGGGCATCGATCGGCGTTGCAGGAGCCCGCACGACAGTAAGGGCATCAATCGGCGTTGCAGAAGCCCGCACGACAGTAAGGGCCCTGCGTTGGAAAAAGACAGGACTTTTTATAAGAGAGAACCGCAAAGAACGCAAAGAGAAAACCCGCAAAGGCCGCAAAGGCTCGATTTTCTCTTCGTCGCGGAACCGGAACGATCGAATTGCAAAGCTGCCGGTACTCGGATCGCCGGGCGACGCAACCGTGACCTTATTGGGAAGTTTCGTCGATCTCGCGTTTGAGGATCGTGCAGAGAGTCGGGAATGTGCGCAGGTTGCCGGCGGAGCGGAGGACGATGCGGAACATCGGGACGATGAACGGAATGAAATGGGTTTTGCCGCGAACTGCAGATTGATATGAGAATGTCCCGACGGCCTTCAGGCAGCGCTGCAGCGTCTGAAGACGAAATTCTGCGGCGAACTCTGCCTCGTCGATCCGCGGAAGGCCGAGCGCAACTCGAAGATCGAGGAAATACCGGCGCTTCTCGGCGAGCCATTCGGTCGAAGGCGGCTCCGTTATCCGATCGAGCAGGAACGACACGAGATCGTAAGCGACCGACCCGATGCGCGCGTCCTGATGATCGATGATCCGCATCCTGTTTTCGCGGTCGATCATAATGTTCGCGGCGTGAAAGTCACGATGACAAAGCACGCTCGCACGGCTTGCGAGTTCGCGGGCGAGTTCGACAAATTCCTCCGAGAGACAGCGCTGTTCGGTCGCCGAGAGCGGGCGTTTTACAAAGGTCTCGAAGTAATGTTCCTTAAAGAAATCGAGCTCCCAGAGCAGTTTTTCTTCGTCAAAGCTCAGACGCGAGGCGATCGAATCCATCTCAAACGCAAGCGGCGTCGCGAGCTGGATGCGCACGATCATTGCGATCGCTTCATCAACGAGACGCGCCGAACTCGGGCCGTCCAGCGTTTTTAGATATTCGCGAAGCACGACGTCGCCAAGATCTTCCTGGACGATCACGCCGAGCTCACCGTCAACCGCATACAGGTCGGCAACAGGAAGATCAGCCCGTAGAAAGAGCCGGGTCACATCAACGTAACTGTGTTCGTTTTCGAGAAAAGCGTCGGGATAGACGCACGCGACGGCCGTCTGCCCGAACCAGTCGATCCGAAAATACTCACGCGTCGATGCATCTGCGGAAAGCACGGTGACCTCGCTTTGAATATCATTCTTTGCGAGAAATGCGTTGAGTTTGTCGAGCAGTTGCATCATCTAGTTGAGTGGGACGATGTAGTTGTCGTCGTGAAAATAGCCCTTTTGAGCCTTTGGCGGCTCCTCACCGCAATTTTTTACAAGTTCAGCGCGAACGACGATGGAATTCTCGACCTTCGCATCGGCGGCGATCCGAACGCCGTCGCCAAGAACCGAATGTTTTACGCTTGAGCGTTCCTCGATGACTACCCGATCCCAAAGGACCGCATCTTTCACGTCAGCTTCGGCGGAGACCGAACAGCCTTCGCCGGAAACAACACTGCCGTTCGGAGACATCGCCAGACTGATGTCGAGGTACCGCTCGAGCGTCGAGATCTCGTACCAGCGGGCGTCCGCCACAAAGGCGTTGATCCTCTCGCCTTTTTCGAGTGCCGGACGGTAGAACACGGGAACGATGTCCGAATAGATACCGCGAGGGATCGAATCGAAGACGCGCGGCTCTAGAATTTGGATCCCCGTGTACATCAAAGGTGTTTCCGCGGCAGACGGACGGTCGCCATCGAGTTCGCTAAATCCCGTAACAAACCCATTCGCGGTCTCAACGGTCGTGAATCGCTCAAGCTTCTTGTTAGGGCGAAGAACCATCGTCGCGACCGCACCGCTTGCTTTGTGAGATGCGACCGCGGCGGCAATATCAATATCGGTGATGATCTTACCGTTGATGACGAGGAAAGTATCGTCGGCGAGGAGCTCGCGTGCATTATCGAGGGCACCGGCGGTCCCAAGAATCTCCGGCTCTTCGAGGGAATAGTTGATCTTTACTCCAAAATTCGATCCGTCTCCAAGCGCATCCATCACGGATTGCGGCTGGTGATGCAGGTTGACGACAACATCCTTTATGCCGAATCCCGCCAAGTATTCAGCAACATAACCTACGACCGGCTTGCCCAAAAATGGGATCGCCGGCTTTGTGCGGTCGATAGTTAATGGAAAGAGCCGTGTGCCGAAACCCGCGGCAAGGATCATTGCTTTCATCTCGTCGGAAGTGATTTTATCCTATTGGCGGAAATCTATGAAAATGAACGGCTTGCTTTTGTTTGGGTTGGGAGAGTGTATAGTTTAATCACCCGAAATCACACGGACCTTTCGGCGATAAAATAGGCTTCAGTCCTGATGGATAACCACAATTCAGACAAGAATCGCCCGCTCGAGATCTTCGGCTGGATGATGTACGACTGGGCGAATCACGCCTTTTTTACGGTCGTTCTCGGCGTCCTTATCGGGCCGTATCTGACGGAGCTTGCGCAAGGAAGTGTGGGCGACAATGGTGCCGTAATTTCGCTCGACGGCTACACTCTTGTCAGCGCAAAATCCTTATTTTCGTACTCGGTCGGGATATCCGTGGTTCTGCAGGTCTTCTTTCTGCCGATACTTGGCGCGATCGCCGATTATACACACTTGAAAAAGGCCTTTATGGCCGCGTTCTGCTATCTGGGGGCGTTCGGCTGCGTTCTCCTGTATTTTGCCCAGGGCGATCTTTACATTTTCGGAAGCTTCGCTTTTATTCTCGCAAACCTGAGCGCCGGGGCGTCGATCGTATTCTTTAACTCTTTCCTGAACGATATCGCGACTGAGGACAAGCGAGACCGAGTCTCAAGCTGGAGCTTTGCGGTCGGATATGCGAGCGCGACGCTCACGCTGATACTGAGCTTCATACTGCTCCTAAATGCCCCGCGGCTTGGTATTTCGACCGAGTACGCTGTTAGGATCTGCCTGCTCGCTTCGGGCATCTGGTGGGCTGGATTCTCGGTGATCTCGTTCCTCCTTTTGAAGAATCGTCAGCCGCTTCGGACACCGCCGGAAGGAAAGTCAATGGTAATGGCCGGTCTGTCGGAGACGATAGACACGTTCAAAGAACTTTACCGCCTGAAGTACACGCTTAGATTTCTGATCTCCTATCTGATCTATAACGACGGCATTCAGACCGTGATCACAATGGCGGGCGTCTTTATTACGCAGGAGCTTTTCGTCGCAAAGGGCCTTCCGGACGACCGCACCGTGCTGTTTACGGCGATATTGATCGCGCAGGTAGTTGCGATCTTCGGGGCCTTGATCCTCGAGCTCGTCTCGCGCGCAACCTCGACGAAGACTGCAATATTGATATCGCTCGCGATCTGGTCGGCGATAGTTATTTACGGTTACCTTTCGCTTGAAACGGTTACGGAAGCGTACATAATGAGCGCCGGAATTGGATTTGTCCTCGGCGGTTCGCAAGCACTTTCACGATCACTATTTTCGCGAATGATCCCAAAAGGCAGGGAATCTGCGTTTTTTGGCATTTACGCCATCTCCGAACGCGGAACCTCGTGGCTTGGGCCGATCGCGTTTGGACTCGTTGCTCAACTCACGAACTCTTATCGCCCCGCGATCCTTGCCTTGATCGTCTTTTTTGTCGTCGGCGGCCTTCTTTTGTATCTAACGGACACAAAACGTGCCATACACGAGGCGGGAAACCTCACATCAGCCGAAGCTGCCGGCCAGGGCTGAGGATTCGGGTCTTCGCATTCGAAGAGAGCGAAATAAAACGCTATTATTTAGTTTTCGGGAGGAACGCTTTCTATGAAATGCCCCAAATGTACGATGGACGTCCGCGATGATGCGAAGTTCTGCGGGTCATGCGGTTTTACGATCGTAACTGCGGAACCGGTGCTGGCAACGCCGACGCAGCCGATCCAGCCGCCGCCGCTCCAACAGGCCGCTCCTCCACCGGGCGGATCGTTTCATTTTGATTCAGACGGACAAGGTCAAGGGTCTGGTTATAGCTGGAGGATCGAGCATCAAGGTGCTTTTGCTCTTGCCGTCATCAACCTCGCTCCCGAACAGGCCATTTCCGCCGAAGCCGGTGCGATGGTCTCGATGTCCGCGAACGTAGATCTATACTCCGAGATGAAAGGTGGTGTTTTTGGGGCACTAAAGCGAGCAGTTGGTGGTGAGTCCGCGTTCGTCTCTACATTCACCGCAAAGGGCGGTCCCGGCGAAGTCACGTTCGCTCCCGGCGCTCCCGGGGACGTTGCGGGGATCGAGATGCGTGGTCAATCGTTCGCGGTGCAGTCCAGTTCGTACCTTGCTGGCGATACCTCGCTGACGGTCGATACGAAGTTTGGCGGGGCGAAGAGTTTCTTTGGCGGCGAAGGCCTTTTTGTCCTCCACGTTTCAGGCACCGGCCTTCTGCTAGTGTCGTCGTTTGGCGCGATACATCGTCGTGTGCTCCGGCCAGGTGAGCAATACGTCGTGGATACGGGCCATTTGGTCGCTTGGGAGGCACATATGCAATATCAGCTCAGAAAAGCCTCAAAAAGCGGCTACTTTAGGAGTTTCTTGAGTGGAGAAGGAATGGTCGCAGAATTTGTCGGACCTGGCGAGATATTGATCCAGACGCGTAACCTAGCGGCGTTCGCGGGCCTTCTTAAACCTTTCTTCCCGTCGCAGGGAAGCGGCGGAGGATTTAGCTTTGGCAGCTAGCTGCTGTTTGCCCTAGTTGGCGTATTTTTTAGCTTTGGTTTCACCTCTAAAAGATGAATTGCCGGTGAGTTATGCCGGACGCTCAGTTTCTCGCGGCCGAGCAGTCGGGAGAGCTCTCCTTATAGTCGGCCGCAAGCGACAGTTTTTCCGTGCAGAGATCACGGCCGAACGTGTCGAACCCGAGATCGCACGTTTCCAAGCTGCTGTTGCCTACGCCTCAAAGCAGTTGGAGGCCCTGATAGCAAAACCTCCAACGCAAAACGCTGCGGATATTTTTGACGCACACTTGCTTATTCTTGACAGTTCGTCGTTCCTGGAATCGGTAGCAAGCGTTATACGCTCGGACCTCGTCACGGCTGAATGGGCGCTAAAGACCGTCACCGATCGCCTGGTTTCGTCGCAAAAGGCAAGTTCGGACGTCCACCTTCGACAAAAAGCCGTCGATATCGAGGATGTGTCCGAGCGTGTTGCGAACGCACTTGCGGGCGGAAAGTCACCGCTGCCGGACCTTCCGCCGAATACGGTCCTAATTGCCACGGAGTTGCTTCCATCTACGCTGATGGAATTCGCTGCGTCTCTCCCGGCCGCGATCATCACCGAACGCGGAGGTTGGACCTCGCACACATTCATCCTCGCGCGCGAAAGCAACATTCCCGCCGTGTCAGGAATTAAGCGGGTGAACCGGAGGTTTGACGACGGTGATCTGGTCGTCGTTGACGGCGACAACGGAACGGTGACATTTGCTTCGAAGGAAGAATTTGAGAACTTCCTTGGAGATGAACACGGACCCGGGGCCGCGTCGACGGGCACGTGGGAGACCGATGACACGGCTGCCTCCGGCTTTCGTCTGTTCGTTAATATCGACAGCACGGAGAAGATAAAGCGAGGCTTAGACAGAGGAGCACTTGGCGTCGGGCTGATCCGCTCGGAATATCTATTTCCGGGCATTAAAGGCTGGCCGGACGAAGAAAGGCAATTTCAGGCGTATTTGGCCGCCGCCGAAGCAGCCGATGGCAGTGAGATCCGTATACGAACTTTCGATTTCGATCTCGACCAGGTCTCTTTCGGCGGTAGAGAGCCGGAGAAGAATCCTGCTCTGGGAATGAGAGCTATCCGACTTGCTCTTGCCCGTGAGCGCAACTTCCGCACACAACTTCGCGCTATATTGCGTGCGAATACAAAGGGCAACATCTCGATCATTCTCCCTATGATCGGAGGCGTTCAGGACATCAAACAGGTCCGCAGCTTGATCGACGATGAGTTCGGCAGGCTCGAAGGTGTTCAATTTCCAAAGATCGGTGCCATGATCGAACTCCCGTCTGCAGTTCTCGTGATCGATCAGATCCTCAAATACGTGGACTTCCTTTCGGTTGGAACTAACGACCTTGTGCAATACACCCTTGGAGTCGATAGGGACGACGAGATGGTCGCTGATTGGTACCAATCGCTTCATCCGGCGATCTTGCGTTCGATCGAGCGGGTCATCGAAGCGGCAAAAGCGGTCGGAAAACCCGTCTCGCTTTGCGGCGAAATGGCAGGGTCGCCTTTCTATGTTCCACTTTTGGCAGGGCTTGGCGCCGATGAATTCAGCGTAAAGCTCTCTTCTTTGCCGGTCGTGCGACGAATCCTAAAGAATATTGATCGAACGCACCTCGAGGAGATCGTGCGGGTCGTCAGGGAACTCGACACACCCCAGGCGGTCGAGGAAGCTCTCGTCGCTGCGTATCGAACATATTGGCCGGATCTGCGCCTTACACGCACATAATTCTAAAAATTCGCCGCGTTTCGCACTTTAGTTTGACCGTTGATGGCTGTTTTGACCGTCAACGGGCCAAATGAGACGAACTTTTCTCGTGATCGGATTGCTGCTTGCGTGCTGTCTTGGTGCAGCGGCGCAGGACGAAACGAAGACCTACACCATCGGTGTGGGCGATACGCTTCGGATCGATATTCCCGGCCTGTTTGGTGCCCCGCAAGATAAAGCCGTTGGAAGGGACGGAAAGATCGATCTGCCGATCGCCGGAGGAGAGATCCTTGTTGCCGGCCTGACGGCCGAGGGCGTTGCGACGCAGGTGGAAAACTCAACGGCGTGGATGGGAAAGTTCGAGAGCAACGTATCGGTGATCCAGTATGGCAGCCACCCTGTGGCCGCCGCAGGGAGTTATGTTGCCCCTGGTATCCATTTTTTGACGCGAGATGCGGTTCCGGTCTATGTGTTCCGGTCCGTGGCGATGGCTTCCGCGGAAGCCGACGGCGTTGATATACGTCGGAAGGACGGAACGACCGTCACTTGCAAATTTGAAGAGTGCGACAAGCAAAACATAACGATCCGTTCTGGCGATTCGGTATTCTTTACCGCCACGGCGACCGTCGCACAAAAGAAATAATGCTAAACGTGTTTGACATAGTTCAATGAAGAGTTGAATTTTGTTATACTCAGTTAGCCTTTTAGCTATGGGGCATACTGGACGGTCGCTGGGGCCTCGGCCTCAGAGGAAAGTCCGAACACCAAAGGGCAGCGAGCCGGATAACGTCCGGGCACTCGTGTAAAAGCGAGTGACGACAAGTGCAACAGAGAATAGACCAGCCGCTTGCGGTGATGGGTGAAACGGTGAGGTAAGAGCTCACCGGCATCGGTGGTAACACTCGATGGCCAGGCAAACTCCTCGTGGTGCAAGACCAAATAGGGAAACGCGATCGGGCTGCCCGTCCGAGCGTCGGTTTCGACCGGCAGCGTTTTCGGGTAGGTCGCTTGAGCCGTGCGGCAACGTACGGCCTAGATGAATGATCGTCACCGTTCGATCGCCTTCGAAAGATGGCCTTGGACGGCACAAAATTCGGCTTATAGGTATGCCTCATAGCAAAATAAAGGCGCATCCGGTTTCGGCGGGATGTCCGGCTAGGAGCAGCTCACACAAATAGATATGGCAAATAGAAAGGGAGTTTTTATCGGAGCTTATGTTCCGAATGAATTGAAAGAGTCTTTGAGACGGCGCGCCGCAGGCGAGCATCGCACGCTTTCGCAGGAGATCACGCGGATCCTGATCGAGGCGGTCCACGGTAAAGGATTGCCCGCCGGAAGCGTTGACCGGCGTACGGGAACCACAATTCCTCGCCGACGGGCGACAGACCCGCCGACAAGACGGCGTTCGGAGGATCTGCCATACATTGAGGGCGACCACCACAAGGCGAAATAGCTCTAAATTCGATCGATAACGGTGTCGGGTCGGGATACTCACGTTGCTGGGTATTTTGGCTCGGCACTTTCGCTTTAGGTTCGGTGCTTTAGTAAAATTAGATCGATGAATTCAAAGGCGATAACGGTGTCGATAATTACGGGCCTTCTTGGCCTCGTGATCGGTTTTGTATCCGCTAACAGCATTAACCGCAGCGAGATCACCTCGCTTAGAATGCAGGCACAAACGGCGCCTCCTGCTGACGGTGCACCTCAAAAGCCAGGCGATTTTACTCTCGACCCCGAAGAGCTGAAGGCGAAGATCGCGCAGGCCGATGCGGCACCTGACGATTTCGATTTTCAGAAGAGCCTCGGCGGTGCGCTTTACCGTTACGCGACGATGAAGAAAGATACGCAGCTACTTGAGGAGGCCGCCCGTATCCTTCAGCGCGCAAATGCTCTAAAGCCAAAGGATTACGCCGTCATCGTTGACCTTGGGAACGCCTACTTTGATTCGGGTTTCTTCAAGAAAGATCCGGCGGTTATGAAGAAGGCCCGGGAAACGTATGAAAAGGCCATCGCCGAAAAACCTGATGATGCGGACGTTCACGCCGACTACGCTCTCACATTCTTCCTCGACGAACCGCCTGATCTTGCCCGTGCCGTCACCGAGTTTCAAAAGGCTCTAAAAACGAACCCGAAGCAGGAGCGTGCCTTGCAGTATCTCGCTCAAACGTACATCCGCCAAGGCGATTTCGAGAAGGCGAAAAAGACGACGGATGAACTCCGTGGCATCAACGCAAATAACGAAGCATTGCCTCTACTGGATTCGCAGATCGAGAAGAAAGCCGCCCAGCCGATCCAATGAGAGAAGCGGCCTTTATCCTCTTTGTCCTCTTTCTGCTGTTCGGTCTGACAGCACTAAGATATCGCAAGCAGATCGCGAACATTCTCGCACTCGGCCGAACCCTTAAAGAAATGCGTGCAAGATCCGACGCCGAACTGCCTCGTGAAGAACGACAGGCGGCAAAGGCTCTTGACCTACGCTCTTGCGCCGGCTGCGGAACTTGGATCGATATGAATACTGCGATCAAATTCGACCGCAATACCTACTATTGTTCGAAAGAATGTGTCCAGAGGGCAATGACTTCGGCTCAATAGAATTGTCCTAAGTACCAACCGATAAGCTTTTCGCCGAACAGAAGCGAGACGATCGCTCCGATACCGAGAAAAATACCAAATGGTATCTGAGTCTGAAGGTCCTTGTTCTTTGTCTTCAATAGCATACCAACGCCGGCGATCGCTCCCGAAAATGCTCCAAGAAAGATCGTAAGCAAGGTCAGACGCCATCCAAGCAAAGCTCCAATGCCCAGCAGAAGTTTGACGTCGCCGAGGCCCATTGCATCGACCTTTCGGAGAACCTTCCACAAAACGCCGATCGCCCAGAGCGAGCCGCCGCCGATCACTGCCCCAAAGAGTGCACCGGCAAGGCTGATCATCCAGGGCGACAGTCCCGCGAACTCAAGGCCGCTGATCGGCGTCACCTTCGTATCCGAAAAAAAACTATCGCCCAGCATGAGCGGGAAACTTATGCGGATGATGATCGCGATGACAAAGAGCGGATACGTGATCACGTTCGGAAGGATCATGTTGTCCGCGTCTATGAAGATGAGAGCGATCATTGTCGCGGTGAATGCGAGGGCAACCGGCAAAGATGCTGTAAGTCCGAACTGCCACAGTACGCACACAAACAACAATGCCGTGAGAAGCTCGATAGCAGGATAGCGCCACGCGATCGGCTCTTTGCAGTTGGCGCACTTGCCGCCGAGGATGAGCCAGCCGAGGATCGGGATGTTGTAGTAGAAGGGGATCGAGTTCCCGCATTTCGGGCACGCGGATGAGGTAAGCAACGACTTCTCCGCGGGCACGCGGTAGATCACGACATTCAAAAAGCTGCCGATACACGCGCCGACTATGAAGACGAGAATGTAGATAGCAAGGCCGTTCACATCGAGAGTGGCCGCGGTTTGAGTTGGTCCCATTGAAGAATGAATTGCCGCAAAAGTGAGAAAAGGTCGAAACGGTCCTTTGACCGTATTTGATTCTAGTTTATTTCAATTGCTCTTGAAAAGGAGATTTATCCTCAAAATCCTTGCGACGCCTTCGGCTTGTGCCTTAGAATACAAGCGCTAGCAATCTTCCTGACGCGAGGAACCGTTAACTTTGAAGCCCACAAACATCGCCGACCCCGAATACTTCCACAAAGTCGTTGACTGTCAATACGCCTGTCCGTCGCACACGCCCGTTCCGGAGTACATTCGCCTGATCGCTGCGGGCAAATACACAGAGGCCTACATGGTCAACTGGGATTCAAATGTTTTTCCCGGCATTTTGGGCCGTACTTGCGACCGTCCGTGCGAACCCGCCTGTCGTCGCGGACGCATTGACGAAGAGCCTGTCGCGATCTGTCGATTAAAGCGTGTGGCGGCCGATAATCGTGATGACGTAAAGCCGTTTATGCCGAAGGCGCCTTTTCCGGCGAACGGTAAGAAGATCGCGTTGATCGGGGCCGGGCCCGCTAGCCTGACGGTTGCACGCGATCTAGCGCCGCTCGGCTACGAGATCCATCTCTTTGACGAACAATTCAAAGGCGGCGGTTTTATGCGTTCGCAGATCCCGTCGTTTCGCCTACCGGAAAAGGTTCTCGAAGAGGAGATCGATTATATCCTCGACCTCGGGATCCATACGCATTTCAAGCATTATGTTTCCTCGCTAAAGGAAGTCCTTGATGCGGAGTATGACGCCGTGTTTGTCGGAACGGGTGCTCCACGCGGACGTGAACTCAACATTCCGGGGCGTGAGGAAGGCTCCGCGAATATTCATATCGGCATCAATTGGCTTGGCTCTGTAGCGTTCGAGCATACGAACAAGATCGGCAAGACCGTGATCGTCCTCGGCGGCGGAAATACCGCAATGGACTGCTGCAGAACGGCCCGGCGTTTGGGCGGTGAGGACGTAAAAGTGATCGTCCGTTCGCCGTTTGAGACGATGAAGGCGAGCCCGTGGGAAAAAGAAGACGCGATGCACGAGGACATCCCGATCATCGACAACCACGTCCCGAAATCCTTTGTTTGGGAAGCGGAAGATCAGGAGGATGCCGGGAATGCGGACCAGAGTGTCCGCGGTCCGAGGCTTGTTGGGATGATGTTCGAAAAGGTCAAGGCCGTTTACGACGAGAATGGCAAACGCAGCCTCGTGCCGACCGGAGAGCCGGAAGTATTCTATCCGGCGGACGACGTTCTTGTTGCGATCGGGCAGGAGAACGCTTTCCCGTGGATCGAACGCAATCTCGGCATCGATTTCGACAAATGGGAGATGCCGATCGTCGATCGAACGACATTCCAATCAACTCACGCAAAGGTGTTCTTTGGCGGCGATGCGGCTTTCGGCCCTGAGAACGTGATCACTGCAGTTGCACATGGCCATCAGGCGGCGATCTCGATCGACCTGCTTTGCAAGGGTGAGAATCTGCTAACGCATCGGCCGCCGCCGCACGTTAATCTGCGTTCGATGAAGATGGGCATCCACGAATGGGCCTACGACAGCAAGATCGACGAATACGACCGCCTTGTCGTTCCGCAGGCGCCGAAAACCAAGACGCTCACCAACAGGAAGCAGGAGGTCGAACTCGGCTTCGATCCGCTTGCCGGTTACGAGGAAGCCATGCGTTGCCTGAATTGCGACGTTCAGACGGTCTTTGACGCGCCGAAGTGCATCGAGTGTGACGCTTGCGTGGACATCTGCCCGACGGCCTGTATCTCGTTCATTCCCGACGGCGACGAGGCTGATCTTCGCTCCCGCACGAAGGTGCCGGCGGAGAATCTTGCTCAGCCGATCTACGTCCAGGACGGCCTAAAGACCGGCCGTGTGATGGTCAAGGACGAAGACGTTTGCCTCCACTGCGGCCTCTGCGCCGAACGCTGCCCCACCGCCGCCTGGGATATGCAGGCCTTCTGGTACAACGTCGCCAAAGCCAACGGCGTTAAGTACGGCGAAATGACCCAGATCACACGCAGCGAGAATGGAAGTCAGAACCGGGAGCGGTAGCGACCGGGTTCTTTGACTCGTCGAAGACGAATGCATCGAAAGGATGGGCGAGACCTGAACTGCCTTTACGATGACGCAAGTGCGGTAATGCCTGTCGCGAAGAGGAGGAGCATTTTCGCGGCTTCGAGGGCGATGAAGAGGATGTGAGTGCGGCCTTTTGGTGGTGCCTGGCCATCGATGACGCGTTGGGCTCGTCGCATAAGGTGCGGCACAAGCCAGAAGGTTTGGACGGCGAGGATCGTGAAGACGATCACTAATAGCGTGGTCGACAGATCGAATGGCGGCCGCGTCACAACAAGAAATATCACCAAAAGAAGAGCAAAGACTGTCTCGATGCGGTTTAACGCCGTGAATACGCGTTTGCCGATCCCAAGCCCGATCGCCTGAGTGACGCCCGGCGCTCGGAACTTGAGCGGTGCCTCAAGAAATGAGATCGCTGCGATCATACCTGCCCAGAAAAAGGGAATTGCTATCAACATTTAGGGAATTGCTATCAACATTTCGTGTCCTGCCGGGGTTTCGGCCGTATCGAAACTGCTCGTCGATCCAAAGAAAACTCAATTCCAAATTATCGTAACCGGTCCGCAAGGTGCAAAATATGATCAGGGTCATAACTCTGTGCGGTGCGAGATGAGCACACGCCTAAAGCCCAGATATGAATACCGCTACGATGCAAAAGGCAAAGAACACCCAGCGGGTCAAGCCGATCCTCGCAACCGCGAGCGACGAACTCAAGGCGTCTTTGACCTCGCACGCCAACGCACGCCACTATTTCCCAAACGAAGAACTCTTTGCCGTTGGAGAGCGAGCGGACTATTTGCCGATCATCGAGAGCGGCCGCGTAAAGATGGTGCAATTTCCGGAACCGGGAAAGGAAGTCATTATCGGGATCTTTGGTGCGGGCGAGATGTTTGCCATTCCGCCGGTGGTCGATGGTGACGTCTATCCGGCATCGGCGTACGCGATCGAAGAATCTGAGATCCTTTTGCTGCATCGAGATGATGTTTTTCAGCTGCTCGCAAAGTCACCTGAATTCACGTTGGCACTACTGAATTGGATGTCGTCGATGCTGCGGCAGAAGACGGCATTGATAAAGACGCTTGCGGGCGGTTCCGCAGAGCAAAGGATCGCGGGCGTCCTCGTCCGACTCTTCTCCGCGTCGAGCGATGAACCGCCGATCAAGATCAAACTTCGCCGCGAAGATATTGCCAGAATGGCCGGCCTCACGACCGAAACTACCATCCGCACCATCAGGCATCTGGCTGCTGTCGGAGACATTCGTATCGTACGCGGCAAGATCCTGATCGACTCGCTTGACGGCCTCGCTTCCCATCTCGAAGGCTGACTTTTTTGTAAGGTTTGTGCCGCGCACCTGTTCTTGTAACTTTTTGAAAAATAAGCACTTCGAAGTCCGAAAAGCGGACATCTTTATGATTTTTGTCATATTTGGCTAATGGGCCAAAGTGATATATAAATAGGTGAAGGATCCGTTCTTTGGAAGTTGCTTTTCGCAGCGTGGTTTGCTCGGGAGACGTTCGGGCGAAGTTCCGGAACGATGCCCCTGGTCGAGCCAATTGAGTTTCAAGGTTGATCCCGTACCATACGGGAGGGAGAGCACAAATGGAGGCACGACCGACTCCTCAAAAGCTAAATTATCGTAATCCGACCATCATTGGTTTGATCTCGTCCGCGGTTCTGACGGCACTCGTGATCATCGGTTCCCGCAATCTGGAAAATTTCGACTCGGCACTCTTTGGCTATACGATCGCGAGTATCGTCGCTTTTGGTGCGATCGCTTTCCGGTATTCGGTATGGCTGCAGAGGCCGGCGACGCGGATATATTTCAAACGCGGACTCCAGCTATTCTTTAACAAAAGGAAATTTGCGAAAAGTGCGAAAAGTGCGGCCACCAGCATCGCGACGAATCTTGTCGAGCAACGCTTTATCTTTAAGCGTGCTCGTCAACGCTGGATAATGCACTTTTTCATTATGTGGGGCTGTATTCTGGCGGCGGCCATCACGTTCCCGCTCGTGTTCGGCTGGGTACACTTTACCCTCGAAGGCGATATGGGATATCGCGCCCATCTCTTCGGTTTTCCACTTATTCTGATGAACGGCCGGAGCCTTATCGCGTGGATAACCTTTCACGGACTCGATATTTCCGCGGTCATGGTCATGATCGGATGCGCGATCGCGATCCACAGACGCTTGAACGATCGGGGAGCGATCGCCCTTCAGCAGTTCCTGCTGGATTTCGTTCCGCATCTGCTCCTTATCGCAATTTCGGTCTCCGGCCTGATGCTCACGGCCTCGAGTCTTTGGTTTCAGGGCTATATGTACTCGTTCATATCGCTTTCGCACCAGGCTCTCGTGATAATGACGCTCTTTTTCCTCCCGTTCGGCAAGCTCTTCCATATCGTACAGAGACCTGCATCGGTCGGTGTCGAACTTTACCAGAACCGTTCGGCCGAGGCGGAGCAGGCGATCTGCCCGCGATGCCGGTCGAGTTTTGTCGGCAAGATGTGGGTTGACGACCTAAAGAAGCTTGTTACGGAACTCGGGTATGACTACCGCTTGAAGAATGGACATACCTTGCAAGACTACTGTCCGCGATGTAAACGCGTGATGCGTGGCCTTGCGTACGCAAAAGCCCCTGACAAGGCTGAACCTGTTTTTTATGGCTCCAGAGTCGGAGGACCGAATGTCTAAAGTTGAGAATCTTGCTGAGATAATTGAGAAGTATGGGCCGCATCTTTATGACGCCCCAATTGACGGTTGGCACGCCGACCGCAAGATCGATCGGGCGGTGCCGACGCATTGCCCATATTGCGGCGTTCAGTGCGGGATGTATCTTCTGGTGCAGGACGAGCAGGTCGTCGGTTTTGAACCCAGATATGATTTTCCTGTAAACGAAGGAAAACTTTGTCCAAAAGGCGTCACTGCGTACTTGCAGACACACCATCCGGATCGCCTGCTATACCCGCTTGTAAAGAAGAATGGTGTGTTCGAGCGTGCGACCTGGGACGACGCTCTCGATCTGGTTGTTTCAAGGCTCAAGGAGATTCAGGCAAAGTACGGCAAGAACTCCGTCGGCGTTTATTCGGGGTCGTCCCTCACTACCGAAAAGACCTATGTAATGGGTAAGTTCGCAAGGCTCGGCCTCGGAACTCGCTATGTTGATTACAATGGCCGGCTTTGCATGGTAAGCGCCGCTGCCGGCAACAACAAGGCCTTCGGAGTGGATCGTGTCGCAAACTCGTGGGATGACATTCCTCTTGCGGAAGTTCTGATGATCGCGGGTTCGAATTGCGCGGAAACCTTCCCGATCTTGAACAAATATCTTTGGCAGCAACGCGACAACGGCGGCCGCTGGATCGTTATTGATCCGCGGGCGACTGCCACGGCTCGACAGGGTGATATTCATTTGCAGCTCAAGCCGGGAACCGACGTTGCGGTCGCAAACGGGCTTCTTAACGTCATCATTCGCGAGGGCCTCATCGACGAGGAATTCATCTCGAAGCACACAAATGATTGGGACGCGGTAAAGGCTGTTATTGGTAAGTACGAGCCGGCCTATGCCGGTGAACTTTCGGGTATTGACCCTGCGAAGATCGAGAAGGCCGCCATTCTTTACGGTCAGGCGGCGACCGGAATGATCCTCCACGCGCGCGGGATCGAACATCATTCTAACGGCGTGGACAACGTCCTAAGCTATATAAATATTGTTCTTGCAACGGGCAAGATCGGTGCACCCGGTCGCGGCTACGGCACGATCACGGGACAAGGGAATGGCCAGGGCGGACGCGAACACGGGCAAAAGGCCGATCAGCTGCCGGGACAGCGTTCGATGACCAACCCCGAAGATCGCAAGCACATGTGCGAATTCTGGGGCCTGCCGGAAGATGAGCTCCCGGAAGCCGGCGTTTCAGTCGTCGAGATGTACGAAAAGATGCGCGAGGGCGAGATCAAGGCTCTCATCTCAACGTGTAACAACGGAATGGTCTCGCTTCCGGATGTGAACGCCATTCAACGATCGCTCGAAGCCCTTGAGTTCTATGTAAACATCGACTTCTTTATGTCTGAGTCCTCGAGGTTCGCAGATGTCGTCCTTCCGACGACGACCTGGGCGGAGGACGAAGGTGTCACCGCAAGCGCCGAGGCTCGTGTGGTCAAGATAAATAAAGCCATCGAACCGATCGGCGAAGCCAAACCGGATTGGTGGATCGCAAAGGAGATCGCCCGCCGGATGGGCCGCGAGAAGTACTTTCAGTTCGATACGCCGCGAGAGATCTTTGACGAACTGCGGGCCGCCTCAAAGGGAGGAAAGGCCGATTATTATGGCATTACCTACGAGAAGATCGACGCTCAGAATGGCGTGATGTGGCCTTGTCCTACGGAAGAAAGCAAGGGAACACCTAGATTGTTCGAGGACAAGAAGTTCTATCATCCCGATGGAAAGGCGAAGTTCTTTGGCATCGAATACAAAGGCCCCGCCGAGGTGCCGGACGATGAGTATCCGCTCGCTCTCACGACCGGACGCGTTGTCTATCAGTATCTTTCCGGGAATCAAACACGCCGCATCGGATTCCTTGTTCAGCAGTGTCCGGAGCCTTATGTCGAGATCCATCCGGAAACTGCGGCAAAGATGGGAATCGCGGATGGCGAGCGTGTAAAGGTCGTATCGAGGCGTGGTGAAGGCGTTTTTCCTGCCCTTGTGGTCAAAACAATTCGTAAGGACACGATCTTCATTCCGTATCATTGGGGAGACGCGAAGGCGGCGAATCTGCTTACGAACGCGAAGCTCGATCCGATCTCAAAGATCCCTGAGTTTAAGGCTTGTGCGGCAAGGATCGAGAAGGTCGCGTCGAGGGATCTTCCTATACTCGGGAATTCGCGCAAGGGTGCGAGCTTAAGCGAAGTGCAAAGGGGGAAATAAATGCAGGAAACGATGTTCGTCGATCCTCAGCGGTGTATCGGCTGTCGATCATGTGTTGCGGCCTGTCGAGAATGTTCGACTCACAAGGGCTACTCAATGATCTTTGTTGATTTCTTCGATCGCGGCGAGACCACGGCCACAATGCCCACTATTTGTATGCACTGCGCCGAGCCGACGTGCGCACAGGTTTGCCCGGCAGATGCGATCAAGCAAACTGAAGATGGCGTTGTAATGACCGCCCTTAAACCTCGATGCCTTGATTGCCGAAACTGCGTGAACGCCTGCCCGTTCGGCGTGCCAAAATATAATTCGGCAATGCACCTGCAGATGAAGTGCGACATGTGCTATGACCGATCGTCAGAAGGCTTAAAGCCGATGTGCGCAAGCGTTTGTCCGACCGGCGCCCTCACCTTTGGAAAGTATGAGGATATTGTTCCTCTTCGCCGGACAAAGCCCGTAAATATTCACTATTTTGGTAATCAAAAGGTAGAAACAAAGGTGTATTTGATGATGCCGACAAACGAGGCGGATGCGATCCACATTGACGGCGACACCGAGTTTGAAGAGCATCTTTCCGCCAAGGCCGGCGACGAAGCGTCGTGGCTGGAGAACGAAATGGGCGAGACGGACAACTCAAACGAGTTCAGATCTTAAAGGGAGAAAGTATGGCGGGTTCAGAATCAACAAATTGCCCTGTCTCGGACGAACTGGATGTTCGGCGAGCAACAGATTCTTATCAAGCGGAGTTTCCTTATAATAGGGATGCGGAGTCCGAAGTTACGCGGCGTGAATTCTGTAATTTTCTTGTGCTGGCATCCGGGACATTCTTTGTCGGTGCGGTCGGATTCTCTGCGGTATCGGCATATGATGCAAGCCGCGAACGAGTATTCACTCCCGCGGCCATCGAGGGAGCCGAAAATCTAACGCCGGGGTCCGCAATGAATTTTTCATATCCAAGGCCCGAAGATACGGCGATCCTCATACGAACGTCGAGCGGCGACTTTCGCGCGTACGGACAGAAGTGCACGCATCTGTCCTGTCCGGTCTATTACTCGAAGGAGCATAAGCGTCTGGAATGCCCTTGTCACGAAGGCGGATTCAGTGAGGCTACCGGCGAAGTTCTTTATGGGCCGCCGCCGAGGCCGCTGGACAAGATCGACGTCGAGCTGAGAGGCGGGAAGGTCGTAGCGTTCAATAGGGAGGTTCGCGGAAATGAAGTTTAGACCCGCAAGATCTGTTGGCTTTAGCGAACCCAACCGTCCGGCAGCAAGAGGAAGGCGTTCTGTCGCCCAGGCACGTCTCGCTCTTCTTGTGATGATCAACATCGCACAAATGTGGGTCCTTGCGGCCGCCGTGGAAGCCGGCCTTGCCCATGAGACGAATCATTTGCTGCCGTTATGTTTGGCTTCTTTGATCTGCTTTGTTATCGCTCTCACACTCTACTTCTGGTGGAGACCTGTGGGTCTCGCCAAACGACAGATCAATGAACCAAAGAGTTAACGGCTTTGAACTTGACGACGAAGGACACTGGATGGCGAAGCTTGATTGTGGCCATTATCAGCACGTAAGACACGATCCACCACTTCGCGTTCGCGAATGGGTCTTGACAACCGAAGGCCGCTCATCACGGATCGGCCAGGAGTTAAACTGTAGAAAGTGTGACGACAACCAACCCCGAGACTTCTGATCGATCCGCTTCCGCTCCCCGCCGCGGTCGCTTTATGCGCGCCGCGGCCGACCTTTTCCCAGGATATTTTTCGATGGTGATGGCAACCGGCATCACCTCGATCGCCGCGAATCTAATGGGCTTTCCTGGCATCGCGTGGGGGCTTATCTACATCAATATCGCAACCTTCACCATTCTGTCGGCACTCTTTGTTACAAGGCTTATCTTCTACTTTGACCGGATTCAGAAGGACCTGATCGACCACCTTAGGGGACCGGGCTTTTTGACGGTTGTTGCGGGATGCTGTGTCCTTGGCAGCCAATTGATCCTGGTCGCTGATACTTTTGCTCCCGCAGTCTATTTGTGGATCGCCGGCCTGGTGCTGTGGATCATCATTGTCTATTCATTTTTTACAGCAATGACCATCCGCGAAGGCAAACCTCCCTTAGAGAAGGGCATTAGCGGCACATGGCTGATCGCGACAGTTTCGACACAATCAGTATCCGTGTTGGGGACGTTGCTTGCCGTTCACTATCGAACTTTCAGCCACGAGTTCCTTTTCTTTACGCTATGTATGTTCTTTACGGGCTGCATGCTCTATCTGATCCTTATCACGCTGATCTTCTATCGGTTCACATTCCTGGAGATCACTCGTGAGAATCTGGGTCCGCCGTATTGGATCAATATGGGGGCGGTCGCGATAACCACCCTCGCCGCCTCGCGGCTTATCCTTGCGGCAGACGAGTTTCATCTGATCAAGGAACTCGTACCGTTCCTCAAAGGTTTTACACTCTTCTTTTGGGCTGCAGGCAGCTGGTGGGTGCCCTTGCTGGTCATCCTTGGGCTATGGCGGCATTTTGTCAAAAAACTGCCGATCAGGTATGACCCGCAGTACTGGAGCATGGTGTTTCCGCTTGGGATGTACACGGTGTGCACGTTCCAATTGTCTAAGGCTCTGGATTTTCCCTCTTTGATGCTTATCCCGCAGGTATTTGTCTATCTGGCCCTCGCTGCCTGGACGATCGCCTTCCTCGGGCTTGCTTATACACTTGTCCAAGCTGTTTCCGTGACGCGAGATCAATAGATATCTAAACTGCGACCTATAAAAAAAGGCGTCTTTCGCTCCGTGGAGAAGGAGGAAAGACGCCAAGGCTTCATTGGCAGAGGGGAGATCGGTAAGACTTAGTGCTCACATCCGCATCCGCAGGAATGTGGTTGAGCAAAGACCCGAGCATGGCCATGCGCATGATCGTGGGAGTGAGCATGGCCATGCTCGTGGACGCCGCAAGCCTGTTCTTGGAGAACTCGGGCATCCGAAACAGTTCCGCTGTCTTCCATCTCGATCGCTTTCGGGAAAAGAATGTTGTTTTCAAGATGGATGTGCTGGTGAAGGTCTTTCTCGAGGCCTTCGAGTGCAGAGAAAAGCGTTTTGTAGGTAACGCATGCGTCCGGCGGAACCGTAAGGTCGTTTGTTAAGTGACGGATCTCATTCAGCATTTCCGCTGCTTTGTCATGGTCGCTGACCATGACGGCGATCGGATTGCGCGTAGAGCCAAACGGTGCGGGAGGTCGTGGCATCCCAAAGTTGAACGAACTCTCCATTAGCGAGATGTAAGGGAAGAGCATTCGCTCTTCTCTGAGCATATGGGTCTCGAGTTCGCTCTTTAGCTCAGCAAAGATCCTTTGTACTTCAAACAATTCCGGATGGTTCTGTCCGTGGACGCTGCAAACCTTGTTTACCAGAGCGACGATACGTGCATCCTCGTCTCTCGTAAAGTTGTGATGACAGCGGACAATATGATCTGACAGAGCCGCGAGCGACATCGTAGCAAAATCAAGCTCTACGGTATCTGCGTTCTGCGGCTTTGTCGCTTCGACATCGAGCAGTGCGGCGAGATCTTCCAATGCCACTCCTTTCGAAGCACAGGCCTCCGTGATCGACTTCTGGCCGCCGCAGCAGTAGTCAATGCCAAGTCTTTCGAAAACTCGCTTAGACGGCGGGTACGCGACGGCGTAGTCAGCGACGGTTCGTGTTACATCAAGCTCCATGATAAGTTCCTCAAAAAGATCGCCGGACTTAGCAACTGCCGGCTCAAAAGAGATTATGTTCAAGCTGCCTTCTTTGGCCGAGAACGGGTATCGCTTCCTCCGCAGAATACCCGCTCCGATACTTGAATCTTTCCAAATCTGACACCCTGTCAATATGATTTGAATCATAAAGAAGGTCTTTTTAGTAAATAATCTTTCGTTCGGCACCAACTACCTTTATTTTTACTCAAAAACTTCCTAAAATCGGTTCGGAACTCGCCGCCAAGTTAATGCAGGCTCCGAGAGTACGCCCACACCGGGTGCCAACCGCTTTCCGGGTTGTTTCGACGCTAACGTATGAAGATCAACGACTTTGTGATTCGCTTTGCGAATGTTAACGGCACAGGATCCGCCAGTGCGAATGCACTCTTTACAAAGGCCGTTTTCCGGTCGGGAGTTCCGGTAACGCCAAAGAATATTTTCCCGTCGAACATACAGGGCTTGCCGACGTGGTATGAGGTTCGGGTTTCGGAGCAAGGGCATTTGGGGAGACGGGATGGTGTCGATCTTGTGGTCGCGGTGAATCCGCAGTCGATGAAGAAGGACTACACTTCCGTGGCCGCCGGCGGATACTTTCTTTATGACAGCTCTAAGCCCCTGCAGCCGGGTTATGAACGCGATGACATTAACCTGATCGCGATCCCTTTGATGGAGCTCGCAAACGCCGAGTTTACGGATGCTCGTCAGAGACAGCTTTTCAAGAACATTATCTACATCGGAACGTTGGTCACTTTGTTCAAGATCGAATTCTCAGTGATCGAGCAGCTCATTGGAGAGCAGTTTCGAGGGAAGGAACGACTGATAGAACCCAATATCAAAGCACTGCGGATCGGCGAGAAGTGGGCGGCCGACAACCTCGATCTTGATGAGTTTTCTCTTAGGGTCGAGCGCAGGGATCTGCTTAAAGGAAAGATCTTATACAGCGGCAATTCAGCCTGCGCACTTGGTGCGATATACGCAGGTGCGACCGTTGCAGCATGGTATCCAATAACCCCTTCCACTTCGGTCGTTGATGCATTCGCAAAATATGCTGCAAAGTATCGTGTCGATGAGGAATCCGGTAGGAACAACTACGTGATCGTTCAGGCCGAGGATGAACTTGCGGCGATCGGCATGGTTATGGGTGCTTCGTGGAATGGTGCTCGTTCGTTTACTGCCACGAGCGGTCCGGGTGTGTCACTAATGAGCGAGTTCCTTGGGCTCGGTTATTTTGCTGAGATCCCGGCCGTCCTCATCGATGTCCAAAGGACCGGCCCTTCGACCGGAATGCCCACACGAACGCAGCAATCCGACCTGCTTTCGACGGCCTACGCGTCCCACGGTGACACAAAGCATCCGCTACTGCTCCCGGCAACTCCGAAAGAGTGCTTTGAGATGACCGCGCAAGCATTCGATCTGACCGAGCGTCTCCAAACGCCGGTGATAGTTGTGACCGATCTAGACCTTGGGATGAACGACCACATCACTGAAGAGCTCACTTGGGATGATTCCCGCGAATATGATCGCGGGAAGGTCCTGTCCCCTGCTCAGTTGGATGTGATCTATGGGAAGGGATCCACTACCAGTGGCAATGGGAATGCGGTCGATCCTGTCGATACCGCAGAACTTGCGGCATACAAAGGCCGATTTGGGCGTTACCTGGACATAGATGGCGACGGCATCCCGTTTCGTACGATTCCCGGAACACACGTCACGCGTGGAGCATTTACCACTCGCGGTTCGTCTAGAGATGAGTATGCGATTTATACGGAAGACGGCGACGCGTACAAGCGTAACGTTGACCGGCTCGCACTAAAATTCGAAACTGCCAAAGAACTTGTGCCATCGCCTGAGTTCATTGCCGCCGGCCAGACGGTCGGCACCTCTGAAGTCAGTAGATCCGCAAAAGACGCGATCATCTACTTTGGCACCTCAAGTTACTCAGCAATGGAGGCGATGGAGATGTTTGACGCTGATGGAATTCGCTTGGACGCAATGCGTCCGCGTGCATTTCCATTTGGTCGGGCGTTTTGCGAATTCGTTGATGCGCACGAACGCATCTTCGTGATCGAACAGAATCGCGACGCTCAATTTCGCAGCCTAATGCTGATCGAACTCGGCACCGACCCAAAGAAGCTTATATCCGTTCTAAATTACGACGGTACGCCAATAACGGCGGATAATATTTATCGGCAAATAAAGGCGAATTTTGTATAGAGGTTAGGCACCGCTTTTCGCATTCTTAGGAACTGAGGATGCCGCCTCTTGCCCTTCACCCGCGAGAGATCGCCTTTCCGATTCTATCGGATAGATTAAAGACCGAACGAACGGGAAGAATGTTGAGCAGTTTATAGTTTCCAACTGCGGCCAAACCGCTCGAAGCCATACATCCGCACTGGGAACAGTCCGGTGTTCCACCAAACTGACAAGGCGTCACCTTGCTCTTAAGGTCCGCGGTATAGTTCAGTGTGGTTCTTGAGAATATACATTCCTTGGGCGATGCCGGGGGCTCCCGATAACCATTCGCAAGGCGGTCAGGGAACAAGAGCTTCGGAAATCGCTCACGGAGGCTGGTCAGATTGGTGATCAGATCTTCGCGAACTTCGGGCGAAAGGATCTCTTCATCATCCGCACCCAGCTGCGGCGTAAAGATACTCATCCATATCTGCCTAACCTCTTTCCGGGAAGACCAGAAGTCAAGAAACTCCTCGTAATAGCCTGCGCGCTTCGCTGTCTGTGAGGTTACGGTGCAGTGGACGATAATTGAGTGTCCAGCAATATTGCGGAGGATCCGCTCATAGGTCGCCGGCTTGCGCCGAGCATCGTGTTCGGGCTGCAGCCCATCGATCGAGACCACAATATAAAGCCCCGGGATCGAGCTCCATTCGGCCGGGATCTCGCGAACCGCACTCGTTACGATCTGTACGGCAATACCTCTTTCGGCAAGCTGCGGCAGGATGACGTTGAGCTCCTTGAATCGGACTAACGGCTCACCGCCGACGATCGAAAGGTGAAGTGGTTTATGATGATCAACAAGGTCAAGAACCTTTCCGACGAGCTCGTTGCTCTTGAAATCGGCTAGTTCGCGCAGTTGTCCCGCTCCATTCAGATGCTCCGGCTCGTAGGCGTAACAGCCGGGACACCGAAGAGGACATTCGCGGGTGATCTCGATCGAAAGATTTGGATGGCGGCCGGTGAGGATCTTTCCCCAGGCACGGATCACATCAGATTTGTTCAATAAACCTCGCTAGGGGCCATCGCCTGTGCAGATTGCGATATTCACATGCCCCTGACTTAATTAACCGTCCCACTGCCTGGGCCGTTTAACGAAAGATCGTTGCTGCAGCCGCGAACGGCCTGGAGCCAAGTCCTCCACGGTCGGCAGAGGAACGGGGAAATGGCGTCCTCTTATTCTACTATTCGCTGAGGGATTTGGCGATATTGCGGTTCTGGTTTAACTAACATGCCGTAAGGCATTGTGACAACGCAACCTAATCGCTGCCCAGTAAGAGCCTGCACGCTTGACATTTCTACTAGCCAGAGTATGCTAAGCGCGAACTTCCCACAGGTTGTGACGGCTTCGCGAGTATTCATTGAACACTCGTTACGCCAAGTTGTTTTCTATTCAACTTTGAGGTGACCATCTATGAAATGTTCAAGTTTAACGATTTTTCTGACCGCAGCAGCTCTCGGTCTTTCTGCTTGCGGTGCACCGGCCGGAAATACCACGGCCAATAATTCCAACTCCAATGCAGCCGCATCCAAACCGGCCGCACCAACCGCGGACGCACTTCTCGCAGTGGATCAGCAGTTTGAAGCTGCCTGGAGAAAAGGCGACACAAAGTTTTTTGCCGAGAACTTATCCGATAAGTTCGTCGATTATTCGAAAGGACAACGAACGGGAAAGGCAGAAGCTCTAAAAGAGCTCGAAGGGACGAAATGCGATATTAAGTCGTCTTCTGCAACCGAGCCTCAGCTATCTCGAATTGATGACAACACATACGTTTTGAGCTATAAGAGTACTGGTGACGGCAGCTGTACGCGAGCAGATGGAAAGAGCGAGAAGGTCCCGAGTCCGTTATTGGCTGTAAGCGTTTTCGTGCGAGAGGGTGAGAAGTGGAAGCCCGTTTTCCACGGAGAGAAACTGATCATGGCGGCACCCGCGACCTCGGAGAAAGAAGCCCTTCCATCAGTCGATAAGAAAGACGAACCTAAAAAGGAAGAGCCTAAGAAGGAGGAACCCAAAAAGGACGAGGCGAAACAAGCAAACGCTCCCGCTGCTAATTCCAATTCAACCGCAGAGGCTCCAAAGCCCGACGCAAATACGGAAGCCCTTGCAAAGATCCATTCGGCCGGCTGGGAAGCCTTTAGAAACAAAGACGCAAAATGGTTCGAGGCAAACACTACAAAGGACCTCGCTTTTGCTGATCCGGCTGGCGTTTGGCATTCCGGGCAAGCATCGGTCATAAAGTTATGGACAGCTGATATGAAATGCGAGGGCGTAACAAAGACTTCGTTTACGGATGCCTTTGCTTCTGCATTATCGCCAACTGTTGAGATCCTGACGGGAAAGGGAGAGGCCGACGGCAGTTGTGACGGCAACAAGAACGGACCGGTCTACACCACTGCCTTCTATGTAAAAGAGGGCGAGGCGTGGAAACTCGCCTTTATGTATGAGGCCATCCCACCAGCCTAACTCTAATTTCGGTGTAGTTGTTGGCCGTCCGGTATAGCTGCCGGGCGGCTTTTTCTTTACATGTGGGCCCGTAGGCTTCATTCGGCGTAGAAATCGGCCGGATTTCTGATAAACTTTCTACAGACGAGTGACTCTCTCGTCAACGCGCAGTGCTAAGATCGGGTACCTATTTATGACCTACGTCAGATCCAAATTTCGCCATCCATCGCTCCCAAAGAATGAGTTGGGATATTCGGTCGATTACTATGAAGGGAATTTGAGTACGCTCTGCGCCGGCTGCGGACACGATTCGATCAATGCATCGATCGTCGAAGCCTGCTGGCAGTTGAATATCGAACCGCACAAGGTCGCGAAACTGTCCGGGATCGGCTGCTCGTCGAAATCCCCGGCTTACTTTTTAAGTAACTCCCATGGCTTTAATTCGGTCCACGGACGAATGCCGTCTGTTGCGACAGGCGCTTATCTTGCAAACCGCGACCTGATCTACTTCGGAGTCTCGGGTGACGGAGACACAGCGTCAATAGGAATGGGCCAGTTCGTCCACGCGATCCGCCGAAACCTAAGGATGGTTTACCTTGTCATGAACAACGGCTGCTACGGCCTGACAAAAGGTCAGGACTCGGCAACGGCTGATCTGGGGTCAAAGAGTAAAGCGGGAAGCGTCAACCCATTTGAGGCGATCGATCTCGCCGGGCTGGCGATCGAACTTGGAGCAACATTCGTTGCACAGAGCTTTTCGGGCGATAAAGAACAGCTTGTTCCGCTGATGAAGGCCGCGATGCTCCACAACGGCTTCGCTCTCCTAAATGTGATCAGCCCGTGCGTTACGTTCAATAATAATCCGGGCTCAACAAAGTCCTATGACTACGTACGCGAACATATGGAGGTCGCGGGCCTCGTAGATTTTGTCCCGATCTCGCGTGAGATCTTAACGACCTATGAAGCAGGCAGCGTTCAGGATCTTCTAATGCACGACGGATCAAAAATATACCTTCATAAGCTTGCAAAGGACTGGGATCCGAATGATCGACTCTCAGCGATAACAGCCCTGCATAATGCTCGTAAACGGCAGGAGGTTCTGACTGGCCTACTCTATATCAATGAAGCCTCCACAGACCTTCATTCAACTCTGAACACGTCAGAAACGCCGTTAAATCAGCTCGAGAAGGCAAGTCTCTGTCCCGGAAGCGATGTCCTAGCTAAGATAAACAGCTCTCTGCACTAAGATCTTATTGACGGGCGGCCGTAACTGCTTCCCTCAGGCGGCGTGCGGTTTCCGTGATCTCACTTGAACGGCCTGTCCGGATCGCTTCGATATCAACCAGATCTGAGCCAAGTCCGACCGCGAACGCACCCGCCTCTATGCACTCAGATGCGGTCTCTACCGTGACACCGCCTGTCGGCACGAGTTTCAGGTCAGGTAAAGGAGCAAGCAGCGACCGAATATACTTTGCACCGCCGACCGCTCCCACAGGAAAGACCTTCACAGCGTCGGCCCCCACACCGACGGCCGCCACGATCTCCGTAGGCGTCAGAGCTCCCGGCATAACGATCGTTTCATCCTCATTACAAACTCGTATGACCTCATCGACGGTTGCCGGACTTATTATGAAGTTCGCCCCGGCGTCAATGCACTGCCGCGCATTGTCGGCATCCATCACCGTACCCGCACCAAAAAGTATGCCCGGGAACTCGCGCGTCAGCTGTCTGATCAGTGTGATCGCATCGGGAATTGTGAGTGTGATCTCGATCGTATCAATGCCGCCCTCGCAGATGGCATCGACAACCTGCCGGGCCTCGTCTGCTGAATCCGCTCTGATCACGGGAAGAACTCCGCAGGTAAAAATTCGAGATAGGACTTGGTCTTTCGTCATTGGTCTGGCTACCGGGATCTGTCATCCCGCTTGAAGAAGAAGTATAAGCATAGAGCAAAGAACAATGAAAGGAGACTCTTCGCATCCGAGGCATGATTGCGAATTTCGCCGATACAATTTAATCTCAGCTTAGGAACTACACGATCTCAAATTGGAAGGAATGCTGAAAGTTAGAGACAAGAGCGAATGCACTTGGGACATCGTCGCCCTCGGTGAGGTGATGCTCCGTTTCGATCCCGGCGAAGAAAGGATCAGGCACGCAACCACCTTTCGCGTCTGGGAAGGCGGCGGCGAGTATAATGTCGCACGCACTCTTGCGAACTGCTTCCGTCTTAGGGCGTCAGTCGTGACGGCTTTTGCGGACAATCACGTTGGCCGTCTTGCCGAGAACCTCATCCGGCAGGGTGGTGTGGACACATCAAATATTCTTTGGCGTGAGGTGGACGGTATTTCGGGCAATGTCCGGAACGGCCTGAATTTCGTGGAGCGTGGTTTTGGGCTCAGGGCACCGGCCGGATGTTCAGATCGGGCCAACACTGCGATCTCGCAACTGACCACCGGTGATCTTGATTGGCCAAAGCTGTTTGCGACGCAAGGTACACGCTGGTTCCATACAGGCGGAATTTTTGCCGCTTTGTCCGACCTTACTCCGGAGGTCGCCAAAGATGCGATGCGGGCGGCACGCGAAAGCGGCGCGATCGTATCGTACGATCTGAACTATCGGGAATCGCTTTGGGAAGGTCGAGGCGGCCGTGAGGCGGCAAAGGCAGTTAATCGAATTCTCCTCGACGAAGCGAACGTCGTTTTTGGGGTTGAAGGTTTTGACGCTCGGCTCAAAGAGTTTTCCGATGAGAGTTTCCGGTCCGCTGCCCGGGCTATGATCGATCGGCACGAGCACCTCGCAGTCGTTGCTACATCGCTCCGTGATGTCACGTCAGCATCCTTGCACAACATTGCGGGCGCCCTTTTCATCGATGAACAGGCGTTTGTTGGGCGCCGGTTTGATGATGTAAATGTTCTGGATCGCGTCGGGAGTGGAGATGCGTTTGCTGCGGGAGTCGTTTACGGTCTTTTGCAAGACCTGGAACTGCAGCGAACCATTGACCTTGCTGCGGCAAACGCCGCCTTCACCGTTGCCTGTCCGGGCGATACATCGATGGCGGCCCTAAGTGATCTTGAGTCGCTGCTGAGCGCAGATCGCGGCGGAATCAAACGGTGAACACGAAGAGAATGACATTAGCAAAGCGATGACAAACCTTAACGGATCTTCCATTCGAATGGTCGGCGTCAACGATATCCGGGATATCAACCAGACCATCTTCCTCCATTTGATCCGCGAGCAGCAGCCGATCTCACGCGCCGATATTGCAAAACAGACGGGGCTGCGGGCGGGAACTGTCTCGGCCATTGTCAATCGCCTGATCAAAGGCGGCCTCGTCCACGAAGGTACCGAGGGGCCATCGACCGGCGGTCGTCGCCCAAAGAATCTTTATATTAACGCGGAGAGTTTTTACGTTCTCGCAATAGATATTGGAGTGATAGACACGGTTTTCGCGGTGAGCGACTTTAACGGCCGGGTTCTGAAGCGAAAAAGCGTTCTGACCGCCGGTAAGCCGCTGAAATTCCTCGATCGCCTTTGCTCAGAGATCGAACGGCATATCGCTGTAAATTATTCGAAGGCTCGGTTTGGCGGAGTCGGCATCAGCGTACCGGGACTCATTGACCGCGACAGCGGAACTATCGAAATATCGCCCAATCTTGAATGGAAGGACGTGCCTGTCCGCGATTACATTTCAAAGCGGCTGCACCTGCCGGTCTTCGTCGAGAATGACGCGAATGCGGCTGCCTTCTCTGAGTTTTGGTACGGTCCGATAAACGAGGCAAAAGTTAAGAATCTTCTTTTTATCCTTGTCGTCGAAGGCCTCGGTACAGGGCTTATCATTAACGGGGAATTGCACGTCGGTTCGCGGCATGGCCTTGGTGGTTTCGGCCATATGAGCATTGACCCGAACGGTGAGTTGTGCTCATGCGGCCGCCGCGGATGCTGGGAAACCTTTGCGTCGGAACGTGCAACCGTTGAACGCTATCATCGCGTAACTGCAAAACAAGGACCGCCGCTTGTAACTCTTCACGATCTTGTTACTCTCGCAGGAGACGGAGATAAGATGGCCCTCGAATCCCTGAAGATCACAGCGGAGTATCTCGGCGAAGGTATAAGCAATCTGGTTCACGGCCTGTTTCCGGAAACCGTCGTCATTGGCGGAAACATCACTTCAGCCTGGCCGATAATTGAACCTGTGATCCTGGACAAGGTCCGAAGCCGATACATCGTCTCGCCGGACCAGGTAACGATACGGCCCGCGAGCGTCGAGCGGCCAAGTCTTTACGGTGCGATCCCCATCGCTCTTCAGAACTGCTTCGGCACTCTCTTGCAATCTGCGGCCGACAATAATTCTCGTTAGAAACGCATTTTCCTGTTGACAGCATTGTGGAAGTAGTGTATCAATGACTTAGTCAACGCCGAAGAGAAAGATAATTCAAGCAGATCCAACGGACCGCGAGCGATATTCTCAGCTTATGAGAGCAGCCCAAAAGGGATCTACATCCAGTCAACGGACTGTCTTTTGAACAAACGGAACGAAACTCTCGCCAAAAATGGCCGGAGTTCAGCTTTGGTGAGATCTTTTTCAATAAGCCAGAATAAGTTTATTTTCGAGAACGCTAAAGGAGCCTGAAGGCCAATGACCCTTTCCGCTATCGACCAAGTCATCGTCGTGCTGTATCTGGCAGCGATAATGAGCATCGGCATTGCGATGAAGCGGCGCGCTTCAAAGGGGATGTCATCGTATTTCCTTGGTGGGCGGCAGCTCCCGTGGTGGGCCTTGGCGATGTCGGGTTCGTCGTCCTATTTTGATATCACCGGCACGATGTGGATCGTTTCGACGTTTATCGTACTTGGCTTAAAAGGAATGTGGGTTCATTGGCTGTGGGGATTTCCGATCACAGCCTTTTATTTGGCCTATATGGGCAAATGGATCCGCCGGTCCGACGTAATGACGGGTGCCGAGTGGATGATGACGCGCTTTGGTACCGGACGCGCGGGCGATTTCGCAAGGCTTTCTTACACCCTTTTTGCAGTACTCACGATCACGGCACTTCTCGGGTACGGTGCAATCGGAATGGGCAAATTTGGTGCGATCTTCTTACCCTTCTCGCCAACGGTCTGTGCGGTCTTGATCCTCGGGGTTACCGGAATTTACGTCGTTGCAGGCGGATTCCATGGGATCGTGAGGGTCGAGATCGCCCAGACGATAGTTCTGAGTGTCGGAGCAATTGCTTTTGCGGTCGTTGGCTATATGCACTTTGATGCCGCGAAGTTTGCGACGCTCGTACCGGCATCCTGGATGGAGATCATCCCGTCGTCGTCTCATCCGGCGGACCTTCAGGGCGTGATCTCGGGCGGCACCGACTATTCATTATTCGGGGCTTTGATGGCGGTTTGGGTTCTGAAAGGCTTCTTGCTTTGCTTGAGCGGACCGGAACAGCTCTATGATTTTCAGCGGTTCCTTGCCGCAAAGGATGAAAGAGATGCCTCAAAGCTTGGCGCTCTTTGGGGATTGATACACACAGTTCGTTGGCCGTTTGCGATGGCGATCGCGATCATGGCCATTATGGGAATCGGTAACGCCGCGTTGGATCAGCAACTGCGTGCGGACCCGGAAACTGCACTCCCGTTGATCATCGGCTCGATGCTGCCGGTCGGCCTCGTAGGCTTTATGCTTGCGGCGCTGTTGTCAGGGTTTTTGGCAACATTTAGTTCGACGGTCAACGGGGGGGCAGCTTATCTTGTAAAGGACGTCTATCAGAGGTACATAAACCCAAAAGCCGACGCTAAGCGGCTCGTCCATGTCAGCTATTTCTCGTCAGCACTCCTTATCATCGTTGGCCTGATCATTTCGGTTTTCGGAACATCGATAAATTCTGCGTTTCTATGGATCTTCGGTACGTTAGCGGCTGGAATACTCCCGCCGAACGTGCTTCGTTGGTACTGGTGGCGTCTGAACGGCTGGGGTTATGCTGCGGGAGTAGTTGGCGGGATGATCCTTTCTCTCGGTCAGGTCGTGCTTGATACCACTTACCTGAACGAGCCGCTTCCGCTCTACATTGGATTTCCGGTGATAGCCCTTGCTTCGGCGATAGTCACCATAGCTGTGTCGCTCGCCAGCGAGCCAACAAGTATCGAGACGCTCAAGGTCTTCTACCGCAAGGTTCAACCGGCAGGCTTTTGGAACCCGCCGCGTTCGGCCGTTCTTGCTGAGGATCCTGACTTCAAGAAGCAGTCGCCGTTCACACGCGATGTTGTGAACACGCTTATTGCATTGATCGGTATTACGGCACTGTATGTGGCGACGCTTTACCTGATCTTGCACCGACTGACGGTCGCTTTTGGGCTCTTTGGAACAACCGTACTTACAATAGTCATCCTCTATTTCACTTGGTACAAGCATCTTCCGCCCGCTCGCGATCCGCAAGATTATGATGAAGATGACCCAAGTTTTGCCGGAGCCGGCGACGGGCTCAAGGAGGCCGCGTGAGATTTGACGAAAAGACGATCGTCGTAACCGGTGGGGCATTAGGCATTGGACAGGCCGCTTGTCTCTTGTTGGCAGAACGAGGCGGTGCGGTCTCGATAATAGATTGGGATGAAAATGCTGGAAATGCGGCCTGCGAGCAGATCAAGGCAGCGGGCGGCAAAGCGATCTTTTCGAAGGCAGATGTTTCCGACGCGGCCTCCGTGGATGAAGCCGTTGCTCGAACCGTAAGCGAGTTTGGAGGGATCAATTCGCTGATCGTGAGCGCCGGAATACAACGGTACGGTACGGCAGTTTCAACGACCGAAGAGCAGTGGGACGAGGTGCTCGGGGTCAATTTGAAGGGAGCATGGAATGCGGCTCGCTCGGTTATCCCACATTTGATGAAAGCCGGTGGCGGCTCGATCGTTAATGTTTCATCCGTCCAGGCACTCGCAAGTCAGCAGAATGTGCTTGCCTATACGGTGAGCAAACATGCATTGCTCGGGCTTACGCGCTCGATCGCAATGGATTTTGCAAAAGATGGCATCAGGGCGAATGCCGTGTGTCCGGGAACGGTCGATACTCCGATGCTGCAATGGGCGGCATCGCTCGACCCTGATCCGCAATCGGTCTACGCCGCGTGCAATCAAATGCACCCGCTCGGACGGATTGCACAGCCAAGGGAGATCGCAGAGGTCGCTCTTTTTCTTGCACACGAAAGTGCGTCCTTCGTGACTGGGTCGATTTGGACGGCAGATGGCGGCCTTCTGACACAGATCGGAGGCGTCCCGCAAACCAGTTAAGACGACGAGGCAGAACATCATTATGAGTGAATCAACATCGACAGAAAAGACGAAAACCCATCCGGAAATAACGCAGTATATACCGCCTCCGGGACTTGATGCGGCCCTTGAGTCTGTGCCGTTGGTGCGAGTGGCCACATTTCCGGCGAAGATCGGCTATCTCACCAACTACAGCTTCCATATCTGGTATCAGATCGTCATTGAGCTTTTGAAGCGTCGCGGCGGTCAGTATCGTTCCGAGATCGTCGTACGAGATGCGGAGTTGAGTGTCGAAAGGCAGATCGAGCAGGCTCGCGAACTCGTCAAGGAGGTCGACGTGCTGATACTTACCCCGGCCGCGACCGAGGGGCTCGAGGAGGTCTTGAAGATCGCCGCCGAGGCCGAGGTGCCGGTTGTCGTTGAGGCAAATCCCGTCGATGGGATGAGTACTCTCGTTGCGATCTGTGACTACGATGCTGGCTACGACATGGGCGTGTGGGTCGGCCGAAACGTCAAGGGCACTAACGGGCCTCTACGCATACTCGATGTCGGCCTTCCAACCCTGCGGCCATGTCTTATACGGAGCGAAGGCTTCGCCGATGGCGTACGCAGCATTCAGCCGGACGCAGTTGTCGTTGCGTCCATAAATGGCGAAGCAACTCCTTCTATCGCTCGCGGGATCGCCCTGGAGACCCTGAAGAACACTGGTGACGTGGATGTGATCTTCGCGATGGACGATGAGACGGGGCAAGGTGCCTATCAGGGATATCTCGATGCGGGATTTGACCCCGAAACGGTGACGATCGCAGGATTTGGCCTCGCAGGCGCACACGAAAAGGACTGGCTGCTCGAGCGAAAGGCATTAAAGGTTAGTGCAGCAATGTTCCCGGAATATGTCGGGCTTCGCTGCATTGACGGCGCGGTAAGAATGTATAACGGCGAAGAAGTTCCCCTTCGGGACGTCATTCCGACGATACCGATGACGGTGGAATTGCTTGAGATCTATTACTCGAAAAAGGACGGTGTATGGACCCCGAACCTAAACGCGATCGCGTCCATCCCGACAAAGAGCGAATGCACAAAGGTTTGATCAATTCGGATATATGAATTGGAGGAATCACAGGAGACGCAAAATGAATACAGGAATTCTTAGAACTATCGGAAAGACGGCCTCCGCCGTCATAGTCACTCTGGTTCTTTCGATAGGCATGTTCGCCCAATCGAACACCGGAACGATCATCGGCACCGTCCAGGATGCAAATGGTGCCGCAGTACCCAATGCAAGTGTCAAAGTCACTAATGTCGGAACCAACGAAACAAAGACGGTAACGACCGACGGCAATGGTGTATATCGAGCACCATCGCTCTCTAATGGCGTTTACAAGGTGACGGTGACCGCTTCAGGCTTTCAGCCTGCAAGCGTAACCGATGCTCGCCTTGCGGTAGGCGATACTTTGAGGGTCAATGTAACGGTTGGCGTCCAAGGCGTCGAAGCTGCGGTCGAAGTTACCGCGGACCAAACCCCTACCGACACAGAGACCGCTACGCTCGGCGACAACCTCTTACAAGCCCGAATTCAGGATAATCCCGTCAACGGGCGTGATTTTACTCAGTTGCTCGCCACCGTTCCCGGGTCTGTTCAAACGACAAACCAGTTTCAGACCGCGATCAACGGCATCCCGTCAACGTTCGGCGGCTCCAGCGTCCTCGTTGACGGCGTCGATGCCAGCCGCGTGGACGTTAACGGAACTTCGAACGTTCTCGGAAGGATCGAATCTCGCGTCAACCGCGTAAGTATGGACAGCATTCAAGAGGTTCAGGTGCTCGAGCAGAACTATTCCGCTCAGTATGGCGAAGCTCTCGGCGCCGTCATCAACCCGATCACGAAGTCCGGAACCAACAAGCTCCACGGAAGCATCTTCGAGTACTTTCGCAATGAAGCCTTGGACTCCTCGGATGCTTTGGCGGGCAAACAGCGATTCCGTCTCAATCAGTTCGGCGGTAACTTAAGCGGACCGATCGTTAAGGATAGATGGTTCTTCTTCGCAAACTATGAAGGTGTTCGACAGACGCGGGGCCAAACCTTTAATCAGCTCGTTTACACGCAGCTATTCCGCAACGGGCTCGCACCTGCCCTTCGGCCGCTCGTCGATACGATCCCGCTGCCGCAAAGGCCATACATCCAACCTTTGACCGGTCTGCCAGATCCGAATCTTGGCGAGTACCAGTCTCAGCGGATCGCGACGCTCCGCGAAGACACGGGATCGGTGAAGATCGATTTTCAGCAAAATGATAAGAGCCGATTCTCGGCCCGGTACAACATTAATGATTCAAATACCGACACTCCTTACGGAGTCGGGACGGGTCAGATCGCTCCGGGTAAACTACGCGTTCAGCTCTTCAAGCTTGCTCACAACTATGCATTCAACGGGAGGACAACGAACGAATTCGGATTCGGTATCAACCACAATTTTACGGACGTTGGCGCGGGCGCTGAGCAGTTCCCAAGGATCGACCTGACCTTCGTAGATTTCCGTATCGCCACGCCGGGCCCTGCGCAATTCAGCCAAAAGAGAACTGGTGTCGTGTATCAGTTCCTCGACACGCTGACAATGATTCGCGGTGATCATACGTTGGCCATGGGAGCGGACATCCGACTCAACCGCAGATCGGCACTCTCCCGCCAACAGTACACTCTTACATTCTTCGGTCTGGCCGGCGGACCGGGATCAACGAGTTTCCAGGCAAACGAGCCGTTTGTAATCTCACGTGCCGGCAATCCGGAACTTAACTATGCGAATGAGAATTTTGGGTTCTTCATTAACGATAATTGGAGGGCTCATCCGCGACTTTCGCTAAATCTTGGCCTTCGATATGACGTCAGCACTGTGAGTCGTGAAAAGAACGGCCTGCTCCAGAATCTTGATCTGGCGACGATGACGTTCACGCCGATCGGGCAAAAGATCCATAATATTGACAAGAATAACTTTGGACCAAGACTCGGGTTTGCTTTCGATGTTTTCGGAACGACCAAGACTGTAATTCGCGGCGGTTACGGCATCTTCTACAACCGAGAGCTGCCGGCGAGCTACGGATCTCCGGCGACCAATTCGTTCCCGCAAACGCAAACCAATCTCTTTGATTGGCTGTTTTGTGCGACTCCGCCGCCGACATTCTCCTATCCGGTAGATCCTGCGGTCTTCAACTGCGGAAAGTCGTCTGCAATGGTGATCGAACGCGATCTGAAGACTGCGATGGCGCAGCATTGGTCACTCAGCATCCAGCAGAATATTGGATTCGGCACGTTCCAGGCGGCATACGTCGGCAACCACGTAACGCACCTTCTAACCGACGGTGTGATCAGCCCACGCAATATCAACCGAGCAGACCCTGTCAGCGGTGTTCGACCGCTAACGGATCGATTCAGTGACATATTTGCCGTTGGCGGCTACCCGCAATCGAACTACAACGCGATGCAGCTGACGTTCAGGCGCAATTTGACCGCTGGGCTTAGATTCAACGCGAACTACACTTGGTCTCACACGATCGACGATGTCGTCGGCTTCTTTAAGGATTACCAGGACGAGAATAACGCCCGGGCTGAGCGAGCAAGTTCAGATCAGGACGTCCGCCATAACTTCACCCTGGATGCCGGGTATGACCTCAAGTTCAGGAAATGGTTCGGCAGCGGTCCAAAATGGCTTATTGATGGCTGGCAGATCAATTCGATAATCCAGATCAGAAGCGGTCTGCCCGTGACGATCACCAGGACCGGAGGCATCTTTTCGGGATTCTCATTCCGGCCAAATATCGTGCCGGGCGTAAGTCAATACTGCCAGCCGTATAGCGTACCGAACTGCCAGTTTAACGCTGCGGCATTCTCAGACCCCGGACCGGGAGTATTTGGAAATGCGGGCAGGAACATCCTTCGCGGCCCCGGTTTCGCTCAGGTCGATGCGTCGCTCTTTAAGAACACGCAGTTGACCGAGCGAATGACCCTCAACCTTCGTCTCGAGGTCTTTAACCTCTTCAACAGGGCGAACTATGCGGATCCCTCCGGCGGCATTGCTTGCGGTGGATCGGTCGGCGCGTGCTCGGCGTTCGGCCGCAGTACATCAACTGTCGGAAATCAACTTGGCGGCCTGCTCGGGTTCGGTGGACCACGGCAGGTGCAGCTCTCTGCCAGGTTGAGTTTCTGATCGAAACGAACGGCCCGGCCCGTATTTGGCGGTGCGGGCAACTTCGGCCGTTCTTAACGTCCCGCACGCATGCGGTTTACAAGAACTCGTGCGTGCGGGACCGGTTTCGACACTGCCGCTGACGAATGCGAAACGCCTAAGGATATGAAAAACAGAATTCTAGTTTCGATCCTTGCCATTCTCGCCGCTCTTCCGATCCTAAGCTTTGGACAGGCGAAACTCCCCGCAAGTCCTATCAAAACGATCTACATCACCCCAACTTCCCATTACGACTTTGGCTTTGTCGAACCTCCAGAAGCCATTCGCGAACGGGCCGCGAGACACATTGATGAGGTGATCCGGGTTGCCGAAAGCGACCCTGAGTTCCGCTGGACGATCGAAAGCGTTTGGCAGGTAAACGAATGGCTAAAGAGGGCAGCCAAACCTACATCGGTTTTGCCCAAAGATGACCAGAAGATCGCCCGATTGATGAAGCTGCTGAGATCTGGCCGCGTCGCTTTGTCGATGTCCTGGGGCAGTATGCACACAGATTTCATGGGTGAGGAGGAGCTGAATCGCCTTTTCTACGACTATGCCAGGCTCGCAAACACTTATGGCATCCGTTCTGAAATGGCTCTCATGGACGATGTGCCCGGCCACCCATCATCTATACCGAGCGTCCTCGCGGGCAGCGGTGGAAAGTATCTCGTCGTTGGCGCAAATGCGTTCATTGACAAGGCAACGTCTCTTTCGCCGGGGAATGTTCCATTCTATTGGGAATCACCGGACGGCAGTAAGGTACTCACATGGGTGACGCAGAGCCCGCGAGGCGGTTATACCGAGGCCTTGACGGACTACTATCTCGATCCGTTCTCCCTCGACCCGTACACCGCACGTACACCATTCCAGATGTTTGAGCCGAAGCTTGCCGGGAAACTGACGCCGCTTCAAATAATGGAAATGGGCGTGACAAGATTGCTCGATCGCTACAACAAGGCCGGCTATAAATACGATTCCGTGATGGCATTGTATGCACATGATTTTGTCGAGCCGGAGAATGTAAAGAACCTTGAGAAGGCGGTAAAGATGTGGAACGCTCGCCATCCCGATGTCCGGTTAAAGATCGCCACCCCGCCGGATTTTCTCAAACACATCGAAACAAAGTACGGCCGTGAGATCCAGACCTTTCGGGGGGAGTGGTCAGGGCTCTGGAGTGAGGCTAAGACTCAGTCTCCGAAGATCTCGGCCCTGGCTCGTTACAGCCACGACCACGTTCCGGCGGCCGAGACACTCTGGAGTGCGGTCGCAATGACTCGAAGGATCCCGTTTCCCGTCGGGAATATGACCCGCCTTTACGACCTGATGTTCACCTACGACGAGCACAGCGGTGCCGGGAACACGGGTTGGCCTCAGTTGAACAAGGCCGACGCCCTTTTGGAGCAGAATCGACAGTACGTTGATTATATGCGCACCGCGGCAAGGGAAGCTGAACGTATGCTCGATGAAGGCGTGAGCACGTTAGTGCAGCCGTCCCGCTTTTATCAGTCGCGACAGGAATCTAAGGGAAGATGGAATGCTGTTGTCTATAACGCCCTTTCGTGGAGCCGCGATGACGTAGTCAGACTTGCACCGCCACGCAAAGGTACAAGGATCACGAAGATCTTTGATCTGGCAACAAACACGGCGGTTCCGTTTGATATTGACGAAAAAGGCACCGCCATATTTGTTGCCCGCGAAGTTCCTGCCTTCGGGTACAAGACGTTTGTGATAGAGACCGAATCCGCAGTTTCCGTTCCGACCTTGCAGACCGTTTCTGCAGCCGAGATAAGCAACGAGCGGTTTTCGGTGCGAATTGATAAGGACGGTACGGTTCAAGGCATCAAGGATGTTGTCTCGGGTCGTGAACTCATCGACCCGTCACGCGAGATGTCGTTCAATGAGTTGCTCCGTGTCGAGGGAAGCGACGCCTCCCGCGTGGTTTATCCGCATCCTGCTGAGATCTCGATCAAAAAGGGCAGCGTAATGTCGGAGATCACAATTACGAGGAGCGATTCACTCTTCCCGACTACCAAGCTGACGATCTTCAATGACATTGGCCGCGTCGAGATCCGAAATGAGTTGGATCCGGCACATCTTCCGTTTGTCGGCGGCAGTGGGAATTGGAGCGATTCCTACTACTTTGCCTTCCCGATGAATGTAAAAGCGAATGGCATGAAAGTGATCCGCGGCGGGCAAAAGTGGCTTGATACGCTGCCGGATGACTATTTACCGGGTGCACGTCGCGATTCAGTTACCACGCAGCACGTGATCGGCCTGACCGACGGTACAACGACCGCACTGATCGCCCATCGGCAAGCTTTCCACTGGGTCTTTCCCGGCTATGTGAGCACGACGGTTCGGCCGAAAGATGCTCCAAAAGAGTTTCCTGCCCTCTACACAGGGAAATGGCCGCTCCCCGAGGCAACACTCTTCTCGCGTGCGATACGCCACGGCTCTCAGGCGGACACCCACGATCTCGGGGTAATGAATATGCCGACCGTCGAGCCCGGACTGCCCGGACACTATGTTTTCGAATACGCATTCACAGATGTCGGCAGACGTGACGACGTTGAGGCAAGACACTTCGGACAGGCTTTCAATTTGCCGCTGATCGCTAAGTATGTGCAGGTCGCACCGGGCGAGCCTGCGGCTGGTTTCTTTGGGATCGACAAGCCTAATGTTGAGATCGTCGTCGTTAAGCCGATCGCTGACAGCGTCGTTCGCGGCGAGGTCAGTGCTTCGCCGCTCGACCCGCCGATCAATAAGACCTTTGTGATCCGACTTCAGGAGTTTGCGGGCAAAGCGACAGCGGTAAAGCTCTCGCTGCCGGTAAAGGTCCGCGCAGCCGCGTACTTGAATTTGACCGAGAACGCCACGCTTGGTTCGGTTTCGCAGATCGATCCACTGACGGTCGATCTCAAGCCCTTTGGGACCGCAACTATTCGGATAGACATCGACTAGATCATTTTGCCTTTTGTAGACAGTTGAAAAAGTTATGACCAATATCGAACGCAGAGATTTCCTAAAAGTCGCATCGGCCGGCCTTGCCGTACCAGCATTGCTGAAAAATACCGCTTTTGCCGCCGACTCGGGTGCGCAAACGGCTTCGCATTCAAGTAAACTTCCGGACATTCCGACAACCGATTCCTTACAGAGCGTCGTGATGACGCACAGGTTTGGCGATCATTTCAACCCTCCTGGCCTGACGAATCAGTGGGGCTGCGCTCAAGCGGCTATGGACGTTGCGGCAGTGCGTAGTATCGCTTTTCCGCCGTTCGCTCAAGGCGAGATGAATGTCGCTCCGCTCGGGGCCGGTGGTGAGCTGTTGACCGGTGTACTTTATGTTGACGGTGAGTATTTTGCGGCGACCAAGACGCCGATCGAGTTCGTGTGGCGACCGGATAGGATCGAAAGGCGGTCTTCGTACAAGGGCCTCGAACTCTCGAGTGTCACGATCGTGCCATTTCGATCCATGACCACCGCGGTTAAGCTCACTGTGAAAAATGCAACGCGGAGCCGCCGAAAGACCGAGATCAAACTTGCGGTAAATGCGGGAGCAACAAAAAGCGTTACCCCGTGGAACGCGGCATATTCACCCGGCGAATACGATAATGAACGCATTGTTGATACTGATCGCAATGCCATACTTTGCCGATCAAAACGCACGGAGGCATTCGTGCTTCAAGGCTCATCCCCAAAGCCGTCGAAGCTGTTGCCGTCCTGGCTCATATACGAGTTCGACCTCGCTCCGGGAGAAGCCCGTTCGATCACATTCGTCAACTCAATGGGTGGCAATGCCGAAGGTGCACGCCGAGGGTACGATGCGGTCATCAACTCGTTTGACGAAGCCGCACGGGCAACGACAGCGGAATGGAACGCTCAATTGACAGCGGCATTCACACCGGGAAATAAGATATTCTCCGGACACTTGCCAACTCTTGTTACGGCTGACGATGACGTAAAACGGCTTTATCACTCAGCGGTAATGAGTGCCTTGTTCTTCCGACGCACGACGCCGCACTCCGTTTACGGTACAACCTACGTCACGCTTGCACCACGCTATTGGGAGACGACGACATTCCTCTGGGATATATCCTTGAGCGCGATGCTGCTCGCGATGCTCGATCCAACCGTACTCAAGAGAATGATCGAAACCTGGATGAAGCTCGATGTGTACAAGCACTTCGGTACGGAATTCCTCACCGGTGCGGGCGTCGGTCCTTGGTACTCCGTCAATGACTACGCAATGTCCAGAATGGCAAAGGAATATCTTCGCTGGACGGGCGACAAGGATTGGTTGGAAAGGGAAGTCGGCGGCGTAAAGGTCTTTGACCGCTTGATCCAATATGCCGAACATTGGCGTGCGCTCAATACAAATGGGCACGGCCTTGCTGACTATGGCGGCGTAACGAACTTGCTCGAAGCAGTTTCGAGTTATGTCCACGAGGTCGCGGGGCTGAACGCCGCTAATGTATATAACCTTCAATTCGCTGCGGAGCTTCTTGACCACAAAGGAGAACGAGATATGGCTTCCGCATTTCGAAAGGAGGCTAAAGAGCTTGCGCAACGCGTGAACGAACTCTACGTGGACGGCAAGGGCATTTGGCGCTGTCGCCTTCCTGATGGGTCGTATAATGAGGTGCATCACTGCTATGATTTCGGCGTGACGCTGATGACAATTGGCGACACGATGCCTGCGACGCAAAAGAAGGAAATGGTTGCGTTCTTCCAACGAGAACTGCAAACGCCGACCTGGATGCGAGCCCTTTCGACTCGCGACCTGGACGTCACGTTCAGTATCCGGCCCGACCATCAATGGACCGGCGCATACTGTGCCTGGCCCGCCCTCGCCTTGAGCGGCCTTTTCGCGGCGGGTGAGAACAAGATCGCGCGCGAATGGATCGCAGGCCTCGCGAAGTCGGCACAGCAAGGACCGATCGCGCAGGCCCACTTTGTCGAAGACTTCGTCGCTCCGGAATCGAACGGTGGTGCCATCAAGGCTCCATCTGACCCGCCGTTCATCAACGATTGGGCGTGCGTTTCGGGCTGTAACTATTTAGAACCGATCGTAGATTCGATCTTTGGGGTCAATGCCGGACTTTTCGGCGAGATCAAGGCGGCACCGAATTTTGCAGGCTTTGACCAACATGCCGAACTCCGCAATCTGAACTATCAAGGCCGAAACTACATTGCAACGTCGAGCGGCGTAAGATCGGCGTAATTGAGCAGGCATACAGGAGGCGAAATTATGACAAATTCCTTGGCAAGCATTTCTAGAAGGGCCTTAGTCGCGTTTCTTGGGGCTTGGCTTTTTGCGATCTCGGCTTTCGGCCAGGAAACGCCACCTTCGCTGCTACAGATCGCCGACCGCTACTGGATGCAGCCCGACGTCGTTTACGCGTCAGCCAATAATACGCCGCTCAAGCTCGATATTTGGTATCCGCGGGACAATCCTGATCCAACGCCGACCGTCGTCTTTATTCACGGCGGAGGATGGATCTTTGGTGCGAAGGAAGGTGCCGTCTATCAACTTCTTCCATATCTTGAACGTGGTTGGCGTGCGGTCAACGTCGAATATAGGATGGCGGGAAATTCAAACGCACCGGCCGCGGTCGAGGACGTTCGATGCGCCCTCCGCTGGGTGTTTCGTAATGCCAAGCAGTGGAAATTCGACACCACTAAGATCGTTCTAACTGGCCAATCCGCGGGCGGCCACCTTTCACTGATCGCCGGTATGCTGCCAAAAGGCTCGCCGCTCGACAATCAATGTTACGGGGACGAAGATCTAAAGGTCGCCGCGATCGTCAATTGGTACGGCATCACCAACGTAAACGACCTGTTGCAAGGCCCGGATCTGAAGAACTACGCCGTAATGTGGATGGGAAGCAAGCCGAATGCAACAGACATCGCTCGACAGGTTTCGCCGCTCACATACGTCCGAAGCGATCTGCCTCCGATCTTGACGATCCACGGAGACAAAGACAGTGTTGTACCCTATTCACAAGCCACGAAACTCAAGGAGGCCTTAGACAAGGTACACGCGACCAATAAGCTCGTTACGATCACGGGCGGAGATCACGGAATGTTCACACAAGAACAATACAAGATGGCCTATTCAGAGATATGGAGCTTTCTGCGTGAGAACAAGGTCATAAATTAGGCGTCAACGAATGAAGATCACAGATATAAAAGCTACGACCGTAACCGTCCCGCTTGAAGCACCGCTTCGGCATGCGGCAGGCTGCCATTGGGGCAGATTCGTAAGAACGATCGTTGAGGTCGAGACCGACGAAGGCATTACTGGGCTTGGTGAGATGGGCGGCGGCGGTGAATCGGCCGAAAGCGCGTTTCGTGCAATGAAAGCCTATCTGGTCGGCCACGATCCGGCTCGGCTCGAAGAGATGCGGTTCAAGATCGCAAATCCAACGGCCTCCCTTTATAACAATCGAACCCAGATCCTCGCCGCACTCGAATTCGCCTGTCTAGATATCCTGGGAAAGAAATGGGACGTACCGGTTTATGACATTCTCGGCGGACAACTCCAGTCTGAAGTGCCGTTTGCTTCGTATCTATTCTTTCGATATCCAAACCCCAAAACGGGCGACGGTGAGGTTCGGACCGTCGATCAACTTGTCGAACACGCCAAAGACCTCAAGACAAGATACGGATTTACATCGCACAAACTCAAGGGCGGCGTTTTTCACCCGGAATACGAATTGAAGTGCTATCGAGCCTTAGCCGAAGAACTTGGAGCCGATCAAAGGAGCGGTGACAGCTTCCGATTTGACCCGAACGCCTCCTGGTCAACCGAACAAGCGATCTGGTTTGGACAACAGATCGAAGACATCAGAAACGATTACTTCGAAGATCCCGTCTTCGGGCTCCATGCCATGCGCCGCACAAGGGAGAAAGTTCGGATGCCCTTAGCAACGAACACTGTTGTCGTTAACTTCGAACAGCTTGCGGCGAATGTGCTTAATACCGCCATCGATGTGATCTTGCTCGACACAACGTTTTGGGGCGGCATTCGGCCTTGTGTCAAAGCTGCGGGAGTGTGTGAGACCTTTCAGTTGGGTGTCGCTGTTCATTCGTCCGGAGAATTGGGAATTCAACTCGCCACGATGCTCCATCTCGGTGCGGTCATTCCAAACCTCACGTTCGCCGCCGATGCTCATTATCACCATCTGACCGACGACATCATTGTCGGCGGCAAATTCGAATATAAGGACGGGCGGATCTCGGTCCCAACCGGGCCGGGACTTGGGGTCACTCTTGATCGTGACAAACTCGCTGAGTACAGCGACTTATACAAGAGACTCGGCGGCTACCCTTACGACAAGGACCCGCTTCGGCCGGATTGGACGCCTGTTGTCCCGAACACCCGCTGGGCCGATCCCAACGACGCTCGCCGGCCCGACATTTCGTTCTAAGATCTATGAAGCAGTTCCGCGCCGCTATTGTATTTCTCTTTGCATTTGCATTGTTTGCAGATGTCACACTTGCGCAGTGTGAGATGGCCGTTGGCAAGGGAACTCCGGCCGCAGAATGGGATCAAGCTTTTTCGCAAGACGGTCCGGGCTGGACCGGTGGAGATACGACTGTTTCTATTGAACTACCTAACGGCGACTCCGCGTTCTTCTTTTCGGATTCTTTCATTGCCGAAGATCCGGAGCGGCTGGGCGATGGCGCCGTATTTACAAATGCTAATGGGTTGAGGATGCGAAAGCCCAATTGTCTTCCGCCGATCTGCGGCCCAAAGCCGGAGGTGATTCATTACGTTTATAACAGCATCGTTATCAGATCAAAGGACGGTAAGCATCTCCGGACCCTGACCGGGCCAAAGGACAAGTATGGCTATTCGACGTCTTACTTTAAGCCGAAAAGCAGCGATCCCCACCATATGTATTGGCTGGGCGATCCGATCATCGTCGAGACCGAAGGCACAAAAAAGATCTGGATCTTCCTAAACGAGTGGGATGTTGCAAGGCCGTTCGATAAAGCCTTTTGGATCAAGTACCGCGCTCAGGCCATCGCTCAGCTCGATCCCGAAACGCTCGCGATCGAAAAGATCGTCGATCTCAGGAATAAGATCGATGAAGCGATCTGGGGAATTTCGCTGTGGCAGAACGACAAAGGCGAGCTCTACATCTACGGAATGCGGAACGAGGGCGAGATCAATGGCGTGAAACGTTCGACTCTCGAGGCCGCGAATAGATATAAGAAGCTTTATGTTGCGAAGGTCGATGCATCAAAGGGTTTGGAATACGCAGCGAACTTGAAGAACTGGACCGCTTGGAATGGCCGCGCATTCTCGCGAGATCTAACCGCGCGCAGCTCTATAATCCCCGCAAAAGACAGCATCAGCGATGAGCTTTCGATCCGCCGGTTGAATATTAACGGCAGGCCAACCTTTGTGATGGTCACATTTGATACTTCTGTCGGCTATTCGGACTGGAAGGATCTTTACCTCTATTCGGCCTGTGAGCCGCAGGGGCCTTTTTCGTCCAAGAATTTTGTCTATCGGACGCCGACTGCAGGCCAGCGAAAGTTACCGGGAATGACCGCATCGGAGTCACTGCAGACCGGAATGAGCGTTTACAACCCGCATATGCACCCGCAGTTTATTGCAGATGGAAAGCTTCTGCTCTCGTACAACAGCAATCTTCCATTCGGTGCGAAACCAGGCGATTCGATCTACGCAGACTTTTACCGTCCGCGTTTTGTATGGGTGCCTATTTCTGGTTTGAAGCGAGACTGAATTATCGATATGCCGCTTTTTGAATTGAGATGAAATTCGTCGTTTTTAGGATCTTACCGGTTAGAGCGTCCCATCAGGCCGGTTACCGAGTCGGGGCTTTTCTCGACGATGGCCGTATTGCCGACCTGACACCTGGAATGGCCGTTGACGGCCTGTCGAACAATGATCTGCTAAAGTGCTTCGATCTCGACCGCGATTTCCTCACTCCGGCCGGTGAAGCAATAGAAGGTGGAGTCACCCGGATATTTCAACGCGAAGAGATACAGATCGAAGCACCGGTCCCGCGGCCGGGAAAGATCATCTGTATCGGCCTAAACTATCGTGATCATGCGGAAGAGAGTGGAATGGCGATCCCAAGCAGTCCGATCGTCTTCTCGAAATTTTCAACTGCGGTTATCGGTCCGGAAAGTGCGATCGAACTGCCTGCTGAAAGCTCCGAGGTTGACTACGAAGCCGAACTCGCAGTAGTTGTCGGCAGAAGGGCGAAGGGTGTCTCAAGCAGCGATGCGATGGACTACGTCTTCGGCTACACGAATTTCAATGATGTGTCCGCCCGCGACCTGCAATTCGCTGATGGACAATGGCAACGCGGAAAATCGTGTGACACCTTCGCTCCGATGGGCGAGTTTGTTGCGACGCGGGACGAGATCGCGGATCCTCACAACCTGCGGATCAGCTTTCGCTTGAACGGAACTACACTTCAGGATTCGAACACGCGGCAGATGATCTTCAATATCCCTGAGCTGATCGAATTCGTTTCACGCTCGATCACCCTCGAGCCGGGAGATGTGATCGCTACGGGAACGCCGCCCGGTGTCGGATTCGCCCGCACGCCAAAGATATTCTTGAATGATGGCGATATCGCCGAGGTCGAGATCGAAGGTTTGGGAATTCTGAGGAATCCGGTGAGGAAAGCTTCTTAGACTATGTTCGATCTTACGGGAAAACGCGTTTTTGTTACGGGTGCGGCGACCGGCATCGGTAAAGCGATCGCCGAAACGTTATCAGCAACGGGAGCACTCGTCTTTGCAGCAGATATTGATCGCCAGGCTGGTGTCGCTGTCGTAAACAACCTTCGCGAGCAAGGGCTCGCCGCAGAATTCGTTGAATTGGATGTTAGCGATGAGGGCACTTGCACTCGAGTTGCCGAAGGCATACTCGCCGAACACAAGGGCCTGGATATCCTCGTCAATAACGCCGGCGTAGGCCATGTGGGCACGATTCTGCAGACAACAGCAGCCGACCTCGATCGCCTTTTCGCAGTAAATGTTCGAGGGATGTTCAGCCTGACAAAGGCATTTTTGCCTGCCATGATCGAACAGAACCGGGGCGTCGTGATCAATATGGCATCGATCGGCGGCGTGGTTGCGATCTCAGATCGCCTCGCCTATTGCACAACAAAATTCGCGGTCGTTGGATTCACGAAATGCCTCGCTCTCGATCACGCAAAACAGGGAATTCGGGCCGTAGCGGTCTGTCCGGGCCGAGTGGAGACCGACTTTGTTAAGAAACGCCTAGCCGAGTACCCGGATCCCGAAAAGGCCTACCAGGAAATGTCGTCCACACAGGCAGTTGGCAGGATGGCAACGAGTGAAGAGATCGCCTCCGCCGTTCTTTATCTCGCGTCCGACGAAGCGTCCTTCGTCACCGGCACCGCATTCGAGATCGACGGCGGCTTCAGCGGTATTTAGCCCCTTCGCGAAATCTGACGTCTCTCCTCGGGCGCTCCTTATTGTAAGGTCGCGAACCCAACGCACCGGATAGAACTATATTTGAATAACTTTGGAGGCGGCGATCGGAATCGAACCGATGAATAAAGGTTTTGCAGACCTCTGCCTTACCACTTGGCTACGCCGCCGAATTGTCGTTCCCGCGTTAAGAATACGGGCTTGAGGACCCTAATGTTCCGCATGCAATCCGAGCTCGACTCTAAACTTTGCCCAACACCTTAAAATACCTTATCTAAGCTATTGAGCTGTCAAGTGTTACGAAATAGCTCGAACCTTAAAAAGTCTAAGCCGGCCAGTTTCGGTATCTAAGACTTACCGGAATCGGCCGGCCTGGAACTGCCTACCTATTAGATATTGGAGCGGGAGACGAGGGTCGAACTCGCGACTTCGACCTTGGCAAGGTCGCGCTCTACCACTGAGCTACTCCCGCAATGGCAAATGATAATTTTAGCGTCTCGAATCCAATTGTCAAGCTCAGCCAAAATTTCACTCCGAAACGGTCACATCCTTTAGAAAACCCCAGTCGCCGCTCGGGTTTATGTGGATATTTCCAACTCTCTTGGTCGCAACAACGATATTCGCGGGGTACCAAAGGGGCAGAAGCGGCACGTCCGCAGACACAAGGTCCCAAGCCTTCTGATATTGTGCCTTTGCGGCCTCCTTGTCGGTCGAATTGATCGCGGAATCTACCGCCTGATCGACCTCAGGACTGCTGTAACGTCCACGGTTGCAACAAGATGCGGTCGGTCCGGGTATTTTTGCGGTGGTAAATAGCTCTCTGAAAAAGATCGGGTCCTGGTTGCCGCCGATCCATACACCCGTATATAGCTCAAACTCTCCCTGAGCAAGCTTTTTACGCAGTACATTGACATCCATCGTTTCGATGCGGATATTCAGCCCGACGTCATTCATTGAGCTCTGCAGGATCTGTGCATATTGGCTGACAGCCAGATTTCCCGCTCCAAATTGGAAAACGATCGGCTCCCCCTTATATCCCGCTTCGCCAAGAAGCTGTTTTGCCTTTGCGGGGTCATAATTGTATTGGGTACCCGGCGTATAGGCCCACGATTGGGTCGGCAGTACCGAGGACGCGACCTTTGCCTGCCCCAAAAGCAGATCACGGACGATCTTCTCGCGGTCGATAGAATATGCGATGGCCTGCCTGATCTTTACATTAGAAAGGATCGGCGTCTTAACGTTTAGGATTAAGTATTGGATGTTAGAACCTTCTGACTGAACAACTTGCAGATTCGGACTTCCCGACAAAGACTTGATCGTATCGGCCGATATATTATTCGGATTTGGTGCGATATCAACTCCATCCGTCTGCAGCTCTGCCTGCAGTGAATTTGCGTCGGTAATTGTCTTCAGACGGAGTTTCTTTATCTTCGGCGGCCCATCCCAGTATTCTGTATTCGCCTCCATCTCAACGATATTCTGTCCGGAATCCAGGCTCACGAACTTGAACGGTCCGGAACCGAGCGGCTTGTCTTTCTGCTGTTCAGCAGAACCAGTTGGGATGATCGGGATCGTAACCAGGTTCGAAAGCAGCGTCGTCTTTAGAGACGGCCGGGCTATCTTTATAACAACGGTCTTAGGGTCCGGTGTTTCGATCGACGTGATCTGCGCCACCTGTTTGGTCTCCGGGGCCTCGATCGACCTGATCTGCGCCGCCTGCTTGGTTTCCGGGGCCTCAGCCGGGGCAGCCCCGGAGGCGTTGGCGCTGGGTGCGGGTTTCTTTGCCGAAGGCTTTTCAACGACAACCGAATCATAGAAAGCCTGAGCCTTATAGCCTTTGCTGTTGAAGAGCGTGTCGAGCGTGTATTTTACATCCTCAGACGTAAACTCCTTCCCGTTATGGAACTTAACCCCGTCTCTGAGCACAAAGGTGATCGAGAGGCCGTCTTCCGACGTATTTATCTCCTTGGCCAGTTCGCCCACATAGTCAAAATTCTCATTCTTCTTAACCAGTGAGTTAAAGAGAAGGTTCTTTACACGTTCCGCTGCCGCATCAGAATTTGTTGATGTGATGGTGTCAAAGGCAGTGAATTTTTCGGGTAATGCAACCGTTACCACGCTATTATCACGCCTTCTGCAAGAGGCAACAGAAATGGCAACCACCAGGGACAAAAGGGAAATAAGAACGTATATCTTTTTCAAATCAAATACTCCTGGAATTATAGAGAAGCGTTGAAGGCAGCGATCTCATCTGAAAGTTCTCTGATCCGGCCTTCGTCATAGGCAAGCGGTTCGTGCAAGCGATGCTTTGCACGCGAGATCCGCGAAAGGGACGTCTCGAGACGTTCGTTCGTGATCTCTCCGGAAGATACCGCGTCTTCGATCGCAGCAAATCCCGCACGGATGTTCGCAGGTTCCGCGCAGATGCACAGCGCATCGACACCCGCAAGAAACGCCATTCGGCACGCATCGCCGATCCCGTACCCTCGAAGGATCGCTCCCATTTCAAGGTCATCCGTGAAGACCATTCCGTCGAACCCAAGCTCTTCCCGAAGAAGGCCGCTAACCATCGATCGGCTCAATGATGACGGTAAGAGTGTGCCATTTTGGGCCTTTTCCTGCAAGGATACTCCCGAATAGGCGGCGTGTGCGACCATCACCGCCGCGTTGTGTTTCGGCAGCAATTCGCGATACGGGAAGAGGTCGGTGGCAGACAGTTCATCGTCATCGAGTTCGATCGTCGGCAGCTCGTTGTGCGAATCTACCTTCGCGGCACCAAGGCCCGGAAAATGCTTTAAGCATCCCCAAACACCTTGTGACTCGATGCCTGTGAGAAAGCCGCCGGCGAGTGCAACGACGTCTTCCTTCGATCTGCCAAATGGTCGAGTGAACAGTCCGTTCGAAGCTCCCGACCGCGCTTCGTCCACGACATCGACCACAGGTGCGAAATCTGTATTGATCCCCAATATTCTCAGCAGTTCGCCGACAAGGCTGCCCATTCTCTCCGCGTCCGTCGCAGATGAGACCTGTCCGGCAGCTGCAAGCGGTGTGACGATCCGCCGGAGCCGATCGACTGTGCCGCCTTCCTGATCGATACTGATGATCGGGGCGATCAGGATCTCGCGCAGCGCGTCACAAAGCTCGCGGACCTGCGACGCCTCGCGAACATTCCGTGCAAAGAGACAAACTCCGCCGGGACGGATCTCACGAAGAAACTCTTCAGTCGCAGCGTCGATCTCCGGTCCGGAAATCCCGATGGAGAATAGCTGGCCGATCTTTTCCCGGGCGGTCAGATTTTCGATTGAAACGGGCATCTTGTCGATATTAACGAGGCTAGTTGAAATGCAGTGCAAAGTTTAATTTACGGCCGGAATATTCGCAAAAGCCGGGCAGGCCGTCAGACGATCTGCGAGCGAACCGAGGCTAGAAGTTCTTTTGCTTCGGAATCTGTAAGTTTCTCGAAATCAGCGGACCTTATCGCATCAAGCGCTGTTTCGTTCGCGAGCGAGAACAGTGTTGCCTGCGAAGCGACCGACGATGCTGCGGCCTTCTCGACGCCGGTCTTTGCGACATCAGATACGACCGCTAGTTCGTATTCCTCGAGTTTTGCCAGCACACCTTTCGCCCGAACGATAACCTCTGCCGGCAGGCCCGCAAGCCTCGCGACCGCGATGCCGTACGATTTCGACGCGCGGCCGGGAAGCAGTTTGTGAAAGAAGACGATCTGCCCGTCTTCCTCCGTTGCCGTGATCTGATAGTTCTTGGCACCCGGCAGAAGATCGGCAAGCTCCGTAAGTTCGTGATAGTGCGTTGCAAAAAGCGTTTTGGCGGCGTGTTCCGGCGAATTGTGAAGGTATTCAGCGACGGCCCAGGCGATCGAAAGCCCGTCGAAGGTCGATGTGCCGCGGCCGATCTCGTCGAGCAGAATAAGGCTCCGCGGGGTCGAGTTCCGCAAGATCGCGGCCGTCTCTGTCATCTCGACCATGAATGTCGAACGGCCCGAAGCAACGTCGTCCGATGCTCCAACGCGCGTCCAGACTCGGTCAACGATCGGCAGCCGTGCTGCGGTCGCGGGAACGAATGAACCGATCTGTGCGAGGATCTGGATGATCGCGATCTGTCGCAGGATCGTTGATTTTCCACCCATATTCGCACCTGTGATTATCAACAGACGATCCGTCGAATTATTCAGGTACGCATCGTTCGGAACGAATGACTCTCTCAGGAACGCCTCGACGATCGGATGCCGCCCGCCGCGTATCTCGAGCTCGTCGCCGTCATTGAGCGTTGGCATCACATAATTCCTGCGAGCTGCGGTTTCCGCAAGGGAGCAAAGAACATCAAGCGTGGCTATAGACCTTGCCGTAACCTGAAGCCTGCGGCTCTCGGCCTTTATCTGATCGCGGATCGTCGCGAAGATAGCCTGCTCAAGTCGTACGATCTGCTCGTCGGCACCGAGCACTTTCTCTTCCCATTCTTTGAGCTCCGGCGTTGTATAACGCTCGGCGTTCGCGAGCGTCTGGCGACGCTCGTAATAATCGGGCACGCGAGCCAGCTGAGCTTTCGGAACCTCGATGTAATATCCAAAGACATTGTTGAACCTCACCTTTAGGCTCGCTATGCCGCTTCGCTGACGTTCGGTTTCCTCAAATGAGGCGATCGTCTGCTTGACACACGATGAAAGCGACCTTAGTTCGTCGAGCTCTGAATTAAAACCATTCTTGATTACACCGCCGTCAGAAAGCAGTGCGGGAGGTTCGTCGGCGATGCCGTTCTCGATCAGACTGCGGATCTCAGGCATCTCGAAGATATTCTCTCCAAGAACCTGGAGCAGAAGGGAAGATGCGTCATTCAAGATCGCGTTGATCGGCGGCGTTTGATCGATCGATCTCTTCAGAGCGATAAGGTCACGCGGTGAAGCAGTGCCAAGGTTAAGGCGCCCGATCAGCCTTTCGAGATCAGCGATCTCCTTTAACAGGAAACGCAGTTTCTCACGCATTATCGAATCAAGAAGTTCGTTAACGGCAGAAAGGCGTGTCTGTATCTCGTTGCGACGAAGAAGCGGCCTGAGCAGCCACTGCTTGAAGAGGCGAGCTCCCATTCCGGTGATCGTTTCGTCAATGACATCGCACAGTGTTTTCTTTGACGACTCGCTCCGAGATTCGAGTATCTCCAGATTCCGAAGCGTTAGATTGTCGAGGATCATATGATCCGCGGCATCCAGGAATTCGATCGTCGATATGTGTTCGGCCGACGCTCTCTGGGTCTCCTTCGCGTAGCCAAGACACACAGCCGCGGCAACCGTCGCCGCCTCTTTGTCCGCAAGCCCAAAAGCCGCAAGTTCACGCACACCAAAGTGATCCGTCAACAAACGGGTCGCATCCGTAGGATCGAGCTTTTCCGACGCGACTTCTGTCAGGGTTGTGCCGCCGACATTTCCAGGACGGTCGAAAAGTCCGCCGCTGCTCTTTGAAATGGAGAGAGCCGTTCCAACTCTATTCGCGAGAGTCGCCGACAATAAGATCTCCCGCGGCCTGAAACTCTCCAACTGCTCGCAGATCTTCGAGAAAGCGTTCGCACCCGTACTCTCCGTCACAAGCAGCCTTCCGGCGGAAACGTCTAGAAAAGCTGCGGCAAAATGCTCATCCTTTCCCGCTACGGCGGCAAGAAAAGTCGATTCGCGGGAATCAAGAAGCTGCGGGTCGATCGCGGTTCCCGGCGTGATCACTCGAACGACGTCGCGATTCACAAGTTTTACGCCTTTTCCGGCTTCTTCCGTCTGTTCGCAAATGGCGACGCGAAATCCGTTCTTGATGAGTTTTGCAATGTAACCGCTTGCAGAATGGTGCGGCACACCGCACATCGGGATCGGATTTGGCGTGTCTTTTTGCCTCGCCGTCAGTGTTATCTCGAGCACTTTTGAGGCAACAAGAGCGTCCTCATTGAACATCTCGTAAAAGTCGCCAAGGCGAAAGAACAGGATCGTTCCCGGATATCGGCTCTTTATTTCGAGATATTGCCGAAGCATCGGCGTTGCGTTTGCCATTTGAAATGAAAACCAAAGTTTAACGAACTAGCCGAAAACATTCAAAATGCTTATTTTCAAAGCGCTTAGTATCTGTTACGATATTTGTTTGCATTTTGTGAGGGAGCGAACCCGGCGTTTCGAGCCTCAGATCTTCTTGGCGGGCGGAGTTGTTCAGCAAGGCAGGTATTGTATGAAGTTTATACGCAGCTTATTCCTAATGAGTTTTGCGATGTCCGTACTGTGCGCGGCAGTTTTTGCGCAAGGAACTGCCGCTCGCGACGAAAGGTATCGCATCGGATTTCAGGATGTCATTGATGTCAAAGTATTTCGACACCCGGAGCTGGATGTGCGTGTTCCTGTTAATCCCGACGGAAGGATCTATCTTTACCGCCTGGACAAGCCGCTTGTCGCCGTTTGTAAGACCGAGCGGGAACTCGCCAATGATATCGTCTCCGCCTACAAGGTCAGCTATCTTCGCGATCCTCAGGTGACCGTCTCGGTCGCCGAGCAAAAGTCTCAGTCGATGGCCGTTATCGGTGCCGTCGAAAAGCCTGGAACGTTCTTTATCGGACGTGAATTGAACCTCCTGCAGCTGATCGCCATGGCCGGCGGCCCAAGCAAAGAGGCCGGAACGCGAGTTCTCGTCGTTCGCGTAGGCAGCAATACGGACTGCAAGACCAATGATGATTCACAGGAGCAGCCTGGCCTGATGACGTTCAAGATCCGCGATCTTCAGGAAGGTAAGCAGAATCTTGAGATGCGGCCGGGCGATGTCGTTTCGGTCCTTAAATCCGACATCATCTACGTTTACGGCAACGTCAAGAAGCCCGGGCCGGTCGAGGTGCGGGAACCGATCACCTTGACCCAGGCGATCGCAAGTGCCGAAGGTTACACGAACGCAACGGATAAGGACAGTGTTCGAATTTTGCGGCAAAAACCTGACAGCCTTGAACGCGAAGAGATCGTGGTCAATCTGGCAGCCATTGAAAAACGCAAGGCGGATGACCCGTATCTTCAGCCGAACGATATCGTTGCTGTTTCAAAAGACAATACAAAGGCGATCTTGGTCGGGATCGGGACGGCCTTTAAGAACGGAATTCCGCTCCTGATGTCGCGGGGAATACCGGGGCTCTAGATCGAACGAGACGGTCAGTATGAAGGAAACGCGAAATATTATTACAACGAACTCTCCGGAACCGATGGAGCTTGAACGGCCGGCGGATCCGACCATTCCGGCGACGGGGCGATATCCCGGTTATCACGCTGCGGCACAGAGTGAGGGTTTTCAGCTTATTGATTATTGGCGGGCTGTGCGCAAACGCCTGTGGCTCGTCGCCGGCATTGCCGTCGTGATGACGACCCTGGCCACGATCTATATCGCCCGCAAGCCGAATATCTACCGCGCTAAAGCCGTCGTCCAGGTTGATAACGAGCAGGTAAATCCGGACCTCGTGACCAACGATCGAGCCCGTCCGCTCTCAAATGCCGATCCTTCGTATTTCAACACGCAGCTTCAACTGCTTTGGAGCGAAAGCCTTCTTCGGCGCGTCGTAAAGGAACACAACCTCGATTCGAATAAAGAATTTCAGGCACTTGCGAAGACGAGCTCAACGTCCACCTTCGGCTCGCTCTTGAAGTCGATCGGGCTTGCCAGCCGCGACACGACAAAAGGTGAAGATTCAGTTCCGATCGACCCGAACTCGAACATAGCGTCGGCGGACGAGATCGCTGAGGCCGTTCGTCTTACGCCGTTCGTGGAGGTCATCCGTCGAAACCTGAGTGTCGATCCGGTTCGCGAATCGCGGGCAACCGTAAAAGACACGCGTCTGATCGAGATTTCTTATAGCGATACCGACCCGAACCTAGCGGCTCTCGTCGCAAATGCGATCGCCGAAACCTTTACTAACCAGAATCAGGAAAAGCGTACCGGTACTAGCCGCAAGACAAACGACTTCCTGCAAGAGAGGATCGCAAGCCTTCAGTCCGACATTCGCCGCGACGAAGAAAAGCTTGTCGAGATGACGCAGAACGCGGGCATCCTAAAGACCTCTGATGATTCGACGATCGTGATGGATCGTCTCTCGGGGTTGAACAAATCGATGCTCGAGGCCGAGAACGCCCGAAAGAACGCTGAGGCGAATTATTTCGAAGTTGCGAAATCACCCGACAGGCTCGCTGCAATGGCCGAAGCGGAAATGGCCCGCTTTATCACCGAGCAGCAGAACAATATCCGGCAGTTCCAATCGGACACGCTCAAGAAGATCTCCGACCTTCGACAGGCAAGGGCTCTCAAGCTCCAGGAATATCAGGAAGGTGCACCTGAGATCAAAGAGATCGATGCTCAGATAACGAGCTATCAAAATTCCATCGACAATGCGGTGCAGAAATTCCAGGGTGACCTTGAAAAATACCGCGAAGCAACTAAGAAGACCTTGCTTTACAACCTGCAGACAAAATACCTGCAGGCTAAGGCGAACGAGGACAAGATCCGGGCGGATTTCAACAAGCAGTTTGGCGAAGCAACAGGTCAGAATCAGTCCGCCGTCAGCCTTGCCTTGTTGAAGCAGACGATCGATACAAACAAGGGGTTTCTTGAGAATCTTCGAAAGCAGGTGAGCAGTAACGACGTTGCGGCCCAAGGCTCGGACAACAATATTTCCGTTACCGAACCGGCAGTTCCGTCTAATATCCCTGTCTCGCCGCGACGGCTGACCACGGTACTCGGTGCGCTGTTTCTTTCTACGCTTTTTGGCGTGGGCCTTGCTCTATTCCTCGAATATCTCGACGATACGGTCCGATCGACCGAAGAGGTCGAAAGCCTTCTTCAGCTTCCGGCACTCGCGGCGATCCCGACGATCGATTCGATGCCGAAACGACGCCTTCAGCTTGTCGGGGAGAATGGCGAACCGGCCGACGATAAGCTTGGTTCAGAGCTTTTGATCCACGCGGACCCGCGCTCATCGCTCGCAGAAGCGTATCGCCAGCTCCGTACATCGATCCTGCTTTCGACCGCGGGACACGCACCGAAATCGCTGCTTATCACTTCGAGCCTTCCGTCTGAGGGCAAGACGACAACGGCAACGAATACGGCGATCAGCCTTGCTCAAACAGGTGCGAACGTACTTATCATCGACGCCGATATGCGGCGGCCGCGGCTTCATTCGGTATTTGGCATCAGCAACGCCGATGGCCTGAGCACGATCCTTGCCAATGAGCTCTCCGACGCAGAGATCCTCAACATCGTCAAACAGGATGCGAGTTCGAAACTTCACTTGCTTCCGAGCGGCCCCGTTCCGCCGAATCCGGCCGAACTGATCGGCTCCGAGCAGATGGCAAAGCTCCTGAAGATGCTGCAAGGCCACTTTACGCACGTCGTTGTCGATTCGCCGCCGATCGCGTCATTCACGGACGGCGTGCTTATCGCTTCGATGGTCGATGGCGTGATCCTCGTCGTTCACTCCGGAAAGAGCTCGCGGCAGGTCGTCAAACGATCGCGTCAGCTCCTGCAGGACATCGGTGCAAAGATCCTGGGCGTCGTGCTGAACAACGTCAACCTGCGTGCGCAGGATAATTACTACTACTACCAAAGCTATTACACCCGCGATAATTATCGCTCGGATGGTGAAGCTTAGAGAGAAACTAACTTATCGATTATGAGCGAACAGACGCGTGTTCTGGTCACAGGTGCGGGCGGCTTTATCGGAAGCCATCTCGTAACCTACCTGAAAGACAAGGGGTATTGGGTTAGAGGTGTCGATATCAAGCGGCCCGAGTTCGGCGAGTCCGATGCGAATGAATTCCTGATGCTCGACCTTCGGCGTTGGGAGAATTGTCTTGCTGCGACCGAAGGCATCGAAGAGGTCTATGCCCTCGCGGCTGATATGGGCGGAATGGGCTTCATTTCGTCGCATCACGCCCAGATCCTTTATAACAACTCGCTCATCAACCTTCACACGCTCGAAGCTGCCCGTGAGAACGGCGTAAAACGTTATCTTTATACGAGTTCGGCGTGCATTTATCCTGAGTTTCTGCAGGAAGAGACCGACGTAAAACCGCTTAAGGAAGACGACGCATATCCTGCATTTCCACAGGACGCCTACGGTTGGGAAAAGCTCGTCTCCGAACGCCTTTGCCATCACTACCGCGAAGATTACGGCATCGAAACGCGAACTGTCCGCTTTCACAATATCTTCGGTGAAAAGGGCACTTGGGAAGGCGGCCGCGAGAAGGCACCTGCGGCAATGTGCCGCAAGATCGCCATGGCAAAACTCACGGGCGACAACGTCATTGAGATCTGGGGCGATGGCGAACAAACGCGGTCATTCTGCTATATCACCGACTGCGTTGAAGGCCTTTACCGCCTGATGCGTTCGGATTTTCACGAACCGCTCAATCTCGGACAGGACCGAATGGTCACGATCAACGAGCTTGCGGATATGGTTGCAAAGATCGGCGGCGTCGAGATCGAGAAGAAGCACATTGACGGCCCTCAAGGTGTTCGCGGACGCAACTCTGACAACACCTTGCTCCGTGAAACGCTCAAATGGGAGCCGTCTGTCTCGCTCGAAGAAGGCCTTGCGACGACCTATGCCTGGATCGAAGATCAGGTACGCGCAAGCCTCGCCGAGAAAAGCGAAAAAGCAGCTCAACCCGCCTAAATAATGACTGAAGCCGCGCGAAAGGTCGCGATCGTCATTCCGGTCTATAATCGTCGAGAGATCACGCTCCAGGGCCTGCGCAGCCTTGCGCGTGTCGATCGCTCAGGCCTCGACGTTCGAATATTCATCGTCGATGACGGCTCGACCGACGGCACGTCTGACGCGATCAGGGCAGAGTTCCCGGATGTCGTGCTGATCCAAGGCGACGGCACGCTGCATTATGCCGCCGGGACCAATCGCGGCATCGAGGCAGCTCTAAAATGGGATGCCGAGTTCATTGCCACCATAAACGACGATGCCGTTTTTCACGACCAGTTTCTCCAAAGACTGATAAGAACTGCCGATTCGAATCCGCGTTCCGTCGTCGGCGGGCTCTTGCTCCTTTGGGATGAACCGCACAAGGTCTTCCAGGTTGGCCAAACCTGGCACACGCTTGCCGGTGGATGGGTCATTCCGAGCGATCTGACGGCCTTCAACGTGCCTCAGAACGCGTTTGAGGTCGAGTGCCTCGTCGGCAACTGTCTGATGCTTCCAGCGGCGTCTATTCGCGAATGCGGGTCGATGGACGAGAAGCGTTTTCCGCACGGATGGGGCGATGCACAGTGGATGGCGCGGTTTACCAAGGCGGGTTGGAAGCTGCTTGTGGAGCCAAAAGCATACGTCTGGTGCGAGCCGAACACGTATCCGAAACCTCTACACGAAATGTCGAAAGGCAAGATCCTTCGTACGCTCCTGTTCGATAAACGGCACCCTCTGAATCTTCAACGACAGTTCGTCGCTCGCTGGGAATCTGCTCCTTCGCGGCCGAAGGCGGTCGCGGCTTTTCTCGTCTATCTCGGCCAGCTGGCAGGAAAGACACTTGGCTTTGCATCCGGGAGAAAGGGTTAGCGAAAAATGCCGAGCGAACGAGCAAAAGCCTGGGAAGCGGCGGGACCGCTCAAGATCAACCTGATCTGGCCTTATACCACTTGGGGCGGAGCTCAGATCTATTTCCTCTCGCTTGTTCGAAATGCACCAAAAAACTGGGATTTCCGCGTGATCGTGCCTGCGGGCTCGGACGCCGAGCTGATGAAACTTTTTGCAGACGCCGGTGCCGAGATCATCTTTCTTAAGAATGTTCATAACCCGATGCCTGCGCACGGGCCCGTAGAGAAGCTCAAAAGGCAGCTGCGCCGGTTGAAGATCGAAAAGGAAGAACTCGCGCTTATCGAGAAGATCTGCGGTCCCGACGAGATCTATCACATCGAGGCCGGTCCCTGGCAGTCGGTCTCGCTGCTGAAACAGCTTTCGCGACGAGGCAAAACGTTTGTCACGGTGCAGAACGCGATGCCGTCCAATGTGTCAGAGGCGCGAAAACGAGTCTGGAGCAAGCGAATGACATCGCTCATCTCGATGCCGAGCTTTGAGCTTTTTGGCGGAAATCAGCACGCGGTCGATGATATTCGGACATTCATTCCGCAGGAACTTCACAAGAAGGTCACGATCTCTCGCGCAACGTTCTCCCGCACAGACGTCAATGCCGCACTCGAAATGCCCGACCGTCGCGTTGAAGTGCTCTCCGGCCTAGGACTCACTCCCGAAAAACTCACGGTCATCGCCGTCGGCCAGTTCATCGACCGGAAGGGAAGATGGGATTTCCTCGAAGCCGCACGAATTCTACGCGACAAGTTTCAGTTCATTTGGGTCGGGCCGACAACATTGACCAAGGAAGAATCTGCTCGGATCGACTCCTACGGGGTCGAGGATACATTTCGCTATGTCTTATCGAGCGATGCCGGTAAGTCGCGGGCAGAGATCCTTGCATACTTCCGCAACGCAGATATTTTTGCCTTGCCGAGTTATTGGGAAGGCCTGCCGGTCTCGATCCTCGAAGCAATGGCGTTGGGGCTCCCGATAGTTTCGACGAGGATCAACGGGATCCCCGAAGCCGTCGTTGACGACGTCACAGGATTTGTCGTCGAGGCGGGCGACGCACCCGGCTTTGCAAAGGCGATCGAGCGGCTCGAGGGCGAGAGTCTCCGCCGGAGATTGGCAAAAGGAGCGCTCGCCGCCGCGACAGGCGAATTCGAAGAGATCGTTTCCGTTTCGAATGTATTCGATCGTTATATAGCCGCCGACTAAAAGCGATGTGTCACCGTAACGGCATCGTAATGCCAATGCCAAAATGGTAAACTCAACCTTTGTTCTCGGAGGTCGCGGATCTTTTTAACGCGACTACGCTGAAAGGAAGAATGACGCCAAGACTGGTTCAACGCCTCGATTTTTTGGATGAAGTTTGCGCAGGGAAGCGCGTGCTTCATCTCGGTTGCGCCGACAGCCCATATACAGACGAGGCGATCAAGGCCGGCACCTTGCTGCACGGGCGTCTTGCAAAGGTCGCATCGAGCGTCACGGGGCTCGACGGAGACGAAGAAGGTCTCGATAAACTGCGAGCTGCCGGCTACGACGAACTTGTCGTCGGCGATCTTGAAAAATTGGACGAAACGGGCCTTGAAAAGAACTTCGATGTGATCGTCGCCGGCGAGATAATTGAACACCTGAACAATCCCGGCATTTTTCTCAAGGGCGTACGCTCGCTGATGAATCCATCGACCAAACTCGTGGTAACAACGATCAACGCCTATTGCGGAATGAGGTCGATCTATTATTCTTTGACACGCGGCAAGGGAACGCACGAACCGGTCCATCCGGACCATGTGGCTTATTACTCTTACGCGACACTTAATCTTTTGCTGAAAAGACACGATCTAGTTGTAAACGACTTTCTTTTCTACGATATGGGCACCGATCATCGAAAGACTACGCCGTGGTATTTAAAGGCTTTCAATGATCTTAGCGTTATGTTCTCGCAGCAGTTGGCCGACGGCGTGATCGCGGTTTGCACGACCGGGGAAGAGGTTTGAACGGACAAAGATGGCGACTCGCTTTTTCACAGCATCCGGAGACGCGACACGCAATCCATTGCCAGCCATCGCGATCATGGCGTTTGCCGTAGTCGCGGGCCTGATCGCATTGCTGATGTCCACCGGCACATCGCTTGGCATACCGTATCCCTACCTTCTGCCATGGCTGCTCGTGCTTGCGGTCGTGATGGCGGTCCCGCTTGTGATTCTAAAACGGCGTGGTAAGTTCACGCTTGCCGATCCGATCGTTTTCGCAACGCTCTCATATTGGTATCCGGCCTTCGTTCTCGGCGGGCTTTCGCTTGCCGCTGGATTTTCGCATCCGTATTTTCTCGCGTTCGTTCAGGACCCGCAGATCAATTATCCGTACACCGTACTTATCCTCATCCTGGGATACGTCGGACTTGCAGCCGGATACTTTCTGCCGCTTGGTCGACATATTGGAGCGTTTTTCGAACGTCATCTCCCGAAGGCGGATTACGATCCCAACTTTTACGCTATCCCGGGCTCGGTCCTCCTGTTTCTCGGGATCGCGAATACGGCGCTTGCGATCGGTCTCGGACTGATCGGGTTCCAACGAGCCAGCGAGATCGGAACCTTTGACGGCCTGATCTTCTTGACAACGCTTTTCTGGCTAGAAGCAAGTTTTGTCCTTTGGTTCGTTATCTTTAGCCGGCCAAAATTCAACTCAGGCTCGGCCATTCTATTGGTATTGCTTGGTGCAACAGCCCTTTCCAAGGCGCTTTATGCCGGTAACCGAGGAAGTGTCATTCAGATCTTTATTGTTATTGCACTCGCCTACAAGTTGTCAGGAAGGAAGTTCCAGTTAAAGCAAACAGTCTTCGCCGGAGTCGTGCTCACGATCGCTCTGCTTCTGGGTACGATCTACGGCACTACGTTCCGAAATGTAAAGGGTGACGAATCAACCTCGAACTTTGGCAGTTACAGCGGCAATATCATGGAAACGCTCGATAAGATCGGTTCCGACGCTCAGTTCTCAACGCTGAACTCCGGATTCAACACGTTCGCCGAGCGCATCGACCTCGTCAGCTCGCTGGCCGTTGTTGTTTCGAATTATGAGCAACTTGCTCCCTACGAAGAAAGCTATGGGCTGGATCACAACATCCTAAAGGACCTCTCAAGCTTCATGGTGCCGCGAGTGTTATGGCCGGATAAACCCGTTGCGTCGGAGCCGCATCAATACAGCGATCTCTATTTTAATTACAGTGAGAACTCATTCGGCATCACGCCGATGGGCGACCTGATCCGCAATTATGGCCCCATTGGAGTTCCGATCGGTATGCTCATCATCGGCTTTCTTCTACGTGTGCTTTATCGCACATTTGTCGAGGACCAACCGGTCATTCTTTGGCGGGCGGCGATCTACTTTATGATCCTTACGTCCGTCTCTTACGAGAGTTTTTACGCTTCGATCATTCCGTACGGTGTAAAGGTCGGCACTACTGCATTTGTGGGGGCCCTGATGCTTGCGTTCTTTGCACGCGCTCTCGGTGCGAAGAACCGCACCGCTGTGCAATAATACCGACTCCAGATCCTGTAAGAACAGATGCCAAAGGTTGTCTTCACAAACGGTTGCTTCGACATCATTCACCCGGGCCACATCGACCTTTTGAATAAGGCGAAAGCCCTTGGCGACAGGCTTGTCGTCGGGCTGAACAGTGACACGTCCGTGCGACAGATGAAAGGCGTCGGGCGGCCGGCCGTCTCTCAGGAAGCACGCAAGGCCGTTCTTCTCGGCCTCAAAGCCGTCGATGATGTCGTCATCTTCGATGAACTAACGCCCGAGAATATCATTCGCGAAGTTCGTCCTGACGTGCTCGTAAAAGGCGGCGATTGGCCCATCGATCAGATCGTTGGAGCTGATTTTGTAAAGACGAATGGAGGCGAGGTTGTTTCGATACCGCTTGTCGAAGGCTTTTCGACCTCCGCGATCCTTGAGCAGTTCAGCGGCGAGAGTTCCGCAAGGCTTGATGCCGGCGATGATGCCGTTTCAAACTCGATCGAAGAACATCGGCAAGTGTTCGCCGCATTTGAAAGCACCGTCGGTCCCGCGATTCGGGATGCTGCAAAGCTGATCTCAGACGTATTTTCATCCGGCGGAAAGGTCCTTATCTGCGGCAATGGAGGCAGTGCCGCGGACGCCCAGCATATTGCGGCAGAATTTGTCGGCCGCTATGAGAGCGAACGCATCGCCCTTCCGGCAATTGCCCTGACGACCGACACATCGGCGCTGACCGCTCTTGCGAACGATTACGACTTTGAACGGATCTTCGCCCGTCAGGTCGAAGCTCTCGGCCGCGAAGGCGATTGTCTAGTCGCGATCAGCACCAGCGGAAATTCGCCGAACGTTCTTGCCGCCGTGATGTCAGCACGCTCTCGCGGGATGAAGATCATCGGATTTACCGGCTCGAACGGAAAACGGCTATCGGGACTTTCTGATATCGCGATAATGGTGCCTTCGCCGCGAACCGCACGCATACAGGAAGGGCATATCACTGCGGCACACATCATCTGCGAACTCATCGACATCGCAACCCCAACGACAAAATAGGTGATGAGCATTCTCGAAAACTTCCCGAACACGACGGTCGCCGTTATCGGCGATGTAATGCTCGACCGCTATTGGTGGGGCAGCGTTAGCCGGATCTCCCCGGAAGCACCCGTTCCCGTTGTTAAGATCGAGCGTATGACGCTTGCGGCAGGCGGTGCGGCAAATGTCGCGGCAAATATCGCGGCCTATACCGCAAACTGCATTCTCGTCGGTATCGTTGGCGATGACGATGCCGGCGCTCAGACTCGACAGGTCCTCGAAGGATCAGGCGTTTCCGATTCGCACCTTGTTACCGCGGCGGGCCGGCCTTCGACCGTAAAAACCCGACTCGTCGCACACAGTCAGCAGGTCGCAAGGATCGATCAGGAAGATGAGTCCGTATGTTCGGCCGATGTCGAATCCGAGATACTTGACCAGATCGTCCTTGCAGTTTCGGCCGCAGATGTCGTTGTCCTCTCGGACTATGCAAAGGGCGTTCTGACCGACCGCGTGATCTCCTTTGCCATCGAATGTGCACGGGAGGCAGGCGTGAAGGTTCTTGTCGATCCGAAGGGAAAGGTTTACGAAAAATACCGTGGGGCCTCTCTGCTCACGCCGAACCGTCGAGAGGCTGCTGAGGCCGTCAACCTCGACGAAAACGTCTCAGATCTCGTTGAAACGGCAGGAAACCGCCTTATGGATGCTGTCGATGTCGAGGCCTTGCTGATAACTGAGGGAAGCGAGGGAATGCGGCTCTTTCGCCGAAACGAATCGCCGGTTCATCTGCCTGCATTGGCCCGTGCCGTTTTTGACGTGACAGGTGCGGGCGACACCGTAATAGCAACGCTCGCGACCGCCATTGGTTCGGGGGCCGACCTCGAATCCGCTGCCCGGCTCGCGAATATTGCGGCGGGCCTTGTCGTCGAACAATCAGGAACTACAACACTTACGCTCGCAGAGTTAAAGCAGCACCTTAACGATACGCTTTGAAGCTGAACAACATTCTTGTAATGCGGATCGGCCATCTCGGCGACACGCTCGTGGCCCTGCCGGCGTTCTGGAGCCTGCGAGAGAGCTTCCCAGGCGCAAAGCTCACTCTTCTCTCAAATTCCGATAAAAAGAATCCGAATTACCTCGCCCCAAGGTCAGTCCTGCCCGAAAGCGGCCTTTTTGACGAATTCATTGACTATCCGACCAATGTTTCGCGGTTCGAAAGCACTTTCGGGGCACTAAAGCTTGCCCTGACGCTCAGGAAGTCGCGGTTTGATGCCGTGTTTTACCTGATGCCCCGAGCTCGGACGCCGAAACAGATCGCTCGGGACAGATCTTTCTTCCGGCTCAGCGGCATTGAACGCGTTTTTGGGCTTGAATACACGGAGGAGCGTTCGCTTGCGGGGCCAATTCCGTCGCCAACGCCGGAGATCAAAAGCGAGTGCGATTTTCTCCTCGATCTTCTTGAGAATTCAGGCCTCTCGATCAATCGAACTGCACTATCGACCGACCTGCGATTGACGCCGTCGGAAGCGAAGAATGCGGAAGAGTTTCTATCATCCTGCGGTAATTCGACCGGTCAGCCGCTGATCGCGATCGCGCCTGGCAGCAAGTGGGAATCAAAGATCTGGTTCGAAGAGCGATACGCGGAGGTCGTCAATGGCCTGATCGAATCGCACGATGTTTTTCCGATCGTCCTTGGCGGCCCGGAAGATCGCGAACGAGGTGAAAGACTGATTGGAAACTGGGAACGCGGTGCCAATGCTGCCGGAAAGCTGACGGTTCGCGAATCTGCCGCCTTGCTTCGCCACTGCTCGCTCTATCTCGGAAACGACACCGGCACGATGCACCTTGCGGCGGCTGTCGGCGTGCGATGCGTGGCGATCTTTGCGGCGATCGACTATCCGGGCCGCTGGCCGCCTTTCGGAAGCGGGCACAAGGTCTTCCGACGTTCTGTCGAATGCGAAGGCTGTCACACGCCCGATTGTTTTAACGCCAACAAATGCCTTCGCGAGGTTCTCGTTGACGAGGTCGTTGAGGCTTCGCGTGAGATACTTTCGTCGCAAGATGCGGCCTGAAGTTGAGCGAACAAGCCGTTTTTGAGACAATTCGCCAGAATCTGCCTGAACAAGCGTGACATCACAAAGCAACAGCAAAAGACTTCTGATACTCGGCGCAACCGGAATGCTCGGGCACAAGCTCGTCCAGTGCCTCTCCGAGCATTTTGATGTGAACGCGACTATCCGAGGCAGCTTCGACGATGTCGAAAGATACGGGATCTTTGAGAAAGATAAGATCATCGAGAACGTCGATGCGACAAACGCAGAGTTGCTCGAAGAGGTAATTGCCAAGACTGCCCCGGACGTTGTGATCAACGCGATCGGTGTCGTCAAGCAGGTGCCGTCGGCAAAAGATGTGATAACGACGCTCGAGCTCAACTCGATCCTCCCGCAGCGGCTTGCGATGCTCTCGAAGAAGCTTGGCTTCCGGCTGATCCTCTTCAGCACGGACTGCGTATTTGACGGCGGCCGCGGAATGTACAACGAACAGGATACGCCGAATGCGCTCGATCTCTACGGCAAGAGCAAACAGCTCGGCGAGGTGTCGCAGGAGAATGTGCTCACGATCCGCTCGTCGATAATCGGCAGGGAATTGAGCACGTCGCACAGCCTTATCGAATGGTTCCTGTCAAACCGGGGCGGACGGGTCTTCGGATATACGACGGCGATCTACAGCGGCTTTCCAACCGTTGTGATCGCAGATATACTTAAGGTTTTGATCACGGAGCAGCCGGATCTTTGGGGTATTCACCATATCGCTTCCGAGCCGATCAACAAGTTCGAACTTCTTGAACTGGTGGATGAGGTTTACGATGCTGCCGTCGAGATCGAACCGTCGGACCAGCTGGTGATCGACAGGAGCCTGGATGCATCGGCCTTCAATTCGCTTACGGGCTTTACTCCGGAAGATTGGCCTGCGATGATCCAGCGGATGGCCGCTGACACGACTCCTTACGACGACTTTCATAAATGAGCACACTCGAAGGTAAACGAATACTTGTAACCGGCGGCACAGGTTCGCTTGGGCAGACGCTTGTTCGGCGGATCATGACAGGCGAGATGGGACGCCCGGCGAGCGTAACGGTCTTTTCCCGCGACGAAGCAAAGCAGCACTATATGCGGCTCGATTTTATGGACCGCAAGGCCGCAACCGACGAGGTCATATATCAGAATTCGCAAGATCTGCTCAGGTTCGTGATCGGCGATGTTCGCAATTATCCGGCTCTTCTTGCCGCAATGCGCAACGCTGATGTTGTATTCCACGCGGCGGCGCTCAAACAGGTGCCGTCCTGCGAATACTTTCCGCTCGAAGCGGTTCAAACGAATATCGGCGGTGCGGAGAACGTCGCTCGGGCTCTTCGCGAGAACGATCTAACGGTCGAACTCGTCGTCGGCATCTCGACGGACAAGGCGTGCAAACCCATTAACGTGATGGGTATGACAAAGGCCCTGCAGGAACGCGTTCTGCTCGAAGCAAATCGCGACTGTCCTAAGGTCAACATCAACTGTGTCCGATACGGCAACGTGATCGCGTCTCGCGGCTCGATCATTCCGCTTTTTGTTGAGCAGATCCGCGAAGGCAGGCCCGTGACCATCACCTTGCCCGAGATGACACGCTTTCTGCTGAGTCTGGACCGTGCGGTCGATACTGTCTTTGAGGCCGTAAGAAGCGACCGACGCGGATGCACATTTATTCCGAAGGTGCCGGCCGCAAAGATCACGGATGTCGCAAACGTCCTGATGGGGGAGAATAAGGTCGAGATGATCTTCACCGGCATTCGTCCCGGCGAGAAGATACACGAGATCATGGTCTCGGAAGAAGAATGCTTCCGGACCATCGAATCGGGCGATTACTATGTGATCCTGCCCGTGCTTCCGGAACTTCGTGACGGTGAAGAATTCGACGCCGCACTCACGAGCGAGTATTCATCAAAGAACGACAACATCGCCGGTGAGGAACTGCTCCGCCTTTTGACCGAGGCTGATTCAGAGATCAGGCGTTTCGCCACAAAATAGGATCCCTTTTGCGCTTATGAAGGTAATGACAATATTCGGGACGCGTCCCGAGATAATTCGCTTAAGCCTCGTTCTCAACTTGCTCGACCAGCACTGCGAGCACGTGACCGTCCATACCGGTCAGAATCATCAGGAGAACCTGAGCGACGTCTTCATCCGCGAGCTTGACGTTCGCACGCCGGATGTCGCTCTCGGCGTCAAATCTTCTTCATTTGCGGATCAGGCAGGACAGATCCTCGCAAGGTGCGATGAAGCGATCGAGCTGCACAAACCCGACCGCATTCTTATCCTCGGCGACACAAACAGCGCACTTTCCGCCATTGCGGCGGCCCGTCGCGGCATTCCGGTCTTTCATATGGAGGCTGGAAACCGCTGCTTCGACGACCGCGTTCCGGAAGAGATCAATCGACGCATCATCGACCATTCGAGCAGCGTTCTGATGCCGTACACGCACCGAAGCAAGGAAAACCTGCTGCGGGAGGGAATCGAACGCGATCGCATCTTTGTGACCGGAAATCCGATCTTCGAGGTGCTCGAATATTTCAGCCCGAAGATCGAGGCGAGCGATGCACTGGAACGCCACAAGGTCGCTCAATTCGACTATCTTCTCGTAACTCTGCATCGTGCCGAGAACGTCGATACGCACGAAAGGCTTGCAAGCATCTTTGAAGGCTTAAGCCGCACTGCCGAGCGATATGACAAACCTTGTCTCGTCAGCGTTCACCCGAGAACCGCCTCAAAGCTGACCGAATTCGGCATCGCACCATCGAGCGACAAGGTTCGCCTCCTGGATGCGATGGGATTTTTCGACTTCGTAAAACTCGAGAAGAACGCACTCGCCGTATTGACCGATAGCGGCACGGTCCAGGAAGAATGCTGCATCTTCAAGATCCCGAACGTGACATTGCGGGACGTTACAGAACGAGCCGAAACGATCGAATGCGGCAGCAATATCTTGAGCGGAGCAACGCCCGAGGCTATCGTGTCGGCGGTCGAGCTCGCTCTTGCACAGCCCGCGGCATGGACGCCGCCCGCCGAGTACACGGAGACGAATGTTTCGAGCACAGTTACGCGGATCGTTCTCGGTTATCTGAGCCAGCGAAAGCATCGCTCGTAGGCCGACTTTTGCGTGCACCTGAACGAGCGATGCGTCCTCGATTTTTGATCTTTTGCGATTACTATCTTCCCGGTTTCAAAGGCGGCGGCGGGATGTGGGCGGTCGTGAATCTCGTGGATCGTTTCTGCGGAGAATATGACTTCTTCGTCGTAACGCGAAACCACGATCTTGCGGACCAAACGCCTTACCGCGACGTTGTCTCCGGCGAGTGGAACGATGTCGGAAATGCAAAAGTATATTTCTTTGACAAGGGTGAGTTGACGGCCGAGAAAGCCGCGGATCTTGTCACGGAGGTGAAACCGAACGCCGTATATCTGAACAGTGCATTCAGCCTGCCGGTGCTAAAGTTCCTTTCCGCTCGAAAGAAAGATTTGGTCAAAGGCCTGCCGGTCGTTCTCGCACCTTGCGGTGAATTGTCGAAAGCTGCATTGGCGATCAAGCCGCTAAAGAAGAAGCTTTTCCTTGCCTACGCGAAAGTTGCCGGCCTCTACAACGATGTGCTCTGGAAGGCGTCGTTCGACACGGACGCTGACGATATTCGTGAGGTTTTCGGGCCTAAGATCGAAGTAATGACGGCTCCCGACCTCGTCCCGGAGACGATCCTTCCCGATTACTCTCCGGCATGGAAGCCGGAGAAAACGCCGGGCAAGGTCAAATTCGTATATCTTTCGCGGATATCGCCAAAAAAGAATCTTGCATACCTCCTGCAAAGGCTGAAGGAGGTCGGTGACGGTGAGATCACGCTCGATATCATCGGGCCGGTCGATGATGACGCATATTGGAAAAAGTGTGAGGCCGCGATCGCTGAATTGCCCTCGAATGTGAAGGTCAACGTCCTCGGAGCATTTCCGAATAGCGAAGCTCTTCGACGCGTCGCCGAATGCCATTTTTTTGTTATGCCGACGCTCAACGAAAACTTTGGCTACGTGTTTATCGAAGCTCTCGCGGCGGGCTGCCCGATCCTCATCAGCGATAACACCGTGTGGACCGACATCGACGAAAAGAAGGTTGGCTGGCAGATCAACCTTGACCAAAGATCCGAATTTGCCGCCCGCCTGCGAGATTGCGTCACGATGGACGGCCGGGAATATTCTGAAATGTCGGCCAGAGCCCGTTCGTATGCCAACGCGTGGCTGACCCGAGAAGAAATAAACGAGGCAACCGCGCGTGTCCTTTCACGCGCATTGAAAGAAAGTCCTGCGGAAGATGGCCGATAAACAAGACCACAATGAAGTTGCGGGACAAAAGCCGAGGCTCTGGGTCGTCTCGGAGCTTTACTACCCCGAATTGACTTCGACCGGCTACTATTTGACGCAGATCGCGGAAGGTTTGACCGACACACTCGAGGTTAAGGCACTTTGCGGCCAACCAAACTATTCCGCCCGCGGAACTCGCGCACCAAAACACGAGACCCGCAGCGACGTAGAGATATTTCGCTCGGCCGGAACGACCTTGAACAAGAACGTGATAGTCTTTCGGCTTATTAATATGCTGACGCTCGGGCTCTCGATGTTCTTCCTCGCCCTCAGAAGTTTTCGCAAAGGTGACCGCGTGCTGGTGGTGACAAATCCGCCAACAATGCCGTTCGTTGTCGCGATCGCATCTCTGATCCGCGGAGCGGCGTACACGCTTTTGATACACGACAACTACCCCGAGATACTTATCGCCGCAGGAAAGGCAGGCGACAAGAGCCTTGTAGTTAAGTTCCTGGGATTCTGGAACCGCTGGCTCTACAAGCACGCCGCAAGAATCATCGCCGTCGGGCGTGATATGCGCGAGCTTCTCGAAGTGAAAACTAAAGGCCTGGACGTTCCGATCTCGGTGATCCCGAATTGGGCCGAACTTGAGACCGTTGAACCCTCGCCGCGTGCCGAAAATCCTTTGCTCAAGGAACTCGGCATCGAGGATAAGTTCGTTCTGCTGTATGCGGGCAATATGGGATATCCTAACGATATCGAAACTATCTTGTCGGCCGCTAAGGTGCTCGCGGCCGAACCTGCATCACCCTTTCATTTTGTGTTTCTCGGTGCCGGCGTAAAACGGCCGCTTATCAAAAGAGCGGTCGAAAGCGATAAGCCCGCGAATATAACGCTTCTCGAACCGAGGCCGCGTGCCGAACAGATAGTGTTTCTCAATGCTTGCGACGCAGGGATCGTCTCGCTCGTTTCGAAGATGAAAGGTGTTTCGATGCCGAGCCGCACCTACAACATCCTTGCGGCGGGCAAACCAATCCTCGCTATCACCGAAGCGGGAAGCGAGGTCGATCTTGTGATTAAAGATCACAACGTCGGCACAAACTGCGAACCGGGCGACGTAGCGGGTCTATTGAACGCTTTGCGGAAACTTGAGAAAGACCGCAGCGAACTCGAAGAGATGGGCAAAAGGGCACGGGCAGCCGCATTGACCGAATATTCACTCGAAACCGCGCTCACCGGATACAGGAGGGCGTTACTGGGATGAATACATACTTCCTCCTCAGTCTAGGCCTGATCACCGCCGTAGTGTCGGCAATCGGGGTTTACTTCGTCCGCAAATGGACACTCGGTAAGGGAATGCTCGATATCCCGAACGAACGGAGTTCGCACAACGAACCGACACCGCGAGGCGGCGGGATCGTTATTGCGACGGTCTCATTGGCTGCATTTGCGATCTGCACGCAGATCTTTGGGACGACGATCCCGTATGGATTTCTTGCCGGTGCGGCCCTAGTCGTAGCGGTCAGTTGGATCGACGACCTTAGAGACCTTCCTGCGTACGTGCGGATCGCCGTGCACACGCTTGCCGCTGCCATCTTGCTCGTCACGAACGGCTCATATCCGATCTTTTGGGGCACGCAACCGACCGAGATCTCCGGCTCGCTCGAGTTTGTCGTCTCGCTCATTTTCATCGTCTGGCTCATCAACGCCTACAACTTTATGGACGGGATCGACGGGATCGCAGGCGTACAGTCGCTTGCGGCTTCTGCCGGCTGGTGCGCGATCGGGATCCTTGCCGGCGACCCGCGGATCGCGGTCCTTGCATGCGTCGTGTTTGCGACTTCAGCCGGCTTCCTGGTCTTTAATTGGCAGCCCGCGAAGATCTTTATGGGCGACGCAGGAAGTGCATTTCTGGGCTTTGCATTCGCCGGGATCGGACTGCTGGCCGTCCCGGGATCTGCCGTTCGGACGATCGGCCTGCCGGTGGCGTGTCTCCTCGTTTGGCCCTTTCTTTTTGATGCATTCTACACGCTTGTCAAAAGACTCATCCGCCGCGAAAAGATCTGGCATGCGCACCGCAATCATATCTACCAAAAGCTCGTTACGCGGCGATTTTCGCATGCGACGGTCGCGGCGTTCTATGGCATTCTCGCGGTCTCGATCGCGGTCATCACGGTGACAATGCCTGCGATCGGACATGATCTTATACCTGCGTGGGTCGCGGCGGCCGTTGTCGCCGCAATGCTTCTCACGGTTGAAAGTTTGACCGCACCGGCGAGGGAAGAAGGCGATGGCCGATAACCTTCACCGCCGCGACCTCACGTCTTTCGGCGTGAACTTACGATTCGAATCGCGGAATGCGCGTCTCCTGCAAAAGGCACTTGAGACGGCGGACCGAGCTCTCATCGGTAACTTGAAACCGTCGAAGAAAAGGCCCGACCACACTTTCGTCTTTGGCCGTGATAGGGAACGCGGATGCTTTGTCGAACACAACGGCGAGCTCGCGACCTGCGGCGAGATCGAGCGGGGAGTGTTCAAGTACTTTGACAGCTATCTGCGAGTGCGGGTCGGCGAATACTGCCCAAACCGAGTCTTCGTCCACTCGGGCGTCGTCGGGATCAACGGAAAGGCTCTCCTGATCCCGGGCAATAGTTTCTCGGGCAAATCGACGCTTGTTCTCGAGCTCGTAAAACTAGGTGCGGAGTATCTTTCCGATGAATTTGCGATCATTGATGAGCGCGGAAATGTGCACCCGTACGCAAGGCCGATCAATATGCGGGCCGATGACGGCACGTATCGGCCATATACTGTTGACGTTTCAAAGAACGGCCGCTCTAAGGCACCGCGGACATTGCCGATAGGGGCGATCCTTTTTACGAGCTACAAAGAAAATTCACGTTTTCGCCCGCAGATCATGACTCCCGCCGCAGGAATAATGTCGATCACGCCATTCACTCTTCCTATCCGTGTGAGCCCGGCATACTCAATTCGGGTGTTGCAAGAGGCGATGAATGGTGCTTTAATTATACGGTCGAAACGGACTCACGCGCCTCGTTTTGCACAAATATTGTTGCAGTATCTGGCTGATTTTATGTAAAATATGACGTTTTAGCGTTGTATCTTACGCGATTATTGTTGACTGGAGGAACCTAATGTCTGAAACTCAAACACCCAAAGCCCGTAAGCGAGGCTTGGTAGTGCAGGAAATGCCCGGCGAAATGCTTGTATATGATACAGAAACGAACAAGGCTCACTGCCTAAACGACAGCGCCGCGTTCGTATGGGCCTCCTGTAATGGTGTAAACACGGTCAGCGATATTGTTCGTGAGTTTGAACGCAACTCAAAAGGTACGGTAACCGAAGATTTTGTCTGGCTTGCCATCGATCAGCTCAGCACCAAGGGCCTTCTTGAAACAAAGGTCGAGCCGAAATTCAAAGGCAAGAGCCGCCGTGACGTGCTAAAGACCATCGGGCTTGTGTCCGTTGCTGCACTGCCGATCATCGCTTCATTGGCAGCACCGCAAAGTGCACTCGCAGCTACGTCTTGCAACTGTTCCCGAAGCAGTGATTGTCCACCTCTAAGTGGATGCCTTACGAATATGTGTGCCAACACGGGCATGACGCCGACATTTACATGCACAGCATAAACGCAAAGACATACCGGTCTTAAATGATATTGGGCGATCCACCTTTTGGGTCGCTCTTTTCTTTTCTATCCGTTGGTTCCGTGCTAACTTCTTCTTGAATACCCATGCAATACGACCCGGACCAGGACGAAGACGAGGTCTTTGACGAATACCGCTGGGGTGCGATCTATCGCAAGGCTCAGCAGAAGAAGATCGTCGAGGCCTTCCGTCTGTTCCGAGCTGAAGGGATCGAGCCGATCTTGTTCAAAGGCTGGGTGATCGCCCGTTCGTATCCCGAAAGTGTCAGCAGAGCTTCGTCCGACACTGACATCGCGGTAGCCGCCGCGGACTACGATCGCGCGGCAGCGATACGAACGTCTCCTGCGGGCCGCAAGCTCGTCATCGACCTTCACAACGAATTCCGGCGGCACGACTCGCTCTCATGGGCGACGCTTTTTGACCGCTGCGAGACGACGGAGATCGAGGGAGAGCCGATCAGGATGCTATGTCCCGAAGATCATCTGCGCGTCGTTTGTGTGCATTGGCTCATCGACGGCGGCCAGTATCGCGAAAAACTCTGGGACATTTACTATCTGGTCGCGAATCGCCCCGCCGATTTTGACTGGCAAATGTGCCTCGACGAAGTTGAACCAAAAAGGCGTCGTTGGATTGTCTGTGCGATCGGGCTTGCGGCAAAACACTTTGGCCTCGGCCTGAGTGCGACTCCGATCGCCGATGCGGCAGAGAATTTGCCGAAGTGGCTGACCGACCGCGTCGAAAAAGAATGGGCATCCGATACTAAGCTCGAACCGCTCGACGCGCATTTTCGCAACCCGCGAAAGTTTCTGATCCAGCTCAAAAAACGCACGCCGCCTAATCCGATCTCTGCGACCGTTGATGTCGGCGGCAGCTTCGATTCAAAGCTCCGGCTGCACTATCAACTCCACTCATTCAGCCGCCGAGGCCTCGCCTCGCTCCGTCGCTCGATATCGTATAATAGGTCTCAACATGGATCTGATGTCCGAGGCCGTTCTATCGATTGAAGCAGGTGTTCTGGGCGGCAGCATTGCCGTCAGGGCGAACGGTCACATCTTCACATACTCAGGCGATGCCGCTTCGACCGCAAAGGCTGAACTCCTTTTGCCGAAGATCGACGAGCTGTTCCGAACAGCTGCGATCTCTCCGAGTAATATCAAGCAGATCGTCGTATCCGCAGGCCCGGGCAGCTTTACAGGCATCCGTATCGGGATCGCGACCGCGCTTGGCCTTGCAAACGCCCTGGATGCCCCTGTCAAGCGGATCCCGCTCCTGCCGGCGATGGCACTGATGCGCGAGGGCATCGTGTGTGCGTCGGTTCCGGTCGGTCGCGGAACCATCGCGTCTCAGGTATTCAATGTCGTCTCCGATTCGATCCGCGAGCTCGGGCCGCCGTTCCTGCACTCCGACACTGAAAGCCCTTCCGATTGCTCCGACGCTGGCGAGATAGAGCATTTCGCTGTCACCGAAAGTGCAGAAGCTCATATCGAGCAGCAGTCCACCATCGTATCGAACCTTGCTGAGCAGCTTCTGATCGTCTCGGGCGACCCGCGAATATCGGACGCCGAACCTATCTTCTTGTCAAAGCCGACCTATGCCCGGACCTCATAGAATTCGCGCCGTCGAATCCGCACACATTGCAGACCTTATCGAACTCGGAGCGGAGACCGGCCTGAGCCCGTGGGCTGCGCACGATTATCTATCCGAGATCAAAGACGACAGATCGATAATGCTTCGTCTCGAGGGTGAAGAGAATCGCACGATCGGCTTTATTGTCGGCCGTCTGATCGTTGCCGCAGACGCGGCAGGCCTTGATGCCGAGATCTACAACATCGCGGTCGCACCCGGCCATCAGCGACAGGGAAATGGACAGGTGCTCTTTGACGCCTTTCTTGAACGCTGCCGCGAGGCCGGAGTGGGCAGAATTTGGCTCGAAGTGCGTGTCTCGAACGAAAAAGCGATCCGCTTCTATGTCAGTAACTCCTTTGCGATCCAGCATTTACGTAAAGGGCTATATCGATCGCCAGCCGAGGACGGCTTTTTGATGAGCCGAACCCTTTAAAACGCTTTGCCTCACACTTTTTACTTGATTCACGCGTGCTGTTGAGCTACCATCAGGGTAAGCCCGAAGCCAAAAGTGCTAAATGGCCCGGACTCGGGCTTTAGACCATTGAAAAGTGAGGACTAAATCGCTATGGATATGTCAGTGGCGGACCCTGTCCGCGACGAATTGCTAAAGAACAATCAGCAATTTCGCGAACTCGTACATCAACACGAAGAGCACGAAAAACGCCTCAGTGAATTACAGCATCTCAGCTTTCCCTCCGACGAAGAACAACTGGAAGAAACTACCTTGAAAAGGCAGAAATTAGCTATCAAAGACGAAATTTATGCAATGATGCATCACGCACAGGCAGGGCATTAAGAACGATGATATTGACGCCCTAAGGAAAAGTTCGAAGGCATCCGGCGACCCGCCGTGATGCCTTTTTACTTTGTACACGAACCCGCACCGTAGGCAGTAATGTCTGTGGGCGAGACAACAAATGTCCGTCCGCCCGACGTGCCTGCCGCGGTCGCGGCCTCACCAAGATCGACCTGCGAATCGATCCGGCCAGTCTCTGCCATAACAACGGACGCGGTCGCCGAGTTCTCAACAAGAACAAGCAGCCGCTTTCCGTCCAACGCCGCGGAACCAAGAACCCGCGCAGGCATTCGCACTTTCCAATTCACGTGGCCCGAATCTGTTCCGAGAGCATAAAGAAAGTTATCGTAGGAGGCCGCGATCAAACTGCCGTCGTGCTCGCCAAGACTTCCGATCTGAGCTCCGGCCCGATACCTCCATTTGCGGTCCGACACGGCATCGATATCAAACCGAACGACCTCGCCTCGCGAATCGCCGGCAAATATGCTTCCGCCGTCAAGGAACAGCGTCCTCGCAGGACGTTTTAGCTCAATGGAAAAACGCGACTCGCCGCCCGCCAGCGTAACTCCTGCGATACGATTCTCGCCTGTTGCGACCGCGAGCAGCTGATCCTCAACGACAGGTTCCGCTGAAAGTCCGCCTGCAAATGTCAGCTTCCATTTCAGGACATCCTCGCCAAGATCGAACGCCGAGACCTCGCCGCTGCTTGCCGCCGCAACGACAATATTCCCGGCCGTCTTTAGAAAAATTGCGCCGGAGCCCGCGATCTCAGCTTTCCACGCAATAATTCCGGTCTCTTTGCTCAAGACACGCAGCGTCGTATCCTTTGAGCCGCCGTCGGCTGAAGATGGCCGGGTTGCGACCGCGATCCTGGAATCACCGACCGCGACATTCGAAACGACCTCGCCTCCGAAGTCGGCACGCCAGATCCTATTGCCGGACGCCGCACTGACCGCGATGATGCTGCCCTTGTCGGTCGGAGCAAAGATCGTGCTTTCGTCGGCAGAAGCGGACTTGAAGAATCCATCCGCATCCGCATACGCCCAGCACTTTACGGCATCGGAGACAGTTTTCTTGTCGGGGGTTGTAACGGCTTGCGGTTGTGCCGCCGCAAAGGCAAAAAGCACAACGAAACACGCCGAAATAATAGTGGATAGCCTCATTCGCCAGCGAAACATACAGGCCCGTGCGGGCAAAAGGTCAATTCTAGCACGAGCGTCTTTGACCGTGATATATTTGAAGCTATACTTGTCCGAATAGTTCGAAAAAATATCACAACAAGAGGAATCTGAATGTCGTTCAACAAGATCACCATCGTTGGGAACCTGGGCAAAGACCCGGATCTCCGCTATACCCCACAAGGCGTCGCCGTATGCAGCTTTACGATGGCGACCAACGAAAAGAGACGCGATAAGTCCGGCGAGCTGCAGGACGTGACAACGTGGTTCAAGATCACGCTCTGGCGTCAACAGGCCGAAAATGCGGCAAAGTATCTGACAAAAGGCTCATCGGTCTACATCGAGGGACGCCTTCGTATCGAGGAATGGACCGACCGCGACAATAACACGCGATATACGCTCGACGTACAGGCGACCGATATGCAATTCATCGGATCACGCGGCGGCGGTGAATACTCCGGCGGCCCTTCCGAGGATGATCACCAGCCGCAGTACACCGGCGGCGGCCAATCTTCTTCTTCAGGTGCAGGTGCGGCTCCGGCATCATCCGCAACACCTGCGGACGACGACATCCCTTTCTAGTTTCAAGCCAAAATTCAAGGTGTTCTACATGCTCGCAAAGAGCGTGTGGAACACCTTGAACCATCTGCCCGCGGCCCGTTCAGGAGCCGGCAAAAAGTACAAGTTGGATTTTCAAAGATCTCGATCCGGCCGAAAATTGTCGGCCCGAGATCAAGTGTATTTGTACTGCGCCCATTCCCGCCAGCACAAACCGCACGGATCGACACAAAACGCACAAATCGACACAGTCCGCACAAACCGCACGATCTTGTGATGAGTCTTGGAAAGCCGGGCTGGATGTGCCTAGACCCACGCTCCCATTTTACGGAATTTTTTATATCGATCCTCGGTGAGGGTCTTTGGATCTTTTGCGGAAAGAGCATCAACCGTTGCAACGATGCGTTTTTTCAGCGTCTCGGCGATATTGTCGAACGCGACACGTGAGGCATCATCACCCTCGACCGGCATTCGCCACGGTTCCGGCTCAGGCACGATCTCATCGACAATATCGAACTTTTTAAGGCTGTCCGCGGTAAGCTTTAGGCCTTCCGCGGCATCCGGAGCACGTCCGGCATCCTTCCAAAGGATCGCCGCACAGCCTTCCGGAGTGATGACCGAATAGACAGCATTCTCCATCATCAGAACGCGGTCGCCAATGCCGATCGCGAGGGCGCCGCCCGAACCGCCTTCACCAAGCACGACAACGACCACTGGCACCTTGAGCAACGCCATTTCGCGCAGATTGAATGCGATAGCCTCGGCCTGGCCGCGTTCTTCCGCATCGATTCCCGGATATGCTCCCGGAGTGTCGATGATGGTCACGATCGGACGGCCGAATTTTTCGGCCATTCGCATCACGCGCAACGCCTTGCGATAGCCTTCCGGTTTTGGCATCGCGAAGTTCCGGTGCCGACGCTCATTTATGTCGCGGCCCTTCTGCTGCCCTACAACACAAACCTCGCGTCCGTCTAGCCTTGCAAAACCCGTTACCATCGCCGGATCGTCCGCAAAACGGCGGTCACCGTGGACCTCGATAAAGTCCGAAAAGACCGTGGTAAACAGATCCATCGCGTATGGACGCTCGGGATGCCGTGCCATTTGGACACGCTCAAAAGCAGTTGTCATAAGCTGTTTATTTTACCACCTTTTAGTGCCAGACGACCTCGCAGCCGAAGGCTTTGATCTCGTTGAAAAGTGCCGGCGTAAGCTGGATCCTGGTCGCCGGCGAATGGATCTTAACGTCAACGCCGTCAGACGCCAGATCGAGATAGACGCCGCAGCGGCCGGGATTTTTCGTAAGCAGTACGAAAAGCTTCTCAAGCTCGTCACGCAGGGCGATCTTCTGCGGAATATTGATCGAGATCGAACTCGCATTTGCCATAGCGGCCTCGGACAGGGAAGTCACGCTCGAGATGATGATCGTCGGATCCTGATTATCGCTTGCTTCAACCTTGCCGGAGATCACAACGGCCTCATCATCCTGCAGAAGAGAGCTGAATTTTGTGTAGGATTCTGACCACGCAACGCATTTGACGCCGCCCGAGCGATCTTCAAGCCGCAGCGTGCAGAAACGCTTTCCGGCCTTGCTGTATCGAACTGAAGATGCCGTCACGATGCCCCCAATTCGAACCTGATCCCGCGCACCGCCATCTGCAAGAGACGAGATCTTCGGAACGCCCAATGCCTCGAGCTCGGCTTCGAACGCATCGATCGGATGGGCATAAAGATAAAATCCGATGGCCGCCTTTTCATTCTTAGCCATCTCTTCAAGCGTCCATGGCGGAACGTCCGGCAGACGTGTCTCATCGGCCGTGTCCTCACCTGCAGCTGCGGCAAAAAGCCCGTCCTGACCCCGTTCGCGATCTTCAGCCGCACGAGTCCCAGCCTGTATTGCCGCACCAATGTTTGCATGGAGCTGCGAGCGCCATCTTTCAAGCCTTTCGCCGTCAGGCCGCAGCGTGTCGAATGCCCCGGCCCCGATAAGGCTTTCGATGCCTCGACGATTAACGACACCTGAACCGAGGCGAGAGATAAAGTCGGATAGCGAGCGAAATGGGCCACCGGATTCGCGGGCCGCAATGATTGACGAAACGCTATTCGTACCCAAGCCCTTGATAGCGCTCAGGCCATACCGCACGGCGGAATCCGACGGCGTAAATCCGAGCCCGCTCTCGTTGATATCAGGCGGCAGAAGCTCTAAGCCCATTTGCCTGAGCTCGTTCGAATATTTGAAGACCTTTGCAGCGTCCTGAGCTTCGTTTGAAAGCACCGCGGCATAGAAATGCGAGGGATGATGCGTCTTGAGATACGCTGTGCGGAAAGCGACCAATGCGTACGCAATGCTGTGGCTGCGGTTGAAGCCATAGTCGGCGAACTTGCTCATAAGGTCGAAGATCTCAAGGGCAGCCTTCCGATCGATGTTGTTGTCAACTGCACCGGTCACGAACTTATCGCGGTGCGTTGCCATCTCCTCGATCTTCTTTTTTCCCATCGCCCGACGCATCAGGTCGGCATCTCCAAGGCTGTATCCGCCGAGCTTTTGCGCGATCTGCATGATCTGCTCCTGATAGACGAAGACGCCGAACGTGGGCTTTAGGAACTCTTCCATCTCAGGGACAAGGTACTCGACCTCCTTTACCCCGCGGCGGCGGTCAACAAAATCATCGATCATCCCGCCGTCAAGCGGTCCGGGCCGATAGAGCGCATTCAGGGCCGAGAGATCTTCTAGATCTTCGGGGCGCATTCGACGGCAAATATCCTGCATTCCTGACGATTCGAATTGGAAAACAGCATCGGTCCGTCCTTCTGCAAACAACCGCATCGTCTCGGGGTCATTCGTTGGGATCGCTTTCCAATCGAGAGATTTGCCCGTACGTTCACGCAGACTGGTCAGACAATCCTCGATGATCGTAAGCGTCGTAAGCCCAAGAAAATCCATCTTAAGCATCCCGACCTTTTCTAGATCACCCATCGGATATTGGCTCGTCAATTCGTCTTTCGGAGAGACGGCGACCGGGACGAGTTCGTGAAGCGGTTTCGGACTGATGACGACGCCCGCGGCGTGAACAGATGTGTGGCGGGAACAGCCTTCGACGCGTTTGGCAAGGTCGATCAACTCGCGAACCCGCGCATCAGACTCGATCATCTTCGCAAGTTCCGGCACCTCATTGATCGCCTGATCGATGCTGATATTGCGGCCGCGACGCGGCGGCGGGAGCAGTTTCGCGACACGTTCGACCTCGCCGACCGACATCCCGAGAACTCGGCCAACATCCTTGACCGCTGCTCGAGACGCCATCGTTCCAAAGGTCACGATCTGACAAACCGAATCGCGGCCATAAAGCCTCGTGACGTGATCAATTACTTCACCGCGGCCGCGAATGCAGAAATCAATATCGATATCCGGCATCGAGATACGTTCGGGATTGAGGAACCGCTCAAAGAGCAGGTCGTGCTCGATCGGATCGACGTCGGTTATCCTCAGGCAGTACGCAACAAGGGAACCGGCGGCAGATCCGCGACCCGGCCCGACAGGGATATTCTGTTCACGGGCGTAACGGATAAAATCCCAAACGATCAAAAAATATCCGGGAAAACCCATCCCCTTGATCGTGTCGATCTCACGTTTTAGGCGTTCCTCATAGACCTCAAGCCCGTGCCTCAGATTACCCGCCTCGATCAGCGGAAGCCAATCACTTGCTTTGCGGTCATCGAATCCACGCCACGCAATTTCCTCGAAATAGGCGAATTCATCCGACGACCCAAATTCCGCCGGGATCGGGAACGACGGCAACTGTCGGGCATCGTCGCCTTGCGGGATGACAAGCTCACACATCCTGGCGATCTCCACCGTATTCCTGAGCGCCTGCGGAAATCTCTCACCAAAAAGCTCCCACATCTCGTCTTTGGATCGCAGATACCTAATCGCCGGTTCAGACAATTCGTTCGAGAGCGTTCTGCCGTCTTCAATGGCCAACAATGCGTCACGTGCACGGGCATCTTCGACGTCGAGATAGAAGACGTTATTCGTTGCAACCAGCGGAAGCCCGAGATCCTCGCCCAGCTTCGCAACAAGGTCGTTCAGTTCCGGGTGAGGACGGTCAAGTATCTCAAGATAAAACCGATCCTTCCCGAATATCTCCGCAAGTTTCGCGGCGTAATTTGCAGCCTTTTCGGTGTCCCCGGAACGCAGATAATGAGCGATCGCCCCGTTATCGGCGCCAGACAGGGCGACCAACCCGCTGGAATACTCTTCAAGAAGCTCAAGATCGATGCGAGGTCGATGATGAAGGCCTTCCTTAAAGGCCATCGACGCGAGAAAAGTAAGATTCTGGTAGCCCTCAAGGTTCGCCGCAAGCAGCACAAGATCGTAAAATCCGCGTTCACCCGCAGCAACCGTAGCGGTCCTGTCAAACCTGCTTCCATTGGCAACAAAAGCCTCGTAACCAATGATCGGCCGTATGCCGCTGCCCTTTAGTGTGTTAAAGAACGATACCGCTCCGTACATATTCCCGAGGTCGGTGATCGCGCAGGCATACATCCCCAATTCGCTCAGTTTTGCAGCGAGAGGCTTTAATTGGACTGTACTCCTCAAAAGGCTATAATCGGTATGCAAATGCAGGTGGACAAAGTCCTTTTCTTCGGTTTCGGCTGTGGTGTTTCGGGACGGCATCTATGAAAAAAGTTTATCTCGAAACCTATGGCTGTCAAATGAACGTCTCAGATTCTGAGCGCGTTGCGACCGCGCTTGGACGAGACGGTTTTGAAATGACCGCTGACGCCGCGAGCGCGGATGTTGTTTTGATAAATACCTGCTCCGTCCGTGAGAAAGCTGAGCAAAAGCTGTACACGCAGGTCGGACGGATACGACATTCTGAACGCCCGAAGCCGATCATCGGGGTCCTGGGCTGCGTCGCACAGCTCGAAGGCGAAACGCTCCTAAACAAGATCCCTGGAGTGGACTTCGTGGTCGGAACGCGTGCGGTCGGACGCGTCGGCGGGATCCTGAACCGTGCGTTCGACGGCGAGAGCGATATCGTGGACCTCGGCGAACGAGAGGACGAATATGATTGGACCGTCGCCGACACTCATAGACATTCGCCGTATGTGGCCTTCCTCCCGATCATCGAAGGCTGCAACAAGTTTTGCACGTACTGCATCGTTCCATTCTCGCGTGGACGCGAAAAAAGTTTGGCGGCGAGCGAAATAATCCGACAAATTCTCGAACTTAAACGCCGCGGTGTTAAAGAGATCCATCTTATCGGCCAGAATGTGAACAGCTATCGGCCCGAGTCTGAGACGGGGCTTGAGGGCTTTGAAGGGAAGTCAGCGTTCTCGCGGCTTCTACGGGCGGTCGCCGCAACAGGGATTGACCGGATAAAGTTCACGACCTCATTCCCAAGGGATTTCAACGAAGATATCGTAGAGGCCATCGAAACTCACCCAAACCTGTGCAATTGGGTCCATTTACCTGTTCAATCAGGCAGCGACCGCGTTCTGAAGCTAATGAAACGCGGCCATACCATTGACCGATACCGGAAGCAGATCGACCGGCTTCGAGCTTCAAGTCGTGATATTGCACTAACTACCGACATAATTGTCGGATTCCCAGGCGAAACCGAAGCCGATTTTATGGATACGGTCGATCTTGTGAAACACTGCGGGTTCGACAGCGCGTATATTTTTAAATATTCACCACGCCCGGGCACACCTGCGTACGAGATGGAAGATACGGTGTCCTTTGCAGAAAAGACCTTGCGCTTCCTTGAGCTTGAAAAGGTTCAGAAGGCATGCCAGGAGAAACGTTTACGGCGTTATGATGGGAAAGTACTTGAAGTATTGGCCGAAGGTGCTTCTGCCCGGACGCCGAGGGGGATCACGGGCCATTCACCCTGTCATAAAGTGGTCAACTTCGTTGCCGACAGTTCGCTTTTAGGCTCTATTGTCAACGTTAAAGTAACAGAAGTTAAAGCAAATTCTATGTTCGGGGAGGTCGTTTAACATGGAAGAAGGAGCAAAACTGATCGAGGTCAAGATCGGAGCCCTGATAATGGACCCGAATACGAACACTCCGATCGTGGTGCTTAAGAGCCTCGACTCCGAGACGGTGCTGCCGATCTGGGTAGGCGCATTTGAGGCGAACGCGATCGCGATCGAGGTTGAGAAGATCGTGCCGCAGCGGCCAATGTCCCACGACCTTATGCGGAATCTGGTTATCGAATGCGGACTCCACGCGACAGCGGTCGTCGTAACAGACCTTGCGGAGAACACTTTTTATGCCCGGATCGAGTTCGTTGATAAAAAAGGCGATAAGGTGATCCTTGATGCACGGCCATCTGACGCGATCGCACTGGCTCTGCGGCTTGATTGTCCGATATTTGTTGACCAAAAGGTGATCGACCTGTCGGCTGCCAGCGGGGCTAACGGTGAGACGCCCGAAGGCGACACGCCGCCGCCTGAGGATTGGCCGGAACTGATCGGCTGACCGCTCTCGACCAATACAACATAATCCTTATTATCAGACGCAACGTGTGTAGCGACCTTCGATAGGAGATTCGCTTGCGGCAACTTCCCTTGGGTGCCTGAGCCATAGAAGCTGGCTTTGGCCCGTACCGTCAGTATTGTCTGGTTGATCTTCTGTCTCGATCTATTCTTCCGGCCGTCGGGTCCGTCACAAATTTGCTCTTTATCGTCCGCTTACGGCGAGTGTAAATGTTTTGTAACCGACTCGGTTTCAGAGTCGGTTTCCTTTGACAATTGACTGGTTTTGAAGCTAAGATTTACGTTTTGCCACAGGTCGGCTTGATCGATCTATATTCCCGATAGGAGCTTTAATATTTTGAGCAACGGTAATTTCCTATTTACTTCGGAATCTGTAACCGAAGGTCACCCAGACAAGATCGCCGATAACATTTCGGACGCGATCCTTGATGCGATCCTTACGCAGGACCCCAACGGCCGCGTAGCATGCGAAACTTTGGTCACGACTGGCCTTGCGGTAGTTGCCGGCGAGATCACGACAACCGCAACGGTTAACTACAAACAGATCATTCGTGAAACGATCGAAGAGATCGGATATCACAATGCCGAGTTCGGCTATGACTCGAACACTTGTTCGGTTATCGATGCGATCGGTACCCAGTCACCTGACATCGCTCAGGGCGTTGATACCGGCGGTGCGGGCGATCAGGGCCTTATGTTTGGATATGCGTGCAACGAAACGCCCGAACTGATGCCGATGCCGATCCAGATGGCACACAACCTGACTCGCAAGCTCAGCGAAGTTCGTCGTGACGGCACGATTCCCTATCTGCGGCCCGACGGTAAATCGCAGGTCTCGATCGAATATCGAGACGGAAAGCCGTTTCGCGTCGAAGCGGTGGTTATTTCGACTCAGACTGCCGAGATGCCGATCGAACAGATTCGTGCTGACGTTCTCGAAAAAGTTATCAAGCCGACGATCCCCGCCGACCTCCTTGACGAAAACACAAAATATCACATCAACCCGACCGGTAAATTCGTGATCGGCGGCCCAATGGGCGACGCCGGCGTTACCGGACGCAAGATCATCGTTGATACTTACGGTGGTTACGCCCCTCACGGCGGCGGAGCATTCTCCGGCAAGGATCCAACGAAAGTTGACCGCTCGGCAGCCTATATGGCCCGCTATATCGCCAAGAACGTCGTAGCGGCCGGCCTTGCTGATAAATGTACCGTTCAGCTTGCCTACGCAATTGGCGTCGCAGAACCCGTATCGGTGCTAGTTGATACCCACGGGACCGGTACCATCGATGACGGCCGTATTTCCGAGATCGTGAAGGAAAATTTCAGCCTGACCCCGAAGGGCATTATCGAGACACTTGACCTTCGTCGCCCGATCTATAAGGCAACTGCTCGCTTTGGCCATTTCGGCCGCGCGAATGACGAATTCTCCTGGGAGAAGACGGATAAGGCAGAGGCTCTTCGCACCGCAGCAGAAACGGCGGTCGGCACGAACGGCTAATATCACTTTCATTTTTTGCAATTCGCGGCTTGATTGGCCGCGAATTGCTGCGAAAGAGTAAAATTTTATGACAACACCAGTAACTTCATTGCAGTACGACATTAAGGACATCGGCCTTGCACCGCAGGGCAAACAGCGTATCGAATGGGCTGACCGCGAAATGCCGGTTCTTCGCCTCATCCGCGAACGGTTTGCGGCCGAACGTCCTCTCGAAGGCGTTAAGCTTGTGGCCTGTGCTCACATCACGACCGAGACGGCAAACCTTGCACGGACGCTTCAGGCAGGCGGCGCTGATGCCCTGCTGATCGCTTCGAATCCGCTTTCGACCCAGGACGATGTTGCGGCTTCGCTCGTTGCGGACTGGAACATTCCCGTGATGGCGATCAAGGGTGAGTCAACCGATACTTACGTCCGTCACGTCAAAGCGGCTCTCGATACCAACCCTAACCTCATCATTGACGACGGTTCGGATGTTGTCGCGACGATGATCAAGGAAAGGCCGGAGCTCATTCCGAACCTCATCGGCACGACCGAAGAGACCACGACCGGCATCGTTCGTTTGAAGGCTATGGTTTCGGCAGGTGTTCTCACCTTCCCCTCCGTTGCGGTGAATGATGCTCAGACAAAGCATTTCTTCGACAATCGCTATGGTACCGGACAGTCAACTCTCGATGGTGTTATCCGTGCGACGAATATTCTCCTCGCGGGCAAGACCCTCGTAACGGTTGGCTACGGCTGGTGCGGTAAAGGCGTTGCGATGCGTGCTCGCGGACTCGGCGCGAACGTCGTTGTTACCGAGATCGATCCGATCAAGGCGATCGAGGCCGTTATGGACGGCTTCCGCGTTCTCCCGATGAAGGAAGCTGCAAAGATCGGTGATTTCTTCGTCACGGTTACCGGCAACCGCCACGTTATCGACAAGGAACACTTCGAAGTGATGAAGGACGGGGCGATCGTGTGCAACAGCGGACACTTTGACCTCGAGCTTAACCTCGAGGCTCTCCGCGAGATGTCGCAACCGGCAGTTACCCGCCGTCCGTTCGTCGAAGAGTATCGTTCAAAAGACGATAAGAAGAGCGTGATCGTGCTCGGCGAGGGCCGTCTGATCAACCTCGCTGCAGCAGAAGGCCACCCGGCTTCTGTGATGGATATGTCCTTTGCGAACCAGGCTCTTTCGGCCGAGTACCTCGTCAAGAACAAAGGTACGCTCGAGAAAGGCGTTCACGTATTGCCGGCCGCGGTCGATCAAGAGATCGCATCGCTGAAGCTGCGTGCGATGGGCGTTTCGATCGACGAGCTTACCCCAGAAATGCTCGAATATATGTCGAGCTGGGAAACAGGAACCTAAATAACTCGTTCCTCGCTTTTTGAATACTGAGGCTGTCTCGAAGGCGATCTTCGGGACGGCCTCTTCCCTTTTAGGTTCTTATGCGTGAGATCAGATAAATGCCTAGCGTGGCAAACGCAAAGACAGGTGCCCAAACGGCTACGAACGGAGGCAAGCTTCCTGAGATCCCGTACTGTTCGAAGACATTTGTGAGCCCGATGAAGAGCAGCCAGAGGCCAACCGCTACACTGAGGGACGACACCATCGGCGCACGCCGGAGCGAAACTCCCCATGGCACTGAGAAAAGCACGACAACAACCGGTACAAAGAGGGCCGCGAGCCGTTTTTGTACACCGACCGAGTACGCATACCGCTCCGAGTCTGCACTCGCCGCCGAAGCCGACTCTTCCAATTCCCTGACCGAGAGGTGATTCGGCTTTCCACCGACATTCCTAAATGGATCGAACTCGGTCAGCAACCTAACTTCCCTTCTCGGTTCTTCGCTTAGACTATCCGCACCCCGCGAGATCGCAATCACATTGTTCAGCCCAACTTCGGATCCCTCGAATGTCCCACTCTTTGCGCGGTACACGGTTTGCAAATTTGCCTTATCGCCCGAAAATTCGAGTACGATCACATCGGAGACAAGAGATGCGTTGGACGGATCTTTTCGTAGCCTGCCCTTGTCGTTATCAGACGCACCATAATTTGCGACCGAATCCGCTGTTTCGGATCTCACCGGAGCGGTTGGCCTCACCTGACTACCGCTTGATCGAGAGGGGGCGTTCTCCGTCTCGTTATCAGACGCTGATGGGCCCAGAACATAAGAAAAGATGTACTTCCCTTCCGTCGTCCACAGACGCTTTGGCTGAATCGGCTTCCCGCCGCTCCGCAGTTCGGCGCGCACGCTATCCTGGATCTGATTTGCCCGCGGTGCAAGCGTTTCCTGAATCGCGAAATCTGCAGCCCCAAGAACGAGAGCCAGACCAAGACACGGGAGAAGAAGGCGAAACATACTCTGCCCTGCCGCGGCCCAGGTTACAAGTTCGTTGTTCCTTGATTTGATCGCATAAGCGGCCAGTGCGGCGATCATTGCCGCCGAGGGGGCGATCTGCAGATATGCAAAAGGCACCAGGAATGTCAGGTATTTCGTCAGCATCCATTCGCCGCCCTCGACCGTCGATGCAAATCGCCACGTGTCGAAAGCTGTGAAGATCAGAAATACGATCAGCAGAAATGCAGTCGAGAGCAAAAAATACCACACGACGCTTGCCGAAATATCAAAGTCCCGCAAGCCGGACGTGAGATCGACGAGCCGATTCTTGAATGACAGACCGCTCGATCTGCCTTTCAGCGCTTCGAAACGGGATCCCAAAAAGTTTGAAAGGGTTTCGGCAAAACGAAGTCTTGGGCTGTAGGCAAGCCAGAGCATCGCTCCTACGCTCGCTAGGATCGGTAGCACGCTCGCAAATGCGACCGGCAAAGCGCCCGCGCGAGCAAGTTGCTCCCCCGAAAACGCGACCAGATAATAGCCAACAAGGGCTCCGAGGGCCAGAACGATCCCGAAGCCACGCCCACCGCGCCGAAACCTCAGCACCATTATCGTCCCTAACAAGCAAAAGATCAGCGGAGTCAGGGACATCACGAAACGTCGGAACAGGATGATCTGAGCCTCGACCTTCGTCTTACCTTCCGCGGTTGCCGCAACGTCTGTCAGGTCGGCCAACCCCATCTCGTCCGGCAAGCGGACAGAATTAGCAAGGCGATCGAGCAGCTCGGCCCGTTTCGTCTTTAGCGCGACCCGAATATCCTTGATACGCTCGAATGCGTATTTCCCTCCGGTCTCGGCCTCCGGAATTGTAACGACGGCCGCATTCTCGAGTACGAGTTCTGTCGCTTCGCCGGCGATCTCGATCCGTCCAACGTCCGAGGTGATCAACCGATATACGCCATTCGCAGAGTCCTGCTGCGAAATGAAAACGCTCTTTAAATTGCCGGTCTGCGGGTCGGTCTCGCGGGCAAGGATCGTAAAGCCTTCAATTTCTGAATAGAAAACACCGGGCTCAATGGGTGATTCGAATTTTGATATCGCAGATCGCATCGCAACTTCCCGGACCAGAGCCGCGGCGAACGGTACGCCTTTGATATTCACAAACAGAGCAAAAAGCGATAACGCGACCCCGAGAAGAGCTATCGGCAACGCGATCTGCAGGTTTCCGACACCCGTCGCGCGAATAGCCGTAAGCTCGCTGTCGCCCTGCATTTTTGAGAGGCCAATTATCGTTCCAACCAAGACGGCCATCGGACAAGTGAATGCGACGACATTTGGGATAAGGCCGATCATCAGCTGCCAGATCAGGCTTCCGGGAATATTGACGTTGAAAAATAGTTCGGAATAGCGGCTTGCCTGCTGTAAGAAGAGGATGACCGTAAGTAGTACCCAGGAGAAGAGAAAGTACGGCACGACCGCGCCAAGCAGATAGCGTGAAATGAGCTTTCCGACCCTTTTCATAACGTGCCCAAACTATCTCCTGCCTTGAACTCCTGCTTGAAGGGCCCGATCTACATTCTCGAACCCGGTCGCTCGTCCGATCATTCGTCTAAAGATCGAAGACAGTTTTTTCAGTGATTCGTCGGGAATCGGCTCCAAGGCAAAGGCCTCTGGAGACAGTTTGCGTGACCGCAAAACGACATCCCGTTGCTTTGCCGTCACCATGTCTCCGCCCGAACTTTTTCTGCATCGTTCGCAGATCAATTGAAACTCTGCTCCGATCTGTGAGGCCTGATCCGAACCGAGCTGAACTTTGCAGATGGAACACGCATCCCAGGTTGGAAAAAGACCCGCGAGCCTCAGTAGCCACGCTTCAAAGTAAAGCGATATGGCCTCGATCGAATCAGGCCGGTTCCTTACGGCGCCGAGGCACGCATTTGTCATCCGATACAACGCAGGATCCGGCAGTTCGGCGGGGACAAGCGAGATCAGAATGTCTATCAAATAAGCAAATCGCGTCAATATCTCGGGCGAGCTCACGAGACTGAACGCGGACTCGATCACCTCTATCTTATCGAGATCCACGAGCTCGCGGGTCTCTTTCTTGAAATAAGCCGCATTAACCCGCGTTAGCGGTTCGAGGCCGCTGCCAAATTTGCTTTTAAGTCGTTTTGCCCCTTTCGCAACGGCCCTGACGACGCCGTGATCGGCCGTTAAGAGTACAGCGATCTTATCTGCATCAGCCAGATCGTAGCTTCGCAGGACGATGCATTCTGTCTCAACTACAGCCATATGTTGTTAAGGTGTTACTTTAATTCGGCGGTATAAAGTATAGTATCCAGGCAAGTACCAGGCTTATGATCAAAAATTGGAGGAATGTTTTTCCGGCATACCAGATCCGCTCTTTGGTGGTTCCAACCGCGAAAACACCAAAGGCAACCGCCACAAAGAACGCGAAGAGGACCAAGTAAATGAAATGTATCATGCCTTCCTCCTCAGCTTAATGTCCACCGAATCGATCACCGCCAGATAGTTCAAAAGGCCCGCAACTTCAAGAAATCGCCCACCGTACTCGAATGTTGCGAGGGCGGCGATGTGCTTGTCCGGTTGCGCTGCCATAAAGTAACTCACAAAGCCGCCGAGGCCATTTCCGATTCGGGAGATAAAGTTGAGCAAATAGAGGAGTTGACCGTCCTGGTAGCTAAATCCCGGATAGTACGCACCGCCATTTACGATGGCGAGCGCAAAAAGGCTCCATACGACCACGCCAATGATAATGGCACGAACGACTTTCCCCTGAAGGAAATAGCCGGCTCCCGGGACGAACCAGGCGGCAATGATCAAGAGTATCGGTTTATCCATTGTGTATCTTCCAGTTCGAGCTAGCCGGCGGCCAATGACGCCCTCGAACTTTGCGACCTTCCACAGCACTCCGCAAACCAACGAAAGATCGAGGACGAGACGCTGTCGGCCTTCCAGCTCAGTTCAGGATGCCATTGCACCCCAAGAACATTTCGATCAGGCCGCGTGTCTTCGATGCATTCAACGATACCGTCCGGTGCCCAAGCCGTCGCTTTTAGGTTGGCCCCGATATTTCTGATCGCCTGATGATGATGCGAATTGACCTTGCATCCCTTGGCGCCTTCAGGCAAAAATCCAGCAAGTATTCCTTTTTCTACGGCGATCGAATGCGAGTTCCGATCCCTTGGAATTCCCTGCTCGTGCTTGACCGGCTCCTTGATCTCGGAGTTGATGTCCTGTATCAAACTTCCGCCTCGGTGAACATTCAGTGCCTGCATACCGAAGCAGATCGCCAGGATCGGAAGGTTATGCTCTTCGGCCCTATCCAGGATCATTCGATCAACTGCGTCCTTTTCGGGAACGACCCGTCCGAGCTTTGGATGCGGAGGCTCGCCAAAGAGCGCCGGATCAACATCAGAATCGCTTCCCGGCAACAGGATCGCGTCAAGGCTTTCCACGACCGACGAAATGTACTCTTCACTCGGTATAAGAGCGATATGGACGGGCGTGCAGCCCATTGCTTCGACAGCCTCGCTGTAATCGCGCCCGAGGTAGAACCTGTCGGTCTCGAGTTCCAGCCGCATTGTTATCCCTACTCGCGGTCTGACCGTCATAAACTTTTATGTTCGGCTAAACGGCCTTTTTAGTCAATTTGAGGATTTGTAATTAAACCCGTATCATTTTTTGTATGCACACCGAGAATATGCGGATCCGTTCGACCACCGTCCTGCTCGTACGTAAAGACGGCCAGGTAGCGATGGCCGCGGACGGACAGGTAACACTTGGTGAAACGGTGATCAAGAGTTCGGCGAAGAAGCTCAGGAGATTGGGCAATGGCGCCGTCATCGCGGGTTTTGCGGGTTCGACGGCCGACGCATTTGCACTTCTAACTCGCTTTGAATCAAAACTCGAGGAATATCAAGGTCGTCTGGAACGCGCGGCCATAGAGCTAAGCAAAGATTGGCGCACGGACAAATACCTTCGCAATCTTGAAGCCCTGCTGATCGTTGCGGACAAGACGGACGCGTTCCTGATCTCAGGCAAGGGCGATGTGATCTCATCTGATGACGGCTTGCTGTCTGTGGGCTCCGGGAGCATGTACGCCCTGTCGGCGGCTCGGGCACTGCTAAAGCACACGCAGCTCTCGGCAAGCGAGATCGCGATGGAATCCTTACGGATCGCCGGCGAGATCTGTATCTACACCAATAACGAGGTCGCCCTCGAAGTATTGTAATGGCTATTTACCTAGGCGGAGAAGTAACCGCGACAGCGCCAAAGCTTGACTCTTTAACCCCTCGCGAGATCGTTGCCGAGCTCGATCGATATGTCGTTGGTCAGTCGGCCGCAAAACGTGCGGTCGCCGTCGCTCTTCGCAACCGGATTCGGCGTCAAAAACTTGCCCCGGAGATCGCCGAAGATGTCCTTCCAAAGAACATTTTGATGATCGGCTCGACCGGCGTTGGAAAGACCGAGATAGCCCGACGCCTCGCACGCCTTGCGAATTCGCCCTTTATCAAGATCGAAGCATCAAAGTTCACTGAGGTTGGCTATGTCGGGCGTGATGTGGAAAGCATGGTCCGGGAACTCGTCGATGTAGGTGTCGATATGGCCCGCCAGGCGGCGTTTGAGGAGATCAAACCGAGGGCGGAAGCGAACGTTGAGGAGAAACTGCTTGATATCCTCTTCCCCACGCCGAGTTATTCCGCAACAGACGACGGATCCGAAACTCCGGATCCTGCCCCTCAAAATACCCGTGAGAAACTTCGCACACAGCTGCGTAGCGGCGCCCTTGATGAACGAACCATCGAGGTGTCGACGCAGGACCGCTCAAACGCCACCATTGACTTCATAGGCGGACAGGGAATGGAGGAAATGGGCGTGAATTTGCGGGATATGTTCGGAAATATGTTCCCGAACAAGACCGTGAATCGCCGTACAACGGTCGCTGAAGCCCGCGAGTTTCTGCTTCGCGACGAGCTTGAGTCGCTGACCGATATGGAATCCGTCAGCCGTGCCGGCATAAGAAAGACTGAGCAGAGCGGCATCATTTTTCTTGATGAGATCGACAAGATCGCAGGACGCGAATCGGGCAACAATCCGTCTGTCTCCCGCGAAGGCGTACAGCGTGACCTCTTGCCGATCGTCGAAGGCACCAACGTCAACACAAAATACGGCATGGTCAGTACCGACCACATTCTTTTTATTGCCGCCGGTGCCTTTCACGTCGCGAAGCCGTCGGACATGATCCCTGAACTTCAAGGCCGCTTTCCGATCCGCGTCGAACTTGAGGCCCTTACCATCGACGACCTCAAACGAATACTAACTCAGCCTAAGAATTCGCTGCTGAAACAGTATCAGGCATTGCTCGGGACTGAAGGCATTGAACTCGAATTTACGTCAGATGCGATCGATAAGATCGCGGAGATGACGGAAGAGCTCAACCGCTCGACCGAAAATATCGGAGCAAGACGGCTTCATACGCTTGTTGAGAAATTGCTTGAAGAGATCAGCTTTGAGGGCGGCGAACTTAAAGAAAAGCATCAGCGTATTGACGCGACGTATGTCTCCGACAAACTCGGCGGGCTTATAAAAGATCAGGACCTTCGACAATATGTTCTTTAGGCGAACGACCTCTTATTTCAGTATCTTGTGCCTTCTGGCCGCGATCGTATCGGTCGGCTGCGGAAAGCGAGGGCTCCCGCGTCCGCCAAAAGAAAAGGTGAGCCAGCGGGCCGAGGTTTCCGGTTATCAGCGAGGGAACACCGTAAAGATCTCCTGGAAGATGCCCGCTAGAAACGCCGGGAAAGGAAGTGTCCTGAATATTGACCGAGTTGATATTTACCGACTTGCTGAGCCGATAGACGCGCCAAGATCACTCACCGCGGAGGATTTTGCATCCCGCTCCAACATCATTAAGACCTTGAAGATCGTCGATGATGATTTTGGCGGCAAGATCCTGTCATATACCGATGAATTACAGTTTGCGTCCCAACCGGTCCGTCTCATCTATGCTCTTCGATTTGCTAACGCCTCAGGACAGAAGGCGGCTTTTTCGAACTTCCTTGTGATCGAACCTGCGGGCCGGGTGGCATCAAACCCGACATCGCTCCAGTCAGCTCTTTCGCAGGATGCCGTTACCCTATCGTGGACACCTCCAGCAGCGAATATCGACGGCACGACTCCCGTGAGCCTGCTCGGCTACAATGTCTATCGTTCGACGAGCGAAAAAGAGCCTGCGAGGCTCCTGAACAAGACGCCCATCACCCAACCCGAATTCCGTGATGAGTTCTTTGAGTTTGGAAAGCAGTATTACTACTTTGTCCGCTCTGTGTCGCTCGGAACCGGTTCGGACCCCGTCGAGAGCACAGAAAGCAACATTTTGGTGCTAAAACCTGTCGATACCTTCGCTCCGTCGGCACCGACGGCGATCACCCTTGCGGTCGGACAGGACCTTATCTCGATATTTTTTGCGACGAATCCCGAAAAAGATATAAAAGGCTACAAGATCTATCGTTCGACCGACAAGGACCTTGAGCTTTCCAAGTGGCAGCTTCTGACGCCTGAACTGATGGATCGGAATTCGTTCCAGGACAAGGCGGTCGAAAGCGGAAAGCAGTATTTTTACTACATCACCGCAACGGACACCGCCGGAAACGTCAGTCCGCCGTCGGAGATCGTCTCGGAGCAAATGCCAGTCAGGTAGCAAGTATGAATGAGATCATTGGTGCGGACCTTCGCCCGTCGAAGATCGTTTGCGTCGGTAGAAACTATGTTGACCACGCAAAAGAACTAGGTAACGAAGTTCCAAAAGCACCACTTTTGTTTCTCAAAGCGCCTTCTTCCTTGATCACGAATGGTGACGCCATCGTGATCCCTCATCAATCGCAGCAGGTTGAACATGAGGCCGAGCTTGCGATCGTTATCGCCAAGCAATGTAAAGACTTACGTGACGACGACGATGTGAAAGAATACATTAAGGGCTTCACCTGCCTGAATGATGTAACCGCACGCGACATCCAACGCGCCGACGTCCAGTTCACCCGCGGAAAGTCGTTTGACACATTTTGCCCGATCGGACCGCACATCGTTTCCGACCTGGACGCAGCGGACCTTGCGGTCACGTGTCGCATAAATGGCGAGGTAAGACAGTCCGGAAGAACCTCTCAAATGGTTTTCTCGCCGACATATTTGATACGATATATTTCAAGACAGATGACGCTATTGCCGAACGACGTTATCGCCACGGGTACGCCCGCCGGAGTTTCAAAACTCGCTGCGGGAGATGTCTGCGAGGTCGAGATCGAAGGGATCGGGATCCTTTCGAATCCAGTAAAATCGGCAAGGGACTAACTTTTTATGAAATTCTTTATTGATACTGCAAACCTAAATGAGATCAGCGAGGCAAATGCGATGGGACTCGTTGACGGCGTTACCACAAATCCGAGCCTTATAGCGAAGGAAGGCAATGTGGATTTTAAGGAACACATCGCGAAGATATGCGAGATCGTCAATGGCGACGTGTCTGCCGAAGTCACTGCCCTTGACCTGGAAGGAATGCTCAAGGAAGGCCGTGAATATGCCAAGATCGCGAAAAACGTGGTCATCAAGTGTCCGATGACGGTTGACGGAATGAAGGCGACCCGAACCCTTTCGGACGAAGGAACGCCGGTTAATGTAACCTTGTGCTTCTCTGCTTCCCAGGCTCTGATCGCCGCAAAGGCCGGTGCGAAATACATTTCGCCATTCATTGGTCGTCTAGACGACATCAGTCACGATGGGATGGAACTCATCCATCAGATCGTGCAGATCTACGACAACTATGGCTTTACGACAGAGGTGCTCGCTGCGTCTATCCGCAGTCCAATGCATATCGTTAATGCCGCTCTTGCCGGTGCCGACGTTGCGACGATCCCGTTCAAGGTCATCACGCAACTGATCAAGCATCCATTGACCGACAATGGCCTCGACGCCTTCCTTTCGGATTGGAAGAAGAGCGGACGCTCTTAACTTTCAGCAGCGGTAAGCGACCTCAATTCGCTCTGCAGCGATGCGGCCTCAACGCTATGCTGCAGGGCGAATTTATATTTATCGACGAAGTAATCGTCTCCGCCTTCCATTCGTACGAGCTCTGCGACCTTTGCGTGGGCGGCATCAATGTCACCTTCAGCAATGCCGTCTTTCTGATCGAAAAGCTCATCGATCTCCACGATCAGCATTGAGAATCTGCGAAGCCACGAAAAATCATCATTCTCGAGCAGCGCGTTCAGAAACTGCCCTGCCGTCTGCTGCCCGTGTATCCCCTCGTAAAATTCCCGCTCAAGATCCACCATCGTCTTGTGGAGTTTCAAGAGGAGATCGCGACACGCTTTAAGCCTTTCTTTCTTGTTCATTTAATTAATCTTAGCTGACTTGCATAACAATTCATACCACGCTAACTTTAATTCATTAGCCCGCTAATTATCTTTACTTAGCCTGCTAAGTTTATTTGATTAGCTTGCTAAATGTTTTTGGTTAGCAAGCTTAGCATACTCAATTAGCCGGCTAACACGGGACTTCCCCGATGGCATCACGACCCGCAGAATTTGTTTTTGAGCAGACGATAAGCTTCGTACTCGCGAGGACCTCGACCGCGTTCCGGAATTCCCTCGAGAAGAGCATGGCGACCATCGGCCTTCACGCCGGCCAAGCCTTCGTTTTGATCGAACTCTGGAAACGGAATGGCCTGAGACAGATCGACATCGCCTCTCAGCTCAATCTCGCCGCCCCTACTGTCAGCAAGATGATCAAAGGCCTGGTGGAGATCAATCTTATTCGAGTTCAGAAAGTTGACGATGACGCCCGAAGCACGAGAGTCTTTCTAACCGACAAGGGCCTTGCGATCCGAGCCGAAGTGGAGACTCAATGGCATGAGTTGGAAGAATACACTCTTGGTGATCTGAATGAGACCGAACGCCTGATCCTCTTTGAACTTCTAAGCAAACTCCGCAACACCTACACCGGACGCGATCCCGAGGAAGACGAGTGAGCCGAACCCACTTGTTTTGATGTTATAATTTTGTTAAAGAACGTAAGAATGGAGGCACAACCAAAATGAAGATCATCCTTGCAACCGATGGCACCAAGCACGGCGAAGCCGCTGCGGCTGCTGTCAAAAGATTTGCCCTTACAGGTGCTGATTCTATACACATTGTTACGGTTGTGGACATGGCGGTGCCGCTCGGGATCGACGTTTATAGCGGATATCTTCCTGACACTACCGAGATCGAAAAGGCGGCTCGGGAACACGCAGACAAGGTCATTGCATCGACGACTGATACCCTAAAGGCCGAATTCACAAATGATCCGCCGGCCTTCTCCAGCGATGTCCTGTTTGGTTCACCGGACAGCCGCATTGTCGAAACGGCCGAGGAGATGAATGCAGATATGATCGTCCTTGGATCCCACGGCTATAACCGTTGGGAGCGTCTGCTTCTCGGATCGGTCTCAGACTCCGTGGTCCATCACGCACATTGCTCGGTTCTAGTCGTCCGAGATGAAGAGTAAGACCGTGAAGGTACGTTCTCTCGCGTACGACGGAAGCTTGCGCCGAGAGTGGGCGGCAGAGATCGTTGGTACGAGTTCGTCGCGAATTGATCTCCGGGGTGTTTTTGAGACGACAATTGAGCATCCCGACCTTGGACGCATTGAGGCAGGCACGCTATCGCACGAATACTACTGGACAGACCGCTGGTACAATCTCTTTCGTTTCGAACACCCTGTCGGGGAGCTTCGCAACTATTACTGCAATATCGCGATGCCGCCCATTTTGACGGGATCAGAATTAAGCTACGTGGATCTTGATATTGACGTCCTGATCTGGCCGGGCAAAGATCCGATCATTCTAGATCGCGAGGAGTTCGAGGAAAATTCCGTGCGTCTCGGCTATCCGCAAGATGTGGTCGACGGGGCCGAAGATTCGTTAAAGAGCTTTCTTAGCACAATAGCCGTAAATACCCCATCTGCATTGGGTTATCTCACCACACGAAGTGAGTAGCTACAAACGGTTACGGTCATGCCGGGCTGAAGCTGATACCGTTGTCCGGCCGGCAGTTCGAATGCACCGATCTCGGCCGCATTTCGTCCCTCATTGACGATCCAGAACGATCCATTTTCTTCTGCCCCGATAACAATGTGACGTCGGCTTATCTCGACATCGCCCGAAAGCGGGATATCAACAGGCTTTGACTTCGAACCACGGCCAATGACTATCTGCCTTTGATATATCGGAATTACATTTTGCCGCTGACCGCCGCGCCAAACCTCAAGTTTATAAAGTTCCTTGGCTCTCGACGCCACGTGCGTCATTTCCTCAGCTTCCGGGACAGCGAGAGGGACAGCCTGCTCGATCCCACGAGCCGTTACAGGGCTCTTCAGCTGCGAGACGGTCGTAGGCGTCGGAGGTACGACCAACGGTGGTGGTGGCGGTTGAGACGTCGGAACAGACAGCTTTTCGCGGGCTTCCAGCTGCTCAAGGCCTTTTGGCCGAGCGAGCACACCGGTCTTGTTCGTCGTTGAATCCTCCCAGCTATGCTCAACGCGAATCTCACCTTTCTCAAGCGTTCCGTCGATTCGAAATTCTATTCCGAATGAGCTCGTCTCCAGCTTTTTCTTGCCGGCGATCTCGCGAGCCCGCTCAGCAAGGATGTGATAGAGGCCTTTTACGAGGCCGCGTCGCTTCTCGCCCTGCCATTCCTTGTCATCGTCCGTACTTAGGAAGACGGTGAATTCCCGCGGAATGATCACAGTTCCCTGCGGCAGCGGCACCATTTCTTCCTGGATCACACCTTCGATCTTTTGGGCGATGGTGACTATGAACTGCTCGGCTCGATTGCGAGCCTTCACTTTGGCGTCCTTAGCAGCATTCTCAAGAACGACCTCGACCGAGTCCTCATCGATCCATCGTCTTACCTTTTCTAAAATATTGGATCCCACTCTTATCTAGTTCTCCTGCAGATCCACATACTTGCCGTTCAGCCAGCCGTGGGTAGAATTCGGTCCCCCAACTCGGTCCCGACCTTGTTCAACTATATCAACTTGATACCAGTTCTCGTGAGTTGCGACTATCCGAACACGCGAATTTTTTGTTGCCAGCCCAACGGGATCGTTCTCCGTGCTCGGAGTTGGCCGCAAGTAGACATCTGTGTTTGCGATCGCTATTTTCGGCGAGAAAGTGTTCCTCACTGAGTCGATAAGGCCGCTATTCTTAAAATAAACTGCCGTCCCGTAGAGAGCTCCCGTAAATATGGCCGCAAATGCGAGGAAAATGGCAAGCCGCCGCAACGGCCCCTTGAAGCCGCGCTTTCTTGCCGGAGGCGGCGGTACGGACGACTCCACCGGCGAGGCGAGGTTTGGCTGCTCCGCACGGATCGGTTGATACGCGGGATACTCAAGAACGGCCTTCGACTGGGGAAAGGCCTCGATAGGCGTTCGCGGCTCTCTGGGTGATGCATCGGTATTCACCTTCAGCACCGCCTCGAAGCTCGGCTGTTCCGGCACAAGCGGTGTGTAGCCGCGAGATACATGCGGTTGCGGAAGATCGGCGGTGCGGTTTACAACGGTCTCTGGGTCCATATCGCCGACGATATTCAGAACCGGACCGAGGTCGAACCAAAATTCCTCGACTGACTGCGGCCGCCGACTCGGGTCATCCGCAGTTGCCCGATTGAGAACCTCTAGCAAACTGTCGGACCACTCTTCATCGTTGGAACTCGCCGGTAGGCCTTCGATCGGGCCGCCTGTATAAGCCCTGGGAGGCTCCCGGGTAATGATCGTATAGACTGTCTTTGCGAGCGAATAGATATCCGCAGCCGGCGTCAGCCTCTCGGCCGTATCCGAAAAGTAAGCCGGGCTGTGTTCGGGCGGAGCGTAAATATTTGTCCCGACTCGAGTTATCGGCGAATCCGCAGCTGAAAAGCGTGCGACACCAAAATCCGCGATCTTGAGCGTAACAAGATCCTCGGTCAGTAGTAGGTTTTGCGGCTTTATGTCTCGATGTATGATCCCGCGTGAATGGGCGTGTGCCAGCCCCGCACAGGCCTGTTCAGCGTACTTTAATGCGGCATCGATCCTCAGTGGGCGATGCCGGATAAGGGATTGGATGTCGCCGCCGGCCATATATTCGAGCACTAAGTAATGGAATACGACGCCGGCGAGATCGCGGGCCGTGCCATGACCAAGACGGCTGATGATGTTCGGATGACGAACGCGATCAAGAGCTACCGCTTCATTTTGAAAATTCTCAACAAGCGTTCTTTCGAGGTCGAGATCAACGTCTTCCTGCAAAAAGACGTTGAGCGCCTTCACAACGACCGTGCTGTGCGGTGACTGAGGAGAGGCAAGCGTATCCTTGGCTACGAAGATCTCCGCGTAGCTTCCCTGACCGAGCCGTTTGCTTACATCGTATCGCCTGTCAAGCCTCGAATTTGAAAGGGAAAGTTCTCTCATCTGAAGATACGCAACGAGGGTGAAAGGGCTCCGCTTCTTCCTTCAACTCCAACACCGTTTACGATATCACAGATAGAATGTTCGCCCTTAATAAAACCGGCGCAAAAAACCGCCCGCACCTTGATCGAAATCGATTCGGGTGCGGGCGTCCTAAGTTCAGACTTTGAGTAGTTCCTTAGTTATTCGTACGTCGGAATCCTGTTGTCTGCACATACTGGAAGAACGGAGTCGCCGGAGGCAATCGCGTTGGATCAAGGAACGTACTGTCGAACACCCAGTTACGTCGCGGAGGATCGTAAACCATATCGCAGCATTTGAATGCTCCGTTATTGTTTCGCGAGTTGAACAGGTTGATCAGCGAACCGGAGTAGTTCAGGTTATCGCCCGTCCAGTGCTCAAGAAATCGCTTGAAGTTATGGACGCCGCCGTTCAGCCGCGGAGACATTCCGCCCTGATTCGGAGTCCCGTCAAGACTTGCGATCGTATCGCCCGAAAGCATTGCAAAGCGGATCGTGGTATCGGATGCGCAACGCGGACCGCAAGAAGAATCGGCGAGGTCATACGGATAACGGAAACTCTCGCCGTCGTTCCATGCGTTAGACAGGATCGTTACCGCGTCCGAAGCGATCGAAGATGGAATATGCAGAGCCGTGTCAAAAGGCAGATATTGGTAGTACGGTGTATTTCCCGTGCTTGGTACCGTGACGACGCCAGTTGAGTTATAGTTGCCCCAGACATAGACCCCGTTTTCCGATGCTACCGTAAACCCGCGAGTATTGGACGAGTTCGTTGAATCATAGTTTCCAGGCACGGTTGTGCCGTTGATCAGACGAACTCCGCGACGATAGTATTTGTGATCGTTAACAGCAGCTGCATCGGTGTAGATCGTATCGTCTCGATATCTCGCGGCCTCATTGCCATAGGAGACGTCCAGAATGCCGTTGCCGTATTGGCCCGGCGGATCGACGTCTTCTCCTTTTTGAAGAATCCCGTCATTTCCGGGAGCTGCACCATAAACGTCTTCCATATCATACTTGCCATTGAAATTGGCGTCGCCGCGACGATCAGAAACATAAAGAACCCAGCCGTTCTCTTGCGGAACATCATCCTTTGTCAGCGAGTGTCCCATAAGATTCGAGAAAGGCGTTCCTGTCGGAAAACGTCCGTCAAAATCACCGCGCAGAAAACGTCGGAGATTGGCAACGTCAACATCGACCATACTCATCACACCATTTCTAGCAACTTTCTTGTAGTTATCATAGTAGGTGTCAGAGTAATAGGTCTTACTTTTTGAATCGTAATATAGGCCTTCGCGAGCATCGAACATCTCGATCGGAAACGGGACGATCGCTTTATCCGTTGTGTTTATCAGCTTAAGGTGCCCATAGTTCTCATACGCACTTGAAACTGATCCTGCATTACCTATGGTACAGCCCACCGCGCAACCTGCCGCGATCTTTGCGGCATCGGCGGTCGTATATCGAAGGACGTAGTTATAGCCATTTGGATCTGAGCCCCAATAGCTAATGACATTCGGTGAATTATTCGGGATCGCGTGGCCCGGGATCGCAAACCGTTGAAGTTTAACGATCGACCGGCTATCCGGATACGTCGTCGGCGTCTGGGCCGTTGTCGATGTAATGTTGAGCGACGGGGTTCCGGGGGTTCCGTTATTCTCCTTTGTCCCACTATATCCGCTAATGTCGAACGGCGACTGCTCGGTAATGCCAAGGCTCAGGAACTCTGTCGTAATGTCTCTCGTCATCAGCACGCCGGTCGAACTGTCGTAAGCCACCGTCTCGACCTTTAGCCAAACCTGACGCGACGTCGCATCGCCCGTGAAGAACCGCTCGCCATTGACCCGAGTCGCTTGGTACCCATCGGTCATCGGAAAATTCGCCATTATGTCGTAACCACGCGAACGACGATCTAGGACAGTATCCGCGGTATTCGGTTCGCCGCTGCCGTCCCAGTTGCCGTCGAGACGGACACCGCACGGCCCCGTAACTGCGGACCCGCCGGCTAGTGCACATCCGGGAAGTTTGACCTTAGCATCAGCAAGGCTTATGCGTATGCCATTCTTGTTCGAATAGCGTTCGCCCTTCGTGATCGCATCATCTTTCGTCGCATCCGTTACCGCCTCGACGGTCCCAGCATTGTTCACAAGGTCACCGCCCGTCGAATCCGGTTTCTCCTTGCCGCGCTTTATCATTTCAATGAGGTCGGCATTTGGGTTGACCTTGAGCGGAAGTCGAAGTTCCGCAACTCGGGCCTGAAGGTTTCCGTCGAACTTCGCACTCTGAGCGAGCCAGCTCGCATTCTTTTTACTAGACGGCATATCGGGATCGCCCGCAAAAACATTCGGTGTCCCGTTGAGTACGCTACCTTCCGTAGGCAGAAGCTGCTTGTTTACACCCGAGGCGTTCTTGATGTACGTCTTGTTATTGCTCATGTCACCAGTGTAGCCATTACGCCAAGTCTGGGTAATGACCTCCTTGTGGGCAGTCACTCGCGAATCAAAATAGACACCTTCAGAGCCGGGCGAGATAAAGAAGTTACCGTTCGAGTGGACGCGTCCACCGAAGCTAAATAGAGGCGGGCGGAAGAGCTCCAGATCATCATCATAAAAGATACCGAACTGGAAGATCGGGATCCGATTGTTCAGGATATTGCGCGTAAGCTGAACCTGTACGCCCTGATTGTCTGTCGTAGTTGTCACGAGCTGCCAGTTATCACGCAATGCGATCAGGCCGCTGTACGGGCCGCCGGTTAACACGACGTTTTCGCTCGCTGATGTGCGTCCAACGGTCTGAGCGAACGTAAATCCATTCAGGCCGGGAGGCGGCACATTTTCGATCTTAGTGATGTCGGCTGCGGTCGGACTCAGTTTTGCACCGAACAGCTTGTTGAAGTTTCGGGTCATCGACTCGAGGCTTCCCTGCGCCGCATAGAACGTGCGTGCTTCGGCCGTCTCATTGCCAACCGCTGCGGCCTCGGCTGCCGTACGGGTCATTGCCATCGCGGCGAAAACGCTCACCAGAGCCAGCACGAATAAAGCAATGACGATCGCAGAACCTTGCTCGTTGCTTTCCTTTGCTGCCTTTGAAGTCTCCGATGTCTTATCTTTTCCAGTTTCCATCGTTTTGTACCTATGAATCGTCTAATTGGCTTCGTAACCAAGATTACGCGTACTAAATGTCGTTGTTTGAGTCTCTCGATACGGTTGGCCTCCCGGCGCATTTTCGATCGACCGAACATCTACGGACACCCTGATCTGTCTCACAGCGGCCAGGTTCGTCGGAAGATCGTCGGCCGTACCGGCTACGCCATCGGGGCCCGCGATCGGATTATTTGTGACCGAACCGTCGTCCATGATGTATTCGATCTGGAAGTTCTGAACTCCGTAGATCAATGGCGAATCGACCCAATTTGTCGGAGGAGCCGCTCCAACCGGAGGAAGATTTGCATATTCGCGACGCGTCAATGTTCCGTCCGGGGTAACGAAATACGTAACCATCCGAACCTTCTGAATACTCGCCGGAACAGTGATCGAACGCAGCGTTCCCCCCGGGCCGGCCAGATTAATTCCAAGAACGTCGCCGTTAGAGAATTCGATCTTATTGGTTCCGCTCTTTGCGGTAACGAGGCCAAGCGTAGAGCCCGAACTTCCGGTGACAAGGTAAAGGTCATTCACATCGCAAAGCGAATTGCTGCCGGACAGCGGCACGATCTCGTCAATAGTTCCGCCCGATTTGGTCGTCGCTGCATTTACTTTCAAGGGCTGCGAAACACCTCCAACGAGGTTGAAGTTTGAATCCTTGAAAAGGAATGTGACCTGATCGGTCTTTACGTTTGGGGTTTGGTTGTAGGTGTTAAGCGTTATGTTATCACCCGCCATGATCGGCGCGACAGTGTCCCGCGTGGAGTCAGGGTCGTTTGGGATCCCGAGAAGCGTACCGATGCGATTATCGGTAAGGATCACTGTATTCCTGAGCGGGTATCCGAAACCTGCGTTATACGCGTCGCGTCCGACCAAATTCAGAGCGATGCGTACATTCTTGTTCAATCCCGTCTTTTCGCTAACTACGGAGCGAGTCACTTTCGCAACCTGCATCACCCCGAAGATGCTGCCCGTCACTATCGTAAATAACGTGATCGAGATCAGAAGTTCGACTAACGAAAATCCTTGTTCAGTTCTTGATTGCTCTGCTGCTGGCGTCATAAAGCTATACTCCTTAATCGATCGCGACCGCATAGTCCGTCAATACCGTCTGCAAGGTCTCTGTTCGAGGAACCGCACCTACGAAATAGCGAACGTCCACTCGCACATTCCTGAATCGAACCGGATTCGTTCCCGGAGTCGGACAGTTGTATGACGGGGCGTCGGGGTCGCATTCGTCCAGGATCGTGATCTGACGTTGGAGATTTGGAGCGGTAGCTCCGTCGTCATCCGCCGTTCCCAGGATCTCGTCTGGTCCCGCACCTGTGTGAACATCTTGAAATCCAACGACAAAAACGCCTTGAGGGACCCCGTTGACGTCAGGATTTGACCCAACATTGCCGACGGCTTTCCACCCAAGGCGATCGGGGTCGGTCTCCTTGACCGACATTATTGATTCCATCGTCGAGGCAGCGATCTGTTTTGCGACCATCTGCTGCTCCTGCGAACGAGCCTGAAGGACGGCTCCGCCCATTCCAGACATTAGAGCAAGGATGCCGACCATCAAGATGACGATCGCGATCATTACATCGATATACGAGAATCCGGATTCGTTTTTCGTGTCCATATTCTTGAACCTACTGTGTGCTCGCAACGAACGTCGAGCCATCATATTTCCAATATCTTAGAGCTCCGCTGCCGCCGAAAAGCGTGATCGCTCGGATCTCGCCCTTGCTGCGTGAGACGCTGCTGCCGGGAATGCTCGGCGGCCAGACATAGAGCGTCACACTGATCGGATTCCCCGCGGCGTCAACTACGGTTCCACGACTCTCAAACCGGGCAGCCCAAACAGAATGCCCCGAAATGGTCGTCCCACCCTCATCATGGCCAACACCATCGGTCGCAAATGATATATCGCCGTAGTTCGGCGGATTGGGTGCGTTTACACCTGCTGGACGCGCATCAACACGAAGATCCTGAACTTTATCGAGCGGAATTCGTTTAATCAGAGTGTCCGGAGCGCTGTTGTTCTCATCGATCTGGAGCAGTGCGTTATCCGTCAGATCGATCTCGATGCGCATCGTGCGGCGGCGGGTCATCGCAAGTTGTGAGGTTTCGCGGATGACGTCCATGATCTTGATCGCCTGGTCGTCCGACCGATAGACCTTGCGGTAGCTAACTATGTACGGAATGGAGATCGCACATACGATGGCGAGCACCGACAGCGTGACAAATAGCTCGGTCAATGAGAAACCAGATTCGCCGGAGCGTCCGCCAGACTTTGTTTGCGAGCGGCAATTCATATTGTTTTCGAGTGTGTTTTCGTCGGGTAAACTCCCATAGCTCCGACAGACACGTCGAAGACGAAACAGGGAGCACTATCAAGAAGAAATGTGGAAGGCGAGTAACATTCCAAAAATATTTTGGCATAGTTGAACATCTTTTTACAATAGTCTTTCCGATTTTTCTTAAATTCCCGAAATTCGCTACTATGGAATCCACTCGTATCTGATGTGATGACAGAAGATAGGTCTCAGAATCCACGCCCAACCTCCATTGATTCCCTGCTTCGGGGCGTCCTGGGTAAACTTGGCGATATTTTTGACGGATTCACCGGAAGACAGTGGAAGCCGTCGAGCGGACTCGCCACTAGCGAGATCATTGAGCGGATAAAGCAAATATTGGACTCCGAAGCTCGTGAGGTCCGCGGAAAGGGTAAGGTTGTCCCGCACTCGATAGTCTTGAAGATGCAATGGGACAAGTTTTCGACGGACGATCCAACGACGATCGATGCTCTTGAGAGTGAGCTTCTTGTCGCGGCGATCGACCACATTAATGACCGGCGGTATTACACCTACGCTCCGATGACGATCGAAGTCAAACCCGACTATTTTACGGAGGGCATTCGCTTTATCGCCTCATTCGATCCGTCGTCCGATAGTGAAGAGGATGAAAAGGAAATTCACCTTTCGATCCCAACATTTGATGCAAAAGCGCCCTCATCGGAGTCAAAATCGGAAGTAGATTCGGAACCAACGGCATCGACTTTACAGCCCGGTGTTTTCCTCTGCACGGCGGCGTTTGAGATCGGCGGTTTTGAGAACGAGGTTCAGCTGCGAGTTCCTGCACCCGGACGCATCAGTGTTGGGCGCACGGCCGAAAGTATGCTGACTATCGACGACACAAGTGTATCCAAGCATCACGCCACGCTCGCGATATCGGCCAACGGAGATATGGCCGTAGCAGATACCGGTTCGACGAATGGAACAAAGGTGAATAATGAGAAGATAGCCTATGGTGAAGTCGTCACGATCACCGGTGATGATCGTGTGACCTTCGGAACGATTGATGTGAAGTTCACTCTTGCGCCCGAACCCTTCAATTCGGAGTCGTCGGAGTCTGAGACAGAGCTGACAGGCGAGGAGGCGGTCGAGGAATGACCAACTTCTTGCTGCTTTTTATCGACTGGAAGTTCCTGCGGCCCGAGTATATTTTCGGCGGCCAGGTACTGGAGCGTACACCGGCCGGCATCACGATCCTTTATCTCTTTGGAACCCTGGTCCTGCTGATCTTCCTCGCCGTCTTTTTTCTGGAGACCATTCGAAGGCCTCGTTTGACCGCCGAGAAGAACGTTCCGCCGGCGGTTGCTAAACGACTTACGGTCAACCTCGCAAATCGCAGTATTTTTGTCTGGCAAGTATTTTTTGTGATCGCCGCATTTGGCGTATTCGGGTTTCACGTCTATTGGACGAAGTTTGCCGATGAGGAGAATGACCAGTTCCAGGCCCTCGCCTACAAAGACCTTCGACGGCGTAGGACGAGTGCAGCCGACCTTCGAGGCTGGGTCCTTGACCGTACGGGCAAGCTGGATTCGACACTCGCGTACTACAAGCTGACGCAGGACGGGGATCTCGCACGTTCTTATCCGCTTGACCGCGAAATGGCTCATTTATTCGGAACCGAACGCGGAACTCCGGGCCTTGAGCGAACTTTGTTCTCGCGTCAGTCCGGTCCTGCCCCGGAAGCGTGGGACATCTTGTTCAAGTATCGCGAGCCCGAACCCGTCAATAAAGATGTTCGGCTGACAATAGACCGGCAGCTACAGCAGTTCGTTGCAAAACAGCTCGAGGGAAAGAAAGGGGCCATCGTTGTGATGAATCCTCAGACCGGCGACGTACTCGCAATGTACTCTAACCCGTCGTACAGCCTTGATGATGTTCGAACGCTTGACGGATATCTTGCGCTCGAGGCCGACAAGGCGAACCAGCCTCTCTTAAGCCGTGCAACTCGCGAATTCTATCCGCCCGGATCAACGTTCAAGACCTTGACGATGATCTCTGCATTTCGAGCCGGAAAGCAGGATGCCCTTTTTGCCGATCTTCCATCGACGGCGGATCCGCCCTGCTACACGCCTTTTCGCGGCTCACGGCCGATCTGTGATGCCGGCGGAAGTTGCGAGATATGCCGCACCGACGTGCCGCTTCGAGAAGCTTTTAAGGTCTCCAGCAACCAGTATTTTGCGCAGCTGGCGAACTATCTCGGCCGTGAGAGAATGGCAGAAACGGCAAGGCAGTTCGGCATAGCGACCGTCGATGAACCAAAAGATGCACTATTGCAAGGGTTCTTTCCGCAAGTTTGGAATACAAGCACGGATCGGATCGCAAACTCGCTTAGTCCACGCCAATCGACAATGGTGGTCGGGAAAAGTTTGACCCTCTATGATTTTGGACTAGAAGGAATGGGACAAGGGTTAGCGTCGCAAATGACGCCATTCCAAATGGCATTGGTTGCCGCAGGTGCCGGCAATCTTAAAGGCCAGCTTATCAAGCCGAAGATCGAGGCCGACCTTCAGCCGCAGGCGTTTTCTCAGGTCCTTTCACCGCAGCAGGCCGCGATGGTCCGCGAGATCATGTCAACCGTTACCGAAGAACCGGGAGGTACTGGCGGCCGAGTTCGTGCCATGCTTGCCGGTACCGGGATCATGGCCGGTGGCAAAACCGGTACGGCCGAACAGGACGATGTGCCGGTTTATGATGAGAACGGAAGACGAAAGTTCACTATCATAAAGAAGACGGGAAAGAATGGTGAAATTATCGAAGAGAAAAAATTCGTGACCCGAGACCGTACCGACGGATGGTTCATCAGCATCGCACCTCTTGAGAATCCGCAGGTGGCGATCGCCGTTGTTGTTGAGGATATCGGCAGTCGATTCGGCGGAGGAACTGCCGCCCCGATCGCTGCTGATGTCATACTGAAAGCTCGCGAACTTGGCCTCCTCGGTGACAAATACACCGTAAAGCCAAAGGTCGTAACCCCGGAAGGAAAGAAACGCTGAATCGTGTCGAATAGAACGTTCCTCCATGTTTGTGTTCTCCTGATCGTCGTTTTTATGACGGCGATCGCGCACTACGCGATCAGCTACTCGGCACTGATACGCGGTTACGAGACAAGTTCGCTGGTCGCTTACCGGAATGTCGGTTTGATCCTGCTCCTCGCTCTTCTGCCGATCGTTCTGCGTAAGCTCTTGTCCTATCGCGGTTCATGGATACCATACACTGCCTGTGTCGTTCTATTTTCGATCGGCCTGACCGTGCAATATCGTCTCTTCTCTGACCGCGAATACGCGGCAGATATTGATCCAGCGGTCCGTGCGAAGATCGAGGGCTCTTCGATGTCTGACCGCGAGAAATCCCGAGCGCTTCTTGATGCAAAGTTCGCCGCGATAGCGCGTGAGCGTGCTGCAAAGATCCGAACTGCACAGCTGCACTATGTGACCGAAAACTATTCCGCCGAAAAGAAGCAGATGGTTGGCCTTCCGCCGTCGGATCCGCATCCTGTCGATCTTTCTCAGGAAACACCGCGTCCTGTGAAAGAATCGATGTCAGGCACAATATTGTCTTCGAACACGCTTATCCCGCTGTTCGCGATCATTTCATTCATCGCGGTATTCTTCCTTGTCCGGCGGGATGACGTTCAGCGGCTCCTGCAGGATAACGGTGTAGTTATCGTCCTTCTGACGCTCGTGCCGCTTCTGTTTGCGGCTGTCACGTCGCAGGCGGGAAAATTCCTTGGAAATATGACGCCGTGGGAGCCTGCAAAGGTTCCGTTTTTGATCGGGTTTGCAGCGATCCTTGCCGTGCTTTACAGGAATCTCGCACGGACCTATTGGGGTCTGCCGCGCGCAAAGGATGTTCTGCCGCTTGTTTTTATGGCGGTCGTCCCATTCCTGCCTTTCTTTGTCCTAAAAGATTTTGGACAGATGATGGTTTTCAGTGCGGTGTACGCAACTCTTTATCTGATCGCGGTCAGAAGATTCTCGCAGCGTTTCGTTCTTGTTGGAACTGTACTTCTTGCGGTCAGCATTTTGATCGTCGGGGCCTTACCACCTTCGACACAAGCGAAGGTTCCGCTTCTTCCCACACTTGCCGGTCCCGTCCGCTCAGTTCTTCCGGATCGGATCCAACAGCGTTTCCACCTTTGGCTCGATGGCTTTGACCCGCCGTCTCCCGATACCGATTGGTGGAAGGATGACTACGACCGGTACTACGCCGATCTGGTCAAGAACAACCCGAAGCTGCCGGGCATGCTGGAAGACGACCCGGCTCTTCAACGGTCGATCAACACAGATGCGTGGTTCGATATGCTCGCATTCCAACCTGCGCAAGCCACTTTCGGCATTGCATCAGGCGGCGTGACGGGCCGCGGGTTTGGCCTCGGCTATCCGGAACTTATCCCGGTTTCGGATTCCGATTACATTTACGCCGCGATTGGTGAAGAACTTGGACTTTCCGGTGGATTGTTGATAACCTTTGCCCTAATTTTGTTCGTCACGGCGGGCGTTCAGATCGCGAGAGATTCGCGAGATATGTTCAGCAAACTTTGTGCGATCGGGCTTGCTGCCTTCATCGGTTTTCAGGCACTTGTGAACATCGGCGGCATTACGCGAGCTCTTCCGATGACCGGCATTACGCTCCCGTTCGTCAGCCATGGAGGCTTTAGCCTTGTGACGAGCTTTGTGATGCTCGGGATGCTGATGGCATTCTCACATCGCAACGCAATGGATCGACTTCGAGATTCTTTGACCGCAGGCTCCGACAGTTCAGGTCCTGCCGCTGTTTAATTACAATATCTTCTAACCAATGAACCAGGGATTTCAAATAACATCCGCCGCCGTTAGCGACAGAGGCCTAAGCGAAAAGAGGCCGCAAAACGAAGATTCGTATCTCTCGAATCCGACATTTGGGATCTTCGCAGTTGCAGATGGTGTTGGCGGTGCTCAGGCGGGCGAGGTCGCATCGCAAATGGCGATGGAGATCCTGGGCGAGGCATTCAACAACGCACTTCCCGGCTCTGATGCGGAGCACATAATGGAGCTTGCACTTGGGCAAGCAAATGCCGCTATCTACCAGATGTCAAGCGAGCTCTCCCAGCTCGCTCAAATGGCGACAACGGTCGTCGCTCTCCACCTTGACGGGAATATCGCAACGATCGGTCACGCAGGTGATTCCAGGCTTTACCGGCTCGATCGCAACGGAACCCTTCATCGCGAAACAGAGGATCATTCTGTGGTCGCAGACGAAGTTCGAGCGGGCAGGATGACCGAGGAGCAGGCCGAGAACCACCCGGCGAAGAATGTAATAAACCGGGCACTTGGAGCCGAACCTTCCGTCCAACTCGACCTAAAGACCAAGATCGTGTCGCGGGATTGCACATATCTTCTCTGTTCCGACGGTGTTACGCGACACATTCCTGATAGAGAGCTCGCGCAACTATTGAGTTTGGAAGATCCTAACGAGATATGCCGCCTGATCAAGGAGACGTGCTATCAACGCGGAGCGGAAGATAACTTGACCGCGGTCGTTATCAAGTACGATGGTGTGGAAGTTCATCCTGTTCAAAAAGCGGAAGATGACCAGCCCATTGAAGATCCGAGCGAATTCGACACGGTGGCCTCGATCCGCGTGCCTGTTGAACCTGCCGCGGAAGAAATGCTCGAGTTGGACACCGGTGAGCTTGAGGTTGCGAATGTCGGTGCTCCTGTTCCACTCGTCGCCGCTGAGGCCGAACCGTTACCGATCGATATCCATCCGCCTGATGAGCAGATACAGCCGGAAGCCTTGCCGCTTCCTTCGCATGCACAAGAACCGCCGATCCCGGTTGCGGTCGAAGAGCCATCTTCTACGGGAACCGAAGAACGTCGGGCCGGCGATTTCACGCGGGATTTCGTGACCGCGAGAGAGACCGACCGCGAACGCTTTGATCAACTTCTCGAAGAATCTCCGGCCGAGCGTTCAGGCGGTTGGCGGACTTTTATCGCAGCCTTTGGAGCTCTAATCCTCGGCACTCTGATCGGTGCCGGCGTTTACCACTTTGCGTTTGCGCCGCAGCCAAGCGATGCAATTCCGATCCAGAATATCTCCGAAATGCGGTCGGGCAACATCGCATTTACAGCATTCGAAGAAAATCGACGAAATGTTGATAAAGATCCTGCTCTCTATATCCAAAGACAGCCCCCGCCGCAAGACGCAGCGGATCATTACCTTCTTGGAAGGGCGTATTTGCTCGTCGGAGATTTTCAGAAGGCAAAAGCGTCTTTCACCGAAGCTCGAAAGCTAATGGATACGAGCGATGAATCCAACCTCGCTGTGATGCGTGATGATATTATCCTCGCAGAAGCGGTCCTCGCTGACCCTGACGCAACTGCGGCGTTCAAACGTGAGATAGAGGCTGCGAGAGCGGTAAAAGCTGCCGAACCCGGCAACGCGAATGCGAACAGCCCACGTTAGCTCATCCGCTGCCTAACGGCCTCGTAAAGCAATATCCCGCCCGAAACGGCGAGATTTAGGCTTTCAACACCCTCGTGCATCGGGATCTTCACACGTGCATCACAAGCCTCGGCGACCTCGGTCGGAAGACCGTTTGCCTCGCCGCCAAGTACGATAACTGCTCGATCGCGAAGGTCAACGTCGAAGTAATTCTGTTCCCCGGCTGCATCAGCCGCAAACGATCGCAAGCGATGTTCCTTGGTAAACCTCTTTAATTCGTCGAGATCGATTCCCGTCGCGATCGGGATCCGGAGAGCGGCTCCCATCGACGCCCTCAACGCCTTTGCAGTGAATGGATCGGTCGATCGCGGCGACAGAATTACCATTGAAACTCCCGCTGCCTCCGCCGTTCTGAGCAGAGCCCCCAAATTTGACGGATCGTTGACCTCGAAACAATAGACAAATAGCAGCGGTTCTTCGGACGCGATGATGTCTTCGATATCAGCGCTAGCCGGCCGATCTGCGAGCAATACGATTCCTTGCGGGTTTGTAGTATCGGCGATCGACCGGAAGGCGGAATCCGAGCACGTCGAAAAAGCTATATCAGCCCTTGCCAGGTCGCGCGCAAGCGCGCCCCCGGCATCGCTTGCTTGAAACTCCGCGGTGATAAAACCTTCGCGGATCGCAATATCTGATCTTAGAGCTTCGTTTGCCAGTCGGAGTCCTTCGATAAATATCATCGAGCGGTCGCGTCCGTCGCGCACTTGTCTCGCCGCCTTCAGCCTCGCGTTGTCCTTGCTAGAGATCACTTCGTCGCTTTTTATCGTCACATTACTTTTTTAGCAGGTTTGAATTGAACCGTAAAACCGCTAAACTTATCGCTATGCAGCCGGAGACCGGTCATAAAACAAAACTTGAGATCCTAAAAGAACGCTCCTCTATCGCAGAGGAAGGCGGCGGCACCGAGCGCTTGGAAAAACAGCGTAGATCGGGAAAATTGACTGCCCGAGAACGCATCGACTTCTTCCTTGATGAAGGCACTTTTGAGGAATTCGATAAGTTCGTTGTTCACCGTTCAAATGATTTTGGGCTGGACAAGCAAAAGTTCCTCGGTGACGGCGTTGTCACCGGCCACGGCCTTGTTGACGGTCGTGAAGTATTCGTTTTTGCTCAGGATTTTACTGTTTTTGGCGGATCGCTCTCCGAGACACACGCCCAAAAGATCTGCAAGGTAATGGATCTTGCAATGAAGGTCGGTGCCCCTGTTGTCGGACTTAACGACTCAGGCGGTGCCCGTATCCAGGAAGGTGTGGTGAGCCTCGGCGGCTACGCGGACATCTTCTTGCGGAATACGCTGGCAAGCGGCGTTGTGCCGCAGATCAGCTGCATTCTTGGGCCGTGTGCAGGCGGTGCGGTATATTCGCCGGCGATCACCGACTTCAACGTGATGGTAAAGGATACGTCCTATATGTTCATCACGGGTCCTGACGTGATAAAGACCGTCACCCACGAAGACGTAACAAAAGACGAGCTTGGCGGCGCGATGACGCATAATGCGAAGTCGGGTGTTGCCCATTTTGCTGCCGACTCGGACGAACACGCACTTCGTCTTACCCGCGAATTGCTTTCCTTTTTGCCGTCGAACAATATGGACGATCCGCCATTTGTTCCCTGCAGCGACCCGAAAGATCGAGCGGATGAGGCTCTGAATTCGATCGTTCCCGAATCGGCAAATCAGCCGTACGATATCCGCGACATCGTACACAATGTTGTTGATGACAACTACTTTTTTGAGGTTCAGGAGCATTTTGCACAGAACATCGTTGTCGGTTTTGCCCGGCTTGGCGGTCAGTCCGTAGGAATTGTGGCAAATCAGCCTGCATTTCTTGCCGGCGTGCTCGATATCGACGCATCGGTCAAGGCCGCACGTTTCGTTCGCTTTTGCGATTGCTTCAGCATTCCACTCATTACGTTCGAGGATGTTCCCGGCTTCCTTCCAGGCATAAATCAAGAACATTACGGGATCATTCGTCACGGTGCCAAACTGCTCTTTGCCTACGCTGAGGCCACAGTCCCGAAGATCACCGTGATCACACGCAAGGCTTATGGCGGTGCCTATTGCGTTATGGCGTCCAAACATATTCGAACTGATGTGAATTTCGCATATCCGACCGCAGAGATCGCCGTCATGGGTGCCGAAGGTGCCGTCGGCGTACTCTTCAAACGCGATATTGCCGAGCACGATGAGGCCTACCGAAAGGCAAAGGTGGCGGAGTTCGAAGACAAGTTTGCGAATCCGTATGTTGCGGCAGAACGTGGATTTGTCGATGAGATCATCGAACCAAGGCTGACTCGTCCGAAGCTTATCCGAGCCTTAGAACTTCTGCGTAATAAGCGAGATTCAAATCCGCCAAAGAAGCACGGCAACATCCCACTTTAGACCGTTTATCAACAACAGGTTAAGATAGATTCTCTCGAATTCACTTTAACTAACCAATCTGATCCAAATGCATTTAAAAAGGCCAACTGCGGCGACGATCGACCTGGATGCCCTTGCGTTTAACCTGCGATCAGCCAAAGAGTTTCTCGGTGTTGACACTGAAATATTGGCGGTCGTAAAAGCGAATGCATATGGACACGGAGCGGTCGAGTGCTCTCGTCGGTTGAAGGCCGAGGGTGTCCAACGGCTTGCGGTTGCGATCGTCGAAGAGGCGATCGAGCTAAGGCAGGCCGGCATTTCGGGCGATATTCTCATCCTTGGCGGGATCTGGCCCGAACAGGCAGAGGCTGTCCTCCAGCATGATCTGACGCCGGCCGTTTTCCGGTTGGAGTCGGTCGATGCCTTGAACACGGTTTTTCGACAGCATGGCAAGATCGCAAAGATTCACGTCAAGATCGACACCGGAATGGGGAGAGTAGGCGTTCCCTACCCTGACGCGGCCGAATTCGCACAAGCGATAGTGCAGTTCGAAAATATCGAGGTCGAAGCCCTGATGACGCATTTTGCGTCTGCTGACGACCTTGCTCAGAGCGATTACACAAATTTTCAGATGGACCGCTTTGGCTCGGTTGTTGAAATATTCGCTGATGCCGGCATTCGTCCCCCGATCCTGGATCTCGCAAATTCGCCCGCAGCGGTCGCGTTTCCTCGGTCACGTTCAAGCCTAGTTCGCCTCGGCGGTATCCTTTATGGACTTGGCAGTGACGTGCTCCCGGACGTGCCGCGGCCGGAACTAAAGCCCGTCATGGCAGTGACTTCTGAGGTTGGGTATTTGAAGCAGATATCGGCGGGCGAGTCGGTCGGCTATGGTCGAACCTTCGTCGCCGAGCGGGATTCGTTGATCGCGACAGTACCCATCGGATATGCAGACGGTTACCCAAGGGTTCTCTCGAATAAAGGTGAGATGATCGTCTGCGGTAAGAAAGCCCCCGTCGTCGGCCGAGTTTCGATGGACTGGACGATCCTTGACGTTACCGACATACCGGGGGTCCAAATAGGGTCTGAGGTAACAGTAATTGGATGTGTGAACGACGTCTGCATCTCGGCAGCGGAGCTTGCGGGCTTGACCGATACCATCTCCTATGAGATAACGTGCGGATTCGGGCAACGCGTTCCGCGGCTCTTCAGATAAGGCTAATGAACAGAGGCGATGTTTACTTTGCAACATCTTGAATGGAGACTTTTCTTTTCAAAACTCTGGAAGCACGTCCTCGAAGCAGATATATTTGACCGCTCGGCTCAGACAGCCTTTTTCTTTACATTCGCTCTATTTCCGCTTCTTTTCTTTATCGTAAACCTGTTCGGCCTGATAATCGGCGCCACAGACGTTCTTCGCGAGGAGCTGTTCGCCTATCTGCACCGCATAATGCCGTTGGTGGTTTACACGCTTGTTTCGACTACGCTGCTTGAGATAGTAAGGAACAGTTCGAGCACAAAGGTCATTCTCGGCCTCGCAGCTGCACTGTGGGCCGCGTCAGCTGGCGTGGATGCGATCCGAAATGCGTTGAATGCCGTGTATGGCGTAAAGGAACATCGTCCCTGGTGGAAAACGAAGCTTCAGTCTGTGTTGATGATCCTCGTGATAGTGCTTCTCGTGGGCGGGGTTCTGCTTGTGGTCTTCTACGGTGGTCAGGCGATGGCGTCAATTTCGAGCTCGATCGGCTTGGACCTCACGTCGTTCTGGATCGGAGGGTTGATCCAATGGGCGACGATCATCGCAATACTTTTGGTCGCGTGTGAACTCATTTACAACCTCCTGCCCGCGTTCACAAAGCGAAAGTGGGTCTGGCTTACCGCGGGCACGGTCGTTGCAATTGGATCCTGGATCGTTCTTACAAGTGCCTTTCGGTTCTATCTCCAATATTTTAATAGTTACGACCGGACATACGGCTCGCTCGGTGCGGTGATCGTCACGATGCTCTGGCTTTATTTTACCGCGATGAGTGTAATGATCGGCGGCGTCATTAACGTCGTCTTGTTTGAAATGAATAGGCCGACCGACCCGATCGACGAGACCGCCGGCAAGATAGTTCTTTAGACGCGTTACGCTCGGTTCCCTTTCTCTTTGTGACCATCTACAATTATATTTTTGGCAAGGAATCAACAGAATGTCATTGATGCTGGCAGAGATCGCAGAACAGCCCGCGGCTCTCGAAAAAACTCTTAACGAAGAACAACCAAAGTACAACGCGCTAAAGCAGACACTTGCGGGAAAAGACATCGATCTGATCGTGCTCGTCGCCCGCGGAAGCTCTGACAATGCGGCCCTCTTCGGACGCTACCTGCTGGAAGTGAGCACGGGCATTCCCGTATCTCTAGCCGCGCCGTCCGTTTACACGCTGTATGATGCGAACCTCGATCTAAGCCGCAGCCTCGTGGTCGGCGTTTCACAATCGGGTGAAGGTGCAGATATCAACCTCGTACTCGAATCGGCAAAGGCGTCCGGTGCCCTCACGCTTGCGATAACTAACGAAGCTGAGTCATCTATGGCAAAGCTCGCCGATGAGACCTTGCTCATACACGCGGGCCGAGAGCGATCGGTCGCGGCCACAAAAACATACTCCGGGCAGATGCTGCATTTCTACCTTCTGACACGTGCATTGGGCGGCAAGGATCCCGGCATTGCGTCGATCCCGGAACTAGTGGCCAAGGCGCACGAACTTGCGCCCCAGATCCACGAACTGGTCGACCGCTATGTGTTTATGGAGAACTGTGTTGTTGTCGGACGCGGCGTGAATTACGGCAACTCCTATGAGCTTGCTCTGAAGCTGATGGAGACGTGTTATGTTGTCGCGGAGCGGTTCTCAACGGCCGACTTCTTCCACGGGCCGTTAGCTGTTGTTGAGCGACGCTTTCCCGTCATCATGTTCGCTCCCGCCGGCGTCACTAAGCCGAGCAGCCTCGAACTCCTTGCCAAGCTGAAGGATCTGCATGCGGACTGCCTTTCGATAACGAATGACGCGGAGGTCGCTGCGGCATCGCCCAGGTCGGTTCAGTTGCAGGCGGACGTGGACGAGTTTCTGACGCCTATACCGTTCATAGTCCCGGCACAGCTTTTTGCCGCCTACCTTTCAGCAGCAAAAGGACTTGACCCCGACTCTCCACGGTCTCTCTCAAAGGTCACGATAACGGTTTAGTACATCAAAAACAGATTGGAACATCAGCCTTCTGCGGCAGCGGTCATCAGTGCCTCGCGCATTGCTCCAGCCGTTCGCCAGCGGAGTTCTACTTGTTTCGCGAGTGCGGTTTCGATCACCGCCGCGACCTTTCGCGGGACTCCTTGAACACGTTGTTCGATCGGAATTATCGGCTTATCGAAGATCGCCTTGACGGTCGCTGATATGCCCGCCTTCGGCCCAATGTCTAGCGGATGCGTTGCCGTTAGAAGGCTGTATGCGGTCATCCCGACCGAGTAGATATCAGAAGGCGGCCGCACTTCCTTAAAGTCGCGAACTTGTTCAGGCGGCATATAGGCGATCGTTCCTGCAACATCGCCAACCATCGTCACACCGCTCATTCCCGTCTGCATATAGCTTTTTGAGAGGCCAAAGTCGGTCAGTTTTGCTATAAGGTTTGGCGATGTGCCGGACACAAGGATATTCTGCTCCTTGATGTCCCGATGAACGAATCCGAGTGAATGGGCGTAATCGAGGGCAGAGAGTGTCTGTTCGATTATCTGCACAACTTCCCGCCAATCCAGCTTGCCGTTGCGATGCTTGGCAAGTTTGGCCGCGTCCATACCCGAGACAAATTCGGTCACAAGATAGACCACGTTGTTGTGTGTTCCGTGCTCGACGTATTCGACGATATGCGGGTGCTTGAGTGAGGACGCAACTTCTATCTCACGCGTAAACCGCTTCAGCGACTGGTCGCTGACCGCAACTTCCGGCAGCAGTGTTTTGATCGCAACGGCACGGCCATCACGTTCTGAACGAGCAAGCATCACGCTCCCCATTCCGCCCTGTCCGATGACGCGGATCATCTGATATCCGGGAATAGGCTGCGGATTCGCGCGCAGTTTCTCTCGACACTCATCGCAGACGTACGTCATCTCCGTTGCCGGATTATTTGCGGCAACGTTTGCCGGAATGTTGCAATTAAGACAAGTTACCGTGACGAGCGAAGGCTCTGTTTGGCCCGACGGCTGCAGATGCCCGCTGGGAGTTACCACAGGAGCGTCCGAAGAAACTATGACCTCGAGGACCGTCTCGCCACCCTGTATTCTATCGCCGCTATTGAGATACGCCGTCTCAACACGAAGGCCATTTACGAAAGTTCCGTTAGTCGAACCAAGGTCCCGTATAAATGCCTGCGGCGGCGCGATCTCAAGAATACAGTGATGACGTGAAAAGAAGCGGTCTCTCGGGAGGCAGAAATGTGCATCCTCCCCTCTGCCGATCAAGAAAGTATCGTGCTGGTCGAATGAAAAGGTTCGGCCAAGTTGGGGGCCGGCGACAACATTTAGGCTTACACGCATTCAGTTTCCAAGCTAAACCCGTAAACTTTTATTTTAAGCCCCGCGTCATCAATTTCCAAGTCCGCCCAAGAAGATGGCGGCGCCGTAGAACAGAATGAATAGAAGATAAAGCGCGAGGAACACGCCGCCGGTGATCATTCCGGCGATCGCGAGCCCTCGGCCGCCGTATCTCTGAGGATCCTTATTGGTTTGCGAAAGCCCGATCCAGCCAGTGATAAGGGCGGCCGGTCCGAGAAGCAATCCCAGCGAACAGCACCATCCGACGGTAAGGCTGCCGATACCCAAACACAACGAGACAACGCCAAGCGTCTGATTTGGCGACGCGGCATACATCGGCTGCGGCTGCCACATCTGCGGAGATTGATATTGTGCCGGAGGTGCACTCCAATTCGTCGGGTTTGTTGTACGGGCGTCCGACATCATCACGGTCGGAGGCGTATCGTCAAAAGGCCGCTGCTGTGGGCCATCGTCGAAAAGAAGGTCCCCGTCGTCAAGACAGTAGTTTAGAGGTTCGTTGTACGTCTTACCGCAGCTCGGGCAACGCTTCATTTAGTCTGTCCTTATCTCAAAGTTCTTGAAGGCGATCGGTATCGCGTCACCGGCATATATACCCACAACGCCGCCCGGGAATCCGAACTCATTCTTTATCGAATCAACAAGCTGACCATTGATATAAAGGTCGATCTTGCCGGTGTCCGGATGATCACGCATCTCAAGCTTGTTCTCGGCACTCCCCGAATTAATAGCCGTATTCTTTGTCCACTTGATCACGTCCTTCTCGTCGCCCGGAATGTGGTGGGCGACGCGATAACGCTGCTTCATCGAATCGATCAAAAGAACGTAATCCTGCGTAAGCGGTTTGTCCGGATCGCTATGGAACACCAGTCCGTAACCAATACGGGCCGGCTTGGAGTCAACATTCCGCACCGTGATGTCAACATCAGCATTGGTAGATTTAAGGTCGTCGGCACCCGTGATCACGTAATATGAATTAGACCCAATGGAAGAAACGATAAGTTCACCACCTTCATATTTTGTTGTTCCGTAGAGCGATGTCGGCCGAACCCACAGCGACAGATCGAGCGAATCAACACTAGACCTGCCGGACGGCGAATTGACCTTCGGCGTCGGCGTGACCTTTCCCGGCATCGGAGTCGGCGAGGTACTAGTATTCGCAAGCTGATTTTGCTGTTCCTGGTAACCGAGATAGAAAAGGCCGCCGAGGAGGCCGCCGCATCCAAGGACCACGACGCCAAGGATAAGCACGATCCAGACCCAAGCCTTCGAAGACTTTTTCGGAGGCTGCATAGAATAGGCCTGTTGCTGTGGCTGCTGCCACGAACCCTGCTGCGAGTCTGCCTGCTGGAATTGCTGAGGCGGCTGCTGTGGCTGCTGCGTGACAGGCACATTCATCGCCACCGTCGGCGGCGGTGCACTCGCCATCTGCTGAAGTACTGTGCCATCCTCAAGACAAAAGTTAAGGTTATCGTCTTGATATGTTTTCTGACACTTTGGGCATATCTTCATAATGTCTGGCCTCGGGATAGATCGTGATCAACTAAAAAACTAGAACATTATACCCATAAGAGGGCAAAAAGTGCGACTTGCAGCCGCACTCTATCCGAGCGTGAGGCCGCATTTTCCACAAAATCGAATATGGGCAGGAAAGACACTGCCGCAGCGGCGGCACAATCGTTCCGCCTGAGGCGGCAGCGAAGTCTGTGGCATCGTTGCGAATCCAACCATTCTTGATCCCGCCGCGTCTCCGCGGAAACCGCATTTCCCGCAGAACTTAGAATCCGCAGGCCGCGGTGTGCGGCATCTCGGGCACGGCCGCATGCCCGGGTGCTCTGCGGGGACGATGAGCGTAAATGAAGCTCCTCCGCACCTGCCGCAAAACCTTACTCCTTCCGCGTACCTCGCACCGCATGCCGTACATCCGACGATGCCGGGCAACAGGCTTGACTGAGGCGAACCGCCGGTACTCGCGCCTTGCGACGGAGACGGCTGACTTCCCTCACCAGAAAAGTGCCGGAGCTGAGCCTGGATCACCTGCTCATTTGCTCCCTCGCGGATCTCGATCACACGCTCGTCGTCTTTCTCGCCCGCTTTCGAAACACGCATGATGTGGCGTCCAGGCGGGATATCGGTGAGCACGACGCGGCCGGAGCTGCCTACGCTTGCACGCCGCTCGTCATCGACATATACCTCAGCACCGACGGGCCCGAGAATGATCAGCTTTGGGCCGCCGCGTTGGTTCTCGCTTACATCAGAGGCAGCCTTTTCCAGATCGTCGATCCATTCAGAAACGGACGACGGACGATCATCAGCCTTCGTCTTGAGCGAACGCATTATCACGCGTTCGACATCGCCGGGCACGTCGGTTCGTATCGTCGAAAGAAGCGGGGGCTCGTGCATTATCTTCTGCATCACGAGCTGCATCATCTCGCCCGAGAACGGCGTCTTGCCGCCGAGCATCAGGTAAGCGATCGTGCCGAGGGCGTACAGGTCCGCACGTTTATCGACGCCGACCTCCGGCTGCATCTGCTCGGGCGACATAAATTCCGGTGTACCGATGATACCCCGTGATGACGGCGTGGCGTTGGACGCGGCGTCCGTGAACGTTGCACTGATGATCTTGGCGAGGCCGAAATCACCAACCTTTACAAAACCGTCTCCAGACCGTCCGGTCTGCATTATAAAGATATTTGCGGGCTTAAGGTCGCGGTGCAGGATCCCGAGAGAATGAGCGGCCTCTACACCATCCGAGATCTGACGCAGCAGACTAACGGCCCGCTTGATCGGCAATGTTCCCTCGCGCCGGAGCAGTCGGTGCAGCGTTTCACCCTCGACATATTCCATCACAAGGTAAAAAACGCCCTCATCGGTCTCGCCAAAGTCCGTAACACTAACCGTATTCGGATGCTGGATCGAGGCGGCGGCCTGTGCCTCACGATTGAAGCGGGCGATCGCTTCGCCCTCAGCCATATCGTCACTGTTAAGCACATCCTGCCGAACGGTCTTGACCGCAACTCGCCTTGCTTCGAACTTTGTATCGTTCGCGAGATAGACCTGTCCCATCGCACCGCGGCCCAAACGGCTCTTTAGAAGATAGCGGTCAGCAAGCAAGGGCGTCCCGGGCAAGGTTTGCTTCAGCGAAGCCTCGTCCGCCGGGCAAACGGGCACCTCGTCCGGATAGCACACCTCACATTTTGGGCATTCACGCATAACCTATTCAATCTTGCAGGTTTTTGGTAACTTTCTCAAAATATGAGAACGAAATTGCGAGCCGTATTTGCACATTTTGTTCTCTAACCGTGTGTTTGCTATAATCCGTCTTTGCTTTTTGGGTCGATAGCTCAGTTGGTAGAGCAGCGGACTCTTAATCCGCGGGTCACAGGTTCGATCCCTGTTCGGCCTACCACTCCAAAAAGGAAAGAGGCTGCTCGGTAATCTTCGAGCGGCTTCTTTTTTTGTCTACCGCCTCCCATCGATCTCATTTAAAGAGGCCGGCAAAGCACGAATTCGATCGCATCCGAAAGACGCGACAGTTACGCCCAAAACACACATCGACGGTGATACAACATCTATTGCATCACCGTCTATGAGTATATCATGCTTGTCAAGACCAAGCTGAACAATACGCTACCGTTCCTGGCACCTAAACCTGATCGCGGAGCCTTAGAACCTCGTCGCGTAGCAGCGGGTTTTGCTGGAAGCTGGCGGTTTCGCCCTTTGCACGGGTTGCCCGCTGGATGTGCCAATAACTCAAGCCAAGTTTGCCGACAGCACGAAGATATCGAGCTCTGGCACCAAACTTCCCTTCAAAGATCCCCTGAACCACCCAGCCGAAGCCGCGGAAGGCCGATGTCGCTATCCTTTCAAGCTCCGGCGAGATCAGGCCGCGGGCAACGTCGATCGCAAGCATTTCCTTTAGGATCTTACCCTGCCGCCGCATTATGAAGAGAGTAAAGCCGACAAAGATCAGGAAGAACGGTATCTCACCGACAACATAACCAAGCAGGAAGCCCTCCGTACCGCCGAGGACCGCCATTCCGTTCCAGATCGCGTGCAGCAGAACCGCTCCGAAATACCCGATGACCGGCATAATGATCCGGACCAGCTTGTTGTGTGACTCACGCGCGATGCCGCATCCGATACCCGTCATCGATGTAAACGTCGCGTGCGCAAACGGCGACATTATCCCGCGAAGTACGAACAAGAGCATCAAGCCGCCGAACCCGCCGCCCAAAAGGCCTCGCCCGTAATAAAGCACGTTCTCAACGGTCGCGAATCCGAGGGCTATGACGCTTGCAAACACGATCCCGTCCAAGATGTCGTCGAAATACTTCCGGAAGAAAATAAGTAGTATCAGAATTCCGATGCCCTTGGATCCCTCTTCGAAGATCGGTGCGGACATAACGGCTCCGGCCGCCTGTCCCACATCGGGCGAAATCGCCATTCCCACCGCAATGCCGAACACTGTGTTGATCACGAACGAAACGATCACCGCAACCAACGCTCCCCAGGCAAATGCAAGAGCGAGCAGCCAAAGCGGTTCCGGGTCATACCTGTCAAGCCAAAGCACCGGCATCAAATAGATCATCGCCGGTACAAAGGCAACCACGGTCGCGATAACAGCGGCAACCGGCCCAATACTCAGGAAGATGATCGCCATCACGATCATTACAAGAAACACGAGGGCAAAAAGGGTCACACCAATTCCGACGTATTTCTTGGTAGAGCTGGTCTCAGGCTTGATAACAGCGGCCGAATTCAGGCCGAAATTCCCGATCGAACCTTGAATGCTCTGTGGGCCGGCAACTTTCTTGTTGAACTCATCGACCTGGAGTTCACGAAATTCATCGCGAGGGATCGTCGGCACAGAATCGCCCGGCAGCGACACAAACGCGGTAATTCCGTTACGACCGAACTGTATCTTGTCGCCCTCGGAGATACGCGTCGGCGTCGAAATCCGTACATCGTTCACGAATGTGCCGTTCGTGCTCTGATTGTCCGTGATGTAGAAGCCGTCAAACTTGCTCTCAATGAACGCGTGCTGTTTGGAGGCGACCGTTTCGACAAGCGGATTGAACCGAATGCTGCAGGAATCTGCCCTTCCGACCGAAAGAAAGCCGTTCTCGAGTTCGAAAACCTGGCCAGCGAGTGATCCGTCGTTGATCGTGATTCTTAGCTTCATATCCTGAAACGAGTTTTGCGAATACAACAAAGCCTGGATCGGACGCACGAACTAAGACCCGTCCACTTTCTGCTCCGATCGAAAATTGTCTCTACTGCTAAAAAAGTGGCTAGATTTTAACACATAATAGAAAAGGAACAAGCCACTGAAATAGATAGCTTGCTCCTCGTCTTCCCGGAAAATGTGTGTGTTAAGGTTCCGCTAAGTGCCGGTCTGAATGGCTTCGCGCATTATTAGGTCGAACGTGCCCGGATCGACCTTCCGGAATCGCCTATTTCGGTTAAGCGAAACGGCGATCGATATCGTCGGATTATTGCCCTTAAACTTCATACCGCCGGAGATAAGCAGGTTATAAAGTTCATTCACATGCAACGGCCGTCCGGCTTCGCGAAGCAGTAATGTGCACGCCTGGGTGATCGTGCGATCCGAAAAACGGTTCGTAAGCGGTTCGATATTCTGCGAGATCGACGGTACGGTCCGATGATGGCTGAGATATGAAACTGTCGATTGGCGAGCTTCACGTCCTACGTCGGTTCTCGGCAGATCAGCTTTCTGGACTGAGACCGAGCCGTTCTCGTCCGAGATCTGGATATTACGCCCGAGCAACCTTCCGCGGGATCCGCTCCGCATCGTGACAAGCAAACTATCGATCGCCTGTTCGGTCTGTGAAGCGCTGTTTTCTAAAGCAGTTATTTCTTGCCTAAGCACCTCAACTTCGCCCTCAGCCTCGCGGAGACGGGCCATAAGACGGTTTTGAGCGTTGCGGGTTTGACGCAAACTTTGTTCAAGTGTTGCTATAAGATTTTCGTCTAACATACTGAGAAAGCGAGACTTAACGTCTGTTGAGAGATTGCTTTAGGTTATGAGATCACTTTTAGCTTCGACGCTGGATAACAAATCGGGGAATCTCTTCCAATGTTTGACGATACAAGGTTTTGCTTAAAACATCAAGCACTTTTTTTGCAGCTTCGGCATGTGCATAAGCGCGCTCTCTTATGCTATCGACGATCCCGTGGAGATATAGGCGGTCGATGATCATCGCTCGGGAGAAGTCATCATAAGCTCCCGAGAGCATCATTTTCTCGAACTCCGGGCGAAGTTCGGGCTCGACCTCAAGCAGTTTGATCAGGGGAAGCGTGAGTTTGCCTTCGAGCAGATCGACGCCTGCGGCCTTGCCGAGGCTTTCGTCATCCGCCGTGAGGTCAAGAAGGTCATCCGCAAGCTGAAACGCGATCCCGAGGTCCAGTCCGTAAGAGCTCATCGCCGCGATCGTGTCCTTGTCATTGCCGGCGAGCATCGCTCCGATCTCGCAGCAGGCGGAGAATAGATATGCGGTCTTCCGCTTAAGAATGTCGAAATATTCCGCCTCCGTGATATCGAGGCGGCCGATCATCGTCATCTGGATGAGTTCGCCCTCGGTCATCTTCCGCGTAAGACGCGTCAGGACATCGAGGATCTCCAGCTTGCGCTCCGCAAGCGAAGTTTCGAACGCCGACATATACAGCCAATCGCCCATCAGAACCGAGGTCTGATTGCCGAATCTTGCGTTAATGCTGGGCCGGCCGCGACGTGTGTCTGCGTTATCGATAATGTCGTCGTGGACGAGCGTTGCCGTATGGAGCATTTCCATCACGGTTGCGAGTCGAATAACATTCTCCGCACCGCCTTCGCCACCGCAGGCGTAATTGGAAAGGATCAGGAGTGCCGGCCGTACGCGTTTTCCGCCTGAAGCTCGCAGATAGTCGCCCAGGAAATTTACAACGCGAATGTTCGAGCGCACCTGTTCTTCGAATTCCGCTTCGACGAGCTTCAGCTCATCGCTCACAAGATCGAAGACCTTGCGTGCCGAATTCTTCGAGATCACTTCCCTTTTTGCGTACGCAAACTGCTGCATTTTAGCGATAGTTGTCGAAGTTCATATCAATGCCGAAATCCTTTGCCTTCAGGCGGGAGATCACATCCTGAAGCGTATCGCGATCTTTGCCGGAGACGCGTACCGTATCGCCCTGGATCGAAGCCTGAACCTTCAGTTTTGAATCTTTAATGAACTTGACGATCTCTTTTGCCTTGTCGCCCGGAATGCCGGATTGGATCTTTACGGTCTGCCGAACGGTGCCGCCGGCCGCGGGCTCGATCTTCTGATAATCAAGAGCCTTTAGCGAAACGCCGCGTTTTACTAGCTTGCCCTGCAGAATATCGTTCATATTCCTGAGCTTTGTTTCGTCTTCGGCCGACAGAACAAGGTCTTTGTCCTGCAGCTCGACCGTCGCTTTGCTGCCCTTAAAATCAAACCGCTGCGAAACCTCTTTTGTCGTTTGATTCAGGGCGTTGTTGACCTCGGCATAATCCGTCTTTGAGACGATGTCGAATGAATTCTCTTTTGCCATAAAAAGTATTTAACCACACACACCGTCGAGAACACAGATGGGATACAGGGAGATACAACGTTGGTGCGGTAATTTCTTATACCTCAAGTTTTAGATCAAATAAGTTTAGAAAGTTCTTTGTCGTCTGCTCAGCAAGAGCAAGTGGTTCGACACCCAGAAGGTCCGCTAGAAACCCTGCGGTATTTACGACAAAGGCGGGCTCGTTCCGCTTTCCTCGAAAAGGCACGGGCGTAAGGAACGGACAGTCAGTTTCGACCAGCAGACGATCGAGCGGCACCACGCGTGCGGCCTCGCGCAGATTCTCCGCCTTTTTGAATGTGACATTCCCGGCGAATGAGATCATAAAACCGACGCTAACAAGCTCGTCGGCCATCTGCGGTGTGCCGCCAAAGCAGTGCATGATCCCGCGAAAGCCATCCCACGAACACTCCGCAGCCAATATTTCGACCGTTTCATCATCGGCATCGCGGCTATGAATGATGATCGGAAGCCCAAGCTCGCGTGCCTTGCGGATCTGCCGCACGAACACCGCCCGCTGTACGTCACGCGGACTGTGATCGTAATAATAGTCGAGCCCGATCTCGCCCCACGCGATAACCTTCTTGCTTGAATTTACCAGCTCCAACAAATGGTTTTCTGCCTTATCGTCGTAGAGCTTGGCGTCATGCGGGTGAACACCGACCGCAGCGTAAACATTGTCGTATTTCTCAGCAACCGCCACCGCACGCGAAAAATCGTCCGTATTCGGATCGCCTGTCCCGACGTTCAGCATCGCGACGACACCCACATCTTTCGCCCGCCGAACAACCTCGTCGCGGTCGCCGTCAAACTGCTCACCGTCAATATGACAATGCGAATCGATCAGGTTCATTGCTGAGTTTGCAGAGCCGCCTTCCCAAACTTCATGGACGCCAGGGCTTTCAGCATAATTTCGAGGTCGGCCCGATTCTTGTAAGTTAACGAGATCTCAAACCCGATCCCCTTTACGTTTGCTAAGTACATTCTTTGGAATAGCTTTGTCTTCTTGTCCTGCTTTTCGAGCCAGTAAAAATCGATTCCGTCGAATTGGACATTTGTCGGAGATTCTATAAGTTGATCCTTTTGGTCTACGGTGAACTTCAGGGCCGAAGCAGCCAAGGCCGACGGGACAAGATTGGGATAAGGGAGCCTCTCTGCCATCATGATGAAAAAAGTACCATCGGTACTATTTTCAACAGAGTTCTTGCCAAATGCACCAATTACCCGCGTGTTTTTATCAGATAGATGTTCCACAAGCCCGGGTTTGGTGCTCTTTAGTGCATCCTTGCCCACTTCGAGTATCATCTCGGCCTGTTCAGTCTCAAGTACGACCCATTTGTCAGGAACCTGTATCTTTAGCCCAAAAAATTGTGAATAGAAATGTCCGTCGGCGACAGATGTCTGGAAATCTGCGGGCAGTTCGACCGCCGTGGATATTGCAGTAGGGATCGACGTTACGGCAAAGGAGTTGAAGAACCTGTCGATCCGTGTCTGGTTTGCTAGCCGCAGTTTCGACGACTGGGTGCTAAGTTTACCGACGGTGCCGACCGTAAGTGTGAACAATCTAGGGCCTACAACGAACATCCTGGTGGATAAGGTCTTATCCGCCGCTTCAAGGACAAGCGAGCGTCCGTAATGCTCGCCAAAATAAAATTCTGCATCGGACATCACCCTTGCTTTGAGCGATCTCGCCTGAGTTTCGCGTGCCAGATCGAAGCGCGCATTAAGATCGTATTTGTCATCCATCACGGTGGGAAAATCGAACTGTGTTACCACGTATGCCGCAAACAAGCTTGTCATAACGTAGCTTCTAATACTGGTCTTCCCGAATGAAGTGTCCTGAACTTCGGACCTGACTGTCGGCTTTGATGGAAAAGCAACTCGAAACCCGCCTTCCTCTGACTCATAAAGTGACTCGGTACCTTTGATAGTCTTTGGTGGCGGAGGTTCTTGCGCATATACCTCAGGTAATAGGCTTGGTGAGGAATAACAGACAAGCACGCAAATAAGAACCTGTAGGTAAAGTTTGATCATTTCAGTCTTGCTCCGACGTCGACGTCTTCGAGAAATGTTGCGAGTGCGGGCGACGGGCCGGTGTTGTCTTCGAGAGAGGCGGCACAGATCATTCCCTGCGATTCAAGGCCTCGCATCTTGCGTGGCTTAAGATTTGCGACGACCACGACCTTGCGGCCTATCAGCTTTTCGGGCTCGTAGTATTCGGCCAGTCCGGCGAGGATCTGTCGAGGCGTTTCTTCGCCGAGGTCGATCTCAAAGCGCAAAAGTTTATCAGCGTTCGGAATACGTTCGGCAACCTTGATCTCACCGACACGCAACTCCACCTTTAGGAAATCATCGATCGTGATGAAATTCTCGGCTTCAGCCGCGGGCTGCTCGATCGCTTCGGTCACGGCCGACGGTTGTTCCCCGCCGACTGCCTTCTGCTCATTTATTTCACTCATAACTTTTGTTTTATCAATTCGCGGAAAGACCGCTTCGCTCTCACCGATCATTGTTCCCTCGGCGAATACGCTCCATTCAAGCGAGGCCGGATCTGCCAGCCGCAGATCGTCTTTGAGCCCGAGTTGTCGATAGATCTTCTCTGCAGAACGCGGCATCACCGGATAGAGCATCACACACAGCCAACGGAGTGTTTCGGCTGCCCGGAAGAGGACATCGTTCAACTCCCCATCGCGGTCAGGTTCTTTTGCGAGGAGCCATGGCTTCTCATCCGAGATCATCTTGTCCGCCGAAGCAATGATCGCCCAAGCGGATTCGAGTGCCTGGCTCAGCTCGAGATCGTCGAAATGCCCAATAAACTTGTCTCGGTAGGCCGCGACGCCTGCGGCGAACTCTCCGCCGTCTCCTGCCGGTATCCTGCCTTCGCGATATTTCGCGATCATCGAAAGCGTGCGGCTTGCGAGATTGCCAAGGCCGCTCGCCAGGTCGGCGTTCGCCCGATCGATCAAATTCTCGTAACCAAACTTGCCGTCCTGCCCGAACACCATCTCCCTAAGAACAAAATATCGGACAGCATCGACTTGGAAATGTTTAAGTAATACATCAACTTCGATGACGTTACCTATTGTCTTTCCCATCTTTCGGCCGTTCGCGTCGAGCCACATTCCGTGGGCAAAAACTGTGTCGGGCAACTTCAACCCGGCGGCCGCAAGGAAAGAGAACCAATAGACCGTGTGGAACCGCAAAATGTCCTTTCCGACCAAATGGGTCACATTTTGCCAGTATCGGTCGAGCTTGGAAGAATCGCCGCTTCCGTAGCCGAGGGCCGTGATGTAATTCGACAGAGCATCTAGCCAGACGTACATCACATGTTCTTCATCGCCCGGAACAGGAATTCCCCACGAAACAGCAGAACGCTGACGGCTGATAGACAGGTCCTGCAAACCGCCGCGGACAAATGACAGGACTTCGTTGCGACGAGCCTCCGGCCGGATGCGTGACGGAGCGGCCTCGATCGTCTCGATCAAAAAGTCCTGATAGTCCGAAAGGCGGAAAAAGTAGCTCTCTTCGGCGACCTTATCCAGCGGACGTTCGTGGATCGGGCAATGCGGTTGCTCGGAGCCGTCAGGAATGAAATATTGCTCTTCGGTCTTAAATTCCGCGCAAGGCGCACAGAACCAGCCTTCGTAAAAGCCCTTATAGATCGTCGAATTCCCTTTTGGCGTTTTGTTCTTTGCGATCTCCAGCCAAAACGCCTGAGCGCCTGCGTAATGGTACGGTTCGGTGGTACGCATAAAGATGTCGTACCCGTCGTTCGCCGTGTCCAGGCCAAATGACGCGAACATTCGCTTGAGCTCCGCAGAGATAAGATCGACCTGAGCTTTCGGGCTTCGGCCTTCTTTCTCTGCCGCACGCTGGATATTGATGCCGTGCTCGTCGGTTCCGGTAAGGAAATACGTATCGAATCCGCGTTGGCGTTTGTATCGGCGTATCGCGTCCGCAACCAACGTCGTGTATAGATGCCCAAGGTGCGGCAAGCTGTTCGCGTAGTAGATCGGCGTTGTAATGTAAAAAGTTCCCGGCATCTTTAAGTTCAATTACGGCAGACGTTTCTTATCAGGAGCCGAGAATTCATCGTTCGCCTTGTACCGCGGCATCTTCGGTGCATTAGCGATCTTTATTCCGAATGAGAGCGCAAATTCAGCTTCCTGCACCATCGCGGACATATCCCACCAGTCGTGATATTCATCGCCGACCTGGTGATAATATTTCTCGGTGTAATCCATCAGGAATTTCGACGCGTCTTTGCTTGAACCGCCGATAAAATGGTCGCCGTGCGAAAAGTTCACCGCCGGCACGCCAGCTTTTGCAAACGGAAAATGGTCAGAGCGGAAGAAGAATCCCTGGCCCGGATCGGGATCATCCTTGATCGTGAAATTCCGTTCTTTTGCCGCCTCGTTTATCTGATCGATCATCGAGGAGCGGTTTGCCCCGAGTGCTATAAAGTCGTCAACCTTTCCGACGAAATTCACGCCGTCAAGATTGATGTTTGCAGCCGTTTTGGCAAGCGGAACGAGCGGATGTCGCGCGTAGTATTCGGCACCCAGCAAGCCTTGCTCTTCTGCGGCCGGAAACAGGAAGTAGATCGAGCGCTTCGGTCGCTGCTTTAACGGCATCTTCGCCAGAACCTCGGCGATGCCCAGTACCGCAGATACGCCCGAGGCGTTGTCATAAGCACCGTTATAGATCTTGTCGCCATCTTTGTTAGGTTCACCCACGCCGAGATGATCGTAATGCGCCGTGTAGATCACGTATTGATCTCGTAGCTTCGCATCACTGCCGGTCACCTTGCCGACAACATTCGGCGACGAGATATGCTTTGTTTCGCTTTTAAGATCAAGGCCGACTGTCAGGCCCGTCTTAACGGGCCTAAAATCACGCGACTTTGCGGCCTCGGAAAGGTCTTTTAGGCTCAGTCCGGCCTGCTCAAGGATATGTCCGGCCGCATTCTCCGTTGCCCATGCACGAACATTCAAGAATGGGGTCTTGTCGCTTTTTGTACGCAGGATCTCATAACGCCAGTTGCCGTTCGAGCTTCGAATGACGTTCCACCCGTAACCTGCTGACCTGTCAGTGTGAACAAGGATCACGCCCGCGGCACCACGCCTTGCCGCTTCTTCGTATTTGTACGTCCAACGGCCGAAATACGTCAGAGCGTCGCCGCCAAAAAGATCCGCTTCATCCTTCGTCGCAGGCGGATCGTTTACAAGGATCATCAAGTATTTGCCGCGAAAATCACCTGCATTGCCCTTGTAGTCATTCCATTTATAAAGGGGAGAATCAATGCCGTAGCCGACGAAAACCAGCTCGGCCCTGGTATTCACAGAGGCCGCTTGGGCTCCGGTAACGGCAACAAAATCATCAAGGAAACGATAGTCTTTCTCGCCTTTTGAACCGGAAACCTGCAGCTTGGTATTCGGATCGGCCTTCATAGCAATGAAGTCGATCTGCTGGAAATAGCTCTTTCCGTTTCCCGGCTGAACGCCGGCCGCACGCATTTGATCGGCAATATATTTCGCAGCCTTTTGACCGCCCGGCGTTCCCGGTCCGCGGCCCTCGAACGCATCGGACGAAAGCGTCTTCACACGCTCACGCATCTTTGCCTCACTAAATTGTGAGGTATAGTCCTGGGCAAAAGCGCAGATCGAAAGCATCGACACAAGCGAAAAGAGTACGAGTATCTTCTTCATCTTTATCCTTTAATGTGTGCCATCGCTTCGGCACGGGTTCTCGGGTCGCTTCGGAAACCGCCAAGCACTGCGGACGTGACCGTGACTGAGCCGGGCTTTCTGACGCCGCGAAGCGTCATACATGTATGTTCGGCCTCGACAACGACCATTACGCCTAGCGGTTTTAGATTCTCAAAAAGCGTATTTGCTATCTCCTGCGTGAGCCGCTCCTGCACCTGCAAACGCCGCGAGAAGACCTCGGCGAGCCTCGCAAGTTTTGAAAGCCCAACGATCCGACCGTCTTTCGGAATGTACGCGATATGGCATTTTCCCGTGAACGGCGCGAGATGATGCTCGCAGATCGACGAGATCGAAATGTCTTTTACGAGCACCATCTCGTCGTGCGAATCGCCTGGCAGCGGCACGATGAATTCACTCGGGTCGATCCGCATCCCTTCGGTCAGTTCTGCGTAAAAGTCGGCGACCCGCTCGGGCGTCTTCAACAGCCCGTCGCGTTCAGGATCCTCGCCAATTCCTTCGAGAATGAGTCGGACGCCGTCAGCGATCTTCTTCAGGTCAACGGCCTTCTTCTTGCTTCTTTTCTTCTTTTTTTCTGCCATCTACTGCTTTCCCGCGACCTTTACAAGTATCGCGTCCTTCTCATCCAGGAGCTTCTCGATCTTTGCCGTGATGTCTCTGAGTGGTTGATCGGTCGATTCGGCGATCTTTTTCAGATCGTCAAACTCAGCCTTTCTGGTCAATACGTTCCCGTCCAACCGAGACACCTTAACACGCACGTCACCGAACTCGGTCGCTATCGTCTCAGAGCTGCGTTCAAGACTGACGCGTTCGACGTCTCGTCGGCGTATTCCGAGGGTCGTTGTCTCGCGGAAGAGCATCTCCTCGATCTGCCTTACGTCGGTCGGCTCACAAAGAACTGTCAAAAGGGTTGCGGGCCGATTCTTCTTCATCTGGATGGGCGTAAACCAGCAATCGAGTGCATTCAGGGCAAAAGCACGCTCCATTGCAAAGCCAAGCGTCTGAGGCGAAGCGTCATCAACGTTAGTTTCGAGGACGACCAGCTTCTCGCCATCTTTCTTTGAATCCGCAAATTCCTCTGATGTCTCGCCTACCATCAGCCGCAGGACATTCGGCGTTCCCTTCGTATCTCGCGTTCCGGCACCGTATCCAATGCCTTCAAGTGATATCTTAGGCATCACATCGTAACTATCACAAATAGTTGAGATTATGGCTGCTCCAGTCGGCGTCAATAACTCACCGCTGCCTTCGGTCGCAAATGCGGGAATACCCTTGATCAGTTCGGCCACAGCAGGCGGCGGAACAGGAAACTTACCGTGCGCCATCTCGACCATTCCGCTGCCAAGATTCAGGGCAGACGCCGCGAAACGCTCGATCCCGAGCATTTCAAACCCAATGCAGGCTCCGACAATGTCCACGATCGCGTCCAACGCTCCAACTTCGTGGAAATGCACACGCTCGATCGATATGCCGTGAACCTTTGCCTCAGCCTCGGCCAGACGCGTAAAGATCGCGATCGCTCGCTGCTTGACCGCCGCCGAAAGAGTGCTTCCGTCGATGATCTTGACGATGTCTTTTAGGTGTCGATGAACGTGCTCGTGCGGATATTTCACCTCGACGTGAGTCGAATTGATGCCGGAGCGATCAACCTTCTCGATGACAAGCTCAATACCGTTAAGGTTGAGTTTTGCGAGCTCGGCTCGTAGCGCGTCCCCGTCTATGCCGAGTTCAAGGAGTCCGCCGAGGATCATATTCCCGCTCGCCCCCGAAAAACAGTCAAAATACAGTGTCTTCATCGGGTTTGATTTTAGCTATTTCCCTGAAAAATAAAAAGTTGGGCGTTTTTGCGGTGCTCAGTTCGTTGTCAACACGGCACACGGGGCGATATAATCTGGCGTTTATCCTGAACGTCATGACGCTAATTGAACTTAGGGCTTTGCTCGACGAAAAGGTCAAAGCCGCCGCCGAAACGCACTTTTCCATAAAGCTCGAGAATATCGTCGCCGAAGTGCCTCCAAAAACGGAACTTGGTGACCTTGCATTCCCGGTCGCGTTCGAACTCGCAAAACTCATCAAGCAGCAGACCGGCGAAAAAGCTAATCCGCGAGCGATCGGCGAGACGTTAAAGGCCGCAATAGAAGGCATCGCCGGAGTGTCGCGTGTTGAGGTTGCGGGCGCCGGTTATTTGAATATCTTCTTTGATCGGGCGGCGTTTCTCTCTGAAAATGCGAATGCAGAGCCGATCGCTTCGGTTGGGGATGGCGAAAGAGCAAAGGTTTGCATTGAACACACATCCGTCAATCCGAATAAGGCCGCACATATCGGCCATGTCCGAAATTCCGTCCTTGGCGATACATTTGCACGCATTTTGACGAGCACTGGCAAGGCCGTCGAGATCCAGAACTATATCGACAACACGGGTGTTCAGGTCGCCGATGTTGTCGTCGGTTTCCTCTATCTCGAAGGCCGTGATCTAGCCTCGGTCAAAGCCCTCGACAAAGAGTTGACGGCAAGCGGCAAGCGTTTCGATCACTATTGCTGGGACCTTTACGCACGCGTCGGACAGACCTTCCAGACCGATGAATCGTTGAAGACCTGCCGTGCCGAGGTCCTGCATGCCCTCGAGGAAGGCGGAAATTCGACCGCTGATTTCGCTGACTTTGTCGCGACGCGAAACGTTGAGTGCATTCTTGAGACGATGGAGCGGTTGTCCATCTATTACGATCTACTGCCTCGCGAATCCGAGATCCTCCACCTGCATTTCTGGGACAAGGCATTCGAGAAGATGAAGGAACTTGGTGTTGTTCGGTTCGAAAGCGAGGGCAAGCACGCAGGGTGTTGGGTGATGCCGTTTGAAGAGCATTCCGGCACGGACGAACACGAGGCCGACAAGATCCTTGTCCGCTCGAACGGCACAGTTACCTACACCGGAAAAGACATTGCCTATCAGATGTGGAAGCTCGGCATCCTCGGCCTGGACTTCAACTATCGCCCCTTTCGCAAGGATGCCGGAGGCGAGGTTTGGATCACGACCGCCGGCGAAGGGGCTGCCTCGCATCCGAAATTTGGCGGCGGCGAAAAGATCTACAACGTCATCGATACGCGACAGTCCTATCCCCAGGAGATCGTCAAAAAAGGCGTTGCTGCGATCTCGCCCGAACGCGGACTCTCGGCAAGTGTTCATCTTGCGTACGAGATGGTCGCCCTTTCTCCATCGGCTGCCGAAGAGCTCGGGTTCAAACTGTCGGATGACGACCGCAAGCGTTCATTTATCGAGATGAGCGGCCGCAAAGGCCTCGGAGTTAAGGCCGATGACCTCATCGACCGCCTCGAAGCGAATGCCTACGCCGAGGTCGGATCTCGTCATCCGGACGAAAGCGAAGATGAGAAGCGGAAGATCGCACATCAGCTCGCTATCGGTGCTCTTCGCTACTTCCTTCTGAAGTTCACGCGAAACACCGTGATCGTATTCGATTTCAAGGAAGCCTTGTCGTTCGAAGGCGAGACCGGATGTTTTTGTCAGTATTCCGCTGTGCGTGCGAATTCGATCTTTCGCAAGCTCGCGGACAAGGGCGAGAGTTTTGAATCGCTATTGCCGAACCTTTCGGATCGCGAAAAGGTGAACGAAGTTTTCGCCGGCGAAGGCGGTGACGAGATCTGGGCATTGATCGCACTTGCTTCACGGCTTGAAGAAACGGTGCGGCAGGCGGCAAATGCAAATGAACCGGCGATCCTGGCAAAATACACGTTCAATCTTGCGAAGGCATTCAACCTTTTCTACCACAACCACAAGATCATAGCTGAGCCGAACGCAACGCGTCGCGCCATTCTTGTCTCAGCGGCGGTCTTTGCATCAAGAGGTCTTCGAGCTGCACTTGCTGATCTCGGGATCGAGGTCCCGGCGAAGATGTAAAGACTTGGCGGCCAAAGAAAACTTTTGAAAAGCTGTTGACACGCCCAAGGGCGTTCGTGCTATTGTTACTCTCGATGAAGTTCTTCGGAGCGATCTATTACGCGTTTAACCTGTACACCTTTTTTTGGTGGCAGTTTACTGGCGCGTCTTATGATCGCATCTGACAAGTGAAGAACTAACTAAAACTCAGATCTATCAAAAGACGCCGCTTGAGAAATACCGCTCAAGCGGCGATTTTGTGTTTTTACTCATTGATTTTGGAAATGAATACGAGTCCGCAGCAAACAACCTTACTCGAGCCGGTCGTTGAAACGATCCCGGCCGATCTGCTGACTCCGCTTGCCGTTTACCTGAAGCTCTCTTGCCGATCCACACATTCATTCCTGCTCGAATCCGTCGAAGGCGGCGAAAATCTCGCCCGATATTCGTTCATCGGCGCCGATCCGATCCGAACTACCGAAGGTGGTGCCGAGGCCTTTGCTGACCTTCGGCGTCATTTTTCCGAACACAAAGCGATCGCAGATCACGATCTGCCCGCATTCATCGGCGGTGCGATCGGATGTATCGGTTTCGATGCGTGTGAATGGTTCGAGCCTTCGCTCGAACGCGAGAGCCTAAAGGCTGCATCGTCCCTAATGATCTATCGTTCCGTGATCGCGTTCGACCACGCGCGGCAGAAGATCAAGATCGTAACCGTCGCCCCGAAACACGAATTGGATGCCGCAACAGCGCGAAACGCAGAGATCCGCTCTCTGCTCGAAAGTGACAAGACCGTCTCCCTTGCACGTTCGGTAAAGAGCGGATCTCAAGAGGCAGGGTCGAACCAGACCCGCGAGCAATTCGAAGCGGCGGTCGAGAAGATCAAGGAATACATAAAGGCGGGCGATTGCTACCAAGCGGTCTATTCCCAGCGGTTTACGCGGCCGACAAATTCGTCGGCGATCGCGATCTATCGAGCGTTGAGGTCGCTTAACCCGTCGCCGTATATGTTCCTGATGCAGATCGGCGAACGCAGCGTCATCGGTGCCTCGCCCGAAATGCTTGTTCGATGCACGGACCGCAAACTCGAGTATCGGCCGATCGCCGGAACGCGTCATCGCGGTGCAACTCCCGCGGAAGATGACCAGCTTGCCGCCGAAATGAAGGCCGATGCAAAGGAAGTTTCCGAGCATCTGATGCTCGTCGACCTTGGCCGCAATGATCTCGGCCGTGTCTCGGAATTCGGCTCGGTGAAGGTCGATGCACTTATGACGGTCGAGAAATACTCGCACGTCCAGCATCTCGTAAGCTCGCTGTCTTCCACTCTTGCGGACGGAAGAGATATGTTCGACGCCTTTGCGGCCTGCTTCCCTGCCGGCACTGTCTCGGGAGCTCCAAAGGTGCGTGCGATCGAGATCATTCGCGAGCTTGAACCGACGACAAGAGATATCTACGCCGGAGCGATCGGCTATTTCGACTATCGCGGGAATATGGACACCTGCATCTCGATACGGACACTTGTCCTCGAGAATGGGATCGCGACGATCCAGGCAGGTGCGGGAATTGTGGCCGATTCAAATGCGGCTTCGGAGTTTGAAGAAACGATAAATAAGGCAAAGGGCCTGATGCGAGCCATCGATCTCGCAGAGACCGGAGAACTAGGATGAACGAACTACTACATACAACCATACTTGGAATGAAACGCGGCGTGGACGTCTCGGTAAACGATGCCGAAAACGTACTCGACGCAATACTCGCAAGCGAAGACCGCAAGGGCCTTGTCGATCTTCTGACCGCCTGGAACGAAAAAGGCATCACGGAGGACGAGATCTACGGCTTTGCGAAGGTTCTTCGTGAACGATGCCGACGCGTACACGGGCACGAAGATGCCGTTGATATTGTCGGCACCGGCGGCGGTTCGCAAAAGCCGTTCAACGTCTCGACTGCGGCCGCGATCGTGACATCGGCTTCAGGCATTAAGGTGGCAAAACACGGCAACCGTGCCGCAACAAGCCGTTCGGGAGCGATCGATGTGCTGTCTGCCCTTGGCCTTGAGCCGTCGCTCGGGCCTGCTTCCGCCGAGATGAATCTTCGCCGTCACGGCCTTGCGTTCCTATTTGCACCTGCGTTTCACCGCCTGTCGGCAAAGCTCGCCGATGCTCGCCGCAGCCTTCCGTTCCCGACGATCTTCAACTGCATCGGGCCGCTTGCAAACCCGGCAAACGCTCAATATCAGGTGATCGGAACGTGGTCCGGCGACCTTGTGCCGAAGATCGCTAATGCCCTGCATCGACTTGGCACGACACGTTCGCTCGTGGTCAACGGCAGCAGCGGCCTGGACGAGATCTCTATCAACGGGACCACTATTGCTGTTGAAGTTACTCCTGATGGCATCAGGAATTATGAACTCGCGGCGGACAGTTTTGGGCTCCGGCACGGCACCGTCACATTGCCAAAGGCTGAGAATGTCGCCGAGAGCGCCGCACGCATCCGCGGTGTCCTGAATGGCGAGCGAACTATAGGCCGCGACATGGTGATCGCAAACTCCGCCGCCGCGATCTTCCTTGTCGGTAAAGCCTCATCGCTTACCGACGCCGCTGATATCGCCGCCGACGCGATCGACTCAGGAAAGGTCGTCGCAAAGCTCGACATACTTTCCGCCGAGGTCGCTATCGCCGCATGACGACGTTCCTCGAAAAGATCGTAGGTGAAACTCGAAACGCGCTGACCGCGCGTTCGCACGAGCTTGACCTTTCGCAGCTAAAAGCCGAAGCGGAAGCGTGCCGCAACGGACGCGAAAGCTTTCGACTGCGAACGGCCCTTTCCCGTAAAGATCGGGTCAACATAATCGCCGAGATCAAGCGGGCATCGCCGTCGAAGAACGTCATCGATGCGACGGTTGATGCCGCCGAGCGGGCAAAGATCTACGAAACAAGCGGTGCGGCCGCGATCTCGATATTGACCGAGCCAAAGTATTTTCAAGGCTCGCTCGATGACATTCGAGACGCGAGAAAGAGTGTTGAAATTCCCTTGCTTCGCAAGGATTTCATCGTTGACGCCATTCAGATCTACGAGGCCGCACTCGCCGGTGCCGATGCGATATTGCTGATAGTCGCGGCACTGCATGAAGAAGAACTTTGCAGTCTGCTCGCGACAGCCGATTCACTCGGGCTCGATGCACTTGTCGAAACACACAACCTCGCAGAGGTCGAGATCGCAGCGAAGGTCGGCGCGAAGATCATCGGCGTGAACAATCGCGATCTTCATACGCTCAAGGTCGATCTCGCGACGTCGATTCGCCTGGCGGAACACAAACCGTCGAATTCGCTCTTTGTTGCCGAAAGCGGGATCACTTCGGCGGACGAGATCGAACGCCTTCGCAACGCAGGCTTTGATGCGTTTCTGATCGGCGAAGCTCTGATGACATCCGGCGATCCTGCAGAAAAACTTACGGCACTTGGTGCCGCAGGAGGTTCGCGTGGTTAGGGTCAAAGTTTGCGGCATTACGAGTATCGAGGACGCCCGGTTCGCCGCCAAATGCGGAGCTGATGAGATCGGGCTGAATTTCTATCCGAAAAGTCCGCGATACATTTCCGCAGATACGGCCGCCGCGATCGCCGAATGCATTACGGGCTCGGTCACGCTCGTTGGGGTCTTTGTCAACGCCGATAAGCGTGAGATATCGGAAACGGCCAAGCGTTGCGGCCTCGATGCAGTACAGTTGCACGGTGACGAAACACTCGAATTTGCCCTTGATATTGCACATCACAATGGGCTTCGCGTCATCAAGGCCTGTGAAGCGAAGCAGGCAATGCCGATCCTTGCGAAACTCGGCAACGACGGTATCAGCATTCTCATTGACGCTCCCGCAATGGGCTCCTACGGCGGTACTGGCAGCGTTTCAGATTGGAATCTCGCGGAAAAGGCGGCCGCAAGCTTCGATCACATATATTTGGCCGGCGGACTCGGCCCTAACAATGTGGCGAACGCCATCCGGAAAGTTTGGCCTTTCTGCGTAGATGCGTGCAGCAAACTCGAATCGATAAAGGGAAAGAAGGATCCCGAAAAGGTCGCTGCCTTTATTGAAGCGGCGAAGAACGTTCTATGAATTTTGAACCGAACAACAAGGGATATTGGGGTGAGTTTGGCGGCCGGTTCGTTCCCGAAACACTCGTTGCTCCGCTCGACGAATTGAGCGAGGCATTCCTTGCGTCGCGTGATGACCCGGAATTTCATTCGGAGCTTGCCGGCCTCTTGAAAGACTATTCCGGGCGGCCGACTGCCTTGTATTTTGCCGAGCGCCTCAGCAATGAACTCGGCGGCGCCCGCATCTATCTAAAGCGCGAGGATCTGAATCACACCGGTGCACACAAGATCAACAATTGCCTTGGCCAGATACTTCTGGCCCGGAGAATGGGCAAGACGCGCATAGTTGCCGAAACCGGGGCCGGCCAGCATGGTGTGGCGACCGCGACGGTCTGTGCACTTTTCGGCCTTCAATGCGTTGTCTATATGGGCAGCGAAGATATTCGCCGTCAGGAGCTGAACGTTTTCAGGATGCAGCTCCTCGGGGCGGAGGTTCGTGCGGTCGATACAGGATCGCGAACGCTCAAAGACGCGATCAACGAGGCTCTTCGTGATTGGGTAACGAATGTTGCAGACACTTACTACCTTCTCGGCTCGGCCCTCGGGCCGCATCCGTATCCGCTGATGGTGCGGGAATTTCAGAGCGTGATCGGCCGCGAAGCCCGGCAGCAGATACTGGAATCGGCCGGAAAACTGCCGGACCTTCTTGTTGCGTGCGTCGGCGGCGGTTCAAACGCTATTGGGCTGTTTCACCCGTTCCTGAACGATGCCGAAGTTCAAATGACCGGCGTTGAGGCGGGCGGCAGAGGTGCGGCTCTCGGTGAGCACGCGGCTCGATTCGCAAAAGGTGCCGCAGTCGGCGTACTTCAGGGAACGCGCAGCTATGTGCTGCAGGATGACGATGGCAATATCGCCGCGACGCATTCGGTTTCGGCGGGCCTTGATTACGCGTCTGTTGGCCCGGAGCACTCATATCTGCGGGACATCGGACGCATCAAATATGACTCGGTGACTGATTCTGAGGCTTTAGAGGCGTTCCAAATGCTTTCACGTACCGAAGGAATCATTCCTGCGCTCGAATCCGCTCACGCGGTCGCATTTGCGGTCAAGGCGGCTCCAAAGATGTCGCGTGAACAGGTAATGATCGTCAATGTTTCAGGCCGCGGCGACAAGGATGTTGACGCTGTTCGGCAGCTTCTCAACGGAGGTGCGAAATGAGCGGTCGCATCACAAAGAGCCTCGCAAATGGCCGAGGATTCATCCCTTTCGTAACTGCCGGCGACCCGAACGATGAGGTATCGCTCGAGATCTGCAAACTTCTCGCAAACCGGGGTGCGAGCGTCATCGAGCTTGGCGTGCCGTTCTCCGATCCGATGGCCGATGGTGTTGTCATTCAGCGTTCGTCGCAGCGTGCGATCGATAACGGCGTGAACCTCAGACGTGTGCTTTCCATTGCCGAGAAGTTGAGTTCGGCGTCGACCGTGCCGATCGTGCTGTTCAGCTATCTAAACCCGCTCCTGCGGTTTGGTGTCGAAGAGCTGTGCTCTGCCGCGAGATCTGCCGGCATTGACGGCATCCTGACCGTCGATGCTGTCGATTCCGAAGCCGAAGAGCTCAGCCGCGTGCTGGCAAAACATGAGATGTCGCTGATCTCGCTCGTTTCGCCGACGACATCCGACGCAAGGCTCGAGAATATCTGCCGTAACGCACGCGGATTCATTTATGCGGTCTCGAAGGCCGGCGTGACCGGGGCAAGCGGTTCGCTCTCGGGCGACGCCGAGAAATTGACTGCGAAAGTAAGAAAATTCACCGATCTGCCCATCGCGGTCGGATTCGGGATCTCGACCCGAGAGCAGGTCGAGAACGTATGGAAATTTGCCGATGCGGCCGTGGTCGGCTCTGCAATAGTGGCCGAGATCGAGGCCGCACTTGCGGCCGGCGATACGCTCGCCCACGTCGAAGCTCTAATAGATCAATTATTGCCGTTGCAAAAGGCGGCACATACTCATAAAGTTGAAGGTTCACGCTAGTGAAGAATATGTTAATCGTAATGAAGCCCGGTGCCACCACCGGTGAAATTGAAAAGGTACTCGAGATCATAGAATCGCTCGGGTTTCGCGGACATTCGATGCCCGGCGAAACTCGGACGGCCATCGGCGTGACCGGCAATCGCGGTTCCGTCGATCCCGCGAATTTTGAGAATTTGCCCGGCGTTGCCGAAGCGATCCGCGTAACGCAGCCTTATAAGCTCATTCTCCGCGACGCCAGGCCCGAACGCTCTGTCGTCAAAGTTGGCAATGCCACGATCGGCGGCAGCGAACTCGCGATCATCGCCGGCCCATGTGCGATCGAAACACGAACGCAATTGACGACCGTTGCCCGCGAAGTTGCGGCAAGCGGTGCAAAATTCTTACGCGGCGGCGCCTACAAGCCGCGCACCTCGCCTTACGCTTTTCAGGGCCTTGGTGAAGAAGGCCTCAAAATGCTCGCCGATGTCCGCGAAGAAACGGGCCTAAATATCGTGACGGAAGCGATGGATGAACACGGCGTCGATGCGGTCGAAAAGTACGGCGACTGCATTCAGATCGGTGCCCGCAATATGCAGAACTACTCGCTTCTGCGATACGTTGGCAAAACCAGAAAGCCTGTTCTCCTAAAACGCGGGCTTTCGGCAACTCTTGAAGAGTTCCTGCTCGCCGCCGAGTACGTGATGAGCGAGGGAAATTACGATGTCATCCTTTGCGAACGCGGCATCCGCACGTTTGCAAACCATGCACGCAATACGATGGACCTTTCTGTCGTTCCGGCCGTTCATCGTATGACGCACTTGCCGATCATCGTCGATCCTTCGCACGCAACGGGCCACAATTACATGGTCGCACCGCTTGCAAGGGCAGGTGTTGCGGTCGGAGCCGACGGCCTCATCATCGAAGTGCATCCGCGGCCCGCTGAGGCCCTTTGCGACGGAGCACAGGCATTGACGCTTGCTCAATACCGCGATCTCGTCGATCAGCTGCAGGCAATACGCGAAGTGACCGTTGAGGCGACCCGAGGGACGACGCTTTACGCCGAATCGTTCGCTCGATAAGCAACAGACAAAGAAAAGGATCCGCGTTTCCCTGCCACCCGAAAACTTGGCAGTACAAACGCGGATCTCTTTTTTTCGAAGCTTTTTGCGGCCTGGCGCCTTTTGCCTATTTCACCAACCGCAGCTTCAAAAGGCCGTAAATGTGAATATACGAGCAGATGACCGCCGAAAGTATCAGGAACGTCATCGGTAAATGCGATATTCCAGCGGGAGCCCCGCGGAATAAAAGGCCCGTGCCGATCCCGAGGCCCGCAAAAACGAGCCTGGGTTTGAGCCAATTCCCAAACGCTGGGACACCGTCAACTTCGATCAAAAGATACGGCAGAACGAGCACAAACAACGCCGCGATCGAGAGCAAAAGCGTATCGACGCCAAAGAATGTCGCCGAACGTGCAAGCTCAGCCGTCAGGAAAAACAACAGAACACTAGTGTCCAGCGATCGATAACGTTTCTGTGCCATATTTTTGACCATTCCCCTGAAATTTCTGAAAAATCTACTTGCCCTTGCCGCCGCTGAATTGCGAGTACGCGACCCGGAAAAGCTCCGAAAGGGCGTCCGCCGTTTCGGCCGAAAGGTTCTTATCGGCCCTTAAATGCGCGGAAACGATCTCGGGCGTTGATTCGTGCGGATAATAGACAACCGGCTCGACATCGGCTCCTGCCTGCTTTTTCATCACGCGATCGACCGGCATATCCAGCCATTGCATGATTCGAGCAATATTCTCCGCGTCCGGCTTGCCCTTTCCGCTCTCGATCCGCGAAAGCGTCGAAGCAGAGACCTGCGTTACATCGCCTACATCCCGCAGGCTAAGCCTTAATTCCTGCCGGCGCCGACGGATAGCTTTGCCCAATTCATTCGTATCAATAAGACTGTCGTTCTTGAAGACCATACGTTCTCCTCATCCTCCATGAGTAACCGTGCAAAGATGCACAATGTGTTTCACGCATAAAACATAACACAAGAAAATTTTAATTGCAACACCTTGTTTCGTGCTTGCAACAAATAAATTCTTCTGATACTATGTTTCATAGATGCAACAGCTAAAGACTGATGCATTGGTCAAAAGACTTGAAAATACTGAGCAAAACCGCCCTGGAGCCTGTAGGGCGTTTGCGAACAGAGCCGAAGGATCTTTGATGAAAACGGCAAGGCGGGCGGCAGGCGGCCTTTGTTAGATTGCCGAACATGGCACGAAGAGCCTCGGCTGGAACGACACATTAGGAGAAATACACAAATGAAGAGCAACACGATCCAGAAGAAGACAAACGTACAGGAAATCCCGGCCGATACGACGAACGTATTTGATTTTTCGACGACGCTGAAAGGGCTTAGCGAGACGGTCGATCCGCATTTGATCCGCCGCCGTGCCGGAATGCGTGATCGGAACGGACATACGCAGATGGTCGATTACGTCGAATGGCACACGGTCGCCGACATTCTCGATCAAAAAGCGCCGAATTGGCATCACGAGATCCGCGATCTGCGGCCGATCGGCGACATTATGACCGTAACGGTCGCGATCACCATCGACGGCGTGACACGCGAAGGCATCGGCACCGGCCGTGCTACAAGCGAAACAGGCATTAAGAAGGCCGAGCACGATGCACTAAAGCGTGCGGCCGTAAAGTTTGGTATCGCTCGAGAGCTTTACAAGAAAGAGTTTGACGAAAACGCAGAAGCAGAAAGGTCCGGTGATGGCGAGGAGCGTCGTACGATCGCCGACCCGATCGCTCGTACGATCGGCGAAATGCTTACGGCAAAGCAGCTTGGGATGATCCGTTCGATCGGCAGGAACTCGGAGATCGATGTTGAGGGCGAATGCCGCGAGCTGATGCACTGTGCGGTCGAAGAACTGTCAAAACGTGCGGCGTCTGACCTGATCGATCACCTTCAAACAATTTCGCACCGCGGCGGCACCGTTCAGCCGATGCGCAGGGCGAGCTGAAGATCCGTCCACAATGTTTTGGGTTGCGGCAAAAAACGCGTCAACGCCGCTCTCCTCCATGGAGCGGCGAAACAATCTCCCACGAAAGCCGCAACTCAAAACTCCCCTTTCTTACTATCTTTCGATCGGCTTTCCTTCCGTATCGAATATCTCTATCGCAGGCGCAAAGCGATCTATTTGCGGGATCACCGATGCGGCGTCGCCAACGACAACGATCGCCATTTCGTCGGGCCGAATGTACTTTTGAGCGGCATCCTGAACTTGATCTGCGGTAACGGCACTGACGTTGTCGCGGTAGCTTTGCAGATAATCTTCCGGCAGGCCGTAAAGCTCACGGCTAAGAAGAAGGGTCGTCAGGCCTTCCTGCGTTTCGGCTCTGATGGGAAATACGCCTGTAAGGAAATTCTTGGCGTCCGCGAGTTCTTCAGCCTCGACCTTTTCAGCACGTATGCGGTCAAATTCCTTGAAGAATTCGGCAATGCTCTCGCCCGTAACGTCGTTTCGAACCTCAGCGGTCGCTTCAACGTCGCCGGCCAACGACCTTGCGTCCATCCGCGTGTATGCACCGTATGTGTAGCCTTTTTCCTCACGCAAATTCATGAACACGCGGGACGACGCACCGGCACCGAGAACCTGATTCATCACAAGAGCCGGGAAATAGTCCGGCGACGATCGATCAAGGCCGGAATTTGCGATGACGATGTTCGATTGGGTCGAACCGGGACGATCAACGACCGTTATCGAACGTCCATCGCGTTTTGGCACCTCAGGAAAACTACGAACGGGCGCTGTTCCCGGCTGCCAGCCGTCAAGATGCTGTTCAAGTTCCTCGATGACCTCATCACGACGCACATCACCGACGATCAGCATCACGGCGTTGTTCGGGATCAGTACCTGTCGATGCGTACGCTGAAGTTTTTCGCGGTCGATACGCTCAACATCCGCGGGCTTGAGCGAGACATGCGCATAAGGATGCTTTCCGTAGATCAGCCTCGCCGCCTGTTCAGAAGCAAGGAATGGCGGCTGCGACCGTTGGAATTTCAGATTCTCGATCAGGTTGCGCTTGTATAGGTCGATCTCGCTTTCAGGAAATGTCGGCTTCAGAATGATCTCCGAAAGCATCTCGAAGATCGCCGAGGTATAAAATGACAGCGAAGATGCCGAGATCGTCGTGAAATCAAACGACGAATGGGCAGAAAGACTTGCTCCGAGACGCTCGATCTTTTCGGCGAGCTGCTGGCTCGAATAATTCTCTGTGCCCTCAGTCAGAAGCAAAGCCATTGCGGACATAAGTCCGCGGCCGTCATCTGATTCATCAATGTCGCCCGCAAAGAAAGCGAGCCGATAACTGACAAGCGGCAGTCGCTCATTCTCGAAGATAACGACGCGAAGGCCGTTCGAGAGCGTAGTTTCATACGGCCGCGAAATGTCAAAAGGGACGGACGCGAGTGGTTCTGGTGGTTGTTGTCGAAAATCCGGGTTCATCTAAGATTCTTGCGTCCCTATTTATGCCGCCTCGCCCGCCGGAACAACATCCAGCAGTGAGCGATTGTCAGTGTTAAGGAATTTGGCGACGTTCAGTCTGATCTGTTCGGCGGTTACCTTCAAAAGGCCGTCGAGTTCGGAGTTGATGAGATCAGGATCGTTGTCATAAAGGGCGAATTCCGCGATCTGCTGTGCCCTTGCAAGAGACGACTGTCGGGTGCGAACAGCATCGTTCAGCAGCTGGTTCTCGATCTTTTCCATCTCTGCAGGAGTCGGACCATGAACCGCAAGGTCGCGTATCTCGTTCATTATCGTTTCGCGTATCGCGCTCAGGTCCTCTTCCGGCTTTGGGATCGCACCGACAAAAATGCTCGACGGCCCGCGTCTTTCGTCAGTGAATCCAAAAAGCTGAATGACGGATTCTTCGCCCTTCACCAATTTTTGATAGAGCCGCGAACTGTCGCCGTCATAGAGAACCTTCCCCGCGAGATAGAGGGCCTTGAATTCGTCGCTTCCCCGCTTCGGTGTTTTCCAGCCGATCAGGAACGCCGGGAACGGTGCGAGCGGGTCTTGCCATTCGTTGTAGTTCGAGGCGACCTCGACAGGCTCCTCGACATCGATCGCGGGCGGTGCCGGCTGGCTTGGGATATCGCCAAAGAATTTCTCGATAAGCTGCTTTGCTTCGCTCGGATCAAACGCTCCGGAAAGCACTAGGACCGCGTTATTCGGTGCGTAGTAAATTCGGAAGAATTCCTGCACATCCTCGACCGATGCTGCATCAAGATGCTCCATCGAGCCGATGGTCGAATGTGCGTTCGCGAAATTCTTGTAGATCATCGAACTTATTAAGTCGAAGATCTGTCCATAGGGCTGATTGTCGTATCGAAGCCGCTTCTCTTCTTTTACGGCCTCGCGTTGGTTGTCGAGATTCTCCTGCGTTACGGCAAGCGAACGCATTCTGTCGGATTCGAGCCAAAGTCCAAGCGGAAGCTGGTTCGCGGGCAAGGTCTCATAGTAATTCGTACGTTCACTCGAAGTGGTGCCGTTCATCGTACCGCCGGCCTTCATTATGTATTGAAAATGCCCTGCTTTCGGCACGTTTTCCGACCCCTGGAACATCATATGCTCGAAAAGATGTGCAAAACCCGTGCGGTCATCGCGTTCGTTCCGGGAACCAACGTCGTAATAGACCGCGAGCGAGACCACCGGCACCGAATCATCACGATCAAGGACAACTCGAAGGCCGTTCGCGAGTGTGAATTCTTCCAGGGTCAATGGCGGCAGTTTAAATGTATGCGGCATATTTCGACTTACTAACCTGTAACCTTGCGGTCAACTAAATGAAACCATTTCGCCTTTGAAAAATCAAAGAAACGCCATCCGAAACCGCAGCTGCCAACCTCTCGTCACAGAATAGACAGTAAAGGCATTGGCTTTTTGTCATCTGCACTACGGTGTTTACTCAAACGAGTGGTAAACTTCAGAATAGGGCGAATTGTATTCACCCATCATAAGAGTAAACCAAGGGATATGGGAGGACCCACACAATGCAATCAAATACACTATCAATTGAGCGACGCGGTGGGCGAAGTCGCGTCTCATTATATCTTCTGCTGGGAGCCGGCATCGGCGCGGCCGCCGCACTGCTCTTTACTCCGCGAAAAGGCTCTGAACTGCGCCGCCTTATCGGCAAAAAGGTTCAGTCCGATACATCCGGACCTGAAACACCGAGCCAGACGGCTGACAGAAAGGAGAACGCTCCTCAAGCATCTCCACCGGCCCGTAAAAAGGTCGAGAGTATAATGCTGAGTAAGAAACTGCTTATTTCCGATTCGAGTGTTCGCCGACGCGTATCGAAGGCAGCATCACGCCCCGAGATGCGTATCTCGGAGCAAAGATACCGCATCGCACATAGCGGACGGCGTCCGTCGAACATCCTCTAATGGAGTGCCGAAAATGACCCAGAATAAAGAATTTTTAGACGTAGAGCCTGATCCGGAGGTCAAAGAGGCCTTCGCCGAGGCTGAACAGGTGAATTTGGGGTCTCAGGAGCAGCTCATCGAGAAACTTGAGCAGCACACCGAGACCTCCCCGATACTTTCAGCGGGCGATATCGACGCGAACTGGGAAGATGCGGACGACGTCGGGGACGAAGGCGTCGGCGGCAGCAGCCCGACTCCCGATCAGGACATTGTCGAGGAGATCGGCGAGGCTCTCGGCGTAACTTTTCAGGACAACGAACCGCTGGACGTGCTCGGAAAGCTCGAAAAACGTGACGAGGACCGCTGGGAACTGAATCCCGCATCGGCGGACAAATAACTCACTCGCTATTGAGTCTTGCGATGGCGTGAAGGGCGGATTTCGCCTGGAATGGCGTAAGCTCCGGGTGCGTTTCGACGAGCCGTGCGAGCAGGCCCGTGATGTGCGGGCAGGCAAAGCTGTTTCCGGTCAGCGTGCGATAGCCGCCTCCTAACCACGGCGTGCGAATGCTGACGCCCGGCGCGGTCAATTCGATCACTTCGCCGTAATGAAATCCGAACTTGAGCGGATCTCGTTCTTCGCTCTTGACCACCGAGATCAGCGACGAAGAGAAGATCGACGGAAAACTCGGCTGCGGCAGATTGTTCGCTGCGGCTATCACGATGCAGCCCGCTTGATACGCTCGATCGAGAAGATCATGGAGCGGGGCGAAGAACTGCGGCTTTGTCGTTCCCAAGCTTAAGTTGATGATCTTATAACGCTGTTTGACGGCGTATTCGAGCCCGGCAAGAAAGACCTGTGCGTCGCCCGAACCGCTCGCTCCAAGCACGCGAATGCTTGCGATCTTCGCGTCCGGAGCAAGCTGTGTGATTATTCCGGCACAAGCGGTCCCGTGGCCGGCAAGATCTCCATCTTCCACTGGCAAAAAGGTCACCCGCGAACCCTCGATCTTTGCACCCACTTCTTCGCAAATTCGGCCGACAAGGTCAGGATGCGCGGCATCGACCCCGCTGTCTATCATCGCGACCGTCACACCGTTGCCGGTGGCGTTCAGCCATTGCGGATCCGGCATAAAGTTCGAGGCCGCCTCGGCGAATGTTGGATCGACAAGTTTCGTCATAACTTACGCAAGATCCAGCCTTCCTGTTGTCGATGTCGAGTAGCCGATAAGGCTTTCCAGCAAGGTTCGGCACAATTCGACCTCGGCATCGCCTTTTGACGCAAGTTCGCTTACCAACGCGGCAAGTTCGAGAGCCCGTGCATGCGTCGAATTCTCACGCAGGGACAGCAGCCATGCTCGGATATCGGCGGCTTCGGTGCCGTCCTGAATAAGCCTGCGGCTAAGGTCGCACATAAGGTCCGCATCAATATGGGCATTGACCAAAGCGGCGACAGCCTCCGCGTAAACGGCCGCAGCATCCATCTCCGCGGGCGTGAACGGTTCGTTGAGCGGTTCATCGCTACGGTTGACGTATTCGAGCACGCCGATAACATCATCACGAAACCGAAGCGGCACGGCGAGCAGCAGTTTTGTCGAAAATCCGGTCGTCTTATCGACCTCTGCGTAAAAACCGCTTTCGTCGTCCGGCTCCGACACTGCAAGCGGCTGGCCGGACATAAGCACGAATCCCGCAATTCCCTTCCCGGCCGGAATTTCGAGTCCGACGATCCGATCGGCAACCTCACCGGTCGCCGCCAGGAACTGCAGGTCGCCGGAATCCGCATTGCGTACAAGAACAGATGCGCCTTCGGCTCGAAGCCGTGCCGCAGATGTCCGCAGGAGCTCCGTCATCGCCTCCTTGACGGGGTCGGTCAACAGACGCTCTGATTCTGAAATGCGAAACACGTCCTGTATGCGTGCGAGTAGCTCTTCTGATCGGCTGTCGGGCATAGAGGCGATTTTCCGCGAATTCTCATCACATTTCAACTGCCGCATCTCTTTGCTGGAAGTTTTCGGCAATTAGTGCTTTAATGCCTTCAAACAAAATTCAAACGGGGCGGCGATCTGCAGTGCCGAGCTGAACCGCCCCGCTTTTTTCGAGAGACGGGTCTCGTTGATTGCCCTTTCGACGTGTGTCTGCTTGTGCTCGAACGATGTCGTTGGCAGCTTATGAGAACTCTATTTGCGGTAGTTTTTGTGCTTGGCCTTTTGACCGGAGCCTTCGGCCAGGGAACGATCCTGCCCGAGAAGTCCGAGCCATTCAAACTTACCGAAGGCTCGTCCTTTTCGGCGTCCGGCAATTCGACATCACGCAAGACACGCAAGATCTCAAGCGAGATCGCGGAAGCCGAGGCTTTGATCCGCGAAAATCTCGCAGGTTCTTTGCCTGACGATCCGCAGATGACCAGGCTCGCGGCCGTCGGCGCCTTGCGGAGCCTTGATCCGCATTCTAACTTCTTCGACAAACGCGAATGGCAGGACCTTCTCGATCAGGAAGACAGTGCCTACACCGGCATTGGTGCCACGATACAGAGCTACGAAAAGGACGGCGAGATTTCGACATATATCCTTGACGCGATCCCGGGGTCAGGTGCTGCAGCTGCCGGCCTGAAATACGGCGACCGCATCATCTCGATCAACGGAAGATCCGCGGTCGGCCTCAGCACCGACGAAGTGCGTGATATGCTTCGAGGGCCGGACCGCTCGACCGTCACCGTAAAATTCGAACGGGCCGCGACCGGACGCGTCGAAATGATCGTTCTGAAGCGGGCGAGCATCCGCCAGCCTTCCATCCCCGATTTCTACATCCTTAAGCCGGGCGTCGGCTACATTGATCTTTCCGAAGGTTTCAACTTCACGACGTCGGACGAAATGGACCTTGCCATTCGACGTCTGAAGCAGCAAGGAATGACGTCGCTCATCCTCGATCTTCGCGGCAATCCCGGCGGGATCGTTGAGCAGGCAGTGAAGGTCGCCGAAAAGTTCCTGCCCACCGGGACCTTGATCCTGAAGCAACGCGGACGCTTTTCGAGCGATTCTCGCGATTGGTATTCGAGGAACGCTGCACCTGAAACGATGCCGCTTGTTGTGCTTGTGAATCAGGACACGGCCTCGGCATCGGAGATCGTTGCCGGCGCGTTTCAGGATAATGACCGAGCGATGATCGTCGGTACGCGCACGTTCGGCAAAGGTCTTGTGCAGAGCGTCATTGATCTCCCGTTTGGAACAGGTGCGACGATCACTGCCGCACGATACCTGACGCCGTCAGGCCGTTCGATCCAGCGAGACTATACCCGTATTGGCCTTTACGAGTACTATAAGCACGTTTCACCGGCCGACGGGATACAAAGTACCTTTTTTGAAGCGCGAACGGCCACAGGGCGTCGTGTGCTCGGCGGAAACGGTATCGAACCCGACACCGTCGTTGCCGAGAGCGAGATCACGGCCTCTCAGGCCGGGATGCTCAAGCCGCTTTTCTTTTACGTTCGGGAGCGAATGTCTGGCCGCATTTTGGGTCAAACGATGCCTGTTGCCCTTGAAAGCGCTTCCAAAAACGCCGGATCCGACAACGCCGTCTTTCTCGAACGCCGTCTAAAATACGAGCTGGCGGTCGCGGCGAACGGTACCGTCCTCGCAAAACGCGTCCTTAACGAGAACGACCCGCAGATCGCGGCTGGGATCAAAGCTTTGGCCGGCGCAAAAGACCTATATTCGGCCGCACAGGCGCTGACCGAAAACTCCCTGGCAAAAGCTAACGCGAGTAAGTGATCACCTGCCCGCGTTCGCCGACCGCGCAGCCGTACTTTTTCGCCATAAAGAGTCCGTAAAAATCGCCCTTTACGCCGCTGTTCTCAAGAACCCACGTTTTCCCTTTGTCGAACGTTCGTATCAGAAGGCCTCGAAAGCCGACCGCAAATCCATTCTTATCGTCCGCGAAATAGACGCGTTTTAAAGTCTCTTTTGACGGTGACGCAACTTTCTCCCACGTCGCACCGCCGTTCTGGGTACGAATGATCGAACCGCCGCCGCCCACCGCAAATCCATCTGTGTCATCGCGAAAATCGACCGCGAACAAAGCTCTCTCAACGCCCGTTTTTTGGATCGACCACGAACGGCCGCCGTCTTCCGTGACCATCACAAGGCCGCTATCGCCAACTATCCAGCCTCGCTGCCGGCCGTCAAAATCGAGATGAAATATCTCGGCCTTTGACGGCAACGGAACGCGATTCCAGGACTCGCCGCCGTCTTCTGTCAGCAGAAGCAGCGAATCAACGATCTCGTCCTTTTGATTCACGACGGAGCCGATGATGAGTCCGCGATCCTTGCCCGCAAATCGAATGCTGGTGAATTCCGGCGTGCCTTTTGTGAAGTCGCCCGCACGGTAGATGCGTGTCTGTTTCCAGGTCTCGCCGGCATCGTCCGTCTTGAACATCAATTTGCCGGCAACGAGATAGCCGTTCTTGTCGTTCCGAAAATAGATCTCGCTGATCGATTCCGTCGTTCCGAGCGGATATTTCTGCCAGCTTGCCCCGCCGTCCCTCGTCGAGGCCAGAAATCCGTTGTCGCCCGCGATAAAGCCCCGCGAGGCCGAAGTGAAATAGACCGCAACAAGGTCTTCGGTCGTCCCGCTATTTCGAACGGTCCAATTCCCTTGTGCGGTCGCAACGTAAACAGCTGCCAATATCAAAAAAAGAGTAAAGAAAATTCTCAAGGTGCCCATTAACCTCCGACGCTTTTTGAATGTGTTCTTTGCGATAGGATACCGTTTGAACACGATAATTGCACCTTCCGGGCACCTTGAGAGTTCTGTCATTACTGCTTGACGATCTTGTAAACCTTGTCTTTCCAGACAATTACGACCTCTTCACCGAGCGAGAGATATTTCGCAAGCTCCGGCATCTGCTCTACAAGATCAAAGTACGCATCCGAGCCGAACGTGAGCTTCGTCTCAGGCAGATTAGCCTTCGGATCGAACTCGCTATCTGTCCAGACACTGCCCAGAAGGTAGAAGGTTTTCAGATCGACCTTTCGGACCGCACGGCTCGTCTGAGCTTCGTCGTCAGCAAGAGAACGTTTGTCTTTGGCTTCCTGGGCACGAACGCTCTCGGCGACCGCCTTTTCTCCACTGACCGCTCTCGGCGCTTGTGCCATATTGTCCGCTCGTTTGCGTGCGAAGTCTGCGGCGGACGCCGTTTGGCCGTCGAGCTGGAAACTGCCGTCCGTCGCAAGATACGACGTGTACGGCGTCACGATCCCGTAACGCGTTCCGAGATCGACGATCTCGTCGCGCAGCTCTTTGCTGTCGCCGTTGTTGCGTATCTGCTCGACGAGCCAGCCAACACGGCGATTCGCCCAAAGACGGGCAAGGAACGTGTTCTCTTCCGCACGGACAGGAAAATCAAGCCCGCTATATGTGAACGTCTGCCGTTTGCCCGCGAACGTTCCGGAGAGCTTGATCACTGCATTATTCAGCGAATCATCATTCTTGTATCGGCCGATGATCGTGATCTGATCGCCGCGGAACAGGTCCGAGATGTTGCGCGGATACACAAGATCCGCCTGAACGCCGCCCATATCGAGTTCAATGCCGGTCATCACGGGCGAATTTACCTTCGCGAAGAATTTCGAAACCTTGACCTCAATGTCCTCTTTCGGCTGAATATAATCCGCAACGCCGGAATTCTCCGCCGCGAGTTTGTCGAGCAGCCGCGTGTTCACATCGTAGCCAACTCCGAAATTGAACAAATGAAGCCCGGGAACCTTGATCGCAGCCGCATTCTTCAGGATCTCGTCCGCATTCTGGACGCCGACTGTCGGAAGCCCGTCCGTCATAAAGACCATCATTTTCGGCCGGTTCGAGGAATCGAATTGACGCAATCCTGCACGCAGGGCGTCGTTGATATTCGTGCCGCCCGAGGGCCGCAAGGCCTCGACGAAAGCGAGCCCGCGTTTCTTGCCGGCAGCATCCGCCTTTATCAGGCCTTTCTCCATCAGGTGTTCTTCACCCGCAAAGTTGATCACGTTGAACCGATCGCCTTCGCGAAGTCCGCGGATGCCGAACAAAAGCCCTGCTCGAGCCTTATCCATCTTGCCTTCGTCCGCCATCGAACCGGACGTATCGATCACAAAGACGATGTCCTTACTCGCGATCTCGCTGTCGCGAATATCGGCCTTCGGCGAAAGCTGGAGCATAAAGTAGCCGTCCTTGCCCGTCTCGCGATAAGTTATCAGCGAAAGTCCGAAATCATCATCCGAGACCGTGTAGAAAAGCTCCAGGTCCTTGTTGCTGCCGCTTGTCTCGAATGTGACCTTTGCGGAACGTTCGGTGATGTTCTTGATATCGATCGTGTGCGAGGGCGAATAAATGTTTCGGATCGAGTTCTTCGCCTCTATCTCGATCGTGCCCGAGATCGTCCCGAATTGCTGCTGCTGGCCCGGCCGGCGGCTGACCTCCGCGTTCGGCGGAATGACACCATCCAGGCCCGTGGCTCCTTGACGCCAGAGATTGTGGCCCGTTCCGAGCGGATATCGATACGCCACCGTGCCCGAATCGGCCTTTAGAACCTGCGTGTAAGTAAGCTCCAGCTTCTTGTCCGAGTTCGGCGGGATCGGAAAGATCGATGCCTGAAGCAGATTCTGCCCGGCGTATTCAAGCAGGCCGGGATCACGCTGGCGCCTTACGATAGCGTCGTAGATCTGGCGTGCCTGCTCACGCGATCGAACCTCGCCGACGAGCTTCTTTCCGTTTTCCCAGATGGCAAACTCCGAGATCGAAGCTCCCTCCGGTATCGGGAAAAAGTACGTGCCCTCGAGCGTATATGGCGTATCGTTCCGGAAAACCTGCTCAACATGTGTCGTCGCTACCTGGCCCGAGATCTTTGTATCAAGCTTGATCGACTTGACCGGCAAAGCATTCGGCAACGGCAGCGGCCGCGGGATCGGCCTGCACGGACGCACATCACAAACAATGGGAACGATAACTCCCTGAGCCCTGACCGCAACCCCTCCAAATACGAAAAGAAGCGTTAGGGAAAATGCAACTGCAAAGAACTTCATAATTTTACTACCGCACGAGCGGTCTCCTGTCGTCAGAAATTTTCTCAACGATAGAACGCCCCGCAATTCTCCCGCTTGCAGTAAAATGCGGCAAACTTTTGCCTTCTCACCCATCACTTCCCACATATTCCGAAAGATCATCAATTTCACGAAAGATCAGTGATAGAACATGTGTTCTGCTCACCAATACAATCATAGCATACTTGTCAACCCCTATTTTTCCTAAGAAAAACAAGGGTCGCTCTTTTTGGAGGGTTTAGTTACTGCGGCGAATTGCCAACGTCGGTCTTGAGGGCATCATCAATATCTTTCTCGATCTTTGCCCGGAGCTTTTCGACAAGCTGTTCACTGCTCTGGAGGCCGGATTCCACTCTTGCCCGTGCGGCCTGGATCTCGGCGAGAAGCTTCTGCTGATTCGCTTGTTCGGCGGCGAGAGACTTTGCCTTAGCCTCGCGAACCTCTTCCGGGTGCATCGAGCCGCCCATTTGGGTCGTCACGCGGTTGATCATCTCGGGCCGCATCTGAAACTCGAGCTGATCAAGTTTTGACTGAACCTCTGCCTCTTTTTCCATCAGCTCAAACGATTGCTTTCGGAGGTTCTCGGTTCTCTGCTCGGCACGGGTGAGGATGTCGAGATTCATCAGGAGGCGTTTCTGCTGTTCGTCGTATTTGTCAGGACGCGAGCTTTCAAGGGCCTTTATACGCTCAAGCAAGGCCTCGGTGGTCGGAGAACTGCTGGCCTGAGGCGGTTCTGCGGTTGTTGCATCGGGCGTCTGCTCGACATCCTGCGGCGTGACAAGCGGCCTGCCCGGTTCCTGGCCAATGATCTGATCGGTCGTTATCTGGACGGGAGTCGGCGTCGGACGCGGCATTTGCCGGGTCGTACGGGTCGGCCGCTGGGCCGACGCAAGGCCGGCCGACGCAACCAAGACAATAAATGCCGCAAAAATGCCTATCCTACCGCTCATTTTTCTTCTTTGCGTCCTTGTCCGCGATAAAGTCTCCGCGAAAGATCTCGATGCCGTTCTTTGCGAGGCCCACGAAAGGGATCGCGTCAATGCCCGAATTTATCAGGCCCTTAACGACTCCTTTTCTGCGAATATCGGAGCCGACCAGAACGATCGCGACCGCAGTACCGCCAAAAGGAAGCATCTTTGCGCCTCGCCTAACGACGTGCCAGCCGCCCGCATGCAGAAGTTTTCGCTTTACCGAACGCTCCATTTCAAAGTCATCTTACAGCCCGCAAATAAACTTGCAAAGCTATGATGACAAAAGCATACTCGTCTTTGCACGAATTCTCCTTCAAAAAGGTTGCAAAACTATGCCGCTGAAGATCGACCGTCTTTCAAAACGCTTTGGCAATAACACCTGGGCTCTGCGGGATATTGAGCTCGAGATCGCCGACGGTGAGACGTTCGGGATACTTGGCGAAAGCCGCAGCGGAAAGTCAACGCTGCTCAAACTGATCGCCGGCACCGAAAAAGCGACGGGTGGCGAGATTATCGTCGACCCCGGAACGGCGGTTCGGCTCGTTGACGGAACGAACGGCGGTAAAAAGAGTTTCTTCGGTCGCTCTGCACAATCTCCCAGCAAGACGGCTGTGCAGGACGCCCTTTCGGACGGAAATGGGATCGTCGCATTGGACGGATGCTTTGAGCCTCTTGATATATTCGAGAAGCAAAAGGCTTTTGACGCGATCCGAAATGTGAACGGCAGGACGATCCTGATCGCCTCGACGGATTTTCGGGACCTTGCCGAGACATGCGACCGTATCGCAGTACTTGCCGACGGTTATCTCGTGCAGGTCGGCACGCCGCAAGAGATCTACAGAAAGCCCATCAGTACCGCCGCCGCGTTTGCGACCGGCGAACTCAACCGATTTGACGCCCGAAGACTGACATCGACCGACGCGGGCATCCCTGAATTCTACACGATCGTCGGCGGCCACCGCGTTTTCGCTCAGCCAACCGCAAAAGCGGCTCTCGGGCCGCTCAATCAAACGATAAATCTTGCGATCCGCCCCGAACATATTTTCATCTCGACGGGAGCGTCCTTTCCCGAGGACAACCTTCTCAAAGCGATCGTCCGCGACATTAAATTTTTAGGGCCGTCAACACGAGTCTTGCTCGATGCTGACGGCCTTGAGTTGTTTGCGTCGGTGCCAAGGGTCGTTGGTCTGAACGTCGGGGAGGAATGCATGGTCGCACTCCCGCCGAAGAACCTCCACGTCTTCCGATCCTAGCGGCGAACGGTCAGGACAACCAGAACACGACGATTCTTCGCACGGTTCTTGACGGTCGTATTTGGAGCTATCGGCAGCGATGCACCGAGGCCCTTTGCCGACAATCGCGCATCAGCGACTCCCGCCGAAGAGAACCTCGACGAAACGGCCCTCGCTCGCCCATCCGTCACGGCCTGGATCGCATCCGGATTGCCCGAATTATCCGTGTGAGATTCGATCGCGATGTCATATCCCGCGTTGTCGGCGAGCAAAGCGGCCAGGGCCTCAAGCTTCTGGTTTCCGCGTACGGAAAAATCCGTCGATCTCGAATTTGCCCAGTAATTCTCGGGCAGCGTCACTTCGATACCACGTTGGGTCTGCGAGACCGTCCCAAAAGAACGAAGCACCTGGATCAATGCCGGCTCTGCCGCCTTGATCTGTGCGAGACGCTGATCGTCGGCACGCTGCTCTTCCAGCTTTGTCTTCTCGGACTGGATCGCGGCAAGCTGCCTTTTCGCATTCTCAGCTTCGATCTTCGTGCGTGTCAGTTCCTCGCGAAGTTTCGCGTTCTCGTCACGGAGGTCGCGCACAAGATTCGAAGAATTTTGGACATCGCGTTCAGATAGTTCACGATTGCGCATTTCGCGTTCGAGTTCTGCCTTTAGCTCTGCGATCTCGGCCTGTGCGTCCGTATATTTTCGCTCTGCCTGACGGATCTCGGCGTCAGAGCGTGACTTTTCGTTACGCTGCTCGCGTGCCTGGCCTCGTTCACCGGCGGTTTCCTCGGCCTTTACCGCCGCCGAAATGGCGCGACGTGCCGTGATATCGACATCCTCTTCGCGGCGGCCTGCACGCCAACCCGCTTCAGCATTGGAAAGCAGCGTTGTAGCCTCGGCGAGTTCCTGTGTTGCGTCGCGGTCAGCACCAGCAAACTTAGCGAGTGCGACGGCCTGTCTTGCCTGGAGGATCGTCGAAGGCGTTTTCGAATAATCGACCTCCGCGATCTCAGGCGTCCGCGAATCTCGGAAATAGTCGCTCGAATTCCCAAAATACTGTGCCGTCGAGACCGTGCCGATGGTCTTGCCGCTCGTGGAATAGGGATTTAGATTCTCGAGCATTACCTGCTGGCTCGGGCGGCGAACCAAGAAATGCGGTTCTGCCGTGATAATGAGAGCAAATGTCTGCAATGGCGTCGTAACCGAGATCTTCGAGTCGAACTCAAAAAAGCCGCGCCGCTTTATCTCGCCCAGGTTATCGGCTCGGCCGTCTGGAGAGATCGCCCAAAGCACGTACGTCGCGTAACCGGCACCAAGCTCGAACGGCCTCGGCATCTTCGAAACACTCAGTTCGATCTCGGTCCCGTTGCGTTTTGTGCGTTTGATGCGTGCCTCGCCCTTCATTCGCGGAAAGCGAGTCGTCCCGCGGAAATTCACCATCACGACCTCGTCAAGCGGATACGTGATAGCCGTCGTTCGTCGGGCAACGTCCAACTGTGCGAACGCTGTCGCCGCAAAGGCCGAAATAACAAAAAGAGCGACCGTCGGAAAATATAGCTTCTTCATCATAATTTTGTTTTGTTTTGACGGAAGACAGGACTTCCACAAGCGCGTTATTTCAAAAGATGACACATTGCGCGTTCGGGTTGCAAACAAAGGGCTTGGACACCCGAGCGGATTCTAAAGTATATTCAAGAGTTTACTGGTGCGGACGGCCCGCGGGCATTCGCAGCTCGAATGGAAGAATTCAAGCGTCTCATTTCCTACGTCCGTCCCTATTGGGCACTTTTTGCCATCGCACTCTTTTCGATGGTGATGGTCGCCGTTTTTGAGACCGCAACTCTCGGCCTTCTCGTCCCGATAGTCGATCAATTCGTCAAGGTTCCTGGCAACGCTTCGACAACGATCTTCGATCTGCACAAACTTATTCCGCAGGACGACTGGTTCAAAGCGTGGCTTGCGATCTCAGGCCTTTTGTTCGTTTTTACGATCGGCAAAGGCATTGCCGAATACTTCTCGTCCTACTTGATGGCGAAGATCGGTCAGGCCGCGATCTTGAATCTAAGAGAGCAGCTTTACGATCACCTCCTAAGGCAATCATCTTCTTTTTTCGAGAAACATCGGACGAATTTTCTTGTCTCGCGGCTGGTCCAAAGCTGTTCCTTGATCGAATATGCCGTTACAGGCAACCTTCGCGATGTGCTTCGCGAGAGTTTCATTCTCGTTGGATGTTTTGCTACGGCGTTCTATTACAACTGGCGACTGACTCTCGGCGCCATCATCGTTGCACCGATAATTGCATTCCTCACGACCAAATTCAGCAAGCGTCTTCGCCGCTACGCTCAGGATTCCGTTGAAGGCAACAAACTTCTCACCGATACGGCACAGGAAGCTCTCTCGAATCAGATGATCGTGAAGGCATATCGGGCGGAGCAACGTGAGCGTTCCAGATTCTCGCGTGTTGCTCGATTCATCGCGAACGCAAATCTCAAATCAAGTCGCACGGCGGCTCTCTCGCCGCCGACGATCGATATCATCGGCGTGCTGATGATCATTCTCCTGATATTCTTCGGGCTTCGCGAGATCAATGCCGCAAGAATGGACGCATCGCAATTCTTCGCGTTCCTTTTCGCACTCTTTAGGAGCTATGATCCGATGCGAAAGATATCCCGTCAGCACAACGAGATCTCTCGCGCGTTTGCGGCCGCTCGCGATGTGTGGGACGTTCTCGACGAAGACGACGAATTGCCCGAGAAAGAAAATGCTGCGAAACTCGCTCCTCTCCGCGAAAAGATCGAGATCCGTGACGTCTCGTTCAGCTACAAGGGCCATTCAAAGCAGATCCTAAAAAACATTGATCTTACGATCCCGCGAAATTCCATCGTCGCCCTCGTCGGAGAAAGCGGCGGCGGAAAATCGAGCCTCATTAAGCTTCTGCAGCGAATGTATGACGTGACAAATGGCGAGATCCTTTGGGACGGCGTCGATCTTCGGGATGCGGACCTCGCTTCCCTTCGAAAGCAGATCGCACTTGTTACGCAAGAGACCGTGCTCTTTAACGACACCGTCAAATACAATATCTCGTACGGCAGGCCGGATGCGACCGATGCTGACATAGCCGAAGCGGCGAGGATCGCATTTGCCGACGAGTTCATCGACCAGCTGCCTGAAAAATACGAGACACGCGTGGGCGAACGCGGCTCTCTCCTTTCGGGCGGCCAGCGGCAAAGGATCGCGATCGCTCGGGCGGTTCTCGTCGATGCCCAGCTTCTTATTTTTGACGAAGCGACCTCCGCCCTCGATACCGAGAGCGAGATGCTCGTGCAAAAGGCGATCGGTAACATCACAAAGGACCGCACGACGGTCGTTATCGCACACAGGCTCTCGACCATCCGACGTGCCGATAAGATCATTGTTATGGAAAAAGGCGAGATCATCGAGTCGGGCACGCATGCAGAGTTGATGGCGGCTGAAGGCAAATACAAAAAACTCTACGAATATCAGTTCGCCGAAGAGGCAGAACATTCAGAAATAATATGAGATCAATGACAGGCTTTGGCCGCGGCACGGCGTCGAACGAAACGACGAATGCGACGGTCGAGCTCAAGACCGTAAACAATCGCTTTCTCGACGTTAACTTGAAACTTCCGTCTGATCTGCAGCACCTTGAGAATCCTTTGAAACGGACAATAACCGCGAGGCTGAATCGCGGCCGTGTCGATGTGAACCTCCAGATAGAACGCACCGAAGACGTTGTTTACGAAGTTGATCGCGGCCTGATCTCGGGCTTTCTCAATGCGATGAACGAGCTAAAGGAGGAATTCAATCTCGCAGGCGAACCGGACGTAAACGTGATCGCACGCATCCCGAATATCATTTCGGCGAAACGTGCGGATGTAAGTGCCGATCTCGAAGCGTCCGTCAGATCCGCCCTTGAGCTTGCGTTGGATGACCTCGAAAAAATGCGGGCGACCGAAGGGGCTTTGCTGGGCGACGAACTCGAAAGCCGCCTTGCCGGCATCGAGCAGCGGCTTGTCCCTATCGAGGCATCTGCCGGAGATGTCGCAGATGAATTTGCCGAAAGGCTGAAGAAAAGGATCGATTCGATCCTAGGGAAACTCGGTACCGCTGCCGAACCGGATCCCGCGAGACTTGCGCAGGAGGTCGCGTATCTCGCCGACCGCGTCGATATCTCCGAAGAGATCACAAGGCTCAAGGCTCACATTGACCATTTTCGGCAGATAATGGCAGACGAAACGGATGTCGGCAAGCGTCTGGACTTCCTCACGCAGGAGTTGAATCGCGAAGCGAACACCATCACTTCAAAGACGAATAATCTGACGATCAAAGAAAACGCTCTCGCGATCAAGAGCGAGATTGAGAAAATTCGCGAGCAAGTTCAAAATGTTGAATAGCCTTTCGCAAAGGCTCAAGAGTTTTGACAGATCCCAATGATCGGAAATCTTCTCATCATCAGCTCACCGTCCGGCGGCGGCAAAGGCACCTTGATCCGCGAGGTTCTGCAGACGACGCCTGACATCACGTTCTCGGTTTCTTACACAACTCGCGAAATGCGCAAGGGTGAGATGGACGGGCGTGAATATTTCTTTGTTGACGTACCGAAGTTCAAGGAATTGATCGCCGCCGGCGAATTTCTTGAATACGCCGAGGTTCATCGAAATTTTTACGGCACCTCGCTATCACAGGTAAAAAAGCTGACGGAATCCGGCAAGGATGTGCTGCTTGAGGTCGATGTTCAGGGAGCGAAGAACCTGCTCGCGAAAGTGCCGGATGCGGTCAGTATTTTCATCCTGCCGCCGTCTTTTGCGACGCTAGAGACGCGTCTTCGCCTGCGCGCGACCGAATCCAGCGGCGACCTTCAGGTTAGGCTGCGGAATTCGTTTAACGAGGTCCTCGACTACGAAAAGTTCCGATTTGTCATTGTAAATGACGATCTTGAGACCGCCGTTGAAGAACTTCGCAATATCATAAAGGCCGAAAGGCACCGCACGAATAGACAAGATGCCGTAATTCAGGGTATCCTAGATGGTTTCGATGCCGCGATGCATCGATTTGAGAAGGAGCCGAACTGAAAATATGGTTGATGAGACCCAGGACGATAACGCCGAACTAGACGCAGAAGTTTTCGATCCGCCCGAGATAGATTCAAAATACAGAATGATCATCCTCGCTGCTCAGCGAAGCAAACAGCTTCAACGCGGCGCAGATGCCCGCGTCGATGTTGACCGCAAAAAGGTCAAACCGACCCGCATTGCGATGCGTGAGATCGCAGATCAAAAGGTGAATTTCAAGTTCACGGATCAGGAAGAAGAAGGACCGGCGACCGTCGAAAACTAGCGGACCCCGTTTCTTTGGAACTTAAAATTAGAAACCTCTGCCGGATCGCAACGATCTGACAGAGGTTTCGTCATTTTTTGATCTGATCAAACCTACATTCCTTTGTAGGTCGGCCCACCACCGCCCTCAGGCGTGACCCAATTGATGATCTGATAGGGATCGGCAATGTCGCAGGTCTTGCAGTGAACGCAATTCGAGAAATTCACCTTTAGTTCGCGTCGTCCGCTTTCAGGATTCTCTTCCATTTCATAGACTGCGGCCGGACAAAAACGCTGGCAGGGATTACCGTATTCCTCGACGCAGCGGGTCGCACAGATCTCCGTGTCAAGAACATGTAGATGGCAGGGCTGATCTTCGTCGTGGGCGACGCCCGCGTGAAAAACATCTGTGACCTTGTCGAACGTCAAGCTCTTATCGAACGGGACTTCCTCATAGCGTTCGAGCTTTGTGTGGTCCGTCGGCCCGAAGCTGCCTTTAATTTCGCGGTCACGAAGCTGCTGCATCCGTTCGAAGCCCGGAACGTGGTGCTGCTTCGGCATAAAGCCCCACGCAAGGCCGCCGGTCGCAAACTGGAGGCCGGTGTTGATCAAAGCCGGCCAACGCCCGCTCTGAAACGCGCCGTGGAAGTTACGCACGCTGTGAAGCTCATCGTATATCCAGCTGAACGTCACCTTTTCGTCGAACGCGGCAAGTGTTCTGGATGAAAAGTCTTCGCTCTCAAACGCGTGAACGATGGTCTCAGCGGCGAGCATACCGCTCTTCATCGCAAGATGGATCCCCTTGATCCGCTGACCGTTCAGAAATGCCGCACATTCGCCGACAAGAAGAACGCCATCCGAGTAGAGCTTCGGCATTGTGTTCCAACCGCCGGTATTGATCGTCTTGGCTCCATATTTGACCATCTTGCCGCCTTCAAGAACGCGGGCGACCATCGGATGCGTTTTGAATTTCTGAAATTCTGCGTGCGGGTCGATGAGCGGATCTTCGTAATCAAGCCCGGTGACATAGCCGATGCTGACCATGTTGTTCTTTAGGCCATATATCCAACCGCCGCCGTAGGTTCGCGTGTCTGACGGAAATCCAAGAGTGTGCACGACCTTGCCTTCGGGAAAATTTCCCGCGGGCACTTCCCAAAGCTCTTTTACGCCAAGCGAGAATGCCTGGGTCTCTTTGCCGTCGTCAAGGCCGAGGCGGGCCGTTATCTGCTTTGTAAGTGATCCACGCGAGCCTTCGCCTAGTACCGTCACCTTCGCGAGAATATCAACACCTGGTTCGTAATTCGGCTTACGCTTGCCGTCCTTATCGATGCCCTTGTCGCCGGTGCGAATCCCAATGACGGCGTTGTTCTCGTCGTAAAGGAGTTCGGACGCGGGAAATTCGGGGAAGATATTTACGCCTGCCGCTTCGCATTTCTCGGCGAGCCATTCGCACACACGGCTTAAACTTACGATGTACTTTCCTTTATTCTTGAGCGGCGGCGGGACGATCGGCGAGTTAAACCCTTTCTTTTCACCAAGATACCAGAATGCATCTTCCGTAACGACCGAATCGACCGGGCAGCCTTCGGAAAGAAAATCCGGCATCAGTTCGCGTATCGCACGCGGATCCATCACCGCGCCTGAGAGAATATGAGCCCCGACGGCCGGGCCTTTTTCGACGATGGCGATCTCAAGGTCCTCGACGGCCTTACCGAACTTCAAGTTCTTCTCGACCATCTCGTTGTGCAGCTTGATCTGTGCCTTCAAATGCAGCGCCGCTGCCAAATTCGCCGGCCCTGCACCAACGAACACAACATCCATCGGAACTTGTTCACGTTCACTCATATCTTGATGAAGTCAATTGACGAGAATTATAGCAGAGACTGCGGCGAGGTTACTACTTTGGGTTCAGTCCCGGTGAACTGGACGCTCTTCAGCGACGAACTTAGAGATATCACGACGCAAGAAGCCTGCTGGGAGTTCCGACGGCGAGTCAAGATACCATAGCCTGACCTCGGCCGCGATCTCTTCAGCAGTGATATCCGGCCTTTTCTTCTTGAGTTTGTGAATGAACAGGCTATTTACTACTGCTCGAACTGAGCCTTCAAGCTCTCGATGTAAGGGGCTCGTGCTACGCCTTTTTCGGTGATGATAGCGGTCACGAGATCGTTCGGCGTCACGTCGAAGGCATAATTCGTGATCCCGACGCCATCGGGAGCGAGTTGATGATCTTTTACATGTGTGATCTCGGAGCGATCGCGTTCTTCGATCGGGATATCGTCACCGGTCGGGCAGTTCAGATCGACCGTCGAGAGCGGGGCCGCGACATAGAACGGAATATTGTGCCTTTTCGCCAGAACAGCGACCATATACGTGCCGATCTTGTTTGCTACGTCACCATTGGCCGCGATGCGGTCGCTGCCGACGACCACGGCTTGTACTCGGCCTTTTTTCATCACGTGGCCGCTCATATTATCCGTGATGAGGGTGACGGGAATGTCGTCTTCCATCAATTCCCAAGCTGTGAGCCTTGCTCCCTGCAGATACGGGCGAGTTTCGTCCGCGATGACGGAAATATGCTTGCCCTGATCGACCGCACCACGTATCACGCCGAGAGCAGTGCCCCAAACACCGCCGGTCGCTAAAGCTCCGGCGTTACAATGGGTCAGGACCGTTGAATTATCTTCGATCAGCTCGCCGCCGAATTTTGCGATCAGCCGCTGGGCCTCGATATCTTCGTCGTGGATCGCCTTTGCCTCAGCTTCGAGTATCGCTTTGATCTCGAGAACGCTCTTGCCTTCCGCCTTTGCACGCTGGAACGCGGCTTTCATTCGGTCGATCGCCCAGAAAAGATTTACTGCTGTCGGGCGTGTCTTTCCTAACACATCGCCTGCGAAATCAAGTTCTTCCTCAAGATCTGCGACCGTTGTGCCGACAAAGGCCGTCGCCGCAAGTGCCATTCCGTAAGCCGCAGAAACTCCGATCGCGGGAGCTCCACGGACGACCATATCTTTGATGCCTTTCGCAACATCGTCGTATGTTTTCAAGGTGAGCCACTTCTCTTCAGTAGGCAGCAGCCGCTGATCGAGCATTTCGACGCCAGCATCGCTTCGTCGGACCGGAATGATACTAAGTTTCATAGAATTACGCCTTACTTGACGGATACAGGCATTCACGCTGTTTCGGTCAAAGTAAGAATCTTACCGAAAAAGCCGCCAGTGCCAAAAACACTCGGAACTTTTTATCGGCTTATTGACGTTATAGAAACATTATGCGGATCGAACACACTTTGGACGAACTTCACGCAGCGGTGACGCAAAGATGGTGGATGCAGCTGTTTGCGGCCTTTACACGGTGCATAATTGCGGTCGGATTCATTCCACCGAGTATCCCGAAGATCCTGCACCAGCCTTTCACTCGGCTGCCGGACTCGAACCCCGTCGGCCATTATTTCAACGCACTACTCAACACCGGCTACTATTACGAATTTATCGGCTGGTCGCAGCTAATGGCCTCCATTCTGCTTCTGATCCCGCGAACGTCGCACTTCGGCGCGTTGCTGTTCTTTCCGATCATCGTGAACATCGCAGTTCTAACGAACGCTGTCGGGTTTGTTGGCACCTGGCTGATCACGATCTTGATGGCACTCGCAGGAACGTTTATGGTCGCGTGGGAATACGATCGCCTGAAACCGATCATTTTCTTTACCCGCAAGGATCGGACCCGACGATTCAAGCTCCAGCTGTTTTTGATCCCAGCGGTATTCGCTCTGGGCGGAATTCTCTGCGGACTTCTCGCGTGGTCGCTCAGGCTCGGCAATCTGCCGGACTATTTCAAATCGACGCTCGTGCTGGTCGTGCTTGGGGCGGCATTCGGGCTCGTTGTTGCGATCCACTATTGGCTGATGCCGGTCGGCAATCTATCGCACTCGGCGACATCTGTGCAAGAATGACCGTGTGAAGCACTCCTTTCTGGACGGCCGTGTTAGCGTGATCGTCGGCGATCTGACAAAGCAGGCGACCGATGCGATCGTTAATGCGGCAGATCCGACATTGCTTGGCGGAGGCGGTGTTGACGGTGCGATACATTTGGCCGGCGGCCCAACGATCCTCGCAGAATGCCGGAAGATCAGAGAGACGCGTTTTCCGAACGGATTGCCTGTCGGTGAGGCCGTCATCACGGCCGCCGGCGAGCTCCCGGCAACCTTTGTGATCCATACCGTCGGCCCGCAGTTCGGGCTAAATAACGGCAAGGATGATGAACTTCTCGCGGCAGCTTACACGAACTCCCTAGCGTTGGCGGCAGAATATCGCCTCTCATCGATCGCGTTTCCTGCGATCTCGACCGGCACCTTCCATTACCCAAAGGATAGGGCGGCCGAAGTCTCTTCCACGGCAATAAAGACATTCCTGTCGAGCGATCAAACCCTTGATCTCGTGACTCTCGTTTTCTTTCGCCAGGCTCACGCCGACCTCTTTTTGGCATCACAGGCGTTCTGATCCTGCCGGCCGGCAATCTTGCTCTTAACTTTCTCGTTCGCTATATTCGTTCAATACCCTTCAAGCCATAATTATGAGCGAAACCGCGCAAGAAGCACAGCAAGACACTCCTACAACCATTTTTCGAAAGGATTTCAACATCGACCGCCGGATTCCGGAACCTCTTCGCCCGCTTTTCGAGATCTCAATGAATTTCTATTGGTCGTGGCAGCCGGAGGGCGTTGCGTTATTTCGCGATCTCGACTCGCGTTTTTGGGACAATAGCGAGCAGCGGCCGCGGGTCTTCCTTGAGAATGTTGAGAGCTTTCGGCTGTGGCTTCGTGCGTGTGATCCGGCGTATGTTGGGCGGCTTCATCAGTTTGCAGCTCGGCAGGCGGCGTATCTTTCGGTACCGGTAAACGAAGGCACGGCACTCGCTCCGACTCCAAAGATCGCATATTTTTGTGCAGAATACGGCGTTCACAATTCTCTGCCGATATACTCGGGCGGCCTCGGCATTCTTGCCGGTGACCACCTTAAATCGGCGAGCGATCTTAACCTTCCGCTAACCGCGATCGGACTCTTTTACCGCTTTGGATTCTTCCGCCAGCACGTAAATCACGAGGGCTGGCAAGAGGAAACTTATAACGACCTTTTCGAAACGGAGCTTGCTCTCTCGCCCGTTCTTAGAGACGACGGCTCGCGGCTGACCGTCTCCGTCCATATTCGCGGCCGTGAGGTCGTCTGTCAGGCCTGGCTTGCAAACATCGGACGGATCTCGCTCTATCTCCTCGATACGAACGTCCCGGAGAACGCCGAGGTAGATCGGCTCATTACTGGACATTTGTACGGCGGCGATTCTGAGACACGGATCGTTCAGGAAAAGGTCCTGGGAATTGGCGGCGTACGTCTCCTGCGGGCATTGGGCATGGACCCTGACGTTTATCACCTGAACGAAGGCCACGCGGGCTTCTCAACGCTCGAACTCGCCTATGAGTTTCTTGCCGCAAATCCGGATAAGAACTTTGCTGATGCTATCCAAGCCGTTCGTGACAAATGCGTGTTCACAACGCACACGCCGGTCGCTGCGGGCAATGACACGTTTGAGCCCGGTTTGCTTCTTGAATGTTTTAGCGAGGAATATCTGCGTTCGCTGAAGATCTCGAACAATGAATTCCTGGCCCTCGGTCGTGCGAATCTTTCTGACGACAAAGAATATTTTGGAATGACGCCGCTTGCGATCCGAATGTGCCGCTCTTCGAACGGTGTGAGCGAGAAACACGGCCATGTGTCGCGGGGACTTTGGCTAAAGATGTTCCCCGGCCTTTCCGATGCAGAAGCGGTCCCAATAACCTCGGTTACAAATGGCGTGCACGCACCGACCTGGATCGCACCGCTCTTCCAAAACCTTTACTGCCGCGAACTCGGTGCCGATTGGCACGAGGCAGTGGCTGATCCGGACAAATGGGCGAAGGCGGTCTGGAACATCCCGGACGAGGATATTTGGAGGGCCCATCAGGCTCTCAAGGGCCTTCTGATCTCGTACGTACGCCGCAGAACAGCTACAAAGGACGCCGGTACCGTCGAAACCATCCACGAGAATGAAGACACGGCAACGCTCTTCTCGTCTGAGGTCCTCACGATCGGATTCGCCCGGCGTGTTGCAGAATACAAGCGTTGGGACCTGATCTTTTCAGACCTTCCGCGACTCTTGAAGATGGTCGATGACGAAGAACGTCCCGTTCAGTTCGTCTTTGCAGGAAAGGCTCATCCGCAGGACAAGGTCGGCAAATCGGTCCTGCAGGAACTGCTCAGGATCAACAGCGACTCGAACTGGCAGCGGCGAGCCGTCTTCATCGAAGATTATGATCAGGAGGTCGCTCGCTACCTTGTCCGCGGCGTGGATGTTTGGATGAACGTCCCCCGTCGTCCGATGGAAGCAAGCGGCACGAGCGGAATGAAGGCCGCGATGAACGGAGCTCTTAACTTTTCAATTCTCGACGGCTGGTGGATCGAGGGCTATAACGGCAAGAACGGCTTTGCGATCGGCGGAATGGAAGCCGCCGGCACTGATGAAGAGATCGACAGGCAGGACGCAGAATTCCTGTACAGCACTCTGGAGACGCAGGTCATCCCGGCGTATTACGAATTCGAAGACGGCCTCCGCAAACGCTGGATCAGTATGATGCGGGAGGCGATCGGCACCCTGACGCCTCATTTTTCCACAGATCGAATGGTCGGCGACTACCTCGAACGGATCTATAGACATTGACCTGTTAGGGAGCGATTCTTATGCAGCCGGAGTTTACGACCGGGCAGATCCGCCCGATTGATTGTGTCAAAGAGGGATTTGAACTAATAAAGCAGGATTATTGGCTGCTCTTTGCGATAACTGTCGTCGGGATGTTTATCGGTGGATTCAGTGTCTACATCCTGCTCGGCGCAATGCTCTGCGGGATCATGAGGGCATTCCTTCGGGTTTTTGATGGCGGCCGGGCACAATTCGACGATCTGTGGGCTGGGTTTGAGTATTTTGGCAAAAGTATTCTCGCCGTCGTATTCATTTTCGTGCCGGTACTCATTTACGTCGTCGTAATGCTACTGACGATCTATCTGCCGTTGATCGCTCTTGCAGTTTCCGGCGGCCGGATAAGTCCGGATGAGATCCTTCCGGTCTTCCTGGGAGCACTGGTGGTGGACGCGATCATCGCATTATTGATGGTCGCGATACATTCGCTTTTGATGTTCGTGTTCCCGCTGATCGTGGATAAAGGCCTTTCGTCCTTGGACGCAATAAAACTGAGTGCCCGTGCAACACTCAAGAACCTTAGCGGTGTCGCAGGCCTGATCACCGTGAATATCGGCCTAACCGTGCTTGGCTACCTCGCATTTTGCGTAGGCCTATATCTCGTGATCCCGATAGTTTTGGCGACAAATCTTGTCGCTTATCGTCAGGTGTTTCCCAAGAATATGACCGCAAGCTAAAGAGAAATGATCGAACCTTTACAGATAATCGAAGAATCCGACACGGAATTCACAATTAAGTGGTCGGATGACAGCGAGACCCGCTATAATGCGTTGACGCTCCGCCGTCGTTGTCCTTGTGCAATGTGTATAAACGAATGGACCGGCGCGAAGATGCTCGTCGATAGTTCCGTCCCCGAGGACATAAAGATAAACTCTACCGCAGTTGTCGGCAGATACGCGCTCAACTTCGTATTTTCTGATCAGCACGATTCGGGAATATTCAGCTTTCAATATCTGAGAGAGATCGCCGAATAGGCACACGCCGCCATTGCGCTCGCGTGGTAGAATATTGCTGATGAACGAGCGAGACATTTTCAACGAGCGTCAGGAAACCAAGAGTGCGAGCTTTTCTTGTCCATATTGCCGCGAGCGGCAGGATTACGATGTCCGTTGGATAAAGCGGACTAAGAAAAAGGATCTGCCGCGCGGCCTTAACGAGCAGCAGAAGGCTCAGTTCGCGAAGTCGAGAGACTATATGGTGCGTGTCGATGACATGCTTGTTTGCCGCAACGTCCGATGCCGAAAGCGCTTCGATATCCCATCCTCGCAAACCGTCGTGTTTATCTAGTAAACAAAAAAGAGGCTGCCCAATTTGGCAGCCTCTCTGCTTTTATGGGATCTCGATCCGGATCAATAGATCGCGAACGTATATTCGATGTTCTTGGTCACATCCTTACGGATCCCGTTGACCATCGCAGGCGTAAATCGGATGGAGCGTGCCGCCGCGATAGCCTGTTCGGTCAAGCCGTAGGGCAATCCCTTTACCGTCGAGATGCTGCCGATCCCGCCCGAGGCAAGGAACGTGACGCGGAGCATCACTTTGCCCTGAACCTGATTCTGGCGGGCTGCGTCGGTGTAATTCGGTTTTGGTTTGAACGTAACCTTTACCCCCGAGCTGGGGCCCGAGGCAGGCGGTGCACCAAGCCCTTCGTCGCCGTCGCCCCTACCATTCCCATTGCCGTCGCCGTCGCCGTTACCAAAGCCTGACCCATTTCCGTTTCCGGCACCCGTGCCGTTGCCGCTTCCCTGGCCGGTGCCGCGTCCGCTTCCGATACCGCCGCCGGAACCGTCACCATTCGATAGCGTCGTGTACTGGCTGTTCGGATCGCCCCAAACGCCGTATTGCTTATCAAACTTTTTGTTGCCCTTAGTTGAAGGCGGGGGAAGCACCAACGCCGGATCATCGAGCCTTGGAACCTTCGCGTCAGGCGGCCTTATCGGGTTCTGCGTCTGGTCTGCAAGGTCACCTCGGGAGGCAGGCGTCTTTTCCTCACGTCCGCCGCCGCCGCCGCCGCCGGCATCATCCTTTTCTTTCTTCTGCTGCTCTTCCTCGACCGTCATTGGATCGAGGTCGATCAGGCTTGCGCGCGAGATCTCATCGTTGATCGCATCGATGTCAAGGCTTTGGCTGAACAGATTCGCTACGATGCCGGTCAAAAGCGTTGCAGTTACGAGAAATGTCGCACCAAGCAAGAGCCAATTCCGCTTTGCAACGTCCTTTTCCTCGATGACGGTAACGTGAAACAATCCGTCATCGACATAACCTTCAGTCACAGGCGGCTTGGGATCGGCATCCATCGCTTTCGAAACAAAAACGGGCGCCGCGGGAACTTGAGGCTCCGGCTTAACCGCAGGCAAAGATTCGACGATCGGCTCCGGCTCAGCCTCGACAGCTGCGACCTCGGGAGCGGCCTCGAAGGCCGGTTCCGCAATGAACGGAGGAGGTTCGGGCTCAGGCATTTCGAGCGGTCCCGTAACCCGAGCTCTGACCTCTGTCGGAACCGGATCGGCACTCTTCTCGATCGGTTTCAGTTCAAATGCTTGTAGTGTTGAGCCGCAAGTCGGACAAAAGCCAAATTTCTCGGCCCAATCTGCATCACAAGCGCTGCAATATTTGACGATCTTTCCCATCTCTTTTCTCATATGCCGTCGGCCTTACCGTGTAGACGCCGAAGGCGGTCAACATCAACCCTTGATTATAACCCTTTTTCCGCAAATTCTTAAGCGCATTTTTTCTTCGCAGAAACAGTTTAGAGTTCAGGCGTTTAAGCCCACTGACTTCATAGATGACTTATTCGTTTGACGCGATGCCTGCTCCCTGTCAAAATTTCATCAGAAGTTACTAAAAAATGTGGTGGCAGAACGTATCGACGCGGCTGCTTGGCAACATCGGACAGCATTTCTTGCAACTAATGGCTTAATGACTCGCAACCTAATATCCATAACCGCTAAATTTATTTGCCGACCGGCGTTTCTCACGCCGATCTTCGCACTTTTGCTGCTCTCAATCGGCATTGGCGCTCAGACGCTTGCCGATCAGCCGAAGACCGACACGCTGCTTAACGGTTTGAAGGTCTATATTTGGAACCGGGTTGCCTCGCCTAGGGTTGAAGTGCGTCTCCGGATACATGCAGGAGCGTCATTTGACCCGCAAAAGCACGAAGGCGTAATGCGGCTGCTTTCGGAGAACATCTTTCCGAATGAGGGCACGCGGGACTTTTTCAGGGAAGATCTTGGCGGCGACATAAGTATCTCGACAAATTACGACTACATAGAGATCTCTGCATCATCGACCCCGGAAAATATGGTCCGGATGCTCGAAACGCTGGGTGCAGCGGTCAGCTCGATACAGATCGATAAGGAGACTACCGCAAAACTCAAAGCAAGCTTGCTCGCCGAGCTGAAAACTCAAGAAAACGACGAGGCACGAGCCGCCGACCTTATCGTCCGACAAAAACTCTTTGGAACCTTCCCTTATGGACGCCCGGTTGACGGCTCGGAAGAAAGCCTGAAAGAGATCGACTTTGCAGATCTTATCGACGCAAGAGAAAGATTTCTGAGGGCGGACAACGCTTCGATCGCCGTTGCGGGCAACTTGGATAGGTCCCTGACCAGTCGAGCGATCCGCCGTTTCTTCGGCTCGTGGCAGCGATCTGACAAGCGAGTTCCATCAACATTCCGGCAGCCCGACCCGCCTGCAAGTGAAGTTACGACGGTCGAATGGAAAGGCGGAACAAGTGCGGAAGCACGAACCGCTTTTCGCGGCGTTGCTGTCGCAGACAAGACGGCACCCGCGGCCGCGGTCTATGCACAGATCCTGCAGTCAAAGCTTCGCAACCGCATTCCAGAGGCCGTTGCAAAAGGTGTGTTTGTCCGCTCAGAGCCGCATATTCTGCCTGGCGAATTCGTCGTCGGCCTGACCGCCGATCCGAATGACATCGGAAAAGAGAACGGCAAGATCAACTCACCCGAGCTCGTCGCAAACGCAATCGCCGAACCTGTTTCAGAGGCTGAATTCGCAAAGGCTCTTTCTGCGGTTGTTGACCGGTGGAAAAACCTTGATGTGATGGACCTGTGGCTTGACATCGACACCTACAAAACACCCGAGCCTAAACTTCGTCTTGACGCCCTTTCGGGCGTAACGCTCGGCGATGTGCAAGCCTTCGCCAAGAAGCTTCAAGGCGAACCTGCGGCCGTAGTTGTCGTTATTCCGCCCGCAAAATGAACGCTGCCGAAACGAGCCGATCACTCCGCGAGGCCGAGCATTCGCGTGCCGTCCGAGAAATGTTCGGCGGTATCGCGTCGCGTTACGATCTTCTCAACCATCTCCTCTCGCTGAATATTGACAAAGGCTGGCGGCGAAAGGTGGCGAATGAACTTCGCCCGATCCTAGACGACGCTTCGGCAAGCGTGCTTGATATCGCATGCGGAACCGGCGATCTCTCGCTCGAACTTGCTTCGGGGGCAAAGGCTTCGATCGCGGGCACAGACTTTTGCCGGCCAATGCTTAAGATCGCACAGCACAAGGTCTCAACGGCAAAGAAGACGATCCCGCTTATTGAGGCCGACGCGATGGAACTGCCCTTTTGCGATGGAGGTTTTGAAGCAGCCACTATCGCCTTCGGCCTGCGAAATCTGCCGAATGTCGAGAACGGCCTTGCTGAGCTATTTCGGATCCTGAGGCCAAAAGGCAAGCTTGTCGTGCTCGAGTTCTCACAGCCCGTTATTCCCGGTATTCGTCAGGCTTTTGATCTCTATTTCACGCGAATTCTGCCGCGTATCGGCGGCCTTGTGAGCGGTTCGCGTGGAGCATATGAGTATCTGCCCGATTCCGTTCGTGGTTTTCCGCCGCAAAAGGAACTGGCAGCCTTGATGGAAAGAACAGGCTTTGTGAATGTACGGTATCGCAACCTTACCGGCGGCATCGCGGCGATCCATATCGGCGAAAGGCCGTGAATGTTTTGAGTTGAGTCGGCTCACGTTATAAAATCCATTCCGTCCTTTCCGACGCGCCAGGCCCGACCTAAGGAATGAAAAAACGCCTCTTAAGCTTTGCCCGCCAACTTGCGTTGATGCTGCTGGTCATTTGGACCGTAGTGTCGCTGGTGACGCTTTTGATGGAGCTTGTACCGGGCGATCCGGCGACGACCATACTCGGCGAGACGGCGACAAAAGAGCAGATCGACAATTTCAGAAAGACCCACGGGCTCGATCGCCCCGCATTTTTCTTTTCCTACTCCGACGACAACGGCTTTGTCTGGAACGGCACCGAGAACCGCTATCTCGACTATTGGCGCGGACTGATGCACGGCGACCTCGGCGTTTCGTTTCGCACGGGGCAACCGGTCACCGAGATGATCGCCGAACGCTACCCAAAAACGATACTTCTTGCCGCCGCCGCGATGCTCGTCTCGATATCCATCGCGATACCGCTTGGCGTGGTCGCAGGAACGAATAAGAACAAGTTCACGGACAACGTTGCTTCATTCATCGCCTTACTGGGCATTTCCCTTCCGACATTCGTTCTCGGGCCATTTCTCGTCTATGTGTTCTCAGTCAAGCTCGGCTGGTTTGCACCTACCGGAAGTGCCTACGCCGAAGACATCGTGCTCCCCGCGATTACTCTCGGTGGAGCCCTGTCCGCGATCCTTACGCGAATGGTGCGGTCGAGCGTGATCGAGGAGCTTGGCGAAGATTACGTTCGAACTGCGCGTGCAAAGGGCCTGAGCGAACGCGTCGTTGTTTACAAACATGTCCTAAAGAACGGCCTTATCCCCGTTGTAACGATCCTCGGGTTGCAGCTCGGCGTCCTGCTCGCCGGTTCGATCATTACCGAAAAGATCTTCAATTGGCAGGGCCTTGGGCTACTCCTTCTCGAAGACGGCATAAACAAACGCGATTACCGTCTGGTCCAGGGATGCGTCCTTGTCATCAGCATCACGTTCATTCTCGCGAATTCGCTGACCGATTTTGTGTATAGGAGGCTTGATCCGCGCATTCGGCTCTCATAAACGATGAATCGTCTCTTTTACATCGGTGCGTTCATCGCGGTAACGTTCGTGCTCGTCGCGATCTTTGCGGGCTGGATCGCACCTTACGATGTGACCGTACCGGATCTGCTCAACCGATACGCAAGCCCGAGCTCGGCCCATTGGTTCGGAACCGACGCACTCGGCCGCGATGTATTCTCAAGAGTGATTTACGGTGCCAGGATCTCGCTTGAGGTCGGGATCTCGGTCGTTGCGGTCTCGTCCGTGATCGGGGTCCTGATCGGAGCTTTTGCTGGATACTTCGGCGGCATTATCGATAAGTTCTTGTCGGGTTACGTGTTCAACGTCTTCCTTGCGTTCCCCGGTCTGCTTCTCGCGATCGCCCTTGTTGCATTCCTCGGCGCAGGCCTCGGCAAACTGATCCTCGCCCTTTGCGTGATCGGCTGGGTCGGCTATGCGCGTGTGATGCGTGGACAGGTCTTGAAAGTTCGCGAGTACGATTACGTGCAGGCGGCAAAGGCTCTTGGTGCATCAAGCACGCGGATCATCTTCACGCACATTCTTCCGAACGCGATACAGCCGCTGATCGTTCAAGCCTCGCTCGGTATGGCCGGAGCCGTTCTCGCCGAAGCGTCACTGTCATTCTTAGGCCTTGGAATTCCGCCTCCGGCACCAAGCTGGGGCACGATGATCGAGGAATCGAGAGGTTTCGACATTCTCACATCAGCGCCGCACGTGATGTTCTTTCCGGGCATCGCCATTGCGTTGACCGTGCTCGCATTTAACTTCATCGGTGACGGCCTTCGCGAATGGCTCGACCCGAAGCAGCGTGCAAGGTAGCCGATCCGAGCTTCACAAGGTGGTCAATTGACCGCTACACTATTTGGCAGAACACTTTTCAGGAGGCTGTTGGATCTGAAGAAGCCGTTTTATTCTCTACTTCTCATTCTGTTCGTACTTGCAGCTGCCGCAAGCGCACAATCCGGGCGAAAGGTAACACCCACGCCGACTCCGACGCCTGTTCCTGATCCGGCAAGCTATTCCGAATCACGTTCGCTCCCCGTTCGAAATAGGCGGATCATTTCCGCCGTCTCAGCGCCGACGGATCCGCAGCAAAAAACGGCCGAACCGACCACTGCGGATGAAGATGTGCTCCGGGTCGAAACTGACCTAATTACCGTGCCTGTATCTGTCTTTGACCGCAACGGCATTTACGTTCCGGGCCTTACGAAAGATGATTTCACGATCTTCGAAGACGGCAAGGAGCAGAAGATCGAATACTTTGGACTCGCCGACAAACCTTTCACGGTCGTACTTCTGCTCGACACTTCGCCCTCGGCTGAATATCAGATCGAGGAGATACAGGCCGCATCGCGTGCGTTTATCGATGAGCTAAAGCCTGAGGATAAGGTGATAGTGATCGAGTTCGATGGAAACGTTCACGTCCTCACCGAAGCGACAAATGACCGCGAACGCCTCTACAAAGCCATTTCGAAGGCCGACTTCGGCAGCGGCACTTCCCTTTACCAGGCCGTTAATTTCTCGATCAGGAAACGCCTAGAGAAGATCCCGGGCCGTAAGGCCATCGTCCTCTTTACCGACGGTGTGGATACAACGTCTCGAAAGGCGACCTATGATTCGACGGTCGATCTTGCAGAGGAGTCCGACACGCTCATCTTCCCGATCTACTACAACACGTACTCGCAGAATCAGGCACGCATGCGAAACACGATCGGCATTTACAGCTCGGTCGGGACGTCTCCCGAAGAGTACGCCGTCGGCCGCAAATATCTGCAGGAACTCGCCGACTATACAGGCGGACGGGTCTTTCGTCCGGAAGCTGTGCCCGGCGGCCTCACCGCCGCCTTTCGAGGTATCGCGATAGAGCTTCGCCGCCAATACAACGTCGGCTATGTTCCCTCCGAACACGGCAAGCCGGGCCAGCAGAAACGCATTAAGGTCCGCGTTGATCGTCCGAATCTCGTCGTCCGTGCCCGCGACAGCTATATCGTCGGCGCGACGTCAGCCCCGCAATAAGATCACTGGTGTAAAAAAGAAAAGGCATCCAATTTGGATGCCCATGCTATTGATAAAAATGGTGATCCGACCAGGACTCGAACCTGGGACCCAATGGTTAAAAGCCGATAGCCAATGGTTTTTGAATCGGCCTACTTATCACATCTAGCCCGTATTTACTTTACTTTCGTGATTTTACCGATCTACAATAATTATCAAACCTGCTTCCAAATGGATAGTAAAATGGATAGTAGACGACAATGGCCGAAAATAACTCAAAATCTTCAAAGAAAAGACGCCGCTATGGCTCGTTTGCATGGACGGACAATAACGGCAAACTCTTTGCAAGAATCAGAGTACCTCAGCAAGACGGCACAATCAAAACTATCTACAGAAAAGCTCTCAACGTAAAGCACGCCGAGCAGCTAGCCGATGAAATAAGAGAAGAGTACGAGAAGCGTGGACAGGCATTCCTCGATGGCCGCACCATGAAATTCAGGACGCTCGCAGAGTGGTATAAAAATGAATTCGTTATTGCCCCTTTGTATGTTGACGGTCAGAAAGTTGAGGGGATGCGTACCTGGGAAGCCGAGAGATCGAAAATCGATCGAATTGTGGAGGCTATCGGCGACAATTTGATCAATGAAATGGATGAAACAGTATTCCGCCGATACAGACGTAATAGGCTCAAATCAGTAACGGTCACCACGGTCAATAGGGACTTCGAAACGATTCGTGCGATGTTCCGAAAGGCCAAGAAAAAGAAGTGGGTACGTGAGATCCCTGATTTCGATGATTTTATTCAGAAATCACTGGAAAAACGTCGAACAGTAACGATAACTGATTCTCAGGAGAAGAAAATTCTTCATGAGGCTCGCAAGTTGATAAAGACGACCGCCCCAAGGTTGTATGCTCTCATTCTCGCTCTTCGCGATTCGGGTGCAAGACCAAACGAACTTTACCCGGTCAATGATTACAGTGCGGACAAAGCAAAATATGAGCCGCTTCGTTGGCGTGATCTTCTCGATGAGCAGGGGGAAATCCGCGACATCTCTCGGTTGGTTTCTTATAAGGGAAAGGTCAGAGAAGAAAGATTAGCGGTAGTAACTGAGCGTATGAAGATAGCATTCCTTGAACTTTGGGATTTTCTAAAGCAATCAAAGAATGTCACTCCTGGAAATTCAGCACATCTTGATAACCTAGTCTTCCCGCATACTACTTTCAAGAAATCTTGGAATATAGTCCGGAGCGCTGCCGGTCTTCCGACTCTTCGCCTACGCGATCTTCGCCGTGACTGGGTAACTCGGCTAGGCCGACTGGGCTATTCCGACAAACTCGCCCAACGCGGAGCCGGACATAAGAAGATGCAGACCAGTTTCGAATACACCGAATTTGACGAAGCAGCCGCCCTTCAAGCAAAAGCTTTGCTCGATAGAGACAATCAACTCCTTTCAAAGAAATATCCTGCAGCAGCCAGAGACGCCCTTTTGCCCCCAACCTAGAGAAAAACTACAAGTTCTCTAGATCATCAACAAATGCCTTAAGATCAAGCGTTCTGGTGACAACTGAGAGCCATTGAATCAATCTGATTCGGCAAAGGTGTGCCGATCCTGCCACCCGCTGTTGAAAACGACGACTGCGGTTGAGTACTACTGATCATTAAAGTCTACAGAGGCTTAGCGGAAAATTTCCGAGATAAGATTCTTTCCTAATCTTGATTGGCAAAGTCTAAGGTCGTTTCGTCGTATGAATCTTCGGACAGTCGCTTATCAATCTGGCGAACCGTCGTATCGATCGACTGCATTGCCGGCATTTCTTTTGGCATTAATGATCCGCCAATTTCTTTCATCTTGGTCGCCGCCGGAATGAAACGGTTTTCGAGCGACCCAACAGCCTCGTTATAACTACCAACAGCCTTTCCGAGGCCTTTACCGAGGTTAATAAAGTGCCTCAGAAGAACGTTTGTCCGATTATAAAGTTCGACACCAGCATCGCGCATCTCATAAACGTCTCGGGCCATTCGTTCCTGCTGCCACATAAATCCAACTGTTCGGAGCATTCCAATCAGCGTCGAAGGCGTTGCGAGAACAATGTTCATCTTAAATCCATCTTCTATCAAATCAGCGTCCGTCATTAATGCCGCACCAAAAGAGGACTCGACGTGGAGATACATGATTACAAAGTCTGGAGCGTCGGCGAATTGTTCCCAGTAAGATTTTTTGCTTAGCTTTTTGAGATGATCACGAACATCGATTGCGTGTTTTTTCAACAAAGCAATCTTGTCAGCTTCCGCTTCAGCCGTGAAAGAATCGAGGTATGCATTCAAAGGAACTTTTGAGTCGAGAATTAATTGTCGGCTTCCCGGTAAATTCACAGTGCAATCCGGTCGAAGTACTCCGTCCTCGGTAGCGACGGATTGCTGCTCCGTGAAATCACAGTAAGGATTCAGCCCTGCTACCTCGATCACCCGCCTCAGGCTTATCTCTCCATATTTACCTCTAACATGTGACGTCTTCAAAGCAGAAACCAAGCTTGTCGTTCCGTCGGCCAGTTTTTGGGTTGTGCTACTCATTGCGGTAATAAGCTCCCGCAAACCCGAATAGGCACCTTCACGTTTGAGTTCGATTTCCTGAATCTTGGAATTAAAATCCGCAAGACTGTTTCCTAGAGGTTTGATTAGCGTATCGATGGCCTGCTTTCTGTTCTCAAGGTCGAGTTTAGATTCTGAGATCTTTGCCCCGAGTTTTTCTTCCGCTAATTCGAGGAATGTAGAATTATTAGTTCGCAGAGCTGACGAAGAAAGCGATGCAAAAGCATCTTGAAGTATGACGTTAGCCTCAGCCAGGAATTTCTTTTGTTCGGCGATCGAATTCAAAGCGGCATCATAATTCGCCTTGAGTTCCGCATTTTGGACACCTAAAGTAGAATTCGAATCTCTGAGCGATAAATTGTCGCCTTTGTGCAGGTCAACCTCTTTGCCAAGCTGTTGGATCGACACCTTGGCATCAGCTAATTCCGTTTCAGCCTTCGTCTTCGATGACTCGGCTACAAGAAGCTGGTTCTGCTTGCGGGTATCCAGTTCATTGAGCCTGCTGATCTCTGTATCCTTTGCAGCAACTTGGTCTTGTAGAGTATTAGTCATCGTTTCAAATCGGGTTGCCCGATTTTCCGCCTCGTTGGTCTTACGCGAAGCGATTAGAAAGCCGGCAATTATTCCCAATAAGATGCCGAGAAGGCTACCGCTAACGATGTAGATAATACTGTTGCTATCCATTGGTCTTGGTCCTGGAGTACCTGAGGTGCATCAAGCATATTCCACTTTTTCCACCTGAGTCGAGGAAGATATGTCCGCTCAAATTGGCTGCCAGAATGCAGAGGACAAGGGCCTTGGTTTATAATATTATTATTCTCGGTACCCTGCCACTAGAAGAACAGCGGAAAAGGCTACTCTACTTCGTTTTTGGCCCTTCCTATCTCATCAGGCATTGAGAATAAGAAGCCGAAACAAAGTTGGAGATACGATACTTTTGATTCTCCATGCGAGGTGGCAAGCCGTTTTGCCGGCAAGTAATCTTACTATGAAGGACGCGAAAAGCTGTGACAACTGTAATAGGTACTACTCAAATGAGACAGCCTTTTGTCCTTACTGCGGGAAAAGCCTGATTAGCAGGCTCGTCTGCGCCAGGTGTAACTCTGCTAATAAATGGAATGCTAATTTTTGTGGACAATGTGGCACCTCACTTAACAAATCCACATTTCCTTCCATACGTGAAAACGATCTTCTCGAACTCCCTGAAACAGGACGAGTGAATCCCACAATCGACCCGGTCATTGATGTTACCAACCTCTCCTACTCAATTCCTCAATCGGAAGAGAGAGTTATCTTAAATAAATGTTCCTCAGGAGTTCCATATTGGGAACACGAATATGTCTATGGTGTTTCAGAACTCGACTACGCTTCCAAGAATCAAAAGGCATTTTACCAATACTTTAAGAATGCATTTTTGAACAACGTTTTAATTGATATTGAGGGGAATTCCAATTACGCCTTCATTCTGCTCTTCGATCTTCAAAATCAATACAAGACGCATCGGAACATTCTGAGACTGGAAGATGCCTTTTCAAGACTTGCGACAATTTGTCCGGCGACGAGGACATATAGTCGAGAAATGTTGCGCGAAACAATGACATCCGCCGGTGATTCAGAAGGTCTTAGGCGCTTGAGTGAACGGCAACAGGAGGAAGAGTACTGGCGATTCGGGAGCAAATATAAGAGAAAGCTCGGGTTGGACTTTGAGCAGGTTGAGCTACTAAATAAGCTTCCTTATCCTCGAAGTAATTTTGTCGAGATCGAGTACTGTTGTGTTGAGGTAATCAAACTGTATCTCGCGACAATCGAGAAACTGAAACTTGAGTACCTAGCAAATCACACAACATTGGACAAAGAGTCTGAAAGGATCGCGGATTTGGTCGCGAGGAAACATTTCCGGTATCGCTTCAACAGTTACAACTATCAGTGGGCAGTTCAGTCAGTTACCGAAAATATTTACTCGATCATTTTTAAGCACTGTGAAAATGCGGTTCGGGAGAACTACGGGCATAAACGGAAGCTCAATACCAATGTTTATGATTCTCCGCAAGCAAAAGCAGAAATCGATGAATCAGTCGTATCGAAGATTAAGGGGATAATTCAAGCTGGAGTAAACACGATCAGTCCGCCGGATGAAAGTACGGAGATCGAACTCAACAGACAAAATACGACGCGCTGGAAAGCTAGATTTAGTGAATTGACTGCCGACCAGCCAATACACACAGAACGATTTGTTGCTGATCTAATTGAACTTGGAAGACTAAACCAACGAAATCCGTCAGTCGAGAATATATTCTTTGAGGGCTCAAAGTATATTTCAAAAATTGACAAAGTATCCGCACTGTCCTTGTACCTTCATTATCTTTATCACGACCTCCTTTCAATAAAAGTTGACAACAAAAGACTTACTAAAACAATTCAAAAAAATCTTTTTAGGACAAACGAGCAATTGCACCAATTCGAGCGAATTGTAAGCGACTTCATCAATAACCGGGACTTGGAAAAGGCTCTCTCTGAAATACCGCAGATTTATCTCACAAAACGAAAGGAAATAAAGCTAGATGACGGCGCAATACAAGACGCCCATAGTAAACACAGTAGTACGGTTGGACTGCTGAATGAGTATTTGCAGGATGAATTTGACGACGGTCAGAACTCAATCATCTCGGAGGAAATAAGCAGTGAAGAGGTGCGGATAGAGATCGCTCAAAAACGCTCAACAACTCCGGTTGCTGAACTGGTCAGCGATGTGGTGTTGAATTCAAATCAAATAGAACTGTTGCTTCTCTTTGCAAAAGGCAGCTTTAGCCTTCAGCAACATGATGCGGAAAGTTTTGCGAGGCTCCACGGCCTATTTAAGAATCAGTTGATCGAAAGCGTCAACGATGCTTGTTATGAAATTCTTGATGATGTTCTCATCGAGGAAGAAGACGAAAACTATATTGTAAACCCTGAATATTTCAAACGGATTATCAACGTATGATCGAAAATATTAAACCGAAAGAAGCGACTTCTATCATCAATTCGTTAATTGGTGGCGTTGTTCCCAAGACAGGTGTTCAGCATATTACCGTAGGGCGCTCCGAGGAGATTGCGGCGGCTGTGAAAGCGTTGGAAGAGGCTCGGGATGGCCAGAGTTTGGTCAAGTTTTGGATTGGCGACTACGGTTCGGGAAAATCATTCATGCTTCACGTTTTAAACGTAATTGCGATGAAGCAGAAATTTGTTGTGTCGAGTGCTGACTTTACGCCGGAGAATCGTCTCTATTCCAATGACGGTCGGGCTCTGGCCCTTTACTCGGCGATAATGAATAACATATCGATTCAGACGAAACCCGAGGGTGGTGCGTTGCCGACCTTAATGGAGAAATGGATTGAGCAAGTCGTAGTTAAAACAGCCGAAGAAAACAGTATTTCGTTAGCGGACATACGAGAGGAAGGATATATCGGTCTAATTCAAACAAATATCATGAAAACCATAAACGAACTGACCGATGTCGGCGGGTTCGATTTTGGAATGGTGGTAATGAAATATTATGAGGGATTTATAAATGGTGACGATAGCCTAAGGCGAAATTCTCTGAAATGGTTGAAAGGCGAATACCACACAAAAACCGAAGCTCGACAAGATCTAGGTGTTCGGGAAGTCATAAATGACACTAATTTTTATGACATGCTCAAAAATTTCTGCAAACTTTTTGTGAATATGGGCTATAGCGGATTTATGATCAACCTCGATGAGGTTATTAACCTCTATAAGATTTCCACAGCAGCGATGAGGGAGAAAAATTATGAAAAGATTTTGTCTATCTACAACGATTGTTTTCAGGGAAAAGTAAACAATTTGTTCTTCAACTTTGCTGGAACAAGGGAGACGCTCGAAAACCCGCGTCGAGGACTATTTAGCTACGATGCATTAAGAACGAGACTGGAAACCAATAAATTTGAAACCGCCGAGGTAAGAGATTTTGCGCAGCCTGTAATACGCTTGTTCCCATTGGACCACAATGAGATTTTTGTCCTCCTCAAAAATCTAAAAGCAATATTCGATTTCAACTACCAAATAACAATTGACGTCAGTGATGAAGACATTCGCTATTTCATGGAAGAAATCTTCAATAAACCAGGCGCCACCGAGTTCCTTACTCCGCGCGAGGTTATTCGGGATTTCTTAAACATATTGAGCATCCTCAGGCAAAATCCCAATGTTGACAAGAAGAAACTGTTTCGTGATATCGAAATTTCGGACGAAAGGCCGGATGAGAATCCTCTAGATCGCATTGAAGAACTTTAATGTCATTTGAATTGCTCTCAGAACCGATCCGCAGATACATTCGCGATCAGCGGTGGGAGGAACTTCGTCCTATTCAGCACGCCGCAATATCCAAAATCCTATCAACGAACGACAATTATATACTGGCATCGAGAACGGCGTCGGGCAAAACTGAAGCAGCCTTTCTCCCAATTCTTTCCCAAACGGATTTTGATCATGCTGGAGTCCAGGTCCTTTATATTTCGCCATTAAAGGCGCTAATAAACGATCAGTTTGTTCGGGTTGAAGAATTGTGCAAATACCTCGATGTACCAGTTACAAAGTGGCATGGTGAAGCAAACCAGTCGGCCAAGACAAGATTGATCAAGCGACCTCAAGGAATCGTACTAATCACCCCGGAATCTCTGGAGGCCATGCTCGTTAATAAGCCATTCAACGTGAAGCACCTCTTTGGAAATCTAAAATTTGTTGTTATCGACGAGATACATTCATTTATCGGAACTGATAGAGGTACGCAATTAAAATCGATAATTTCACGGCTTCGGAATCCCCCCTCGCCCCCCTTTCGGATAATTGGCTTGTCCGCGACTATTGGTGATTATGTTGAGGCAAAGAGATTCACCGGTAACGAGACGGGAACGAAAGTATTGCTGGATCGGAGTGCGAAGGAGGTCGAAGCTCAATTCCGATATTTTGAAGGGTCGGATAGTGAACTTCCTCTGGATCTAGTGAAAGATCTTTATCTTGAAACGGAAAATAATAAAGCATTAATTTTCCCAAACAGCCGTGGTCGAGTTGAAGAGGTCTCGGTAAAACTGAAAAAGATTTCCGACCGTGTTCAAGGCCATTCAAACTACTTTTCTCATCACTCCTCCGTCGATAAGGACGTTCGCGAGTATGTCGAATTTTTCGCGAAGAATAATCGAGGACAGAATTTCGCGATTGCGTGTACATCTACTCTTGAACTGGGCATTGATATCGGTACGGTAGATGAAGTCGTCCAAATCGACGCTACAAATAGTATTTCTTCTTTGATTCAAAGGCTTGGAAGGAGTGGAAGACGCAATAGTGAAAAGAGCAGATTGATCTTATACGCAACAAAACCATGGAGTTTTTTACAATCTTTGGCTTGTTGGGCGTTGTACCAGGATGGATTCATTGAACCTCCGGAAACCAATTCGCGTCCATTGGACATTCTCGTTCACCAGGCGCTTTCTATCACAAAGGGATCTTCAGGTATCGAAATAGAATTACTTGTTAATCAGTTAAAGCAAAATTGCGCATTCGAAGACCTTTCTATTTCGGATATTGAAGAAATTATTGATCACCTAACTGAATGTGATCTCTTCGAGAAATTACGCAAGGAAATAATCATAGGCATTGAAGGGGAAAAGGTTGTTAACAGTCGTAATTTTTACAGCGTTTTTACAACTGAGGATACTTTCAAAGTTCTTAGCTCTGGAAGTCCCATAGGAGATATCCCATTTTCCCCGCAAATAGTTGAAGGCGAGAATCTACTGTTAGCCGCCCGAATATGGAAAATCATCCATGTAGATTTCGATGCCAAAAGGATCCATGTTATCAAAGCGTTAGACGGGAAAAAGCCATCATTTTCAGGTACTGCTGCTAGTGTTCATGGTAGCGTCAGACAAAAAATGTTGGAACTACTTTACTCGAAGGAAGTCTTTAATGTTCTTAACAAAGCAAGCGTCATGGAATTAGGAAAGTTACGAAAAGAATTTACACCGTTTAACATCCAAGACTTTCAAACTGAAAGACCGATGCGGATAAAGGATGGCTCTGTCGAACTATTCACGTTCGCGGGCACCAAGATAAATAATACGATTTATCTTTTACTGGATTTGGCGGGATTCGAATGTAAGCTCAATACTCCATCGAGCTCGTTTGAGATTGAAACATCTGCGACCCATCTGCGGGCGAAATGGCCTGCTTTGCAATCAGCCTTGCAGGACATAGATGAACACCTTTCTGATCTAATTGACAAACGTCCTCAAATACTAAGTTTCTCAAAGTGGGGATCACTACTGCCGAGAAAATTTCAAGTAGAACTGCTAAAGCGAAAATACTATGACTTTAATGAAGCCATCAAATTTATCGATTCATGCAAGTTTGTAGAGAACTGTTAACAACATTAAAATTCCTCAACCCGACTTAGTCGGTTTCAGCGATATCTCCGCCATCCAGGCCTCGTAAATCATTACCATTGCGAGCGTATCAAGTTCACAGTATTTTAATAGAGCGGCTTTCATCTGGTTGCGAGCTTCCGCAGGCAAATCTTCAAATTGGAGCTTGCAGTATGCCGTCATCGCGGCCCCGCCATCTTTTATCTTGTCCATCTCCATTATCGCAGCGTAATCATTTTCCGATTCATCGGCGAACATCATTGGCAAAAGCTTGTAAGGATCAATGACGCAGCCATCTTTTTCGACGACCCAAGCCTGATTGGTGAAATTTCTGCTCGGAATTCCACCCTCTGCTCCATAAACGGGTTGGGAGTACTTCGCCTTTAGAAACTCGGAACTATTTAGCGTAGCTGGGAGCACATACTTCAAGGAATTCGAGCCGTTCGTTGCCGGATCGTAATGATATCGCTTTACGAGTTCAAGAAGATCAACCATCGGACGAGAAGTCGTCCAGGCTTCATCCTTGTCTTTTCTTGGGTTAGCAATCGATTCGATAAATGCTACGAGTTCCGCGCGATCCGGAATGTCTATAGGATCCCGAAGCAGCTGTTCACGAATCGCGCAGAGATATGAATTTTCATGGGCCGCGTAGCGGAAAACCGTCCCATCGTCATTTGCAAGTTGTCGCATCAGTTCGCGGACACAATCGTAATTTGGAAATGTTCCTGGCTCGATCGAGATGAATTCGGCAGCGTGTTTAACAACTCCATCTTCACCGACAATGTGATGGGAGAACTGGAAAAGAACGCCTTCATACGGTCGGCGCCCTTCCTTAAAAGGAATCGCGGGCATTGAGGTTTCAAAATCTATAAAGTGCAGTGGAAACGTCCAAGACTTTATCTCACGCTCCAGATTCTGGCGGTCATAGAATGGCTCTACGACGCGTCGCTGACCGAGATCGATCTGCATCCATTGCCGCTCGGTCCGCGCGATGCCCGGCTTACCGTCTGGTTTTGGTTTTATGTCATCCTCTGTTAGGTCAGAAAATTTTATTCTGCGATCTGACATAAATTTGTCTTTGGACCGCAAATCCCAAACGTCAAGAACTGTCGACTCTTCAAAATCCGCATCCGTCCAACCGAGCGTGTGGCTCCAGCACTCACGAAAACCGCTTCGAAGTTTTCCGCCAGTTTCGTCGTTAGCAAGCCGAAACTCACAATCTTTGCATACGCTCCGCGGCTCACTAATAATTTTTTCGTCGCGGCTATAACTATCCGCCAGCATTGCGCAGTAGTCATCAAACCTATAATCGTTAATCAGTTCTGCAAAATACTTCTCGCAAGTTTCGTCAACGTTTATTGCCCGAAGGATTTGGGGCGTCAGATCAGCTTTGGTAAGAGTGTCGGCGATTTGGACGCGGCGCTTTCCTTCTTCCCGCACAAGGCGAAATTTCTGATTCAGCCCGTCAGTCGGTGCTACCGACGTTTTGTCGACAAGCATCAGATGTGCTCTGACCGAAAAATCCGTTCGGGCCAGTGAGATAATGTGTTTTTGAAACGCGACATCCTCGATATACTTCCTCCAATCGCTACTGATAGTTCCCTTTTGGGTAAGCATGCCACTCTCTTCAGTGAAGCCACAGGATTTTGCCTTTACCTCAAATAAATCGAGCTGATTGCCGTCTTTGACAATTACATCGCACCGCACCAGGAAGTTTTCGAATTTGAAAACGGCCTCAAACAATGTGACATTGTCAGCTTTCAGATATTGTTCTGTCGCGGTTGCGGCTGCCTCGTCATTCGGCGTTTCGATCAGAATTCCGTCAGGAAAATAACATCGAGCAAGAGCCCCAACCTGAAATCCGCCTTCGGCCAGATTCTGCAGAAAAGAATCCTCGATCTTTGCATTGGCGTACTCAGCTTTGCCCGTATAGAAAAGCTTGGTTGGACACTCCGTCGCCAACTTGAATTTTGATTTGGTGAAGTATCGCATTGGTACGAAATTGGCTTCTCCTTTCAGAAGAAACGGATCAGCGGAAATTTCGGTGCTTGAAATGTTAAATTCTCGCCAGCCTATAGAAAGATTTTAGAAGCATTAGCTGAAAATCTAAAGTTGTGTCCAAGCGCCTGCGAGTTACGCATTAGGTCGAATTTGCGATGGCTGGACGGGCTACGTCTGTATGCTTGCGATTGCACCAGAGATAGCGGATTTCTCCTAAACTTCTGGACTGATCTTCGCGTCCGAAAGTCTACCCGCAGAGAAACCCTGTAGACGGAAAGAAGCAAATGTCTGCCATCCAAACCGAACAAATCGGGACCGCAATAAGGAAATGGCAGTGGTCAACCTTCTTGGCCGATGCGACCTTATCCGGTAGCGATTGTCACAGATTCTTGGTAGCCTCCGTCGGCAGTCCTTTCATACGTAACGATCCTGCCAACCGCATTCAGCTTTTGGCCAAGGAATAAACCAAATGAGGCTGGAGCAAACAGGACTAGATGAACACGCTTTGCGCGATATTTTGTTCGTGATTCACGAATCAACTGCTTAGCATGGTCGGCTAGCGCGACGGCATCTCCCGCAGTTCTAATAGCCGTCTGCCCGGAACCGCTGTCGGGCTCTGCGTAGATTAGACCGGATGTCGTGCCGCGATTCTCATCGAGAAAATTCTCTGCATCGGCGCGGCCATCGCCAGAAATTGATAGAAAAAGTGCAATGTCTTCACCTTGATCACTCCCGACTAGTGCCTCATATCTAAACCTTGCTTGAGTAGGCGGAGTGTCCGATCGCCATAAATTGGTTTCCGTTCCCGTCGGCTGTTGCGTCCGGAACGAAAAGCCCCCTACATCAGGAAACTCAGCGCCGACAGCCAAGACCGTTGTCAAAGGCAGATTTCCGCGGAAATCGATATAGCGACCCTCAGGGACGTTTTGAAAAACCTTTTTAGCCTGTTGTAACTCGGGAAGAAGTGAGCATTCCCATTCCGCCTGGCTCGGAACGCGTCGAGTCGGACGATCAATATAACCAGTCCAGTCGATCTCAACCGTAGGCACTGGATCGAACAGTTCCTTCGTCCAGCCGTGAATTGTCAGGCTGACTTTAGGGTTATCAACCGCCTGTGCCCACAAGTCGTTTTCAGAAATGAATTTACGAAGCGATTCACGGGTAACTTTCTTCTTTGATCCACCCGTTTTGATGATTTCCCGAATGGAACCTAGCACGATTTTTCGCGGCCCGTCTCCGCTTTTGAGCCCGTAACGCGACATCCGATCGTCTACGCTCTCAGCGAGATCGCTCGTATTTCCAAAGCCCAATCTGAGCCGTAAGGCCCGACAAAACTCAGCTACCTCTCGATCATCGCCATTTAGACTTTCGCACCATCGCTTCCTGGCCTTGCCCAATTTTGAATGTGGGCCCTTGGAATGAAATGATTCATCAAGCTCATAACTTTCACGTATGCATTCACCGAAATCCGTCGCGGCGGGCCAATTACTCACCAGCCAGATCTCGGCCGAACTATCGTCTTTCAATTGTTTCCAGCTTTCGAAGAGCTTTTGGAGCAAGGATGTAACACTCGGCTTTTTGACTTGCAAAAAGTAATCGAAATCGTACTGTCCCGCTGTCGTCCGATGCCACTTCACTTGGTAATATCTCGCGGCGATCTTCCGACCTGGTTTTGGGTGCATCGTGATGTCGTCCGCCGAGCCCGCCTTCGGGTGCTCGATATATACGTGATCGAAGTCGCCGCTATCGTCAAGCAGTTGCAACATCGCGTACCAACTATATAAGTGCTGGTAGTCATCCCCACCGATCCTTGCCGCGCTTTGTTCACCCATAAAGTACTTTCCCATCGCCCACGAGCGCGCATTATGAGAGCGGGAACAACTTGCCGAACATGTTCCGCCATGTCCTAAGTGCTTCCCCATTCTTTCCTTCTCGTTCGAGCCGGATTGCGTATGTCGCGTTCTGTTCGGCAGCCAGCAGTGCATTCTTTGCATCTGCGCACATCTGAGGAGTCATGCGGTCACTTACGTCCGGACCTAGTCCTGCGGGATCGGGCCACCTCTCCGAGATTCTCGCCGCGAGGGTGGCAAAAAACGCCTGCATTTCTCGCGCATAGCTCCCGCCCCACGGTGGGTATAAGACGTCGAGAGCCATCACCTCTATCAGAAAACCGGGCTTGATCGGTTTCCCCTGCTCACGGTTCCACGACTTCATCATCCGGACCAGGCCCTTCCATTCCCTGTCATAGGCTTTCTGTGCGGCGACTGCCTTGTCGGCATGGACTTCCGGATCGGTCTTCGTCCATCCGGCCGAGATGTCTTTGTCCGGGATCTCGTAATGTTTTCCCTCATCAAAGGCAGGAACTACGTCAAAGCTGACGACTTTGTCATCCGTTTCACCATTCTCGTCCTCGCGGATCCCGAAGTCGACACAGACCGATCGACGCTGCTGACAAACATTATCCTTTCCGTACTCATCCGCTAAGGCCTTCTCTACATCTGCCAGCAAGGCCGACGGCGCCTTGTCTCGGTAGTGCCTTTCACTATCGCCTAGGACGCAAAAGATATCGACATCCTTTAACGGTTTCGTTTTGGTGTGCCGTGCATACGATCCCGTGAGGAAATCTCGATCCACGGCAAACGCCCCTTTCATCACACGGCGAATATCTTGCTGACGATGTGATGCGTCCTGCTGTTCGCGGTCGTTGAGTTCGAGGCGACTCCTGAATTTTTTGAAAGCATCTTGTACGGTGATCATGGCTTACTTTTCCCTCCAATAGCTCGTGCCGCTGGAGATGCCTCCGGCTCCGATCGTTGTCCCGATGCTCTGTTTGACGAACCCATCCGTGGAGCGAAGCGAGCACCTTGACCACCCGGCGACGTTTCGTCGCCCGGGCGCCGTCGTGGTCAAGATCTCGTAGTCGCAGTTGGCAGGGTTCAGACCGGCCTTCTCAATGTGATAGCGAATATCATCCGCGTCCTGCCAGAAGGACCCATCTCCAGATTTGCTGTATGAGATGTCGAAGTCCCATCGCCTGACGAGTTTGTCTGTTCGCGAATTATAGATCTCCAGATACACGCTCTCAAGGTCACCATCGGCAAGCCAGGTATGGATACCCAACTCAAGCGAGGCCCACTGGCCGGACATCTTCGCCGGATCGAGACCGCTCATTCGCACGATCTCTTTAACCGAGTTAAGAAGCTGGTTAGTAACAAAGTTATATGAATGGACGTGTGTATACACGCCAACAGCAGTAGCACTCATAACCTTAGAAATGCCTCCACATCGATCTGGGCCGCGTTTGCCGCGGCCGCTGATTTCCTCGCCCCACTATCCTTGGCGGAATCGCGGGCGGTTATCCTTTCTGACTTGTTCGAAAGTTCCCTCGTCACCCAATCCAGGTTTTCTGCATTGCACGGAAGCGACATCTTCCAGTCGCCATCGGTCGCATTGAAAGCAAGAACATCCTCGTTTACGCCATTCCCATCAACGGAGTCTTCCCCGTAGACGCAATAGATCCGGACCTGCGGTCCGCTGCCGGAAACTATCACTGGCGCGTCCCTAAATACTTCGTCGGTGATCAGCGACGCGGCCAATCCTTCGATTGAATTGAGCTCCGAACGAGCAGTCGAGCCTTCTTTCGACAGTAGTTCGGATATTACTGACCAAGTACTGGTCGCCGTTCGCGCCGGCGTTGCGGCAATACGTCTTGCTACTGTGGACATAAAACTCCCCTTCATTATTTCACTCGCTTTGTGGCCGCAAGAGCTACTGCCGCTTTTAACAGAGACTCCGCTGTAAGTTTTCCAGGATCGATCGCGGATTCCTTTTTGTAAGCGCACGCACTCGCAATCATTTTTCGTAAGCTTCGCCCATCGACGCCGTTTGAGATCTGGACGACCTTCTCGAACTCAGTCGAGCTAATGAGTTTGCGAACCGCAGGGAATTGTTTTCCTAATCCTTCAATCGTGTCTTTGAGAATTGACCGTCGAGCCTCCGTGTTCGGAAGCGGAACCTGTATGACCAGATCACATCGTGATAGGAAGGCTTCGTCAATCGCTCCCTCAAAATTGCTAGTCGCGATGAACAGTAACCGGGAGTATTTCTCGGCAAGATGGTCGAGTTGGGCGAGCACCGCATCAGTCGCACGGTGCACGTCGATAGGGTTTGCCTCCATGCTCAGTTTTTGCCGGTCGGTTGCCAAAGTTTCGACTTCGTCAAGCAGCACAATGACGGGTCCGGCTGCGGCATATTCAGGAATTGTCGAACCCAGAAGTTTGGTTACCTCTCGTTGCGTTTTGCCCATTGCCGAACTCGTAAGCGCATGTGGCTCTATCTCGAGGAACGTTGCCCCTCCGCTGATCACCGAGGCAATTCGCGAGGCTAGCCCCCGAGCTAATGATGTCTTACCCGTTCCCGGTGGTCCGATCAGCAGTACAACACCGTGAGTAGGAATCACCTCGCGGCCTAGCCCATTCGCGCGGAGAGTCATTCCAACGACGGCCTGATTTACCAACTGATCTTTCATGTCTTTCTCCAGAAAGATCGAGTCCCAAAGAAGGTCGAACTGCGTGTCCGGTAGCCTTCTTCGATCAAGAATCGCGGCCGGCAGTTCTTCAGAAAATTCACGTTTCGTGCTATTTATGCTCATAACCACTAGAAAATTCGACCCATTTCGTAATATCCTGTTGTGGGAATATTCATATCCTAATCGTCCGAGCATTTTCTTGTCAACTTTTGTAGGAAGTTTTGCTTCCTAAAATAGGAACCTATATGAGCGACTTGTACGAATCAATCGGAAAGCGCATTCGCGAATTGCGCGCCGCCTTCGGCGACGGAGTTGGGATCAATCAGGAGCAGCTTGCCGAGTTGGTCGGCACGACTGCGAACACAATTTCTAGATGGGAAAGCGCGACGTACAAGCCTTCGGCGATGGACCTACACAAACTCGCGAAGGCTTTTTCGGTGAATGTGTCCGTGTTCTTTCCGGAAGCGGACATACCGAAGCTGGCAGCTCTTACCAGCGCTCTAGGCGAACTCAAAGATGAGGATATAGCCGACCTTACCGAATACGCTTTATTCCGGAAGAGTCGCCAACGGCTAAAGGAGGCTCAAGCAGCCACGAAAAAACGCAAAGCAAAATAGTCTGCTATCAACTCGGAGATTTGAACGCGGGTGAAATAAATTAGACGATACCTTGATCGGACAACTGGGGCATTTTGTACAGTGAAGCCATCTAGCCAGAACGCATGCCCGAAACTCCTGCACAATACTATCAGCGTCTAAAGGCTCTCGCTATGGCGAAGCGAGTACTCTACAAAGTAGAGACGTCGAAGATAAATCTAACGCTAATTCGAAGCATATATAAATCAGAAGGCGTCAAGATAGACTATTGGATTCCAAAAGGTCGGAAAATCAAGGCCTGTTATTTCGCCGACGGTGAGCCGTCCGTCATGGTCGACAAAAACCTTCCGAATGAGCCGAAGATATTCGCGCTGGTACATGAGCTTAAGCACCACTGGGTCGATCGCGACGCGATCCTTGACGGGGTTCATAAATGCGGGGCGTATGATGACAATAATTTTGTCGAGATCGGAGCTGAGGTTTTCGCCGCGCAATTCATTTACCCGGACACCGAGATGTTGACGGACCTAGAAAATTTCGGTGTCCCACCGGCCGCGTGTACGCCTGAGCACATTGTTCGATTTAAGAGCGCTTGTCCTGCACCAGTCAGTTACACATTTCTCGTGAAACGCTTTGAAAGGTTCAAGCGGATCGAAGTCGGTTCGTGTAAAAAGGTCCAGTTCAAAAAGCTGGAGGAGCAGATCTTTGGCACTCCGGTTTATAAGCGGCCAAGTTTCATCAAGAATCGCAAGAAAAAAAGAACCTGACAGAGAATGATGGAATCAAGGGGCCCCTCGCCTGACGATCAGAGTGATTCTGAAAAGCGAAAGCAGCTAGAATGAAGTGGAATCTCAAATGGTTCAATGTGTGGGGTGACTCAAAGGCCGACACGAAAATTCATCTTTGTCCAAGGTTCTGCCTGTCCGCGGTTCACTTTGGGTACGTGAATTTACCTACAGAAAAACGTTTGGCAAGAAACCTTTCCGCGTCTGAGTCCTGACCTATACTAAACAACCTTGTCAATTCGCCACCATAAGTCGAATCATTTTAAGTTGAACGCACAGCAGCCGCCAGATTTCATAAACACGATGTGCTTATCCTTATCTGAGATTTCCTTTCTTTTGATGGTTAGCTTACGACTCGTATTAAGCCCTCCCATGACATATTTGAATTAAGTAAAGTATGCGGAATCACATGGTAGGACCATTTTTTCCCGCCGACGGCGGCCTCATGAAGTGAAGCGTGTTCACACCATTGGCGAGCAGCTTTGGCTTTGTCCTGGACGGTCGCATCCTCGATATCATCTTCTCGCTTCACTTCGCAGACAAACTTTCCGTTTGTGGTTTCAACGATAAAGTCAGGCTCGTACTGGTGATCTTGATGGTAGAAAATCTGCAAGGTGTTTCTTGACGGCTTGAACCATTTGATTACTTCGGGATCGTCTTCGAGAATCACCGCTAGACGACGTTCCGAATCCGAATCGAATTTTTGCATTGAATAGAGACATTTCTGGAAGCCGCCGAAATGCATCGACCGAATCTGCTGCGGATTATCGACCGGAGCACGGAAATTGCGGGCCAACTCCGACGCATCGATCGAATATGCAGCAGTCCGCAAAGTAACGAATCCTTTTGTTGTCCTTACCTCGTATTCAGTCTTATTCTGCTTTTGGTGAGCAGCCATTTGAGCGTGTATTAGTTCGGCAATACGCTTCGAATGATACTGCAATACATTCGACACATCCTTTTCATCAGAAAGATAGGATCGAAGATGCGTGATCACATTGCCGCTTAGCTCGTAAAGCAGTTCCGAGTGGTCGTCGTACGAGATATCGTCGTAGTCGATCAACGACCTAACGATGTAGTTCTCCAGAACTATCTCGGTCTGCATTCCGTCCAGATCCGATAATCTTTCACGACGATTATTTTGAAGACTTTGGAGGAGGATATCCTGCGAGACAGGCTGCAGATTCAGATTTACTGTATCTAGTTCAAAATCTTCGTAGGACCATTCAGCATTACCCTTTGGAAGAACAATGATTCGCGGAATGTCGATCGTCATCTCGACAAACTTCTCGGTTACCTTCTCGACGATCCGTTCAAAATCAGGTTCCTCGTTCATCTCAGCGAAGGACGCCTGAGCCGGGAGTGGAAGAGCCTCTTTTACTTCACGAATTATCTCCGCCTGTATGTCGGGCGTCTTTAGTTCAGCCGAACTTCCTAATCGTTCGAACTTCTTGATCACCTCGTATGTCGTTCGTGCAACTTCAAGATCCAGTGGATTTTCAAAAACAAAAGTTGGCTGATTAACCGTTGGAACTGGAGCCGGTTCCTCCGTAGAGGTTGTATCAGGCCCAAAAAGAGCAGTTTCAATCGCGGGCGCGACTGAAACAGATTTTCTTTCTTCCGTGGCAATATCGCGACCGATGTAAACCGGCACGATCTTCAAAGCCGAATCCGGGCGATTTGCCTCATCAACGATCTCCTGGAATTTGTCATGAGCGACGATGGTCAGCCTATCAACCGCGCCTACGCCGACGCGTTTGCCGTACGGAAGACGCAAACCACGTCCGATGGACTGCTCGACCAGAGTTTTCGAATTTGCCGCACGCAAAGGGACGATCGTATAGAGATTGGTCACGTCCCAACCTTCTTTGAGCATATTGACGTGAATTACGATCTCGGTCGGCTCAGCCGGATCTTCTACCGCAAGTAAGCTCTTAACCGTTTCTTCCGCTTCTTCGCCACGTTGATTGGAATGGACAGTGATAACCTTGTCGCGATATCTGCCCTCAAAGAAATCATCTGATTTTATCTTTGTAATCAGTTCGCCGGCGTGGTCTGTATCACGAGCAACGACCAGCATAAAAGGCTTTACTACTTTCTGATCATTCTGCTTGGCAAACGTTTCAAGATCGACCTTTGTACTTTCATGGATACGGACGCCATCTTCCAGCTTGATGGTTTCGAGTTGCTCGGCTGAATAGTTTGCCGGATTGAAATTTTCGCGGGTCGCGACAGTCGGTTCCTTCACAAAGCCGTCATCAAGTGCCTTCGACAGCGGGTAGCTGTATATGACGTTTTTGAACGGAATCGCGCGTGTTCCCGATTCGATCTGCGGAGTCGCGGTCAGTTCAAGGCCGAGGATCGGTTTCAGTTCGTTAATGGCATTGATGCCGGCAGAGCCGCGATAGCGGTGCGATTCGTCCATCAACAGAACAAGATCGTTCAGTCCGGCTAAGTAGTTGAAATAGCTTTCACCGATATATTCCGATAGGCGTTTTATGCGCGGAGCTTTCCCGCCGCGAACCTCAGAATTGATCTTCGATATGTTGAAGATGTTTATGTGAATCGCAGTTTCACCGAAAAGGTCGGCGGCACGCACGCCACGTCCCGATTCATAGTTGTCGCCTGTGATAATTTCGGGCGGCTCTATCGCAAAGGCTTCGAGTCCGGTGAAGACATATTTCGATGTGTTCGGCGTAAAGTCAGCTATCAGTTTATTGTAGATCGTCAAATTCGGGGCCAATACGAAAAAGTGTCTTATCGACTTCGCCTGATTAAGATAGGCGATAAATGCGCCCATTAGCCTTGTCTTGCCGACACCTGTCGCAAGAGCAAAACAGAGTGACGGAAAATCGCGCTCAAAATCATCTACGTTCGGATATTCCGACTTAATAACTTCCAATGCTGCCGCCGTATCGGTCTCTTTTGAAAACTCGACGATCTCATTTAGACGTGCAAGTATTTGCAGCGATTCGCGCTGAGGAGGGCGTAACGAAAGCCGGGCAGAAATTGTATTGACTATACGATCTGTCATTTATCGTGCTCACCGCTTGGTGCGTGGTGAATTTTATTACTCCTCATCAAAAACCAAGCCTTGCTGTGTTCCCGGTTCTGGTTCCTTGACGGTCAGGCTCTCTACTTGCAGCGAATAATCGTCCTTATCCCATTCGCAGCGTTTCAGTATTGCGTTCGGTATTTTCTCTAGTGTCAGGTTTGCGAACTCGTTCTTTCCGGCTCGGAATGCCTTGCAACATATCAGCAGAGTGCGTTCGTCGCCGACCTCGTCGGAGATCGCCTGCAAGGTTTCCCGCGTCAGGTTCTGCGTGGTCACATAGATAAAATCCGATTCGGTCGAATGCCCGTGCATCCAATAGATGCTGTCCGAAGGCTCGTATGTAAACCCGAGATGTTTGCACATCGCTTCGGTCAGCATTTCGGCGTTGTATTCGGGATTGATAATGTAATTGTCCCACTTGTCCTTTTTCAAAAGGCTCGGGGCAAGCTCGTAAAACCGGAAACCGCCGCCGCCCTTCCAATCGACCGCTTTTGTAATGCCGCCCTGATCTTCGCCGTCGATCACCTTTTTCAAACGCGGGATAACATGTGTATAGCAATGATCGCCCAACTCGACCATTATCCAGCGGCGTTTCATTTTGTGTGCTACAGCTGCGGTTGTGCCTGATCCGCCAAAAGAATCTAAAACAAGATCACTGGCGTTAGTTGAAATCTCGAGCATCAATTTTACAAGCTGCTCAGGCTTCGGTGTCCCAAAAGGTTCTATATCGGGTAATAGTTTTCGTAGATGGTCTCTTTTTGCGTCTTGGTTTGTTCCTGCTTCCTCGCCTGTCCACCAGTTGCGTGGCACTACGCCATCCTTGACGTCCGTGATATACCTCTTGATAAGCGGCAGGCCGTCGCCTTTAGCCCCAAAATAAACTCTATTCTCCTTCCTAGCGTTCTCGAAGTTCTCTTTCGAAAACCGCCAGTAGTTGCCTTTTGGTGGAACAACGACGCGCCCTGACGGGAGGGTGATTTCGTATCTAAGACTATCGGTTCCACTCTTGGCAGTACCGTTATCGCCTTGCAACCAAGGTCCACGAGGATCATTGTCAGGATTTCGGTATCGACTTTTCTGCGCATCAGTTCTTGGCAGGAGATTGCGCGTATTTCTCCATATGTCACGATTTTTTGCAAAAAGGAGTACATGGTCAAACGCCGACGAAACATCTGTGTCATTTCGCCGACCTTTGTCCTTTTCCCACGCAAAAGTAGTCACGAAATTTCCTCGCCCGAAGATCTCGTCACACAGAATCTTGCAATAATGGACTTCAGTGTCGTCCAAAGTTATCCAAAGCGAGCCTTCTTCACTCAATAGTTTCCGAAGGAGCTCTAGGCGGTCTCGAATCAAACTAAGCCATAAGGAATGTTCGATCCCGTCATCGTAATGCGTAAAGGCCGAGCCTGTGTTATACGGCGGGTCGATATAGATACATTTAACTTTTCCGGTGTATTCCTGTTCAAGTGCCTTGAGCGCAAGCAGATTGTCGCCTTTGATCAGAATATTGTCGAAAATATCATCATCCGAAACACGATGCTCCGCATGATAAGACCGCTCCTTGTCCTCAAGCAAAATGCGCGGCTCCAACCTCGGCCGCTCATCCTTCCCGATCCAGGTCAACTCCAGTTTTGTCTTTTTAGACACCATTACTTACATTTCGTACGGCAACATTTTCGTTGTTTTGCAATCGCATTGCCATACACCGTCATTTTTGTTTTTTCGATTAGCAAAACCTTTGCATGACGAGCATAACAACTTCTCCACAAAGTCGATCGTAAGCCCCACAAAGTCCTTTATGTCAGAGTCAGTAAATTCTTCGGCGGTCGGATTAAAATGCGCTCCGACCTGATTTCGCGTTCCGATATAGGGCTGAAGTTTCTGATGAATTTCTTCAAAAAGTATTTCTTCCTGATTTCCTTCGCCAGCAGGTCTTGTTACTTTTAGTTTTTTTGAAAGTTTGGTGGTACCATCCCAATAATTTGCCAGCGTATATTCACTGCGGTGAGCACGCGGCATCTTAGATCTATACTGCTTGGTAAGTTCGTCAAACGCCTGCTCCAGCAAGACTCCCGCTTTTGAACTGATCGCTTGTCGATCAAACGGCCCAGTGGTGACCAATGACTTCAGCTTATCGATCTCCATCAGGCTTGGATAGACAACAATTCCCTTGGAATGGTCCCAAGTGTCGAGTTCGAGAACCGTGGCCTTTTGCTGCGATTTCACACCAAACCTAAAGAGGTCGTGCCACCGTCGCTGATGGGTGGCGACAATGATTTGGTTGAAGCTGTCCGCCTCTTTTAGGAGCAAATCGACTATTCGGGAAGCGTGTTGATTATCGACCGAGGTAAAGACGTCATCTAAAACCAAGGTCATATCTCCACCAGATGAATATTTCGCGATCGCCATCCAGTAACAAAACCCCAATGTATCAAGATGAGATTCGCTGAAATAGGCCTGCGGTGTTATGTCTTCATGCTCACCGAACGAACCGAATTGATTTAGAGATCCCTTTGTCGTTTCACTTAAGGCAAGCTTTGTAAGTTTGGCTGTTTCTTCAGGATGAATAGCATCCCAATAACATTTAAGCTGATCAGAAACTGATTCGAGTATTGCGCCGGTGAATTCAAGACGCGATTTGAGGACTATGTTTAGAGCTGCGTCCAGCCCCTTACACATTTCGTTTTCGGATTCTAAATCGTCCTTTGTTCGCTCGATTTGTTCGACGGCAGGCTTTAAGGAATCGAAAAGATTCAACTCACGATTTAGCTCATTTAATTTCTCTTGAAGCGGTGCTTTTAGCGTTGCGAGAACTTCCGAGAGCGAATGCACTTGTTGCTCCGTGATCGTTTCAACCGATTCGAAAGCAAGGGTAATTTCCTCCGAAAGTTCTCCATGTTCGATTGACTCTTTAACTGGAATTGTAAGAGCAGTTTCAACAAATCGAATTGCCTGTTGCATCTGCCTCTTCGACTCATCAAATAGTGCCTGTTTGTTTCTTAGGGTTTCCTGTGCAGTTGTCAGGGACTTATTGAGCTCGTCCGCAGTCTTTAGATTTTGAATGCGCTCATCGACTTCAACGCGGAGATTAACTAGATCGTATGGTGACTTACACGCCGGACACTCATTATCGTTGTAAGGTTCGGCGATAACAGCTTTGACACGATTAAGCATGTCAACTAGAGCAAGCCCGGAAGTTCCGCCGGCTTCAAAAGCTGAAACCTGCTTGGTGACCTCATCCAAACTCGACTGTGCTGTGTTGACGTTCTCCTTGGCTGTTACAGCAATATTTTTACAAGACTCGAACGCGTCGATTGATTTTATTGCCACGCTCAATAAAGAAACCAATGTTCTGACATCCGCCAAATCCTTTGAAAGAATGTCTTCGGCCCACGATCGCGCAGTTTCGCCGAGACCTTCATGCTCTCGCCATATGGCGTCTAATAGGTTAACCGCCTGTGTGTGGAGTTCGGCGTTTCGTTCGACCGACTGTTTTGATGTCCTTAGAGCATTTCTGAGATTCTGCTCGCTAACCTCGTACTTCTGAAAATCAATAAAAGATCGTATTGATTCAAACCGCTCTGAAGGGGCTGCTTCAACTAATTTGAGTAATTCGGACCTTCTAAGAATTTTAACTGAAGGATAACCTTCGATTGGATCAACATTAACCCGCCGTCCCTTTTGACTTGCCTCCCAACTAGATTCATCTCGAAAGAGGCGAACCTTTAGTTCCGAAGGGTCCGAACCTATCGATACCACGTGAGTGTGGTCGGTTGAACTGATGGACTGTAGTGACCCGATCGATTGATTACAAACAAAATCCAGAGCATTGCAAATAGTTGACTTGCCACAACCATTTTCACCGAACATCAGGACGAGCGGCTTCGACACGTCGAAGTCAACCGACGTGGCCGTTGTAGCCCCGCGGAACTTTTCAAGTTCGATTCGCCTGATCCTTTTTCGGTACATTCAGTCTTCCTTCCGGTCCTCGCTTTCCGCTCGGGAGCCAAGGAGCCAAATTCGCCAATCTTGCTCTCTCGCATCTCCGGAAAGCAGCTTGGTCTTAATTGAATCCAAACGACGATCTGCAACCAAACCAGCTTCAACTAGTCGCTTAAGTGTAATATCTGCCAGTTGTTCAGCCGGTGATTGGGCTTCTTCGCACATCTGAATTCTCCTTAGCTATTAAACAACGCTCCATCGGATACAAAAGAGTTGCTCGTGCGTTATCTTCTGTTCAAGTCTTGCCTCGACAGTCGAGATCAGGTTATCTTTTTGTTCGTCAATGTCATCCTGGGCCTCGTAAAGCTCACGACGTTTTTTTGAACGTTCAGATTCCGCTTCCTTTAACTGCTTGTGAAGCTCAAGTTTGCTCTGTAGATCAGGTTCGACTTTTGCGTCACGTTTCACTTGTTTGATCCGAGCGTCAAGATCTTTAAGCTCCATTTCAAGGGCGTATTTCCTGTCGTCTGCCCAACGGTCGATCTTCTCCATCTCGTCATCGAAGTACTTCGCGTTTCTCTGCGCAATTTCTTGTGCGGAAATGTTTTTGGCACGTTCCATCACGTTCGACAGTCTTTTTGAAGTTTCTTCGTCAACAGTCCTCTCAGATCTAACTTCACCTCCGACCAGAAATAGCTTCGAGGCAAAATCTGGAAGGAGTTCATTCCCCGAGTCATCCAGGATTGCAAATAGAATATGGTCTTCTTCTTCGAGAGCTTCTACCTTGAGACGTTCGGCACAAAGCCACCCCGAGTTTCCGACCTGTTCGTCAACGAGGCCAAGTTTTTCACCTAACCCGGAGTAATCAAAAACGATCTCGGCGGGTTTCAATTCACGGTTCTTTGCGAGCTGTACTAATTTCTCAGCCAGTTTATTGTTGAGACTATATCCATGAACATGCTCGGCCCCTTCGAGATATTTCAGGAACCGATATCTGCCGCCAGGAATGTGCTCGTCATCGATTTGACAGTCCGGGATCGTGAATTCGTAGTTCCGGTCATCAAAATGGGTTCCGTTATTGAGCAAATTATTTAGCTCAATCCGGGTCAGGTTCCAGAACATTTTTTCAAGCCGGTTTAGAACTTTCTCTCCCTCTTCGCGGCTCATCCGCAACCTTTCGTGAACCTCAGGATCGAAATTCTCAAGGAGATCGCGTCGCGTGTCAGACATTCTTGAAACGATCTGCTCTTCCAGCTCGGTTTGAAGACGATTGAATCCTTCCTCGATCTCTTCAGTCGTTCGACAATTCTGATATATCTCAGCTATGCGCTTTTCAAAATCAACTCCGGATTCCAATGCTCCAAGTATCTCGTCTGACGATCCAAAAACGCCGTCAAACAACTGGAACTTCTCGGACAACAGGTCGAATACTCGTTCATCCGCCGCATTACCGCGATTGAGGAAGTTGATAACAACGACATCGTGTTTTTGTCCGTATCGATGACAGCGGCCTATTCGTTGTTCGATTCGCTGCGGGTTCCACGGTAGATCGTAATTCACGACCAGCGAGCAAAACTGCAGGTTTACGCCTTCGGCAGCAGCTTCAGTAGCGACAAGTATTTCCGCTTCTTCCCGGAAGTTTTCGACAATGGCCGCTCGGATATCTATTGGCTTGCTTCCCGACACGATCGGCTCGCCCTTGTGCCGCTCAACCCAGGCTTTATAAATTTCTGCCGATCCTTTATCAGCGTTGCTTCCATTCATCAAAGCGACTTTTCCGGCATAGCCGCTTTCATTAAGTAATCGGACGAGGTACTCCTGAGTTCGTCGAGATTCGGTGAAGATCACTGCTTTTCGGTTTGCACCGAGCTCATCAAGTTTTTCAAACCCCTTGTTAAGCGCCATCAAAAGAGCGGTACCTTTAGCGTTTTGCTGGATTGATGAAGCGAGTTTTCCATACTCTGAAATTTCGGAAAGTTCGTCCAGAATATCTTGTTTCTCGGCTTCTTTTTCGTCACTGATCGTCTCCTCCTCAGACTCTTTCCATTCATCCGCAATCTCGTCGTAGTACTCAAAATCATCCTCAATTGCTTGTTCTACTTGTTCTGGTTGACTGCCCGCTTGCCTTAATCGCTGGGCTAGAGCATCAAGAGTTCCCGCAATGGCGAACGTTGAAGAAGCAAGCAGCTTTCTGAGGATCAGCGTCATTAGTTGCCGCTGGCTTGCCGGCAAGGCGTGTAGTTTTTCCCTTTGTAAATAGGCGGAAACCTGATCGTACAATTTTTGCTCTTCAACTGAAGGAGTAAAATCCTGTGTGATCGGAATGCGATTTGTGAACCTTACGTACTCAACTACCTGACGCCGCAATGTGCGCTGGCAAATGGGTCTTAATCGTTGTCGAAGCTCGCCCAACTCGCGCTGCTGAAGCGTCCCGCGCATATAACGTTCGCGAAACACCTGAACATCACCGAACATGTGTTCATCGAGAAAGCTGACTAATCCATATAGTTCGAGAAGGCTGTTCTGTAGGGGCGTGGCCGTTAGTAATACCTTTGGTCGGTCATCGAAGGCGCGTTTGATAGCCGATGCAATCTTGTTTCCCTTCTTGTAAACATTACGAAGTCGATGCGCCTCATCGACTACAACAAGATCCCACCGTGTTTTTAAGAACTCCTGTTCTTTGCCCTGCACAAAATTGTAAGAACAAATTGCTATTTCATTTTGCGGCTCCAATGGGTTAGCGACTCCCATCTTGATGCGTGCGTTGAACTCCCGAGTATCAAAGACGACAGACGAAATATAAAATTTTTCAGATAGTTCCTGAGCCCATTGTTTACGCAATGTTGATGGACAAATAACTAGAATTCGCCGCTTCCGTTCGGCCCAAAGCTGGCTGATGATAATCCCGGCCTCGATCGTTTTTCCAAGTCCTACTTCGTCAGCTAGTATTGCACCTCTTGACAAAGGGGAACGAAACGCGAAAAGTGCGGCATCCAATTGATGAGGATTCAGGTCCACCGAGGCATTGAAAAGCGAATTGCCGAGTTTTTCAATGCTATCCGATGACACGTGCTTCGTAATGTCATGCGCATAATATTTCGAATGGAAGGATGTCATGAATACTCAATTATCGAGCGATCTAAGTTCTTGTTTATACTTTATTTTAGCCAGTTTTGGTGAAGTTGCAATTTTCAAGTGGCGATTCTCAATCAAATTGGTTTAATATCGTTTGTTTAATGGTACTTAGGGTGCGGCTATTTCATTGAATCTAAACTAACCATTGCTAATAGTTCATTATATCTGTAATACTGGAACTGTGAGTGCCATAAATACAAGCAAAATACACCGCCTACTAACTTCACAGCCTAGTGGAATTGTATTTCAAGCTAAGTGGCTTACCGATCAAGGATATAGCGGCCACCTTCAAAAGAAGTATCGGCAAAGCAACTGGCTTGTCTCGATAGGAAACGGGGCGATGATACGCGCCGGTGATCAGGTTGGTTATGAAGGCGCGATATACGCTCTCCAAGCGCAAACCGGATTGACGGTGCATCCGGGTGGACGAACAGCCTTATCTCTGACCGGAAAAGCCCACTATCTCGAAATGGACTTCCAAAAAGTCACTCTGTTTGGGAACCAGGGCGAAAAATTGCCGACGTGGTTTCGAGAATACGATTGGGGTGTAAAAATAGACTTTTATCCCTCTTCATTCCTGCCTCCTGATGTCGGCATGACTGACATCGATTTCAGAACCTTTTCAATAAAGGTGTCCGGTGCGGCCCGAGCAATGATGGAATGCCTGTACCTAGCCCCTGACAAACAAGATCTGGTGGAATGTTACGAACTGATGGAAGGATTGAACAACCTCCGACCGGATCAGGTACAGAAATTGCTGGAGAAATGTAGGTCGATAAAGGTAAAGCGCCTGTTCCTTTTTCTGGCTGAAAAATGCGGACACGACTGGGTGGAATATTTGGACCTGAAGAACGTAGATCTTGGCAGAGGAAAACGCAGCATAGTAAAAAACGGGATATTTATGAATAAATATCAGATAACAGTTCCGAAGGAATTCGAAGAAAGTGGAAAAAGCAACCTATAGAAATCAGCTCTCACTGCTGTTGAACGTGCTTCCTGAAGTAGCCAAAGAAAAGTGTTTCGCACTTCACGGTGGCACCGCGATCAATCTGTTCATCAGGGATATGCCGCGACTTTCCGTTGACATCGATCTGACTTATGTTCCGATTGAAGATCGAGCGACTACAATGTCGAATATTAAAGCAGCTTTGGGAAGGGTGAAACGGAATATAGAAACTGTTCTCAAGAATGTAAGAATTTCCGACAGAAGCGAGGCCGGAAAACTGCTCGTCTCGAAATCCGGTTTTGGAATAAAGATCGAGGTCAACTTGGTTGCTAGGGGAACGATTTCCGAACCGACTGAGATGACATTGTGTGAAAAAGCTCAGGAAGAATTTGAAGCTTTTTGTGTAATCCACGTGTCACCCTTTGGTCAAATTTACGGCGGCAAGATATGTGCTGCCCTTGATCGGCAGCATCCAAGAGATCTCTTTGATGTGAAGTATTTACTCGAACGCGACGGGTTTTCTGATGAGGTTAAAACCGGATTCCTCCTTTCATTGATATCCAGCGATCGGCCATTGCATGAGATCATTCAACCAACCTTTCTGGACCAGCGGGCAACATTGGAAAATCACTTCATTGGAATGAGCAGCGAAGAGTTCACCTACGAGGACTTTGAAAAGACTCGCGCAAAATTGGTGGACTCGATCCACCAAAGATTGACGAATGGGGATCGTGAGTTTCTTTTGAGTATAAATGGCTTGAATCCAACATGGGGTGAATACGATTTCCAAAAATTCCCGGCCGTTCAATGGAAGCTGCAAAACCTTCAGCGGTTGAAGGACAATAATCCCGACAAATTCAAAGAACAGTATGAATCTCTCGAAAGAATTCTAACCATTTCTGGAGAGTGAAATCACTCGTTGGTTCCGCGAGCCTCTGTATTCTCCTGCATCTTTTTTCAGCTGTCGGATAAACGGCCCATCGATCAGGAGATCGATATGAGTGAGTATGTAATCAATGCTTTTATCTTTTCTGCCGATCAAAGTGTCGATGGTGTTGCCGGTATATACGGTGATGTGAATTCCAAGATTTTTCAGCCGCGAAACAAGTTCGGCAACTGACGCTGCCTGGTCGAACGGTTCCCCGCCGAGTATTGTCACTCCGTCGTGTTTTGGGCGACTGGCAACGATCTTTTTGACGATTGACGATATCGAGACAAGCGACCCGTTCTCGCGTTTGTGTGTTTGAGGAACATAGCAGCCGGGACAGCGCAGAGAGCAGCCGGCGACTTGTATAACGCTTCGTCTGCCCGGACCATCGACAACGGAGTTGTGATAGAGGTCGTAAAGCCAGATCGAAAATGCGTCGTCTTCAACTGCTTTGGGAGATGGCTGCGTAAAGACCGCTTGGACAGGTTGCCCGCAGTTAACAGACGTTCCCTTTCCAATGACGTTCTCAAGTTCTCGGACAGTCCCTTTTGCGACCCCAGAGACTTCGACCGTTACCTTTCCGGTGTCGGGTTCGACGATAAATGTGACCGCATTCTTCATTTTGCCTCGATCCGCCGCTTTTGCTGCGGTCTGACGTAATACTCTTTAGTTTTTGTGTCCTTTGACGGACTTCCAAGAACCTGTTTCAACTGCTGTGCAGTCTTTTCGCAAGCCGGACCGTGAACACCCTTGATCTCGGTGTCGCATTTTCCGGTATCGGTGTCGATAGTGAATTCGATTTCTGGCATAAAGCCTCCCCGTCGCTAAAACCTAACTCGAATCTTGATGGTTTTGCCGATCAACTCACGAGTGAGAGTGCCGCCTAGTTTCTTTGCCATTTTCCGTGCTGCGGCCTCGTGATAACTTGTTTGCAGTTTCGTGATCCAGTCACGACCGAGTTTGTAGTTGAGATCCATGTCGTCGATGACTACTACATATCCCAATGCAGTTTTTTGAAAACCGATGTCGCCCAAAAGTCGCTTGTCTTTTACACCTGAACGACGAATAACGATGTCAGCAGTGCGTTTATCGCGTCGATCCCATCCTTCAAGAGCAAGGTCTTGGCCCCGAGCAACGTCCGTGAAACCAAGATCGGAAAGTGCATCGATCAGAAGATCAGCGTTGGCAAAGGCTTGCGAATCGAATGTCATGTATTTGCTCATAAAGCCTCGTGTCTAGAATTCGTAAATGCGGTTGGAGTGTTGTCCCGTATGCTGTGAGCCTTCAGGTTTAGCGGAAACTCCCTTAATGTTGTTTCTTGCCCACTTGCGGATCTCTTCGATCTTCTCACTCATCATTTGCGCTGTCGGAGTGAGCTTTTCGGCAGCTTTGAGAATGTCGCGAGTCTCGGCTTCGCGGTCGCCGTCAATAAACGCTTCGAGGACTCCGTCCTTTACCGTTTCCTCTATCTCCGAACCTGAGAAGTCGTTACTTTGTTCAACCAGCTTGTTGATATCAAACCTTTCGGGATTAAGATGCCGTTTTCGCAAATGAACCTTGAATATCTCCTCTCGGTCTTCATTCCCCGGAAGATCGACAAAGTGGATATACGAGAACCTGCCGATTCTGAACTGTTCTGATTCGAGGTCGCGGACGTCATTTGCAGTAGCAAAGACAAGAACATCTTTGTTGTCCTGCATCCAGTTAAGAAGATAAGAGATAGTCCGAGCCGTTTCTCCGCCGTCCGTTTTGTTGGAAGACTTCATACCGGAAACGGCCTTTTCGAACTCGCTGATGCCAAGTATTCCTTTGATCGTTCCGGCTATTGAAAGGGCTCGTTTGATCGACATCGCGGACGAACCGATTACTCCGCCGCCTTCGCCCATGATTGAGCCAAAATCCAGGTCAAGCAGAGCACGATTGGTAATGCTCGATGCCACGCGCTTACAGAGGTCTTTGCCGCATCCGGGCAACCCCACAAGCAGAATCCCCTTGCAAGATTCGACATGACGAGCTTTAGCTCTCGGGCTGAATGTGTAGGCCGCTCGTTCGAGTATCGCCCTTAGAGATTTGTACCCACCAAGACTGCTCGCCGGCTCCGGATGGACGTATGTCAACGAACCGCTGCCGCGAATTACATTCTTCTTTTCCTCAAGGATTACGTTGATAGATTCCTGATTCAGCCCGTTGCAGCTGATAACAGCCTTAGCGATCACATTACTGATCTCGCCTGCGGTCAGTCCCAGCAGCGATTGAAGCAATGCGTCCTGCGTATCCTTTGTAAGACTGATATCAAGCCCGTTCGCTCTCAGATTGTCGAGTTGAAGTTCTATCGAATCGTCGATCTCGGTTTCCTTTGGAAGCCCAAGCTCGATCTGGGTTACTTCCTTTTCGAGTGTTTTTAACTCTGGAAAGTTCGGCCCGACAAATAAAACAGTCGCTTTGGTCGATTTGAGCTTCCACGCGATCTCCCGAAGCCGCCGAACCAGCAAAGCATCTTCCTGTCCGAACGGGGAGATGTAGGGTGCATAGTCGCAAAGCAGAAAGATACCCGTTTTCTGTTCGCTTATGTATCCGAGCACGCCTTCGGGATCCTCCGTGTCAAGAACCGGAGTAGGGGTCTGAAGCAGCCCCTCCTTCTGATCGACGATCCTTTGCAGTCCAGTAGGACGGCTCCAGAAGAAAAGCGGCTTTTCCTTGTGCCTCTCCTGAAAGACAAGATCAAGAAGTGCGTCTTTCACCCGATCTTCCTCATAGGTGTTGATCGCGATAAGCGGATATCTTGCCCGTATCCTGATATCGAGCTCGTTTAGGAATGTGCCGATGCTGTCCGCATCGGTTTCTAGCTGGGTCATTTGTTTTTGGGATTTACGAGACGGACTGCACTAATTGCGGGCGTCCGTTCTGATGGTTTGTGGAGTTTGAATTTCCGTTTGGATTTCCATTTGCGTTGGTCATCCGCTGAACCTTTTGCATCTCTTCACGGGAAGCGATACCGTTCTCGATCGCAAAGCCAAGGTTCGCGAGTGCGCGGCCTACCGCACTGGTCTCTCCGTTCTCGATGTGCGATGTCGCGTTCACATACCCTTGCCCGCGTATCTCAAACGCATGTCCGGTCGCGCTCGGCTCGGCGTCATCACGCTCGCGGAAAACGCTTGCCTTGATGCACACGAATCCACTGTCTTCGTTGAGCCGAATCAATTCAGTGAGAATGCGTCCATCAGGGTACTTCGCGTAGAACTCAACGATGCGAGTATGTACCGGAATATAATTACTAAGATTAAAACTTGCCATTGCGTTGGTTCCTTACAATTCCAGAGCCGATAGCCTGTCTTCATCCAGGAGTTTCTTTGACTGGACAGAAGTCAGTCTGATCAGGTCACTAAGGGCAGACTGCATCTCATGAGTTGTTCGCTCTTTCACTTCACGACCGGCGGCGTTTTGGAGGTTGTCAAGAACTTCTTCGAGAGAGGTATCGCCTGTAAAGTTCATCAATTGATACCATTCGCACATCTGTCTTGCGCGTTTTGCAAGCGAACCCGAAACAAAGTTGGCCCCCTTAAGTTTCTCGGACATCTCGCTGGCTGCCTCGAAGATCTTCGCGGTCAGTTGCGAAAGCCCTTCCTTGATCGGCGATACCGCTTCTTCGGCTTCCTTCCGTGCGGCCTCGATCTTCATATTGCGAATGCGTTCCTTTACTTCTCGTTCCTGACGGGTTTCTTCTTCGACTTGAGTCACTTTTATCTGCTCGATCCGACGTTTCGAGTCCAGTTCCAGTTCAAGCGAAACACGCTCGGCATCGACCTTTGCAGTTTCGAGTGAAAGGGTCTTTCTTAGATTCTGCTCGGCGATCATTTCAGAACCGAGAACGATCACTTTTGGCTTCATCGTGATGGTAAGTCCGTCGCGGATCATTTCGCGCGTCGGGACCATACTCTGAGCCTGAGCGACAATAGCGTTTATGAACTCTTCTTTGTCAAAAGGATTCTCCTCAGTCGCCCACATTCGATCTGCTGAATCATTCGCAAGCTCACGAAAGCTGTCTTTAAGGGTTTCGAGAATCTCGTCATATTTTTCAAGTACTTCGGCCTTTGCCTTGGCCAAAGTCTCGCAGGCTTTATGATACGCCTGCTCGAACTGCTCGAACGCTGTCCACGGGATCCATTTATATTCGCTTGTTCCCCAGACGGTTTCGCAGAGCGTGAATCTGAACCCGTATCGTGTGAGCGCCTGATGTGCCCGAGCCGCACCCCGCATGAGCTTGTTGCGGTAAACGTCCGGCAGCAATCCGGCACGAGGCGGGCTGACATGGACCGCTGCATTCTCTGGCAGCTTCACACCAAGCGTTTTCCACTCAAGCTGTCGGACAAGAGATCCGAACCCCCGGCAGTCGATATTCATGAATATGCCTTCGCTTTCAAGCGTCGAAAGATCGAATGGCAGAGATTCAACTTCGTTTACGCCGACCCCAAGCTCCACAGCAGCCTTTTCTTTCTTCGACTCGAATCGGCTGAGAATATCACGGGCTAAATCAGTTGGTGATGAGCCTTCCTGTTCATTTGGAGGATCAAATATCTCGTCAGTTTTCGTGTGGCCGTTTTGTCCAAAGATGTTCGCCAGAACAGAACTCACAAGCGATTTTGGAGGAATTTCCATGACTTGATCACCGAGACCTGAATTGTAAGTTTGAGCTTCCATAGACACTCACATGCCCGCCGCCTGTTTTTTCAGCTCGCTTATCGGGATTGGGATGAAATCCTGTACTCTTTCGATCTTGAGGCCGTGAATGTCGAGTTCTTCGAGTTCGCTCAACGCGAAATATCCCCATTCAGATTCAAAGCCGATAACATATCCAAAGAAAATAAAATCGTTTGCTTCCGGCTGCCCTTCAGTTACAAACCACGTCCAGCCGCTTCCGGGAAAGAAGTACGCCGCATAAACGATCGGATCATCGGAGTTCTCCTGCTTTCTGAACCTGGGCAACCGTTCTTTCAGTTCTTTACTAAGAAGTTCCTGCATGACGGCTATTTCTTTCTGTGAATCGTGGACGCAACCTGTTCTGTAGTGCAGTAAAGTGACCGTGAAGTCCCGCTTTCAAGATCGAAGTAAGAAGCAAAACGCTTAAGCGATCTCGTCAGGAACATTGCGGACAGCATTTCAGCTACCTCGACTGCGACACGCTGATTAATGTTGAGACTTTGTTCTCCGAGCCTTATTCGGTCCGGACAGGAAGCCTCGTTTATTTCACTAGCTACTTTTGTCTCAGGTTCAAGAAGATCGGGATGCACAAGCGACGGGGCCGGAAGCGAGCGACAAATGCTCGTCCCCGCAAAATACTTCTCATGCTTTTGCCTTTTTGTGGTTGAACCAAGAAGAACCTGGCCGGACGATCTACCGTTTCCGGAATCTATCCACCAAATGCCAGGGGCGTCTAACGAGCCATAAGTTTTGAACTCGTCGATCGCGTTGTGAATATCACGCCGCGCCAGATGATTGTCCACACATCCGACAATTACAGTCAGGCTGCGATAATCTCGCATTGACCGACGCAGGTGCTTTTCCGCATCAAACGCTTCACACGAATACTCGATTTCCATTCCCCAAGCCAACGTGATCCTTTCTGCAAGAGTCTGGGCCTTGTATCTGCCAATCTCGGCTGCGCAGAAATTGCTTCGCGGAATGTTCCCGCTCCCGACGACATCGGGGTCAACGATCAGCATATCAACCGGCTTGTTTTGAATTTGCTTCAATTCAAATACAAGCCTTGCGATGGCGGGAGCGGCAAAAGAACCCGTCCCGCCAGCACCGATAAGAATAAATTTGAGCGCGCTGTATTCTCTAGGCAGCACGATGGCGGCCTGAGAAAAGCTAAGATCGATCTGCATTACAACATCATTTGGAGAAGGGATTCTACTTCGTTGAGATCAACTATTCCTTTGGGAAGGACGCTGATCCACGACGCAGGCATCTGAACAAACTGATCGTATATCCCACACCGGAAGCGTATCTTTGGTTTGTCGTGAACATCGACAAGGATTCCAAATATTCTGAACTTTCCCGATTCGTCTATGTCGTCTGCGCCGCTGAAATTCAAAGCTCCGGGTGGATGAGTGTGAAGTTCGATGCACGCGTCCGCATATTCCGGCAGTTGGTCATCGGCAATGGTGGCCGCCCAAGAATTGTTTCTCCCTGCGGCCCGCCATCGCCACATTGACCGGACCTTATCCCAATAGATGAGATAGACATTTTCCTTGAAATCCGTGGCTGTATGAGAATTCCTTGCATGCATGAGGATCTCGTCCCAGATCGCTGATGTGATTCGTGGACGATGCCACCTTAGTCCCACAAATGTTTCCCGCAATCCTTTGACCTCGCGATAAGCGATCGGCAATGAGGCCGTAAATTCCTCACGCGCGGCCCTGAGCAGCAATCCGTTTCCGGCAAGCAGATACTCATACATGATCGCTTCGACCGTTTCACATCTTTGCTCGGCGATCCGATGGCCAACAAACTTGGGAATTCTCTGAATTGCTTCTGTCCAAAGATGATTGTTACAAATGTCAGAATCTTGAATCATATCTGCGCCTTTCGACAAGTGTTTCCCATGCGTCCTCGACTGTGCTGGTCGATGTGATCAACTCGGATTTTGGAAACTTCCGCAGTTTGTCAGCGGCTATTTTTCCAAGCAATACGCGGATATCATCGGGCTGAGAATTACATCTGTTATTTGCGTGGTCGTGATTGAACGGCGTTTCGAAGATCAGCTTCCAGACGGTATTCAGCGTTGACGCATCAGTTTCCGGCACGTCATTCCTGCCAAAGCAGATCTTTCCCGAACCTATATTGGGAAGTGGTGCGACCGCAAGTTTTGTTTTCGGCGATACATTGGACGCGGCGGCGGCCCATAGATAGTGATCTTTACCTTTACTGAGAAGGATCAAGGTCGGGAGCGGTACTTTTAGTTCCTCGATCTGTCCGCTGCCTGACACAACGAATATCTTCCTTACTGAAGCCGGTTCGTAAGACAATATCGAGTTTCCCTCGGGAGCCTCCCGATATCTCAATACGTAGCGGCCAAGCCAGCCGGTATCGGTATTCACATCCTGAAAAGCTCTGGCTACCTGAGCCGTTGAGAGTGCTTTTATCGCCGTCGCACTTTCCTGAAAATTTGCAAAAAGATATTGCCCGGGAAGAAAGTACAATGCAGCCGAAGCATCGGGAGGAATATGCGGAAGTCCGTTCATATCTCAGTTCTGAGCCTCTTGCAAACCGTCGATCCGGCCGTTATTCCAGAAACTGATCAACTCCGAGACAAAGCCCTTTGGATCGGCGTCCATGCGTTCATCAAGCTGCTCAAGATTCTTGAAATAATTTCCGGCATCGTGATGATCCCGAGTCAGTTCTTCTATAGTTTTCTTGTCCCATTCAAACATTTCCGCGTTTTCACAATAGGTGAGGTCAAGCCAGGGATTTCCCGTTGAATGATCTATCAGCCGAAACAACATACTCAACGGTTTTGTCTTGCGGCCCTGTCTTGCTTTCCAAACGCCTGGATGGGCCCTGTTCGCGACCGGAGCAAACTCATCCTGAGACAAGCCATATTTCTGAAAGAGGAAATCCCATATATCCGCCTCCTGGAAATAGAAGATCAGACCCGCAACATAACTAACTCTCATGCTCTCCAGGTCTATGTCCTCACAACACAGATCAAAGTTAAGCGGCATTATTGCAAATCGCTCGAATTCCGCTTCAGGGTCGTCATTCCAATAGTCAAGCAGCGGAAAACAATGCTCGTGAACAAGTTCGAAAAGCTCACAGGCTCGTTCACTGTACTGCGTGTAGCGGCCCGCCCGATAAAGACTCGTTTTCGATCCATTCCATTCTTCCTGAAACAACTCCCGAAAGAGTGCATATTTCTTTTGCTCGCTGAGTACTCGGTTTAAGAGTTCACAGGCATTGACCGCATTGTGACTTCTGGCCTTAAACCCGACATATTCGAGCGAACGCAAGAGTCTGTCGCCAAATGATTTCCTAAAGAACAAAGTCTCGACAAAAGATGCTGACAACGTACATTCGCTCATCATGCCTACTTCAGATCAGAAACCAACCGGAATTCGTGAGCCGGATGCCGGTGCGGTCTTTACAAACACTGCTTTGTGCCTTTCAACCGTGCGGATCTCATCGGTTCCGGCTTCCAGCACCTTTTCGGCGTCGATGATCTCCTCCACGGTGAGGACGTGCGCGGCTTTTCGCCTCATAAGCGTATCGGCAAGAAGAATGGCCGGATTTATCGTTTCAGGTTCGGCCGCCAGGATCTCGAATGGCGATTCATGCTTCATTTGTATCCCTTGTGCTGAGCCTTTTTGACGATAGTGACGGTCAGTTTTCCGTCCTTTACTTCACGAGTGATGTTGGCGTTCTCGATCGAAGCAAAGTGCGGCTGCAGCACTACCGTCAACGTCTTATCGTCCTGTGCCAAAGCCGAATCAAGCTCAAAACTCTGGCCTTCGATCTTTATCGTTGCCTTAGCATCGGTCACGGGAGTATTTGCGTCTGCGCTTTGGGTCGGTTCTGCGTTCGCCGCAGTTTGAGTTGTTTGTGTTTCGTTTGCCATAACAGTTCTTATTGAGCAAATAGTGTTTGCTGTTCTTTTGCCTCTTCACCTGTTTGTTTGTTTGGATCAATCTCTGATTCAGGTTCGGCTGCTTTCCCGGATGCATCGGCTGTTTTGCTTGCGGCCTTGGTCTTTGAACAACCGGATGATTTGCTTGCAGCTTTCTTGTTCGCCTGCGCATCCTTTTTCACTTTTTCCGCCGCAAGAGCAGGCAGTTCGCTTCGATACTTTATAAGGGCTTTTTCGAGCGAAACCTTAACCTCATCCCTTATCCGGCCAGCCGTCAACCTGTCGATGTTGATAACGGGAAGGAAGTCGTGCGAACGAATGCTTACCACGCATTTGCGAAAACCGTCACTGATCGGGAGAAGCTGGATCACTGCCGTTATCGTGCAGGAATCAAAGTTGAATGGTTCATCTTCGATCAGCACGATCGGCTCAACGTGTGCGGGCTGAGTGCTCACAACAGCTACTGTCTGATTTACCGGTTCCGGCTCTATAGTTGAAGCAACGGATGCGGCCATGGTCGCTGCCGCAGTTGTTGGCGGTGTTTCGGGAATAGAAATGTTCTCGGTTTGTGATCCAGGCATTTCTTTGGCAGAACCATTTATCATTTCCACTATCTCATCCTCACATTCTGGTTTACATTCGTCGGCGTATGATGGTCTAGGAACCTCCGATCTTGCAGGCTCATCGGGCGAGACAACGCCAAGAAATTCATCATCCGACGAGTTTGTTTTAACGGTTTCTTCAATGTTTCCCGAAACCGAAGTTTCTACTGAGGGAGGCGCTGCTATCGGCTGCGGCAAGGCCGAAACCGGCACGCCTTTCGTCTCCTTAACAACACCGTCGAGCTCTTTCAGAAAATTACTTAGGAAGAGATTCTTGATCGTCGCTTCTTCGTGGGCACGCGTCATATACTCAGAGCCTTTCCATATCTCCAAAGCTAGCTGCTGATTGGTCGGGTCGTTGTATTGGAACCCCGCATTCTTCGCAATTTCGGCGGCGAATGTCTTAGCCGTAAAGATCATCTGCCCCATCCTTTCCCGGTTGTCCAAAGGCACAAAGGAACCCTTATTCAGAATTTCCATATCTGTTGCTCACTCCACTTAATTGCCATCCGCTTCTTTTTTCAGCACAAAAAAGAGTCCGTGAAGTCACGGACTCGAAGTGTCTTTCCATAAGGAGGAACTTTAAGCTGCGGCAGCGAATGATGCGGTTTGCTGTTTGTGAGAAAAATCTGACATCCGATCCTGATGCTTTTTCAATATCCTCGAAATTGTCGAATGAGTGATTCCCAGTGATCGTGCTGCGCCTCTAAAGCTGCCGTTCGACTGCTTCAAGGTATGCTCAATAAATGTTGCCGCTGCCTTGATATAGATCGTTTCGAGATCGTCGTTTTCGGGATCAAGCGTTATGGTAATTAAGTCACGAGGAATGAGCGTTGATCCAGAAGGATCCTCTTTAGAGATTTCCACTTCATTCTCTACTGAACTCAATCGTCGCACCCTTTCAAGCGTGATAACGCTGTCGTCAAAAGCGTCAACTGCAAGGCGGGTGGCGAAGTTACGCAATTCGCGATAGTTTCCTTTCCACTCCAACGCTTGCAGGAATCTCATCGCATCTTTGTCGATGACGAACGGTTCGGTACGGCCAACCGATGTGCGTTCCTTCTCAAGCTGCTCATTGAGCAGGCTTTCGATCCTTTCCCTCTGGTACCTTAAGGGGATCGTTTCGAGTTGAAGAATATTGAGGCGGTCAAACAGGTCCGGCCGAAACTCACCTTTGCGGACCATTCCGAGAAGATCGCGCGAAGTGGCGGCGATCACTCGAACTTCGATACTGCGTTCACTCGTCCCGCCGACCCGCCGAATTCGTTTTTCCTCAACAGCTTTTAGGAGCTTTGCCTGAAGGCTTAAGGTGAGTTCGCCAATCTCATCAAGAAATAATGTGCCCCCGCTGCATATCTCGAACAGCCCCGCTTTGGGTGTCGTAGCTCCCGTAAAAGCTCCTTTCTCATACCCGAACAGTTCGGATTCGAGAAGCTCGGCTGTAAAGCTGGCACAATTTACGCTCAGAAACTGCCCTCTCGAACGGCTGCTTAATTCGTGAAGACGTCTTGCTATCGTTGTTTTACCGGTTCCTCTTTCGCCGGTAATAAGCACATAGTGAGGAACGCCGGCAAAGCGAACGATCTTTCCTTCCAGAGCGGCTGAAGCCTGACTGTTATCGACACGAATAACTTCTTGCATTGACATTACTCCCCTTAGATCCATGATCAATGCCTATTACTATTTCAAATAGTGTGCCGCTCGTTATATTACGTGTCGATTCTTTGCCAACCCATTGAAATAACAGGGCTTAACCTGGCCTGTTGATATCCTTGTCTAAATGCAAATAGAAGCTCAAAGTGTCTACACCGTCAACACTTTGTCTACGCTGTGCGCGCTTTTCTGGTCGAACACATCTTCCTGCGGAAATACAAGTTCGCGGACCAATTCCGATTCAGGCTCGATCAGCCATTCGGGAATCCTTATCGGTTCCTCTTTGGCGAATACTTCACGATTCACTTCCATCTTCGGCAAGAAATCGATCTCGCTTGAATCAGGGGGATACAATTCGATAAGTTTTTCAAGACAATTGATTGCCGAAGGTTCGTCTTGCGGCAGGAAGAATCTTTGTTTGCCGTGCTGGACTATATTGACAAGTCCCATCCCGCGTAATTCTTTGATCTGATCGAGAGTTGACGGACATACTTCGGTCAGAAGCATCCCCTGAAATCGTGCGGTTTTAATTTGGATATCGTCCATAAGTTTGACCGTATTATGTTCAAATTCGGTTATTCGAAGAATTTCCTGAGCAGTCGTCGGAGCTTTTAACCTCAAACCGAAATGCCTTCGAATATCGGCCAGCCATTCGTCCGAGATCTTTACGCCGACCAGCCTCATGCCGTCGTCCGTGGTTGTCCTCACAATATTGAGGGCATCTTTGCTCAAAGTTTTTAGATATTTCCAGATCGGGAGCAGTGCCCCGCTTAGCAAGTGAACCGTTCTATGTTCAACTTTAGGGATCTTGCTCTCTTCCTCGATCCACCATTTTTCTGCCTTTGCTTTGGGGACGATACGGTATTTTTGGTTTAGTTCCCGCTCGGGAATATACGATAGATTTCTTCCTGCGGGTTTTGAGATCGAATACATTTGGTATCTCTCTCCGGTTTCGGGATCGGTATGCGAAAGAGTTTTGCGGACCGCAACGAAAGTACCGTTCTCTCTATGCCGAAAGAACTGGTGGATCTCACCTGCGGCCAGCTCGTCAAATCTAGCAGGCTTCGTAGCGACTTTGAGAATGAGATTGTAATACACCGTTTTTGCTCCGGTCAGAGCATCGTTATGAAGCACCTGCGGCGGCTCGGCGATCTTAACTGAAACGGCTTTGAGGTCTTCCATTCCGTCGTCGAGCTTGCCCTGCTGTTTTAAATATTCAAGCGTCTCCTGAAAAGTCGAGTAAAAATAATCGAAAAGAGCATTTTGCCGATCCACTTCAAGCGAAAGAAGCCTGTTCAGGAATCTTGGGATATTAGTTTTCTCGCTGTCCGGAATGTCTTCAATCCCATCGACAATTTTCGTAAGCCCCATGTCACGCACAGCCTGCTTAGCATCGTCAAGACCAGGCACTTCTTTTCCTCGCATTATGTTCGACAGAACGATATTGAGTGCAGAGCGGCCTTCTTTTGATTCGAGATTGTATTTATCGAGATTGCCTGCCTTTTCCGCTTTTCTGTCACCCTTTGTAAGGGCACCCATATTCCCAAGCCTGCGGGCAATGGTAGCTGAAAATCGTTTTTCACCGCCAAGCTCGGTAAAGACTAAAAGATACATGGGAGGGGCAACCTGTCCGGTTCTGTGCGTACGGCCAAAGTCCTGTATCTGCTTATCGGCCGACCATTTCAATTCGGCGGCAATATGAAGCCTTCGCTGTTTGTTTCCGACATGGCATCCGGCATGAAGGCTGTCACCGGTTGAAGCGACTTCTGACATTATGGCTATCCTCTTGTCGCCGTTCTGAAAAGCGTTCTTTTCATGCAAATTGATCAGCTTCGACGGAACGCCGGGAAGCTGTCGGGGCCGGTATTCAAGAATTCCTGACAGCGTTCTGATAAGTCTTTTTTTACGTCCGGTCATTTCCGAGACATTTTCAACTCCAAAATAATTTACAAGTTGGTCAAGCGGGTGTTCAGGAACTTCAAGAATAGAAAGCTTATCCAGAAGTTCGCTTCTTAACTGGAGTGCCGCACGGCTCTCGACCTGATTTCCGTCGGCATCGAGAACGGGAATGTATTCGGTCGTACCGCTGTATGGGTTGGTGCGTTCCTGAAAGCAGGCGGTTGGGAAGCATCTGGCAACGAGTCTTGTCAGAGTCTCCCGAGGACTAAAATCAAGGTTGTCTATTGCTTCTTCCTGATCGGCCGCCCGTTCGATCTGCTTCTTTGTCTGGCTTTCGCCGGTTCCGGTGATGGAGACTACAATCGATTCTTTTCGTCCGAGAGCGTCTTCTATCTCCCGTATGAGAGTCGGCACTTTAAATGCGGTGATCAGATTCCGAAAACATCGTTGATGCCCGGCCCAGAACTGATTAACCGCCTGAGCTCGTGTGGCCTTGCCCGAATTCGTAAGGTCAAGCGCAAGGTGAATATTTTTGAATACCTCCTGCCATCCTTGCGCCATGTTGTCATACATCTGCCGCTGTGCGGGTGTAAGCCAGTGCGTCACCTCTCGAAATTCAACGGCCAAGCCTGACTCGGGATCGACACCCATGCTCAGATTACCGCACAAGTATCGACCCATTGCCTTGAGGTCGCGGCAGACCATTTCAAGAGCGCCGACACCGCCGGATTCAATCTCTTCTGCGAACTGCTCAAAACCAAGCGGAAAATTCGTTCCTTCACCCCATATTCCAAGCCTCGACATATATGCAAGATGTCTCACCTCGCCTGCCGAAGTCGCCGAAGAATACACAACTCTCAGATCAGGAAAACGGATCGGATCTTGTATCTCAAGAACTGCCGCACCGGTCTGCGTCGATTTGCCGCGATCATCCGCGAACGCATATTTGGCTTTGTGTCCCTCGTCGAAGATCACAACACCGTCCTTTCCCAACCAATTGATAATTTGATCGATCCGGCGAGACCCAAGTTTTGAACGGGCGATCAGTGAGCGGTATGTACAGAAAAGTATGCCGTCACCGAACGCAATATCGCTGTCAGACTGAAAATCGTTTATCAGTTTTATCGGCGGTTTAAGTCCGAGTCTTTCAAACTCATCCGAAACTGCTTCAATGAGATCTGCTTTAACCGAAAACCAGACAGAGCGCCTCCCCCCGTGAAACCAGTTATCCAGAATGATCCCGGCCAGCGACGCCGTTTTGCCGGTTCCAGTTCCGTCACCGATGCTGATGCCGGCACGAGCCCCACCCTCAAGTCTCTGCTGATGCGCCTGACCGGCATAGATAATTCTCTCAAGCTGCATTCCCGACAATTTTCCGTTCAACGCAAGCTCGCTAGGCAGATGCGGCCGGTAAGTTATCGGCGGCGGTTCCACGTTCGCAAGGCCCGGCGTCTCGACTATCACTCCGGGATGCAGTGCTCCCGTAGTAACGAACCGGGGTGCATAGACCAAACTCTGATTCGGGGTCTCTGCTTCGCCCGTCTCTACGGACATCGCAATAGTCACTGGTGCTGAAGAAGGCGCAGATGTGTCCGTCGATTGTTCGTAACTTGATAGCATTTCTTGGTAGTCGGCAGGTTAAGCTGCAAGCGTCGAGGCTGATTGGATTTAATCGACATCGTAGCCGATGAAGTTTTCGTCGTTGATGAGCAGATAGTAGTAGCCGTTGCCGCAGCCGGCGTATTCGAGCGATAAAAAGCCGCGAAAATCTCCGCTCTCAATGTTGTATTCGGTTTCGATCGAGATATCGTAGCCGGCAAACTTGGCCCAACGACCGCCAATAATTATTCTGGCAACCTTGTTACGGATGGCTTCGCGAAGGTTCTCTATCTCACTCGGATACTTTTTGGCTATTCGGTTCAGTGAGATAACCTTGCCGTCTATATTCGTTCCGGTCGTTATATGCAGCTCGTATAGAGTCTTTGGACGCTCTTCCTTATCCTTTTCCCAAGAACTCGGTTCCACAAGATCTTTTCTCCACGTTTCGAAATCCGGAAGTGCAACGCAGTCGCGAATAAAATGATTCGTAAAACTCGCCTCACTCGCCGATCGCTTGTACTTTTCGATCAGGCGGTAAGCCTTTCTGATCTTCTCGGCTCCAGATGTTGGTTGCTTAAAAGGTATGAATTCAACGTAGCGGGAAAGATGGGATACGTCCAAAAGGTAACCGCGGCGGCGGCTACGCGGTTTGAACCGGCACAGGTCGCCTCTGTCCGAGATAAAGAATCTGTCGTTCTTGCCATTAGCTCCAATGGCGCCGATGATCGAGCCGTTTTTGACGGCTGCATGAAGTTCCTGATAGTTCATATTTATTTTTGTTCGGATCTGATCGTCTCGAAAACTTCCTCGACACAGCGGACGTTCTGGTGCCGGTCGCGGAGGATATTGTCTTGAGGCTCATTGCCCGAAGATTTGTTGCCAAGGATCAAGGTTACCCCTACCGTGGTCCCGTTACGATAATATTCGCGACCGGGAAGGCTGATAGACCTTGTAACCTGGATGTCGGACGACATCGAGTGCCAAAAGCGCCTCCCCGAAACACTGATAGGTAATCCTGCCTCGCCGAGGATGACGGCGAACCGGCCATTGTCAGAGAGGCGCCGAAGTGCGGACTCGACATGCCGGAATCCGAACTTGTTCCGGTTCTGATCGACACGGCCGCCGCTTGAAGAGAATGGGGGATTCATCAATAGCACATTCGGGCTAATCCTCTCCGGCAAAAAGTCATCAATGAATTCTGCGTCATAACCGGTCGGCGCGAGGCCGATAAGTCGTGCAAGCTGGCGTCTTCTGGGATCTATTTCATTCGTAATGACGTTAGCTCCTCTGCCTTGTGCCCAAGCAGCAAGACTGCCAGTTCCGCACGACGGTTCAAGAACGGTGTCACTCCCGCTCAGATTCATCAGGTACGCGGCGAGGTATGCGATCGTGGCTGGCGTTGAAAACTGCTGGTAAGTAACCTGGTTTGCGCTCCTCCATGTCTGAGATGGAAGTCGTTCTTGCAGAGGCCGAAGAACTTCTGAACAAATGGCAGATGGTTCCTTTGAGGAAAGCAAGTCTTTCGCATACTTTCTGGCCATCAGCAGGTTCAGTGCCGTCTCCGCGATCTCATGACTGAAATGCGGATCAGTAATTAAGAAGTCAGTATCTTCAGCACAAATCCCAATCAATTCCCGATTAGTTATCGCCCTTTTCTCAACGTCTATGATCTCGATGATCTTTTCAATAGTCGTTAAGGAGTAGTGCTGCATTTACTTACCTCATAACACTGCCTGCCGCTCTTTTGTTTCTGAAGCATCGACAACTGATTCTGATTCTCTGCGAAACAACGAGGCGAAAGTCGGTGAAGCCATTCATCAACTGAAATGGATTTGATTTGATTGCCTGCCAGCAAAGCTTCATCAATGCCTTTGAACGAACAGTCCCAAGCAATGATCATCACGTCATCGTAATAGCCCAATGATTCCTGATCCTCGTAACGTAAACGAATTAGTCCTGCCATTGCCCTTGCTACATGTGGATTAGTGAAGCTGTCGACGTCGAATGCAATCTCTAAGTTTTTATGTCTTGCCGTTTCGACTATTTCTCTGTGCGAACTCGCCACGCCGCTATTGCCGACAACATATTTGTCTTTCAGGAAGGTCTGTGCAGTCGCGGCCTTTAGCGCACCTTCGGTAACAAGAACTGATTTATTCGAGACTGCCCCCGGATTCACATGATGCAATGGTGATCCCGGTCCGCAGCCGCGCGGCTTATTTGCAGAAGACAGCCAAACATAATGCCCTGACTTATTTGGCACATGTTTCATAAATCTGATCTGGCAGGCTTGTATCTTTCCATCAATTCCAACAAAGGGAATCAACATCAGGTCATCATTGATATCGTACCCACTCCAAAGCCGGATTCTTCCGCCGCTGTCTTTCCAGAAACCGGGAACTCCGATCAGATCGGCAGGTTCCATTTCGAGTTCCTTTATCAGCGAATCCCTCAACATTTCCCGGTCAGCAGCATTCTTCGGAAGGCTTCCGTATCGAGGAAGATCCGATATTCCTCGCTCAACCAGACCGCCCTTGCCATAAACTATCTCGCTATTTGAAGCCGCAGGAGACAGCTCGATCAGTTTTCGATAGACACGATCTCTGAGTTCCTGATCTGATGACTGAATCTGAAGTGGGTATTTTCCGGTTGCTCTTTTCTTGGGATTAACTGGTGTGAGATTTTTACGGATAAAGTGATAGTAAATTCCCCAGCCTTGATCGCTGATGCGGTCCGCGCTCGTTGTTGACCGAGCACAAAACGAGATCGATTCATTTTGCGTAAAACTGCACCAGTCAGGTTTACCGCAAATACAACACGGCCGCTTTTTCGAAACCCGTTTATAGCCGACATAATTCATATCTTATTCGCATGGGCAATCCTCTTTCCGCCAGCCGCTTCTTTGTTCGGTTTTCCACGATGCATGTACTTACTCTCTTTTCGCGTCGCCCCTATTGGAGGACAGGTCTGAAGAAACGACAATTTATTAGAACAGTAGAGGAGCTTGACAACGCGATTAAAGAAACGCTAATTTAGCGTAAACGATCCTATAACGTAGCTTACAACTAAATACAAAGCGGTTAGGAACCGTTGAGGAGAAGCCCCATGTCCCTTTTGGAAGCACCTATGTCGAATGACCGTAAGAAGTTATTCACAGGGCTTGGTTTGTCCGTTTTTCTATTGCTGGTTGTTGTCGGCATTTTTGCACGGGAGGGCTGGCTGCCGCACACCGATGGCATGACGGGTAAAAAGGTCGGCTGGTTCGGGAAGGAATTGCCAAAGAACGCAGGCAGTACATGGAACCCGTTCGCGGCACCGCTTCCGACGCCTACGCCGCAACTCGCGAAAGAGTATATTTACGCAGGTTCGCGGCTTTTAGCGGTCGAGGATGCGAATGCCAATGCCGCGCCGCCCACTGATCTAGCTGTTTGGAGACCTGGGTCTGGGCAATGGTGGATCATGGCGGGAAATGGCTCTCCTCAAGTTGTACAAGGCTGGGGTATGCAAGGCGACATTCCGGTCGCGGGCGATTACGACGGAGACGGCAAGACGGATTTCGCTGTCGCAAGGCCGGGCGCGGGTTCGCTCGATTGGTACGTGATCAATTCGAGCAGCGGTGCTTCGAGCGGCGGCAGCTTTGGATTGCCCACCGACAAACCTGTTCCTGCCGATTACGACGGCGACGGCAAGACCGACTGGGCAGTCTATCGTGCCTCGAACAACACCTGGTACATCTCGAAAAGCTCGAACTCGCAAGTCGTCTATCAGGTTTTCGGCACAACGGGCGATAAGCCAGCCCCGGCAGATTTCGATGGCGACGGCAAGGCCGACCCGACCGTCTGGCGTTACAGCAACACGACCTTCTACACGGCGAAAAGCTCCGACAACACTACACAGTCGATGAATATGGCACTTGCTGGGTACACGTATGGTTCCGGCGACCTTCCCGTTTCCGGCGATTACGACGGTGACGGCAAGGCGAATTACGCGATCCGCAACGGAGCCTCGTGGCTGATCGCGAACGGCGGCCTCAGTGGAGTCACCGCGAACACGCCGTCCGGCGATCAGGCTTCTGACAGGCCCGTTCAGAACGACTACGACGGCGACGGCATCTGCGACATCGCCATCTGGCGTGATGCAAACGGCACCTGGCACATACGCCAATCCTCCGACTCCACAACCCGCACCGTCCAATGGGGCACCACCGGCGACACTCCCGTCCCCGCAAACTGGAGGAGGTGATTGTGACCTTTAACAAACGAAGATCTTTAGTTCCGTTAAGCGTTAGGAGTGAATCGATGTATAGACGACTTATCCCGATTGTTATACTTATTCTTTCTCTTCTTTTGGTCGGAAGCGTTTTTTCCCAGACGGCAGTAATCCCTGATCAAGGTATCAAGTCGAATAAGACGTATCTTTTGTCCGACATTGAGACCATCGCACTTCAATCGGGCAACTTGATGTTTCAAGTTCCTTTAGGCGGCGTACCCGCAGGCCGGGGCGGAGCAACTGCCGGATTCTCGCTCTTCTACAACAGCAAGATCTGGTATGGCGATATGGTGCACGTTGATGAAGCACCTTACGGCGGTTACGACTCCACTGCACTACACCCAAGTCCGGAAGGCAATTGGCGGTACGGATACAAATATTCTCTCACTTGGGATCCGATCGTGGCCGATTCTCAGACGAATCCGCCAGAAGGTTTGTGTAGAAATGTGTTCATAACGCCGGATGGCACGCGGCATCCGATATACGTTGCTAATGGTACTAACGCTGAGATCGACGTCCAAGGAGCATCCGCTATTTCTGCAACAGGAGTTGATTGCCACGCGAATACGGCACCTGCCGCCGGGCAAACGATTAGGTCATTTAGTGCAGACAGTACCTTTGTAAAGGTTGAATTTTACACCGATGGCGATTCGGACACATCGAATGATCACTGGATCGCGTTCTTTCCCGATGGTTCGCGCGTTGAGAACCTTCCGACGAGCGGCGTCGAGCAGCGTATCTATGATCGGAACAATAACTATGTTGACATCATTGAGACTGCGGCAGACACCGAACTCTCGAATCACAAGACCGTTCGAATCGTAGATATTTTCGGTAGAAGCTCCATTCTCGAATATGGCACCGGCACGGGCGGAGTTGACCAGGACACCATACACTCCGTCGGTTTCAATGGGGCCGCTCTGCAGACCACGGTTCGCTGGAAGAATATTCGTGTGAACCACACTTTCCAAAAAGTGTGGTGGACCCTGTCCACGCTCGATGAAACGCTCCGCGTTGTCGATACGATACATCTTCCGAGTGCATCAGCCTACGATCCCTACTACGAATTTAATTACAATGCGGATAACACATCCGCGGCCGACAATGGATGGGGAGAGGTTAACTCCGCGCGCATACCCTCTGGAGCGACGGCAACCTACGAATATACCAATAACGGAACAAACGGTATTAGCGCGGAAGAAGTCATGGACAATCGTGTGAGCCAAAAGCAGCTTGCGTACGCTCTCGAATACGACGGCTCAAGTTCGAGTACGACTGAAACGTGGACGTACTCCCACCATCATACCGGAGCTTTGCCCTATTGGTCGGCAGTCACGAGCCCCGATGGAGCGACAGTAACGGAGTATTACGGTCGGCCGTTGACGGAGTTCGGAATGGCTCTTTCACCCGAGAATGTGAAAACGGTTTCTTCGGATGGCGGGATGAGCGAACGATACTATGCGACGAATTCTCCGGGCGGGCGTATTTCGGGAACGACGCCTATAGGGACGGCGAACAGATACGTTAAGTACGAATACAAGACGATCGCCGACTCATCCGGCGCGCCGCAGAAGACCGCGATCACTGAATATACACGAGACAAGAATGGGAACGTCACGGAAGTTAAGGAATACGATTTCGTCGCGTATTCTTCGATCCCGCGAAATAGCGACGGATTTGCGGATGGCCTTCCAGCCGGGATTGCAGGATCATTAAAACGCATCACAAAGACCGAATACTATAATGCAACTCCAGAGGCATCGAGTACGAATTACTCGGATGCGGACAGCTACCACGCTGGAACGAGCCCAAGGCTCCTCAGTCTCGTAAAATCTGTCGAGATTCAAGACAATGCGAGCACGCCGAAGTCTCGCACGGAGATGACCTACGACTATACCGATTACTCTTCGAGTAATACTGTCGGAGGAAATCAAACGCAGTCTAAAGTTTGGGATTCGTACAAGGGCGGAAGCCTGCAGCCTTACAGCAGTCCGTTAGCAACTACAAACTCCATCACGACATCGGTCACGTACAATTCTTACGGTATGCCGGTCTCGATAACGGATGCGAACGGCAGTGTGACACAGATCACCTATGGGAATATCGCGGGACCAGGCGGCAACGTCACCGATCTTTACCCGACGCAAACGATCACGGCGAACGGCACCAGCGTGGCCCGAACTTCGTCGGCTGTTTATGACTTCTACACGGGCCTTGTAACCTCTGCCACCGATGTTGACAACAACATCACCAATGCGACGGAATATGACGCTCTTGGCCGCCCCGTAAAGGCTATATCGGGGTCGGGATCTCTGCTCGAATCCTGGACAACTACCGAGTATCACGATGCGGATCGGTTTGTTGTGGTCAAGAGCGACCTTGAGACAAAAGGTGACGGCAAAAGACAGGCAACGCAGTTTTTCGATCAGCTAGGACGAGTGCGCCTTTCGAAGACGCTCGAAGACCCCACGCAATCTGCGACGAACGAGACCGACGGGGTCAAGGTGCAGACGAGGTACGAGACCGTCTCCGGCTACACCTACCAGCTTAAGAGCAACCCGTACCGAGCATCCGTCTCCACAGGAGCCTCAGGTGAACCAAGCATGGGCTGGACTCGTTCAAAAGGCTGGGCGGCGGGACATCAGTCGCAGGTCGAGACGTTCTCGGGGTCGGCGTTGCCTGCTCCGTGGGGGAGCAACACATCTTCAACTGGTATAGTTAATACTGTGAGCGATGCGAACACGGTGACGGTGACGGATCAGGCTGGGAAGGTGCGGCGTTCGGTGACGAATGCGTTGGGGCAATTAACGCGGGTGGACGAGCCGAACGCGGGCGGGCAGCTTGGCGATGCTGCGAGTCCGACACAGCCGACGTATTACACTTACGACGTTTTGAATAATCTCACGACGGTGGGACAGGGTGTGCAGACGCGAACTTTCACTTACAGCAGTCTCTCGAGATTGCTCAGCGCGACAAACCCCGAATCTGGGATGATCAGCTATTCCTATGATCCGAATGGCAACCTTACATCCAAGACAGATGCTAGAGGCATCTCGACTACTTACACGTACGACGCCTTGAATCGGGTTACAGCTCGAAACTATTCAGACGCGACTCCGGATGTCTCCTATACTTATGACGACAAGACGAACGCCAAAGGAAAATTGACGAAAGTTTCTTCCTCCGTCTCGACAACGGAATACACTGCGTTTGACATCTTAGGACGTGTGACGGCGGCAAAGCAGACAACCGACGGCGGGGATCCGAACGGGTACGCGACGGGCTATACTTACAACCTAAGCGGTGCGTTGATCGAAGAAACTTATCCGAGCGGCCGCAAGGTGAAGAACGTGCTCGACAATGACGGCGAACTCTCGTTGGTGCAGAGTGCGCGTTGCGGGGTGGTGAATGGCGTGACGGCGACGTGCAGCGATCCGCAAGGCTATTTCAGCTACGCGAAGAGCTTTACATACAACGCTTCCGGAGCGGTCACCTCGATGCAGCTTGGGAACGGGCGTTGGGAATCGACACAGTTCAACTCGAGGCTCCAGCCGACACAGATCGCCCTCGGCACCGTTCAGAACGGCACCGACAAGCTCAAACTCGACTACTCCTACGGCACGACCGCCAACAACGGCAATGTCCTGAGCCAGACGATCACGGTTCCGAGTGTGGGGATAAACAACGGCTTTACGGCGGTGCAGACTTATACTTACGACGAACTGAATCGTCTTACGAGTGCGACCGAGAATGTCACACCCGCCGGTGGCAGCGCATCGCAATCGTGGAAGCAAGCGTTTACATTCGACCGATACGGCAATCGGAACTTCGACGAAGCGAACACGACGACTTTGCCGAAGAACTGCGGGACGGCGCCGAATTTTACTGTCTGCGCGGCCGATCGGAAGGTCCTTAACCCTTCGGTGAATGCATCCGACAACCGGCTGAGTGCATCGGACGGATATGTGTTCGACGCCTCGGGCAACACGACCGTCGATCCGCAGGGACGCACATTCACCTATGACGCTGAGAACAAACAGGTCGTCGTGAAAAACTCTTCCGCGTCAACGATCGGCGAATACTTTTACGACGGAGACGGCAAGCGCGTGAAGAAGTACGTTCCCGGAACAGGCGAAGTTACAGTGTTCGTGTATGACGCGGCGGGCAAGCAGATCGCGGAGTACTCGACGATCGTCGCGAACTCGACCGACGCAAAAGTGAACTATCTCACCTCCGATCATCTCGGCTCACCACGGATCAACACCGACGCCAACGGAACCGTCATCGCCCGCCACGACTACCACCCATTCGGCGAAGAGATCGACGGCAGCGGGGGACGTACGACGGGCCTCAACTACGGCGACGACACGGTCCGCAAACAATTCACCGGCTATGAACGGGACGAGGAGACCGACCTGGACTTCGCCCAAGCTCGGATGTATGCCGACCATCTGGGACGGTTTACGACAACGGATCCGATTCTCATATCATTTCGGCGGGCCATTGATCCGCAGCGAATAAATCTTTTCGGGTATTCGCGAAGCAACCCATTCAAGTACGTAGACCAATGGGGTGAAGACATTATCGAGCCAACCGGGCTAAGCGATGAGGATCAAAAAGCCTATGACAAATGGAAGGCGGCGTATCTTGCGACCGAGCAAGGACGAAAAACTTGGGCTCGTTATCAAGATGATAAGAATTTCAGATTGCAGATCGCAGTTGTAGATCGAGGGGATGCGGGCAAGAATCGCAGCGCAAGGGTCGATGATTGGACATTTGATAAAGATCGAAATGCAACCGGAGCAACCATGACTCTGGGTCGAAACTTGGGTAAGGGCGTACCCAATGACGATGTATCTTATCCAATTTCGAGCACTCTTGATCCAACAAATTCTGCGAAAGTTGGGGCGGCAAAAATAGCCCATGAGTTTGGACATCTTGATGACTTGAGAAGTCTAGGGACAAAGTTTTACGAACAACAACAGATTTATAACGCGATTGCAGGAAGGCTAAATGAACTGGGGCGACAAAATCGGCTCGGAGAGGTGACGACAGACGCTACATATAGAAACCTTAATGAGGATTTCCAGAAAAAATTTGGTGCAACCCAGATCCAGGAAGGAATAAATCGTGACAACCGTGCTGAGAAGAACGCCATCCCGACAATCCGCCAAATATTTGGCAATTCTCTGTCGCGCAAGACTGAACGCGCGATGGCCAAGCTGGAAGGAGATAAATAATGGAACTGCATTTACGTACACACCACAGCCTAGTGCTCGCTGTCTTCATGCTCCTGATTCCGACTACTATTGTTGCGCAAGGAATCTGTGTTATTTCAGAGAAACGAGTTCCTGAAATCAAAGGAATCGTGTCATTTGTCAGTCAAGAGAATTCGGTGAGCGACGCGAACATCAAGCTAAGGCGAAAGAATAACGGTGCAACACTTGAAACGGTTGAAACTGATAAGGAAGGAAGGTTTAAATTCAGCGGACACTTCCGAGGTAGATTCACACTTATCGTCTCAAGACCGAGTGCGATTTCTCTTTATATTCCAATACGAGTCGTCAAGTCCGAACCCGACGGCTACTTACAGGTAACGCTCGGTGGCGTTGTCGGTGATATATGTGGTGGAGGTGAAGTGAAGGTCATAAAGAAAGAATAGGTCGCGACGGCGAACGCGCGTGGGCAGAACTTTACCTTCGACGCTGAGAATCTGCTGACGACTGCAACGGGTTCCGGCCTGTCGATGACGTACTCGTATGATGGCGACAATAGACGCGTAAAGTCTTATGACGCGATCAATGACCGGACGACCGTTTTCGTGTATGATGCGAGTGGACAGCTTGCGGCTGAATACACCATAAACGTGCCTCAGCCTGCGAGCCCGACCGTTAGCTATTTGACAAACGATGCGGTTGGTTCTGTACGGGTTACGACGAACTCTTTTGGAGACGTTCAGGCAAGACGCGACTACCTTCCGTTTGGAGAGGAACTGTACGCCGGCCTTGCGGGTCGAAACACTGCTCAAAAATATTCGTCCTCGTCTGACGATATTCGCAAGAAGTTTGCGACCTATCAGCGTGATTCAGAGACCGGGCTTGATTTTGCACAGTCACGATACTATTCGGCGATGCACGGGCGGTTCACTTCGCCCGATGATTTTAAGGGCGGTCCGGACGAGCTTTTCGATTTCGAAGAGGATGCCGCAGACAACCCGACTTTCTACGCCGACCTCGAAAATCCTCAGTCGCTGAACAAATATCAATACGGCTACAACAATCCATATAAGTTCAACGACCCCGACGGCCACTGCCCGTATTGTCCAACTTTTGACGATGTAGCAAATGCCGCAAAGGTGATAGCTACAGTTGGTTCTGCGATAACTGCGGGAGCAGCAGTTGTAACCGGGGCAGTAACGACCGGAGTCGTCCTCGGCTCCGCATATTTGGTTGACTCGTTGCCGTTGGGGCCGAACAACGGAAGGGCTAGGCAGATGTTGACGAATCGCCTCGGACCTCCGGCTTCCACCACGACTACTCGACAACGGAGCCCCGAAACCCAACGTCCCGATAAAACACCACAGCCGAGGCTCGTACCACCTGTAACGCAAAGTACGAAGAAAAGTGGCAGCCGAACGAATAAGGTTAAACCCGACAAAAATGCAAAAGGCAGACCCCACAGCGTTCCTAAGAAGGACGGTGGTCGGACGACAGGCTATACGACATTTGACAAAAATGGAAATCCCGTGAAGCGTTTCCGTAGAGACGGTAAGCCACATGGGGGCGTTGAGCCTCCGCTTGTGCTGGAACCCAAACCGAAGAAGGGGCCGGGGGCGCCTCCTAAAGTACCCCGTCGCGCGAGGCCTGATGAGATTCCAAAAAATTAGTTTATTTGAGTATGAGGGAACTTACCTTTACCAAACGTCTAAAGGCTTATTTTAGCAGCGAGGATACGCGTAATTTTAGCGTTCTAGATTTTGTTGGCACCTTCGGATCACCGCTTATTGCTCTTGCTTATGCAAAATTATTTTGGCCTGACTTCGTCGAATTTAAAGGAATGATTTTCGTAGGAGACAATTTTGATCGGGAAACCAAAGATAGAATTGACGCAATATTGCATAGTAGCGAGGCCGAACGGGAAGATTTTAGTGGCATAGAGAAGTCTTTTAACTTCTTCGAAGTACCCTCGTATTTTTTCGGACGGCATGCGGGGGACACTAATGAAGAAGAAGATCGGTATCTGGCCGAAAAACTCGCTGAAATGTGGAAATGCAAACTCTCAATGGACTTTCCTGAAAGAAGCTTTGTCATCAAACTCATCGAACCGGAAGAAAGTGGCGGAGAAATCGCTCTAATGTTCTATCAAGATGAAGGGTACCGATAAGCTGGTTCGACGGTTTAGGCATGAATGTGGTCAGCCAGGCGGTGGATAACGATCAGGACGATACTTTTGTCGTGACTTGTTATAACGACATGGGTAGGGTGGCGAAAACCTCGAATCCGGTTCGTGCGGGTGCGGCGCCGACATGCTCGTCAAGCCTCGAATGGACAACGCCCGCTTACGACGACCTCGGCAGAGCTATCAGCATAACCACGCCCGACAACGCGGTCGTTACAACAGCATATTCTCTCGCAACATCCGGTTCGCAGATCGGCGCCGCCGTTACCGTCACCGATCAGGCTGGGAAGGTGCGACGGTCGATCACGAATGCGATGGGGCAATTAACGCGGGTTGACGAGCCGGACGCGGGCGGGCAGCTTGGCGATACTTCGAGTCCGACACAGCCGACGTATTACACTTACGACGTTTTGAATAACCTCACGACGGTGGGACAGGGTGTGCAGACGCGTAACTTCGCGTACAATTCCCTTTCGAGGCTCGTCTCGGCCCAAAACCCGGAATCCGGCACGATCCAGTACAGCTACGACGCGAACGGAAATTTGACGAGTAAGGTTGATGCTCGGACGATCACGACCGCCTACACCTACGACGCCCTAAACCGCGTCCTAACAAGGACTTACACCGGCGAAACCGGCTACACGACTCCCAACGTGTCATATTTCTACGACAACCTGGCGAACGCGAAAGGCAAGTTAATAAAGGTCGAGAACACCTATTCGAAGACTGAGTATCAAGCCTTTGATATATTGGGAAGAGTGACCCAAAGTCAGCAGACGACGGATGGCACGGCCTATGATCCGATGACGTATACTTACAACTTGTCCGGTGCTTTGATCGAGCAAAAATATCCGTCTGGGAGAATTGTAAAGACATCTCTCGATGACGACGGCATGCTGAAGAAGGTCGATAGCAATAAAACTCCGTCCGACATTTGGCGAAATTATGCGAATAATTTCAGGTACACAGCCGCAGGTGCCATCGAATCAATGCAGCTAGGCAATGGAAAGTTCGAGAATACTCAATTCAACAGCAGACTGCAGCCTGTCCAGATTGGTTTGGGTTCTTCCGCAAGCACACAGAACATTCTAAAGCTCAGTTTCGATTACGGCACGACCGACAACAACGGTAATGTGAAATCGCAGGTTATTACGGTTCCGACGGTCGGGACAAATCAAGGCTTCGCGGCTGTCCAGAATTACACTTATGATTCGCTAAACAGGATCTCACAAGCGGCCGAGAATATCACAGGCCAGACGCCGCCGAATTGGAAACAGACGTTTATCTATGACCGTTACGGTAACAGACGCTTTGATGAGGCGAACACAACGATGCCTTCGTCATTTGCAAACCAGGCCATTTCGAACCCAACGATCAGCACAGTGAATAACAGATTCGCACCCGGACAAGGGTATTCGTACGATCTTTCGGGAAACACGACCGTCGATGCTCTCGGTCGAACGTACACTTACGACGCCGAAAATAAACAGGTCGAAGTGATCGAGAATAGTGTTTTGATCGGTAAATATTTTTACGATGGTGACGGTAAACGAATCAAGAAGATCTCTGCCGACGAAACTGTAATTTTCGTTTATGACGCGATTGGCAAACTCGTCGCCGAATACGCGAATCAAATCAGCCAGACTCCCAAGATTAGCTATTTGACAAACGACAATCTCGGAAGCCCAAGAATCACCACCGACGCCCTTGGACAGGTCATTAGCAGAAGAGATTTCAGACCCTTCGGCGAAGAGATTTCACGTTCGAATTACGGCTCAGATTCCGTCCGCCAAAAATTTACAGGCTATGAACGGGATGGTGAAACGGGGTTGGACTTCGCTCAGAATCGAATGTTCAACTATTCGCACGGCAGGTTCACGAGTCCAGATCAGGTTTTCAACGATCAATGGCCGGGAGTCCCACAAACTTGGAATCTCTATTCATACGTTAGCAATAATCCCCTAAATTTTGTGGATCCGTCGGGGCTGTGGAAAGAGGTTCCTTGCTCAGGAGGAAATGGCGGCACTCGACTTTGCTATGAATCAGACCGGGACGACGATACATACCTCACGCTAGCCGAACTGGTGGGAGTGCCTCATCAGTTTCTCGCCGCATTCTTTGGAAATCAAGCAATAGAAATTGGAAAAACTTTCGACTCAAATGGGTTTGATGGATGGCTGAAAGATACATTTAACGCTGAGGTAGTAGATGAATGGGAGACAATGGATCGGATTGAAGTCACGCCATTTTTCGGCTCTTGGTCGAAGGGAAGAAATATTGATCGCATCGGCAAGCCACTGGGACGAGGTCTCAAGAAAGCGGGGGACGCTATCAAAAATTTGTTCTCCAAGAACAAGGAGTTAAAAGATTTCTTCGCTGGCGGCTCTAAGCCAAAAGCAAGTGCTCTAAAGGAATGGGCTGAAAAGCAGGGTTGGACAGCTCGACAGACTCCTGGCGGGCCGCTTCACTATTTCGATGAAACTGGAATGAAACGAATGACGATTAAGAAGGGTTCTCCAAGAACACCAGGAAGCGAAACGCCACACATGGAACTCCGAGACAAGACTGGTCAACGAATTGATCCAGAAGGAAATCCGGTTGGTCGGCGCTCCACAGGAAATCATTCCCAGATTGAATGGGACCTGTAGTCCTAAATAAATTCGAAATTGAGCGATTCTGGTAGAAACAATTGAAACAATGACGGAATATAATGAGATAAGTGTCTTCAACGGAATATATTTGGAAGACAGTTATGTATTAGGACTCGAGATCGGTTTGGCTCAGACAGTCGTCAGGATGCTGTTTGTGTTGAACGAATTTCATCCCGATTATTGTGACCCATTGCCGGGGGAACAATATTGTTATTCGGACGGCCGCATCGTCTTCAGTGGTTATTCCGAGGTAAGGCTGCGTAAAATCGATGCTGTCCCAAGTATTGATGCTGATGGGGAAGAAGATTTCGGCAATATATATTATTTGCGCGAGACCGGGAATCTCTTTGAAGTAGCAGGAGACTGGGGCGAAATGAGTATTAAAGATGGGAACGTCGGCGTTGTGTTCAATTAAGGTATTTCTTCATAACATGTAGAATGCGTTTCTGTCTTTTCAAGGATCTTTGAAAATAAATAAGCCGCAAAGAGCGACAACCGCCATTGAGACTCTCGCTCGGCTTGGAGTCAGCGCTGCGGGGATTGCGGAGTCGGGAGCCACAATAGCGGGCATGGGCGTGATCGGGGTATTAATCGTCGCGACAATTGATCCGCGTCGATGAACCAACGACTTCCGGTCTCGGCACGATCTCAAGCCCGAACCAGCCGACGTACTATTCCTACGACGTGCTGAACAACCTGACGACAGTCAATCAAGGCGTTCAGACGAGAAACTTTGTTTATGATTCACTTTCACGGCTGCTTTCCGCGACGAACCCGGAATCCGGAACGATCAATTATTCCTACGACGCGAACGGAAATCTGACGAGTAAAACCGATGCACGAAGCATAACTACGAGTTACACATACGATGCCTTGAATCGTGTTGTAACGAGAACTTATTCCGATTCAACGCCGGCGGTAGGATATTTCTATGACAATCTGACGAACGGCAAGGGTAAACTTATTAAAGTTCAAAACTCGCTTTCGACAACGGAATACACCTCTTTCGACATCTTAGGGAGAGTGTTGAGTGCGAAGCAGACAACCGATGGCGAAGAATACGAGACTGATTACACGTATAATTTATCAGGAGCTTTGATCGAAGAGACCTATCCGAGCGGTAGAAAGGTCAAAAATGTTCTTGACGATAGCGGAGACCTCTCGATCGTTCAAAGTAAGAAGAACTCCGGTGATTTTTATCGTCCGTATGCGTCGAATTTTACGTATAATGCTGCGGGTGCTGTCACTGAAATGAAACTTGGAAACGGCAGGTGGGAGTCGACACAGTTCAATTCAAGACTGCAACCGACAATGATTGGGCTCGGATCGGGGCCAACAAGCCAAAATCTTCTCAAACTCGAATACGGTTATGGCACGAGCGATAATAACGGGAATGTAAATTCGCAAACCATCACAGTGAATAGAACTGGTCAATCACCTTTGGTTTTCGAGCAGGCATATACATACGACAGCCTGAATCGAATTACTTCGGCGACGGAAATGACCGATCAAACACAGAATTGGAAGCAGGCATACACTTTCGACCGATACGGCAATCGGAACTTCGACGAAGCTCAAACAACAACCATCCCCAAGAACTGCGTCGATGGTGTCATTCCGGTGGTCTGCTCCGTCGATGTTCCCATCGTCAATCCTTCGGTAAATGCGAACAACAACCGTCTCAACGGCACGACCTACGACACCGCCGGAAATACCATAACCGATGCCCAAGGCCGAACGTTCACCTACGACGCAGAGAACAAACAGGTCGAGGTCGAAAATGCGCAAAGCCAAACTATCGGGCAGTATTTCTTTGACGGGGACGGCAAGCGAGTGAAGAAGATCGTGCCTTCGACGGGTGAAGTTACCGTGTTCGTCTATGATGCGAGCGGAAGGTCTGTGGCCGAATATTCTACAGTTGTGGCACCTGCTCAAGACGCGAAAGTGAATTATCTGACGACAGATCATCTTGGTTCGCCGCGTATCAAGACCGACAGGAACGGAGCCGTGATCTCGCGAAACGACTATCTCCCTTTCGGCGAAGACCTCTTCACGCCCCAACGCACCCAAACCCTCGGCTACACCACCGACGACATCAGACAAAAGTTCACAGGATACGAAAAAGACGATGAAACAGGTTTGGATTTCGCCCAGGCACGGATGTACTTGAATAAGCACGGGCGATTTACAACAACTGATCCGTTAATTAGTTCAGCTCGAGTTGAACTCGCCAGTAGTTGGAATCGGTACTCCTATGTACTTGGCAACCCGCTCTTGCTCACGGACCCCACTGGGTTGTTCGACTGGGGCGAAAGCCTTGGAGGCGACACACCCGACGACGAGCTCAAAAAGACGAATCACAATTTATGGAAGAAACGACAGAAAATACTCGGAATGTTAAGTGCATTAGGCCAACTCAGCGCGGAAACCGCAAAGAAAATGGGCGTCGGAGCGGCGCAATTCGCGAAGATTCAGCGGGCGGTTGCGGCATACGGAGCAGCTGGGGACAATAACGGAGTAGTCTTAGAAATTGGCAAACTCGATAAAGGCGATGCGATAACTGGCTCTCCAAAGAACAAGGACGGCGGAAACGACTATTTCAGCGTAAGTTCTGGTTCGGATGGAATATCCGTAAAGGCGAACGTCATCGTCACGTTTGATTCGCTCAACGAAGATACGATCGTTCACGAAGGCGAGCACGTTGCAGGGCGTCAGGATTTTGCGGCCGAAGTGCAAAGAGAATGGCGTTCGGGGGATATTTATTTTGATCCAGTAACAGCAAGCGCAAATCTCCAAACCTTTGACCGGGAGAACAACGCATATACCGCCGAATCGTACTATGTTCAATACCGCGGCGGAGAGACCAAGATCTGGAATAAGGGATGGAGTGAGGCTAAACGGCAGACAGCAATCGCTAATCAGATCGCAGATAACTATCGCGATTCGAAGGGTAAAGCTATAACCCCTAAAAACAAAGGTGCTTACCTTTACACAGAGCAACCGAAATAAGCAGGAAATTGTTATGACGAAATATATCGGTCGTGTTTTCCTAACCTTCGCATTGTTTTCAGTATTTGCTGCTATCTTGCATGGCCAGCCAGCAATTCTCGAGGTTGCTATTCCCACTTATCCGACGCTCGCTGCCCACCTCGGTCTTGAACAGGAAGTCACCGCCACACTCGGGATTTCTAGATGCGGAAGGGTGAAGTCAATTGCATTCAAGACCGGTGAAAAGAATTTCCGTCAAGTGGTTAAGCTCGCAATCCAAAAGTGGAGGTTTGCTAGTTCACAGAAAGGTGCTGAAATAGTGGTCACCTTTTCCTTTAAGCTATTACCTTCGGCCACAAAAGATCCGCCAGCTGTTATATTTCGATTGCCGAATCGCGTGGAGATATACGCTCTAAGACCAAGGATTGTCGATCCCGGCGACAGAGCGACCTCTGTTTTCGGAGATGATGTTCTCCGGCCATACCAAGATTGACAAAAATTGTAACCACACCTCTCTCTTCGCTTGGCATTGGCCTCGGATCGTATGGGAAGAACAATCTGCCGCATGCGAAGGGGCGGTTGACGAAAGTTTCTTCCTCGGTTTCGACAACGGAATACACGGCGTTCGACATCTTAGGGAGAGTGTTGGCGGCGAAGCAGACAACCGAAGGCGGCGATGCGGCGGGCTATTCGACGGGCTATACTTACAACCTGAGCGGAGCGTTGATCGAGGAGACTTATCCGAGCGGAAGAAAGGTCAAGAACGTTCTTGACGATAGCGGAGACCTCTCAATTGTTCAAAGTAAGAAAAACACAGGTGATTTTTATCGTCCGTATGCGTCGAATTTTACCTATAATGCTGCAGGTGCCGTCACTGAAATGAAGCTTGGAAACGGCAGATGGGAGTCTACGCAATTCAATTCGCGTCTTCAGCCAATAATGATCGGACTCGGATCGGGGCCAACAAGTCAGAATCTTCTGAAACTAGAATACGGTTATGGCACGAGCGATAATAACGGGAATGTAATATCGCAAACCATCACAGTGAATAGAACTGGTCAAACACCTCTGGTTTTCGAGCAGGCATACACATACGACTCGCTGAATCGAATTACTTCGGCGACGGAAATGACCGATCAAACACAGAATTGGAAGCAGGCATACACTTTCGACCGTTACGGCAATCGAAATTTCGATGAAACTCAAACAACAACGATCCCCAAGAACTGCGGAACATCTCCAAATTTCGTTGTCTGCGCGTCAGATATTCCTATCGTGAATCCTTCGGTAAATGCGAACAACAACCGGCTCAACGGCACGACCTACGACACCGCCGGAAATGTCATATCCGACGCCGAAGGCCGCACTTTCACTTACGACGGTGAAAATAAGCAAACAGAAGTCAGAAACTCGGGCAGTTCAACTATTGGTCAATACTATTTCGACGGGGACGGAAAGCGTGTCAAGAAGTACGTTCCAAACACAGGCGAAACAACGATATTCGTCTATGACGCTGGAGGAAAACTCGTTGCAGAATATTCGACCAATATCTCGGCGACGCCATGGGTTCAATATCAAACGTTGGACAGTCTCGGGACTCCGAGAATAAATACTGACCAGCTTGGAGCGGTTATCTCGCGAACCGACTACATGCCTTACGGCGAAGAGATAATCGGCCTCGGCAATCGCACTGCAAACGACAAATATGTAGCCGATGATGTTCGACAAGGCTTCACCGGATACATCAACGACGAAGAAACAGGTTTGGATTTCGCCAAAGCGAGGATGTACTCAAAAAATCATGGCCGATTCTGGTCAGCTGATCCTTTGCTTTCAACAGGAACGCCTAATGCGTCGCAATCGTGGAATCGCTTTAGTTATGTGCTCAATAGTCCCCTGCGCTACAGAGATAAAACAGGCCTGCATGTTTGTAAGGGAAGCAAAGAGCAGTGCGAGCAGTTCGCCGCAAAACTGGCCGCATCAAAGGCTGATCTGAGTAAAATTGAAAATACCTATGGCGGTGAAAGCTCTAAAGAATACAAGAAGGCGGCTGCATCATTGAATTCGTACGGGGAAGACGAAACCGGAAAGAAAAAGAATAATGGTGTGATTGTCACATTTGACCTCCAAGAATCCGGCGGCAAGACTTTTGCAAATTTCGATAAGAAAACCGGAAAGCTGCAAGGAAATATTACCGTTAGCTTTAACTCACAAGATTTTTCCTCGGACTCGGGACAAAGTTTGGTTGCCCACGAGGGGAGCCACGTCAACGATAAGCAAACGGTTGGTATGCGGGACGAATATGACGCGGAGATGGACGCATACACCGTCCAGTCTCTGTTTGTGGAGGCTCAATTTCCAAACGAAAGGAAGGTCTTGCGGACAACAACTACCTCCCCGAGTGGACGTGAGATTCATACTGAGTATGATATCTGGAACCCGAGTTGGAAAGAGGCCGATAAGCAAACCCTCCGTAGCAACGCAATAAAAGAATATTTGGCCGTGCCTAAAGATCAAGGTGGTCTATATGAACTAACGCCTCCGGCGCCAAAACCAGTCACAAACAATTAGGGAGGAAAAATGAGGATAATTAATCCATTTGCCGTGAGTCTGTGTCTGTTGATACTATCCTTCGCGGCGATGGCCCAAGGTGAACGGACTCGTAATCATGGAAAGCGAATGACGAGCAGTGACGTACGAATTGTTAAAAACAAGCCGCATATTTATGTCGGCTTTGTGCGAGAAGGCAAGATCGCACCTCCATATGAAGGGGAAAGTGACAAACGTGTGTGGTTGCGACTCTTCAATAACTCCGCGTTTGGCGTGATGTTTTGCGTAAATCCGATACCCAAGGCGTACGGCGAAACATATATTCGATACGAAGTTGAACGTTATAAGGGATTCGGACGCGTCCCTGGAGTCAGAAGCTCAGATTCATGTGACTATATCGTGCTGGCACCAGGAGAAACAGTAATATTTAGCGTTCCGCGTGAGCATTTGGAAGAAGGGCTCGCTGTCAAAATTCGGTATCGCTATGAGTGGGAAACTGACCCGGATGGTGCCGAAAACCCCCGCGAGCCGAAGCATTACACTTTCTTCTATGCGTCCGACATTCCGCCGAATGATTCCGGAAGCTGATGCGTCGATGAGGCTCGACCTCGGCACCGTCCAAAACGCCACCGACAAGCTGAAACTCGATTATTCATACGGCACGACCGACAACAACGGCAACGTCCTGAGTCAGAAAATCACAGTTCCAACGGTGGGCCAAACGTCTGGCTTTGTCGCGACGCAAAACTATTCTTACGATTCCCTGAACAGGATCACGCAGGCCACTGAAACCGTGGCCGGAAGTCAGTCCTGGAATCAGCAGTTCGAGTATGATCGTTATGGGAATCGGACGAGTTTTAGCCAGACATTGGGCGGTGTGACAACGAACACGACTCCGAGCGTTGACGCCGCAACGAATCGCTTTAATGCGGGGCAAGGCTTTTCGTATGACGCGAGCGGGAATGTCGTCCAGGACACTGATCCAATGACTGGCCACGTGCGGAGTTTCGCGTTCGATGGAGAGAATAAGCAGCGAGAGGTCAAAGATGTTACGAACTCGAACCACGTCGTCGGAACTTACTTTTACGACGGAGACGGGCGCCGCGTGAAGAAAGTAACCGACACGGAGGCCACGATCTTCATCTATGACGCAGGCGGCAAACTCGTTGCTGAATACTCGACCGCCGCACCGCCCGCCACGCCTCAAGTGAGCTACACGACCACCGACCACCTCGGTAGCCCCAGAATCAACACCGACGCAACCGGCGGCGTCATCGCCCGCCACGACTACCACCCATTCGGCGAAGAAATCTTTACTGCACAGCGAACAACCGGATTAAATTATTCTGCGGATTCCGTAAGAAAACAATTCACCGGCTACGAACGCGACCCCGAAACCGACCTCGACTTCGCCCAAGCCCGGATGTACGGAAATCACATCGGGCGGTTTGCTTCGGTTGACCCAGAAAATTCCGGTGCCTACGAAGACAATCCGCAAAGTTGGAACGGCTATTCGTATGTCGTCAACAATCCGCCAAAGCATATTGATCCGGACGGTCGTGAATATTTGGTCTGTGACAAGGATCGAAAGAATTGTGTCACTTATACCGACGAGATGGTAAAGAAGGCCATGAGAACACTCCCGGGAGGATTTCAGGAAACAGATCGCGAGGGGCATTTCGATATGGGGGATGTCCTGGACGATGATGGCAGTGTCATTGCCACGTATGAGCGGATAAGCATTGATCGAGAGTATCAGTTCGTTTATAGCGTTGCAGAAAAATCCGTGAAGAAAGCAAAAGTAGTCGGTGTACTCGCAGGGGGAGCGGTTGCAACAGGTGCCTGTATCGGAACCGGAACTTGCGCCGCTGTCGGCGCGGCAATACTGGTCGGTGGGAAGGTGTTGCTCAAAGGCTCACTAAAGTACTCGTCAAAAATTACTCGTCAAATGTCGCGAAGAGGGTGGAGCAAGGAACAGGTTGCATCCACCATAAGGAATCCGCATACAACCGCAAAAGGCACAACTAGGGCGGGGGAATCCGTTACTGCGCATATTAACAAGGATGGAAGCTACGTCGTGGTGAAAGATGCCACACAGGAAGTCATACAAATATCGGATAAAACGAGACCGTGGAATTTTCCGACCGACTGGAAATGGAAATAGAAAATATCAATTCGACAATCGGATTCGAACATATGAGTGCGGAAGAAGTGTACGCGGAGGGTGAATTATTCCTCAATGCTGGGCAGGGCCTTAAGTTTATTGGCCTCTGTGAACAAAAGAATTGGGCAATATTGGGAATTGAAGGCGGCATCTCCGACGGTACTTCGTTCACACCCGATTTAAATCTGATTAGAGATTACTCGGTTGACAAGGCGTCGGGTTGGAAAGAATTTCGAGAAGATTGCAACTCAAAGGCGCATGCATTCTTGGAGGCATTTTCCGGCGAGGAAATCTTGCGGTTCTATTTAACGTTTGTCAATGAGCAAGATTTTTGTCAACTGCGAGGTTCGTCCTGATCGAGGGATATTTATTTTGATCCAGCAACGGCAAAAGCAAATCTCCAAACCTTGACTGGGAGAACAACGCGTATACCGCCGAATCGTACTATGTCCAATGCCGCGGCGGAGAGACCAAGATTGGAATACGGGATGCGTGAGGCTAAACGGCAGACAGCAATCGCTAATCAGATCGCAGATAACTATCGCGATTCGAAGGGTAAAGCTATAACCCCTAAAAACAAAGGTGCTTACCTTTACACAGAGCAACCGAAATAAGCAGGAAATTGTTATGACGAAATATATCGGTCGTGTTTTCCTTAACGAAAATCTTGGCTTCGCCTCAATGCGTCGGTCTGGTCAACCACTCGATATTCCTGCATATCTGAAGGCCCACAGCGATGCGGAGGTTCGTGAAGTAAAGATTCGCACAGCTTTGAAAATAAGCGGGGGCTTCGGTGGGGCGCGAATGACGTCTCTAAAGGAGGATTGAGATGCGGCCAAAAGCTTTCATTAGAGTATGCGTCAAATCCACTATGTGGTCTGCGTGTCTCGTTCTCTTCTCGCTATCGGCTATGACAGCGAAAGGGCAAGTTACAGAGATCACCGCGAGAGTGAAAGGTAAGACCGTTGTTACGATCGCGACACCAGCGAATCTGGCAAGAGGAAAGGATCTGACGATCAACTACACAATTCGGAACACTGGGAAACACACTGTCTATTTTCTCAAAATACATCATCTGGAAAATAGAGTTGACGGTGACTACAAGATCACGCTAAATCCGTTTCCGTTTGGCAACCATGATCATACACCGCTCGATCTTGATTTCGTCGCAATAAGGCCTGCGAAGGCTATCAAGGGAACATTTCGCGTGAAGCGACTGGCGGAATTGTGCGACGATTGCTACTGGGAGTTGAAAGTCGGGTTCGCTTTCGTAGAGAGTATTGTTGATCTAGAGCCAAAGAGTTCGCCCGTAGCTAATGATCCGGGGGCATTCCGCGGATTGATCGCGTCGAGAACTTTCGACAATGTACTCGGCACAATAGCGGTATATGTGCAGTAACCTGCTGTCGTATACGGCAATGCAGCAGGCGAAACAACGGTTTTCGTCTATGACGCATCTGGTAAGCTGGTGGCAGAATACTCGACCAAGGTTGTTCCCGTGCAAGATGCGAAGGTTCAATATCTAACCAATGATAATTTGGGCACACCAAGAATAAATACCGATGCAAATGGTAACGTGACCTCCCGAACCGACTGCATGCCTTACGGCGAAGAAATAATCGGCCTCGGCGGCCGCACCACCGCAGACCACTACACCGCCGACGACGTACGCCAAGGCTTCACCGGATACATCAACGACGAAGAAACCGGTTTGGATTTTGCCCAGGCAAGGATGTACGCAAATCGGTTAGGGCGTTTCACACAGTTTGACCCTGTAATGGTAAGCCAAAGCAAACGCTTCGACCCACAAGGAATAAACCCATATGCATACTGCCAGAATAATCCACTAAAGTTTACCGATTCATCTGGCGCGATCTTAGATCCTTCAAAATGGGATAAAAGATCTCGTGAAGCTTTCAATGACTACTTGAAGAAGCTTAAAAAAGATCCTAAAAAATACGCAGCGGAACTAGCCACGATTGAGCAGTTGGAAAAGTCCGATGTTAATTATGTTGTTAACGTCGGAGGCAATACCAGGTTCGATGCGGGACAAGAGGGTGGGTTAACAGCTGATCCAGACAAGAATACCATTACCATAAATCTTTCCAATTCTCGTTCCGAAAGCTTCTCTCTCTTCTCACGATTTGGACATGAATTCGAACACGCCCGGCAGTTCGATAGTGGAGAGTTTGCGTTTGCTTACGACAAAGCCGGAAACCTTTTGGGAAGAGCAAATGGCGATATAAGCGAAGAGGTTAAGGCATGGAAGATCCAACTGAAACTATCGCAAGGTAAGGATTTTCAGGTTCCATTTGCAATGGGTAACCAGGATGTTTCAATCCTAAACAAATTCGACTCCGCTACAAGCGACATGGACAAAGCAAAGGCTCTGTCGGGACTAAGCACTACGTATGAGTCGAGTTACGATAGAGTGAAAGGTGGCAAGGTGGCCTATGAAAAGAATTTTAGCCTTTCTGGTGTTCCGCCTGGTACGAAGCTCGATTATTCAAAAGTACAAAAAGACGGGCGTCGATATTTTGGGAGAACACATGAGTAGAATGTTCCAACTTTTTCAACTGAAACACCGGTTTACTTTGTGGCCGCTGGTGGTCTTCTCTCTGTTTGCATTTTCTGCATTGCAGGCAAGCGCTCAGACCTGTACCGAGAATGCGGTCATTGAAGACCCGCCGCCGCATACTGATCTTCGAACTCTTTGTGACCGGCTCGATATCTTTTTCGGCGATGACGGTGAATTGGGTTATGGCCGACTTTATGACGTTCTATTCGAGAAGCCCGCGGGTGGGAGAGAGGCTTATGTTGCCTTTCGGAAGAAGAATGCCGACACGGATAGGAAGGAGACCTTCCGCCCATTCAGACTCACAGGAGGTTACGCCGGTTCGATTCCGCAATACACGATCGAAGGTTGCGTGACTGTCCAGACCGACAGGCGAGTTTATACATATACCGAGATCGTTATTGGACACTGGGTCAACGGAGATTGGTATTTTTCCGGGTTTGGCGAACCGGCAGAGAACAAGCGATGCCATCCCAGAAAACCTTAACTGACCGCGAGGTGCGAACCGTGGCGTCGTGGATAGGAAGCTTTACAAGTCCCCATCCGACTCGAGCCCGTATGAGTGGACGTACTCCAGCACTGTCGGCAGCACTACGGCCGTCAATCCCGACGGCACACGCTATGAGCGTTACATGCACATAAGTCCTGAGGGCGCGGAGTACGGCTTTGATTCGGTGATCGCCGGAATGCCGTATGAAGAGAGGACATACGTTGGCAGCCGCAGCAGCCGAGGGGCTCTTATGCGACCCAAACTTCGATTATGAGGCTTTTGCAGCCACACTTGAACCTTCTGCACAGTCTGCCATGTCTCCATCGGAGACATGGGCGGCCACGGCGTTTGGGTCCCAAGGGGCATATTTCGCCAATCCTAACGATGGCAATACATTCGATGCTACTAAACAAATTAATAGAGATTTTTCGACAAAGATCGATCCGGAAAACCACATCTATCCCAGTGCATCTGATCCCAAGGCTAAGGGTTCGTTCTATGTTCCGGAAGGCGGAACCTATATCGGCACATCGAAATATACGGAAGAGTCCGGTACGAAAATAAAAGTTTACATGGTTTACTTCGCAAAACTCGGTGGGATAGGGAACGTGACGATTGGTGCCTTTCATCTGGTAAATTTTGGCCCGCACCTCTCAAGGGATGCGCGGCTTATTGGCAGAAGACAGCCAAACATAATGCCCTGACTTTTACGGCAAGTGTAGCACGGCCGTTTACTCGTAACTCTCCGGTATCCATCTTTGAACATTTTTGCCGTAACTACTCCATCTATTATCTTCCGCTTATTTCCCAAAAGCCGAATGATCAAAGATAGCTTCCATCGCACTTCCGCTTATGTATCGTGAATAAATGCTGACCGTTGCCCATCCGCAAGAGAAACGGCAGGAAAAGTGCAGACATGAAAGACCGAAACTGAACGTGCAAGTAAATTCCGTTTAGATGATTTTTATAGTCCGGGGGATACTGGCGAGCAGAGTTTTCTGTGAAATCAATCTAGAAAATAGAGATACGGCTCGTTGGTGTCAAAGTAAACGTAGGTTCCCGCCAAGAGATAGGTCTTTCACCTGGTTTTTTGTTCGACAGGGATCACGTGGACGGCGGCGTCCTTCATTTCGCGAAGAAAGCGATTTATGACAGAACCTTTTAAAAGGATCTGCCAGCGGGAGCGGGCGGACTGACCGAAGATAACGTGGGTGATCTCACTCTTGCGGGCGAACTTCAAGAGTTCGTCGGTTACGTTGCCGCCTTTTAGTCTTACAACTATTGCACCAAGTGATTCAGCGAGTCGGATGTTTTCCTGTAGGGTGGCATAAGTTTTGGGGTCGATGCGTCCCGGCCCTTCGCTCGGCGTTTCAACGTAAACGGCGTACCAATCATTGTGTGCAAGACGCCCGGCTATCCGAGCACCGGTTCGCAGGAGCTTCGCAGCGCTTCCGCGGCTCGCCATGCAGACCATTACATGTTCGGGGACGGCCGACGGTTCAAGGCCTTCGCGTTCGCGGTATTCCTGATCCTGAACCGCCTGGTGTTGTGCCACCTGTCTGAGGGCAAGCTCCCGCAAAGTTGCAAGGTTCCCTTTGCGAAAGAAATTGTTGAGCGCCTGCTCTATCTTTTCTATGGAGTAGATCTTTCCTTGTCGCAGGCGTGTCCGCAGGGTATCGATCGAAATATCAACATCGATCACTTCGTCTGCCCGCTTGAAAAAGGAATCCGGCACGGTCTCACGCACCTTCACACCGGTCGTGGTCGCAACCACATCGTTCAGCGATTCGATGTGCTGGATGTTAACGGCGGTTATCACGGAAATGCCGTGATCCAGGAGATCAAAGACATCTTGATATCTTTTTTGATTTGTGGCTCCTTCGATGTTTGTGTGAGCGAGTTCATCGACTATCACAACGGATGGGTTGCGCTCGATGATTCCTGCCAGGTCCATTTCCTCGAACACATTGCCGCGATAGTTTATTTTCTGTGGCAGGACAATCTCCAGGTCCTTGATCTGTTCGAGAGTTTCTTCACGCCCATGGGTTTCTACGGCTCCGATCACCACATCGAAACCTTGCTTCTTTAGTGAATGAGCATCCTCAAGCATCTGCCACGTCTTTCCGACTCCGGCGGCGGCACCGATATAGACCCGCAGCTTCGCCCTCTCTTCCTCATTGAACATCGCAAGCAGCGACTCCGGCGACGGACGCTTGCCTCCGTTATTGTTCCGTGTTTCAGTTATCTCGGTCTCAACAAACATCTTTAAATATTCATTTAGCACTCGGAAGGGGGCTTACCCGGTCGAGTTCCAGATTCAGCAAAAGGACGTTGACACGCGGTTCCCCAAGAACACCGAACTGTCGATCTTCAGTGAACCGCCCGACGAGCGATCGGAGTTGATCTTCGCTCATCCCACGTGCCATCGCGACCCTCATGATCTGAAAATCGGCGGCGGCGGGCGAGATATGAGGGTCGATTCCAGACGCACTCGTCGTTACTAGATCGGCCGGAACTTGTGACTGAGGGTTTTCGGATCGCAACGCTTCAGCATTAGCCTTTACCCGGTCGATCAATTTGCTGCTGGTAGGACCAAGGTTCGATCCGCCTGACGAAGCTGCGTCGTAGCCGTTAATATTCCGGCGATGTAAAATTCTGTCCGATCAATTCGGAGCCTATCACTTTACCCTCCCGTTCGATAAGCGACCCGTTTGCCTGGTGCGGGAAAACGAACTGCCCGACGCCCCAAACTGCCAGCGGATAAAAAATTCCTAGTCCGACGGTCATAGCAACGATCATTAGCACGGATGTAATTAAGTCTTTCATATATTGAGTGGAGTGCGGACAAGTGCCCACAACAAATTTAAGCTAATCCAAGAGATGTCACGATCAGATCGATAAGTTTGATCCCGATAAAAGGCGCGATAATGCCGCCTGCGCCGTAGATCAAGAGATTCCTCTGCAGCAGCGATGAGGCCGACAACGCTCGATATTTAACGCCCCGGAGTGCCAGCGGGATCAGGGCGACTATCACCAACGCATTGAAGATGACCGCCGAAAGGATCGCAGATTGGGGCGTCGCAAGGCCCATAATATTCAGGGCATTCAAAACCGGGAAAGTGGCCGCGAACATCGCTGGGATGATCGCAAAATACTTCGCAACGTCATTCGCAATTGAGAATGTCGTCAACGCACCGCGCGTCATCAGAAGCTGCTTGCCGATCTCGACCACCTCGATCAGCTTTGTCGGGTTTGAGTCGAGATCGACCATGTTGCCGGCTTCTTTGGCGGCCTGAGTACCGGTGTTCATCGCTACCCCGACGTCCGCCTGAGCAAGTGCTGGAGCATCATTAGTTCCGTCTCCCGTCATTGCGACAAGTTTGCCCTCGGCCTGTTCGCGTTTGATGAGCGCCATCTTATCTTCCGGTTTTGCTTCAGCGAGAAAATCGTCGACGCCTGCCTCCTGCGCGATCGATGCTGCCGTCAGCGGGTTATCGCCGGTGATCATCACCGTTTTGATGCCCATCTGCCGAAGCTGGTTGAAACGCTGGCGCATGCCCTGTTTTACAATGTCTTTCAGGTAAATCACGCCAAGCGCATTGCCCGAATCCGCGACCACAAGCGGTGTGCCGCCGGCACGGGCTATCTTTTCCACTACCTCCCGCAGCTCGGCTGGCTGCTGACGACCGCCGGCACTTAGGTATTTCTCAACTGCATCGACCGCACCTTTCCTTATCTCACGGCCGTCCAGATCGACGCCGGACATTCGCGTCTGCGCCGTGAAGGGAACGAACGTAGTATTGCTGGCCAGTTCGTGAACCTCGCGGCCACGCAGTCCGTATCTTTGCTTCGCAAGCACGATGATCGAGCGTCCTTCGGGCGTCTCGTCAGCGAGAGATGAGAGTTGTGCTGCGTCGGCAAGCCGCTTTTCATCAACGCCCTTTAGTGGAATAAATTCCGTCGCCTGTCGGTTGCCAAGTGTGATCGTGCCGGTTTTATCGAGCAGCAGAGTGTTTACATCGCCCGCTGCCTCGACGGCACGTCCGCTCATCGCAAGTACGTTGTGCTGCACCAGTCGGTCCATCCCCGCTATACCAATCGCGGACAGAAGGCCGCCGATCGTTGTCGGAATAAGACACACGAGCAGCGAGATGAGTACAAAGATCGTCTGTGGAGCATTCGAGTAAATTGCAAACGGCTGCAAGGTTACCACCGCAAGCAGAAAGACAATCGTCAATCCTGCAAGCAATATATTAAGTGCAATCTCATTCGGCGTCTTCTGCCGAGCGGCGCCCTCGACGAGAGCGATCATACGGTCGATAAATGTCTCGCCTGGATCGGAAGAGATGCGGACCTTCATCCAGTCTGACAGCACCTTCGTTCCACCAGTCACCGCTGACCGGTCGCCGCCGGATTCACGTATGACGGGTGCGGATTCGCCCGTTATCGCCGATTCGTCAACCGACGCGACGCCTTCGATCACCTCGCCGTCACCAGGGATAAAGTCGCCTGCCTCGACCAGGACAAAGTCGCCTTTTCGCAACTCGGAAGCAAGGACAAGTCCTTTAACGTTCCGGCTCTCGGGGCTTTCCAGCATTTTTGCATGTGTCTCGGTCCGCGACTTGCGAAGCGTGTCGGCCTGAGCCTTTCCGCGCCCTTCGGCCATCGCTTCAGCGAAATTCGCGAACAAGACCGTAAACCACAACCAAAGCGTGATCTGAATCTCGAAAAGACCATTGCTCTCCGCCGATCCTCCGACCAAATTGGTGAGAAGCTTTACGGTCAGAAATGCCGCCCCGATCTCGACTACGAACATCACCGGGCTTTTCACCATGTGAACCGGATTCAGTTTTTTCACGGAATCGATCAGTGCCTGCGAGATAATCTTGTTATCCCAAATTGAAATTTCGTTCTTCATTGTTTTTTCTTTGCCACAGAGAATACACCGAACTCTGAAAGGCATATATCACTTGATCAGAAAAATAATCTTCTTCTTTCTCATCCCGCTCTGAGACCTCGGTGGCTAAAAAGTTTCGCCTGCATACATCTGGAAATGCTCCAAGATCGGCGACAAGCTTAGGGCTGGGAAGAACGTCAGCGCGCCGACTATCAAAATTATGCCCACCAGCAACACTGCAAACAGAGCCGTGTTGACCGGGAATGTACCCGGGCTTGCGGGCACAGGCTTTTTCCGCGCCAGATTTCCAGCGATCGCGAGCATCGGGACGATCATCAGAAAGCGCCCGAACAGCATTGCCAGGCCGATGGTCGTGTTGTACCAGTAAGTGTTCGCATTCAGACCGGCAAAAGCCGAGCCGTTGTTGGCCGTTCCGGATGTGAATGCATACAAGATCTCCGAGAGCCCGTGTGCACCCTGATTATTTAGCGAGGTCAACCCGAACTCAGACGAGACCGCCGAAATCGCCGTAAATCCTAAGATGGTCATCGGGAAGATCAGCACATAGAGCATCGCCATCTGCACATCGTAGGCTTCGATCTTTTTGCCGAGATATTCGGGCGTTCTTCCGACCATCAGTCCGGCGATGAAAACGGTCAGGATGATCATCACCAGAATTCCGTACATCCCGGCTCCGACCCCGCCGAAAATCACCTCGCCAAGCTGCATATTGACAAGCGGCACCATTCCGCCGATCGGCGTGTAACTGTCGTGCATCGAGTTGACTGCACCGCATGACGCGTCGGTAGTGACGGTAGCGAACAGGACCGAACCTACAATACCAAAACGTGTCTCCTTGCCTTCAAAATTGCCGCCGACCACGGCTTGATTAACACTGTCCGGGTATAGCGGATTTCCGGCGCTTTCCGCTCCATAAGCTATGAGCGCTCCTGCTAAAAATAAAATCGACATTGCGCCAAACACGGCCCATCCGTGTCCCTGCGATCTCACCATCCGTCCAAGCGTATACGTGAATCCCGCAGGAATGATGAAGATCAAAAGCATTTGCAGCAGATTTGTAAAGGGCGTCGGGTTTTCATAAGGATGTGCCGAATTCGCATTGAAAAAACCGCCGCCGTTCGTGCCGAGCAGCTTTATCACTTCCTGGGACGCTACAGGCCCCTGGGCAATAGTCTGCGTCGTGACGATCTGCCCCTCCTTTACGTTGTTGCCCTCAGCATCCGTAACGACAACGCCAGCCTCGTCCTTTTTGTCCACCTCGATGGTTCTGCTTTCGGCCGCCTGTGCCGTAACGTAAGGAGCGAAATTTTGAATCATTCCCTGCGATACAAAAAGAACTGCCACAACCAGAGAGATCGGCAGCAGAACATAGAGCGTTCCGCGCGTCAGATCCTGCCAGAAGTTTCCCAGCTTATCGGTTTCGAAACGCGCAATCCCGCGAATAAATGCGATCGCGAGCGCCATTCCAGCCGCTGCCGAAACGAAGTTCTGGACAGTCAAGCCCGCCATCTGCGTGAAATAGCTCATCGTCGTTTCCCCGCCGTAGCTTTGCCAATTGGTATTCGCCACAAACGAAGCCGCGGTATTAAACGATAGATGCGGCGATGGCCCGGCAAACTCCATAGGGTTGAACGGCAGAAAGAACTGAAGCCGCTGAATCGCATAGAGCGCGAGCAATGACATCAAGCTGAACAGCACCATCGCGGCTCCGTATTGCTTCCAATTCATTTCCCGTGCCGGATCGACGCGCGCTATTCGGTAAAAGAGCCTCTCGACCGGCCCAAGCAGAAAATCGAGAAACGTCTTTTCGTTGTTATACACCTGCATCAGATACACGCCCATCGGCTTGGTCAGAAGCAGGAGAATGACGAAAAACAATAGTATTTGTAGAATTCCGTTAAATGTCATATTAGTACGCCGACATCACGCCGACATCACGCCGACATCACGCCGACTGACGCTAAGAGCCGGCAAGATACCGACGACTCCGTCAAAACTCCTCAGGCCGTAAAAGGGCATAGACTAGATAGGCCAACACCAAAACCGAGCATACCGCGGCTAATATTGTTTCCCAGCTCATTTCTCTTGCGCTCCCTTTTTCTTCAGATGCTCGCAGCCTGCGATATACGCAAGAGAGAGTAGGCAGAAGCCGATAAGCACAGACAAATACACCATATCCTCAATCATTTCTTTACTCCGTTAGTTCAAATTGATGCCGATAGCGGTATAGACAAAATGGTTTCCGCCGCTAAAGTTGGTGTTTCCGATCGAATATCCAACATAGCCGGTCACTTTCGGATGCGGCTTGAAAGCGACTCCCGGCGTAAAATAACCGGCCGCGTGTTTGCCGGTATACCAATCGGCGTTGATGTTAAGGTACTTATTCACCGTCTGCTCGAAACCGAATTGTCCGCCAGCGCGACTCGCGTTTGCCGCGACAACATTCTTCGTGAAGTGGTATCCGCCCGCCGTCACCCGCGTACCGCTCTTAAATGATTTGCTAACCTGTGCGTAGGCATAGTTGCCGATGTTGTACGATCTGTTTCGCACCGGGATAAATACATTATCCCCAACAACAATTGACCAACCTTTGTCATTGCTGTATGGCCGCCATTTAATCGCGGGAACGAGAGTCGTCGAATCGGCGCCGGGCTGGATGTTGCCGGTAACATTTAAACCAACCTCTACATTTCCGCCCGTGCCGACAACTACCCGCGGCACAAAGCTCGAAAACCTGCAAAGGGCTTCCTGACAGTTTGGCTTAAAGCTTAAGTCGATCTCACCATAGACCTTACCCCGGTCAAGTACATCGGCTGACGGCACATTGAAAATCGTTTGCTGCGCGTTCAATGAACCGGCAAAGGCCAATGACAAGATCAAAAACAAAACCGTGCAAATAGTATTTTTCATTTCTCTTCCATTCCAGGTTCTCGTGATCCAACCATCCCTGTCTGCCTGCATCGTTCGACTCTAATCGCCATTTCTGCCTCAGTGATCTTGTCGAGGCTATGGCCGACCAGAAACAGCAGTGGGAAAAAGGCAATTAGCAACCCGGTACCAAGCCCGGTGAGATGCTCGATGTTGTCATCGAGAAACCACGACGCCGCGCTGCACATAAATCCTCCCAGAATTGCCAGGATGCTAAGCATTCCGGAACCGAGCAGGACCGCCGTCCAAAAGGTGCGTTGCCGATCACATCTCGAAGCCGCGTTTCCAATACTTACAACTGCGTTTCGCGGTAATGCCATCTCCCTCACGAGTCAAATTCCGTTGTTAATACAACGGCCTCCAACTAGAGATTACGAAGTAATAAATAAATCTGGGGAAAAAGGTTGATAAAGAGTTCGTAAAGATTTAAGCAGAAGGGTTAAAGCGGTACCCGACCCAGGGTTCGGTCAGGATGTAGTGTCGTTTTGCGGACAACCCCCAATCTGTCTCCAGCTGGTCCAATTGCTTTGCACAAAATGCGAGGTCATTTTCCTAAACAAATGCGCGGCTGACGTCGCAAACTGACCAACTGACTCTGCGTCGGCGACCTGCCTAAGAAGAAATCTGTCTACACATAACAGATTCATTAGTTAACATTTAATTGGTCCATCGCCCGACTTACAGCGGTATGGTCATTTCCACCCACTACCTGTGACCGCATCAGAACCGAATTACGCGACAAACGATCGCATTCGGCGCTACCTTCAGCAGCCACGCAATTGTTACATTCGACGGAGCAGGAGGGACGGTTTTAGGATTTATCCTTTTTATCGCCATCTTTCTCTGGCGTATTTCTTAGTTTTCGCAATTCGCTGTGTTCAAATTCTTCGAGTTTCGCCTTAAGTTCTGCTGAGGCCAGCATGCTTTGAAACAATGAGAAGACCGAAAATAGAGCGACCATAATCAATGCAGAGCAGACAACAAAGGTCGTCTCAACTATTCGTGCATCCAAACTTTTCGATTTGAGTGCTACGGAACCAACGACAACAACGACCGAACAAAATAGCGCCAAGCCCCACCGCCATATTAATCGCTTCTGAGAAAAGCCGACCTCCTGGAAAAGATGGATCGCGGAATTGTAATCAATCTCTTTAACTCGCGTCCTCGTTTGATCTAACCAGCCTGCTGTCCAACCCAAAAGGCTGCCGGAAACCGCGACAATTCCACCGAGAAGCTTGAAAAGCTCACTAATCGTGTCCGATGGAACATGGGATCGTAGAAAGTACGCGGGCGTTGCGCCGATGAGCGCAAAGATAGCTGACTGGATTACTAGCCTCAACCCGAATTTCATTGGAAAAAGTAAAATTAGATCTGTTTCCTAGCATTCAGATCATCGTACCAACTAATCATTTTGTCGACGATGTCGTCAAACACCGGCATATCGTCTCGGTGCTTCACGCTTTTTTTCACATTGAGACGTAAATCCGCGTTCTTGAACGTACCGCTGTCAGTTTCAATTTTCACGTCAAATTCGTCGCCGGCATGTCGGAACACGTTTGAAAATGCATCAAGTTGATCGGCAACGGATTCCTTCCTGTTCCGATTCATCCACTTCAACGACAACGTCACCTGCAGTTCGTTATCTTCGATGAAACCTTTTGTTGAGAAGGCGTCGAGATTTACGTCGCTGCCGAAGAGATTCTTGAGAGCTGCCGCAACCTTTTTCAGCCCGGAAATCTTTTCAATCTTAGTCGTGCCTTTACCATCCCCGTTCGAACTACTGTCACCGGGCAGAGGCGAAGTCAGTTCGACTTTTTTAACGCCGGAAATTTTCTTCCTCACAGGCAATGGAATCGACGGTTCCAAACTAAACCGGAAATTCCTGTCCACGGAGCTATTGATCGCAACGATACGGTCATGCAGATATCGTTCGAGATGTTCGGCCTTAATTCGTTGATCTTGGCAGAGAATCATGTGGTCACCGAAGCAGACGAAATATAGTTTGCCGTCCAAGAAGTGCTGATCGGTTCCGTCGTCACCTTTACCTGCCTGCAATGCGGTCGTTTCTACATATTCCTTATCAAAATTAGCTTTGATGATTTGCTCAATTCGACCTTCTTCGTACCCGAAAAGATTCGCACAGAAAAATCCTTTCATACCACTTTTCTGGTTGATGAACTGAAAAGACGGGGCATCATCGGAAGTTTTGTACTGCCGATCCTTCACATGAGTATTGTCAAACGTCGCGCTAAGCAAGCTTTGCATAGTTCTGCTGTTCGGCTCTGGGTCGAAACGAACCCGCCAGTATGTAAAGGTTTTGGTTTTCGAGTTTTCCATATTCATTAGCTACAAGGATGTTGTCGTATTTCTAATATAGTTTGTTTTGTTCAATAATCATTATCAAGTTGCAGGATTCGGCGTGGTTAGCAGTCGGATTAAATCTACTCCCGCAAGAACAATCTTTGGTCGGGTTTTGGCAAGAAGCTTTGGTGCAAACGCTAGTTCAAGATCGGCTGGAATATCGTGTCCTTTGGGTGGGAGTTTCCTCAGAAGCGGTGTTGCCGTCTCGGCCAACTCTACAAACGCAGTAAGCCAGAACTCAATTTGCTTGTGCGCTTCCGACTCTTTCGGTAGGCGGTCAAGAAATGAGCGAACCTCATCAATTAAATCTCGAAGTTGCATCTGTTCAATAAGCATACTCATGCCCTCGTCCTGCGTTATTGGAGGTTCCGGTGGGGCTGTGGTTGCAAGTCGCATCAGATTTCCCGTAAGCCGTGAAACTTGGTAAACAGTCCTAAATACGTGGGGCGCAATCGCGTCCGTAGAGAGTGCCCGTTGAAGTTCCTTGAAATGCTGAAATAGATCGGTGCGAATCGACTGCCATCCTTTGTCATTCAATTTATTCTCTTCGGGGATCCTAATGGTTAACGTTTTGCCCTTTTCCTCAAATAATTCCTCTGGTGAGTCGAAAAGATCGAGATGCCATGTGTACCACCCCGTACGTTGGTGAGGTCGACAGCAATGATCAAAGTCGGGAGCGGACTTGCAAACCAATATTGTATAGAAGCACGAGAAACGCCTGATAATAAGACTTCTCCGCCGCGTATACGCGGACTCATTGACGTTTTTATCTGTACCGAAAACTCAAGATTATGTAGTTTCGATTCGTCCCGGACAACGATAAGTCCATCCTTGCCAAAATCGCGGCGCGGCGGTTGCCAAACCCAACCGGGTTGGAAGGGGCGCGGCGAACCATAACTCGCCTTGGTCGCCAAGATGTGACCGATTCAAGATGATTTGTTTTTTTTCGGTCATTAGCACCTCGACGTTCGATTACTTCCGCAAACAGAACACGAACCTGTCGTCAGCGGCCCACTGATCATGCGGTCGTGCACGAACAGCGTCGAGAGCTAAACCATCGGAATTATGCTGGGGCATAAAGATTCGCGGCTCTCCGTTAGAATCATTTATTGGCCGCATTGCAACGTATAGGCGATCGTTTGGCGGCTGATCTTTATAGTCTAATCGCAACACGGGGCCCAAGTCCGGCGGACAGAGTTCGAGGCCAAGCTTGATTGCTGCGACCGCCCGTGAACGGAACAGAGTTCCCGAACACGTCTTTGTCAAGGTCCGAACCGATAATTTCCCTCGTAGGCGCTCCTTGCTCAAAGCCCATGTCTATCAAAGTTAGAAGTATTGTGTTTAACTCCACGTTGAAATTCCGCCTTTATTGTCACTCCAGTGATGCGATTATACACTAAAGCTCTTTTCACAGCCTCGACGCCAGCGTCGTGGATCATCCAGTGATGTTGAAACGGTAACCGACCCATGGCTCGGTCAGGATGTATTGCGGTTTTGAGGGGTTTACTTCTATTTTTTTTCGAAGATTTCCGAGGAAGACGCGGAGATATTCGGTCTGCTCTGCTGCATTTGCTCCCCAAACCGATATCAAGATCGTGCGGTGCGTGAGTACCTTACTGTGGTTCTTGAGAAGGAAGATCAGCAATTCCAATTCTTTTGGAGTGAGGTGAATTTCTGCACCGCGAACGGATATTTTGTAGGTGGTCAAGTCGACCTTAAAGTCACCTGCCGCGATCACCTCTTCTTCAGCATTGACTGCCGGCGCCCTTCGCAGAACTGCCCTGACGCGTGCCAGGAGTTCATCCATCCCGAATGGTTTCATCACATAATCGTCCGCTCCGGCGTCCAGGGCTGCAACCTTTGTTTCCTCCTCACCCTTTACGGAAAGGACAATTATTGGAACACTCGATAATTTGCGAATCTCACGGCAAAGTTCAAGCCCGGACATCTCGGGCATCTGCAGATCCGTGATCACGATTTCCGGATGAAAATCACGAAAAGTCTCCAGTCCGCTCCTGCCATCGGCAGCAGTGCGAACCTCAAACTGAGGAGCAGCGAATCCGCGTCGCAGCACCCGCGTGATCTGAAGTTCATCATCCACTAAAAGGACACGCGTCGCTTCCATATCGGTCATTCGCTATCCTGGCGCAACTCATCCGTTTCATTATCGCCAATCGGTATTTGAAAGACGAACCGCGTGACGAATCCGTCGGATCCGCCTTCGACCCAGATATGCCCGCCCTGCGATTCTGCGATACCGCGGGCGATTGCCAAACCGAGGCCTAGTCCACTCCCGGTCGAATGAATGTCATCGTTCCGGGCTCGATAAAACCTGTCGAAAATGCGCTCGCGGTCATCCGGATCGATGCCGCGACCCTTATCTTCGACAACGATCTTGACCGTTTCATCCTCTGCCGGCCACGCCATGACTCGTATGTCGGTACCATCGGAGGAATACTTGGCGGCGTTGTCGAGGAGTGTGTAAATGATCTCCTCAACCGAGTCCGCGTCCACACGCACCGATGGCAATTCACGCTCCAGCTCGACCTTGAGCCGATGATCGGCAAGGCGGAACTGAGCGCGATCGATCGCTTTGTCGATGACTTCGCGCACAGAGATCCAGGACTGCCGAAGATTCAGTTTTCCTGCTTCGATCTTGGCCAGATCCACCATACCACCTACAAATCTGTTAAGCCGTTCGGCTTCTTCATTGATTATCTCAAGCAGTTCATTGCGGCTTTCCTTATCGGCGATGACCGAATCTTCCATCAGAGCCGTGGCCGAAGCCTTGATCGACGTGAGCGGTGTTCTCAGATCATGTGTCACCGCATCTAGCAAAGCGGACTTCAGTTTTTCGCTACGCTTGACCGCCTTCGCTTCGCTGGCCTCCTCAAACGCGTCCTGAAGTTTTGTATAGAGTCTCTCAATTTCTATCTTTCTATGTTCTGATTCTTCGGCCCGGCGTCGCGCATATTCGGACAACTGGCCCGCAACCAATGACGTGACAATGAACGCCGCAAACGCAACCCAGTTCTCTTTGGCTTGTATAGTAAAAGTATAAAGTGGCGGAAGAAAGAAGAAATTAAAACATAGCACTGCAAAGATGGAAACGGCCAGGGCCTGCCTGCTTCCGAAGATGGTTGCGATCAACAAAACCAATAAGAGCAGTGACAAAGCGACCGTTGTCGCACCAATCACAGACCCGAACGGGGCAAGCATTGCAACCAGTACAGCGGTTGCGATAACGGAAATGAAATATTTAAGCGTGACTCCCACTTTTCAGTTGCCGAGAGTATTATACACTTGAACTTCGAGCGGTTCGTGTTTCGTTGAATAAGGGCGCTCGGTAGGTCGCTGCAAAAAGTATGTGAGATTGACATTCCTCGTGAATTCCTTACTCTCGTTGATGCTAGTATCGTAAAATTCCACATACACTTCTTACGAGAGCACCTTCCCGGAAATCGAAGTTGTTTTGACGCATAACTACGTCGTCCGCGCCCGATGAACCTTAGGATTTGGTATCGCGTCACAAACGAGAACAGAATCGACATCTTAATAGAAATTTCCATTTTCAAGTTACGGTCGATCCAGATCAATTACTTATCATTCGTATCTGAACTAATTCAATATTTCGGCTTCATCTCCTCAAGACGGCGATCCATGTCGCGGAAAAAGCCGGTTACGACCGATGAAACCATTCTTAGTCGTGCGGCTTCCGTCGCGGCCGTTTGGTTTATTGAGGCCGCCTCTATTCGTCCTTCAAAATTCAACTGGTTCGCACCACGCTCGATACCAGCCGATTGGCGTATTCCCGAAAGTTGAATCCCCGCTCCCTGACGGCTGCTGGATGCGGCAATTCCGCTGCCGATATTAAAGGCAGACTTGCTCTGAGCGGCCTGCGATTCGAATGCCCGGTTTATTTCACCCTGATAGTTGTTGGACGCTTCTACCTTCTTGTCGGCAACAATGTCAGTATTGTTGTTTTGAAGCGAGACGGTATCACGGGTGGTCGAATCCATCCGCTTGTTAACTTCCTGGATTGGATGCTTACCCCTAGACCAGTCAAAGAGTTCCTGTCCAGTACGGATCGGCACGGAAGTCCCTGCAATTGACGAACCTCCCGGTGTAAATTCATAGGTCTTCATTCCGAATCGCTCAAGATTGCCCTGACCTCGCAAAGCGGTTTCCTTCCAGCCGTCAAATGTTCGTCCTTCCCGTGTTCCTTCGGCCTCGGCCCTTGTTCCTGTTATTTCTCGTCGTGTTGCGGCTGAGCTGCTAAGCAATCCATAGTTTTTGTTTGCCTCGGCCAGTAAGGATTGAGTAACCTGATTTGCTCTGATCTGCCCAAGGTTTGTTATGAGACCTCCTTCGACGCCGGCAACAGATGAAACAAGTCTCGCTTCGACTGATTGATTTGCGGCATCGAGAGCTTTTCTGGCGGCGGCCTGTTCGGCATTGTAGATCCCCTGGATCTGGGTATTTTCCGCCTGACGATTGATTGCAGCACCGGCGACAAGTCCGTAGGTTTCAAGAGCGGTGCCGATCGTTGAAAGCATCCATCCCATCGATATCTGGGATACACCTTCATACACCTGTCCGCGAAGGACACGGTAACTTAGCCACGGAACCAGAATGAAACAAAGACTTGAGACAAAGAAGAGTATCGTAACGATCAAAGCGCTCGAGGCCGGGTCGTAATTTCCGTTAGTGATGATCTTCGCGGTTTGGGGATCTAGTGCATAGACGCTCTCTCCATTGTAGATGGACACGGCAAGCAGTCCGATGGAGTAACACACATACAACGTGACCTCTTTCACGATCGGAAAGGCAAGCGCGAACGTCGCCACTCCCCAACAGAACGGATAGAAGATCTGATTGGCGAATTTTTCATCAAATCCAAAGGCCGACAACACGGGAGCGGCGAGTTTAAGACCTATAAGAATAAACAGAGCAGCAAGCGAAAGAAATATCGCTCCGAATTTGATGATGTTCTGGCCGATTACCATTATGGTGAACATTCTCGGCATGTCCCAGCCAAAGACATTCAAGTTTGCGGTTATGTCTGCAACGGATGATTCCTTATCAGTAATGATGCCGACAAGTCCTGGCTTTCCGTTCGGAAGTCTCGGTGCCAGCAATTCGTTCGGATCTTCGACGGCAAAGTTTGCTTTGACATACTGCTTCATCTTTTCGTCGAACTCCGCGACCAGCTGCCGGTTGAAGTTGCGAACCGGTCTGGCAAAGAATTTTCCGGCTACAGTCAGCCCGTCAATAATAAAAGGGCTTGCTCCGATCACGACCATAAAGATGACCGAACGGATGCCCCACGCGACCAGCTGTTCCGGTCCAAGTCCTCGATTGTCATAAAAACGCCTGATGAAGCCGAGTATCAATACAAAGCTTCCGACTATCCATGCAAGGAACAGCAAGATCGGCATAAGCGGCTTTATGATGACATCAAGAATCGATCTGAAAAGCCATTCCTGCCCTGTTCGCATCAAATTTTGGATCTGCTCGGTGTAACTCCTCGCCGGCGGCGGCTGGGGCAACACGGTTCCTGGTACGGGTGTAGAAGTAGGATTGGCCGGATTGTTGTTTTCATATTGCTGCAAAACAGGAGCCGGACTGCCGTCAAGTGGCGGCATGAACGGCGAGTCGGAGTTGATGGTTAGAATAAGATCATTCGCCGTAACGGGCTGTCCGTTCACCGTACCAATAACCGTCTGTCCTTCGACACGAGGCGGGCGCGGCCGGGTTCGTTGCCCGGCCGCTGTGGTGGCGAGGAGGCAGTTGGCGAGAATGAGCAGGACGAAGAGAACGGTTGCTGTGTATGTTCGGCGAATCATTTGAAACCTCTTTTGTTGTTCGCGGTTGTGAGTCAATTACGGAAGCGGACTTTGATACGTATCCTCGTCCCAGATTTCATATTTGTCGAGTTCGCGCATAAAGTCGTCGGAAGCCCTTGTGATGGCGGTCATCATTTCCGAAGACTTGCGGATCTCGTTTCCGAATTCGGTCATTCTTTCGATCTTGAGTCCATACGCCACGAACTTGGCCTGTATCTTGGCCTCAAGTTCGCGAAGCTGGCCTTCTACAGTAGTGATCCGCAGATTCACGGCGAGCATTTGATCGATCAATGACTGCACGCCGTCCTGATTTGCGGGCAGATTGGCCTGGATCGCTCTTGTTTCGTCGGCGATCCGTTCGCGTTCTTCGTAAAGTTTTGCAAGATCTAAAGCCAAGTTCTCGCGGTCAAACAGCATTCTTTCAAGCTCCGAATCGAGCTTTGCCAGTCTTTCGAGATTCGCCATTTCCGCATCGGCACTCCGACCGATCGAGAATCGCAAAAAATCGTCAAGGTCGCGTTTGTTCGCGTCCATGTCAAAGATGCCGTTCTTGAGTCTTCTGGCAATATTGACAATCGAATGTATCTGGCTGGTTATCGTTGTTTCGATCCTCTTTTTCAGTTCGAACGTGTTGCGGATCAAACGCCCCAGCGTTGAATAGGTAGATATCAGCTGCTTGTGACGCATTACCTGCTCGTCAACCTTATCGAGGATCCCGCGAAGGTTGGTGACGCTTTCGACCATCTTCTCGTATTGCTGGACGGCCTTTTCATACATCTGAACGTAGTGATTGATCGTTTCGATCCATCTGCTGGCCTCCTCGATCTTCTTGGCCACCTGAAGCGCATATTGTGACGGATCGAACACCGTCCATTGGGCGGATACGGGTTTCACGTCAAATCCGACAAGGATCGAAGAAAGGACCAAACTAATCAGAAGTTGCCTTTTTAAGCTTAAATGTTTCCAGTTCATATCAATTTCGCACTCCCGTTATTTCTATAAGATCGCTTTCGGACAAACCGGTAAGACCTATCGCTGAAAGTCCTTGAGGATACTTATCCGCAAGCCAGGTGACGATGAGTTCGAGAGGCAGATCGGGACGAAGCTTCTCGATCAGCCTTCTTGCGTTTGCTTCATCGGTATCGTTCGTGTTCGCCCATATCATGACCGGCGACAAGTGGATCTCGGCCATCTGAACTATCTTGTCGCCGCCGCTTCCGATGACGAACACCCATTGCGTATATCGGCCATACTGATTTCTTATCGCTCGGATCGCAGCGATGGTCTCGGAAGCAAGTTCACAGTCGTCCGCGAGGCGTTCAAACCCGCCGATCTGCTTTCCGACGATCTTCACTCCGGAGTTTTTTACAAGGTCGATGCCCGTGATATTCGGCTGTTCGGGGGTACCGGTGAAATGCTCGTAGGCTTGCGAGAAAAGCACCGTAACAAGTCCTTCTTTTCTGCCGGTAACAGTGGCTTCAGCTATCAATTCCTGTATCGCCGGAAAATGTTTGTTGATCTCGCGCATCTCATCGCAGATAAATAGGATCGGCTGCTTCTGACTGTTTGCATCTTCTTCACCTATCTCCTGCATGATCTGGGCACTGATCCTGAAACCGACGCTTTCGCGTATCTTTTCGTCGAGTGTGCTGATGCCGGAAAGCTCAAAGACATCGAACATTGATCGCTGGTCGTAATCGGGATGCGTCGGAGCATTCAGCCACGGATCTTTCCGATGAATATTCAACTTCAGGAATAGTTCGCTGGCCTGCTTTTGTTCGCCAATGCTCCAATGAAAGCTCTTGAGAACGTCGAGAAAATGTCCGAGTGTCGGCTGAAACTTGGGCCTGCCTTGGCCGTTTCTTGCGAGAGCCATCTTATAGACTTCATCTATTACCGTGGCGGCAATGGCGCTTGTAATTGCATCAGATTTTGGCGTCTTGCTGAGGATCAGAATATCTGTCAGTACCATTGCGAGCTGCCGTTTCGTCGGCGGCATTCCTTTTTCAATTCCGGGATAGTTCCAGACGTTTATCGGTTTCGGGTCAGTTTCGGTAAACTCGATATGACGTCCTCCGAGAAGTTTGCAGATGGGCTTGAAAGAGTAGCGGTAGTCCATGACCCGCACCTTCACGTTCCCGCGATGTGCCCTTATATCGGTAATGAGCATCGAGGCAAGAAAGGACTTTCCTTCACCGGATGCGGCAGTAACAATAACCGTCGGGGATTTGATCAATGAGCGGTCATATAGGTTAAGTCCGAACATCTGTCCGTTTGGCGTTGTGAAAATGCTGTGAGGACTCGAATTTCCCCGCCAATTTGTTTCGGTCGGGACAAAGGCAATGATCGAATCCGCGGTTTCTGTCAGTTCCTGGCCGGTTTGTCGTGCGGAAAGCTCGCCGGCGAGCATACGCGGAAAGATTGCCCGCTGTCTGACAGGATCTTCCCGAACTGCGTCTGCTCCGATCTTTCGCCGGATGGCAGAGATCACCGAATCGCACCGGTCGTTCAACACTTCTATCTGACGCCGTCTATCCTTGACCCCGATCGAGCGATCCGCAAAAACGATCACGTTCATTCTGAGTGTGCATATCTCTTCATTGTCTGCCTCAACCTGTTCAAGCAAATCTTCGAGATCGTTCTTTATGACTACTGCGTCTTTTTTGAGATTCCTGAAACCGAGCCAGGTATTGCGGCTCCTTTCTATCCGCTCGATCCTCTTTTGAAGGTCTTTCTTAGCTGACCGCTTTTCAGTGGTCATGATGTCCACGACAATCTCGTGCGGAAAGCAAAGGCTACGCGTCGCGGTCAAATACCGCATCACGTCAGCGGTCACGAAGCCATTAGGAAGGGTCTTCAGACTGACCAGGCTTGCAGGCGTTCCGTTGTGTCTTACCAGAGATTCGCCGTTGGTCTCGATGTTTGTAGCGCCTAGATATCTGCGAATATCAATTCGCTTGTTTTCAAAAAGCACGGGAACATTCGCCGAGTCTCTCCTGTGGCTTTTGAATAGACTGGCGAACAACTCATCGGAATTCATTTCACAAAGGTTCAGATGTCTTGGAAAATTCGATTCGAATGACTGAAACACGCGCTTTGCCATTTCGCGACACTCTGACTCCACGCGCTCCTGCCGCATCACAAATAAATCGCGAGTTCTGTTTTTCACTCTTATGACCGGCTGTGAGAGGAATCTAATTGTTCCGTTTGCCTTTATTTCCCGAGCTATCGAAGGGACTACTCCGGATAAAATACTTTTGTCCGTTGAAGCTCGAACAGGAACTCTTATCCATACGGATGCGGTCTGCTGCATTATTTGACCTGAACGGATCGATTCTTCGTAGAGTGACAAATTTCCTGCGTGAAGCAGACACGCAACGGGATCGCTGCCTTCTTTGCTCCTGGAGCGAAGGTGTGCCTTTAATACACTTCCGTCGTCTGCCCCATTTTCAAAGCGAAACTGAATGATCGTATTCTGGGGTCTGTCGAACTTGAGGATGGTCTTTAGCTCCTCAATACGCTGCTCGGTCAGATAGCCGTCATCATAGAGAGTATTGGCGGGTTCGAACCTGTAGGCTTTTCCGTAGCTGCCGTCACGATAGCGGATCAGATTTCCTTCGAGACCGACAATTTCTGTCGGCAAGAGTTTTCCTTGGAACGGAACTCTAGGTAATGATTCCGCATCTGCTGCGTGTTCGCTTCTGGTTTTGATCTCTCGATGCAGTTTTGAAAGAGGTAGCAGCCGATACCCAACCGCCACTCCGATCCCGGCAAATGCAAGGCTTCCGAAAAGTGACAATACCAGTTGCGTGAACGTAAGATTTGCCGTGTCCATTTTTTCTCCCGTTATTTATCAACCCAATCCTTAACTTCTAGCTCGCCTCCAAGCGGCGGTCTTACCCGTGCCCATTTTTCGCTGAACGCTTCCGTCTTATGCGAGAGCCAGTACTTAGGCTTGCTCCTCCGCAGAAAATTGAAGGCGGTGAGCAGGATCAAAAAAGTCATTAACCCTAATGGAAACCCGAGCGGAATAAACCAAATCCAGACGTTGAAGATAAAAGGGATCAAATAAACCACCGCCGTCGGGATAAGGATGTATTTCCAGTCAGATGAATAAACACCAAAGCGTTTAAGTTCCCGAAAAACATTCGGTCGCGTTTGTCGTCTTCGCATAAAGACCTCCATATCAGAAATTGGTATCAACGCCTACTGCCCTGCCTTGCGCCAACTGCCAGAAGACGGCGACGATCGTCCCAAACGCAAACGCCAATATTGAGCCGAAGGCCTGGTTACCCCACTCCTTGCCGGTCATCTTGTTGTAGATCGCCCAAGCGACACCCACCGCGCCCAAGCAGAACAGTACTATCGCCATGAGTTTGAGCGATTCACGGATGATGTTGGACAGGTTGCTCGCATCGCCGGTGAAGATAGGCCCCTGAGCAAATACGACATTGGAAAGTGTCAGTACTGCGGCCACCACCAAAACCTGTGTGAAAACTTGTCTGAATTTTTTGATTCGGTTCTTCATATTGTCCTCTGAAAAAAGTTAAGCGCTGATCCAGTCCTCTTCGGGTAGTGTTTCGAGAACTTGCTTGTCAGCGGCATGGTCACACTGCAAGGCTCGTGCCGTTTCAAATTTTGGCGTGGCATATTGATTGCGAAGTCTGCCCGACATGATCAAGCAACTTCTAATTTCCTCGGCCGTTTTCGGAGTGCTCATCGCTTTTCCGTTTGACCTTAGATCACAGGCGAGGATCGTTTACACCAAAGCAGCGATCTCGCGAATGGATGTTATGTCGCGTTCGCGGATCTTTGAACCGTCAATCATTGAGGCCGCACAAAGTGAGGGCATCGATCCGTTGATTCTGTGGACGATCGCTTACAACGAAACGCGGTTTCGGCCCTGGCTGACAAGCCCCAAGAATGCCAAGGGACTGATGCAGTTCATGCCTGCGACGGCTTCACGCTTCGGACTAAGTGATCCTTATGAACCAAGAGCCTCGATCCTTGCTGCGGCAAAATATGTGAAGGTTTTGGGGCGGCTTTTCGAGTGGCGTTTGGACTCGATCCTTGCGGCTTACAATTCGGGCGAAGGGACTGTTACGGCGTACTTGATCGGAAAATCGCTCTTGGTAAACGGAAAGTTGATAAACCCCTCTCGTATTCGGACGATCGGCGGGGTTCCTCCTTACAAAGAAACCCGCAATTATGTGACGAGCGGCCTGAGGATATACGAGTGGCTGACGAAGCAAAATAGGCTTGTCACACAACAGAACACAATTGCTTCAATTGAACCGATTCGTCGGGCCCCGTCTGCCGAGATCAACAACAATCAGCCCAGGCAGAAAAACGAAGATCATCGGTCTAAGGATCTGCCAATTGTCGTGTACTACGAACCTCGCACTGGACTTCGACGAGTTTTGAGCAACCCAGATACTGATTCATTACCAAGCGGTCAAAATGGCCCGGTAATCGTATCTCCGGAAACCCGCATCATGTCAGGTCGAATAGCACGAACCACTTTCGTCGGCAGACTTAGATAGTGGTGCATTTTTTATCCACTTGGCTAATTCCTGCACCACTAATGGAACATTTTTTAGCCATAGGAGTTGGCTAACGGGAAATCACCTGAAAATTGCACTCAATCCGCTCTGGCACTTAGATTGCGAAGTTCATTTTCAGACAATTCCACGACCAGGAAACAGGAACACGAAAATGATGAACTCAAATCACATCGATTCCCTTAAACAAGAAGACAATTTTACTCCGTTGTATCTGTCTCGTGATCCGGATGATGTATTAACTATCTCTTCGCTTTTCAAGGCCGTTTGGATACTGCTTGTCGTTCTTCTCCTCAGTGTCGGTATAAATGTGTTTCTTTCTCTCAGAAAGGCGGATCGGATCATAATCGACAAAACTTCAGGACGGGTTACTGAACTTAATAATCGAGACTATGGAAACACGGAGACGGTAAGCATCACTCCCGACAGCCCGGGCGAAACAGACAAAAGATATCTGGTAAAGGAGTTTCTTACCGCTCTTTATGATGTTGAACAGACGACACGCGAAGCGCAGGTCAACAAACTCCTAAAAATGCTTGACCCCGATCTATCGGTGGCCGTAGCAACCCGCCTGAAACAAAACGGGGTACTCGCCGCCGAGAAAATGGAAAGCGTCAATTCTGTCTGGGATCTGCAGGACCTCAACATCGATGAGAATGACCCTTATGTGCTGCGTGCGATCGGCGTGAGGAAGATACGGAGAAAGGCTGCCGGACAAGACGTGGAAGAGTCCGTTCAGTTGAAATGCAAATTTCTGCTTAAGGACAGTCCGACATCTCCCGCCAGAAGCGACAACAACCTGCGAACGGGTTTTACGATCCTGAGATTCCGAGTAGAACCTGTAAATGGTAAAACCGTTTCCCCGATAACTCTTACCGGCGACCCGACAGAACAGGAAGCAATTCCCGATCAGACAACTGAGGCCAATACAAAACCGGGGGCAACAGACAATCAATAATCCCATTTCTCGGCATTTAAGGTGAATTTATGTATCAACAAGATCCAAATCGTTTTGTCCGCATCGCAATTGTAGCTGCTCTTACTTTGGCTGTCTTTCCTTTGTTTGTCGAGAACGCGTTTCCTCAAAAGAGGAATGACAGATTGGCAAGACAGTCCTCTACAACCAAGCGAACGAAGCCCGTGATATTGAAGACCGCTCGTTTGGACAAAGAATCGGATCTAAAAGGTGATTCCTCTGCTCCGGTTTCAGTTGTGAATACGACAGCAAACGATTTTCTTTCCGGAGAGGTCAGCATATCGGTCAATCCGAAGCAGCCAACCGTTATCCGGTTGGGGCTGGCGCAAAATGCAGTTTCTATTGTCGAGTTTCCGGCAAACGACGGGATATATTACATCCACGAAGGCAATCCAAAGCTGGCCTCTGTATTTCAGTCTCCGACCAAGGAGAGTGACCGATCGATAACCATTTATCCCGGCGAATCATTTTTGCCGTCCCGAGATGGAAGCACTTCATCATCTATCAGCCTTCAGATGAGATCAGGCCTTATATTGATCCTTGAACTTGTTCCGGTTTCCGATTTGAGAAAGAACGCTCACAGATGCGTGATTTCCTATGACCGCGAAACCGTTATCGCCGCTCGAAGGGCCGCCGGTCTCGCATACAACCTCGGCGATGAATCAGCGGTTGTGCGATCAGCTAACTCGAAAGCGGTTTCAAAACTCGTGGGATCAACGGATGTAGGAATGCCGACTCCACCAGCTTCCTCTTCCGCTGATCCAACTCAGTTCAAGGCCAACTATGTGGACGTGAGACGTGAGGAACGTGACCAATACGTCAAGCAAGCAGGCAAAAACAAAAAGGATATTTCGTATCTGGCTAATAAAAGACTGGCCGAATGCATTAAAGACACCAAGAAGCACTTTAAGTTATGGAGCAAGCCGCAGTCGGGTTTACAGATCTCTGTGGCCAAACTCACCGATGTCGATGACCAAACGAGACTGGCCGTAATTGCAGTAAGAAACGTGAGCACGTCGGATCTGAGGCTGCTCGCCTCGTCGCCCGAACTTCAAGTCCACACCGTCGATGCTTCGGGAAACGCCTTGCAATCCACACGCTTGAACGTCGCATACATCGAAACTACAAGTGCAGAAGGATTGTTGACGGTCGGAGCAACGGTATATTACGCACTGGCTTATCAGCCTCCGGTCTTAGGCGCAAATCAGACTGTCAAAGTGCTCGCGACACACCGAGAGGCCGCCGATGCCCCAGTCAGAGCGACACTTGCGAATTCCAAAGCTAAGGAGTGAACTCATGGAAACCACTTCAGTGATAAATGAAATACCCGCTGCCATGCCGGACATTGAGGATGACGAAGAGCGAGAGTCCTTGCTGAATACCGCTGACGATGAAAAGGCGAGTATTGAAGCCGAGGAAGAAAGCGATGAATTGGACGCCGGTCTCGTTCATCCACCTCAAAGGCGACGATGGCGGATCCTTCGAACCGTTACCGGCTTTATTCTTTTTCTCGCAACGCTTGTCCTGGGGATAACCTGGTTCTTTGGCATTGGATGGTTCGCCGTAAAAAAGGCTGAGAATGTGACTCGAAAGAATTCGGCCAATACAATAAACGAGCCTGTATCGGAAGATGAAAAACTCAGGACTGCACTCAGCCTTGTGGCCGCGAATGACAAGCAAACAGATGAAGCTGCGACCAACCTGCTGGCCCCGGAGTCTTCGCCATCATCTGACGGCAAGACGAATGACGAAACTTCGATCGTTGGCGGCATTGACAATAAATCCACTTACCCTACCGTACAGTTGCCGGATCGCAGTCTTGCCAGCCCAACAACCGATGTTGCTGATGAGAAAAAGACCGATGCCAAAGACGAACCGGAACCGTCGAACGGCTCCCGTATGCCCCGTCAGGTCACCACTCGAGACATTGAGCCGCTCGGCAGATCGCTCTTTTTTGGTATCGCTAGACGGGCGTCATCAACCAATCAACCAAAAGAACAATCGTCAAATCCATCGATTCGACGATCTAAATCCCAGAACACGATTCCATTTGGCACGATGCTCCCGGTGCGTCTGATCGGGTCGATCTACACGCTGCGGAATTCTGCCGGCATGGTAAGGATGGAGCTAACCCGTCTGGTAGAAGGCGACGGATACAAATATCCGGCCGGCACAGTTCTGGTCGGGACTGTGCGCGGCAGCGAATCAAACAGAGCCTTTGTAACAATGATCGGGTTGATCGATCCGGCCACCGGTGAACTTATCAAATGCAATGGCGATCTCCTGGGCATCGATGGTGCATCCGGGATTGAGGGTCGAAAGAGAAACCTAACCGGAAAATGGACCCAGTTCTTTCGTGGTCTCAAAGACACCGCATCATCTGTTATTGGTTCTGTCGGATCAATTCGCGGCGGCGGCACGGTCATTTTATCCGACCAGATCAGGAGAGGTGCAGGGGAGTTCACCGATGACATTTCAGGCTCCGTCTTAAAAAGCGGCAACCAGACCACTTTTGTCGAGGTTCCAGCCGGAACTACAGGATACGTACTTATCACAGAATTATCAAACCCATCTGCAAATGCGGGAACTGTCAATTCAAGTATTCAGGAGGGCGAAGTCAAATGATCCCTCATGATCCGAATCGACCGCAGATCAATCCGCGACAGATCGTATTGAATGGACGAGAATCCGAACTTTACCGCCTTATTTCACGAACCGGCTATATTCCGGACGAAAGTGTTTTCTCCGATTTTTGCGAAAGTCTCAAGTCAGGCAGGGCGTGGCTTATCTCCGGGACTCGCGGAAGCGGAAAAACGGCTTTTCCCGAAGCACTTGCCGAATGCTGCAATCTTTCAATGTGTGTCGTTGCCGGGCGCGACGGTATCAAGCAGGAAGAGATCCTCTATGACTGGGACAAAGAGGAGCAGGAAGTCTGGATGAAAGAAAACCTTGCAATATCAAAAACACTGCCTTCGGAAGAAGCTGTTAAGCATATTGAGAAAGCCCGGCGAATGAAATGGCAGAGGCAGTTCCTCGTTTTGGGCGAAGTCGGCATCTCCTATGATCTTGCTGCTTCGGCGGCGAAAACATCTGAAGCACCTCCTGTTCTTCTTTTGGATGAAAGTGACAAGTTCGGTCCAAGCATCGAGGACGCGTTGCTCATGCCTCTGGAACGTGGAGTGATCCATATTCCGCGTTTTGAAGAAGGCTTTGTCGGGATCATTGATTGGAAATGCCGTCCGATAGTTGTTACGACCTCAAATGATCTGCGGCATCGCTTGAGCGCTCCGTTTATTTCACGACATATTTTCACAAGGTTTGAAACACCTGATCTTACAAAAGAGCTTGAAATATTATCCGCAAGAAATCGACATGCGTCATCCGCTCAGCTGGCTCTTTCTATCAAATTGCTGGATGCTGTTCGCGGCATTGCCGGTATGGAGGATCATCCCAGTCTTCGGGAATCAATTGATATCACCGCTGCTTTCATTCGCAATTCAGTTGAAGACCTAGATCCGCAAATCCTATCTCGTCTTTTTTGTTATTTCGTGAAAGACGGCTCCGCTCAGGAACTTTTGTCTTTGCAGCTTGATTATTTGCTGGCGATGACAAATTCGTTTCATCCGGACGTGGACGGTTGGCTTGCATCCCGTGACCCTGATTGGGCAACACGCTGGCCGCAGCTTGTCTCTTGAAGTTCTATGGAAGGATTGAAGAAAACTCTTGAAAAGCCCCTGATGCAATTCATTTGCATCGCCCGCGAATACTCCGGGATTCTGTTTGCCGTCGGAATCGTTGCTATCTACATAGTCGCAAGATTCCTGTCCAGTCCCGACAGTCATGCTCAATTAAAGTTCATTGATGCGCCAGACCGGCAGACAATTACCGAGCGGTCACAGTTAGACGGAACGATTACCGATATTTTTTCAGGCACCAAATATGAAACGGCCAAAAGGCTTCGTGAATCGGCAGCACTGGGAATAGCTGCTTCGATCGCTATTTTTTTCCAATACTACGAAAGCAAAACATTTCCGCAAACAGGGCGAGAAGTTATTTCGGATATAGTTTCCCGCAAACTACTTCCGCCTGAGATTTCAGTCGAAAACGAAGGGTTTAGATCTCCAACAAGCATTATACGTTTCAGTTTTCGGCCTTCACCGTTTTCGTTTGAAATACTCTCGGTGCCTATTGAAGATAAATACGGTCCAACAATGCTCTTCCGATTTCCGCTTCCTCCAGGCGGACAAAACTCTTTCACGTATTTTCGTTCGACAGGAACTACAGATCAGGCCCCGTTTAGCACAACGGAACAATTGGCGGCTCAAGGGTGGGAGATCGCTCAATGGAACATAGACGAACTTAAGTTGGATGGTTCATCAACTAATGAACTTAAGGAACAAAGGGAATGGCTGAAGTCCATTAAACCAGAAACCAAATAGTAAATGTTATATCGTCAGCAAATCGAAAAATTTGACGCGGCCTACGGAATCCCGCGTAAAGCGAACGAACAATACCTTCCGGCATATCAGGCGTTCTGGCACTGGACGGCAGATGTCGGAAGGGGCATGTTCTTTTTCGCACTTGGAATTGTTGGAGCATTTCTAAGTTTGCTGGCGGGTTGGCTGCTGGGGGTAACGGGATTGATCACTCTCGTCTTTTGGGCAATGGCACTCTTGTGTTTGGCAGGCTCTCTTCTTGACGCATATTCCCTGCTTTGGGCTTACCGAATCAGACGAATGAGTACGGCTCACGGCTCGGCAAGATGGGCGCGAGCTTCGGACTTGATCCGGTGCGGCCTCATGAACAAAATACGCGGACTTCCCATTCCATCCAATGCAATGCCGATCGCAAGGGCATTCGGCGGTCGTGATATCTACCTGCCTCAAAATCAGTGGCTTCGGCATTTTGTCATGTTCGGTCCGACTGGATCGGGCAAGTCAAAGACATTTTTCATCTCAATGCTTCGGGCTATACTCAGATGGTCTTCCTGCTTAGTATATGATCCTAAAGGCGAGCTTTGCGAACAGACTGGCCTCACCGCAAGACGCATATTGCGACTTGACCTTAACGATCCGGCTAAAAGCGATCGATGGAATTTCATCCCCAAATGCCGCAATGATCCCGCTTTTGCCTGTCAGATTGCCGGAATGATGATCGGTGTCGAGAGCCGTCGCCGAACGAACGCAGATCCATTTTGGGGTGATGCTGAGCAGATCGCTTTAACGGCGATTCTTTTGCATATCGCCGAAGTCTATCGGGAGAAAGCGATTCCGGCATTTGCTGCCGATTTCTTGCTCTCACTCGGCGAAGACAATAATGGAGCCTTTGAGAAGGCGATGAGCAATTCGCCAAGCTTCTACGCAAAACAGGCCTATCTCGCCTTTCGCCAGGCCCCGCAGCAAACCCGCGGCTCCATACTGATCGGACTCTACAACAAGCTCCGTCCATTTACGCTCGCACCGGCACGCATGGTAACGACAACTCCATCCGACGAGGAAAAGAATGCGGGCTGCAGATTGATCGATTTTTCCGACCTTAGAAGATCAGGGACGGCGGTCTATCTGGTTATCTCCGAAGGAGCTTCGGATATCTACAAGGAATTCATTGCGACATTTCTGGGTCAGGCCGTCATGGAAATGAGGCTCGATGGCATTAACGACCCCAAACATCCTTGTTTCGTTTTGATCGATGAAGCCTATCAGCTCAATGTATCTGAAGTAAAAAGAATATCCGGGATCGGACGCGGGCGAGGTGTGGGGCTTGGTCTCGGGTATCAGGATCTTCCGCAAATATATGACCAGTACGGGCGTGAACGTGCAAACGCAATTCTTGGCACGGTTATGACCAAGATATTCTTACCGGGTCTTGACGATGTGACGGCCGAATACGCGTCAAAACAGCTTGGCGATACGACCATATTATCAAAGACATTTCAGGACTTCCCGGGTAAGAAAAACGATAACACCCGATATGCGGAACAGAAGCGATCGTTGATGCTTTCGTCGGAGATACGACAGATCGCTGCTCATCAGGAAGTTCTGATAGTAAACGATACAGCACCGCCTATCCGGGCATCCTATCTTCCTTTTGCAGTCCTAACGGAATCATACATTGCAAAACCTCTTACCAAGCCTCGTGCGATCAATCTCGGCGACATTGACCCAATGTTTGATTTGAAAGATACGACACCGACCTCTAAAAACGGCTCGCGCAAAGCCGAACTGCGAGGCTTGGTAACTCAGGCAGTCGGACAAGTCCTTAGTGACGAAAAGTTGCTTGAAATTATCGCAAAGGATCAGAATCCGGACGAGACCTTTGATGAATTTCGAGAGGAGAATGCCCTTGATGACTTGGTCGATGACGTGAGGGATCGTTTTCCGAAGTATGCAGATCAATCGCGTATGCTCATTGCCCAAACTTCCTTTTGAGTCACGTTATGATCAATCGTCTCAGGATATCTCTTATCCTTACGCCTCTGGCACTCCTGCTGGTGGTCGGAATATATATCTATTCGCTTTGGGCAGCAGAAATAAAAAACCGGGCAGACCTCCCCTTTGAGGCGGTGGATCGGATGATGCGCGATCTGTTGACGTTCAATCAAAAAAGAGGAGCCTTCCCGAAAGATCTAAAGCAAATGGAAGGTGTTATCTGGGACCAGAAACAAGCAAGGAATCTTTCTAGTGATAACAGAACGCTGAATCACCGGAATTACTACTATCTCTATACAGCCGTCAACGCCAAATATGTAACGATCTGGGCAATCCCCACGGGCAAACTTCGCGATCAGGCTCCATCATGGTTTTATGTATTAACGCCTGAACAATGCCGGAGATGGAAAGGTCCCGCCATAGAGTTTGATCAACTCAAGAATGTATACGGCACTCCAACGACCGATCAACTTGGCATCCTTGGGCTGACGGAACAGGGTCGAATTCGATTCAAAAGTACAAACTGAGATTCTCAGTCTGGTCGAACCCAAAAACTTTTCGTACTAGCGGATTAACCATCCCACTATAGACTTAGAAAAACTCAATCTGACTCTGCAAGGCTGATCGATTGAACGCTCATTAGTACATCAGTATGATGGTGACCCGTGAACGCATGAAAAAGAGTTCCTTTTACGATGACGTTTTTGCCGATCATATTCTTGTGAGGAACACTCAGGACCAGCTCCATTTCTCGAACATGCTCAACGGAGATACGATTAAAATCAGATTCGATATCAGTATTTCCACGGACATTTATTGCTTTACTGAGAATTAAAATGAAAAATTCTTCTTTTGCATCAGTCTTTGGATTCTCACCAAAATTTGGAGGTCCGTAGAACCACTTTGTAGTGAGTTTTCCCCTTAGCTCGACGACTGCCGGCTCATAGGAGAGCCAACCATTATCCTGTGCCGAATTCGCGTCAGTCTGCGGAACATTTTCGTTACCCGTTTTCGGCGTAATATTAGCAGGTGTAGCCGTCGGGATGTTCTCTATCTGAGCTTTTTGTGTTGCGCAACAGAATGCCGTGGCTACAGCAAAGAGGATCATCAGCTTAATACTAACTCTCACTACTTAGGGCTCCTACATGTCACAGTTCCGGGTTTCCAACCTTCCATCATTCTTATTGCATTCGCGACTGAGTCTAGTTGGTCTTGATTCAGCGTGTTGATTACTGTTTGACCGCTTAGACCTGTCTGGTCTTGTACGAGTCGTTGATATTTCGCTGTGGGATTATTTTTCTTGGGAGCCCATTTTTCTATCGCTCCATCAAGTGTTAATGATTGATAGGCTGACCGTCGTAGATTTCCGGAGACAGCCGTTTGTCCAACGGCCTCGCTGCCAAAGACGGTAAAACCACCGGCACTACCTATGTTGCCTGGAAGACTGGATCCCTGGGCAATATTGCCTGGATTATTATTTCTCCAGGCTCTACTGCCGCCAGTTCTCGTCTCCACCCCGCCATTGGAATATTGTATCGTGACCGTAGTCCCTTTTCCGCTTGCTCTAACCTGGCCCGCGAAGTAAAAGCCCCTCCAGCCTACCCATACAGGGAAGTAAACTTATCGCATTTTTAGTAACACAGAGACGGCTAACAACCCAAGACAATGCTAAACTCATCTTGCAACCGTCTAAAAAGTTTAATGACTTTTTTTGCATTGTCAGAGTCACTGAATTTTTGATAGAAGACCAAACCATATTGCTTTTCAGATCTAAATTCCAATTTGACGAGACCCTCATCTGGTTCTGGCGGCTTGTTAACGTCATCAATTTTATACAAAAATGGAAAGGTTATGCCGTTACTAAATAAAATATCACTAACCTCTTTCCAGCCAGACTTTGGGGATAAATTCTTCAATGATTTAGTTTTCTTTAGATAAAGATAGCCAGTCCGACGATTAAGCATCATATCGCCTGTAAACATCGACGCGTTCCATTTCCCATCTTTATTGGAAATCAATAAACAATGGAGGAGAGTCACGTCATCTGACCAAATTCTTATTTCAAAGTCGGATGAATTTCCTTTTTCTTTAAGATTTTCTATCCCAAAAGTTTTTGAATCTTTTTTCAGAATCTCCTCTATGGCACCTACATTGATGTCACTTTTCTGCTCATTTTTTGTTTCATGGCTCACTAAAACGGAACCGTCAGGAGTAGTAAGCGTGGTGTTTTGATTCGTAGTAGCACTACTAGTGCAGCCAACCAAAAAAATAAACATCGGCAAAAATAGCTTTCTTGATCCCATCTCGTTCCTCCAAAAACCCTGTTTACTCTACTTTTCCTATGGAACCATTACAAACAAACTTATTGTTGACGCCCCAGATAGAAAACTTACCTTTCGCTCCGATAATTACCGCTGGTAGTTCTGCTATATTCGTGATGGAAAGATCTCCACCTATACCACTAGGCTTTGTATCTCCGCTAACTGGATGCGTATGAACCCAATACTCCCAGTGAATGTTCCTTTGGCTATTCGCTGACTTTGTGTCCATCATCCATCCAGTAAAATATGGAAGGCTCTTAGGTTTGTTTAATCGGTCATAGGTTGCGGTTACACTAGTCCCGGCAACAGCTTCTTCATGCCCAAAGAGTCCGCCTGTTTCAAGCCATGGGGTTGAATCACGAGCAGCCTTCCATAATCCTTTTGCCCAGTCAGTAAACACTGAATTTTTAGCTAGTACATCACACGGAGTCGATTTATGTAAATTCTTTTTCTTTCCTGGGCCAGCAAAACTATTCGCGATTGAGCCTGCCGCACTAACACCGGCCAGTGCAACTTGCCACCATGATATATGCTAGGTAATGTCCTCAGTGCTTGCTGTGAAAAGGAAACATTTAAACGAATATTCGCACTAAACTTGCGCCTTGTGCGGGGCGTTTTAAGTCATCCAGCAACAAGCACTTTCTGGTCAAAATCCTGAACAAAAAGCAGTAAATTCAGTAGCGGTTGGGGGTAAATTCCCTTCTTTTTTTCCAGTATCAAATTACTATGGTTCTCCTTAAGAACCACAATTTCTGTCTCCTTTTTCTTAGAGAAAATCACTTTCGTGACAATTGAGGCATCTAGAATAGGTACGGTTGGAGAATACTCGGATTTTAACACCGTTTCTCCTAATTCACTAATTAAGGTCTTAACTCGGTCAAGCTCATTTTTGTCTAGTTCAACTTCTCTCCTTTCCAGCTTAAAGGGTACTCCGGAAGTTTGTTCTGGATAGTAATCATATTCAGCTCGCCCAGAACTAAATAATCTGATGTTGATAACACTACCGGGCGGATATACCATGTACTTTGATTCGGTAACAACTTCGAGAATAACCTCCGACGGCATCTCCTGATTCGTATCAGAGTTGGGTATTGTTTTTTGACTCGAACAACTATGATTGGCAAACACAAGCAGCGCCGCAAAGATATAAATCATAAACGAATACTTTCTCATTAATCAGCTCCATGATAAAAATCAAAAGTTGGTAAACGAAATTTGCCATTTACACCTGCTACGAATCGAGTGACCATCATTCTTATGGAGTTACTCCAAAGCATTTTTTGGCGATCTCATTATAGTAATAGTTATTCGCTTCTCCAGGAGCATGGCCAACGTCAACCGCATGCTTAAGTTCGTGCAAAACGATGTTAGTTCGAGTATTTGGAAGGTTCATAGTCCCTTTCCACCCTCCAACCGTCCAGTCATCAAAAAATTTACGCCCAAGATGTATGCGGGAGTTCACTCCCTGACCAGCTTTAGGATTTCCTTCTAGATCCGTAGTTTGTCCAACTGGGGCGCTTGCGTCTAATCCCATGCTCTTGTCAAAAAATACATTCTTGTCGTCTCTTAGGCCCTCTAAAACTGCGACCGGATCCTGAGAAGAACTGCCTTGTATAAACTCCTTACATCCCGGCATATTTTTCAAGCGCCATAGAGCACTTGCTATAGTCCGCTGAATTATGCTCGCTTGTCGTTGTTCGGCGGTTTGTTTTTTCTTTTTTGGGCCGCTTGCAAAACTATTCGCGATTGAGCCTGCCGCACTAACACCGGCCAGTGCAATTTGCCACCACGATATCGTGGATGTATTTTCCTCTGTACTCGCGATATGCAAAATTAGGGAATCATCTATTTTTGGCCCCGCCGCTATCGTCGCGATTCCCGCGCCTATTCCGGTACCGAGTGCTATCCACCCCAAAATCTTTGCGGCCGTGGAGTAACCGAGCGCACCCATAACCGAAGATCCCGCGGAGGCAGTCGCACTTATAGCGGCTAAGATTCCTGCAATCGTAGCTGGAGCCGCAATTATTGTAATGACAGCAACAATCACCGCAATGACAGCGACGATCCATTTGAACAGCTTCTTG
>JAHBSI010000001.1 GCA_019639195.1 Acidobacteriota bacterium | reverse complement strand
CGCCGGTTTTAGTATCCTGCGTGCGCAGGACTCGGTAACCGTATGCGCATCCATGTGCTCGAAAGATGGAGACTGCTATTTTGAAAAGGCGATGTATTCGCTTCATGGGTATGAATATTCAGATAGGGATCGGCTTGCCTGTTTAGACCCCGAATATAAGAAGGAGACAGACGCCTTGCCCCAGCTCGCCCGCACAATAAACGGTGTGCGTGATCTGGAGAGTGCGGTAAAGGATCCTATCAGAACCCACTTGACCAAACGTGATCTATTGTTTGAGTTGGCGGCCGCGAAAACCTATCTATCCCAGGTCTATTTTGAAACAAATGACCTTCAGTCGGCCGAACGATCGATGACAGAGGCATCTGACATCTATCTATCACTCGCTGATCTGAATAAGAACGAGAAAAACGCCGGAACCCTGATCCCAAAGATCGTTGCCGGACTTTTGCGCTGCTCAAAACCCGTCGCGGCACTGAAGGTTCTATCTCAGCTGCCGGGCGATAGCGCTGATCGAGCGTATCTAACAGCAGAGATCTATTTCAGTCTAGGAGATCGCAAGCTTGCGGCAAAAGCCTACGAAGACTGGATCACCTTAGGATGCAGCGATCAATTGTTTATGAGCTTATATGACGCGTACGGACAGCGATGGATGCTTATGTATAAAAAATCGAATAAAAAACAAAGCTTATGCAGGCAACTTCCGCTCGAACTGCGTACCAGAGTCGAAGCTTTACGAATGCAGTTTGGTCATCCGAACAACATTCCAGTGCAGGGCGACCCCGCGAAACTTTTCCCGGCTCTGAGGCTTTAGAAAGGGCTCGAGAAGTTGCGTGGTCGCCTAAACACGGGGAGCAACTCGGCATTAAGTGATATTTATGAAGACAAAACGAGTAGTTACAAAGATTGGAGACATTTTTTCAGTGAAGATAAATGACCATACGAAGAAATATTTTCAGCTTATTGCTTTTGATTTAACACAATTGAACAGCGATGTAATTAGAGCGTTCAGAGAAGAATATCCTCTTGGTTCAAGTCCTGATTTTGGAGAGATCGTTAAAGGAGAAGTGGAGTTTTATGCTCATTGCGTCACAAAATGGGGTGTAAAGCTGGGTTTTTGGGAAAAGGTCGGCAAATCTAATGAAATTGGAAAGCTAGATCATATCTTGTTTAGAAATACCAACGATTACGGGCACACAGAAGGAGAGGAGCCGATAAAAATTTCTGAGAGATGGTACGTTTGGCATATAGGAGACGATGCTTTTACCAGAGTAGGAAAATTAACGGGTGAAAATAGAAACGCGGAGATAGGGGTTGTTATGGACCCGATGAGTATTGTGAATAGGATGAGAACCGGAGAGTATGGTGGATTTTATCCTGATTTTGAATAGATAAATGCCAAGAGTAATAACAAAGATCGTGTTAACCTCCCCCGATTGTGACCAATTTAAAATGGAATTTTCGGGTTAAGGAGAACTTGTCCGCATGAGGGGATAAAGTCAATAGCGGCATCTTGGTCGAGACAGAAAAGCTCGTAAACTGGAAAGTGAAAGCATTGGAGGCAAAACGATGAGAACGCTTATTGTGTTGGCCGCGGGTATAGTTTGCGGGTTCGTCTTCTTCTGGGTGGCGCAGACCTCGGCATGCGACGAGCCGCTCTATAATAATTTGTGACAATCGAAGGCACAAGATCTTATGACAATCATGCGCGTCTTTACTTTATTGTGTCTCATTTCATTCGGCGCATCATGCCAAACTCAGAAAGATATAGCTCAAGAAAACAATCATGAGACGATTAAGCGAACACCGACTCCACCGACTTTTCATATCGATGATGGTTCGAAGCAACTAATAAACGATGCAGGCTGGAAATTGCCAGATTTGTCCTTGTTCAGTGAGCAGTCGAGAGAAATATATAAGGAAACTTCAAAAGCAAAGATAGTGCAAACGAGTTTTAGTCCAATAATGGATGTGATTCAAAATGCAGATGGCAATATTCCATTCAACGTTGAGCGGGATCCAGACATTAAAGATAAGTCATGGGCAATTCAGTATTTGAAAGTGTTTTCAGTAAACAAGCAACCATTTTGTTATGTCATGAGAGGTAATTGGGTTGAAGTTGATTCAACCGGAAAGATTAAAGATCGTTTAGCGATGAGTGCTGTTTTGGTCTATTCAGATCAAAATGGCGATGGCCGTTTCGAAACCTTTAAATATAGCTCTTCAGAAATGCCTTTAATTCCAGAACGTATTTTAATGACGAAGTTACGATAGAGTAAGGACTCCAACAAGATTATCCAGATAGAACAGATTCACGGGCATTGGTCTGTAAGCCTCGCCTAAAATAGTACCAGACAAGAATAGGGTTTCCGGTCAGAATAGGAAGGAGTCTGAGGCTTTAGGGTCTTTGAAAAATAAATGAAAAGCCCTTCTGGCGGGCTTGGCGAAACGGGCTAGATCGAGTGGACGAGGAATTCGGGTGTGATGATCGTTGGTGAGGCGAAGCCGGCGGCGGTGTTGAAGAGCCGCAGGCGCGCCTGTTTTCGAATGTTGGCAAGGTGGCCAAAATCCCACGTAACGAAATAATCGAGCTTGTAAACGGACGCAACGGCGTAATGCACGGCGTTCGAGAGAAAGCGTCTGTGGATGACGCCGCGTTCGATGTAGCCTTCGGCTAGAATGGCGGCTTCTTCCGGGATGTCGAGTTCGTTGGTCTCTTTTGCGAGGTTCAGATAGCCGGTGCGATGCGGTTCGGGAAAGTGTTCGAGTTCGCGTCGGACAAGGTATGACGAGAACGCATCGTAATCCTGCATCTCGTGCTCCCACCAGCGGATCGTCAGGTCGCGGCGAAATGCGTCGCCGTTGTCCAGATACGCTCCGATGACGGACGTCTCAAGATAAAGGCTTGTCTTCATTTAGGGCTCGATCCCGGCATTGTCAAGATTCTCGGGGACAACCGGCGTAAGCTTCACGCGCGACCGCTTGAAATCGAACGCGACGCGGTAATTCTTTAGGAAATTCCCACCCAGGATCCCCGCCTGCTCGAATCCGGAAGTCTCATTGATAACGTCCAGGTCGAGGGCGACCGCAACGAGCGGCGCACGCACGTTACGGCCAAATGTAACACGCGGCAGCAGGAATGCGGGAGCATCGATGACCACTCCGGCCGTACCGACGACCTTATAGCGTTTGTCGCTGAGGTATTTCTTGATCGCCTCGGCAGCGGCCACGTTGTCCGAGATCACGGAAATGCTCGCGGCCGTATCGACGATGAAATTCAGGTTAGCCTCGATGCCGGCAACACCGACCTCGCCGCTTAGGAATCCGGTCGGCGTAAGACGCAAAGGCAGTGTGTGGTCCGCATTCTCGTTTGAAAAGACCTCGCCTGTGTCTTCCTTCGACATAATCACCGTATTCGTGCCGTAGTCGATCGTTGTGAAGTACTTTGAGATGACCGCAAGCCCGAGGTAGCCGTCGATATTACTTCGGGATTGAACGTCGCGAATATAGACAGGAATGTTGTGCACCGCAACGTCACCCATCTTCAGTTCGTTCACAAAACCGTAAACGATCGGAAACTTCCCGTCGCCTCCGACACCGCGGCCGTTGCCGCCGCGAGCAACTTCCTTCATCCCCAGAACCTGTGCGGCCTTGGTCGAGATCACTGTCATTCCCGATCCCGTATCAATGACAAAGCGGAACGGTTTCTCGTAGCCGTTAAGGTAAACCTCGATCAGCGGGCGATTGTTGTCAAGCTCGAACTTGAAACGCGTAGTATCCGGACCGCTCGCATCATATAGCGACGGCCTTTCGCCGAGATAGAGAAGGAAACTGACCAGGCCCTTGATCCGTTCGCGGCGGTCGGTGTCCATAATGCCGGAAACGGCAAGAAAGCGGTCATACGCCGTCGCCGCGTCCTTGTAGTGATCGGCACGCACTGATGCCTGTGCAAGCGAGAAGTAGTAATCGGGTTCACGCGGGGCAAGGTAGATCGCCTGCTTCAGGCTGTTGATCGCCTGATTGACATTATTGTCGTAATAATCGAGCATCCCGAGGCACGCCCACGCCAAATGTTCGCCTCGGTCGAGATCAAGCGTTCGATAGATGATCGCCCGGGCCTCGCGAAGCCTTCCGCTGGCAAGCAGGATCGAGCCGAGGACGGACAGTGCCCGCGAATCCTTTTTATCCTTATCAAGGACCGTGAGCACCGTTTCGTAAGCGTCAACGAATTGGCGCTGCTTTGTGAGATTAAAGGCGAGTTCGGTGCGGGCGTCTGTATTCTTCGGGTCCGTCGCAAGGAGGTCTCGCAGGATAGCTTCGCTCTTCTTGAGTTCGTTGTCCCGTGTCAGCTTGATGGCAGTTTTTAAGCTTTCGCGGGCGGATCCGGACCTCTTTTGCGAGTAGATCGTCGGAACAGCCACGCCCGCAAGAAAGACGACAACGGTCAAGCCGACAGCTCGAAGGCGTCTGGTCGAGAAAAAGTTTTTGGAAGGCTTCAGCACGAGTCCCCTCCGGGTGTTTGGATCAGCTATTTGAGGATCTCGCCGGTCTTCATTGACCAAAGAACAAGATCGAGTTCGTCGAAATCGATCCGCGTACGTCGCGCAAGTTTCTTAAGGCTTTCCTCGATTGTTAGATACTTTTGCCGCGTATTTGGTGGCTTTGCCTCAGAAATTATTTTCAAGGCCGCGAGGGAGTTCAAAACATGCTTATCAAGTATCGCATATCCGCGGAAGCCGACGTTACGTAAAAAATGGCTCGCTTCCTTGTACCCGAGGCCCTTGATCCCCTTCTCCTGAACGAGCCAGTCGCGGCGTTCCATCGGGTCGGAGAACGCCAAAAGCCTCTCGCGAAGCCGCATATCGCAGTCTTTTTGCAGAAAATCGCGAGATGCGACGATATATCGCGACCGTGCGTTCGGATAGCGATGCGTGCCCGAAAGAGCGTTCGCAAGCTGCTTCTGGCTGCCTGAAAGCAGTAGATGGCGGACCTTTTCGATCGAGCGGAGGCCCATTTTTGCGGAACATCCGCCGGTGAAGAAGCAAAAGACCATCTCTTCCCAAAAGCGGCGGTCATCGCCTGTCTCAAGAATACTCGAGAACTCGGCGAGACGGTCTTTGATGGCAGGAGACGCCGCGGCGTGTGCCAGCTTGATATTCCGAGTGGTGATCGGCGGAAGGGCGTCCTTTTTCATTCAAGATCGGCGTCAAATGTTGGATTCTAGGCAGTTGGCGGGCCGAAAGTCAATCACGGCACGGGTGCGGCCAACGCATGATTTCCTGCATCCGAAGCAACGGCGGATTCATCAAAGGTCTGAGGTTGTTCTTTTAACGAAATGTCCCCGATCGTAAAAAAACTTCGCACCGGCCCCGACCTGTGGTACAATTGCAACAAGCTCGGTTTCTCGGGCTCCGCGTCAGAATACTTTCGCAACTCGATCCAAGCAATGCTTAGAACCTTCACGATAAAGTTTGTCGTAGTTTTCGCATCCCTGCTTTTGGGATCGTTTGCCGTCCCGGCACAGACCACACGCCCGCTTCTCCAGGACATTAAGATCTACAAGCCTGAGCCTAAGGGTTCTGACGGCTCGCTTGTAAAGCCGACCGGTATCTCAACCGCAGCGACGACCGCACCCGTAAATGCTGTCCGGACGATGTTTCCGCTCCTTGCCGAGCAGACGATCCCCGGATATTCCGGGATCCTTGTCGAGACAATGGACGGCGGCGTGGTCGTAGAATCAAATTCTTCCGCGTTGTTCAACCCCGCGTCGAACGTCAAGGTCGCAACGGCCTACGCCGTCCTGAAGACGTTCGGCCCGGACTTTCGCTTTGCAACGAATATCTACACCAACGGCACCCTCGACCGAACGACGGGAACGCTGACGGGGAATCTTTACGTTTCGGGCAAGGACCCGGTTTTTAATTATGAGCACGCGATCCTGATCGCGAATGAGCTGAATCGCCGCGGCATCCGTTCGATCACGGGCGATATAGTCGTCACGCACGATTTTGTGATGAACTATTCCGGCTCTTCGCAGCGTTCGGCTGACACGCTGCTCGCAACGCTCGATCTTTCGCGGCGTTCGCCGGCGGCGGCAAGAGCATGGATCGATTATATGAACAACTCCGGTCGTGCCGGAATGTTCCAGGGGCTCCCGAGCGTTTCGGTCACGGGCACCGCATCCGTTCAAGCCATCCCGAGCGACCTTTCCCTGCTCTTTACCCACGAATCCGCAAAGATGCGTGAGATCCTGAAGGCCACGCTCTGCTATTCGAACAACTTCCTGGCTGAACGCCTCGGCGATATGCTCGGCGGGCCATTCGGCGTTTCGCGAATAGTCGAATTGAACGCAAATGTCCCGGATAACGAATTCTCGCTTGATACGACAAGCGGCCTCGGGATCAATAGAGTTTCGCCGAATGCAATGATGAAACTCCTGCGGTCGCTGCAATCTGAACTCGCACGTTATCGGATGAATTTCGCCGATATTATGCCGGTCGCGGGCCTGGATGAAGGTACGCTTGAGAATCGCTTCGATAGTGATTTCTATGCGGGCAGCGTCGTCGGCAAAACGGGCACCTTGCATCAGACCGATAACGGAGTCAGTGCATTGTCGGGCGAGGTGAATACCCAAAAGGGTAAACTTCTGTTCGTGATCTTCAATCAACGCGGCAGCGTGAGCAAGTTCCGCTCGTTCCAGAATCTTTACGTCTCGCTTGTGCAGGGACAGTTCGGCGGGCCTGTTTCGCTCAAATACAATGCCGTTTCGCTTGATAAGCGAATGGCGACTTCGCAGATCTCTTATCCGACAAATGCGTTGCACTAAGCGGCCGTCTTTCAATTTTTTTTTCGTCGTTCTTCTCTATTTCACCTCCAGGCGTGCGATAATCTTCGATTCTAGTTGCTGATGCCATCGATCGAGGACACACGCCCATTCCAAACCGCCGAAACGGCTGCTGAACCTCCGCCGCCGCGGCCAACCAGCGTTGCGCGCTCGGCGGGCATCGTTTCGATCGCCGTAATGTTCTCGCGGCTTTTTGGGCTGCTTCGCGAAGTGATCTTTGCGAGATTCTTCGGGGCCGGTTTTCTGACAGACGCTTACGTTGTGGCCTTTCGCCTGCCGAACGTCCTACGCGACCTTTTCGCCGAAGGGGCGTTGTCCGTCGCGTTCGTAAAGGTATTTACCGATTATCAGATCAAACTCGGCGAAAAGGCGGCCTGGCGGCTCGCAAGCCTGATATTCAACCTGCTTGCGGTCGTTTTGAGCATTATCTGCATCGTCGGCATCATTTTCTCGAAGGAACTTGTCGGCGTAGTCGCTGACGGTTTCTCGCCCGAAAAGGCCGCCCTCGCAACCACGTTGACGCAGATAATGTTCCCGTACATTCTGCTCGTTGCCCTCGCGGCCGTGGCAATGGGCGTCCTGAATACAAAGAACATTTTCGGCATTCCCGCTTCTGCCTCGACAGTATTTAATATCGTCTCGATCTGCGTCGGACTCTCGCTTGCTTATTGGCTGAGCGGCGGAGGTTGGGACGTTCCGAAGGACAAGAACATTGTTCCGGACGGGGCGGCACAGTGGGCGATCATCGGTATGTCGATCGGCACGCTGATCGGCGGCGCGGCGGGACTTGCAATGCAGTTGCCATCGCTCTATCGGGTCGGATTTCGATTTTCGCCGGTGATCTCACTGGCAGACGAAGGCGTAAAGAAGGTCGTCGTTCTGATGACGCCCGCGATCCTCGGCACGTCAGCGGTTCAGATAAACGTGCTCGTCAATACGTACTTCGTATCTTCGATCGACGGTGCACAAGGCTGGCTGAATTATGCGTTCCGGCTAATGCAGTTCCCGATCGGGCTTTTCGGTGTTGCGGTCGGGACCGCCGCAATTCCCGTCTTGTCACGCCTTGCTGCTGAAGGTAAAAGAGGTGAGTTTCGCGACACGATCTCGTCGTCAATGAATCTCGTATTCCTGATGACGCTGCCAAGCGCCTGCGGGCTGATCGTCCTGGGCGAACCGATCATCAGGCTTATTTACGAACGCGGCCGGTTCGACGCGCTTGCCACACAAATGACGGCAACCGCCCTTGTCGGCTATTCGATCGGCTTGACCGGTTACGCCGCGATCAAGATATTGTCGCCCGCATTTTACGCTCTCGATGACGCAAAAACGCCGATGATCATTGCTCTCGCTTCGATCATCGTGAACTTCATCGGCTGCTACGGCTTGCGCGAATGGTTTTCGCATTACGGCGTGACGCCGGAAACACCGTCCGGCTATGGCCATCTGGGCGTCGCGTTGGCCACATCACTCGTTGCGTTGTTCAACTTCACGGCGCTTGCTTACCTGCTGAGGCGAAAGATCTCAAGGCTTAACGGGCGAAGCATCGCGTCAGCGTTCATTAAGATCGCTCTGTCGTCGGCCGTTCTTTCGGTCGTTTGTTACGCGAGCTACCATTTTATTCTGGCTCGATTCGGCTCAAACGGACTTTCAATGCGCATGATCGAGGCATTCGTGCCGATCGCCCTCGGCGGAGCGGCGTTCGTAGCCTGTGCGATGCTGCTTCGCGTTCACGAACTTCATCAGGTTTACGGAATGATCTCGAAGCGTTTCAAACGGAGCAGTGCATGATCAAAAAGTTCGAAGACAAATTTCCGGCCGTTCATTCGACCGTCTTCATCGCCGCGAGTGCCGAGGTGATCGGCGACGTAGAGATCGGCGAAGATTCGAGCATCTGGTTCGGTTCTGTCGTACGCGGCGATGTGAACTACATTCGCATCGGCGAAAGGACGAACATTCAGGATAATTGTGTGATACACGTCTCGGGCGGCACGCATCCGACGGTTCTTGGCAATGAGATCACGGTCGGCCACCGCGTTCTGCTGCACGGATGCACGGTCGATGACCGCTGCCTTATCGGCATGGGAGCGATCTTGATGGACGGCGTTCACGTCGGCGAAGAGTGTCTCGTCGGTGCGGGATCGCTGCTTACGCCCGGCACTATCTTTCCGCCGCGTTCGCTCGTTATCGGTTCTCCCGCCCGCGTAAAACGCGAACTCACCGCCGAAGAGATCGCATTCCTCGACCGCTCCTGGCGAAATTACACCGAACTCAAACTGCGTTACTAACAGGCAGGAAGCTCGCATTTTGTTGTAAGATATCACCTTTATGGCATCGACAAATCCGGCCCGCGGGACACGCGATTTCCTGCCCGCCGACGTCAGAAAACGTGAGTACGTGATCGGCATCATCAAGGAGGTGTACGAATCCTACGGCTTTGAACCGCTCGAAACTCCCGCCTTTGAGAACCTCGAAACCCTGACGGGCAAATACGGCGAAGAGGGCGGACAGCTGATGTTCAAGATCCTCAAACGCGGCGAGAAGCTCGACATTTCTTCTGCATCGAAGGTCGCGGATCTCGCGGACCTTGCCCTGCGTTACGACCTCACCGTCCCGCTTGCCCGCGTAATTGCCGACAACCGCAACGAACTTCCTAAGTTCTTCAAACGCTATCAGATACAGCCGGTCTGGCGTGCGGATCGACCGGCACGCGGCCGCTATCGCGAATTCTATCAGTGCGACGCCGACCAGATCGGTTCGTCGTCGGAACTCGTCGAGGTCGAGCTTATTACTGCCGCGGCAAAGATCTTTGACCGGCTTGGTTTTAAGGATTACGTCTTTCGCGTTAATGACCGTCGCCGCTTGAGCGAGATGGTCACGGCGGCCAGCATTGACGCTGCCCTCGAATCCGACGCAATGGTCGCACTCGACAAGCTCGACAAGGTCGGGAAAGGCGGCGTCTTGAAGGAGCTTGCCGAACGCGGCATAACGAGCGATGCTGCAGAACGCTTTCTGGCGTTCGCACTCGATGCAGATTCGGCACCTCGGTCCGAGAGCCTTTCAAAGATCATTGACCTTCTGCCCATGGATATTGCGGTGAAGGACGACCCGAGCCTCGCACGCGGACTTTCGTATTACACCGGAATGATCGTTGAAGTGAATGTCCCCGACCTGCCCGGCAGTCTCGCAGGCGGAGGGCGTTATGACGGCCTTATCGGGATGTTTGGGAAGGAACAGATCCCGGCGTGCGGAATTTCGCTTGGGCTCGAACGCATCCTTGTCGTGATGGACGAACGCGGAATGTTTCCGCCCGAGATCGCGGATTCGACACCTGCGGACGTGCTCGTGACCATTTGGAACGAAGAGACGACACCGGAATCCTTGCGGCTCGCGGCCGAGCTTCGCGCCTCCGGACTTCGAGTTACGGTCTATCCCGAGGCGGACAAGCTCGGCAAACAGATGAAATACGCAGATTCGATCAAAGTGCCGTTCGTCTGTGTGCTCGGCGAAAGCGAGATCGAGGCCGGCACCGCCACTCTAAAGAATATGAGAACGGGCGGCCAGACCGCTGCCGAACGCGGCAAGATCGGCCAGTTGATCAAAGAAGAGCTCTCAGCAAATAGCTGACCTCCAGAGTTTTATGCAGGATCAAGCGAAGATCGATGCCTTAACGAACTTTCGTGAGGACGCACTCAGCTCGTTTCGCGGCTACAAGAAACTTGCCGAACGCGCGATCGAACAAGTTTCAGACGACGAATTCTTCCGCACCCTCGGCGAAGAAGATAATTCGATCGCTGTTATCGTCAAACATATCGCCGGGAACGCAAGATCGCGTTGGCGTGATTTTCTCTCGACGGACGGCGAGAAACCCGACAGGGATCGCGACCTCGAATTCGAACTCGTCAACAACTCCCGCGAGCAGCTGATGGCGGCCTGGGACGAAGCGTGGCAGATACTTTTTGATAACATTGGACCGCTCTCAAATGAAGATCTTGCCCGCACGGTGACAATAAGAAACGAACCGCACACCGTTATTGAGGCGATAAACCGTCAGTTGACCCATTATGCTTACCATATCGGGCAGATCGTACTTCTCGCAAAGCATTTTCGCGGTCGGGAGTGGAAGACCCTGAGCGTTGCACGAAATCGCTCGCAGGCCTTCAATCAGTATCTTGCAGACCGCCAAACAAAAGGTGAGGCGAAAGTTGACCGGTTCGAGGCCACCGGTGAGCTCATTAATAAAAGTCCCGAAAATTAACGGCCGATGTCGCCATTGTGCTACTCTTGTCATTGCTGTTTTTGACGTAGAGCGGCCGTTGAATTTCGTCCGCGCAACTATTCGCAAGCCCGCCTGTTTTTCGCTATGACCAAAGCAAAAGCGATCTCAATTCTAGGTTCGACGGGTTCGATCGGCTGCAACACGCTGAAGGTCGTGGAGCACCTCGGCGACGTACGTGTCGTCGCGATGGCCGCGGGCCGGAACATCGAAAAATTCGTCGAGCAGATCGAACGCTTTTCGCCTGAGCTTGTTGCTTGCAGTGATGAAGAATGTGCCGTTCTGCTCGAAAGAGCGACGGCAAAACTCGATAAAAGGCCGCGTATCGAATGCGGCGAAGCGGGCCTTGTCGCGGTCGCAACACACGAAGAAGCTGACATCGTCGTCTCTGCAACTGTTGGTGCAGTTGGGTTTATCCCGACGCTTAGAGCGATCGAGGCCGGTAAACGCATCGCCCTTGCGAACAAAGAGACTCTCGTAATGGCGGGCGAATTGATGACGGCGGCCGCCGCAGCCTCAGGTGCCGAGATCGTGCCGGTTGACAGCGAGCACAACGCCATTCATCAATGCCTTCGCGGCGAACGAAAAACGGAGGTTCGGCGTCTTATCTTAACGGCTTCGGGCGGCCCGTTTCGCACGTGGTCAAAGGAGAAGATCCTCTCCGCGACGCGTGAACAGGCGCTCGATCATCCGAACTGGAAGATGGGCGAGAAGATCACGATCGATTCTGCAACTCTTATGAACAAAGGGCTTGAGGTGATCGAGGCAAAGTGGCTCTTCGGGTTCGATGCGGACGATATCTCGGTGATCGTGCACCCGCAATCGGTCGTCCATTCGATGGTCGAGCTGGTTGACGGATCGGTCATCGCCCAGATGGGAGTGCCGGATATGAAGCACGCGATACAGTACGCACTCACATATCCGGACAGACACGGTGCTTCGTGCGACCGTCTTGATCTTGCGGGTGTGGGCAAGCTGGAATTCGAAGATCCCGACCTCGAACGCTTCCCTTGCCTGTCGCTCGCCTTCGAGGCTCTAAAAGCGGGCGGAACGATGCCCGCGGTCCTGAATGCCGCAAATGAGGTGAGCGTTCAGGCGTTTTTGGACGGAAAGATCTCGTTCGGCGAGATCGCGACGATAAACGCAGGTGTGATGCGTGGGCACACTTCGGAGGCGGCAAACACACTTTCCGCCGTTCTTGAGGCAGACGCTTCGGCACGCCAACGCGCTATAATGGCAATTAGCCCGGCTGCGGCCGCAAACTAACTAGATCTACTGATGTTGGACGTTTTAATAGCAATTCTAGCGATCATTTTTGTACTCGGTGTCGCGATAAATATCCATGAGTTTGGGCACTTTATCATCGCGAAGATCTTCGGAATGCGCGTCGAGGCATACTCGTTCTTCGGGCTCGGGCCAAGGCTTTTTGGCGTAAAGATCGGCCATACGGATTATCGCGTCTCTGCGATCCCGCTTGGGGCGTACGTAAAGCTTTACGGCGATGAATCAAATTCGGGGCTTGAGGCGGCGGACGAGACATCTGAGCCGGTTCCGGAGAGTGAACTTTACGAACTTCGCCCGCGTTGGCAAAAATTCTTTGTAATGCTCGGCGGGCCGTTCATGAATTTCGTGCTCGCACTTGCGATCCCGCTCGGCATTGCTCTTTGGCTTGGGGTCCCGGCAAACCCGGCCCCGATCGTCGGATTCGTGAAACCTGATGGCGCCGCCGCACACGCGGGAATTCAGGCCGGCGACCGCATCGTCGCGTTTCAGGGCGAAGAGAACCCTTCCTGGACACGGATCGAGGACGACGCTCTGCTTATACCCGAGAGAGCGGTACCGATCAGCGTTGAACGCGAAGGTAAACGCCTCGACCTTACGATCACGCCGACAAAATTGACGCAGTCGGGGCAGTCCGCCGGTGTTCTCGATATGGATCCGGACACGGGCACGGAACCGGTCGTCGTAAGCAGTCTTGATGAGTCCTTGCCGGCGGCAAAGGACGGCGTGCAGCCCGGAGATTGGATCAAGGCGGTCAACGGCGTAAATATTACGAACATCCGTAAGATGCAGTCCGTCGTGACCGACTCAAAAGGCGAGCCGCTGGCACTCTCGATAGACCGCAAGGGCGAAAAGCTCACGATAACGACGCACGCGGAACAGGAAAGCGACCGCTGGCTGATCGGCATCCGTTTTGACCCGAGCCTTCTCGCAAAACGCGATAAGGTCGGCCTCGGCGGAGCTGCCGCATTCGCGCTTGACCAGAACCTCCGAATTCTAAGGCTCACGGGCGTTGCGCTCGGCCAGGTCGGCACCGGCGAACGTTCCGCACGCGATACGCTGTCCGGCCCGATCGGCATCGGACAGGCAATCGTAAATCAAGTATTTGCTGCGGGATTCTTTGGGCTTCTGCCGCTTTTGATGGCGATCAGCCTGACGCTCGGCGTAATGAATCTGCTACCGATACCGATGCTCGACGGCGGGCAGATAATGGTACTCGGTATCGAGAAGGTCTTGTCCTGGTTCGGCAAGACGCTCTCGCTCGTCGCCCGCGAACGCATACAGCTCACCGGCCTCGGCATTGTACTTCTGCTGATGCTGACGACCGTTTTCTTCGATGTCTCGAGGCTGCTTGGGAAATAAGGTAAACAGCTTAAAGTAGAATTCTTTTTAGATCGTGAGAGTGACAAAAGCAGTAAAGGTACGTGATATTCAGATCGGCGGCGGTGCTCCGGTCGTCGTGCAGTCGATGACCAAAACGGACACGACCGACGTTGACGGCACGTTAAAGCAGATCGATGAAATGGTCGCAGCCGGATGCGAGATCGTTCGCATTGCCGTGCCTGATGATGCGGCAGCGGATGCCCTGAAAGATATACGCAAACGGACGGACGTGCCGCTTGTCGCTGACATTCACTTTCACTATAAACTCGCACTCAAAGCACTTGACGCCGGCATCGATAAACTCCGAATAAACCCGGGCAACATCGGGAAGATCGAACGTGTTCGCGAGGTCGTCCGTGCGGCCGAGGCACAAAAAGTGCCGATACGCATCGGCGTAAATGGCGGGTCGCTCGAAAAGGACCTGCTCAAAAAGTACGGAACGGCAACTCCGGAAGCGATGGTCGAAAGCGGAATGCGGCACGTTCGCATCCTCGAAGACCTCGGCTTTTCGGACACGATCATCTCCCTGAAGGCATCGGATGTGAACCGAATGGTCGCGGCCTATCGCCTGATGGCCGAGAAGGTCGATTATCCGCTGCACCTCGGCGTTACAGAAGCCGGGACACCGTTTGGCGGAACGATAAAATCGGCGATCGGGCTCGGCATTTTACTTAGCGAAGGCATAGGCGACACGATCCGCGTGAGCCTTGCCGCCGAACCTCACGAAGAAGTTCGCGTTGCGTGGGAGATCCTAAAATCGCTCGAACTGCGAAAACGCGGAGTGACCGTCGTTGCGTGTCCGACGTGCGGACGACTTGATATCGATAACTTCGTCGAGATCGTGACCGAGGTCGAGCGTCGCCTTGCACACGTCGAAGAGCCGCTGCATCTTTCGATCATGGGCTGTGCGGTGAACGGCCCGGGCGAAGCTCACGATTCCCAGCTCGGCATAACCTTCGGCCGTAACGTCGGGATGATCTTCAAGAACGGCGTACCGCTGCGGCGAGTCGCCGGCGAGAATATTGTGGATGAGTTCGTAAAAGAGGTCGAGCTTTTGCGGACCGAAGGTCCGAACGTCTCACCGCTCGAAGCCGCGAAAAAGCTTGTGCAAATTGGCTAAGGGAAGAGGATCGTCAGCGGCCACGCCGGAATATTCCGAAGCACTCCGAAAACAAGCAGAACCGAGAAAAATACGTAGATGAATTTTGGATTCGTCGGCCACATCGGAAGGCCTTTCTTCCTGATGCCGAGCAGGATCAGCGAAACGAATATCCACGCAAATGCGATCGCCCAAACGGGTGCAAGCAAATTAAAATCCAACGCCGTAACTATATCGCCGTGAAATAGTGCGTGAAATGCACGCGTCAAGCCGCATCCCGGACACGCGATGCCCGTCAGTGCAAGCAGCGGACATACGGGGAATATATGAACCTTCGTTGGATCGAACGCCGCTACCATCACGGAGCCGGCTGCCATCGCACCTGCACCGGCAAGGGCCGAGAGCCGGGTCAATTTTGATGGATCTTCCAACGCTAGAACGTTCATACTGCCCTTTAGACTAATTAACGCTTTCCGGCCGCCATTGTCAAAAACATCGAGTCCGTTGCCGCCTTTCGGTTGATGTTGACGACGAGGTTGCGCCGAAGCATTTCGATCTCGCCAAGCTGGCCTGCAAGCTGTGAGGGTTTGGCGGACCCGGCGATCTCCGCATACGTGCCTGCCATTTCCGGGTCGAGGAGCTTCGAGGCATCGACGCCGCAGGCCAATCTCCAAACATCGCGGAGAACAGCTTCGAGCGTGTCCAGATTCGCCTCAAAATTGTCCTTGTTCTTTGCATCATTGAGCTCTTCGGAGATCTTCAGCAAGGCCGCCATATCGGAATCGATCACGGCCGACCTCAGAACGCGAACGGCCCGGTCACGCATCTCACGATATTCCGCAACATCGATGGCGACCGCACGCCCGATGCTCCCGTGTGCAACGCCCGCGGCGAGCCGTGCCTCGTCGTGCGAGAACGCACGCTCGCCGATCAGATACTCTTCGATCGCCTTCCTCTCGACCGGGGCGAAATGGATCGTCTGACAGCGGGAACGTATCGTCGGTAAAAGGACGTCGGGCCGCGACGTCACTAGGATGATATGCGTTGTTTCGGGCGGCTCTTCAAGGGTCTTCAGTAGCGCGTTGGCCGCCGCGTCCTTCATCAGATCGGCGTCATCAATGATGAATACGCGTGCCGCAGCCTCGTAAGGGTTAAAATTCGCCTCGCGTTCAAGAGCCCGGATCGCACCGATGCGAACATTTCTCTTGAACGGAAGAACAAACCCTAGATCCGGATGCTCCGTAAAAAGAACGCGGTCAAAATCGTCCGGCTTTTCTGAAGTTGGAGGCGAAAAAACGCCCGCACGTTGGCAGCTTGAACACGAGCCGCAGGCTTCGTCATTGCTGGTCTGCCTGCAGAACAAGGCTCGTGCAGTTTCGATCGCAAACTGCTTTTTACCAACGCCGTCGGGGCCAACGAACAGCAGCGAATTCGGCAATCGCCGCTGATGGACAAGCCTTCGCAGCGTAAGCTTTGTTACGTCGTTGCCTATGAGTCTGCTAAACACTTGCTAAGAGCTCCGTAACTATGCCGAGCGTTTCGTCGGCGACCTCTTCGACGCTCCGGCTTGCGTCGATCACGCGAAAGCGTGAGGGTTCTGCATCTGCGATCCGCAAATACCCCGCACGCACGCGAGCGTAAAAATCGAGAGATTCCTGATCCATCCGATTCATCTTATTCTCGCCGCGAAATGCCATTCGATCGATGCCAAGCTGAGGCTCGATATCAAAGAAGAGCGTAAGGTCCGGTTTGAGGCCGTTGGTCGCGATGGCGATCACACTTTCGATCAATTTCAGATCGAAACCGCGCCCTGCGCCTTGATACGCCGTGGTCGCGTCGGCATAGCGGTCTGAGATGACGATACGGCCCGCCTGAAGGGCCGGACGTATCAAATGCTCGACGTGCTGTGCACGGTCGGCGGCAAAAAGCAGCAGCTCGGCAAGCGGTTCGACATCTTGTTTCGTTTCAAGAAAAGCCTTGCGAATCTCGCGTCCGAGCGGTGTGCCGCCGGGCTCGCACGTAAGGAGAACGTCGCGGCCGGCGCTCCGCAGGCTTTCGGCGAGCTTGTTGAGCTGGGTCGTCTTTCCGCTGCCGTCGATCCCTTCAAAGGTAATAAAACTGCCTTTCAAGCGTTGCTTTGGTCTGCCGGTGCAGGCGAACTCGGGGCCGGCCGACGCTCCTGTGTGATGGACGAGATCGCGTGTTTGAAGATCAGCACGTCGGGGCCGCCGACATCAAGGAGAAGGGAAAATTTATCAAAGCTCTTTATCCGCCCGGTCAATGTTGCTCCCTGGAGCAAATGTACGACAACATTCAGCCTCTCACGCCTGGCTGAATTTAGGAACGCATCCTGAATATTCTGAGCAGCCTGCTTCTCCATCTCTTCTCCTCTTCGGTCAGCAAAATGTAATGTTGGGAACTAATTGCCGCGATTATACCAAAATCCTGCTTATATCCGAATTAGCCCATTTAATACAGCTCTTTCGCATATTCAAGCACCTCGGCCGCGACGCTTGCCTCGTCCCCGAACCCATCGAACCATTTGGCTCTATGTTCTTTACGAAACCAAGTGAGCTGACGTTTCGCATAATTTCGCACATCCTGCTGTGAGCGTTCAATGGCAGCCTCAAGCCTGCGTTCGCCGCGGAGGTATTCACAGACGCGGCGGTAGGCGTGGGCCCCGAGGGCATTGCCGTTCTCGCGGACTCCGGCGGCAAGAAGGCCTTTGACCTCATCGACGAGCCCTGCGTTGAAATGAGCGGACGTTCGGGCGTTGATCTTTTCGTAAAGGACGTCTCGCGGCGGCGAAAGAACAATGAGCGAGATGCGTGACGCAAGTTCCGGCGGCTCCGGGCGGGCCGGCTGGAGTTCGGAGAGCTTTCTGCCGGTCTGCTCTATCACCTCGAGTGCACGGATGACGCGCACATGGTCGCGGACCGGAAGCTTAGCGGCCGCTTCCGGGTCGGCTTTGGCAAGCATCGCGTGCAGATATTCGGCTCCGTGTTCTTTATGAAGGCTGCGAAACCTTTCGCGAAGCGAGGCGTCGGTCTGCGGGCTCTCAAAAAGCGGTTGGCAAAGCGTCCGAAGATAAAAACCCGTACCGCCGACCAGTATCACACGCTTACCGCGGGACTCGATCTCGTCGATCGCATTCTGCGCATCCCGTGCCCAATCCGCGGCGGTGTAATCGATATTCGGATCGACGTAATCGATAAGATGATGCGGGATGCCTCGCCGCTCGACTGCCGTGGGTTTTGCGGTGGCAAGCTCGATGCCCTTGTATATCTGAACCGAATCGAAGTTTACGATCTCGGCGCCAAGCCTCTCAGCAAGGAATACGGCAAGTGCGGTCTTCCCCGAGGCGGTCGGTCCGGCAACGGCAATTATCGGTTGTTTCCTGGTCGAAGTCGGCATTCAGAGCGGGGACGTTAATAAAGCATCCTCACTAACGACCATATCAAAATGAGGCCGAGTATGATTAGCGAACCGATGATCTGTCTCGGTGAAAACCTCATTTTGCGTTAAAAAGCTCGACCGGGTTTATCTTGAACTGCAGCATTTTTGCGGTGTCGCGGCCTGCGTCGCCGCCTTTTCGCTGCATCGTGATGCGGCCAATTTTGAGGTTGCCGCCGCGTGTGAGCATAACGTCGCCTTCGCCGTAGAATTCGATCGTCCGCTTTGAGGAGCGAATGATCCATTCGGTTCTTTCGCCCGGTTTGAATGCGACCATCACCCAGCCCGCACTATGCTCGCCATCGCCCGCAAAAAGGTCCGAGACGATCGCAGCCTTGTTCTCCGAAAAGAATTTCACGACGGCATCTTTCAGCTTCGGGTCGATCTCGTTGAGGAACATCCGGTCCATCGAGCGTCCGGATTTTGTCGGCGGCGTTTCCCCGACAAAAAGTTTTAGGGCCGTTACGACATCTGCCGGCATCGCCCACATCTTTGCATAATGGGCGAGCCAACACTTGTCGATCTGATTGAAACCCTGATCGCTCGATACGAGCTTTATTGAGATGCCTTCACGTTTTGTGCCCGCACTTGTTTGGATCGTGACCTCAACATCTGCCTTCTCACCGTGAGGTTTTGCAGCGGTGAGCGAGACGATCTTCGCCGGATCGTAATTCATCTCGCGAAGCCACGCTTTTGCATCCTCGTCTGTCTTATAGGCGTTGAACTTGTCGCGAATGACGTCCTCGTTCCGAAAACCGCCTTTCGCCGTCTCAGACCCGACCTTCGCCGCTGCGGTCGTCTGGCCAAACGCCACACCACAAAGAACGAGCAGGAGAAAAGCGGCGTTTAGAAGACCTTTATATCTTCGTCGCATGGAGTTTGGGAGTCTTTTGAACATCTAAGCGCTCGTTTGGAGCGGTATCAATATGCCTCGGTCAGATCTACATCGGTGTAGTAGTGTTTAATGATCTCGTCGTATTTGACACCCATTTTTGCCATTCCGTAGGCTCCGTATTGGCACATCCCGACGCCGTGGCCCCAGCCGCGTCCGGTAAATGTGTAGCTCGCGACCGCAGGGCCCGAGCCATAACGCTTATTCATCACGAAGAGTTGTTCGGGAAGGCGAAGTGCCGAGCGGATCTTGCCGCCCGATAGCGTTTTGACGCCATTTGAGCCGACGATCTCGATCTCGATCGGGCGGCGGGAATATCCCACCTTTTTAACATTGACGTCGTAGAGCGTGCCGATGCCGCGAACATAACGCGACAACCGCGATTGCAGCTGCGAGGCCGAGACGGTCTTGTTCCAATACGTGAATGGCGAAGCATTCTCGGCCGTTGTCGGAGACGACGTCGGCTGGATCTCAAGATAGATCACCGCACCGGTCGCATCCGTCTGAAATGCGATATCCTCACCGCCAACGAGTGCCGCCTCACGTACGGGATAGAAAGTGTCCCCGAATTGGCGGAACAAGAAAACATCCGGCCGGACGTTGAGCGTCTTTGTACTGCGGCCGGAACCGATGATGAGTTTGCCGTCCGCCGATGGCTTTGCGGTTCCCTTCTGAAGGTCTGGCATCCACTTTTTCTTTTCGTAGATCTGGCCGATCAGTCGCAGGAATTCTGTACGTGTGAAGGGCTTTGCCGGTTTGAGCGTAAGGTCCGGATGCAGGCGGAAATATCCGTCGCGAAGCAAGGCGGCGAGATCGGCGCGCTTCTCCTTCGGCACCTCGGCCGCATCATCAAATGAGAGCTGATAAAAGACATCCGAATCCGAGAGCAGCGTGTCGTTGGTTCGCGGTTCGTAAAAGAGCTTGGCAAGAGCAGTTGAGAGTTCGAGCGGTTTTGCAGTTTCCCGCGTGACATTCGGGAACGGCTTGCCGAGTTTTGTCGCGATCTGATTGAGCCAGTTCGACATTTCGTTCTCATTCGGAACGGAATCAAACCAATCGTCGGTCATCTCGGCAGTCGAAAGATAGAAGCCATTTGTCGCGAGCCGCGACATAAAGCGTGCGAGTTCGAGATGGCCTGCATCTCGGAGCTTTGCGGGCTTTCGCGAGGTGCGGATCGTGAAAGGATCGAACTGCCGACGGCCTTCGAGTGAACATTCGACGCCTTTCAGATACGGCTCGTCCCTATCAAAGATATTTTTACCGTCTTCAGTGCGGCCACCGCAGGTCGATGTGAAATACGCCATTATCGGCTTCCCGTGGTAGGTCGCGACAATGCCGCGAGTTTCGCGAACGGCCCGTGTTCCCATCGCCGTCTCGATCGAAACGCCCTTGTAAACCTGCGAATAAACGGTCGGCACCATATCGAAGCCTTTCGTGCCGTAGCCGCCGATATTTGCGATCGCATATGTGCGGGCGGCAACGGCCTGTGCCTTTTGCGCTTCAAGCTGCGGCAGCGAAAGCTCGCTCGGGACAACACCGAGAAGATAATCCTCGAGCGGCACAACATTAACGACCGAAAGCCTGCCGGAAGCATTCACAAAGACCTCGATCTTGCCGCGGTAAGCCTTTCCGTTCAAGCGAACAGGAGTCGAGCGTTCGTTGAGCGAACCAAAGGCGACGGATTTGAGTGAAGAAAAGCGTGAATCCTCTGACGAACCGCTGACGATCACTTCACGAAGGTTCGGATCGACCGTTTCGCCCGGAGCGAGCTTTGCCGAACCCGTCGAACGAACAAGGCTGCGAACCTCGCTCTTCTTTGCGTCGCGAACCTGACGAGAGAGCGCAACGGCTTCAGGCGAGATCACTTCTTTCTTATCGACGACAACAACGCCGTCATCAAAATCCTTATCCGCGAGCTTCTGCTTGAGCGCAAGTGCATCTTCTTCGGTCGCGAAAACGCCGCCGACCCAAACACGCCACGTGTTCTTCTGACTATCGATACTCGGAAGTGCGGATTCACCGGTTGCTTCGCGAATGTCATCCGCGAGCGAATTCGCGTCCATCTGTGACGGGAGATTTTGAAATTCGATGCGATACTGCTCGATCTCCGGCGGGTTGTACGCCCTGGCGCTGATCGATACACGGTTCGAGGCAAGCAAGCGGCTCGGTTCATCAGGGCTGAACGCGACAAGCGTGCTGTCGCTTGTTGTTACAGAAACGCTCGACGCATTCGTCGCAAGCCCGATGCGGATCAAAGGCTCCGCCGGCAGACGAAAATATTCGGGATTGGCCGAAACCGAGCTAACAAAGCAGAGAAGGAACGAGGCGCAAGCGCAGAAAACCTTAAAGAACATCAACTTAGATATTAGCCCATTCCAGGAGTCAGAAAAAGGAAACAGATCGCGATCGGTCGTTTTATAATATAGGGGGCCGTTGAGTCGTCCACTGACAAGCCTTGTTCTCATCAATTATGCGCTTTACTCCTCTCGTCCTCGCAATACTTATTTGCTTCGGCTTGAATCAGGCTGCGAATGGGCAGTTGTTCTACAATCGCATTGGTACCCTCGATACCTCGCTCAACGGCGTCGGATACATTCCGGTCAGCGGCGGTATAACCTATCCCACGCGGGCCAAACAACTCTCAGATGGTTCGTTCCTTCTGGTCGGCCAGGAAGGCACCGACGTCCGCGTCGTGAAGTTCATGCCGAATGGCACACCGGATCCGGGCTTTGGGACCGGCGGCCATTCCGACACACCATGTCCCGCTTGCGTGATGAAAGACGTTGTCGAGCTTCCGAACGGCAAATTGCTGCTTGCCGGAGAGACAAATTTTATGATGCAGCAGGCGCCGACCGATGTGCTGCTTGCGCGTCTCAACGCAGACGGTTCGCTCGATACGGCCTTCGGCAATAATGGATTCGTGCAGCACGATCTGCCGGTACAATCAGGACAATTCTCAGACGAACATATGGGCGAGATCGCCCTGTTGGCTGATGGTTCCATCCTGGCTGCAGCCATCACGGGTGTTAGTACCGATCATCATAACAAGCAGATCAACGGACTGCTCATCAAATTCCTTGCGGACGGAAGTCTCGATAAATCGTTCGGAATGGGCGGATTCGGTCGAACGGTGATCGGTGACGAATCGACCGGACCTGACGTTTCCGGGGCTAATATCAGCGTGTCGCCCGATGGCAGTATCGCGGTTGCATTCAGCGCGACCGTCGATGACATGAACGCGCCGAATGGATATATCTATAGGGCGATCCTAAAGCGATATCTCGAAGACGGCCAGGAAGATGCTGCCTTCGGGACGAAGACCTTTGATGGCGACCTTATCAGCGATCTTGGAGCGGCCGGTGATGCAACTCTCATGCTGGCGTCCAACAAGTTAACGAAATACAACAGCGATGGACAGGTGGATGGGACATTTGGTACTAACGGAACGTTCACTTTTCCGCCTCAGAGCTATCCCAGTTTCCTCTCAGTTCGATCCGCAGGAAAGATCTACGTGACCGGCTACAAATTCGTGTTGAACGGGGTGAATCCCGGACAAGTTTTTCGTCTTTGGCCCAACGGTACGCGCGACGTGCGATTTGGACGAAGCGGTGAGGCCCTAATAAAGATGAACGCGCATATGTTCCTCGGGCCCGCATTCAGGGAGAACAACGGGACGCTTGCATTGACGGGCACGCTTGCCCCGAACAACATCTACTATTTACGGTTAAAGGTTCAAAAGTAGGCTCTACTTCTCCAACGCGTTGAAAATAAGCGGGAACGTAGCCCAGGATTGACCACGGTGCTGCGGCCGGAATCCAAAGAGCACCACCGAACCCTTGCCGTAAGTGATCTCGACGACCGCGGCCTTGCCATTCAGATATTTCTCGCCAAGCATCCATCCTGAGAGGAGCGAATCTTCTTTTGTATAAGATGCGATGACCCGGACATTCGAAGCGTCCATCGGGACGTCATAAGCAGAGCTTGAAGCAAAATACGCCGCCAATTCGGCTGGCAGCCCGCTTCCGATCTTCGTCCTCGTATTCACATCGATCTTGACGATCGAGCCGGGGTCGTAGAACTCGTCGCGTTTGAGGCCGGCCAGGGCATCGCGGACCGGCAACGTGAACTTGTCAATAAACAGATCGCATCCGCGATCAAAGCAAACTATGCGGCCGCCGTCTTCGACATATTTCTTAAGTTGCTCAACACCTTCATCGCCGATGCCGCCCGCGAACTCTTCGGGATAACGTGATGCAGGCAGACCTTTTACGACACTTGCCGGGCTGTCCGACGGCATAATTATGGAGCTGCATTGTTCACCGCCGCAGTCGAACTTTCCTTTTCGCATCTGTTCGTTCGAGATGCGGGAGAACGGAATGCTAAATGTGTCGAGCACGAATCGCGTCCAGCCCTCGTCCATCGAACCCGTGTAACCGCGATAGAGCCCGATCTTCGGCGAAGTTTTGAGCGGATCGTTTATCTTCGCAAAAGGTTCGTTCGCACGCGGAAGTCCGAGTTCGCCGCGAACGTCGTTGAAATGTTCAACAAGCTTTGAGCTCTCGCGGAGTTCCTTCACATCGGCGATCCGCCACAGCGGAGAATAGTTCACACCCATTTGGAGCGGCAGCGTCCAGCCGGCGACATCGTAAGGCACCTCGGCTTCACCATTCGGCAGCAAACGGTGCGGATAATCCTGTCGTTCAAAAAGGCTCAGAACATTCTTGCTCTGCGGCTGATCTACAAAAACGAGCCAGCCTTCTTTCGGAAGATCGTTTGCGCTCGAGCCCTGGGCCGTAGAAGCGGCAAACTCACGCCCAACCTTGCGCACCTCGATGCCCTGCCATCGCAATATCTCGATGAGACGGCTTGCCGCCTCAGGCCGGCATTGTTTGGCAGAGATCAAGAACGCAGACGGGTTTTCGTGGTCGGACGAAAGATTCGCTTTCCCCAGATCGTAGAAATTTCGTAAGTATCGTTCGCGATACTTTGCCGCGAGCGAGAGCAACGCCCGCGAGGAGATCATCTCGATGCGGTTGATGTCGCTCGCATGCCATTCGCCGCCAAGCCACGGATCGGGATAATTCGTAAGCGGAGTCGTAAGGTCAGCGAGCCCGCGAACGCCTCGGCTCCGTTGGAGATCTTCGAGCTTTACGGTGACGGGCGTCATTAGCTGCACACTCGCGGCCTCGCTCAGGATACCGATCGAATTGTGATAGTACGGTGCCGAGCGAAAACCGCCGTGCCACCACGTATCATAAGTTGAATTCGTTGCAACGCCCTTGATGCCGCGCGCTTCAAGGTCGGCGGCCATTTTGTAGCCGACAAGGCCGACCTCACGCAGGAGCGAGGGTGCGATGCGCGGATTTATCGGATCGTAAAATGGCGGAATGATAAAGCGTGAGGAATTCTGCCCTTGCTGATGAACGTCATAGACGAGCTCAGGAAACCACTGCTGCCAGAAGAGTTTCGTAACGGCACGCGTCTCAACGAGGTTCATCATAAACCAGTCGCGGTTGTCGTCGTGACCGGCGTAATGATGGTAAAGCTCGGGCGGCGAAGTGCCCTCGCTTTTTGTCCCCAAGGTCTTCTTATACCAATCGGCAACGATCTGTATGCCGTCCGGGTTCGGCGACGGTATCAGCAGAAGGATCGTGTTATCAAGGATCTCTTTTGTTTCGGGATCATTAGCTGTCGCAAGCTCATAAGCGAGATTCATCGACATTTGCGATGCGACGATCTCGGTCGAATGTATCGAGCAGGAGATCGCGACTATCGTCTTACCGTCTTCTACGAGTTTGGCAAGTTCCTCTTCGCTCGCGATAGTTCGCGGGTCGGCAAGACGAGCGTTGACCTGTCTGTATTTGTCGAGCTTCTTTATATTTCTCGCATCAGAAATGAAAGCGACGATCATCGGGTTGCCGTTCGTTGAACGTCCGATCTCTTCGACCTTAACGCGTGAGCTTGCGGCGTCAAGTTTTTGGAAGTAATCAACGATCTGCCGCCAATCAGCGATCTTCCGATCGTCGCCGGGTGTGAATCCGAGCACGGAATTCGGCGAAGGAACCTGTGCGAACGCGGCGGCCGCAAAGGCGGCCAACATCGCCAAGCACAGAACGATGGACTTTGGACTTTGTCTCTTTGCCATTAGACTTTAAGGTCGATGCCGACAGTCGATAATAAATTGGTGGAGTTTCCACTGCCAGAGTCTCACAGATCGCGAATCCTGGGCAAACTCCGCTACTGGTGGTGCTGGTTTGCTGCGGGCTCGATGCTGCTCGTTCTGGGCATTCCTTCGCTCCTTTTTCTGTGGATCATCAACCGAAAGATCTGGCTTTATCCCTTGGCATTATTTGGTGCCCGCACCTGGCTTAAGGCATGCGGAGCACGCGTGAAGGTGTCAGGGCATGAGAATCTCGACCCCGACACAGCTTACGTCTTTGCGGTAAATCATCGATCTTATCTCGACACCGCAAGCCTTTTTGCGTATACCGGAAGGCGGATCGGCCTGGTCGCAAAAAAAGAACTGCTAAACGTTCCGGTGCTTGGCCAGGGAATGTCTTTTGTAAATATTATCGCTATCGACCGCAGCAACCCCGACAATGCCCGAGCCTCGATGGAAAAGGCCCGCGAAGTAATGGATTCCGGCTATTCGTTCGGCGTTTTTGTTGAAGGTACGCGAGCGATGCCCGGCGAACTGCTGCCTTTCAAGAAAGGGGCCTTTCACCTTGCGATCCAAACGAATGCCGATATCGTTCCGGTCGCGATCAAGAACACGGACGTGATGATGGGCAAGCGAACCGGCCTGGCTTATTCAGGCGTGATCGAGATGGTCCTGCTGCCGCCGGTCTCCGTAAAAACAAGGAGCGGAGCCGTAACTCCGCTCGAACTTCTCCTGGAAACGAGGGCAGCGATCGTCGAAGAGCTTTCTAAAGATTAGGTACTACTGCTTTGCCGGCGGTTCGTCGGCATCGGTGATCACAACGTCTGTGCGGCCCTGTTTATAGTCTGTGTAGGCGACCCGCATCCGGACCTTGATCACATTTCCATTGTCGAACACAAGTTCGTCGTCCGCACGAGCATCAACGGGAAACCAATACTTTCCGTCGATCTGAGCCCTGGTTGTGAGCACGATCGGAAACTTGTTATCCTTCGTCTCCGGAACTGCCTTACCCTTTGAACGAACGATCATCAGGTCGGCCTTGTCCACCCAAATGCGGCCCGTAAAGAGCCTTTGCTTTGTCTTTTTCGCGTCCGGGATCTGTTTCGGCAGAACATCAAAAACATAGAGATCGAGCTCGTCAATATGTTCGGTCCCGGCAAACCGGAAGTTGTATTGCGATATCGCCGAAGGTTCGAGCGCAAAAGGGTTTATCCCGCCGAGATCTTCGAGGTCTTCGGGAGTTACAAATCCGGGAGGCGTGGTCGCGATCGGGGCATAAAGCACCTTCTCAAACCGGCCGCCATCCGAACCGAAGGTCATGAATGAGTCCCGGCGATAGGTTCCCGTGACCTGACCGCCAAGTCCGATCGTCTGAACTATCGCCTTTCGATTGAACACATAATCCGTCAAAGCCGAACGGAAAATGCCTTCATTCTCGGTGAATTTCTTAATGATCTCATCGATCTTCTGCTGGCTCAGGTCAACCGGCACGACGGCCGACTCCTGTGCAAAACCGGCCGTCGAAAAGGCCAGAGCGAGCAAAATTGCTGAAACAATCTTTGCAGATCTCATAGTTTGGGTTCCCATTCCTGGATTATAGATGCATTTTCGCACAGAGAGGTTCGCAATGACAGGGCGGCAATTATGCGAAACCCGCCAAAAATGCAGGAATCCCGCGTTTATTAGGCCTTTTATCGGGCGGACGAACGTTGCATTCCCGGACGTCGAAACACCGAAATAATGATGGATTCCCTCGACTCATTGCTTTCGAAAGGCTCATTACGGCCGCCTTTCGGCACGGGCCTAAAAGCTCTCGTTTTGTTCGGCACACGGCCTGAGCTGATAAAGCTTGCACCGGTGATCGCCGAGCTCAAGCGTCGGCAGTGCTCGCCTTTTGTCGTCTCATCGAGCCAGCATACGGACCTTCTGACGCCATTTTTGCGGTCGCTGAATGTCGCCATAAACGTCGATCTCGGCGTAATGAAAAGCGACCAGTCTCCGAACGATGTTCTTGCGGCGGTGACCGCCGGACTGGATACGATACTCGTCGAGAAAAAGCCGGATGTCGTTATTGTACAAGGAGATACGACAACGACGCTTGCCGGTGCACTTGCGGCGTTCAACCGGAAGATACCCGTCGCACACGTCGAAGCGGGCCTTCGCTCCGGCGATATTTGCAGTCCGTTTCCCGAGGAAGCAAATCGTCGCCTGATCACGCAGATCGCGACTTTCCACTTCGCGGCGACTGAGCAGAATCGCCAGAACTTGCTTGATGATGGCGTCCCGCCTTCGCAGGTGTTTGTGACCGGCAATACCGTCGTGGATGCCCTGAACGCAATGCTGAAGACGCTTTCTGTTAGCGACGCGATCACGGATCTGATCGCAAGAACCGCCGGTCAGAAGCGAATTTTGCTGACAACACATCGACGTGAGAGTTTTGGTGAGGCGATGGGCGGGAATTTGGCCGTGCTTGCCCGATTTGCTGAGCGGCACCGCGACGTTTCGCTCATCTTCCCCGTTCATCCGAATCCGAATGTCAGAAAGACGGCCGAATCAATACTTGCGGGCCATGATCGCGTTCATTTGCTCGAACCGCTCGGCCATTCGGACTTCCTTGCCCTTATGAAGGCGTCCTGGCTCGTCGTGTCGGATTCGGGCGGCGTGCAGGAAGAAGCACCGAGCCTCGGGAAACCGCTCCTCGTTCTGCGAGAGAATACCGAGCGTCCGGAAGGCCTCGCCGCAGGTGTCTCGAAGCTTGTCGGCAGCGATCCGGCGAGGTTGGAACAGCTTTTAGAAGAGAACTATCACGACGCTGAATGGATCGATTCGGTCAAGGAGATCCCGAATCCGTTTGGAGATGGAGATGCCTCGCAGCGAATCGTGACGGCGATCCTCGGTCATTTTGCAGCGAAAACTGAGACCGCATTTTCCCGAACTGCATAACTGTGAAGAACGTCGAAAATACACTCAGAAAGCCGAGGCATCTATTGACGGTGCTCGTCGAGGACTATTTTCACGTCGGCGCTTTTGAAACATTGATACAGCAGCGGAATTGGGCCCACTTCGAACCGCGTTATGAGCAGAATACGCTCAAGGCCCTCGATCTGCTCGATGAATTCGACACAAAGGCCACATTCTTCGTCCTCGGCTGGATCGCCGAGCAGAATGCCGATCTTGTTCGCGAGATCGCATCACGCGGGCACGAGGTCGCAAGCCGCGGCTACTATCATCGGTCTGTCCGTCAGCTGTCGCCGGAAGAATTTCGTGACGACATTAAGCGTGCTGCGGGCGTTCTGTCGGACGCGTCAGGCCAAAAGGTCATTGGCTATCGCTCGGCCGAAAAATTGAATTACGAACGTGACGGCTGGATCATCAATGAGCTTGCCAACGCAGGATTCGAGTACGACGCATCGTTTCTGCCAACTCGCGGCGTTGAGAACAAAAAGCGTTTCGCCCACAAGGTCGATAGTGAAAACGGCAGCATCTGGGAGATTCCCTATTCGACGAAAGATCTGGGCATTGGCCTGCTGCCGATCTCCGGCGGCAATTATTTCCGCCAGATCCCTTATACGCTGATGCGGCACGCCGTTCGGGCCTGGGGTGAGCAGGCAGAAGAGCCGTTCGTCAGCTATTTCCACGTTTGGGAACTCGACCCCGCGCAGCCGCGCATCTCGGCCGCCTCGAAATACAACCGGATCCGCCACTATCGAAAGCTCGATAAAATGGAATGGATCCTTCGTGAGAATCTCGCAGCATACGAATGCGTCAGCATTGCACGGCATCTCGGTGTGGCCGAAGACTTGTCGGCTGAGAGATCAGCCGATGCCGCTCTTGAAATTACCGCGGAACCGGCAGAAACCAGGCTGCGAAAGCTTACACCGGTCACGATCGGGATCCCATGCTACAACGAGGCCGAAACCCTGCCGTATCTTGCCAACACTCTCCGCAGCGTTAACAGTGCACTGATCAAAGGCGGCTATGAGGCATCGTTCATTTTCGTGAACGATTGCAGCAAGGACAATACGCTTGAGCTGCTGCACGAGCTTTTTGACGAATTTCCAAACACCGAGATCCTGAGCCACGACCGGAATCAAGGCGTCGCGGCCGCGATAATGACGGCGGTAAAGGCCGCCCGGACCGAGATCGTGGCCTCGATGGACTGTGACTGCACATACGACCCGCATGAGCTCGTCCGTATGCTGCCGCTGCTCGAAAAAGACACTGCGATGGTCACGGCCTCGCCATATCACAGGCAAGGCGGCGTGCGGAATGTCCCCGGCTGGCGGCTTTTTCTTTCAAAAGGAGCGTCCGCACTGTATCGTGCGGTTCTGAAGCAGAAGCTTGCGACCTACACGAGCTGCTTCCGCGTCTATCGCCGAAGTTCGGTGGCCGACATCGAACTCGACGAGTCGGGCTTTCTCGGAGTTGCAGAAATGCTTGGCCGCATCGACCTGGAAGGCGGGAAAGTCGTTGAATTTCCGGCAGTTCTGGAGGTTCGCCTGTTCGGTTTCTCAAAGATGAAGACAGCCGCGACGATCCTCGGGCATCTGAAATTACTCTCAAAGCTCGCAAAATTGCGTTTCTTTCGGAAATCAAGGGCGATTCAACCTTCTATTGCACTTGAGGAAGAAACTCGATAGCTGCGCCGGATGCGTTTTTGGCGTCCCCGCATTTCCCATAACCGTAAACATAAATCCATATCTATGACACCCGTTGCTAAACCCGAACTACTGATGTCGCTCCCGTCCGATCAGGATTCCAGCGGCCGTACCTTTGACGAAACCGAGATCGCCTACGTTACTGAAGTTCTCCGAAGCGGAACTTTGACAACGACAAAAGGCAAGTTCGGCAAAACGCTCGAGCAGAAATTCGCTGAAAAGCTCGGTGCAAAATTCGCTTACGCCTGCACATCAGGCTCGGCGGCGATCCACATCGCCGTTGCCGCGATCAACCCGGAACCGGGCGACGAGATCATCACGACATCGATCACCGATATGGGCGCTTTGACGCCGCTGATGTATCGCGGCGTCGTGCCCGTCTTTGCCGAGGTTGACCCGAAAACGCTGAACGTGACCGCCGAAACGATCGCAAAGAAGATCAGCAGCCGCACAAAAGGCATCATTGTGACGCACCTGTTCGGGAACCCGTGCGAAATGGGCCCGATCATGGACCTCGCAAGAGAAAAAGGCATCCCCGTCATTGAGGATTCTGCACAGACATTCCTCGCCCGCAAAGGCGATGTGTTCGCAGGAACGATCGGCGACATCGGCTGTTTCTCGCTCCAGCAGGGCAAGCACATGACGACGGGCGAAGGCGGAATGGTCGTGACCAACGACGAGAAACTTGCCCGCAAGATGTTCCTTTACATCAACAAAGCTTGGGGTTACGGAGACGCGAATCCGGACCACTATTTTATGGCCCTGAACTATCGCATGAGCGAACTTCAGGCGGCAGTTGCCCTTGGCCAGCTCGAAAAACTCGAGGCCTGCGTCGAGAATCGCCAGAAGGCCGCGGCCCTGCTAACCGAGCTTCTTCAAGGCATCGACGGCGTCGAAACTCCGGTGATCGCCGATGATGCAACGCATACGTATTGGAAATACTGCCTGACCGTTGACGATACGAAGATCGAAGGCGGCTCGGTCGGTATGGCTCAGCTGCTAAAGGAGAAGAATATCTTCTCGGCACCGCGTTACATCGTAAAGCCTGCTTTTATGTGCCAGGTCTTTCAGGAAAAGAACACGCTCGGGACGAGCCAGTTCCCTTTCAATCTCGCACGCGAAGGCGCCGTCGATTACGAAATGGAGAACTATCCGCTGACGGCAAAAGCCCTTCACGACGTACTTGTCCTTCCCTGGAATGAAAAGTACACCGAGGAGCACGTTCGCTATATCGCAGACAACGTGAGGATCGCCGCAAGCAGGCTGCGCAAATAGAGATGACAAAGTTACGTTTTGGAATAGTTGGAGCGGGCAGTATTGCCCAGGCATATGCACAGGCTTTTAACCAAAGCTCGTGCTGCGACCTTGTAGCCGTGACGGACATACGTCCGGATGCGGCCGCAGCTCTTGCCGAAATGGTAGGCGGCAAGAGCTTCGCGACCCACAGCGAGCTTGCGGGACTAGACCTCGACGCGGTGATAATCGCCACGCCGCCCGCAACGCATGCTGACATCGCCTGTTTCTTCCTCGACCGGTCGATCCCCGTGCTTTGCGAGAAACCGCTCTGCACGACCAGCGTTGACGCAGAACGGATGATCGCCGCAGCGGCAAAGAACAACACGCTCTTTACGATGGCGTCGAAGTTTCGATATTGCGACGACGTCATCAAGGCAAAGAGTGTTATCGCTTCGGGCGTGCTGGGCGACGTTTTGCAGTTCGAGAATGCATTCACCGCGAAGGTCGATATGTCAAAGCGTTGGAATTCCGACGCAGAGCTTTCCGGCGGCGGCGTGCTGATCGATAACGGAACGCATTCGGTGGACATCATTCGATATCTGCTCGGCTCGATCGAATCTGTCCTTGCCGTTGATGCAGGCGGAACGCAGGGCCTCGCTGTTGATGAGAACGTAAGGCTCCTTGCAAAAACCACGACCGGCGTGACCGCAAGCGTGGATCTGACGTGGGGCATTAACAAAGAACTGCCGTATTTCCTGAGCATTTACGGATCAAGCGGCACGCTGCATGTCGGCTGGCGTGAATCGAAGTACAGGTCCGCATCGAATCCTGATTGGATCGTCTTTGGCAGCGGCTATGACAAGGTTGCGTCGTTCAAGGGAAAGATCGAGAACTTCGGCAAGGCACTTCGCGGGAAGGAAGACCTGCTGATCACGCCCGCAGATGCATTGGCGTCGGTGCAGGTAATTGAAGCGGCCTATCGCTCGATGAGCGAGAAGCTTTGGCAGCCGGTCGTTGAGAAAGCACTCGCCGCTGGCTGAGGTTCTTAAAAGATCACAGAGGCGAGGCCAGAGAGAAATAGAAACCGTAGTTTCTAGCACCTCCGTGCTCTCTGGCCCCTCTGTGGTGAATCGGGAAAAGGTTATGGCACGCATTCATCCGACCGCGATCATTGAAGAGAACGTCACGCTGGGCGAGGGCACAAGCGTGTGGGACAACGTCCACATTCGCCACGATGCAACGCTCGGTGATGAGTGCATCGTCGGCGAAAAGACCTACATCGCATACGACGTGAAAATAGGCGATCGCGTAAAGATCAACGCGATGGTGTATATCTGTGCGGATGTAACGATAGAGGACGGCGTGATGATCTCGGCCTCGACAACGTTCACGAACGACCGTTTTCCGCGGGCAACGATGCCCGACCTGAAAACGCTCCGTCCGAGTGAGCCTGACGAACACACATTACCGACGCTCGTCCGTGAAGGTGCAACGATCGGTGCCGGATGCGTGATCGGAAATGATCTTGAGATCGGTCGCTGGGCGATGATAGGGATGGGTTCGGTCGTAACAAGGTCGATACCGGATTTTCATCTCGCACTGGGTTCGCCGGCACGTTCGATCGGCGTTGTCTGTAAGTGCGGGAATCTTGTACACAAGTTCGCTGACGGCCGCACGGCAGATGTCGTTTGCGAATGCGGCAGCAAATACGCGATAGCCGACGGCGTCGTTTCCGAATCGGACACGGTCGCTGCTGCGGGTTAGTTTTTTTAAGCTCGGAAAGAAAGGGTAGCAAAAAATTGAAGACGAACTCCCAGAATATCGCGATCGTTGGGTCGGGCTTTCTCGGCATGACGGTCGCATTGCGTCTTGCCGATGCCGGGCATCGCGTGACGATCTTTGAAGCTGCCGGTGAGATCGGCGGCCTCGCCTCTGCGTGGACGATCGGAAATTACACTTGGGACAGGCACTATCACGTTACGCTCCTCTCGGACGAACACACACGCGGGCTCATCAATGAACTCGGCCTCGAGGACCAGTTTCGCTGGGTTGAGACGAAAACCGGTTTCTACTCCGACGGCGAGCTCCATTCGATGTCGAATTCGCTCGAGTTTTTGAAGTTTCCGCCGCTCGATCTCATCTCGAAACTGCGGCTCGGCTACACGATATTCAAGGCGTCCAGGATCACGGATTGGAGAGAGCTCGAAAAGATCACGGTCGAAGAATGGCTCACTAGGCTTTCCGGCAGAAAGACGTTCGAGAAGATCTGGCGGCCGCTTCTTCTTGCCAAGCTCGGCGAATCATACAAACACACTTCCGCCGCCTTCATCTGGGCGACGATCCAGCGAATGTACGCCGCACGGCGTTCCGGCCTCAAGAAAGAGATGTTCGGCTATGTTCGCGGCGGCTATGCAAACGTCCTTAAGCGTTTTGCCGAAGTCCTAAATGAAAAAGGAGTGGAAGTTCGCCTGAATTCGCCCGTTCAGTCTGTTGAAAAGCTCGCAAACGGGACATTCAATGTTCGGGTAATTGACGCCAGGCGAAAAACGGATCTCGCCGAAAAATATCGCACGCATCGGACAAAATACGCAGCATTCAATTCTGCCGTTTCGGTTGCGGCCGGCTTTTCCGGAGCGTTTCTGACCGAGCCGGAGCCGACGCCTCGTCGCCGAAGAAGCGATCGCGTTGCACCTCCGCCGCCCGAAGAATTCGACCGCGTGATACTCACTTGCCCATCATCAAAAGCGGCCGAGATAACGCCGCAGCTCGAAGGCCGGGAACATCTCGACCTTGCGAACATCCGCTATCAGGGCATCATCTGCGCGTCCGTGCTTCTGCGTTCATCGCTCTCGAAATTCTACGTGACGAACATCACGGATAATTCTCCTTTCACGGGCATTATCGAGATGACGGCCCTTGTGAATAAGACCGAATTTGGCGGGAATTCGCTCGTCTATCTCCCAAAATATGTCGATCCGGACGACCGGCTCTTTGACGCGAGCGACGACTCGATCCGCGAGACCTTTCTTGCCGGCCTCGAAAAGATGTATCCGCGTTTCAAGCGGCGAGACGTTCTTGCATTCAGGGTCTCGAAAGTAAAAAGAGTGTTTCCCTTGCCGGTCCTTAACTACTCGGAAGACCTTCCGCCGATGCGCACCTCGGTCGATGGCCTTTACATCGTCAATTCAACGCACATCGTGAACGGAACGCTGAACGTCAATGAGACCGTCGCCCTCGCCAAGCGTTTTGCCGGCGAGTTGCTCGATGAACTTGCAGCAGGGGGGGCTCGATGAAGCAGCGTATCGCGAGCCTTTCGCTCGACCTCGACAATCAATGGTCGTATATGAAGACTCACGGCGATGCCGGATGGGAGACCTTCCCTTCCTACCTCGACCGTGTTGTGCCGCGCGCACTCTCATTCCTTGAGGATCACGGCCAGAAGATCACGTTCTTCGTGGTCGGGCAGGATGCCGCTCTCGAAAAGAATCACGAAGCACTTCGCTCGATAGCCGAAGCGGGACACGAGATCGGGAATCACAGTTTTCATCACGAGCCGTGGCTCCATCTTTATTCCAAAGCAGAGCTCATCGAAGAATTTGAACGCTCGGAAGAGGCGATCGTGGACGCGACCGGCCGCCATCCGAAAGGGTTTCGCGGGCCCGGATTCAGCCTTAGTCCGGCCGTGCTCGAAACGCTTGCCGAACGGGATTATGAATTCGATTGTTCTACATTCCCGACCTATATCGCACCGCTCGCCCGTGCGTATTACTTTTTTACGGCGCCAAAAATGTCGGATGAGGAACGAGAGAAGCGAAAGCAGCTTTTCGGCAAATTCTCGGACGGATTCAAGCCTTTGAACCCTTACTTGATATCAACCGAAAAAGGCACGCTCGCCGAAATTCCGGTGACGACCTTTCCGGGCGTAAAGACACCGATCCACGCGAGCTACGTGATCTACCTTTCGACATTTTCGCTCGTCACCGCAAAGGCATATTGGCGTTCGGCATTGACCGCGTGCCGCATTGCAAACATTCAGCCGTCGCTGCTCCTGCATCCGCTCGATTTCCTGACAGGTGATGAAGTGCCGGAGTTGAAATTCTTCCCCGGAATGTCGCTAAGATCTGCCGCAAAGGCCGATCTGCTCGACTGGATCATTTCCACCTACACGGCGGCCGTTGACGTTCGGACCGTCGGCGGACACGCGGCTGACCTGAGAGAGCGACTGAGCTCCGCGAATGGGGCACAGCCTGCGCTATCGTGAAACCGCTTGAGATCGAACAGCCCGCTTCCTGGACGCTGCGGAAGAATCTTCGCGGACTTCTCATCGAGATGCGTCCGCAGGAATGGGTAAAGAATCTTCTCGTCTTCTCGGGTCTGATCTTTTCGCGTTCGCTCTTTGACCTTCACGGCCTTTGGACGAGTCTCCTCGGGTTCGTGATCTTTTGCGCAGCAAGCAGCGGCATTTATATCTTCAACGATCTTTGCGACATCGAGGCAGATCGGGCCCATCCGATAAAGTCTTCGCGGCCACTTGCCGCCGGCGATCTGAACATCAACCTTGCAAGGATCGCAATGGTCATATTCTTTACTGCGGCGGCCGTCGGTTCACTTGCATTGAGTCCTCGATTCGCCTTGATCATCGTTCTGTATCTTGTCTGCTGCGTCGCCTATTCGCTTCAGCTCAAGAACGTCGTCATCCTCGACGTGATCCTGATCGCGAGCGGTTTTGTACTCCGGGCGATCTCTGGCCCCGTGCTGATCGATGTAACGATCTCCGAATGGCTTATCATCTGCACCTCGATGGTCGCGTTGCTCGCCGGATTCGGGAAACGGCGGCACGAACTCACGCTGCTTCGCTCTGCAGCAAGCACGCACCGCAAGAATCTCAGCGAATATTCTGTCTCGTTCCTCGATTCGATAATGGTGATCTGTGCGGGAGCGGCCCTGATCACATACGCACTCTATACGCGTGCGGATGAGACCGTCGCCCGCGTTGGTTCGCAATGGATGCTCATCACGATCCCGTTCGTCGTTTACGGCGTTTTCCGATATTTATTCCTGATACATCAGCGTGATGCAGGCGGTGATCCCGTCAAGATCCTCTTTCACGATCGCCCGACGATACTGAACCTATTGCTCTGGCTCGTTGCGGTCATTCTGGTCGTATATCTTCCGAGCCTTTTGAAAAACGGATGAAGGCCCGCCGCGTCATTCTTGTCGCACTCTTTGCGGCCGCCGTGCTCTTGCGAGTTGCGGATACGTTTCGCCCTCTCGACCGGGCATCCTGGCGTGAGTCAGACATCGGCAGCATCTCGCGAAACTTCACTCGGGAAGCTATGGATCCGTTCTATCCGCGAATAGATTGGCGAGGAACGGGCCCTGGCTATGCCGAGATGGAGTTCCCGCTCTATCCTTTTACGGTCGCGGCGGTTTATGAAGTTTTCGGCATTCACGATGAGGCGGCAAGGATCATCGCGATGCTTCTCTCACTCGGCGTGCTCGCATTTTTCTGGTTCCTTGCACGCGACATTCTTGAACCGAATGCGGCGGTCGCTGCATTTGCATTTTTTGCTTTCAACCCTTTGATCTTTGAGATCTCGACGGCCGCCCAACCCGACGGACTGACAATGTTCGCATATGTGGCCTCCGCGTATTTCTTCGCCCGTTGGATACGATCTGATTCGAGAGGCGACTTATTTGCAAGTGCGGCGTTCACTTCGCTCGCGATACTTGCAAAGGCGACCGCAGCCCATATCGGGCTGCTCTTTGCGGCCCTCTGGCTTAAGAAGGAAGGCCTGGCGGCATTCAGAAGCCTCCGCACATACGCCTTCGCGGCTGTCGCTCTCATTCCCGGGATCATTTGGTACGTTCACGCGAAAAATCTGTGGCTGACGTACGGAAATTCTCTCGGACTCTCGAATGAATATCACTGGGTCGGCCTCGATCTTTTTTCGAATCCGTACTTCGTGCTCGGCATTTTGCGTAACGAGATCGTATGGGTCTGGGGCGCGTTCGGCATCGTTATCGCAGTTTCCGGGATCATACTTGCCAGACGTGAGAAGGCCGTCTCGTTCGCTCTCATCTGGCTCGCGTCTGTCGCCGTCTTTCTAATTGTTGCGTGCCGGACAACGGCGGACGATTGGGCGAATTACTATCACTTGTTTGCTGTTGCTCCTGCGAGCTTGCTCATCGGCGTCGGGTTTGGCAAGGGCGTGTCGTTGTTCAAAGAGACAAAGGCAAGGTTCTCGGCCGGCGTAGTGCTCGCCGCATTGATCGTTGCGGTCTCGCTCGCCGCTTTCTTCTTCGATCTTCGAGCCATCCGAAGTCTTTTTCTCGACCATCACAAACTCGAACCCGCGTTCGCTGAAGCTCAGCAGATCGGACCGTATCTGCGTCGTGACGGGCTCATTCTGGTCTCAGGCGGTGCCTGCGTCGATGCGGACGGTTACGCACTCGCCTATAATGCCTCGTATATGTTCTACTGGCTCGACCGTAAGGGTTTCAATATCTGCAGCGATCGGCAGACGGTCGCGGCCGTTGAAGGCTTTCGTGCGCTCGGTGCACAGTATTTTGTCGCACAGAAAAGTGATCTTGCACACGCTCCCGGATTTGAGGCCGAACTCGTTTCAAAGTTTCCGGTCACATACGATGCGAGCGATTTCATCGTCTTCGATCTCAGGCCCTAAATGCACGATCCGCAGGACAAATTCTCACGCTTTACGCTGTTCGCGGTCATCGCCGTGCATCTTGCGATCGCGATCCCGTTCGCCTATCTGCTGAACATCTGGGTCGATGAGGCATCAACGCTCTATACGACCCAAAGCGGCTTTCTGCACGCATTTCAACACGCGTGGATCGACGAGAAGCAGGCACCGCTTTATTTCTGGATAATGTCGCTCTGGCGAATGCTGAGCGGGTCGGTCTTCTTCGCAAGATTCTTCTCGATCATCTGTACGACGGCGGCGATCTACCTTGTTTGGAAGTTTGCCCGATGTTTCTTGTCTGGTCGGGCGGCGGCGATAGCGGCCCTGCTTTTCGGTCTGCATCCGCTCGTCATCTGGGCGGCCCTTGAAGCTCGCGGATACGCGCTCGGCTTCGTACTCGCTGCACTGCTCGTGCATCTCAACGAAGCCCTGATCGCCCAAGGTGAGAATGCCCGTCGGCGGCCTCGGATCGCGTTCATCGTTCTCGCGTCGATCGCCCTTTACACGAACTATTATCTCGGATTCGTTCTCGCAGGCTGTCTTGCCGCAAATGTCGTTTCCGGCCGTTGGAAGAACGTGGTGAACTTCCTCCCGTCGATGATCCCGGTCGCCATCGTCTTTCTACCGCAGGCATTGCTCGTCAAGACACAATTTGCGATCAATACGCAGGGCTTTCACGAACCTCGCTCGCTCGTCGAAGGCCTGCGGATCGTCTGGCAGCATCTTGTGACGATGCTGCTTCCCGCAGGGCTCTTCCCGACCGGCGAACCAAGCAGCCTCGCCTTTGCTCGCATTTGGATCGTCCGCATCGTGCTGGTCAGTGTCGGCATTTTCACCGTCGTGAATCTTCGGAGTGTCACGAATCGAACATGGCGGCTGCTTGCATTGGCGGCGACCACGCTTGCCTGCCTGCTCGCAGCATATCTCGCCGTAGGGAGCGATCTCGTCGAACTCCGGCATGCGACCGTGGCATTCGTCCCAGTTCTGCTCGCCGCAGTATCGCTCGGATACGATCTTGCCTCAGCCGTCGCATCGAACGTCATCCGGCTAACGATCGCCGCGGCCGGTGCGGTCGTTTTTGCGGTCTTCTTTCAGGCATCGATCGTCGGGCTTTATCCTTCGATGACAAAACGCGGTGATTGGGATCGCGTCGCAAGGTATCTCGAAGCAAGCGAATTTCGGCAGATCTACGTCTTCCCGGTTTACGACGCACTCGCACTCAAGCAGGCTTATCACGGCAAGGTGCACATTTCCCCGAGCGACGGCTTTTTCCGCTTTGCTCTTAATGCACCGAAAGGCTCACCGGAGAGCCGTCGGGACGAGTCGGCCTTTTTTATCTCGGGCATTGATCCGACGGCAAAAGAGATCTGGCTTGTCACCGGTTCCATCTGTACCGAAACTCTTGCATGCACGCCTCTGGAAACTTACGTCAAAGCCAATTACACTATAGTGGCCGAGCAGGATTTTTATCTCGAGAAAGTACGATTGCTGAGGAAGATCGACCAATGATCGAAAACCTTGACCCCAAAATAACCGAAAAGCCGACAGTCCGCTGTGCAAGCTGTGACCGCGAGGTCGAACATTACAACACTTTCTACTCGCCGACGGATGCTCCCAGAAATATTTGCTGGCAGTGTCTTGCCCGCGAAGAGAAGAATTTCTTTGCCAGACGCGGTTACTCACGGCTTGCCCGCACGGGCGTTATTCCCCGCTGATGCCAGTTCGAAAGATCACAGAATATCCGGCCGCGGTTCTCGGGCAGGTCGGACAGCCCGTCACCGAGTTTGACGCGGCACTCGCATCGCTCTGCGAAGAGATGTTCGAGACGATGTACGATGCCGAAGGCGTCGGGCTTGCGGCGCCGCAGATCGGGCTGAACTTGCGTCTCTTTGTGATGGATTGCGACGGCATCAAGCTCATCGCCGCAAATCCCGAAGTGATCGAACGCTCCGGCGAGCAATCCGGCCACGAAGGCTGTCTCTCGGTCGGAAAGGTTCCGGCCGTTCTCGTCCGTGCTGAAACCGCTAAACTTCGTGCACAGAACGAAAAAGGCGAGTGGTTCGAATGCGAAGCTTCCGGCTACGCCGCCCGTGCCTTCCAGCACGAAACTGACCACTGTGACGGCAAACTCTTCATCGACCACCTTCCAAAGATCCGCCGCGAAATGGTCCTAAAACGCTTCAAAAAAGAGAAAAGCTGGAAATAGAACTCTGAAACCGTGTCTCACGGCGCATCTTGCCCAAAAAATAGAAAAAGCCGGACAGGATAAACTCTGTCCGGCCAAGATAGGCCATCTTTTGTGGGAAGAAAGCCGTGTCAGAAGTGAGGAGTCAACTCAAATCAATAATTCTCTAGGGTACATACGCCGAAGGTATCGGTACGTCGGTCGCGACGCCGAACGGAACGAACATATAACCTCCAGACGACTTGCTTATGTACCACATCCCGTCACTCGGCCTAAAGACCGCAACATCTGTCGTTGCATCTCCGTCGTAATCACCAGCTACGGGCACATCGCCAGAGGCACCGAAAGGAACCCCATAGACACTTTCATTTTCACTCCTTAGGATGTACCACATTCCGCTTGACGGCCTCCAAACTGCGATGTCAACTTTCCCGTCGCCTGTATAGTCCGCCGGTACGACCTTGTCGCCTGCCGATCCGAACTGTGCCGCATAGAACGAACCGTTCGACGAATTGAGACGATACCAGACGCCTGTCGACGGCCTGAAAACGGCAATGTCGGCCTTTCCGTCGCCGTCAAAATCGCCGGGCGTCGGTTTATCCTCAGAGAGCCCGAACTGTACGGCCGTAAATCCTTCCGTCGAACGTTGAACGTAGAACGTGCTCTGCGCTTCGGGGCGATAGACCGCTATATCCGCCTTGCCGTCACCGTCGAAATCTCCCGGCGTGGGTGTATCTGCCGCGATACCGAAAGGCACCGCATAGAATGTAAGGTCCTCGCTGCGGAGCACATACCAGGTGCCGGTTGAGGGACGGTACATTGCGACATCCGTCTTGCCGTCGCCCGTATAGTCGGCGGGTACGGGCTTATCGTCAGCAGTTCCGAACTGATAGGCCGTAAAGCCCGCTGTAGATCGCTGCAGATACCAGACGTTATTCGAAGGCCGATACACACTCGCATCGGTTTTCCCGTCTCCATCAAAGTCAAACATTGCCGGCTGAGGTTGCGTTGTCTGTGGAACTAGCCTCAAGAGCCCTTTCCGATCGGCCTGCCCATACTTCGTAAATGTCCCGCCAACGAGCAAACTTCCGTCCGCCCCGTAGGCCAATGACCCTACAAGGCGATTTAGCTCCGACGTGTAGCTTGTAATAAGGCCGCCGTTGGTATCGAGCCTGGCAAGCGCCGCGGCGGGCTGACCGTTGTACTGGGTAAAGCTGCCACCGACCCAGACCTCGCCGTCCGGCTGAAGCTCGAGAGCCTGGACAAATGCATCTGCGCCGGTGCCTGTGTTGAAACCGGGATCGACCGTACCGTTGGAATTAAGCCTTACGATACGATTTGCCGGCGTTCCGTTGAAGGTCGTAAAGTATCCGCCGACGATCACTCTTCCATCGGGCTGCATAGCGGCTGCGTAGATCGATGAGTTCGCGCCTGTTCCAGGATCAAAGGATGTGTCAAGCGAGCCATCCGCGTTCAATCTGGCTATCCGACCACGCGCAACAGAATTGACGGAAGTAAAGTAGCCTGCGACGACGATCTTCCCGTCCGGTTGCGCCAATATCTTTGAAGCATAGCTGTTCAGTCTTGCATTGAATGTCGTGTCAATACTGCCATCCGGGTTGAGTCGTAATAACATTCTGCTACCGCTATCATCCGCAAAGTAGTTTGCGACAAGGATCTTTCCGTCGGGAAGCACCGATATGTCAGCAATGGGTTGAGCAAAGCCATAAATATTATTTGCGTTCATTGAGTTCTGCAGAGCCGTAAGAAAGCCAGAGTCCAATGAGCCGTCAGCGTTGAGCCTTAACACCGGAACCGAGACAGTTGCCCCATTCACGGTTAAAATTCCCCCTCCAACGAGGACCTTTCCATCATCCTGCAGCGCGACCGCCACTAGGCTGATCGTTATCGTAATGGCTGCATCGAAGGTCGGATCAACGTTTCCGGCGGTGTCGATTCGTGCAACGCCTTGTCTAGGAGCTCCGTTTACGCTGCGAAAACCTCCGACGACGATCGTTTTGCCGTCCGGCTGCTTTACGGAATCTATTACCGTGCCAAAGCCCTCGACAGATCCCGTAAAGGAACTGTCGATCGTACCATTTGCATTGAGCTGTGCAATGCGTTTGGTCGTAGTGTTAGTGATCCCAAGCCTGTAAAGATCACCGCCTCCGACGATCTTTCCATCCGACTTCAGGGCGATCGAAAAGATCTCAAGACCGTCGCCGACTACCTTCTGCGGGGAGAAAGCGGGGTCTAACCCTCCAGTCGTTGTGAGCTTTATTACTCCATGTAGGTCGTTTTCCGATGACGCGGTGCTTAATGCCATTCCACCGCCTGCGAGAATAGATCCGTCCGGTAAAACAAGGATCTTGTGGACGGTTGTCCCGAAAACTGAGCTAAAGCCAGGGGAGAAAGTTGGGTCTAGGGTGCCGTCCGGACTGAATCTGACGATTCCAAGTGGCTCACTCGCATCGTTCTGGAGTCCACCGACAAGGATCTTGCCGTCATCTTGGATCGCAACAGAAGGACGGTTACTGTATATTGTTCCGCCATTGAAAGCGGTATCCAATGAGCCATCCGTATTCAGGCGGGCTACGGAACGGCGAGAGACACCGCCAATGGTTGAAAAGGTGCCGACAAGGACGATCTTTCCGTCTGATTGTTCCGCCGCCTCCTGCACGGTGCTGTTGATGGACGGCACGCTGAATGATGCATCTAAAGTCCCGTCGGCATTTAGTCGCGCAACTCGTGAAGCTGGAGCACCGTTATACTGGCTAAAATTTCCGGAGATCAGGATCTTTCCGGTTGATAGCCTCAGCACGTCATTAACGCTACTGTTTGGACCGGTGCCGGATGTAAATGTTGGATCGATCGATCCGTCGGAATTCAACCTTATGACTTTCTGATTACCGCTAACTAAGATCTTACCGTCGGGCTGAACTACGATATCGAATATTATCGAATTCAGGTTCGGGGGAGTGAATGAGACATCTAGCGAACCGTCCGGGTTAAGCCGCGCAAGCGTGTTGACCTCCTGTCCACTTGCTATTGGGAAGTCACCGCCGATTAAGACCTTTCCGTCGGGCTGTACCGCCACGGCCTCAACCCTTGTGTAGCCATCAGTAATAGCGGGCGCAAACGTCGGGTCAAGCCCGACCTCCTGTGGTGAGGCAAACACCGCGGCCATATTCCCACTAAGATAGTAAGACCCGATCACACACGCGAGGGCAGCCAGTATCGCGATACAAGTTAGTTGTTTTTTGTAGGGACGCATTAGATTTTTGATTCTCCTTATTTGTCTGCTCATGAAGCCTCGGGTTGCGACAGAATGTGGAAATCTTATTTGGATGAGTGTTGAAAGTCCTTAAAGAGTTCCTAAATAGTTCCTAATTCTTGCGAAATCTTGCTAATACGCGGGTCGTTAGCTAAAATGTGGCAATCCCGGGGGAAATTTGGTGCGGTCCGTTACGTGGTTTTTGTAAGCCTCTGATCTCCTATGCCTGCGATCTACAAATTTGCCGACTTCGAGCTGGACGAGAAGGAAGAAATGCTCTCGCGGGCAGGAAAGACGCTTCCGCTCAACCACCGTGCGTTCCAGGTGCTGCTTCTGCTGGTTCAACGGGCCGGCGAAACGGTCACGAAGGAAGAGTTCTTTGAATCCGTCTGGGCTGAGTCATTTGTCGAAGAAAACAACCTGTCTGTAGCTGCGGCTTTTCTCAGAAAAGCCCTGAACGACGACCCTAAGCGGCCGCGGTTTATCGAAACTGTGCCGAGGCGGGGTTACAAGTTCATCGGTGAGGTGACGGTCGCCGACATAACGCCTGTTGAACTGCCGACGGTGTCCGCAGCGAGTTCGGAGGCCGCACAACTCGAAACTCCTGTCTCCGGGCTACCGAGTATGCCGCCGGCCGAAAATGTCTCGGCTCCGAGGCGTTTTTTTCACGGCCGCAAGATCTTGATCGTCTCGGCCGTATGCACTGTCGCTTTACTGGTCGGGGCGGGCTTCAAGCTGCTGTCGCCCGATCCTCTCGATTCAGCCTCATCTCAACTTTTTCCTACGGTGAAACCGGCTTTTGAGTCTGTTGCGGTTCTGCCATTCGCATATGCAAATGTTGAGGAAGAGTATCTTGCCGATGGTTTTACCGAGGCTCTGACGGATGCGTTGTCACAGATGTCGGAGCTTCGAGTAATAAGCGGTTCGTCCACAGCCAAATTTAAGGGTGAGGGGACGAATACCGACGAGGTCGCAAAGCGCCTCGGCGTCAAAGCTATCGTTACCGGTAAGTTCGAACACGTAAATGATGATATCCTCCTGAACCTCGCTCTGACCGATACGGCGGAGCGTACGGTAATTTGGACCACACAGTACCGCCTTGCGAATAAGAATCCGACCCAGGTTCAGACTCTGATCGCCCGTGATGTCGCACTTAACCTTCGCGTGGCTAATGCGGCCGCAGCGAAGCCCCGATATCAGCCTGATCCCAAAGCCTATCTTCTATATCTGAAAGGAAATTATTACTGGAACCGCAGAGAAGAGGCTTCGGATACGGGATTCTACGACCGGGCGGTCGAGCTTTTCAAAGAGGCGCTCGATATTGACCCTGCATTCGCGTTGCCGTATGTTGGCCTTGCAAACGTGTATGGCCAGATGTCGTATGGAAGCAAATATTGCCCGCGGACACCCCGCGAACGGTTTGAGATCGTGAACGGCTATTTGGCAAAGGCTCTTGAGCTCGATCCGACATTGGCCGATACCTACGCGTCAATGGGGATGAGCGACCTTTTCCTTGGCCAGGCCCCGCAATGGAAAAGCGCCGAAGCGAACTTTCGCAAGGCTTTGGAACTAGAACCGAGCAACGCTAACGCCCAACATTGGCTTGCCGAATACCTGGCGCTCGCTGGCCGCTATGATGAGAGCTACGCGGCGTATGACCGGGCTATCGCTCTCGAACCGCTCTCCACGGCCGTTCGCGGGGACAAATGCTACGCCATTTGGTTCGCCCAACGGTATGAAGACGCCGTTACTTGTATGGAAGAGGTCCGGGATCTCGATCGGGCCTTCAAACGAACCTATTGGTATCTGCTCGGCATTTACATCACCGCAGAACGGTATAACGACGTTATCGAAACGCTAAGGACAGTCGAGCACGATAATGCGATGAAGAAGTACGCCGAAGAGGACTACAATTCCCTGAAGAAAGCCCTGAAGGATGGCGGCAAGACAGGGTTTTTGAAGGCGTATCTGCACATCTGGTCAAGGGAAAAGAGTCCGTGGATTTTGGCCGGGGTCTATTCTCAACTGGGCGAAAACGATAAGGCATTTGAGCAGCTGGATCTGGCCATCGAGACCGGCGGCGGAGGCGTGGTGTATACAACCGCGATGCCGTTGTTCGCTCCGCTGCACAATGATCCTCGCTGGGCGACAGTTCGCACCCGAATTGGGCTTGATCCATAAACACCACGCCTCTCTATCCGTTCCCCTGCACGATCACAAACGAAGGAATTCGCAGCGATAGACGGGCAAGTCTTTGCCCTCGACAGCGAGTTCACGTTCCGTTTTCACGGGGAAAGGGTTTGAGTCGATGGCGTTCTCACGGTAGTTTGGGTTCGAGCGAAAGATCTCGAACATTTCGTCTGCCAGGAATTCGATGTCGGTCTGGATGAGGACCTTGCCCCCGGGGATCAGCTTTGCCGCGATGGCGTCGGCCATTTCACGGTTTACCATTCGGCGTTTCTCGTGTTTTTTCTTAAACCAAGGATCCGGAAACTGTATCGTTACGACCGAAAGAACGTCGTCGGGGATTTTTGCGATCAGGCGATCGAGCCATAGCATCGCATTGCAGAACGAATAGTGCAGGTTCGTAAGGCCGGCTTCTCCGGCGAGACGATTCGCTTCCTCGACAAGAGGCTCGCGTATCTCGACGCCAAGATAGTTGTATTCCGGCATCTCACTCGCCATCTTTAGGAGAAAACGCCCGCGCGCACAGCCTATATCCAAAAAGAGCGGCCGGGCGGCATCGGCAAAGACCGTCTCGATCTCGATCGGCAGCGGTGTCTGCCGGTAGAACGGAGCAAGCGGATTTACGTGTTGGTGAACTCGGACGCGCGGCATAGTTCAGACGATCTGGAGGATCGTGAGGATCGCAAGCCCGCACACGGCTCCATAAGCGGCAAGCGAAAGATATCCCGCGACCTTGATCGGAGGCAGCACTTCACGCGGGTCTTTGTACGGATCACCGGGCACCGCAAGGAGCGCATAGGCCGCGCCCGTCAACAGCCCGCCGATGTGAGCGTAATTATCGACCATTCCGCTTAGGACAAGGCCGTATAGCAGAATGAAGCCGATGTTGATGATGAGGTTCCGGCGAAATTCCGGCGCGATGAACTGCCGTCGTTTGAACGAATAGACCGCGAGAAAGCCAATGATGCCGACGATGCCGCCGGAAGCCCCGATCGAGATGCCGACTGGGCTTAGGACGAGCGTCAGAATGCTGCCGCCGACCGCCGAAAGCAGGAAAACGATCGCAAGATGTGCACGGTTTGCGAGAGCCTCGAATGGGCGTGCGAAGCTGTAGAAGGCAATGCTGTTGAGCCCGATGTGGAGCAGGCCCGCGTGAAGGGCCGTGCCGGTAAAGAGCCGCCAATGCTCGCCGTGCTGCAGATACGCCTGCTTATCAAAACCCGCCGCGACGATCGCCGGCTCGATGCCTCGAACCAATTCTGCAAGGAAAACGCAGCTGTACAACGCGATGATAATGATCGCGTAAATTGGCGGCCCCGGCCGAAAAGCGAGCTCCTGCGGTTGGTGTTGATGCTCCGGCTCTTCGCGGCCTACTTCCTCGTCGATACGGTCTAGTGACATTAGAGCTGTTACATCGCCAGGCCGCCGTCAACCTGTATCACCTGGCCGGTGATGTAGGTTGCCGCGGGTGAGAGCAAAAAGCACGCGATCTGGGCCGCCTCATCGACGCGGCCAAGACGCCCGAGCGGTATCATCGAAAGGATCTTCTCGCGATAGTCGGCGTTCATTTCGCTCGCCATATCGGTTTCGATCAGCCCAAGGGCAAGTGCATTCACCGTCACCTTTTTGCTCGCGATCTCTTTTGCGAGGGATTTCGTAAGGCCGATCATTCCGGCCTTCGAAGCGGAATAGTTCGACTGCCCGAGCATGCCGACGACACCCGAGATCGAAGAGATATTCAGGATCGAGCCGCCGTCCTCGTTCCGCATCATCGGACGCAGCACCGCCTTTGAAAAATTCCACGCGCCCTTTAGGTTCGTGTCGATGACGGCGTCCCAATCCTCTTCCTTCATTCGAAGGATCAGCTGATCGCGCGTGATGCCGGCGTTATTGACGAGGAGATCCACCGTGCCGAACGCTTCTTTTACCTCGGCGACAAAATTTGCCGCAGCTTCTGTATTCGCAACGTCGCATTGCGCCGCAAAAACGCGAGTTCCCGCGGCCTCAAGCTCGGCCTTGAGAGCGTCGGCCTCGGCCGCACTCTTTGAATAGTTGAACGCGACATTTGCGCCGCCCTTTGCGAGTTCGCGGACGATCTCGCGGCCGATGCCGCGTGTGCCGCCCGTAACGATCGCGGATTTTCCTTCGAATATCTTTGTGGTCATAAATTATCCGGCAAGTGCCTTTCGCTGCTGCTCAAAAAGCTCCTTGATGCCCTTTTCTGCCAGAGCGAGCATCTCGTTCATCTGTTCGCGTGAAAAAGGCTCGCGTTCGGCGGTGCCTTGAATCTCGATGAATTTTCCTTCGCCCGTGCAGACGATATTCATATCGACCTCGGCGGACGAATCTTCCGTGTATGCGAGGTCAAGTATCGTCGTCTCTTCGCAGACGCCGACGCTTACTGCCGCGACCTCGCTCAAGATCGGATTCGTGCGGACAACGCCTGTCTGCACAAGCTTTCTGCAGGCGAGAGCAAGAGCGACATAAGCTCCCGTGATCGACGCACAGCGTGTCCCGCCGTCAGCTTGAATGACATCGCAATCGAGGAAGATCTGGCGTTCGCCGAGCAGTTTCATATCGACGACCGCACGAAGCGAACGGCCGATAAGACGTTGAATTTCCTGTGTGCGGCCCGTCGGACGCAGAGTTTCACGCTGCGTTCGCGTATTTGTCGCACGCGGCAGCATCGCATATTCGGCAGTGACCCAGCCGGTGCCCTTGTTACGCAAGAACGGCGGCACGCGGTCTTCGACCGACGCAGTGCAGATGACCTTCGTGCGGCCGGCCTCGATCAACGCAGAGCCTTCCGCATACGGAGAAATGTTAGGTGTGATCCGGACCGAACGCAGCTCATCGAAACTGCGTCCGTCTTGTCTTGTAAAACTCATAAAAACCTTTCTGGCGGAACTACACTTTGGGTTTCTGCCCAAGTTCATCAACGCCGTAAACTTCGATAGCTTCGAGCCGCTGCGGCCTAGCCCCCAAAAATCTTTCGGCAACGCGCGAGAATCTTTCTGCGGCGTCAGTCACATAAAAATGATCGAGGTCATCGCAAAGCTCGCGGGCCTTTTCCGGCACGGCCGCACTCGCAATACCGTTCTTCGCGAGTATTATCGCGACCTCATCGGCAGTCGCTTCGCCCGAATCAATTAGTTTAACATTCGGCCCGACAGTGCGCTGAATCACGCTGCGCAGGATCGGATAATGCGTGCATCCGAGCACCAATGCCTGCGGTGCGAATTCCTTGACCTCGGCGAGATACTTCTCGGCAATGCTCGCAGTTTCGGGCTGATCGATCCAATTCTCTTCGGCGAGCGGAACAAAGAGCGGGCATGCGGCCTGCAAGACCTTTGGTTCGACCGACGCACGCCGGATCGCGTCGATATAAGCATTGCTCGCAACGGTCGCTTCGGTCGCAATAACGCCGATGCGTGCATCGTGTCCGAATTCGCGTACGATCTCGACGGCCTTTCGCCCGCCCGGACCGATAACTCCGACGACCTCGATGCCAACCTTTTCACGGATCGCGGGCAAAGCGAGCGCCGACGCCGTGTTGCACGCAACGACCAACAGCTTGATGCCCAAAGACGCCAGGAATGTTGAATTTTCGAGCGCATAACGCTCGACCGTTGCGAGCGATTTCGTACCGTATGGCACTCGGGCAGTGTCGCCGAGATAAACAAAACGCTCGTTCGGCAGACGCTCGTGCAACGCACGGTAAACCGTTAGGCCGCCGACCCCGGAATCAAAGATGCCAATCGCCTGATCGTTCATTTCACGCAAAAGAAAGAATATAGCGTAAAGCGCACGTTTGGCGCGAAGCGAGCCCGCGACAAACGGAGCGAACAAACACCCGACGATATTCGTAAATTCACTTTTTGGTGCAATAATATGGCTATGTTCTGCCCGAAATGCGGATCGACACAGGATGACGGCCTGAGGTTTTGCAAAGCCTGCGGAGCGAATCTCGGCGCCGTGAAACAAGCTCTCGCCACGCCCGAACGCGACGAGGGATTTGCGTGGAAGAACACCTGGGTCGCCGATATGCTGATGTCGAGCGAACAGGCCGTCAAACGCAAGGCGGAGCTTGACCGTCTCAAAGGCATTACACCGGACTCAAAACGCCGCAATGAGATAAAAGCAGGGACGATCACCGCGAGCGTCGGCCTCGGGCTGATGATCTTTCTCTATATTTTTATGCAGGGCGTGATCCTTGGCGGCGGCGCTCCGGGCCCGGAGGCCGAGATCATCAAACGACTGTGGGTCGTCGGTGTGATCCCGCTGCTCGTAGGGGTCGCTTTGATCGCCAATGGACTCTATGTTTCGAAGCTCTTCGGCGGTGCCGCAAAGCCAACGGAAGAGATCGAGCCGCAAAGCCAGCCTCGCTCGACAGCCGAACTTCCGAACAATGACCCCGAATACCTCGGCCCTGCGAACACGACTCGATTTGCCGCGACGCCATTCAGCGTGACGGACGAAACGACACGTCATTTGCAGGAAAGAAAGGAAGCCGATGAACAGGCTCAGCACCGGACATTACCCGACCACTAGAACGCTTTTTTAGAAGATCAAAATGAGAAAACCGATACTTGCTCTCGCAGCGACGCTTTTTTTAGCAACGCTTGCCTTTTCACAAACTGGAATAACCGACGCGAACTACCGCGTTTTTGACGCGGACGGAACGCCGTCGAGCCTCGAAAAGATAATCGAGGCGGCCGGTGCGGTCGATGTCGTTTTCCTCGGCGAACAGCACGACGATGCGGTCGGGCATTATCTCGAGAACGAGATCTTTCGCCGGGTCTTCGAGAGATACGGCAAGGAACGCAAGGTCGCTTTGTCGCTCGAAATGTTCGAACGCGATGAGCAGATCGTCGTGAACGAATACCTGCAGGGCCTTATCACGGAGAAGAAATTCCTTGACGACAGCCGCCCCTGGGGCAACTACAAGACGGACTATCGGCCGCTCGTCGAATTCGCAAAAACGAACAAGCTCGACGTCATTGCGGCGAATGCACCGCGGCGTTATGTGAATATGGTCTCGCGAAACGGGCGAAATTCGCTCGGTCCGCTCTCAAAAGAAGCAAAGGCGTGGTTAGCGCCGCTGCCTTATGCCGAAGCGTCAGAAGCCTATTCCAAAAAATTCAAGGCACTAATGGGCGGAAGCGGCGAGGCCTCGATGGGGATCGACAATATCCTCTCGTCGCAGTCGCTGTGGGACGCCACGATGGCCGATTCGATGGCGAAATATCTGAAGCAGAACAAGAATTCGCTGATCGTCCAGTTGAACGGCGCTTTCCACAGCGAGAATCGCCTCGGCACCGTCGAGCACCTTTTGCGTTATCGCCCGAAAGCAAAGGTTATCGTCGTAACGATGCGTTACGAGGACGATTTTCAGAATTTCGACAAGTCGAAGTTCGAAAAGGCCGGCGACTTCGTGATCCTGACCGACGCGAAGGTGCCGCGCAGCAAAAGATAGTGGTTTCTTAGGAATTTGATTGGTGGAGGCGGCGGGAATCGAACCCGCATCCAAAGGTTGCGACCAGTGAAATCTACACGTTTAGTCCGTTTGCTCGTGTCTCGTCTTCGGCAAGTAAGCAAGCGGACGAACCTTGCCAAAGACCAGCCTGACTAACGTTTCAGACACGTCCGCAGGCGGTGGACGTGCCCTAGCTTGAACTGAGTTATGCCTTATCGGGTCGCATCAAGCAAACTTCCCGTAAGACATTGCTGTAGCTAAACTTAATTAGGCAGCAAGAGCTAATTCTTGATTAGCATTTGTGTTTGAACAGTTGTTTTAACGAGCTAACCATTCAAGCCCGACGTGCATTCAAAGATCTATACAAGCCCCTGTCGAAGCCTGTCGCCCCCAATTGAGCAGAACGCGGACACTTCATTCGCATCCGGGACTGAAAGTGTACGAAATTTTGATGAAAAAAGGAAGACTTCCGTTGCCGTAGGACGCCGTCGATCGATATGCGAAGCTCCGACATCACGACAACAATGCGCGTGAATTAAAAACAGCCGACACGATCAGGCTGTAGCCAATTCTTTCGGAATGCTGCTTTTTTTCAAGCCGTCTGGCCGTTTGCGATGAGTGTTGGGTATTTGCCTGTCCAGCAGGCGGTGCAGGAATCCGCTTCGCCGATGCCGACGGCTTTCAGCATTCCCTCGAGCGAGAGATAGCCGAGCGTGTCGGCGCCGATATATTCGCAAGTTTCCTCTATGCTCATACGCGACGCGATCAGGTCTTTGCGGTGCGGCGTATCAACACCGTAATAGCATGAGTGTGCGGTCGGCGGACACGAGATACGCATATGCACCTCGCTTGCACCGGCATCTCGAACCATCTGCACGATCTTCTTCGAGGTCGTTCCGCGCACGATCGAATCATCGACAAGAACGACGCGACGGCCTTGGATAAGGTCCTTTATCGGGTTCAGTTTCAGACGCACGCCGAATGAGCGTATCGATTGCGAAGGCTCGATGAACGTCCGCCCGACGTAGTGATTTCGGATTATCGCCTGCCGATAATTGATCCCGGACTGTGCCGAATATCCGATAGCGGCCGCCACGCCCGAATCCGGCACCGGAACGACGATATCCGCCTCGACCGCGTGTTCGACGGCGAGCTGCTTGCCCATTTTGTGCCGTGATTCGTTGACCGACTTTCCGAAGATGATCGAATCCGGCCGCGAAAAATATACGTGTTCGAAGGTGCAGACCGCGTGCTTCTTCTCTTCGAACGGAAAACTCGAATCAACGCCGTCCTTTGTTACGACGAGCATCTCGCCGGGTGCGATCTCGCGTTTGTATTCGGCGTCGATGAGGTCGAATGCACATGTTTCGGAGGCAACGCACCAGGCATCCTGATATTTGCCAAGCACAAGCGGGCGAAAACCCCGAGGGTCCCGAACGGCGATCATTGCTTCCGGCGTTAAAAACAAAAGCGAAAAGGCACCTTCGGTCTCCCGTATGACCTCTCGGATCGCGTCAAGAGCGGTCGCTCCCGAAGCACGGGCGATGCCGTGCAGGATAGTTTCCGTATCGGATGTCGACGAGAAGATCGCACCTTCGCGTTCAAGTTCCCTGCGGCGTGCGTCCGCAAAAGGCAAGTTCCCGTTGTGGCAGACGGCGATCTTGCCGTGCTGGCATGTGACCGAGAATGGCTGCACTTCCTTGATCGTGTTCTTGCCGGCGGTGGAATAACGCGTATGGCCGATGGCGGCATTTCCGTGGAGCTTTTCGAGGGCGTGCGGATTAAGCACGTCTGCGACGAGGCCGTTCGCACGATGCTCGAAAAAATCGGCTCCGTCGGTCGAGACGATGCCGCAGGCTTCCTGCCCCCGATGCTGCAGGGCAAAAAGCCCGAGCTGCGTCAAGGTCGCCGCCTCTTCATGGCCAAAAACGCCAAAGATGCCGCATTCCTCGTGAAATTTGTCGAAAAAGTCCTCGATCACCTTAGGTTTATCTTACATCCTGCCCGAGGGGAATTACGAACGCAGGCGTCGGGCTTTTTCGAGGTCTTCGCGTGTATTCACGTTCAGAAATTCGTCCTGAGTGCTATTTTCGGGGAGTTCGACGATCGCCGCACCCAGATCGCGGACGAATGAGATCAGCGACGGAAGGCGTTCACCGGACGCGATCCTTGCCTCAACCGCCGCAAGAACGGGCTTTGTGCGATAGAGGCCGCAGAGCGGCTGAAGGCGGCCGTCCGGTTGGAGCGGCACTGCGGCGATGACATCCGGCTCGGAAGCCGCTTTTACGAGCTTTTCGAGCAGCTCTTCGCTCAAAAGAGGCAGGTCGCAGGCGAGGATGAACGTCATTTCGCGTTTAGAGGCCGCTAGAGCCGTTTGAATGCCGCTCCACGACCCCCAGCCCGGATTTTTGTCTCCGACGACGTTTTGGGGCATTTCTGAGCCCGCAAACTGTGTTTCATTTGCCGCCACAAATGTAATATTCGCACATCCCGGAATTTTGGCCGCCAGACGGGCCGCATTCTCGGCCAGCGTGACCGAGCCAAGATCGGCGAGGGCCTTGTCCGAACCAAATCGGGAAGACCGCCCGCCGATCAAGATGAATGCGTCAATGTCCACGCTGCCGTTCTATTGCGGCTTTGCCGGCGGCGGTGTACGCGTCAGGATGTCGAGCTCGACGTTGACGACGTCGCCCATAAAATCAGGATTATCCTTTCGTTCGTACGCGATGCCGTAATCCTTTCGGTTCAGCTGCAGACTCGCCTTGAAGCCGCACGGCGGTGCAGCGGCCGCGGCCTTCTTGTCGGCGCAGTTGCCGTGGACCGTGAACGGGAACGAGATCTCTTTGGTCACGCCGTGCATCGAGAAATCACCCGTCAGGATAAGCTTTCCGCCTTTTTTCTCGACCTTTTTGCTCGTGAACGTGATCTCGGGATACTTCTCTGCGTTAAAGAAATCGGCCGTCTTCAAGTGGTTGTCGCGTGCGCCGATGCCCGTGCTGATGCTGTCGGTCTTGATCTTTGCAACGACCGACGACTTCGTGATGTCTTTCTCGTCAAAATTGATATCGGCCGAAAACTGGCCGAATTTGCCCGTAACTTTCGACAGGCCGCCGAGTATCGGTAGGCTGAAGCTCACGTTCGAGTGAGCCGAATCCGTCGTCATCGGTACGGCCGCGTACGCCGCGACCCAAAGAACCGCGACCAAAGTGACCGCTAATGCTTTCTTGAACATGCTTTATCTACCACCTAAAAGTTTATTTCCAAAGATTTCTAGTCAGCAGGAGTTATGCGCCCGCGGCATTCGCCAAGCCCAATGCGGCGGAAGCCTTCGCGTTCGCAAAAACCCTTCATAATGATCTCGTCGCCATCTTCGAGAAAGCGTCGCTGTTCACCGCTTGGCAGGTCGATCGGATCCTTCCCACGCCATGTTAGTTCCAAAAGACAGCCGCGTTCGGACTTCTCTTTCCCGCTGACAGTTCCCGTAGCGAGAAGATCGCCGGCCTGCAGGTTGCAGCCGTTCGATGCGTGATGCGTTAGCATCTGGCCGATAGTCCAATAAAGATCCTTCGTGTTCGAGCGGCTCAGGCAAAATGGGTCGATGTTCGCGTCCCGCATCTTTTCGGTCTGGATATAGACCTCGAGGTTGATGTCGAGTCCGCCGAATTTTTTATTGTTCTCGTCCGCAAGATAATCGAGCGGCTGCGGATCGGCGGCGGCGCGTTCAAAGGCGTTCGTTCTAAACGGCGCAAGTGCCTCCATCGTCACGACAAAGGGCGAGATCGTCGTCGCGAAATTCTTCGCCAGGAAAGGCCCCAAAGGCTGGTATTCCCAACCCTGTATGTCGCGTGCCGACCAATCGTTGACAAGGCAAACGCCGAAAATATGCGCTTCGGCCGCGGAGATCGGGATCGGCTGTCCGAGTTCGTTCCCCTGCCCGACGAAGAAGCCGAGCTCCATCTCGTAATCGAGGTTTCGGGACGGCACGAATATCGGCGGCTTTTCTGCATCGCTGCGGTTCTGCCCGTGCGGACGTTTTACATCCTCGCCGCTCAAAACAATGCTTGAGGCACGCCCGTGATAGCCGATCGGAATGTATTTGTAATTCGGCATCAGCGGATTATCGGGCCGAAACATCGAGCCGACATTCGTCGCGTGATAGATCGAGCAGTAAAAATCGGTGTAGTCACCGATCAGGAAAGGGTGAAGTATCTGGCACTCTGCTCGGTCGTGGAGGTCGAAGGCAAGGATCTCGCGGAATGTGCCTTCATTCTCCGCCCTTAGCGCGTTTGAGAGCGTTCGGCGAAGATCAGAGAGTGTCTTGGAAGAACAATCGCGAATGACGGCATCATCGCTGTCTCCAAACGGATACACGACATCGATGGCGGCACAATTCTCATCGGTCAACTCGAGGATCTTATCGCCGATCACAACGCCAACGAACGGGCCTTCGCTGCCGGATTCGTCTATCGCGCGGCAAAACGGCAGATTCTGTATGGGAAAATCCGTATTCGGGTCGTTGGCTGATTCGACCCAGCTCTTCAGGTTCGCGTCGTGAGTTTCGTTGATCATAAAATTCCAAGGTCTCTTAGGTCCGCGATCGGTTCGAGGAACGAACACGAACCGAAAGACTGTATGCCGCTGTATCGCGCGCGTTCGAGCTGAAAGAGCGTCAGGACATGGTCATTCCGCCAGCGAACGCCCGTCTCGTCAAAGCGAAATTCGCCCGCGTCCTCGGTCGCCATCAGTTCGTCGAGCAGATCGTTGCGGCGTCCGTCGCGTGCAAAGGCCGTCATCAGAAAAAGATTCAGGAAACCATGCATTTTGCCCTTGACGGCGTTCGGCTCGTAGGTCAGCGGACGCATGCATCTCAGCGGATGATGCAGGCCGGCTGTCGCCTTAAAAGGCAGGTTCGCGGCCGAACACGCACGCACGAACCGCACGATCGCGTGGGCGTTCGGAAACGCCTCGGGCGTAATGCCGCCCGTGCGGATCTTTGCACGCTGGCCGCGAAGCGCAAGCGTTGCAATATGCTCCGGAAGGCTCTCATCGAGCGGCAGTTCGTAGTATGCCGTGATCGTCTTCGGTACGATGCGATAGGCGTTCTCAATATCTTCGACCGAGGACGTCTTTATCTCCATCACATCGGCGGCAAAGCGTCCGTTCTCAACCGAGTTGAACTCGATGAGTGCGTACGTCGAAAGTTCGATATCCTCGCCCGCAACGACCGCGATTCGCCAGGGTTCATCGCCTTTCTTAAAGACCTTCGCTGCCTCGGCGGCAAATTCGTTCAAACGGCTTGCCGTGACGACAAAACGGCCAAGCATCCAGGAATATTCGCCGCGTCTGTATGCAGCGTAGTTCTCAACGGCATCCTGCATCGAAACGGCCGACGGCGGGAACAATCCGGCGTAATCGATCGCTCCTGCAAGCAGCACGCCGATGCTCGAAAACGGCCTTTCGAAGGGGGAATTTTGTGCGGCCGCGTCGGCCAAATGATTCTGCATCTCGCTTTCGATGATAAGAATAACGGCGGATATTCGCAAAAGCCCGAAGGACAGCGGCCCGTCGCCGCTGCAGAGCATTTTCGCGAACATCGTAACTTTTTGTTAAACTCTGTTCCGATATCATCTGCCTCAAATGCGTGTTTTAGGAATTGATCCCGGCAGCGAAACGCTAGGTTGGGGCGTCGTCGATGGTGCCGGCTCCCGCTACACTCTCGTTGAATTCGGAACGGTCCGTTCGGACCGAAAGCAGGCGTTTTCGCGTCGGCTCTTGAACATTTACAACGGCGTCGCGGATGTCGTCGGACGTTTTTCTCCCGACGTTCTGGCGGTCGAAGACACATTCTATGCGGTGAATGTAGCGGTCGCGGTCAAACTTGGCCAGGTTCGCGGCACTACGCTGCTTCTAGCCGAGCAATACGGGCTTGAGGTCGCCGAATATGCTCCGAGGCTCGTAAAATCGACCGTCGTCGGTTATGGCAATGCCGAGAAAGCACAGGTCGGCGAAATGGTACGCGTGCTGCTCGGGCTCGATGCGGTACCCAAGCCTCACGATGCGGCGGACGCCCTTGCCATCGCGATCTGTCATTTTCATCACGCTGGCACAGCGGCAAGGATGCTCGCCGCAAAAGAAAAACTTAAGAAAAAATAGAAATTTCAAATGAGGAAAACCACCACTCTCACGCTTCTCCTACTATTCCTTTTTGTTCCTGCTTACGCCCAAAAGCAACGAACGTCGAGCGCCAAGGCAACGGCACCGCGTGCCTCTGAGATCGGAAAAACAGCCGTCGTCGTTGACGAAAGGCTTTCGGTGCTTCGCATCACGCCGAGCCTTTTTGCAGAACCCGTTCACAGAATGCAGCGAGGCCGCACCGTTCGCATCCAGGACGTCAAACAATCGGACGGCGTTACGTTCTACAAGGTGATCGCACCGCCCTCGAACTACGGCTGGGTGCAGGCGGATGCTGTTTTCGGCAGCTTTCATAAAGACGATGAAACACGTCTTGCAAAGCTGGTTGCCGCGTCATCAGGTTTTGAGAAGATCGAGATCGCCCGGCAGTTTCTCGCCCTTTATCCGAAGTCCGGCCTGCGGCCCGGCATCCTGCTCCTCTACGGCGACATTATCGAAGAAGCTGCCTTGAAGCTCACAAAAGATGCGAACTCCCGTCTAAAACGCGACGAAATGGCTGCTTCCGGTGCTCCGCTCCACAGCTACTTCTTAAACTTCAATATGCTCGACAGGTATCGAAAGGAAGGAATAATTTTCCTCTTCGATGCAAAGGCCCGAGCGTATCATTACGACGGATCGGCCTGGATGGAGATAGTTCAGAGTTTCCCGAGGTCGGCCGAAGCTGCAGAAGCAAAAGTGCGGCTCGACCGCCTTACCGAAAAGATGGGAACGGCAAGCTCGGATTAGTCCGCCTTTAGAGCAACAGCGATCTCGGCGGCGACCCGTGCGTTGTTCTTGAGAAGGGCGATGTTGGCGGCGAGTGTGCGGCCGCCGCTTTGTTCAACAAGTGCGGATAGAAGGAACGGCGTCGTTTCTTTCCCTTTCACATTCTGGCGGTCGGCCTCACGCAAGGCTTCTGCGATCAGGCTTTCGACCTCGGCGAGCTCTATCTCAAACTCAGCAGGGACCGGTGCCGTTACAAGAACCGCACCGCTGAGCCCAAGCTTGTTGCGGCTTCGGATGATCGCCGCCGCTTCCTCGGCCGAATCTACGCGTTCATCGACGCCAAGGCCGCTCGTCCGCGAATAAAAACCCGGCATTTCATCGCATTTCCAGCCGAGAACGGTTATTCCGTGAGTTTCCAACCATTCGCGCGTCGCTGCAACATCGAGAATGATCTTCGGTCCCGAACAAACGACAGTTATGGGCGTATTGGCAAGTTCCGGCAGGTCCGCCGAAACGTCCGCGGCATATCCGCGATGAACGCCGCCGATGCCGCCCGTTGCGAAAACCTCGATGCCGGCCGCGTGAGCGATCAGCGTGGTCGTCGCGACGGTCGTTGCCGCTGTCTGACGTTTAGCTACAGAAACAGCGATATCGCGGCGGGAGATCTTTCTAATGCCGTCCTCGGTAGCGAGGCGATAGAGTTCGTCGCGAGATACACCGCAGCAGACCATTCCGTCGAGAACTGCGATCGTCGCTGGCGTGGCTCCAACGGAATCGACGATCTCTTCGACAGCCGCCGCAGTTTCAAGGTTTTGGGGAAACGGCAGTCCGTGCGAGATAACTGTAGATTCGAGCGCAACTATCGGACCTTTTGCGTCAAGCGCCTTCTGAACCGCATTGCCGAATTTGATATGCATCGCGAAAAAGTTACCGGATCAGCTTCCCGATACGGCTCAAACGCGGACTCGTGATGCAGCCCAGCATACTGCCGTTCGATGCCTGACGGTCACAGGACCAATATACGAACATCGCACGGCCGATGATCAGCTCTCGCGGGACAAAGCCCCAGAAGCGGCTGTCTTCGCTGTCATCCCGGCTGTCGCCCATACAGAAGAAGCTGTTCGGGGGTACGACCATCGTCTTGCCTTTTGTCGCAAACTCATACTGAGCTACGCGTTCGGGTGCGAGGTGTCCCCAGGCCTGGATCTCGTCCATCGTCTCCTTGCTGTAATAGACGTCCCACTTGTCTTCGGGTTTGCGTTCCTCAAATTCGTGAGTATCGAGGGCAGCCTCTCTACCGGGAGCATCACCGATAATACGGTGCTCAGGAAGGAGTTCGCCGTTTATATAGACGTGGTTGTCGCGGAACTCGACCGTCTCACCCGGAAGCCCGATGACACGTTTCACGTAATTGAGCTTGTATGCCTCAAGCGGCGGAGTTCGGCTGCTGTCGCGGCGAGGGTTCACCCGATTGCCCGGATACTTGAAAACGATGATGTCGCCGCGTCGGATCTCACGCTGCGGCAGGAACGGCAATTCGTGGCCTCCCGGCGTGAAGATGAATTTATTCACCAGCAAATAGTCACCGACAAGGATCGTATTCTGCATCGAGCCGGTCGGCACGGTAACGGCCTGAACGATGAACGTCATCCCGAACAAAGCCATTATCAGGGTGATGACAAGCGACTCGAAATATTCTCGAAATGTGGATTTCGGCGGCCCCGAAGGCTTTTTCTCGCTACTCTCTTTGGCCTCAGCCTCGGTTGCAGCTATCTCTTTCTCTTCACTCATAAAAAACGCCAACAAAAAGGTACTGATCTTGCTATGCGGCCGCCAGCGTATCAAGAGCCGCACGGGCGGCCATCATCTCGGCGGCCTTTATCGATTGGCCTTCACCGCGGGAACTGCCGCCTTCCCAAACCGCCTCGACAAAGAACGTCCGATCGTGGGGCGGCCCGTCCGCACGCAGAAGGTTGTACGCCGGAGCACTGAGCTTCGCGGCCTGAAGTTTTTCCTGCAGCAGCGATTTATAATCCAACGAACGTTCGGGCGTCGCGTCCTTTATTTCGCTGCCCATCAGACGTTTTACGGCGCCGCGGGCCGCAATATATCCGCTGTCAAGAAAAATTGCTCCGATAACGGCCTCGACGGTGTTTGCCAATAGGGCACGCTTCTTCCTGCCGCCCGTCTTTTCTTCACCGCGGCCGACACGCAAATACTTGCCGATCTCGATCGAATCGCCGGCGTTCGCCAGGGTCGCGGTCGAGACCAGGTGATGCTTCATCAGCGTCAGGTCTCCCTCATCGAGCTTCGGATGAAGCGCCAAAAGGCTCTCGGCGACCGCAAGGTCCACGACCGAATCACCAAGGAATTCGAGCACCTCGTTCTCGGCTTCGCGGGCAATGTTCTCGTCCGCGTCGGGAAGGTTTTCAAATACCCACGAACGGTGCGTGATCGCACGTTCGAGAAGCTTAATGTCGCGAAAGCTGTGTCCAATGACCTTTTCGAGGTCGCTAAGATTCGTCGACATAGAGAAAAAGTTTAACAAAAAAGGAAGCCGGACGCTCGATTGACGAGGCATCCGGCTCCAGATCACGAGGATATAAGGATATCAGCCTATTGGCGGGTGCCTTTCGGCTTTGCCGCTTCTGAACCTGCCTTGGCGGCCGTTCCCGGTTTCGGGGCTGCGGCCGGTGCTTCCGCACTTGTCTCAGGGTCGATCACCGGCTGGATGGCCGTCGAAGGATCGGCGAGAGCTGCAGTATTTGCCGTTGCGATATACGCATCGAAACCGTCAGGTTTGCCGAAACGGATACCGTAGATCTGTTTCGCAGTTTCAGTGATGGCCTTTGCGTAAGCTGCGTTCTTCGTATCCTTGTTCGCGAGATCAATGGCACGTGCAAAAGCGTTGAGAGCCCGTTCGGCAGTGCCGTTGACCATCCCCTGCTTAGCCTTGATCTCGGCCACCTTTGCGGCCTTTACATCATCGGGAGCATTCGGATCCTGAGCCTTCACAAGAGCCTGAAGCTCCTCGATCCGCTTATTCATCTCGTCGATGTAATACGAACCGATCGAACGATAGACATCCGGGATCGTGGCCGTGGTCGACTTCGCCTGTGTGGCCTTGTACAAGTACTCAACTCCGGCCTTCTTTTCGTTCTTGTCGAACGAAAGAATGTAGCCGATCGTGTAGTTGAGCCAGCCGATCGCGTCGTCATTGTCCTTGTACGCATAGCGTCCGAAACCAAGCGGCTCGAATTTCTTGCCTGCCTGAAGGTCAGCGATCGACTGCTTGGCATACTTAAGCGTATCGTCGTTCCAGGTCGTTACGCGAGGGCTCTTTTGCGTCTCATCGAGACCGATCGAGCCAAGGACGATCTCAGCCGGACGATATTTTTCGGGATCGCTTGCAAGAAGTTCCTTGCCGCTTGCATAGACCTGATTCCAATTTTTCGCATCAATGCCGTCAAAGAACTGCTTTCTGAGGGCTGCCTCACGCTCTTCTTTGACCATTTTCTGATAGATCCTCTCATAGACAGGTATCTTTGCCTTGAGCCATTCGACAAAGTCAGCACCGATCAAATTACCGGCCTCGTCCTTGCATGAACCATACTTCTCAAGGTATTGCTTACCGGCATCTGCCGTCGTCTTGCGGCCTTCCTTGGTCGCAACGGTCGAGTTCTCCCGTATCGTCTTTTCCAAGGCTTCGCGAGCTGCCGTGTCCGCGCACGCGTCCTGTGCAAGTGCCGAAATACCTCCGGCCGTAAGAATGAACGCGAGAACCGCGCTCAAGACACTGTATCGAAAAATCGTCTTCATCCCTTAAATCCTCCGCCGCGTTGCCGCCCGGCGAGCGTGTAGCGTTATTTGCTATTCCGATGTCCGATTCTCGGACACCTGCCTTAGCGTGATATCAGATGTTCGTATGCCACCGCGAGTTGCTAAACTTCACAAAATACACAAAAGCCATTGCGTGTCCAGAAAAGCCTTTTACGTGCGGTTAAATGAAGATTAAATAATCACGCACGGAACGCCCGCCTGTCAAGCCAAAAGGCTATACACAGGCACCGGCCGAGACGTGCGGAAGCAGCAAAAATCTAACGAAAATAGGCCATTCCTAGCCGAAATGGCCCGATATTCTCCAAATCAACTTTGAGTTGCCGTTACTGCGGATTTGCGAGCCGTTCACGCTTCTGCTTTGCGGCCTCTTCCGGCGTGATTATCACCGGGGCGAAGAGCGGCTTCGAGTCGCCTGTGCGTTTTACGAGCTTTTCGGGCCTTGCTGACTCGCGCTCGGCGCCGCCGACAATGATGACCTTGCGGCCGTCCGGCATGACCTGCATCGAGTCGGCCCCGTCGGTGATGCTGTCGCTGTCATCAGAATCATCGTCGTTGACAACGACCTTCTTCGCGGCGGCCACGTTCTTGGGCAGTATATGAAACTCTGTCTGCGCGAGATTTCGGTCCGTACGTGTGATCGTTCCCGCAAGGGCGTGATATATCTGAGCGGCGATCCCGGCCGCGTAACGACCGCGTTCGCTTTGGCCCCGTGTGATCACGGCGATAGCGTATTTTGGCTGTTCGACGGGTGCGACCGAGGCAAACAGGCCTACCCACGAGCCTTTGTCGATGCACGATCCCGTCTTACCGGCAACGCCAAGGTCCTGATCCATTCCGCGGCGTGCGGTGCCGTATTCAGCGGCGCCCATCATACCCGGGATCACACGCCTGACGTTCGTCTGCGGCAGATCGACATTCGCCTTGTAAAAGCCCTGGAATCTTGTCTTTTCAACTGAGGTGCGAGGAATGCGGGGCAAAACGCGATGTCCGCCGTTCGTGATCGCCGCGGCCATGACCGCGAGCTGGATCGTGCTTACCTCAAAATCATCTCCGTGCGAATAGATGCGGGCGTTATTGTTGCCGATCGCGAGTCGGCCGGCAGTTTCGCCTTCGAGGTTTATCCCGGTCGGCTGCCCGAGGCCCAGATCGCGTGCGTACTCCATCATTTTCTCGTTGCCGAGGATCTTGCCGACACGCTGAAAATAGCCGTTATCCGAATATGCGACCGCATCATCGAGCTGGCGGCGAGTCGTAACATTCTCGATAGAACCGTCGGTCTTATCAATTATGCCTTCATTGACGCCGGCGACGCCGGTAACCAGCTTGATCGTTGAGCAGGGCCTGATGCTCGATCTGACGGCCCAATCCTGATTGACGACCGTAAGGACCTTGCCCGTCTGTGCTTCCATCACGACGACCGAACCGGCGTGTCCGCCAAGAGCTTCAACGGCAATGCGGCGAACGTTGAGATCCTCGCCCTCGGTGTTGTCCTTTGCGATATTTTCTACGGTCTCGGTACGAAGCCCACGTTCGAAAGCCAGCTTCCGCTCCCGAGCTTCACGAGCGGCAGCTTCTCTGCGGCGGCGTTCTGCAAGCTCAGCGGCCCGACGCTCCGCTTCTTTGCGGCGGCGTTCGGCTGTTTCGCGGCGTCGGTCGGCCTTTGAACCCTTTTTCGCGGAGGCTTTGTCATTGTCCCGATCACGCTTGGCCGTTGCTTTGTCTTTCTTGCTCTTTTTGTCGTCCTTTTTTGCAGTCGCCTTTTGTTTCGACGAGGACTTTGTGTCCTTTTTCGCCGATCGCGAAGGCTTCGCCGTACTGGTCTTGGCCTTCGAAGATGCCTTTGGCTTCTTTTGAGCGATCGCAGCAACGGACAACAAAACCAGGGCCGCAAGACAACCAACGAGCGACCGAAGAGCAACTTTTCGTAGGGACATAAACCTCAATGCCTTGAATACGGTAAGAAAAAGTGAAATGTTTTGTGTTTTCGGAAGAGCCGGCCAAACGCGTCTTACGGCGGCCCGAGTTTGCGTACAAACTAAGCATCAGCTTAACATTCACAGTCTCTCCTTTGCAAGTACTTTTGATAACAGCTATAAGAAAGCCTGTCAGGTTAGCTTCGATATGCCCTTTCTAAGCACATTTCGCGGTCGTCTTGTGGTGATCCTCGCGCTCCTTCTGATCGCCACGTTAGGCTTCCAGTATTTTCTTAATCTGAAGACGCAGCAGGAGAACTATGCATTGCGTGAAAAGCAGGAAAGGGCAATAGTTGCCGGCCTCGCCGTTGGCATTAGCAGCGTGACGAGCCCGGACCGCATTCGCGACCTCGTCAACCTTCCCGGCCAGACCTTGCTCGATGATGAATCAAAGCTCCGAATTCAGGACATCATCGTGATCGATAACGAATGGCGTATCTTCGACTGCCTCGCGCCGGAAAACCTGCCCAAGTCAGGGCCGAACGGCGAGATAATCTACAAGAACTTAAGCGATCTTAAGGCCTTGCCGCCTCTGCTCGAAGATAAACGCCTGGGCAGCGATGTGCTCAATTTCCCGAATCGGCCGTCAACCGCGAGCGAAGAACACGACGGCGAAGCACACGCCATGCCGATCGAAACGAGCAAGGGCCGTTGGTACGTAATGGTCCTGCTCTTTAACGACAAAACAGCCGCCGCCGAACGCGCCGCACAACCGCTGCTTTACACGCTCGGCATCCTGCTGATCTCGTCGCTCATCACGATCCTGCTTGTATTCAGATTCACGCGCCCGATCGCCGATCTTTCCAGGGCGGCACGCGAGATCGCTGATGGAAATCTGAGTATTCGAGTGAACGAAACGCGGACGGACGAGCTTGGGCGGCTCGCTTCGAATTTTAACGAGATGACGGCCGAACTCGAGAAAAAGACCGAGCTCGAAGCAAAGCTGCAGCAGGCGGAAAAGAGTGCCGTTGTCGGCCGGCTCGGCTCGGCGATCGCTCACGAGATCCGCAATCCGCTGAACTACATAAACCTCACGCTCGATCACCTTCGAAGCAAGTTCGCACCGGCCGAAGATGAGAAGAAAGCAAAATTCGACAAGCTGACGCTTCAGCTAAAGGAAGAGGTTGCGCGGATCAATCGACAGATCACCGACTTTTTGAACTACTCGAGGCCCGCGACCGCTGATCTGCGGCCGATCGAAGCACGGGCCGTTATCGAAGATTCGCTCAGGATCATCGAAGGCCAGGCCGAAGAAAAGGGTGTGATCGTCTCCGTCCTTGAGCACGAGGATGTACCGCGGATCGTCGGCGATCCCGGATTCCTGCGTTCGGTCTTTAACAACCTTTTTATCAACGCGCTCCAGGCGATGGAGACGACCGGTGGCAAACTTTCGGTGCGCATTTCGCCGTCTGTGGAAAAGCAGTTCGTAAATTTTGAGGTAAGCGACACGGGATGCGGTATTCCATCAGAGAATCTTGAATCGATCTTCGAACCATATTTTTCGACGAAAGAGACCGGAACGGGCCTCGGGCTTGCGATCGTCAAGAAGATCGTGGACATCCACCACGGCACGATCGAAGTCGAATCACGCGAGGGCGATGGAACGAAGTTTACGGTAAGATTACCAAAAGCTGAAGATCAGGCACCCAAAGCTTGAAACGGCGGATCGCCGTCCCTGACGGCACTGAATTATGGCAAGGAAAAGCATCCTCGTTGTTGATGACGAGAAGAACCAGAGAGAGATCCTCGAAGAGATATTGTCCAGCGAGGGCTATGACGTAACGACCGCGAGTTCGGGTGAGGCGGCGATGAAATTCGTTGCTGACCGCCACTTCGACCTTGTGCTCACTGACCTGAAGATGACGGGAATGAGCGGTCTCGATCTGCTCAAATCGCTCACGGATTTTGACAAGTCGATCATCGTCATTTTGCTGACCGCCCATGGCTCGGTCGATTCTGCCGTGGACGCAATGAGGCTGGGCGCGTTCGAATATCTTCAAAAGCCTTACGACAGTGAAAAGCTGCTCGAAACCGTCTCGCGTGCCTTGAAGAAGCTCTCGACGCTCGATGCCGAGATCATCTCCGTCTCTCCTGAGATGGACAAGGTCAAGAAGCTGATCCTGAAGATCGCAAAATCCAACTCCACCGTGCTCATCCGTGGTGAGAGCGGCACCGGAAAGGAACTGATCGCACGCTCGATCCACGCAAACAGCCTTCGGTCGAACGAAACCTTCCAGGCGGTGAATTGTGCGGCGATCAACGAAAATCTCCTCGAATCCGAGCTTTTCGGCCACGAAAAAGGCTCCTTCACTGGAGCCGTGTCGGATAAGAAGGGGCTGTTTGAGATTGCTCATGGCGGGACTCTCTTCCTCGACGAGATCGGCGAACTCGATATCTCGCTTCAGGCGAAGATCCTTCGCGCTCTTCAGGAGAAACAGATACGTCGCGTTGGCGGAACAAAAGAGATCGATGTCGATGTCCGTGTCGTTGCGGCAACGAACCGCGACCTCCTTCACATGGTCGAAGAAAAACGTTTTCGCGAAGATCTCTATTATCGGCTGAATGTGCTCTCGATCGAGCTGCCGCCGCTGCGTGAAAGACGTACAGATATTCCCGTCCTGATCGATTACTTTGTCAAAAAACACACACGCGGCACGGACCACAAGATCAAGATCGACGCACCCGCGCGCAAGATACTTGACGAATACGCATACCCGGGGAATGTCCGACAGCTCGAGTCAGCGATCGAGCGTTCGATACTGCTTTGCGAGAACGATACCGTCACGTTCGATGATCTGCCGCCGGAAATGACTAACGCTATGAGGCCCGCGGCCGTTGATGCGAGCACGGATTTCACGCTGCCCGTCGATGGAATAAACTTCGAAGACCTTGAACGAAGTCTTATAATGCAGGCAATGGAGCGGACCGATAACAACATCACAAAATCGGCCAAACTCCTCGGTCTGACATTTCGTACGTTGCAGTACCGCCTGGAGAAATTCGGTTTCAAGAAAGATGCCGAATCCGAGGCAGGCGAAGAATAGCTGGAGGCAATGGCAATGGAGTGGTTATCGACACTTAGTTTAGCTCTTGGTTCGGCATGGACGTCGGGGATCAATCTGTACGCGACCATATCGGTTCTAGGGCTTTTACAGAAATTTGCCGGTGTGAAACTGCCCGGCGGCCTCGACGCTCTCGATAACTGGTGGATCATCGGCATTGCAGGCGGCCTGTACATCGTCGAGTTTGCGGCAGACAAGATACCATACGTTGACAGCGTCTGGGATGTGATCCACACCTTCATCCGCGTTCCTGCGGGAGCAGTGGTAGCTTACGCGGCAACTAGTCAGCTTGACCCGACGGTTACGATCACCGCGGCACTCCTCGGCGGCGGTTTGGCCTTTGCCTCGCACGGCACCAAAGCCGCTGCACGCGTCACAGCGAATCTTTCGCCTGAACCAGTGTCGAATTGGACGCTTTCGATCGTTGAGGACATCATTGCCTTCGTCGGCACTCTTTTGGCGGTGTTTGCGCCGATCCTCGTGGCAATCATTCTCGCTTTGTTCGTTGTCGGATTTATTTGGTTCCTTCCGAAGATCGTGCGACGACTGATGCGAATGCTCCGAGCCGTATCAGCCTTTCTTTCCGGCAAGGGCTACGATCCGGCCGCCCGTTAGCAACCAGAAAAAATGTCGCATCACCGCATCGAACTTATCTGTTATTTCTGCGGGATCCTCTTCGCGGCTGCGTTCGCCTACTTCTTGTGGCAGAGCGATTTTGACTGGACATTCGCATCCTTCATCCTGGCAGTTTCGATGTTCTTTCTTGGCTATCGATTCCGCCTGAAAGCAAGGATCGACGCCCGCCAAACACCGCAAGACCCGCCTATTTCTCATGACGAGATCCCGAACCCTTGAACCTCCACTGTTTTGTCCAGCCCGCTGTGCGCGGATAGAATGTTCGTATGGAACGCATAAAGCGGCTTCTTGACAACAACAAAGAATGGGCGGCCGGGCAGCTTGAACGCGAGCCTGATTTTTTTGCAAAGCTCGCCGCACTCCAGGCTCCCGAATACCTCTGGATCGGATGCTCTGATAGCCGCGTACCCGCAAATCAGATAACAGGCGTCCCACCCGGCGAGGTCTTTGTTCATCGAAACATCTCGAATATCGTTGCCCACGGCGATATGAATTGCCTTTCGGTCCTGCAGTTCGCAGTTGACGTTCTAAAGGTCGAGCATGTGATCGTATGCGGACACTATGGCTGCGGCGGCGTGCGTGCTGCCCTGGAATCGATCGGACACGGCCTTATCGACAACTGGCTTCAGCTGATCCGCGAGACCGCATACCTTTACTCCGACGAACTGGACAACCTTGAAGGCGAAGATCGCGTCGATCGTTTGTGCGAGCTGAATGTTGCCCGCCAGGTCATCAATACGGCCGAGACAACCGTGGTAACGGACGCGTGGGCTCGCGGGCAGAAGCTCTTCGTCCACGGATGGATCTATCGCCTGCAGGACGGCCTTATTCACGACCTTGGATTTGTCCAGCAGAACCCTGACGAGGCGCAGGACTTTCGCGAACGGTTCCTGAGGAAAAAGGAGCTCAACAAGCGAACGGCAGCGTGATTGACGTTTTTCCGACAATGAGAATTAAGCATTTCAATCCCCCTTTTCTCGCGGCCTTTCTCTGTCTTGTGGCAACTGCCGTTTGTTTAGGCCAGGCCCAGGGTGAACGCACCCGGGGCGATTCGCCGACCAAACCCCGTCCGAAGATCTCCGTTTCAAAGAATGATCATCTACGGTCGATCCCGTCGAGAGCAGCTTTTGATTCACTTGCACGCGTCTATCAGCAAGGCACGCCGTATGCCCTGCCGCATGTGATGTTCGTAATTGATCGGCTTGCGAAGAACAAGATCTACTTCATCAACTCGCAGCGATTTCGCTTTCACAAGGACTTCCTTCTTGCAACATATCTGGTACCCCGCGGGGCAGACATTTTCAAACCGATCTATCTCGACTCCGGACGACGGTTCATGGTGGGGACGATCGCGTGGCAGGAACCCGTGCAGAAGTTCACATGGGAACTTTGGGAAGGCGACCTTGCAACGAGCGAGCTTATCAAGCTCGCTGACGATACGATCAACGCGGCCTTTTACACGCACGTAAGTTTCAAGCCAAACTCTGAGCGGCAGGAGACCGCTTCGGCCGATCTGGGCATCGAGCGTATTTCTCAGGACGAGCTCAATCGCAACCAGGTCTATCTCGCGTTGAATACAGGAAGTGCCATCGGACGCCTGCATATCATCGACAAGCTCGACGACACCGTCGAGATCGGCGACAACGAGATACTTGTCCTGCGGGAATTGCCGCAGTCTCTGCCGCCGGTTCGCGGCATCATCGTCGCCCGGCCTTCATCGCCGCTTTCACACGTGAATATTCTTGCACGCGGCTGGGGCATCCCGAATATCTACATCAAAGATGCAGACAAGCTCTTTCGAGGGCTGAACACATATTGGATCAAGCTGGATGCACGCTCGACCGACTATTCCTTTGAGCGGGTGACGCGGTCCGAAGATATTCCGAATCCGCCGGACGAGCAGGTCCCGCCCGTCGATCTCAAGACCACAGCCCTCGCACCGCTTGCAAAAGTGCGAAGGCGCGACAGCATCGCTTATGGATCGAAGGCCGCAAACCTCGGCGAAATGATCAACAAGAAAGTGCCGGGCGTAACGATACCTGACGGTTTTGGGATCCCGTTCTACTGGTACGACAAATTTATGCAGGACAATGAGTTTGACAAGATCGTGCTCAAACTCATCGACAACAACGATTTCGTCCACAACCCGCGCATCCGGCGGCAGAAGCTCGTCGAACTTCGCGAGAAGATCGTCGCCGGCAAATTTGACGATGCTCTAAAGAAAGAGGTGCTCGAGCGGTGGCATACGCAGCTTGGCGGAAAGCCTGTGTTCGTGCGAAGTTCATCGAACAGCGAGGACCTGCCGAATTTCAGCGGTGCCGGGCTCTATTCGAGCGTTGCCAACGTCATCGACGACGAATCACTCCTTACGGCGGTTAAAAAGGTCTGGGCGTCCCTTTGGAACTTTGACGCTTACGACGCGCGTGTTCGCAACTATGTAAGTCAGACGGACGTGTATATGTCGGCGCTCGTGCAGATCGGCATAAATATGAAAAAGGGCGGCGTGATGATCACAAAAGATCCGTTCAACGACCGTGCTCGCGGTGTGGTCTATATTTCGGCGGTCTGCGGACACAATTCGAAGGTCGTTGACAATGACGGCATCCCCGAGCAGCTCCTTTACAGCGAACAGGCGAACTCCGTCACGGTAAAGACCCTTTCGCAGCAGCAGAACGCATTGGAGTTCGACGAAAAAGGCGACCTTCGCCCCGCTCGCGAGACCTGTGCGGGGCCGGATCAACGCGTTCTTAAGAACGACGAAGCTCGGCGGCTTGCAAAAGCTGCACTTGCGATCAAGCGCGCCTTTGGCGGTTCGGCCGCTCAAGATATAGAGTGGGGAATAATCGACGGGAAGATATTCATTGTCCAATCGAGGCCTTACGTAGAGAAAAAATGAGAACTATAGGAAAAGTCATTCTAGTAATTTCAAGTATTTCATTCGCAGCCTGCGGTACGAATGCGGTTCGGGTAGCCGACAATACCGCGGCCGCGAACGATGCAAAACTGCCCGAACAGTCGGTCATCGCTCATTCGAACGAACCGACGGGCCCAGGACCGGTCGCAAACGTCGATCCTTCGAAACCTAAAACCAAATGGACGCAAAGCGGAACGCCCATCGATACGAAAACATTCGATGAGGCGATCAAAGCCGCCGATGCGTCATTCAAAAAAGCACCTAAAAATGCTGACGCCAAAAAGGCGCTTGCAAAGGCGTATTTCGACCGCGGCATGGCACTTACCGACGCTCGCCAATATCCCTCGGCCCTCGGAGATTATCGAAAAGCTTTGAAAGTCGATCCGGAGATGGAAGAGGCGAAGCAGTGGGTCGATCAGATCATTGGGATCTACGCGAGCATGAACCGCGAAGCACCCAAAGAAGGCGAGGAACCACCGCCGCTTCCTTTCGACGACAAGGAACCACAAAAATGAAACTCTTGACCGCAGTTTTTGCTCTATCTTTGACCGCATTCTTCTTTATTTCACCGGCGGACGCTCAAAGACGTCCGACCCGGATAAAATTCGCTCGCGGAGCGACGGAAAAGATCGTTTCCGGCACGCTTTCGAGTTATAGATCGAAACGGACCTTTGTCATCCGAGTTCGTGAAGGCCAGACGCTAACTACGGAAAGTACAGGAGATAACGCGATAACGATCTCGATCACGCCGCCAAAAGGTTCGAATTACGACCAGGATATGGCCGCCGACTGCCATGACAGGAATGACGTCTCTCCGACCGCCGCGGGCGACTACATCATCACCGTTGTCGAATGCCGAAAGGCCGATCCCTGGAGAGGCCAATTCAAGTTTCTTGTAACTGTCCGCTAGACAAAAAGCGGGCGCGAACCATAAACTTACTCCTTTGTTTTTTGCATCCGCGGCAGGATGCGGCAAACACGGGAGTTTTTTTATTTTATGGCAATTTCAGCTAACGAGATCAGACGAGGAATGGTGATCCTTCACGAAGGTGCGCCGGTCAAGGTGATGGAGTTTCATCACCACACGCCCGGAAACTTAAGGGCGATGGTACAGGCACGCCTGCGGAATCTGCTCACCGGCAATTCGTTCGAATACCGCTTCCGCTCGAACGACACGCTGGAGCGGATCGTGCTCGAACAGCACAAGATGGATTATCTTTACTCGGACGGCTCGCATCATCATTTTATGAACAACGAGACGTACGAGCAGGTCGCTCTGACCGAAGAGGATCTTGGCGAGTCGGCTCAATGGCTGATGCCGAATCTGACGATCGAGGTCGAATTCTACAACGGCACGCCGATCGGGATCACGCTCCCGGCCTCAATGGAATTGACCGTCACGACGACCGAACCTGTGCTGAAGGGTGCAACGGCCTCGAACTCGAACAAGCCCGCAACACTCGAAAATGGTGTTACGCTGCAAGTGCCGCCGTTCATCGTCGAGGGTGAAAAGATCCGCGTGAACCCGGCAGAAGCTCGATATATCGAGCGAGTTAAGTAACTGTCGATTTTGCAGTTTGACCCTTTTTGCGACTTTATCTATTGAGGAGTTGCAATGTTCGTCCTTTACAGCTTTGTCTATACGCTCGCTTTTCTCGCGATGCTGCCCGTTTTTGCGGTCAGCGGCATCGTTCGGGGAAAGCGCGCGGCAGGCTTTTTTCAAAGGCTGTCCTTCTTTCTGCCGAAATTCACTCCCGACGACAGAAAAACTGTCTGGCTTCACTGCGTTTCCGTAGGCGAGGCAAACGCTGCGCGACCGCTCGTCGATAGGCTTCACACGGAATTTCCGGATGTCCGGCTGATCATTTCCACCACAACCCGCACAGGCCAAAAGCTCGCAAAAGACATCTTCAAGGACGCAGACGCCGTCTTTTACGTCCCATTCGATTGGCGTTGGACGGTCCGACGCGTCGTGCGGCATTTTCGCCCGACGCTTCTTGTAATAATGGAGACAGAGCTTTGGCTCAACCTGATCCGTGAATCCTGCAAGGCACACGTTCGCACCGCTCTTGTTAACGGCAGGATGTCCGAACGCTCATTCAAGCGTTACGCCGCATTCAAGGGGACGATGAAACGGCTATTCGGCTATTTTGACCGGGCCTTGATCCAGACCAGTGCCGACGCAAACCGCTTTATGGCCCTCGGTATGCGTGCCAGCAAGGTCAAGGTGACCGGAAATCTGAAATTTGACCACTCGATCACAGAGACAGAGGAAACGTTGACCGATGAGTTTCGCGATCGATTCGGGCTAGACGCGAGCTCACCGCTGATCATTGCGGCAAGCACCCACGAACCGGAAGAGAGTTGGACGCTTGCTGCGTTTCGTAAATGCCGGGAAACGCCCCGCGCAGATCTACCGCGACTTCTGATCGCACCGCGTCACCCGGAACGCTTCGATGACGCGGCACGTGTAATATCAGATTCGGGGCTCAAATGGGTTCGACGATCGACCGCTCCGAGCGAAGCAGATAGCACGGCCGAAGTTATCCTGTTGGATTCGATCGGCGAATTGCGGGCGGCCTTTCCGCTTGCGGAGATCGTCTTTGTCGGCGGCAGTCTGATCGAACACGGCGGACAAAGCATCCTTGAACCGGCGGCGGCAGGAAAAGCGATAATCACCGGGCCGTACACCCACAATTTCAAAGCCGTCGTCGAGGAATTCCTAGAGCGTGAGGCTCTGATCCAACTTCCGAAGGAAGCCTTAGGCGATGTTTCTGCTAGTCTTGCAAAGGAGTTTTGTGCCCTGCTTGACCGTCCGGAAAAACGTAAAGGGCTTGGCGAACGCGCAAGGGCAGTAATGAACAACAATCGCGGTGCAATAGATCGAACTTTCGAGCACCTGAAACCGCTCATCTTGCGTTCTTCAGGCGAAGGACACAAACGCTACCACTAGAATCCGCTTGATCTACGCATATTATTTCTTTGCTGTCGTGCTGATCTGGCTGAGCTATCGGTCATATCGCGGCGGCATCGCCTACGAGAATTTCATTCGCGAAGGATTCGGGTCTCCCGTTGATCCGGATCTGCCATTTGCGACGATATTCGCACCTTGTCGAGGCATCGACCGCCAGTTCGCGGAGAATGTTCGCAGGCTCTTTTATCAGAACTTTCCCAAATACGAGATCCTGTTTATTGTTGACAGTAAAGAGGATGCAGCCGTTCCGGCGATCGAGGCCGCGATCCGCGAATTTTCATCCGACACGGTCTCGGCCCGCCTCCTCATCGCTCCAAAAGCGGCCGGATCGAGCCAAAAGATCGAGAACCTGCTGTTCGCCGTCCCAGAAGCTGACGAACGGAGCAAGGTCTTCGCCTTTGTTGATTCAGATGCGAGCACAGCTCCAGATTGGCTTGCTTCTCTTGCTTCCGCGGCGATCAAGCCTGGCGTCGGTGCCGCAACGGGTTATCGATGGCTGATCTCGGAGAATGGAAAGCTTGGTTCTGAGCTTTCATCGGTCTGGAATGGCTCGGTTGCCTCGGCTCTCGGCCCTAATACCAAAACGAACTTTTGCTGGGGCGGTTCAATGGCGATACGACGCGAAGCCTTCGAGCAGCTTGATGTTAGAACTCGTTGGAAAGGCGTCCTGAGCGACGATTTTGCGTTGACGAAGGCCGTTCACGACGCGGGACTCAAAGTCGAGTTCGTGCCGCGCGCCCTTTGTGCAAGTTTTGAGCACCAGACATTCGGCGAAATGCTCGAATTCACAACACGGCAGATGAAGATCACGCGAGTGTATTCTTCGCACCTTTGGCTGCTCTCGATGTTCGGTTCGACGTTGTTCTGCGGAGTGATGATCGCGAGCATCGCAATTTTGGTCAGCAGCGGTATCAGCAGCTTGCCGTTCATCGCCGCGGTCCTGACCTTGGCTTTGGTGACGATATTCACGCTGGCAAAAGCGATAATTCGCCTGCGGGCAGTTCGCTTTGCCCTGCAAGAACACGAGGCGGACCTGGCAAAGCAATGGCTGCCGCAGTGCATTTATGCCTTCGTAACGCCGCCGATATTTCTTGCCAACACGCTCTTTGCCCTCTTCTCGCGTCGGATCAACTGGCGGGGCACCGTCTATGAATTGAAATCACCGAGCGAAACTGTCATCATACGCGAAAAGTGATGAGTCAAGACTGGCAAGACCCTTACGCCGAAGATGCGGAGCCTTACAACGCGGTTCAAGCGTCGGAACAGGCCCCGAAAGATGAGATCGAGCCTTCTGCGTCTCAAGTTGACGGCGGAACGCGGTCGCCATTTGAGCCCGAGGCATCGGAACGCGACGAACCCTTTATTTTAAGCTCATTTACGGCGGAAACCCCCGAGGAAAAAATGCGTAGATTCAGCCTCGGCTGGTCTGCCGGAGTCGCCTTTTGTGTCGCAATCGCGTTCATGGCGTTCCTTGGCTGGCTCGTCGATCTTCTTATCGGAGCGACGCCCTGGGGCATCATTACGGGCGTGGTCATTGGGGCCGGACTTGGTATTTTTCAGCTGTTTCGCATCACTTCCCGCATCTTTCCCGACAACTCGACCCTAAAGGTCAACCCGCTTCTTTCGCCGCCCGACAAACAGGATTAGTCCGACGCGGTCCGCTTATACGCGTGAAACGCCTCTCGCCTTTGATTTTCAGGAGCGTTTAAGGTTAAAATGTCCGTTTCGCGATGGACGTCCAAACGGATCCAGAGGCAGACATTCGCGTATATTCGCGGGCAAGGATCTTTGCACTGATGGCCGTTGCGGTAACGGCGGCCGCGATCGCGGGATTGATATTTGGCAGCATACGTTTTTGTGTCGGCGTTGTGGTCGGCGGGCTCTTATCGGCCGTCAACTTCATTTGGCTCGAGAGTTCCACAAAGGGGCTTTTCGCACAGCATTTGGAGGGAAAACGGTCAATATTCCCGGCCGCGCGATTCATCCTGAGATACCTCACGTTGGGTCTCGTGCTCTGGATCGTGTACGAGCTTGATCTACTGCCGATCGCAGCGGTTTTAATTGGGCTGTCGGCATTTGCCGCGGCCGTCGTCATTGACGGAATTTATAGTATTTTTAAGAGTCGAAATTAGCGATGTTTCTTTTAGCAGAAGGCGCGGAACACACTCCGCTGATCGTAGAATTTTTAAATCACTACTTAGGCGAACCCGTCTATAGGTTTCAGCTCGCGTACACGAAACCGCTTTGGGACAAGTTCTTCGGCTATTTTGGCACGAAGCCGGAAGTGGTCTTCAACGCGCCGTACAGCCCCGAGACCGCGATTCCCTGGTACACGGTGATGTTCGTGATCGCCTGTATCCTGTCGGTCTTCGTGATCTATCTGCTCAAAGGAAAGCTTTCTGAAGGCGATCCCGGAGGCGGCCAGCTAACGCTTGAAGCGGGTTACCTCGCGGTTCGCGACCTGCTTGAGAGCGTCGTCGGCAGCCACGGGCAAAAGTATTTCCCGGTAGTTGCGACGTTTGCGGTCCTGATCTTGATCTCGAATTTGATGGGCCAGTTCCCGCTCTTTATGTCGCCGACCGCCTCGGTGAACGTAACATACGCACTCGGTCTTTCGTCGTTCATTTATTACAACTACGTCGGCATTCGAGAGAATGGCGTTCTGCGGCACGTTGGGCACCTTGCTGGGCCGAAGCTTCCGTGGTTCCTCTTCATCATCACGGTCCTGATATTCTGTATTGAGCTAATTAGCAACTTTTTCCGACCGTTTACGCTCGGCGTCCGGCTTTTTGCGAACATGTTCTCAGACGAGAAGGTGTTCGTGGAGATCACGAACATCTATCCTCCGATAACGCATTTTATTCTGCCTTTGGTCTTGACCGGCCTCGGAGTTTTCGTTGCGTTCGTGCAGACGCTCGTATTCACGCTCCTCTCCATGATCTACATCGGCGAGGTTAGCCACCCGCCTCATGACGATCATGAGGAAGGACACGCGGAACCGGCGGCAGCTCACGCATAAGTTTTTTTGATTTTTGCCCGCGATAGATCGCGGGCACTTGATATTTGAAGGTACGAAAGCCCAGATCCTTGTGATCGAATCGATGAGAAATTCTTCGAACGAGACACGGATAAGGATGATGTGCGTTTTATAGCATGATATGCCCGCACGCGACAGGAGCCTTGACTCTACGGAGTATAAAATCAAGCGCATACCGGAAGCGAGGCGAAATAATAACGCCCTGCACATTGTTCTTGCGATAGGACAGGATCACTGCGAGTATCTTCGAATTTAACAAAATAGGAGATAAAAAATGAAGAACATCAAACACATTGCTTTCGCGACACTTGCGATCGCACTTCTTAGCATGGCAGCTATGGCTCAGGGCAGCGGTGGAGCTGACAACCAGTTCACTGTTGACAGCTCGAAAGCTCTCGCAGCCGGCCTCGGTTTCGGCCTCGTCGCCGGCCTTGCCGGTATCGGACAGGGTCTGGTCGGTTCGCGTGCCGCTGAAGGAGCCGCTCGCAATCCCGGTGCCTCTGGCTCGGTTATGACGCTTATGATCATCGGCCTCGCCATGATCGAGTCACTCGTGCTCTTCGCACTTCTCGTTGTGTTCGTTAAGCTCTAAACAGCGGCGACCCATTTTCAAGGAACGGCGGCATCCGAATGAGACATCTCACGAGGGTAGCCGCCGGATTTATTTGTGGCAATTGATCGTCTTTTGGTGTTTACTTGCAACTTGAGGCGTTCAAAAGCGTTCTAACTAAAGATGACCAGCGACCTGATCGGAAAACTCGTAGCGGACAAATATCGAATCGAATCGCTCATTTTAGAGAATGATTCGGGCGATCTATACAATGCTGTTCACGAATCCCGTGCAACGCCATTGATCCTCGAACTCCTGCCGCGAGCCTTCTCGGTTGACAGTCGGTGGACAAAGAAATTCCTCGATCGGGCTCGGCTGGCGAGCGGCATTTCGCACCCAAACGTTCTTCGCCTTGAGGATTTTGGTGAAGATTCCCGCGGCAATGTTTATGCCGGATACGAGAGCGTAAAGCCGACGCTCCTTGAGGGCCTTCTTAACGAACCAATGCCGCAGACGCAGGCACTTGCGATCGCACGGGATATAGCCCAGGCTCTCGAGGCGGCTCACGAACGCGGCGTCTTTCACGGAGCTCTGTCACCGACAAAGGTCTTTGTCGATGGCGGCAACAACGTCAAGGTATATGGTTTTGGCGGTGACGCATTCGATGTTCCGCGAGACAAAGCGTCGCTCTATCTGGCTCCCGAGCAGCAGAATGAGTACCCGATCACGGACAAACGCTCTGATATATTCGCTCTCGGCCAACTGCTCAAACGTATGCTGACAGGTCCCGGGATGGTCGATGGGCTCGCAGAAAACATGCCCGGCGATGTCCATAAAGAGATCTTCCCAGTTATTGAAACTGCGACCGCACGGGATCCGGAATTGCGTTATCTTTCGGTAAAGGCATTCCGCGAAGACCTCGAGCGGCTCTTTACTGAGACCGGCGGGACCGCAAGCCTTCCGCCGCCGGCGAAAAAGCACAATATTTGGCAGACCGCCTTCATCGCTTTGTGCGGTATCCTGTTGCTCGCGGGTGTGCTGATCTACGCCACGTATTCGAAAGGAAGCGATCCGACGGTCACGCTAAAGGTTGATGAAGGCAGCCTTCCCGTTCAGCCGATAAATCCGGCAACGGGAGCTCAGGAAGAAGCCCTGATCAAAAGTGCTCCGATCGGCGACCCGAATGCTCTTCAGGATCCGTATCTGAACGGAGCAGCTCCGGGCGGTGACGGTTACAATGCATGGGCAAATGGTGCGATGCCGCCCGCTGGTGCACCATTGGGCGGCTCGACAGCAGGACCGCTCGCCGGATCGCAATTCCCGCAAAATCCGCAGAACGGCCTTCCGCCGCAGGCGATAGCGCCTCCCGGCGAAAGAGTGACCGTGCAGCCGGGCGGCAGTGTATTTATGCCGAATGAAGGCGGAGTGATCCTTGTGCCCGTTCCGAAGACGCAGGAGCCGGATGCTACTCCGACACAAAAGCCGGCGGCCGCAAATACGGCGGTAAAGAATCCCACCGGTTCGCAAAACACACCGAAGGCGACGGATGCTCCTGCAAAAACAGGAGATAAGCCGGCAACTGCTCCAGCTGATCCGAAAAAAGCTCCGGCCTCTAAGCCTGCCAAAAAAGGAAAGTCCGAGGAATAGTCAGCTTCACACTTAACGAGGAACTTCGAGGGTGGTCAGGATATCTGATATAACGCTGTCGGTGGTCGCACCGTCAAGCTCCGCCTCAGCCCTAAGCGAAAGCCTGTGTCTAAGCACCGGCAACGCAACATCGCGAACATCATCCGGCGTTGGGAAGTCGCGTTCCCGGATCGCGGCAAGTGCCTTCGAACAAAGCAGCAATGCGATGGACGCTCTCGGACTCGCACCATACGAAACGGCAGGGTGATTTCGCGTTCGCCGGGTCATATCAACGATGTATTTTTGTACGCCCGCCTCCGCCTTCATATTCCTAACTTCAAAACGGCACTGCTGAAGGGCCGAAGGATCCTCGATCGGCACGATATCGACCGCTTCGAGACGCCGCGAATTGAATCCGGCATCCCAGCGAGCGACGATCTCCTGCTCTTCGGCCTCGGCGGGATAGTCGATCAGTATCTTTAACAAAAATCGGTCCAGCTGGGCTTCCGGCAGCGGATACGTCCCTTCATATTCGATCGGATTTTCGGTCGCAAGAACCGTGAAGATCGGTGAAAGTTTGTACGGTTCGCCATCGATCGTGGTTTGCCGTTCCTCCATCGCTTCGAGCAGAGCGGCCTGCGTTTTTGGCGGCGTGCGGTTGATCTCGTCCGCAAGCAGAATGTCGGTGAAGATCGGCCCGCGTCGCAGATTGAACTCAGACGTCCGCATATTGAACACATTCGTGCCCGTAATGTCGGACGGCATCAGGTCGGGCGTAAATTGGATACGCGAATACTGCGACCCGAGGATCTGTGCGAGCGTCTTTATCGTGAGAGTTTTCGCCGTTCCGGGCACACCCTCGAGCAACGCGTGGCCCTCGGCAAGCATTGCGATAAGGATCTGCTCGATGACGGCGTATTGGCCGACAACTGTTTTAGCGAGTTCGCTGCGTATGTGCGCTACGAATTGAGGAGTTACATTCAGCATCGTTAAGTTTAGAGGACCAGATCGTAAATTATCTTTAACGCAAGAATAAGGACCGCCGCGAGAAAGATCCGCTTGAGCCACACATCATTCATTCTCGCGGCATAGTGAGCCCCGATATAGCCGCCGACGAACATCGCGGCCGCAAGCCAAAAACCCAGCGTGTAGTCTACCAGACCCTGCCACATAAAAAGAATGCTCGCGATCCCTGACGATACGAGATTTACAAGCTTTGTAGCGGCAACTGATTCGGAAAAACGCATTCCGAAGAACGCTACGAGCACTACCGTCAAGATCGTCACATATCCGCCGCTGAACAGCCCGCCGTAGATACCGAGGCCGAACGCGATCCCATACGCAATGATCCCGGGCCTCGCCGGCCGTTCGTCATCAGAAGTACCCGCACCGGGCTTCGCAAGTATGAAGATCGCGACGGCGATCATCGAAACCGAAACGAGCGTCTTGATCCCGTCAGCGGAAATATACCCGACGAGCATCGCCCCGATCGCCGAACTCACGGCCGTGATCACAAGCAGCGGCGAGACCTTTTTCAGGTCAACGGTCTTCTGCCGCAGAAACGGTATCGTGCTCCCGGCGGTCATAAAGACGAGGCCAAACATATTGGTCGCGACGGCAACACGCGGTTCGATATTGAATTGGAACATCACCGGCACCGTGATCAGCGAATTGCTGCCGGTGACAACGCCGACAATGCTCGTCACTAGAAAGACGAGGAGCAGCAGGCAGAATTCCACGATATTCATTTTGCGGAAGCCTTCCTTCGAGTCAGGTTCAGGGCAGCCTCCAGTTCGCGAATTCCCGCCGCCGTCCGTGATGCCTTGCTGCGATCCGGACGTACGTCGTGTATCACATCCTCAGCGTCCGAGAGAATGTCCGCAACCTCGACTGGCTCCTTGCCGACGCGGGCGGCAATGAGACGCGCGAGGTCTGCATTCGATACTGTCTTTGCATCAGCACCAACGAGTCTCGCAGCCCGCCGTCGAAATTCTCGATAGATATTCTCGACCGCAAGATCATATGCGCCGGTTCGTCGCTGGAGTTCGGCCATTGCCGAAAGATACTCGAGCTTGGCCAGGCGGTCAGGCTCCTTAACAGGAAGCGGTCGGGCAAAGCGGCGGCTTTGCGAAAACAAAATGACTCCGGCCACCAGAAAGAGCTGAAAGAAGATCGCAACGACCGGAGTGCCCTTAAAATATTCCGCCATCCGATTTTCATTCGACCCGAAGCCGTGATGATATTCGTCAAAGGCGATCGTTTTGCCCGGCTCTGCACTGACCATATTCACACCAAGCTGTGCATTGTCGAGAAGTGAGATACCGCCATTCGACAGAACGAACGGATCGGTCAGGATCACAATGCTCCCCGACCCGTAAGTACGGCTGGCGACGACCGCCTTTCCTTCGCTCTTGATATCAGCGATCACTTCAGAATCGGGATAAAAACCCTCGGGCGATAATTCTGTCTGCTTGTTTGAGCTCTCTGCATCGGCGTCGTCTTCCTCAGCCGCTTTGGCCTCCTGATCGGGCCAACGGACATACGATCCAAATCTTGATGGCTGGATGCCGCCGACCCCGACCGTGAAAAGAGTCGGCTGAACGGGCACACCCGGCGGAACATCCTTTGCCGGTTCCTTCAGAGCTGTTTCGTCTAGAAACGGAAAACCCGGCCGCAGCTGGTCCACCTCTACCCGACCGTTACCGTCGGAGGAAAGGAAGGCTGCATTCGGATGACGGTCGATAACGACAAGTCTTCCGCCGACGGAAACCCATCGAAGGAGCTCCCGACGCTCAGATTCGATCATTTCCTTTTTCAACGGCCCGACCATAACGAAAACGCTCGGGGCATCGGCCGCCGTTAGGGCCGCGATCTTACTTTGCCATCGAACCGTTTTCCGGCCGGTTTCCGACAGCAAGGTGTAGAACGCGTGAAAGCCGGTCGGGTCAGTATTGTAGGTGGATCTATTTGGATTCAACTCGCTGTTCCGCACCTCGGGCTGCTGCTGAACGGACAACGCGTTGATAACGACGAGCAGCCCGAGCATAAAAGCAAAACCAAAGATGAGGAACAGTTTTTGTTTCATTACGCCTGTTCCGCCTTTTCGAGAGTTTGCCGATATAGAGACTCAACTCGTTCCCAATCTTCTCGAGTCGATTCTTTCGCACCATACCAATGCGTTTCGAATTCGCGAGTGATCTTCGTCATCTCCGAGACGATCTCGTCACGCTTACGAAGATCGAAAAGGTAATCCCGATTGGTCTTATATTTTACGAGCTTGAGCAGGCGTCGATCTTCGAGGCCGCAGAGGGCAGCAATGTATGCCTTTCGGATCGCGAGCGTGAGCTGGCCGGAACGCGCAAGTTCCTCGGCCTCGGAGAAAAGATCGTGGGCCGTCGTGTCGTCGCCAATGACCTCGCCGAGCACGATCCGCTCGCGTTTCCCGGAACCATCCTTCTTGAATCGAGGCGCAAAATGCGGCACGAGCTTATACCCTATGAATCCGAGACCGATCGCGATCGCCAGGAACAAGAAGATCTGGAGGGCCGACGCAAGTTTCGGCATTCCAGTCGTTTCGGCGGGCACAATGTCCGGACGCGGATAACGTTTGAAAAGCCAATCGACAAACCGATTGAACATTTTCGTCAGCGGAGATTCCTGCGGCTCGACGCTCTTGTATTCATCACGCTTGAGTATCTTTTCAAGTGCTTCCTTGTCCGCATCTTTTGTTGGGCCGGTGCCGGTTGCGGCAACGAGTTCATTGACGCTCTGCTCGATCGCGCCCAACTGCGCACTGATCGAGGCGATTTTCTTACGCCGCACCTCCAGGTCCTTCGCCGCACGATACTCACGGATCGTGTTGTGAAGCCAGGCATAATCCGTTTGGATCGTCGTGCCGGCATCGTCGATCTTTTCCTGCGCAGGCAGCGAAGTTTCGATCATTCCAAGCAGGCGTTCTTCGGCCTCCTTGCCAACGGGACCGGAAGCCAGGGATTTTTGAAGATCGTTTGCTGCCGCACTGGCATACCTCAGGCGGCCTGTGTAATCGGTCAAACTTGCCGCGGAGACGCTCGCCGCAAAGATGCCGACAATAAAGACCGCTAAGATTAACGCCCTGTATCTCATTTGAGTCCAAGCATCGAATTTGATCCCGTGCCGCCGGGTTGAACCAGCGTGGTGGTCCGATTCTTTGTGTGCCCGAGAGCGGGTTGGAGCGGATTAAAATAGTCCGGCGGAAGGTCCGGGATCTCGCCCAACCGCTTGGTCGCTAGCAGCTCAATATCATAAGCCTCGCTCTGTATCCGCGTATCAACGTAAAGAAGCGACAATCCGATCATCCACACTGGCGAAAGGAGCATAAAGCAAAGCTGGCCGATCATCGAATATATAACCGACAGCCAAAGCGGTACCACTTCTGCATCAGTGAGTTCGATACCATTGGCCCAGGCAAACCAAGCGACGGGCACGTATAGAATCGCAAGGGCCGCGATCGTCGCGACCGTCGTGAATACGAGCAACGCCATCAACCGGCGTACGCTCCACGTAGAGAACGCCGCACTTCGTCCGAAAGCTGACCCGACACCAAGGCCTTCGACCAACATAGCCTGCGGCACAAAGGCGACGCGCGACACGACCAGCAGCGTCAGCCAAAGAACACCGTAGAGAACCGCAAGTCCGACCGTGATACAAACGACCACCGCAAGTGGCGGGACACTGGAAAGCAAAAAGGCGAGCAGCCCGACCGGAATGAATATCGCGATCATGCCGACATAGGTCGCAAAAAGAGTAATGATACCCACAGCGATCGTGATCAGGGTCGAGGCGATAATGAGACTCCAAATTCGGGATGCACAGTTGGCGTACGTTTGACGGAAAGAAAGTGGTTCGTCAAAGAGAAGATGGCGAACAAAGTTCCGCGAAGCTCCGCCCATCACTACGAGCGTTGCAATGATCTCGACCAGCCAAACATTGGCTGTGCCGAAGGCAAGAATAAAGTAGTACGTCGCCGTGTCTCCCGAGGCGACAGCGGCGTCGGGAAATATGACGGTTCGAGTAAGGATCGACCAACCCAATGTGAGGAGCGTTCCGACAACCACCGGCGGGGCGGCGATCAGCATGAAAACGCCAAAGTTCCGGCGGTAGAGCCGAACCGTTCGGTCGATCAGATCGCCCGCACCCAGCGACTTTACCGAAGCTGCCGATGTTGTTCGCGAAAAAAGCATATCGTGAGGGTATCGCTATTATACCGAAGCAACGGGCTCTATCTATCCGTGTTTGGTAGGAATGTGGTGATTCTTGATCTTCGAGTTTAACGTAGTTGCGTTCAGCCCCAGAAGCCTTGCGGCCCGCGATTGATGCCCTGCGGTTCGCTCCAAAGCCCGGCGTATGAGATCGACCTCAAACTTTTTGACCTCGTCGTAGAAATCAACGCCGTTCGAAATATCGATCTCATCGGAAGTGCCCTCAGATTTCTGCATCATTTCGTCGGCAAGCTGCGGATCAACGACCTCCGGACGGAGGCATTCGACCGTGATCTCTTCGCCCGGGGCGATGACAACAGCCCGCTCGATTATGTTCTCAAGCTCACGAACATTACCGGGGAATGGATACGCTTCGAGCAAGGCAAGCACTTCCGGCGAAACCGTGTCGCTCATCTGGCGGCCATTTTCTTCTGCATACTTGCGAATAAAATGCTGTGCAAGAGGCAAGATGTCAGAGCGGCGTTCACGAAGCGGCGGAAGTTCGATCGGCACGACCGACAAGCGGTAGTAAAGATCCTCACGAAACGTGCCGCTTTTGACCGCTTCCTTCAGATCGACGTTCGTTGCCGCAATGATGCGTACATCTACCTTGGTCGGCGAAACATCGCCAAGCGGTGTGAATTCCCTTTCCTGAATAACGCGTAGCAGCCGCACCTGTATCTCAGGCCGCAGGTCGCCGATCTCGTCCAAAAAGATCGAACCTGAATCTGCTGCTTCGAACAAACCTTTCTTTGCACTTACGGCTCCGGTGAATGCACCTTTTGTATGGCCAAAAAGTTCGGATTCGAGCAATTCAGCGGGAATATTTGAGCAATTTACGATAATGAATGGCTCTTCGGCTCGAGGACTTGCCGAGTGAATGGCCTTTGCGACCAATTCTTTTCCCGTTCCGCTTTCGCCCGTAATAAGGACAGTTGAACGGGCCTGAGCAACTCTCTCAACGAGCCGGAAGATATCTTCCATCACGTCGGACCGGCCAATGAAACCGTCACGCTCGACGCTTTTTACCATCGCCTGGCGAAGATGGCGACGTTCCTCCTGATTTCGCCGGTCCCGGATGCCTCGTGCAACGAAAGACAAGATCTGCTCGTTCTGGAACGGCTTTCTAATTACGCCGGCGGCACCTTTTTCCCAGGCCGAGATCGCAGTATCAAATGTCGCGTACGCAGTGATCATCAGTACGATCGCCTCGGGATCCATCGCTATCAGGCGTTCAAGTGCCGTCAAACCGCCGATTCCCGGCATCGACACGTCCATCAGAACCGTGTCGTAAGATCTGTGAGAGTATGCTTCGAGAGCCTCTTCACCCGTTTTGGCGAGATCGACCTTGTAGCCCGCACTGGAAAGGATCGTCTCCAGCACGTCCCGCATTATCTCTTCGTCATCGCAGATAAGGATATTCCCTTTCTTTGCCATAAGTTTTGACTATACAGTTGGTTGCCGAAAGCGTCTATTTCGCAGATACGCGGGCGGTAAATTCTTCTGAACAAACTTTAAGACGTTAGATGTCGTAATATACTCTAAACTTTGTATCGACGAAACCGTTATTGCGGCATCGTTCGACCGCAGGAAATATTTTTATGGCTCTTTCCAGATCAGCAAAGGTCGCGTTTGGCGTTGTTGCCGGCGTGATCATAGTTTGTCTCATCGGCATCATTGCCGTTGCCTTATTATTCGAAGCACTTAACCGTCCAAGCGTCCCGCAGAATAGCGTTTTGGTGCTGAATGTAAGCGGTTCGCTCCCGGATTACGTTCCCGACCAGCCTCTCGGACGCGCTCTCGGCATCGAACAAGAACAGTCGTTCACGAATTTGCTTACGCAGCTGCGAAAAGCAAAGGTTGACGGCAGGATCGGGGCAGTTCTGCTCGACATCAATTTTCCGGGCATTGGCTGGGGAAAAGCGGAAGAACTTCGCGGCGCCATCACAGATTTCAAGGCGGGCGGAAAGCCGGTCTTTGCGTATCTGGAGCTCGGTTCCAACAAGGAATACTACATCGCGACCGCTGCCGACAAGATCTATGTGCCGCCGCCGGGCGACCTTCTGATCAATGGTTTTGCGGCCGAAGCGATGTTTTACAAGGGCTCGCTCGACAAACTCGGGGTCGAGGCGGATTTCATTCAGATCGGCCCAAAATATAAGAACGCTCCCGATCAATATACAAAGACCCAGATGGGCGACGGCCAACGTGAGGTCATCAACGCGATCCTCGATGAGTATTATGGCCGTTACACAGAGGCGATCGCCCAGACTCGATCAAAATCGGTCGATGATGTAAAGGCCCTCATCGATAACGCACCTTACACGCCGGCACAAGCGAAATCGCTAGGCCTGATCGACGACGCACTCTATCGCAGCGAGGTTGATGAGGCGTTAAAAGCACGGCTCGGATACGCTGCTGATAAAGAGCTGAAAACGATCAGCGGTACAAAGTATCGCGAGATCCCATCTGACTCCCTGGGGCTGAGCGATGGCGCAAAGATCGCTGTTGTGTTCATCTCGGGGACGATCAACACGGGCAGTTCTTCAAACGGCGTCCTAAATGGCGATATGGCCGGCTCGGATACGATCGTAAAAGCTGTCAACACGGCCGCTCAAGACGCCACGATCAAGGCCATTGTCCTTCGCGTTGATTCGCCCGGCGGATCGGCGCTTGCATCTGACCTGATGTGGAAGGCGATCGAGGATGCAAAAGCGAAGAAGCCGGTCGTGGTTTCGATGGGCGATGTCGCGGCCTCCGGCGGCTATTATGTCTCGTGCAATGCGAACAAGATCATTGCGGAACCGACCACGATCACCGGCTCGATCGGCCTTTTTATGGGCAAACCGGTTGTCAAAGGGCTCTACGACTGGCTCGGCGTCTCGAATGAATACGTAATGCGCGGCAAGAACGCCGGTATCTTCCGTGAGACCGTAAAATGGACGCCGGAAGAACGCGAGAAGATGGTCGAGCAGGCGAACGCCATCTATTACGACAGCTTTGTGCCGAAAGTCGCAAAAGGCCGAAACTCAACGCCTGAAGCGATCAACTCCATCGCGCAAGGCCGCGTCTGGACCGGTACCCAAGCAAAGCAGAATGGCCTCGTGGATGATTTTGGAGGCCTTGAGAAGGCGATCTCCGTTGCAAAGGTGCTTGCACAGCTCCCCGCAGACAAGGACGTAAAGCGGGTGCTCTATCCCGTAGGTGCTCCATGGCTCGAATCTATTTTTGGCGGCAGCCAGGATCAGGACGCAAAGGCACGACAAGCGCAGGATCAGCTGCTCTCCCAAATGCCTGAGGATGTCCGGAGAGCTTTTCGATACGCAGCAATGCTCGACCGAATGAAAAGCGGCGATGCAATGGCAGTAATGCCATACGAACTGTCGATCAAATAGACCAATCCAATGTGAATCGCGGCGGTCTTTTTGAAGGACCGCTGCATTCCATCCCACCCTTCGATCGACTCCTCATTGAGTGGTGATCTTCTATTGACCCGCCCTGCAGGAAGGATTAAGATTCTGTCGTTTTCTGCGCCCGTCAAAGGTTCGAAAAAAGGAGATCAGGAATATGATTCGTTTGATCATCGCGATCGTCATCGGATTTACGGTATGGACGATCATCTGGCTTGGCAGTGAACAAATGCTCAGCAACTTTTCGCCCGGATGGTGGGGAGAGCATCAAACCGCCTTTGAAAAGGCGACAATTAATCGGACCCCATTTACGGTCGAAACCTCGATCCTGCTCGTCAACCTCTTTCGCGGTGCAGTAACCACGATCATTTCGGGATTCATTGCTGCGCTGATCGCCGGAGAACGCAAAAGATCGACGCTCGTTCTCGGCATTTTGCTTTTGGCATTTGGTTTGTTTGTGGTCGCAATGACGTGGTCAATGATCCCGCTCTGGTATCATGTCCTCTTTTCTGCGATGCTGATCCCGCTTACGATGCTTGGCGGCAGGCTCAGACGCGAAGCTTAGAACAATTTCTTTAGTGCGGCGGGCAAGGATCGAGTAAACGCGGCTGAACTATACGTCCGTCGCGAAAGTTCACAAACTTTTGCCTCTAGCTCGTCCAGTAGGCTTTCGGGCGGAAGGTCTTCTTTTCGCTCGTAGCAAGCATGAGCGATGCACGGTAACGGTTTCGCAGTTTCGTGAACGAGACAGCCGCTTTGCCGTTCAAAAAGCGGGCAGGCATAAGTTCTTCCGACACTTTCCGCCGCATCGTCCAGGCCAAATCGTTCAACGGCATCAGATATTCGTTCGCGAACCGCCTCACGCTTTTCAGTGGGCAAGCTGTTGATCTCGCTCATTATCGCAACAGCTTCAAGCCGCGTGATCCGCACATTCACAAAATGTGCATCAAGACAGCAAGCCCCTTTTGTTTCACAAGTTACGCAGTCTTTTGCGGCATGTTCATACTCACTGCGTATGTGAGCGGCAAAGCTGTTCCTGAGCATTGCCAATCGCTCAAGGGCTCGTTTTTCTGAGAGAACCTTCACGTCGTTTGATAGCGTCGATCGGCCTCGCGTTCACATCGAAGCCTCAGAATGTTAGGATTATTTCAATTTTTACCTCTGCGGGCAATCTCCCCTTAGTATTAGAATGACCAGGAATATCTCAGCTTTACTACTTCTTTGCATCGTTTTCGGCTCGACCTCTGTAGTGTTCGGCGATCATATCACTCTCAAGAACGGCGATCGGATAACCGGTACCGTGATCAGTCGTACGGAAGGCTCGATCGAGGTCGAAACCGCTTATGCAGGCGTTATAAAGATCCCGGCGTCAATGATCGAAAAGATCATTCCCGAACCTGATCCGAATGCGAAAGCTGCCGAGGCCGAAAAAGCTGAGCCGATGGCAAAAGTGTCGGCGGCAACCGCAAAGTCCCCGGACAAAGCTGCTGAAACACCGGGAGCAAAAGAGGACAAGAAGCCGCCGCTCTTCGGAAATGGGAGAGTTTTCGGGATGGTGGACGGGTGGACGGGCAACGCCTCGATCGGTTTCAACTACGCCTCGGGAAACTCAAAAACCTCAACCCTGACGACGAGCCTTCGGGCCGTCAAAGAAGGGATAAATGACAAACTTACCATCTACGCACGCAGCCTTTGGTTCACCAGTCGAAATTCCGGCGCTTCCATCACGACCTCAAACGCATTCTGGGGCGGTGCGCGGTATGATCGCAACGTAAACAAGAAGCTATTCGGATTCGTCTCGTATGACTTCGAGCGTGACAGACCTAAGAAACTCGTATTCCGGTCGATCGTTGGTGCCGGCGTCGGCCATCACACGATCAAAAACGACAGAACCGAACTCGATCTGCTCAGCGGCATCGCCTGGAACCGAACCTGGCAAGCCGATGAAAAGACAGACACGCCGGAAGGCCTCGCGGGAGCCGCATTAAAGCAGAGAGTCAACAACCGGTTGAAGTTCCAGGGCACATTCACCTTCTATCAGAACATTACCGATGTGAATGAATATCGCTTCATTACGGACTCGACGGTCTCGTTGGATGTTACAAAACGTATCGGCATCTTCTTTACGGTCGGGAACCGATTCAACAATGACCCGCCGCGGACGACAGAGAAGAACGATTTCCTCTTTACGACGGGCTTAAAATGGAATTTCGGCAAGGCGAAATAGGGCTTGCCGTTGCAGACGACCGCGAAATGCTTCAAAATGGTTGCAATGCTTAAAGAAGGCGATAAAGCACCGAACTTCTCGTCCAACGACCAGGACGGCAAAACCGTTAAGCTTTCGGATTACAAGGGAAAGCGCGTCGTTCTTTATTTCTACCCGAAGGATGATACGCCGGGCTGCACGAAGGAGGCCTGCTCTTTTCGTGATGCTGATGCTGTCTTCAACTCGAAGGGCATAAAGGTCCTTGGGGTTTCGACGGACGATGAGAAGTCTCATCAGAAATTCATCTCCAAATTCCAGCTTCCTTTCGACCTTCTTGCCGATACCGATAAGAAGATCGTCAATGACTACGGTGTTTGGGGCGAAAAATCGATGTACGGCCGCAAATATATGGGTACGTTCCGAAAGACGTTTTTGATAGACGAAAAAGGAACGATCGTAAAGATATTTGAGAAGGTCGATGTCTCAAAGCACGCCGACGAAGTTTTGGCGGCATTCGGAGAAAAGTGAAAAATCTAATTATTCTTTTGGCAATGTTTGGTCTCGCCGTCATCGCCGGCTGTCAATCAGCAGCGCCGATCGCGATCTCGAAGGAAAACACCAACTCATCAACAAAGAAGATCGCGATAACCACACCAACGCCCGACCCGCATGAAGAGGCAATGGCAAACGCACCGCGGATCACCCTTGAAGATGCAAAGAAGGCGTTTGACGCAAAGGACGCTGTCTTTATTGATTCGCGAAGCCAATCGGCCTATGAGGTCGAGCATATTGCGACATCGATCAGCATCCCGATGCTGGCTCCCGAAGCCGAGTACAGCAAGATCCCGAAGGGCAAGAAAATAATAATCTACTGTTCCTGACCGAACGAACATACGAGTGCCGGTCTGGCAGTCAAACTCATCGAAAAAGGTTACAAAGACGTTTTTGCAATGAAGGGCGGTACGGAGGCTTGGAAACAGGCCGGCTATCCGATGGAAAAGAAGCGCTAACGACCCTTATGATTTATTAACCCGCTGCATCAATGACCGTGCAGCGGGTTTTCTAATGCGTCGCAGATCCTGCCGGCCGTCTTTCCGTCCCAAAGCGGTGGTATCTGAGGCTCTCGCTCGCGGCCATCGAGCGACGCGTCGGCCTCTGAGAGAATTTTCTTGGGATCTACTCCGACCAGGACATTTGACCCCATTTCGATCGTGATCGGGCGTTCCGTATTTTCACGCAATGTAAGACAAGGGATGCCCAGCACCGTCGTTTCTTCCTGCAGCCCTCCGGAATCCGTCAGAACGAGTTTTGCACCGCTATAAAGACGCAGGAAGTCGAGATAGCCGAGCGGTTCGATCAGTCGAACATTCGACTCAGCGATTCGGTCTTCGAGCCCGAAGTCCGCAAGTTTTTGTCGCGTCCTCGGATGCACAGGAAAGATGATCGGCAGTTGATTCGAGATCTCGATAAGAGCTCCGATAATACCTTCGAGAGTCGCTCGATCATCGACATTTGACGGACGATGCAGCGTCGTCACCGCATATTCGCCTGCGACAACCCCGAGCGTCTCGCGAATATTCGACCGCTCCGACACCTTTAGATGATCTAACAGCGAATCGATCATTACGTTCCCGACGAAGCGGATCTTGCTTTCAGCCACGCCTTCACGTCGAAGTGTGTCGTCAGCATCCGGCGAAGGCGTCAGCAAAAGATCGGAGATCGAGTCGGTCAATATCCTGTTGATCTCTTCCGGCATCGAACGATCGCCCGAGCGCAGTCCCGCCTCGACATGTGCGACCTTTACTCCCATTTTCACCGCGACAAGTGCACACGCGATCGTCGAATTTACATCGCCGACAACGACCACCCAGTCCGGCTTTTCGGCCTCAACGATCGGCTCAAAAAGCGTCATTATCTTTGCCGTTTGCTGAGCGTGCGATGCAGAACCGACTCCGAGATTGATGTCCGGCTCGGGCATCCCGAGATCACTAAAGAACGCATCGGACATCGCCGCATCATAGTGCTGGCCGGTGTGTACGATCATCGGCGCAAACTTATCTCCACGCCGTTTCATCTCGGCGTAGATCGGCGCAACCTTCATAAAATTCGGCCGCGCACCGGCGATAAGAAGTGTCTTGATCATTAACTCCAGGGTTTGCGGTCCCGCCTAAATTACAACCTAACGATCCGAGCGTTGCAGCCTTTCCGGATCTCGGGTGAGAGTGCATTGCGGGTATCGACGACGACGCCCGCAAGGTCGCATAGGCGATTGTAATCGATCGTTGAGTGCTCAGTACAAATGACGACGCAGTCCGCGCTTGAAATAAGCTCGTCCGTAAGTTCTTGATTATGGAGCGGTTCGCCGTGCCCGATCGTGTACGCGTGATCAAACGTCACTTCTTCAACGAACGGGTCGTGATAGACGACATCCGCACCGTCGGCACGAAGCAGATCGATGATCGACAGTGCAGGAGACTCCCTCATATCATCGATGTCTTTCTTGTAGGCGACACCGAGGATCAGGACCTTTGAGCCGTTGACCGCCTTTTTCTGTTGGTTCAAGGCTGCCGACACAAGATCAAAGACATAGTTCGGCATCGTCGAGTTGACCTGTTCCGCAAGCGAGATGAACTTCGAATCGAACCCATGCTGGCGCGCTTTCCATGAAAGGTAATGCGGGTCAAGCGGTATGCAATGGCCGCCGATCCCCGGTCCGGGAAAGAACGGCATGAAGCCGAACGGTTTTGTCGCCGCCGCCCTTACAACCTCCCAAGTATCGATGCCGAGCGCACTACAAAGCTTAGCCATCTCGTTCGCCATTCCGATATTGATCGCACGAAACGTGTTCTCCCACAGTTTGCATGCTTCGGCCACACGTGCGCTTGAGACCGGATGGACCTCTTCGACGATCTGGCTGTAAAGGAAAGCTGCCGCCTCCGTCGAATCTTCGGATACACCGCCGACGACTTTCGGGATATTGTGCGTCTGGAACTGCGGATTCCCCGGATCGACGCGTTCGGGCGAAAAGGCGAGAAGAAAATCCTCGTCCACGCGGAACCCCATTTCTTCGAACATCGGTTCGAGCACTTCGTCTGTTGTTCCGGGATATGTGGTCGATTCAAGGATAATGAGCTGGCCCTTGCGTAGAGACTGTTGGATCTTTTCTCCCGCGGAAAGGATAAAGCTCATATCCGGATCCTTCGTCTTGCGGAGCGGTGTTGGAACACAGATTATTATCACGTCGCAATCGCGAAGGCGGCTAAAATCCGTAGTTGCCGCAAGCGTATCGGCTTTTACACATTCAGCGACATTAGCGTCAGGAACATCAACGATGTACGACGTGCCGGCATTTAGCTGTTCGACCTTTTTCTCGTCAACCTCAAAACCGACGGTCGAAAAGCCCTTGAGCGCGAATTCGACTATCAAGGGCAGACCGACGTATCCGAGTCCGATCACGCCGATCTTTGCCTGTCTGTCGGCGATGAGTTTTACTAGTTGTTCTTTGATCATTTGTACGATTCCGAAAGTATTTATTCTACAGGAAACACAGAATTTAGCGCATTTTTGAGAAAAATCATCTAACTTTGTCAATTATCGTCGGGTCCGCCGACATGAGGTTCTTTCGCAAAAGGCGGTCGGACTCCATTTTTGCTAGAATTTGATTAGCTCGCCGCTGTTTTGGGCACTTCCTATGTCCCTTGAGATCTATTCAGAGAATCCGGCCGTTTCCGCCGTCTTGACCGGTTCCGCACCGCGGCCCGCCCAGCTTGCCGCATCTAAGGGCCTGTTGCCCTTGCCGGGCGAAGATTTGCTTGAGCTTCTTGTCGGCCTCGCTGACGGCGAGGATCCGGAGCTCTCAGCAAACGCACGGCAAGCTCTTGGCACGCAGGCGATCGATTCGCTCGAAGTAATGCTGCGTTCGGCAAAAGCGGCACCGACCGTTCTGTCGCATTTCGCACGGTCAACTTCGATGCCGGTCGAGATCCATGACGCGGTCCTATCGAATCCTGCCACGCCCGTTGAGTCACTCGAGACAATGGCAAGATCGACCTCGGATGGCGGCCTGCTCGAGCGGATCTCACTTAATCAGCAGTTACTGATCCGCAATTCCGCGATCATTGAAGCGATCCTAGCGAATCCGAATCGCTCACCGGAAGCCGAACGCCGTGCCGCGGAAACCAAACGCGAATTCTTCGAGAAGGAACGCGGTGCGGCCCAGATCGCGAGCGAACTACGAGCCCAGGGTAATGAAGCCGCGGCCGAGTTCCTCGAGCAGGCTGAGTTTGCCGAAGACCTCGAAGAGAATGCGATCTCCGCCGAAGATGCTCTTTTGATCGCAAAGCATATTGAGGTACTCGACAAGGAGACCGATGATTCGTGGCTGAGCCTCGAGTATATCGAAGAGATATACGAGGAAAGCGAAGAGCAGCGTCAGGCCATAATGGCGAAGATCCTCGGCGAGCTGAGCTCTGAGGATGAGGCCACCAACGAACGCATCTCCGTTCTTAATCGCATTATGCGTATGGGCGTAAAAGATCGTGTCAAGCTCGGTATGAAGGGCGACCGCGAGGCCCGCAATATCCTCATCCGCGACCCGAACAAGCTTGTCGCGTCTGCTGTAATAAACAACCCTAAGATCACCGAGCAAGAGGTCGAGAAGATCGCATCGATGCGGACGGTGCCTGAAGAAGTGCTGAGGCAGATCGCGATGAACAAGCAGTGGAGCCGCGGTTATCTGGTACAGCTAAGCCTCGCCCGAAACCCGCGAACTCCGCTTGGGAACTCAATGTCGATCATGAATCGCCTGCAGCTTCGCGACCTGCAGGGCCTAACAAAAGATCGAAATGTCCCCGAGGCCGTCCGGAAGCACGCCCTTCGGCTCGTCACGGCGCGTACGGGTGGTAAAGGTTAGAAAAGTTTTGATCGACGGCCGGTCTTGACGTACGTACCGGCAAGGTCCGTTAAGGTATGGCTTGCGGCGCCGAACCACATTCCGAGAAATAGCGTCAGAAGGATCCCCTCACCGAGCCTTTGGCGGCACAAGTCACCAATTGTCCGCCACATCGCCGTAAATTCATCGAATGAGAGCATTTTGCCGCCGGCGACGGTCGCGTACACCCATGAGCCTGCGATCAACAGAAGCGAGCAGAGACCCATAAAATAAACGACGCGGATCGCCGTCCCAAGCAGCAACCCGTGCGAGAATCGCGATCGATGCTTAAAGAACGCTCGATACGGGAACCACAGGAATCGGAAGATACCCCAGCGAGAATATTGTTTTGAGCGTGTATCAAGATCGGGCCCGAACATCACGCCGCCAAATAGAAAGGCGAAACAAAATACCGCCGTTCGCGGGAAACTCAACGTCAAGGCGTAAGCACCAACCGCGGCCGGAACCACAAGAAGGATCGTGAGAAGGTCATGTGTGCGGCCGCTTGGCATTGTAATGTCTTTGGCTGTTCCGGAGACGACTTAAGAGGCGTTAGGTGCTAAACTTTAGCTTTTTCAAGCAATGACCACGACCTGGCGGCGATTTACGACCACGCTCGAAATGATCAAGTTCGAGCATACCCTTTTTGCTCTTCCATTTGCATTTTTGGGAGCGATCCTTGCGGCAGGCGGCCTACCGACGATCAAACAGATCGTATGGATCACCGTTGCGATGGTCGGTGCTCGCTCGGCGGCAATGACATTCAATCGGATCGCCGACCGCGAGATCGACGCTCAGAATCCGCGAACCGCAAATCGCGAGCTTCCGAGCGGCAAGCTTAGCATCGGATTTGCCTGGGCCTTTCTTTACGTGTCGATCGCGGTCTTCCTGCTCGCCGCATACTCCCTGAACTGGCTCACGTTCGCACTCTCGCCGGTCGCACTACTTTTTGTCCTTGGCTACAGCTACGCAAAACGCTTTACGGCACTCTCGCATTTCATTCTCGGGGCCGCCCTTGCGATCTCGCCGTCCGCCGCCTGGATCGCCGTCCGCGGCAGTTTGTTTGATGAGCAGCCGATCCTGCTCTCACTCTTTGTGCTCGTCTGGACCGCGGGATTCGACGTGCTTTACGCCTGCCAGGATATCGACTTCGACCGCAAGGCGGGTCTTTACTCGGTGCCCGCAAAGATCGGCGTGGCCCGTGCACTCTGGATGGCAAGGATCTTCCATTTTCAGGGCTTTATCGTGCTTATTTTCCTCTGGATCGTGACCGGAATGGCGTGGCTCGCCCTCGCGGGTGTGATCGCGGTGGGCGTCCTGCTTTTTTACCAACACACACTTGTCAAGGCCAACGATCTGTCGCGGATGAACGCCGCATTCTTCACGACAAATGCGTTCGTGAGTGTCATCTTGCTCGCAACGTTCGGCGGGGCCGTTTTCATAAAGTGATGGACGACGAGGAAACCAGAGTTGAAGAGACCTTGCACAATGCGGCTATGATCGACCCGGCGCTTGGAACCGTGATCTCCACCCACAGAGCGAAGCCAAACGCGGTCCTGATCGGCCTGTTCCTGTTTTTCGCAGTGATCCTGGGGATCTCGGCGCTCGCGCTATTCTCAAACGGCAGTTATCTCGGCGGAGTTGTATGCCTTGCTTTTGCGTTCATCTTCGTCGTCTTGATATGGTCGCAAGTCTCGATGGGTCGAGATGTGTTGCGGATCTTTCAGAACGGTTTTGAGAACACGCACCGCAGCAAATCCCAAAGTTGCCTTTGGAATGACATCGCGGGATTGACGTTTGTTACGGGCAGGAGCAATACCTTCACACTCTCGGTTCCAGCCGGGATAGAGAATACGCGCGGCACTCTTGTCGCAGTAAAGAAAGCGACGGGCGAGCTGATCCACTTGAATGAGGGTCTCAGGAGCGAATCTGTGATACTTCCCGCGTTAAAGGCATTCCAAACCGCCGCACGCAAAAGCCAAACTCCCGATCAATAACGGCTCCGCGAAATTAGTCCGCGACATCATTCGCCGTCAACGGAATGTGCAGGATGGTCCCGAGCTTCTTATTCAGTTTTTTAATAAAGTATTGAGAGAGCAGCGGCGATTCCTGTTCGACGTTCTGGTGGACGAAGAAATAGAGCTTCCGCATTCCCTGCTTTTTCCACTCGCCCAGACGTTCGACCCAATCATCGAGCCTTGCGTAGTCGGATTCGTGATTTGCTCCGACCCAGCGAATGAACGGGGTTGGCGTCGTCATCCGCATATGCATCAGATCGCGGCGGCCTGCCGTATCGACAAGCACATTCGTGATGCCGTGCTTTTCCATCAAAACGTAGAGCCGTTCCGAAACGTCCGCGTCCGTATGCCATTCGCTGCGGCGAAATTCCATGGCGATCGGTATGTCGAACGTCCAAACGTTCTCCGCAAAGTTCTCGACGCGATCAAAATCCTTCGCACCGAAATTGTCGTGCATTTGCAGCAGCGGCACACCAAGTTTTTCCTTTAGAAAGACGATATTCTCGGCAAACTGCTCGCATCGCTCCTCGACATCTTTCAAACGCGAATAATGCGTCACACCCTGGTTGAATTTTGGAAAGAACTTGAAACGTTCCTCGACACCTTCGCGCCAGCCCGTGTAAGTGTTCTCCCAATAGCGTTTATAGAACGTCGCGTTCAGTTCGATGCAGTTGAATTGCGTCGAATAATATCGCAGCTCGTCCTTCGCCTTGACGCCCTTCGGATAAAAACCCTTCAGATCCTTGCTGTTCCACTTTGCACACCCGACCCAAACCTCCATCTCCTTCGCCTTTTCGGCCGCAAAAACGCCCTTCGTCGCCGGATGGTCCGCCGGAATCGCGAAATCGACCTCTTCAGGGTTCGCTACCTGTCCAAATTTCATTTATCGCCTCTCTAGGTCGTTCTGATAGAATTGTAGCAGAGGCCTTGCGGATCGATATCGCAAACTGCGTTGAATTGCAGTGACACTAACGCCGATCACTAACGAGTGAATCGGTCTCGGCCGATTCATTGGTTTTCCGCTTTTGTGGGTAAGGAGGTGTACCTATGCCAAGGATTCCAATTTCAATGCCGGTAGATAGCCCTCCCTGCGACTTCCGTTTGCCGCAGGCGACTCTCAGCTATCGACGTACGGCAACTCCTTTACTGACGAGTGAACAAGCTCTCGGCGCCATAAATGTGACCGCGTGGCTTTATAGGGATCGGAACGGAAACGAAGGCATTCAAGTGAACCCTAATATAACGATCGCGGAGTTAGCCAGAGCTTTCGGCCCTGCGGCAACTCCTGATGCGGAGATCGGCATTCATTCCGAAGGTGTTGCGGCCGAATGGTTTCGAACGCGGCCGGGCCTGCGCGTACTGCAGATATTTTCCGAGCGGATCCCTTGCCGGCATATGTGTTCGCCGCTGTTACGGCGGTACTATCCCGGTGTACCGTGGTATTACTACTACGACCGCAATTCATGGCGCGGAAACGGAGGAGAACTGCTTAAGCGTGCTGCCGGTATCCTAAAGACCGCTTACGGATTATAGACCTGAGGAATGGCAGAATTCTCGACTGTCACGGCAGGACGACAATTTGGCGTCTCCGGCCGCCCGGAACTCTACCACCATCATCAAAACGGCCCCAAAAGTACCCGCCTGTTAGACAAGCTCAGTGTACACGCTCTATCGCGTTTCGTTCGTCGAGCGTTCAGAGTGCGCGATTAATCGCGTTTCCTTTGGTAAAATCCTATCATATTGCTATGCAGTTCTCTTTTGACCCGAACCTCCGTGACATTGCCTTTAAGGTCGAAGATGGCGAGCGCCTGAGCTTTGAGGAGGGCGTTGTATATAATCGCAGCGTTGCCAACTCACCGTAGAGATATAGATATTGTAATGAAAGCATTCTCACTAGCAATATTACTTTTGGTTTGCATTGGCCTTGCGTGCAAGGCTGGTAGACCGTTCAACAACAATGCTCAGGGTCCAAAGGCTAATACCTCAGCGAATTCTAACTCTGACAATTTAAGCAATTCAGCGACGACCGACCCTAAAGAAACGTCTTGTATTGGAAACAGGAAGGCAGAAGACGTTGAAAAGACCCTCTCAGGGTTAGGGTTTCGATTTGCCGCCGTCGGAGCTGGGGGAACTTTGCTCCAGGCCTCGTCGATAATCGATGGTGAAGAAGTTAGAATCGTACTGATACACGGTAAAGAGAATGAGCTACAGACCGCTCGCGTCCAAACCTTTAAGGCGATGACGGATAAGAAACGAAAGGCTATCGAGAGAATCACCAACTTAATCTTAACAGGGATCAAGTGTGGTGATTTGCCTAAGGATTTTGTGGCAAAGTTTCATGATGGGTTGCAGGTTGGTTCCGACGATCGAGTATTTAATGGTTTTGTTTATCTTACGGCGTTGCAGAACCCAACTGGATCTGTCGACATGGACCGAATATCGATGGATGTTAGCTTTGAAGAAAATCCAGGATTTTAGTTAGAAGATGTTTTCATTTGACCCGAACCTCCGTGACATTGCCTTTAAGGTCGAAGATGGCGAGCGCCTGAGCTTTGAAGAAGGCGTTGCTCTTTACACGACGGCCGACCTGAACGCGCTCGGCAAGTTGGCCGACGCCGTCCGACGCCGCAAACACGGGTTGACGACCTATTACAACGTCAATCGGCACTTTAACCACACGAATATCTGCGTTGCGGACTGCAAGTTTTGCGGGTTTTATAAGCGTGCGAGGCAGGAAGGTGCGTACACGCATTCGATCGACGAAGGCGTCGAGATCGCACGTGCAGCGGTTGCAGAAGGCGCGACCGAACTGCACATCGTCGGCGGGCTCAACAGCAAGCTTCCCTTCTCGTATTACACTGACCTTTTCTCGTCGCTAAAGCGTGAGTTCCCGCATCTGCACCTAAAGGCGTTGACGATGGTCGAGCTCGACTTTTTTGCACGCTTTTATAAGATGAGCGACGAAGAGGTGATCGAAAAACTCCACGCGGCCGGAATGGATTCGTGTCCGGGCGGAGGTGCGGAGATCTTTGCCGAACCGACCCGTTCGCGCATCTGCGATCACAAATGCGACGGCGACCGATGGCTCGAACTCGCCGGCAAGGTCCACAAAGCCGGACTTAAGACCAACGCGACGATGCTCTACGGCCACATCGAATCCATCGAAGACCGCATCGACCACCTCGTCCGGCTTCGCGAGCAGCAGGACAAGACCGGCGGTTTCCAATGCTTCATCCCGCTCGCTTTCTATCCGCCGGGCACTGCTCTTTCGTCATGTCCCGGCCCCGACGCGATCGACAACCTAAAGACGATCGCCGTCTCACGCCTGATGCTCGACAACTTCGACCACATCAAGGCTTACTGGGTCATGCTCGGCAAAGCCACCGCCCAGACCGCTCTCCATTTCGGCGCCAACGACCTCGACGGCACCATCACCGACGGCGGCGAACTCACCCACAGCTACTCGGTCGAATCGAACAACGAAGTCAAGATGACCAAGCAAGAGATCATCGAAATGATCCACCGCGCCGGCTTTGAAGCTGTGGAGAGAGATACGGTTTACAACCGCTTGGAAAAAGCGACAGTATAGTTGTCGGCAAAGTTTACAAAAGAGAATATTATGAGAGCACCTAGAAATAGGACTTTGACATGTACAGAGAAGGAAATACAAAGTCTTTCCGTAGAATTACTACGTTTAGCCAAACCAATAAGCCTGTTAGAAGTTTCGGATCGGATTATAAATCAGGAGCTTGAAGAAGTCTGTTCGCTGCTTCCAAAAAGTTTTGTCGATTTGTTGATTCTGGACCCACCATACAATTTAACGAAAGATTTCAACGGGCATCTTTTTAAGGAAAAGGAATCACTGGAATACTCGACATGGTTTGAGGAAAATCTCAATCTGCTGCTTCCGCTGTTAAAAACAAATGCTTCAGTTTATGTTTGTAGCGATTGGCGAACCTCAACACTGATTTTTCCTGTTTTAGAAAGATATTTTCATGTTCGAAATAGAATTACATGGGAACGTGAAAAGGGGCGCGGGTCTCTAACAAACTGGAAAAACAATACAGAGGACATTTGGTACTGCACCCTCAACAATTCTTATACATTCAATGTGGACGCTGTAAAGCTGAAGAGGAAGGTAATAGCGCCGTACCGGGCGGAAAACGGTCAGCCAAAAGATTGGGATGAAACGTCAGTTGGCAATTATAGACTTACTCATCCATCTAATCTTTGGTCAGACATTACAATTCCGTTTTGGTCGATGCCGGAAAATACGGACCATCCAACTCAGAAACCGGAAAAACTAATTGCGAAATTAGTCCTAGCGAGTTCAAAACCAGGTGAATTCGTTTTGGACCCGTTCCTCGGCAGTGGAACGACTGCGGTTGTTGCAAAAAAGCTTGGGCGGAGATTTTGTGGCATCGAGAGGAACAAAGAATATTGTTGCTGGGCAATTAAACGCCTCAATAAAGCTCAAGAAGATATGACCATTCAGGGCTACGCAGATGGCGTCTTTTGGGAACGAAACAGCCTCAACGAACAGAAGCTTTCAACGGGTTCACGAACGAACGGTAACAATTTGGAGCTCTTTGATGTCTGAGCAATTAACGAAACTTCTCCTTATTATTAGCGATAATGACGGAATAAATGACAAGTCGCGCTTAGCCCGGATCGTCTGCGAGACGGCGGGACTAACTAGAGACCGGTCGGTATTCTACTGTCCAGAGTACGCCGTACGTTTTAGTTCGTCAGAATCTCATTCATTTGGAAATACTGTTGCATCTCTTTCTAGGCTCCAAAAGTATGACGATCGTCCTTTTGTCGTCTGTTTAGTTACGCCAGAAAAGAATTTTTGCTTCATTGCTAATTCCACTTTTCTTAAGAAGATCAGCCACTCATCGCAGGACCTCAGAACAAATAACATTCGTGGGAGTTTCAATGGTTCGGATATCAGTCGCGAATTTGAGGGTATTGAAAATACTGCGGAAAACATTGAGAGGTTATTTGATATTCATGCGGCGATTGGCTTCGATGGAAATCTTGAAAGGCTCGTTGAGGCGACAAACAACATTTCACCTACAGGAATTAAGTTTGAAGTCACAGATGAGGCTCGCGAAACAATCCTTTCCGCGCCAAAACGAGCTATAGAGTTCGTCTTTTCTGGCGATGCAGTAACGTTGAAGTCAGAACTCGACGAGCGAGTCTCAAAGCTGAAGAACGAGATACTTTTCGCGGCCCTCATTGAGAATGTGAACGTTAGGGGACGTGTCATCGAATATTTAATTGCTGGAGAGGACGAGGAGCTTCGTCAAAAATTAATCGACGCTCTTACATCAAATAAGGGGAAAGGCCTTCCCCCTTTTAAGACAGATAACGCTCTTGGAGATTTTGCGAAGAAGTTTGATCGATTTGACACTGAAACCGATGTTAAGACCAAACTAATGGTTTTGAATTCGAATCCGAAAGCATACAACTTAGACAAGATGCTGGAATTTCTTGCCCAAGAACGGTCCATTTTCATGTTTTATTTCGTTGGCGTCGACCCAACCCGCATAGTAAATACCTCTTTGGTCTCGATGTTTCAACATGACCTCCTGGGGGCAACCATACTCTTACGACATTGGGCAGGAAGAAACTCTCGGGGCGTTTCACAGTTCGAGGGACGGACTATCAACGATCTAATCAATACTCCGAACACTGATATCAACGAGAAGGAAGCAGAGCAGTTTTTAAGAGAGATAATCGAACTTTGATTTGAATAGCAGCTTATACCTTACCGTAGAGCGATCGTCATGAGCTATACAGCTAAATTAGTTCCCGCATTAGAATCTGCTCCCGGGGTGATCGTTCCGTTGATCGGCGAGGTTCCGGCGCAAGTTTTGAAGCGGCGGCCGAGTCCGGGGACTTGGTCGGCGCATGAGAATGCGCGTGCATTTGTCGCAGTCTGATGTGGCGTTTCGGGCGCGGCTGGAGCTGATATTGGCGGAGGACGAGCTGTTCATAAAGACGATAGAGAATTCTGCCGAGGACGAGGGAGAGCCGACAGCCGACGGCACCATCACCGACGGCGGCGAACTCACACACAGGTACTGCGGTCGAATCGAACAACGAGGTCAAAATGACCAAGCAGGAGACCATCGAAATGATCCAACGGCCTGGGTTTGATGTTGTCGAGAGAGATGCCTTCAATGATCTTTTGGAGAAAGTTGCCGCTTGAAAGTCAAAGATGTCATAAAATTGATAGAAAGGGACGGATGGGTGATGGTCAGGACGCGCGGCAGTCACAGGCAGTTTCACCATTCGACCAAGGCGGGAACGGTTACGATTGCCGGGAAAGAAAGTATTGACATGCCGGTTGGAACGCTTAACAATGTTCTCAAGCAAGCAGGACTAAAGAAATAATAATGCGATACATGGTTGTGTTAGAAAAGGGCGAATCGAGTTGGGGAGCCTATGTCCCGGACCTTCCCGGGTGCGTAGCGGTTGGCAGGACCGAAACCGAGGTCAAGCAACTAATCCAGGAAGCGATCGAGTTCCATTTAGAAGACCTGACCGAAACCGGTTTAACGATCCCAACCCCGCATTCAAAGAGCGATTACGTTGAGGTTTTGGCAGCGTAATCAACAACGCTCCTTCTTTTTGCGCTTATTTGAATATTTGGGCTATTATCACCTGTAAATGACAGACTCCTCATCTAACTTTCGGATAACAAGTAAAATGCTCGGCGACGCCGGAGAGCACTATGCGTTAAGCCAATTCACTTTTGCTGGAAAGGCTTGCGCGAAAATGCCAGAGGGCAGGGATGCAGAAGGCTAAGTGGTCCAAATTAACTCAATTAGGTCGTGTATTTCTTAGATATATCGATCAGCCAACAGAACAAGACCAAGCCGAAGATGAATTCTATGCATCAAAGCAACAACAAGATTCTTCAGCAAGATAACAGTTTGCCGCTTCATTGCTCCAACGCGACCTACGGCTCGCCGTCGACGGCAAACTCACCCACAGCTACTCGGTCGAGTCCAATAACAAAGTCAAAATGACCAAGCAGGAGACCATCGAAATGATCCACCACGCCGGATTTGAGGCTGTCGAACGCGGTGCCGTCTACAACCATGTGAACAAGGTTGGTGTCTAACGGAATATGAGGATTCGATTCGCAGCATCATTTGTCGGAGTGGTCCTTGCAGCTTTCGTAGTACCAGCATCGGCTCAGTCTTCCAGTATTTTTGGCGTATATGGTCAATGTAGCATGGCCTGTCGCTATATCAAGATCAATGCTGACCATACATTCGAGGAGTTGTTGGATGGCGATCTTTTCAATGGTCAGAGAAAGACGGGAACTTGGCGTTTTGAGGACAAAACCCGAATAAGAGCTCAGAGTGTAAGACCAAGTTCGGCCTTGCAGGTTCGGAATCTGTTAGCCCGGAAAAGAATGTCCGGGTAACCGTTGTCGATTACGTTGGCGCCACGGTACCTGGTGCTAGAATTCACGGAAATGTTGATCGCGACAAATTCGAATGCATGACCAACGAAGACGGGTCTTGCGAAATTCCTAGGACGCCAAGCTTCAAACTTGCTTGGAACGGATTTGATGGCGAATACCGCGCGTTGAACCCAGAAGCGAATCGTTTTGACGTAGTACTTTCATTCGAACAGCTGGATACGATCATTGATGAAACTTGGCTTATCGAGGACGAGCATCTTTACGTTGAGTTTGGCGGCTCTTTCGATAAGACTTTTTCATTTAAGAGAGTCCCAAATAAGATCGCGCAAAAGCTCTTTCCAGTGATACCGCAGACGAAGTCCAAAAAGTAATTAGCTTAGCGGTGTAAGTCCTTCTCGATGTCTGAAAAAGCACCTCTCAAAGCGGTTAAGTGCTACACTTGTCACTTCCGGTGGCTGACGGGTTTTGCGACCCCGACGCGATGATCACGGATGACGAGACGGACCGACTTTGAAGCCGCTTGAAGGATACTGGTGTATGATCGGATTGAATAAACCGATCACTAGATTGGAGAGGTACTGGAAATGGCACAACTTGAACGCATAGCATCTGATCCTGAGGTTATGGGGAGAAAACCGGGCATTCGCGGGATGCGTGTCAGGCGATTCTTTGTGATCGCGGCGGGTATTTTCACCTTGGCAGTGATGACCGCACAGGCGCAAACCTGGGGTTGCGGCGAACGCGATCTCCAGTGCCAGCTGGATGGCAGGATGAAGGCTCTTAAAGCCAACCCTAAGGATCCCGAAAATTATTACAACCTCGGCATCGTTTTTCAGCGTAGCGGTGCTCACGAGGAAGCTATTGAGGCATTCAGCATGTACATCAGTATTCCTGGCGTCAAACCAGAATTTGTCGCCGATGGATACAACAATCGCGGTATATCGCAAAAAGTTTTAAAGAAGTTCGATCTGGCTTACGCAGATTATACGAAAGCAATTGAGCTTGATCCGAAAAAGCCCATGTTTCTTGTAAACCGAGGAAACGCATCCGCCAATATGAAGAAGGTGGATGACGCGCTGGCGGATTATGCGAGGGCGATCAAGCTCGACCCGAACTACGCTCAGGCTTACGCCCAACGAGGAATACTGCATATCGATCTGGCCCGAGTCGAGGACGCCCTGCGCGATTTCGCGAAGTCTATCGAGCTCGATCCTTCATACGCGGAGCCTTACTATAATCGCGGCACGATCTATTCCGACAGGAAAGAGTTTGCCAAGGCGATCCCTGATTATGAGAAGTATGTCTCTCTAATAGATGATCCCGACTACCTTGCGGATGGTTATATGAATCTCGGGATCGCTCATTTTTACACAGGCAGCTTGCAGAAGGCTGTTGAAGATTTCACAAAGGCTATTGAAGCGCGGCCTAATTGGGCGAATGGCTACAAAGCCAGAGCGATGATTTACCGCGAAATGAAAAAGAACGACCTCGCCGAGGCCGATGAGCGTCGCGCCGCACAGCTCAAGCAGTAGAACAAAAGCAATACACCTAGACGAAGATTCTCAACCCGCACGGTAGTAATGGCTTTCGGAGCCGTTATAATTGTGTTTGGGGGAGATGATCTTTTTTTCCATCATCGCACCGGTCCAAGGCATCAAACTCCTGCTGCTTACAAAACTTATGAGCTTTACGGACAAGATCGTTGCCCTGGTTTTCTGCGGGCTCACCGTTTTGAAAGTGAGATACGGGAACTTTTAACAAGCGAATTCAAGAACAAGTATGAGGATCGGATCATTTGTTTTAACTTTTTTACTTCTTATCGTTACCGTTGCTGCGCAACCGACGCTTGAGGTCAAGTTTTTGATCGACAAAGGTGATGTCGATGGTGCTCTGGCAAAAATAAACGCGGCGTTAAAAACCAAGCCGAATGATCAGGGTCTATTGACGCAAAAGGTCCGTGCTCTTGTCATCAAAAAACAATATGACGAAACTGAAGCCCTGGCCACCAGATTGCTCGCCCGCGATCCAAAAAATATTATCGCTCTAAATGCCCGCGGCGTTGCAAAACGCGATGGAAAAAAGAATTACGCCGGAGCCCTCGCAGATTTTGACAAGGCTCTCGCTATCGATGCCGCATATCCGCAAGCTTCTTTCAATCGGGCATTGACGCTCTTTTACGGACAGTTGGGCAAAAAGAGCGATGCGTTGGACGCCTTTTCCCAAGCGATCGAGATCAACCCGGAAAATGCAGTGGCTCGTTCTCTACGCGGTCGTTTGTACAATGAATTCGGCAAATATAAGCTTGCTCTCCTCGATCTCAACGCTGCGCTTTCGATAAACGATCGTCTGCCAGCCTACTCCGACAGAGCTTATGCGGAACTGCTGCTTTACGTAGCCGGCGACAGATCGATGTTATCCGGTGTAGCGAGCGATGCCGACATTGCTTTGCGGGCCGATCCGTCAAACGGAACTGCACTTGCGATCCGAGCCCTTGTCAAAGTTACACATAGCGACAACGCAGGAGCTTTGGCAGACGCGCAAAAGGCATTGCAGATAGATGCAAATAATTATCTTGCGCACATTGCTCTTGGCTACGTCAAAAATTCGAAAAAAGACACTGTCGGGGCCTTCAATGATTTTGAGACGGCTTTCAAGATAATGCCGAACAACGTTTGGGTCATGGAGGAGTATCTTAATGCGGCCGAAAACGCCAGAAAAACCTTACCGAAGGCAGAGGCCGTCTATCGCGAACAATTCTTGCGTAAGATCTCGATCAACCGTGATAAGGTCGAGTTCCTAAAGGTCGCTGTTGACGATGACCCTTGGAATTACGAGGTCTATGAGAAGCTGGATAAAACGTGGACAGACCTTTACCGCGTTCTCCGCAAAACTGACGAGAAAGCCCCCAACCCGGCTGCACAAGCAGCTGAAATGAAGGCGATCAGAAATTATTGGTACGATCTCCACGCGAAAACGCCAAAGAACGTCTGTGCCGCTTTGACCAAATACAACTATTTTGACCTAGATGAGAATGGCCTCTATAACGAAAGCAGAAAAAAAACCGACCGCACGAAACTGAATTATCTTCAAGGCGAATTGGCAAATTACGACGGCACGAACGGAGCAGAATGCGCCGCTCGTATCGCGTTATTCATAGCCGAGATCTATCAAACTCCCTATTCTCCCGAAAAGAACTTTGACCTTGCTAACCAATTTGCCGAACGGTCAAAGCAGATAAAATCCGACCTCAAGAACGACCCGAACGTCATCTCCGGTGCCGGTTCGAGCGCCGATGAATCGCTCAAAAATACCGAGTATTGGAAGGCTCAGGACGACGCCTGGAAAAAGGATCTTGAAAGAATGAAGCAGAGCGGGACGAGTTCGGCCGACGGGTCAACGGGCCGGAGGCGGAGCGGGATCGATCCCGCGAAAGAACGGGCGGCGATCGCGGCCTATGAACGCGTTCACCCGCAGGTCGAGCGGCTTGCCGAGCAGATCATCAGCGCCGCCGGCAAGGTTCAAAGCGGCGGATCGATGTCATTTCTTTACAAGGGAACGCGTGCTCGAATGACGAACCTTCAGCGGCAAATGGTCGATATAGCTTACAAGTTCATTGAGGTGCACGGCAACAATTTACCGGATTCACTTCTTAACCATCTCAAATCCGATGTCCGCCGCGTCGGCAACCTTACGAACGACTACAGTACCGGCGAAGTTTATCAGGCCAGCGGAGCCTGCTCGAACGGATGGAATGGATATGGATGCTGACCGCCTTTAGTCGACTAAGCGATTTTGCCTTTGCCATGCGTCCATCAAACCTGAAATGGGTTGACCGATGGGTTAATATGGTCCGATGCTAAATTTTCAAAAGGTCATTATCGCGTTGGTGATGTTTTTCGTGTTCGCGGGTTTGTCGAACGGACAGGAGAAGGCTGTGGAGAAAGTTGTTAAAGCAGATGTTCCGGCGGTGGCGAAGGGTGAGTTTGAGGTCAAGGTGACGCCGATGGCGGCCGAGCCGAATGTCGGCGATGAAAAGATCGGCCGGCTCGCAATTGAGAAAACGTTCACCGGCGGGCTTGTCGGTTCTTCGAAAGGGCAGATGCTCGGGTCGCAGAGCGAGACCGAACCCGGCAAAGGCGGTTACGTAGCGATGGAGCGTTTTGTCGGAACGCTCGACGGCATGAAGGGCGCATTTATGCTGCAGCATAACGGCACCATGGACACCAGCGGCTACGTAATGGACATTTCGGTCGTGCCAGGAACTGGCGAAGGGCAGCTCAAGGGCATCACCGGCAAGTTCGTCATCATCATCGAAGGTAAAAAACACTCTTACCGGTTCGAATATTCCCTTCCAAAGCAAAAGTAAGGTCCGGGCGTCGTCTTCATAATTGATCCGATCTAGACGACCGTCGCTACGGCGTCCGGAGGCTGAAAATGGAATTTACAACAGAGATCCTATCCGCTCGCCCACGTATCGTGTTTTCGCTTGACCGCGATTCCGTTTGTATGGGGGACGATTGCGTCTGTCACGCCTGTTCGGTCGAGATGCCGTCTTTCACCGATGCGAAAGTGTTGGCCGAGAACCTAAGCGCGGGCTACCTACCGTCCGTGAGGGGTTACGGACACTGGTGGGAATGCATCCTCAACGGCAATGTGATCGCCAAGGTATTTTCGAACGGCACCGCCGAAGGGTTGAGCACCATTGAATATGGCCCTAAAAACTCCGTTTATTTCAGATACAACTCGGCAACATACTAAAGCGCTTTTTCGGCCCGTGCTTTAAGACCTCAACAACCGCTCAATAAAAATTTGCGAAACCTTTCAGTTGCGCTTGACATCCGCAACCGTTTCGTTGCATACTGCTGTTCGTGATGACCAAGAGAGACGTTTTTCAGGCAATTGCGGACCCAACCAGGCGGGCGATAATCGCGCTCATTGCCCTGCAGGCAATGACGCCGAATGCGATCGCGGAAAATTTTCATACGACACGGCAAGCGGTCTCTAAGCATCTGCGAATACTTTCGGAGTGTGAGCTTGTCCAGTCGGAACAGAAGGGACGCGAGATCTACTACCGGCTCGAGATCGAAAAGATGAAAGAAATAGATGAGTGGCTTGAGCAATATCGCAAGATCTGGGAATCCAGATTCGAACAGCTTGATGTGCTGCTTACTGAGCTAAAGGAGCAGGACAATAAGGAGAAAATGAAATGAAACCAGCGGAAGCAAGTTTGCCGTCAGATACCGAGGTTCTAGTGAGGCGGAGTTTTAACGCTCCTGCCAAATTGGTGTGGCGGGCATATGTGGAGCCGGAATTGATGCGTCGGTGGTGCGTAGGAATGCCGGGGTGGTCAATGCCGGTTTGTGAGATGGACATGCAGGTCGGCGGCCAGTATGAATGGCGTTGGCGTAATGACGAGAACGGTATGGAGTTCGGGTTCACGGGGGACGTTCTTGAGATCGTCCAGCACGAAAGGATCGTGCACACACAAACCTTCGATCCCGGCAATATGGGCATAGGAATGGGCGGCGAACCATCGGTCATTACGGTTGGGTTCGAGGAGATCGATGGTGTCACGAATGTCGCGACTACGATCAAATATGCTTCGAGGGCTGACCGCGATGAGGCTCTTTCGACCGGTATGACTGATGGAATGGAGATGAGCTACAGGAAGCTCGACCAAATTCTTGTAGAAGGAGTTTAAGATGGAATTGGACCTTATCGTCGATAAAGAGGCAAAGACGGTTTCGCTTACCAGAGAATTCGCCGCGGGGCTCGATCTTGTCTGGGACGCTTACACAAAACAGGACTTACTCGACAAATGGTGGGCGCCGAAGCCGTTTTCGTCGCGGACAAAGGTGATGGACTTCGAGGTTGGCGGCCGCAGGTTCTATGCAATGGTGAGCCCGGATGGAGCCGAGAACTGGGCGGTTCAAAAGTATACTTCGATCACGCCAAAGACGAACTTCAAGTTCTTTAATGCTTTTGCTGACGCCGACGAAAACGTTCATCTGCCGGGCTCGGATTGGGACTTTAATTTCACCGATCAGGGCGAATCGACAAAGGTGAGCATCTCGATCTACAACGAATCGCTCGAACGAATGGAGCGAGTGCTCGAAAGCGGATTCCGTGAGGGCGTCGCAGCACAATTGCAGAACCTGGACGAACTGCTTGCAAGCCTCCAGGAAAGGGCGTAGAGGATCTTGCCCGAAAGGCGAATAGCCCCGTCGTTTACGGCGGGGTCAGGAAGCGAGCATATTGCCGCCCGTTTTAACGGGCTTAGATCCGGTGGCTTAAGCCACTAATGATAAGGACGTTAAAACGCCCTTGGTAATATTTTCGAAACCGAACCCCGCCGTAAACGACGGGGCTAATTGCCGCGAAACGCGGTCGGGAAGAGTCTTGAAGTATATGAACGTCCAAAAACAGATCAAGGGCTATATCGCCACCCACCCTGAACCAAAACGCGGCGAAATGCAGGCGTTGCACGATCTCGTTTCAAAAGCATCACCGGGATGCAAACTGTGGTTTCTCGACGGCAAAGACGACAGCGGCAAGGTCGTTTCAAATCCGAATATCGGCTATGGAAATTACACGATGAAATTGGCGGACGGAAAAACTCGCGAGTTTTATCAGGTCGGCGTTAGTTCCAACAAGACAGGCATCTCGATCTACATCATGGGGGTCGAAGACAAGAAATACCTTGCCGAGACCTACGCAAGATCCTTAGGCAAGGCGACCGTGACCGGCTATTGCATTAAGTTCAGGAAACTCGCGGATATCGATATCGACGTGCTTCAGGCCGCGATCAGATTTGGGTTTGAGAATACAAAGGAGACAGAACAGTGAGAAAGTTGATCGCGGCAGAGTTCATTACACTTGATGGCGTTATACAGAATGAGGACGAAGGCGACGGATTCAAGTATGGCGGGTGGTTCTTCCCGTTTGCGGACGAGGTGACAGGGACGGTCGTACAGGCTCGGTTGGGGAAAAAGGTCGATCTGCTCTTGGGGCGAAAGACTTTTGAAGGTTGGGAAGGTTATTGGCCAACGCACACCAACTTCTGGCCAAATGTAAAAACGGCAACAAAATACGTTGCGTCGAACACGCGCGATTCGAGCGACTGGAAGCCAAGCGTCTTCTTAAGCGGCGATGTCGCCGAAAAGGTTCGCGAGATCAAACAGCAGGACGGGCCGGATATTTACGTGATGGGAAGCGCGAATTTGTGCCAGACCTTGTTCAAACACGACCTCATCGACGCGCTGGAATTGATGACGATCCCGGTAACACTCGGCACCGGCAAGCGCCTTTTTCAGGATGGTACGATCCCCGCTGCGTTCAAAGTAACCGACGCGCAAATTGCCCCAAAAGGCATCGTCTGCGTAACCTACGAACGAGACGGCGAGGTAAGGTCGGGATCACCGCAAATAGAAGAGGACAAATAACTTATGAAGATCATAGCCATATTGCTAACCCTGATCCTTGCGGGTGTGGTTTCTGCTCAACAAAAACCGACTACGGGATACGCGCCTGTTAATGGGTTGAAGATGTATTACGAGATCCGTGGAAAGGGTGAGCCCGTGGTGATGCTGCATGGGGCGTTTATGGCGATCACGGATGAGTGGGCCGATTGGATCAACGAGCTTGCCAAAACGCGAAAGGTGATCGCCGTCGAAATGCAGGGACACGGCCGCACGGCCGACATCGATCGCGACATTACTTACGAAAATCTTTCGGACGATGTTGCCGGCCTGCTCGACTATTTAAAGATCGAACGGGCAGATTTTGTCGGCTATAGCCTGGGCGCCGGAACGGCGATGATGATGGCGATACGCCATCCGGAAAAGGTCCGCAAGGTCGTCAGTATTTCCCACCCGATCCGACGCGACGGTTGGGTTCAGGCGGCCAACGACTTTTGGCCGAACTTCTCGGTAGAAATGATGAAAGGCACGCCAGCCGAAACTGAACGTGAAAAGCTAAATCCGGTGAAAGGCAGTTTTCCGGCTTTCTTTGCCCACATTAAAGCGGCAGCGATGAGGCCGTGGGATTTCGGGGCCGAAAAATTCAAGACTACGAAAGCCCCGATGTTCTTCATCTTCGGCGACGCCGACGGCGTGCGGATCGAACATATCGCGGAAATGTACCGCCTAAAAGGCGGCGGCAACATTCACGGCGATATGCAGCCGCGCGTCGAGTCGCGGCTGGCGATCATCCCGGACGCAACACACGTTTCGCTGATGAACCGCACGGCCGTCTTTACCCCGATGATCTTGGATTTCCTCGATCTGAAAAGGTGAACGGCAGTCACGGACCCTGTTGAAGCCGCATTCACACACGCAGTTTGCCGCGAAAGCCGCGTGCGGCGTAGTAGCTTTCGGCGCCGTTGTGATATGTAAAAACGCGGCCAAAGCGCCGATCGCCGAAAAGTGCTCCGCCGCGGTCGCGAACATCGGCTGGCGTCAAGATCCAGCTTGATGTCTTAAGGTCGAACTCGCCTATTTTTTGTAACGCGTCATACTCAGTTTCATTTAACAGAGTAATGCCCATTTCGGCGGCCATCCCGACAGCGCTGTGCATCGGCTTATGCTCCTTACGGGACTCCAGAGCCTGCGGGTCGTAGCAACCGCTTCGACGGCCTTTTGGTGTTTCTGGTGAACAATCGTAGAAGATGACCTCACCGGTCTTTTTATCTACACCGACAACGTCCGGTTCGCCGCCCGTGCGTTCCATTTCGCTTAGCGTCCACAGTTTCGCCGGAGCCGCCTTCAGCCTTACAAGAACGTCGGCCCATTTCACGCCCTTGTGCCGAGCCATATTCTCGTTGAATCTCTCTTCAAGCACGTCCAACAATTCGACGATCTGTTCATCTGCCAATTTTTTCTTCATCTATTATCGAATTCGTATCTTATTCAGCTGTTCGAAAGGTAGTTCGCGACTGCGGCCTTAAAAGCCACGATAGCGTCGACAACACGAGGAGAAGCAACCCCGGGAGCACCTCAACCGCCGGATCGTGTGCTGCGATGTGCGAGTAGATCGCGCCCGACATTAGGAAGAATACACCCGCATACGCCCATTCCTTCAGCAGCGGATACCGCGGAATGAGCAGTGCCGCGACCGCAAGGAGTTTCCAAACACCGAGCAACGGCATAAGGTAAGCCGGATAGCCAAGCTTCGCGATCATATCGGCACCGCCCTGACCGTCGGCTCCCGCTAACTGTGCGATGCCCGTTGCCGTAAGCCCGAGGGCGAGCCAGATGGTCGCCACCCAGAATGTGATCTTCTTTGCCTTTTGCATGGCTATCTTAGCTCCCCAGCGATCTTTTGGAGACGGTCGTGCGCCATATTAATGCCCTGCCTGAACGGGAGTTTGAGCATATTGTCCCGATCTTCGACCGATCGATATACGATCTGCATCGTTAGCTTGCTGGTCGCATCGGTTAGCGGCGAGAACTCAAGGAACTCCAATTGGACGGGAAAGCCCGTGTTCTCCATTTCGAACGTACGGGTGATGCGTTCATTCGGTACAAACTCGTGAATTGTGCCGTTCGCTCGAAAAACCACGTTACCCGCAGGATCACTCGTTTCGAACTCGTAGCTGCCGTGCTTCCTGGTTTCGAGCTTTACGACCTTTGTCCCCATCCATTGCTCAAGGATCGCTGCTTCCTCGTGTGCACGAAAAAGCAGCTCGACCGGCAGGTCGAATTCCCTCTTGATCATCAATGTCTGTTGGCCGTCTTCGGCCTCTACGGTTGTCTTCTTTTCCATTCTTTCCTCTTGCTCGACCATAGTGCCCTTGTTGGCATGCGAGTCTCGGCTAGTGCCGCTCTCGCGCCAACGGAACCGTCACACGGGCTTCTTAAGTTCCTTTTTCATCACGGCCTCAAGTTTGTTGAACCGATCATCCCACATCTGACGGAATGGCTCGATAAACTCAGCGATCTCTCTCATCTTCTGAAGGTTCAAGCGGTAGTAGATCTCGCGGCCCGCCTGCTCTTTTGCGAGCAATTCGCATTCGGTCAGTATCTGTAAGTGCTTTGAAACTGTCGGCCTCGCCGTGTCGAAGTTCGCCGCGATCGCCCCGGCAGTAAGTGCTTGAGCCGCAACGAGCAGCAGGATCGAACGCCGCGTCGGATCCGCAATTGCCTGAAATACATCTCTTCGTAAATTCATAATGCGTAGCTACTTGACTACAAATATACACGTAGTCATTTGACTACGCAAGCTTATTTTCAGATTCTGCGTCTTTTTTCCAAATACGCTACAATTGCTGTTTCGCCGAATTCGGCCGTTTATTGCCTTATGTTACAAGCCGGTATCGTTGGCCTGCCCAACGTCGGAAAATCAACACTTTTCAACGCCTTGACCGCACAGGAAGCAGCCCTTGCGGCCAATTACCCTTTTGCAACGATCGAACCGAACATCGGCGTTGTTCCTGTGCCGGACGAACGGCTCGAACCGATCGCCAAGATCGTCAAAACGACGACGATCGTGCCTGCAACGGTCGAATTTGTCGATATCGCAGGCCTCGTTCGCGGAGCCTCAAAGGGTGAAGGCCTTGGCAATCAGTTCCTCGCAAACATTCGCGAAACAGACGCCGTGATCCAGGTCGTGCGTTGTTTCGAGGACGAGAATATCGTCCACGTTGAAGGTTCCGTCGATCCTGTCCGAGATATCGAGACGATCCAGATCGAGCTTGCCCTCGCAGATCTTGCTTCAGTCGAAAAGCGTCGTGAAAAGGCCCTTCGTGCGGCAAAATCAGGTGATAAAGAGGCAAAGCGTGACATTGAGTTGATGGACAAGATCCAGCCGATCCTCGAAGAAGGCCGACCGGCACGGGCCGCCGACCTGACCGACGATGAACGCGCGATCGTTAAAGGCTGGTTCCTGCTTTCGACGAAGCCGACGATCTACGCAGCGAATGTTGACGAAGCCACGCTGGCCTCACCCGACAGCAATCCGCACGTATCAGCGGTGCGCAAACACGCCGAAGCCGAAAAAGCTGACGTCGTAATGATCTGCGCAAAGCTCGAGGCCGAGCTTGTCGCTCTTGATCCGGCCGAACGCTCCGAATACCTCAAAGATCTGGGACTTGCGTCGAGCGGCGTAGATGGCCTTATCAAGGCCGCATACCATATGCTCGGGCTCATGTCCTTCCTGACTGCCGGAGAGAAAGAGGCGAGGGCGTGGACCATCCCCATCGGGACAAAGGCCCCGCAGGCCGCCGGCACGATCCACACCGACATCGAACGCGGCTTCATTCGCGCGGAGATCGTCTCTTATGATGATCTCGTCGCCAGCGGCACCTATGCCGCCGCTCGTGAAAAAGGCCTCGTCCGCCTCGAAGGGAAAGAATACGTGATGCGAGACGGCGACATCGTAAATTTCCGCTTCAATGTTTAGGCCGTAGAGCAGAACGCCTCTCCATCGATGTGGATCGAAGGTTAAATTGTCAAAGACCATCGTGTGTAACACTCATTGTGTCACTAGTAACGACTATATCACGTTCGTCAGTTGACAATCAAGGCTTTTTTTTAATTTTTTTTTCTACATTGAATCCGGACGATCGAAAAAGAGCGTATGGCAATTCTCTGTTTGGCGCATTGCGGAAATGACCGAAAGAAGAGGTTCGGTCAGCACGTGCGGATAATCAAACTCGCCAAGCTCTTCGCGGATCGGATACGCAAGTTTTTCTTCATCGACCGAGAACTGCGAGTCCACACCCGGTTTGTTTCCTCGCGGATCGACCCGAAACCAGCCGACATCCTCCAAATATATTGCGTTCAGCCCATGCAAAGCATAACCGGAGTCAACCGTGCCTTTGCGTAGAACACGCTGATAGCAGAAGCCCGCAGGAATGTGCATCCCTCGCAACAAGGCAGCAAGGACATGGGATTTCGCAAAGCAGATCCCTTCCTTTCGCTTGATAGCGTCCTCAGCGCCGATCGTGATCACCTCGCTGTTCGTGTCAAACGAGTGCGCGATCTCGTCCCGTGCAAACTCAAAAGCCAATTTCGCACGCTCTCTCGGCGTCGATGCCCTGGCCTCGATCCCCGCGATCGTCTCCCGCACCGCCGGTGAAGAAAACTCCACGATCGGCGGAACCTCCTCTAAATAATCATTTAGATCGTTCGATTCGAGTTCCAGTTTCATCACAACACCTCCAATACCCTATTCTGTTCCTCCGACCGCCGACTATCAAGCGTCGTCATCTTCAGCACCAACCTTCGCCTCCAGAACCTCACCCGAGCACTATCCCCGCAATAATTGAATATGGCTCTTTAGGGATTCGCAATATTTCAATATTACGATTTGAAAGGCCACTCAAGGATGCCCTTGTTTGGAGATGCTGATTCTCGATCGTGTCCGGATTTGGGGGGCTTTGTTGGAGTGGGCCTCTTTGCACATTGGTGTTCTCAGGCGTCGAACAAACAAGGGCCTTCGTTTGGAGTTCAGAATGGTGTACTGGATACGAGCTTTGCGGCTGGAATGGTGCCCTCGGTAGGATTCGAACCTACAGCCAACGGATTATGAGTCCGCTGCTCTAACCATTGAGCTACAAGGGCACGAAGTTATTAAGTTTAGAGGAACCGAGTTTTTCTCGCAAATCTTATCTTGAGCTTCAGGACAGCGATACAGCCTGATTCTAGGAAAGAGTTGGCCATTAGCTTCGATTATTCAATGAAATCTGCTATATTCGTCCAAACTTCTCTTTCGATCGACCGCTAACAAACAATTTTATGAGCACTGATTCCGCAAGCATCGCGCGACCTTACGACGACCGGGCCTTTTTTGGACATCCGAAAGGCCTTTCGACGCTCTTTTTCACCGAAATGTGGGAAAGATTCAGCTATTACGGAATGCGTGCGATCTTGATGCTGTATATGACAACGACCGCCGCGACCGGCGGTCTCGGTTGGTCAGCCGAGGAAGCAGCACCGATCTATGCACTCTACGCGGCGAGTGTTTATTTTCTGCCGCTCATTGGCGGATGGCTTGCCGATCGGTTCATTGGGGCAAAAAATGCAACGTTTGTAGGCGGCATCATCATTATGCTGGGGCATTTCACGCTTGCCTTCCCGCAGATGACGACATTCTATATCGGGCTGATACTAGTTGCCGTCGGCACCGGGTTCCTTAAGTCGAACATCTCGGCGATGGTCGGCGATCTCTACAGCAAAGAGGATGAACGGCGTGATGCGGGCTTTTCGATCTTCTATATGGGGATCAACATCGGTGCGTTCCTTTCGCCGTTGGCTTGCGGCTTCCTCGCACAAAGCGAGGGTTTTCGGTCCTGGATCGAGAAGATGGGCCTTGACCCGAACAGCAGCTGGCATTTTGGCTTTGCATGCGCGGGGATCGGAATGGGCCTCGGCTTGATCCAGTATCTTATCGGTGCGAGGAATCTTCGCAATGTTGGAAACGTTCCGGTTCCTGAGAAGGCCGCTGATGAAGCAGACGCCGGAGGATCGAACGCAAAAAACACAGCCTATCTCATCAAGATCGTGGTCCTTGTTGTTGCCGCATGTGCGATCATTGGGTACGCCGCCGCCTCGCAGGGATTTTCGACCGCCCTTTCCTACGTGCTGATGCCGACGGTCGTCGTTGCGGCCCTTATCGGTGTTTTTCTCACAGGTGCCCAGGATAAGCTGACGACCGACGACTGGAAGCGCCTCGCGGTCCTCATTATCCTTTTTGCCTTCTCGACAGTCTTTTGGATGGGCTTTGAACAGGCGGCAACGAGCTTCAACCTCTTTGCAAATTCGCTTACGGACAATCGGATCTTCGGTTGGGAGTTTCCGGCGAGCTGGCTCCAGTCCGTAAATGCCCTTCTTATCATCACTTTCGCACCGATCGTCGGTGCTGTCTGGATGTACCTCGGAAAACGGCAGCCGTCGGACGCCGTCAAATTCTCGCTCGGCCTTCTTTTCGCAGGTGTCGGCTTCCTCGTCGTGGCATACGCAGCGAACCTGACGACCGGCGGAAAGGTCAGCCCGCTCTGGCTCGTGCTCGTCTATTTCTTCCATACGATCGGCGAACTTTGCCTAAGCCCGGTCGGCCTGGCATCAATGACCAAGCTTGCACCGGCACGAATGATCTCGCTGATGCTTGGGGTCTGGTTCCTGTCGATATCGCTTGGAAACTATATTGCGGGCCGCATTGCGGGCGAGTTTGTCGCGGACGCTGCTGTCCTGATGCGTATTTTTCTCATCGTTGCGGCCATTATGATCGGGGCCGCCGTTTTGCTCTTTGCGATCTCTCCGCTCGTCAAGAAGCTCTACACACAGCCGGAAGAGGTCGTTCCCGTTGAGCCGGCATAAGGACTTTGAGCTTGCAAACCAGGCTCCGACGCAAAAAACGAGCTCCGGAGCCGTCAATGTATTGAGAAAAAATCGCTCCGGATTTAGAATTATCTAACCAAAGATGGCCGAGACAGCGACCAAAAACGACCTTATTACCTTTGCGGGGCCGATCTTCGACCTTGTCCTGCGGCTGAAAGCAGGCATTGTAACGCCCTCGAATGAGTTGCGCCCGCAGGCGGTCGGCATGCTCGAGGATTTCGAAAAGCGGGCCGAACGCTATCGTTTCAACCACAAGATAGTAACGGTCTCGAAGTTCGCTCTTGCCTCATTTATTGACGAGGCCATCCTTACGAATAACTTTCCGCTGCGTTCTGAATGGGAACGCGTTCCCATTCAGCTCGAGTATTTTGGTGAGCAGCTCGCGGGCAACAAGTTCTTCGATAAGCTCGAATCGATGCTCAAGCAGATCGACATCACGCAGGATGCCGTCGAGGTCTATTACTACTGCATGCTGCTTGGGTTTAAGGGCAGATACGGTGTTTATGAGCAGGAAAAACTGCTCGCGATAATGCAAACGACCGCCAATGCACTTTCGAAAGCGGGCAAGATCCGCCTCGTCGAACTTTCACCGCATTGGCTCGCGACCGATCAACCCGAACCGCCGAAGAAACGCAAGGTCCCGACCTGGGCAAAGGCAGGAACTTTTGCTTTCGTGGCCGTTATGCTGATCAGCTATTTGGTGATGTTCGTGATCGCTTCAAAGTATATGCAGGATGTGATCGACCACCTGCAGTTCGGCAGTTAGTCTAGTTTTTGGGCACCGATTATGAGTTCTTGGCACACAAGCCAGCTTACCTACGCACTCGGCTTCGGCGGAATAATGTCGTTCTACGGCATTGTCTCGGTTATCGTGATGTTCATGCCCGCCAGTACGGCGAGCTACAACGACAAGATCGTCATCATCGCTCTTGTTCTTTTAACCTTGCCGTTTGCCCTGATCTTGATGTTCGTCAAGGCTCGCCGGGACAAAAAGCGGGCGAAAGCCGAGGCCGCAGCCGCTGAGGCCGCCGAACAGGAAGCTGCTGCTGTCGCCCAGCCCGTTCAGCAGGTTGCGGTTGGAACGAATCCCGAGGTCGATGCCGCATTTCAGGAGCTCGCAACATTCCTGAAGGGATCGAACCTTGGGAAGGACGGTAAGGACGCTCTTTATTCTCTTCCGTGGTATTTGATCGCCGGCCCGCTCCGTTCAGGCAAAAGCTCGCTTTTCATCAGCGCCGGCCTCGACCTGAAAACACTCCCGAGCCAACGCGAATCCGAGCAGAAGACGATCCGACCGACTCCGAATATTGATCTTCGCGTCACAAGTGAAGGCGTTTTTATTGATACTTCGGGAAGATTCCAATCTGAGGGCGCACCGGCCGACGAATGGAGTTCCTTGATAGAGACGATCAGGAAGTTCCGGCCCCTCCGGCCGATCGACGGGTTCATCCTCGTCGTTAACGGCGACAAGATCATAAAGCGCGAAGAGGCTGAGTCTGAAGAGACCGCAAAGATCCTGCGCGGCCGCCTGGATGATGCGATCCAACGGATAAAACTTCGTTTCCCTGTCTATCTCGTCTTTACGCACTCGGACGCGATCGAGGGCTTTCAGGATTCCTTCTCTGTCTCCAAGAACGAAGGCCGTGAATTGGTCTGGGGAGCCACGATCCCCTTTGCAAACTCTGAGAACGCACAGTCACAGTTCGACACCGAGTTCGAGACCTTGCGTGATTCGGCGATGAAGCGTCGAATTTTGCGTCTTTCGGCTCCTTTCACGCCCGTACGTCAGCTGAAGATCTTCAATTTCCCGCTTCATTTTGGTTCTGCACGTCGACGTATCGGTGCATTCGTCGCTGCACTTTTCCGCCCGAATCCGTTCAGCGAAAATCCGCTTCTTCGTGGTTTTTATTTCACGTCCACGCTGGCAAGACGCGGACAGAACACGCCCGCGACGGTCGCGGCAACGTATTTTACGCCGCGGCTTTTCCGCGATGTTTTTCTGCGTGATGCCGGCGTCGTCCGAGCCTTTCAGGCTCAGAAGCAACGCGGCCCGATCCTCGCCTGGCTTGCATTGATCGGCATCATCGGACTTTCGGCTTTGCTGGTGATCCTGTCGGGCGTTTCGCTCTACAACAACAAGCAGATGCTCGCCGAGGCTCAGACCCGAGGCGAAAAGGTCATCGCGGTCACGCGTACAGACGCCTATAAGAATCCGGGTAAGGCCGATGAAGCCGCGATCCGCAACGAACTAAATGCAACGGAAGACCTTCGCGACCTTCTCGTCAAATTGGACGATTACGAACGCAACGGTGCTCCGCTCTATATGCGGCTTGGGCTTTACAGCGGGAATCGTCCATATCTGCGGCACTTGCTGCCGGTCTATATGGCGGTCATCGAGAACCGCTTTAAGGCTCCGGCACTGAAGCGTTTAACGGCCGACCTGAAAAAGTTCGCCGATTCGGCTCCGGTCGCGAATCCAACAAAGCTTACGGATCAGGAAGAGCAGACGCTCGGCAAGAATTATGACCTCTTGAAGGCGTACCTGATGCTAACGGGCGAATACAAAGGCAAGGCCGAACCTTCGCACATCGCCGCGACATTAAAGCCCTATTGGACGGCGGACGACAAGGTCCCCGTCGATATGAAACCTGTCGCGCTCGACCAGCTCTCTTTCTGGGCAAAGCAGGTCACACGCGATGACAAGGATTCGTATCAATTCCCGCGCATACCGCTCGACGAAAAGCTCGTCGCGGATGCTCGCAAGAAACTCCAGGCGTTCCCGGCCGTCTATCGATACTACAAACGTCAGGTCACTGAGATCTCGAAGACCATCGACGACAAGATCGGGCCGTTCACGACCGAGGGCATCTTGTCGCGTGCAGGCGGCGATCCGCGATTTATCGATGGAACGTTCCAGGTTCCCGGGGCATATACTCGCGGCGGCCTCAAGTTGATGAAGACCGCGATCTCCGAGGCGAATGACAAACTCGCTGAGGGTGATTGGGTCATGGGCGAGACCGGACGCAGTTCGATCGCTCAAACGACGGATTCCAAGTTGATCGAAGACCGCTATTACCGTGACTACGTCGATAACTGGCGTGCCTTTATCAAGGGTGCGAACGTAAAGCCTTACAAGGATAAGGACACGGCAACGGCGGCCCTGCAGGTGTTCTCGCTCGAGAATTCCCCGATGAAACTTCTCTTAAAAGAGGTCGCCTACAACACCAACCTTTCCGCTCGTTCGGAGAACGAAAGCTGGTGGGAATGGATCAAGAGTTGGTTTACTTCACAAACTGCGGACGGCGATGGCAACACGCCGCCTGAGAAAGCGTTCAGGCCGCTCTTTGCATTCGTCGGTAAGAAGACCGATAAGGAAAAGGCTCCGATCGACAGCTACGGCTCAGAGATCCAGCAGGTTTACAAAAAGCTCGGGCGTTTCTCGGCCGATCAGTTGAAGACGATCGCTACCGACCTTGCTAACGGCAAGGATAGCGAACTTTCACTCGGCCGAAGCGAAGGCAACATCGACGGAATGATCGGCGGTTTCTCAGAAACAGCCGCGTCGCAGGAAGTGGCCGAATTTCTCAAGGAGCCGCTCGGCAATCTTCGTGCAATGCTTGGCGGCGACGCTCAGGCTCAGTTGAAGAAGCTTTGGGCCGAGCAGATCCTGCCCGCGGCCAAAGAGATCGAGAAGGGCTATCCGTTCGAGGATGGAGCCGGTGAATCTGACCTTACAAAGCTTTCAGCTTTCTTGAATCCGGTGGACGGCAAACTGTCTGTCTTCTATAACGACAAGCTCAAGAAATACTTTGAGGAAGCAAACGGCCAGCTGAAACTCAAGACCGATGCAGAGGTTAAGCTCACGCCGGAATTCGTCGCGTATCTTAACAATGCGTTCGCCCTTCGTCAGGCGCTTTACGGTACGAGCCAGACGCCGAAGTTCGAATACGAGTTCAGCTTCAAACCGAGTAAGACGGCGATCATCGAGATCACCATCGACGGGCAGAAGATCACGAGCGACGGAACAGCGTCGATCAAGGGCACATTCCCCGCACCGTCAAGTGCGGAGACCGGTGTCGTCCTTGATTCGGGCAGCGGCGGCGCGACCTCATCAGCTCCGGCTGGAAATGCGAATACCGGCTCGAGCCCGGCGGGCAATTCCGGTACGCAGCGATTCCCCGGACAATGGGGCTTGTTCCGATTCGTCGATGCAGGCAAACCGTCGAAACAGGCGACCGGTGAATATTCATTGAGCTACTCGGTAGGCGGGCATCCTGTCTCGGCCCAGATCAAGCCGAGCGGCGGCGACCTTTTTGACAAGAGCATTTTCAGAAATGTTAAGGCTCCCGACAACCTGATCCAATAGGAAAAAATAGCGATGGAAAATGCAAAATCTCTCCTTGCCAAAGGCGATCTCGAAGGTGCGACCCAAGCCGTTCTCGACTACGTAAAGACGGCTCCGACCGACGTTCCGGCGAGGATATTCCTCTTCGAGCTCGCCCTTTTTGGCGGCAACTGGGAGCGTGCCGCCAAACAACTTGATGTCATTGGGCATCAGGACGCGGGAGCCCTGATCGGCTCGATGATCTTCCGTCAGAATCTTTCTGCCGAGAAGGATCGTCTGAGCTTTTTTGATGATGGCCTTAAGCCTGGGATACTCGCTCCTCCGCCGGGCTATATCGAGGACCTTCTTAACGCGAACAATCGAATCCGCGAAGGCTCGATCTTCGAAGCACGCAGCATTCTCGACACGATCGAAGAAGAACGTCCTGCCTTTGCCTGCAAAGTGAACGGCGAGGACGTCGAGGATTTTCGTGATTATAACGACGCAACGATGTGCGTCTTTGAGGTCTTTTTTAAGGAATCGTATTCGTGGCTGCCGTTCGAGAACGTCGTCTCGATCGAATTCTTTGAACCGAAAGGGCTTCGCGACCTATATTGGCGTCAGGCGAAGGTCGATCTGAATACCGGAACGTCCGGCGAGATGTTCTTCCCCGTACTTTATGGAGGTTCGTGGAAGAGCGACGACAGCGAGATCAAGCTCGGCCGCAAGACCGATTGGCGTGATCTCGGCGAAGACCTTTTCGCCGGCGAGGGGCAGAAACTTTATTGGATGGACGGCAAGGAGCGTTCGATAATGGATCTGCGGACGATCGAATTCAACCACGAAGAAGAGGAAGCAGACGCGGAATAACCGGCAAGGATCTTGCTTTCTTTAAATATCACGCCGGTCGAACATCGCATTGCTTCGACCGGCGTTCTCTATTTCGCGGCCTTGCATAGAAAGGCGTTTTCGGTCAAAATTCGCCCTGACAACTATTTCACCGCACTCTCCGTAATAGAAGAAAAAAGATGCAGGTTACTGCAAACTCGACAAACTTATGGCTAAAAATGTATTCCGAAAGAAATCCATCGACCAGATCCAGGCCGACGCTGCCGCAGGTTTTTCCGATGAAGGTATCGTTCCCGGCCAACCGGGCGAAGAGACCGTCGTAACACTGCGTCGGAGCCTTGGCACCTTCGATCTGACGATGCTCGGCATTGCCGCGATCATCGGTGCGGGGATCTTTGCGATGATCGGCCAGGCCTCATTCAAGGGCGGGCCCGGTGTTGTATTTCTTTTCATTTTTGCGGCCATTGCGTGCGGCTTTGCGGCGCTCTGTTATGCAGAGTTCGCGTCGAAGATACCCATCGCCGGTTCGGCATACACTTACGCATACGCAAGCTTCGGCGAACTGCTGGCCTGGATCATCGGTTGGGACCTTATCGTCGAATATGCGATCGGCAACATCGCCGTTGCAATTTCGTGGAGCGATTATTTCACGAGCCTTCTTGCCGCGAACGGCATTCATATTCCGCTGAGCTTTACGATGGATTACCTGACGGCGCGACGAGGTTTTTCAGCCGTTAACGAGGCCGTCGCAGGCGGTGCAAGCCTCGAATCGCTCCAGGCAGGGTGTAAGGCCGCTGAAGCCGCGGTCTCTTGCGCACAGGTCGAAGCCCATCAAGCGTGGGCGAACGCACCGCACATCGCCGGCCTTCCGATCATTGCCGACATACCGGCACTCGCGATCGTTCTTATCATCACGGCCCTCGTTTATGTCGGTATTCGGGAATCGAAGATCGCGTCGAACATAATGGTCGGCCTAAAGCTTGCGGTCATTCTGCTCGTGATCATTCTCGGAGCCTTTTACGTCAAGACCGAGAATTGGAGCCCTTTCCTGCCGAACGGATTCGGCGGAATGATGGGCGGTGTCGCGGCGGTATTCTTTGCGTACATCGGTTTTGACGCTCTCTCAACGACCGCCGAAGAGTGTAAAGACCCGTATCGCACCTTGCCGCGTGGAATGATCTATTCGCTCGTCATTTGTACCGTCCTGTACGTGGTCCTCGCCCTGGTTCTAACCGGAATGGTCAGCTACAAGTTCCTGAATGTCGGCGACCCGCTCGCATTCGTTTTCGGGCCTGAAGGCGTAAACATCCCCTGGGTCTCAGGCATCATCGCGGTCAGCGCCGTTGTTGCACTCGCGACCGTCCTGCTCGTCTTTCAGCTCGGCCAGCCGCGTCTCTGGATGGCAATGAGCCGGGACGGCCTCTTGCCGAAGATCTTTTCGTCGATACACCCTAAGTTCCGCACACCCTGGTTCTCGACGCTCCTGACCGGAGTTTTTGTCGCCGTCCCGGCACTCTTTATGAACCTGACCGAGGTGACGGACCTTTCCGTGATCGGTACGCTATTCGCGTTTACGATCGTATGCGCGGGCGTCCTCGTCAAAGACAAAGAGTTTGCAGGTCAAAAGCGCTTCGTACCCTACATCAATTCCATGTTCGTTGCCCCGATCATTTTTATCGGGATCTGGGCTCTCGTCCTCTACTACAACCACGACGCAACGCACACGTTCTTTACTGACTTCACGCCTACCGCAGATGACATCAAGAATGGCGTCGTCACAGCCACAGGCGTCTTCTTTGAGAAGCTGCCGTACTTAGCCTTTGTCATCTTTTCGCTGATAATGACGGTTCTCTGCGTCATCAAACGCCTCTCGCTCATTCCCGTCCTCGGCGTAATGTGCTGCACGTATCTGATGACCGAGCTCGGCTGGCTCAACTGGTTCCGATTCGGCATCTGGCTCATCGTCGGACTCGTTATCTACTTCTTCTACAGCTACGGGCACAGCAAGCTCAATAATTCCCCGGAAAGCGCCGCCGTCGACGGGTGAAACAACCGCTTTTTTGTGTGATGCGTAAAAAAGCTGGTCGCAGAGTATTCGACTATAAGTCCGACTTAGAGAATTCTCTCTTTTGAACGGTGTATTGCAGTGGATACACGGGACTCAAAAAAGGCTGAATGAGCCACGAATGCACGAATAAAGGTCGCTCCGGATGTTGCTGGGCTACGAATCGAAACGCAGGGTTTCGATGATCTCTTTCATATACTTTCGGCCAAGTTCGATCTGATCGGGTGCGAGGCTGACCGCACCAACGACGGCGTGGCCTCCGCCGCCGTATCTTTCGCAGATCTCGGCAATATTATGCGTTCGAGGCCTCGGCGACCACGGGTTCGAACCGACAGAGATCTTCGTGCGAAACGGGCTGATCGTCAGCGAAACGACATACGTGACCTCAGGGTGAAAGTAATACGGGATGAACTTGTTATAACCGGCAACATCCGTATCCGTCAGGTCAAAGCTCACGACACCGCGTTCTGCAACGGCACGCTGTTTGATCAGCTCGACCGTCTCCCAATGCGTCTTTAAGATCGGATCGAGTTTCGCCTGTATCGCCTCGCTCTCGACGATCTCATCTAGCGTCGAGCGGGTAAGCATTCCGATGATTTCTTCGACAAAAGCGGGATCTTCCTCGCCCTCGATGACCTGCATCAGCTTGAGCGCGGGCGAACGAAGCTCGACGCATTGAGCGGGCGATTCATAAAGAGCACCGTCGATGATGTGGGCCCAGTGAACGAGTTCATCAAGCGAAGGATCGTGAAAGCCGAACTTCTCCTTGGCGATGCGGGCGATGAATTCCGCACAGGATTTGCTCGTAGTATCGAGAAACTTCTTCCCCGACGTGTCAGCAAGGAAATGAGCCTCATCCTCGGGCGTCAGAAATGCGGACTGATGGTGGTCGAACCACCACGTCAGCCTCTCGTCCGGGCAGTACTTGAAATCGACGATCGCATTCTCATCCCCGTCGAACTGCTCGCGGTCAAAAGCGTTGCCCGCACGGTGCATCGTCGGCGTATAGGCGACCTCGGCGTCAGTTGCGATCGTTGCGCGATAGAATTTCGTAAATATCGCGGCAGAAGATACGCCGTCGAAGCAGTTGCCGTGGTACAGAATGCGAAGTTTCATATAATAAGAAAATGCCAAATGGGCAAAACATTTTAGGCTAGTGGAGAGATCCGAATTCGTCAAGGAGGCAAAAGGCACTTGCAGATACGCAAAGCACAGATCGAAGATACGCCGTCGCTCGTTCGGTTCAATCAGGCAATGGCCCTCGAGACCGAAGGCAAGCACCTCAACGAAGAAACGCTTGCGGCCGGCGTTCGCGCGGTATTTTCGGCCGAAGATCGCGGATTCTATGTCGTTGCAGAAGCGGACGGGGTCGTGCTCGGCGGGCTGCTCGTAACGCGTGAATGGAGCGATTGGCGTAACGCCTGGTTCTGGTGGATACAGAGCGTTTATGTCGTTCCGGAGGCTCGCGGCAAAGGGCTCTATCGCGAACTTTCGACATTCGTCTGGAAGCTGGCGGAGGAAGCGGGCGATGTTTGCGGCGTAAGGCTTTATGTCGAGAAGGAAAATCGCACGGCACAGGCGGTCTATCAACGCTTGGGGATGCACGAGACGGAATATCTGATGTATGAGCAATCCGCACCGAATTTCGGAAAATGAATTTGCGAAGATCGTTCGAGGCATTGTTGACGACCGCGAAGCAATCATCAAGCATAATCCCGTCGGGACACGCGAAGAGATCCTGCTCTGGATGCTGTCGGCGTGCCTTTTCAGCTACCTGAGCCTGACCGACATTGAAACGCCTTGCTTCTCAAGTTCGGTAAATGCAGCGACCTATCGGGAGGCGATCGGCTTTATCTTAAAGGATCGAAAGGAAGAGGATTTTAATCACGAGAAGTATCTAAACGAGCTCGTAAATATATGAGGATAGAGACATTTACGCAAACGCCGTTTCAGCAGAACACGCGTGTAGTCGCATGCGAAATCACAAAGCAAGCGATCTGCATCGACCCCGGCGAAAGAAGTGCGGCGGTCGAGAGCTATATTCATAGCAACGATCTAACTCTTGCAGCGATAACGCTTACGCACGGACATCTCGATCACGTCGGCGGAACGTCAGCCCTTCACGCCGCCTTCCCCGAGGCCGAGATCATTATTCATCGCGATGACGAAGAACTCTATAAGGCCCTCCAGCGACAACCGCTTTTTATGGGGATCTTGCCCGAGCAGCTCGCACCACTCGGCCTCGACTATGAAGCACCGCCAGCCGTCACTCGCAATTGGGAAGATGGCGAAACGTTCGTTGTCGGAGAGCTGCGCTTTTCGGTACGGCATTCGCCCGGACACACACGAGGCCACGTCGTCCTCGCCGAGCTCAAAGAGAAGGTCGTTTTTGTCGGCGATTGCCTGTTCGAAAATTCGATCGGCCGCACCGATCTTCCCGGCGGCGACCACGAACAGCTTATTGACTCGATCAGCCGGAACATCCTGTCGCTCGACGATGATTTCGAGGTGCTTTCCGGCCATGGCCCCGTCACGACCGTTGGCCGCGAACGCGTCAATAACCCATTCCTGAACGGCGCCTATCAGATCGCACGCGGAAGATATGTCTGAAGTCTCAATTCTTTGGCGTAAGTCGAAATACCGTGAATAGGTCGGTCGGGTGACCGGCGTCACGCTGATACCATTTGTCGATGTTAGTAAAATTCGCTTCGCCCTTCTCAGGAACGATCAGATAATCGATCCTGGGATCTTCAGCGTCCTTTGCGCTGAAATTTTGCGTGAAGGCCTCGAACTTTTGGACTTCGTCACGGATCTCTGCGGGTTTGATCGCTTGAGCAGAGCCCAACTCGGGCAGAGCTCGATTCGATCCGAAGATCGCGGCTGTCGTCTCAAACGAGTGAGCATTAAGGGCCTCGGCAAGGTCCTTTCCAGAGTATCCGGAAAAATATAGGAAATGGTAAAAGAGCCGCTTATTCTCTTCCGGCGAAACACCGCCTGCTGAAGAAGTGTGAGCATTCCAAAGCGGGCGAAATGTTGATAAGGTCGGGATGATGTCAGAGGTAATAAAGTTCGTCGCAAGAACGACCGGTCGTTGCGGGGCAGCGTCATCACGACTCCTCATCTCTTCGATCGCAGCGACCGCCGGAACCGATCCATCGCGTATCTCAGACGCTGTCGCATTAAAACTTGCAGAGCCGGCAGCCTCGATAAATCCCCAAACAACGGCCCCCACCGCGGCATAGGTGAGTAGCTTTTTCGCCAAAGCCGAAGATTCCCTAGCCCATTCTGATACGAGCAAAACGAACGCGACCAGAACGAGGTAGTTGGCTATGAAAACCTCGTAGTGCACTGGCTGCAGCGATCGGCCGGTAACTACCTGCTGATTGAAAAGCACTATCGGCGTTGCAAAAAGGCTCATCGCGAGGAGAACTTTGTGCTTTCGAACACCCAGCTTGCCGCGGACCGATCCGATCCCGATGACCAAGAGGCCGAGTAGTCCAAGGATCAAAGGCGGTGCGAATAGAACTGGAGAATGTGTGCTCTCGAGCAGCTGAACACGATCAAGTTCCGGTGCTCTGTTCGAGAGCATCAGCCAGTAAGGTATCAGCGATGGACCCGCGATACTGCCGACAACTACGCTGGAAAGGATCGTTCGACCCTGAGCGTCTTTGCGGAAAAACAACGCGGCGACACCCGCACAAAGTGCCCATGCAGCCGCCGCGGTCCAGAGGTAAAAATATGAGAATACGAGGACGGCCAGGATCAAGCCCGCCAAGACCGAATAAGCAACGGCTCGCTTTTTGTCATCTACCGACAAGCTCTTCCAGAACAGCCATGAGAATACAAAAAAGAGCGGGAATGCCAGTCCTGGTTGATATCGCCGTACGAACGGGAAAAAGTCGATAAGCACGTTTCCGCTAACCATTCGCGCAAGTTCGCCTTGCAGGGCGGCCGCCGTGCCAAAACATAGGACGATGAGCGCACCGGCTGAAGACAATAGCGGCTGTTCCGTGAAAGAGAAAAGGAACCAGCTCAACACCAGGCTTGATAAGACCGCTGAGAGAACACCGAGCAAAATGAATGCGGTCGAGGTTGAGAGGCCGAACCAGCGAGTTGGAAGAGCGATCAGGTACGCCGGGATGAATTGGACCGAGTATAGGGATTCGTGGCCCGTGTCATCTACCGCGATAAATGGATCATTCGTCCTAGGTTTGCCATCGGCCAGCGAGTTGATATACGCGGAGTATGCCGTCTCATCGTAATTGGAAACAACATACGAGCCGTTCCACAAAGAGCCTTTTGACACCCACAGGCTAATCTGCGGATACAACACCAGAAAGCCCATAAATACTGCAGGGATCAGCAAATATTGCCATGACAGAGATGTTTTTTCGTCCATCGAAAGAACGGTCAAATCCTGTAGTAGAAGAAAAAAGGTCGAGCGTTTTCCGCCCGACCTTCATGATATACGCGATACGTCGATGGAATCAACGCATTTTAAGCCACAGTGATGTCTTGCGCGAGGTAAACATCCTGAATGGCATTCAAAAGCTCTACACCGTCCTTCATTGGCCGTTGAAAGGCCTTTCTGCCGGAGATAAGGCCGGTGCCGCCGCCGCGTTTGTTTATCACGGCCGTGCGGACAGCATCGGCGAGGTCGCTTGCGCCCTTTGACTCTCCGCCCGAGTTAATAAGGCCGCATCGTCCCATATAGCAATTTGCAACCTGATAGCGGACAAGGTCGATCGGATTGTCGCTCGTCAGCTTTTCGTAAACGATCGGGCTCGTTTTGCCATAGCTGCCGTTCTTGTTGAGGGCGAGATAGCCGCCGTTACGTTCCGGGAGCTTTTGTTTGATGATATCGGCCTGGATCGTCACGCCGATGTGATTTGCCTGTCCCGTTAGGTCTGCGGCGGTGTGCATGTCGCCTTCAGGGGTCTTAAAGGCGGGATTTCGGAGATAGCACCAGAGGATCGTCGCCATTCCGAGTTCGTGGGCATAGGCGAAAGCCTCTGCGACCTCGGTGATCTGACGGGTCGATTCCTCCGAACCAAAGTAGATGGTCGCCCCGACGGCTGCCGCACCCATATTATGGGCCTGTTCAACGGTTCCGAACATCACCTGATCGAACTTGTTCGGATAAGTGAGCAGTTCGTTGTGGTTGATCTTTACGATAAATGGGATCTTGTGGGCGTACTTGCGCGATACCGAGCCAAGTACACCGAATGTCGAGGCAACTGCGTTGCACCCGCCTTCGATCGCGAGTTTAACGATGTTTTCCGGGTCAAAATACATCGGATTTGGAGCAAAACTCGCTCCGGCCGAATGTTCGATGCCCTGATCGACAGGCAAGATCGAGACATAACCGGTTCCGCTAAGGCGGCCGTGATCATAGATCGATTGCATATTCCGAAGTACGTTCGGATTGCGATCAGAAATTGCCCAAACGCGGTCGACAAAATCGCCGCCGGGAAGGTGCAGATCATCTTTCGAAATGGTCTTTGAAACGTGGTTTAAGAGCGAATCGGCCTCATCGCCGAGCAATTGAGCTACATTTGTCATTTTCAGCTTGTGGTCTCCAGTGTATCGAGGAGACGTCCTATATTAAATCGTATATCTTACCACAGACTCCTCTCGCATCAGCGGTCGGAAGCGGAGGGGAATCGCGCAATATATTGCAATTTCCCGCCTATTGACAGTAAAATCACGGGAACAGGATGAATTGTCTGATTCCTCGCTGAGGCCAAAGATCGGGCTGGAACGCGCATACTCACCGGCAAGATCGTCCTTTACTCCACCTAGAGGTACTTTTTGATGTTCAACTTTCGTTATCCCTCGCGGGGCACTGTCGTATTCGCCGCGGTGCTTTTTTGCTTGTTCTCAACTAGCGTTTTCGCTCAAAAGGCTGCGGAGTGGCGGCCGATACCGCCGGCAGATCTGCAGGCTGCAAAACCGACAATCGAAGCCGACGCCGACGCCGAAGCCCTTTTATGGGAAACCCGAATTGACGATAGCGACGACGATAAGCTGACACGCAAGAATTACGTACGCATCAAGATCTTCACAGAACGCGGCCGCGAAAAGTTTGCGAAGATCGACATTCAGTTTGTTAAGGGCAGTGCAAAGATCAAAGATATTGCCGCTCGGGTAATTAAGCCTGATGGCACGATAACGGAGCTTGCGGACAAGGACATCTTTGAGCGTGAGGTCGTCCGCGCAAGCGGCGTAAAGGTTCGCGCAAAGTCGTTCGCTGTCCCGAACATCGAACCCGGTGTGATCGTTGAATATCAATACCGCGAATCTTACGAGGATTCTAGCTTCATTGGCGGCCGCTTTTATTTGCAGAAGGATGTACCGGTAAGGGACCTGGTCTATTACTACAAGCCCTACGACGGCAAGGCGCCCAAAACTCAGATGTTCAACACGACCGGGCAGGGGTTTGTTAAAGATGAACACGGATACTACCGCCTCTCGCGGACGAACGTCCCGGCCTTTAAAGAAGAGCGTTATATGCCGCCTGACGATATGGTGAAGCCTTATGTTGCCCTTCAGGACGTTGGCTATTTAACTGCGTCGGTTGATGGCGGGGGGTACGCGGCATTGAAGTTTGACCGAAGCGATCCCGCAAAATATTGGGGTGCAGTTGCTTCGTCCAAATTGCGAATGCTCGCTGTGTGGCAGGACGCGGCCGACGACGTAAAACAGTTCGCCGAATCGCTTACTGCCGGGGCCGCCAACGATAATGAGAAGCTTCAGCGTCTCTATGATTATTGTCAGAAACTCAAGAACATCAGTTATGACGAGTCGATCACGGATGATCAATTGAAAACGATCTTGAAGCAAAGATCTAAAGACCTAATAAAGGCTGGTGCCGGTGCTTCGGCAACTTCCGGCCAGATAACTACACTTTTTGCCGCGATGGCGATCGCGTCAAAGTTTGATACTCGTGTCGCATATTCGAGCCGCCGGGATGAGGTCTTCTTTGAACCCAAGATGACGAACTCCAGCCTCATCTCTTTCGCCGGTGCCGCGATCAACGTCGGCGGGGATTTCAGGATCTTCAACCCGGGCAATAAGTTCGCACAATTTGGCCAGATCCCATGGTACCGGGAGAATTCCCTCGCTTTGGTCATCAACGCGAAGGGTAATGGCTGGCTTCAACTGGGAGCCAGCTCGAACGACAAGAATCTGACAAAACGAACCGCCAAGCTTAAGCTCGCTGAGGATGGAACCCTCGAAGGAACGGTCGCTATCGAGCTGTACGGCCAGGAGGCTCTGACCTATCGTCTTAATAACTACGACGACGAACCGTCAAAGTGGGAAGAGAATCTACGGGACTCTATTCACAAGCGTATGAGCAATGCGGAAATCTCGAATGTTTCGATCGAGAACTTTAACGACATCAGCAAGCCAGTGATCCAGCGGTACACGATAAAGGTTCCGAATTATGCTCAGAAGACCGGGAAGCGCATGTTCTTCCAGCCCGGGATCTTCGAATACGGCACAGCTCCGGTATTTGCAAGTGCTACTCGGCAATACGACGTTGCGTTCACGTTTCCGTGGTCGTCAAAGGATGAGGTTGAACTTGCTTTCCCTTCGACCTATGCCATAGACAATGGTGAGGCACCGGGCGGTGCAGATGCAGGCGAGATCAGTAAGGACACGATCAAGATCGAACTAGACCCTGCCGGTTCGAAGCTCAAGTATTCGCGGGACTTCTACTTTGGCAACGGAGCAAACCTCGTTTTCAACGTGTCGGCTTACAGTGCCTTGAAGGAGCTCTGGGATATGATCCAAAAGAGCGATACGGCGATCTTGTCCATTAAGCAGAAGTAGGGACCATTTAGCAATGAAATATCTCACACAAATTCGACAGAAGATCGTCGTATTTTCGATCCTCACTTTAGGCCTTGCGGGTTCGGCCTTTGCCGGTGACGACGCCCCCGGTTGGGTCACTCAGGCTGCGGCCAGTCGTATCCCGACCTATGACGTAAAGAATATTCCGGCGGTCGTCCTGCTGGACGATTACGCCGTATCCGTAGATTCAAACGGACAGCTCTCGACGACTGCCCGTTACGCGATCAAGATCCTGACAAATGAGGGGCGCAATCTCGCGATCGCTCGCGGCTTCTATTTAACGAGCGGAAGCAAGGTAACGGATATCGATGCCTGGCTTATCCCGCCGGACGGAAAAGTGCAGAAATTCGATAAGAAGTCGGTCATCGATATGGTCAGCGATTCAGATGATGTTTACAACGAAGGCCGCATAAAAGCCATCGATGCGACCGATTCGGCCGTGGTCGGATCCGTCTTTGCCTATTCGGTCACTACGGAAGAGTCGCCCCTTTTCTATCAGGATCAATGGGCATTTCAGGGGAGACTGCCGACCTTGCACGGCCGGTATTCACTCCAGCTTCCGTCCGGCTGGACGGCATCGAGCGTAACTTTCAACGCGCCGGAGATCCGTCCGCAGGTCTCCGGTTCGACCTATACGTGGGAGATGTCCGGCCTTCCGCCGATCAACTGGGAACCGATGAGCCCGTCCGTCGGCAATCTTGCACCGCGTATCGCCATCAATTACGGCCCCGCAGACGCAAAAGGCAAAACGTTCGCCGATTGGAAGGCAGTTTCAACATGGGCGACGCCGTTCTACGACTCGCAGGTCATCGTTGATGATAACGTCGCCGCTAAAGCCCGCGAACTGACCGCAAACGCAAAGACCGAGCTTGAGTTCATTCAGGCGATCGGTACATTTGTGCAGAACCTGCAGTATATCTCGATCGATATCGGCGTTGGTTACGGAAACGGCTACAAGCCCAGGCCCTCCTCGACGGTTCTTGCACGCGGTTACGGTGACTGCAAGGACAAGGCGAATTTGATGCGTGCGATGCTGAAAGCCGTTAAGATCGACGCCTATCCGATCGTGGTCTATAGCGGAGATCCGAATTTTGTTCGCGAGGCATGGCCGTCACCGAAGCAGTTCAACCACTGCATCATTGCCGTCAGGGTCAGCGACGCAACGAAGTCGCCGGCGGTCCTGAACGACCCTAAACTCGGCCGCCTTCTGATCTTTGATGCGACAGATCCATACACGCCGGTCGGCGACCTGCCGGATTATCTTCAGAACAGTCTCGCTGTGGTGATCGCCGGCGACAACGGCGGCCTCCTTCGTGTGCCGCTGATGCCGGCCGAAGATAATAAACTCGCACGGACTCTGACGGTCAGCCTGAGCCCGACCGGCGAGCTTAAGGGAAATATTCGCGAACATTCGACCGGCCAGGCCTCAAAAGACGAGCGAGCTAGCCTCAGGGCGCAATCGGCAAGCAACTACCGTAAATTGCTGGAACGATGGATCACCCGAGCATCGACGGCGGCTCAGCTAGTCGATTACAAAACGACGGACTCATTCGCAGATGCGGCCTTTGACCTCAATTTGGACTTTACTGCTCCGGGTTATGGTCAGCTTATGCAGAACCGCCTGTTGACCTTTAGACCCGCATTCGTGGGACGGCGTTCCGGCACCGCATTCAGCGAACCGAAGAGGAACACACCGATCTCTCTTGAAGAAGAAATGATCACCGAAACGGCTACATTCGATCTCCCCGCGGGCTTTGTTGTTGACGAAACGCCCGAGGCTCTCGACCTAAAGACGGCCTTCGGCTCGTATCGCACTACGTACGAAGTAAAAGGCGATCAGCTCGTTTACACTCGACACTTCGAAACAAAACGGTCGCTCATTCCCACAGACAAGTATGCTGAGGTTCTGGGCTTTTTCGGCAAGATCCGCGATGCCGAGCAGTCACCGGTCGTGCTGCTGAAGAAATAGGCAAAGTAGCCGTGCATAAAAGAAGAAGCCGTCCGGATCGCTCCGGACGGCTTCACTATTTTTAGCGTTCTTGCGAACTCTCCTTCTATTTCGATATCGGATCGCCTTCCGTATCGAGCAGAGTTATCGGAAGTCCAAGTTCCTTGAGCTTTGGTTCGATGACCGAGCGGTCACCGACGATGACGATCGCCATCTTTGAAGGGTCAAGGTACTTGTTCGAAACATGTTCGACATCCTTAAGCGATACTGCACCGACCTTTTTGATGTAATCGTTAAAGTAGGTGTCCGGCAGTCCGTAAGTTACCAAAGCGGAAAGCTGGCTCGAGATCGCCCCAACGGTCTCAAAGCCGCTCGGGAATCTCTGGATAAGCTTCTGTTTGTTGATATCCAGGTCGCGTGCTGTGACCGGAATATCTCCTCGCATACCGTTGATCTCCTTGATGAATTCCTGGACCGCTTCTTTTGTCGAAACGATCTGGATCTCACCCGAGGCGATGAACGGACCCGCACCCCTCATCGTCGCAAACCGGCTGTACGCTCCATAGGTATAGCCTTTGTCTTCGCGGAGGTTCTGGAAGAGTCGGCCGGTCATACCGCCGCCGAGGACGCCATTGATGACCTGAACCGAATAGTAGTCCGGATCCGTTCGCGAGATACCAACCTCGCCGATCATTACCGACGACTGAGTTGCTCCCGGCTTGTCCACAAGGTAGATACCCGGCTTTGCCGACATCTTCTGCTCAACTACGTTAACAGCACTCACATCACCTGGCTTCCAGTCCGCAAAGGCCTTTTCAAGCTGCGGCGTAATGCTCGCTGGCGTCACATCGCCAACAACGATAAGCGTTGCGTTATTCGGCTTATAGTTTGCCGCGTAATAGGCAGCCAGATCGTCGCGTGAAAGGGCCTTGACCGACTCTTCACTGCCGCCGAGTTCGCGACCGTAAAGCTGCCCGCCATATACGACCTTGTTGAAGGCACGGTTAGCTATTGACTGGGAATCTGCCTTTCGCTGTAGGAAGCCTGCCAACGAGCGGCGTTTCATCGTGTCGAAATCACCCTGCGGGAAGGCCGCATTCGTGACCACGTCGGCGTAAATACCGAGTGCTTCCGGCAGGTTTTTCGTCAGAGTCGTCATCGAGACATTTGACGAATCCCAGTTTGCGTTCGCACCCACCGAAGCTCCGATCGTTTGCAGCGAGTTCGAGATCTGAAGCGCAGATCGCGTCTTCGTCCCCTGCGTCAGCATCGAAGCGGTCATCGACGCGGCACCCGACTTTGCAGGGTCCTCCGCGGTAGCTCCGCCGTCAACGACGAGGTTCATCGAGACGATCGGCAACTCGTGGTGCTGTACCACCCAGACGTTCAGGCCGTTCGAAAGCTTCGACTTCTGGATCGCGGGCAGTGTGAACTTCGGATCGGCAGCAGCCTTCGGCAAAGCGGCATCCTGCTTGGCGATCAACGCGAGGTCCTTCTTCTTTGTCTCGGTCGAGGTCGGCTTGTCGGCAGCCGCCGGCGGTGGCGGCTGTTTCGCAGGCACATACGTCATCACGATCCGATTCTTGGTCAAATATTCATTTGCGACACGCTTGACATCCTCGGGCGTGACTTTTGAGTACCTGTCGAGATCTTTTTGAAAATAGTTCGGCGAATTCAGATAACCGGAGTAATCAGCAAGCTGGCTGCTCTTGCCGAGAACGGTCTGAAGCCCGTAGATCGCGCTTGCTTCGCGTGCAGCGACCGCACGCTTAACCTCGTCAGCTGTAACGCCGTCCTTTTGGATCTTCTCGATCTCGGAATTTACAAGAGCTTCGATCTCATCAAGCGATTTTCCGGGACGCGCCGTAGCACTGATCTGGAACTGTCCGCCGATCTCACTTGTAGAATCAAATGCAAAGATCGACTGTGCAAGCTCCTTGCCGTAAACAAGTTCGCCCTGAAATCGCGAACCTCGTCCTGACGACAGAATGCTCGAGAGAATGTCTAGCGGAGCCTCATCCTTGTGATACATCCGGACACCCGGCCACGCCATCGTCCGTCTTTCGAGCCTTGCGAACGGATCTTCGTACTGCTGTCTGATCGTCTCCTTAAGCTGCGGCATCGGCGGGTTCGGCCGGTCGATCGCCTTGCCGGTCTCAAAAACTCCAAAGTATTTCTCGATCCAGCCGCGAGCCTGCTTCTCGTCAAAATCGCCCGCGAGCACAAGGATCGTGTTGTTCGGCACATAGTATTGCTTGAAGAACGACTTCACGTCGTCAAGCGATGCGGCAGAAAGGTCAGCCATCGAACCGATCACCGAATGATGATACGGATGACCGGCCGGATACATGAGCTCATCAATGCGTTCGCTCATCGTGCCATACGGGACATTGTCCACCCTAAAACGGCGTTCGTTCTTGACCACGTCACGCTGATTATCAAGCTTTGCCTGATCCATTGCGGGAAGAAGGCGGCCGAAACGATCAGCTTCGAGATAGAGCACACGCTCGAGATAATTCGACGGAATTACCTCGAAATACCATGTACGGTCCTCATTGGTCGTGCCGTTCACGTTGCCGCCCAGTTCATCGACGGCACGCCAGCCGTCAACGTAGTTTTCCGACCCCTGAAACATCATATGTTCGAAAAGGTGGGCAAACCCTGTCCGGTGTTCGGCCTCGTTCTTCGAACCGACGTGATACCACATATTTACGGCAACAACGGGCGTAGAACGATCTTGATGAAGAATTACGGTCAGGCCGTTCTTCAGCTTGTATTCTTTAATGTTGATCGGCGGGAGCTTAATTTCCTGCGCAAACAGCCCAAGCGGCAACAGCATTACCGCTAAGGCAAGAAGAATTGCGAATTTAGGGGTTCTCATATTAAGAATCGGTCCTTATTTGGTTTTATCGTGGCTGATACAAACAACTTTACTCGCTGTATGCCCACGCGCGCAAAAACAGCCAAGTTTACACTTTGTCGTAGGGTACTTTTACGCGTTCGGAGGGACCGAGGTTTCAACCTTGGCGAGTGCCGCGACTTTCTCACGTTTGGAGATAACTACGCCGCCGGGCTTTTCCACGGTGACCGCGAACATTGAAGGGTTCTTTGCGGTGAGTTTTGCGTCGATCGGTATCACTACCTGACCGTCTGATGAGATATTGAAGGTTCCGCCGTCTATCGGGGTCTTGTCACCCTGGTTCTCTTCAAAGATCCAAAGCTGATATGTTGACGCACTCGGATCATTCTTTGGCAAACCTTGAACCTTGACGTAGCCTTTCTGCTGTTTATCACTCCAGACAACAGCGCCTGTCACGTGCGCCATATCGCCTTCCTTGGCAGCCGGCGTCCATTTTGCGACGGTCATTCCGGGTTCTGCCATCATTTCATCAAATGCTTCGGCGGGCGACATCGGCGTTTGAGTCGGCGTTGGATCAACTCTTCGAGCAACTTCCGTAACCCCAAACCGTGTCATTGTAATGTTTAAGGTGAGCGCGACCACGGCGGCGGCCGCAACTGCCCAGCCGAGCCAGGCAAACATAGGTGTCTTACGATCTGGCGCCGGGATCGTGGACTCGTCCTTTGGCAAGAATTGTTCAGCGTTCTGATCAACGAAGGCTGGTGCGTCGGCCGCGATCTTTGCACGCAGATGGCTTGGCAACTCTTCGACCGGCTCGAATTCGGCAAGCATTACAGCAGCGGCCGCAAGGTCAAAACTGTCGTCATCGCTGCCTTCGAGCGCCGCTAGCTGTTTCGATTCAGCCACACTTAGTCCTTCTGTCGCCTGCTTCGTAAGAAGGTCGAGCAAAATGTCGCGTTCTTTTTCGGTCATAACGCCGCCTCCTTTTGCCCAAAATCGGTCGTGCCCCCGAGGCCGAGAACTTCACGAACGCGCAGAAGGCCGCGTCGAGCGTGAGTTTTAACCGTACCGAGCGGGATCCCGGTCGTGTCAGCGATCTCCTGATGCGACATTCCACCGACGATATAGAGTTGAAGTACTTGTCTTTGGTCCGGTCGCAGCATCTTCAATGCCTCTGCGGCTTCTTTAGCTTCGGCGACCGTCTCTATAAGCTTATGCCCTTTATCGCCGGGTTCGCTTACCATATCTTCGATCGCATCGGTGGAGATCCGTCGGCTTGCGAACCTGATCTTATCGATCACGCGCCTACGCGCGATCATCGCGATAAAGGTAGTTTCAGAGGCTAACGTCGGGTCGAACCGGCCGGCGTTCTTCCAAATGTCGATGAATACTTCCTGCACTGCATCCTCGGCGTCCGCCTCATTCGCCAGCAGCTTTCTGGCTATCGAATAGACCAGTCCGCCATAGGCGTTGAGACAATCTGCGACGGCGGCGCTGTCCCCGTTTGCGATGCGTTTTAGGATCGATTCAGGCAATCTTGTCTTCTCTACACGCAGTGCTCGTTAAAACCGGGCAATGCAACCAGGAACGCCCCAATGCTGCCGCGAGAGGCACTATTCTTCAATTCGTTCGGGAGACGGTAATGGTTTCGAGATGAGAGAAATAACAAAGATAATGAACAGCAGCGAGCTTGAGACGGCCGAAAGCAGGCAGAATTGGCAAAATGCTCCGATCAATGCCGCTTGCACATAGATGAGCCACGCGGAGAAAAGCGCCATCATCGTCGCCAGAATGCCAAAAAGCAGCCACATTCCGCGACGGCCAAAAAGAGCCATTGCGGCAAATATCATCGCAAAAAAGTATGCTGCCGCTCCGAATATCGCAAGCGGAAGGCCGGCTACTTCTGCATAGGCACTCGTTAGAACCATTTCACAGCCTTCCACGATGCTGCAAGGAACAGGTTCTGCCGTGTAATGGTGGATCGTTAGATAGACCGAATCAAAAAGGCCCACGATCGCGACGACCACCGCCGCGAACGCGAGCCATTTCTTTGGTGCGAGACCGATCACTTATTCACTTCCGATGCCGGCTTTTTCTCGTCAGCATTGCCCGAATTCGCCGCCGAGTTGGATTCCGCCGCAGAGTTTGCCGCTGGGGCCGCTGCCGCGGGCTTTGCCTTTGCAAGCTCCGCATCGATAAGCTCCTTAAGGCCAGATACGGTCACCTTGTTCGGCGGTACGGCAACGTTATTCAAAAATACGGTCGGTGTGGAGTTGATGCCGATCGCGTCGCCACGCTTGAGGTCTAGATCGACCCGCTGTTTTGCCGGAAGGCCTGCGGCATCGTTCTGCCATTGATCGATATTCAGTCCGATCTTCTCCGCGTAACTCTTCCAAAGAGCCTTGTAGTTCGGGTTTGCGGTCCATTCCTTTTGGTTCGCGTAGAGTTCGCGAGCCATCTCAAAGAATTTACCCTGCATACCGGCCGCTTCAGCGGCAACCGATGCCTCGTAGGTCTTGTCGTGAGCAGGTATCTTGAGCGGGAAATTACGATAAACGAAGTTGATTCGGCTGCCATAGGCGTTCTTTATCTCGTCCATGATCGGATAAGTAAGAGAGCAGGTCGGACATTGGAAATCCGCAAACTCCTCGATCGTCACCGCTGCACTTGGCGAACCCGCCGAATTTGGCGGAGTCGCGCCCGCAGGAGCGTCTGCCGAGATGCCCGGTGTCTTCGCGGGGGTCGGCGTCTTTCGGGCATTAGTGTTGCTGGCGGTGTTTGAACACGCTGCCGCAAATAGCGAAGCGATAAGAAATGCGATAAGAGCCAGTGGAAGGCCGATTCTAATTTTGTTTGTTCTCATTATGATCCTGGAAAAATTACCTTACTGCACGAATACGATTCTCGGCGGTGGAAGGTTTTTGTATTGAGTCGAGTGAAGCCTCGACCTTCGCGGCGATACCTTCGGCATCAAGGCCGTACTGACCGAGCAAAACCTTTGGATCGCCATGGGTAACTATCTCATCGGGAACCCCAAGCCTCGCAACCTTTACGCTATCCTGAAGCCCGTTCTCTTCAAGCAATTCGATTACCGCAGAGCCAAATCCGCCGGCAAGATAACCTTCCTCGACAGTTACGACAACGTCGTGTTCAGCGGCGGCCGTTAATATAAGCTCCGCATCAAGCGGCTTCACAAAGCGGGCATTAATGACCTGTACTTGGATGCCCCGAGCAGCCAAAATGTCCGCCGCAGCAAGCGAAGGATAGACCATCGAGCCGTAGGCGATGATCGACGCATCTTTGCCTTCACGCAAGACCTCGCCGCGTCCGATCTCAATTTTCTTTGGAAGTTCGGAGATATCAACGCCGACACCGTTTCCGCGCGGATAACGAAGGGCGGCCGGGCCCGGATGTTCGATCGCGGTCAGCATCATATCCCGCATCTCGGCCTCGTCCTTTGGCGCCATCAGTACGATATTCGGATAGCCGCGAAGATACGTAATGTCGAGAAGGCCGTGATGCGTCGGACCGTCGGCACCGACGATGCCGGCCCGATCCATTGCGAATGTAACGTCAAGGTCCTGAAGACAGACGTCGTGAATTAGCTGGTCGAATCCGCGTTGAAGGAACGTAGAATAGATCGCAGCAACAGGCTTCAATCCTTCGCAGGCCATACCTGCACAAAACGTAACGGCGTGCTGTTCTGCGATCCCGACATCAAAAGCACGCTCCGGGAACTTCTCAAGCACCTTGTCGATGCCGGTGCCGTCAGGCATTGCCGCAGTTAGGCCAATGATCCGCTCATCGCGCTCCATCAACTCGCACATCGTTTCGCCGAAAACCTGTGTATAAGTTGGCGGTGCGACCTTTGACGATTTGTACGGAAGGCCTGTCTTCGGGTCATACGGGCCGGTGGCGTGGTATGCGTAGTAATTCTTCTCCGGATTCGGAAAACCCTTGCCCTTTTGCGTCAGAGCGTGAACAATAACCGGGCCGTCCTCGACCTTCTTGGCCTCTTCGAGAGCCCTTACGAGCATCGGGACATTGTGTCCGTCAACGTAGCCGATGTATTTGAAGCCAAGTTCGTTGACAAGAGCCCCGGGCAGAACCGCCGCCGCGATCGCATCTTTGACGGATTTTGCTGCTGCACGGAGTTTGCCGCCGATACCCGGAACGCTCTCCAGCGCATCGCCAATTCCCTCTTTCCAGTCGTGATAGCTCTGGGCCTCCTTGATGCGGTTCAGATAGCGGCTCAAAGCCCCGACAGCAGGAGCGATCGACATTTCGTTGTCGTTCAGGATAACGATCAGACGGGATTTCAGATGACCGGCCTGATTGACGGCTTCCATCGCCATACCGCCGGCGAGCGAGGAATCACCGATCAAGGCACAGACATGGAAATCTTGCTTCTTGATATCGCGGGCGACCGCCATTCCAAGTGCCGCCGAAATCGAGGTCGATGCGTGGCCGGCACCAAATGTGTCGTATTCGGACTCGTCGCGGCGCAAAAAGCCCGAGATACCGCCCGGCTGCTTGATCGCCTTCAGTTGTTCGCGGCGGCCCGTAAGGATCTTGTGGGCGTATGCCTGATGCCCGACGTCCCAAACGAGCCTGTCCCGCGGGGTATCGAAAACATAGTGCATCGCAACCGCGAGCTCGACCGCGCCGAGGCTTGCACCTGTGTGGCCGCCGATCCGCGAGCACGTATCGATAATGTATTGGCGAGTTTCGTCCGCGATCGCCTGCAGGTCTTCGATACGATACTGCCGCAGGTCGGCGGGCGAATTTATTTCATCTAAAAAACCCATGAAGCTAAAGAGGCTCTAACCTTCTAAATTTCGCATTTTTGGGCGTTAAAAGGCAAGTTTGAAAACTTCTTCCCGCCGTTTGCGCAAAAAGGCCGTCCGAAGCGATCAGCTCGTCCGGACGGCCAGTTTTGGCTTTATTTGCGGCTCTATTTGCCCTGGTTCGAAAGTTTTCCGATAAGGGTGAAGAGCGGCAGGTACATCGAAATAACGATGGAACCGATCGTAACACCGAGGAAAGCGATCAGAACGGGTTCGATCATCGCAAGAAGGTCAGCAATAGCCGTATCGACCTCTTCTTCGTAGAAATCTGCGATCTTGCCCAACATTGCGTCGAGGGCACCCGTCTGCTCACCGACACCGACCATCTGGCCGACCATGTGCGGGAAAACATCAGTTGCCTTCAAAGGATCAACAAAGTTCTCACCGCGTTCAACGCCGGCACGAACCTTGAGAATTGCGTCCTCGACGATGATATTGCCGGCCGTTTTCGCCGTAATATCAAGAGACTGCAGGATCGGGACACCTGACGACAAGAGCGTTGAAAGGATACGAGAGAATCGGGCAACTGCGATCTTTCGCAGGATGCTTCCGAATATCGGCAGCTTGAGCAAAAGTTTGTCGATCTGCCAGCGGCCCTTCGGCGTTTTGTACCAGTATCCGATACCGACCGCAGTACCGATCGCGACGGCAAGCGTCGCAAGGCCGCCCCAGCCCGCTACAAAACTGCTTATTCCCATCACGATGCGCGTCGGGAGCGGAAGAGCCTCGCCCGGGCCTAAAAGGCCGAGAAAGATCTGCTGGAACTGCGGAATGACGACCACCATGATGACAGCGATCGCACCTATTGCAACGAGAATGACCGCCGCCGGGTAGATCGATGCCGAAACGATGCTTCGTTTGAGCTTTACGACCTTTTCGATGAGGGTCGCAAGACGCTGCAGGATCAGATCGAGCACACCGCCCGTCTCACCAGCCTCGACCATGTGAGTGTAAAGACTGTCGAAAACTTTCGGATGGCGTTCGAGCGCCTGAAAGAGCGTCGAGCCTTCTTCGACATTCGTACGGACCTGACGGAGCACGTCCTTGAAGAACGCGTTCTGCTGCTGTTCGGCTAGAATGTCAAGACACTGAACGAGCGGCAGACCCGCGTCGATCATAACGGAGAACTGCCTTGTAAAGACGGCGAGTTCTTTCGCTTTGACCTTCTTGCGGCGGCCGAGCTTAGGCAGCGAGATCTCCCTGCCCTTTTCGGAGGCCTGGGTCATAATGATCTGCTCGCGACGCAGCAAGGCACGCAGTTCATCCTGCGTTGCGGCTTCGCGCTCGCCTGAGACGAGTTCGTTCAATCGGTTTCTTCCCTTAAAAGCGTATGTAGGCATTTTGAGTGGTCACTCCAGATGAGTTTCTTGAGGGTCTATCTAACAGGCGGACGTTGTCCGATCGGGCGTCCCTGTGCATAAGGACTTCCACCGGCGGCGGGAACGGCCGGTTTTCCGACTCCGCCATAGGATTCGTTCAGGCCGGAACCACGTTGGATCAGCTCTTTGAGCTCATCCGCGTTCGAGGAACGCTGCATTGCCGTCTCAAGCGTGATGGTGCGTTTGTGCACAAGCGAAGCAAGAGCCTGATTAAATGTCTGCATACCGAACTTATCCTGGCCGGTCTGCATCATTGAATAGATCTGGTGGATCTTATCCTCACGGATAAGGTTGCGAATAGCTGCATTCGGCACGAGGATCTCAAGCGCCATCGCTCGGCCGTCTCCCGAAGCCTTCGGCAACAGGGATTGGCAAAGGATGCCTTCGAGAACCAGCGATAGCTGGGTGCGAACCTGAGCCTGCTGTTCGGCCGGGAACACGTCGATGATACGGTTGATCGTCGAATAAGCAGAGTTCGTGTGAAGCGTTGCGAAGGTCAAGTGGCCCGTTTCAGCGATACGCAGTGCCATCTCGATCGTCTCAAGGTCTCGCATTTCGCCGACGAGCACGATATCCGGGTCCTGTCGAAGAGCTGTCCTAAGTGCGGCACCGAAAGAGTGCGTATCTGCGGCGACCTCACGCTGGTTGACGACGCAGTTCTTATGATTGTGAAGGAACTCGATCGGATCTTCGATGGTCAATATGTGATCGTGGCGATCTATATTGATCTTATCGACCATGGAGGCAAGCGTGGTCGATTTTCCCGAACCGGTCGGTCCCGTTACAAGCACAAGGCCGCGAGGCTTTTTACAAAGGTCCTGAACCACCTGCGGCAGCCCGAGAGCTTCGAACGATTTGATCTCGTACGGAATGGCACGAAAGACCGCACCGACGGCTCCTTTCTGGTTAAAGAGGTTGGCACGAAAGCGTGACATTCCCTTCAAGCCGAACGAGAAGTCGAGTTCGAGATTCTCTTCGAATCGATGCTTTTGCGCATCAGTTAGCACTGAATACGCAAGGCGTTTTGTGTCAGCCGGCGTTAGGGCAGGAAAGCCGGCTATAGGCGACAGATGGCCGTGGACACGCACCTGAGGAGGCGAGTTGGTAGAAAGGTGCAGGTCAGAGCCGCCTGCGTCCGTCATCCTTTTCAGGAGTTCGGGCAGCGTGACGGTCGATTCATTTACCGGTTCGTAGCTCATAGATCAGTTATTTCCAAAGTTATAGTTGTGGGATCGCGGTTATTCGCGGATCGAGGCACGCTGTGTCCCACGTACGCGGCTCTGCAGCGATCCAAGAACCTTCTCTGATTCCTCAGCAAGGCGGTCGGCCTGGTCTGCTGAAGAATTCGTTGCAACGTTGTAGATCTTGCCGTCAACCGCCGTGAAATAGAACATTCTCGACTGAAGCTGGCCGCTGCGCGCCTGTGACTGAGCAACGACAACATAGACGAGGCGGCCGTTGATCTCCTTCTGGTAATCATTAACGACCCAGCCATTCTCCTGGATCATCTTGTTGATAACGTCGCGGCGGAGTGCGGTCGTAGCAACACCCGCAAGCATTTTGTGCGAGCCGACCGTGCGGTCTTCACCTGCTGCCGGACCAACCACCGAGATCGATGCCGAACCAACCTGCGAACCGCGGGAATCATCCACTCGAAAACGCAGTTCGTTCGAGCTGGCCTGCGATTCTGCCCACGTTTGTGGCGCGGACGACGGAGTCGCTTTCACTTTCTGAACTCCGGGCTTCACAGCGACGCTGCTGCGATCCGCTGACCGTGCATGGCGGACCCTTGCGAGTCTGATCTGGCGAAGCCGCAGCTTACGCACCTGAGCGCGGTGACTCCGGGCTCGGCGCTGACGGGCTCGATACTGTCTCCACCAGCGTTTTGAATATTTCTTGTAGTGCTTGCGATGCTTTCGATGCTTGCGCGCACGGCGTGACGCTGCGTCTGCATCGTTGGTCCCAAGCGGCACGATGATGCCGATGCCGACAAATAGTGCCAAAGATAATGCTATTGCCCTTACTAACATATACTTGCCTCCCAAGTCCTAAAGAACGGTTTCCTTAACGACCTCTTCGACCGTTGTGATTCCGTCACGTATCTTGCATAAGCCCGATTCACGCAGGGTGATCATTCCGAGCTCGATCGCTTTTCTCCGCAATTCCATCGCGCTTGCGCCAATGATAATGAGCTCACGAAGTTCGTCCGTGATCTCCATAACTTCATATAGGCCGACTCGGCCCTTGTAACCCGTGTTGTTGCAAGTCTGGCAGCCGCGGCCCTTGTAAAGCCTAATGTCGCCAACTTCCTCCGGCTTGAACCCGATCTCGACCAGGCCCTCGCTCGGCATATGCACTTCCTCTTTGCAGTTCTGACAGATCCGGCGGATCAGCCTTTGTGCCTGAATGATATTGACCGAGGTCGCAACCAGAAACGGCTCGATACCCATATTCACAAGACGCGAGATCGTTGACGGTGCGTCGTTCGTGTGAAGGGTCGAGAGCACAAGGTGGCCGGTCAGTGCGGCTTTGATGGCGATCTCGGCCGTCTCAAAGTCACGGATCTCACCGACGAGGACGATGTTCGGGTCCTGGCGGAGGAACGATCTGAGCGCAGCGGCAAAGTTCAGTCCGATCTGCTCCTTCATCTGCACCTGGTTGATGCCCTGAAGGTTGAATTCGACCGGATCTTCGGCCGTCATGATGTTCGTCTCTGGCGTGTTGAGCGACTGAAGCGCCGAATAGAGCGTGTTCGTCTTACCCGAACCGGTCGGGCCCGTGACGAGCACCATTCCGTATGGATTTGAGATCGCTCTCTGGAATTTTTCGAGACTCTCGACCTCGAAGCCAAGCTTGGTCATATCAAGCATCAGCTTTTCTTTGTCGAGCAGACGAAGCACGACCTTTTCGCCGAAAAGAGTCGGCAGCGTGGAAACACGGAAATCGAGTTCGCGTGAGCGATTGTCGATCTTTACCTTGATCTTGATGCGTCCGTCCTGCGGAAGCCGCTTCTCTGAGATGTCGAGCTTCGACATGATCTTGAGACGCGAGATAAGCGGATCGCGCATCTTCATCGGCGGATGCATCACGTCGTAAAGCACGCCGTCTATTCGGAACCGAATGCGGAAGTCCTTCTCGTAAGGTTCAACGTGAATATCCGATGCACCGCGACGCAGGCTGTCAACAAGAAGAACGTTTACGAGGCGAACGACCGGAGCGTCTTCGCTTGCCCGAGCAAGTGCGGCAAGGTCGATCTCGTCATTATCCTCAACAAGCTCAAAGTTCTCATGCTCATTGGAATCAAACTGGAACCTGTCGAGCGATACATCGAGGTCGCCTTCCTGCAGGCCCTCCGGGCCCGTGGTCGCGACCTTTGCGTGCCCGTTCGTGCTTGCGTGGTGTCCGTTGCCGTTGAATGCAACCTCTGCATCCTGGGCAAAGGCCGCGTCGAAGATATCGATCTCGGACGAACCGGTATAGTACTTCCCGATCGCGTGCTGGATCGATGATTCCGCCGAGATCACAGGCTCAACATTAAATCCGGTCATGAATTTAATGTCGTCCATCGCAAAGACGTTCGTCGGGTCGGCCATGGCGAGCGTGAGGGTGGCTCCGACCTTTGAAACAGGCAGCACCGAATACTTCAGGGCGACCTCATGCGAAATGAGCTTGATCACCTCAGGCTCGATCTGGAAGAGCTCAAGGTTGATCGACGGCACACCGTACTGGCGCGACAGAACGGCCGTAACTACGTCATCGGAGACTACGCCCAGCTTGACAAGGTTGGAACCGAGCCTGCCTCCGTTATTCCGCTGATACTCAAGCGCATCCCGCAATTGCTGCGGAGTGATGAGGTTTTCGCGGACAAGAATTTCTCCGAGTTTTGCTGACATTTAGAGTGGGTTAAAGATCCCTTCTTCCGGGGCGGGTTCCTGGCGGAAATCTCGCTTTCGGAGCGGACTTGTATTTTGAGAAGTGGGTCGTCAGAACAACGATGATAAACATCGTTGACACCTAATAGTAATAGTTAAACACGAGCGTGTCAACAAAATTTCGAGATTTGTGGTGCAGGTTGACCGAATAGATCTCCGGAAAATCGGTCAAATTGATAGACAATGAGCAAATTATTGGGCTTGCGGCGTTGCGGCCATCTGTTTTTCGAGTTGAACGATGAACGAGCGGACCGAAGTTGCCTCCGGCGTATCGGGAAAAATGTCCAAAAACTCCTTATAGAGGGCGATCGCCTGCGGGTATTGCCGCGTTCTTTCGAAAACGAGGCCCAACAACTGATAGAGCACGATCGCGTCCGGAGCACTCCCAAGCTGTTTTAGTGCGACCTTGAGATTCTTAGCGGCCTCGTCATAGTTCGCCCGCTCGCTATCCAGATCGCCTTCACCGCCTGCAGTTTCTGCTTTTTCCTTATATAGAAGGCCAAGTCCGGTGTATGCCTCGGGCTGAAAGCCCTTGCCCTCGACGATCGCTTTCTTGAAGGCGGCGATGGCCTTCTCCGGATATCCGCCGTCTTTTAGGATCCGGGCCTCGACCGCCGTTACCTCAGCGATCCCGGGCCGAAGGCGTCTGACCGTCGCGATAGTCTTCTGCGCGCCCAAAACATCAGCGCTGTCATTCTGGAGACGCGCCATCGCAATATAGGCATCGACATAGCCCGGCCGCAGCTTTATCGCCTCCGCATAGGCTGCGATCGCCTTATCGCGGTCGATCTGTGCCAGCCTTCCCGCCTCCTGAAACTTCAATTCGGCCTTGTCCGTGGTTTTTGAGAGTGAGATCGCGACCTCACCTTTTGCCGTACCCAAGAGTCGTTGAGTCTTCTCCTTAAAGCCGTCGCTCTGCAGCTTTAAGGTATGCGTCTCGGCGGAAAGCTTCCGTATCTTGAGAATTCCGTCCTCACCGGTCCTTCCGTATGACACGCCGTCAACAAAAACCTGCGTATTCGGCTCGGTCTTGATCGTAATGGGACGAGCTTGTGCAAACGCAGTCAGACTCAATGCGAAGAACAACAAAACACCAGTAATGAGACTGCCTGACTTCATGGTTCGTTCTCGATCAGCCGATCGTCGCCCAATACTTCCTTATCTTCTAATATACGCCAAGTCATCGCGAAAGCCGGCAGCGGGTCGTTGGCCCCCAGCCGGCCGTGGCATATTTTGCGTTTGCTTTTCCCGAAGCCTCATTTATAATCGAGTGTTCGTGGCTGGGTAGCTCAGCTGGTTAGAGCACAGGATTCATAACCCTGAGGTCGGGAGTTCAAGTCTCCCCCCCGCCACCACATATTTCAACGAAAAGGCTGTCCCGAACTCATCATCCGCGGACAGCCTTTTTATTCCTTTCGCCGGCGATCGGTCAATCGTTCTTTGCAAAGATATTCTTCAGCCATTTGAAAGGCTTCTTGATCACGGAGCCGGTCTTATCGAGGATCGTCCGCTTCTCGCGTTTTTGTCGCGGTTCAACGGCCGAGACAACGGTTCTCGGCTTCTTTTTCTCAACAAACGACGCTACTTTCGTTTCTTCTGCGGCAGGAGCTTTGAATTCGTACTTTTCGCCCTTTGGAACGACAATACTGGTCGTCTCAAAATCTCGCACGTAGGTCAAGACCTGATTCCGTCGAAACTTACGTCTCGGGGCCACCCTTCGGGTCGGAGAAGTCTCGGCCACGACAATATCTTCATCCTGATCGAGGTCAACGGCCTCATCCTGCGTTGGCTCGATATCGGCGACCGGCATCCTTGCAAAAGGCGGTGCGATCGGATTTGAGATCACGCGCGCAAGTTCCTGCCGGCCCGCCTCAGTCGCGTTATACGCGGTATAGGCAAGCTGTACACAGCAGACTGCAATGATCGCCAGGATGAGTTTTTTCATACTCTCACTCGATTCGCGGTGTTAAACATATATTAACACCATTGGTTAGTATATCTTAAACCGAAAATGGTTGTTTATTTTGTAGGCTGGTGTACTCTCGCCGGCATCTTCGAACAGTCAGCTGCGTGTTCGACCCATCGATGCAGGACCTTCGAATTTGCCGCCCCCTGCTGATAGAATGTGAAATTGCAGACAGAAAGTTTTCGGAGGAGCCTTTTCTAAGGCTGAGAGGCGTGTGTCGGCACACGCGACTCCTGGAACCTGATGCGGATAATACCGACGAAGGGAGCAAAACGATGAACGACAAAAGTATCAATGGCCTTCACAAAGGTGAGGGCTCAACGCCAACCAATATCCTCAACAGCGACGTGGTAAAACTGCCCGCCTCGCAAAAGATCTACATAGAGACCGCGGCCGGTGAACAGCGATTGAAGGTGCCATTCCGCGAGATCTCTCTTTCGCCTTCGCGTGGCATTGACGACAGCCTCGAAGAGAATCCGCCGGTTCGCGTGTATGACGCGAGCGGCCCGTGGACAGATCCTGATCAACGGCCCAACGTACGCGAAGGCCTTCCTGCGCTTCGACGCTCGTGGATCGAAGGTCGCGGCGATGTCGAAGAATATCCGGGCCGCGAGGTCTTGCCGCAGGACAATGGGTATCTGACCAAAGGGGCCGAAGAATTTGCCCGTGTCAGCGATCTGAGTGCGAAAGGTTCGGCCTCGCGAAACGGTGAATTAGAAGATTTCCCCGGCCTTAAGCGCTCACCGCTGCGTGCGAAGGCCGGCCAATGCGTGACGCAGATGCACTATGCTCGCCGCGGCATCATCACGCCCGAAATGGAATACGTCGCGATGCGCGAGAATCTCGGCCGGACCGCGGACACTCTTGTCCGCAAAGCCGAGCGTAGCGACCGTACTTCCCTATATCATCAGCATCGCGGCGAATCCTTCGGCGCGGCAATTCCGGAGTTCGTAACGCCCGAATTCGTTCGCAATGAAGTCGCACGCGGGCGGGCGATCATACCGGCGAACATCAATCATCCCGAAAGCGAACCGATGATCATCGGCCGCAACTTTCTGGTCAAGATCAACGCCAATATCGGCAATTCGGCTATCGCTTCGTCGATCGAGGAAGAGGTCGAGAAGATGCGTTGGTCAACGCTTTGGGGAGCCGATACCGTGATGGATCTCTCGACGGGCAAGAACATTCACGCGACACGCGAATGGATCCTACGCAATTCGCCCGTGCCGATCGGCACCGTCCCGATCTATCAGGCCCTCGAAAAGGTGAACGGCAAGGCAGAAGACCTTACGTGGGAGATCTATCGCGACACTTTGATCGAGCAAGCAGAACAAGGCGTTGACTACTTTACGATCCATGCCGGAGTTCGCCTGCCGTACATTCCGCTGACGGCAAAACGCACGACAGGCATCGTCTCACGCGGCGGTTCGATCATGGCGAAATGGTGTCTCGCACATCACGAAGAAAGCTTCCTTTACAGGCGTTTTCGCGAGATCTGCGAAATTATGCGTACATACGATGTTTCGTTCTCGCTTGGTGACGGTTTGCGTCCAGGCTCGATAGCCGACGCCAACGACGAAGCCCAATTTGCCGAGCTCGACACTCTCGGAGAGCTCACCAAGATCGCGTGGGAGATGGATTGTCAGACGATGATCGAAGGCCCCGGCCACGTGCCGATGCATCTGATCAAAGAGAACATGGACAAGCAGCTCGAGGTCTGCGGCGAAGCGCCGTTTTACACGCTCGGCCCGCTGACAACCGATATCGCTCCGGGCTACGATCACATAACTTCCGGCATCGGTGCCGCGATGATCGGTTGGTTCGGCACGGCGATGCTCTGCTACGTTACGCCCAAAGAACACCTTGGCCTGCCCAACAAACAGGACGTTAAAGAAGGCGTCATCACGTACAAGCTCGCAGCTCACGCCGCCGATCTTGCCAAGGGTCATCCCAGTGCTCAATATCGTGACAACGCGCTTTCAAAGGCACGTTTTGAATTCCGCTGGGAAGATCAGTTCAACCTCGGCCTCGACCCAGAAAAGGCGAAAGAATTTCACGACGAAACGCTTCCCGCCGAAGGTGCGAAACTCGCTCACTTCTGCTCAATGTGCGGCCCGCATTTCTGCTCAATGAAGATCACGCAGGAAGTACGCGAATTCGCCGCCAAAGAAGGCGTCTCCGAAGAAAAAGCCCTCGCAGTCGGCATGAGCGAAAAGGCAAAAGAGTTCGTCGCAACCGGCAGCGAGATCTACCACGGCAACGTGCCTGAAGGGGCGAAGGAGCATTAAATCTTGAGTAAGCATTTTGCGTTAGTATTAGAACATTAAAGTGAGCACAGTCAGCAAATCTAACTTAATAGTACCAGACTTCACAGAAGATCTTGTCGGCTTCATGATTCAATCTATGCTGACAATTACGAGGTTTCCTCGGTCACCTTTTGCATTAGTGCCTTTGTCAAAAAAAGATGAAGTGATTTACGGGGCAGATGCCCTAATTGAGTCTATCAGTCCGCTGTATATACAATTCAAGAGGTCTTTTGCTTACCCAAACAACAGTAGCTCTAAAATTATTAGGGACAGGAAGCGACTGAAAGCCAACTATTCGCCAAGAACTTTGTTTTTTGAATTGAGAAACAAACAGCCAAAACATACAGACTATCAGCACAATGTTCTATTTGATTTAAAAACCAAATTGGATACATTGGGGAAAGGTAAAGCTTTTTATACAGCCCCTTTATTTCTAAATAGGACTGCTTATCTATTAGCGGTTCACATGTCTTCACTTTTAAGTTGGCGACCTTGGCATTGGATTTTCTTTGATCCCTTCGATGCACAAACACAAAACATTGTAACTTCAACTGGAAGTATTAGATTCCAAAATATACCAATCTTAAAGGAACATATAGTTATTCCCCCTCATGCAAAAGTGACGACCCATAAACATAAATACAGTTATCTGGAAACTGGAAAGGAAATCTGTTTTCATGATCCGACCATTCTTGAAAATCAGTCAACTCTGGGGCAAACCATTTATGATTTTTTGAGGTTTCGAGACGGGCAACCAACAACTGAAATGACAAATCTATCACAATCCGCCCCCTTGCTTGAGAATTTACAAAATGGATTATTTAGTGAAAATCAAGTCATGCAAAATCAAAGCGTAATTAGTAGGTGGATTGAGTTTGGGGAATTATTACGAAAGGAATTCGATATTTTTCAATTCATGCTGATTAAGCTGAAGTAAAATTAAAATGCAGGTTTGTCATACGAAGACAGAAAGTATCTTGTAAAGATAATTCTAATAAACATGAATTGCTGACGGATTGATAAGACAAGATAGACAAGGCTTTAGCCGAATAAGAAAGAATAAATCAAATTCCTGACAGCATAAGACGAAAGCAAAAGGCAAGATTGATATTTTATTTAATTTCGGCTAAAGCCTGTGGTTGTGGCAATTATGGCTCCGTCGGCGCAAGTAGACGGTCCACACCCAAAACACCCGCGAATACGCCGAATCACAAAACATCGAAGCCGAAAAAGCCTCGCCGTCGGCATGAGCGAAAAGGCAAAAGAGTTCGTCGCAACAGGCAGCGAGATCTACCACGGCAAGCCCGACGTTCCGACGGAACATCGTTAGAGCCAATGTCAGATATTGAAAATGGAATTTAGCCCGAACAACGATGTTATTAAGCTCTGTCTTCAAGGGATGGAGATGGAAGATAAAGGCGAACCTGAAGACGCCGGTAGACTGTTTTTTCAGGCTTGGAGCAAAGCGACAAATGACTTTGAAAAATTTACGGCGGCTTATTATGTGGCTCGGCGGCAAAAAAATGTTTCCGACAAATTGAAATGGCTCGAAACCGCTTTGGAGTTTGGATTAAAAATAAATGACGACACAGTTAAGTCGGCTTTTCCTGCTTTGTATCGAAACATTGCCGAATGCTATGAAGAATTAAGCGACGCTGATAACGCAAGAAAGAACTACGAATTGGCAGATTCGTTCAGAGATAGGCTATCTGACAAAGGTCCTTTTTATCACGGAACAAGAGCCGATCTGCAGGTTGGCGATTTGCTGACTGCCGGAGGCAGATCTAATTACAAAGCCGAACTCGTAATGAATCACATTTATTTCACGGCTTTGGCAAACGGAGCGGGACTTGCCGCAGCTTTGGCAAGCGGCGATGGACACGAACGGGTTTATATCGTTGAACCGACAGGAACTTTTGAAAATGATCCCAACGTGACTGACAAAAAATTTCCGGGCAATCCGACCCGCTCATATCGCAGCCAGGCACCACTGAAGATCGTCGGCGAAGTTACGGATTTCGTTAGAATAACGCCGGAAGAACTACAAGTATGGCGAGAAAAGTTGGCGAATACCAAGGGAGAAATCATCAACTGAGAATTCGCGATAATTACAGCGAGATCTACCACGGCAAGCCCGACGGCAGCCACGAGCATCACTTGGAGTTTGGTTGGATAAGGTTTTCGATCGGGCGGGGCTTCGGCTTCGCCCTTTTTTAATTGAACTTCTCAGGCCGAAAGTCCGTATTCTCTTCTCATCCAGCCTCGCAAGAGTCGGCAGTTAACTCAATAGAGATATTTTAGATCTATGAAGAAAGGCGATTTGCAGGACGCTAAGATCAACGTCAAGTTCCGGCTTTCGGCATTGTGGGTTTCGATCACGTGCTGCTATCTATACGGCGACTATTTTGAACTGTATGTTCCGAAGAAAGTTGAGGGATTAATGACCGGTGTGAATATGCTGGACAGCCCGACAAAACTTTTTCTCGCCTCGTTTTTGCTATTGATACCGGCGCTAATGACCTTCCTGACACTTGTTTTGAAGCCTTTCATAAACAGGCTTTTGAATATTTTGTTAGGAATATTTTACACGCTCTTTGTTGCGCTGGTCGGCGTGAATTCGATCTCCGAGTGGCGAACTTTCTATGTCTTTTACGCGATGGTTGAGATCGTTCTCGCGTTGCTCATCGTGTGGTATGCGTGGCGTTGGGAAAGGGTAGGAGCCGAGACCAAATGAGGTTGGGAGCAAACAAGAACACGGCACGATCGGCGGGCCTTCTTTATCTGATCGTCGTAATAACCGGCATCTTCAGCCTCGCATACGTTCCCTCAAAGTTGATCGTTTGGGGCGACGCGGCGAAAACGTTTCAACAGATCGCCGCTTCCGAAACGCTTTTCCGATTGAGCATTCTCAGCAGCGTGATCTGCTACGTTGCGTTCCTCATTCTGCCGCTTGTTCTGTATAAACTGCTCAATTCCGTCAACCAAATGGCCGCGAAACTGATGGTGGTTCTATCGGTCATCAGCGTGCCGATATCGATGCTCAACCTGCAGAACCAGTACGCCGCTTTGACGCTCATAAATACCGGCTTTCCGAATATCGAATCGCAACTGATGCTTCTCCTGGAACGTTACGATAGTGGCATCTTGCTTGTAAGCGTTTTTTGGGGACTTTGGCTACTTCCTTTTGGCCGGCTGGTTTATAAATCGGGTTTTTTGCCAAGAGTTTTAGGCATTCTGCTAATGCTCGGCGGCGGCGGTTATCTCGTCAGCTTTGTCGGCAACACGCTGTTTGAAAATTACAGCGGAAGTTTGGTTTCAAATATCGCGTCAAAGCCCGCCGCCTTTGGTGAAATCGGAACATGCCTGTGGCTCTTATTTAGAGGAATAAATGAAAAAGACTCGCCAGCGGAATGACTGAAAAGGCGAAGGAGTTTGTCGAGAAAGAAAGCGAGATTTATCAAGGCAATCTGTCTAAAGGTAGTGTTGATTAACTTCTATGCTAAATAGTTAATACATCATTTAATCATACATAATAACAGTAATAGTGAATGTCATTGCTGTCGTTTGCTTTTTTATTTAGCTTATGTGCTAAATTTATTTATGCGAACACGAACGACACAATTTGAGCCGAAATCAACGATGGATGCTTACGAAGCGGTTTTTTCGGCGTTGGCTCATCCGGCTCGCCGGCGGATCTTGATGACCTTAAATTTTGAACGCGGTTCGATGTCCGCCGGAGCGATTGCCGGCGTGTTCGAGCATAGTTGGGCAACTACGAGCCGGCATCTTCGCGTGCTTGAGGATGCGAAATTGATCCGCTCGGAATCTGACGGGCGAAACCGAATATATTACATCGAATACAAACGCTTTGACCTGTTACGCGATTGGCTGGCGTGGTTTTCGGAAGGAACTGGAGGAACAAAATGACTGAAAATTCTAATGGAACAAAACAAGATAAACCGATTTTTTTTCGCCTCAATATCGAAGTCGGCGATTTGGACGCGGCGGCGGATTTTTACTCTACGCTACTCGGATTTGAAGGCAGACGACAGGCGGGTTCGCGTTGCTACTTTGATTGCGGTGGCGTAACTCTGCAAGTCGTTGATGTTTCGTCCGCCGGACAGCCGCATCCGGCTGCAAAGGCTTTGTATTTTACGGTTAAGGACCTCGAAACTGTATTTGAAAGAGCAAGAGAGTTAAATTGTCTTTCAACCGAAGATGTTCACGGCGTTTCGGGTGGCGAGATTAGCGTCAAGCCGTGGGGCGAACGCTCGTTTTATGTCGAAGACCGATGGCAAAACCCGCTCTGTTTTGTCGAAGCAGGAACGGTTTATCCGGGCTGATCAACCTTATAATGGATTAAAATAAGACTTTTATTGCTTCTGATTATTTTATCGGTATTACGGCAGAAGTCTGGTTTCAAATATCGCGTAGAAGCCCGCTGCTTTCGGCGAGATCGGCACCTGCCTCTGGCTCTTAGTAAGAGGTATGAACGAAAAAGTGACAGGTTGATGGTCGAGGACACATCGGCATTTTTCTCGCAACATCTTAAATAGGCAGGTCTTACGAGCCCGCCGTTTCATGACGTGAACGGCCACGGCCGGAAAGGCATGGAAAGATGCCTTTTGGGTTTTTGTTTCGGTTGTCTTCTCCGTCATTATAAGTGTGTTGATGTTCAAATTCCAGCTATTGCAGCTTACGTTTCCATTCGTAGCTGCAAGCTGTTTTGACCGTGCTTAAGTAAATGCCGACACAGAATGAAAAGGCCAAGGCCTTTGCGAGGCGTCATATTAAGGGTGAACCGCTCATCCTATTCAACATCTGGGATGCCGGAACGGCCGCCGCCGTCGCCGAATCCGGTGCGAAGGCTATCGCAACAGGCAGTTGGTCTGTCGCCGCTGCGGATGGTTTTGCCGACGGCGAGAAACTCTCGCTCGACGCGGCCATTGCCAACCTCGAACGCATCATTGCGACCGTCGATCTCCCGGTAACGATCGATTTCGAAGGCGGATACACTGCCGACAATGCCGAGCTTGCCGATAACATTCGCCGCGTGATCGACGCAGGTGCGATCGGTGTCAATTTTGAAGATCAGGTGGTCGGCGGCACCGGGCTTTATTCGATCACAGAGCAGCAGAAACGTATCGAGGCCGTCCGTGAGGCGTCGGACAAAGCAGGCGTTCCGCTTTTCATCAACGCCCGCACCGACATTTTCCTCAAGAACCTTGCCGACTACGGCGAAACGCACGTCGCCGAAGCGATCGAGCGTGCCGCCGCGTACAAGGCCGGCGGTGCCGACGGATTTTTCACTCCCGGCCTGCGGAAGCCCGACTACATCAAGCAGGTCGTTGAGGAGCTGGAGCTTCCGCTGAACATTCTTCGGATGGCCGATACGCCGTCTAATTCGGAGCTTGCATCGCTTGGCGTCTCACGGATCAGCTATGGGCCGGGGCCGTACAGGCAGATGATCGAGTTCATAAAGGATGCGGCCCAAGAGGTTTACGCGTCCTAATATCGAAAGTTATGTCGATCCAAATGGTTGACCTCAAAGGTCAGTATTCAAAGATCAAGGCGGAAGTTGATGCGGCGGTTGTCGAAGTGCTCGAGTCTGCGGCGTTCATCAACGGTCCGGCCGTTTCGCGTTTTCAGGCATCGCTCGAATCGTATCTTGGCGTCGGCCACGTGGTACCGTGTGCGAACGGCACGGACGCACTTCAGATAGCGATGATGGCCCTCGGCTTTGAACCCGGCGACGAAGTGATCGTGCCGTCTTTTACGTTCCTTGCGACGGCTGAGGTCATTGCCCTTTTGCGGCTCACGCCGGTGATGGTCGATGTCGATCCGGAGACGTTCCTGATGACGCCGGAGATCTTTGAACGTGCGATCACGGCGAAGACAAAGGCCGTTGTGCCCGTGCATCTTTTCGGCCAGAGCTGCGATATGAAGCCGATAATGAAGATCGCCGGCGAACGCGGCATCGCTGTGATCGAGGACGCCGCACAATCCATCGGAGCTGACTACATTTTCCGCGACGGCCGCCATCAGAAGACCGGCACGCTTGGCCGTGTCGGCTGCACGTCGTTCTTCCCGTCGAAGAATCTCGGCTGTTACGGCGATGGCGGTGCGATGTTCACGAATGACGACGAACTTGCGGCGATGATCCGTTCGATCGCCAATCACGGCCAGGCCGAGCGTTATTATCACGAGCGCGTCGGCGTAAACTCACGGCTCGATTCGATACAGGCCGCGATACTCGACATCAAGCTGCGGCATCTGGACGAATACTGCGACGCTCGACGCAGCGTTGCGGACGCGTACGACGCGGCGTTTGCGGAACTTTCAGAGCTTGCAACGCCGGTGCGTGCGTCGCATTCGACACACGTCTTTCATCAATACACGCTGCGTGTGCTCGACGGCAGCCGCGACCGCCTCCGCGATCATCTCGCGTCACTCGAAGTGCCCGCGATGATCTACTATCCCGTGCCTCTGCAGCAGCAGAACGCGTTCAAAGGCCTCGTGCCGCCCGATCTCGAACTGCCCGTCGCGGACCGCCTCTGCACCGAGGTCATCTCGCTGCCGATCCACACCGAAATGGATGCCGCGACCCAAACCCGAATAATCGACGCCGTCCGCAGCTTCTTCCGCTAGCGGCCCGGCATTAGTGCATTCGAGATTCGTGCATTCGTGGCTCAATTTTTCCCTTTTTGCTTATTCCTTATTTCGGCACAACGGCTGCAATTCAACCCTTTGCGGCCTTTGCGAGCTTTTCTTTGCGGTCTTTGCGGTTCCTTCTTATAAAGGCGTGATTCAAAATTAGACATGTCGCTCCTACGGAGCTCCGGGAATGGAGGCTCCGCGGTGCTATGAACATCTCGCTCCTACGGAGCTCAACAGGTTCGGCGTCACCACGCGATGCCCTTACTGGCGTGCGGGCTTCCGCAACTGAGAAGGTGCCCTAATACAGGCGATGCCCTTGCTGCCGTGCGGGCTTCCGCAACGCAGAGTGAAAGCCCCAAACACGAGTGGGATTCGTGCATTCGTGGCTACTCAGCCCTTTGCGCGTCTTTGCAGTTGTCTCATATAAAACGCGGGCTTAGGCCGATATTGACAGCGTTTAACGCGAATAATAAACTCATTTCAAAAGCGAGCGGCCCCGAGGAGCGTGGACCGCAGGCCGCGGCCTCACGCCCGACGCATTCTACTCTCGGCACAAAAGGACATTAAGAACATCGCAGCTTCGAACCCAATAACACCCGGCGGCGAAGACGCTTCGGCGGTGATCGAATCGCAGAGCGAGGATGCCGCGGCGCGTCCGGCGAACACACCGCCATCGACGGCCGGGATGACGACGAAGGTCGTAAAGGGTAGCCTTTGGACGCTTGCGGGCCAAGTTGCGCCGCTTGCGGTCTCGCTCGTGGCGACGCCTTTCACGATACGGCTGCTTGGGGCCGAAGGCTATGGCGTGCTGATCCTCGTCAGCTTGATACCGATGTATCTGGGCTTCGCTGATCTTGGGATGGGAATTGCATCGACGAAGTTCGGGTCCGAGGCGTATGCGGCCGGCGATGCGGAAAAAGAGGCGCGTACGGTACGCACGGCCGCCGCACTCTCGCTGCTGCTTTCTGTGCCGTTCGCGATCGCGATATTCGCACTTGCCGGCTGGATCGTGACGCTCTTTAACGTGCCCGAACACCTGCTTGGCGAGGCGACGCTTGCCCTCAGGGTGGCGGCCTTTACTTTCGTACTGAATTTTCTGAATCAGATCTTCAACACGCCGCAGCTCGACCGACTGCGTATGGATCTGAACACATTCGTCACCTCGGGATTTCGCATTCTGGGCATCGCCGCAACTCCGATCGTGATCTACCTCGGCGGCGGCATCCTCGGCGCCGTCGTCGTACTCTTTGTCGCGAGCCTGCTCACGCTCTTCGGCCACATCTACGTCTCCGGCCGCCTCCTCCCAAACCTCTGGGACCTCTCGCTCGACCGCACCGTCATCCGCCCACTCCTAAAATTTGGCACCGCATTGGCCATCGCTACGCTGGCAGCCTTGACCGTTCTGAACCTCGAAAAGCTCGTTCTGCCTGCATTTGTCACGGTCGAGGCTCTCGCATATTACAGCGTGGCATTCACTGTCGCCTCTATGCTCATCGTCTTCGGAAAGTCGATGGTGCAATCGTTGATCCCGGCATTTTCGCAGCTGCAAGGAACTGAAAAGAACGACGCTCGGCAGAATCTATTTGATCGCGGGTTACGATTCAACATCATTTTGGTGATCCCCGCTCTAACGGTTCTTGCCGTGGTCGCGGAGCCATTTTTTACGATATGGGCGGGCAAGGATTTCGGACGCGAGAGTTCGCTGCCGTTTTACGTTCTGCTGCCGGGAATGGCGTTGTGCATTCCTGCATTCCTGCCTCACTCGACGATCATGGCCGCCGGGCGTGCGGACATCTTTGCTAAGCTCTACATCGCCGAAATGATCCCGTACATTGGCCTCGCGGCTCTGCTGACGTGGAAGCTGCATATCCTGGGGGCGGCCCTTTCGTGGAGCATTATGATGGTGGTCGATGCATCCTGTCAGTTTCTGATCGCTCGAAAGGTTGCGGGTGTAAAGCTGCTTGCGGCAACCTTCAAGGGATTGCCGGCGGCGGCTGCGATAATGATCGTGCCTTCAGTCATCTGTATGTATATCGAACAATTTTCGACCATTACGCTCGCGGTCGTTGCTCTTTGCGGTATCGTTTATGCGTGGGTTATTTGGAGTTGGGTGCTGATGGCTGACGAGCAACTCTTCATTCGGGGTAGACTAGAGATGCTTGTTTGCAAATTCCAGCGAAGCCCGACTCGTTAGGCTCGTTCATTATCATCAAACATACTTTTAGATCATAGATGGCAGTTGCTGAGCGATTTCAGGGTGCAAATGTTATTGACGCCGGCAGTCTCTCCCCATATTGGGGAGAGCACGCGGCGAGATACGTCTTTGCCGAGCCGCACGTTGAGGGCAAGACGGTTCTGGACATCGCGTGCGGCACGGGCTACGGCATCGGTCTTCTGAAAGCGAAAGCGAGGTCGATCGTCGGCGTTGATGTGGATATGGAGGCGGCACGAGAAGCTCGGGCGGAGTGTTCCGGAAATGCTTCGGTTCTGTTGGGCGACGGCCTTGGCCTGCCGTTCGCGGACGCCACGTTTGACGTTGTGACGTCGTTCGAAACTCTCGAACACATTCACGAGCGTGCACAGTTCTTACGCGAACTTGCCCGCGTCCTTAAGCCGAAAGGCCGGCTGATACTTTCCACACCGAACGCAAGATACACTCGGCCGGTCAACGGCAAGCCATCGAACCCCTTTCATATCTTCGAATATTTGCCTGACGAACTCAGGCGCGAGTTGGATGCCTGTTTCGAGATCGATATGCATTTGGGGCAGTCGCTTGACCCGTCGATCCGAATACCGCCGTTCTATCACGATCAGATACGGCTGCCGAAGACGCTGTCAACGCAGTCCCTTCTCTTTGCGTGGAAGGTGATGAACAAGATGCCGCTTGGGCTTCGCGAGAGCCTCAGCATGGCTATATGGAAAAAGCCGTTCTATCCGACGGTGGATGATTATATCTTCTCGCAGGAGTCCGTCGATCGAGCCCCGGTTCAGGTGGCCATTTGCCATAAAAAATGAGACCGCTCGTAAGTGTGATCATCCCAAATTACAACTACGCTTCGTATGTCGGAAAGGCGATCGACAGCGTGCTCGGTCAGACCTACTCGAATACGGAGATAATTGTCGTTGATGACGGCTCAAGCGATGGATCGCTCGACGTACTAAGGCAGTTTGGCGACCGAATAAAGGTCATTGAGCAGAAGAATCAGGGCGTGTCGATGGCAAGGAATAACGGCGTCGCCGCCTCAACAGGTGAATACGTTGCCTTCCTCGATGCAGATGACATCTGGCTCCCGGAGAAACTCGAGAAGCAGATGCGTATATTTGATTCTGATACCGAGGTCGGCCTCGTCCATTGTCCCATGATCTATATCGACAAGGATGATCACGAACTCAGCCAAAGTGAAGAAGGAATGGAAGGCTGGGTCGCAACTGAGTTTCTTAGATTTGATCGTGGAGTCGTGTTGGGGGCGGGAAGCACGGCTGTTACGCCAAAAACGGTGTTCGAGGAAGTTGGCGGCTTTGATCGCAGGCAAACGACCGCGGCCGATTGGGACTTCTCCTACCGCGTGGCCTCGAAATACAAGGTTGGATTGGTTGCCGACCCTCACGTTCTATACAGACAGCATGGCACAAATATGCACGGCAATATCCGCGCGATGGAACACGATATGCTCCTCGGATATAAAAAGGCGTTTGCCGAGGACAAGGGGCTTGAACCGATAAAGGCCGAGTGTTACGGGAAGCTTTATTCGGTGCTTTCGGGGTCGTATTTTCAGGCGGGCGATTATGGCGGCTTTTTGAAGAACGCGGCAAAGAGCATTTGGCAGCGGCCGTCGAACCTAGGCTATTTCTTGAAATTTCCATTAAGACGACGCCAGCGCGTGGGACGCGAAAATGCCGGATAGTTGTTCGTATTCAGTGTTCAAGATGAATATCACAAAGACGATTCGCAACCTTCTCACTCGATGGTCATGGGACGTGCGTGTCAGGAACGAGGACGTAGCTCACGTCGTTCAAGACGTGCTTGATTCCGAGAGATCATTGCTCGATGCAGGCTGCGGAGAAAACCTGTTTGCTAACTATTTTTTTCGGGGACAGGTCCTTGGGGTGGACATAGCCCGTCCAACGTCACCGCAAAATGTTGGACGATTCGTTACCGGAAGTATTCTTCGCCTCCCTTTGCAAGATGACTCATTTGATTGGGCTGTTTCAATAGATGTTCTCGAGCACTTGCCGGAGAATCTAAGAACGGCAGCAGTAAGCGAATTGGTAAGGGTCGTAAGAAGCGGCGTCGTGATAGCATTCCCGTTTGACGGTCATTCTCGAGAACTTGATGAACAATATTTCATCGACCTTCAGGCGAGACATCATTCTATTCCGGAATGGCTCGAAGAGCATCTTCGGCAACCGTACCCACAGATCGAATCTGTTTTGAATCTTATAGCGACCAAAGCAAGGGCTAATGGATTTGAAGTGCGGTCTTCTGTCCTATATTCAGAAAATATCCGGGTTACAAGGATGTTGCGGTGGTGTTCGATACGGTCGAAGATCGGCTATCTATTCTTGAATTTGCTCTTCGGCATACTTCTTCCCGTCATGCCGAGAAAATTAACGCGTAAGGGAAGCTATCGGGCAATACTGATTGCCCGATTTCATTAAGGAGTTGACCCATTTTGGTGCGTGCTCTCTATATTTGTTATTTCGGGTTGCGGGAGCCGCTTGTGCAGACTCAGGTGCTGCCGTATCTGCGTGAGATCGGCAAGGGCGGCGTTGAGCTCTCGCTGCTGACGTTCGAGCCGGACCTCAGGCAGAAGTGGACGCCGGCCGAGATCGCCGAAAAAAGGGCAAGCCTTGCGGCCGAGGGCATTAAATGGCAATGCCTCGCCTATCACAAACGCCCGAGCGCACCTGCGACCGCCTGGGACACGCTCGCCGGAGCGTGGCGCGTCCGGCGTCTGATCGCAAAAGAGCGTTTTGACGTGCTGCATTGCCGTGTCCACTTGCCAGGACTGATGGGCGCGCTCGCACGCAAATTCTCACGCCACAAACCGAAGATCATCTTCGACATTCGCGGCTTTTTCCCGGAGGAATACACGGACGCGGGCCGCTGGCCGGAGAACGGCTGGTTATACCGTGCCGCAAAACGCGTCGAACGCTGGCTGCTCCGCGAATCCGACGCCTTTGTCGTGCTTACGGAAAAGGCCCGCGATATACTGTTCCCGGCGTCACGCGACACCGGCCTCGATAAACAAGGCCGCCCGGTCGAGGTCATCCCTTGCTGTGTGGATATCGAGCGGTTCGCCGCGGCGGACGCGAACTCGCGAGCGGCAACGCGTAAAGAGCTGGGCGTCGAGAACCGGACCGTGATCGTATATGCGGGCTCATTCGGCGGCTGGTATCTTACTGATGAGATGCTCGATCTTTTTGCGACGGCGAAGATGCGGGACCCGAACGTATTCGCGATGATCCTGACGCAGCGGGATAAAGAAAAGATAGCCGACGCCTTGAAGACGCGTGGTTTCGCGGACGCGGACTGCCTCGTTGAGACGGTCGCACCGCACGAGATGCCGAAATATCTTGGCGCTGCGGACATTTCGATCTCTTTTATAAAGGCGTGCTATTCGAAACAGTCTTCGTCACCGACAAAGCTCGCCGAGTATCTTGCCTGCGGGCTGCCGATCATCGCGAATCGCGGCGTCGGCGATGTGGACGAACTTATTGAGCGGAACAAGGTCGGCGTCCTGCTCGATGACTTCAGCCCGGCGAGCTACCAAAAGGCCCTCGACGGGGTCTCGAACCTCGGCGATGTCTCCGACCGATGCCGCGAGACTGCCCGTCGCGAATTCGACCTCAAAACCGTCGGCGGCGAAAGATACCGCCGGCTTTACCACAAAACTCTGACTTAATGCGTGTTCTGGGAATATGTTCATATCCGGTCGAGGCGGCAGCGAGTTGAGTGTCTTTCCGGTAGCGATTGATGCGTTTTGATCTGAAGGATATTGCTGAAGCACGCTACTGCTTGTTGTACAATAGGCTTTCGAATACCAGAACATGAGCCACAAAGCAAAATATTTGGACAGCTTGCAAGAAATATTTGCGCTGGCCCCGGATAAACACGAAGCAAACCGAAAGAGCTCGTCGGTGCTTGAGGATATGTCCGGCGACGACGTTTTTTTCTCAGAGATCCTTGACGATCATCTACGAAAACCGGGCAGCCTGAATAAACTTCATTACCCTGTAGTTGGCATCGACATAGCTCAGAATGAGTATTTTACTTTGGTTGCAAATTGCTGGATTCCGCTTCCGAACCACGCAACCGATATCTCTACAAAGGCGATACATCATCACGGGGACATGCTTCTTTCAACTGCGACGGCCTTTGGCACCGGATATGAACACTGGACATTTGAAACTCCCTGCGTTGTTGATTCATTTGCAGAAACTTACGAGTTGAAGTTGATCGAAAGATCCGCCCATCCTTTGAACCATGTTGCGTTCGTAGACTCATACATCGCTCATTTGCCCATGTATCCCCCAGACCTCACCATTACATACGCTCTTTGGAGCAGTAGATTTCCGACGACATGGAAGGACCGAGCGAAACGAATACCAATTCTTAACAGGAACAGTTCCCGACTTCGTGAAATGGCAAAGAAGCTTGGGCTTGCAAGCACGCTTGAACTGAAGGCGGTAGAATACTTTGACTTCTATCCATGCGCAGATGGCTTCAGGGGAATAAAAACGCGGGAAGAATTCCCTTTGACCAATAACGAAGATTACCTCTCATGCCTTTTCCAGATAATTCAGGAAACCGGCAATGAGCAAACTGCCTCGACGATCAGACAAGAACTCGATGGTAGGGGGCCAATCACCAATAGAAACACAGTGCTTCAATACCTATCGGACCTTGAAAGCGGTCGGCAAATTACGGGCAGGCTATCGGAAGAACACTATAACGTCGAAAGAGCAAATTTTAGTTCGAACGACATTTTGTCATCGCTTAAGGCTCAAAACCTACCGTCGGGTATCGCCATAGATTAAGGAGGGAGACGTGGGAGCAAATTCGGCGCTAAGGAAGGTTCTCAAGGCTTTGTTGTATCCCGTTGCAAACGACGCAACCTATGCCTGGATTCAGGCTTGTTCCAAGGCTTGGGATATCAAGCGAGGTACGTGGCGAGAACCTGAACTCGAACTTGTACCGCTTGCACTTAAATCCGGTGAAACAGCTCTTGATCTCGGTGCAAATTTTGGCATATTTTCCTTAGCGATGGGCAAGGCTGCCGGGGCAACGGGCAGAGTAATTTGCTTCGAACCAGTTCCGTTTACCTTCCAAGCATTACGCCGAGTCGGCAAACTACTCCGATTTCCGCGATCAGTCGAATTACTTGAGTTAGGTTGTAGCGATACCAATGCCACGATCGAGTTTGAGGTGCCGGTGCAGACTTCAGGTGCACTTTCAGCGGGCCAAGCATATATTCGTGGCAGGAATGATAGTCGCCCGGGCAGTGAGGGGCAAGTTCGCTGGGAAGAAACTAGGACCGTTCGTGCCGAAGTCGTTCGTTTGGACGATCGACTTGAAGGAATTGAGAAATTGTCTTTGATCAAGGCCGATATTGAAGGCGCTGAGTACTTCGCTTTTCGAGGAGCGGAGAATCTTATAAATTCCTTTCTTCCGACAGTGATCTGCGAAATAAATCCTTGGTTCTTAGATGGCTTTAACGTAAGTCTGGATGAGTTGATCGATTTCTTTTCATCAAAGGGCTATTCCATCTACTTTTTTGAAGATGGATCCGGCGAAAGACGGCTTCGGCCTGTCACGCGGGATGAGATCGTCGAAGATAACTATGTTTTCATTCACACGAGCAATTTAGACCGATTTGCATCATTGTTGTAATGCCCGATTCGTCACACTTTGAGTTTCGAGATATAAACTGTCCGGCCTGTGGTGGGGATCTCCACAAATTCGTCGGTTGGCGTGGCGGTCGCGCACACCATAGTGGCTCAGGTGAACTGACTGCGATCGTGCGTTGTATTCATTGTACGCACCAGTATCCAAATCCAATGCCGTTTCCTAAGGGCAACCTTGATGAACTCTATTTCGATGCGGACAAATACTTCTTTGGTCATGACATTGAGAAAAAAAAGGAAAACGGACTCAGAATGATGCGTCAGTTTGAGGAGCGGCTTGGTAAGAAAGGCAGAATTCTCGATGTCGGCTGCGGAGTTGGAGAGAACCTTTGGGCCGCGCTTCAGTCTGGTTGGCAGGCGGAGGGAGTCGACCCGTCAAGTGAGTTCATCCGTCTTGGAAAGGAAAGGCTGGGCGTATCGGGCAGGAATTGCACCCTGGAAGAGGCAGGCTTTTGTGCCGAGAGCTTTGACGTGATAATGATGAGCAGCATTATCGAGCATCTTTACGACCCGTTCATGGTACTAGTCGAAGCCACCAAGTTGTTGAAAAATGGTGGGTGGTTGTGGCTCGACGCCCCCAATGAAGACGGTCTCTATATGAGATTGGGAAACGTCTATATGGCACTACAAAGGAAAGATTGGGTAGTAGTAATGGCTCCAACCTTTCCCCCCTACCATGTTCAAGGATTCAATCCGTCATCAATAAAAACTCTGGTAGAAAGATCTGGACTGTACGTTCGCGAGATCAATATGATAGGAGCCGTGTGTGAGCAGACGGGTGAAAAGACGCTTCGGAAACGGGCGGAGTATTTGGCAGCATCTGCAGTAAACCGACTTGGACGAGCCTTCAATAGCGGAACATACATGACCATTTGGGCGCAAAAGACTGTTTGAATATGCGTGTTCTGTGCCTGATTCCAAATCAGAAAGGATATTCACCCGGCCAACGCGGGAGTATTGAACTGTGGGAAAAGGTCCTCGAACCGCAAGGCATACAGCTTGAGTTCGCGCCGTTCGAGACCGAGCGGCTGCGCGAATTTTTGTATGCCGACGGGCGCCATGCGGCTAAGGCCTTTGAGATGGTTCGTGGCTATATCAACCGTATCGGCCTTCTGCGAAGGCTGGACGAATTTGATGCAGTCTTTGTCTATCGTGAGGCGGCTCTTATCGGCCCCGCGATCCTCGAACGCCTTGTCGCTCGCAAGAAGCCGATAATCTATCAACTCGACGATCCGCTCTTCGTACCTTATAAAAGCCAATATAACGGGTACTTCTCATACCTAAAGTTCTTCAGTAAGGTTAAGGCGATCATCGAAATAAGCAAGGTTGTCATTGTAAACTCGTCCGGCATCCGACAGTACGCTGAAAACTATAATAAAAACATCTGGCAAATTCCGAGTGTTGTTGACACGGGACGGTACAAGTTCATTCCCTTTACTGAAGATTCTGATCGCGTGTGCGTAGGTTGGAGCGGTAGTCCTACTACACTAAAGAATCTTAAAATGGTGGAAAGGCCTCTTCAAAGAATATCTTCAAAAAATATTTGTGATATCCATTTCATTGGAGGTTCAAAGCTGGATCTCCGAGAGGTTAATTTCAGCCTTCAAGCATGGAATGCGGACACCGAAGTTGAAGATCTAAGAAAGATACAGATAGGCCTTGTCCCCCTTCCCGAGAATTCGTGGAATCGCTATAAATTTATTATGAAAACCGCACAGTACATGGCTCTTGGGATTGTGCCGGTTGGAACTCCAATGGCATCTAATATAGAAGTTATTAGGCATGGGGAGAATGGCTTCTTGGCAAAGAACGATCTCGAATGGGAACAATACATTTCTATGCTCATTCAGGATAAGAAATTGAGAACGGACTTATCCAACGCAGCTTCAAAGGATGCCTTAGAACACTATAGCCTTGCGGCGAACGCGAATAACATTATTGCTGCTTTCAAGGCCGCCGTTTCTGGTTGACATCCCATTCTTCGGCTTTCATGAATCGTCAAAAAAAAACCTTCATTGCACTCTTTGCAGTAATCGCGTTGGTAACCGCGTTCTCGCCTACTGCCGGCAGCTTCTTGCTGACGGCGGCGGTCCTTTCTGCCTTGATCATCTTCTTGATATACCGCTTCACAGACGAACCCGCGACCGTAACAAAGATCTTCCTTGTTGCCCTCGTCTTACGGCTTGGCGTGGGTTTAGCTATTGAGTTTTTTAATCTGCGGAACTTTTTTGGCGGCGATGCTTATACCTACGACTATATTGGCCATCAGCTTAACCTCATCTGGGCAGGAAAAGGAACCACTTTTTCGCCGTTCGAGTATTTTCAGACAACACGGACGAGTGGCTCCGGCTGGGGAATGAACTACTTCGTCGGGATCGTCTATTATCTTTTTGGCCGCAACATTCTGATCCCGCAGACGATCTGCGGCGTTCTCGGTGCGGCAACAAGCCCCGCGGTCTATATCCTTTCGCGAAGACTCTACGAGAACAAACGCGTCGCACGCAACGCCGCGATCCTCGTCGCGGTTATGCCCGCGATGATCGTCTGGTCCAGCCAGCTGCTGAAGGACGGCCTTGTGCTCTTGCTGCTTGTCGTGGCGACCATCGCGGTGCTAAAGCTGCAGGAACGCCTTAGCATCCTCGCGGTCGTAGTTCTTGGAGCCTGCCTTGGAGGCATTCTGTCGCTGCGTTTTTACATCTTCTATATGGTTATGGTCGCGGCCGTCGGGAGCCTTGTTGTCGGCGCGTCCGGACGCATGCGTACAATGCTGCCGCGTCTCGCTGCTCTTGCGATCCTGGGCGTCGGCCTGACGTACTTTGGCGTTATCCGAATAGCCACGTCGGATGTTGCCCGCATTGATCTTCAGGACGTCCAGCGAAGCCGACTCGACCTTGCCCGCTCGGCAGATTCCGGATTCAGCGAAGAGTCGGACGTTTCAACGCCTGTGGGTGCGATCACAACGATACCGATCGGCCTCGCGTTCTTGTTTCTCGCACCATTTCCATGGGCAGCCGCAAACCTTCGCCAAGCCGTCACGATCCCGGAAACACTGCTCTGGTACGCGACAATTCCTTTTATCATCTCCGGCCTCATCTATACGATCAGACGAAGGTTCTCTCGCGCGCTGCCGATCCTGATCTTCACCCTGATGTTGTCGATCGCGTATGCGATCTTTCAGGGAAATGTTGGAACGGCGTATCGACAACGGACGCAGATTCAGGTATTTCTTTATATTTTCGCGGCAGTCGGTATTGAACTCGTGCTTGAGAAGAGACGCGACCGTGCGACGCTCACAAGAAGATCGATGGCGTTCGGGCCGCATGTGCCGCAAATGACGGCAGATCGTTTTGACGCCCGATAAGAAAGTTAATGTGCGGAATTACGGGATTTGTAAATAACACGGGGCAGCCGGCGGATCGCGGCCTGCTCGAGGCGATGAATCTTGCCTTGATCCATCGCGGGCCGGACGAAGACGGATTCTATTTGAAGGATCACGTCGGGCTTGCGATGCGTCGGCTTGCGATCATCGACCTTGCCGGCGGCCAGCAGCCGATCCACAACGAAGACCGCACAAAATGGATCGTCTTCAACGGCGAGATCTACAATTATCAGGAACTCCGCAAAGGCCTGATCGAACGCGGCCGCAAACTCTATACGAATTCCGACACGGAGGCCGTCGTCGCACTTTACGATGAATTTGGTCCGGGCTGCCTCGAACATCTTCGCGGCATGTTCGCGTTTGCGATCTGGGACGAACGGGACCGCTCGCTCTTCATCGCACGCGACCGCATCGGTAAAAAGCCGCTGCTCTATTCGCATCAGCCGAACGGCGACCTCATTTTCGGTTCGGAGTTCACGGCCGTCCTGAAACACCCGAGCGTTTCCCGCGATGTTGACCGCGACGCGATCGACAGCTATCTTTCGTACCTCTGCGTGCCCGCTCCGCAAACTGCCTTTAAGGCGATCCGCAAGCTCGAACCAGGCCATTGGCTTAAGTGGAAGGACGGCAAGATCGAAACCAACCGCTATTGGCTGCCCGATTTTTCGAAGAAGATAAAGATCTCCGAAGAAGAGGCGATCCAGGAGACGACGCGTGTTCTTCGCGAGGCAACGAAGCTCCGAATGATCGCGGAGGTGCCGCTCGGCGCATTCCTTTCGGGCGGCGTCGATTCTTCGACCATCGTTGCATTGATGGCCGAGGAGAGTTCGACACCTGTCAAGACATTCTCGATCGGCTTCGAGGAACAAGATTTTAGCGAACTCAAATATGCAAAGCGTGTCGCTGAGCACATCGGTGCTGAGCATCACGAATTCATCGTGCGTCCGGACGCCATCGAATTGCTGCCGACGCTCGTCGAACATTACGGCGAACCTTACGCGGATTCGAGCGCGCTGCCGACCTATTACGTTTCGCGGGAAACACGCAAACACGTCACCGTTGCACTGAATGGCGACGGCGGCGACGAAAGCTTTGTCGGCTACGAGCGTTATATGGCGATGCAGTTCGCCGAAGCGTACAAGCGTATCCCTCGCGTGTTGAGAAAGGCTTTTATCGAAGGTCCGTTCAACTTGCTGCCCGTTTCGGAGACGAAGAAGACGCGCGTTCGCGATGTGCAGCGATTCTTCACCTCGGCGAGCGAACCGCGCATCGAGCGGTATTTTCGTTGGATGTCAACATTCAAACCGGCCGTAAAACGCGACATCTACACTGCCGACTTTATCAACGAAGTGAGCGACAACGACGCGATAGATGTTGTCGGGGATTGGCTTAGGCGTGCGAACGGAACGGGCGTTGTTGACGCGACGCTCCTGACCGATCAGATGACGTACTTGCCGAACGATCTGCTCGTGAAGGTCGATATCGCCTCGATGGCAAATTCGCTCGAAGCACGGGCACCGTTCCTCGATCACAAGGTCATCGAATTCGCGGCAAGCCTGCCCGAGAATTTGAAGATGCCGCAGTATCGGACAAAATATCTTCTAAAGAAGGTCGCAGCACGGCTCGTGCCTCGCGAAGTGATCTACAGACGCAAGATGGGTTTTGGCGTGCCGGTCGGGCATTGGTTCCGAAAGGAGATGAAGGATTTTGTTCGCGATGTCCTTTTATCCGAAAGTTTTAGAAAGCGGGACATCATACGACCCGAGGCCGTCCAAAAGATCGTCGATCAGCACATCAACGGCATCGTCGATCACGCCTTCCCGATCTGGACGCTGCTGATGCTTGAACTTTGGTACAGGCAGTTTATTGATAAGAAATGAGTTCCAACATTGATTCACAGGTAGTCTCCGGCTTTGGCGATGAATGGTCGCGGTTCGATCAATCATCGCTCGACGAGAATGAGTTGAACTCGATGTTCGAGAACTACTTTCATATCTTCCCGTGGGGCTCGTTGCCTAAGGACGCTGTCGGCTTCGACCTCGGCTGCGGCAGCGGTCGGTGGGCAAGGCTCGTTGCGCCGAAGGTCGGGGAGCTTCACCTGATCGATCCGAGTGTCGCGTTGGAGGTCGCTCGCAAGAATCTTTCAGAACTTAAGAATTGTCGGTTTCATACAGGTGGCGTAGATGATATTCCGCTTGAGGACAGCTCGTGCGATTTTGGATACAGCCTCGGTGTGCTGCATCACGTTCCCGATACTCGCGACGGCATGCGGAAATGCGTAGCAAAGCTTAAGCCTGGTGCTCCGTTTCTTGTATATTTATATTATCGCTTCGATAATCGGCCTGCATGGTTCCGCTTGGTGTGGAAACTAAGCGACATTGTCCGCCGTTTCGTGAGCCGATCGCCTCACGGTGTTAGGTATCTTGTGAGTCAATGTCTGGCCGCGACGGTCTATTTCCCGCTGGCTCGCGGTTCGAAGGTTTTGGAAAAGCTCGGAATGAACGTCGAGAAGATCCCGCTTTCTCAATACAGAAACAACAGCTTTTACACGATGCGGACAGACGCTCTTGATCGATTCGGCACTAGATTGGAACAGCGATTTACAAAGAGCGAGATCGAACAGATGATGACAGATTGCGGACTTAAGGATATTGTCTTCAGCGATCGTTCATTCTGGACGGCAGTTGGCTTCAAAGAATAACGCATTTTATGAAAGGAATAATCCTGGCAGGCGGACTTGGTTCGCGATTGAGCCCGCTGACGCGCATCACGAATAAGCATTTGCTGCCGGTCTATAACCAGCCGATGATCTATTATCCGATCCAGACGCTCATCAACGCGGGGATCGACGACATAATGATCGTAACGGGCGGCAATTCCGCGGGCGATTTTCTTAAGCTCCTCGGCAACGGAAAACACTTCGGCCTGAAGCATTTGAATTACACGTATCAGGAAGGCGAAGGCGGCATCGCCGACGCACTCTCGCTCGTCGAACATTTTGCCGACGAGTCTCCGATATGCGTCGTGCTCGGTGACAATCTGATCGAGAAGAACATCCGTGCCGCCGCCGATGACTATCGAGCCCAGGGCAAGGGTGCGAAGATACTGCTCAAAAAGGTTCCCGACCCTCAGCGTTTCGGCGTGCCGGAGCTCGATGGCGACAAGGTTCTACGGATCGTCGAAAAACCGGCCGAGCCAAGCTCTGACTACGCGGTCATCGGGGTCTATTTCTACGACCACACGGTCTTTGACGTAATAAAGACCCTCAAACCCTCGGACCGCGGCGAGCTTGAGATCACCGATGTCAACAATCACTACATCAACCGCGGTGAGATGACCTGGGGCGAACTCGACGGCTGGTGGACCGACGCCGGCACCTTCGAAAGCCTCCTCCTCGCATCAAACCTCGTCGCAAAAACCGGCGCAAATAATACGGACGGCTAAAGCGTTCACCAACTTTGATCTCGGAGATTATGCCATTTATAGATAAAGAGATAGACGACGTAGTTGTTTACGACCTGAAGAAGTACACGGATGACCGCGGATGGCTGGCCGAGCTTTTTCGGCACGATGAGCTTGATGCGGAATTCTATCCGGCGATGTCGTACATTTCGTTTACGAAGCCGGGCGTTGCACGCGGCCCTCACGAACACGTCGATCAGGCCGACCTCTTTTGCTTCATCGGCCCGTCGGATTTCAAGATGCGAATGTGGGACAACCGCCAAGATTCGCCGACATACGGCCACCGAATGACGCTGGTTGTAGGCGCTTCAAAGGCGTGTGCCGTCGTTGTCCCAAAAGGCGTCGTCCACGGCTACAAGAACGTCGGCGACGTTGACGGAATGGTGATAAATTGCCCAAACCGCCTCTATATGGGCGAGGGCAAACGCGAGCCCATCGACGAGATACGCCACGAAGATGACCCCGAAACGATCTTTCGGATGGAAGAATAATCTCATTTGCCCGACCGCCCAAAAAGAATTGTCCGTATCATCGCTCGCCTGAATGTCGGCGGGCCCGCCCGACATGTCACATGGCTGACGAGCAAACTTCGCGAACCCGAATTTGAGAGCACTCTCATCGCAGGGACCGTTCCCGCCGGCGAAGAGGATATGTCCTACTTTGCGGAGGAGAATGGCATCGAGCCGATCTATCTGCCGGAGCTAAGCCGCGAGCTCTCGCCAAAGGATCTTGTTTGCGTGTTCAAGATCTTTCGCGAACTGCGGAAGCGACGGCCGGACATCGTGCATACGCATACCGCAAAGGCCGGCGCCGTCGGCCGGACAGCGACATTTCTCTACAAATATCTTACGCTCGGCACGCTCATCGGCCGTCCCCGACGTGTCAAGAAGGTACACACGTTTCACGGCCACGTTTTTCACAGCTATTACGGAAAGTTCAAGACACGCGTCTTTATTCTGATAGAAAAGATCCTTGCACGCGTGACCGACCACATCGTCGTCATTTCAGATCAGCAGCTCGAGGAGATCGCCGGCAAGTTCGCGATCGGACGCCGCGAACAGTTCGTTGTGATACCGCTCGGCACCGAAGGCGTAGAAACGTCGCAAGCCGTGACATCGAACCTTCGCAGCGAATTCTCGATCCCAAACGATCGCCTACTGGTCGGCTTCGTCGGGCGTCTTACGGAGATCAAAAACCTCGACCTTCTTCTTGATGCGGCCGCACTTTGTGACAAAAGCGCGTTGCCGCTGCATTTCGTGATCGTCGGCGACGGGCATTTGCGAGGGCAGCTCGAACGTCGTGCTGCCGAGCTAAGTCTTTCAAATCTATCATTTACGGGTAATCGGAAAGAGATCGGACAGATCCTTGGCGAACTCGATATCTTCGTTCTGACGTCGAGAAATGAGGGCACGCCGCTCTCGATGATCGAGGCGATGGCGGCGGGCGTTCCCGTAATTTCGACGGCGGTCGGTGGCGTTGTCGATCTCGCGGGTGAAGTGAATGAAACCATCGACGGGTTCGACGTTGCCGAGCGTGCGGTGCTGATCCGGACGTTCGATCCCGCCGATCTTCAAAAAGGCTTGCTTTATTTGCTGAAAAATGAAAAAGTACGGGAGACACTTGCTCTTGAAGCCGCAAAATTTGTCGATGAACGGTATTCTGTTACGAGGCTCGTAAAGGATATCACTCAGCTTTACCGCGACGTTGGATAGCCAGTCTCTCACCGTCATTTTAAGAATATTGTCTTTATTGGAGCTTAGAAAATGCAGAACCTCACTCTTCAAGCATTTCTGATCTTGTCCGCCTCTGTGATCTTGAGCGCGGTGCTGACCTACGCTGTCCGCGCCTATGCGACCCGCCGCGGATTTGTCGCCGCTCCAAAGAGCGATCGCTGGCACGATCGTCCGACGGCGATGCTCGGCGGTGTCGCGATCTATGCAACGACGATCATTGGCTATTTTCTATTCGTCCCGCTCAACCGCGAATCCTTGATCCTGCTCGCCGGCGGCACGGTGCTCTTCCTGGTTGGCATCGTTGACGATATTTTTAACATTCGCCCTTATCAGAAGCTTCTCGGGCAGCTGTTCGGTGCCGCCTTGCTGATCGGTTTCGGGTTGACGATGCCGATAACCGGAAACGAGATCATCGACATCTGGATCACCGGCATCTGGATCATCGGCATCACGAACGCGATCAATCTGCTCGACAATATGGACGGTCTCGCTGCGGGAATCGCGGCGATCGGCGGTATTGCTCTTGCCGCCACCTTCTTCACCGCCGGGCAGGGCAACGAACTTCTTCTTGCGTCGATCTTTGTCGGTGCACTTATCGGCTTTTTGATCTTCAACTTCAATCCCGCGTCGATCTTTATGGGCGACTGCGGGTCGATGTTCGTTGGCTTTATCCTGTCGGGAGCTGTCCTGATCAACCAGACGGGCGGCGGCGGAAGAAGCCGCGGGATCTTGCCGATTCTCGCCGTGCCGGCTTTGATCCTCGTCGTCCCGATCTTCGATACGACGCTTGTCACGCTTGTACGCAAGGTCTGGGGCCGCAAAGTTTCGCAAGGCGGCCGTGACCACACGTCGCATCGCCTTGTGGCTCTCGGACTCTCGGAACGCTCGGCAGTTCTGATGCTTTACGCATTCGCGGCGGTCGCGGGCAGCCTTTCGATCGCGGTCGCGCATCTTGCTGTCAGCGAGAGCCTTGCCCTGATCGCATTCTTTTCGATCATTCTGGTCATCGTCGGCGTCTTCCTATCGAAAGTGAAGGTTTATGAAGCGAGCGGCACCGACACATCCGCACCCGAGAAAGCGGTCTTTGCCTTCATCATAAATTTCTCGCACAAACGCCGTATCTTCGAGATACTCCTCGACGCGTTCCTGATCACGCTTTCGCTCTATGCGGCCTTCGTGCTAGTGATCGGCACGCTCGACAACACAGAGGCATGGGACCTTTTCGTAAAATGCCTGCCGCTCGTAATTCCGATAAAGCTTGCGGCATTTCTTGTTGCGGGGGTTTATCGCGGCCTTTGGAAGTACACGAGCATTCGCGACTTCGTTACATACGCAAAAGGTGTCGCTCTCGGCTCCGGCTTAAGCGTCATTGCGATCCTGCTGCTGTATAGATTTCAGTATTATTCGCGAACCGTCTTTGTCGTTGACGCTCTCATTTTGCTGTTCGCCGTGATCGGCAGCCGAATGATGTTCCGCCTGATCCGAAGCGCGATCCCGATACCGCAATCAGGCGAATCTCGCCGAATACTCATCTACGGTGCGGGTGACGGCGGCGAAATGGTGCTTCGCGAGCTGCGAAACAATCCCGAATGGAACCTGACGCCGATCGGATTCGTCGATGATGACCCGCTGAAGACCGGCCGCGTTATCCACGGACTCACCGTCTTTACCGGCAACGGTTCGCTAAGTGCGGTCTGTCAGGACAAAGGCATACAGGAGATCGTGATCTCCGCCCGTAACTTCGACAGCGACAAGCTCCGCAAGGTCCGCGAGATCTGCGTCGAGAATAATATTGCCATCCGGCGTGCCCTTCTGAAGATCGAGACGTTAGAATAACCAGGCGTGGCCACATTTCGAATACCGATACACACAGCGGCGGCAAAGGCATGCTTGACGATCCTCGTGCTTCTATTGATCGGGGTACTTTGGTTCGGCGCTCAATGGAACTTTGCGAATTCAGCGTCGATGCGGGCCGACCGCGTTGATATGATACCTGTGCTTACTTCGCTTGGGCCCGGCGATCCTCAAACACATTTCACCGCCGCGGTCCTTCTTGATAAGACCTTCGAACCCAACGATGCGGCAAGGTCGCTCGCCGAATTCAAACGGGCAGAGGAACTCTCACCGAACAATTACCTCGTCGTGCTCGCTCTCGCAAAAGCCTACGACCGCGCCGGCGATCGTGAGAACGCGAAGGCGATGTTCCTACGGGCCCGCGAACTTGCCCCGAACTATTCTGACGTTAAATTCGCCTACGGCAATTTTCTTTTGCGAGGCGGCGGGAATGAGTCGGAAGCCTTTGACCTGATCGCTGCGGCGGCAAAGAGCCGGCCTGAGTATGCGTCATCAGGGGCGATACTTGCCCTCGAAAGTGCAGGTCAGAATGTGGATGAGGCTCGACGCCTTCTCAGCGACGCACCGAGTGCGAGGGCGGCTCTTGCGATCTATCTTTTGACAAAGGACCGCGTTGAAGATGCGGCAGCTTTGTGGGCCGGGCTTCCGAGCGAATTAAAGACCGGAAAATTGAAGGCCGAAGGTGAACGGCTCGCCGCCAAACTTATCGAGAAGAAGCACTTTCGCCTCGCCCTTTCCATCTTTAATGATCTCAAGGCCGTGCCTCCGCTCGCGATAGGTACGATAACGAACGGCGGTTTTGAAAGCGGCGTCTCTTTCGATGCCGCGAGCGTCTTTAATTGGAAGATCGCTGCGGGAAAGACGCCGCAGATCGCCCTTGCCGACAAGGCTCATTCGGGCAAGGTGAGCCTGTATTTCGTCTTCGATTCACAACGCGCCGACGCATTTCGCGACTTGAGTCAGACCGTTGCGGTCGAGCCGGGTGCAAAATATCGCCTGTCCGCGTTCTATAAGAGCGAATTGCGGGCGGCCGATGACGTCTCGGTGCATCTTGTTGTCCTGAGCGCCGACGGTGCTGTCCTCGCAAACGGTCCGTCGTTCGCATTGAATGCTGAATGGGCGGAAACGGGAGCGGATATCGAAGTGCCCGGCGGTTCACCGGACGGCGTTGTGATCAAGCTCGTTCGCGACGATTGCCGGTCGCCGATCTGCCCGATCAGCGGCAAACTTTGGCTGGACGACCTTTCCTTGACGAAAAAGTGAGAATTTCCGACGTCTTGACCATCAGAAAAAAGGCCCTTTGGAGCGACGCGGCGCTCTTCTTTCTGCTGCTCGCCGGACCGATGCTCGCGTGCTTGCTTTTTGGTGCGGTTGACAGCGGAACGTGGGCGTTGATCGCGATCATTACGGGTTTCGGTGTTCTCCTCTGGGCACACACGACCTGGAAGAGGAAAGAGTTTGCTCTTCAGTATTCACAGCTTCTCATTCCGTTCGCGGCCTTCGTTTTGCTCGGCGTTCTGCAGATCGCCGCAGGCACAACGCTCGACCAATATGCGACGCGGCTCTTCACTTTTCGGCTAGGCGTTTATCTTCTTTTCTTTCTTGCGGCTCTCTCGGTCTTCAGGACGGCGAATCGACTTAACATCGCAAGAAACGCGGTCGTCGTCTTTGGCGGCCTTCTCGCCTTTGTGAGCATCCTGCAGAGGCTCGCCCAGGTCGAACCGATCTTCGGACTACGCGAAACACCACAGGCGATACCGTTCGGGCCATTCGTCAACCAACATCATTTTGCCGCATTCATGGTGATGATCTGCGGGCTTACGCTTGGAGCTATCTTTGATAAGAAGACGCCGCGGAACCAGAAGATCATTCACATCGCTGTCACTGTCGTCGCGGGATCGGCACTCGTGATGACGCTGTCTCGCGGTGCGTGGCTTTCGGCGCTCGTAACGCTTGCCGTCGTGCTGGCCGCGACCTTCGCAGGCGGAAAACGCCGGGCGTCCGGGACGAACCGAAAGAGCATTCTTGCTCAAGTGCTTTCAGCCGTGATCCTCGTTGCCGCGATCCTCTCGCTTGCGGTCTTTTTGGGCGGCGATGCGACGAATCTTTCGCTCGCCGGACACGGTTCCGACGCGGGAGGTTTCACGAGCGGACGAACGCACTTTTGGACCGTTGCGCTAAAGATCTTTTCGGCACATCCCGTGATCGGAGTTGGGCTCGATTCATTCGCTGTCGCATTCACCAGATACGATACCTGGGACGGCATTTTTCGCATCGAGCGCGCGCACAACGACTACCTGCAGGTTTTGGCAGACGGAGGCATCCTCGGCTTTCTTTGCCTCGTCTCTTTTGTTTATTTGTTCCTGCGGCAGGCGATCGCGAATATCCGCAGTGTTGGCTCCGAAAGACGCGGCCTTGTTATCGGAGGCTTTGCGGGCTGCGTCGGGATAATGGCGCACAGCATCGTGGACTTCCCTTTGCGGACGCCATCGAACGCTTTTTTCTTCCTGCTTCTCGTTGTGTTTGCGACCGTCAGGCTCGACGGCACTTACCGCGGCCGCGGCTCGACCGTTACCTCGACATCGACCGAGCCGCACGGCAGATCGAATTTAACGTGATAAATGCCCGTCCGTTCTGAAAGCGAGCGGATCACAAAAAGCGACCGGCTCTTGATCCCCGCGACCGCAACCGGCCGCACCTCGACATCCTTTTCACTATCCGTTGCAGCCTTCAGGCCGGTCAGGTCTCGGTCGTCCTCCGTGCCGATAATGATGCCGCGTTCCTCGCCTGTCGGCATCGACATACGGATCTCGCTTGCAGTAACGACACACGGTTTGATCGCGGCTTGCTCACCCTGAGGACTGACGATCCGCGGCCGCGAGTCAGCCGCAGCCCCAGTCGTCGGACTTGGCTCCGGCGTTGCAGTTGCTTCCGGGCTTGGCGATGTTTCGGGTGTTGGAGATGCTTCCGGTGTCGGTGAAGCTTCGGGCGTAGGACTCGGTTCAACGACCGCCTCAGGCGTCGGCGAAGCCTCAGGAGTTGGCGATGTTTCGGGCGTAGGCGATGTTTCAGGCGTCGGCGATGCCTCAGGCGTCGGACTCGGTTCAACGACTGCCTCGGGTGTAGGCGATGCCTCAGGCGTCGGACTCGGTTCAACGACTGCCTCGGGTGTAGGCGATGCTTCCGGCGTCGGGCTTGGTTCGACGACGGTCGCCGGAGTTTCCGTTGGTGTTGGGCTTGGCGATGAACTCGGCTTTGGTATCGCGATGACTACGGACGGAAAGAGTTCCGTGCTTTCGGGCGCCTTTGGAGTAGGTGAAGCGGCTGGCGTCGCAACAGGTTCGGCTTCCGGTGTTGGTTCTGAAACGGCCGCAGGGCTTGCCGTTGGTTCAGATGTCGCCGCAGGCTTTTCTCCCGGGATCGGCGGCAGATCGCCAAGCACAATGCTTGCGGGCGTTGGCGAAGGCGTCGCATCCGTCGCTGGCTTCTCCGTCTGAGCGACCTCAGTCTCGCGTTTGGCGAGCGGATCGGGGCCGGCCGCTTCCTCAAAGCCTTCGAGGTTGCCCTTTACCTGCGAGTAAGCAGACTTCAGGATCCCGTATTTTGCAATGTCGGGGAGCCCGCCTTTGTATCCCTTAAGGTAATAAGGCAATGCCCCGGCAAGATCGTTTTGTGATGCGAGAAGTGCTCCGATCCGCCAATTTACCGAACGCTCCCAAACGCTGTTCGCCGGTGCGACCGATAGCCCGCGTTTGTATCGGATCATCGCCTCGTCCGTCTCGCCTTTTTGCGCCAATGCGGCACCCGCGAGCTCTTCGATACGCCCGCGAACGATCGCAGATAGTGTCGGCCCGGCGACCGGATTCGGTGCAACTGTGTCGCCTCGGGCAAGGGCCGCGATCCGTGCCGGATAGAGTTCCTCGGCGAGGGTTGCTGCTGTCGGATTCGGTGCGGCCAGAACTGTGCCGGAATTCGCCGCAGCGTTCTTTAGAAGTTGAAGGGCCGTGTCGGGAGCAAGTTTCTTGTCAACGAGCAGCGAAGCGGCAAAGATCTCACGGTGCAGCTTCATCGCATCGGCGCCCGCACCGTCAAAAGCCGCGGCCGCGGCATTGATCGTGTCGGCATTCCCGTCATTTGCCGCCTTCCAAAACTCGAGTAGGGCGACAAGCGTCTTTCCGCTTTCCTTGTCCGCGTCGTTCAGCGGTTCGAACAGGCTGGCGCGTCTCTCGAATGAGATGAGCTCGCCGATATTCGTCGAAGATCGTTCGACGCGTCCGCCCAATTTTGCCGTTACGACGCCGTTCTTTATTGAAAAGATCCGGGCCGTGTCTTCGGCGGCCTCACGGTAAAATCCCGCAGCGGCACGTGCTCTTGCCAACTCAAGATCGATCGTGGGAAATTTGCCGTATCGGCGTGCTAAGAGCAGCGTCTTTTCGGCTTCGAGAGGCAGATTCTGCAGCATCTGGCCGCGTGCAAGTGCGACGTGGCCCCAGATGAAACGCGGTTCGACCGCAACGGCCTGACGACCGTATTCGACGGCCTTATCGCCTTTGCCGTGGGACGAATACCAATACGCGACACCGGCAAGGAGCATCACATTATTGGGATTCTCCGCGAGCGACGCCGCAAGCTCCGTTTCGGCATCCGGAACTTTCCCGCCTTCAAAAAGCGACAGGATCACGCCGGTCTTTGCAGGCAGATTCGTCGGTTCGGCGGTAAGGATCTCGCGATAGAGCGTTGTCGCTTCTTCGCTTCTTCCGAGCGAACGATATGCCTCCGCGAGGCCGCGTTTTGCCTGAATGCTTGTTGGGTCGAGCTCAAGTGCCTTTGCGTAGGCGGCGGCCGAACCTTCGAGATCAAAATCGACACGGTCCGCGAGCGCAAGCATCAGATAACCGCCCGTATCCGGTGCAAGCGCGATCGCCGCATTCGCCGCACGCCGTGCATCATCGCCGCTTTCGATCGTCAGGTAAAAACCGGCAATTTCCTGCAGTTGCGGTGCATCAGCCTTCTCTTCGAGCGTCTTCGCGATATCGAGCGCCGGCTTTCGATAGCCTTTCCAGAACAGCTTCGAAGGCACCTTCGACAGGCGTTCGCTAAAAAGCGTGCCCGGCATCGGTTTCGGGGCGTCCTCGGCCGCCGCGAGGTAGAGCTTAAGGGCAAGGTCGATCTCGTTCAGCTCAAAGTGAGCGTCAGCGAGCGCCGCCTCCGAGCCGGATAGACGCCGCTGAGCGTCTCCGATGTGTTCGCTCGCGGGAAAAGCCGCGATGAACGCCTTGAAGGCCGTGATCGCCTCACTAGCGTCGGTAATGGTGCTCGCCTTTTCCCATTCGGCCGCTTCATCGAGCTTTGGCTTCTTCGGCGTCGGTTTTGGTTTCGGCGTAGCCGCCGGCTTTGCCTTAGCGGTTGCTTTCTTTGGCGTCGCTTTTGCCTTTGGGCGTTGCGGTGTATTCTTTGCGGACTTCTCGGGCTTTGCCGCCGGTTTCTTTTTTGTCTGGGACGCCTGGGTGAACGCAGGTACAAGTGCGATCACAAACAGAAAAAATAACGCAAAGATCCTCATAAAATAGCTGTTTCCGGCTGGTTCAGGATATCACGAAGCTTCGCTTTTTTGCCCGTCAGGGCTTATCCTCTTCCTTTTGGGCAAGAAGGAGAATGCACGAGCTCGACTCAACCTGGAATGATCTGCTTGCGGCGGCAATTCAGCGTGCCGAGGTCTCAGGGCGGACCGACGTCGCCGAATATCTTCAGCTAAAGGCAACCAACGATCTGCTTCGCACAACGGCGGCAAACTGGCTGCTCGACACGTTTATCGAGGCCGCTTTTGAAGCGGCACGCACTCGCCCGACGATCAAGGTCGAACGCGACGAACCCTTCGAATTTTCCCGTGGCAGCGGCCGGATGGAAGGCTCGCGGCTGATCATTTCACTTGGATTACGATGTCTCGAGGTCCGCGCCGGTTGGCCGCGTAAGCCTTCAAGCGGCATCTTACGCGGAAACGCTCTTGCGGCGGCCGATGTCGTGCACTTCGGGCTCTCGCGGCACAACAGCCTGCTTTCGCTCGTTCGCGGCGACTCCATTCCTTTCTGGGCCGACGAAAGCAATGAGACCGTAGATCTCAACTTCGTCTCGCGGCATATCGGAATTTTGGTCGGGGAATAAGCCCGTAAACGATCGGAAAAGCTCCAACGTAATAAACTTGATCCTGAACTTTCTTCGAAAAGGCTCTTTTCATTAATTATGAAAGCAAAACGAGTAATAACACAGGCTGCGCTGACAAGAGCGAGAATTCGAGATTGACGTCCTTGCTAGCGTGCGGACTTGCGGCAGCTGAGGCGCCCTGCATTCGTGGCTTCGTGCATTCGTGGCTAACCCATGCCACATCTCCCACAAGCATTTCGCGATGCTTCCACGGCTATCACTCCTTTGCGTCCTTTGCGGAAACTTTGCGCTCTTTGCGGTTTCTCTTGAGCGTATGAACCGGAACGCTCGAATTGCCACTAGCTTTAGCTAGTGGACAACCAAGGCCCTTGAAGATCCCCGGCTTTAACCAAAATTGGGCTAAAGCCCATTATTTTTTGGGGAATACGGCTACCCCCTAGCTGAAGCTAGGGGCTATTCAGCAGGCAGTTCTGACAAAGAAGGCAGTGTGAGGATGCGAGTTTGATGTCCTTACTAACGTGCGGACTTCTGCAACTAAGCCGTCCTGCATTCGTGCATTCGTGGTTAAACCATTCCACATCTCCCGCAAACATTTCACAATGCTTCCACCGCCATCGTTCCTTTGCGTCCTTTGCGGAAACTTTACGCTCTCATCCGAGGGCTATAAACATGACGCTCGGGTGGAGCTCCGGAATTAGACGGGTTCAGCAATCCTCGGGTCAATCTGCGGGAGAAATCTTAAGTGTAAGTTTGAAGGACGCGGAGCGGGCACCGCCTGCTTTTTTTCGGACGAAGAAGAAGTAGTCACCATCCTCAGGCAGGGTTAGGGTCAGCGTAGGTGAACTTTCAAATTCGGTTTCGACGTCGGCCTCTTCGGAGAATACTCGAAAGTCGAAGGCACTCGGGCTCGCATTCTTGATCGTGATGGTAGAACCTGCCTTTGCCGCGAAAACATACTCCATTTCCTGACCGTTTGCCAGACGGCCGCGTACAACGGTCGCTGTCTGGCTGACAGAGATACGGTTCGGTTCTGCCTTGCCGCCGCTTTGTGCAGCGGCCGCAGCGAACGATACGAGGAGAAGTAGCGAAGCTAAAAATAGACAGCGGATCTTGGTCATTATCGATTCCCGAGGTTTTTGCTATTCTAACAGACTATATGAAACTAATGTTCAAGCCTGAAGCGGGTGAGTTCAATCCTTACTACGGTGCATATCTCGAGCTGGTGAATGAGGACGACATTCGCGAGGCTTTTGCGGCACAGCCGTCGGAAATGCGAGCTGCACTTGCCGGCCTTGCAGAAGACCGCGGTTCTTATGCCTACGAAGAGGGCAAATGGACCATTAAGGAGGTTCTAAGCCACATTATCGACGCCGAGCGGATCTTTGCATATCGGATGCTGCGGATCTCTCGCGGAGACGAAACGCCGCTTGCGACCTTTGATCAGGAGAGTGTTGGTTACAGAGAATTTTCGCGGGCGAACGAGCGCACTTTTGCTGATCTTCTCGAAGAATTTGAGCTCGTCCGCCAGGGTAACTCCTTGATGCTCAATAACATGGACCAGACCGCGTTAAATAGGATGGGAACGGCGAGCGACAATCCCGTCTCCGTGCGAGCACTAGCCTGCATCTGTGTGGGGCACGTTCGCCATCATTTGAACGTGCTGAAGGAACGTTATCTTGGCTGAACGGCGTTTTGATGCGGTCGTTATCGGCGGCGGTGCGGCAGGGCTTTTCTGTGCGAACGTGGCCGGTAGACTCGGACGGCGTGTCGCCGTTCTTGAGCGGAACAGTCAGGTCGGCAGGAAGATCATCATCTCGGGCGGCGGTCGCTGCAACTTCACGAATCTTGATGTCAGCAGTGCGAATTTTGTGTCGCAGAATCCGCATTTCGCGAAGTCCGCCTTGGCGAGGTTCACACCGCACGACTTTATCGAGATCGTTAAGCGTCACAAGATACCGTTTCAAGAAAAGAAGCACGGCCAGCTGTTTTGTCGCGACTCGTCGCGCTCTATCGTCGAGATGCTGCTCAAGGAAGCGAAGGCTGCAAGGGTCGAGATACTCACGAACACCGAGATAGTTTGTGTTGAGCATCGAGAAAGATTTGTCGTTCGGACCACGGGGTCAGACTTGGAAACCGATAGGCTTGTTGTCGCGTCGGGCGGGCTCTCGTTTCCAAAGGTCGGTGCTACCGGGCTCGGTTACGATATCGCGAGGCAATTCGGCCATTCGGTCACGGATACAAGGCCGTCGCTCGTTGCCTTGAGGCTCAAGGGCAGGGCATTTCCGGATCTATCGGGTGTCTCGGTCGATGCGGAAGTAAAGTGCGGCGGCAACTCTTTTAGAGAGAGTATTCTGTTCACGCATAAAGGCCTTTCAGGCCCGGCGATCCTGCAGATCTCGAATTATTGGAAGCCGGAACAGCCCGTCGAAATTGATCTCCTGCCGGAGCTTGATCTCACACAGCTTTTCGATGAAAAGCAGAATTCCTCCCAACAGTTATCGAACATCCTATCTGAGCATCTTTCAAAGCGGGTCGTCGAGGCTTTCCTGCCGCAAAAGCTTGCGCGAAAGAGGGTCGGCGAACTCGATCTTGCGGCGCGTTCGGCGATCGAAGACAAAATAAAACGCTGGCAAGCACGATTTGATGCCACGGAAGGCTGGGACCGGGCGGAGGTCACGATGGGAGGTGTTTCGACCGACGAGGTCTCGTCACAAACGATGGAATCAAAATTTCAGCCGGGCCTCTATTTTATCGGAGAAATTCTGGATGTAACGGGTTGGCTAGGCGGATACAACTTTCAGTGGGCGTGGGCTTCCGGAGCGGCTGCCGGGCGAGCGATCGGGAAAAGCTAGGCGCAAAACGAGGGAGACGTCTCCCACACCGCCTCCCTCTTTTTTCGCATTCCCGTACGTGGAGCACGTTCCTGCGAAAAACCTTGTCGTTGGCTTGTAAAAGCGGCCTTCTCAACGCAAAAGCTCCGGAGACGGCCTTAGAGGGAGCGACGAATATTAGCGTCGACAGTAGTAAAGAGTTTACATAATCAGCGATTCTTGTCAACAGGCTTTTTGTGCCCCTTATTTGGCGGGTTTTCGCGAAAATCCTCGATATCCATCCCGAAGGTTTCCTGAACGTACGATTTTGCGGCCGTGTTTACGTTCCTGAGGCTTTGGAGGCGCCGATTTGCACGCATTATGTGCACCGCCGTGCGAGCCGCGATCTGAGCGATCATATCGCGTCCTTCGGCGCGTTCGGCCTTTGCCTTGCAGAAAAGTGTGTAGGTTTCCGAGTCTTTCGCTGCCGTTGTCTCTTTTTGAAGCTCTGCAAACCGAGCCTTTACCTGTGCGATCTGGCGGATCACGCGTACAAGCCTGTCGCCAATGGAATCGCCTGCAACCAGAGCGGGCGAATGCCGCAGGTCGTCCGCAAGCTTGTCGAGCCTGACCTGATCGCCCGATGAATATGCCTTGTTGAGCTCGGCCATCAGGACGTGGCGACGCTCTTTCTCGGCAGAATCAACTGCAAGGTCGGGATGGATAGTTCGTGCAAGATCGTGGTACGCCTTCTTTGCTTCGGCGGTCGGCTTCCAGTCTCCCTTTTCAGCGGATTCGGCCGCAGCGGCACGGGCGGCAGATTCCTCAGCCTTTCGTCGGAGTTCCTCGACGCGCTTTTTGATCTCCTCGTCATCGGGGACGAGTTTGAGTTCTTCCTCGGCGATCTCGGCCTCGATCTCGTCGATCTCCGCATAGAGACGGCCGACCTGCATTGAATACTGTGCCTCGAAGCGTTCGAGTTCGCCACGAAGGTCCGCCATATCCTCTTCGCGAAATGCGATGCGGTCCTTTAGCCGCTCAAGAAGCTTCTCCTTCTTCTTGAGTTCAAGCTCTTCAGGAGCAAGCAGTCGCGATACTGAAAGGTCTGTCGAAGACATTTGCTGAAATACCGTATTCAAATAGAGAGGGCACGAACGAGGCGAAACTCAGTCCGTGCCATCGCGTAATGCCCACGTACCGTAAATTTCGTTACGGCACAAAGGTTGACGGAAGCGGCTTATCGCCGGCCAGGCCGAAACCTGTCACCGCGAAGCCACCCGTCGAGCGAAGCATATACCAGACGCCATCGCGATAAACGGCCGCATCTGCTTTGCCGTCGCCGTCATAATCTCCGGTCGCCGGGATGTCGGAAGCGATACCGAACTGGAACGCCGTAAAGCCGCCGGTCGTCCTCTGCAGATACCAAACGCCGTCTCGATAGACCGCGAGATCTGTCTTGCCGTCACCGTCGTAATCCGCCGGGACCGGTTTGTCGGTCGCGATGCCGAACTGGCTCGCCGAAAACCCTGCGGTCGAGCCGAGCACGTACCAAACACCTGTTGACGGCCTGAAAACAGCGTAGTCAGCCTTGCCATCGCCGTCGTAATCGCTTGCGGCAGGGACATCGTCTGCGAGTCCGAACTGGGCCACAGTGAACTGCGAACCGTTGCTCTTTAGCACGTACCAGGTGCCGCCGCGATAAACAGCCTTATCGGCTTTGCCGTCACCATCAAAATCCTTCGACTGCGGCTTGTCTCCGGCCAGGCCAAAGCTCGTGATATTCACCGTGCTGTCCGAACTCAGCATCGAGTACCAGACGCCGTCGCGATAGACCGCGATGTCTGTCTTGCTGTCGCCGTCAAAATCTGCCGGAACGGGCTGATCGGTCGAAATGCCGAATTGACGGGCCGAAAAACCTGCCTGTGAACCTTGAACGTACCAGACACTGTTCGAAGGGCGGAACACCGACACGTCGGTCTTTCCGTCTCCGTCAAAATCCGCAAAAGTTTCGCCCGAAGAGGCCTGAATAAGTGTGCCTTTTGCCAGTTCCGCCATATAGGCACCGGCAAGCTTTGAGAATTTAAGAGCGTGATCTGCGTTCGGGTCGCTGTTTGCGAGAGTGTCATTCGCAGTGTGGATGAATGGGTTGTCTGAGCCCATCGGTGCCTCGAATGGGAACGATGCCGCATATCCGCGCGCATCCCACGATGCATGGTCCGAGCAAGAATATCCGCATTGCGTATCAACGACCGTCAAGGTTGGCAGATAGGTCGAGGCAAGTGTGCGTACGAACTGATTCTGTGAGGCATTCGTGTGATCCGTGATCATTGCGATGTCGGTCGAAGGTGCCTTGTAGTTCGTCATATCCAACTGCAGGACGCCTACGACATCAACGCCATTGCCCTGATAATTGGTCGCGATCGCCTTTGATCCAAGAAGGCCTGGTTCTTCTGCGGCATACGCCATGAATTTGACCGTTTTTGCCGGATGATAATTGTTCGCCATCGCCACTCGTATCACTTCCGTTATCGAGGCGATCCCCGAAGCATCATCGTCTGCTCCGGGTGCGGTCAGGGTCTGGCACGAAGTGCTCGGCGAACAACCTGAGCGGATCGAATCCTGATGGCCGCCAAGGATGACGACCTCCGACGGGTTCGTAGTTCCCTGGATGGTCATGATCACCGAGGGCTGAAGCCACGTGTGATTGAAGAAATCGACCGAAACATCGCTCCGGCCAGCGGCAAGCTGTGTCCATTTGGTCTTGATCCATAGAGCAGAATCGGCACCGGTCGGCGAATTGTAATAGCGCGTATTGAAGCTCGACAATGACATGATCGTGGCCTTGATGTTAGGTGCGGCCATAGCACCGATCAAGGGCTGTACCGTCGCGGCGTTATCGATCGAATACGTCACTGTACCAAGAGACGGTTTAGGTCCCGTGACCATATCGATCGTCTCAAGGGCGTCCTGCTCGTCCGGGTGAGCCATGAATCCTGCACACTTATGGAGCGCTTTGTGGGCGTGTTCCGATATGATCGAGATCTCTTCATCAGTGGCGTGAAGGACAGCGATGCCGTTCTTTACGGTAACGATCTCAGGAGCCAGAAAACGGCCATCCATTGCGGAAAATACCTGCATTGTCTTGAGTTCGTTGATATCAACCGTGATCCACGTCTTATGCGGGCCGGCTGCCGCCGCTGCATGTGTTGCGTCCGTCGCAGTGTACCCAAGGATCGCAACAGCGGTCACGGCTATCGCCACAAACAACAAAATTCTGTTCTTTAACATAGGAATTACTTCGATCCTTGGACACAAACCCAGGAATAACAGAGGTTAGACGGGCAGGGCTTACGGAAAAATACGTCTTGCGTAACTGATCTAAATTTGCCTTGGAATGCCGCTACAGGGGTAGATTGACGCCGCGAAAAGGTGAAACTAAAGCATGCAATGCCAGGCTCAGAGAATTATCTCAGGCTTTTTGCATATCTTCAATACGAAAATCGGTATAAATGCGACCGTATCAAGCGACGGGCTAGGGCTGAAAATCTGATCAGACCGTCAAGATGACTAGAGTGAGAAGTTAAAGTTAACGAATCCGATCGCCTTTACCGGCTGGCCGTCGCGTTCAAACGGCTTAAAGCGCCACTTTCGGATCGCATCCTTTGCAGCACCTTGGAGCAATGATGGGCCGCTTGTTTTCTCTATCGAGGCGACCTCGCCGCTTTCGTCAACAATAACTTCGACGCGGACAACACCGACCGCGTGAGCGGTCCTTGCGAACGATGGATAGATCGGAGCTGCGCGGTTCGTCGCATATTCAGTAAGAGAGCCGACGCTCATCGGTCCTGTCTCTTTCTGGGCTGCGGTCGCAGGTCCGGCCGCATTTGCAGTGTTCTGATCAGGCTTTGCCTCCTGGGGCTCGCTTTTTGGTGCAGCCTTTTGTACGGTCGCAACTTCTTTTTCGACCGGTTTCTCAGCCGGCCCTCCCGGCGAAGTGTTTGCCGGAGTATCGGCTTGTCTCGGGCGAGAACCGACCACGATCGGTTCAGACTTGGACTTAACGGGTTCAAGTGCGACGGTGGTCGCGGGAGCTGCCGCAACAGTAACAGCCTTTATGGGTGCAGGTTGAGCGGCCGGCCTTTCCGGAACTGCCTGTCCGTTCGCCATATTCGTTGACGGTACACCGCTTATCGCGCTTACTACCACGGTCCGCGAATTTGCGATCTCTTCGCGGGCATCCGCAACCTCATCACGCCAACGTCTCGAATCGTATTCGTCGCGTGCGAGCATGCTGCGGGAGTTCGTTGCCTCTTCGAGAAGGGCCATCGCTTCGCCGGACTTTGACTGGTCGGCACCCATTTCCTTGGACTGTGCGATGACGATCTCGAGCGTTTCCCGCATCTTTTCGAGGTCGTTGACGGCCTCGAGCGGAAGCGTACGGTCCGTAACGCTAAGGCCGAGCATTTGATAACGCTCAAGGCGGTTGCGGGCACCTTTGACGATCTGTCCTGCAACGGCAAGGTAATTCGCTTTGGCACCTGCCTTCGTAGTTTTCTGCTCGGCGTAGAGTTCCTTTAGGAGATCCTGAGCACGTTTGTAGTCGCCCTGCTCGAGATAGCTGTTCATCAGCAGGACGTTAACACCGGAAAGTATCGTAGGGTCGGCAGATTCACGGCGAACATTCTCAAGCTCGTAGCTCGCCGCACTGTAGTTCCGCACCGCAATGAATGCTTTTGCCTTTGCAATACGGGCTCGAAGAAGGTCACCTGAGGTTACCGTCGGAGCGGCCGGAGCTGTCTGTGCTGGAGCTTGAACTGTCGGCGAACTCTGGGGAACCGGCGTCGCTTGAGCGAGGGCCGCGATGGAAAACGCACCGCAGATCAAGATCGATGATGTGAAAAACTTTCTGACGTTTAACGGCATCCTTTCTCCATTCTGGATAAGGTGATCTCCGTAAAGGCCAGAGCCAACACGATGGCTGACTCAATACAAAGGACCCAAGAAAACCTTAAAAAACGCAAATAAAAGGTGCGGTGTTCCCACTCCTTTATGAACCCGCCGATCAATTGCCTAAACTCTTGATGATTTTATCGCGGTATGCGTTTGCGTCTTTTTTTATAGCATTTTCGTTTAACGTGAGCAAACGACGGTTTTGCATCACGAGGCGTCCGTTGATTATGACGGAGCTTACATCTGCGGCCTTTGTTGAATAAACGAGGGCCGAATAGATGTTGTAAAAAGGCGTCTGATGATCGGAATCCAGATCAACGATCGCGATGTCGGCGCGCTTTCCCGGTTCGATCGATCCGATAAGCCTTTCGAGGTGCAGAGCGCGTGCTCCGCGGATCGTTGCCATTTCAAATGCCTGTTCGGCCGACACAACTTTCGGGTCGCCCGAGTGATTTTTATGCAGTTTTGCCGCCGTATCGATCTCTTCCCACATATCGAGATCGTTGTTTGACGCCGCACCATCGGTTCCCAGGCCGACGGCGACATCTTCTGCCAACATCGCCGGAACAGGAGCGACACCCGAGGCGAGCTTCATATTCGACTGCGGGCAATGGCCGACGCCAACATCTCTTTTCGCGAGAACGCCGATCTCTTCGTCCGTGACCCAGATGCTGTGTGCGATGATCGTCCTGTTCGATAAAAAGCCGATGCTCTCAAGATAATCGACCGGGGTTTTGCCGTACTTAGCGAGAATATCGTCGCGTTCTTTTCGCGTTTCCGCAACGTGGATCAGGACGGGAGAATTCCACTTATCGGAAAGCTTCTGAACGCGTTTGAGATCATCGGTCGAGACGGTGTATGGCGCGTGCGGAGCGATCGCGGCAACGATCAGCGGATCGTCCTTCCATTTCGATAAGAATTTGTCGGTATAGGCGAGTGCCTCGTCGGGCGTCTTGTTGTCAGGGACCGGAAACTGAATGATCGTCTCGCCGAGAACACCGCGAACGCCGGCCTTCTTTGTTTCATCTGCGATCGCATCCTCGAAGTAATACATATCGCAGTATGTCGTCGTGCCGCCGCGGATCATCTCGGCCAGTCCAAGGCGGGCACCGACACGCACGAACGGTTCGGTGACATTCTTTGCCTCGGCAGGAAAGATGTATTTCGTAAGCCATTCGTTCAGGTCCAGATCGTCGGCGATGCCGCGAAAGAGCGTCATTGGGACGTGCGTGTGTGTATTGATAAGGCCGGGAATGACCGCCTTTCCTCGTGCATTTATAACCGAGCGCGCACGAAACCGCCTTGAAAGATCGGCGGTCTCGCCGATCGCAACGATCTCGTCGCCGCGTATCGCCACCGCACCGTCCTTGATCACACGCTTTGCGCCGTCCATTGTGACGACGGTGCCGCCGATGATAAGCGTATCGACCCGAGTCGTCGGTGTGCTCGAAGCGACGGCCGTCGCGGGCAGCAGAATTGCAAAAAGAAGAAAGACAGCAACTGAGGTTCTAAGCTTATTCATTGATGTATCGTGCGGCTATTCGTCCAGAAACCGTGCATCAAATGCCTTTGGTAAAAGGCTGCTCATTTGCATTGTTTCGATGCGGCCTTCGAGGTTTGCCATCGTGACCGGAACGTCGCCGCAGAATTCCCATATCAGCTGGCGGCAAGCTCCGCACGGTGGTGTGAGTTCGTCGGTATCGACAACGATCGCGATTGCAGTGAACTTCCTTTTACCTTCGGAAACCGCCTTGAAGATCGCGACTCGCTCGGCGCACATCGTCAGGCCGTAGCTTGCGTTCTCGATATTGCATCCTGCGATGATCGCTCCCTCGGGAGTTTGAAGAGCGGCGCCGACCCTGAACTTCGAAAAAGGAGCATGGGCATTCTCGCGCGCTGCTTTTGCCGCGGCGATAATTGCTGATCTGTCTGAATCGGATGCCATTTTTAATTCCCCTTGCAAAGGCCTGATCCTCAGGGTCCGTCCGGTCAGGCTCTGCAGGCGTTACTTTGCGCCGAAGACCGTTCCCTGTTCGGTAAGTTTCTCACGAACAAGGCTGCAAAGCATACTGATGCTCGTGTCGGTCTGGCCGCCTTCGGGGATGATCACGTCTGCGAAACGCTTGGACGGTTCGACGAACTCGAAATGCATCGGCCGGATCGTCTTTTCGTATTGTTCAAGCGTTCGCTCAAAGGTTCGGCCGCGTTCGGTGATGTCACGCCGGAGCCTTCGCATTAGGCGAATATCGTCCGGTGTATCGACAAAAACACGTACATCGAGCAGCTCAAGGATCCGCCGTTCAGAGAAGATCAGGATGCCCTCGACGATCACGACAGGACGCGGTTCGATCACTTCGACTCGATCGCTCCGCGTGTGCGTGACCATATCATAGACCGGCATATCGATCGGCTGGCCGAGCTTCAGACGCTTGACGTGATTGACGAGCAGGTCGCTATCGATCGCATCAGGATGATCAAAATTCGCGTGATGCCGATCATCAAGCGGCATATCCGCAAGATTCCTGTAATACGAATCCTGTTCAACAAGAACCACGTTTTCAGAACCGACGGCATCGACAATTGCTCGTGCAATCGTCGTTTTTCCGGAACCTGTGCCGCCGCAAATGCCAATTATCATAAGTCGAGTTTAACTTCCGATCCTGCCGATTACACGCCGAAGAAGTTCCCTAAATACGCCCTTGACCCGATCGCCCGTCTCCATTACCTCGGCGTGATGAATAATTTCGCCGCTTAGGCCTGCACCGAGGTTCGTGATGCACGAGATCCCAAGCACGCGAAGCCCCGCGTGTCTTGCTGCTATCGCCTCGGGGACGGTGGACATCCCGACGGCGTCGGCACCGAGAAGTCGATACATACGGATCTCGGCAGGTGTTTCGTACGTTGGGCCTGAAAGGCCGCAATAAACACCCCGTCCGAGGTAGAAGTCCGCTCCCTTTGTCGTGATCGCAGCGGCTTCCTCCTCAACAAACTGCTGAAATTCGCGGTCGTAAACTTCCGTCATATCCGGAAATCTCGGCCCAAACGAATCATCGTTCTTCCCACGCAGCGGATTGACGCCCATGCAGTTTAGATGGTCGGTGATCACCATCAGCGAACCCGGCTTCATATCCGTGTTTAGGCTTCCGGCGGCGTTGGTAAGGATCAGATTCTTTGCACCAAGGGAAGCAAACGTTCGCGTCGGGAAAATCACCTGTTCCATCTCGTAGCCTTCGTAAAAATGAAAGCGTCCCTGCTGAACCGCAACATTCACACCATCGAGCGAACCAAGTACGAGCTGGCCGGCGTGGCCTTCGACGGTCGAGCGGGCAAAGCCCGGAATCTCTTCGTAGGGAATGCGTACCGCGTCCTCGATCTCGTCGGCGAAGGCCCCGAGGCCGCTCCCTAGAACGACGGCCGTCGAGATCGGACGGTCAAAACGGGATCTGATGAAATCAGCAGCTTCACGCGGATCTTTAGAGGTCATAAAGAAAAAAACGCCGGAAGATCAATCTTCTTTACTATACGGAATTCCGAGGGCCTTAGGAGCACGCGAAAGGCCAATAAAGCCCGCAAGCACAATGATCGTAAGCAGATACGGAATTATCTGAATGAATTGAACGGGAATTTCCTCGCCGCCGATCCTTGCCCACGAGGCACCTTGTATCTGGATCGAAAGAGCTTCCGTGAACCCGAAAAATAGACATGCCCCAAGCACAGGCACAGGCCGCCATTTTGCGAGAATGAGAGCGGCGAGAGCGATAAAGCCTCGGCCCGCCGTCATATTTCGCGTGAACAGCGATGATTGGCCGATCGAGAGGTAAGCACCGCCCAGTCCGGCAAGCACTCCGGAGATCATCACCGCAATGTAACGCAGGCGGATCACGTTTACGCCGGCGGACTCGGCCGCTTCCGGATGCTCGCCCGTCGCACGGATCCTAAGGCCGAACGGCGTCTTATACATTATCCACCAGCAGATGGGCACAAGTGCCAGTGCAACGATGGTGGCGATCGATAGGCGGTTGTAGAAGTCAGGCAGCTGCAGAACCTTGTCGATCTGCGGCGTTGAACCGGACGAATCGTAGATCGCACCGGAGATGAGCGCGGGCAGGCCGATCATCAGGAAATTGATCGCCATTCCGGCGACAACCTGATCCGCTTCGAATTTGATACACGCAACCGCATAGACGAGAGCAAGCAATGCACCGGCACCGACTCCTGCAAGTACACCGATGTACGGATCGCCGACCTGATACGTCACTACTGCGGCCGTAAAAGCACCAGCAAGCATTAGGCCTTCAAGCGCGATGTTGATCACGCCCGAGCGTTCGGAGAAAAGCCCGCCCAACGCCGCGAAGATGAGCGGTGTCGCCAGCCTGAGCGAAGAAAATAAAAGTGCTAAAGAAAGTAGCTCGCCCATTGTCTATTTCCTCGAATATTTCTGCAGGCAAGCAACAAACAGAATGATGATCGCCTGCAAGACCCAGCCGAGGTCCTTCGAGACCTTTGAAGTGAACGCATCAACGAATATTTGCCCGCGAAGCAGTACGCCAAAGAATAACGCGGCAACGAACACGCCGAGCGGATGATTTCGCCCGAGCAGTGCAACCGCAATGCCGAGAAAGCCCCATTCGGCCGAGAATCCATTGTAGAAATTGTGTCGCGTACCGAGGACCTCGCCGATGCCGACCATTCCCGCCAATACGCCGGAGATCGTCATCGCAAGAATGATCTGCTTCTTCGGCGAGATGCCGCCGTATTCTGCCGCGGACGGATTCTCGCCGACCGCCCTAAGCTCGTAGCCCCATTTTGTCTTCCACAAAAAGATCCATACCGCGATGCAGGCAAAGATCGCAATGATGAACGCGACATTTAGCGGGACATCGGGCGGAAGGCCCGGAATAAAGGAACTTAGCTGCGGGATCGTTGCGTTTTCGCCGATCGGGGCTGTCTGGAGGATCGGGTCGCCCGGGATCTTGTAGTAGTACTGCGTGAAATAGCTCACCAACGCGATGCCGATAAAGTTCAGCATGATCGTGTTGATGACTTCGTGCGAGCCGAATTTGGCCTTTAGAACGCCCGGAATGCCGCCCCAGACCGCACCCGCAATGATCGCCGCCGCTATGCAGAGCGGAACCAGCAAGATCGCAGGCAGAGATGCCCATGACCAGTTCTGCTGCTCGGCGCCCACGGTTACGACCGTGCCGCCGAGTTTGATGCCGACCCATGCGGCCGCAAACGCCGCAACGTAAAGCTGGCCTTCAGCACCAATATTCAAAAGCCCGCAACGCAAAGCGACCGCGACCGCAAGGCCGGTAAATATCAGCGGCGTTGCATAATGAAGCATCCAGCCGACGTCCCGCAGGGAGCCAAAAGAGCTTGAGAGCAGGAGGCGATATGCCTCGATCGGGTTGTCGCCGAGCGCGAGAATAACGATGCCGCCGACAGTAAATGCCGCAACTACCGCAACCAGCGGCCACAAAAGCTCTTTTAGGATCTTCATCTAAACGGCGCCCGTCGCACGAAGCTTTCTATTTTCGGTTTCCGGAAAAACGCACCACCGGCCAAAATTTTCTGCGATCTGTCGAAGAAGTGAATAGCGTAGATAATATAGCGTCAAAATGACGATATGTCATCTGAAAAAGCAAGACTTTGTAAGGAATGTTAGTCGTGGTGCGGCGGAGAAGGCCCCGCCCGCGTCACACCGAATCTGATGCGTGCCAAACTTATCGTTGACAAGAGAGAGAGAGAGAGAGAGAGTATTATCCCAACGTTCGATTTTTTTTGATAATCGTAGGAGAATAGATATGAAGCCTCACTTCCTCGCTCGTTCACTCTATCTTTTTGTGTTTGGTGTTGCCGCTCTTGGGCTATGGGCAGAAACCGTGTCAGCACGGGGCTTTGATGGAAAGCAACCTACCCGCCAGAGCAATGTTCAGTTCTCGCTTTCGACCTCATCGGATGACCTGAATGTTTACGGAAACGCTGTCCTCAGCGAAGTTGTACCGTCAAATCTCAGCTATCGGATCACGATCACCGTAACATCGCCTTCCGGTCGGATAAATACGGTTGAAAGCGACTGGAGTCCCGCTCCGCTTAGCTTCTCCGGCGGACTGTCGTTCGGAATGGAGAGCGGGACTTATAGTGTTCAAGCAAGATACGATGGTCGATCTGGAACGTATGACGAATACGGCAACTTCTCGCCAACTGGTGCAAAAACAACCGCATCGACTGCGGATCAGTACCTCGTAAGGCCCATAATTTCGGTAGGTTCGGTAAGTCCAACTAGTTTAGCGTTTGACAGAATCTTGCCTAGTACGTTGTCGAGCACGGCATACGTTTATACTTCCGCCGATTTTCCGGCAGATACCAGCTTTGATTTTGGCACTGCGGGGACCGGCCCGGGGCCGACATTTTACTCGGTGGTTGGGGGAAGGATGAAACTAAAGGGCGGCACTGGCACTCCAGGTACCCCCAAGGCGGTTACTTTTGCCTACGAACCTGTACCCGCTACCTTCCCGCTGGCAGCGGTGGCTACGGGTGAACAATTAATGATTCTCTCGGTTTGGAAAAGGACCGGCACAAATCCTCAGAATGGTGAGCCCGTCTATAGAGAACTGATTGAGAATACTGACTATAGGTTTAGGGTTAAGGAGATGGGTATCACGCTAACCTTAGGGCCACCCGGAATGCAGGGTGGGGGCGGGAGCGGCGGCGGTCAACAACCGGACACGTGTTTTTGTGCGGGGAGCGCGGGTCTGATACCGCCTGGGTCAGGAGTTTGTGCAGGCGGATCTATACCCGCTTGTCCCATGGGTTCATTCTCTGGGGGTAGTCCGGGTGTCTGTTGCTGGTACAATTCGCCGATCGTGCTGGATATAAACGGCGACGGCTTTAGTATGACGAGCAATGCGAATGGGGTGCGGTTTGATATCTCAGGCAGAGGCTATGCAACGCGCGTTTCCTGGACGGCTCCTGATTCGGATGATGCCTGGCTCGTGCTTGACCGGAACGAGAATGGCCGGATAGATGACGGGCAGGAGATGTTCGGCGATGCGTGTCCGCAACCCGCGGGACAGGCGCCACGGAACGGATTCTCAGCTCTCGCAATGTATGATCAGGCAAGTTTTGGCGGCAACGGTGACGGTAAGATCACACGGCGTGATCAAGTTTTCAAGAAATTGCGACTTTGGCAGGACCGTAACCATAACGGAGTATCTGAGGCGGAAGAACTCTCCTCTCTCCCTGCATTGGACGTAGTTGCCATACGACTTGACTTTCAGGAATCACGACGAACTGACAGTTACGGCAATAAGTTCAAATATTGGGCAAAGGTGCGAGATCGAGCCGATGCGCGTGTCGGGCGACGGGCCTGGGATGTTTTCCTCGTCGTTTCGACGCCCGGAGACTAATTTCGAGGTTTAGATCGCGGAATAGAAAGGGTGGCCTACGAGGGCCGCCCTTTTGTGTCTGGAAATGTTGCAAATACAGACTTGACAATCCTACACTCATATTTTATTATCTTACTTGACTAAGTGATTAGTCGAGTATTTTCAAGGAGTTAGGAGGTATTAGACGAAATGTTGATCACAAAGTATGATCCCTTCCGCGATCTTCGCGGCCTGCAGACCGAGATGAATCGTATGTTTTCCGATCGTTTTGGCGGCGGAGGCGAAGAGGTCTTTGGCACGGCGTGGAACCCGAAGATCGATGTCTATGAGAACGCCGAATCGATGGTTCTCGAAGCAGAGCTTCCGGGAATGAAGCGTGATGATTTTGAGCTTTCGTTTGAGAATAACGTGCTCACGCTTAAGGGTGAGCGCAAGTTCGAGAAACGCGACGAGGGCGATAACTACCATCGCGTCGAGCGTTCATACGGCGAATTCTCGCGGTCGTTCACGCTGCCGCACACGGTCACGGTCGAGGGTGCAAAGGCAGAATTCGACAACGGAATGCTCACCGTTACGCTCAGGAAGCGTGAGGAGACAAAGGCCCGCAAGATCGAGGTCACCGGTACGGATGCCGCTCCGGCGACGATAGATGCGACGAAGTCCGCCGGGGCATAATGCGTTGTTGATAGGCCCGGCATTTATTCAGCTTTATCCATAAGTACACGCAGCGTGCGGCAACACGTCATACGGTCATAAAAACTGTATGCATCCGCACCCTGCGTTTTTCGCCCTAGTGGTAAAATACTCATTGCTATGAGATTCGAGAAATTTACGATCCGCGGCCAGGAGGCCGTCCAACAGGCGATCGGTATCGCCGAGAAGAATCAGAATCAGCAGATCGAACCCGAGCACATTCTCGCTTCGATGCTCGAGCAGAAAGAGACGGTCGTAACGCCGATATTAGGGAAGATCGGAGCGAACGCGAATACTGTTCTAACTGACGTAACGGCGGCGATCGCAAAGTTTCCGCAGGTTTCGGGCGGCCAGCCTTTTTTCAGCTCGCGGACGAACACGCTTTTTCAGAAGGCGCAGAAGATCGCCGAATCGATGCAGGACGAATACGTTTCGACCGAGCATCTTCTGATGGGAATTGCCGAGGAGAAGGAAGGCGACGCCGGCAGGATATTGCGTTCGAACGGCGTCACGCGTGAGGATCTCGAAAAGGTCGTGACGGATATGCGCGGCGGTTCACGTATAACGGACCCGAACGCGGAGGAGAATTTTCAGGCCCTCGAAAAATACGCTCAAGACCTGACCGAACGTGCACGAAGGGGCAAACTCGATCCGGTGATCGGCCGCGACGACGAGATCCGACGCACGATCCAGATCCTCTCCCGCAGAACGAAGAATAATCCCGTTCTTATAGGCGAACCGGGCGTCGGTAAGACGGCGATCGTCGAAGGCCTTGCTCAGAGGATCGTTTCAGGCGACGTCCCCGAGACGCTAAAGAACAAACGGCTCGTATCGCTTGACCTCGGCGCGATGCTAGCCGGTGCGAAGTACCGCGGTGAATTCGAAGACCGCCTGAAGGCCGTGCTCAAGGAGATCGAGAACGCCGAAGGCCGCATAATCCTGTTCATCGATGAGCTGCACACGCTGGTCGGTGCGGGAGCGAGCGAAGGTGCGATCGACGCGTCAAATATGCTCAAGCCGGCACTTGCTCGCGGGACACTGCGGGCCGTCGGCGCGACGACGCTTGCCGAGTATCAGAAATATATCGAGAAAGACAAAGCACTCGAACGCCGCTTTCAGCAGGTCTATATAGGCGAACCGACGGTCGAGGACACGATCGCGATCCTTCGCGGCCTGAAGGAACGCTACGAGGTTCACCATGGCGTGCGCATAAAAGACGCTGCCATCGTCGCGGCTGCGACGTTATCGAACCGCTATATTACGGACCGCTTTCTTCCTGACAAGGCTATCGACCTTATTGACGAAGCGGCCTCGCGTATCCGTATCGAGATCGATTCGCTTCCGCAGGAGATCGACGTTCTTGAGCGCGAGATCCTGCAGCTTGAGATCGAACGGCAGGCCCTTGGACGCGAGACGGACGAGAAATCAAAATCTCGGCTCGACGACATTGAGAAGCGTATTGCCGACCTGAAGGAGCGCTCTTCGGGAATGAAGGCGAAATGGCAATCCGAGAAGGAAGAGATCGAGAAGATGCGTTCCGCCAAAGAAGAGCTTGAGGAAGCAAAACTCGAGCTTGAACGTGCGCGTCAGGCGGGCGACCTTAACCTCGCCGCTGAATTACAGTACGGCAAGATCCCGGATATCCAAAAGCGGCTCGATTCCGACCAGACACGCCTGGAAGAGATTCAGAGAGACGGTGTCTTCCTCAAAGAAGAGGTCGATGAAGAGGACGTCGCGGAGGTCGTCGCACGCTGGACGGGTGTGCCGGTTTCGAAGATGCTCGAGGGCGAAATGCAGAAGCTCGTCCAGATGGAGACGAATCTCGGCAAGCGCGTGATCGGCCAGGACGAAGCTCTCAGTGCGGTCGCAAACGCCGTCCGGCGTGCTCGTGCAGGTTTGCAGGATCCGAACCGGCCGGTAGGCTCGTTCATCTTCCTCGGGCCGACAGGCGTCGGAAAGACCGAGACCGCACGCGCACTTGCAGAGTTCCTGTTCGATGACGAACGTGCGATGGTGCGTCTCGATATGTCCGAGTATATGGAGAAGCACGCGGTCGCTCGTATGATCGGTGCGCCTCCGGGATACGTTGGTTACGAAGAAGGCGGGCAGTTGACCGAGGCGGTTCGACGCAGGCCTTATTCCGTTGTGCTCTTTGACGAGATCGAGAAGGCGCATCCGGATGTTTTCAACGTGCTTTTGCAGATCCTTGATGACGGACGTCTGACCGATTCAAAGGGTCGAGTGGTCGATTTTAAGAACACGGTTCTGATAATGACCTCGAACCTTGGCTCCCGCGAGATCCAGGCTGCCGAAGGCGATCCGAAACAGGCTCGAGAGGCCGTAGTTCAGGTGCTTCGTGATTACTTTAAGCCGGAGTTTCTGAATCGAATCGACGATATCGTTGTCTTCAATCAGCTTGGCAAAGAGCAGATCGCGACGATCATTGATGTTCAGTTGGAGAAGCTGCGCTCAATGCTCGATGAACGCGGGATCACGCTTGTGCTTGACGGATCGGCACGCGATCTTCTGATCGAACAGGGCTACGATCCGGTCTATGGTGCGAGGCCGCTCAAGCGTGCGATACAATCGCTCATACAGAATCCGCTTGCGGTCAAGCTTTTGAATGGCGAGATCGTATCCGGCAGCACGGTGAAAGTTTCGGCCGAGAACGGCGAAATGAAGTTTTCATCGCCCGGATCGAAAGGAGCTGCGAGCAAATAAAGGCAGGAAGGAATATAGGGACTTATTTTTGAAATGACGCAAGAAAAGATAGAAGAATTTGATGAGCTTGACGGGAAGATCCCCGTCATGGACAAGCGAAGGTTTAGTGCTGACGGTTCCCGCAATCCGGAGGGCGAGGCGACGGCTGCAAAACCGGTGGAGGCGGTAAAGTCGGCCGCGGAGGCCGCACTTGAGGCCCAGCTAAAGGCCGAGACGGAGCGGCGTGAGGCAGCCGAGGCAAAGCTTGTCGGCGTTCAGGCAAAGTTCGAAGAGGCAAAAGCGACGATCGAGAAGGAGACGCAGGAAATGCGCGACCGAATGAAGCGTTCGCTTGAGGATCGCGCAACGCAGGCACAGTTCAATTTTCTGACGACGCTGCTGCCTGTGCTCGATAATCTGAATCTTGCCGTTCAGTCCAGCCAAACTGATGCGAATTTCGAACATCTAAGAGATGGGGTGATCGGGACGGCCCGGTCGTTTGAGCACGCTCTCGTCTCGGTCGGCGTTGAACCCGTTCCGACGGTCGGAACGGCATTCGACCCCGAGATGCACGAGGCCGTGGATATGGTCCCGGTTGACGCTGAGGACGACGGAAAGGTCGTTACCGAATACGGACGCGGCTATAAATTCAACGGCAAACTCCTGCGGCCGGCACGCGTTCAGGTTGGAAAAGGTGCCTGAACCGGTAGAAAATGCTCCGATGCGGATGATTTTTCCTTTTCGGGGATCTGAACTAAGTGATATTATTTAGGATCAGACCGGGTTAAATGCCTCGCCGGTTTTGTCCCTACCTTTTGTTTTGAGAGTTTTTCATGGGGTCTTATGGCAGACATTGATTCATATAAAGACAAATTCAGCGAAAGCGGCCGCCGTGTGCTTGAGAGCGCACTGGCCGAGTCTCGTAAACGCGACCAGAATTACGTAGCTGTCGAACATATTCTTCACGCGGTTGCCTTCGAAGAGGACGATCTGTTCTCGACCACGATGCGTGACCTTTCGGTCGATCCGCGTTCGGTCAGGCTTTTGATCGAAAAGCGTATGGAATCCGGCCGTCAGCATACTGGTAAAGGATTTCGCATTGCGCCTGAGACAACTGAGCTTTTCAAGCGGGCGATGGACCGTGCGCGTTCGCAGGGGCGACGCGTTATCGATGCTGCCGATATTTTTTATGTACTTTCTAACGACGAACGCAGCGTACTGAACGATGTTCTGCAAAATTTGGGAGTGCCGTCCGATGAGGTCGCGCAAATTGCGCGAACCCGCATTCGCAAGCGCGAAAAAGAGGAGGAAAGAGTAAGGCAAAAGTACGAACTGCCGTCTTTCCTCCGCCATTTTGGCATTTCAATGAATAAGCTTGCCCGGCAGGACAAGATCCCGCCGACGATCGGGCGCGAGAGCGAGATCCGTCAGATGATGGAGATCCTTTCGCATCGAGAAAGGTCGAATTCGCCGATGCTCGTCGGCGAACCGGGCGTTGGTAAAACGGCGGTCGTGGAGGGCCTCGCACGGCTGATCGAACTCGAACCTGAAAAGGTTCCGGCACGTCTGCGTGATGCACACATCGTGCAGCTCCAGATGGGCGGTCTCGTCGCCGGCACGATGCTCCGCGGTATGTTCGAAGAACGCATCAAGGGCATCATCGACGAGGTAAAAGAAAAGGACAATATCATTCTTTTCATCGACGAAGCACACACGATCATCGGTGCGGGTGCCGCAATGGGTACGACGTCCGACGCGGCGAATATGTTCAAGTCGGCGTTGGCTCGCGGCGAGCTTCGCATAATCGGTGCCACGACGATCACGGAATATAAAGAATATATCGGCGAGGACGAAGCACTTTCGCGGCGCTTCAGGCTCGTTCGGGTCGAAGAGCCTTCGATCGATGAGACGAAGCAGATCTTGCTTGGCCTGCGGCCGCGTCTTGAGAAGAATTATTCAGTTACGATCTCTGACGAAGCGATCGCGACCGCTCTCGAGATGTCGCCGAAGTATATTCGCAACCTTCATCTTCCGGACAAGGCTATCGGCTGGCTCGATACGGCGTCCGTGAAGGTCGAGATCAATGAGCCGTCGTCGCTTGTGGTCCGTCCGGAGCACATCATCGATGTCATTTCGCAGGAATCGCGTATCCCGAAAGATATGATCTATCGCGATACGGCAGATCGTTTCTCACAAATGGAGATCGATCTCGGTGAACGCGTCATCGGCCAAAAAGATGCGGTTCGTGCGGTTGCCGAACGCCTAAGGCTCAACAAAGGCCCGCTCAAGGAGAATCATTACGCGCCGGATGGCGTTCTGCTTTTCCTCGGCCCGACCGGTGTCGGAAAGACGGAGCTTGCAAAGGCCGTTGCGGAATTTATGTTCGGCGACGAATCGAAAATGATCCGCATCGATATGTCCGAGTACGGCGACGGAACCGTCGGCATCGAAAAGCTGATCGGTATGCCTCGAGGCATCGTCGGCAGCGAACGCGGCGGCATCCTGACCGAACAGCTGAGGGACGATCCTTATACCGTGCTTCTGCTGGACGAGGTTGAAAAAGCGTCGCCGTATCTGATGAATATTTTCCTCCAGGCCTTTGACGAGGGCTGGATCACTGACGGCCGCGGCAAGAAAGTCTATCTATCTGACGCGATCGTCATTATGACGTCGAATCTCGGCTCGGAGAATTTCAAGAAGTACGAAAAGCCGCTTGGTTTTGGCACGAAGTCTCTCGGCGACGTGAACGCGATCAAGAACGATGTGATGAAGGCCGCAGAAACGCGTTTCACACCCGAATTTCGCAATCGTATCGACGAGATCATCGTATTCTCGCCGCTCACGATGGACGAAGTTCGCGAGATCGCACGGCTTTATCTGCAGAAGCTGAAGACGAGCATGGAACGCAAGGGCAAGGTGGTCGAGATCACCGAAGCGGCTCTCGATGCACTGACCGAAAAAGGCTTCAGCCCGGCGTACGGCGCTCGTTTTCTCAAGCGGCACATTGACCAGACCGTTAAACTGCCGATCACGAATCAGTGGAAGACGGCGATGAATTTCGTTGTAGATGTCGAGAATGGAGCGGTCGTTGTTAAAACGCCCGAAACCTTTAGCCTAAACTAGTCGAACGAAATCAACCTTTCGTGCATCAAAGGCTTCGGTGATATATTTCACGCGAAGCCTTTTTTGACCCAAAATTATGCGGCGACTATTCTTCGTCATCCTAATGACCTTATTGTTTTGTGCTCATGCCCTTGCGCAGGATTCCGCGCTTGAGATCACAAAGCAGCCATTGCCCGAAGCACCGAAGACGCAAAGCGATGCGAGCGGGCAGGTGGTGCTCCGCGTCGAGTTTCTTGATTCGGGGCGAATAGGCGAAGTTACTGTGCTCTCGGCACCGACGCGTGAACTCGGCAAGCTTGCTTCCGCGGCCGCTCAGAACATTGAATTTACGCCTGAGAAGAAGGGTGGAAAGTCCGTCTCGACGACCCGAACGATCTTTTACGAATTCAGCAAATCTTGGCGAAATGGCGATGGCGAGAGCTCCGACGATGCGGGGCCGAAGCCTGCATCTGACCCTGAGACCGCGAAAGCACAGGCGATCATCGCGAAGGCTGTCGAAGCCCTCGGCGGCGAACGCTATCTCGCCGTCAAGACACAGATCGGCCGCGGCAAATACAGCGTGATGCGTGAGAATCAGCTTACGGCATTTCAGTCCTTTATCGACGTCATTCGATTTCCGGATCTTGAACGTACCGAGTTCAAACAGAATGGACGGCGGACAGTACAGGCAAATTCCGGCAGCACAGGCTGGGTCTATGACGCTGATCAGGAGATACTGCAGGATCAGTCCGAGGGGCAGATCGCGGCCTTCAAGCAAGGCATTCGGGTGAGCCTCGACAATCTTCTACGCGGATACTGGAAGGGCGAGGCCGAGCTTACCTACGTGGGAAAACGGCCGTCAACGCTCGGGCGACGAAATGAGGTCGTAAAGCTCGTGTACAAGGACGGCTTTAGCGTGGAGTTCGAATTCTCCGCGGATGATCACCTGCCGCAGAAGGCCATCTATACGCGCGTGGCCGTTTCCGGCGACGAGGTAAAGGAAGAGGATCATTACGCCCAATTCGTTGATTTTGGCGGAATTAGATCGCCTCTCGTCATCGACCGTTTCGAGAACGGCGACCATGCCTCCCGCATCAATTACGAATCCATCGAATTCAACAAAACAATTCCCGACTCGGTATTTGCCAAGCCGGGAAATCCAAAAGACCTGAAGAAAGACCTGAAACTCTAGTGGGTTGGCTCCGCCTTACAGATGCCTGCGGTCGGGGCCGCCGGACAGACCGCTTCCTTCAATCTCCATTTCAAACAAGTTGTCACGAGATCGTTATCATTCCTCCGCTGATCTTGATCCTGTCGGCGTCGATCTTTAGCACAAGCTTTATCAATTGGCCGGCGAGCTGGCTGGCAATCTTAACGGTAGATTCGTCGCCATTCTGCTTTCCCTCAGCATAGGTTGCGAGCGGTATTCCGGCGAATGCGATCAGGGTGTTATAGAGGCTTTGCTTGTCGCGATTCGCCATTTTGCCGAACTCCGGAACCTCATCGATCGACTGGTTGATCGCCTGATAGAGAGCATCGAGCATCTCGGCGTTCGGTTCTTCCGTGGCATCCTGAAATACGGTCGCGTTGCTGACGATGAAGAACGTGAATGCTCCTGCGATACTGTTCTTCCAGCCCTTTGCCGCCGCTTCCTTTTCGTAAGCCTCTTTTGTCGCGGTGTAGATCTTGATGTAGAGCTGCTTCTCTTCGGGGCTGTCGCCGAGTGCATCGGCGATGGTTTTACCTGTATTGACCGTAGCGTCAGGACGGAAGGTCCCGTAGTTCTTCGGTATCGGCGGTACTTGTGTGACGACCGGTCCGGACGCGTCCGAGGCTCGAGTCGACGTCTTTCCGCTACGGGTATTTGCTTCTGCTTTCTCGACCGCGACACGGCCCCACTTTTTGATCATCGCGGAGCGCATCATGGTTCGCTGCATGTTCATTTGCATCGAGTTGTAAATGTTCTGCGTTGCCATCGCAAGACCAAAGGACCCGTACACAGTGCCGTAGCCCGTGTTGTAGCCGCCCGAGCTCGAATCGTAGGTCTGCGCACTCGTAATTCCTGTGAAGACAAACGCCAACAGGACCAGGTGAATGACCGGACATCTCATTAATTTTTCTTTTCTCATTACTTTACCCTCACTAGATCGTCACTTATGCTTTTCTTCTCCCAATGGCACAAAATTCACTTCCGTCAGATCTTCGTTAACTGAGATCGATCGCGGCTGAAATTGGTGATTCTTTGCGCGAACTCCCATAACGATGGTCTGTCCGGCTGTGACTTCGTCAAAGCGATAATAGCCAAAACTGCCTGTGCGGGCGATTCGCATTCCGTCGGAAGCGTCGGTAAGATAGACGATCGCGTTGCTCAAACCTCTTCCGTCGCGGGTTAAGACCCTGCCGGAAATTGAAATATTGGCCGTGGTTGGAGAAAGATTCTCGGCAACTGCAAACGGCGAAAGCGTGTTCGTTATCGAGCAGACCGTATAAGTTGCAACGCTACGACCAGTTGGCGAAAGCGGTATCCATGCGCCGTTTTCAAAATGAAGAATTTCGAGCGCGTTGAAAGTTGCAAGTGGAACGCTCATCGGAACCTGCATGCAGATCGTGATCGGCGGCGTGTAAACGGCGGTTGTCGAAAGTTGAAACGCCGGAAAACCCGTGCCGAACGAATAGCCGCCCGGCGGAGTTCCTGACGGCAAAATCGGAATTTGCGTCGTCGTTCCGGCAGTCGTTACGTCCAAAAATGTCAGCGAAACCGAACCAAGTGGAGTGTTGACGTTCGAGCCGGTCGGCGTAGTGGCAGAAGTTATTGCCGTGCCGGTTTCAAACGCGCCGAGGTCGGGCGTCGTGCCTATCGGACGAACCGCGCCGCGTTGATCAACGGTCAAAGTCGAACTCCCCGCGTCAATCGCCGGACTTCCGGCAAGCAGAGCGCAAGTTTCGGTCTCGCCGCCGTTGAACGCGAGCGGGCCGAGCATCGGATTTCCGCCGCTCAGATTAGGTGCGTTTAAGGTTACGTTGCCGACATTGCCGCCCGTATTTAGCGCAATGATCGAATTATTGATGCTGGCTTGAGCAAGAGGCAAGACATTTGAATCAATCGCCGCGGCTGTTCCGCTATTTCCGGCGATCGTGATATTCGTCATCATCAGCGTGCCGGACCAATTGAAGATCGTCGAGCCGTTGGCCGCCGTGTTGCCCGACAAAGTCGAGTTTGTGATGCTGCTCGTAGTAGCCGAACCACCGTCGAAAACAATTGCTGAGCCGTTGCCGCTTGAGTTTTGATTTCTCGAAAATGTGGAGTTGATGATGGTCTGATCATAGTTTCCGGCGAAGATCGCACCACCGCCTCCACCAACACTAGCGTTAGCGATGTTATTGCGAAACGTTGAATCTTTGACGATTAGATTACTAAATGACGTGAAATATAACGCTCCGCCCGACTTTCCGGTATTGTTGTTTTCAAATAGACATCGCTCGATTATTAAATCTTCACCGTCGGAGCCGAACATCGCTCCGCCGTCGAGTTCGTTTTGGCAGTCTTTAAATTTGATGTTGTAGATCCGGCAATATGTGGAATTTATCTGAAAGGCGCCATTTTGATCCACTGTAGTTATAGTCAGATTTTGATTGCCCCTACCGATGATTTCGACTTTCGTATTGTAGTCCAGAAAAAGTTGCGGAGAAGTCGCGATCGTCTGCGGCGTGTCGAAAAGCGACGAAAACTCAATGCGGTGTGTAATGCCCCCCGATCTGTTGCCGTTGACGGCGCTAAGCGCTTCTCGCAAAGAGCAGTCGGCATCGCAAACGCCGTCATCCGTATCGGCAGTCTTCGTAACCGTATACGTCGCCGCCCGTGCCGTGTTGAACGACAAAACCAAAATTGCCAAGACCATCAAACTCAAAAAAACACTTTTCATAAGATTTCTGCCTAATTTCATTTTCGTTTCGCCGTTGGTGGAAAATTTCTGTCGAGCATCCACCTTTATAAGTGATCCCTCTAAATCGAGGCTAAAATCTCCGTAATTATTGATTGAATGCCGCAAATGTTGCGTTTATAATAGGGGTCGCTTTATAAACAAATCCTGTAAATCGCGGGAAAAGTTCCGAAAAGTTCCGAAAATGACGGAAAACGGGCAGCAGAGCAATGGATTTTCGTTCGACCGCTTCAAGCTGTGGCCTAATCAGCGGTTGTTGATGGACGATGACGAGATAGTCCATTTGACGCCGCGTGTTTTTGATCTGCTCGAGATGCTCGTCAAAAACTCCGGCCAGGTCGTGACAAAGGACGACTTGCTCAGCACCGTTTGGGCCGGAAGAACCGTTGAAGAAGGCAATATCAACCGGACGATCTCGACGCTCAGAAAACACCTGGGCGTTCAGATAAGCGGCACAGATTTTATTGAGACAGTTCCTTCGGTCGGCTACCGATTCTTGCCGCAGACATCAATTCTCGAACCTGAACAACGGTCGCCGGTCAAGAAACGATCTTTCGCCACCGGACATCCTCGGCCCAAGACGGTTGCGTTGATACTTTTGCTGCTGACTGCCTGTATTGCCATCGCGGCATTCGGCTGGCTGAGGCTCTCCCGGCAGGTGAGCGATCCAACGGCCAAGAACGTACTCATACGGTTAACGACGTCTGAGCTCGATGAACGGAATCCGACATTCACAACTGACGGCCGCGTCAGATTTTTTCGCGATGCTTCTTACGCAATGAATGCTGACGGCTCGGATGTGCGCCGCGATGAGTCGATTGCGAATCTCAGCATCGGCTTTTGGGCGCCGGACGGTACGAAGGTAATGTTTTATAAGCAAGGCGACACAAAAACTGCGTATCTCGCGAATGCCGACGGCAGCGGCGAGGTCAAATTGCCGTTCACGTTTGGAAACTGCCAGTGGTCTGCCGGCGGCAAACGCTTCCTTTTCCAAAACGGTGTCAAACGCATGGATGGTGGGGTAGATTCAAATATCTATGTTTACGATCTCGAAACGGGTTCCATCGACGCGATCGTTGACAGCCCTTTCTTCGATGGCGACCCGTCTTTTGCTCCAGATGAAGGATCGATCCTATTTGTGAGTGACCGAGATGGAAATCTGGAGATCTATTCCAAAGACCTAACGACCGGTGAGATCCGTCGTCTGACCGATGATCCGGCTCACGACGCCTTTCCAAGCTATTCTCCTGACGGGACCCAAATACTGTTTAGCTCAGCTCGTGATAAGGATGATCGCGATATTTTTATCATGAACGCCGATGGCACCGGTGTCCGTCAAATTGTTGATCTCGATAGCAATGAGAGCGTTGGCAACGCGGCCTGGTCCCGCGACGGTACAAAGATCCTGCTGTTGAGCGATGCGTCCGGTACAGACAATGTTTATGTGATGAACATTGAGCCGTTCGAGCCGAGGCCGCTGTTTCCAGAGAATTCTGATCAAATGCGGAGCATCATACCGATTCCCGGCAAGGATGCATACGTTGCAGCTATTCAAATGCAGGCCGAGAATGTTGAATTCTGGACACTCGACTCATCCGGACACAAGGAGGTAAATATTGCCTCAACGAATATCCTTCAGGCACCAAACATTTCGCCGGACGGTTCGAATCTTGCATTTGCGGCTAGGATCGAGGGGAATTCAGAGGTATTTACTGTAGCGATCGGCGGTGAGCCGACTAATATTTCGAATCATCCTAATGCGGATGCGGCGCCTGCGTGGTCGCCGGATGGCCGGCGGCTCGTATTTGCCAGTAACCGCGGAGATAACCGGGCGGCGAACGGCCTATTCATAATGAACTCGGACGGTACCGAGCAAAGACAGTTGTACTTCGCCAACAGCTTTGCTACTGACCCAAAATTCAGCCCCGACGGCAGTCGTATCTTCTTCAGCGATGACAAGATCGGCGGCAAGATCGGCAATTTCGAGCTATTTTCCATCAACGCCGAGACCGGCACCGACGAACAACGCCTGACCTTCCGTCGCCGCTATGATGTTCTGCCGACCATTTCGCCCGACAGTAAACATATCGCTTTTGTAAGCGGCAACGGCAATAGCAATAGCGAGATCTATCTTGCGAATATTGACGGCAGCGGCGTTATTAGACTTACGCGCGACGCCTCCGAAGACACTAACCCAATATTCTCTCTTGACGGCAAGACGATCCTGTTTAGTAGCAACCGGTCAGGGCATTGGGCGGCCTATTACATAACTCTGCCCTGACCTGGTACGAAACAAACGGATCATTCGTGCCTAAACGAATGCGAAGTCGAATTGCGCCTGGTGGACGGTCTTGTCGGATGAGAGATCGACGGTGCCAAGATGGGCTTCGATCTCTTCCATAACCTGCCGTTCGGAGTTACGAAGGGCGGTTGCGACCTCCGGATGAACGCGAAGCGTCGTGTGCCGAATGTCATCGACCGTGCGTGCCAGCCTGCGTGCCTCGCCGAGTATCTCGTAGCAAACGGTCTGCGGCGATTTGACCCAACCGGCGCCTTCACAATACTCACAAGGAGCACACATCGTCCTTTCGAGCGACTGTTTCACACGCTTGCGGGTCATAATGATCAGCCCGAAATCGTTGAACGAAAGCACCTTTGTGGGCGATTTGTCGTGCGAAAGGGCGTCCTGCAGAGCCTGCGAGACCTTGTGACGGTTGCGGCGATCCTCCATATCGATAAGATCGAGTACGATGATGCCGCCGAGGTCGCGAAGCCGTATCTGACGAGCGATCTCATCGACCGCTTCGAGGTTGGTCTTCGTGATCGTGTCTTCGAGGCGTGCGTTGCCTTTGCCGACGAATTTACCCGTATTGACATCGATGGCGACCAGAGCTTCGGTCTGATTGATGACAAGGTAACCGCCTGATTTGAGCCAAACGCGGGGCTTTAGAGCCTTCTCGATCTCTTCCTGAACGCCGTATGCGTCGAGGATCGGTTCATCGCGTGTGTAAAGCTTTACGCGATTGACCATACGCGGTGCCATACGGTTCATGAATTCGACCGTACGAAGATATTCTTCCTCGCTGTCAACGCGGATCGCCGTGAAGTCATCCGAGAGTTGGTCGCGAAGCAGACGCTGAACGAGATCGAGGTCCTGATGAATGAGTGCGGGCGACTTGCGTTTTTCGGAAGTCTTTTTGGCGTCCTGCCATGTGCGTGCAAGATAGATGGCGTCGTTCCTGAGGTCTTCTTCCGAGATGCCGATGCCCGCCGTTCGAACAATGAATCCGCCGGAGCGGATCGCGTCGTCCTGACGGATCTTCTGGATCAAGGTCCGCAGGCGGCCGCGTTCGCTCGAAGATTCGATCTTTCGCGAAACGCCGAGATGCTCGATCGTCGGCATATAAACGAGATAACGTCCCGGAAGAGCGATGTGCGAAGTGATACGCGCACCCTTTTTGGCGATCGGCTCTTTTGCGATCTGGACAAGTATTTCCTGGCCTTCGCGAAGAAGATCACTGATCGTCGGCTGCGGTCCGCGGTCGCGTCCGCTGCGTCCGCGATCGTTCCTGCTGCGGGAATCAGAACGCTCGGCCTTTTCTTTCTTATCGGGCTTATCCGCCTTCTCGGACCTTTCCGTATCTTCAGATTCTTCGCGATTGCGTCCGCCGCGACCTCGACGACCTCTTCGCTCTCGGCCTTGAGGCAGGTCACCGCTCTTTTCAGTGCTGTCTTCTGAAGCAGCTGCTTCATCGGTCGAAGAGCTTTCGTCGGCCACGGGTTCAGAAACTTTTTCGCTATCTGCAACGATCTCGATCGAGTCAGTATCGTGGATATCGCCGTCGTCGATCGCCTCGCCGCCGCCTTCGCCGTCAAGGGGCTCGGTTCCTGTCGCACCCTTTTTGCCTTTTCCGCCGCGACGACGGCCTCTTCCGCCTCTCCGGACGGCCATCAATGCCGTGTCATCAGCAACGCGTTCAAACGCCTCTGCGTCGGCAAGCGGTTCATCGGCCGCAGCAGACTCGGCTTCGGGGTCTTCCGCCGCCGCCTTTTTCTTGCCGCGGGTCGATGCCTTTTTAGGAGCCTTCTCTTTGGCGGCCTTTGCCTTTGCCGGTTTCTTTTCGGCAGCGGCCTTTGTTCGGCGTCCCTTCTTTGGTTTTTCTTCAGCGGGAGCTTCATCCTCATCGGCGATTCGCTCGAAACCGCCTGCGTCCGAGACATCCGCGAGCAGCGACCCGACCTCGGCGACGCCGGTGCTCTCACCTTCGTCAAACTCGACCGCGCGCACACGTGCAACGATAGCTTCCTGAAGGTATGCATCCTTGAATGCGTCGCCCGTATCACCTTCGTCGTCGTCGGCGATGCGCTCGAAGCCGTTCGTATCGAACTCGATCTCGATCGGTTCTGCGACCGAACTGGCCTCGTCCTTCCTATCTTTTTCTTTTCGGCCTCGGGACCGTTTCTGTCTGTCCTGCCTGCCGGACGGCTTTTCGGCTGGCTCATCTGAGGTCTCGGTGCTCTCAGCCATCGGCTCGCTCAACTCCTGAGCGGATTCCATTTGCTTCTCACGTTCGATGCGGCTGCGGTCGATGCGTTCATTCGCTTCGCGTTTTGCATCCTCGTGCGAACCTTTCTTGCCCTTCTCGAGGACGATCTTCTCGATCTCTTCTTCTTCATCGAAGAAGTCCGAGACATACAAGAACGCATCGCGCTCGAGTCCGATATCAACGAATGCCGACTGCATTCCGGGCAGGACGCGCATCACGCGGCCTTTGTACACATTCCCAACGACGCCTTCGTTCTCCTGGCCGCGTTCGATGTAGAACTCCGTGACCTTGCCGTTGTCGAGAATGGCTATCTTCTTTTCGCGTCCGTTGACGCTCACTATCATTTCCTTTGACATATTGTGGCGGTAGATTACCGCAAAAATTCTAAAATGAGGTTTGGCCCAGGTTTGGAGAACTTACGATCTGAGAGGCAGGTACGGTCGTTGTTTTTGGGAGTGCTGTCGAACCGCTTTGGCCGACACACGTTTCCCTAAGATCACACAAAAATGATCGCTTTCTTCGCTGGAATTCGAGCTTCAGGATTATTGAGGTAGAGGTAGATTCCGAATATTCAAAATACGATCCGTATTTCTTCTATGAGGGAAATTCCTTCAAATTTGCGGCTAGCAAAATCACAAAGCCGTTCTCAAGCCAGGGAGCACATATCTTACTTCCGATCGTGCTCAAAACCCGGCAAATCCGTTTTTCGCCTTTTCAGCGTTAAAGATCCTTTTCAACCGTTTGTCTTACGATCCCGTTTCCTTCACGGGGCAAACCTGCAAATAAGTATATCTAAAGGATTTTGAGAAAGTAAACCTTGACAGAACAAAAGTTAGGAATTGTGTAAAAAGTTTTCAGAGGAACCTCTGCCTTTTGAGTGCTCTCCGTGTTGCGGATACAATCTAGTCACGAACCCGTTTTATGGAACTGTATTTTCAACTTGTAAGCGACGCAGCATCGCTTGAAAAGGCCTGCTCGGACCTCGCAGCCGAAGAATTCATCGGTTTTGACGTTGAGACGACCGACCTTGATCCATATAAGGGCGAACTTCGGCTTGTGCAGCTCTCAAACGGCCGCGAAACGAAGGTCGTTGACGTTCGTGCGTTCGGCAAGGGTGACGAACTCAAAACGACAAAAGCATTAAAGCCGCTGCGCGACCTTCTATCTTCGAAGAAGCAGACAAAGATCGCCCACAACGCAAAATTCGATACAAAATGGGTTCGCCATCATCTTGGTTGTGATACGGAGAACATCTACGACACGTACCTTGCGAGCGTGCTTGTCGGCTCGGCCGACGGAGATCGACGGCACGGATTGGCGGATGTCGTTCAGTACTTTTTGGGCAGAACGCTCGATAAGACCGAGCAGGTCAGCGATTGGAGTGCAGCAGAACTCTCTGCTTCACAGGTCGAATATGCCGCAAAAGACGCTGCAATAATGCCAGAAGTGCGCGAGCGACTGCACGAACGGATCATCGCCGATGGCCTCGAACAAGTACTAAAGCTCGAGAACGAATGTGTGCTGCCGATCGCGCAGATGGAGCTGAACGGGATCTATCTCGATGAAACTCGCTGGCGAGATCAGCTTGCCGTCGTTTCGAAGAAACTTGCTTCGGCAGCAGAAGAACTTCAGGGAATGCTTGCTGCCGGAGTCGCACAAGCCTCGTTATTCGGGCGGCCGGAGATCAATCTGGATTCTATCGACCAGGTTACGAGCGCGTTGCAGAATCTTGGCGTGCCCGTCGAAGGGACGACGCGAGCGGGTGCTCTCCTGCCGCTTGCCGATGAATATCCGGTCGTTGCGAAGCTGCTTGAGTATCGGCAGGTTGCGAAGGCCAGTCAGAGCTTTGGTGAGAATATCCTCGGGTATATTGAACCTGCGACCGGGCGCATTCACGCAGATTTTCGACAGATCGGGGCACCGACAGGGCGTTTTTCCTGCTCGAACCCGAACCTTCAGCAGATCCCGCATGAGACGGAATATCGACGCTGTTTTATGGCTCCTGCGGGCAGGAAGCTTGTCATCGCCGATTATTCACAGATCGAACTGCGTATCCTTGCCGACATCTCAAAGGACAAGGCGTTCATCGACGCTTTTCAGTCCGGAGCGGATTTTCATGCGGCGACCGCAGCACAGATATTCGGGATCGCCGCCGATGCCGTTACGCCGGATCAGCGATCGTTCGCAAAGCGTTTGAATTTCGGGGTCGTTTACGGGATCGGCGTGCAAAGATTTGCGAAAATGACGGGCCTTTCCGAATCGCAGGCCGAGGATACTTTGCGGCGGTACTTTGCCACGTACCCGCGAATGGATGATTGGCTCCGAATGCAGGCGAAAGCTGTGTTGAACGACCGAACGGCACGAACGCTTTCAGGACGGATCGCTCGTATGAGATTCAATGAGAACGATCGTGCGGAGGTTGGTGCCGCCCAGCGTTATGCGAAGAATATGCCGATTCAGGGCACATCGGCCGACATCCTCAAACGCGCTCTCAGGTTGCTGCACGACGACATTCGCGGGACGTCTGCGAGGCTCGTGAACATCGTGCACGATGAGATCCTTGTTGAGGCTGATGCTTCAGAAGCAGAAGAAACGGCCCGCAAGCTCGAAAACTCGATGCTCAAGGCGGGCCGTGAATTTCTAAAAGATGTTCCTGTTAAGGTCGATCTCTCCGTCTCTGACGAGTGGAGCAAATGACCTCAAGCGACCGCTTCGCTGCTTACGGCACGAACAAAGAGTATCCGGGAACAGTTCTCACAGGTCATAATATCCGTACCGCGTCTCACCTCGACCTGTACCTGCGGCCTGAGCGAAATATGGCATGCGTTGCATGAACCATTTATGACCTCTGCGACCGCCAGGCCGTCTCGGCTGCGTTGTGCCAGCCGATCGTAAACTGCCGCCAGACGTTCCGGAAGCGTTGCGAACGCCGCGGCCCGATGCGTAGTTTCCGTTTCGAACTCCTTCTTATCGCCTTCGAGGGCGGTGTCGAATTCGCTCAGCGCGGTCGCGCGTCGGCCATCAAGACTCGAGATCTCATCCGCACGCTCGGCAAGTTCTTTCTCGACCGCCTCGCTCTGCTCAAGGAGCTCGACTATCGATGTTTCCGCCTGGCCGACCGATCTCTGAAGAGCATCGATCTCCCGCATTGCCGTCTCGTATTCCTTCTGGTTCTGGGCGTGCTTTAAGTTCCTTTCCGCACGTTCGAGATAGGTCTTGTTCTCGGCGATCTCGCGTTCGTGACCGGCACGTTTTTCATTGATCGCATCACGGCGATTCTGAATTTCGCGTATAGAAAAGGCGTGCTGTTCAAACTCTTGTTCGATCTCTGCACGCCTTGCTTCTGCGGTCTCTATGATTTTCTTCAGTCGACGAAGGTTTGTATCCGTCTCCTGCAACTCTATTAACTTATCCAGCTCTTCGATCACGGCTTGTTCGTCTCCTAATTCAAGTCAAACAAATATAATATCGCACTTTTGGCCGAGTACGCAAAAAAGCCATCAGATCGCGATGACCTCGATGTCGGGGTCGATGTCTTCGCGCAGCATATTCTCGATCGCGGCAAGCGTGCCGCTGATAGAGCTCGGACAGCTGCCGCAGGAGCCCTGATAACGGATCTTTAGTTCGCTTCCGTTGAGCTCAATGATCTCCAGCCAGCCGCCGTCTCCGGCAAGGTACGGCAGGATCTTTTCATCCAGAAGAGCCTGGATCTCGCGAAGTTTCGGGTCTTCGGCACTTGCCGCGGCTGCGATCGCACCGCCGACCGAATTTGCAGAATGCCCGTTGCCGTTTCCATTTAACGGCTTTATCGCAACGGCCTCGGCCGCACGGATCGGCACCGCCATCTCCGGCAGAACTTCGTCCCATTCCGAATCATCTGTTTTCTCGACCGTGACCATCTTGTCCATATAAAAGACGGACACGACATTTCCGACGTCAAAGATAGATTTTGCGAACTTATCGTCAACCGCGGATTCGGCATTCGGGAATGAATGCGACGTGCCATAGCTGATCGGTTCGCGCAGAATAAACTTAACGGCGTTCGGGTTCGGGGTTTCCTGTATGTCTGAGATCTTCGGCATTCCTAGTGTTTTTCGGCTTCTCGCGTAAAAGGGCTCAAACTCAAGTATGGTAAAACATTACATTTTTGTCAACATTTCGAACAACAAGAAAGCCCGGTTCGAAAGGCAATAGTTCGCCTGCCATGCCGGGCTCAAAGAAATTCAGAGACTACCGAACAAAAACGAAAAAGGAGCTAATACTCGTCGAGCCTATTCCGTGATATGGATATCATCGGTCTTATTCATTCGGCCGGACATAAACATCGCGCCCAACGCCAGAAAGGCGATGATAGCGATAACTCCGATAACGATCCAGATCTTGTTATCGGCGCTGGCCATATACTTATAGATCGAGAAAACACCCACTATCGCGGCAAGGACTGCCAAAATGCCGTTAAGAGAACCCATTTATAAAGTCACCTCCGAGTTAATAGTCAGTGGTGAACAGACCGGACGCTTCCGGCGTGCCCGTCGCTGCCGACTGCACGATGCGCTGAATGAGATTTCAACGCAACTGTCTCAAAACACCCACATCTTACTCCCAAAGGATTTTGAAAGCAAGATTTTGACGCCTCTTACCGGCGAAAAGCCTGCAAAACGCGGGGAATGTTCTGAAGATCGGCAATAAACCGCAAATCGAGCCACTTTTCAGGGGAGAGAAGCGTTCGAACACTTTCCGTTTGGCCATAGCCGATCTCCATTAATAGAACACCGCCCGGCAGAAGTTTGTGGTAGGAATCAGTAATGATCGTTCGGATGATGCTTAGGCCGTCCGCACCGTCGGTCAACGCGAATTTGGGTTCGAAATCGCGAACTTCGCGGTCGAGGTCTGCGGTCTCTGCGAGCGAAATGTAGGGCGGATTCGAGACGATGGCATCAAAACCTTCCTCCGCAACCAAATCAAAAACATTTGAGAGCCTTAGGTCGAGCCGTTCGAGCACGCCGTGCCTTTCAGCATTTATGCGGGCGACCTCAATTGCTTCCGGCGAGCGATCGACGGCTATCGCGGACGCGGTCGGCAGATCCTTGAGCATCGATACGCTAATGCAGCCCGAACCGACGCCGATCTCGCAAAAGCGTGCCGCTGCGTTTTGTTTGAGAATATTCACCGCGTTCTCGACAAGTATCTCGGTCTCCGGACGCGGTATCAGGACAGCCGGTGAGACAGTGAATTCAAGTCCGTAGAACTCCGTCTTGCCGATGATGTATTGAACAGGCTCACATCGCACGCGGCGGCTGATCGCATCGTCAAACGACGTTATTTCAGCGGGTGTTAGTTCGTATTCAGGATGTGCAAAGAGAAACTCTTTTGGGCGTTCGATAACAAATGACAACAGGAGACGAGCGTCTTTCAACGGTTCTTTGAGACCGGCGGCATCCAGCTTTTCGGCGGCAGTTTTAAGAGCCTCAGCAATATTCATCGGGCGCCGTCGCCTCTTAGAACTGCGGGTATCGTGAGAGCGAGGATCTTTGCATCGAGCAGCAGCGACCAATTCTCGATGTAATAAAGATCGACGCGGACCATCTCTTCGAAGGTCAGCCTGCTCCGCCCGGAGACTTGCCAAAGGCCGGTCATTCCGGGCTTCATATCGAGGCGTTTTCGCTGCCAGACCTCATAGGCTTCGACCTCGTATGGGATCGGCGGACGTGGGCCGACAATGCTCATTTCGCCCCGAAGCACATTCAAGAGCTGCGGCAGCTCGTCGATGCTTGTGCGTCGAAGCAAACGGCCAACACGCGTGATCCTTGGGTCGTCTTTTACCTTGCCGAAGACGGGTTTTTCTTCGTCGCCGGAATTTGCGTCGGACCTGCCGGCGATGTTCTGTTCGTAGGCGGCTCGATGCACGCTTTCGTCAGCATCGGCGCGCATCGTGCGAAATTTGAAGCAAAGAAAAACGCGGCCATCCATCCCGACGCGTTCCTGTCGGAAGAAGACCTTACCCGGCGAATCGAATTTCACTGCAATTGCCGCGATGATCCAGATCGGCGAAGTTACCGCGGCCGCTATCACTGCGATGATGATGTCGGACACGCGTTTTAGAAAACGCTGTCCATCCGACAAAGGCGAGCGAAAAAGCCGCACCATCGGCAGGACGCCAATGCGGTCAACGCTCGTCTTTTGCGGAAGCAGATCAAACAGCGTCGGTGCGAAGCGAAATTCAACTCGGCGCTTTCTCCCCAACGCCATCATCGCCTCGAAAAGGCGTTCCCCGGCGAGTGAATTGTCGGTGATGATCACCTCTTTGATGTCGAACCGACGGATAACATCGGCGAGTTCGCTGACATTGCCGAGCTTGGCGGTCTCGGAAGTTTTGCCGGCCTCATCGGCGACATAGCCGACCACGCGATAGCCGAGATGACGCCGCGAGCCGAGCTCGGAGATCGTCTGTTCTGCTTCGGAATTACTCCCGACGATTATCGTAGGAATGAGGTTGATGCCGCGGTCGCGAGCCGCAGATTGTGCCGCTCTGACAGCAAGGTGAAAGGCAAAAAGGAGCACAAGCGTGCAAAGAAGATCGAGTGCGAAGACACCGCGTGAATATGAAAAATCGCGGTATAGATAGCCGCCGCGAAACATAAATGCCCACGCGATCATCAGCAGTGTTGAGATGACCGTCGCACCAAAGACGCGTGCGATTTCGCGTGAGTATTCGAACGCTCCGTCAAACCTGTAAACTCCTGCGATGCCAAGAGTTACAATGCGGCATGGTATCGCGAACGCAAGAATACCGACGTACGGCAGGAAGCTTTCGTCCCAAACTGCGGGCCCATCGGCAAACGCGCTTTTGCCTTCGCGAAGCCAAAAGGCAAAAATAAACCCGACAGCGGCAAGCGAAGCATCGACGGCGATAATGCAAACGCGGACAAGCGGCATCACCCAACGCGGCATAACCGCGAGGTCCTCTGCAGAAATAGTTCTGTCGGCTGTCGTGATCTCGGTCGCCATTTTTCGCGCTTGCCCGTATCGGCAAGATACGTTCACTCGATTGTAAGATGAAAGTGCTAATTACCGCACCAAGCCTACGGGAAAAAGACAACGTTAGCGGCATTTCGACGCTCGTTGCGAACATCATCAGGCTGTCGGCGAATGAATATGTGCACTTTCGAGCAGGACGCCGCGACGGTGCGCGAAAGAGTGCAAAATGGATTGCATCACAGCCGAAAATGGTGCTCGATCTTCGCGAAACGATCGATCGCGAACGGCCCGACGTTATTCATCTGAACACGTCGTTCTCGCGGCTTGCGATGCTGCGAGATGCGGTGCTTGTCCGAGCCGCCGCGGGGAAGGGCGTACCGATCGTCGTGCACATTCACGGCGGGCCGTTCTTTCTCAAAGACGAGCCCGGACCGCTGCTGCGTCGATGTGCCGCAGCGATGGTCAAGAACGCCGCTGAGATAATTGTTTTGAGCGAGCAGGAGAAGAGCGTTCTTGCCGAGCGGCACGGCCGAGAAGATGCAGAGGTGCTGGCGAATGCCGTCCCGATGAACGAAGCTGTCGAACGTGTGCCCGAGAGTTCTCCGCGATCGATCATCTATTTCGGCCGGCTCAATCGCGAAAAAGGCCTCGACCGCATCGTCGAGGCGTGCCGCGGCCTGATCGAACGCGATATCCCGTTTAGATTCAATGCTTATGGTGCGGGGCCGGACGCTGAGAGTTTTCTCAAGGAGATGCGGGCGGTTTGCGGCGAAAGGTTCGAATTCTGCGGTGTGGCGGACGGCAACACCAAATGGCAGGCACTCGCGGCTAATGATATCTTTCTGCTTCCTTCTGACCACGAAGGCCTGCCGATCGCGCTTCTCGAAGCGATGGCGGCCGGATGCGTGCCGGTCGTTCGCCGTAATGATGCGATAGCTGCCGCGGTCGAGGAAGGAGTTGCCGGCTTTGTCGTCGATATCGACAACAAGAACGAGATCGTCGAGCGGCTCGCATTTCTGCTCGATGAAAGCCGCGACCTTTCCGCGATGCGAAAAGCCGCAAGAGAGACGATCGTGAAAGGCTATTCGTTCGATCAATACCTTGCACGACTTGATGAGATCTACAGAAAAGCGCTGAACAAATGAGCGACCTTTCAAAAAAAGTACGCGTGGTAAGCCTCGACGTTGATGTCGTCGAGTTTGACGACCTTATCGAGCGGATCGATGTTCTGCGAAGGCAAGGCGGCGGCTATGTGTGCTTTTCAACGGTACACATGGTGATGGAGGCATTCGACAGTGCCGAATATGCCGAAAAGGTGAATGCCGCCGACATTATCGTTCCCGACGGAATGCCGCTCGTCTGGATGCAGAAGATCGAGGGCCGACGCGATGCCAACCGCGTGCGCGCGAACGATCTGATGATCGGACTTTGTCGATATGCTGAAGAGAATGGCCTTTCGGTCGGGTTTTACGGTGCAAAGGAAGAGGTGATCGAGGCGATAAAGGCACGGGCCGAACGCGACTTTCCGGATCTCACGATCGCGTACGCCTATTCTCCGCCGTTTCGGCCATTGTCCGATGCGGAAGATGTAGAGATCACGGCAGATATCGCCTCAAAAGCCCCGGACTTCCTTTTCGTCGGACTCGGCTGCCCGAAACAGGAGCGTTGGATGAACGCGCATCGCGATCACCTCAAGGCAGTGACGCTCGGCGTCGGTGCGTCTTTCGACTTTTTTGCGGGCAATGTCGCTGAATGTCCGCCGTGGATCGGACGGCTTGGGCTGGAATGGCTTTTCCGGCTTACTCAAGAGCCCAGAAGGCTTTGGAAACGATATTTGATACTCAATCCAAGGTTCGCATTTCGGGCGGTGCTGCAGGCCCTTAAAAGGCGAAAGTAGGTCACGCGATTGCCGTTTCCTGCGAAAGGCTACATAATTATCGATTTAGGCTGCTGTATAGCGTTTTGCGATGAAATTCTTCTCGGATATCAGGCTCCTTCTGCTCGCGATATGGTTCGGCGGCGCCATTTTCTTCATCGGCGTTGCTCAGACAGCGTTCTCTGTTGTGCCCGACCGCGAACTTGCCGGTGCTGTCGTGGGCCGTTCGCTTGCGATCCTGAATTATGCGGGTGCCGCAGTTTCGCTCATCCTGATCGCGACCTCTTTCATCGTAAAACGTGCGAACGCGTTCTGGCTTTGGATCGAAAGGCTTTTGCTGCTTGTGATAGCCTCGGCGTGTCTCGTCGGCCAGCTTGTGATCAGCCAATGGATGGCGACGATAAGGTCGCAGGCAGGAGGCCCGATCGATGCTCTTGCGGGCGACAACCCGTTGCGAATTCAGTTCGACAAACTGCATCATTGGTCGGAATGGACGCTGATGGCCGCGATGATCGCTGCTTTGCTGACTTTTTTTATCATCGCGAACCGTCGTTTTGCCTCGGCAAAGAAGGGTGACCTCGCAACATTTGATATTGACAAGGAATTTAAGTTCTAAGTTATGGACATCATTGAAGATAAGTGGGATTGGGAAAAGCGTTTTGGTGCCTGGGACGAGGCTGAGGGCTTTCGGCGTTATCCGTGGGTCACGAACATTCATTCACCCTTTACACCTGCCCGCAGAGCCTTGCCGATGCTCAACTTAGCTCTCATTTCGACCGCCGGAGCCTACATCGACGGCACCGAGCCGTTTGACACCTCGGCGAAGGACGGCGATGTCGAATTTCGCGAGATCCCGATCGAGATCGAGGCCGGCGATCTTAAATTCGCTGCCAGCGGTTATGATCCGGCATCGGTCATCGCCGACAGGAATTGCCAGATCCCGATCGACCGCCTTCTCGAATATCAGCAGAATACCGTGATCGGTTCGCTCAACAGCGTTTGGTGGTCCCTCTCAAGCCACATACCGAATGCCGGGCGTGTGGCCGACGAGACCGCACCAAAATTGGCGGAAAGGCTTAACAGGTATGACGTTCAGGCCGCGCTCATAATCCCGGCATCAAAGCTCTGTCATCAGACGGCCGGCGTGCTCGCCCGCGGGATCGAGAATGCCGGGATACCGACGATGATGATCGCCGTTGATACCGAAGTGATCGACAAAGTTCGACCGCCCAGAACGGCTTACTATGGCGGCAAACTTGGTTCGGTCGCAGGCACGGCGAACCACAGCGAATACCAGCTTCGCATCCTTGATGCGGCACTTCGCTGGATCGAACCTTTCGATCAGCCGGGGGTTCGCAAACTAGCTGTCGATCTGCAGACCGAAGTTGAGATAGCCCGCGGCGAACGATAATTCTCGCGGCTCTTACAGTCCCATTTGCCAATGCTTTACGGCGTCGATCGGGTAAAGCAGCATCAGGATATTTATCAAAAGGCTGTCATGGATCGTCAAGACGAGGATCGTCTCGGTCGTCGCGAATAGAATCAGCGAACGCCAAAAACGCAGCTTTGACGCGACCACGAATCCCGTTGCACAGAATGTGATGTCGGATAGAGAATTCAGGATTGAATCGCCAAAATAATCCAGCGAGATCGTTGCGGCTCGATACCTCTCGATCACGAAGGTCGAATTTTCAGCGATCTCCCAGCAAGCTTCGATAGCGACCGCGATCACAAACCGCCATCTGACCGGCACTTTCCCAAAAAGAAGGAACAAGATCCAAAATTCAGCGACGCCGTGCAGCATATGCGTGAACGAATATGGGTCGAGCAGATGCTGGGAATTGTGCGTTGACCAGATGTCGAACGACCACGGCAAATAGTCGCCGGCCTGACACCAAAGAACGCGTCCCTGCGACGCCAGAACCATCGCCGCCAAAAGGGCGATGCCCATCGCGGTCAATACCGTTCTCCGGGTAAAAAGCTGGTCTTTGTCGATATCCATCCCGCTCATATTACAGCTAGTTTTAGGCTCTTGAAAAGCACGGTTTGTGCACATCCGTTAGAGCACAAAGGAAAAAAGTTTCGCTCCGTAGGAGCGTAAATGTTTATAGCCCTTGGACAATTGTATCTTCCGGTGCATCTTCTGGAGCTCCGTAGGAGCGACGTCCCTTGAATAGCCCCTGGCTTCAGCCAGGGGTAACCGATTCCGCCAAAAATAATGGGCTTTAGCCCATTGTTTCGGCTTAAGCCGAAAGCTCTTCAAGAGCCATGTTGTCCACTAGCTGAAGCTAGTGGCAATTCGAGCGTTCGGATTCATACGCCCAAGAGAAAACCGCAAAGAACGCAAAGTTTCCCGCAAAGGCCGCAAAGGGGTGAATAGCCACGAATGCACGAATGCAGGACGGCTTAGTTGCCGCAAGCCCGCACGTTAGCAAGGGCATCAATCTCGGATGCTCATATTTGTCAGCGCCGCCTGCTTGAATAGCCCCTAGCTTTAGCTCTTGATTAGCCCCTAGCTTCAGCTAGGGGTTACTGAATTCCCCAAGAAGAACGGGCTTTAGCCCATTATTTTTGAAGGATACGGTAACCCCTAGCTGAAGCTAGGGGCTATCCAGGGGATGTCGCTCCTACGGAGCGATCGAACTCCGTAGGAGCGACATCCGTCGAATTGCTTACTTCTCGCCTTCTGCGAGGAAGATCTTGCGGTCGATTGCTTTCGGGTCGCCGACGACAACGAAGCGGATGTTCTTCATATACTTCTGACAAACGGCGCGGACGGCTTCGGGTGTGACGGCGTTGATGCTTGGTATAAATTTTAGCGAATTTCGCCAGCCGCCGCCGATAAGTTCGTAGTTTGCGAGCGAGCGAACCTGTGCGATGTCGGTCTCCTGATCGAGATAGTACGTCGTCAGGAAATAGCCGGGCAGCCCTTCGAACTCATCCCTCTCGACGAGATTATTCTTCATATCTTCGATGATCGCGAGCATCAGCCGCACGGCCTCGTTCGCATCGACCGCGGTCACATAGATATCGCCGGTATTGGCGGCATCCTCATCGATCTCGGCATTCGGCGCGTACGAAAGATTTCGCTGAACGCGGACGATCTGGTACACACGCGACTGCAGGATCGAGATCGCGACACGCATCGCGTAATAATCCGGATCGGCAAGATTCGGCGCCTTAAAATAGCCCTTTACGTAGTTCGTCGGGACGGCCCGCTCGCTGATATCGAGCGTCGCCTGTTTGAACTCGATCGGAGCGAGCGGCTTCTCCTGATATTTACCTTGATCGAGCTTCGAGAAAGACTCCGTCACCATCTGTTTGAAAGTGTCGGGTTCGTAATCGCCGACTGCGACCAGCAGCAAACGCGATGTCGCAAGCATCTGCTTGTGATACGCCTGAAGGTCCGCCGGCGTGAATTTTGCGAGCGTCTCGGCGGTGCCCTCGCTCGGAACCGCGTACGGATGCCCGACATTCAGCACCTTTGCGCCGAGCATCGAGAGAGCGTTGTCGGGCTGAGAATTCGCATCGGCCAGGCCCGAAAGCAGGGCCGTCCGTATGCGTTCAATATCTGCCTTTTTGAAGGTTGGATTCAGGACGAGGTCGGTGAACATTCGCCACATCTCGGGAAAATTCTCTTTTGTCGAGACGACGGACATCGCTCCAAAATCCGTGCCTGAAGCACCGCCGATCGAGCTTCCCGTTCGTGCGAGTTCCCGGCGAAGAGTGGCCTTCGGAAAATTCCGACTGCCTTCCATCGCGGCCTGAAGCGTAAAATTCTCCAGCCCTGCGGTCTCAGGCGTCGCGTTTCGAACGCCGCCGCGAACATAAAGCCCGACCGAGATCGTCGGCGAAGAGGTTCGCTTCTTGAAGATGACCTTGAGGCCGTTCACGTCAAATTCCGTGATCGCGGGATCGGCCGAATTCGTCTGAGCGACACCCGAAGCCGCAAGAGCGATAAGTATTGAAAAGAGCGCGAGAAATGCTTTCATAAACCTTAAATTTCTATTTGCCGATGAGGTCGCCATCCGTCAATTTCGATTCGATGCGGCCCGCTTCCGACAGCATTGCGACGCCGACATGCGGTTTGCCTGCGATATAGGTCTTGATGTATCGATCGACATCGGCACGGCTCGTCGCACGAAGATGCTTGTAATAATCGCGGTAATAATCCGTTCCGGTCGATGACCACCAGAAGGACAAATTGTGCGTGTAATCGCTCACCTTTTCGCGGCTAAAAAGATCGCTGCTCTCAAGTGCCGTCTTTGCGTTGGCAAGCTCGGCGTCCGAATAGTAGTCGGGTGAGGTGAACTTTGCGATCTCCTGATAAAGAGCTGCGACGGCCTGTTTTGCCTTCGCGGGTGTGGTGACGAGCGTGATGCGTATCGGGCCGACATTCCGCTGAGTGTAATAGTGAACATCGACGGAGACGGCGAGGCCTTTGTCGATCAACGCTCGCTGGAATTGTGAATCCGGCTGGCCGACAATGCCCGAGAAAACATCCGCAGCATAGGTCGAAGCATTGTCCTTGCCGATCGAAGGCCCTTGCCAGCCGATCTGTATAAAGACATTGTCAACGTCCTGCGTGACGAATGCGGCCTCGCTTTTCGGGAGCGGCGGATGCTCGACGAGCGGATATTTTACGAAAGGATCATCACCTTTTTTCCACACGCTGAAGAGCTTTTCCGCGAGCCGGAACGCATCCTCTGGCTTTACATCGCCCGTGATCACAAGCGCGGAATTATTCGGCACATAGTAACGCTTCTGTATCGTCCGCATCTTGTCGGTCGTTGCGGTCGCAACTGTCTCGCGAGTTCCGCCGGGCCGCTTTCTCGATGGATACTTGTAAAAGAGTTTGTCCATCATCGTCGTCTGCAGATGATAGCCGGGTTGAGATTCCTGTCGGTCGAGTTCGCCGAGCACGACCTGTATCTCCTGCTGAAACTCGCTCTCATCGAACACGGGATAGAGCATCGAATCGCGAAGTGCGTGCATCAGCGTCTCAAAATGCTTTGACGTCGCCGTGTAGTAATAATTTACGTACTCTTCCTGAGTCGTGCCGTTGCGGACAATGCCCGTCTTATCAAGATCGCTCAGATATGCGACGTCGCCGACCTGAGCCTTCATCTTCAAGGTCTCCGCACAGTTGTTCTTCGTAAAATATGCATCGTTGCCGTATGTCTTCGAAAGATCGCAGCGATAGATCGCGATCGCGTTGTTCGGCTTAAAGAACATATGTTCGTAAAGGTGCGAGAGGCCATTGAACTCCGGCGGTTCCGTGAACGAACCGTTTCGGACCGCGAGCTCGACCGTTACAAGCGGCACGCTCGAATCCGGATAGACGATGACCTCGAGGCCGTTCGCAAGCGTTTTTGTAACGAACGGGATCGTGTATTCCGCGGCCTGCGGTGCGGGCTGCACCGCCGCAGCCTGCGCCCGGGCAGTTACCGCACTTGCGGCCAGCACTAGAAGAAGAAAGAAGGATAGAGTTTTTCGCACGTTTGAAACCTTGTCTCCCAATGGAACTTTCGGCCCTTGCAAGGCCGTTGGACGTTCTACTAATCTACCATAGAGGAACGTTATCGAAATGGAACGCGACAATTTGATGCACGGCGCACGAGCTGCGTTGAATCAGGATTCGGACAAAAGAGCCTGGGCCGAGGAATTTTTGAAGCAAAAGACCCGCACCGACAACCCGGCAATGAGCGACGAAGAGTTCGAAACATACTGGAAATACCACAAACCCGAGATAATTCACGCCGGAGCCGCCGAGGCGATGGCTGCATATCGAGCACACGCAAGGTCCTAGATCCCATAGGTCAAATAAATACCGAGCCGCTCGGTCAGAACGTCCGGCGTAATGTCTTCTGCGGCGAGGATCTCCTCGACCGTACGCTCTTCCAGCCATCGTCGCGGGACGATCGCACACAGTGCGAAGGCATCCGCCTCGTATTCAACACGCGTTTTTTGCCCGACCCTAAGGAAATTCGCCGTCGCGCCGCCTTCCGGTGCGTGCAGCAGGAAGTGTGCAAGCTCGTGAAACTGCACCTTCAGCTTCGCAACGCCGCTCAGGCGGCTGTCGATCGCGATGTGGTCGCGGCCCTTTACGCGGTAATAAAAACCGCCCGAATTGAGCGGCATCTCCGTAACCGTCACGCGAAAGCGTCTGCAGAGCCGTTCGAAGTCACCCTCGGTCAGCGGCCTTTTGCCCCAACCGACCCGCAAAGACCTTCCTTTTTCCTCCAAAGTTCGCATTTTGTGAGAGCCTCGCGGCCGAAATGCCGCATCTGAAATACTGTATCATTGATGCAACAAGTATGTCAAGAAAAATAGCAGAAGTTTCCGCTTCGCCCGAAAAATCGTGCATTTGCGTCTGCTTCTGCCAGATCCAGCGGTCGATCTTTTCCGCTATTTCTTCTTTTTCGCCCGATCCAGCACTCGTCTGGCATCGCGAATGGCCTCGACCTTCTCTTCCGACGTAAAGGTTTCCCAGCCGCGGAAGAAAATGACGCCAAAATCCTTTGGCGGTTTCTCGCCGTCGAACTCATACCATTCGTTCAGGATCAGTTTCGGGTCGTTAAACCGTCCGACCGCGATATCGATGTCGAACGCCGGAATATTCTTGTTCGTAGAACGGCGTTTGTTCTTTTCGAGCTCGGCAATGCGGCGGTCAACTATCTCGTTGATCAGGGCCTCGAGCGCCTGGCCGTAATTCTTCGTGCCGTGTCCGGCGGCAAACATCTCGCCCTTGCCCGTAAGCAGCCAGGTCAGCGAAACGCCCGTCTCATTCGCGATCTTGATCAGGATGTCCGGTGCGGGCAGACGTCCGTGATAATAGTTCCTCACCGTCGCGTGCGGCACATTCAGCCGCTTGCCGACCTCGGACATCGTCGCAAATTCGAACAACTTCTTTAGCCGCGAGCTAAAAGCCTGGTCTCTCTCGATCTTGTTCATATCCTTTCCCCAAAGAACGCCTGTTTTAGCATTTCTGTCGGATGTTACCATGTTCTCCGCCGTAAATGCAAGCCGAGACGGACAACGGCCCGGCATCCGTATTTTCGCAGGAAACACCGCCATTCGCCCTCGAAACCTTGACACTTCCGCCCGTGTTTACGTATATTTTGAAGTTCGGCCATTGTTCGGAAGATCTCGTCTTCCGACGTATCAGTAAGCCACCCTAGCTCAGTTGGTAGAGCATTCGATTCGTAATCGAAAGGTCGTCGGTTCAAATCCGACGGGTGGCTCCATTAAAGCCCCTCCCGCCATTGCCCTAACCTGTAACACTGTGACTTAGTCAGATATTTCGGCTTGACAGGCGAGTATCGGCCCGTGTATTGTCCATAGAGATGCTTGAGAGAAGGTCTTTCGGCATCGTTGAAAAATCAAGCGTGGCGATTTAAGGCAACTTGCTCCACGATAAAAACTGCTAAAGAGCTGCCTGAGATTTTCCGAAAAAGGATCCTTGGCACTCTTCGAAGGGTGTCGGATCCTTTTTTCATTTTGGGTTCCCGGCTTTTTCCTTCCTTTTTCCGCAATTTTTTTCCTCGGACCGCCTGTCTTCGGCTTTTTGTCGCCACGCAAGATCTCAAAAAGGAGAACTTGCAAATGCCATTGAATTCTTATGTTGCACCCGACGCGCAGATCGAGACCGCTGCGCTCCATTCCGGCACCGAGCCCGATCCGACGACCGGCGCGATCCTGACGCCGATATACCAGACGACGACATATCGTCAAAATGCCGTCGGAAGCGACAAAGGCTACACATACAGCCGAGCTGGCAACCCGACCGTCAAGGCCCTTGAGGACCGCATCGCAACGCTCGAAGGGGCAGCACACGCGACCTGTTTTTCATCCGGACTTGCCGCAACGAACGCCCTTTTCTTGACGCTCCTGAAGGCAGGCGACCGCGTTGTCGTCTCCGACGTCTGTTATGGCGGAACGGTCCGTCTGCTTGAAAACACGCTCAGCAAATTCGGCGTTGAGGCCGATTTTGTCGATACTTCGGACGAAGCGGCCCTGACCGAGAGCCTTCAGAAGCCCGCTTCTCTCGTCTTTATCGAAACTCCGGCAAACCCGACGCTAAAGCTCACGGACATCGCACTTGCCGCACGCCTTGCACACGAAAAAGGTGCGTTGCTCGCCGTCGATAACACGCTGCTTTCGCCCGCACTCCAACGCCCGATCGATCTCGGTGCCGACATCGTCCTCGAATCGACAACGAAATTCTTCGACGGCCACAATGCGACGATCGGCGGTGCACTTGCCGTGAACGATGCCGCACTCGATGAAGCGTTCAAGTTCACGCGAAAGACGGTCGGCTCGATACAGGCGCCGTTCGATGCCTGGCTCACGCTGCAAGGCTCTAAGACGCTGCCGCTTCGCGTGTGGCAGCAATCGGAGAACGCACTTTCGGTCGCTGCATTCCTGTCCAGGCATCCGCGCGTAAAGCGATTGAACTATCCCGGCCTTCCGGACTTCCCGCAATACGAGCTCGCACGTCGCCAGCAATCCGGCGGCGGTGCGCTTCTCTCTTTTGAGCTTCACGGCGGCATCGATTCCGGCATCGCGCTGATGAACAACGTCAAACTGTGTTCGCTCGCCGAGAATCTCGGGTCGGCCGAGACACTCATCACTCATCCCGCGTCGATGACGCACGGTTCCGTCGCACCGGAAGCCCGTCAAAAAGCGGGCATCACCGACGGCCTCGTACGCCTTTCGGTCGGCCTTGAGAATCCGGAAGATATCGTCGCCGATCTCGACCGCGCACTCTCGCAAAAACTCGTAAAAGGAGCCTGAATCTATGTCCAAATCACCGACGATCGTATTGAAATTCGGCGGCTCAGTGCTTCGCGGCGAAGCCGACCTGCCGCTTGCCGTGCACGAGATCTATCGGCATTGGCGGCAAGGCTATCGCGTTCTCGCCGTCGTTTCCGCTTTTGAAGGGACGACCGACGAGCTTCTCGCTCGCACTGAAAAATACGGACCGGACGGCAACGATCACGCCGTCGCGACCTTGCTCGCAACGGGCGAAGCCGTGTCCGCGGCCCTGCTTGCATCGGCCCTAAAGCGTTCCGGTATCAATTCGAAGATACTCGCACCGCACCAGGTCGGTATCCTTACCGAAGGCGCACCGCTCGATGGCGAGATCACGGGTGCGAACATCGATGCGGTCGATCGGGCCCTTGATGGATCGATCGTTATCGTCTCGGGCTTTGTCGGTGTGAACGCCGACGGCGACACGACGCTTCTTGGCCGCGGCGGGACCGACCTGACCGCACTCTATCTTGCGAACGCGCTCAATGCCCGCTGCGTGCTCGTAAAAGATGTCGATGGCCTTTTTGAAACGAATCCTGCTGACGCCGCCGTTCGTCCGCGTCGATATTCGACGGTCAGTTACAGCACAACGCTCGAACGCGGCGGTGAGCTAGTCCAGCCCAAAGCCGTCGAATTTGCCGAGAAGGTCGGGCTCAATTTCGAGATCGCTTCACTTGGTTCCGGCGTCGCAACTCACGTTGGTGACCTTGAAGACGCATTTGCGAGCGATCTTTCCGAAGAACTTCGGCGGCCGCTCAAGGTCGCACTTCTCGGCTGCGGAGTTGTCGGTTTCGGCGTCTATGAACGCTTGCGTGCGATGCCGCAAAAGTTTGAGATCACGGGCGTCGTTAATCTTCATCGCGAACGTGCGATCGAACGCGGCATCGAACCTGAGCTGATCGGAAACGATGCGATCGAGTTGATAGAAGGCGATTGCGATGTCGTCGTCGAGCTCATCGGCGGCAAGAATGCAGCGGGTCAGTTCATCCGCCACTCGCTTGCAAACGGCAGATCGGTCGTCTCGGCGAACAAGGCGTTGATCTCCGAACATGGAAGGTCGCTTCACGAGCTTGCGGAATCCGCCGACGTTTCGCTTCGCTATGGCGCAGCGGTTGGCGGCGTCGTTCCGGCACTTGAGACCGCTCGGCGCCTCTCGAAAACCTCACAGCCGACCGTCATCCGCGGCATCATAAACGGCACGTCCAATTTCATTTGCGGACGCCTTGAGGATGGCAAGGACTTTCACGCCTCGGTAAAAGAAGCTCAGGAGGCCGGCTTTGCCGAGGCCGATCCGACGCTCGACATCGACGGTTCTGATGCCGCACAAAAGCTCGTGCTGCTTGCACGCTCGGCATTCGGTTCGGACATCGCCTTCGACGATATTCCGCGTCGCGGCCTCGAAGAAGCGAGCGGCGCGGATGCTGCTGCAGCCCGTGAAGCCGGCAGATCGTTCCGTGTTGTCGCGGAAGTTCGAGCAGACGGTGGCAAGGCGACCGCGAGCGTTTCGTGCGTTTCACTCGACGCCTCGGACCCGCTCGCACAGATCAACGGCGCCGAGAATCTCGTTCTTTTTGAGACCGCGGACGGCGACCGTCACGTGGTTCGCGGACGCGGTGCGGGACGATATGCGACCGCTGAGGCCGTGCTCGGCGACATCTTCGACATCTACTACGAGACGCTTGAGAACGGTCATCAATACCTACCGACTCAGCCTGGCCTGCACTGTCGGGTACAAGGAGCGACGATATGAAGAACGCAACACGCTGCGTAAGCCTTTCGGAAGAAGAAAGATACGGTGCCGTCTCGACACCGATCTACCAGACCGCCACGTTTCGCCAGCCGACCTCGACCGAATTCGGCGAATACGACTATTCACGCTCGGGGAATCCGACCCGCACCGAGCTTGAGAAAAAGCTCGCCGAATTGGAACGAGCCGAGCACGCATTCGCATTTTCAAGCGGTATGTCGGCACTTTCGGCGATCGTAAAACTTCTGACCACGGGCGACGAGATCCTAGCCGGAAGCAACCTCTACGGCGGCAGCATCCGTCTGCTCGAACGCCTTCCGCGGCTCGGCATCAACGTGCGTTACGTCGATACCACCGATCCGCAGAATGTGGTCGAAGCTCTATCGAGCCGCACGAGAATGCTGCTGATCGAAACGCCGACAAATCCGTTCCAGCGTGTGTCGGACATCGGCGTGTTGGCAGACATCTCGCATGCGAACGGCGTGCTGCTCGTCGTCGATAACACGATGCTGTCGCCTTGCCTCCAAAACCCGATCACGCACGGAGCAGACATCGTCTATCACTCAGGCACGAAATTCCTCTCCGGCCACAGCGACGTCACCGCCGGCGCCGTAATCGTAAAAGACGCGAACATCGCAAAGGAGATCGCATTCGTCCAGAACGCAGAAGGGACGGCACTCGCACCGTTCGATTCCTGGCTGCTTCTTCGCGGCATCAAGACGCTCGACCTCCGCGTCGAAAAGCAATGCTCGAACGCCCTTAAGGTCGCCGAGTTCTTGTCTTCGCATCCTGCCGTCACAAACATCTATCACCCGGCATTTGCTGATGAAAAGGCTCGCCGCATCCACGAAAGCCAAGCATCGGGCGGCGGCTCCGTGATCGCGTTCACGACCGATGATGCGGAATTTTCCCGACGCATTGTCGAGGCAACGAGACTCTGCTCCATCGCTGTAAGTTTTGGGTCGGTAAACAGCACGATCAGCCTGCCGTGCTATATGTCGCACGCGAGCATTCCCGCCGAACTTCGCGGCGAACTTGCGCCGCCGCGTGATCTGATCCGCATCTCGGTCGGCATCGAGAATGTTGATGACGTGATCGAAGACCTCCGTGAAGCCATTCGCATCGCTTCCGGCTCGAACGTTGTCGCGATCGGCAAAGCCGTCGGGGAATAGAACGATGCGGGTTACGCCTAATGCCGACGACTTTTGTAGAATGGAGATAAATGCTCTCTGTTTCTCGCTCTTCTTGTATCGATCTTGCGGGGTCCGAGCGTCTTGAGTGGCTCGAGACGAACGGGATCGGCGGCTATGCTTCGGGGACGGTTGCCGGAATGCGTTCGCGTCGGTATCACGGCCTGCTCGTTGCGGCGACGAGGCCGCCTTTGGGGCGAGCCGTTCTCCTCTCGGGCTTTGACGAAAAGATAACGATCGCCGGCAAAACGTATCCGCTCTCGACTGCTCGCTACGAGAACGCGGTCTCGCCCGAAGGCTACAAATACTTAAAAGGATTTCGTCTCGATCCGTATCCGATCTGGACGTTCGTGCTCGATGGCGTTGAGGTCGAACGCCGCCTTTTTATGCCGCACGGTGAGAACACCGTTGTGATGAGCTGGGCGGTTCTAGATGCGAACGCGGAAGCCCATCTCGAACTCATCCCGATGCTCGCCTATCGCGACCACCATCATCTGCGACACGAGACAGCGAATTTTCCATACGACTATCAGGTCGGGATCGGGACGGTCAGGTTCGCGGGTTTCGATGGCCTTCCGCCGCTGAACATCGCTTGCAACGCCGGCGGCATCGACGAAGTCGGCGTTTGGTATCGTGATTTCGCGTACACGATCGAAAAAGAACGCGGCTTCGATTTTACCGAAGATGTTTTTGCACCGTGCACCTTTCGCTTTGACCTCGTAAAACCGGCCGTCCTGATCGCTTCGACCGAAGAGCACAGATTTGAGGATGCCGCGGCTCTCGAATCCGCAGAATTGAACCGCCGCGAAAAGATCATCGCCGCCGCCGAACCCAAAGACGACATCGACAAGCTCATCGCCGCGGCCGCCGACCAATTGATCGTTGCACGTGGCAATGGAAAGACCGTAATCGCGGGCTATCACTGGTTCGACGATTGGGGACGCGACACCATGATCGCACTGCCGGGCCTTGCGATCGCGAACGGCCGCCCCGAGGTCGCGAAAGAGATATTGCTTGAATACTTCAACTACATCTCGCAGGGAATGCTGCCCAATCGGTTCACGAGCGAAAGCGAAACGCCCGATTACAACACTGTTGACGGCACGCTTTGGTTCTTCGAGGCGATCCGGACCTACGCGGAAGCAACAGGCGATCACGACTTCATCAAAGGCGATCTTTTCTTAAAACTCGTCAACGTCATCCGCTGGCATCTCGAAGGTACGCGTTTCGGCATTCGCGTCGATGACGACGGGCTGCTTGCCGCCGGCGTCTCCGGCGAGAATCTAACGTGGATGGACGCAAAGATCGGCGACCGCGTTATCACGCCGCGAATGGGAAAGGCGGTCGAGATACAGGCCCTTTGGTACAACGCTCTTCGCGTGATGGAAGCCTTTGCCGAAAGGTTTGATGAGCCTGAGGTGCGGACGAGATTCTCCGACCTCGCCGCTCGTGCGAAAGAAAGTTTTCAAGCGAAATTTTGGAACGCCGAGGCTGAATGTCTCTTCGACGTGATCGATGGCGATAAGCGAGATGCTTCCGTTCGCCCGAACCAGATCTTCGCCGTCAGCCTTTTTTATCCGATCCTCGAAGGTGAACGGGCGCAAGCGGTGGTCGCAAAGGTCGAGCAAGATCTGTTCACGCCAAAGGGCCTTCGAACACTGGCCGCAACCGACGCGAAATACATCGGCAGGTACGAAGGCGGGCCGGTCGAACGTGATTCCGCATACCATCAAGGCACAGTTTGGGCGTGGCTGATCGGGCATTTTATCGATGCATATTTGCGAGTTCATTCGAACGACAAAGATGCGGTCCAAAATGCACTAAAGATGCTCGCGGGCCTTGAATCTCATCTCCACGACACGATGCTCGGCTCGCTGTCAGAGATCTTCGACGGCGACGCCCCGCACGCTGCAAAAGGAGCCGCAGCACAAGCCTGGAGCGTCGGCGAACTCAAACGCGCACGCAAGAAACTACAGGAATTGAATAAACACTAATGACTTATTTTGGGTCCTGATCCACCGCTGATTCGAGGAAGGTGAGCTTTGCCGTGTCGGCGTCGAGTTCGGCCTTTATGCCGTAAGGAAGCGTCATATTGTCCGTGATGTGGCCGAACGAGAGTCCGTACACCACCGGGACGCCAACGTCGCCAAGACGATCGCGAAATACATCGAGCAGGGGCTCGGCTTCTTTTGTCGCATTCGCACCGTCGTCAAAAACGCCGAGTGCAACGCCCGCGATCGACTTTAGGTCCACGCTCTGCCGCAGCTGCGTCAACATTCGATCGACCCGATACGGCGGCTCATTTATATCCTCGATAAAAAGGATCTTGCCCGCGACGTCTTTAAGAGCGTAAGGCGTGCCGCACAGCGCCGTTATCAACGCAAGATTGCCGCCCGTGAGCACGCCGGTCGCACGTCCGCCTTTTATCGTCGCCGGGTGAAAGAGTGCCGCTTCTTTCTTGAGATTCTCCGGCGAAGGTTCAACGGTGATCGGCGGCTTTGCCGAGCCGGTCAAAAGCTCCATCGCACGGCCGCGTGTGTAATCCGTGTATTGCGACGAACCGACCGGCCCGTGAAATGTGACGAGGCCGGTGCGTTGGCTGATCGCGATATGCAGGGCCGTGATATCCGAGAAACCGATGAAGACCTTCGGATTCTTTTTTATCAGTTCGAAGTCTAGGCTCGGCAACAGCCTCGGGCATCCGCCGCCGCCGCGAACGCACCAGACCGCCTTCACATCTTTGTCTGCAAATGCGGCGTGAATATCCGAGAGCCTTTCGGCGTCCGTCCCCGAAAGAAAACCTTTGCGGCCGCGGGCGAATTTTCCGGCCTTCGGGTTAAACCCGAGTGCCGTCAGGTTCGCCAACGCACGATCGAACGTCTCGGGTGCAACACCGCTTGCAGGTGCAATGACGGCGACCTGATCGCCTGCCTTTAGAGCTTTTGGTTTGATCATTCGTGGTTTGGCGTGGGCCTTCGGCCCGGCCTTTATTGTACTTGCTGTCAGAGCGATCGCACCTGCCGCCTTTAATAGTTCTCTTCGATCCATTGTTTTCAGGTCAAAAGCTGCCCCATTCATCAACGCCGTTCGAGCACAGAAACGAGCCGCTTCTCGACGTTCTCAAAACCTTGGCTGCCGAAGAGCTCTTCGGCTTGCGTAAAAAGCTGTTCGAGCATCGGGAACGGCCGTGCATCCGCCATTGCTTCGGCCCACGCCTGCGAACCGCTGCATTCCGTAAAGACATACACCGCTTCTTCGCGAGGCAGCTCGTTGAGCCATGAGAGCTTGTTGTAGATCCTCTTGCCCACGTTCTCGTCTTGTCGATGCGAATTATACACTCGCTCTTTGCGAAATTGAAGTGATTTCCCGAAACGACATTTCGGGAGAAGTCGGCTAGGATAAGCCTATGGATGAGCAGAACAATTCTCCTGCCGAAAGCCTTGTCGACGGCGAGAACCGACGAGCCGTTTCCTTCGCAACATTAGCGGCAGTTGCGGTCTTTTTTGTGTACTCGATCTGGGCAATGTTGCAGGCCGACCACTATTACTTCCTCGGCGGAGGGGCGAACTATCTCTCACCGCTCTTTGCTCCGGAATTGGTCGGCGATTCGCCGCAAGCGTTCCTTGGCGAACGCTGGAGATGGATGCCCGCGTGGCTGCCCGGCTCACCTGCCTTGCTCCTTCTTTGGCTGCTCGGTTTGGCCGCGGCAAGGCGTGCGATCAAGGAATGCGACTGCTTTATTCTGCTGATCGTCGAGCGGCTTCTCGCCTTTGTCGGTGTGATCTATCTCGCGGCACTTCTCTATGCGGCGTTCAGTTCGATGTGGTTCCTCTCGAATATGGGACAAAATTCTTTCGGCATTCGCGGCGGGACGGTGATGCTCGCTGCAAGCTGCATTTCTTTCCTCATTTGCCTGATCGCTCTTTTTTCGGGGCCGGCAGGCAGATTCCGACGGCTTTCACGCAATCGGAGCCGTGTTATCGCGATCACGCTCATCATTCTCGCCGCCGCCGACCTCTACATTCGCCTTTGCTCGATGGGAAGAATGCTCGACGGACACATTTTTTGACTTCACTTTTCTGAAATATGAGATAGAATAATTGACACATTGTTGAGCCCTAAAAACGCACTTGCTCTTCCCCACAATGTGTTGTGTTTGAAGAACTTATAAGAATAAGGAGAACTTATGGCAGGCAAATTCGAACTTGCGAGATCGACTAATGATAAATACTTCTTCCGCCTGAAGGCAGGCAACGGCGAGAAGATCCTGGGAAGCGAGATGTATGAGACGAAAGCGGCGGCCGAGAACGGCATCGCATCCGTCAAGAAGAACGCTTCTGACGACGCTCGGTATGAAAGGAAGACCTCTGCAAAGGGCGATTTCTTCTTTAACCTGAAAGCAGGCAACGGTCAGATAATCGGCAGCAGCGAGATGTACAAGAGCGAATCGGGCCGCGATAACGGCATCGAATCCGTTAAAAAGAACGCTCCGGACGCCGAGACCAGCGATCTTACCTAAGTACGATCCGAGGATCCTTTTGATCACACGTAATCTAAAATCGACCGATATCTCAGCTGATGCCCGAAGCACTCTTTTAGTGTTTCGGGCATTTTCTATTTTTCAAAGTAGTACCTATTTTCGTTTCCCTATTTTATGCAGAGAACAATACTTGGCATCGAAGCCCTTACGGGAAGTCGCCTTGAAATGATCGAAGCGCGTCGCGTCGCGCTTGTCTGTAACCAGGCATCTGTGCTTCCCGACACCTTTCGTCACACCGCAGATGTTTTTTACGAACATCCGGACATTGAACTGACCGCACTCTTCGGCCCGCAGCACGGCATTCGCGGCGATGTTCAATACAATATGATCGAAACGCCGCACGCCCGCGATAAACACACGGGCCTGATGGTCTATTCGCTCTACAGCGAGGTCCGCGAACCAAAAGAAGAGATGCTCGTCGATGTTGACGACATCGTCATCGACCTCCAGGACGTCGGCTGCCGTATTTACACATTTATCTACACGATGGCGAACTGTATGCGTGCTGCGAAGAAGTACGGCAAGCGCGTAATCGTCTGCGACAGGCCGAACCCGATCAACGGCATCTCGGTCGAAGGAAATATCACCGAACCGGAATTCTTCTCATTCGTTGGACAATTCGAGCTGCCGACCCGTCACGGATTGACGATCGGCGAACTCGCGGTGATGTTCAACGAGCATTTTGGAATCGGCTGCGACCTCGAGGTCGTAAAGATGGAGAATTGGAACCGCGAAATGTGGGGCGATGAAACGGGCTTGCCGTGGATACTGCCGTCGCCGAACATTCCGGACGTAGATACCTGCATCGTTTTCCCGGCGACCGTTCATCTCGAAGGCACGGAACTAAGCGAAGGCCGGGGCACCACACTGCCGTTCTTTGTAAACGGTGCGCCTTTCATAAGGCCCTACGAATGGGCCGCTCGCCTCCGCGAACTCGATATTCCCGGCGTTGCATTCCGCGAATGTTACTTTCGCCCGACATTCTGTGAGTTCGCGGGCCAGACCTGCGGCGGTGTCCAGATACACATCACCGACCGCGATGCGTTCACGCCCGTAGTGCTCGGCATCGCGATGACGCAGACTGCTTACGAGATGTATCCGGAAAAATTCCAATGGCGGCAGAATGCGTACGAATACGAGTTCGATAAGAACCCGTTCGACGTCATTTGCGGCACGGACAAGATCCGCAAAGCCATCGAGAACGGTGTCGCCCTTCGGGAGATCGAGGCCGCGTGGCAGCCTCGGCTTGAGGAGTTCCGCTCGATCCGCAGTAAATATCTGCTGTATTAGGCGCGTCTAAACGAACGCAGCCGGCCACGCCCTAGAACCAGCTGCCTTTCTTTTTTCCGCCGCCAAAGATGCTGCCGAGCACCCCTCGGACGATCGTGTTGCCGATCTGACGGCCGATCGAAGAGCTTGCGGAACGGGCGGCAGATTTGCCGATCGATTCCCACATCGTGTCGGGAGCACGAGCGGCCGCACGTTCAGCTTTCTCCTGTTCTTTTGCCGCCTTGGCAGCGTCAACCTCGGCTTGGGCGGCAGCTTGTGCCTGAGATTTTGCCTCAGCCTTTGCGGTCAGCATCTCAAAAGCAGACTCACGATCGACCGGCGTGTCATAGACACCCGCAACAAGCGAGTTCGCCATCAGCTGCTGCCGCTGTTCTTCGGTGATCGGCCCGATGTGGCCTTCCGGCGGAATGACGAAAGCGCGGTCAACGATGGTCGGAATTCCCTTTTCATCGAGCGTCGAGATCAGCACTTCGCCGACGCCGAGTTCCGTGATCGTTTTTTCCGTGTCGATCTTCGGATTCTCACGAAAGGACGTTGCGGCGGCCTTCACGCCTTTCTGTTCCTGCGGCGTGTATGCGCGCAGTGCGTGCTGGACGCGATTGCCGAGCTGCGCGAGAACCTTTTCAGGGATGTCCGCCGGATTCTGCGTAACGAAATAAACGCCGACGCCTTTCGAACGGATGAGCCGCACGACCTGCTCGACCTTTTCGATCAGGGCCGAAGGCGCGTCCGTGAACAATAGGTGTGCTTCGTCAAAAAAGAAGACGAGCTTTGGCTTGTCGAGATCGCCTGCTTCCGGCAGCGATTCGAAAAGCTCGCTCAGCAGCCAAAGCAGAAATGTCGAATAGAGCTTCGGCGCGTTGATAAGCTGGTCCGCGGCGAGCAGATTAAGCACGCCCTTGCCCGAGACCGTCTGGATAAAATCGTCGAGCTTTACGGCGGGCTCACCAAAAAAGATCGAGCCGCCCTGTTCTTCGAGCTGAAGAAGGCCGCGTTGGATCGCACCCACCGACGCCGCAGATACATTTCCGTACTGTGTCGTAAGCTCGGCCGCGTTCTCGCCAACCCAACGCATCAGCGCCTGAAGGTCTTTGAGGTCGAGCAGCAGCATCCCGTTGTCGTCAGCATATTTGAATGCGATCGCGAGCACGCCTTCCTGCGTGTCGTTCAGGTCAAGCAGGCGAGCAAGAAGCAGCGGCCCCATTTCGGAAACTGTCGCACGCAGCGGAGTTCCCTGTTTGCCGAAAACATCCCAGAGCGTCGCAGTAAAGCCCTGGAATTCCGGCGTAATGCCAAGCAGCGTGTTCCGCTCGTCAACCTTCGCATTTCCGCCGCCGGGCTGCGTCACGCCCGTCAGGTCACCCTTGATATCGGCCATGAAAACAGGCACGCCGCGTTTGCTGAATCCCTCGGCAAGCCGCTGCAAGGTCACGGTCTTACCCGTTCCCGTCGCACCGGTGATAACGCCGTGACGATTCGCCATCTGCGGCAGAAGGAAATATTCGCTCTCTTTTGTTTTTGCTACTAAGATCGGTTCGGTCATATGTTTTTTGATCTGAGAAACTAAATTCTACGCGTCTCAACTGCCGCACATTAACGTGCTCGTCCGTCGTCTTGCTGACAATTAAGATCGTCGTATGTGATATTTTGTTGAGTATAGCAAAAAGAGAAATTGGACGACGAAATTCGCGTCCGCTGATGAAAAAAAGGAGTATTTTCGCTTGATGTCCAGATATAAAACGTTCGCCGCCGTATTTGCCCTGATCGTCCTGACGAGTGCCGTTCTTGCCTCCGCACAGAACAAGTACGAGGGCTATTCTTTCACGCTTGAGGCCGATATTAGCGGGACTTGTCCGATCACATATCTGCCGAGCACCGGTTCGAAGAATATGGTCGAGGTCTATGTCGCGGGCACGAATTTGCGGCAGAAGGCGACCGGGCTTTCCCCTTGCGACGGCAGCGACGTACGCGAAGGCAACAAGACCTACACGAACGGCATCGGCCGCTGGTGTTTCGAAGGCCCGGAGCCGATGTACGAGGTCAAGCTTACGAACGACACGAGCTATCTTTGGTATCCGACCAACGAGAACACGGGCTTCTACAACCTGAAGGATTTTCGGCCCGTGACCCGAACTCAGCTCGGCAAATACGAGTTTCAGGAGCCGAAAGACTACACCTCGACGTTTCGCAACGCGATCCAATACATCTCTTCGCGACAGGGCGGAACCTTGCGCGTACCTGACGGAGACTACGTTGTCGGCACGCTCGACGGCGTTCGTCGCGACCCGAATTATCAGGCGATCACGCTCACTTCCGGACTGAATATAATCGGTGCGGGCTCGAACCTTTCTATCGCAAACTCGAATCTTCCGTGGCGTTTCAGCCCGACGAGAATTCGGCTTCGGCATCCGAACCAGACGATCTTTCGCATCGGCGGATGCACGAATCAGGTCACGGTCAAGGACCTCGAACTGATGGGCAATTCCGCTCTTTTGGCCGAAGCAAAACGCGACTCGACCGGCACTTACGGCATCGAAGGCTACGGGATGTGGGCAAAGGACGCACGCACCGGCCGCGAATCTCCGAACTCAAGCCAGGGCTTCAAATTCGAGAACATCACGTTTCAGGATTTCGACAAAGGCATCTACGTTCACAACGTCAACGACGAGAACTGCAAGTCGAACGAACAGGTGTGCAAGACCTGGCATTTCGACTACATAAAGGTCGATCACGGCTTCTTTGTAAACAACAAGACCGGCATCTGGATCGACACGTACAACACCGACTGGACGATCGCAAATACGGTCTTTTCCTACATCGCGTCGAACGGTCCGGGCGACGGCATTCGAGTGAAGGCCGCTGGTTCGATGCTCGTTCAGCAGAGCTTTGGCGGCGGCTATGATTACGGTTCTGCGGTCGGCGGAACTTTCCTCAACATCGACACCCTCGGCTCCCTTACCGTCATCAACTCCGGCTCCGAACGCGGTAAACGCTCATTGTACACAAACCCGGCCGGAATGATCACGAATGTGAATCTCATTATGGTCGGCAGCATCTTCGCTGACCCGATCGAACTGCACGGCTCGGCGAACTTCATCTCGACCGGCAACTGGTTCGCCGCCGACACCATCAAGGCCGACCCCGGCGTGATGATCACATCAACCGGCGATCGCTTCTGCTACGATTCGCGCATCTTTGCCTGCAAAGATTCGTCGGGGCAGTTCGCACGTCGGCCGAATATGCAGGGCGGCAGAATGATGTTCCAGACCGGCCGCTTGCCGGAAGGCTCTGGCAACACCCGTATCGATGGCCAGCCGAACCGTTTCGGCTACAATGTCGAACTCACCGACGGGCTCTTTCAATACGACCCGAACATCACGTTCAACGACATTCAGAAATGGGCACGCGGTGCCGACGGCCGGCCGCCCGTCTCAGACGGAGCATTCGTCTATTGCAAGGATTGCCGCCGCGGAGGCGAATGTTCGCAAGGGCGTGCGGGCAGCGACGGAGCTTTTGCAAAACGCATCAACGGCCGCTGGATGTGCGATTGACGCTTTCATTTCGCCTTTCTCTTTCGCGGCCTGAAAAATGAGATCATCGACGGCTGCAAACATCACGCTCCTGCGGAGCTCCGTAGGAGCGACATATTCGATTCGGCTCTAGTCCAAAAAAGAGAGAACCGCAAAGAACGCAAAGCTTTCCGCAAAGGCCGCAAAGGCCGCAAAGGCTGGGTAGCCACGAATGCACGAACGCACGAATGAAAGCAAATTCCGCGGCTCTGGGGGAGCGACAATCCTTGAATAGCGAGAAGAACAAGCAATGCCTATTTTGGGTTCTTTTTGTGGTTGCCGATCTCGTCGAAGGGGATGTCGTAGATGGCGTAGGACTGCCAGTCCTTGTAGTCGAAGTGCCACCATTCGTTGGGGTTGACGGTGAAGCCGACGGCTTCCATCAGACTGCGAAGTTTTTCGCGGTTTGCGCGTTCTTCGTCGGTTCCGCCTGTGTAATCCGGTGAGGCACGTTCGGTGAACTCATCGAAATCGGAGGGCATCGGGACGGGCCTGCCGGTCTTGAGGTCGTAGATGCTCAGATCGACGGCGCATCCGCGATTGTGCTTCGAACCTTTGGCGGGATCGGCGACATACTTGCGTTCCTCGAGCTTTACGACATCCCAAAAGAGTTTGGTGATCGACCACGGCCGATAGCCGTCAAAAATGACGAGGCCGAGGCCTTCTTTTTTGAGCTTCTTGTGAACCTTTAGAAGTGCCTTTGCGGCGTCTCTTTGCAGGAACGCGCGTGCTTCCGGATAAACGGCCTGTCCGGTGAAATTGTCCGTGCGGGCGTAACGAATATCGAGCTTGATGGTTTTGCTTAGTTTTGTGAGTTCTACCAGATCGGCCTCTCGCTTATCTTCTTCGTGCGGCGGGCCGTTCTGTGCCCGAACGCCGACAAATAGGATAAAGCACAAGAGGGCAAGTGCAAACGTCCGCACAAACGATGGCGCAAAAAGTCGGTACGCAGAAGCTCGTTGCTTTGAAAAGCCCATTTGAAACCAGTATTCTAAGAACACGATGAGCGATTCAAAGGAGAAACTGACCTGCCCTGCACGAAAGTGGACCAAGCGTGTCGGGATCATCGCATTCCTCTTCTTTCTCGGCAAAGGCCTCGTCTGGCTCGGCGTCGTTGCGGCCGGAGCATACTACGCTACAAGATAAACCCTGCCAGAAGCCGCTCTTTACTGCGGTGCCGCTTCCTCTTTCACGTCATCATCCGTGATAACAACGTCGGTTCCGTACTTCTGATAATCCTTGAACAAGATCGTGTTTCGTGTATCGAAGAGCTTGCCATCGCTCCGAGAGGTCAGACGCACGTCCGATCTTGACGGCAATAGATACTTTTCGCCGTTTATCGTAACCCAGCCATAGTCAATGATGCGCCGAGCTGCCGTGACGATGAATCCGGGCGGAAGGTCGGTCGCTTCGCTCTCGATACGCAGCACACGGGCCGTGTCGCGATCGACCCAGATCTTTCCATGCATTCCGGTGATCGCCTGATCGGTCGAGAGCGTGCCGGCCGTTACGCGTTGCCGCGCCTTGTCCTGCGCGACAGCAAATTCGTAAACGACGGTTTTCCGCATATCGATCTGGTCAGTGTCAAGAACTTGAAATTTCGCCTCATTCTCAGGATTGAAGATAGTTGCGAGCACGTTTACGAATTCGCCGGTCGAACTCGTCCCGCCGGCCTGAGAATACGAGCTCTGGGGTTTCGGGTCGGTCTGAGTTACGCCGTTTATGGAGAGTAGGCGATAGTCTTCCTCACCGGTCGAGCGGTAACTGACGCCGACAACGAGCCGGTCGAGCGTACGGTAAGTATTTGTTCCCGCATACGCCATCGCCCGCTGGATCAGCTGTTTTACGACAAAGTCCGGCATATCGCCGACAGCCGCCATCGTATTGGTCCGAGCTCTTTCAAGCAGATCGCTCGATTCCTTAACGGAAGGCAGCTGCGAACTTTGCGGATCCAGTCGGCGGCGTCCGGCCTCGTCAAGGGCACGCCTAAGCTCCTCGTCATTGCCCGCCTTTGTTCTTGTAAAACTGCGGATGCCGTCCGTCACTTCAAAAGCGATGCCGCGTTTCCGTAAAGCCTCGACGATCCGTCCACGCTCGGCGGGATCCTTCTGGAGCGTATAGAGCATCTTGACGAATTCGGCTTGCGTCAGCGGCGTCTCCTGCGGAAATACAGTGGAAAAGGCTACAAGCGTGATGATGACGGCAATTAAAACTCTCATTCTGAATAATGATGCCAAAATTGCGGGCAAGAGTTGGCTTCACAAAAGAAGTATGCGGCAAAAGACAAAAAAGCGGAAAGATCTGTTATGACCTTTCCGCCCTTTGTTTATGATAACGAAAAAGAAAAGCTAATTAACCCACTCCTCTTCGTAATTAAGTTGCCAATGCCTCGTCACCCAAGCCTGAGCCTCTGACATCGCCGTTTCTTTCCATTTCTTCAAATTCTCAAGAACAGAAAGAGCGGCCATGGGTTTGCTGGGATCGCGTTCTACACGAATTACCTCAGTTTTGACATCGATGATCGGTTTGTCGTCTCCGAGGATCTTCAGGCGAACTTTGCTTCCCACAGGCGGAAGGACCTCGAGATTGACGAGAGCACTCGCCTCCCCGACATTCTCCGTTAAGCCGTCAACCTTTATCGTTCGTCCGGTTTCAGCGTCAACCCACGTTGCCCTTACAGGCATGCTTGCAGTAATGCGTTGGTGCAATGGCGTTTTGTATGATGAAGTAGTGTATTCTACGTCTGCCATTATTTCCCCCTATTTCCTTATAAAAACACAATTCGGAAGTCCTTGGTGGCCAAGATCGATCGAACTGCGCCGAACAATCTTATTCAATATTACAAAAAAGTCAAGTATCCTCAGTACGCACACAAAATCAGAGCATTTTGACCGACTGACCTACCCCATTCCGAGTATTTTGTAACACGAATGATTACAGATGTCAATCAAATAATCATCGAGTTTTAAGCTAAAGTTTCCGCACCGCGAAAAAAAACAGCGAAATCAGCTTGAAAAAGAAATGATTTGGTTCTACATTGTCGGTATTCAAGTTGCATAAGTGTTACGAGAACGGGCCTCAGCTCTTGTCCTTTAACGAACGCTGAACGTAATGTTGAACCGTAGGCTTATCGGCCGTCCGATTAGGACGGGCCAATAGCCGTAAAAGGCTAAGTTCCTTGGTGCGGATGCTTTATTTCAGAACGATCGGGGCGACCGCCCTTTATCCGAAATTCGAAAGAAGTATCCATAATTTCGTTCCTTGTCCGCCGAATATCTCAACGCGGCCGGCGAGTGTGCTATTTAGATCAGATCAAATACCTTATTGAGGTACATAAAAATGTCCAAACTATTCTTTAACAAACTGCTTGCGATGACCGTGCTGGCAGTGCTCTCACTTGCGGGGATGGCTTTTGCCCAATCGCAGGCGAGCACTGGCCAGATCACGGGAACGGTGTCGGACCCGAACGGAGCTGTAATTCCGAACGCGACCGTCACCTTGACAAGCAAAGCCACCAATCTAAAACAGACTGCAACGACCGGTTCAGACGGAGTTTACAAATTCGTTCTCCTGCAGCCCGGCGTGTATGAGATAAATTCGACCGCGAGCGGTTTCGGCGAAGCGAAGCTAGAAGTTACGGCCGTTGTCGGCCGTACGGTTGATGCAAATATCAAGATGGCCGCCGGCGGCGTAAGCGCGGTCGTCGAGGTCAACGATGAGGCTGTGCAGACGACGACGAGCAACTTCGACGCGGTGCAAAGCGGCCAGGCAATTCAGAATTTGCCGATCAACGGACGCCGCTTCCAGGATTTCGTTACGCTAACGCCGACCGCACAGGTCGATCCATCGCGCGGCCAGATCTCGCTGAGCGGGCAACGCGGTATCAACTCGAACATCAACGTTGACGGCGTTGATTACAATCAGCCGTTCTTTGGCGGCATCCGCGGTGGTGAACGCTCGAATTCGGCCTTCACACTGCCCCAGGAATCCATTCAGGAATTTCAGGTGGTTGCCGCCGGATACTCGGCAGAATTCGGGCGCAGCTCAGGCGGTATCGTCAACGCGGTTACCAAGTCCGGCACAAATGCGGTCCATGGTTCGGCCTTTTACCTGCTCCGTCCTAAGCAACTCGCCCGTGCGAATGGCTTTGCGAAGGCTCTTGCCGATCAGCGGCTCAATGCCCTCGGCCTGCAGGCAACGCTTGCACCGACGCAGCATCAGTTCGGCGGTTCAGTTGGCGGTCCGATCATCAAGGACAAGCTCTTTTACTTTGCGAGCTACGAACAGCAGCGTTTTCGTGCACCGCGTCAGGTTCTTTATCAGAATCTGATCGGCATCTCGTCCGTAACGCCTTCGCAGCAGGAAGCATTTGGTTTTTATCGTTCGAACGAAGTGCAATTCCAGCAGACCAACGATGCATATGCGGTCTTGGGCAAGATCGACTGGAACCTTAACAACGCAAATCGTTTCAATATTCGCTATAACTTTGCGACAAATAAGGCGTTGAATGCGGTCTCAACGGGTGAGACGGCCCTCGATCCGACAACGCTTAACTCGCTCTCGACCAACGGTACGGAGCAGGATCGGAACCACATTGTCGTTGCTCAGCTTATTTCAACGCTCAGCTCGAACTGGATCAACGAATTTCGCGGTCAATGGGCGTATGAAGAGCGGCCGCGTGTGCCGAATGAGCTTGTCGCCGACATTAACACGTCGATCGGCACGTATGGCACGCGTAACTTCCTGCCAACGACGCAGTTCGATAAACGGCTCCAATTTGCCGACAGCCTTACATATCTGAAGGGATCGCATACGATCAAGTTCGGCGGCGAGTTCAGCCGCATTAGGGCTGAGCAAACGTTCGGATTCAACCAGACAGGTGTTTTCACGTTCTCTGGCCTCAGTTCAACAACTGCGATTCTTGACGCACTTGGAGTAACTCGGACCGCAACCTTCCGCGGAAGGTTCGATACGACGACGGCTCGCTACAACCGGCAGGTCGGTAACCTTGCGGCCGGATTTGGAGTAACTGAAGTTGCTGCATTCGCACAAGATTCGTGGCGTGTGAACAACAAGCTCACGTTGAATTTCGGGCTTCGCTTTGAGAAGCAATTCAATCCTGAGGCTGAAGCGAATAACACGCCGGTGCTGACACTCATCAAGAACACGTCGTTCCCGATGCTTGGCGGCAAAGGCATTGACCCGGCACAGATCCCGGACAGCCAGAATGAATGGGGTCCTCGCCTTGGTTTCGCCTATGATCCTTGGGGTAATGGACGAACGGTGATCCGCGGCTTTGCCGGCAGGTATTTTGCACGCACACCGCTCATCGTCCTGGCGGCTCCGTATAACAACTTCCGTGACCCGGCTGGCGATCTTTCGGTGACGCTTGGTTCACCGGCTTTCAGCGCTACCGGCTTTAACCAGGCAGCATTTGATGCCGCCAACCCACAGTACGTGGCGATCATGGGCGGAACGGGCTTTACGCCGAACACGGTGTATCGTCAGTTCGCGATCCTCGGTATCGATCTGAACACATCGTCGCTCAGCAATTTGCCGATCATCAGCCCAACTCAAATGTCTGCTATACAGTCGGCTATCCTGGCTGCGACAACAAGTCCGCCGGCAAACCTCGGGATCTTCCAGGGTGCGAACTTTATCGGTATCACACCTGATTTCAAGAATCCTGAATCGTTCCAGTTCGGCTTTGGTGTCGAGCATCAGTTCAACAAGAACTTGACGCTCGGTCTCGACTATTCGCAGGTTAATACGATACACCTGCAGCGGAACCGCGATATCAACCTTCCGGCACCGACCGGCGTTGATCCGGTGAGTGGACGTGTGCTTGTTAATCGTAACAATCGTCCGCTAAGGAATATCGGAACTCTGCAACTGCGCGATTCATCTGCACGCTCGCTCTATCGGGCTCTTACGTTCCGTGCGAACTACAAGCAGAAATGGATGAGAGTAAATCTCTACTACACACTCTCACGTTCACTATCTGATGATGACAACGAACGCGATTCCGGCGGTGTGCTTTACTCGAATCCCTACGACCTTCGCGGTGAGTACTACAACTCTAAGCTCGATCGGCGGCATCAGTTCGTTGCGAACCCGATCTTCTTCCTTCCGTACGACTTTGAGGTATCAAGTGCCATTCGCCTGCGTTCCGGTTCGCCGATCGATGCCCGCGTCGGCTCTGACCTTAACGGCGACGGCAACTCGACAGAGCGTCCGATGATCGTTCCCGGGGTAGAACTGAAGAGGAACTACTACACGAATCGTCCGATCTACGATGTTGATATGCGAGTGCAGAAGAGCTTTAAGTTCGGCGAAACTCGCCGTCTTGCGATATCGGCGGAGTTCTTTAATATTCTGAATCTTTCGAACAATCAGTTTGGCGGCTCGGCTACGACGAACTTCTGTTCGAACACGGCGGCGAACTGCGGTTTGTTCGGCCCGACGAATATTAACTTCCTGAATACGATCCAGCAGAATACGTCCGCATCGAACTATGGAAAACTGAACCTCTCGGGCCTGAATCCGGGAAGCCAGGTCTTCCAGATGCAGCTCGGAGCTCGGCTCTATTTCTAACGGAGAGCGAGCGGGCAATTCACCCGCTTGTCCTTCGAAAACATTACGCTGCTCGGATGGCCAACAAATGGCCCGAGCAGCGTATTTTTTGTCATATCCGCGGGCTTGCTATACTTCCTTGTCGTCGGTTATGCGGATCCTACAAATAACATCTGCAAAGAATTTTGGCGGAGGCGAACGCCATTTTCGCGACCTGGCCTTTGGACTTACCGAACGCGGCCACGAGGTCTTTGCCGCGATCCGTCCAACGAATCAGTGGCAGGAACGACTTGATTTTCTTCCCAAAGAGAAAATTCTGTTCGTCTCGATCCGAAATTCGTTTGGAATGTTCAGCGCAAAGCGAATGGCACGCTTTATTCAAGCAAACGACATCGATATCGTCCACGCGCACGTCGCACGCGATTATCTGGCCGCATCCGTGGCTGCTCGAATCGCGAATCGAACAAAACTTGTGATCACGCGCCATGTGCTTTTTCCGTTAAAGCCATTTCACAGGATCGCTCTCAAGAACGTCGATGCCGCGGTCGCAGTCTCTCCGGCGGTTGCCGTCGAACTCGCTAACATCTTTCCACGCAATAAGATACACACGATCCCGAACGGGCTTGATGTCTCGATCCCCGAGAACGCTGAAGAACTTGGGCGTGAATTCCGAGCTTTTCACAAGATACCGATCGAGGCACCGCTTGTCCTTGCCATCGGTGAACTCAAGCCGCTAAAAGGCCAGATCGATCTTGTTCTTGCTGCTGCTGAGGTCGTGAAAAAGGTTCCGGATGCACATTTTTGCATTACGGGCGTGGACAATTCGAGCGGCAGTCGATTTCGGCGTGAATTGCGACGTCTTGCAAGAACTCTCGGGATCGAGAAAAGTTTTACATGGCTCGATTGGATCGAGGATACGCGACCGGCCTTTGCGGCGGCGGATGTTTTCGTTTCGCCTTCGCACTCTGAGAGTTTTGGCCTGGCAATGCTCGAGGCAATGGCATCTAAAAAGGCAGTGATCGCGACCCGAACGGAAGGTGCAAAAACTCTTATCAGTGACCCAAAGCTTCTTGTGCCCGTAAATGAGCCGGTCGCGATGGCGGCGGCGATCTCTGAAATGCTCGCGAGTCCCGAACTTCGAGAGACGGTCGGAGCAAGCCTAAGGGAACGTGCCGCAAAGGAATTCTCGCTTGAGCGGTTCATCAACGGGCACGAAAAGCTTTATGATGAACTGCGAAATACCGGCTCCGGCGGTGCTCGCTAAATTGAATATACTGGACCTTACGGTCATATCTTGAAAACCCTATGAGGAAAGCGATTCTTTCATCCCTGATCGCAATATTTGTGTCTTTTACCATCAACGCTCAAACGCCGCAGGAACTAGCTGATGCGTGGGATTCCACGCATATCACGGACAAGGAACCGTCGGATGTTCGCCATTCTGATCTGAAAGTATATTTGGAGAAACTGCGAGCTCAGGGAGTAAAGATCGCTGAGATCGGACGCAGCAACGCGGACCGCGAGATCTACCAGATGGAGTTCGGCAGCGGACCGATGAAGGTCTTTCTTTGGTCGCAAATGCATGGCGATGAACCGACGGCGACGTCTGCACTCATTGACATATTCTCGTATCTTGAGACGCACAAGGACATGCCTTGGGTCAAAGAGCTTTCAACGAAGCTTACGATACGGGCGGTGCCGATGCTCAACCCCGACGGAGCGGAACTCTACACGCGCCGAAATTTGCAGGGCATCGATATTAATCGCGATGCTTTGAATCTGGCAACGCCGGAAGCTCGCCTTCTCAAGTCGCTCCAGCAGCAATGGCGCCCGAGCATTGCCTTTAACCTTCACAATCAGCAGGAGTTGACCGCGGTTGGACGTTCCGGAAAACAAGCGTCGATCTCCTTTCTTGTTGTTTACGGAGACGAGGCAAAGACCGAAACCGATGGAATGCTTAGAAACAAACGGATCGTTTCCGCAATGGTAAAGGCCATCGAGCCGTTCATTCGGGGACATATCGCCCGCTACGGCGACGATTGGACACCGACCGCATTCGGCGATAATTTCTCTGCCTGGGGCACTCCCGTCATACTCATTGAGACGGGAGCTCTCGTCGGACAAAAGGAATTGTATCTGGCCAAGATCAATTTCATCGCGATAATGACCGCATTCTCTTCACTGGCGACCGGCTCGGAGGCCGCGGGCTCGACGCAGCTGTATGACACGCTTCCGCACAATGGATCGGGAACGCTGGTAAACTTTATCTTTAGGAACGCTCGCCGTGCACCAAACGGCAAAGGTTCGAATGCTGTGGTAGATCTGGCACTGGTTTCGGCACGCCGGCGGGCGAGTTTTACGACATCGATCAGAATAGCTCGTGTAGGAAGTGTCAACGGGCTTCGAGGGCTTGAGGAGTTTGACGCGGCCGGGTTTTACGTGGTCCAGAGGTTCGGCAACCTGGCACCGGGCAAGCTAGCTGAATTCTATTTCTACAAGATGGATCGTGATATAGACTGGAAGGCAAAGGATCTCACTGAACGTTTTGAGCCGGACGCGATCTTTTCAGGCGGGATGTGGGCGAAAGGCGAGGGCCTGTTGCCGAAGGTGTAATTTTAGTAGTGCTGCGTTTGCTCAAGATCAATAATATCGCCCTGATCGACGACCTCGAGATCGAGTTCGGCGAAGGGCTGAATCTATTGACGGGCGAAACCGGTTCCGGAAAATCGATCATCATCGACGGCCTCGGCGCACTTTCAGGCGAACGCATTTCTTCTGATCTGATCAAGCAGGGAGAATCTTCCGCTCGCATCGAAGGTGTCTTTTCTCTTGTGCTGCCCGATGACGCCGCCGTAGCATTTGCCGAGGCAGGCGTGGAGGTCGCGGACGATGAGATCATCGTGCGGCGTGAGTTGTCGGCGGCAGGTAAGAACCGCGTCTTCGTCAACGACCGTCTTGTTACGCAGAACTTCTTAAAGCGTATCGGCCACCTTTTTGCCGACATCAGCGGCCAAGGCGAACAGGCGATGCTCTATGATCCGCGGAATCACCTCGTTATGCTGGATGCGGCAGCCGGCGTTGAAAAAGAGCTAGCCGCTACCACCGACGCATTTCGAGACTGGGCGGAGATTCGACGCGAGTTGAACGAACTCAACGAGGATGAGTCTGCAAAGCTGCGTTCATTGGACATCCTGCGGTTCGAGATCGATGAAATAGAGCGTGCCGGCATCAGGTTCGGTGAGGAAGAGGAGCTTGGAGCTGAGAAGCTTCGCGTGGTGAACTCCGAAAAACTTGCGGCGGCGAGCGACGAACTATCCGACGTACTTTACGACGCAGATCTCTCGACGACGACAACGCTCGAACGTGCATCACGGCGTCTTTCGGAGCTTGCGGAATTCGAGAGCGAGTTCAGGGATTTTGCGGAAGGCATCGCGTCCGCACGCGTCGTGGTCGAGGAGCTTGCCGCAACAGCACGGCGATTTCGCTCGACGCTTGAAGTCGCTCCGGGCCGGATCGATGAAATAGAGATGCGGCTCGCGGAACTCTCCCGCCTGAAGCGAAAGTACGGCGGCACGATCGAGGCCGTTCTGGATCATCTTGAGAAGTCGCGGGCAAAACTCGATTCGATCGAGTTGGCGGGCTTCAGAGAAAAAGAGCTGTCGGTGCAGCTAGCCGCGGCCGAGGCTCGGTACAGAAAGTGTGCGGAGAAGCTTTCGAGGATGAGAGTCGTGGGAGCCGAAAAATTCAAGGCTGCTGTCGAAAAGGAGCTCGGGTTCGTCGCACTCGAAAAGGCAATGTTTGAGATCCGCTTTACAGAGCGAGACGCTTTCTCTGCGGACGGTACCGAACTGGTCGAGTTCTATTTTTCCGCAAATCCGGGAGAGCCTCCGCGTCCGCTGGCAAAGGTTGCGTCAGGAGGCGAGGTTTCGCGTCTGATGCTCGTTCTAAGGACGGTTAGCGGCAAGAAGGAGGTCCGGCGAACGGCGGTCTTTGACGAGATCGACATCGGCATCGGAGGGCGCGTCGCAGAAGCGGTCGGGCGACGTTTACAGAAGCTTTCGGCAGAGCAGCAAGTGCTTTGCGTTACACATCAGCCGCAGATCGCATCGCTCGCCGACCATCATTTCGTCGTTGAGAAGACAACGAAAGGGAACAAAACATCGATCACCGTCCGCGAGCTCAGCAGAGAAGAACGAGTTGAGGAGGTCGCACGAATGCTCGCAGGAAGCGAGATAACGAAGGCAGCTCGTGAGAACGCAAAAGCGATGCTCGCAGCATCAAGATAACTAAAATGAAAGCAGAAATTCTCGCAAATGTTTATCGCGGCCAGTGTGTTGAATCGGTGCACGCAGGCCACCTTTTGGCGATCGACGGCGAAGGCAGTGTCGTGCTCTCAAAGGGCGATCCCTCGGTGGCCACATATTTTCGGTCGGCAGCAAAACCGTTCCAATTTATTCCGAATCTGACGAGTGGCGCCGCTGACGCCTTCGGATACAGCGAGAAAGAGGTCGCCTTGGCCGTAGCATCACACTCCGGCGAAGATATGCACGTCGAGATCGCGGCTTCGATGCTCGAGAAAGCAGGTCTCAGCGAGAAAGATCTTCGCTGTGGGACACATTTTCCGTTCGATTCTGCAACCACTTCGCGAATGAAGCGCGCGGGCGAAGAACCGACGCAGCTGCACAATAACTGCTCGGGAAAACACGCGGCAATGCTTGCCTTTGCAAAGCATATCGGCTCGGGAATCGATCAGTATGAATCGCCGGAGAATCGTATTCAGGGCCGGATCCTTCGCTGTCTGAAGGATTTTGCTGAGACCGAAGAGCTCTCGCTAGGAACGGACGGATGCGCAGCTCCGAATTTTTGTCTTCCTGTCGCGGCGATGGCAAAGAGCTTCGTGAACCTCGTGAACCCTGTTCGGTTTCCTGAGATCACGCAGGCAGCGTGCAAGCGCATTGTCGCGGCGATGACGGAGTATCCGGAACTGATCGGCGGCACCACGCGGCTTGATACGATGCTGATGCGGGCAGGAAATGGCTCTCTCATTTCAAAGGTCGGTGCTGACGGCGTTTGGTCTTGCGGTATCTTGCCATCTGAAAAGTATCCGAGCGGGCTAGGAATAGCTCTGAAGATAGCCGATGGCGACGATATGCGTGGGCGGCCGGTGGTTGCGGTCGCAATCCTCAAGAAACTTGGAATTTTGGAATCAGACGCGATGCCCGATCTTTCGCCGATGCCGATCAAGAATCGACGAGGTGATCTAGTAGGCCATGTAGAGGCTGTCGAGCTTTGATGACCGACGGTCTGCAGGCAAGGCAGTTCACGATCGGTGACCGCGAGGCTTTGCTCGGCTTTTTGGCTCGCGTTTATTCGAACGATCCTCGCCGCAGCGATCCCGAATTCTGGGATTGGCATTATCTCAAGAACCCATACACGAACCACAAGGATCTTCCGATCTGGATCGCGCTCGACGGCGAAAGCATAGTCGGCCATCTCGCGGCCATCGAGACCGAGGTCAAGGTCGGCGATGCAGTTCACCCGACGATCTGGATCCTTGATCTAATAATTGATAAAAATTATCGCCGCCGCGGCATTGCAAAGGCACTTGTTGGCCTTGCAGAAGAGTTTCGTCCGATCCGGCTTGGCATCAATACGCACGAACAGCATTCGCCCGAACTGCTCGAAGCTCGCGGGTGGAAGATCGTCAAATCCGTTCCGCGATATACGCGGCTCCTTTTTCCCGGCAACGCCTTTGTTTCGGGTTCGGGAGTAAAAGCGGTCGTACGAAAGACGGTTGATGCCCTTTACTCCTTTCGCCGAGGACGTTTCGGGAAGACAGCTTCGCCGAGCGTCGCGATACGCAGGATCGAGCAGTTTGATGAGCGTACAAACGCGCTCTGGGCGAAAGCCTCGCAAACTCGCGGCTGCATTGCGGTCCGTCAGGCAAAATTTTTGAATTGGCAGTATTTCGAACAGCCGAACAAGGAATTTGAGGTTCTCGGCTGTTTTTCGGGTGAAGAACTTCTCGGGTACATCGTTCTCTACTTTCGAGCACCAAACGCGGAGGGCGTGATCGAAAAAGCGGCCATCTCGGACCTATTATTTATCGAAGATTCGAATGATGTTGCTGATGGGCTGATAGATGCAGCATTAAGACTCGCGGTCGAACGACGCGTTGGCCGGGTCGTCACTGATGTTCTGAACAAGCCGACGGAAGACGCCCTCGCTCGAAACGGATTCTTTAAGACAAAAAGCCCGCTTCTTCTAATGGTCAAATCAGAGATCGCACCTAATGTCATTCTGGATCCGACGCAATGGTTTGTAACTCGCGGCGATTCGGACACGACGATCTTCGAAACGCCAAATGGGCTTGAAAACCGCAATCACTAGGTCGCTTCGAGTGGGTTTATCAATCGAATGCCGGGAAAGCGTGTGAGGTCCCGATCGGTGCTTGCGACGATCGCGCCGCAGGCCACGGCCATTGCGGCAATGTGGCCGTCCATTACTAAGTTACCGGTTGCCTGTCCGTCGCAAAGAATTCGGGCGAACACCGGCCACTCCTGTTTTCGCAAGTTTACGATATGGGTATTTTCGAGGTCGAGCCACAGCTGCACAGCCTCGACGGCTTGTTCGATCGTAAAAGGATGTGCGAGTAATCTCGGATTTGTTGAGATCCTAATAAAGCCGGTAATGGTCTGCCACGAAAAGAAAACCTCTTCCTCGGCAAGCACGCGGCGCAGCCACGAAGATGCCGCCTTATGAAAATGACTCGTTTCATCGTGGGCGTACAGAAGGACGTTTACGTCTGGGAATATCATCTGCGCCTTGGCCCTTCTACACGGTCGAGCAGGTCCTCGATGTTGTCAAAATTCAGATCTTTTCGCAGTCCGAGCGGATAGGTCTTAAGCTTGACCGCCTTCTTTGACCTTGGGGTTTTTGTTCCAAGACCACGCCGAAGGGTGTCATTTACGATCTCCTTGAACGTCTTATCGGTCTCACTCTCCTGAATTCGTTTCAAGCCGAATGCGACATCATCGTCTATTGTCAGCGTCGTTCTCATAACACATCAAGTCTAGCCGGTTTTTCCCGAAACATCAAGACATCAAGAACCATGATGTCTTAATGTTCCATTTGCTAACTCGTCCGCTGATACGCTGTTTTGAATTCTTCCTTGCTAAAGGCCCGATCGAGCCACAGATTCGTCAGTTTTTCCTGAATACTGTTGGCTTTCAGGCGTTCGTTCAGGTTCTTGAAGTCAACAAAATCAAGGGCCTGATCCTGGTTAAAGCATGAGAACACAAAGAATTCTTCGCCCGTGTGCGGGTTGACATGACGCTGCAGGCACTGTGCGCACACTTCTTTCATCATGCACTGCATCGGCGAGTTTATAGAGCCGATCGCAACATGATCGGGCTTCAGATAAGGCTTGAGGGTCGTATGGCGTGCTTCGCGGACGCCGTTCATCATACGGTCGGAACCGATCGCGATGATCCGGTCGACGTCAGTCAGTTCGATAGATTTTTCACCGACTTTGCCCTCGGCATAGGCGATCATCGCTTGCACGATATTGCCGCGGAAATGCGCATCCTGCGGCCGAGCGGGCAAGATCGCGTCGCCAAAATCGGTTGCCCAGATGATCTGATCGGTCGATGCCTCGATCTCTTCGCGTTTGAAGAGATCCGCACCATTCTTGTAGCCCGCAAAATAGATCACCTTGTTGCCGTTGTCTCGTATTGCCTTTGCGATCGAGAAGAGCACGGCGTTGCCGAGGCCGCCGCCGGCAAGAAGAACGTTCTCGCCCGAAGGGATCTCGGTCGGCGTACCGGTCGGCCCCATTACAAGCACCTCTTCGCCTTCTTTCAGCAGCGAGCAAAGCCTGGATGACGTTCCCATTTCAAGTACGATCATTGAGAGCAGACCTTTATCAACATCGACCCACGCACCGGTCAGGGCTAAGCCTTCCATCATGAATTTTGAGCCGTCAACAACAGGTGCGGTCGTCTCGAAATTCTGCAGCCGGTAGAACTGTCCAGGCTCGAACTTTCGGGCCTGGACTGGGGCTTTTACGATGATCTCGACGATCGTTGGCGTAAGGCGATCGACCTTTACGACAAACGCGCGAAGCTGCTCATCAAGCGTCGCTTCTAGGCGGTCGAACACGGCGTCTCGTTCGGCTTGCGGCATTTCGCCCCGCCGTTCAAGCTCGTGTTGAAATAGACGCGCGACGTGCTCATAACCGTGCTTGGCCGACGCCATCGCACGAACTACGTTTCCGGCATATTTCGGGTGATTGTCGCCATAATAGGTGATGAACTTGCCGTCGTGATTATACGAAGTGAAAAAGCCGGTCTCACCTTTCGGAGCGGCAACTAGTTCGACCTCGCCCTTCTCGTCATAAACGGCATTGAACGGCTTAAAGAATTGACGCCATTCATCCATTTGGAACGTGCCGGGCTTCTCCTTTTCGTAAATGACGTTCGGTGAGGTGCCAGCCGCCACGCAAACTGTGCGTGCAGGGAATTCGCGAATATCGCCTGTTGGATTGAACTTACCTGTCTCTGCATCGTGATCGAGCCGCTCGAACTTGATCGCTTTTACGGCGTTGAATTCATCCGGAACGGCTTCTGTCGGATTCATACACTCGACAAAGTCAATGCCTTCTTCGAGTGCTTTTTGAACCTCTTCGTGGTTAAGGCGGTAGGCTGGTGAATCCTGAAGTCTCTTTCGATAAACGAGTGAAACGCCGCCCCAGGATCTGATCAGCGGCACGAAGTTCGGCTCCTCACCTGCATCTCGAGCGCGTTTGCGTTCGGCACGGATCTCACGTCCGTGGTCAAGGAATTCCCGCAATGTCCCGCGTTCCTCATCGTCGAACTGGGCGATCGCTGCCTCTTCACCAAATTCCGCAGCGACCTCTTCGTATCGGTCGAGCATCTTTTCACACTGGACCGGATAGTAAGCAAAAAGCTCGGTCGCAGTATCGATGCCAGTCAACCCGCCACCGATAACGACGCAAGGCATTCTTACCTGAAGATTCGAGAGTGTGTCTTTCTTGAATGCACCCGTCAGCTGCAGAGCCATCAAGAAATCCGAAGCTTGCCGGATGCCGCGAATAAGATTGTTCTTCATCGGAACGATCGTCGGGCGGCCTGCACCGGTGGCGATCGCTATATGATCGAAGCCGTAATTCCAAGCATCTTCGATCGTCAGCGTTCCGCCGAAACGGATGCCGCCGTAGGCGCGAAAGCGTTTGCATCGCGATAGCATTAGCTGGACGATCGTCAGAAAATTCTTATCCCAGCGGACGGTGATGCCGTATTCCGATACGCCGCCGAAACCGGAGAGAATTCGCTCGTCGAGCGGCTGCGTGATCTCGTCGATATCCTGTATCGGTTTTGGGCATTCGCGGCCGAGCGAGCCCGTCCAATTGTCCGGCAGCGGTTCGATCTTTAGGCCGTCGATGCCGATGACGCCGAATCCTTCGTTCAAGAGATAATGAGCAAGCGTATAGCCGGCGGGCCCGAGTCCGACGACGAGTACATTTTTGCCCGAGTAAGGCAGTTGATACGGCCTGCGTGCATTGAGCGGGTTCCACCGCGTTAAGAGGTTGTAGATCTCGAAGCCGTACGGCAATTTGAGCACGTCCGTCAGCACCGAGGTCTCTGCAAGCGGAATGTTCACTGGGTCCTGCTTCTGAAAGATGCAGCCCTTCATACAGTCGTTGCAGATACGGTGGCCGGTGCCGGCACACATCGGATTATCGATCGCGACAAGGGCGAGAGCACCGATCGAATCACCCTGCTTTTTGACCAGGTGCATCTCGGAGATGCGTTCGTCCAGAGGACAGCCTTCCGTCTGGATGCCAAGCGGATTGCGCTTTAGTGTGCCGTCGGCTTCGTGAAGCCCGGTCGAGCAGCTGTCTTTTCCGCGTTCGTGGCAGATCAGGCAATAGTCGATCTCAAAAAGTGCGTCGCGCATTGTGCCGCGATCGTCTGTCAGCTTGAATCCATCGCGGCGGCGCAATTCTTCTTCCGAGCCGCGAATCACGTTCCCAAAATCCGGCATCGGATGAATTAGGTGCACGAGATTCTGATAGTTGAGAGCGTGCGGAACCTTGAAGCTATACCATTTTCGACTTTTGTTCGCGACGGCTGCGGCGGTCCAAGCCTCGATGACGGCAAGAGCTGCCTTGATCGCGAGAAGATCGCCTGTCGCATCTTCGGCAACGACAAAGCTTGCGTAGGCTTTGCCGAACGCGGAATCTTTGTTGCGTTCGTACGCTTTTTTCGCGCGCGCGACCGTGTCCGCGATCGAAGCCGGGGTCTCTTCATGCTCTTTCTTTAAGAATTCTTCCGCATCGAGCAGACGGCAGGTGATCTCCGAGATCGAAAGTTCCTCGTCATGGACGAGTGTCTCGTCGAAGGCTGTATTTCGCAATTCGGTGACGGCGAGCCACAATTCCGCCTCATTCAGATCGGCAAGTTGCTCAGGCTTGAATTTTTTTACCGCCCGACGCTGTACGAAGAACTTATATCGCCAGACCGGATTCTGCACAGTGATGTCGTGTGAGAGATCTGCGCGTTCCGGCCCGATCTTAAAAAGACGTGAGATAAATTCTGAAAGGAAAGGAGCGGCATCGGTCAGGACCTTTGACTCGATCTTTCGCTCATAGCCCTGGCCGCGGGAGACGATGTATTTTTGCAAAGCATCACCGATCACGGGCTCCTTTTCGACCACATCGGCGTAAAAAACATCGGCAAGTTCCTTGAGCTTGTAGGCATTAAAAAGATCGGCAAAGCAAAAGCCCGGAATGCCAAGCTCAAAGTTATTTTCAGGTACAAAAGCGTCAGACATATTAGTATTCGCAACGGATCAAGTCCGTGGCATCACTGAAACCTAATAGTCTATCACTCGGCTTCGCGGGGCATCAAAGCCGGCTGAGGGTTCGGGAGTATCAATAAATTGGTGATTCGCCGGGCGGGCGGGTTTTCCAGCGTTTGTGAGTCCAGATCCATTGATCGGGAGCAGATCGAACAAAAGATTCCATTGCCGCGGTCATTTCGGCCGTAATGCGATAGATCTCGGCATTGCGGTCGGCGACGGGAGCAGCGGCCGGTTCGATGAGCGAACCGTAGCGGACGACGTATTTGCCTTTTGTGTTATCCCAAACACAGCACATCGGCATTATCAGGGCATTCGTACGCATTGCAAGCATCGCCAGGCCGCGTGTTGTACAAGCCTCGACACCAAAGAAGGGGACGAAAATGCCATCCTTTGGGTGCATATTGACGTCCGGCAGGGCTCCAAGGATGCCGCCGGAACGAAGGATGTCGAATGCGGCCGATACTGAATTGGTCTTGTTGATCGAGCGGTTGCCAAAACGCGACCGAAGCTGTCCAACAAGATCTTCGATCTTCGGATTATCAAGCGGCCGTGCAAGATAAGTGAGCGGTTCTCGGGCAGCAGAATAGGCAAAAACACCGATCTCCCAGTTGCCGAGATGCGGCCCGACAAGGATCATACCGCGGCCTTTTTCACGTTCGGCATCGATGTGCTTTCGTTCGGCGGAAGTTACGAATGCAGGATCTTCGAACTCGAATTCGACGAGTGAATCGAGTTGGTCGCGGGTCATCTTTCTAAACTGGCTGAATTCGCCGAGAACTCGGCCGAGATTTGCGAACGACGCTTTTAAGAGAGCCAGCCGTTCATCATTATCCATTTCAGGGAAAGCGATGGTCAGATTCTTTAGGGCGACGTCTTTCCGGCCACCTGTTAGCAGATAGAAGGCATTTGCGAGCGAAATGCTGACCTTGACCGCAAGGCTACGCGGCAGGATCGACAGCAAGCCCAGGATCGCACGCACGGGCAGATACTCGGCCCAAATTTGAAAGGTCGTTTTCTTCGCCATCCGGGAATAGAGTTTAACTTGTCAGCCGTCAAACCTGCGAAAGGCGAGAACCGCGTTAAGGCCGCCAAAGGCGAAGGAATTTGAGAGTGCAGCCTCGACGGTCTGCGGCCGCGAGTGGTTCGGGATCACATCGAGATCGCATTCGGGATCCAGTACGTTAAAGTTTGCGGTCGGCGGCAGGATCTCGTTCTTGATGGCGAGGATCGTTGCCGCGGCTTCGATAGCACCGGCCGCACCAAGCGAGTGTCCGGTCATCGACTTCGTTGAGCTGATGGCAAGCTTATCGGCATTTGACCCGAAGGTGTCGCGAATGGCCTTGCACTCGTTCGAATCATTCGCCTGAGTTGCCGTCCCGTGAGCATTTATATAACCGATCTGTTCCCGTGCAAGGTTTGCGTCCTCGAGGGCGAGCCTCATTGCCTTTGATGCACCGGCAGAGGCCGGCATGGTCAGATGGTGAGCATCCGCAGACATCCCGAATCCGACGATCTCTGCGTATATCTTCGCTCCGCGGGCCTTTGCCATCTCAAGTTCTTCAAAAACGAACATTGCGGCGCCTTCGCCCAGGATCATTCCGCTGCGGTCTTTTGAGAACGGGCGGCATGTGTCTGCGGAAACCACGCGCATTGTCTCCCAGGCATGCAAACTCCCGGTGCAAAGCGGCGCCTCGCTGCCGCCTGTAAAAGCAGCGTCGAGTGTGCCCTGGCGAATGAGCCAAAATGCCTGTCCCATCGCGTGATTTGCTGATGCGCAGGCCGTAGAGGTCGTGAAGGTCGCTCCCGTTAGGCCGAATTCCATCGAAACCTGGCTTGCGACGGCGTTACTCATCGCCTTCGGGATCGCAACAGGCGGCTGACGTCGAATGCCGTCAGCGTAGAGCTTTTTGTAGAGCTCGTCTTCGGTCACTTTGCCGCCGAGGCAAGAGCCTGTGATAACTCCGGTGCGGTCCTTAACGGTGTCGGTTAGTTCGATATTGCTGTCTGCAAGGGCTTGTCGAGCGGCGGCGACACCGTATTGAGAGAATGGGTCGAGCCAAAATAGAAGTTTCTCGTCAAAGATCGCAGCCGGATCAAAATTCCGGACCTCGGCGGCTTTCTTGAAACGAAGGTGCGTAACATCGACCTTCTCGATCGGGCCGATCCCCGACCGGCCTTCAGAAAGCGAGTCCCAAAAGGAATCAACATCATTTCCGATGGGCGTTATTACACCCATTCCGGTTATCACAACTCTACGCATCGATTCTTAGGAGTCCGCGTCCTTCTCTTCCTTTGCCCTTGCCTGCTGAGCGGCAAACTCTTCGGCGGCCGCTGCAACCGGGTCGATGCCCTTTGCCTTCATATCGAGCAAAGTTTCGATGCCCTCGACGGCCTGACGGACGCTCTTCATTTCCTGCACTTTATTGTCAGGAACGACCAGGTCAAATTCCTCTTCGAGCTCGAAGATCAGATTCAATCCATCGAGCGAATCAAGTCCAAGCTCTTCGAAGGTAGTGTCCATCGTGATCTCTTCACGAGGCACTTTCTTGAAGTCGGCAAATACTTTTATTACACGGTCGGCGACTGTTCCTTCTGACACGGTATTGATCCTCTCAAAATGAGTTTGGCTTTCTAAACAAGCGAGAGAACGGCCGCCTTTGGCCGCTCACTCGCGTTGAACAAAAAGGATACATTTTGTCGCCAATAAATACCAGAATCATTCAATTCCGCCGTAGTTACCGGAAGCCGCACCGAGGAGTTACAAAACTCTTACAAACTGTTGGCTTTTAAGGTGTTACGCTTGAATGGTCGAAAATGAACGGGCTGAAAGAGGCCGAAATAAAAGAAGAAATAGGACTAATTCATAAACGTGGAAAACATCATTGATTTCGAACCGGTTGATCGCAATAAGTGGCATTGGAACACAATGTTCTTTGTTGCGGTGTTTCATATTCTTGCGGTCTGGGCCGTCTTTACGATGTCCTGGGCGAATGTTGCCGCATTACTTGTAACCTGGTGGGTCGCCGGCAGTTGGGGCATCGGGCTCGGATATCACAGGCTTTATACCCATCGCGGCTTCAAGTCACCACGCTGGCTCGAACATTTTATGGCTGTTTGCGGTACCCTGGCCCTTCAGTCGGGGCCGATCTCCTGGGTGACGACGCACCGTCTGCATCACGCGTTCACCGAGACGGATCGCGACCCTCACAGCCCGGTCAACGGTGTTTTCTGGTCGCACATGGGCTGGATCTTCCGCGGAACGGCCCAGGTTCAGCCGCAAAGCGTTCGTGAGCGCTATTCGCCGGATCTGCTACGCGATCCCTTTCTCGTCTTTATCGACAAATATTATTACCTTACCTCGATCCTCGTCGGCATCGGTCTTTTTGCGATCGGTGGATGGTCAATGGTCCTGGCAGGTATTTTTCTTCGTACTGTTATCGGCTGGCACTCGACGTGGCTTGTTAATTCCGCAACACACCTTTGGGGCAGCCGCAGGTTCGATACACGCGACACATCCCGGAACAACGCTCTGATCGCCGCCATCACTTTCGGAGAAGGCTGGCATAACAACCATCACGCGATCCCGCGTTCAGCTCGTCACGGGCTGACTGCCGCCGAGTTCGACGTAAACTGGCTCCAGCTTAAAGCACTCGAAAAGGTTGGCCTTGTCAAAGAACTTTATGGATACGACCTCAAGGCCGAGGCCTTGAAGGATGCGATGAAAAAGGCCGCGTAAGCGATCGTCATCTAATACTTTCAAATGCCGCGGAGCTGAAGATTCCGCGGCATTTCTCTTTGGACTCACACGCTTTTCTACTAACATTTAACAATGCGGCGACGGCGGACCACGATCTTCTTTTTGATACTTGGCATCTGCCTGCTCGTTATCACGGTCGTTCTCAATGTCGGCTGGATCCTGCTGAACCTGCGTGAGGTCGCCCTTCTTATCTTCGGCATTATCTTTTTTGCGTTGATAATTACTGGCCTGACATTGAACACGATCTTTTTGCTCCGCGAGATCCGCCGCAACGAACAGCACGACGCATTCCTGAATGCGGTAACGCACGAACTTAAAACTCCGATAGCCTCGATCAAGCTTTATTTGGACACACTACTGTCGCGTGAGGTCGAACCCGAGAAACGCCGCGAGTTCTATGAAACGATGAGTGCCGACAACGAACGTCTGCTGAAGACGGTTCAGCAGGTCCTTCAGGCAAGCAGAACCCGCGAGACAGGCCGCCGCCTTGACCTTGACGAACTCGATCTTGGGGCGTTGCTTGCGGAGGCAACAGATATCCTCCGTTCGCGGCATCATCTGGATGAGAACGCAGTTCGTCTGACGCTGCCCAAAGAACCAGTGCTAGTAATGGCCGATCCGCGTGAACTGCAGACGGTGCTCACAAATCTCCTAGATAACGCCGTGAAATATTCGCCGGAAGGTGTCCGCGTGAGCGTTCGGCTGACTGCGAATTCCGCCAAGTACGCGGAGATATTCATTAAGGACAATGGTATAGGCATCGCCCGCGGCGACCTTAAGCGAGTCTTCAAGCGTTTTTATCGTTCATCGAACACTCGTTCTGCCCCTGCGGTCAAGGGCACCGGCCTCGGCCTTTCGATCGTACGCGCGATCGTTGAGAAGCACGGCGGGCGAGTTTCGGCAGAGAGTCGTGGTGAGGGCAAAGGCACAACGTTCTATGTGAGGCTGCCAAGAAAATGAAAGCAAGAATACTGGTTGTCGAAGACGAAGAGCATATAGCGTTGGGATTGAGGTTCAACCTCGAGGCCGAGGGCTATGACGTCGTTTGTGCGGCAGATGGCGAACAGGCGATCGCAGAATTTGAGAAGAGCGAATTCGATGCCGCGGTTCTCGATGTAATGCTGCCCGGCATCGACGGATTTGAGGTTGCAAAGCGTCTCCGCGAGCAAAACAATTACACACCGATCCTGATGTTAACTGCTCTTGGGCAAGCAGAAGATGTCCTCAAGGGTTTTGAGGCCGGAGCCGACGACTATCTTCCAAAGCCTTTCGATCTCAGTATTTTCTTTGCTCGTGTTAACGGCCTGATACGGCGTCGCGACTGGCTTGTTGAAAAGAAGTCGGCCGCTTCTTCGATCATCGAGATCAATGGGCGAAGCGTCGATCTCGGAGAGCTAAAAGTTGAGTTTGAAGGAGAGGCGACGCCGATCACCATTCTCGAAGCGAAACTGCTTCGATATTTTGTTGACAATCCGGGTCGAGCGGTCGCACGAAACGAGATACTCACCAAAGTTTGGGACCTCGCAGAAGATACGGACACACGAGCGATCGACAACTTCGTCGTACGTCTGCGTCGGATCATTGGCGACACTGGCGATAGACCGCAGCTTCTGCAGACCGTTCGCGGAATCGGTTATAGGTTTTCACCCAACGGTGAATAACAGATCCGCGATACGACCTTGATCTCCCGCCGCCATTCCTCGTGCAGTTCGAATCGCCAGACCTCGATATCGGGTGAGATCGCTCTGGCAAAGAATTCGAACTCCCGATGAAAACTCCACGCCGGCGCCGCGAGATAGATGATCGCCGGGCGGTCCGCGATCTTCTGGTCGCCAAATAGTTTTGCCTCGGCCAGGGCACCGCTGCGTCGGCGAATCTCAACGTTTCGCCAATAGTCGAGGGCCTGAAAGATCATATTTCGGTCGGGCTTCGCCTTTAATTCGATAACGACCAGGCGTCCGTCGTTTCGGATCGCCAAAAGGTCGATCTTCTCGCTTCGGCCCGAGCGAAACTGGTGATAGATCGGCGAAAGCCGAAGGTTCGCATCGAGTTTCGTGATATCGCGGCGTAGAATCGATTCGAGCCACGATTCGGTATCGCTTCGGTAGAAGGAATGGCGTTTATTAGTCGTTTCGCTGCTGCGAATATCCTCAAGGCTACGTACGAGCTTTTCCATCTTTTCCCAGCTTGCATCTGTCAGCGGATGCTTCTCGGAACGACCCGTTCCGAACCATGCGGACTCGCGGCCTTGGAGTTTTCGAACGCGTGCAAATGGGAGCCCTAGAAACCGCAATGTATCGCCTTTGGCAACGTGAAGGGCGTCGATCTTTTCAGGTGAAAGCTCCCGAATTGCGTCCGAAGTTCGCCCATGGATCTGTGTCGGCGGCAGAACAAAGAGCTTTGGTTTCTCGCGCCAGAGTTCGCTCATTCGAAATGCGTCGTGATGTCGAAGCTTCGGCGTTTCCTCACGGCGGTTGATGCTCGCGATCGAAAGACGGCCTTTCCAATGTTCGCTCAGCATCGCATGCAGCCGTCTGAGAGACGTCGATCGCCGCTTCTCGCACATAATAAGCAGGTCGTGAAGCGGGCGTTTCCTGCGGCCAAGCTTTTCGCTCCAAAGAATGGAGCTCGCAAGGAGGTCCGTGTGTGAAACGGTGTTCGTAACGTCGGCGATCACGGCGATCTCGGTGCGGTTTGATGTCGAAAGAAGTATGTGAGCGAGACGCCCGCCTTTCTCACCAAGCGAAACACGCGAGATCTTTGCGTCCGCAAAACTGCGAACAGCCAACTCGGCCGCATCTTGGGCCGCGGTGAGCCGTGCGGCCTCGATCTCTGCGGCCAGCTGTGCAGCGGGCGTACGCGGCACAAGCCTTAACTGCTGGCGCTCACGGCCGAACGGCCCTGCGACATCGAGCAATATCTCTTCACCTTCGAGATCAATTGAGTTCAGCCGCCACCGGTGTCTGCCCGTGTCGTCAAAGAAGGAAATGAATACTGCCTTGCCATCTTCGTCCAGAGTGATCTCGTTCGACGAGAGCGGGAAGCTCCTGCCGCGGTGGGAGACCAGCAGCCATTCGCTAAAGACCGCTAATTTTGTTTTGAGGCGGCCTATTTCCACAGTTTGTGGCCGGCGGAGAAGTATTCAACCATTGCTCTCGCCCAACGGTCGTAGCCTTCTTCAGAAGGGTGAATTCCATCGGCAAAGAAATTCTCGGAGTCGATCGCTTTCGGCTGCGGATAATACGTTATGCGGTCGAGGTCGTGCGTGAATTCACGAATGTTCTTGTCATGCATCTTTGAAAGCTCCCAAAGGAGGGATCTGATCGGCTCGGGCAATGCAGGCGATTCAATGATCATCGGGCAATTGGTTATAAAGATCGCCGATGCGTCATTCCGCTTGCGAAGCAGAGCGAGGAGTTCGAGCATATCACGACGCCATTTTCGTGGGCTTGAGAGCTTCAGCACATCGTTGCCCCCTATGCCGAGAAGTACATAGTCAAATTTCCCGTCCGGAACAAGCGGCAAGAGTTCGTTGATCGTCCGTCGTGCCGTTACACCGTTCTGCCCAACGACACTCCACTCGACAGGCATTGAGATCGCCTGACTTAGGTAGTGTGCGAATCGACCTGCAAGAGCATGTTCGTGGTCACGGGCACCGAGTCCGGCAACCGTCGATTCACCGAGAACAAGCAGCTTGACGGCATCGCCCGTGCCGACCTCGGCAGTGCTCCCGGTCGTCTGGCCAGCCGCTCCGGGAAGGAGGCCGATCTTCCAGCGAGTGATCTGTCCCTGAACATACAGGAACGGTGCGATCGGGACCAAGGCACACGCGCCGACCATGAATCGTCGCTGAAGTCTTCGCAATATTTGGCTCTCGGTCTCCATAAAGGGCGATATGATAAACTTCAAATACTAGAGGTTGTTTGTCAAACGCGCCGCTTTTTTGAGGCGGCATAGTTTTTTTGTTCTATGGGCGAGGAGCGAGCATCGGTGCCAACTGAAAAGCTTTTTGAACGTGCACAAAGCGTCCTTGCGGACCTGCCTTTCGCAAAGCTGATGGGAATGCGGCTTGTCGATATGAAACTCGACGAGGCAACGATCGAGTTGGAGATGCGTGATGATCTTCGCCAGCCGAGCGGCATTATGCATGGCGGCGTCACGGCAACTCTGATCGATACCGCGATGGCATTTGCGGTACGAACGCGCCTTGAGCCGGATACGGCCACAGCGACGATCGACCTCACCGTTCATTATCTGCGGCCCCACCTTGAAGGTCCGCTTTTCTGCACGGCAAAGGTCGTTCGTGCCGGCAGGCGTATTTTCAGCGTTTCTGCTGACGTGACTGCCAAGGAAAACGGAAAACTTATTGCTACGGGCCTATCAACCTATACGATCGTGTAGCTGAACGCAAAATGACACCACTGGGAAAATTTTGGCGCTATGTCAGGCCATACCGCGGCACGATCCTTTTCGGGATCGGGTGCATTCTCGTGTCGATGTCGTTCGGCCTGCTTATTCCGTACCTTGTAGGGCAAGCCGTTGACGATCTCACCTCCGGTATCACCTGGCAGAAGATCGCGTATTATCCGCTCATCATTCTCGGCATCAACGGGTCGAGTGGTATCTTTCTTTTCCTGCAGCGAAAACTGTTGATCAATACGTCGAGGCATATCGAGTTCGATATGCGGCAGGATTTTTACGCCGCACTGGTCGATCAGCCGCTCGAGTATTTTCAGGAAAATCGCGTCGGCGATCTGATGGCACGAGCAACGAATGATCTCGCCGCGATTCGGCAGATACTCGGCCCGATGATCTTGTACACGTTTCAGGCGCTGTTCGCTCTTGCGATCTCGCTTCCGATAATGCTGCACATCTCCGTGAAACTTACGTTGATAATGCTGATACCCCTGCCGCTTGTATCGATCACGGTCAAATATCTCGGCGGGCAGATCCACAAGCGGTTTGAGAAGATACAAGGCTTTTTTGCTGATATTACGGCACGCGCTCAGGAGAATCTAACCGGCGTACGAGTTGTTCGCGCGTATGCACAGGAAAAGGCGGAGATCGACCGCTTTCAGGTCCTCAATTTCGAGTATGCCGAGCAGAATTTGCGGCTCGTGAAATTTGCCGCGGGTATGCGGCCGCTGCTCTCATTCTTTATCGGGCTTGGCTTCGTAATCATCGTTGCCGTCGGCGTGCCGATGGCTGCCCGTGGAGAGATCACTGCGGGCGACTTTACGGCGTTTATTCTCTATTTGCAGCGGATGATCTGGTATCTGATCGCCCTCGGCTACGTCGTAAACCTCTGGCAGCGAGGAACGGCATCCCTGAAGCGGTTCAATATCGTGCTAGAGGCCGTTCCGGCGATCAAGGACGCTGCTGGGACCATAGAACAGCCTCCGATCGAAGGCAGTATCGAGTTTCGCGATCTTACATTCGCCTACAACGGCAAGCCGGTGCTCGAAAATATCAGCCTGACGATACCAAAAGGCGAGACATACGCTTTCGTCGGAAAAACCGGCAGCGGGAAGTCAACGCTTGTCAGCCTCGTGCCTCGCCTCCTCGACGCTCCGGACGGCTCGGTGCTCATTGACGATCGCGCCGTTCGAGAATATCCGCTCAAACAGCTTCGCGAGTCGATCGGATTCGTACCGCAGGAAACCTTCCTTTTCTCAGATACGCTTGCGGAGAACATCGCATTCGGCGTTAAGGAGGCAAAACGCAGCGGCGATGCGGGCCTGAATGGTTCGATGACGGTCGAGCACGCGGCGGATATCGCCGCCCTGACCGAAGATATCGCGGAGTTTCCAAACGGCTACGAACAGTTGGTAGGCGAACGCGGTATCACACTCTCGGGCGGCCAAAAGCAGCGGACCGCGATCGCAAGGGCCGTGATGCGTGAACCGCGCATTCTGATTCTTGACGATTCGCTTTCTGCCGTCGATACCCAGACCGAGGATAAGATCCTCAGGAATTTGCGTAACGTTCGTGAGGGGCGAACCACGCTGATCGTTTCGCACCGCGTTTCCACCATAAAGGATGCGGATCTGATCTGTGTTCTCGATCACGGACGCATCATCGAACGCGGCACCCACGAAGAGCTGCTCGCCCTTGACGGCGAGTACGCTGACCTTTACGAACGACAAAGACTTGAGGAGGAGCTGGACGCGGCAAAATAGAACAGATATGGCGAAGAAACCGAAGATCAATGAACTCTACCGTTCAAGGTTCGTTGTTTGGGGAGGACTTCTCCTTTCCCAGTTTCTCTTTCTGGTCATTGGGTACACGACGAAGCCAAATCTGCTTTATTTCGATATCTCGAAGCCGCCTTTCGGTGCGGACCCGATCGCGATGATGGTTTTGTGTGTGATCGGCTTCTCAGCGATCGTCGCGTCGTTCGTTGTCCGAAATGCGCTAATTTCAAGTGCCATCAATGCCCGCGATATTCAAAAGCTCCAATCAGCCTATATTGTCGGGATGGCGATCGCTGAAATAGTATCCTTTATCGGGCTGATCGCCGCCGTTGTGTTTGATAATCAATACTTTGCTGTGTTTGTCCTGGTTGCGGCGATCGCTATCTTCTTTCACCGGCCAAAGATGACGGACGTCATCGCAGCGACCTTTGTCGATAAGATCTAACTCAAGATGGCCTTAGACGCAAAAAATGCTCGGAGGCCAGCCTCCGAGCATTTTTGCTTTCCTTGAAGCTAAGAGTTACTTGAGGATCGAGATCTGAACGTTTCGCCGTCCAAATCTGCGGGCCTCCGAGCAGCTCGCCACCCAAATATCGATCTCTTTTCCCTTGATGCCACCGCCGGTATCGGAAACAAGATACGTTCCGCTCCAGGGGCCGGCTTCAATAACTACCTTCGAACCAAGCGGAAGAACTCTCGGATCCGCCGCTATCAGTCCACGGCGAACGCTGTGTCCCATTGCGGTACGTCCCGAAAGGCAATAGGCAGTTGCTGAGAACGAACCGCGGCTTGTTGCCACCGCTCTGACCGAGACAGTCTTCTTTACAAGTTTGTTACCCTGGTCGCCCTCAATTGCTGCTGTCTCTGCTTCCGTTGTTTCAGTAGCCTTTTCGTTATCGTCAGCTGCGGACTTTGCTTTGCCCGCGGCATCCTTTGTCTTTACCTTCTTAGCAGTATTATTTTTATTATTTGCTTTTAAATTATTCTGTATTTCTGGCTGCGAATCTTTCGCTGCGGATGACGGTGTCTCCGTGGTACGTGTTTGAGCGTATATAAAAACTACGAACAAACTCGTCACCAAGAGCAACGCGCCTCCTCGAACGAGATTTCTCATTATTCAAACTCCAAAATCAAACTTCGAACCTGAGCAGGACCTATTAAGCGGCCAAGCCCGGACTTACATCTCGTCAAACTTCCGACAAGATGCAGACACAGCAGTATCGAAGTTGGTTTCGGCGGCCAATTCCGCCTGTTTCGCGGCCGGTCGCGGCGCACGAACATTTCAAAAGGCTAGCATCATAAAAACAGGCGTTGCAAGGCACGAAAAGGGTCAAAATCAGCAGATTTTGTTCAATTCTTGCGAACAAAAGCACTTAGGCGGGCGAAAAAAATGCTTATTTCTGGACTTTCGGGGGCAAATTCGAGTATATTTTGCAACAAATCCGGCTTCCCCTCAGTTCCGATCTGCGGCCGGTCATCATCAACCTATGCACGATAAACGGCACGGCTCTCGATACATCATCTCCTTCCCGATCCGAGTTAAATGGCGCGACGATGCCGGAAAAGAGGTTGTCCAGGACGGCTTAACCGAGAACGTCGGGCCGGAAGGCACGCTTGTTTATCTGCCGCGGGCTCTGCCAAGCGTCGGAAGCAAAGTCCAGCTGACGGTCACGGAAAATCCGGACGATGAGGTCTCGGTTACGGCTTCCGTGATCCGGCTTGAGCGCAATGCGGCTCATCCGCAGGCCGCGCTTCAGCTTGAGGCGGGAGTTCGACTTTGGAAGAAAAAGGTATGGGAAGCTGCCGGTGCGGTCATCGCTGCCGAGACGCCCGATGAAACGGACGATTGGTAAGCTCACGGACCGTTTTAATTTTCAACAGACATTATGAAGATACTTGTGCTTGGCGCCGGCCGTATGGGACACGGTGCCGTTTTTGACCTTGTGCGGAATTCGCCGGACGTAATTGGTGTAACGGTCGCCGATTCTGATCTCGAAAAGGCTCGCGCAGTTGCGGCTCAGTTTCCGGAGAAAACGGCCGCCGTCGCCTTTGACGCATCTGACGAAAATGCGGCGGTTGAGCTGATGCGCGGGCACGACGCCGTGATCTCCTGCGTAAATTATTGGTATAACGTCTCGCTTTCGCGTGCGGCGATCGCGGCCGGTGCAAACTTTTGCGACCTCGGCGGCAACAACACGATCGTCGATGAGCAGCTTGCTCTCGACGCGGAAGCGCGTTCGTCCGGCGTGAATATCATCCCCGACTGCGGCCTTGCACCGGGAATGGTGTCGATCCTTGCCGAGCTTGCGGTCTCTCGGCTTGATTCTGGCAAGAGCGTTCGAATACGTGTCGGCGGCCTGCCGCAACAACCCGAACCGCCGCTCGATTATCAGCTGGTTTTCAGCGTCGAAGGCCTTATAAACGAATACATCGAACCGGCCCGAGTGATCCGTGAGGGAAAGATCGTTGAGGTCGAATCAATGACCGAGATCGAAGACATCGCTTTCGAAGGCTTTCCGCCGCTCGAAGCCTTTCAAACCTCGGGCGGAACATCGACGCTCCCCGAGACCTTCCTCGGCAAACTCCGCGAACTCGACTACAAGACGATCCGTTACGCCGGACACTGTGCGAAGTTCAAGACGATGATCGACCTCGGCCTTTGTTCGAGCGAAGAAGTATCGGTTGCGGGCAAGAGCTTTGTGCCGCGCAAGGTCTTTGGAAAGCTGCTGGAAATGAATCTACCTGCGGATGGGCCTGATCATGTGCTCGTTCGCGTTGAGGCCATCGGCGAGAAAGACGGCAAGAGTCATACCGTGCGGTTCGAGATCGTTGACAGTCTCGATCACGAGAACAACGTCTCGGCGATGATGCGGACGACCGCTTTTCCGGCGTCGATCATCGCTCAGATGATGGCTTCCGGTCGCGTAAAGACCCGCGGTGCCGCCCCTCAGGAGAAAGCGATCGACCCCGAAACGTTCCTCGCCGAACTCCGCCGCCGAAACATCAACGTAAAAGAGGAAGAATGGGGCGAGTAAACCGAGAGCAACGCCCCTCGCAGGCTTCTATAACGTTGGCTTGCCCAGTTAGAATTCGGCAATAAAAAACCGCCTGTGTTTGCGCAGGCGGCTTTGAATAGGATCCGGTGATAATAGGAGAGTTTAGCTCCAGCCAATCAGGCGTGGATTTGCTTTCTTCTTGAGCAGACGCTGAAGTTTCAGCCTCGCTTTGTGAAGTTGTGATTTCGACGTGCCGACCGAGCATCCGAGGATCTTAGCGACCTCTTCGTGTTCGAAGCCTTCGACGTCGTGCAGGACGAAAACATTCTTGTAACCGTCGGGCAGCTGCTCGATCGCGTCTTCAAGGGCGATCTTATCGACGACCTGCATCTTCATAGGGTTGGTTGTACCCGCGACGATCTGGTCGGGTGTTTCACCCTCTTCGGTGACCTTCTCGAACTTGACCGTACGCTTTCTGAAGTGCATCAGGACCTGGTTAACGGTCATGCGATGCAGCCAGGTAGTAAAGGCCGAATCACCGCGAAAGCTGCCTATTTTGCGATAAAGCTGGATAAAAACGTCCTGCGTCAGATCTTCCGCCTCTGAAGCGTTCTGGAGCATCCGCAGGCAGATCGCGTAAACCCTGCGATGATGGCGATTGTAGAGCTCTTCGAACGCCGGCATACTGCCTTCGGCCGCTGCCTGTGCCAGATCGAGATCCTTCGCCTTCTTTAGGCTTGCAGACGGAGCTGTGTCAAAGACCACGTTGTCCGCGCTTACGCCGTTGTGACTATGAAAAACCGGAAAGTTTAATGCTTCTGTTGTCATTGCTCTCCCCTCCTGCCTATTCCTTAAACAATTGCCGTGCCAAACCGAGCGATTTTGCGGCTAAGTCTCTTAAACACGCCAGTTTGAGCGTTTTGTTCAACTTTTTAGGCATATTTTCTATATTCGCCGCGCATCAAATATTAGTTTCGGCTGTCTAATGAACGAGCGAGCTCGGTTAGTTTTGCACCAAATGGTGCAGATTCGTCAAAATATCTCGCCGAACTCGATTATTCTCTTGGAAATGCTAAAATCTCCATATTTATTGGACACCAAACATCGTATGCGGTTCGTTTTGAAAACCGTGAGGTCGCTTCACACACTACATTTTAGGTCTGCCGTCGTGCTGTTACTGTTTGCGGGAATACAGGCGGCAGCGCAGCAGGCACAAAAGCAGGCCGAACCTGTGGAAGATAAGACGCCTGCGGTCATTTTGCACCTTCCGGAGCTTGAGTCGGTGCGCACCTCAGCGGTCCACGCCCGGACGCTTGCCGAATTGACACAGGCCACCGGCGAACGGCCCGAACTTTCCGTCATTGATTTCACCGCGGGTGTTGAGGCCGCAACGGCCGTCTATCCGGCCGGAAGGTTGGTCATAGTTGAGTTCCCGACGCCGCAGGTTTCGATCTTTGAGGACGGAAAGATCACTGCTGCAATTCCGTCGGGGAGCGCGACCGCCTATCGACGGATCGGCAACTACAGCGCTTTTGTATTTGATGCAACTGATACGGCGGCGGCCAATGCTCTGCTCGATCAGGTAAAGTATCAAAAATATGTGCAATGGTTAGGCGAGCAGCCGGACATCCCAACCAAAGCCGAGCGAGATTTTACGATAACGACCGCGGGCGTTTTCCTCTCGACGTTCTTTGCGATAATGATCGGGATCGGGCTTGCGTGCGTGTTCGGGCTTTTGTGCGGAATACTCTATTTCCGCTACCGCGAAAGAGAACGGGCACGAATGCCGACGTTCTCTGACGCGGGCGGTATGGTCCGCCTTAACCTGGATGGCCTCACCCCCGAGGTCGCAGGGAAAGAGTAGCCTTTTGCCTCAGATCAGAGCGTCGATCAGACGGTCAATATCGTCGGTATTGTTGAAGAAATGCGGTGCGATGCGTATGCGGTCGAGCCGAGGACTGACAAGCACCTTTGCCTCCTCGAGACGTGCAGAGATCTCATTGGGCGGAATTCCGTCCTTATGCCGAACACAAACGATCGCGGAACGTTCGCCTTCCTTTCGGGAGCTTAAGATCTCGTAATTCTTCGACGCGATCTTTTCGCAAAGATACTGAGACAGCTCGTCGAGATAGGCCTCCACCTTTTTGAGGTCCGCTCCGATCAGGAGCTTTAAGCTTTCCTCAAGTCCGTAGAACAAAGCCGAAGGGCCGGTGCCCGTTTCCCAAGCGAGTGCATTGGGCTTATAGTTCTGTTCTCTATCGGCAAAATCCCAGGCATCTTCGACGCTGATCCAACCAACGAGGGTCGGTGAGATGCGATCGCGGGCACGATCAGACAGGTAAATGTAACCGAGTCCTTCAGGTGCGCACAGCCACTTATGCGAAGCTCCGCAAGCGGCATCGACCCCGAGTCCTTGCAGGTCATATGCGTGTGCGCCCAACCCTTGGATAAGATCGACACAGAATAAGGCATCGACCTTGTGCGCAGCCTCGGCAATGCGGGCAAGGTCGCTTCTGAAACCGGACGCAAACTGCACCGAACTGATGGTAACAAGGCGTGTATTGTGGTCGATCAAAGCGATAAGTTCGTCCAGATCGATGCGGCCACCGCGTTCGGGCGCTAGTTTTAGCTCTACGCCGTAACGATCGCGTACGTCCCGCCACGCGTAGAAATTAGCTGGGAATTCATCCGCAAAACTCACGATATTGTCGCCGGCGTTCCATTTAAGCCCATTGGCGATCGAGGCAAAACCATCCGACGTGTTCCGCATGAAAGCGACCTGTTCGTCCAAGCAGCCAAGAATTTCGGCCATGAGCTTGCGGCATCGCTTCTTAGTGTCCACCCACGCGCCGAAACGAAGGCCGCCAAAGCGAGAGGCGTCTTCCAGTTGGAAATGGACAGCATCGACCGCCGCTTTCGGTGGCGGTGCAACGGCAGCACTATTTAAATAGGCAAAGGTCTCGGTTGCGGCGAATTGAGATCGTAAAGTGGGATTCATTTCTGTGGAGGCTCCTGCATTTGGGTGGTTTCGGGGCGTAGAATCAAAGATTTCCTTTGACAACACGTATCCTCTGACTTGATTATAAATACTTGAGGGCATTTCTCGGTAGCTCGATTCGGGATGCTTGCAACTTTATCGCGTTTTTTGAGCGTCAAACCCGTTGGCAATGTTCAATTCCCGGAAAAATAAACAGATCGCCTTCGGTGAGATTCATCCTGCCGATGACCCGGATGTGGTCGTTACGTCCTTAAAGCGCGAATCTCGCCACGGCCTGCTTTCTGAAGGATTTAAACTCGCCCGCGATATCTTTCTGATCATTGTCGTCTTTATCCTGTTCGGTGTCTTCTTTGTCCAACCCGTGGTCGTCGAGGGCACGTCAATGCTGCCGGAATTGCACGACGGCGAGCGGCTGCTCGTCAACAAGCTTGTTTACTACAAGATCCAGGGATATAGCTGGGGGCACATCGAACGCGGCGATATTGTCGTCTTTTGGTACCCGAACGATCCGGACAAGAGTTTTGTAAAACGGGTGATCGGGTTGCCCGGAGAGACGGTTGAGATCCGCTCCGGAAAGGTGATCATTAACGGCAATGTGCTCAACGAAGACTATCTTGACTCGGCGCATAACAGTTCGTTTCCGAATCTTTCGCCGCGGATCGTAGAAAAGCATCACTATTTCGTGCTTGGCGATAACCGTGATAACTCACTTGATTCGCGTTCCTGGGGCCTTGTGCCGGAAAAATACATCTACGGAAAGGCATTCTTCCGCTACTGGAAGCCCTCAAATATTGGATTTCTCGAACACGGCGAGTATCCGAACCCAATTCCATCGCCAACACCGGCCGGTCCCGCAGAAGACGACCTAAGCCAATAGGTCGAGAATTGCTGCTTCCAACTTCGCCAACAGTTAGGTCGTCAGTTAAAATCAAACCCTGATGCAGGAGCAAAGTGTAAAGGCGATCCTTGTCCTTGAGGATGGGCGTGCGTTTGAAGGTATCTCGTTCGGCGCCGTCGGTGAGACTTTTGGCGAGATCGTGTTCAACACCTCGATGACCGGATATCAGGAGATACTGACGGATCCGTCCTACGCGGGACAGATCGTTACGATGACGTATCCGTTGATCGGCAATTACGGCGTAAACGCCGAAGATGTCGAAAGCCGAAGGACCTGGGCGGAAGGTTTCGTTGTTCGCGAATCGAGCCGCATCGTTTCAAACTTTCGCTCGACGATGTCCCTCGATGAGTATCTAAAGACCAACAACATTGTCGGGATCGAGCATATAGATACGCGTGCGCTCGTTCGCCATATCCGCGATAAAGGTGCCATGCGTGCCGGCATCTCGTCGGTGGACACAGATACGGCGTCTCTCCTTCGGAAGGTCCTCGAACAGCCGGGAATGCAGGATCGCGAGCTTGCAAGCAGCGTGACCGTTGACCAGGCTTTTGAATACCAACCGGAAGCGAGATCGGTCGAGCCAACGAGATACCACATCGTCGCGTTCGACTTCGGTGTAAAGACAAACAGCTTGCGGGAGTTCGCAAGATTTGGCTGCCGTATTACGGTCGTTCCGGCCGAAACCTCTGCCGCTGAAGTGCTCGCTTTAAAGCCGGACGGTATTTTCCTCTCGAACGGCCCGGGCGATCCGGCCTCGATGCGGGAAACTATCGCCGAGATCCGAAAGCTTGCCGAGAGCGAGACGCCGATCTTCGGCATTTGTCTTGGCCATCAACTTCTGGGCGAAGCCTTTGGCGGCAAGACCTACAAACTAAAATTCGGCCACCGAGGCGGAAATCAGCCGATCAAAGACCTTACGACCGGCAAGATCGAGATCGCGTCGCACAACCACGGTTTCGCCGTCGATGCGGATTCTCTGCCCGCAGAGGTCGAGGTGACGCACGTCAATCTCAATGACAACACCGTCGCCGGACTTCGTCACAAAACGCTCCCGATCTTCTCGGTACAATACCATCCCGAATCAGCACCCGGGCCGCACGATTCAGAATATCTGTTTGAGAGGTTTGTTGAGTTGCTTCGGGCGAAGAGCTAGGCGGCATTGTCGAACGAGCAGACCCGTGATACATTTCCCAAAGTAATTTTCTGACCACCTCTCGAAAAAGGGAAACATGAGCGATATACTCGGGTTGGACGAACCGCGTCCACATGCCGGTTCCAATGATGCCAACAGCGCCGTTCCTGCCGGTCCCGACCTCGAACTCGAAGCACACGCAAAACGCGGGGCTCACTGGTTTTACTGGATCGCCGGTCTTTCTGTCGTAAACTCCGCCGCTTACCTGCTAAGCGCGAATTTTCATTTTCTTGCCGGGCTTGGGATAACCGAGGTTGTTGATGGGATCGCTGAAGTTTTCATCATGAACGGTTCATCCAATGCTGTCCGTGTAGTCGCGACAGGATTTGATCTGATCGTTGTGATCGGATTTGCGTTGGCCGGCTATTATTCGGCAAGGCTTGTTGGTTCTGTCTTTGTGATCGGCATCGTCCTATATTTCTTCGACGGACTGCTTGCTCTTGCCTTTGGCGACGCCTTCATGGCACTCTTCCACGCATTCGCCCTTTATCAACTGATCCGCGGCTACCTCGCCGTACGGCAGTTGAAGCAGTTCTACCGAGCTGCCGCTCCTGTTGGAGCTCCGCCACCGCCACCGGCATTCGGCTAGACGCAACGAAACGTAAGGTCAAAAAAAGACGCAAGGTGGTCGCCTTGCGTCTTTTCAATTTCCGGGGGACTTAAGAATTTATTGACCGATCCCAAAGATATATGGAGCGATGATAAGCGAGACGATGGACATAAGCTTGATCAGGATGTTCATCGATGGGCCTGATGTGTCCTTGAAAGGGTCACCGACCGTGTCGCCGGTCACCGAGGCCTTGTGCGGTTCACTCTTCTTGTAGAAGACCTCGCCATTGATCTCAACGCCCTTTTCAAACGACTTCTTCGCATTGTCCCAGGCACCGCCCGCGTTGGACTGGAAGATGCCCATCAAAACACCCGAGACCGTCACGCCAGCGAGAAGACCACCAAGAACTTCCGGGCCGAAGATGAAGCCTACGATCACCGGCGTCACAAGCGCGATCGCACCGGGCAAGATCATTTCGCGGATCGAAGCCTGGGTAGAGATGGCGACGCACTTCTCATATTCCGGCTTCGCTTTGTATTCCATAATGCCGGGGATCTCACGGAATTGACGGCGCACCTCCTGCACCATGTCCATTGCAGCGCGTCCGACCGCCTGAATACAAAGGGCGGAGAAGATGAACGGGATCATTCCGCCGACAAAAAGTCCGGCGAGAACGTTCGCTTTGTAGATGTCGATGCGGTCGATACCTGCGATCCCGACAAAGGCCGCAAAGAGTGCCAGTGATGTCAGGGCCGCACTCGCAATTGCGAACCCCTTGCCGGTTGCGGCGGTTGTATTTCCAACCGCATCAAGGTTATCGGTGCGTTCGCGAACCTCCGGCGGAAGTTGGCTCATTTCTGCTATGCCGCCTGCATTATCTGCAATTGGGCCAAAAGCGTCGATCGCGAGCTGCATCGCTGTTGTCGCCATCATACCCGCAGCTGCGATCGCGACGCCGTAAAGGCCTGCGAAGTAGTACGATGCCATGATGCCGCCGGCGAGCGTCAGGATCGGGACGACGGTCGATTTCATACCGACGGAGAGTCCGCCGATGATGTTGGTGGCGTGTCCGGTCGAAGATTGCTGAATGATCGACTTCACCGGGGCCTTGCCCATCGCGGTGTAATATTCGGTCACAAAGCTCATGATCGCGCCTACGACCGTTCCGACGACGATCGCGCCAAAGACGCCTGCGCGGTTGAATGTCACAGAGCGGAGGCTGAGAGTGCCTTCGGGCAGCATCCAATTTACGACGAAGTACGAGGCGATGACCGTCAGGATCATCGACAGCCAGTTGCCGAGGTTCAAGGCGTTCTGGACGCTTGCCTTCTCGTCCTTGATCTTTACGAAGAATGTGCCGACGATCGAGAAAACGATGCCGAGGCCGCAGATGATCATCGGCAGCAGAATGGGCGACATTCCGCCCATTGCGTCGCGAACGACGACCTCCTGGCCGAGCACCATCGTTGCGAGGATCGTCGCAACATACGAACCGAAAAGGTCGGCGCCCATGCCTGCGACGTCGCCTACGTTATCGCCGACGTTGTCTGCGATCGTCGCGGGGTTGCGAACGTCGTCTTCCGGAATGCCGGCCTCAACCTTGCCGACGAGGTCTGCGCCGACGTCAGCCGCTTTTGTATAGATTCCGCCGCCGACGCGTGAAAAAAGCGCGATGGATTCGGCGCCGAGCGAGAAGCCCGTGAGGACCTCGATCGCGGTTCTCACCTGATTTGCTTCTAGGTGGGCGAACATAGCGAGGAATGCGATGAAGAGGCCGCCGAGCCCGAGAACTGCGAGGCCTGCGACGCCGAGGCCCATGACCGTGCCGCCTGTGAACGAAACTTTCAGTGCCTGTTTTAGGCTCGTGCGGGCGGCCTGCGTCGTGCGTACGTTCGCCTTTGTCGCAACGCGCATACCGATGTAGCCGGCCGTTGCTGAAAAGACCGCACCGATCACGAACGCGAGGCAAATGACCCAGCTCGAATGGATCTGGCGGCCGTTGACCTCGTGGACCGTGCCCGAATAGGCGAGCAGTGCGGCGGTAAAGAGCACGAAGATGCTCAGCACCTTCCATTCCGCACGCAGGAATGCCATCGCGCCGTCGGCAATGTGGCCGGCGAGTTCGCGCATATTGTCATCGCCCGCGTCCTGTTTGCCGACCCAGGCCGATTTATACGCCATCACGATCAGGCCCAGAATGCCGAATGCCGGCACCAGATAAATTACGTTTTCGTTCATAGTTGTGTTAAAAAGAAGATCCCGCCCGGTGGCTCGCGTCGAATTTGCGAGAGGCCGAGCTTCGCTTGCTCCGCACCTCAGGCCGGATTCGGATCTTCTGCTCGTTTTTATACTGATAAGCAACGCCGCTTGCCGGCGAGATTCTCAAAACCAATAATTATCGAATAATCACGCCAAAATCGCAATTTCAGAGGTCAGAAAACCCTGCGATCTTCACTATCGCCGCAAATGGTAAAACGAGCTTTCCTCCCGACGCGTAAAAAGTGCCGGATCGGCCAAAAATACACGAAAAACGCCGTGTTAAGTTATTGAAAAGGCATCGGGTTATCGCATTTTGTCTCATTTTTAGAAAAAATGTCGTTTTTTTGCGCGTTTTTCGGCGGATCTTCAAAATCAGGCGTAAATTGGAGGGTGACTTTCAAAAAAACGTGCAATTTTTGAGGGCGTTTTTCTCATTTTCTCTCATTTTCAGAGCAATTGCGGCTCTGTCGCCCGGAAGTGTGGTGCGGCCGAATTTCGCAACCAGCCGCAATAACCACAAACGCCGCGAACTCTCCTCCGATCGCCGCCACGCCGCCGAGATGTCCAGCAATAGCCACGTCCTTTAGCATGTGGGTCAAGGCGACGGAATAAATAGCCGCGTGCTTTAACACGTGGATCAGAGTGATGGTGTAAATAGCCACGTGCTTTAGCACGTGGATCAAGGCGACGGAATAAAATAGCCGCGTGCTTTAGCACGTGGGTCAGGGTGATTGAGTAAATAGCCGCGTGCTTTAGCACGCGGCGGGTTTAGTTTGGGCGGGCACACGCCCACGCCATAAATGGCGTGGCTATATTGACGGACCAATAGATGTTGGCTGGCTATATTGGTCGGGGCCGCAGGACAAATGGCAGGGATAAAGCACCCGGAGCCGAGTTAGCCGACCGCAGATCGCTCAAGGCGCTCGTGTATCGAGCCCGCGTTATGATGCTGCTTCTGATTCCTTATATACTCGATCACCCATTTGAGGTCCTTGCTTCCGAAGGTTACGATGCCGTAGCCGCGTTGCCATTGCAGAGCTTTCGGCTCTACCTGGTGATTGATAAAGTGGGCGCTTGAGCCTTTGAGTTTTCCAACCCAATCGGAGACAAGAATATTTGGCTGAAGGCTCACTGCAATGTGAAGGTGCGTATTGATCCCGCCGATGGCGTGAAATCTAGCTCCGGGAGTTTCGCGTATCTTGTCTGCCAGAAATTGATGCAGTCGTTCTTCGATGTTTCTCGTGATCATCGGGAGACTCATTTTTGTATGCCAAGTAATGTGGAAATTGATCTCGGAGTAAACGGCGTCTGACATCTTTTTTTGCTACAGCATATCAAAGAGGGCGTTGAAACGCCCTCGATAGATAATTTGCGATCCATTCCACGCCATAAATGGCGTGGCTATATTGAGCGGAATTGATCGGGGCCGTAAATAAATGGCGTGGCTAGTCTGCGATCGGGTCGGCGAAATTGGATCGACGGCCGGTGTTGGGATAACCGAGCAAATATTTGTGACCAACCGCAATATTTGTGAACAATAGCCACGTGTTTTAGCACGTGAGTCAGGGCGACGGAATATATAGCCACGTGCTTTAGCACGTGGGTCAGGGCGGCCAAATAGATAGCCGCGTGCTAAAGCACGCGGCGGGTTTAGTTTGGGCGGGCACACGCCCACGCCATAAATGGCGTGGCTAGTCTGCGATCGGGTCGGGGTCTGGTTAACCACGAATGCACGAACGCGATCAGGCTCAAATGCGCGATTTCGGTGTAGGATGTACGTGTTACACTTTTAGGTACATCTCACGAAATGAACACTCTCTACTACGGCGACAATCTGAACATTCTCCGCGAATACATAAAGGACGATTCCGTCGATCTCATATATCTCGACCCGCCCTTTAACAGCAACCGCAACTACAATGTTTTGTTCAAGAACGAGAGCGGTTCGGAGTCCGAGTCGCAGATAACTGCGTTCGAGGACACGTGGCATTGGAACGTGCAGGCCGAACAGACCTACAGCGAGCTGATAAACGAACCTTTTAATTGTTCCAGTCGAACTAATTACGGATTAGGTATTCTTAGTGATATGTTATGTCGTTAACTAGCCAGATAAAAGACCAGAATAGTCCTGTCCGCCGATTCTTTAAAATGTTTGAGAACAGGAATGGAGTTAAGGAATGTCTTGCCTTGTTGCAAAGTACTAGACCGATCATCCCGCCCACATTTACGCCATCGTGGGTTGTTTACTCTTTTATTGGAATTACAACTGACTATTTAATTAGGTATACCGCGAATGGAAACAGCTTAGTGTTTGAAAACACCATTGCTCACAAAGCTTTGACCTCAATTGTTTTAACTCCAGGTTCCCGCGGTAATAATATCATCGTGTATTCGGGAGAACTGCCGAACACAAGTCACCCTGCCGCACAACACTTGGACAACTTGTACAAGATAGGAGCGCAATACTTAGATGGAAGGACAGCCACCGATCACAAAGCGATTTTTTCCGCTACTGCATTGGCAGTGTTGGATAGAGTATTTCGGTCTCACTATTTACCAAAATTATTTTACCAAGAAATTTCGAATAGCAGGATCGAAGAGGAAACAACCAGACTTCAGTTTGAAGAATACTATAAAAGCTTGGGCGGAGAGCTATATTCACAGGACATTTCAGATTTAATAAGAATGTTTATTGCGGTCAATCGTAGCGCTGGGAGTGAGTTTTTTGGCGCAAGATTCGTAGTCTTCAATCAAGAATTAGAAAACTCAATGTTGGTTGACGGAGCTGATTTCGATTGTGTCATTGAGTACGAAGATCGAATGATTCTGACTGATATTAAAACGACGATTAAGCCATTAAAAATTGAACAATTACGCCAAATTATAGGATACGCGCTTCTCTACGACCCAAAGAAGGATAATTTTAAATTCACGGACATAGGCATCTACTATTCGCGTTCTGGATCGTTTCGGTTTCTACCGATAGACTGCATAGTCGAAAAGATCTTGCCAAGTTTTAAGTCTGTCTCTCAAGCAAGAAAAAAGTTCATCGAAGTACTTGAAAATTACTAATAGGATGCGGACTAATTACTTCAAAAAGCCTGTTGCGCTTCTTGAGAGGATCATATTGGCTTCATCTAATGAAGGCGATGTTGTTCTTGATCCCTTTTGCGGTTGCGGGACGACGATCGCGGCTGCGCAGAAGCTCAATAGGGAATGGATCGGCATCGACATTACGCATCTGTCGGTCGGTTTGCAAAAACTGCGGCTCAAAGATTCCTTTGGTTTGACCGCCGGAAAAGATTATAAGGTCATCGGACAGCCCGAAGACCTTGCAGGAGCAAAGAAACTCGCCGAAGAAGACAAATACGGCTTCCAATGGTGGATTTTGCCCCTGATCGGTGCAAAAGCTTTCGGTTCCGAAGCCGGAAAGAAGGTCGGCAAAAAAGGCGCGGACGGCGGCATAGACGGAATGATCGTCTTTACGGATGATAATTCGGGCAAGGCAAAACGCGTGATCGTTTCGGTAAAGGGCGGTCATGTTAACGTAGCCCACATTCGCGACCTCGTCGGAACGATCGACCGCGAAAAAGCCGCCATCGGCATCTTCTTAACTTTGGAAAAGCCGACAAAACCGATGATCGAAGAAGCGTTGGGCAAAGGCTTTTATCATTCGGACGGTTGGGGCAAGGATTATCCACGCCTGCAGATCCTCACCGTCGAAGAGGTCCTCGCCGGAAAACAACCCAACCTGCCCCCAAACATCGACACATTCAAAAAAGCCGGCAAAATTACCGCCGCAAAGAGCCTCCAAAGCGGCCTTTTTGCCGAAACGCCCGAAAACATCGAGGAATCCGGCGATCCGAGTAGCATTAGCTAATGCTAGCGGCAATTCGAGGTTTACGGTTCACGCGACGAAAGAGAAAGCCGCGCCCTTTGCGTTCTTTGCGACTTCTTTGCGTTCCGGAGATCCGCAGGAGCAACAGCCCTTGAATAGCCCCTAGCTTTAGCTAGGGGTTACCGAATTCCCCAAGAAGAATCGGGCTTCAGCCCACACTCAATTCCGGAGATCCGTAGGAGCAACAGTCCTTGAATAGCCCCTAGCTTTAGCCAGGGGTTACCGTATCCCTCAAAAATAATGGGCTTTAGCCCATGTTCGGCTAAAGCCGGCGCTCTTGGGCGCAATGTTATCCACTAGCTAAAGCTAGTGGCAATTCGGTCCATACCCAAAAGAGAAAACCGCAAAGAACGCAAAGTTTCCGCAAAGGACGCAAAGGACGCAAAGGAGTGATCACGGTGGAAGCATTGTGAAATGTTTGCAGGAGATGTGGCATGGTTAGCCACGAATGCACGAACGCACGAATCACGATCGGCTAGCTGAGGGGATTGACTTTGAGTGCAACAATGTGCTATCTATGAAATAGTGTCGAATGTTGGAGAGAGCGGCACGAATGTTATGAATATACTTGACAGAGAATTTGAGAAATTCATTGGCGGGCCGACGCAGGCGTATTGCGATCGGGTTCACGTGACGATCGGGCCGAACGGCTCGCTCTTTCTGAACAGAAAGGCACATCTGCTGATGGGAAAGCCGGTTTTCGTCTACCTGTATTACAGCCGGGCGAAAGACACGATCGTGATCGAACCGACGCAGACGTCGTTGTCGAGCGTCGCGTTCAAGATGCAGGAGGACGGCGGGACAAGCGGCGGGCGAAGGATCTATGCGAATCCGTTCTGCAAACACTTTCGCATCAAGCCGCAAGAGACGCTCAGGTTCGTCAGCCCGAGCGTCGATGCGGTTGGAAGGATGTTCCTGAAGCTCACGGAGACGGTGGTCGTCGCCGCGGCTCCGCGAAAGAGAAAGGCGAAATGAAAGCGTCAATCGCACATCCAGCGGCCGTTGATGCGTTTTGCAAAAGCTCCGTCGCTGCCCGCACGCCCTTGCGGATATTTATTGCCGCTTTTCGTCTTTCGACCTCGAAAGAGGTGCTGACGGTGCCTCTTTGCGCTCGGGCGGAGGCGAAGGCCGCGAGGCGGGCGGCTGCGGACGCGACTCATCGCGTGCCGGAGGCTGCGGCTTTGGCTCGTAACGCGGTTGCGGTTGAGGTTTCGGCTCATACCTTGGCTGAGGCTGCGGCTTTGGCTCGTAACGCGGTTGTTCACGCGGAACGTCCTCTCGCGGCGGAGTCAGCGGTGCAGTTGGCCGCGGCGTCCGAGTTGGCGGCACATACTGCGGCCGCGGCTCGTTACGCGGTGTTTCGAGCGGTGCGGAACGCGTCGGTGTTCGCGGGCGAACCGGCGTTGTCTCGTTCGGCTCGGACTGCGTAGGCCGTGGATTCAGGATCGTCAGCTTCGGCCTTTCGACGGCGCCGGTCGGACGTGAATTCGGTTCCGGGCGGCCGCGAGTCGGATCCGGCGTAAGAATGTCCCTGCCGCCGAGGATTCGATCCTTGCGGAGCGTGTTGTCGAGCGGAGCACGCGGCGTACGCGTTGCGGCACCCGTGCGAACCGTGTCGAAACGCTCTGCCGTCGCCGGTGCCTTTACGGACATCGGGCTTGGACGCGAACCGTTGATCTCGGTCGCGGGCGGCAGAAGAGGCGGTGTGGATGAACCATCGCGGACGGCCTTTACGACCGACCTTGCGACCTCGAGCGGCGGCTGAACGTTCGGCCGCCTGCTTCCGAACTGATCGCGGCTGACGGCGACCACGCCGGTCGTCGGCACGGTCTGCAGCGGCGGCACGTTGTCGCGTATGAATCCCGGGCCGAGGACGCCGGGCGTCGGTGTCGGCGTCGGATTTCCGCCCTGGTGGCCGCCTCCGTTGCCGCCGCCATTGCCGTTGCCGTTGCCGGGATAGTGATTCCCGCCGCCGGGATAATGGTTGCCGCCGTAGTGCCCGTTCCAGTGCGAATTGTAGTTGTAATACCCGTAGGAATACGGCAGCGGATACCAGCAAATGTCATTGTTGTAGATCGTCATATAGACGAGCGCCGGCCGCCACCAGCTTCTTCCCGAGCGGTAGTATCCGTAAGGTGTCCACGCCCAGTAGCCGTTGACCCAGATCCAGCGTCCGTGATGATACGTCGCCCAGCCCCAGGGTTCGTCGTTGACCCATGTCCAGCCGTAAGGCGGCAGCCAACGCCATTGTCCATAGCGATAAGGCGACCAGTTCGAATATGAGCTGATCGAAGAGCCGTACGGCCGCCAGATATAGCCGTATGACGACGTGTAGCTCCACTGGCCGTAGTCATCGAGGTCCTCGGCGCCGTACATATCGTCGTCGTAATATTTGCCGTAATATGCCGTCGCGAGGTCGCGATCGATCTTCTTCCGGCGGTCGTTGATCCAATCGGCAAAGTTGTCGTCAAAAGGCGAGATATTCTCGGTCTCGGGTTCGCCGGCGTAATCACCGCTAATGTAGATCTTCGCCCGCCGTCCGGAGTTCAGCGTGAGGCCTGCGGTCTGGGAATATATGCGTGCCTGGCCGCCTTCCATTGCGGAGACAAGCACCGGATCGCTCTCATCATAGCCCGCGTCGATGCGGTAAAGGCCGTCGCGTTCGAATGCGATCGTCGTCGATGGAGCGTCGATCTCGAAATAGCTTTGGGCCTTGTCGAAATTCACCACACGGACGGCGGCCGAACCTCTCGGTACCGAGATCGCGATCCCTTGATCGGTGAGCGTTTCGATCTTCAGGCCGGCGTCGCCGTCGAGCCACAGATACGTGTCGCGGTCGAACTGTATCTCAAGCCTCGAGGACTTCGACGTGACGAGCTGGTCGCCTTCGACGATCGGCAGATTGTCGTCCGCCTCTTCCCAGTCGAGGGCGTCGCGGCGGCGTATCTGGGCATCGCCTTTCAGCTTGCTGATGCGGGCAACGCGGGCCGTGATCTCAGGCTGGCTGTCGCCGCTTTCTGAATATTCTTGTGCGTAAACGCCGGAGACGAGCAGCATCAGGGCTGCCGCCATTAATAGAAACTTTGCTGAGGAACGCATATATCAAACTCCGATCGGTCAAAAAACGAGATCTTTTGCGAGGTGTTCAAGACCGAAAACCTTCGCCTTTACTGCTGAAAAACCGCAATTCACGTGCCGAAAGCTTCCGAGGGCGAAAAATACGCGACGGGGAGACCCTTCGCATCATTTCCTGCAGGAAAGCGTGTAGTAAGATGATAAGAAGCAGACGATTTGGTGCACAAATTCGGACGTGCCAGGGAAAATTATGATGAAGAAGATACTTATTAGCGGGTTTTTCGTGCTTTTTGCGACATCCCTCGCCCTCGGGCAGAAGAGTTCGGGTGCAAAGAAGGATGATCCTGCGGCGCCCGTAAAGGCCGCATTCGAGAAGCTTATGGACGGCATCCGAGAGGTAAATGCCGCAAAGGTGCTCGATGCTTACGAAAAGAGCGATCGCATCCTGATCTTCAACAACAACGGCTCGGCGACGATCGGCTGGGAGAATATCAAGTCGAACACCGAATCTTCCTACCCGAAGATCAAGAACGTCACGCTCGACATCACGGGCCTGAGGGTCGAGATGCTGAGCAAGACCTCGGCCTACGTGACCTGCAAGTGGAAACAGACGCAGGAGTATGACGGGAATCCGGAAAGCGCGTCGGGCAGGATGACGCTCGTATATCGTTTGATCGGCAAGGATTGGAAGGTCGTGCATCGGCACACGTCGCCGGACAATCCGCCGGAGACGCGGCCGGTCTTTCCCTCCGAACGCGAGCCAAAATAGACAAAAAAAGGCCGGAGCGGCTCAAAACCGCACCGGCCTGTCTTACCTCAAAAAGGCTTACTCTCTAGGCGTGGACGCCGACATACGCGGCGCCAAGCTTTTCTTCGTGGCCTTCGGCGAGCGAATTGACCAATTCGTAGTGGAAATAGTCGAATTTCGCGGCGACGATCGGCAGCACGCGATTGTCGTACATTTCGCGTGACCGGTCGATCGCTTCTTTAAGGCGGTCGTAAAGATCGCCGGACTCGCGGCCTTGTGCGACCGTCTCCTGGTTGTAAAGCTTGATCTCCGAGACGAGAAGCTTCGCAAACCGGCGTGCATCCGTGTGGAATCTTCGCTCGTCGTCACTTACCTCGACCGGAAGATCGATGTGACGTTCGCTCAGACGGCTCCGCGGGGTGGAGACCGCAGGTTTCTCTTCGACCACGGGTTCAACAACAGGCTCGGCCGGGGCCGTATCAAACGGTGCGGGTTCGAACGCCGGAACCAGAGGCTCGGCCGACTCGACCGGAGCTGTATCAAACGGTGCGGGTTCGAACGCCGGAACCACAGGCTCGGCCGACTCGACCGGAGCTGTATCAAACGGTGCCGGTTCGAACGCGGGAACTACGGGCTCGGCGTGTGTTTCTTCGACGGGCGAGACCGATTCAAAGGCCTGAGAATCATAGCTCTCTGTAACGACCTCGGGAGTCGCCTCATACTGCGGTTCCTCAAAGGCGTGATGTTCTACCTCAGGTTCGACCGTCTCAACTGTCTCGGCGACAGCATTCGGATCGAACGAGCTGTAGCTCGGGACCGTGTCGAACGAATAGTCGTGCGACGGCTCGTGCGAGACCTCCGCGACCGGTTCGGAAACGCTTTCTTCGACGGTCTCTTCGACCGGCGTCGGTTCGTATGAATATGTCGGTTCTTCGACGGGAGTTTCTTCGCTCGAGCTTCTCTCGACCTCGTACGAATACGAGCTTTCGGGAGCTTCCGTCCGCGGTGCTTCATCTTCCTGAACTCTCTCGTAAGATCCGTCATACTGGCCTTCCGAGAAGGTAAAGCTGGTCGAATCCGCAGGTGCGAGATAGACGCTCTCAGGCTGTTGGACTGCATGTGCCGAAGCTTCCGCGGCGGCAGGCTGCCGAGCCGAAGCGAGGAGCTCGACGGTCAGGCCAGCGACCTTGACGAGCGTTTCAAGCGCGTCGAGATTCACGTTCACACCTTCGATGCCGTAGTCCGCATAAAGAACAGCGACACCGCGGCCGCGAGCGATCAGCGGAATGGCATACATTCTGTCGGGACGCCCGAAATTAAGCGCCTCGAGGTAATGGGCGTCGTCGTGATACGTGCCGTAATTGCCTTCAGCGGTCGAAAGCGAGGCGATCGCCTTGCCTAGCACTGTATCGTTCGCCGTCGGGAAGATGATGTCGCGGATAGGCGAATTCTCTGCGTCGGCCTCCTTGCCGAAGACCTTCCAGCCAGTGAAGTTGTCGCTCTTGATAATGAAGAACGCACCACGCGGCGCGTACTGAGCGGCATGTGCGATCAGGGCCTTCAGGATCGTCGCCTGGCTGTCCTTCGAGCTGATGTCGTTGATCGCATCCTTCAGCTCGCCAAAATTCGCAGTCGGCATCGAAGCCCGTTCGAGTTCTTCGGCCTCGGCGATCGCAGCGGCGGTGATCTTCGCACCTTCGTCACGGGAAAGCCGCAAATGTTCAACAACCGATTCGGTAAAGCCGATGTCAAGTTTGCGTTCCGAGCCAAAGCGCGCGGCAAAGCCTTCAAAAGCTTCATCGATGCGTTCTTTTTGAGCGTCGAGCTCGGCTTCGATCTTCTTTTGAAAGTCAGAGACCTCGCCTTTCATTTCGGCGATAACGTCTTTTAGATAATTCTCGAATTCGCTTCGCAGGCTTTGTTCGAGTTCTTCACTATTCACAGTACTTCTCCTCCGTAAGGTAAGACAGAAAAAGGTCGGGATTTATTATACTCGTAGATACGATAGATGTGCGGCGTCAAATTGGTGGCCCAATCTCTGAGGTAACGCCGGCAGGCGCCGGCCTTCACTCGAAATTATGCCGAATTGAGCGTATCAAAGTCAAGAAATTCTTTTTTGAGCCAGTGAAAGGGGCGGAAATACAGGATTCTGCTCACTATGCCAACCGTTTCGCTCCGTAGGCGCTCCATAGGGCTGGAATCCTTGCGGAGCTACTAACATCACGCACCTGTGGGGCGGAGGCATCTCCGTGAGCGTACGGGCTTCTGCAATGGGGAACTATGCCCTTACTGCGGGAATGGCCGGAACTCGAGCAGGAATGGCCGAAACCGACTTTTGTTATGCGTACCTTAGTTCGCCGTTGAGACGATTGCTCATATTCCTGGCGATAAAAGCGGCCCGCATTTTTGCTTCGTCGGCGACCTCACCGGCGAAAAACTCGTCGATCGTCGCATAAAATATTTCGACCCAGCGAGCAAAATGCTCGGGCAGAAGCGGTGCTTTTTCGTAGAGTTTGAAGTGCGGGAGCAGCGGGCTATTGAAATAGACGGGCTTGCCGAAAAGCACCTTTTCCCAAAAATCGGTAATGACGGGAATGTGTGTCGCAAGGTTCAGATCGACAAAGTGGTGGCCGATATCTTCGTCGGCCATTGCTGTTTCGTAAAATCTTACGAGGAGCCGTTCAAGGTCCTCGCGTTCTTCAATATCACGCATTTTTCTAAAAAACTGCTTATTCTGTCGTAACTTCCTCTTCGCCTTTTAAGGCGGCATGAAGCGTGTGCCAGCTAAGCGACGCACACTTTACTCGAGCCGGAAATTCGAGCACGCCGGCAAAGATCTTCAATCGGCCTAGGTGATTTTCCGTCGCCTCTGCATCAAGTTCGCCGGTGACCATCTTGTGGAACTCATCGAAGATCATCTCTGCTTCTTCGCGGGTCTTGCCCTTGACGAACTGGGTCATCATCGACGCCGAGGCCTTTGAGATCGCACAGCCGGAGCCTTTGAACGCGACATCTGTGACCGTGTCGCCGTCGAGTTTTACATAGACTCGAAGAGCGTCGCCGCAAAGCGGATTCTTGCCATCCGCCATCCGGTCCGCATCCGTAATATCACGAAAATTTCGCGGATTCTTGTTATGTTCGAGGATCACCTCTTGGTAGAGTTCACTAAGTTCTGACACTACTTTTTGGACACCTCCGTTCCCTTCAACGCTTTATTCAGAAACTTTTGCGTCAATTCGAAAAGCGATACGGTCTTGTTGTTTGGATCTTTGTATGCAAAGATCGCCGTCCCGTGCCCGCCTGCGGGATAGACCGTCGCCGATGCGTTCTGATTGCCGGACTCTTCCATCAACTTCCGTACGGCGTCGGCAGAATCTTTGTCATCCTCGGCCGCAACAAGCAGGATCGGCCGCGTTCCGTACTTCTTGATCGCAGGGACGGTCGGAAGGTTGTCGAAATAGTTGATGCCCGGAGAGAGCAGAACGACGGCGGCGATCTGCGGATGGTCGGCTGCGTACATTATCGCGACGCTGCTGCCGTATGATGCTCCGACGATGCCGATCTTATTTGCATCAACATTCTGCTGTTTGCTCAGGAATTCGACCGCGGAATTCGCATCGTTCAGAAGCAGTTTTGGGTCGATGCCCTTGTCGAGATCGACCTTTACCTCGGAGCCGTCAGCTTTCTTCACCGATTCGCCAAAACCTCGTCCATCGATCGAGAGCACAGCGAACCCGTCGCGGTTCATCCGCTCAGCAAAATCGTCGTAAACATGACGATTCGCCGTCCATTCGTGTAGAAGCAGGAGGGCCGGCGAATTCTCCTTGCTAACCTTGTAGAACGTGCCAACGAGCTTCACACCATCCGGCGTGTCGATCGTAACGGTTTCGGTAACTGCCCTAAACTCAGGCACGACCGACGGCGAAGGTGCGCCCGACAGGGCGACATTCTTCGGCCCGTCATTTGCCGCAGGCGAACCGCAAGCGGCGAGAGAAATGGCAAGTACAAATAAGACTAAGTATTTCATTTCGAATCTATTTCTCGTTTACTATCCGGTTTGCAGGGAAGCGATCGCCGACAAGCCCGAGTTCGATTCCGTGTTCAAGATATGCCTTCATTCCGGCGAGCAGAATGGTGAATCCTTCGGTTGAATCACGTATCTGTGAGATCAGTTTCGCTGCCTCACCCTTGAATCCGCGATTGGTAACACTTACGAAGGTCGCATCGTCACCAAAGGTCGAGAACCTCCATTCGATCTCAGTTTTGTCGCCGTAATTGCCCCATTCAACAAGAATGCAGCTGTTGGCTTCTACGGATCTCACTTCCACATCAACAGAGTGGCCGTAAATTTCCCACGTCCAGGTCACTCGCTCATTTTCGTCAAGACGGCCTGTCGTTTTCGTGAACCAAACCTTCGTGATCGCTTCGGTCCCAACAAATGCCTCGAAAACTTCATCGACCGGCTTTCGGATCAGCATCTCGGCCTTCGCAAAATTTTGTTCTTCAACGCTCATTCCAACTAGGCAAAAACTTCGATGACCTTCTGCACCGCGTCGGCGAGTTTATCGACCTCTTCACGAGTATTATAAAACGCGAAGCTCGCACGCGCCGTTGCCGGGACGTCAAAAAATTCCATCACCGGCTGTGCGCAATGATGGCCCGCACGGACGGCGATGCCTTGCTGATCGAGGATCGTGCCGATGTCATGCGGATGGATGCCGTCGATCGTAAAAGACAGCACGCTCGCCTTGTTCCCAGCCGTGCCAATGATCTTTACTTCAGGAATATCGGCGAGGCGTGCCGTCGCGTATTCGAGTATAGAATGCTCATAATCGGCGGCAGCGTTGAAATCAAGCGAGTTCAGATAATCTATCGCCGCCCCCAAGCCAATTCCGGCGGCGATGCCGGGCGTCCCCGCTTCGAACTTTTCGGGTATCGGTGCAAACGTCGTTTTCTCGAATGAAACGGTGCGTATCATACCGCCGCCGGTCTGATACGGCGGCATCTTGTCGAGCCACTCACGCTTGCCGTAAACTATGCCGCTTGCCGTCGGAGCATACATCTTATGGCCCGAGAAGACGAAGAAATCCGCATCTAGGTCCTGAACATCAACAGGAAAATGCGGCACGCTCTGAGCGGCATCGACAAGAACCGGCACGCCGAATTTGTGTGCCGTCGCGATCATTTCCTTGATCGGATTGACCGTGCCGAGCGAATTTGAAACGTGGGTAGCGGCGACGATCTTCGTGCGTTCATTCAGCAGCTTTTCGTACTCTTCGATGATGAGCTCGCCGCGTTCGTTCATCGGAATAACACGGATCTTCGCACCCTTTTCTTCCGCGACGATCTGCCAGGGAACGATATTCGAATGGTGCTCCATTGCCGAGACGATGATCTCATCACCCTCGCCGATGAACTTTCGCCCGTAGGAATACGCAACGAGATTGATGCCTTCGGTCGTGCCGCGAACAAAGATGCATTCCTTTGCCTCGGCTGCATTGATGAAACGCTTTACCTTCTCGCGTGCGGCCTCATAGGCGGTCGTTGCATGCTGTGAAAGATAATGCACGCCGCGATGTATATTCGAATGCTCTTCGGCCAGGTATTTCGACGTACGGTCGATCACCGACTGCGGCACCTGCGACGAGGCACCATTGTCGAGATACACGAGCGGCTTCCCGTTTACCTCACGTGACAGCACCGGAAAATCTCGTCTTATCTTTTCTATATTCCAATTGGTCATTTCTTTAGCTGCCTTCATCCCAAATGCTCTCCGTATCCTCTGTGGTTAGATCTTCGCATCAAGCCGATTCAAGACGGCCGCGTCCAGCTCTGCTTTTATCTCCGGGATCGTGATCTTATTGATGATCTCTTCGGCGAATCCGTAGGTCAGAAGATTGCGAGCAAGGCTTTCGGGCAGTCCGCGAGTAAGCAGATAAAAAAGCTCCTCTTCCTCGAGCTGGCCGACCGTTGCGCCGTGTGCGCATTTTACGTCTTCGTTAAAGATCTCGAGCTGCGGCTTTGTATCAACTCTCGCATCGTTCGAGAGCAGAAGATTCTTGTTCGATTGCTGAGCGTCGGTGCCATGGGCGCCCTCGCGGACAAATACCTTGCCGTTAAAAACGCCTCTGGACGTGTCATTCAGCACGCCCTTGTAGCTTTGATGCGATGTGCAGTTCGGCACCTTGTGATCGATGATCGAATGCGTGTCATGATGCTGCGAGCCGCTCAGCATATACAGCCCATCAACGGCCGTTTCGCCTCCCTCTGCCGTCAGATCGACCTCGATGTCGTGTCGCGTTATCGCACCGCCGAGGTTTATGCTCGTTGCATCGTATCGCGCGGCTCGTCCCACGGTGACCTCGGTCACGCCGTAATTAAAAGCGTCAGCGGCATCCTTTTGCACGCGGTAATGCGTCAGGCTCGCATTGTCCTCAACGAAGATCTGCGTAGCGGAATTCGTAAAACCTGCGGCCTCGGACGCAAACACCTCGACGACCGTCGCACGACTGCCCGCCTCGGCAACAATGATCGTGTGCGGGAAGATCGCCTCACCGTCTGCCGCCGCGTGTTCGATAATGAACGGCGTCTCGACCGACGTTTCTTTCGGAATGCGGATAACGCGGTATGCGGCAAAGGCCTGATTCAGGGCCGTAAAGCCATTGCGTTCGAAGTTGAATTCGCGGACGAGTTCGAGGACATTCCCAACGTCTTCCGATGTCTGCTTGCCGACGCGCCAATCAACATTTGCGATCGGAGCAATGTTCGTGTACTTCCAATCTTCCTGTCGCAGCGTCGGAAGGCCTGTCTCGGTAAAATACTCGATCGCCTCCTGACGGCACTTGCCGATCGCATCATTCGCGTCACCAAACCGCTCACGAAACTCTTTCGCAAAATATGTATCTTTAGCTACCACTGATGTCATTTCTCTTGAACCTAAAACTTTTCCTAATCCAATGCCATAAGACTAAACTTGTCGTCCTTCTTGACCGTTCGTTCCGGATCGAGCAAAAGCTCCTTTGCAAGCTGCAGCTTCCCGGCGTTTTCGGGCCGCGGTCTTTTGTCATCGACCAACGTCGAACGATCATAATCAAACAGAAAATCGTGACGAGCGAGAATGTAGTTCGCTCCAACCTTTCGTGCGGCCGCTCGGAGCTCGTTGATGTCTTTCGACTGCCAAACGAGCTGCCGAAGCGTCCAATCTTCAAACAAATAATCAGAGGTCGCGGCCCGGTCCAGGTCATACGTATCGCGGCGCATGTTGATAAGCCACACTTTTGCGTCGGGTCGCGTTTCCGCGTTCAGCCATGCGTAATAGCCGTAATAGTCGAGCTGTTTTGCAAGATACGCATCCCGCGTTTCGCCGCCGAGGACAACTCGGAGCGGCGACCGCATCGAGAACCAGGCGAACGATGTTGCGACGCCGAGAAAGGACGCGAACGCAAGTGCGTAATACCACGCTCGCTGCGTTCCTGTCTCTTCCGAACGGTTGCCTGATGCCGCTATCGCGATCGCAAGAAGCGGCACGATCGGCAATAGGTATCTAATTTGCTCGCTCGAAAAAAGCCAGAACAGAAAATATATGCCCGCGATCGCCGCAAGCGTCGTGATCGCAGGATCGGCTTTTCGACGGATGCCGAACCACAGTAGCGGAATGCCCAACAGAAAGGCCGCCCCTAGAACACCGTCGTAAAGGTTCGCATCCTCGGGTTGTGCCGCGAGCGAGAGACGAAGCGGGGCGAGCAGATAATTTCCGGGCGCTAGATCAACGCCGCCGTATTGAGCGTTCATCGCCTGAAACAAATTCGACCGTTCGACATCCCATCCCGGCGCCGCACCCTTCCAAACGCTCAAATAGAATGGAAAAAGGGGTGAGCCGGTCGCGGTCCACGTTCGCAGATACCAAGGCGAAGCGAGAACACCTGCGAACACAAACGCCAGGATCGCCGTGCCCGCGAGCTTTCCGGCCGATGTTTCGTTCCGCACTCTCAACAGCACGATGAGCAGCAACCCGGCTATAAAAAAGAGCGTCGTTAGCTTGATCGCCAACGCACCGCCGAGGAAGATCGCTAAGTAAACTAGATATTTCGCGCAATATCCGTCAAACCACCTCAGCAGCGAATACGCCGCGAGCGTCGCGTAAAGTGCCAACGCAACGTCCGTATAACCGCTTGATGCCGAGTGAAACACCGTCGGGATCGCGGCCACGAGCAGCACCGCGACAAGCGACCACCGACGCGAAACTCCGAGCTCTCTTGCCCAGCCAAAAACGACCGCAAGCAGCAGCGGCAGATACAGAAATGCAACGGTCCCGGCCGCTGCTTCGCCTGCACGCACACTGTAAAGCCCGCCGAGCAGCATCGCCCAAACGAAGTGCATCTCACCGCCGAGTGCGAGATAGCTCGCAATATTTCCTTCGACGAACGCGTTGCTGTGCTGGGCGATAAATGCCTTCGGCAGAGCGAAGTGATACAGCAAGGTGTCCTTTGCGGTTGGCGGAGCGAGGGCGGCAACAAAGGTGAGAAGGAGAGCGAAGGCAATAATGCCGGCAACAATGCGATCGACACCGGCAACAGCTTCGGGGATTCGGCTTTCGCCGCGGGCCGCACGCAGTCTCTTAATGCCGGGTACGCAGCAAATTATTCCGACGACCGTCGCCGAGATCGCAGTCCATGCCGCGAAACCACCCGAAATGCCCAAAAAGAACCAGATGATCGACCAGAGAACCGAACCAATTGCGACCGTGCGTGCTAGTTCGAGAACGTGTGAATCAGCTTCACGCCGCTCGATCGTCAGGAAGAGCGAAACGACCGAGCCCAGGCCGAACCAGGCCGCGAGAATGCAGGATGCCGCGATCGCGCCGACAAGAGAATCAATAAGGCCCGCACCGAACAACGCACCGCCGCCGAGATTCCCGAGCAGCCTTGGCAGGCTCAAAAGATCCGTACTGCGAAACGAAACAAAGACGACGAGAAGGACCGCGGCCCAGATCGCAACGATCACCGCATTGCCGCCCTTGCTGTTGGAATTCGCTTTGCTCACGACGGTGTACTGACTCCTCGGCCCTTATAAAAGTGTGCTGCCGACAGCGATATCGGCAATGCAATGCATACGATCAGGATCGCCAGATTCTCAACCCAATTCAGAATATTGACGCCGCGAAATCCTATCTGGGATTGTGGGACAACAAGCAGATTCATCACGGCCCAGACGACCGCTCCATAAACAAGAGCACTCACCCATTTGTTGCGTCTGAGAAGGGAAATTCGCGGATATACCAGGAAATAGAGAACCGTCCAGGTCATCGCGATCAAATAGTGGAAGAAGAGCCCCCAGGCGATCATCCCGCCGCCGCCATCGAACGCCGCTTTGCCGAATGCACCGCTCGCAATGAATCTGAAAACCCGCGCAGCTTCACCACCGGCCAGCAGAAAGATCGCTGCAAGAATATCCAGCGTTCCAGCCAGCAAGCCCGTAAGTAAAACGGTCGTCGCGAGGTTACCGATGGCCATTGTGTTTACTTCGCGGCCGCTTTCACCCAGTCGTAGCCTTTTTCTTCGAGCTCGAGTGCAAGTTCTTTTCCGCCTTCCTTAACGACCTTGCCGCCCGCAAGTACGTGAACGAAATCCGGGACGATGTAATTCAAAAGCCGTTGATAGTGCGTAACGAGAATGATCGCATTCTCGCTTGTGCGGAGTTTGTTGACGCCCTCGGCGACAATGCGAAGAGCGTCGATATCAAGGCCCGAATCAGTTTCGTCAAGGATCGCGAGCTTTGGTTCGAGCACCGCCATCTGAAGGATCTCGTTGCGTTTCTTCTCGCCGCCCGAGAAGCCTTCGTTCACCGAACGCTTAAAGAATTGCGGATCCATCTCAACGATCTTCGCCTTTTCTTTCAATAGGTCGTTGAATTCGAGCGGGTCTAGTTCCTCTTCGCCGTTGTGCTTTGCCTTTTCGTTGTAGGCAAGCCGCAGGAACTGCGAATTCGAAACGCCCGGCACCTCGACCGGATATTGGAACGCCATAAAAACGCCCTCGCGCGCTCGTTCGTCCGGCTCGAGTTCGAGCAAATTCTTGCCGTCATAGGTTACGGTGCCCGAGATCACCTCGTAAGAAGGATGCCCTGCGAGCACCTTCGACAACGTAGATTTGCCGGAGCCGTTCGGGCCCATGATCGCGTGGACCTCGCCCTTCCTGACCTGTAGATTCAGGCCCTTCAAAATTTCCTTGCCGTCGATGCCGGCATGCAGGTCTTTAACTTCAAGTAACATAAAATTTGATTCACTCGCCCGCGGCTGCTTGCGGCTCGAATAAGAATTTCTCCATCTCTAGTCCCGGCACGCCGTACCATTCTTCTGCTATCGTGTCCCGGACGAATGTGTAGCCGTGCTTTTCGTACATCTCCTTCGCACCGGGCGTAAAATATGTCGTGTACAAAAAGATCCTTTTTATCTCCGATGCCGCCAGATGTTCGTGCATCGCATCAAGGAGCTTGTGACCAACACCCATTCGCTGCGCCGCCGGCGATACCGCCATGCTCCTTACATACAAGCCTTCGGGCTCGGTCGTAACCGACACGGTTCCGATGATCTTACGCCCAACCTCGGCGACCCACATCGGACCTTCGTCAAAACGCTGGCGAACTATATCCGCATCCGGAGTGACGACGACGAAGGCCTCGGGCGTGTAATTTTCACGAAAGATCGAGAACGCCTCTTCGATCACCCTTGAAATATCTTCGGCGTCAGCGGGGGACGCGAGACGCACGCTGACCTCACGCTCCTGCTGCATTTTCGTGTCCGGCACCGACATAAATCTCGCCCTTCAAATAGGTCACTGCATTTCCACCGATCTTGACACGCTCGCCGGCCAACTCACAGAACAATTCGCCGCCGCGTTTTGAGACCTGGCGGGCAAACAATTCGTTCTTTCCCAACTGTTCAGCCCAATATGGAATCAGCGTGCAATGGATCGCTCCGGTCACAGGATCCTCCGGAATTCCGATCCGCGGCGCGAACATCCTCGATGCAAAATCACAAGTTTTGCCCGGTGCGGTTACGATCACTTCGTCATACGGCAACTGTGCCATGGCATTAAGATCGGGCTTAAGCTCTCTTACGGTCTCTTCACTCTCAAGCCTCAGAAAGACCATATTGCCCTGAGATTCCCAAACTTTACTCGGAACACTTCCAACCGCCTGCGTCAGAGCTTCACTGTCTTCGATCTCCGTAAGCGGATAGGCTGGAAAGTCGAGTACAAGGCGGTCACCATTGCGTGCGACACTTAACGCGCCGCTTCTGTCAGAATGAAATGCGATCATGTCGCGTTCTAAACCAAGCTCATTGAAGATCACGTGAGCCGAAGCCAGCGTTGCGTGTCCGCAAAGATTCACCTCCATAGTCGGCGTGAACCACCGGATGTGATAGTGATCGTCTTCTTTGACAAAGAACGCGGTCTCCGACAAGTTGTTCTCGGCCGCGATATTCTGCATTGTTTCATCCGGCAGCCACGCTTCGAGCGGCACGACCGCCGCCGGATTCCCACCGAATAGGTCACTCGTAAATGCATCAACTTGAAAGATGTTGAGTTTCATATCTTCTGCCATTACCCCAGCCACGTGGTCGCTATCGCCTGTATCTCGATCTTCGTTCCAAAGTGCAGCTCCTTGACCGGCACGATCGCTCTTGCCGGACGGTGTTCGCCCATCACCTCGGCATACTTGGCATTCACGGCACCCCAAAGTTCCATATCGGACACATAGATCGTAAACTGCAGCACGTGCTCCAGCCCGCAGCCCGCGACCTTCAAAACCGCCTCGACATTCCTCAGCGCCAATTCCGTCTGCTCACCTATATCGCCCGTGAACGGCTCGCGCGTATCAAGCGTCATCGGCAGCTGCCCGGAAACGAATATCAGCCCGCCGTGCTCAATGCCCGGCGAATAATGCCCCTTCGGCTGCGGTTGATCAGGCGGCTGGATGATTCGCACAGTACCTCAAAATGTTCACGCCCTTCACTTCAGTTATCTTGGGGCCCGGTTTACCCGACCGCTCCTTCCAGTTTCAATCCAAGCAGCTTCTGCGCTTCCACTGCATACTCCATCGGAAGTTCGCGGAAGACTTCCTTGCAGAAGCCGTTTATGATGAGCGACACAGCGTCTTCTTGCGAGATGCCGCGTTGCTGCAGGTAGAACAACTGCTCTTCGCTGATCTTCGAGGTCGTCGCCTCGTGTTCTACTCGGGCGGTATTGTTCATCACCTCGATATATGGAAAAGTGTTGGCCTCGCACGTAGAACCGATCAGCATCGAGTCGCACTGCGTGTAGTTTCTTGCACCTTCCGCCTTTGGCATTACCTTTACGAGCCCGCGATACGAGTTGTTCGACTTGCCGGCCGAGATGCCCTTCGAGACGATCGTCGATCTCGTATTCTTGCCGAGATGGATCATCTTCGTCCCCGTATCAGCGATCTGAGCGTTGTTTGTTAACGCAACGGAATAGAACTCGCCGATCGAATTATCACCTTGCAGGATCACCGATGGATACTTCCATGTGATCGCACTTCCGGTCTCGACCTGTGTCCAGGAGATCTTTGCATTCGCTCCGCGACAAGCCCCGCGTTTCGTGACGAAGTTGAAGATGCCGCCCTTGCCATTCTCGTCACCGGCGTACCAGTTCTGCACGGTCGAATATTTGATCTCGGCGTTGTCAAGAGCGACGAGTTCGACGACCGCGGCGTGGAGTTGATTCGTGTCGAACTGCGGTGCTGTGCAGCCTTCGTTATAGGCGACATAACCGCCTTCTTCGGCAACGATGAGCGTGCGTTCAAATTGGCCCGATTCCTGTGTGTTGATGCGGAAATAGGTTGAAAGCTCCATCGGGCAGCGAACGCCCTTAGGAATAAAACAGAATGAGCCGTCCGAGAAAACGGCTGAGTTCAAAGCAGCAAAAAAATTATCCCCGACGGGGACGACCGAGCCGAGGTACTTCTTTACGAGCTCGGGATATTCCTTGATCGCCTCGCTGAACGAGCAAAAGATCACGCCGGCCTTCTTGAGCTTTTCGCGGTAGGTAGTCGCGACCGAAACGGAATCGAACACGGCATCGACCGCAACATTTGCAAGCTGTTTTTGTTCCGAGAGCGGAATTCCCAACTTCTCGAACGTCTTGATGAGTTCGGGATCGACCTCATCCATCGAAGCTTTCTTGGCCTTCTGCTTAGGTGCGGCGTAGTAAGTAATGTTCTGGAAATCGAGGTCGGGATATTTGAAATTCGCCCAATAGCTCGGCTCTTCCATCTTTAGCCATTGGCGATATGCTTTCAGGCGAAATTCGAGCATCCAATCAGGCTCATTCTTCTTCGCCGAGATAAGCCGGATCGTGTCTTCGCTCAGGCCTTTGGGGATGGTCTCCGTCTCGATGTCTGTGACAAAACCGTATTTGTATTCCCGATTTGTTAGTAATTCTGCCGCTGTTGACATTTGTTTTTACTCTAAACTCCCTGCGGTTCGACCGTCCTGTGGATCGAATGTACTCGATTGAACATCGCATCTACTGACCGCTCGCTTCCGACAAGCTGTGCCAGCGTGATCTGCGACAGTGCGTTCTCAACCAGGGCATGCAGTCCGATGATCACCGGACGAATGCCACAGTCGCCGTTATGCACGCAGGAATCACGCACACCTGTATAGCTCCCGCAATGCTTGCCTAGCACGTCTTCGTCGAGCACCTTGATGATCTCGCTCAGACGAATATCTTCAGCGGGCCGTTCAAGCGAATAGCCACCTTTGGTCCCGCGAGTCGAATGGACAAAACCGGCCTTGTTCAAAAGCCACATCAGCTTGCCTGCATTCGCGGTCGAGATGCCCTCGAGCTCAGCGATCTGAGGCAAGGTCAGGCTCCCGCCTTCCGGTAATGCGGCCAGCTGTACGAGACAGCGCAGCCCATACTCTTCCTGTGCAGAGATCTTCATAACAACTTACTTTCCCTATCTACCAAGGGCTTTTGGAGGCCCGTAAAAGCACAATTTCCGCAAGGTAAGTATCTCAAATCATTATTTTTTCGTCAAGATTGCGTGCGGATTCCGCGAACCGGAAAATACGGCTTAAGATAGTAATACGGCGGGCATCCGAGTCCGTTCGAACTGCCGATCGAAAATTATGCATTTAACCGTCCTTGGCTCGGGCACTTCGCATCCGCATCCCAAACGAAGCAGCACAAGCTTTTGGCTCGAGACGGCCGGTGGCTCGATCCTTCTTGATTGCTCGGCCTCATCGATCCTTCGGATGGCCCAGGAAGGCCTTCCGTGGGCTGAACTCGATGCCATTTGGATCTCTCATTTTCACCTTGACCATATCGGCGGCCTCGCGCCGTTTCTCTTCGGCATAAAGCACGCCGCAGAAACTCGCGACCGAACAAAACCTCTCTCGATCTGTGGCCCTTTGGGGTTGAAGACTCTCTTTGACGCCGTAGATGAGGCGGGCAAATATCGCCTGCTCGAACAGGGTTTTCCGATCGAGATCGTCGAAGTTGTCGAGGGCGATGAGTTTCAAATCCTTGATGGAGTGGCCGCAAGCGTTGCAAAGACCCTGCACAAGCCCGAAAGCCTTGCGATCAGGCTCGAGGACGGCAAAAGGACGCTCTGTTTTACCTCGGACACGGGCTTTGCACCGAGTCTTGGAGAGTTTGCCGCCGGCTCGGGTCTCTTTATCGTCGAATCGTCATTTGTTGCGAACAAGGCCGTGGCTACGCACCTTGAACTCTCCGAGGCCATGGAACTCATCTCGATCGCTCAACCTCGTAAAGCCTTGCTAAATCACCTATATCCCGAATGGGACGCGACAAAATTCGAAGACCTCGCCGCGAATTATTCATCGCCGTGCGAGGTCTTGCTTGCGTTTGATGGAATGAAGATAGAGATCTAAGGTTGGATCTGCCGCCGAGCCAGATCCATCAACTCTTCAGGCATCCATTTATCGAGCACCTGAGATTCGGCCTCCGCAATGCCTTCGTTACGGTTGCGCCAATCCTTTGACGGATCGTCCTCGCGTAGCGACTGCTTCGGGTAATTCTCGACCTGTTCGAGGCTGATGACAATGCCGTGAGCAATGTCCTTCCAGCTTTCGTTCTGGATGCCGCGAAGCACAACGGGCAGTCCGGAGGTCCAATCCTCTTCCGGGACGATATTGTCGTATTCCGGTATCGTCAAATATGCGGTGTCCGGCAGCGGCCCTGAGCCAAACTTGTCAACTATTCGGCTCTTTACGTCATCATAACTGCCATTCGGCGCAGATTTTCGCAGATCGAGTGCGAACTTAAAAATGTCAGTAACGGTCGGTTTGTCGGCCATACGTAAACATTAGCACAATGAGCCGCGTATTCGGTATCGGCGAACGATGGATGACAAAAGTTATTGCACATTCGCCGAAAATGACGTTACTCTTTATTTTGATCAACTCACAATTATGAAGTTTTTTTTCCTCGTTATACTCACGCTTGCGTTCGTTTTTCCAGTTTTTGCTCAAAATGAGCAGGCCCCGATCGTAGAAAAGGAGATCAAATATCAGAATTGGAAATATCCAACGGTGCGGGATATTTCGAAAGAGCTCGATCTACGCGAGCTTTCAAAGGGTAAAAAGCTCGTCGTTGTTGTCTATTTTGCCCCGTGGTGCCCAAACTGGCGTTATGATGCCCCAAAACTGGAAGCATTTTACAAGAAATATCAGGATCAGGGCCTGCAGATAGTCGGCGTGGGTGAATATGATCCGGTTGACCGGATGAAGGCGAATATCGATTCGCTCGGTATCACTTTCCCGGTCGTTTTTGAGTCCGTCAGCCGTGCCCAACGCGGAGCTACGAAACATTCCGATTATCGTAAGGAGACGGGCGACAAACGCTACACAGGCTCCCCGTGGTACATCCTGCTCGATCCGGCAAAATATTCGGACGACGGCGACACGCTCGTGAAAAAAGCCGATGTGATAAACGGCGAAATGATAATGACAGAAGGCGAGGCTTACATCCGCAAGGCCCTCGGCCTGCCTGCCGCAAATACGGCTGCAATTGGTACTGCGGGAGAAAAGGCTGCTTCGATAGAAGCTTGCGACCCGCAAAAACCGATCGCGATCAAAAAGCCGTAAAGGAAGTTATCGCGGCATTACATTCAGGGTATCCACAAGTTTCTTTAGAACGTCCCGGAGCGGCTCTTTTGCACCGACGAACTTGCCCGCCAACGCCATATCTTCACTGGAAGCAACGAGGTCGGTGACCCCTTGAATGGAGGGCAAATAGCGCTTGAGACTAGACCTGGTTCGAAAGTCGGATTCGAGCTCGCTTATGCCAACGCGCAGGTTCCTGATCGCTGCGATCACGCGGCGTTTGTTCTGTTCGTTCCTTTCGACGGTCGCGCGCGGCAGATTCTGTCTTCGGGCGGCCTCGGTCGTGTTCTCGATCTCCTGAGCGATCGGCCCGAGAACGTCAATAAAGCGCGAAGTATTAGACCGCTGGATATCAACCTTTTCGCGTGCCGCTCTGACATCAAGCGGCGCGACGGTCTTTGCGACCGGTGGTTTTGAGGGCTGTGCACGTCGTGGCCGCGTTTTTTGCGCAAAGGCCGCACCGGCGAATGCCGTCCCAATAATTGCCAGTAATAAACCAATTCGAAAAAGCCTCATATCTCTCCCTTCCTGTTAAAAGCTGCCCGAAAATCTTATCATAATGATGTGACCGGTCGGAGTTTAGAGGTCTTAAAGCTCGGAAGAGTTGGCTATAAGGACGCGCTTGATATTCAGGCACGTCTTGAGGCCGAAGTGATCGCCGAGCGGAAAGCAGACCGTCTCGTCTTGCTCGAACACCCGCACACATTCACGATCGGCCGTCGAGCCACCAACGACGGTGTCCTGGCGACGGCCGAGATACTGCGAAAGATTGGCGTCGAGGTTTTTGAGACGAATCGCGGCGGACGCGTGACCTATCACGGCATCGGCCAGCTCGTCGGCTACCCGATAATATCGCTCTCACCCGACCGCGAAGATGTCCACAAATACGTCCGCGACCTTGAAGAAGTGTTGATCCGCACGATGGCCGATTACGGCATCGAGGCTTTTCGGATCGAGGGCTTAACCGGCGTCCACACCGCTCAAGGAAAGGTAGCCGCAATTGGCGTTCACATTAAACGCTGGGTAACGACGCACGGCTTTGCCCTGAACGTCTCGACCGACCTCAGTTATTACAACTGGATCATCGCCTGCGAGGGCGAACCCGTGACCTCGATGGAAGAACTGCTCGGACGCGACATCACACTCGCCGAGGTCGAAGAGCGTATCGAAGAGCGTTTTCGTGAGGTTTTTGAATACACTGCTAAAGAAACCGCGGCGGCCTTGCCCGCAGGTTCCTGAAAGAGTGCGTAAACCAGGAGGTATTTATATGAAACGAACTGTTTTGATCTCATTGTCATTTATTGTTGCGGCTATCGGAGCCGCCTGCGGCACTTCGCCAGCAAACAACGCAAATGCAAATAATTCGGCTGCCAATGGTGCACCGCCAAAGAACGTGGTGGCGATGGCACGTCCCGAAAAGATCTCGGAGATGATGAAAGCACGCGGCGAACAGGATGCGGCAAAGCCCGTCCTGAAGATCATCGAGCCGAAGGACCACTCGACCGTAACAGGCCCTGACGTTGAGCTAAAGCTCGAGCTTTCCGGCGACCTGAAAGGCTATATGCCGGGAATGGATGAACAAACGCATACCGGCAACCATATTCATGTCATCCTCGATAACGAGCCTTACGAGGCGTATTACGACATCACAAAGCCCTTCACTTTGAAGAACGTAGCGGATGGCCTGCATACGATCCGCGTGTTTCCATCGCGGCCGTGGCACGAGAGCTACAAGAACGAGGGCGCGTTCCAAATGGTCTCATTCACGGTCAAGAACGGTAACGCGGACGCCTCAAAACCGACTACGACCGCCGACGGCAACACGATGGCAAATGCCGCAGCTTCGCCCGACGCAAAGCAGACCAGCACGGGCGGAAAGGTTGACCCGAAAAAGCCGCTTCTTACCTACAGTCGGCCAAAAGGCGAATATAAGGGAGCAGATGCCGAGAATATTATGCTCGACTTCTGGATCACGAACACCGACCTGACGCCGTCGGGCCGCGTCGTCGGCACCGATCCTTGCCCATGCCACGTCAAATATTGGGTCGATGGCACCGATATGGGACAGCTCAATCGCTGGGACCCGATCTGGCTGAACGGATTTGCACCCGGCAAACACACGATCAAGGTCGAGCTGCAGGACCGCAACGGAAAGGTGATCGAGAATGGCGGCTATAACTCAACGACCCGCGAGATCACCGTCGTAAAATAGCAAAAAGGACGCCGTATTAGGCTGATCTCAGGGCATCGTTCGAGCTTTTTTCGCCAGACTCAAGCTTTGCGGTGCCCTCACTTTTCTGAGATCTAATATAGCTCTGCATGCTATAATCGCGTGCGAGGAAATACAATGACCTTGGCTAGCGAAAGAATTGTTATTGACCCTGAGATCCTCAACGGCAAGCCCGCCATCCGCGGTACAAGAATATCCGTGCAATCCATCGTTGGTTATTTGAGCAGTGGTGACGCCATCGAAGAGATACTTGAACACTATCCCAGCCTCACGAGGGAAGACGTACTGGCTTGCCTAAAATTTGCGGCTACCATGATGGAGCACACCTTCATCGTCGAACCCGCCAAGGTATGAGGTTTCTAATAGACGAGAATTTGCCGGCAAAGATACCTGCCTGGAATGGTCCGGAGTTCGAGTTTGTATCGTCACTATTCCCATCACAGAAGGACAGTGATATTTGGAGATATGCAAAGGAGAACGACCTGACCATTGTCACTAAAGATTCTGATTTTTCGTATCAAATACTGACCTCGTCTCCTCCACCGAGGGTGATTCATATAAAGTTTGGAAACGCTCGTCTTCGCGAACTCATACACTTGATAGAACGCCAATGGAAGAATGTCGAGAAATTGTCTGCAACCCACAAGTTGGTCAATGTTCTGGCCGATAGGATCGAAGCCGTGAATTAACCCTTCCTGTTCCCCAACTCTTGTCGCACTTATCTCTCATCTTGCAGTTGAGCCAAAGTTCCCTTAACCTCAAGTATCCGGCAAGAACTTTTGGAGAAGCTTAATTTATGCGACGCGATATAACTTCGTGGTACAGCCACAATTTAGGAATGGAGATGCCGTTGGTTGCTTACGGGCACGCGGGGTATCCGCTCTTGATGTTTCCGACGGCGGCGGCCGATTATCTCGAATACGAGCGGTTCTACCTCTTGGATTCGATCAAGGATTTTATCGAGGCGGGCAAGATAAGGGCCTATTCCATCAATTCGGTTAACAAATACAGCCTCCTGAACCGCGAGAGTTCGCCATCGTGGAAGGTCGAGATGCTGGCGCGCTATGACCGCTACATCATGGAAGAAGTGCTGCCGCTTATCCGCAATGAATGCGGGCCCGACGCCCGACCGTTGACGACCGGTGCATCGCTCGGGGCGTTTCTGGCCGCAAACACTTACTTTAAGCATTCGGACCAGTTTCGCGGGACGATAGCGATGAGCGGAAGCTATGACATCTACAATTATCTCGAAAGCTATTTCGACGATAATGTGTATTTCAACAATCCCGCGATGTATCTAAAGCACCTTGATGACGATTACCATCTGCCGAGGCTGCAGAAAGCAGACTCGATCGTGATCGTCACGGGACAAGGTTCGTTCGAGGCACCTGATCGAAGTCGCGAATTTTCCGGCCTTCTGCATTCGAAAGGTATCCCGCACAAACTTGACGTTTGGGGATATGACGTCAACCACGATTGGGTCTGGTGGCGTCGAATGCTGCCGTATTACCTCGGCCTTTTCTGCGGCGATTAGCCGTCGCCCTTCTTGCCCTTTCGCTTGGGCGGTGAAGTCTTTTCAGCCGGCGGGCCTTCGGTCTTTGCCGGCTGCTTTATTTCCGGTCGCTTTATCGTCGAAGGTGTATCACCTGAAGGTTGCTTGTCCGGCTTTCCGTCGCCGTCAGGCGTCGTATCCCCGGCGTTATTCTCTTTCGGAAGAAGCGCGGGATCGCCTTCGATCTTTGTGCCCGGAGTGAACTCAATGCCCGTCTTCTTACCGGCGATATCTGCTTCCTGGAGTTTCTCAAGCTCTTCGCGTTTGTTTCGCTCCATAAGAGATTTGATATCCGCCGGCATTGGTGGTGCCGCGGGGAAGGTATCGCGCGGCTTGCCCTTCATAAATTGATTCATGAAGGCGTTGAAATACGGCAACGCACCGTGTCCGCCGGTCATACCATTTCCAAGATTCGTTTTCTTGGTCGGATTTCCCATCCAAACGCCGGTCACATAGGTAGGCGTATAGCCAATGAACCAAACGTCAGTATGGTCATTTACAGTACCGGTCTTGCCCGCGAGCTGCTGTCCGGCGGCGCTCGCACCCGGCGCCGTACCGCCGCCTGCGGTCACGCCCCGCATCATCTGAACCATCGTGAGTGCGACGTATTCGCTCGTCACTCTCGAGCTTGAACCATCAAACTCCTCGAGCAAGGCTCCGTCGCGGTTATATACCTTTCGGATCAGGTGAGGTGCAATTCTCACGCCCTTGTTCGGAAATGTCGAATAGGCCGCGGTCATTTCAAGAAGCGAGGCCTCGCTCGCACCCAAAGCCGACGGCAAACTCGGCGCCATCGGATTCGTGATACCGAAACGCCTCACCATCTGCGCACCCGACTGTATTCCGACCTGTTCGAGCAAATGCACCGCCGCAATATTGTATGACTTTGCAAGGGCGATCTTCATTGGAACATTCGCGTGGCTAAGGCTGCCGTCATAGTTGTGCGGCGTCCAACCGCCGCGTTTGATCGGAGCTCCGCTCACGGTCATATCGGGCGTCATTCCGTCTTCGACGGCGGCCGTATAAATGAACGGCTTATACGACGAACCTGTCTGACGCAGGCCTTGCGTCGCGTTGTTGAATTTACTTGTGTGAAAATCGTAACCGCCAACCTCTGCAACGATCTCACCCGTATGCGAGTTGATGCAGACGATCGCCGCCTGCACCTCGGGCACTTGTTCGAGCTCGACCTCTAGGATCTTCTTCTCGTCATCGACCTTCTTGATCTCAAATTCGGCAAGATAGCCGGGCTTTAGCTCGGCCGTCGGGCGTTTGCCGCTTCGACCCATATCGCCGGGCTTTACGACAGCTTTGTACATTCCAAAACGCACACCGACCTCGTCAGCTCCCGGATTGGCCTTCACAACGAGCCCTTTGATGTATTCGCCCGCCTCGTACTGATCGCCGTACCAATCCGGATGCTTGTAGGAGGCAAGGGCCTTCTCAATATCCTTCTGATCCGTAAACAGCGGCTGATCGTTGTCGTCGAGCAGGATGTTCTTGTAATCCGAACGCCAACGCTGTCCTCGGTCGTAGCCGCGCAGGCCTTCGCGGATCGCCTTTGTCGCCTCTTTCTGAGCTGCAACATTGATCGTCGTATAGACCTTCAAACCGCCTTGAGCGACACGGGTCGTGTACTTCTGCTCGAGGTAGCGGCGGATCTCTTCGACCGGATAATCCCATGCGGTGGATTTCGGCAAAGACTGATAATAGGCCGTGTCGGCAAGCTTGATCGGCTTTGCCTTAGCGGCATCGACCTCCGCCTGAGAGTATTTATCAGGGAAATACTTCGCCATCTGGTCGAGCACAAGATCTCGCCGTATCTTCGCCTTTTCACGGTTGCGGGTCGGTGAATACTCAGGAGATTTCGGGATCGCCGCAAGGAGTGCCGCTTCTTCGAGCGAAAGATCCTTCAGATGCTTTCCAAAATACGTCTCGGCACCAGCCTCAAAGCCGTAGGCACCGGCTCCCAGGAAGACGTAATTCATATACATCTCGAGGATCTGATCTTTGGTGTAGAGCCGCTCGATCTGAAGGGCGACGGCCCATTCGTTCACCTTTCGCGTATAGGTCTGGTCCTTGTAAAGAAAAAGGTTCTTCGCAAGCTGCTGTGTGATGGTCGAAGCACCTTCCGTACTGCCGGTCGTTACGTTCTTAAACACAGCACCAAGGATGCGATACGGGTCGATGCCGATGTGATCGCGAAACCTATAATCTTCGATCGCAAGCAAGGCATCGGTCACACGGTCGGGAACATCCTGGATCTTGACCGGAATGCGTTTCTCGATGGCGAATTCTGCGAGCACCGTCTCGCCGTCGTCCGCATAGATCGTCGTCACCTGCGGCGGGCGATAGGTCGCAAGGGCGGAGACCGCGACCGTATAGCTCGAATTATTCATGTAGTACGAAGCAAGGACGCCCGTCAGGCCGCCAGCCGACAAGGCAAGCAGCAATGCCGTCAAGAACATCGACAGACCGCTCATTTTTCGGCGTGGTGCCGCTTTGCTTTCAACAATGGTACTAACTTCTTTCGCCATAAAAACCTCTTAATTGACGAACCTTCTCATCCGAACGCTCACCACGAAACCTATCGCAATGAACGTCGAAAGGATCGCCGAGAGTCCTGCACTCATTAGCGGGAGCGGGACACCGATCACAGGGAGAAACCCGAGGGCCATTCCGACATTCATAAATATCTGGAATGCCAAACCACAGACGATCGACATTATAACAAGCATTCCGGCGCGGTCAGAAGCTTGTCTTGCACTAGCGATCATCCTTGAAAGCAGCAGAGCATACGCCAAAAGGAGCGATACACAACCGATAAACCCTGTGTTCTCAGCAGTTACTGCAAAAATAAAATCAGTCTGCGGCTCCGGTAAAAATTTCAGAACGCTCTGTGATGTCTCAGGGTCTCCCTTGATCCCGGAGATGCCGCCCTTACCGACCGTTATCACCGATTGGATCGTATGGTAGCCATAACCACGCGGATCGACCTTGTCCGGATCGATGATCGCAAGGATCCGTTCCTGTTGATAGCGTTTGATCTTGCCGGTCTTTACCCCGACGATGTACGCCGTCGGCACCATCACCGCCGCCAATACAGTTCCGATGACGACGTATCGGATCTTGATGCCCGATAAAAAGAACATCGCCGCAAGTATCGGAAAATATGTGATCGCTTGTCCCGCGTCCGGTTCGAGCATTATCAGCGCAAGCGGCCCGGCAAAGATCGCACCGCCGACAAGTGCCTCGCGCAGCGTGAGAACCGTTGACTTTCTGGCCCCAAAGTACTTCGCAAGCATCAGCACGGTCGGGATCTTTACGAATTCCGACGGCTGAAACTGCCCGACGAGCGGCAGCCTGACCCAAGCTTTCTGGCCGTTGATCTCAACACCCAAAGGCGTCAGCACGAGGAACAGAAGTACCAGTCCGAAGGCGTAAAAGATCGGAGCCGCGTCGATCAGCCGTCGATAGTCCGTGAACGCAACTACGATGAACGCTATGAACGCTATGACGATACCGAAGATCTGCTTTGACCAATAATTCTCAGAAGGAACCGCGTTGTGGATCTGCCAGACGCCAAAGAACGAGATCAGAATGGCGAGGATCGCCGTCTGCCAATCAAAATCTCGTAATCCGCGTTCAGTAAGGGCGACCATTTAGATTCAAAGCAGGCGAGCCTCGCGATAACTTAGCGAGCGGCGACCTCCTGCGTCGCGGGTTGTTGGCCGTCTCTGCGAGTGAGATAGGATTCGTACATCGCCCTTACCGCCGGTGCAGCATTCTGAGCTCCAAAGCCTGAATTTTCGATAAGCGCGATCACGCTCATCTCGGGCTTGTATGCCGGTGCGAAGCTCACAAACCAGGAGTGGTCCCTATTCTTGCCCGTATCCTTTCCGACCTCAGCGACCTGCGCCGTGCCCGTTTTTCCTGCGATATCAAAGCCGGGAATGCGAATTGAGCCCGCGGTACCGCCGGCGTTGACGACGCCCCACATGCCCTTGAGCACGAGATCCCACTGTGCAGGCTGGAGTTCAATAAGATTCGGTTCCGGATGCTGGAACGCAAAGCCTGCACGCGCCGGAATATAGTTCGGATCTCCCTCTTCGCCAACGGCGGCTATCGGTTCGAATTCTTTCAGGAAGTGCGGAATATACTCCTTGCCGCGCATTCCGACGCTCGATACCGCTCGCAGCATCGAGATCGGCGTTACGACGACCGTATCCTGCCCGATCGAAGCATAAACGGTGCGAATATCGCTCCATTTACCTTCATGCTTGACGACGTATTTCATCCAGGTCTTCGGGGTCTGCGGCACTTTCTCATTCGGCAGATCGATGCCTGAGCGTTTATCGAACCCGAACGTCTCGACCATTTTGATAATGCCTTCGATGCCCATTTTCAGGCCCAGCCGATAGTAATAGCCGTCGCACGAGCGTGTGATAGCCGTATCAAGCGGAGGACTGCCATGGTTGCTCATGCAACGCGTAAGTTTGTTGCCGACCGTAATGCCGCCGCCGCAAAGTATATTTGAATGGGCAACGGTGATGGCGCCTTCCTGCAGTGCACCAACCGATTCCGGGATCTTCCAAGTCGAACCGGGCGGATAGCGTCCCTGAATCGCACGATTGAGAAGCGGCCGTGTCTCGTCTTTCCAGTACGCTGCGATCTGCTTGCGGCCTTCGGGTGTTGAAGCACCTTTGACGAAGATGTTCGGATCGAACGACGGTGCGGACGCCATCGCGAGGACCTCGCCGTTGTTCGGATCCATCGCGATCACAACGCCTCGTTTCGTGACCGAATTTGCCAGCTGTTCCTCGGCGGTGTTCTGAAGATCGAGATCGATCGTCGTTACGAGATCCTGGCCTGATTGCGGCGGAACGGTCTCAAGCTCGCTCTGAACGCGGCCGCGGCTGTCAACGATGACCTTCTTGTATCCGGGACGCCCACGCAGATATTCGTCGTAATATTGCTCAAGGCCTCCCTTGCCGATAATGTCCCCCGGTCGAAAACCTTTGTCCTTATAGGCATCTGATTCCAGCTGCTTTGGGCTGATCTCACCTACATAGCCGAGTACGTGCGCCAGAGTTGTCCCGAGCGGATAATGTCGCTGCGGCTGGAGTTCGACGCGCAGCTCGGGAAACTCCAGAGAATGGGCCTCGACCCATGCAATATCCTCGATCGTCGCGTTCTCTTTAAGGACTAGCGATTCGAATTCATTCTGCTTCTTTAGGACGGAAAGGCGTTCGCTGACGAACTGTGGCTCAAGCTGCAAGCCTGACGAATAATCTGCGACCTTGTCGGCACCCGAGGCGTGCTTTAGTCCGTCGTTCGAGATAACGACGTTGTAGATCGGCCGCGAATCAACCAAAATTCGCCCTTTTCGGTCAAAGATCGCACCCCGCGGTGCAGGTATCGGGATCAGGCGGATACGCTGGTTCTCAGCACGATCGCTGTAATATTCGCCGTTTACGACCTGAAGATAATAGAGACGAGCACCAAGCAGCGTAAGCAGGATGAACGCGATCACCTGGATCGCACCGACCCTCGCACTTAAATTCTGAATGTGATCGTAGATCTTCATCGAAAACTCCCGTCGCCGCCTCTATTTGTTGAGCCGAATGGGATTACGCCGTCTGGTTTGCCGACGTTTAGCGAACATCTCTCGTTTTTTGGGCTTTAGTTTACCTGCTGAAATGGCGTCCAAAAGCAGAAACATAAGCGTACCGGCGATCATCGTGCCGATCAGCGAGTAGGCGCCGACAAACACAAGCGATCCTGCCGGCTCCTGTCCAAACAGCTTATGTATCCCAAAATAGATAAGGCTGCTCAAAATGCTTGCACCCGCTATGACGGGTATCCTCAGGATCAAGTTGTCCAGATAAACTCGCCTTGCGATCTCCGCAACGATGTACGCGATCACGGTCATCGAGAATCCGCTAGCCCCGAGAAGTCCGCCGCTCAATGCATCTACAGCTGCTCCCGATATCGTTGCAAACAGCAAGGCTCGGATCGAATTTCGCTGCAGCGCAGCATAGACGACGACGATCAGAGGAAAGTCCACGTACATAAAGAAATCGGCCACATTCCGCAGCGTCCACTGCAGAACGATGGCGATTATTATTGCGATCGTGAGCTTTACTCCCTCCATTTATTTTTTCTTCTGCTCGGGCGTCACCCGCTGTTCGAACTCTGGCCTTTGCGGCGGCTGATACAAGAGCACGCCGACCTCCTGCATCGAATTCAATCTTGCGGCCGGCTTGATCTCTATTTTGTGAGCGGTCGTTGCGGAACCGCGTACAACATTCACGATCTCGCCGATCTTGAGTCCCGCCGGATAGATGCCGTCCTGCCCCGTCGTAAAAATAGGCTGTCCAACCTCGACCTCGGCGGTTCCCGGAACGTATTTCATCTCAAGAATGTCCGTTTTTCCGGTACCGACGACCACGCCAAGAGCGTTTGTCGAACCAACCTCGCCGACGATGCCGCCGACGCCTGATTTGCTGTATGTGATCAGATCGACCTGCGAAGTAAGCGGGCTCACCGCCGTTATACGCCCGACAATTCCTCCGTCAGTTACGACCGGCATGTTCAGGGCGACGCCGTCGAGGCTGCCGCGGTTGATGATCGAAGCATTGAACCAGGCGGAAGGATCACGTCCGATGATGCGGGCCGTCAGCACCTTGTACTTGCTTTCGTCTTTTAGCTGGAGCAACGAGCGAAGACGCTCATTCTCATTCGAAAGGCCGTCGTTTTGCCGCAGTTCGACCTCGAGCTCCTGAACACGCTGCTTAAGGGTCGAATTCTCATCCTGGGCAGATCGGAGGTTCGCGATCGAGGAAAAGTAGTTTGATACAGAAGCTGAGATGGTCGTTACGGGTGATTGGACGAAGTCTGCGGCGGTTTGGGTCCACGAGCGTACCACGAGCTTGCCCGAGGTGCTTTCACGGGCATCCAGGGCCATTAGAATGAAATTAAGCAATAGGAGGGCGACCATTAGCCAGGGAGCCAATCGCCATACTTCCTTTTGACTACGCTCAACCATCTCTGTGCGTCCAGGAGCGGTTGCCCAAAGTCGGCCATCCGAAGGGCCTCAGGCACCGGGGCACTTGAACTTTCAACCTTGAACTTCGGCTTCCTTAGTTCCCCGTCATCATCGAGTTATCCCACTTAACACGCTTAAGGAGCTCGAAATCCGACAGCATTTTACCCGTTCCGAGAACGACGGACGAGAGTGGGTCCTCGGCGATGACGACCGGCAGGCCGGTCTCGATCATCAGGCGTTTATCGAGATTCTTGAGAAGTGCTCCGCCGCCGGTCAGGACAATGCCGCGTTCGACGATATCGGCAGAAAGTTCGGGCGGTGTCCTTTCGAGAGCGACGCGAACTGCGTTGATGATGGTCGAGATCGCGTCCGAGAGAGCCTCGCGGATCTCTTCGTCGGTCATCGTGATCGTCTTTGGGATGCCTTCAATTAGGTTGCGGCCGCGAACGTCCATGGATAGCGGCTCTTCGAGCGGGAATGCACTGCCCAGTGCGATCTTGATCGCCTCGGCCGTGCGTTCGCCGATCAGGAGGTTGTATTTGCGCTTGATGTACTGCGTGATGGCGTCGTCCATCTCGTTGCCGGCAACACGAACGGCCCGCGAATAGACGATCCCAGAGAGCGAAATGACCGCAATGTCCGTCGTACCGCCGCCGATATCGACGACCATATTGCCGTGAGGCTCCGTAATGGGAAGGCCGGCACCGATCGCCGCCGCCATTGCTTCTTCGACGAGGTAAACCTCTGAAGCCTTGGCACGATAGGCCGAATCTTCGACCGCACGACGTTCGACCTGCGTGATCTCGGAGGGAATTCCGATGACGACACGCGGCCTGACCCAGGACTTGCCGTTGTGAGCTTTGCGAATGAAGTGCTGGAGCATTTTCTCCGTAACTTCGAAATTCGCGATCACGCCGTCCTTCATTGGTCGGATAGCGACGATGTTGCCGGGCGTGCGGCCAAGCATTTCCTTGGCGTCGCGGCCAACAGCCTCGACCTGATTCGTGACCTTGTTTATAGCAACGATCGAAGGTTCCGAGACCACGATCCCGCGACCATTCGCGTAAACAAGAGTATTTGCCGTTCCGAGGTCGATCGCGAGGTCGCTCGAAAATAAACTAAATAAAGACTTAAATGCCATCTTCCGATCTTCAGTTCCCTAAGCTTTGGTTATTAGATCCGTTTCTCGAACCGGGGAGGGAATTGCCTGTATCTGCCGCGCGTTGTACAGATAAGGCACAATGTATGGCCGCCTGTCGCCCAAAACGTCTAATCAATAAGAATACACTTTCTTTGCAACGCATATCTAGTTGAAAAACCGGATAATTAGGCGTTTGGGAATTTTTTTTTGTCGGTCGGTCGAAAAACCTCGGTGTCCCGGTACAAAAGGCGAGGCGGCGCAACCTGGATCCAAGTTGCGCCGCCTTCGTTCTTCCCGGAGCTCCGATATCGGGATCCGGCCAAATGTCCCCGAGTCTTTTTTACGGGTTTGCGGTGATCAGCAGGTCAGAGATATTGTCGCTGACCGTGATCTGTGATGACGGATAAGTGTATCGCCGCGAGGCAACACCGATCGTGTAATCGCCCGCCGTCACATTCGAGAAGAAGAAATACCCGAATGGATTCGTCAAGGCACCGGCCCTTGTGACAGAACCGGATAAGAATACACGTTCCATGCCGACACCCATTCCGCTGCTATTAACAACCCGGCCCGCAACCGTGAAGGTCGACGGCGGAGCGACCGATGCCGGAGCCTGTACGTTAACAGTTATCGGCTCGCCGGTCTTATAGAAGCCGATCGTCGCGGTAGCCGTAACGGGCGCGTGCGTCGAGTCAAAGCGGAAGTTATAGGTCGTGCCCCAACGAATAGCGTTCGCGTTAACGTTCTGAGCAAAAGTTTCGCTCGACCAGGTCAGATTTCCGCCCGACTGATCTACGGCCCAGGGCTGGCTGCTGAAGCCGGCGTTCGCCAAGGTGCCGTCGTTCGCCCATCCCGGATGCTGCGGAGGTGCATGGAAGCCTATATTCGTAATATCGCCGCTTGAGACCGGTACGCTGAAAGACTGAATACCGCGGTCCATATTCTGGTTGTAGATCGCGTATTCGTAATGCCAAACGCCCGGCGAGACGTTCGTGACCTTGTACGCGACAGTTCCAACACCATCAGTTCCGGCGGCCGGCTGAATATCGACCATCGTCGCACCTGTCCAGGCCATGATCGCCGGTTTCGTTCGAACGGTCGATGCGACCGGCGAGAAACTGAACGGGCTCGATGTACCGTTCACCGAGTACTGGCGATACGACACGTTGTTGTACATATTGCACTGGCCGGGATGCGTTTGACACCATGCGTACTCGTGCGGAGTGATGTACTGGCCTTCGGCGTAATACGTGGCTCCGGCATTCATCGAGGTGTTGAGGTCGTTCATTTCAACAAGGATGCGGTGCGACGTGCCGGTGTGCGAATGGCCCGTGTGCGAATTGTTCGGTGTCGCCGAATCGTTTCGCGGAAAAGCTCCGGTGAAGGGGTTGATCCATGCACGCGAACCTAGATTCGGACCGGAGTTCAAGCTTGCCGAATAGGGATCCGAACATCCAGAACCGAGGTTCGAACCGCCAACGCCGTTGCAGCCGAGGCCGCAAATATTCATCGTAAGTGCAGTGAATGCGTGCTTTACGCTTGATTGCCCGATCTGCTCCATACGATCGCCGCTTGCCGACATTCGATAGAGATTCTGTGGAATGACCGGATGATCGTTGCTCGGGTTCGCGTTCCAGTGCAGGTTCTCCGTTCCGAAATTGCACGAGTCGGTTGCGACCGCGAGGCCAACCTGCGTACCGTCACTTCCTCCGAACTGGGCAAGGCCCGAAAGGTCGCCGACGATGACATCCGGCCCCGGAACAGTACCGGCTCCCGGAGCCATCGTGGGCATGTCTTCCGACTTGACCTCGCCATCGACGATCACAGACGATTCGATCGTCCGCATTCTGGTTTCCATGCCCAACGTCCCGACCGTGATGCCTGCAAGATCTTTCCGTCCGAGCGAAGCGGCGAAGCTGTCGGTAACTACGAGGCGGCCGTTCGATACAACGAGTCCGCGGATCATTGGATTATAGGTGTATTCCTGGCCCTCGACGCGGAAATAGACCGCACCGGTGGTCGCGCTTCGAACAACAAGGTCACCGCCGTCCTCCCATGCCTGGTTCTCTAAGGCCAGGTCGTTGAACGAGATAGCTGACCGGCCCTTGCCGCCGGAGAAACTGCCCTCAAGATCCATCGAACCCGCATTCGGGCCACGGAGTTCGTTATTGAAGACCAGGATCGTAAAGAAGGAGTTCGCCTTTACCGGCATATCGATCTGCACGATGCCTGCGTTTGCATTTATCTTGCTAAGGTCAACACGCATCGAAACGGTGCCGCTCTCAACAAGCATCTTTTCCAGAGTTCCTGAATAGCCATCGGGCTTTGGTTTCGCACCCGAAAGAAGTGCGTCCGATCCGCTGTTAAATAGAAACAGGAATGGAAGCAACGCAATTAAGATTGGTTTAAACATAGCTTACTCTTTGATTACACTTAACCCTGATGGGTACTGCGGCCTTACAGGTCTTTTGTTCAGTCTTGGATTTTGTCGCGGAGACGTATCCTTCTTTTTACACCGTTTTGGGTGCAAATAGCAAGTCTTTTGTGTAGTATTTCCAAAAGGTCCCTATTAGCTTCAGCCGAGTGCTAACCATCGTGTTGTTAAGGTATGAGTAGCAGCTGCACAGGCGAATCAGCCGAAAAACGAAGGTCAACGGCTCTGCCTGTACTCCCAAATGACGAAAGATCTGCCGCCAAGGGCCCGCATTCAAGGGTCAGTCGTTGGCGTGCTGCCGCTCTCATCCTTCTCACGGCCTTAATGGTCGCTCATTTCGTCCAATGGCAGATCTCCGGTTCGACCGTCTCTCCAATTGAACCGTCCGAGGCGATGCAAACCCTGAGTCGTGGTGCCATCAACGCCGGATTTATCTTTTTTGCACTCGCGATCCTGTCAACCTTGATCCTTGGGCGCTGGATCTGCGGTTGGGCGTGTCACGTTGTCGCTCTACAGGACCTTGCCGCCTGGCTGCTTAAGAAGGTCGGCATCAAGCCGCGGCCTTTTCGTTCCCGACTCCTGATGTTCGTGCCGCTTCTTGCGGCGCTCTATATGTTCGGGTTGCCGGTGCTGAACCGCTTCCTTGCTCCGCCGCCCGGCGAGAGTGTAATCCCGCAGTTCACTAATCACATCGTAACGCAGGACTTCTGGAGCACATTCCCAACGATCGCGGTCGCGATACCGTTCCTTTTCATTTGCGGGTTTGTAACGGTCTATTTTCTCGGTTCAAAAGGCTTTTGCACCTATGCGTGTCCGTATGGCGGCTTTTTTGGCGTTGCAGACAAACTCGCTGTTGGCCGCATACGTGTTACGGATGCGTGCGATCAATGCGGCTACTGCACAGCGACCTGCACATCCAATGTTATCGTCCATGCAGAGGTACGCGAATACGGAATGGTTGTCGACCCTGGCTGTATGAAGTGTATGGATTGCGTTAGCGTCTGTCCCACTAATGCACTCTATTTCGGCTTCGGAAAACCATCGTTCGGAGCCTCAAACAAGGTAAAGAAGACCTATTCGCTTACATGGCCAGAAGAGATCGGTGCGGCCGTCGTCTTTCTTTTGAGCCTTTACGCCGTCTGGGACACGTATCAGCTGATCCCGATGCTGCTTGCCCTTGCGCTCGCCGGCATTACTACGTTCATTGCCTGGCGAACGTATCGCCTATTTGTCTCCAAGGACCTGTCGCTGTATCAGTTCAATTTGAAGAAAGCAGGTAAGGTCACAAGGGCTGGTTCGGTCTTCCTTGCACTATCAATACTCTGGCTCGGGCTTGCCGCACACAGCGGCTGGATCCGTTATCACGAATGGCAGGGCGCAACTGCCTTCGAGGCGATCCATCTGCCGGACGAAGTAGCGCTTGCTCAGGCGAATCCTGCCCAATGGCTTTCGCAGGCGGACAAACAAAACATTGCTGCCGGCCGCACGCATTTTTCCACCGCAAGGGACAACGGCCTCTTCACTAATGTTCAGGCACTTTCGAAGCTCGCCTGGCTCGAATATCTAGGCGGCGATCCGGCAAAAGCGACGGCAACCCTGGCAGACGCTTCGGCACACGAACACGGTGCAGCGAAAGCACTTGCAGATTACTATCGAGGCGCGATCCTAAACCGAACTGGAAAACAGGCCGAAGCCATTGCAAGTTTCGATGCGGCATTAAAAGAACGCCCGGACCTGACACTTGCTCTCGAACAAAAAGGCGAAGCTCTCTGGAACCTTGGCAGGCAAAAAGATGCGTTCGACACGTGGTCGCAGGCTTTAAAGGAGAATCCAAACCTTCCGCTCACCACCGCATTTCTCGCCGGTGCAGCAAAGGCCGCAGGTGACGATGCCCTTGCCGCGAGCTTTCAACAAAGGGCCGATCAGCTTACGCCGAACGACCCGTTGTTTCACTTTGTTTTGGGAATGCGGCTGAAAGCCGTCGGTATGGACGAACTCGCCGATCAGCATTTTGCCCGAGCCATCGAAATGAATCCGCGATTCAGGGCAGCGAAAAGGTCCTAAGCGGTCGGTCGCTCACCATCAGCCGAGGGTGTATCTTCGCGTGCCGACGGTGGAAACTCTTCGAGCTTAGGCGGCGTTCCCGTCGGCTCAAGAGCTGCCTTAAGAACCTCCGAAATATACTTCACCGGAATGAACTCAAGCTCTTTCTTCACATCTTCCGGAATTTCGTCCGTGTCCGGCTCGTTCCTGTCGGGCAAGATTATCCGACGGATCCCGGCACGATGCGCCGCCATCACCTTTTCTTTAACGCCGCCAACGGGAAACACGAGTCCGGAAAGCGTGATCTCGCCCGTCATTGCCGTATCGAAACGAACCTTGCGGCCCGTATAGAGCGATGCCATTGCCGAAGCCATCGTAACGCCCGCGGACGGCCCGTCTTTTGGGATCGAACCGGCCGGTACGTGTATGTGAATGCCGTTGTGTTTGATCAAATTAGTGTCGATGCCGAAATCCGCGGCGTGGGACCAGAGATAGCTTCGTGCTGCCTGTGCGGATTCTTTCATTACGTCGCCAAGCTGACCCGTCAAGGTCAATCCGCCGCCGCCCGGCAAGAGCGTTGCTTCGATAAAGAGCACCTCGCCGCCCATTTCCGTCCACGCCATCCCGGTCGCAACTCCCGGCGGCAGTTCTTTCCTCGCCTCTTCGGGAAAGACGCGCGGTGCACCGAGATAGCCGCGAACTTCCTCGGCCGAAACAACCACCTTCTCCGTCGAACCCTGGGCGACCTTCAAAGCGACCTTCCTTGCGATATTCCCAATGGCACGTTCGAGCTGCCGGACGCCTGCCTCGCGTGTATAGCGCGTCGTAAGCAGATTGACCGCATCGTCCCTGATCTCCAGTTGTTCGGGTGTTAAGCCCGTTTCTTTTATCTGTCGAGGGACCAAGTATTGTTTGGCGATCTCGAGCTTTTCGCGGTCGCTGTAACCGGCAAGCTGTATGATCTCCATCCTGTCGCGAAGCGGCATTGGGATCGGCGAAAGCTGATTTGCCGTCGCGATAAAAAAGACCTTCGACAGATCGAAAGGCAGATCAAGATAATTGTCGCGGAACGTATTGTTCTGAGCCGGATCGAGTATCTCGAGCAGTGCCGACGCCGGATCACCGCGAAAGTCGTTGCCGAGCTTGTCGATCTCGTCCAGCATCAGAACCGGATTGTTAAAACCGACGCGTCGAAGAGACTGAATTATCCTGCCCGGCATCGCACCGATATACGTACGGCGATGACCGCGGAGTTCTGCCTCGTCACGCATCCCGCCAAGGCTCATTCGGTCGAACTCCCGCCCCAACGCACGTGCGATCGACCGTCCCAGACTCGTTTTTCCAACTCCGGGCGGTCCGACAAAAAGCAGTATCGGGCTCTTGCTGTCCGGCCGGAGCTTTACGACGGCGAGCGATTCGAGAATACGTTCCTTTATGTCTTCCAGGCCGTAATGGTCCTCGTCAAGGATCTTTCTGGCCTCGACAAGATCGAGCTTTTCCTCGCTGGACTTTCGCCACGGCAGCTCGAGTACGTATTCAAGATACGTGCGGATAACGTGATAGTCAGGAGCCGACTGCGGAAGCTGCTCCATACGCTTGAGCTCGCGGGTAGCTTCCTTGCGAACATCGTCCGGAAGGTCGGCTTTTTCGAGCCTTTCGCGGAGCTGTTCCGCCTCGGCCTTTTCGCCTGAATCATCATCTCCAAGCTCTTTCTGGATCGCCTTCATCTGCTGCCGCAGAACGTAATCACGCTGAGACTTGTCCATCTCATGCTGTGCTTCAGTGGCGATCTTCGAGCGGATCTCCATGATCTCAAGCTCGCGTGCAAGAGCCGCGTGCGTAAGCGTCAAGAGCCCGTCAACCGTACTCGATTCGAGCATCTTCTGCTCTGTCTCGGTGCCGAGATCAAGCACGGACGCGAGAAAGTACGCAAGCTGCACCGGATCCTGCTGCGACATTATCGCCATACGGATCTCAGGCGGCACATTCGGCAGGAGTGCGAGAGCCTGTTGGATCATCCCCTGGATATTTCGCTTGAGAGCCTCGACCTCTTCGCTGTCAACGACCCGCACCTCGGATTGCACGCGGATCTTCGCCCGCATAAAAGGCTGTTCACTGATCCATTCGATCACCTCGAAACGCTCGATGCCCTGAACGATGAGCTGCATCACGCCCTCGTTGCGCATCATTCGCTTGATGTTTACTATCGTGCCGATCTGGTAAAGATCCTTTGGTGTTGCGTCGTCACCGGTGACATTCTCGGTCTTGGTCGTAACGCACGCGATGAGCTTTTCTTCAGTCGCAAGGGCCGCTTCGACAGCGCGTGTCGAACGCTCGCGGCCAACAGCAAGCGGAACTACTGTCTCAGGAAAAAGCGTTGTGTTCTGCAGCGGCAGAACGGGGATCTCCAATTCCGCAGGCAGGCTCTCAGCCTTGGTTTCTTGTTCATTCTCGGGGGTATTATCAGCCATTCGCACCTTTCCTTAAATGGATCATCAGAAGGCCGTTGTCGAAATTATGCTCGACACGAGCTCCTTCAATTGAAGCAGGGAAATTCAACGTTTTCTCAAAATTGCTGTACGTGATCTCCATCTGATGATAGCTTGCGCCGACGCCGCACGAGCGGTCGCGCCTGGTTCCGGCAATGTAAAGCGTTTTGCCGTGCACCTCGATAACTATATCTTCCGGCGAGACTCCCGCGAGCTCGACCTTTACGATCCAACCTTCGCTCGTTTGATAGACATCTGCGGCCGGATACCAAAGATTTCCCGAGCGAACATTGCGGGAAGACGAGATGAATTGAAAATGACGATTTATGGACTTTGCCATATAGAAGTTGGGCTATTTATTCTGCCAAAATCCTGCACCTGACGAGATCTCTTCCAATGTTTCGGCGATCGCCTGTTCATCCTCGCTCTGGAGGGCAATATCGGCCATCGCAATGATGCCCGCGAGTCGGCCGTCCGATTCCACTACGGGAACGCGCCTTACCTTTCTCTCACCCATCAGCCTTACGGCTTCGAAAACGTAGTCATCCGGCCCGATCGTAAAAAGTTCTGTGGTCATCACGTCGCCGAGGTTCGTCTCGGGCCCGACGCCATCAGCTACGCCGCGGACAACGATGTCGCGATCGGTCACGATCCCGATGATCTTACCGCCTTCAACCACGGGAACGGCACCCATATCGCCGTCAAGCATCATCAAGGCCGCTTCCTTCAGCGAGGTCGAGCGTGCGGCGGTTTTAACGTTGGTCGTCATGATCTCGCGGCATTTCTTGCGCGCGTAGGCCGCCCTTTCCTCATTTGTCATCGTCATATCTCCTTCTCTCTATTGTGTTCGCAATGCGACAAAAAGACAAGATACTTTCCCGTATGCTGTTATTGCAGGACTTGGTAATATAGTGAACGTGCTTTTTCGCGAAACGATCCTTGTAACGGGATTTCCCGGCTTTCTTGCGACCCGCCTTGTCGAGAAACTTGCGCGCTCGGATGTCCAGTTCTTCCTTCTCGTGCAGCCGAAATTCGTTGAACAGGCAATGGAAGAGGTCGGAGCGATCTCAGAAGAAGCCGCGACACCGCTTGAATGTTTTTCGATCATCGAGGGCGATATTCGTGAGCCCAACCTCGGAGCTTCGGAAGAAGACCTCGAGGCGATCCGTCGCGAGGTAACGACCGTATTCCATTTCGCCGCTGTTTACGACCTCGGGATCGACAAGGAAACGGCGTTGAGCGTGAATGTTGACGGGACACGTCATGTGAACGAGCTGGTCGGCGAGATCGCGAACCTCCGCCGGTATAACTACATTTCAACTTGTTACGTCGCGGGTGAGCGAACCGGCCGTATTCTTGAAACGGAATTGGAACACGCCGCCGGCTTCAAGAATCATTACGAAGAGAGCAAATATCTTGCTGAAATGGAGGTCGAAAGACTCAAGGATAAGCTTCCGATCACCATCTTTCGCCCGTCGGTCGTCGTTGGCGACTCAAAGAGCGGCGAGACCGCAAAATACGACGGCATCTATTACCTGATCCACTATCTCAGAAAGGCACCGATCATTCTGCGGATCCTAAATGTTGGAAATAAACGCGTTAAACTGAATCTTGTGCCGGTCGATTTTGTGGTGGACGCCATCGCGGCCCTCTCTGAAGACGAAGCGGCAAAGGGAAAGACACTTGCCATCGCGGACCCCGATCCACTCACTACACGGGAATTATTCGACGCTATCGCATTCGCGTTGACCGGCCGAAAGTCCGAGTTTGCCCCGTCGATCGCCCTCACTAAGTGGTTTCTGAACACATCGATCTCGCCGCCGATCACCGGCCTGCCGCACTACGGCGTGCCGTATTTCTTTATCGAGCAGGAATATGACACGGCTGACGCCGACAAGCTGCTCGCTAACCACAAGATCGAATGTCCGCGTTTCCCGAGCTATGTTGAGAATCTGATCGATTTTGTCGAAGAGAACCCGGAACTTTGACAGGCGGTCCGAGTGTGCAAAGAAAATCGGAGCCGCTGCATCAAACTGTTTTTGAAATGATGCATCTTAAACCTCAACGATCCTTACTTTTCGGTATTTTGCCGGCAATTCTCCTGCTTGCGTCCGCTGCCATTGCTCAATCGGGCCGCGTTTCGCCTACGCCGATACCGTCTCCGACACCCGAACCGGAACTCAAGATCTCGACGCAGGAGATCAAGCTGAATGTTCTCGCATTCGACGAACGAGGTGATTTCTTTAAAGGTGTTACGACCGATGACCTTGTGATCCGCGAGGACAACATACTGCATCAGGCTACAAGCGTAAGATACCTGCCGGCGAATGTGCTGGTTGTAATGGATACCGGCGGTGAGATGCGCGTCGTCAAAACACTCGATAAAACACGCAAGGTCGCGATCGCACTCATAAATTCGCTCCGCCCGGAAGACAAGGTCGCCGTGATGTCATACGCGAACAAGCCGGAGATCCTTTCGAGTTGGACGCTTGATCGGACGGTGAGCCGTGCGGCGGTGAACAGTTCGAATTTTGGGACAAGGTCTGCGTTTGTTGATGCCTTGGACATGGCGGCCGCTATCTTTGCACGCACCGAAAGCGATAATAACCAACTCGTCCTCATCACCGACGGTACCGACAGTTCGGCAACTGCGGCTCAAAAGACTGCAGCATTCGATCGCCTTCGTGCCGCAAACATTACCATTCACGTGCTGAGTTACGCCGCGATGGAGGCTGCGGACATCGAGCCGCGCACAAAAGGCAAAACAAAGACACCGCCGCCAAAAGCGATGCCCGACCAGATCGCCAATGATCTGCCGAATGGAGCACGCGATGTTGCAAAGGCTCCAAAAGCGAGGGTTTTCGTCGTTGACCGCCCATTTCTTGCCCGGCTGAAGACTCGCGAAAAGGACCTGGTCGCGTCCGAGAAACAGCTTGAAAAGATCGCCGAGGACACGAACGGTGAATTCATCGGGCCAATGTCGATCGACGAGATGGAAGACAAGACGGCGCTCGTCGGCCGTATGATCGATTCGGCATATGTTGTCACCTACGCCCCGAAGATCCCGGTTTCGGCACAACACGGCGTCGCCGAACGCCAGATCGAGGTCACGTCGAAGCGTCCGGGCCTTGTCGTACAGGCAAAACGCCGGGTCCTGCTGATCGAGTCGCAACCTCCCGAGCAATAGGCATAAGGAAAGTTTTCGCAACAACTTGCCGCAACGACGCGTGAAAGACATTGCCCGGTTTTTCGTGCTAAACTGCACGCTTCGCCCGGCCTCGACAGGTTTTATATAATGAACGGGCGAAAGTTAACGAAAAAGGGTACTGGATTGTCTCGCATTTCCGATCTAAATCTGGCGACTAAGCCATTCCGCAATCGCGTTCTGCCATATCTGGCAGCCGCGGCCTTATTGCTTGCCGCCGGTGTGCTGGGCATCGTCTGTATAGCAAAGCTAAAGCAAAATTCCGACACGAATAAGATCCTCGCTGCCCGTATCGAGGCGTCAAAAGGCGAGATCGCGAGACTAAAGGGCGAGGGCGAAAAGGTCCGGCAACAGCTCACACCCGAGCAGCGGACGGTCTTGAGTGCGGCCCATCGGCTTGTTGCGAACAAAGGCTTCGGCTGGTCGAAGCTATTTGCCGACCTCGAGAGCGTAATGCCGGGCAGCGTTTCAGCATCAAGGATCTCGGTGCAGCATATTTACACGGATGGCGCGAAAGTTCGGGCAGAACTCGAGCTCGGCGTTATCAGCCGCGACTACGCCGGCGTCCAGCAGATGATACAGAATATGCAGAATTCCGGCCTTTTCCTTGCGGAACTTCGCGGCCAGGACCTGCAGAAGACCGACCTTTCGGTCTATACGGAATACACGCTGCGCGTCGTATATTCACCCGGTTATTCCTACGCCGCTCCGCAAACCGATATTGCGCAAAATAATTCGGGAGGTGGCGAATAATGGCCGAGATCGAAGGTCAGGTCGAACAGACCGCCCCCGAGACCATTTCGCAGGACCCGACGCTTTATTCGCGGCGGCCGCGTAAAGTTTACGGCGGTATGTGGGGACCGCTCGAGATCGGAGCCGTCGCCGTTGGCGGCATCGTATTGCTTGCGGCGATTCTCGCATATGTATTTTTTGTTGTGCCGTCGAACAATTCGGTCGTAACAAACCGCTCCGAAGCGGACCGCCTCGAGGCGGAAAAGATCGCCGCTCAATCAAGATACGGCGAGATCACGACGACCGAAGGCCAGGTCGCGAAATTGCTCGACAGCGCGGATAATTTCGAACTGCGGTATCTTCCCGCCGCGGACAATGGACGCGGAGCTCTTTACCAGCGGATCAACGGCCTGATATCTGCCTACGGCCTTGTGAATACGAGCGGCCCTGATTACCAGCCGCTTGAACCGATCACCGAAGGCACAACTAACAACCAATCGCAGGAAGAACGCGGTCGCGAACGTTTTCGCAGCCTTTTTCCGGGTGTGTATGTAACGACCACGGTCGAGGGCTCTTATCAGAATCTCCGCCGATTCATTCGTGATATCGAGACCGGCGGCGAATTCGTCGTTATCAGTGCGATAGAGCTTGCTCCATCGGATACTCAGCAAAAGACCGATGTGTCAAAGCCGCCCGCCCAGGGTGCTCAAGGTCCGCCGGCGTTCGATCAGAATGGTTTTCCGATCGCAGATGCGAACGAAAAGGCCCAGCCGCAAAGGCCGAAAGGTAAGACACACGGCGAGGTCGTCTCGCTCCGCATCGAGATGGCCGCTTATTTCCGCCGGCCGAATTTCGCACCGCCAATGCCGAGCGAAGGAGCGACGCAGTAATGGTAGCTCGAGCAGTAAATGACCCGAACGAGAGAAAGAAGCTGATCGCTGCGATCGTGCTCGCGGTACTTGCTGCCGTCGCACTTTTTTACGCATTCGGCCGAGGCCTGTTCGCAAGTTCACCTGCATCGAGCGCGACGACGAAGGCGAGTCCGACCCCGAAACCGTCGCCTGCCGCACCGGGAGCTTTTACACTTCCGACTGCTGACGAACAGAATTTTACCGATACGACGACCCCGGTCGTGATGCCTGCGAATGTTCCGGCACCGGATCCGGGCCGCAATATCTTTGCTTTCTACGAACCGCCAAAGCCGACACCATACAGCCCGACGCCGGTTGTCGTAGTTCCGCCGCCAACGCCGGCTCCGACGCCAACGCCTGCGTATGAAATGACGGCGCTGAATCCGTCATCCGTCTATGCTGGAACAAATGGTCTGCGGCTTGAGGTCATTGGCGACCGGTTCGAACCCAACGCACGGATATATTTCAACCAGACAGAATTCCCGACGCAGTTCATCAGCCCGCAAAGGCTGGTCACGAACATTCCAGCAAACCTATTGACGAGCGAGGGCTCACGCCAGGTCATCGTCCAATCGCCGGACGGAAAGAAATACTCGACGCAGTTTATGCTGACGGTACAGGCTCCGCCAAAACCGACCTATACGTATCTCGGGATGATCGGCCGCAAGCGGTTCAATAACGACACAGGCTACTTTACGGATGCCGGCAAATCCGACGCATCGCCCTTCGGATTGAGAATTAATGATGTCGCGGGCGGGCGTTTCAGGCTGGTCAAGCTCACGCCCGGAGAAGCGATGTTCGAGGACACGTCGCTGGGCTTCAAACACAGGATACCTATCGCTCAACCTGCTGATGTTCCGGCGTCGAACCAGCCAACCGGGCCTCCTCGACGCGGCGGATATCCGCAGATGAATACTCCTTTTCCGAACTATCAGCAGCCTCAGCAGCAGCAGATCGATCCGAATAATTGTCCGCCCGGAATACCGTGCAACAATATTCGGCCGGCGAAGTCCCCAAATGTACCGCCGGTCAATCAACAGAATGGCGACAAAGGCTCCAAGGAAGATGTGGACGACGATCAGTAGGGGCCGGCAGGAAAGCGGAATGACGCTCATCGCCGTTTTGGCGATAATGGCGATCTTCGCCGTTGCATTGCTCGCGGTTGCACCGACGGTCGCAACCGAGATCCAGCGTGAACGCGAACTGGAGGCGATCGCCCGCGGTGAAGAGGTCGCCGATGCGATCCGCCAATACGTTGAATTCTATCGCGGTGCGAAGCTCCCAAATTCGATCGACGATCTCCTCGAGGGCCTTCCGGAAGGAACCAAAACGCGGCAGATACTGCGGCCATCGGCTGCCATAGACCCTCTTAGCGAGAATGGAAAATGGCGCCTGATTCCCGCAGACGGCAAGTCGCTCGCTCCGTTCGCAAAAAGTGTTCAGGATTATAATGGCGGTCTGCTCCCGTCAAATCCAAGCCAGGTCTTTGATCGCTGGGCGATCGTTATCGTTAACTCGCTGAATACCGAGACAGAGACCGACAAGACGGCACCCGTTGACGAGGGGACTGAGATCCTGACCCAAGATACGCCCTTTATCGGCGTTGCAAGCCAGGACCGCGGCAGATCGATCGTAGCTTATTACGGCCTTGAGAATCACTCAAAATGGGTTTTCACGCCGCTGTTCCGGGGCGCCGGACTCAGCATGCAGCCGGGAAGGCAATTCGGAAATGCCGCGAACGCGGCCGCGAACATTATCCCTACAGAAGCGCCGCGATAATATCGACAATCTGAAATGGTTTGGGGCGACTTGACACTCACAGACCGTCCATTTAGAATTATAATAACTCTAAAGGAGGAGTAGCTATGCATAATACAAAGATCGATATTCCAAAAGACGCGAGAGAAAAACTTGTTGCGATACTAAATCAGCGGCTCGCTGATGCGGCCGACTTAAAATCACAGGCAAAACAGGCTCACTGGAATGTGAAGGGGATGAGCTTCATCGCCCTGCACGAACTCTTTGATAGAGTTGCGAGCGAAGTTGATCCAATGGTCGACGATATCGCCGAACGGATCACGTCGCTTGGAGGCACGGCGCTGGGAACTGTCAGGGTTGCCGCTCAAAACTCCGAACTTCCGGAGTATCCGCTCGAGATCTCGGACGGAGCGGACCACGTTGATGCTCTCTCGACCGCTCTTGCGGAGTTTGGCAAGCGGGTTCGTGCGGACATTGATGCCACAGACAAACTTGGTGATGCCGACACCGCAGACCTTTTTACCGGCGTTTCGCGAAACATTGACAAGCTGCTGTGGTTTGTCGAAGCCCATCGGCAAAGTTAAGAAGACATCTGAGATAAAAATAATGGGCACGCACATTTTGAATGTGCGTGCCCATTTTTCGGTCAAACATCGTGGCGTTATTTCCAATAGTTCTTATCGACGCTCATCCATTTCTCCTGATCCCAAAGATCATCGCTTAGTTTTGTATCGACCTTGATCTTCGAGTAATCCTCGCTGGTCGTATGTTTTCCGTCAACAAAGAAAAGCACTTCAGCGGAAACCCAACCGCCGCCAGCTTTTACGTACTTATTGAACTGGGTTTCGCTCACGCTCTTTTTGTCCTTGCCCGCGAGTTGTATCAAACGCACGAAGACTAGCCTTTTCTTATCGACCCAAAGCTGCGGCGACCTCACGTCGCCTTTGTCCGCACCGACAACATAGACGTCTCGCCCTTGCCATTTCTCCGTATGAAGCTTTGAGAGATCGATCCCCATTTTCTTTACCTCGGCGATCGTCGTCTCGACCGGTTGGGCATAGACATCGAAGCCGACGACCATAAGCGGATGGACAAAATCGCGGCCGCCTTTTGTCTTGCCGTCCTTGAACGAAAAGACCTTTCCGGCGGCGAACAAGATGCCGTCACCTTTTTCGGTCGGGGCAAAATCGATACGCAGGTAACCGGGCACCTTCATTGCCTCGTACCATGTAGAGACGTCGGCCTTGCCGTCCGGGCCGAAGTTTGTCGTCTTCTGCTCGAAGGTCAGTGTTTTGTACCACTTGCCGGCGTATTTGGCGTTCATCGCCGTGATCAGATCGGTTCCGTTCTTAATTTCGCGAGCAAACGCCGATGCGCCAAGCAGCAATATCAACCCAAAAACACAAAAATATTTCACCTTTTGAATCTACTCCTTAAAAGAATTTGCTGGCAGGTGTTACGAAGAAACTAAGAGAATTGTTTATCAAAAGTTCGCGTTATTTTGATTCGTATTCGTAGATCCTATACAGGTCCTGGTCTTCCGGGTCTGCGAGGTCACGTCGGACGAGCAGCATCAGATCGACTCCGGGACGCAGCGGATAAACGCCGACGAATTTATAGTGTGCCGAATATTTCTCGACAACCTGCGTATCCTGGTCGTTCTTCTTTGCGACGATCATCTCAGCGGTGTTCGCATCGACAAGGCTGCCGTAGAAGTTTGCGTGAGGATAATCGTTCAGATACCAGGTCAACGGCCAATAATCGGGTGAGACGATCTCGATCGTCGAATCACGCCCTGCCGAGCTTTTCGCCGCGAAATGTTCGATCTCTTTTACGAGGTCGAGCATACCGCGTTTTGTGTGTGCGTAAACGTAGCCCATATCCTCGTCGTCATATCGGACGAAGTTCAGGTCGTACGCCTGATAGGTGAGCAATGCGGCCGCGAGAATCAAGGCCAGTATTCCCGAAAGCCGGGCCGCAATGAACTTCGATGAAAGGATCTCGTTGATGCCATAGCCCGCGACCAGACACAAAGGAAGAAAGAAGCTAAGTGCGAGCCACGGGGTCTTATATGGAATGATCGTGTAGGCGGCGAACATTCCAAACCCCCAGAACGCCGAAAAGACCGCGAAACGATTCCACGGCCTTAGAAAAGCGATCGCACCGCCGAGTGCGGAAAGAAGAAGAAGGGGCGATTCGACCTTCATTCCCCATTTTACGTATGCGAGAACGCCATTCTGCGTGTGGTCCTTTGTGCCGGTCTTTGTCCAGAGCATATATGCCTCGACAGCACGCGACAGCCCTTCCGGAAATGTAAAATACGACGAGAAAAAGACCGCGAGCACAAAGACGAACGTGACCGCGGAAGCAGAGATCAGCAGCATCTTGTCTCCGCCGGTTCCAAATGCACTAAAAAAGCCTTTGTAAGTAAGTTCCGGCTCCGAGAAAGCAGCGAGCTTTCCTCCACGATAAGCTGCGAGGAACATTGCCCACGCCGCGATCACCACGATCGCGAGCAGACAGAGCGTATAGAATGCAAACGGTTCCTTTACGCTATTCTCACCTAGAAAGTACGTATGCAGCCATTTCAAACCGTCGAGCGTGTGAGTATAAAAAACGACCGCGGCCGCAAGCACTGCAAACTGGAACAGCCAAAGTATGCGCCATTTCGCATTGCTTAGTTCTTCGCTCACATTCTTCTGCCAGATGCGTGTTGCCGCGGTCGCGATAAGCATCGTTCCGATAGTGATGAATGCCGTCTCTTTTGTCGCAAAAAGAAGGGCTGCTGAGGCCGCGGCAAGTATCAGATATATCGGCCGGCCGTCGCGCCACTCAAGCAGGCTTTTAAGAACAAGATAGATCAGGACAAGCTCGACGATAATGATCGCGCTTCGAAAAGCCCACAAGGCCGTCGCATTTCCGTTCGAAAAATATTCTGCGATATTCAGGCCTGACGGAATAAAACAAACAGCGAGTAGGATCGCTAACCAAACCTTCGCACAGACACCGGCCTTTAGCCTTTCGATGAAAAGCACGACCGAAACGACGATCGCAAGGCTGCAGAATGTAAAGAACGTCTCGTGAATAAAGTATCGCGAGATATAGACCATTCCCGGCGAGAGCGCGAGAAACAGCGCCGCGGAAAGGCTCCCGATCCGCCCAAGATAACGCCTTAGATAGAGCACAAGGACGACCGTAAGCACGCCGAATACGGCAACGCTCGTCCGAACGGCAAACGTGTTCAGCCCGAAGATCTTCGAGAAGAAAAGTGAGATGTAATAGAGCGTCGGGCCGTGGTAATTTGCCGGGTCGTACTTATAAACACCTGTTCGATAGAGCGTCGTCAGAAAAAATCCGTTGACGCCTTCGTCATGGTGCAGCGGCTTGAGCGTAAGATCGTAAAACCGAAAGACGAACGCCGCAATTGTCACTGCCGTTGAACAGCAAAGCCAGACGATATCCGGCCGCGTCCTTGGCGGCTCTTCTTGTTCGCTTATCTTCGTCTCGGTCATCAAATGGCGTATCTCGTCGGGGCTATTTTACTTTATAGAGGCGATACTGTCCGCTCTCGGCAACGAGCGGGAATTTTTGAAAGTACTCGTCGTTCGCCTGCAGCTCATTTCGCTCAGCGGGTGAAACAAGGACGTAGTCGATACCGTATTTCCGGAGCAAAATATCGGCAACGCCTCCGCCGAGATAGATCGTCTTCACATCCTTTTCCCTGTCCTCAAAACTGATGCCGTGAGAGGACAAATGTCCCGTGTAACGCATCAAGGACTGCCGTCCGGAAAGAACGACCGCGGAATTATAGGTCGGGGCGTTCAAGATGAGCGAATTCGCGGCCGTCTTCTCTTTTATCGCGTCCGCAATTTTCACACCGTCCGCATCAAAGACCTTCACGACGTTCTGCCCGTTCGCCGTTCGGTAAACATCCAAGGCTCCGGATGCGATCAGTGAAAGAAAGCACAGTGCGGCAACGGCCTTCAGCCAGACCGCCTTTCTCTCCCAGGCCCACACGATCGCGAGTGCGATGAACGGGATCGAACCAGCGAACCAATAGATCAGGATCTTGATATTGTCCCATTCCCACGGAGCGAGTTTCACCACATTCGCGATGAGAAAGATCAACGCGAACGGGATATAGAAGAGGGCGGCACATCGAAGCTGCCGATGTTCTTCCATCGAACCTTTCTTCCACGCAAAATAGACGCCTGCAGCGATCAGCGGGATCACAAGGCCTGTGTTCAGGAACCAGAAGTAGAAGAAATTCTTATCGCCCTTGTCCCAACCGAAATTCCATCCGATAAATTTCGACGCATCCGATGCTTCGCCGGTCGTAAGCCAGGCGAGGATCGGCACAGCGACGATCGATACCCCGACCGCGAAGGTGAACCATTCCTTCCAACGTCGGATATACAGGAGCAGGCAGACGGCCGCAACGATAAAGACGACAAGAAGGCTGTGCAGATGCACGAGCGGCAGCGTGCCCACAAGCGTGCCCAGAACAAATGGCGGCACGAATTGCGGATGGCCTTCCTCGCCGCCGCGTTCGGAAAATGTCGCCCAGAGACGGTCGATCGCCATTATCGCAAGCGGCATTCCCAAAAGGAGACTTCGCTGTGTGATAAAGAGCACGACCATCGAATTGCCCCAGCGAAAAGTGTTCGTGATCGTGTAATCGCTCGGCAATGCGGCAAGAAAGTCGAAGAAACCTTTCTGCTGCTGCCAGAAGTCTTTCGCAAAGAATAGAAAACCGAGGCCGCCGCTGAAGAACAGCAAAAATGGAGCGATGCGGCCGGCAAGCTTGCTCGAGGTGACCCTTACGGTGAATCGCTCAAGCACTACGAGAAGTGAGAACGCCCACGCGATGTCTTCGACAACCATCGCCCAACGAAGCGTTCCGCCGAGCTTCATCGTTATCGCGGTCAAAAGATCGGCAATGAACGGATAAGCGAATTTAACGCCCGCGAACGAAGGATTCATCGGCGGGAAATTCGCACCGTCCGTGAAGCTGAAGATCGCCCCGAGATGAAACGGCAGATCGCCAAGATTCTGCGAACCGCCCGTGAAAACGCCTTCCGGCGTCTGATAGATCGCCTGCGAAAAATAAAGGCAAAATAGAATGAGGAAGAAACTGTAAAAGATTAGCCCGCCGATGCGCTTATTTCCGTGCTGCAGATTCGAGCGCGCACGCTGCCAGTCTCTCGCTAATTTTCGCCTGATGTCCGGGCTGACCAGCATTACCGCGGGCAGCATCGCTGCAATGACGGAAACCGCTGCAGTTGTCGCGTTGAGACCAAAGAAGAGAGTTATTACAAACCCTGCAACGCCCGCAATTGCGCACGAAACGATATTTCCCGCCGCAAGGCGCCACAAAAGCCGCTCGTCATCAAAGAAAAGATATGTAAAACAAAGTCCGCCGAAGAGAAATGCGGCGAGAACTATGAGGGCAGCGAGCATATCACGTCAAAGTGCAATATTACTCGAAATTGCGTTGAGAGAGCATTCGCTCGACGTACTTTGCGATGACGTCGGCCTCGAGATTGACGGCATCTCCGGGCGAAAGAGTCGAAAGATCCGTCATCTCCCACGTCTTTGGAATAACGGCGATATCGAATTCCGCCGCTCTCAATGCGGCGACCGTAAGGCTGATGCCTTCGACCGCGACAGAGCCCTTAAAGACGAGATATTTCGCGAACTCGGGATCGAAACCAATGGTGACCGTATGGAAATCGCCTTCGTCACGAGCTCCGATGAATTTTCCGGTGGCATCAACATGGCCTTGGACGATGTGGCCGCCGAGCCGCTGTGTCGGCAGCAGTGCCCGTTCGAGATTCACCCGCGTTCCTACCGCGATTCGATCGAGCGTCGTTCTCGCGAGCGTTTCGGGTGAAACGTCTGCGGAAAATCCGCCTTTATCAACCCCAACTGCCGTCAGGCAGACACCGTTCACCGCGATCGAATCACCGTTCGAAATATCGGACGCAACCAGCGTCGCACCGATGCGAAAGACCGCACCGGCTTCTCGCCTTTCGACCTGCTCGATCACGCCGAGCTCTTCGATCAATCCTGTAAACACTTGCAGATAAACAGGTTAGAACCAGCCCTTCTTGTTGACGATATAGGTGTTGACAAACTCTTCGTCCGACTTGGTCAGATACATAATTCCTTCGATGATCCCGATAATGCCCATCACCATCGACGGTATTCCGCACAGGAAAATAATGCCGACCACCCAGACTGCGGCCATAATGATCCCCTCGGTATTATAACCGAGCACGAACTTGTGAATTCCGAGGCCGCCAAGGACGATGCCGAGAACGCCCGCGAGCACCTTTTTGTCAGCGCCGGGAACAGCGGGACGAGCCTGCTGCTGCATTGGACCTGCGTTGTACGCCGGCAGCATCGCACCGCAGCTCGAACAAAGCCCGCCGCCCGCAACATTCTGAGAGTGACAATTCGGACAAGTTACATATTGTGTCTGCATAGTTAAAAACGGCTCCCCTTTAGCAAGTTACGATCAACGGCCGAGCAAATGTTCATCGCTTTACGGATGTTGCGACTTGCTGTTCTGGCAGGTGTGATTATATCCGTCCTTAGTAAAGATTGGAAAAGCGAAGGCCAACGTGAAATAATCGCACGTTCAAATATATGGCAGAACCGGCACAAGACATTGCACCGCCAAAATTGACGCTTGACGGTGGCGCCACTCCGACAACCGCATCCCTCGCAGACCTTGTCGAGTGGTTCATCGCGAACGATGAGCGCGTCACAAGAATAAGGCATCCGTATGCAGACGAGCTTTTCAAATGGAAACAGGATGACGACACGGAGAATGGCGTCGAAACGTATCCTTTTGAGAACGCGGAGGCACGATTTGCGATCGGTGTGATTCAGGCAGTCGCGGAAAATAAAAGCGAAGAAGAGCTAAAACTCTGGATCACCGACATTGTCGAGGCACTCGGGCGTGCCCGCGAGACGAAAACGGAATTGACGACCGCCTACGGCCTTGATGCCGATGCCGAAAGTTTTGCGGTTGAAAAGGCCGACAAACTGCTAAGCAAACTCGAACGGCGTCTATACCTTTCAAGCTGCTGGCTCGAACTGCTGTGCACGGCCGAGGCACGAGTGCTCGGCTGGATCTATCAGGAACTGTACGGACAGCCTTTCACTCCCTAGCGGAAGGTTCTGCAGTTGGCCATATTGCCGCTCTTCATCCCGCGGGCGAACCACTCGACACGCTGCGACGAACTTCCGTGCGTGAATGAATCAGGAACAACGTAGCCTTGCGTCCGCTTTTGGATCATATCGTCTCCAACGGCACTCGCGGCTCGGATCGCTTCCTCCGGATCGCCCGCATCAAGTCTTCCTTGAGCTGCCGCGTAATTGGCCCAGATGCCCGCATAACAGTCCGCCTGGAGCTCAAGGGCAACAGAGCCCCTATTTCCCGCTCCGGAGGCTTGGAGGGCGTCCATTGTGCCCATTAGGTTCTGAATGTGGTGGCCAAACTCGTGCGCGATCACATACGCTTGCGCAAAATCACCCGGAGCTCTGAATTCGCGTTTCAATTCATCAAAGAATGCGAAATCGAGATAAAGATTCATATCGCCGGGGCAATAGAACGGTCCCATCGCCGCATCGCCAAGCCCGCACGCTGACCGAACCTGGCCCGTGTAGAGCACAAGTTTTGGGTCCTGATATCGGACTCGACTCTGCTTTGGAAGGATCTGCTTCCACGCGTCCTCGAGGCTGCCCATTATCGCACTTGCAAATTGCCTGTTCTCGTCCGGCTGGCCGGGATTCGCGGCATTTGCGGCGGGAGCCTGCACCTGCTGACTGTCGATCGGGCCGCCGCTCTGCAGGAGCGAACTCGGGTCACCGCCGCAAAGCAGCACAGCAAGCGCGATAACGATCACGCCAAGCCCACCGCCGCCGAGCGCGATGCCGCGGCCTGAGATGCCGCGTCTATCCTCAACATTCGAACTGCTTCTTAGATCTTTCCAACGCATAGTGTGATTCTAGAGCCTAACGCAAAATTTCAAAAGCAGAAGCGTAAGCCTTATCGCCGCAATGCAACGCCATGCGGGCCTTCGTCAACCCGCAAAGCTATTGATTGCATAAGTTAGCCTTTGGAAATAGCTTGACAGACGCCCGCTTTCTTAGGTATTCTTTCTGGGCATTACCGTTTCGCCTTGAATCTCCTTCGTTTCCACATTAATTGGAGGAAAAATGATCAAATTGGACATCGTCAACCTCGTTGCCGACAGGACGGGAGTGCCGAAACAGAAGGCTGAGCAGGTTGTCGATTCGCTTTTTGAAGCGATGAAGGAAGCCCTCGCAAAGGGCAAGAGGATCGAGCTTCGCGGTTTTGGCGTTTTTGTCGTAAAGGCCCGCAAACGCGGCGTCGGCCGTAATCCGCGAACCGGTACCGAAGTACCGATCCCAGCCGGCAAGACAATTAGATTCAAGCCCGGCAAGGAGCTTTCTGCAAGGTCTGTCTAAACAAGAGTTCCCATATTAAGATAAGAGGACCGCAAAACTTCCGCGAATCAAATGCAGTATCTACGCGGAGATCGTGGTCCTTTTCGTTTTGTCTGATCGCAACGTGCAAGAGGTCGAACCGGTAAATCAGGATTTCTTTTATGGTAAGCGTTTGGCACGCCCGTCGGCGCTTGTCTTGATTCGGCACATCCTTCTGCTCGGCCTTACTTTCTGCACCGCGACGATCGCCGGAACCCTTTATCCTTTTGGCCCCGTAAACGATTTTGTCGTCGGCAGCGACCCGCAGACGGCAGCCGAGACCATAGACTTCATCCTTCATCTGCCGCAGCTTTACTTATCGGTGATCGGCCACGCGATCGAGCTTCTTTTTACGAACTCGTACGTTCTGACCTACGGGCTGGAATTCTCGCTTTCGCTCCTCTTGATACTCGTTTCGCACGAGATGGGCCATTACATTGCCTGCCGCATTTACAAGGTTGATTCCACACTGCCGTTCTTTATTCCGACGCCGCCGATGATCGGCCCGGCCGGGACCTTTGGGGCATTCATACGGATCAAGTCGCCGATGCCTTCGCGAAAAGCTGTCTTTGATATAGGCGTTGCGGGACCGATCGCGGGCTTCATCGCGATGCTTCCGATCGCCATTATCGGCATCTCGCAGATGGAAATGGTCGGGAGCCTTCCGGTCTCAACGGGCGGCCAGCTCGTCTTTGCCGATCCGTTGATAATGCAGGCGATCGGTGCCTTTTTCGGCAAAAACGTTACTTTCGGCATCGGCAATCCGTTCTATTACGCAGCCTGGGTCGGAGCCCTGGTAACTGCGATCAATCTAATTCCGTCCGGCCAACTCGACGGCGGCCACGCCGTCTATGCCGCACTCGGCGAACGGATACATTTTTGGACAGGCCGTGTCGCTTTCGTAACTATGGCGATCTTATCCGTGCTCGGTGCCTACTTTTACAGCAGCCCGAGCGGATTCTTGATCGCGATAATCCTCGGAGTAATGCTGCGGGTCGGTCATCCACGACCCTTTGATCAAACGCCTCTTGACCCAAAAAGAAAAGCAGTGGCCGTTGCGACCCTGCTTATCTTCATTCTTACTTTCCTGCCGTTTCCGGTAAAACTCGTCTAAGGCATTCACGAGGTGACATTCGGCAAGAGACCCTTGATCTCGTTTACCACACGTTCTGCCTCATCGTTGCCCTCGAGAGCGATCATAAAGAAATCGTAGCTCGTCTTAAAGCAGACAACACCATTCCCAAAGAACCACACGCCTTCAAGCAGCGGATTTCCGCCAAGGATCGTACCGATCGGAAAGCCCGTCACTTCCGTCGGATTGAACACTTTCGTCATCATCACCGCACCGGAAGCAAATGCGAATGCACCTAGCATCGGCGCTCCGACGCGTTTTGCGATGTCGCGTTCGAATTCTATTCGTTCGCGTTCCGCATCGTTGAGTTTGCCTTTCTCGATCAGGGTCTCGCGGCGTTTAAGGTAACCGTCAAAGCTGTCGGCAAGTTTCTTAACTGACCACGTCGGGATCGCAGAATTCAGCAGCCAATGCGAGTTGATCCCTGTAAAGACGACCCCCAAACCGGCACCGACCATCATCGAGGCTCCGGTTACCGCCGCCCTTGCCGGATCTTCCGCTGCAGACGAAGCTGCGTTCTTCAGCGCAGTCAATATCGAGTTCGTCGTGCTCGTCAATGAAGCTCCAAATCCGACGACCTTTGTGACGCGTTTCGCATTCGTGCCGATCGTCGAAGCGGTGTCTCCCAAAGTATCGCTCGCTTTCCCCGCAATATCTGCGACGGCCTCGCCCGCCTTTGTGCCAACCTCGACGGCCGCATCCCTAATGGGTTCGCTGACGTTCCACGCCGTCTTTGCTGCATCACCGGCTGTCGCGGCAACGTCCTCGACGGCTTTGACGGCCTTTCGCCCGATGTCGGACTTTTCGGCCTGCGTCTTGACTGCGGCGGCACCTTTCTGAGCCGTATCAGCCACAACACGCGCGCCCGACTCGATCTTGTCCTTCAAGCCGAGCTTTTCGTCAAGCCCATCCAAGGTCTCTGTCGCCTTTTTCTGCCAGCGTTCGAAGATGTCTTTTCCTTCACTCATACTGCTAGTTTTATCACAATTCTCCCCGTCTCGAATACGTTTTTGCTGTATCGAATGTTCGCTCTAAGAGATGCTAAAATCTACATCGAAGATGTTATGCCGAAAGTAAAATGCCCTGAGTGCGGCAAAGAAACTGAATTTTCGGGAAATGAGTTTCGCCCGTTCTGCTCGGAACGCTGCAAACTCCTTGACCTCGGCGCGTGGGCAGATGGCGATTACGCCGTCCCGGCAGACGCCGCCAACCTTACGTCCGAAGACCTTGCAAAGATCGAGGCCGCACTCGAGAAGGGCGACGAATGAAAGAATTTATAGCCCTTTTTTTGTCGGATGTCGGTGTCCTTGCGGTCGCGGCAGGCTTTTTCTTTATATTTTGCCTGGTCGCCTATATTGCCTTCCGAGTGCTCAAACGCTCAGCAAAGATGGCTGTCCGTTTGGTCGTTGTGCTGATCATTCTTGCTATTGCCGCCGCGGGAAGCCTTGCCCTTTATTCGTTCCTAAACGCACCTGCAAAGCCTGCCGTTAAGAGCCGTCCGACGCGTTCCGGCAAATAAAAATGGACGACTCGCTTGAGAAGGCGTGCCGTCCAAAAAAATCTGGAGACAAAATAAAACCTGATCCGCCGCTATCTGCGGCCGCCGCGAAGCAACAGGCCGAGAACGACGCCGATCGCTGCCGAGATCAGGATCGTCTGGCCCGGTTTCTGCCGCGCGAACTCTTTCGCGTCTTCGATCAGTTCCTTCGGATCCTTCGACGACAGCTCCTTGAACTTATCGCCGACCTGACCAAGGTTATCTTTCGCGTAATCGTATGCCTTGCCGGCCGCATCCTGAACTTTCTTCCCGTATTCCTGTGCCTGCATCTTTATTTCTCCTAAAAACTCATCGCTCTGATGCTCTGAATAATGTTCCTCGCAGTCAAGCGTGATAAGACTCTGCTCGAGTTCCTTTTCCGCTTTCTTAACTTCGTTCTCAAATTCCGACATCGTTATGATCCTCCAAAAAAATCGAACCCCTAGAACATTCTGGTCGTAAAACCTCTCGACCGCTCGCATCAGATTCCAAACGGCCTCTGAAGGTTGTAACGAAATTCGGCCGAAGTTTGTTCCCGCGTTGAGATGGTTCGAGACGGTTGGTTTTAGGTTGACAACATACTCAGGAAAATGCAAACCTGTTCGGTAAGTAAGCACTTACTTATGCGAGGTGGATTTGATCGAGAGTTTTTTTAATTGTGACCCAACTACCCGAATGTCGGGCGATGAGCGTCGGCTGGTCATTTTGCAGGCGGCGGTAGAACTCTTTTCCCAACACGGGTTTAAGGGTACTACCACCAGAGAGATAGCGAAGGCTTCGGGCGTGTCCGAGGCAATGCTTTTCAGGCATTTTGAGAATAAAGATGCCCTTTACCAGGCGATCATCGAGACAAAAGGCTGCAGGGAGAGTGAAACAAGATACGCGTGGGAGTACGACGAAGTGCTAAAGAAGGCACTTGCCGACAAGGATGATGAAGCTGTATTCAATCGGATCGCCTTTCAGGTTCTTGAAAAGCAGCAAGCGAATGTGGCGTTCATGCGGCTTCTCCTTTATTCGGCATTGGAGGAACACGAACTTGCCGAGCGTTTCTTTCACGAGTTCATCGAGCGTGTTTATAAATTTCTCGGCGGATACATCGAGGAGCGGCAGAAGGATGGGGCCTTCAGGAATGTACAGCCGCGACTCGCAGTGCGGGCATTTCTCGGGATGCTGCTTCACCATTCGCTGAATACCGTGTTGTGGGATAGGAGCAATTATTTGCTCAAGATCTCAAATGAAGAGGCGGCAAAGGGATTTGCCGACATTTTGCTTAAAGGGTTAGAGGCCGAACGGGCTTAAATATTTCAAATGTTTCTAACAACTCGGCGTTTTTTGCCGGCATTTCTATTATGCGGCGCAGTATCGGTGATGCTTTTTGCATCCGCGTGCGGACGGTCGGCCGCAAACGCGAACGCAAATGCGAACACCCAGGCTCAGGCTGTTGATGTATCGACAGCACAGGCCGTGGTTCGCCAGATCCCGTCATATTTCGAAGCAACAGGCAGTCTCGCGAGCGACGAATCGACCGACGTTGCACCCACGATCGCAGGTAAGGTGATCGAGGTGAATTTTGATATCGGCTCGTATGTCGCAAAAGGCAGCGTGCTCGTGCGGCTCGACCCTCGCGACGCTCGCCTGAGGCTCGAACAGGCTCAGGCCGGAGCCGAACAGGCACGGAAGGCCGTCGATTCGGCCGCAGCCGCAGTTCGCCAGGCTCAGGCAAAGCTGGGCGTGCCGATCGGTTCGCAGTTCTCGGTCGAAGAATTTCCGCAGGTCCGAAGCCTGAAGGCAAATCTGCTTCTTGCCGAGAAAGAATTGACGCGTGCTGAAAATCTTTTTAGGACCGGTGATATTTCGCGTTCGATCCTCGATCAGCGTCGTGCAACTCGCGATTCTCTTGCGGGTCAGCTTGCAGATGCCCGTGCCAACGCGCAGGTCGCTGAGAAAGCGATCTCATCGGCTCAAGCTCAGGAAGCTGCCGCGAGGGCGGCCGTTGCATCTGCGGAAGCTCAGGTTGATCAGGCAAAGAAGGCGGTGAATGACACTGCGATCCTTGCGCCGATCAGCGGTTTTGTTTCGGAGCGGACGGCCGACCCAGGCGAATACGTAAGTCCGAGCGTACCGAATCCAAAGATCGCGACGATCATGCGTACCTCGACGCTGCGTATGAAGATCGAGGTGCCCGAGCAGTCGATCGATCTCGTTAAGCCGGGCCAATCCATCTCGCTCCAGACGAGTGCGTATCCGGACCGGAATTTCGCAGGCAAGGTCGTGCGGATCTCGCCAAGTTTGAATGCGACGGCTCGCACACTCACCGTCGAGGCCGACGTGCCGAACCCTGACGGTGCTCTTAAGCCGGGACAGTTCGCGACCGTTCGCATCACCAAAGCACAGCCCGAAAATGCTGTGATGATACCGGCTGCGGCAGTTAAGACAGATGGCGATGTCAGCAAAGTGTTCGTCGTCAAAGATGGTGTCGCCCGCGAGGCGATCGTCCAGCTCGGCCTGCTTGAGAACGATATGATCCAGGTCAAGAACGGCATCGCTGAGAATGATGTGATCGCAACCAACAATCTTGCCGCTCTTTATGACGGCGTGGCCGTAAGGCAATAGCGAATCGAGGCAGCGTATCTTCGCTCCGAAACTAGGTTTTTATGCAGTGGTTAGCTGAAATATGTGTTAAACGGCCGGTCTTTGCGACGATGTTGATAATGTCGCTCGTGGTCGTCGGCGCCTTCTCGTTCCTGAGTCTCGGTGTAGATCTTTTTCCGAAGATCGACTTCCCGACGATCACGGTAACGGTCGTGAATCCGGGCGCTTCGCCACAGGAGATCGAAACGGAGATCACAGACAAGATCGAGGAATCCGTAAATACGATCAGCGGCATCGATGAACTTCGTTCTACTTCCATCGAAGGCATTTCGCAGGTCTTTGTTCAGTTCGTTCTCGAAAAGGACGTGAACGTCGCCGCACAAGAGGTCGAGAACCGTGTTCAGACCGTTATTCCGAACCTGCCGGACACGGCCAAACAGCCAACCGTTCAGAAGCTTGACACCGATGCCGCACCGGTTCTGCGCATCACTATCTCTGCACCGAAACCGCTTCGGGAAGTGACCGAACTTGCGAAAGACAAGATCAAACAGCCACTCGAATCCGTAAGCGGCGTTGGCCAGATATCGATGATCGGCGGCCAGGAGCGGCAGATAAACGTCTGGGTCGATCCGGACAAGATGCGCTCGTACGGCGTAACGCCCGCCGAGGTTTCCGCCGGCCTGAAGATCCAGAATATGGAGTTTCCATCCGGCCGACTCGATGAAGGCCAAAAGGAAACGAGTGTCCGTACGCTCGGTAAGGTTCAGAAACCCGAACAATTCGAAAATGTCGTCATTGCGACCCGCGGCGGTTATCCGGTCAAGGTAAAGGACCTCGGTTACGTCGAGGATGGCGCCGAAGAACTGCGCAGCGAGGCTCGTTTGAACGGCCAGCCGGCCGTTACGCTTATTGTTGCAAAGCAATCCGGCCAGAACACAGTTGCGACCGCCGAAGGCATTAAGGCAAAGCTCGCCGAGATCGTTCCGACCTTGCCGAAGGATTACACCGTACGCATTATCGGTGACAACTCCGTCTTTATCGAGAGTTCGCTTCACTCGATCGAAGAGCACTTGATCGTCGGTTCGATCCTGGCGGCGATCGTCGTCTTCTTATTCCTTTGGAGTTTCAGATCGACATTCATCGCGGGCCTTGCGATCCCGACGTCCATCATTTCAACGTTCGCTCTGATGTACGCAATGGGCTACACGCTCAACGTCATCACGATGCTTTCGTTGACCTTGATGGTCGGCATCGTGATCGACGATGCGATCGTCGTGCTCGAGAACATATACCGTTTTGTTGAAGAAAAGGGAATGAATCCTTTTCAGGCGGCGATCGAAGGCACGCGTGAGATCGGGCTCGCCGTGCTTGCAACCTCATTGAGTTTGATGGCGGTGTTCGTGCCTATCGGCTTTATGCAGGGGATCGTCGGCAAGTTCATGTCGTCGTTCGGCCTGACAGCGGCGTTTGCCGTTGCCGTTAGTTTGCTTGTGTCGTTCACTCTGACGCCGATGCTCGCAGCTCGGCTGATCAAACGCCAGCCCGAGGACAGCGAGAAGATCGTCGAAGAGCTAAAGGGCGACGGCATGATCGAAACGCCGGCGTCGCACGACACAAAACACTCCGGCTGGTTCCGCCACGTCGATCGAGTTTATGCCGCGATGCTTCGCTTTTCGATGGCGCATCGATGGGCGATCATCGGGCTTGTATTGCTCGTTTTTCTGAGCATCATTCCGCTCTTTATGTTCGTCGGCAAGAACTTTTTGCCGGTGGATGATCAGTCGCAGTTCGAGGTCACGCTTCGCGTCCCTGAGGGGTCAAGCCTTTCTGCATCGTCGCTCGAATTCGAGAGGATCGCAGCCGAGATCAGAAAATTTCCCGGCGTCACCGATACACTCTCGACCGTTGGCGGCGGAACGCAGCAGGTCGTGAACGCGGGAACCATCTACGTAAAACTTTCGCCTATTGAGGATCGCAAAAAAGGGCAGGAAGAGTTGATGGCGGCTACCCGCGACCTTATTACAAAGAACTTTCCGCCCAACCTTCGCTTTGGTGTTCAGCCGGTGCAGGCTTTCTCGGGCGGCGGCTTTCGAAATGCGAACGTGCAGTTCATGATCGCGGGCCCCGATATGAAGAAGCTCGAGGAATACTCGGCGAAGATCCTCGAAAAGATGAAGTCGATCCCCGACGCCGTCGATGTGGATTCGACGCTCATCTCCGGCAAGCCCGAAGTGCAGCTTGAGGTCGATCGCGACGTCGCGGCCGAACTTGGCGTACGCGTCGGCGACGTTTCGCAAGCGTTGAATACGCTGATTGCGGGACAAGAAGCGACGACCTACAACGAAGGCACGGATCAGTACAAAGTTTACGTCCGAGCGATCAATTCTTTCAGGACGAGTGTCGATGGCCTGAAGCGTGTCGTAGTTCCGTCATCAAAGATCGGTGTCGTAACGCTCGACCGCGTTGTGAAGATCGTTCCGGGAACCGGCCCGAGTGCGATCGACCGCACGAATCGCCAGCGGCAGGTAACACTTCTTGCGAACACCAGGCCCGGAGGTTCCGCGGCAAGCATCACATCGGCGATCGATGCGTATGTGAAGACGCTCGATATGCCTAATGGATATACGACGGGCTACGTTGGTCAGTCGAAAGAGATGGGCAAGGCAGGATTCTACTTCATTCTCGCGTTCGCATTGTCGTTCATCTTTATGTACATCGTGCTTGCGGCACAGTTCGAATCGTTCATCCACCCGATCACGATCCTTCTGACGCTGCCGCTCTCGATACCGTTCGGCATCTTCAGCCTGCTGGTCGCCGGGCAGACGGTGAACATCTTTTCGGGCCTTGGATTGCTGCTCCTTTTCGGCGTTGTAAAGAAGAACGCGATCCTTCAGATCGACCACACGAACCACCTGCGTTCGCAGGGAATGTCGCGTTACGATGCGATCATTCAGGCGAATCGCGACCGTCTGCGCCCGATCTTGATGACGACGATCGCACTCGTCGCCGGTATGCTGCCGCTCGTTGTCGGTTCCGGGCCGGGCTCGGGTACAAACCGTTCTATCGGCGTCCTAGTGGTTGGTGGGCAAACGCTTTGTCTGCTTCTGACGCTGCTGGCCGTGCCGGTCTTTTATTCACTGTTTGACGATATTTCCGAGTTTAGGATCTTTAGCCGGATAAATCGCTTTGCATCCAGGATCTTTGGCGGAGCCAAACGCAAGTTCTCAACTGCGGCAAGCTCGCTTGTCAGCAAGCTTTAATGCGATACGTATTTTATGCGGGCTCACGCAATTATTTTATGAGGCGGCTTTTACTTTTATTTTTCATACTGTCGGTGGGCGTCTTTGCGGCCGTTGGCCAGACACCGTCACCGACCCCAACGCCTAACGATGGCCAGGTCGTGCTTCCTGACGACCTGAAAGGCGTTCCAGATGTTGCACCGAATTACAAGAGTCATGATATGGCACTCCCCGACCTCGGACGCGTCGGTGTTGACGTGACCAAAGAGCGGCCATTGACACTTGCGGAGGCCCTGCGAATGGCGCTTGAGAATAATAAGGACATCGAGGTCGCTCGCAAGACATCCTCGATGGCAGAGTTCGACCTGAAGGCATCTCGCGGCGTTTTCGAACCGAGACTTGCCGGGCAGACATACTACGAGCGTGCCACGTCGCCGAACGTAAGCATCTTCAGCAATAATCCGAAGACGACACAGGGCACCGTTGTTGCAAACGCCGGCCTGACCGGCTTTATCCCGAAGTTCGGAACGATCCTCTCGGGTACGTTCAATAATTCACGCGTAACGACCGATAACCCGATCAGCATACTAAGCCCACAGTATCTTTCGAGCCTGAATTTCAGCGTCACACAACCGCTGCTTCGCGGCTTTCGGTTCGACGCTCAGCGGCGTGGGATCGAGATCGCAAAGCGAAACGTCGAGCTTACCGATACTCAGTTCCTTTCGCGGACGATCGATACAGTTTCGACCGTCGAGAAAGCGTACTGGGACCTGATCTTTGCGCTCAGGAATTTGCAGGTTCAGCGTGACGGTGTTCGGATCGCAAAAGCACAGCTCGAACACAACAAACGCCTTGTTAACGAAGGCCAGCTTGCTCCGATCGACATCGTTGCGGCGGAAACGCAGGTCGCAAATTTTGAACAGGCGGTCTATGACGCCCTCAATGCGGTCAACATCAACGAGAATATGCTCAAGAATCTCATCGCACCGACGCGCACCGACGCCATCTGGGGTGAGGCGATCGTCCCTGTCGAATCTGTGGAACAGACCGCGCCGACGACGACCCTAACAGATGCGATCGACTCCGCATTGGCGAATCGTCCTGAACTTGCGGTAAACAACGCCCAGCTGGCCATCAACAAGGTCGATCAGCGTTATTACAGCGAGCTCAGAAAGCCGCAGCTCGATCTCGTCGCAAGCTACGGAACGGCCGGCGTCGGCGGCAGCCAGAATCCGCATTTCAGCACCTCATTTCCGACCGCGTGCAACGTCGATCCGACCGGGCCCGCGTGTGCACAGCAGCAGGCAAATCTTGCCTTGCTGACGGGCAATCCGTTTCGCGGTATCTTTACAAATCGATACCCGACGTACCGCGTTGGATTGAATTTCAACATTCCGATCTTCGGCGACAAAACTAATGGTGCCTTGCTCGGAAAGGCGAAGGTCGATGCCGAACGCCTTGAGACTCAACGCGAGCAATTGGAGCAGGGAATTCAGGTCGAGGTGCGAAATGCGATGCAGGCCGTAAGAAGCGGCGAGGCACGGCTTCGTGCTGCCGCGATCTCACGTGAGAATTCCGAGAAACAATACGCCTCCGAGCAGCGAAAACTCGACGAGGGACAGTCGGATATCTACCGCGTACTCGAACGACAGACCGCACTCATCGCTGCAAAAAGCGTCGAGCTTAAGGCGCGTACCGATCTGAACAAGGCGATCGTCGATCTTCAGCGTGCGACCGGCAATTCGCTAAAGGCGAACAACATCACGCCGTCAAAATGAAGACCGTCTGGATAAGCGAATTCGTTGGCGTCGATGGCGTTGGCATTTCGGAGGTTGACGCGCCGCGGCCATCCCGCGGTGAGGCTCTGATCCGCGTACGCGCCGCCGGAGTAAATCGTGCGGACCTTCTTCAGGCTGCCGGACGCTATCCGCCGCCGGAAGGTTATTCGCCCAATATGCCGGGCCTTGAGTTCGCGGGCGAGATCGTTGAGCTCGGCGAAGGAGCGAGCGGTTTTGCGGTCGGCGATCGTGTCTTCGGTATCGCGGCCGGCCACGCTCAGGCTGAATTCATCGTCTCACACACTTCGCTTCTTGCAAGCATCCCGGACAATCTCTCGTTTGCCGAAGCCGGAGGGATTCCGGAAGTTTACATAACCGCCCACGATGCGGTCTTTACGCAGAACGGCCTCGTGGCGGGCGAAACGCTTCTTATTCACGCGGCCGCCTCAGGTGTGGGCCTGGCGGCTTTTGACCTTGCGATCGCCGCTGGTGCAAATGTGATCGGGACTTCGCGGACCGCCGACAAGGTTGAAAAGCTCAAAGAACTTGGCTTAGAAAACGCGATCGTCGCAGATGACGGCAAGTTCTCGGAAAAGGTTCTGTCCATAACGGAAGGCCGCGGAGTTGATGTCATCCTCGATCTCGTCGGTGCAGGCTATTTTGCGGAGAATGTCGCTTCGCTCGCTCAGAAAGGCCGTATCAGTATCGTCGGATTAACAAGCGGAACAAAAACCGAGATCGACCTCGGCACGATCTTACGAAAGCGAGCGTCGGTTCGCGGAACTTTCCTCCGTGCACGCACACTCGAAGAAAAGGCGACAGCAACCGAGAATTTTATTCGCGAGGTCGTACCGCTTCTCGATTCCGGAGCGGCAAGGCCGCACATCGACCGCGTCTTCAAGTTCGAAGACGTTCGCGATGCCTATCTATATCTTGCTTCAAATAAGAGTTTTGGTAAGGTTGTGATCGAGTTCTAAGACCGTTCGCGTTTTGCAGCTTCGTCAGTAACGATACAAAGGCCCGAGATCTTATGCTTTTCGAGCTCATCGATGAGCGCCGCCGCCTGTTTGTAGGTAAGTCCGCCAGCCTCCAGCCCTGTGAAAGACACCACCGACCAGCGAGGTTCTTCAAGGTCCGATAGGGCCGCGAGCTCAGTTTGTCCCGGTTCGGCCATAACTCTGCTAAAGATCTCGTCGATGTCGATCTCGTCCGTCCGCTTTGGGAAATGAACGAGGCCCGAACGCATCTCCTGAATACGCATATAGTTAACGAACTACGCCTTTCCTCGAAAAACTAACACATTGAAACGGCGTTGTAAACGTTTTTATTTGCCCTCTAGGTCTTCCGGGTCTTGCGGCCTCAGCGTCGATGTAACCTTAGCAAAGGCCGCAAGAGCGACCGTTGGCTAACGATTCGTCCGCAAGGTCGACAACATTCTATTGAACGCCGCCGTATATCGCGAAGATTCGCTCGACGGAACGACCGTTACCATATAGACGAAATTATTATTGTCGTCATAGGCTACGTAAACCGTTGCGATCTCGGTCATCTGCGTTATCGGTGATCGCCCTGAAAGCGTCGTCATATAGCCGCGATAATCTCCAAGATACGTATTGCTGAAGCGCGAACGCTGCTGAAGGTAGCTGTTGGCATCCAGAACCTGGTTTACGTAGGCTTGTGCGTCACGAGACAGGTCGCCGCTGCCGCGCATCATCCCGATCATCGCACCCCGCGTGATACCGCTGTTGCCGTAAGCACCTTCCGGAGCGAACTGAACAGTATCGCCGCTTTCAAAGGCCTTCCAGTTTGACGGAACTCGTACATCAACGATACCGCTATAGTTGCTCGTCGAACGCGCGGGACCTGCAACCGTGCGTGTATATGTGCCGCCGGCTGTCGGATTCGCGCCCGTTTGGCCTTCCTTCGCGCCTTTCTCGATCTCGGCCATCGTTCTTGCCGGCGGAAGAGCACGCAGGCGTTCCCGCACCCGGCGAAACTCTCGCATATTAGAATGATCAGGGCCGATCTCGAGCATCTGTGCCTCACGGGAGATCTTTTCGTACCGATTGCCGGGATCCGGATGGCTCGAAAGCCATTCCGGCCCGCTGCCCTTGCTCTGGGCCTGTATCGTCCGAAACATATTCGCAAGGTCTCGCGGATCATAACCGGCCTGCGCCATTATCTGTGCACCAAGCGTGTCGGCCTGTGTCTCGTATTCACGGCTGTATTTTGTCATCCAGGCCGCGGCGCCAAGTGCACCGAGCTGGGCACCGGCTTCGCCGCCAAGGATCGCACCGCCGAGAATAAGCCCGATGACGCCGAGCTGATTGCCGACGCTGCCCTGCTTTGTTGCTTGAGCAGTCGCGTGACGAAGGGCAACGTGCGAGATCTCGTGCGCCATTACGCCGGCCATCTCGCCTTCATTCTTTGCGGCTTCGATCATCCCTCGATTAACGAACATCGGGCCGCCCGGAAGTGCGAATGCATTTATATCGCTCGCATTCACGATCTTGAAACTGTAGTCGAACGACGGCTCGCGAAACTGAGGCGGGATCGCGGCCACAAGTCTTTCTCCGACCTCCGCAACATATCGCGTAGCTTCGCGGTCATTCAGGATCGGAAACTGCTGCTCGACCTTCTGCGCGTTATCATTCCCAAGTTTGACGTCATCGGAGACCTTGTATTTATTCTTCGGACGCTCGATGCGCGTCTGAGCAAATGCCGTAAATGGTGCCGCCGCGATCGCAAAGATCGCCAAATACGCTGCCAGATGTTGTTTTAATGTTCTATTCATAAGTTTCTTATCTCGAATGTCGATCCCGTGTCTGCGATGAACCAAACATCGCATCGGGTTGACTATAAAAGCTCACCCATCAGTTTAGGGCTTCGCACTTACTTGTGTTACAAAGATGTTACGCAACCTTTACGATAGCCCTTTCTTGTTCGGAGAGAGAAGTATAATTTTACCAGACCTTGCAAGAGAACTTGTGTATTCCGGCTTGCATAGCCGAGAAAACCGGGAGAGCAGGTCTTCGAATTATGACCGTGCATCCGACAGCTTCTGCCGAGATCGACGATCTTAGAGATCGTGTACTCCTGCTTGGCGGAAAGACCGAAGAAGCTGTAAGTCGTGCTATTCGTGCACTTACGTCCCGCGATAGCGAGCTTGCGAAGACCGTTTGCGATGCAGATCGCCTGATCGATCAGATGGAGCTCGAGATCGATCAGCTAAGCGTTGAGATCCTTGCACGCCAGGAACTCGCACCGCACGACCTGAGAATGGTCGTCTCCGTGGCGAAGATAACGCCGATCCTCGAGCGCATCGCCGATCATGCCGCCAGTATCGCTGAAGCCGCCATCGCGCTTAATAACGAACCGGAGATCGACAACTATTTTGACTTCTCGCAGATGGCAGGTATCGCGTCCGGAATGCTCCGCGAGGCCCTCGACGCGTTTACGTCCGAGAATGCAGATGCATCGAGAAGGATCATTGCAAGAGACGCCGATCTCGACAGCCGATACGCCCGCGTTTTCGATAATTTGCTTGCACGTATGGCAGAACGGCCGGCCGTTTCCGGCGGGGCCGCAAGATTGCTCTTTGTCGCAAAACATCTCGAACGCATCGGCGATTACGTAAAGGACATCTGCGAACTCAACGTTTACCTGACCGAAGCAGTTTTTATAAAACACAGTTCGCCGTCAGCAGCATAGCCGGGCAAGTTGGATCGCCGGACTGTGCGCGAACTCGTTAGGAAAATTCAATTGGAGACAAAAAAATGGGCTTTAGTTTATTGCCAAAAGAAGATCAGTATTTTGCACTGTTTTCCCGAATGAGCGGAAAGCTGCAGGAAGCGGCTGCCGTATTGCAGGAAATGCTCGAAGGGCCTGACACACAGTTCGATTCTTATGCCAAGAAGATAAAGAGCATTGAGCATGAATGTGATGAACTGACTCATACGGTAACGACGAGGCTGAACAGTTCGTTCATCACGCCCTTTGACCGCGAAGACATCTATACACTTTGCGTCGCCCTCGACGACGTGTGTGATTATATCGACGCGTCTGCAAGAGCGGTGGTGATGTATGACATCCACGAGATCCACGAGAATGCGAATAAGCTGGCAAGCGTCATCACGCGACAGAGTGCCGAAGTGAAGGCTGCCGTCGATCTGCTCGAAAAGAGTAAGGGGCTCGCTCCCCATTTGCTTGAGATCCAGAGGCTTGAGAATGAAGCCGACGATATCTATTTCGGGGCGATGGCCGATCTTTTCAAAAACTCTTCGAACCCCGTGAATATCGTTAAGTGGAAAGAGTTCTACGAAATGCTCGAAGCCGCCACCGACAAGTGTGAATATGTCGGCAACATTATTGAGAGTATCGTCCTAAAACATAGCTAAAGAATATAAGACATCATGGACGGAAACTCCGCAGCGCTCGGCCTTGTCGTAGTCATCATCATCGTCGCGTTGGCATTCGATTATGTCAACGGATTTCACGATGCGGCGAACTCCATTGCCACCGTCGTTGCAACTCGGGTGCTGTCGCCCGGTGTTGCCGTGGCGTGGGCCGCTTTCTTCAATTTCATCGCGTTCCTCGTCTTCGGCACCGCAGTGGCAAAGACCATCGGCGGTGATATGGTCAATATCACCATAATTCCCGCTGATGATCGCTTGTATGTCTTGCTGGCGGCCGTAATAGGTGCGATCGCATGGAACCTCCTGACCTGGTGGCTCGGACTCCCTACATCGAGTTCGCATGCCCTGGTCGGTGCGTACGCAGGTTCGGCCATCGGCTCGTATTTTTGGCACTTCGGATTTAAGGATCCGAGTGCGGTCCTCGTCGCTGCAGGATGGATCAAGACGATCACTTTTATTGTCCTTTCACCACTGATCGGTATGGCTCTCGGGTTTGTATTGATGGTGATCGTGTATTGGGTCTTTCATCGAGTTGCTGTCCACCGTGTGGATAAAGTATTCCGAATCGGCCAGCTTTTCTCGGCAGCCGCCTTTAGCCTTGGCCACGGCGGAAATGACGCACAGAAAACGATGGGGATCATCACCATTGCCCTTGTCGCGGGCGGGTTCCTCTCGATGACCGCTGACGGCAAGTTGCCGGATGTCCCTGTGTGGGTCGTGCTCGCCGCGCATACGGCCATTGGACTTGGAACGCTTTCCGGCGGCTGGCGCATTGTTAAGACAATGGGCACAAAGATCGTGAAGCTCCAACCCGTCGGTGGCTTCTGTGCCGAGACTGCAGGCGCAATAACCCTCTTTTTCGCAACTCATACCGGCATTCCGGTCTCGACAACCCACACGATCACAGGAGCGATCGTTGGTGTCGGATCGGCAAAGAGGCTTTCGGCCGTTAAGTGGGGCGTCGCGACCCGTATCGTTTGGGCTTGGGTATTGACGATCCCGGCGGCAGCAGTCATCGCGACAGCATCCTACGGCCTACTTCTTTTGATCGAAAAACTGCTCGGCATAAAGTAGTTCCCTCCAGATATCGGACGCTCGTCTTCGCGGGCGTCCAAACCTTGCTTACCCTCGACGAAAGTGCAATGATTTTCTTTAGTTTGATGTGAATTTTGCATCAAATTAAAAGGAGAAAGATGCAATGTCGGCCGTACTCGAAGAAGTGATCCCACTCGACAACTACCTCGCAATGCCGGAGGCCGAGATCTCCGAACGTATCGAGGCTGCTCGCAAAGAATTAGGCCCGCGGGTCGTTATCCTCGGGCATCATTACCAACGCGATGACGTCGTCGCACACGCCGATCTGACAGGCGATTCTTATCAACTCTCGGTAATGGCCTCAAAGGCCGAGGCAGAATTCATCATCTTTTGCGGCGTCCATTTTATGGCGGAATCGGCCGACGTTCTCGGCCGCGAAACTCAGCGCGTGATCCTGCCCGATCTCGGCGCCGGTTGCTCGATGGCGGATATGGCATCGATCGATCAGGTGGAAGACGCATGGGACCAGCTCGAGGAGATCGGCGTGCTCGATCAAAAGGTTGCACCGATCACATATATGAACTCGAGTGCCGCGATCAAAGCATTCTGCGGCCGAAACGAAGGCGTCGTCTGCACATCCTCGAACGCGATCCCGCTCTTTGATATCTCCCTGAAAAGCTTCGACAAGATGTTCTTCTTCCCCGACCAGCATCTCGGGCGAAATACCGGTGCGAAATTCGGCATCCCGATGGAGAAGATCGTGCTTTGGGACCCGCACAAAGAGCTCGGCGGCAACACGCCCGAAGAACTTCTCGATGCAAAGCTCATCGTCTGGCGTGGACATTGCTCGGTTCACGGACGCTTCAAAGATTGGCAGGTCGATAAGATCCGCGAAGAGCACCCCGGAATGAAGATCCTCGTCCATCCGGAATGTCCGCGTGAGGTCGTCGCAAAGAGCGATCTCGACGGATCGACAAGCTTCATCATCAAGACGGTCGAAGAATCGCCCGCCGGTTCCGCTTGGGCCATCGGCACTGAGGTGAACCTCGTCAACCGCCTCGAAAAACGCTTTCCGGACAAGCACATCCGCCTTCTCGCCCCCGACCTTTGTATGTGCGCAACGATGTTCCGCATCGCTCCACAGAATCTCGCGTGGGCTATCGAGAATCTCGCCGCCGGCAATGTCGTGAACGAGATCGTGGTCGAACCCGAAACAAAGAAATGGGCTAACGTCGCCCTTCGACGGATGATCGACCTGACGGAGAAGAAAGGCTAGTTTTTTCGCATCATAATGAAGATCGCCACCTGGAACGTCAATTCGATAAACGTCCGTATGCCGCAGCTTCTTTCGTGGCTAGAAACGGCAAAGCCTGACGTCGTCTGCCTGCAGGAAACGAAGGCCGTTGATGCGAATTTTCCCGAATTGGACCTCAAGGCGGCCGGCTATGATTCGGTGTTTACGGGGGAAAAATCATACAACGGTGTCGCGATCCTTTCGAGGCTTCCGATCGAAAATGTTCAGCTGAATTTCCCCGACGACGGCATCGATTCGCCAAAGCGTATGATCGCCGCGACGATCGACGGCATCCGCATCGTCAACACATACATCCCGAACGGCACCGAACTCGGCTCGGATAAATTCGCGTTCAAGCTCGATTGGCTCGTCCGGCTCCGACGTTATTTTGACGAGACCTGCACGCCGGACACTGACGTTCTTCTCTGCGGTGACTTCAACGTCGCCCCCGAATCCGTCGATGTCTGGAATCCCGCTCAATGGACCGGCAAGCTGCATTTCTCGAAACCCGAGCGGGCCGCGATCACCTTCGTCCGGCAATGGGGCTTTACCGACCTCTTCCGAAAGCTAAACGGCGATGTCCGCGAGTATTCCTGGTGGGATTATCGGGCAGGTGCCTTCCAGCATAACCACGGCCTGCGTATCGACCACATCTGGACCTCCGAAAACCTTACCGCTCGCGGCATGTCCTGCTGCATCGACCGCTCGACACGCGAACTTGAGAAACCCAGCGACCACGCACCCGTCATCGCCGAATTTAGTGCTTGAATTAAACGCACGGATGCATTATGCTTCCATTTTGGATGCCCTTTGCATCCGTGATGAAATGAAGACGCTAACGGTAAAAAATATCTCTGATGACCTCTATGACCGGCTCGGCAAGGATGCAAAGGCGAACCGGCGCAGCCTGAATCAGCATGTGATCTTTCAATTGGAAAGACTGGTGCTCGCTGGTTCCGCGACTGCGGCCGAAGATGAACTGGCCGACCTTGACGATTTTCGCGAAAGTCTGGGGTTCACGGCATACGACGCTGACATCACCGAGGCAAAGCGCGAGGGCCGGCCTTGATAGTTGTCGACACTAACGCGATCACATATCTGTTCCTCAAGATGGCTGAGACCTCGACAGCTGTTCTGGTCAGAGAAAAAGATCCCGAGTGGACAGCGCCGGCTCTCTGGCGGTCGGAGTTTCGCAATGTGCTGATGCGGTATGTCAGGAACTGCGATCTGGATGTGGACAAGGCGATCGAGGCGGTTCGGCGAGCCAACCGGATCGTCCGTTCACGGCCTGTCAGTTCAAAGCGAGTGCTCCAGCTTTCTGCAGCTTCGGGCTGCACGGCGTATGACTGTGAGTTTGTCAGCTTGGCCGAAAGACTAAACGTTCCACTGGTCACAAACGACAAGCAGGTCTTGAATGCGTTCCCTACCATTGCTGTCTCTTTGACTGATTTTATCGCACGTTGAAGATCGCTACCTGGAACATCAACGGTATTAATTCCCGGCTTGACCACGTCGTCAAGTGGTCGCTGGCGGTGCGGCCGGACGTGCTTTGTCTGCAGGAAACAAAGAGCGTCGATGCGAAGTTTCCTGTTCGCAAACTTCAAGCCGCGGGTTACGAATTCATCGAGTTCTACGGAGAAAAGTCTTACAACGGCGTTGCGATCTTGTCGAAACTTCCGCTTTCAGACGTGCGCAAGGGCTTTCCAAAAGACAAGGGCGATGCCCCGACCCGCTTGATCGAGGCACGCGTGAACGGCGTCGCCATCGTTTGTGCATACTTCCCGCACGGGACAAAGATCGGAAGCGATAAGTTCAAATTCAAACTCGACTGGGTCACGCGGCTCCGCAAATATTTTGACGATCTTCACACTGCCGACGATCTGGTGCTTCTCTGCGGCGACACCAATATCACGCCGCACGAAATGGACCTTTGGAACGTTCGTTATTGGGCGACGCGTATGCACTTTACGCGTGAGGAACGCGAGGTCCTTCTTGAGCTGAAACGTTGGGGCTTCGTCGATGTCTTTCGTCAGATCAATGATCAGCCGGGCGAGTACACGTGGTGGGACAATTTTCGCGAATCTTCGTTTCCGAAGAATCGCGGACTTCGTCTCGATCACATCTGGGCGTCCGAACCGCTCGCCGAACTCTGCACGGATTGTTGGATCGACCGCGAGCCACGAGGCTGGGAACATCCTTCCGACCACGCTCCCGTCATCGCCGAATTCATCATATAGCCGGAGTTGGACAGACTCCCGTGCGCGCCCTTAGAATAGAAGGTTGTCAGCTGCGGTATGGACGTTCGAAAGGCACTTCTGATTTTCCTCGGCACGGTCTGCGTAGGCCTTGGTGTGCTCGGTATGTTCCTGCCGCTGATGCCGACGACCGTTTTCCTGCTTCTTGCCGCATATTGCTACTCGAAGAGCTCAGACCGCTTTCACAAATGGCTGCTCGGCAATCGCTTTCTCGGCAAATACATCACTACATATCGGTCCGGCCAGGGCATCACCGTTCGCCAGAAGTGCACGACGCTCCTCACGCTCTGGGCATCGATCGGATTCAGCATCTGGTTCGTAGGCGGGAAGTTTTGGGTGACGCTCATTCTAGCGGCCGTCGCCATCGGCGTAACGATCCACATCCTCTGGCTAAAGACCTATCGCCCCGAAACGGCAGAGCCTCTTGCCGCACGGCCCGAAGAAGCCTGAGGCACGTCAACTCTTCTTTTTTAGCTCAAATATCCTCTTCAAAAGCTGAGGCACAAGCGTGATCGTTCTAATGAGCGAACCGGTCGCAAACTTCGTAGCAAAGCCGCGAAACGTCTCGACGCCGTTCTTCGAATACGGCATCCACCACGCATCCGGAAGTATCGGCAGAAGATTCTCGTGTATGTGCTGCATCTGTACGAGTTCGAAAAGGCCTTCGGCCCCGTGCGTTCTGCCGCGGCCCGAATTCTTGAATCCGCCCCACGGCGTCTGCCCGATGCCGTGCGTATAAAGCACTTCATTGATCGTGACCGTACCGGCGTCGATCTTCGCGGCGACACGTCGAGCCCTGCGTTTATCACCGCTCCAGACACTTGCGGTCAGGCCGAATTCCGTATCATTGGCAAGCTCGACCGCCTGTTCCTCCGTCTCGAAAGTCGCGATCGGAAGCGTCGGGCCGAACGTCTCTTCGCGCATCCCGAGCATCTCGTTCGCTGCACCGGAGATCACCGTCGGTTCGTAGAACAAAGAGTCCGGCTTCCGCGTGCCGCCGGTCTCGATCTTTGCACCGGCACGCCGAAAATCTTCAACGTGCTCCTCGACGATCCGGATCTGCCGCTCGGATGACATCGCTCCGACCGAAACGTCTTCGTCCGTTCCGACGCCCTGCTTCAGCTTCTTTGTTTCCGCGACGATAAGCTGCGTCAATCTTTCGGCCGCCAAAGATTCGACATACAAACGCTCGACCGAAGAGCACGATTGTCCCGCATTGCAAAACGCTCCCCACACCGCCGCCTTTGCCGCAAGGTCTAGATCGGCGTCGGCAAAGACGATCATCGGATCCTTGCCGCCTAGTTCAAGCACGGTCGATGTAAGGTTCGTTGCCGCGGTCGCAGCGATCTTCTTGCCGGTCGCGACCGAACCCGTGAACATTATCTTGTCCGGCGGTGCCGCAACGAGCGCAGCACCGGTTTCGCCCGCACCGGTTACGACCTGAACAGCGTTCTTTGGAAAACCGGCCTTCGCAAAGATCTCGCCGATCCTCACACCCGTAAGCGACGTGCTTTCCGCGGGCTTTATAACGACCGTATTCCCAGCCATCAACGCCATCGCGGCTTCGCCCATCGGTATCGAGAACGGATAATTCCACGCAGGGATGATCCCGACAACGCCCCATGGTTTGTAGATGATCTTTGACCGACGCCCGAGCAATGTGTAAAGACCGATCGGCACTCGACGCGGCTTCAGCATTTTTGCGGTTTTTCGTGCAAAGAAATTCATCAGGTCGATGACCGGCGCTATCTCCATCGAGATCGCTTCGCCAACGGGTTTTCCCGTTTCGCTCGAGATCAGGTGTGCGATATCGTCCATCTCTGAGGTCACGATCTCGCATACTTTTTCGACGAGCCGACGGCGTTCCGCAAATGACGTTCGCGCCCAGGACAAGGCAGCTTCTCGTGCGGCGTTCACGGCCGCATTGACCTCCTGTTCGCCGAGAATCGGCACGCGGCCCAGACTCTCACCCGTCGCCGGGTTGAACACCTCAATTTCGGCCGTCTTCAGCACTTCTTTTAGTACGGTCTCCGCCATTTCCTTGATGATAAGCGTCCGGGAAGCGTTAAAGCAAGAAATTCACGCATTTTGCCCAAAAAACGACGAAAATAATGCTTGACAGGCACAATTACGTCTCTTATTCTTATATTGGCACCAAAAACCGAATGATTGATGAGATTGACAACAAGATTCTGACGATTATTCAGAAAGATGCGCGTACATCCAACGCCGAGATAGCTCGAACCGTGGGACTTGCGCCGTCCGCTGTACTCGAAAGGATGCGAAAGCTCGAAGACAAGGGCATCATTCGCGGCTATCACGCGGACATCGATCCGCGAAAGCTCGATTATCGTCTGACGTGCTTCGTCGCAGTTCAGACAAGCGATTGCGGTGTCGAACCGGAGTTCGTCGAGATCCCGGAAGTTCTCGAGGTTCACGACGTCGCCGGTGAAGATTCGTATCTTTTGAAAGTTCGCGCAAAGGACACGGAGCACCTCGCTTCTCTGCTTCGGGAGATCAAGACGATCCCGAGCGTTCTCGGTACGCGGACGACCGTTGTGCTCGAAACATTTAAGGAGACGACCACGCTGCCGGTCGCTGAATGTGCAGCAAGTGATAAGAAAAGGAAACCGGGAAAGAAGAAATGATCTCTTCCCTTGGCGGAGGTAAGTAGTTGTGACAAAGATCAATGGAATGGGCCGCAACACGGCTCTTTTAATTTTGGCTTTTGCGGCCGTTTATATCCTGTGGGGCTCGACGTATCTTGCGATCCGCTATGCGATCGAGACGTTGCCGCCGCTGCTAATGGCGAGCACCCGTTTCCTTATGTCCGGAGCGATCCTCTTTGTCATCGCAAGGCTCAGCTCTGATTACGAGCGCCCGACCGCAAAGCATTGGCGCACGAGCTTCATCGTCGGAACACTGCTTCTGCTTGGCGGCAACGGCGGCGTTGTGCTGGCCGAAAAATACGTTTCTTCGAGCGTCGCGGCACTTCTTGTGGCCTCTGAACCTTTCTGGGTCGTTCTGCTCAGCTGGCTCTGGCTCAAGAATCAGCGGCCGAATTCGCGCATGGTCCTCGGCCTTATCATCGGCTTCATTGGTGTCGCGATGCTGATCGGCGGCAATCTTCAATCGATCTCGAACGGCAATACGGCGACGGGTATCTTTGCGATGGCTCTTTTGATGCTCGCGACGCTTTCGTGGGCGGTCGGCTCGCTCTACGGGCTGAAAGCACCGGTGCCGCGGTCTGCGATCCTGACCGCTGGAATGCAGATGCTCGCCGGCGGTGCCGTTCTCGGCGTGGTCGGCACGCTCCGTGGCGAGGCGTCGAACTTCACATTCTCGCAGGTCTCGGCCGCATCGCTTTGGGGCCTCGCGTACCTGATCGTCTTTGGCGCGATCATCGGCTACACGGCATACAGCTGGCTTCTAAAGAATGCAAAGCCGGAGCTGGTTGCGACCTATGCGTATGTAAATCCTCTGATCGCCGTTCTGCTTGGGTGGTTCATCGCGGGCGAAACGCTCACAACGCCGATGCTCGTCGGGGCAGGGATAATTGTTGGTTCGGTCGTACTGATCACCGCGAACGAAAAGCCGGATCGCCCGTCCGAAGAGCTCGTCGCCGGCGAGATCCATTGCACGGCTTCAGCCTAAAGGGCGTCGATCAACTGGAAAGTTTGGCCTGAATAAACTCGAAGGCAGATGCGACCGCATCGTCGAGCTTCGCAGCGTCAGGGCCGCCGCCTTCGGCCATGTCCGGTTTGCCGCCACCTTTGCCGCCAAGAACAGGAGCGATCTCGCGAATGATATCGCCTGCCTTGATCTTTTCGGTAAGGTCGCTCGAAACGCGGACGATAAGCCCGGCCTTTGCTTCGTCGCGACGCCCGAGGATCACGACGCCGCTCTTGAGTCTTGCGAGCAGAGTGTCGGAAAGCTGCCGCGTTCCATTCGCATCGATATCCTCAACTATCTTTGCAAGCACTTTGATGCCCGCGACCTCGCGTGATTCATCACCGGCATCGCCGTTCGAACCCGCACCCGTCGCGATCTTCAGCCGAAGGTCGTCAATCTCCTTTCGTGACTTCTTGAGATCATCCTGCAAGCGTTCGATCGCATGTGCAAGATTGTCACGCTGCGTCTTCAACACGCCGAGCGAGGCATCGATCAGGCGTTCATCCTCGCGGAATCTGTGGAACGCATCAAAGCCCGTTATCGCACGAATTCGCCGCACGCCGGACGCGATCGCCTCATCCGAAAGGATCTTGAACGAACCGATATCTCCCGTCGCACGGACATGCGTGCCGCCGCAAAGCTCGCGTGAGAATTCGCCGTTCCCGACACTCAGCACGCGCACCTCCGCACCGTATTTCTCGCCGAACATCGCCACCGCACCCGAACGCATCGCGTCCTCGATCTTCATCAGATCGGTCGTAACCGGTTCATTCTGCAGGATATAGCGGTTTACGAGGTCTTCCACCTCGGCGATCTCGTCGGCCCTCATCGGCTGATAATGTGCAAAATCAAACCGAAGATAATTCGGCGCAACGACCGAGCCCGCCTGCTTCACGTGCGAACCAAGAACCTCTTTGAGTGCGGCGTGCAGAAGGTGCGTCGCGGTGTGATTCCGTCTTGCGGCATCGCGTTTTGCCGCATCGACAAATGCCGAGACCGTATCGCCGACCTTGACCGCACCACGCTTTACGGCGACCTTGTGAATGATCAATCCCGCGACCGGCGAATACGTGTCCGTCACCGCAAGCCGCAAACTCCCGCCCGCGTCCGTCATAACGCCGACATCGCCGACCTGTCCGCCGGATTCTGCATAGAACGGTGTGTTGTCGAGAGCGACGCTGCCCTGTTCGCCTTCCGAAAGGCTGTCGCGTTGCGTGTCGCCATCAAGGATCGCAACGACCTTTGCATCCGCGACCTCGGTCGTTTCGTACCCGTGAAATACGTTCTTCCCGACCTTCGCAAGAACCTCTGCGTAAACCGGCGAGACCTCACTCTTTCGCTCGGTCTTTCCGATGCCGGACTGCTTCTGCAGCTCCTGCAGAGCGTTGTCAAAACGCTCGTTAAAATCATCCTCTTCGAACGCAAGCTCTTGCTGTTCTAGAAAGACCCTGATCAGATCACGCGGCGTGCCGAATGTATCGTAAAGTCTCGCGATGGAGGCGAAAAGCTCATCGTCTTTCGCGGTCGCAGCCGTCACGCCAAGCTCGTTCAACTTGCCCAAACCGACGACCATCGTCGTCCCAAAACGCTCTTCTTCGAGCGTGACCATCTTGGCGATAAAGTCCCGCTGCGTCTCGAGTTCGGGAAACGCGCCGTGCATCTTCTCGACGACCGCATCGCAGACCTTGTAGAAGAACGGCTCCGTCTGGCCGAGGTGTTTACGGCCGTGATAGATCGCCCGCCGCATGATCTTGCGAAGGACATAATTGCGGCCTTCGTTGCCGGGCAAGATACCGTCGGCGATGGCAAACGCCGTCGCCCTCGCGTGATCGGCGATAACGCGACACGCAAATTGCTGTGTTTCTGAAAGCTCTTCGTAAGCGGCCATAAAACTATTATTGTAATACAGCCGTAAATCATTGCGTAAAGCGATTTGGCCGATGAATTGCGGCTAGCCGACACTCGAATTGCCACTAGCTTCAGCTAGTGGACAACAAGGCCTTAAAAAACGCTCTCCCTTAGCCGAGATCGGGCCAAAGCCCGTTCATTATTGGGGTCTAATACCACTAGCTAAAGCTAGTGGCTATTCAAAGGCGTTTCGGCCAAGGGGTCTGGTGTACGGACCTGGTTTGCTAGACTCTATTCCGCAGGCTAAAAACGCTCAAGAACCGTGCTACACTCACCGAAAACGCTCATGTATCTGAAAACCGTCCTTGTCTCGTTGTTGATCGTGTTCTCTATGAACCTGTCTGCTCAAAGTCCTTCGAAGTCCGCCGGAGAATCCTTCGGCGACTTCTTTGCCGCGGAGTGCGAGAAGGCGGGCATCGTCGGCGCGAGTTTTTTGTTTTTGGAAGATGGCCGCATCACTGCCGAGCGGCACTTCGGCGTGATGAAAGCCGGCGAGCGGGAGCCTGTTGGCCGCGAGACGATCTACCATTGGGCATCGAACACAAAGCCGTTCACGGGCATCGCAATAATGCAGCTTCGTGATCGCGGTCTCTTGAAACTTGACGATCCAGTAACTAAATATCTGCCTGAGCTGCGCGAGGTCCACAACAAATACGGCTCGATGGACGCGATCACCATTCGCCAACTGATGACGCATTCGGCAGGATTTCGCAACCCCACATGGCCGTGGGATAAGGGCGAGGATTGGGAACCGTTCGAGCCGACCGAGTATTCGCAGCTGGTAGCGATGTTCCCCTTTACGGAGGTGCTGTTCAAGCCAGGCTCGAAGTTCAGCTATTCAAATCTCGGCATCATCTTTCTCGGCCGCATTATCGAAAAGCTCTCTGGCGACAGCTACGAAACGTACATCGACAAGAATATCTTGAAGCCGCTCGAAATGTATCACAGCTATTTCGATACAACGCCTGCCTATCTGCTAAAACATCGGCCGCACAGCTATTACATACAGAACGGCAAGCGAACCGAGGCGCGCTTTGATGCGAACACCGGCATCACCGTGTCAAACAGCGGGTTGAACGCGCCGCTCTCAGATATGGTCAAGTATTTGAACTTTCTGACCGGAGTGCCGGCACCTGCCGGCCAAGCACGCGTGCCTTACGACCTGATCCTAAAGCGGACATCCCTCGAGGAGATGTGGCGTGCCGAACTCCCGACAACCATTGATGCGAACGGCAACAGCGGCTTTACGACCGATATCGGATTGATCTTTTTTCTGGATAAGACGCTCGGCCCGCGTCACCTCGGGCACGGCGGCGATCAGAACGGCTTCATCAGCTATATCGATCTCGATCCGGACCTGCGGAAAGCATCCGTGATCGTTTTCAATACCAACGTGCTCTACCCGGACGGAACACCTCAAGAAAAGGATGTCGTATCACGGCTCAGGAAAGCCGAACGCAGACTCTTTGCCCGCTAAGTTTCTCGACATTCCTCTTATCGTTACAACAGTGCTTTTGCCATTTTTACGGCGTTCTCAACCGTAAATCCGTAATCGCGAAAGACATCTGCGGCCGGTGCCGATTCGCCGAAGCGATCGACCGCAAGGTTTGCGCCCTTGTCGCCCGTGTACTTCGCCCAGCCGAGCGAGACGCCGGCTTCGATCGAGAGGCGTGCGGTCACCTTTTTCGGAAGGACGCTCTCTTTATACGCCGCCGTCTGTGCTTCAAAAAATTCCCAGCACGGCATCGACACAACGCGTGTTGCAACGCCGTCGGCCTGCAGCTTTTCACGAGCGTCCATTGCGAGCCCGACCTCGCTGCCGGTAGCGATCAGGATAAGTTTCGGCGTCGTATCCTTGCCCGCCTTTGTCCGGGCTTCGGCAAGGATATATGCACCCTTGTGCAGGCCTTTTGCGTCCGCGAATTTCTTGCGGTCGATGACCGCGACCTTTTGCCGCGAAAGAGCAAATGCCGTCGGCCCGGAAGTGTTCTTTAACGCGGCACGCCATGCTTCGCGAACCTCGTGTGCATCCGCGGGCCGGATCACGTTGAGATTCGGAATTGCACGCAGGGCGGCGAGATGTTCGACAGATTGATGCGTCGGGCCGTCTTCGCCGAGCCCGATCGAATCGTGCGTATAGACGAAGATAGTGTGTGCGTCCGACATCGCCGCAAGCCGAACCGCGGGCCGCATATAGTCCGAGAACGTCTGGAACGTCCCGCCAAACGGGATCGTGCAGCCAAAAAGTGCGATCCCGTTCATAACGGCGCCCATTCCGTGCTCGCGAATGCCGTAATGAATGTTGCGGTTCGCGTACTTGCCCGGAGCGAAATTGCCGCTCGATTTGATGTACGTGTTGTTTGACGGAGTGAGGTCGCCCGAACCGCCGAGCATCGCCTGAACGGTGTCCGCGATCGCATTTATGACCTCGCCCGAATAGGCACGCGTCGCTTTTGCTTCGGCACCGTCAAAGCTCGGCAACGCTTTCTCCCAACCATCCGGAAGCACACTCGAGCGAAGGCTGCGGAGTTCGCCGCCAACCTGCGGATACGCTTTCTCATAGCGTTTGAAGAGCGCATTCCATTCCTTCTCGTAAGCCGCACCTAGCTTTACGGCCTTTCGGAAATGCGTAAGGGCTTCTTTCGGTACAAAGAACTGTTTCTTTTCCGGCCAGCCGAGATTCCGCTTTGTCTCGCGAACCGCCGCCTCGCCCGGAGCATCCGAATGAGCCTTGTTCGTGCCTTCGGCCGGCATTCCGAATCCGATGATCGTGTGAACGCGAATGAGCTTCGGCTTGTCCTTTACCTTTTGTGCCTTGCGGATCGCTTGTTCAATGGCCTTGATGTCATTGCCGTCCTGCACTTCATCGACATACCAGCCCAACGCCTCAAAACGCTTTGTGCGGTCTTCGGTAAACGCAAGGTCGGTCGAACCGTCGATCGTGATCTGGTTGTCGTCGTAGAGATAGATGAGGTTCGATAGCTGAAGATGGCCGGCAAGCGATGCCGCCTCGTAGCTGACGCCCTCCATCAGATCGCCGTCCGAGCAAATGCAGTAGATCCAATTATCGACAACCGGAAAGCCCTTTTTGTTGAATCTTGCCGCGAGATGCCGTTCCGCGATGCCCATTCCTACACCGTTCGCAAAACCTTGCCCGAGCGGGCCCGTAGTGATCTCAACGCCCGGCGTACGCGTATTCTCCGGATGTCCCGGCGTCTTTGAATGAAGCTGGCGAAAATGCTTGATGTCGTCGAGCGAAACGTCATAACCCGTGAGATGCAGCAGGCTGTAAAGCAGCATCGACCCGTGACCCGCCGAGAGCAAAAAGCGATCACGGCCGAACCATTTCGGGTTCTTCGGATTATGCCGCAGGAATTTTGTCCAGATCACATAGGCCGTCGGCGCCATACCGAGCGGCAGGCCCGGATGTCCGGAATTCGCCTTCTGTATCGCATCAAGCGAAAGTGTGCGGATCGTGTTTATGCAAAGTTCGTCGAGGTTGTTCGCCATATTTTTGGTAGAAAAGCTTTTCAAATAGAAAGATAGAATGGATACGTTCGCTGCCGCTTAAATCTCTATTTTGCCAAGTCTTTCGAGGCTAAGCAAAACTGTGCCGTCAAGCGATGATTCGTGCGTACGCGAGGGCATAATGTGCTTGCCGAGTTTTGCCTCGATGATCTCACGCCAAACCGGATACTCGCGCAATGTCCCGCCGGAAGCACGTATCGACCTGATCGGGGCGACCTTTTCGAGGCGTCCTGCAATATCCGCGAGCCTTTCGGCGACGGCGTGCATCGCCGCGAGAATAACGTCAAGGCCGTCGTGTTTTGGTTCGAGTCCTATGATCTCGCCCTTCGCATCTTCGCGATAGCCGGTGCTCCTTTCGCCAAAAAAGAACGGCTCGACACGCAGATTCTTGTCGCGAGTTCGCAGGCGGAGTTCGTTCGCGATATTGCCCTTGACCCCGAATTTTTTCCGAAGCAGTGAGATCAGATTTCCGCCGTCCGAGAGAGCTCCGCCGACCACGATCCGCCGCTCATCCAGACGATACGACCAGAGCCCTTCGGGCAGATTCCGCGGCGGCTCGCCCTCGTACATCATCCGCATGCTCGCCGAGGTTCCGATCATCAAGACCGCCTCGCCGAGCCTTTTGCACCCGGCACCAAGCGTGTCTGCGGCACCGTCACCGATCGCCGGCAATATCTCGGCATTCGCAAGCTGTGGCCAACGCTCGATAGCCGCCTTTGACGGACGAATGACATCGCCGAACGCCGCGACCTGCGGCATTTGCTGCGGATCGAGCCCGATGAAATTCAAAAGCTCTTGGTCCCAAACGCATCTCGCCTGATCGAACATTCCCGTCGCCGATGCCATCGAAACGCTCGTCCTCGCGTCGCCGAAAAGCTCTTGCTGGCAAACGTCCGAGTATGATGCCCAACGCCGCGTCTTCGCCCAGATCTCGGGCCGCTGCTCCCGAACCCAAAGCAATTTCGCGGGCCAGAAACTCGAGTGAAAATGAGCACCCGTTCGTTCGTGGATCACTTTTTCGTCAAAATTCTGCTTCAACATCGCCGAATACTCGCGGGCTCTTGTGTCCGCCCAACCTAGTATCGGCGTTGTCGGTTCATTATTCGAGTCCAAACCGCACAAACTGTGCCAAAACGCACAAAACGACACAGTCCGCACAAAAGTTTCCGGATGTGCGGAGAGCACGCGGTCGATCGCATTTCGTGTCTGAATTGTTGCAGCTAAAGGGTTTAGCTCGGATTCGCCGTCAGGCCCGCTCTGAAACTTGCGCTTGACCTTGATAACCTCGCCGACCGGGCGGCCATCGCGGTCAAACAGCCCGGCCCGCACACTCGATGAGCCGTTGTCTATCGCTAAGATTGTTGGGTTCGCGTCCGCTTGCAAGGAAAAGTTCTAACCGAAAGTTTTCTTGAGCCACCAGCGAAGGCCGACGAAGAGGAATCGGTAATCCCGCATGAATTCCGGCGGCTTTCCCTCGTAATAATGCCCGACGAATTGCAGTATCCAACCGAGGACAAAGAGTATCGCGGCGGCAAGCCAGACATAATTCACGAAAAATCCGACGGGCAGCAGGATGATCGCGATCGCGATCATCGGTATGCCGAACGTGTGTGTCAGGCGGTTTATCGGATGTTCGTGCGCCTTCTGATATTCCTCGATCCAATCGTCCCAGCTTCTGCCGCCCATCATAACTTTTGCCTCCGTTATCTGCTTGCAGTTTACAGCAGGTTCCGCAAAAACGGCACTACTGATCTCTCTCAAACACCCGAACCACCAGCCCGTCGCCAAGGTCGAATTCATCGCCCGGCGTGAATCCGTCAAAAAGGTCGTCGGGCAGGAACGTGTCGGCATCATCGATATTTTCGGGAATGTAGGTGACGATCCATTTCTCGATCACATCCCGCAGGCTCGAAAAGACACTTGCGCCGCCGATCACAAAAACATCCGAGTCGATCTCATTCGCAAGCTCGACAAGCTCTTCCTTGCTCCCGATAAGCCTCACCTCGGGCGGAAGCTTCACATCGCCGGTGCGACTCAGAACGACATTCAGCCTCTCCGGCAGCGGTCGCCCGATGGACTGCCAGGTTCGCGAGCCCATAACGACCGCGTTTCCCATCGTCGTACGTTTGAAGAACTTCAGGTCGGCGCTGTAATGCCACGGCAGTTTGTTGTCCCTGCCGATCGCTCCGTTTCTTGCAACTGCCACGATGCCGATGATCATGTCGAGATCCTTTGCCCCTTATAAACCGCGATCTCCGAGCCTTTTGCGAGTAGGACAGAGTGCGGAGTGGTCTTGTTCAAAAATGCAAATTGCTCACCGTAAGTATAACCAAAATCGACGTTTATCACCTCGTTCTGCGCCGTGAAAAGCTCCCATTTAGGATGCTCGACCTTGTATTCGTCAGCGCGGCCCTCGCCGCGTTTAGTGTAGCCCCAATAATGCTCGAGGATGAACTCACCATGCGAATCGGCAGCGGGAACACCGAGGCTCTCGCCGATCTCGACCCGGATCTTGTTCTCGCAGGCTCCGCGCGACCAGGAATAGCCAACCTCGCGTTCGCTGCGAATGTGTCCCATATTCCACGCTTCATACGGCTCGCCGTACAGCGTCCTCGCAACGAATGCGATCGCCCAACGCGGCACGATCTCTTTCACAAAAACGACACCGCGGCGAACCTCGTCATCGGTCTCGCGTCGCACATAAAAACGAAGATTCACTTCCTCAAAATTGACGTGAAAAGGCACGGGAATGCCGAGCACACGCGTGTTCAGGAACATAAACCCGACGAGGCTCACAAAGTATTTCCCTTCGTGCTGGTCCAACTCGCATCCGCCGGGCACAAGCGGCTCGAGCAGCTCGCGATCGACCTCAAAATTCGCCATAACGAGGTCGCGCCATTCAGCTGTCAGGAATTTCTTCATAGCGTTCTCTCAAAGCACGACGCGCCCGCCGTCTGGTCGTCGGACGGTGATCTTTTCGCGGTCAAAATACTCGAGCAGCGGTATCGCATATTTTCGCGACACACTCGCAATTTCCTTGAATTTTGGCACATCCAGCTCGCGATCCGCCAACGCACGCAAGGTTGTCGTGAGGTTCTCTATTGCTTTCCGCGAGAAATAGAATTCATCAGACACTTTTACGATCCGGCCGTCCGAAATAAGCAGCCGCACAAGCTTTTCCGCCGCCTGAATGCTAATGCGAGCCTTTGCAGCAAGTTCGGCGACCAGATCACCTGAGCGAGGCACTTCGAGCCCGGCATTTTCGAGCGTCGCTAAGAATTCATCCGAAAATCGCTGTTCTTCGGGCGATAGAGAAACGCCCGTCGTCGCAAGCCGGACAAGCTCTCCTTCGACCGTGACCTTTCCATTTTTCGCGAGCCGATCAATGCACTCTTGAAATATCGCGGGCGATACACGATGTGCCGCATTTGCGAGATCTTCCTGCCGAAAACCGCGTGCGAGCGGTTCCGCTTTATGAAGTTCGTCAAGTCGCAGCAAGATACGCGATTCGACCTCATCGACTGACGGCCTGCTTGCGAACACATCACCGCATCTAACGACGACATCCGACGCCGTGAGCTTTTCAAGTTCTCGTTCGATCTCGGTTCGAAGATCGCCCGAGAATCCGGCAAGTTCCGCAAGCGTTGCGCCGCGTGCTTCCGTCGAAGCGATCAGGGTTTGAAGACGTTTTGGTACGTCGTAAAGCACATCCGCGAGCTCGCCCAAAAACGCAGTACCGTCTTTCGCGTGGCGCTTCGATGTTTGCGGATCAAGTATCGTTCCGCCAGCGATAGTGTCGACCGGCGAATAGGACCGAACGATAAAGCGTTCGCCGGCGATCAAGACCGTTTCGCCCTCAAGCCTGAATCGTGCAAACCCTTTGCGGCCAGCAGTTATCTCTTTTTGAGTATCGAGGATAGCGACGCGGGCCATCAACTCTTTTGTGCCGACGTGAACGCGAACTCGCTGTCGATCGGCAAGGGCCTTCGCACCTTGGCAAACCTCCACGGACGCATCAAAAACCTTCACGGGACGAAACGCTCCGACCTCGCCTAGCACGAGACCACGCGAAAGATCGGTCCGCTCGACTCCCGCAAGATTTACTGCGACGCGCATTCCCGCACTTGCTTTCTCGATATTCCGGTCGTGATTCTGCAGCCCGCGAACACGAGCCGTTCGCCCGAGCGGATAGATCTCGACCTCCGAACCCAAGACGATCTCGCCGGCTGCCAGCGTTCCCGTTACGACCGTGCCGAATCCTTTTTGGCTGAAAACTCTGTCGATCGGCAGCCGAAATGCCTTGAGCAGGCTTGCCGTCCGATCGCGTGAAAACGTGAGAAGGTGTTCGCGGAGTTCACCGATGCCGCGAGCCTCGGCAGCATCCGTCACGAAAACGCGTGCATTCTCAAGAAAAGAACCCACGGTCAATTTCGCAATATCATCACGCACAAGGTCGATCATCGAACTCTCGACAAGCGATGCCTTTGTGATAACGACGACGCCGTCATCGACGCCCAGGAGTCGGCAGATCTCAAAGTGCTCGCGAGTCTGCGGCATCACGCCGTCGTCGGCCGCAACGACGAGCATCACGGCGTCGATCCCCGACGCACCGGCGAGCATATTCCGCACGAACCGCTCATGCCCCGGAACGTCGATGAACGAAATGCTCCTGTCCGCAGAACGCAGTTCGGCAAACCCGATATCGATCGTGATACCGCGACGTTTCTCATCCGGCAGACGGTCGGTATCAACGCCCGTCAGTGCTTTTACAAGTGTTGTTTTTCCGTGGTCGATATGACCGGCCGTTCCGATGACAACGCTCATTTAGGGTGCAGTTTGTTCGTCGTATTCTTCGAGCCGGCGGTAGAGCGTCTTGCGCCCGATGTCGAGCATCCGTGCAGCAGCGGTCTTGTCCCCCGCGGTCATCTCAAGCGTCGCCTCGATAAGCTCGCGCTCAACTTCCGACAATGTTGCGGGAAGCACGAACGATATGCGCGAGCCCTCGGTCTTGCGATGCAAACTCTCGCCCGATGCAGCACCGATCGACTCCGGCAGGTCTTCGACCTCGATCCTGCGGCCCGAAGCGATGATCACGGCTCGTTCGATCGCATTTTCGAGCTCGCGAATATTGCCCGGCCAGTCATGGTCGGAGATCGCCGCAAGAGCTGCACGAGAAATGCCCGAAATATATCTGCCGCTCTTTTTCTTGTAGGTTTCGAGGAAATGAGTAACGAGAAGCGGAATATCTTCGCGGCGTTCCCTAAGCGTCGGGAGCGTGATCGGAAATACCGAAAGGCGAAAGAAAAGATCGCGGCGAAAACTTCCCTCGGCCACCGCCTTTTCAAGGTCAACATTGGTCGCGGCGATCACACGCACATCCGTCTTCAATGTTCTCTGGCCGCCAAGACGGGTGAATTCACCGTCCTGCAATACGCGGAGCAGACGAACCTGAGCCTGCGGCGACATTTCGCCGACCTCGTCAAGGAAAAGCGTGCCGCCATCGGCCTCTTCAAAACGACCGATGCGCTGAGTCCTGGCGTCGGTGAACGCACCTTTTTCGTGGCCAAAAAGCTCGCTTTCAAGAAGCGTTTCGGGGATCGCACCGCAATTGATCTTTACGAACGGCTTATTCTCGCGGCCCGAGCTGAAATGGATCAGGTTTGCGATCAGCTCTTTACCCGTTCCCGATTCACCGCTTATGAGCACCGTCGTCGAAGCATCCGCAACGTTTAGTGCAAGCTCGATAGCACGGCGTATGCCCGGAGCCTGGCCGATGATCTCGCCATGTTTTTGATGAAGTTCGCTCTTTAACCGCAAGACCTCAGCCGAGAGCTGATCGCGTTCAAGCGCAGTGCCGATCTGGTCCGCGATGCCTTCGATAAGCGCGACGTCGTGCTCCGCAAAAGCACTTCCCGCACTCCATACAAAACCCAACAGCCCGAAAACACGGCCGCCAACCCGCACTGGCGTTACAAGCGCCGCTTTTCCGTGCAGCTGCTTATTGAAAAAGAGACGGATCGCAAACGGCATTTGAGAATCGACGAGTTTGACCGTCTTTCCATCACGAATGATCTCGCCGATCGCCTTGAAACTTTCGACGCTCAGCGATTTGTCGTGCTGCTCGATCATCTGCAGGACCTTGCCGAGCTTGATACCTTGAGCGGACTTGAAAGACGCGAGCGAGATGCGCGTTTCCGACGCGTCGAGCACACCAAGTGCACCATAATCCGCACCGACGAGGCCGATAGCACGTTCGAGCACGTCAGCGGCGACCTCCTTGAAATCCGAATGGCGATTCAAGGTGTTGGCGATCTCAAGAAGCGACGTCGTCCGATGCGCTTCCTCTTCCTGTGCGGCATAAAGGCTCGTGTACTGATAGCCGATCGCAAGCTGCCGGGCGATCGATTCGATCAGCTCGACCTCATCATCCAGCCAGATGCGCGGGCCTTTTGTATCGTGCAGCCCGAGCAGCCCTAGAACTTCCTCACCACGGATGATCGGTATGATCAGCAGCGATCTCGTGTTCAGCGCCGATGCAAGCATTTTTATGCCCGGCTCTTTTGTCTTCGAAGTATCGTTGATGCGGATCGGCTTTCGAATATCGATCCGCTCGGCGAGTTTTGCGGCATCGATCGGCAGTGTCATGCCTGCACTTCGTGGAACAAGCGGATCACGGCGCCATTCATGGCTAATCGCAAGCTGTTTGTCGCTGTTGAGTTGGATAAGGTCGCAGCGGTCGGCATCGGTCATTCGCCCGATCTCGGATACGACGACATTCAGAAATCGCTCGAGATCGATCTTTGTCGGAAGGTCGTGTGAGAGCCGTTCGATGATGCCGTCGCGGGCGCCGAGCATCTTGCTCCGGCGTTCGCTGCTGAGAGATAGCGATGCGGTTTCTTCGGCCATTTCTGGAGATCAATGAGCCGATCACAGGCTCAGGAGAGGTTTACCTCTGCTCCCAAGCCTAGTTTGGCGCCGTACCGCAAAATGTCAAGTTGACACACTCCGAAACGGTGAATCTGTGTTGAATTGGCTCACTCGTGCCGTTTCGACGCAGCGGGCGGCGATGGCTTCTCATCCTTTACGACACGTGGGCGGTCGCCTGGATCCTTGGTTTTTGTGTTGGATTGCGTTGGTTTTGCGTTAACCGGAGCGGACGAATTCGCATTCGCGGAATCAACATTCGCATTTGCGTTGGAGTTCGACTTTGTGTTGTCAGGCCTCGAAACGTAGTCAACTCGTTTTGCTCCCGCTTGTGCATCTTCGAGCAGTTCTGCCGCCTCGACGTTGTCCGCATCGAGCTCGACCGCCTTCTTTAGGGCCGAGATCGCCTCGTGATATTTCGCAAGTTTGATCCGGATCGAACCGAGTTCCGTCTGATAGTCGCTGTCATCCGGCTTGAGTTTTACGGCCTTTTCCAGAGCGTCCTCGCTCTCCGTATCTTTGTTCAGCTTGTTGTAGGCACGGCCGAGTGTGTAATACGCCGCCGCGTCGTCCGGCGATGCCGCGACCTGTTTCTTGAAGACCTCGACAGCCTTCTCGAACATCTTCACGGAATTCGACTTCTCTTTGGCCTCTTCCTTCGGGATCGGGTCGCCGGGCAGCCTTTCACTCGTGCCGCTGTGCTTTGCTTCGATCTCAAGCAGCGAGTACGCAACGCCCATCTTGAAATATGCTTCCCCAAGGTTTGGGTCAAGCTCAGCCGCACGCTTGAAAGCCTCAATGGCATTCTCCGTGTCATTCTCGTCCAGAAGCTTGTTGCCTTCGGCAAGCGCCGCGGCCGGGTCGGTAATATCAGCAAACGAACGCAGCTGAACCGTGTTGGCGTTAGCGGCCGCATTGGCTCCGGGTTTGCCGCCGCAGTTCGTCAGCAGCATGCAAACGGCCAAAAGGCTAAGTGACCAAAAAACTCTTCTCATAAAACTAGCCCGGCGGAAAAATGAACGGACGCCCCGCCAGCAAATGTACGTGCAGATGAAAGACCGTCTGCCCGCCGTCAACATTCGTATTTATTACAACTCGATAGCCCGCGTCAGCGAATCCCTCGCGTCGTGCAAAGTTCGCCGCCTCAAGCAGCAGCTTGCCGAGCAGCTTATCATCGGAAGCCGAAGCCTTATCGAGCGAATCAAGATGAGTACGCGGCAGCACGAGCACATGCGTCGGCGCCTGAGGTTCGATGTCGCGTATTATTACGCACTCGTCATCCTCATAAAGCCTTTGTGCCGGAATGTCGCCGGCTATGATCTTGCAAAAAAGGCAGTCCATTCTAAACTCCTGGTTTGATGCAAAGATATGGGCTTCAGTAGCCCAAAAAACTCATTCTTAAGCCGCCTCGGCCTCTGCCGACGAACCTGTTATTCGCGTAATGTCCGCTCCCAGCGAACTCAACTTTCGCACGATCGTCTCGTACCCGCGATCAATGTGATAAACGCGGTCGATCAGCGTCTCGCCCTCCGCACACAAGGCCACGAGCACAAGCGACGCACTTGCTCGCAGGTCCGATGCAAGGATCTTTGCTCCCATCAGCTTGGTCGGCCCGTGGACGACCGCCGTATGTCCGGAGATAGCGATATCAGCACCCATTCGGATAAGTTCAGAGGCGTGCATAAAACGATTCTCGAAGATCGTCTCGACGATCTCGGACTCACCCGCTGCCTGCGTCATCAAGGCCATGAACTGCGCCTGCATATCGGTCGGAAAATCCGGATGAGGCTCGGTCGTAACATTCACGGCTCGGAGGCCCGTGCGCGAACGCCTGACGCGAAGCGTCGTCGGATTGATCTCTTCGATCTCGACTCCGGCCTCGCTAAGTTTGTTTATGACGGCAACGAGATGGTCCGGCCGACATCCGCGGATCTCAAGCTCGCCGTCGGTTATTGCAGCCGCGACGATAAAGGTCCCGGTTTCGATACGATCAGCGATGATCGTATGTTCGGCACCATTCAGCGCCTCGACGCCATCGATCTCAAGTTCACTCGTGCCGGCTCCGCGAATGCGGGCTCCCATCTTGTTCAAAAGGTCGGCAAGATCTTCGATCTCAGGTTCGCGTGCGGCGTTTTTGACGACAGTTCGACCTTCGGCAAGCGATGCCGCCATCATTACGTTCTCGGTGCCCGTCACGGTCACCTTTTCAAAGTCAATGACCGCTCCCTTTAGTCGGCCTTGCGGGGCCGTCGCGACAACATCGCCCGATTCGAGCGAAACGTGGGCTCCCAGCTGCTCGAAAGCCTTCAGATGCAGGTCGATCGGCCGCGTGCCTATCGCACAGCCGCCGGGCAAACTCACCTTTGCACGGCCGAACCGAGCAAGCAGCGGCCCAAGAGCAAGAACGCTCGCGCGCATCGTCTTTACAAGCTCATACGGCGCCTCAAAGATATCGACGTTTGCTGCGTTGACCTTGTGCGTGCGAAGTTCCGGCGTAAGGACGGTCGCTCCGAGGTCTTCGAGAAGGCGGCGCTGCGTGATCAGATCCTTGACGTATGGGACATTGTGGAGCGTAACGGTCTCGGCCGTAAGCAAAGTTGCCGCTAAACACGGCAGTGCGGAGTTCTTTGCCCCGCTGATCTCTACTTTTCCCCGGAGCGGGACGCCTCCGCGAATCAAAAATTTATCCATTCGGTAAACTCTAAGATATTCTTATACTTGTAAGCAAAATAAGTTATCAAAAGTATCTTGCTTTTTCGAGGCGAGCGGTGCGTATTCCGGCTGCAACAAAAATCTGCTTTTCGGTCAAACGCTTCGATAATGCAGAACATCTAATCAACAGGTTCAGGGAACGTCAACAGTGTGGTTAGCTATTGACTTGTATCGCCCGAACCACTCACGCCGGCGGGTTGCCCTCCTGCCCGCCGGTTTTTTCTATTTGCTTCTGATCTTTTCGAGCATCTTCTGAGCCTGGTCAAGATGCCGCATTTCGTGCCCGTTACGGATGACCATCCATTCGGGTGCGGTAAGTTCTCCTAAGTACGGGTGCGGTATCGTATGCTGAGACAGGTCAGCATTCTCTATGCGTTCACGAAGTGCGATCAACCCGCAAAACGAATCTTCGAGCCGGATGACACTATCTGGGATCGGAATCTCGCCCGTTGGCTGAACCCGATCAGGTGCTACAAGCTTTGAGGACGCGAATTCGTTGAGCGTAGCTCCAAACTTGTCCGAGATCGCAGGAGGCTGCTTTTCGCCGCCATCCGCAGCGGCCGCCCTCCTGGCCTTTGCGACAAGCTTGTCCACAACCCACAAGATCTGGTCGTCAACAAGCGAAAGATGCTCAAAAATGCTGCGGAGCGTCCACGTCTCGCCCTCCGCGAGCACTTCAGACTCTTCCGCCGTGATCGTATCCGCAAATGCCCGTGTTGCTTCGCGAACTGTATCAGCCGCTGTGTAGATCTCGGCGATCGAAGCGTATTCCATAGTTATTTTTGTTGTGCGGCTGTGGGTTGACCGGAAAGTATCAGTCGGTGCCAACGTGCAAAGCTCGTAACGCTGTCGGCATCATTCTGCATCCGCTTTACAAATGCCGTCCGAAAGTAAATTAGTTCCGGCTGCGGCCATTCGACCTGCACGACCGGGTTGAACGACACAAGGGTCTTCGGGTCGGGCAGCGTTGTCGTCGAAAGGTCCGGCGTAGGCGTTGGAGCAGCATTGACGTTCGCATTCGTGTTCGTATCTTGTCCCTGCAGCTTTAATTGCTGTTCGCGGTCAAATGCCTGCGATGAAAGTAGCAGCTGATTCCTTAGAGGAATTGCCGCCTGAGTCGGTGTCGTCCCGACCGTATCGTATATCCGTATCTGTGTATCAAACGCCGTCGCGACCTTGGTCGAATCCGGCGAGAAGACCGGCCGCACGGCGGTCAGGTTGTCATCGAGTCGGCGTTCTCGGCCATTAGTTTCGACAACACGAAGACGGCCCACCGGCGTCCACGATTCACCTTTCATCGCGGCGAGCCCGTCGAAATACTCCCATTCGCGCGCTGTAACGGCCAGGGCCGCGACCATTGAACTGTCGGGTGCCCAATCGTAATAGAAATAGATCAGCCCTTCGGTCTGCGTGATCGGCTTGACGCCGGTTCCGTCGGCATCGCAAATGTATATCTGCTCGGTCCCAAACGTTAAGATCCCTTTTGGTGCTTCCGGTGTCGCACCGGCCGCGGGCTGGCCTTCCGGCGATGGAGTCGGTTCAGGAGTCGCTTCGGGTGACACCGTTGGAGTTGGGTCAGCATGCGTTGACTTTGCGGGGCCGGGAGATGCACCTGGCGACGGTGTAGGAGTTGGAGCCACACTTCGCGTCATTGCGACAAACGCGGCTTTTGTCGAATTAGGCGCCCAGGAGATCGCGTCAGGAAAATGCACCGCCATCGAATCCGACGAGATCTTCCTTTCCAGCTTCCCGTCCGGCGTATAGGCATCGAGCCGGTATTCAGCCGTTCGGTCAGCCGCAGCACGATAGACCGCGAGAACATGCTTTTTGTCCGGCGATGTGATCGTACGGTCGAGGAATTCCTGCGGCCGATTCTGGTCAAAATCGGCCTGCACTGCCGCATTCTTTTCCTCTGCGGTATTGACTGGAAGCTGTGGTGCGGGAACGTCTGCCTCGTATCGATAGTTCAGCCTCACCGCCGGTAGATCCGCGATAGGCGATGCCGCGGGGCCATTTTTTGCTACCGGTCCGCCGCACGCCGCCATGATCGCGGCAGAAGCGACCAGGACGACGCGCGTATATCTCCCTAACGACCGAGGATCAATTGCCCGCATTCAGATATTGCCTCTCGAGCGTTTCCTGCTCAGCGGACGGTGTTGCAGCGGACGAAATGCTGTACATCTTCTGCGGGTCTGCACCAAGCGTGATGTCGATATCCCGCAGCTTATCGAACCGAAAGATCGTAAGCTTGATCTTATCGCCGACCTTCTTGTTCGCCATCCAGGTCGAAAGGAACGAATTCGATGCTCGATAGCCGTCAACCGCAACGATCTGATCGCCGGTGTTTAGGCCCTGTTCGTACGCAGGCGATCCTGCGGGGACGGCCCTGACGGTCAGGTTGCCGTTCGCCTCTGTCAGCATCGCGCCAAGGTACGGCTTGCCGCCGCCGCTCGTCATCAGATTTAGCCCAATGCCGTTTAGGAACGAATTCCAATCGACCTCTGCCGTGCCGCGAACATACTTCGAGAAGAAATCCTCGAGCGAAACTCCGGCCGCAGCCTCAGCCAGATGCTGGTAGTCGGCCGGCGTGTAATTCTTGCCCTTTTTATAAAAATCGTTGTAAAGGGCCCGCATAACGTCATCCAGCGACTTCGTGCCCTTGCTCGCTTCGCGGATCTTAAGATCGAGCATCATATTTACGAGCTCGCCCTTGTCATAGTAAGAGATCTGCGTATTTACCGAGTTCTCGTCCTGACGATAGTATTTGATCCACGCGTCAAAGCTCGAATCCTCAAGGCTCTGCTCAAACCTGCCGGGGATCTGCTCGAGACGTTGGATCGCGTCGGCCTTTCCTGCGAGATATTCCTGCGGAGATAGAAGCCCGGCCCGTAGCAGCAGCAGGCCGGAGTAATATTCGGTTCCGCCCTCTGCGACCCAAAGGAGACGCGTGTAATTCTCATTCTCGTAATCGAACGGCCCGAGGGCATCCGGCCGAATTCGCTTGACGTTGAATGCGTGAAAATATTCGTGTGCAACAAGGCCGAGGAAGCCCGTCAGACGGGCCTGCGGCTTGAATCCCCAGCGGTTGAACTGCAGCGCCGTCGAGTTCAAATGCTCCAGGCCGCCGCCGCCCCGGAGATTCACGATGAACGTGTAGTTCTCGTACGGAAGCTCGCCAAAAATGTTGTAGGCCTGCTCGACGATCTTTGCCACCTCGGCAGCGATCGCCGGCCCGTCATAGTTTCCTTCACCGCTGAAAACAAGCCTGTGCGGTTTGCCCTGCACCGTGAAGTCGAATTCGGTAAAATTGCTGACCTCAAAAGGAGAATCGAACAGAACATCGAAATTCGGCGCCTTGAACGTGTTCGCCGAACCGGGCAGCTGCGGCAATCCGGTCGCGATCTTCCAATCACCGTATGGATTCACCGTAACGGTCGATGGTGCTGCAAGCTGGCCTTTGACGAACATCAGCGTTGCCGCATTGTTCCAGAACGCATGTTCGCTATTCACCTCATTCGTGCGAACAGTAAGCTCGTTCGAATAGACGCGATAGGTCGCCTTTACCTCTTTCGCTCCGCCGGTCTTGATGGTCCAGGTGTTCTTCGATGTCTTCTGCCAGGACAAGTCCGCACCGGAACTGTTCTTTACGTCGAAATCCTGCACGTGCCGCGCATATTCGCGGATCAGATAGCTTCCCGGCGTCCAGACGGGCATTTTCAGTTCAAGAGCATCGGGCATCGAATCCCATTTGACGCTCACCTGAACTTCAAGCAAGTGCGTCCAGGGTTTCGACATTCCGACGGTGAAGGCTATTTCCGGCGGAGCGGCCGCAGGGGCCGTCGCTTCGGGCTTTTCCTTGCCCTTGGTCCGCTTTTTTTGTGCGGTGACATCGTTCTGCATAAAGAGAATTGTTAACGAGAGAGCAATGATCGCGAGTGTCGCTTGTTTGAATTTTTGCGCCATGATTCTTCGAAGATCCATTTTGGGTGCTAATGTAATTTGTGTAGTTTACAATAATCAGCCCGAAATGGTCAGCTTGCCGTCTTAAGGTTTTGCGTGGCCGCGGGCAAAACACTTTCTCGAATGACAAAAGATGCCGGGATCCAGCCGGAAAAGGCCGGGTCAGACAAATTCCTCACGAAACCGATACTGATCATCTTTCTGACGGTCGTCGTTGACCTTATCGGATTCGGTATCGTGATCCCGGTACTGCCGTATTACGTTGACGGCGATCTCTTTAAGGGAACGCCGCTTGATTACGGCCTGATCGTCGCGTCTTACTCGATAATGCAGTTCATTTTCGCACCCATCTTCGGAGCCGTCTCCGATCGATATGGTCGGCGAATGATCCTGTTCGTAAGTCTGCTTGGAACGGCTGTCGGTTTTGTGGTCGTCGGCCTTGCGACCACACTTTGGATGGTCTATGCCGGGCGCATTCTCGACGGTATAACCGGCGGAAACATCTCGACCGCTCAGGCATACATTGCCGACGTCACATCGCGGGAGAATCGAGCTCGAGGGATGGGCTTGATAGGCGCCGCTTTTGGCATCGGGTTCGTACTCGGCCCGGCCCTTGGCGGGATACTTTCAACATTCGGGCCGCATGTTCCGTTTCTTTTTGCCGCGGGAATGGCTCTCGTGAATGCTCTGGCCGTGTATTTCTTCCTTCCCGAATCGCTCGACGTATCGAAGGCAAGAAGCCAGCCGCGTGAACTTAATCGTTTTGCCGTGATCTTCCATTCGCTCAAGGACATCAGTTTCCGCGGGATCACGGTCATCTACTTCCTGATAACGGTTGGGTTTACGGTGATGACGACGGCCTTTGTGCTCTACACCGAGGCTCGTTTTGGCTACGACGCTCACGCGAACGGCTGGCTCTTTTTATTCATTGGGGCACTGGCCGTCGGCCTGCAGGGCGGCGTCTTTGCACGCCTTGCGAAAACGTTCGGTGAACCGAAACTAACGATCGCGGGCACCGTTCTTTTGACGGTCAGTTTGTTTGCCGTGCCATTTGTTGGGCCGGCAACAGGCGGGCTCATTGCTCTGCTTGTGGGCATCACGTTCTTTTCGATCGGGAATTCCATCGCATCGCCCGCGCTTACGAGCCTTGCGTCAAAGAACGCACCGGAACATGAACAGGGCAAAGCTCTCGGGATAATGCAGTCCGGAGCAAGCCTCGCACGGGCGATCGCTCCAGTTGCCGCCGGATTCTTGCTTAACAATTCGCTTGGACAGGTGGATGATTCTACGATCCAACGGACGTTCTGGACCGCGTCGGCGATAATGCTCGCCGCCTTTTTTGCTGCAATGTACTATTTGATCAGAAGGGCGGACGAAGTAATTGCCTAGCTGACAGCTCGTCTGCGAACGGCATGGGCGGCCGGGAGCACGATCCTGAAGGTAGATCCATCGCCGTTCTCACTGAATGCCTCAATGGAACCGCTGTGCTCCTGCACAATGCCGTATGTTACCGCGAGCCCCAGCCCGGTGCCGTTGCCGACGCCTTTCGTGGTGAAGAACGGATCGAAGATCTTGGTCAAATTCTCTGTCGGAATGCCTTCGCCCGTATCCGAAACCTCGACAACGACCTGATCATCGCCTCGGACAAGCGTGCGTAACTTGATCGTGCCGCCGGTCTGCATTGCGTCGCGGGCATTTAGGATCAAGTTCGTGAACACCTGTTGGAGCTTGCCGCTGTTTGCATGCACGGCAGAAAGCGGCTCGGTGTATTCCTTGACGATCGCGACATTCGACTTGCGAAGCTGAGGTTCTAGAAGCTGCAGAGTGTCGTTCAGAAGCTTATTGAGATCAAGATCGACAAAGTCCGTCGAATTCCCGGTACGTGAGAAGTTCAGCAGGTTTCCAACAATGTTCGATGCGCGTTCGGTCTGCCGCTGCATCTTTTCAAGAAGTGCGTGTTTCGGGTCCGTCTCAGGGATCATTCCTAGCAGCATCTGCGTGTAGCTGGAAACGCCCGTTAACGGCGTATTGACCTCGTGTGCGACGCCCGCGGCCAGCAAGCCTATGCTTGATAGCTTTTCGCTCTGTTGAAGCGTTTCTTCGAGCTTTACGCGGCCCGTGACGTTCTCAAGAACGAGGATCGCACCTGTTTGCTGATTCGAGACCGACCGTAATGGTGCGACCGCAACGTTCAGCATCAGAGAACGCCCGGCCGCATCGAATGCGTGCATCTTGTAGGCATTTCGCACTTCGGTCAGATGCCAGCGGGATTTGCCGAGAATGCTGTCGAGATTGCGTGCAAAACTCTCGTCAAACACCTGATCGACCGTATTTCCGACGACCGAGTCACGCTCGAGGCCCATCATCGTTTCGAAAGGCGAGTTGCAGCGAATGATGCGGCCCTCTTCATCAACGGCGAGAAGCCCGACGTTCACGGATTCAACGATCGACTCATTGAATTCTTTGAGTATCGCAAGCTCTTCGGTGTGCCGCTGCTGCTCTTCGTAAAGCCGGCTGTTCTCAACCGCGACCGCAACGTAACCGGACACGGTCTTCAGGATCTCGAGGTCTTCACTCGAGAGCAGCGACCCATCATTGGCTCGTCCCAGGCCAATGACCGAGACCATCTTGCCGCGGGCAACACACGGAACGAAGTAATGCAGCTCCTTGCGAACACCTTCGACCTGCGAAAGAGCTCCATTGTCGGATTCGGGCGATTCGATCTCGTCCGCACGGACGATACCGCGTCCTGCGGCACGCTGGCGGATCATCGTGCGGAAATCCGCTGGGATACGATACTTTGCACTCAGGCCCGACGAGCGAGCAACGCGATAGTGCGACTCAGCCGTCGGATCTTCGAGGAAGATCGCGACCTTTTCGACATTCAGTACCTGTTTAAGACGTTCGACAAGCGAATTAAGGAGAGGATCGAGGCTCGTCGTTGCCGATATCGTTTTACCGAAATCAACGAGGCCCTGACGCATATCGTAGCGTTCGCCATAGAAGAATCGGTCTGCTCGTTCCTGTAAGAATTTCTTCAGCGGTTCGCTCAGCAGGACGATCGCGGCCATCGCAACGATCGCGATCACGGCCCGGAGCGTGATCTCAGTGGTCGAAAGATTTTCACCGACCGCAAGGAATACAAGGCCGAGGGCGACCGTACCGATCATCATCGCGATCGCGAGCGTCGTCAAAGCATAGACGAGTGCTCGGCGGACAACGACATCCACGTCCATCAAGCGATAACGAACGACCGAATGCCCGAAACTGAGCGGTATCAAAGCAAGCGGCAGCGTCCGCACTGCACTTGCCGAAATATCATCCGGCCCGATCGGCATACCGAATCGAACCGCAACCTCGATCAGCAGGATCGGTGCGACCGCCGCGATCGTTCCCCAGATCGCCCACTTCAAGCGTTGACGAACGATCGTCTGGTGATTCTTGATGAACCTCCAGATCAGGAACAACGCACCGCCCGAGATGCCCGCGATAAAATGATAAAGCAGTATTTGATTCAGGAGCGAAAAGATCCCGATCGAGTCACCGACGCGAGCCACAAATTCGGCAAATCCTGACTCCGGGAAAAGAGCGGGAATGACTGAGATAACTAGAAGAAATACCGAAAGTAAGGTCGCCGGCAGATAGATCAAGTAGGTCGGCCAGCGATGTTCATCAAGCACACGTACACGCACGGGATATCGCGAGCAAAAATGCAGAAATAGTGGTGCGAAAAAGGCGAACGCGATGCTGTCAACCAGTTCGATCGCGAGATCAAGGTCCTGCCCCGAGCCAACCGAGCGATATGTGTGAAAAACGAATGCCGCAAGACATACCCACGCAAAATGGAGCACAAATGGCGATGAACTGCCTTGTTTGAACAGCACGAAACCGCCAACCGCGAGCCAGATCAGCCCGACGATCGAGAGGAAGATGATCGAAGGGGTCCAGCGCGGCACGCTGTCGATATTCATCAGGTCCGCAAAATACGGCTCTTTCGTGAATGTGTAGCTTGGACGGAAATACTGGTAAGTAAGATGGCCGCCGACACCGGCCGCGTCGAGGTATATCTGGACACCCGCTAGCGAAGTGACCTCTTCGAAAGGGTCGCTCTCGTTCAGACGAACACCGACAAGTTTATCGCCTCTTGCGATACCGGCTCTTGCACCGGCAAAACCCGGAAAGACACGTTCGGCATATACCCCGTCAGAACGATGCACCCATTGAATGCCGTCGGTGGGAGGCAGCTTGTGAAACGCTCGCTGAGAGAGGTTCAGAGCCGTTCCTGACGCAAGCAAGACCGCGGCGACAAGCCACATTAAGCTCCAACTGGTCAGAAACTTGCCTTTCACTGGCGGTCAATACACCTCACCGATGTTTTTCAAACGCAAAATGTGTTCCGAAGGCACCTCAACCGTCGGAGTGCGCGGAAGGCTTGGAATATCGCGATTCTGCGCGTGCATATCTCGATGTCACAAGGCTTCTTGAGTCAAAAATCTAAGAAAATGGGCAAAAATCCGAAATTTCGGACGACGAAACCGGCCGGTGAATAAACAGCCCACGCCGCGGATCAGGGTTTTCGACTTATTGCGAACCGACCGACCCGCTAGAACCTCACCATGATGCCGCCGCGAATAAGTCGGCCGTGGCCATCGAGGACAAGGCGGCCTTCGCCTGTCGCGAGTGAGGTCTGAGCGTCAAAAAGATTTCGGGCATCAATGATCGCCTTTGCACGCAAAGGCAGCCCGAACCGCGGCAGCGGCTGCGTGACCAACACGCTAAGGCCCGGATCGTAGATCGCAAGCCGTCCTTTGAAAGGATCGATCGCAAAGATCGTCGCATCCGGCGAAAGGCGGTAGATCGCCTGAATCCGCGTACCGCTATTGAGGTCAGCGGTCAGCTCAGCGAAGAGCGTCTGGAAAAGGCCGTTGTCAAAAACTCTCGATGGATCGGAGATCGCATTTGGCGACAGGCTCTGACCGGCGCCAAAAGAATATCCGGCCGAAGTCCTCAGCATCGACGAGAGCCTCCGCGAATAAACCACGCGAATGCCGGCGGCACGTCCACGCTGGTTCGAGACAAAACTGTCAAACTCGCTGTCATCAAGTGCCGTAAAAGGCATCCTCGCAAGCCCAACGCCGCGAGAAAATGACGTATCGCCAAATACCGTCGCCTCGATGCTCGACGCATTATCAAGCACCCGCTCGACACCAAATTCGAGCCTTGCCGAACGGTTCATCTTCGGCGAATTCTTCTCAACGACAATGTCGTCAACCGATACCGGTTCAGTAAAAGGGACGGAAAATCCTTCAAAATGCGCGACGTTGGCCCATGCCCTCTCATCCGTTGACGAAGTAAATCCGGCACGCAGGCGTGTCTTCGAATCAACGTCAAGCTGAAGGCCAACCCTCGGCATCAGCGACGAATCGCTCCCGGCACCGGCGAAGGTCGAATAGTCAAAGCCCAAAACAAGGATAAGGTCGTCGCGGACCTTCCATTCGTCAAAGCCTGACAAAGAATACTGTCCGAGAGCTCGGTCTTGTCCGTTGAGCCGGACGCGGCCAAGAGAAGCAGCAGAACCCTTTACGGAGAACTGATGACGTGCATTTGCCTTGAAACGCAGTATCGACTCGATCCGTTTTGCCGTTCGCGAACCCGGCGAAAACTGGCCGGCAACGACGACGTCGGTGCGTGAGTTCACAGGCAGGAGAGTCGCAAAGTTAACGCCCGTATAGGCGCCTCTTTTGTCCGAGGCAAAATATGTTTCGACGACGCCCGTCGGACGAACACCTGTCTTTCGTTCGTCGGCAACGGCCTCGGCGGTCTCCATCTTCTCCTCGACCGGCGCGTCACCATCCTGATTTTGGTAAATAGAGCGCCCGAGGGTCGCACCTCTGATCCGCCATTTCGAACTGTTGCGGTCCGCTCGTTTTTCGGGAAGAGTGTTTCCGGCTCCCGCTTTTACTAACTTGAATGCGTAATTGATGTCGGCCGACGAGGCTACTTTGACGCTGTCGAGAGTCGTCGGGTTGAAGCCTTCAGCAACGGCAAGGATCGTGTAAGTGCCGGGCCAGAGCTTTAACGAATACGAACCGTTTGCCGCAGTATCGACCTGCTTCAGAAGCTTGTTCGTCCCAAGCCGAAAGATCGCAACGGTCGCATCCGCGATCGGGCTGCCGAATTCATCCTTGACCACGCCGCGGATCGTCGCAAGCGTCGTCATTCCATTGATGTCAGACTGAGTTGTCGTCTTTCCATCGCCCGTGCTGGGCGCAGCAAAACCGGCCATCACAAAAGTGCTGACGAAAGCCAGCAGCGGGAGGGCGATCTTAATGGAATGTCGAAGATTTATCATAAAAGACAAAACTTCCCACGCAATCAGGTATTGTGTTCGCTTGTAAAAAGCCTGTCAAGCTGCCGAAAGGGCATCTCAGTAAGCATTTGATGCCGTGAACCTTGACAAAGTTTGCCCCGACGCTAGAATTGGATACTGTCTTTTGCACTCATCTAGGAGACGTGGCTGAGTGGCTGAAAGCGGCGGTTTGCTAAATCGTTGTACTCCAAAAGGGTACCACAGGTTCGAATCCTGTCGTCTCCGCCATCAAATCACTTTGATCGAAACGGCCGTTGAACTTCTCGTTCGACGGCCTTTTTCGTCTCAGTCTTGCGTATTATCCCAAAGTCTCCCGGGACACATAACTCCTCTGTGTCAACATTTACAGCCGCATTCCCGAGAACTTAGAAAGCCTTTGGTGGAGAGTTATCAACAAGGCAGGAGAGCCGAGCTAGCCAATGAACATCTCGTCCTCGACGTAAACACTGTCTATCTGCTTTGGTGCGGGAGCAAAAAGAACCTCCAGCCCCTTACGGACACCGGCCATTATGGCGGCGACCTCACGGGCCGGAACGACGATCTTCTGCTGTACGAACTCGGTCGTATCCATCACCTTTAGCTGTGTATCGTCAATGGTTCGGCTGACCAGAGCGACCTTGTCTTTTGCCGTCAGGGCCGTGTCGCTTACGAGGACCTTCAGCTCAGCGACCTCTTCCTTTATGAGTTCGGTCGATTCCGCAAGGTGACGCGTCGCGACCGACAGGTTCGCTGATACATCGTTAAAGTGGACAGAGATCTCTTTGCCTTGCGCGCCGATGGCATCGACCTTTGTTATCAAAGGATCGACCCTTTCCTCGACCCGTCGGACCGTCGCGACGACCTTGCGTACGATCGTCGCGATCCAGATCAGAGCAACCGCCATCACAATAAAGCAGATGGCGATGACGATGGAAGCCACCATCATCCAAAATTGCGGCTCAGAGGGGTTCATTACTTACCGTCTTCCTTCTTATCTACCGGATAGCTTGCACGGCCTTCGGTAATTGCGTTGGCCTCGCCGCGGCGTTTTTCAGCCGTATAAGCATCCTTTCCCGCTTCGATCGCTGCCGTAAACGGATTTGTCGTGCGGGCCGCGGCTGCTTTTGCCTTATCGCCGAGCTCTCCCGCTTTTTCCTGTGCGGCGTGATAAATGTCGCCAGCCTTCTCCGAAGCTGTCTCGTAATATTCGCCGGCCTTTGCTTGAAGTTGCGTAGCCGCCTCTTTGCTCTTTTCGATACCTTTGCGGGTCGCGTCGGCGATGTCTCCGCGGAGTTCTTCGCCCGATTTCGGAGCAAAAAGCAGGGCAAGTATCGCCCCAATGCCGCCGCCAACCAAAAGATACGTCAATTTTGTCGAAGCGCTTGTGCCTTCTCTTTCGTATTCTTGTCTCATCGTTTCTCCTCTATCTCCGACCGCTCGCTAGACAGTCGGCACTCCTAATTATACCGTCTTTGACCATAACTATAACAAAAACAAAAGTTTCAGGGCAATTTTATTTTTGCGGGCGTGGCCTGACGCCGTTCTCGACGGGAGTTTTGCGAGCAATTTGCTACAATGCTCGTTTGTCTCGCGCTCTAGCAATGGATCTTTCGCGTATTCGCAACTTTTCTATCATCGCCCATATCGACCATGGGAAATCTACGCTTGCCGACCGCATTCTCCAATTGACCGGTGCCGTGGCCGAGCGTGAGATGGAGGACCAGTTGCTAGACAATATGGACCTCGAACGCGAACGCGGCATCACGATCAAGGCACACGCCGTCCGTTTGGATTACAAGGCGAAAGACGGCAAAGACTACGTCCTGAACCTGATCGATACGCCCGGACACGTCGATTTTACTTACGAAGTTTCGCGTTCGCTATCGGCATGTGAAGGAGCATTGCTTGTGGTTGATGCTTCGCAGGGCGTTGAGGCTCAAACCCTTGCAAACACGTATCTTGCGATCGAAAATGACCTTGAACTGGTTCCCGTCCTGAACAAGATCGACCTGCCTTCCGCCGAACCCGAAAGGATAAAAGAGCAGATCGAGACGATCATCGGCCTCGACACCTCGCATACGGTTCTCGCATCGGCAAAAACAGGCGTCGGCGTTGATGACATTCTCGAGGAGATCATTCGCGATATTCCTCCGCCAAAAGGTGATCCGAATGCACCGCTAAAGGCTCTGATCTTCGACAGTTGGTACGATTCCTACCGAGGCGTCATTGTCCTTTTCCGCGTGATCGACGGGACGCTCAAAAAGGGAACAAAGATCAGATTCTTTAATACCGGACGCGAGTATCTTATTGAGACGATTGGAGTTAACCGTCCGCGGCCAACGCCGATCGCGGAACTCGGGCCCGGCGAGGTCGGCTTTTTGACTGCCTCGATCAAGACGGTCGCAGATGTTCAGATCGGCGATACGATCACCGACGCTGCAAAGCCCACCAAGGAGCCATTCCCGGGCTTTCAGGAAGTTAAACCGATGGTCTTCGCCGGGCTTTATCCAACGGAGTCTGCACAATACGAAGATCTGCGCGACGCGATGGACAAGCTCCGGCTTAACGACGCGTCCTTCTTCTACGAACCGGAAAGCTCAACTGCGTTGGGATTCGGCTTTCGATGCGGATTCCTCGGCCTCCTGCATATGGAGATCATACAGGAGCGTCTTGAACGGGAATTTAATCTCGATCTGATCACGACGGCTCCGGGCGTGCGTTATCGGGTTACGACAACAGACGGCGTAGTGCACGAGATCGATTCGCCATCGCAGATGCCGGATCCCGGCCGCACCACAAAGATCGAAGAACCGGTGATCGAAGCCACGATCCTCACCAATGACACGTTCCTTGGGGGAATTCTGCCGCTGCTTGATGAAAAACGCGGCGTGCAGCGGAAGTTCGAGTACGTAACAAAAGACCGCGTAATGCTCGTTTATGAACTGCCGTTAAATGAGATCGTGCTTGATTTTTATGACCGTTTGAAGAGCGTTTCTCGTGGGTACGCTTCGCTCGACTATCATCTGTCGGGCTACAAGGAGAGCAAACTGGTAAAGCTCGATATTCTCGTCGCGGGAGAGCCTGTAGATGCACTTTCGCTCATTATGCACAGCGATACCGCGGCGGCGAAAGGCCGGCTCCTTGCGGCAAAGATGAAGGAGCTCATCCCGCGACAGCTTTTCGAAGTGCCAATTCAGGCCGCGATCGGCAACAAGGTTATTGCTCGCGAGACCGTGAAATCAATGGGCAAGAATGTCATCGCTAAATGCTACGGCGGCGACATTTCGCGTAAGCGAAAACTCCTCGAAAAGCAGAAAGAAGGCAAACGCCGAATGAAGAAGGTCGGCCGCGTCGAGATCCCGCAAGAGGCGTTTCTCGCCGTGTTGAAGGTAAGCGAGAGCTAGGATCGAACTGTGTGCGGACGTTATCTCCTCAAGGCACTGAGTGCCGAGATCATTCAACATTTCGAGCTCGTTGACGGGCTCGAATATTTCGATGAACATGGGTACCGCTTCGACCGAGAGGTCTTCCCGGGTGAGCCGATTCTCGCGATCAACAAACACCACATACCGGAAGACCTCTGGTGGACGATCCGCGACCGCACATTTGACGGAAAAGTAACGAACGCGATCAATGCACGCAGCGAGACGATAACGAAGGTCTCAATGTTTCGCGACGCGTTCAAGAATGACCGAGTGCTTATCCCGGCAACCGCGATCTACGAATGGCAACTCCGTGCGAACGGTTCGAAGGCTCGTTACGAGATCGCCTTTGACACGCCGCTCTTTGCACTCGCCGGTATAGCGAGGGATTGTGAAATAAAGGGCGAGACGCGGCGCTCGACCGCTATCTTGACGACCACGCCGAACGACGTCTTCCGTGAGATCCACAATACGAAACAGCGCCAAGCCGTCGTCATTCGCATTGAGGATTATGACCGCTGGCTCGACCCAAAAACACCTTTTGAAGAGCTAAGGCCGATGCTGCAGCCTCTCCCAAACGAAGTCACGCACGCCAAGGAGGTCGCTGAGCCGCCAAAGCTCCGTTCCGAGGTCGCGGCGACTCCCACGGACGATTCTTCGCCGGACGAAGTTGACCATCCGGAACAGCCGAGTCTATTATTTTAGTTCGCACTTTTGCCGCTGGTTTTACGAGCGAGCAGAGTTGTGAAGGCAATCCAGCACTCCTTTGCCGGAGTGGCGAAATTGGTATACGCACCAGACTCAAAATCTGGCGGGCTTAACGCCCATGTCGGTTCGAGTCCGACCTCCGGCACCACCCCTCAAACGTCCCCTAATTCCAATCGAACATTCCTTGTACAATTTGACCGCTTGCACAGATCGGTATCAATATGTGCTATCATTCTGATAGCAAGTGACAGCTATGCCCGATATACTAGTAAGGAAAGTTGATGCAAAGATCTTGGTGAAGCTGAAAGCGAGGGCCAGGCAGAACCAGCGTTCGCTGCAAGGTGAGCTCACGGAAGTGTTTCGTTCTATCGCAAACGAAACTACACTGTCCGACAAAGCGACGGCCGAGAGGATAAAAGAGAGCCTTCGCCGGACCGGCCGTTCGTTTTCAGACAGCGCCGACATCTTGCGCGAGGATCGCGACCGGTGAGATATGTCATCGACGCAAGCGTCGCAGTGAAATGGTATATTCCCGAGATCTTTGAGCGCGAGGCCTCTTGCCTGCTTTCAACCGCGAATCGACTGCACGTACCGGAACTTTTACTACCGGAGTTTGCAAATATTATCTGGAAGAAAGTTCGTCGCGGTGAACTGACCTCTTCGGAGGGCAATGAGATCGTTGAAGTTCATCAAAGGTCCACGCTAACGATTCACAGCCATCGCAGGCTGCTGCGATCGGCATTTCTCGGCGCAAGCTCGACCGGGCAAACCGTTTACGATTGGATCTACCTCGCGCTTGCGGTCTCGCTCTCGTGTGAGATGGTGACGGCCGACGAACGCTTCTATAACGCACTTAAGGACACAGAGCTCGCCGGCAATTTGAAATGGATCGGTGATATAGCGTTGAACTAAACCTCGAACGTCACTTCGGCGTTCTGCAGGAAGTTAAGGTCGTTGCGCGAGACGCGTTCGAGCAGTTTCTCATCATCGAACATCTTGACAAGTCCGTTGACGACGGCGAAACGCGGTTCGTCGGCGATCGTGACGGCAAGATTGATGTAATTCCGCATATATGGCTCGATGCCTTCGAGAAGGGCACCGCCGCCTGTAAGGATCACACCGCGATCATAGATATCAGCGGCGACCTCGGGCCGCAGTTCGGTGAGCGTGTCTTTTACGAGCTGGGCGGCGCGTCTCACGATGCCTTCAACGACGGGATAAAGCTCGCCGGTCGTAACCTCGACCGCCGCCGGGCTGCCCGTCTGAATATCGCGTCCGCGCACTTCGGTCGTCTTGCTTATATCGTCCGGCAGATAGGTCGAAACGAACGATGTTTTCAGCATCTCGGTCGTCTCGACGCCGACCTGAATGCCGCGATGGCGTCGTAGGTGCGTAGCGATGCCTTCGGAGATCGAATTGCTGCCGAACCGTTCGGAGCTCGAATGTACAACAGAGCCTTTTGCGACGACCGCAATGGTCGTCGTGCCCGCACCGAAATCAACTATCGCGGACGCACGTTTATCTGACGGCAGAACACCTGCGCCGAAGGCGGCTGCCAGGCCTTCCTCGACCATAAATACCTTACCGATGCCGGCATCATCCGCCGCATTGTGAAGCGCTCGCTGCTCGACCTGTGTAACGTCCGACACCATGCTCATTATCGCGGAGATCGAGATATTCGAGCCGCCGGTCTTGGCCTTCTTTACAAAGTGCGCAAGCATCTTTTTCGTCCGTTCGAAATCACCGACGACGCCGCCGGTCAGCGGTGCGATAACGGTGATGTCGCGGCCTTCTCGGCCGCTCATATCGGCGGCTTCCTGGCCGAAAGCAACGATCTCTTCGGTCCTCTCGTTAATGGCAACAAGAGAAGGTTCATCAACGACAACACCACGGCCTTTAACGGCGATCAGGCTGTTTGCCGTCCCGAGATCGATGGCCATCGAATCGGTAACAAGCTTTTTTAGTGACGAAAGCATAGGGTACTGCTGAATTCTTTAGATTTTGGTCCTGTTAGGTCAATTATAATATCTTTGGCCCGTAGAGAACAGAAAAATTTAACTCCATCGAAGCTCAAATAATTCAACAGGTTGAACGCGATTCTTTACGATCAGAGGTTCGCGGGGAATGACCGGAAAAACGCCGCCGGCCGCCGCGGCAGATGCGTGGCTCAATAGTATCTGGCCGCCCGTTGAGTTCGATTCGAGCCTTGCGGCAAGATTCACTGTATCGCCGATCGCTGTGTATTCCGAGCGTTTATCCGAGCCGACGTATCCGACCGTCGCCTCGCCCGTATGCAGGCCGATGCCGATCGATATCGATGGAAAGCCCTCTGCCTGGTTCTCGGCATTAAGCTGTATCGTCCGCTTCTGCATAGCAACGGCGGCCTTCACAGCATTGACGGCATCGACAGGTGTTGCCGTCGGAGCACCAAAAAGCGCCATCAGGCCGTCACCGATATATTTATCGAGCGTTCCGCCGTGGGCAAAGATCACCTCTGACATCGCGGAGAAATAGCGATTGAGCAGGTTCACGATCCGCTCCGGTTTTTCACGCTCCGAAAGGGCCGTAAATCCGCGAATGTCCGCAAAAAGAACGGTCACCAGTTGATTCACACCGCCAAGCCGAAAGCTTTGTGGGTCGTTCAGAAGCTGTCGGACGACGTATTCGGGCATAAAGCGGCCGTAGTTTGCACGAGCAACTTCCTCACGGGCAAGCCGTTTGTGGGATTTGACCGTTTCGACGGTAACGGCGGTCTGCGCGGCGACGGCGCTGATGAGTTCGAGATGATCGGGCGAAAACGCCGCGAACGGATCAAGACGGTCGGCATAAAGCACGCCGTGAACATTTGATTCTGTGATGAGCGGCGCGCAGATGGTCGAGCGTACGCCCTGCGAAACGATCGACTCGGCATTGCGAAACATCTCATCTGTCCGAGCGTCCTGCGAAAGCAATGCCACCTTCTCGTGCATCACTTTGTTCGTAATGGTTCTGCTTACGGTGAGTTTTTCACTCGATTGCGCGACCGAGGTGTCGCGCACCTTTGCTGCGACCTGAACAAGGCTGTATTCAAGGATCTTGCCGTCAGGTGTCTCGTCCGCGAGCAAGGCAACGACGCGGTCCGCGGGCGTTCCGCGAAAGATGAGCTCCGTTGCCTTGTCAAAGATCGCTTCGAGGTCAAAGACACGGCCGAGCGTCTTGCTCATTTCATACAGCAGTTCCAGATTGCGGGCCTTTCTTCGAAGTGCCTTAATTTCCTCGGCAGTTGCCGGCGTCGTTTCAACCGAAAGATGTGACTGGCGGCCAATGATCTCGCGGGCCGAGATCTCCATCATCGTGTGACCGAGCGGTGCGTCGTCGTATCGGATCCCGACCGGAGCGACCGCATGCGTTGCGTCTGAACTAAAGGCCGTCGGCGTCGGCGGTGCCACAAACTGCGACGGCATTGGAACCGACAAAGGCGGTTCCACCGGGGCGGCCTTTCGTTCGAGCCCGACGAACCGGAACGCGAGCTTTGATTCGCCTATCGTGATCTCGTCACCGTCAGCCAGTTGAGTTTCGACCGCGGCTGCGCCGTTCACAAAAACGTGATTCACGCTGCGGATCAGGCGTCCATCCTCGATGTAGCCATCGATCAGACGATAGCCGGTCGAAGAATCGATATAGGCGTGACGCCGCGAAACGCGACGGTCATTCAGAACAATATCGTTATCTTTTGCACGGCCGATCGTGAACTGGCGATTAGGCACAATGCCGTATTCAAATACACGGCCGTTCGGTTCAGTTATGGAAAGTATGGCGTTCAAGGCAGTTGAAGATTGTAAACCAACAGGGCCGAATGATAAATTGAGAGTTCGCTCCCCTCCGACTCGCACCTGCTTACTATGATATATCTCGATTATAACGCAACCACGCCAGTTGACCCCGAAGTTTTGGCCGCTATGCTGCCATTTTTTAATGAGGAGTTTGCAAACTCGACATCTGCGCACTCTGCGGGACAGCGTTCCGCGGCCGCGATCGAGGATGCACGCGAATCCGTGGCGGCGTTTCTTGGGGCTGATTCGGCCAATGAGATCGTGTTCACCTCAGGCGGAACCGAAGGGAATAATTGGTCGATCCTCGGCACGCTTGCAAATTCAGGCAGCAGACGGCACATTGTCACAACACCTGTTGAGCATGCGAACGTCGCAAAGCTTTGCTCAAATCTCGAGGCGGACGGAAAAGTGGTTGTTTCTCGGCTGAATGTTGACGAAAACGGCGAACTCGATCTCGACGACCTTCGCCGAAGCATTTCGCCGGAGACCGCGATCGTCTCGATGATGCTCGCAAATAACGAGACGGGAATGATCTTTCCCGTTATCGAGGCCGCTCGAATTGTGAAGGAAACCAGTGATGCGGTCTTCCACGTTGACGCGGTAAATGCCGCGGGAAAGATCCCATTTTCTCTTAAAGGCACTGAGGTCGATCTGCTCTCGATCTCTGCCCACAAATTCTATGGCCCGAAAGGTGTTGGTGCCTTGTTCATCCGCGATGGTGTCAAGCTGCCGCCATCCATGATCGGCGGCGGGCAGGAAATGGGCCGCCGGGCAGGCACACCACCAACGCATCAGATCGTAGGCCTCGGTGTTGCGGCAAATATCGCTGCCGGACTTGATACGACAAGTCATACGGCCTTACTCCGTGATCGTTTGGAGAACGCCCTTTTGGAACTGCCCTCAACTCGTGTAAACGGCTCGAGGGAAGCGGGCAAACGTCTGCCGAATACGGCGAATATCTCATTCGAACACACAAATGGCGAGATGATAATGCACCGCCTTGATGAACTTGGGATATGTGTTTCGACCGGCTCGGCGTGTCACACAAAAGACCATGCGGCGAGCTCCGTGCTCGAGGCGATGCATGTGCCTTTTTCATTTGCTATGGGATCGATCAGATTCTCACTAGGACGCCACACTACCGCCGATGAGATCGATACGGTGATCTCGCGGACAAAAGAGATCGTGACGTCCCTCCGCAGTCACGCAACGGCGGGATAGTCAGATGCTCACGCGGCCTTCTCAATGCCGTATCTTGCGAGTTTTAGGTAGAGTCCCCGACGGGTAAGGCCAAGCTCTGCGGCGACGCGCGAAATATTCCAATTATTCCTTGAAAGCGCGTCCCGAATGAGCGACATCTCGAGCTCCGAAACGGCCTGATCCAACGTCGTTCCCTGACCAAGATTTGCGAAAGGCGAGATCGTTGAGTTGAACGAGACGATCGGCCGCGGGGCCTGAGGCTTGCCGCCAAAAGGGGTGAGCGGCTTTGCCGAACGCTTCAGATCGGGCGACAAATGCTCGGGCGTGATGATGTCATTGGATTCGGCCCTTGCAACGATCCTCTGTATTTCGTTGCAAAGTTCGCGCACATTGCCTTCCCAATCGGAGACCATAAGCATATCGATCGTTTGGGGCGTGAACGTTATGCCGGTCTTATTGAATCGCTCGGAGTACTTTGCAACGTGATAATTCACGATCGACGGGATCTCGGCGCGCCTGTCCCTGAGCGGCGGCACCCGCAGACGGATCACGTTCAACCGAAAATAAAGGTCTTCGCGGAAAGTTCCATCCGCAACCTTTTCCTCGAGCGGCATATTGGTCGCCGCAATGATGCGAACGTCGACCTTGATCGGCCTCTTCTCCCCTAGCGGCTGCACCTCACCTTCCTGCAGGAATCGGAGCAGCTTTGGCTGGACATCAAGCGGCAGATCGCCGATCTCATCCAAAAAAAGCGTGCCGTGGTCTGCCGATCTGATAACACCGGGCTGGTCGCTCATCGCTCCGGTGAACGCGCCCTTTTTGTATCCGAAGAGCATTCCCTCCGCCAGTTCCTTTGGAACGGCAGTGCAGTTGAACGGAACGAAGACCTGATCCTTGCGGTTGGAGATCGTGTGGATCGCTTTCGAAACAAGTTCCTTGCCCGTGCCCGATTCGCCGGTAACGAGAACCGTGACGTCTGAGTTCCGTATCTTGTAGATCTCTTCGACGAGAGCGGTCATTCCCGGTGAAGAATGTATAAAGCCCGGCATCACGTTGTTCGATGTTTGGATGCCGATTGGCGCGTCCTGCGGCTTTGCTCGATCGCGTTCCCGAAGAGCTATGACATCAATGCCAAGCTCAGTGACGCTAATTAGTGGCGTTAGCGAAGAACCGTCCGTCAGGCATGCCCCTGAACGAGGATTCAGAAGGAGGAACGCGGGACGCCCCGCAGTTGGCCTTAACTCGAAGGCCTCCACATTCCTGCTCCGCGAGAATTCCTTGAGTTCGTCGCGACGAACCGCCGCGTCAAGTTTTGCCACCAGGTCGAAACTCTCCTGACTCGAGAATCCATGCGTGATGAACGGCGTTAGCGTCTTTGCCTCGTTATATTCGGCGATCGCGATCTTATCCGCGTTGCTCTCTTGCTGTAGAACGGCAACAAGCTCGCGAAACAGAAGTTCTCTCGAAGCGGTCGCTTCCGCGAGCCGCACTGTCAAGAGCTGTGAGATGACCGCATTCTTACGTCGTTCGCCGCCGGGCCTTTTCGGAAGAACCTTTGATTCCGCTTCAAGGCGCCGGTTTGCTTCCTGCACTCGATGAAGATCTGCGTCCAGGCCGAGCTGCTTGTAGATCTCGGCCGCTGCGGCAAGGTGGCGCCTCGCCCGCACGATGTTATCGCTCCCGAGATTCTCGGCCAGAAGCAAATGCATTCGCGCCTGGTGAAAGGGATCAAAACCCGCCTCGAATGTCGTCAGGGCACGGCTGAAATGGTGAATTGCAAGCTCACGCTCATCGTTTTCAAGGGCTAACAGGCCGCGGATCCGCTGGATGTTCCCGAGCACGAAATAGTCAGACCTCGGTTCGTTGCTTTCGATCTCGCGAAGTGAATTCTCGCTCTCTTCCGTATCACCCTCGAGTAATAGGCCTTCAGCGAGGACGATGCCCGCCATATTTGCGTAATGCTTATCGCCGGCATCGTGTGCCTGCTCGATGGTTTCTTCTGCGGTCACGATCGCTGCCGCAACGTCGCCTTTCAGCAGCTGACATCTTGCGACATTTCGCATCGCCTGGAGCTTGTACCATCGGTTATTCCTTTCTTCGGCGATCTGAACCGCTTTCTGTAAAAGCTGCTCAGCCTCATCGATATCGCCTCGGAGAATATAGAGTTCCGCCAGCGAATCATAAATGCCCGCAACGTGCGCATAATTTTCGCGAAGGCCGAGATCCAAGGCCCGGCGGATCATTTCTTCGGCTCGCTGCCATTGGCCAAGAAGCGTAAGATTGATCCCGAGATTGTTATATGCGATCAGCATATTCAGGGCGTGCTCGGTCTGATCAAAGAACTCGATAGATTTTTCCAGGCATTCGATGCCGTCATTCGGCTTGCGGAGGAACCAGTAAGCTCCGGACATATCCGTGTAGAGCTTGCCGAGCATAAAAGGTGCGGAATTCGAACCGATGATCTTGATGCCAAGCTGGAAATTCTCGATCGCCTTTTCGCTGTTGCCTTCCTGGTTGTAAATATTCGCGATCTCCCGGTAAGCCTCTGCCATTCCGAGCCAATTGCCGGTTGAACGGAACTGATCCAACGCCTTTTCTGCAAAATCGCGGCTGATAGGGAATTCGTTGAGCTTTCGATAGACGCGTGACAGGCCGATGTTGATCGTGCCGAGAAGATGCGAGTGAGAACTCGTCTTTGCCTCTTCCAACGCCTCTTTGAGGAGCGTTACGGCCTTTGGGTAATCCCCGCGATTGCTGAACGAGATCGCAAGCTGCGTGATGACACGCACTTGGGATTCGCTCGATAGATTCGCGAGGTTCTGCGGGTCGTCGTACGGGCGAACGGCCTCGAGCGATTCCTTGTATTTGCCAACTGTCTCCAGCGTAAACGCCAGCAGCCGCAAGAGGTTGGCATATTCGTCCGGAGAGAATCGATAAGCAGGCAAGGTCTTCCGCACCAGCAACTCTGCCTCAGACGAACGGCCGTCCCTCAGATGTTTTCCGATCGAGGAGAACAGCTCATCCACAACTGGCTTGCCGGCAACGGGAGCAGTTTTGCGCCCGATAAGTTCGCCGGTAAGGGTCACAGCGGTCAGCTCAGCCGTCGAGCCTGCGTCGGTCTTTGCTTTCTTCATTGTCGGTACCTTGCCGCAAACAACGAATCATAGCCGGAACTGGTGCCCCGGAAGGTAGAGAAACTGAATACTTAGTAAACAACAGCGCATCTGAAATCTAACAAATAAAGACCGTGTCGTCCACTTTTTTTATGAATATCAGGACATCGACGGGAAAAATCTGCCTACGCCGGCGCGATCTCTTCACACGATGTTCAAATCTGTGGTTAAATCCAATCTATGCCTGACTTTCCCGAGCGAGCCGACGATGCCGACGTTCTGTCCGAGACCGTCTCAAAACTCGAAAAGCCAAAACTGTACAAGGTTCTTCTTCACAACGATGACTTTACGACGATGGAATTCGTTGTTTTTGTGTTGTCGCATGTCTTTTCGCGGTCCGAGGCCGAGTCGATCTCAATAATGTTAAAAGTTCATAACGAGGGCGTCGGGGTTGCAGGCATCTATCCATACGAGATCGCGACAATGAAAGCTGACAAGACCAGCAATCTTGCACGCGCACGGGAATTCCCGCTTCTCTGTACGCTTGAGGAAGAGTGAAAATACAAATTGCCCGACAACGGGAAGCCGCGGCGCGGCATCAATGCGGTTTTGAGTGTTATTGAAACCAGAATTTTCGACCTGTCTTACTTGTCTGACCGTTATCGTCGGGCAATCGGCGGCCGACATCACCTAATATGAGTTCTTCTGAACCTTCGTCTAACCGTCCCTCGGTCTTCTTTGACGAAAAGGGCCGACGCCGAAAGGTGTTCGGTGTGATAGGAATTCCGCTTGCGATCGTAACAACGGTGCTCTTTGCATTTTTTGTTGTGAGCGTTCTCGTGAACCCGTTCCTCCCGCAGATCCGGCTTAAACCGATAAGCGTCCTTCCCGATAGCAAAGATACTGCACTTGCGATCCCGGACAAGCCTGCGGCTCCGCGAGATCCGGCGCTTCGGCATGACACCGAGAAAGTAAAACAGGCCAAAAAGGATCGTGTCGAACTGCGGAGAGAAAAGGCCGCTCTGAGAGATATGCTCAGTTCGTCTCGTCCGGCGACTATCCCCGGAGCGACAACGCCGGGAAAGCCGCTTTCGGTCGGCTTTTATGTGAACTGGGATGACTCGAGCTTTGCATCCCTCAAACAGAATATCGACTCATTGGATTGGGTGGTCCCTGAATGGATAAGGCTTTCGGGCGACGCGAATGATCCGCTCGCGCTTGATATCGATGACAAGGCGCTTGAGTTCATCCACAATGAGAAGCCTGAACTGCCGGTACTTCCGCTGCTCCAGAACTATAAGAACGAACAATGGAACACCGATCTGCTGCGGCAAACAATTGCCACGGAAGATGCCCGCCAGAAGTTGATCGCGACTCTTCTTTCGACGATCGACCGTTTCCATTTTGGCGGATTGACGGTTGACATAGAAGAAGTACCGAAAGACCTGCAGCCTGCGTTATTTATCTTTGTCAGCGAGCTGCACACGGCCTTGAAGCTGAAGGGCCTGATCCTCGCACAGGCCGTTCCGTTCGACAATCCGGATTGGAATTACAGGTCATACGCCGCGGTAACCGACTATGTAATGCTGATGGCGTACGATCAGCATTGGTCAACTGGTGAGGCCGGCCCTGTCGCCGGACAGGATTGGTTTGCGGACGGCCTCAAGCGTCGGATGGCTGAGCTTCCGCCGGAAAAGACGATCGTCTGCTTTGGCAATTACGGCTATAACTGGGGAGCCAAAGGCACGGAGGCGGAAACCGTCTCAGTTCAGGAAGCTCTTCTTGCCGCAAAGGATTCTCTGGACGGCCCGTCCGAGATCAAGTTCGATGCGGAATCGAGAACGCCGTACTTCACATACACGGAAGACGACGGTGTATTCCACAGCTTGTGGTTCCTTGATGCAGTTACGGCCTATAACGAGATCAAGATCGCAAGGCCGTACAATGTCGCAGGCCTTGCTCTTTGGCGGTTGGGCAGCGAAGACCCGTCGCTTTGGAAGGTCTTCGGATCGAAGATAGATGAGCTTTCTCCCACAGGACTTGACGCGATAAAGTACGGCTACGACGTAACCTTTGCAGGCACGGGCGAGATCCTCCAGGTCATGGCCGAACCACAGGACGGAGCCCGAGATCTAAAGCTCGAACCGTCAGACGGCCTGATCGCGTCGGAGACTTACAAGCAGATCCCAAGTTCGTATGTTATTCGCCGCACCGGCGACAAGCCGGGGCAGATCGCCCTCACATTCGACGACGGCCCCGATCCGGTCTGGACGCCGAAGATACTCGACGTTCTAAAGAAAGAGGGCGTAAAGGCGACCTTCTTCATTGTTGGTGAGAATGGGCAGGAAAATCCTGAGATCGTAAAGCGTATCGTTGCAGAAGGACACGAGATCGGCAATCACTCTTTTACCCACGCAAACCTTGCCGAAGTTCCGAACCGCATCGCTCTTCTGGAACTCAATACAACACAACGCCTGATCGAATCTCTCACAGGCAGGTCAACCAGATTATTTCGTGCTCCATATTTTGGTGATGCCGAGCCGCGAACACCTGACGAGATGGAACCAACGGCTCGGGCTCAGGAACTCGGCTATATCTCGGTTGGACTCCATTTGGACCCTGATGACTGGAAGCTCATCAATGACGACGGCACACCGCATACTGCTGAAGAAATAACTAGCCAGGTCTTTTCCGCCGCCGCGATAACAACGCCGGAGGAACGCGGCTCGATCGTGCTGCTTCATGATGCTGGCGGAGACCGCTCTGCAACGGTCGCGGCGCTTCCCGGCATTATCGAAGGACTGCGGGCGAAAGGCTATCAGTTCACGACGGTCGCCGACCTTGCCGGCCTTACTCAAGATCAGGTAATGCCGGCCGTCCAGCAGGATCAGTCGATGTACGCTAAGGCGGACTCGTATGTTTTCTATTCGATCGCAGTTGCCGCGTGGCTGATGAAATGGATATTCCTTATCGGCATTTTTCTTGGCATCGGCAGAATGCTCATAATCGGCCTTCTCGCATTTGCCCAATATCTACGCTCACGAAAGCGTGAACGCGAGAGGTTTGGCGAAGGTTTTGAGCCATTCGTCTCAGTAATCGTTCCCGCCTACAACGAAGAAAAGGTGGTCTGCCAGACGATTGCGAGTCTGCTTGCGTCGGACTATCCGTCGCTTGAGATCATCGTTGTGGATGACGGTTCGACGGATGCGACTTTCAAAGCAGCGACCGATGCTTTTCCAAACGAGCCCCGATTACTGATCCTGACCAAAGAGAACGGCGGAAAGGCGGCCGCATTGAACCTCGGTTGGCGGCAGGCAAAAGGCGATATCATAATCGCTCTCGATGCCGATACGCTGTTTACGCCAACGACAGTTTCCGAATTGGCCCATCGTTTTAAGGACGAGAGGATCGGAGCGGTCGCCGGAAACGCAAAGGTCGGCAATCGGCTGAATCTAGTTACAAAATGGCAGGCGCTTGAATACGTAACGTCGCAGAATTTTGACCGCCGTGCATTCGCCTCATTGAATTGCATCACGGTCGTTCCCGGCAGTGTCGGTGCCTGGAGACGCTCCGCCTTGGAGGCGACCGGCGGTTTCTCTTCCGACACGCTTGCCGAGGACCAGGATCTGACGATACAGGTTCGCAAGCTTGGGCTCCTGATCGGATATGAAGAAAATGCCATCGGATTCACGGAAGCTCCTGCGACGCTTCGCGAACTCGCAAAACAACGCTTCCGTTGGTCATTCGGCACGCTCCAGTGTATGTGGAAGCACAAGAACGCACTCCTGAATCCGCGTTACGGAACCCTCGGCTTCATCGCCATGCCGAACGTGTGGATCTTTCAAGTCTTGTTTCCGCTTATCTCGCCGCTTATGGACCTGATGTTCGTATGGTCGCTCGCTTCAGCTCTGATGAATCATTTTGAGCATCAGCAGGAATACGCCCATAGTTCGTCGAATCTGAACAACATTCTCTTCTATTACGCTCTCTTTCTCGCGGTTGACTGGGTCGGAGCCCTCGCCGCCTTCCTTATGGAGAAGAAGGAGCAAAAGAGGCTGCTCTGGTGGCTCGCCGTTCAGCGGTTCGGCTATCGGCAGGTAATGTATTGGGTAATGGTCAAGTCCGTCTATATGGCAATCAAGGGCGTCGTCGTCGGATGGGGCAAACTAGAACGCAAGGCGACCGTCGAGGCCGCCGCACCATAGCAAACATTAGGAAAATGTTGGCTTCGCCGGCTTCTTTAGGGATTTTTGGCACGGCAAATGTTAAAATTTCCCTTTTATGTCCGAGGAACTAGATCTTAAGAAAACCGTTAACCTGCCCAGAACAGACTTCGCTCAGAAGGCAAATCTTGGGCAAATGGAGCCTGCCCGATTGAAAAAATGGCAGGAGACCGCCCTTTACAAAAAGGTTCTCGAAGCGCGCCATCACAGTGAAAAGTTCATTATTCACGACGGCCCGCCGTATGCGAACGCGGACATTCACATTGGAACTGCACTTAACAAGATCCTCAAGGACTTCGTCGTAAAATCTCGCTCGATGATGGGCTTCAACGCGCCTTTCGTCCCCGGATACGACTGCCACGGCCTTCCGATCGAAACTCTCGTCGAAAAGAAGCTTGCAGCAAAAGGGAAGAATAAGAGCGACCTTCCGGTAGCGACCTTCAGGCGACTCTGCCGCGAACACGCTTCGACGGCGATGAACAACCAGACGCGTGATTTTGAGCGTCTCGGCGTGCTTGGCGAATGGCAGGATCCGTATCTGACGATGTCGCCTGAGTACGAATCGGCGACAGCACGCCTCTTTGGCAGGTTTCTCGAACGCGGCTGGGTGAATAAAGGCCTGCGGCCCGTCTATTGGTGCATTCACGACCAAACAGCCCTCGCCGAAGCAGAGGTTGAATATCACGATCACACTTCGCCATCGGTCTATGTGAAATTCCCGTTGATGACCGATCCGGCCGAGATCGACGCGAGCCTTTCGGGCAAGAATGTTTTCGTCGTTATCTGGACAACAACTCCCTGGACGCTGCCCGCAAACCTTGGCATCACGGTCCATCCGGACTTCGATTATTCGGCAGTCCAGACCGCAGATTCAGGCGAGGTTTATATCGTTGCAAGCGAGCTTGCAAAGAGTTTTGCCGAGACCTGCGGCATTGGCGAGATCACGGAATTAGCTCGTTTCAAGGGCAAGAAACTGGACCGTATGCAAGCGAGACACGCCTGGATCGACCGGCCGTCGCTGTTGATGAATGGCGAGCACGTCACGCTTGGCGAAGCGGACGCGGAGGTCGAGCTTGATGTTAGATTCGAGAGTGGAACGGCGGCGAAATCCGGCACGGGCTGCGTGCATACAGCTCCGGGACACGGCGGCGACGACTTTCATATCGCAAAGGAATACGGCCTCGAGATCTACGCACCTGTGGATGCGGCTGGAAGATTTACGAGCGAAGTCGAAATGTTCGCGGGACAGACCGTAACGGAAGCAAACCCAAAGATCGTTGAATTTCTAAGGGAAAGCGGCGCTCTTCTATATTCTGAGAACTATCAGCACCGTTATCCGCATTGCTGGCGTTGTAAGAATCCGGTTATTTTCCGCGCGACACCGCAATGGTTCATCGCGATGGACGTGGCGTCTTCAGACAGCGGCGAAACCTTGCGCGGAAAAGCTCTTGATGAGGTCAAGAACGTAAACTGGCACCCGGCGTGGGGCGAAGGCCGAATGGCGAATATGTTCAAAGGCCGCCCCGATTGGTGCGTTTCAAGGCAAAGATCGTGGGGCGTTCCGATCCCCGTGTTTTATTGCGGTTCGTGTGATGAAGCGGTTGCGGATAGGAAGATCGTCGATCACGTCGCTGACATCTTCGCAAAGGAAACAAGCGATGCCTGGTATGCACGCGAAGCGGCCGACCTGCTGCCCGAAGGATTCGAATGCGCTAAATGCGGCGGCAAGGACTTTCGGAAGGAGACCGATATTCTCGATGTGTGGTTCGATTCGGGATCGAGCTGCGTTGCAGTGCTTGAGACGCGCGATGAGCTTGCGTTCCCGGCAGACGTTTATCTTGAGGGCGGTGATCAGTATCGCGGATGGTTCAATTCATCCTTGAGCTGCGGCATTGCCGCACACGGCCGCTCGCCGTATCGACAGATCGTAACCCACGGCTGGGTCGTCGATGGCGAGGGCCGCAAGCAGTCAAAGTCGCTGGGTAACGTAACTGCACCAAAGGAAATAATCGACCGTTCGGGTGCGGACGTTCTGCGTTTGTGGGCGGCGGCAGTTGATTATACCGAGGACGTCCGTTGTTCGGAGGAGATCCTTTCGCGTGTTGTCGATGCGTATCGAAAGATGCGAAACACGCTGCGTTATGCGCTCGGAAATCTCGCAGGATTCGATTCGGCGGCCGACACTGTCAATGAAACTGAGATGTTGGAGCTCGATCGCTGGGCTCTTGCCGAACTCGACCGCGTCACCGCAAAGACGCTTGCCGGTTATCAGGCTTACGACTTTCAGGCGGCCTATAACGCACTCTATCAGTTCTGCACGGTCACGCTTTCGGCCCGATACTTTGACATCATCAAGGATCGACTCTATATCCTTGCACCGAAGTCTGCTGAGCGACGTTCGGCTCAAACGGCGCTTTACAAGATCGCCGATTCGCTGATCCGGCTGCTTGCTCCGCTGACCGCATTCACGGCCGACGAAGCGTGGGAAAACCTTCCGGGCAGCAGCCTTGCGTCGGTTCATCTTGCTGAATTCCCGACGGCAACCGCCGAGTCGGATGACCTTCTGTTTGAAACTTGGGAGCGTATATTTACGATCCGCGATGAGGTTTTGAAGGCGCTGGAGACCGCCCGTACCGACAAGCAGATCGGTTCATCGCTTGAAGCAAAGGTCGTACTCAGCGTCGATAAGGATACGGCGAGATTTCTGCTCGATCACTACGTCGATCTTCGATACATCTTTATCGTCTCGCAGGTCGAGGTTCACGAAAGTGACACGCCTTCGGTCAAGATCGAGCGCGCGGACGGCACAAAGTGTGAAAGATGCTGGAATTATTCAACGCGAGTCGGTGAGTTCGGCAAATATCCGACCGTCTGCGAGCGTTGCAGCGCCGCACTTGATGATATTGTTCCTCAACTCGGAGCACATGCCTCTTAAGGAGAAACTATGATGAGAGTTGCTGTTTTGTCTTTATTGATGCTGATGATGCTGGCCGCCACCGCAGCATCACAATCCGTTCATACACCGGAAAAAGGCACGCCGGAGCGCAAGGCGATCCTTGATACGCTGCGCGTTCCCGTCGAACGCGAACTAAAACAGAAGATCGTATTCGTCGCGGATACTTTTAACGTGTCAGGACGCTGGGCGTTCGTGAGCGGCAGTTTGCAGGATGCGAACGGAAACGCACCTGACTTTTCCCAAACCCAGTACAGCGAGGCGATCGAGGCCGGAGCATTCGACAACAACTACTTCGCGTTAATGAAGAACACGGGCGGAAAATGGAAGGTCGTGACCTATGCGATCGGCTGTACGGATGTCTGCTATTTGCCGTGGCCGGAGGAATACAAAGCTCCTAAGGCGATATTCCCCTACGTTGAATAGATAGCTCTTGATCTGAGAGCAGGTGTTCAGCTCACTAGAGGTCCGTATGAAATACACATTATTGCCCTTTATCCTTGTTATCGGTGTAAACGGCGAATGGAAGATCGTGAATAGGTCTTATTACGCCGTTACAAAAAGTTCACAATGACCGGTCGCAACATTCTTTGGAAGATCGCCTATCTGGCAATAGCAGGCGGCGCCTTTATGATCGACCAGACCACGAAGGCCTGGGCGGCAAGAACGCTGCGGTTCGGCGGCGACCGCTCGATCATAAACGGCTTCCTGAACCTTGCTTATACTCATAATACGGGCGTTGCTTTCTCGATGCTTGACGATCACGGCAGCACCGGCCGCTGGGGATTGTCCGCGGTCGCAATGGTCGCTGCGGTGCTCGTCCTTTACTTCTTCTGGCGAACGCCGAGAACCGACGATCGTATTCTCGGAGCTCTCGCACTTCTTCTTGCAGGCATCGTCGGCAACGTAACTGACCGTCTAAGACTTGGATTTGTTATCGATTTTATCGATGTGCAGTTCGGCGCCTGGCATTACCCGACGTTTAACGTCGCAGATATGGCGATCGTCATTGGTGCTCTGATCCTGATGCTCGATATGATCCTCTCAAAAAGAGGCGACAAACAGGCCCTCGCCGAAAAGGCGGCGAAAGAGGAGGACGTACGAGCCTAAGGCCCGAACCTTTCCTCGGTTAAAAGGCAAAAGATGTACCCCGAGCTTTTTCACATCGGCAACTTCCCGATAACAACGTACGGCATCTGGCTTACGGTCGGAATGCTTCTCGCGTTGTTCACGGCCTCGAGGCTTGCGGCTCGCGACGGCATTTCAAAGGATCGTATCTATGACCTCGGGCTTTGGACGCTCGTAGGCGGCCTTGTCGGGTCAAAGGTTCTGATGATCCTCGTCGAACCCAGCGTGCAGATATTCACGCTCGATTTTCTGCGTTCGGGCGGCGTTTTTTACGGCGGGCTGATCGGCGGCTTTCTGACCGTCGTTGGCCTAATGCTCTACTACAAATTGCCGTTTTGGAAGGTGACCGACGCATTTGCACCCGCAGTCGCTCTCGGGCAGGCATTCGGGCGACAAGGCTGTTTTGCCGCCGGCTGCTGCTGGGGAAAGGAAACGACCTCGTTCCTCGGCGTTCATTTTACCGAACTCGGTCACGAATACACGGGCGTCCCGATCTATGGCCCCGGCCACACAGATATTTTTCTTTATCCGACACAACTGATCGAATCTTTTACCATGTTTGCGGTCTTTGCCTTTCTCTTCTGGCTGCACAAACGCAAGAAATTTGACGGTCAGGTGCTCGTCGCCTACGGCATTATCTATTCAATTTTCCGTTTTCTGATCGAATTCATCCGTGACGACCCTCGCGGTGACCTTTTTGGGCTTACGACGCTCACCGGCCTTTCGACATCACAGCTCGTCAGTCTCCTTGTTGCCGTTGCATCAATTATCTTTATGATCGTGCGGCTTCGTTCCGCGGACCGTGCTCCACTTGCAAAATAATTAGTAATTACTAATTTATGAATTACTAATTAGATGGGCGATATCCAGCAAGACTTAACAGTAGGTGCGGAAAACGCAGGTGATCGTCTCGATGCATTCCTTGCCGATCGCATCGAAGGATACTCGCGTTCGCGTCTGCAGCGCATTATCGAGGACGGCGATGTTCTCGTAAACGGTAAGGCGGCAAAGGTCTCGTACAAGCTCCGCGAGGGCGACGAGATCGACGCCGACCTCACGGAAGAACCCGTTGCAAGATTCGAACCCGCGGATATTCCGCTTGAGATCGTTTTTGAGGACGCTGATCTCGCCGTCATCAACAAGCCTGCGGGAATGGTCGTTCATCCGGGAGCGGGTGTTCCGACAGGAACGCTGGCAAACGCGATCGCGTGGCATTTTAAGTTTGATGTGCCGGAGCCCGCGCTCAGCAAGGCCGCTCCGAAGGATCGCGTCGGCATCGTCCATCGGCTTGATAAGGACACTTCGGGCCTGATCGTCGTCGCAAAAGACCTCGAAACTCAAGAGGCCTTGTCCGCCGCCTTTCGCGAACGCAAGGTGCACAAATCTTACATTGCTCTGGTTCACGGCGACCCGCGTGAGAACGCAGGCACCATCGACCGTCCGATCACCCGCGATCGCTGGCATCGAACAAAGATGACTGTTGCCGCCAACGGACGCGAAGCGTGGACGCATTGGAAGGTCCGCGAGCGGTTCGAGAAGTTCGCTCTTCTCGACGTCGAGATCAAGACCGGCCGCACACACCAGATCCGTGTTCACCTGGCATCGATCAATCATCCGGTCGTCGGCGATGCGACCTACAACGAAGGCCGCGATAATTCGATTGCAAATATCGAGATAAAGAAGGCCGTTAAGGATCTCGGCCGGTTCTTTCTACACTCGGCTCGGCTTGCCTTTGACCACCCAAAAACCGGCGAGCACCTATTTTTTACTTCCGAACTGCCGCAAGAACTGGCACAATTGCTGAAAACACTTCGATCGTAAATTCCAACGCTTGCGGGGCTCGAACCCCACGGGCGGGTAAGTTGAGCTAATAGTTCTATGAAAAGCTTTTTTGCTGCTATCGCAGCTTTTTTACTCATTGTGTCCTCTGTAGCCGCTCAATCGGGCGAGATCAACATCATTCCAAAGCCGAACTCGATGGTTCGCGGCTCCGGAAGCTTTGGGATCGGTGCGGCCACCCGCATTGTCGCCAAGGATAAGGATGCAAAGGCTCTTGCCGAGATGCTCCGCTCACTTGTAAAGCAGCGGTCGTCGCTCGACCTAAAGATCGTCTCGAAAGCAAAGGGTGAACCTGCAATCACCTTCGAGCCTGTAACGAACGGCACGGACGGCTCGTATTCGCTCAAGATCGAAGCCAACGGCATCACGATCGGCGGCACGGCAAGCGGACGTTTCTACGCTGTTCAGTCTCTGCGGCAGCTGATCGATGCCGCTCCCGGCAACGGGCTCGAGCTGCCGGCCGTTACGATCAACGACGCTCCGCGTTTTGCATATCGCGGAATGCACCTTGATGTGTCGCGGCATTTTATGCCCATTGAGTTCGTGAAGAAATACATCGACCTGATGTCGCAGTATAAGTTCAATACGTTCCATTGGCATTTGACCGACGACCAGGGCTGGCGCATAGAGATCAAAAAACATCCGAAACTGACCGAGATCGGTTCAAAACGGCCTGAGACGATGGTCGCCCGCAACTTCTCCCCGTATGTCGGTGACGGCATTCCGGTCGAAGGTTTCTATACTCAAGCACAGATCAAGGATGTCCTCGCGTACGCAAAGGCCCGGCACATCACCGTCATTCCGGAGATCGAACTTCCTGGCCATGCATCGGCCGCGATCGCCGCATACCCGGAGCTTGGCTGCAAGGCCGACTTTAAATACAAGGTGCAAACTACGTGGGGCATTTTCAAAGAAGTATTTTGCCCGACGGATACGACGTTCAAGTTCCTCGAAGATGTCCTAGATGAAACGATCAGGCTTTTTCCGGACTCGCCGTACATTCATATCGGCGGCGACGAGGTCCTAAAAGATCACTGGAAAGAATCTCCATTTGTTCAGGAGCTGATGAAGCGCGAGAACCTCAAAGACGAGCACGAAGTCCAGAGCTACTTTATTCGCCGCATTGAGAAGTTCATCAATTCAAAAGGCAAGAAGATCATCGGCTGGGACGAGATCCTCGAAGGCGGTGTCGCACCAAACGCGACCATTATGAGCTGGCGTGGTGAGAAAGGCGGCATCGAGGCCGCAAACGCTCATCACGATGTGATCATGACGCCGAACACGTACGTTTATTTCGACTATGGACAGGGCGATCCCGCGTATGAACCGCTGAACATCGGCAGCTACGTTCCGCTCGATAAAGTTTACGGCTGGAATCCCGTACCGAAAGAGCTCTCAGCCGACGAGGTCAAGTATATTCTCGGCGGACAGGCGAATATCTGGACCGAGTATCTGAAGGGACCTTCAAATGTCGAGTATATGGCGTTCCCAAGAATGCTCGCCTTGGCCGAGGTCCTTTGGACAAATCCGAGTGAGAAGAATTACGCAGACTTCAGACTTCGCCTCGGGGCCAGCCTCGCACGTCTCGAAGCACAGAACGTGAACTTCAGGATCCCCGAACCCGAAGGCCTTAAGAACACGATCGTCGGTTCGGATGGTAAGGCCGTTCTTGATATCAGGCCGCTCGTTGCGAACTACAAGATCTATTACACGCTCGACGGTTCGACTCCCGACGAGAATTCGAAACTCTACACCGGCCCCATCGAGTTTACCGTCGGAAAAGACGAGATCAAGACCGTTAAGACGATCGTCGTTATTCCCTCGGGCCGCAAGAGTTCGATCTATGCGGCAACATACATCGACCGCCAGCCGCTACCGTCGGTCGAGCCAGAGCAGACGCGGCCCGGCGTCGCGTTCGAGTTTGTGGTTCCGGATCAAACTCCTGTAAAAGGTGAGACGAAGTCGATAATGCTCGAGCAATTCGCAAAACAGTTCGACCTGAAGCAAAGCTTCGGCGTGCAGTTCGATGGCTATATGAAAGCTCCTGCCGACGGCATCTACGAGTTTCAGGTTGATGCCACTTGGGATGTGACCGTACTTCTCGACGGGCAGCGCATTATCGACGATGCAGGCACAAAGGACCGCAAGGTCCGCACGGTGATCGTGCCGCTCAAAGCCGGCTATCACGAGATGTCGCTGCGTTACAACCACCGCGGCGGCGATTCGACATTCCGCGTGCTGTGGGGCCTTAAAGGCCGCGGCCTTGGGCGGGCATACGGCGGTGAATTTGTTCATTAGGAAATTTCTGGAGGGAAAGAGAATGGGTGACATTACAAGACGTGATCTTTTGAAGTCGGGAGTTGCCGCGACCATTGCGACCACCCTGATCGGCACCGAAACCGTACAGGCAGCACCGGCGAAAACGATGATCGGCGTGCCGTTCGAGAAGCGGGACCGCGTTCGTCTCGGCGTGGTCGGCGTGGGCCGACGCGGGCTGTCGATGATCAACGATTTTCTCGGCGTCGATAATCTCGACATCGTTGCCCTCTGCGACAACGTAAAAGCAAATGCGGAAAAGGGCAAGGTCATGATCGAGAAGGCCGGCCGTCCAAGCCCCGCGATGTACACGGATGGCGACTATGCATTCGAGAAACTGTGCCAGCGGGATGACGTCGATTTCGTCTTTTCGCCAACGCCATGGGAATGGCACGCCCGTGTTGCCCTCGCCGCGATGAACAACGGAAAGCATGTCGGGGTCGAGGTCCCGATGGCGACGACGATGAAGGATATCTGGGCACTCGTCGATACATCAGAACGCACGCGAAAGCACTGCATTATGATGGAGAACTGCAATTTCGATTTCAACGAAACGATGGTGCTCAATATGGTGCGTGACGGGCTTTTCGGCGAGATCACGCATGGCGAAGGAGCGTACATTCACGACCTTCGCGAAATAATGAACGAGAATGACAGCGAGGGCCTTTGGCGTCGTGCATGGCACACGCGCCTGAATGGCAATCTTTACCCGACGCATGGCCTCGGGCCAGTCGCAAATTATATGAACATCAATCGCGGCGACCGATTCGATTATTTGGTGTCGATGTCGTCGCCCTCGCGGTCGCTTGATGTCTATCGCGAAAAGACCGTGCCGAAAGGCAGCCCGAAATGGCGTGAAAAATATATCTGCGGCGATATGAACACGACGTTGATCAAGACCGCAAAAGGCCTTTCGATCAAGGTCCAGCACGATGTTGTAACACCGCATCCATACGACCGCATCAACCTCATCCAGGGAACGAAAGGTGTCTTTCGCGATTATCCGCCGCGCATCTTCGTTGATGGCCAGGAAGGCGGCCATAAGTTCGCATCCATCGATAAATATAAAGAGAAATACACTCATCGCCTGTGGAAAGAGCTCGGTGAAAAGGCTAGTGGACACGGGCACGGCGGTATGGATTTCATAATGGCGTGGCGACTCGTAACTTGCTTCCGCGAAGGCATTCCGTACGATATGGACGTTTATGATGGAGCGGCGATCTCAGCACCGTTTCCGTTAAGTGCCTTGTCGGTCGCACGCGGCTCGATGCCCGTAAAGATACCGGATTTCACACGCGGTGGTTGGCAGACAAAACGCGAGAATTTGGTATGAAGAAGACCTTACTTTTGGTGTTTTTTGTCGTGTTCTGCAGCTCGATCGTGCTTGCGCAGAAACACACATTCGCGATCGAAGGCGAGCATTTTATGCTCGACGGAAAGCCGTTCATCATCCGCTCGGGCGAGATGCATTATCCGCGCATTCCGCCCGAACATTGGCGCGACCGCTTTCGCAAGGCGAAAGCTATGGGCCTTAACACGATCACGACCTACATTTTCTGGAATCTTCACGAACCGCAGCCGGGAAAATTTGACTTCACCGGCGGCCTCGATATTGCTAGATTCGCAAAGACCGCTCAGGAAGAAGGCCTTTTTCTGATCATTCGCCCGGGGCCGTATGTCTGCACCGAGTGGGATTTTGGCGGACTACCGGCGTGGCTGCTGCGCGATAAGAAGATGCAGATCAGGACGAAGGATCCGAGTTTCCTTGCCGCAGCTGATCGATATATCAAAGAGGTTGGCAAGCACCTTGCTCCGCTCCAGATAGCGAACGGCGGCAACATCATAATGTCGCAGGTCGAGAACGAATACGGTTCGTTCGGCAGCGACAAAGAATATTTGAACGCCGTCAAAAAGAGTCTGATCGACGCTGGATTCACCGTCCCGCTTTTTACGTCGGATGGCCCGAATGACCGAATGCTGAAAGGCGGAACTCTTCCAGATGTCACGCCGGTTATAAATTTCGGCGTCGGAGAAGATCCGGCAAAACAGTTCGAAGCTCTAGCAAAATTCCGCAGCGGAATTCCGCGAATGGTGGGCGAGTACTACACAGGCTGGTTCGATCATTGGGGCGAGAACCATCACACGATCGATACCGAAGCGGTTGCCAAAGGCATCGACTATATGCTCGCGAACGGCATCTCATTCAATTTCTATATGTACCACGGCGGTTGGTCGTTCGGATATATGGCGGGTGCTAACTATTCGAATCAAGTGCCGTATCAGCCTGACACTTCGGATTATGACTACGACGGCGTGCTCGATGCGGCCGGAAGGATCACCGAAAAGTATCGCGTTCTTCGTGAGGTGATCCAAAAGCATTTCCCAAACGAGAAGTTCCCGGACGTCAAAGACGACACAAAGTTCATCGACATACCCGCATTCGACCTGACCGAAACCGCCGGACTGTTCGATGCCGCAAAAACGCTTGGCAGCTCTCGCACGTCGGAGAATGTCCTGCCGATGGAAGATCTCGGGCAGAACTACGGATTCGTCCTCTACCGCCATCGCTTCTCGGCGGACGCCAAAGGCACACTCGAATTCAAAGAACAGCGTGACTACTCGCACGTCTTTCTGAATAAGAAACTTGTCGGCAAGCTCGATCGCGGGCGAAAAGAGCAGTCGATCGCGATCGATGCGAAGAAAGGTGATGTCCTCGAGGTCCTGGTAGAGAATATGGGTCGCCTCAATTACGGACTTGCATTCGTCTCCGACCGAAAAGGAATTACCGAGAGCGTGCATCTCGACGGCAAAGAACTGAAGAACTGGGAGATCGTCTCACTGCCTTTTAATGATCTTTCTCAACTGAAGTTCTCGAAGACAAAGATGGCAGACGCAACCTTCTTCCGCGGGTCGTTCAGAGTCAAAGAGGTCGGCGATACGTTCCTCGATATGCGAAGTTGGGGAAAGGGCCATGTCTGGGTGAACGGTCACCATCTCGGCAGATTTTGGCGGATCGGCCCGCAGCAATCGCTCTATCTGCCCACAGGATGGCTAAAGCGAGGCAGAAATTCGATCGTAGTGCTTGACCTTGAGAACACAGGGACCCGCACGATAAGTGCGAGCCCGAAGATACTCTACGGCAACTGAGCGGTCGAATTGGATCGCGGTTGCTTGCTCAAAACATTATGGCGAGGATCTTGCTGCCAGCCATTTTTTGCTTAACGCTCCTTGGGCTCGCGGCGGCCCAGGAGACGGTCGTTTTCGAGAGCGGTAAAGACGGTGCGGCAAATTATCGCATCCCGGCTATCGTTGCTCTCAGGTCGGGAAAGCTGCTTGCTTTTGCCGAAGCCCGGCGAAAGGACGCAGGTGACTTCGGCGACGTTGATATCGTCCTACGAACAAGCACCGACAAAGGGAGAACATGGTCGAAAGTTGTGGCCGTCGCCGAAAACGGCTCGCTCCAGGCGGGCAATTCTGCTCCCGTGGTTGATGAATTCGACCCAAAATACCCAAAGGGCAGGATCTTTCTTTTTTACAACACGGGCGATCGAACCGAAGCAGACGTTCGGCGAGGCAAAGGCACACGCGAGGTCTGGTATAAGACCTCAATCGACGAAGGCCGAACGTGGTCAGATGCCGTGAATATCACAGCACAGGTAAAACGCACCGAGTGGCGCGCGTTCGCAAATACGCCCGGCCACGCGATCCAATTGAGGACGGGCAAATATCGTGGCCGAATATTCGTCCCGATAAACTATTCCAAAGGCGAGCCCAAAAATGATGCAACGGATTATATGGCTGCCGGTTTTTATTCAGATGATCACGGCAAGACATTCCACATCAGCGACGACATCGGCATCGCGGGAAGCAACGAGGCGACTGCGGCCGAGATCGGAAATGGAGAGATCCTGCTCAACGCAAGAAACCAGAAAGGCGACCACAAATATCGAATTACTGCCCGCAGCATTGACGGCGGCGCAACCTGGCAAGATGGAAAGATCGACGAGAACTTGCCCGATCCGGTCTGTCAGGGAACTCTTTTAACGATCAGCAACAAGATCGTCGCTTTTGCGAACAACGCAGATCAGAACGCGAGAAATGATCTGACCCTAAGGATAAGCTACGACGATGGAAAGACCTGGCGAAAGAGTTTTCTTGTTGAAGGCAGTAAAGATCCGAAAAGCCGGGATGTGACAGCATACTCCGATATCGTGCTCATCGATCGCAAGACCATCGGCATTCTCTACGAAAAGGACGACTACAAAAAGATCGTCTTCAAGACAATAAAGTGGCGTTGAGCCAGCACCGCAATTATGAACGAGAAGAAGATCACCCTCAGGCACGCGATCGCTGCCTTTCGGCGCCTTGTCGGCAACATTATGCTGATCGCCGTTTGTTCGCTGCTCACGTTTGCGCAGACCAATGACCTCACGCGTTGGGCCAACCCATTCATCGGCACGGGCGGCCACGGCCACACGTTTCCCGGAGCGGTGATGCCTTTTGGAATGGTGCAGCTCTCGCCTGACACGCGCATCGACAACTGGGATGGCTCCAGCGGCTATCATTACAGCGACGATGTCATCTACGGCTTTTCGCACACGCATCTGTCGGGAACGGGCATTCCCGACGGCTGCGATATTTTGTTCATGCCAACTGTGAGTCGTACGCGGTTCGTTGAAAAATTGGGAGATAAGAAAGTTGGCGTGTTCGGTTCAAAATTCTCACACACCAATGAACGAGCCGAACCCGGTTATTATTCAGTAAGATTGGACGATGATGGAATCTTCGCAGAACTGACCGCCACAGATCGTGTCGGATTACACCGATATACCTTTCCAAATTCCGGTCCTGCGAAGATCCAACTAAATTCGACTTGGCGGGACAAACCGCTCGATATCAAAGTCACTCGTATCGACAATCGAAGAATTGAAGGATATCGACGCTCAAGTTCTTGGGCGAAAGATCAAACCGTATATTTTGTCGCTGAGTTTTCAAAGCCATTCCGATTCAACGAATATTCAAAATGGTTGGACAATAGTGTAAGTGTTATTCCCGGTTCAATAAAAACCATAGCCTATAGCACCGCCTTTGATTTTGCCGTGGATGCAGGCGAGCAGATCATGCTAAAAGTAGCGATCTCCTACGTCTCGATCGAAGGTGCTCGAAAAAATCTCGCCGCTGAGCTTCCTGGTTGGGATTTTGACAAGGTTCGTGCCGATGCAAAGGCGGCATGGAACAAGGAACTGAGCAAGATCGAAGTCTCCGGCGGAACGCCTGATCAGACAACGACCTTTTACACGGCGTTGTATCACACGATGATACACCCGAGCGTTTTCAGCGATGTTGACGGACAATACCTTGGCCACGACGGCAAGGTGCACCAACTACGGACCGCGGACACTCCTGTCCGCACTCAGAGCCAACTACGGACCGCGGACACTCCCGTCCGCATGAGCGTCGCTTCGACGCGAACAAGTGCAAATATGCCAAAGGCCTCGAACAGCGCCAGACCTCGCAGCAAACCTCTCGGCGGAGGAACCGGCGATGCGGACAAGAGTGTCCGCGGTCCGGGCGAGCAATACACGGTCTTCTCGCTTTGGGATACGTTTCGGGCAGCGCACCCGCTTTACACGATCATTGAGCAGAAACGCACTGTCGATTTTATCAACACATTCATTCGGCAGTACGAACAGGGCGGGCGGCTCCCGGTTTGGGAATTGTGGGGTGAAGAGACCGACACGATGATCGGCTACCACGCCGTTTCCGTCATCGCCGACGCGATGGGAAAAGGCATCAAAGGCTTCGATTACGAAAAGGCGTACGCTGCCGCCAAACACTCCGCCGAACTCGACCACTTCGGCCTCGCGGCATACAGGAAACGCGGCTACATCTCGATGGAGGACGAAAACGAATCGGTTTCGAAGACGCTTGAGTACGCGTACAACGACTGGTGTATTGCTCAGATGGCAAAAACCTTTCTTCGTCGCGAAAAGATGATGCGTGGCCTTAACGATGAAAAGATAGCTCGGCTAGAAGCCGACTACAATAAATATTTGCAACGCGCACGCTACTTCGAAAACCTCTACGACCCTGCAACAGGCTTTATGCGGCCCAAGAAGAATGGCGGTTGGGTGTCGCCATTTGCACCGAATGAGGTGACGTTTAATTTTACTGAGGGAAATTCGTGGGTGTATTCGTTCTTTGTACCGCAAGACGTTTCGCGCCTGATGCAGCTGTATGGCGGCAAGGATAAATTTGTCGAGAAGCTAGACGAGCTTTTCACAACGACCGACAAACTCGCCGGCCGCGAACAGCCTGACATCACCGGCCTGATCGGGCAATATGCACACGGCAATGAGCCGTCGCATCACATTGCGTACCTGTTCAGCTACGCGCACCAACCGTGGAAAACGCAGAAGTACGTTCGCCAGATAATGGACGAGTTTTACAAACCGACGCCCGACGGCTTGATCGGCAATGAAGACTGCGGCCAGATGTCGGCGTGGTACATCCTGTCGGCGAGCGGTTTTTATCCCGTAGATCCGGGCGACGGCATCTACACATTCGGCACGCCGCTGTTTCCCGAAATGACATACAGACTCGAGAACGGCAAGACGTTCACGATCAGGGCCAGAAATGTGTCGAGCACAAACAAGTACATCCTAAACGCCAGGCTCAATGGTGCACCGTACAAGAAAGCGTTCATTAGGCACGAAGATATTATGCGTGGCGGTGTGCTCGAATTCGCGATGATCGACCAGCCGGTTGCAACCGCATTCAACGATTTTCCGATGTCGAATATCGACATCAAGACCATCGCCGTTCCTGTTATCGACGGCGGTGCTCCCGTATTTCAGGGCAAGACGACGGTGACGTTGTCAACCATAACGCCGAACGCCAAGATCTACTACACTGTCAACGGCAGGACGCTCGCAAGCGGCGAATGGATGCTGTATGAAAAGCCGTTTGAGATCACTGAAACCACTGATATCAAAGCAGTTGCGGTCGGTGACGATGCAACCCGGAGCATAATTGCCGAAGCTAGATTCGTCGCAAAACCGAATGATTGGACCGTCAAGATCACGTCAAAATACAGCCGTCAGTACACCGGCGGGGGCGATGAAGGCCTGATCGACGGACTTCGCGGCACGATCAATTTTGCCTCGGGCGAATGGCAAGGCTATCAAGGCCAGGACTTCGAGGCTGTGATCGACCTTCAGCATCCAACAAAGATCAGCGAGGTCGGCGGCGGCTTTTTGCAGGTCGCACGTTCCTGGATCTGGATGCCGACAAAGGTCGAATTTGAGGTCTCGGACGACGGCACGAATTTTAGAAAGGTCGCCGCGATCACGACCGACATCCCGCCCGAAGATATGACCTCGATCGCACGCGATTACGTCCAAAAGATCGATCCGGTTACGGCCCGATACGTCCGCGTGCGTGCAAAAAGCTTTGGCAAGATCCCCGCCTGGCATCCCGGCGCAGGCTACGACGCGTATATTTTCGTTGATGAGATCATTATCCGTTGAGCAGCCTGCTGCTAGGTCGAAAGTTCTTTACGTCGTATGAAAGTTAATATATCCTGACCGATATGAGCACAATTCTCGAACAGGCTCTTAAACTTCCGATTCCCGACCGCCGAAAACTGGCCGATAGGCTTTACGACAGCATCGCGGCGGACCCCAACGCCCTTGGTTTAAGCAATGAACAGCGATCCGAGATAGAGCGGCGGCTTCTTGACCTTCGTCAAACTCCGGAAAGGTCCTTGCCATGGGACGACGTTCGAGAACGTCTTCGCAAGCTCGTATGATCCTTTCGGACCTCTGCCACCTAGCCGATCCAAAAATGACAACATTCCAAGACCAAACTGCTATCGGATGCGTCTAACATCGTGGCTGGTGAGGTTTTTTCTTATGGACAGACGTTTCTTTTTGAAGGCAAGTGGGTTCGGGTTGGCGAGTTTTGGAATGATGTCGGTTGCGCCGAACTTCCTGCATCAATTTGCCGCCGCACAGGCAAAGGGCGGGGCAAACGGCCGCAAGGTTCTCGTCACGATCTTTCAGCGCGGTGCGGTTGACGGGTTGAATATGCTCGTGCCGTACGGTGACAGCGAATATTACAACCTCCGGCCGACGATCGCAGTGCCGGCCGCCGGCAAAACAGACGGAGCTGTCGATCTTGACGGGCATTTCGGCCTGCACCCGAGCCTGGCGCCGCTTGCACCTCTCTTCAAGAACAAGCAGCTTGCCGCGATCACAAGCGTTGGTTCGCCCGACAATACGCGGTCGCATTTCGACGCGCAGGATTATATGGAATCCGGCACGCCGGGCAGAAAATCAACACCAGATGGCTGGCTCAATCGAGTTCTCCAGGATGCCGCGGAAAAGAATGCATCGCCGTTTCGTGCCGTGTCGATGACGCAAACGTTGCCGCGTTCTCTTTACGGAAAAGCGCCGTCCGTCGCAATGGCGAATCTTTCGGATTTCACTATACAGGCGGGCCTCTACACTACCGACCTCAAAGGCGGATTTGAAGGCATCTACGACCAGAATGTGAAGGATACGCTTAATAAGACGGGCAAAGAGACCTTTGAGGCAATGGACTTCTTAAAGCGTGCGAACCCGCAAAAGTATCAGCCCGCAAACGGCGCGGTGTACCCGAACACGGACCTTGGGCGTTCGCTCAAACAGATCGCCCAGCTCATAAAAGCGGGTGTCGGCCTTGAGGTCGCTTTTACGGACACCGGCAACGACGTTCGCTGGGACACCCACGTAAACGAAGGCGGAACCCGGGGCCAGCTTTCCAACTTCCTGCGTACTTTTGCTCTGTCGATCGCCGCGTTCGCAACCGATCTTGGCAAGCAGATGGATGATGTACTTGTGCTGACGATGAGCGAATTCGGCCGCACAGTTCGCGAGAACGGTGGACGCGGAACCGATCACGGCCACGGCAACACTATGTTCGCACTCGGAAATTCAGTCCGCGGCGGAAAGGTCTATGGAGATTGGAAGGGCCTGAAGAACGATCAGCTCTACGAAGGCCGCGACCTGGCCGTCACGACGGATTTTCGCGATATCTTTGGCGAAGCAGCCGCGAAACACCTAGGAGCAAAAGACCTCTCAAAGGTCTTCCCGGGCTACACGGCCGCAACAGCAAATTTCAAAGGCTTCGTCTCTTAAAGGCCTCGACCCGACATTCTCGATTGGATGCGTAGTTTGCTACTCCATATTTCTCAGCCGCAGCCGTAGAGCTTGCAGTTTTATGAAGCCTTCAGCGTCCTGCTGGTCGTAGGCTCCGGCATCGTCTTCGAAAGTGACGACACGTTCCTTGTAAAGCGAATTTGGTGAGCGGCGGCCTTCGACGATGACGTTGCCTTTGTAGAGCTTTAGCCGAACGTCGCCGTTTACGCTTTCTTGTGTCTCGTCGATCATCTTACGCAGGATCTCGAACTCGGGAGCGAACCAGAAACCGTAATAGACCGATTCCGCGAATTTCGTCCCCAGGCTGTCGCGCAAACGCATCACTTCGCGGTCCATCGTTATGGACTCGAGAGCGCGGTGTGCGGCCTGCAGGATCGTAACGCCCGGCGTCTCGTAAACGCCGCGTGATTTCATCCCGACGAAACGGTTCTCGACGATGTCGATGCGGCCGATGCCGTTCTCGCCCGCAAGATGATTGAGTTTTGAGAGCATATCGACCGGGCCGTACTTTCCGCCGTCGATCGCGACCGGCTCGCCTTTCTCGAAAGAGAGCGTTATTTCGGTCGGGCTGTCAGCGGCATTTTCCGGCGACTTTGTCATCAGGAAGATGTCCTCAGGCGGTGCCGCCCAAGGGTCTTCCAGAATGCCGCCTTCGTATGAGACGTGCATCAAGTTGCGGTCCATTGAGTACGGCTTTTGTGTGGTCGCCGTGACGGGAATGCCGTGTTTTTCACAATACGCGATCAGATCAGCGCGTCCTTTGAAATCCCAGTGCCGCCACGGAGCAACGACCTTTACATCCGGCTTTAGAGCGTAGTACGTGAGTTCAAAACGCACCTGATCGTTGCCCTTGCCTGTCGCACCATGAGCAACAGCGTCGGCACCTTCTTTTTGGGCGATCTCGATCTGACGTTTCGCGATGACGGGGCGGGCGAGGCTTGTGCCGAGAAGGTATGTGCCCTCGTAAAGAGCATTCGCTTTAACGGCGGTCCACACGAAGTCTTTTACGAACTCTTCGCGAAGATCTTCGACATAAAGCTTTGAAGCTCCCGTGGCGAGAGCCTTTGCTTCAAGACCATCAAGTTCATCACCCTGGCCAACATCTGCCGTGTAACAAATGACCTCGCAGCCATAGGTTTCCTTGATCCAGAGAAGCATCGCCGACGTGTCAAGGCCGCCGGAATACGCAAGTACGAGTTTCTTAATATCCTTCTTCATCGCTCTAAATTCAGTTTTGCAGTTTGGATCTGCCGTATATTCACCAAAAGAAGTAGAATACCGTAAAACTACGCTTTTCGTATGAGCAACGATAAGAAACAACTTTGGGGCGGGAGATTTACGGCGGCGCCCGACGAGACATTTGCTGAATTCAATGATTCGTTCAGGTTCGATCGACGCCTTTTTGCCGCGGATGTTACGGCGAGCATCGCACACGCAAACGGCCTTCGGCGTGCTGATGTCATCTCAGGCGACGAAGCCGACAGCATCGTCGCGGGCCTCAGATCAATTGCGGACGAAGCAGAGAACGAGACAGGCTATTTGGAAAGCGAAAAGGCCGAGGACGTCCATTCGTTCATCGAAGCGAAGCTCATCGAAAAGATCGGCGACACCGGCAGAAAGCTCCATACCGGACGCAGCCGCAATGATCAGGTTGCGACGGCGTTCCGGCTGTGGTGCCGTGACGAGGTCGATGTTGTTCTTGAGCTGATCCGACGCGCCGAGCGTTCGCTCATCGACCTTGCAAAACGGCATAAAGAGGCCGTCATACCGGCCTACACGCATCTCCAGCGTGCTCAGCCAGTGCTGTTTGCGCACTGGTGCCTTGCGTATTTTGAGATGCTCGAAAGGGACATTGAGCGTTTTACGCAGGCGAGAAAGCGCGTGAACGTAATGCCTCTCGGTTCCGGTGCGGTTGCCGGTACAGGTTTTCCGATCGATCGAGAGTTGGTCGCGGGCGAACTCGGGTTCGATGCCGTCACTGCAAACAGTCTCGATGGCGTGTCGGATCGTGATTTTGCGGTAGACATCTGCTCGGCAGCATCGCTCTTGATGGTGCACCTTTCGCGGCTTGCGGAAGATATGATCCTTTACGCCTCGTCAGAATTTGGATTCATTGTCCTGAGCGATGCTGTTTCGAGTGGTTCGAGCCTGATGCCGCAGAAAAAGAACCCCGACGCTCTCGAACTTCTACGCGGCAAGGCAGGGCGTGTTTTCGGCAACGATCTTTCGATGCTTACGATGCTGAAAGGCCTTCCGCTCGCCTACAACAAGGATATGCAGGAGGACAAGGAGGCCGTCTTTGACACGATCGATACGATAGGTATTTCGCTGCGTGCGGCTGCCGTGATCCTCGATAATACGTCTTTGAATGTGTCCAGAACACAGCGTGCAGCAGCAACCGGCTATCTGAACGCGACCGACCTTGCGGACTATCTTGTCGCGAAAGGAATGCCGTTCCGCTCCGCACACGAAGCTGTCGGGCGGGCCGTCCTTTTCGCTATTGATAAAGGCTGCGAATTGAACGAACTTTCCATCGACGAACTCAAACAGTTCTCGGAGCTTGTCGAAACAGATGTTTTTGAGCGGTTGAGCTTAAACGCCTCGATCGGAGCACGTTCGGCGATCGGCGGAACATCTCCGGAGCGTGTAAATGCGGCCCTCGATGCGGCAGATAACAAGCTGAAAAAATGATCGATAAAGAGCGACTTTTAAAGGACACGGCCAATAACGAACTCTTTCGCTTCCTTGGGATAAAGGTCGTCGAGGCCGTCCCAGAGCGTGTCGTGCTCGAGATGGAGGTGACACCGAAAGTGCATCAATACACCGGCGTGATGAACGGCGGCGTTTCTGTCCTGCTCGCGGAGAGTGCCGCCTCGATCGGTGTCGTGGTCGGTGCAGACCTCGAAAAAGTGACTCCGGTCGGCATTGAGATCAACGCCAACCACCTTCGCGCTGTTTCAAAAGGGCTGGTCACGGCCGTCGCCGCCCCGATCCACACGGGCAAGACACTCAGCGTTTGGAAGATCGAGATCACCGATCAACGCGGCAAACTCGTCTGCACTTCGCGGATCACGCTGCTGAACCAAAAGCGTGCAGGCTACCGACCTCCCGACCCGTCAGAATGAGGAATTTTCCGCGAAAACTCATCACCGAATGGCGGCGGCTTTCTCTGCCGATCGACGATGGCGTCGTTGTGGTCGCGTGTTCCGGCGGGGCTGATTCGACCGCGTTGCTTCTTGCGATAAACGAGCTCGTCGAACGCAAGAAACTTGGTCACAAGCTCATCGCGGCTCACTTTGACCACGGATTGCGGAAAGATAGCGAAACGGATGCGGAATTCGTCCGTGAACTTTGCAAAGGGCTCAATGTAGAATTCATCCTCGGGCGGTCAGCTGTCGCAAAACGCGGCAACCTCGAAGAGAACGCAAGAAAAGCCCGCTATAAATTCCTGGCATCTGTCGCCGAAAAGCACCGTGCATTTGCCATGCTCACGGGCCATACGATCAACGACCAGGCCGAGACCTTTTTGCTGAATCTTGTTCGCGGCAGCGGCCCGGACGGGCTTGCGGCAATGCCGTTGGCAAGGCCTTTGGCCGATTCAGAGGCACAGCTTGTTCGACCGCTGCTTAAGATCGCAAAACGCGAGGACACCGTCGAATACTGCCGTGAGAATGGCGTCGGGTTTCGAACCGACCCAATGAATGATGACTTGCGATTCTCCCGTGTTCGCATGCGACGCGAGGTCATTCCGCTGCTCGCAGAGCTAAATCCCCGAATTGTTGAGACGTTGGCACGAACTGCCGAATACTTTTCCCAATTGCCAAAGGCCGCATCAGCCGCCGAGAAACTTCGCTCCTCCGAGCTTCTCGATCTTGACGAATCTGCACGCGTTGCGACGATTCGCGAGTGGCTGATCGCACGCCGAGGGCACGCAAAGCAACTGACATCGGCGCACATAAATGCGGTCAGCAAACTCGTAAAAAGCACAAAAAGTGGCCGAATTTCGCAACTTCCCGGTGGTGCAGCTGTCGAAAGAAAGGACGGTTGGCTTACCTTCCGTGCGAAATAAGGTTGAAAAAGACGCCTTGCGCGCCTAAAATTAAAGGTTGGCGTTACCTTTCCCCATATTTTAGGGAACAACGCGCTAATAGCCGACTTTCATCCAAAGAAGACTGCCTTTTTGGCTTGTCTTCGAGAGGTCGCAACAAGCGGAAAGGTCGGGCGGAGGCTTTTTATTTTGAGTTCTAAGGCGAGACAAATTCTTCTTTGGATGATCATCATCACGGGTGCGCTCGTTTTTGTTTGGTTTTTGCAGACCAAACAGAACAAACCGGCCCAGGAGTTGAGCATCGACGCGGCGATCACCCGTATCAATAACAAAGAGTTCAAAGAGGCTCTTTTCAGGCAGTCTCAGGTCGAATTTACTGATGTGAATGGGACCAAATACGTGACGAATATCGGGAGCGATGCGACCATTAAACTCCTGAAGGACAAGATCGCCGCCTTTAACGAGCAGAATGCTGGCACTAGTACCCAGATCAAAGATCAGGATGAGCAAAAAAGCGAAGGTTGGGGCTGGATCCTGCTTATTCAGTTCCTGCCGATCCTGCTTATCTTGGGCGTGCTCGCCTTTACGCTTCGCCAAATGCAGGCTGGCGGCAACAAGGCATTGAGCTTTGGTAAATCCAAGGCAAAGCTCCTCAATAATCAGCAGAAACGCGTTACATTCAAGGACGTTTCGGGTGTTGACGAGGCAAAAGAAGAACTCCAGGAGATCATCGAATTTCTAAAGGACCCGCAAAAGTTTCAGAAGCTTGGCGGCAAGATCCCGAAGGGCGTCCTGATGGTCGGGCCTCCGGGAACGGGCAAAACATTGCTCGCAAAAGCAGTTGCCGGCGAGGCGAACGTTCCATTCTTCTCGATCTCCGGTTCGGATTTCGTTGAAATGTTCGTTGGTGTCGGTGCAAGCCGCGTTCGCGACCTGTTCGAACAGGGCAAGAAGAACGCACCTTGCATCATCTTCATCGACGAGATCGACGCTGTCGGCCGCCATCGCGGCGCAGGGCTTGGCGGCGGCCACGATGAACGCGAGCAGACGCTCAATCAGCTTCTCGTCGAGATGGACGGCTTTGAATCGAACGATGGCGTCATTCTGATGGCTTCGACTAACCGCCCGGACGTTCTCGATCCGGCGCTTCTGCGTCCCGGACGTTTTGACCGGCGTGTCGTTGTCGGCCGTCCGGATGTTCGCGGCCGCGAAGGCATTCTGAAGGTCCATACGCGAAAGATACCGCTTGACGAAGGTGTCGATATCAGCGTTATCGCACGCGGTACGCCCGGATTTACCGGTGCGGACCTCGCCAATATCGTGAACGAAGCCGCCTTGAACGCGGCCCGCTTCAACAAGAAGGTCGTCACGATGGCGGACTTCGAGATCGCCAAAGATAAGGTGATGATGGGTGCCGAGCGTAAGTCGATGGTCATCTCCGACGAGGAGAAGCGGATCACCGCATACCACGAGGCCGGCCACACGCTTGTCGGACTCAAGGTGCCGAATATCGACCCTGTCCACAAGGTCACGATCATCCCGCGTGGTATGGCCCTCGGCCTTACTATGTATCTTCCCGAGAAAGATCGCCTTTCGGCCTCGAAAGAATATCTTCTTGGGCAGATCGCGATGGCGATGGGCGGACGCATCGCGGAAGATATCTTTATCGGTTCGATCACGACCGGTGCTTCTAACGACATCGAAAAGGCGACCGAGGTTGCCCGTGCGATGGTCTGCGAATACGGAATGAGCGCTCTTGGGCCACTAACGTTCGGTAAAAAGGAAGAGCAGATCTTCCTCGGCCGCGAGATCGCACAGCATCGCGATTATTCGGAAGATACCGCGATCAAGATCGACGGCGAAGTAAAACGCATCGTTGCCGAACAGTACGAACGTGCCGAGAAGATCATTCGCGAGAACCGCGACGCGCTCGTGCGTCTCGCCGAAGCTCTGCTCGAATTCGAGACGCTCGACAGCATTCAGATCCGCCGTGTCGTTGCGGGCCTTCCGCTTGATGCCGAACCTTCATCAAGTGATGACGATGACGGCTCGCCGGAGAGCGAAGGCTCGACCGGTTCGCCGTTCAAGAAGCCTATCCTGCCGCCGATAACGGGCAACAATCCGGCAACGGCGTAGTGCGGGTCTAGTTTACTTTCAAGGGATGAGGCTCAATTGCTTCATCCCTTTTTGCTTTACTATTGGCATACGGCCCGACTGATTTTGACCCAAGTGATCTGGCGTACTTCAAAAAGAGATCTTGACCTTTCGCGGGTGCTCATAATGGGCATCGTGAACACGACACCCGACAGTTTCTCAGACGGCGGTGAAGCTTTTTCTATCGACGACGCCATTCGGCGTGCAGAAGAGCTTATTGCCGAAGGTGCCGATATTCTCGACGTCGGCGGTGAATCAACAAGGCCCGGAAGCCGACGCATCTCAGTCGAAGAAGAGATCGGTCGGATTCTCCCCGTGATCAAAGCGATCGCATCCCGCTCCGATACTCCGATATCTGTCGATACGAGCAAGGCCGTGGTCGCAAAGTCCGCCATCGAATGCGGTGTTGAGATCATCAACGATATTTCGGGGCTGAGGTTCGATACCGAGGTTGCGGGCATCGCGGCTGATAGCGGTACTGGGTTGATCCTGATGCATTCGCGTGGACAGTTTCACGAGATGCACTCTCAGGAGCCCGTCACGGATATCTTTGCGGAGGTTGAGAACGGCCTGCGTGAGAGTGTCCGCACCGCGACAGATCGGGGAGTTGCTGCGGACCGGATCGTGCTCGATCCCGGCATTGGGTTTGGCAAAACCGTAGAACAGAATTTATCGCTCATCACAAATCTTGCTAGAATCATCGAAAAGTTCGAAGAATTTCCGATACTTGTCGGCGCATCGCGAAAGTCATTTATCGGGAAGCTTTTTGATGAGCCCGACGCACGCAAACGCCTTGGCGGAAGCCTCGTCGCCGCAATTTCGGCTGTTAAGAACGGTGCGAAGATCGTCCGCGTCCACGACGTTCTTGAAACGCGGCAGGCATTAGATGCCGCCAAATCTTTCGGGCTTTTATAAAAGGGTTATTTATGGCACTGCTGCTCTTACTTTTTGACGTCGCTCCCGGCCCGCAACTTCGCTCTCTAAGCTGGTTCGACATCCTTCTGGGAGCGATCTTCGCCTTCCTAGGGGCACTATTTTTTGTTTGGATCGGCAGGAGGTTTATCAAAAAGCGATGAGGACCAAGATGCATACAGCGGCGTTCGCCTGCCTCGTCTTCCTTTTGGCGAGCGGGTTTACCGATTGCTATAAACCCGTAACTAATTCAGGACTTCCGAAAGACATCAAGATAGTCGCCGTTCCTGTCTTTCAGACCGAGGCGAAAGGCCTGCATTACAAGGTCGAATCCCGCTTTACGGAGGCCGTCTCGCGGGAGATCATTCGTCGCGGCAACGGCCTTATCGTTCAAGGTTCGCGAAGCGGTGCCGATGCCGTGGTCGAGGGCACGATCCGCGATTTCTTCTTCACGGGTGTGCTGCTTGATAAGGAAGGCCGGGCCCGAGTCTATGAGGTAACGATCGTCGGCGCCGTAACGATACGCGATCTACATCGCGAGAAGATACTCTACGACAATCAGAATTTCGTCTTTCGCGATTCATTCGAATTTTCAGAGGACCCGCGTTCTTTCTTTAACGAAGAGGATCCTGCGGTCGAGCGTATGGCACGGGCCTTTGCTGAATCGGTCGTCTCGGCGGTCGTCAATGGAATCGGCGTAAGAGAAGAGAAGAAGTGAGCGACGAACCGTGATCGTGACCCGCGAACAACTTAGAGAACAGGTGCAGAAGCGCGAACTCGCACCTGTTTATGTTCTTTACGGCGAGGAAACTTACTTGCGCGACCGCGCCGCAAAGGCGATCGCAGAAGCGTGCTTTTCAAAGGACGATCTGCGCGACTTTAACGAAGCGGAATTCAGCCTTGCGGTCTCTGAGAATCTGCAGCGTGCGATCGCGGCCGCGGAACAGTTCCCGATGATGTCGGCACGGCGTCTCGTTCGTGTAAAAGATGTCTCGATAGCCGCCAGATCGGATAAAGACACGTTGCGCGAAGAGAACGAGAGCCTGCTCGCCTCCTATCTCGAAAGCCCGTCCGCAACAAGCGTCGTTATCTTCATCGCGGACGATCTGAACGGTACGCGAAAGATGACGAAGCTTCTTAAGAATCAAGCCGTCGTTGTCGAATTCGCACAGCTTGATGAGGCCGGTTTGCGGTCCTGGGCCGCAAGTATCTTCAAGAGAAATGGAATTGCGATCGAGCCGGCGTCGATCGCTTTGCTTGCGTCATTCTGCGGCGGCGATGTCGCACGTCTTGAGAACGAAGCCGAAAAGCTGATCACGGCCGCCTTGCCGGAGAAGGCGGTCACGCCTGAGCTGATCGAAACTCTCGTTACCGACCACAATGAATTGTCGAATTTTGCGCTGACGGATGAGCTTAATCGTGGACGCGGTGCGGCGGCGATCAAGGCGCTTGAGAAGGTCCTTGGCGATGGTGCCGAACCGCTGATGATACTCGGTTCGCTCTCGTACAACTATCGAAAGCTTGCGATCGTTAGAGCAATGATGGAGCGGGGCGTGGAACGCGGTGAGATCGCTCGCCAACTGGGCGTCAGATATTCGCAGCAGGAAGCCTATTTCGCGGCCGCCAGGCGTGCGAAAAGAGCTTCGTTGACACATTTCGTCAAGCGGATCGCCGATGTCGACCTCGCGATCAAGACCTCAAAAGGCGGGCCTGACGGCCCTCGGAAACAGCTCGAGATGCTCGTCTCAGAGATCGCTTCGATGAGTTCCGCTGCCGTTTAGATCGCGGCCAGGCTCGACGCCCGGTTAAAGTGCATATAAAGGCTGTTGTAGTCCGTCAGCGTGCGGTTGAGGATGAGCGGCAACTGCGGCAGATCGGCGTAGTTCACGATCAGATTCAGATTTCGTAAGAACGCTTCGTTTGCGTTCATCGTCGCACCGGATTCCTCGAGCGAGATGAAATATAACCGTCGGCGTTCGGCCGAATACATTGCGTTCACCCTTTGCTGTATAACGGCCGCACCGCTGTGCTCAGGTGCAAAATCCTGTGAGAACATAAGGATCTCGACCTTGCCTTCCCGAAGCCTTTCGTTCGCTTGTGCGGGCGTCTGGGCGACATACACCTTATAGCCCGCATCAGAAAGGAGCTTAGCGGCCTGCTCAAGCTTTGCTCCGAGGCAAAGCAGGATGCGGCGTGGTTTTTCGAGTTCGTCGTCGCTTGCGTCAAGCTGTGTGTTGTCTTTCTTTAACGCTTCGAGCAGCGAACGGAGCGCGCTGTTGATCTGCATCTCAGATTCTTTGTGCGCAAACTCCTGCTGGTTATCGCCTGTCGCCGGTGCCGGCTTGTTCTCAGCAAGCTGCTGTACGGTCGAAGAACCCTTTCCTGAAGCGTCCTTCTGGACACGAAGCATATTCTGGCAACGCGGACACCGAACAGTGAAGTTCCCGGCGGGCACTTTTGACTCGTCCAATTGCAAGGTAACAGAGCAATTATCGCAACGTATGATCATAGTTCCTCTTCTCTTACTCGATCATGCTGAGAACCGAATCGGGATTCGATTCGGCCGGCGGAGGCGGCGAAACCACACCGGAGCTGTTCAGCTTTCGATTCTGGTTCACGTAATCCTCGGTCGAGGCAAGCCCCTTGAGCTGGAGCAGCAGATTGTTTTGGTTCGTGGCGAACGAGAGTCCGTCTTCCATCGTGATCTCGCCGGATTCGACGAGTTTTCGGATCACGGAATCGAAATCCTGCATTCCGTCGAGCTCGCCGTCGCGGATCGCGTCAAGCAATGTCTTGCCCTCGGTCTCACCTTTTTCGATGTATTCGCGAGTACGCGGATTTGAACGCATAACTTCGACCGCAGCTATACGGCCTTTTCCGTCTGCGCGCGGGATCAGACGCTGCGAGACGATATATCTGAACGTCTGCGCAAGACGCGTTCGGATGATCCGCTCTTCGTTCTTCGGGTAGAGGCCGATAATACGGTCGATCGTCTTCGAAGCATCGATAGTGTGCAGCGTCGATAGCACGAGGTGGCCTGTTTCGGCGGCTTCGAGAGCGATCTCAGCCGTCTCAAGATCTCGCATTTCGCCGACGAGAATGACCTTCGGAGCCTGCCGTAGGGCGGCACGCAGTGCGGTCGCAAAATCACGCGTATCAGCACCAACTTCGCGTTGGTTGATAGTGGACATCTTGTGATTGTGGAGAAATTCGATCGGATCCTCGATCGTCACAATGTGATAGGCCTTAGTTTCGTTGATACGATCGATGATCGCCGCAAGCGTCGAACTCTTGCCGGAACCGGTCGGGCCTGTCAGCAGGACAATTCCGTTGCGGATATCTGCGATCTCGGTCAGTGTCGGCGGCAAACGCAGGTCCTCAAAACTTGGGATCTTATGCGGGATGAGTCGCATAACGATCGACCAGGAGTTTCGCTGCTGAAAGATATTCACGCGGAAACGGCATTTGCCCGGAAGCGCGTAGCTTAGGTCGGCCGTGCGATACTTCGCAAGCTGCATCGCCGCGTCCGGATTGTCACGGACCAGCGACATTGCGATGGTCTCGGTCTGGAATGCCGTGAGCCTCCCAAGGCCGAGCGGCGATGCCGGATGCAGTTTACCGTTGATCTCGACCTGCGGCTTTTGGTTCGCCGAAAAGTTGAGGTCACTGATGTTTTCGGAAACGAGCAGCATCTGCTCGATGATCGGTGCAATGTCTAACAAACTCATTGTGGAAACGCAGCTCCCCTATGTTGGCTAAATTGTCGGGCGGGATCAGGGAACGTAAGGACGGCGCTGTCGCAGGCTAGGGACACCCGCGGGACTCAAGCCGCGTAAGTATTATGACCAATGTACGCACCGAATGCAAGACAATTTTGGCAAATGTTTAACATGGTGTGGCGATCTGTTCGAGTTTGCGGTATCGAGCGGCGATCTTCTCGGGATCGGCCAGTATTGCACTGATCATCGCGGCGGAGCTTGCTCCCGACGAGATCACAGTGGAGAGATTTGTTTCTGTAATGCCTCCGATCGCGACCAGAGGCGTGTTTCCGGCCATTTGGGCGGCTTCTGAGAGCATTTTGAGCCCGACTGTGGGCTCAGTGTCCGTTTTGGTAGAAGTGTCGAATATCGGGCCTATTGCAGCATAATCTATCGCCTCTGCCAACGCGGCATTCAGCTGTTCTATCGAGTGCGTCGAGAGCCCGATGATCTTCTCCGGCCCAAGCAGCCGTCGTGCCATATCGACCGGAAGATCGTCCTGCCCGAGATGAACGCCATCCGCAGCAATGGCCAACGCGACATCGACGCGGTCATTCACGATGCAGATGACACCGGCTTCTCGGCAGCAACTCGCCGCTTCGCGAGCATCCTCGAACCAATCACCGGCAAGCATTCTTTTCTCGCGGAGCTGGATGAACTTTGCACCGCCCGCGATCAGCCGCCGGATCTGTTCCGTGTGCGAAAGGCCCGAGATCTTTGTGTCCGTGATCGGATAGACTTTTGGGAGCTGGAGCTTCACGGCGATCCCCTCGACATCAATATACGGCCTTCATCATCAGGAAGCAGTCTTCACCGTCGGTGTAATATTTGTTCAAACGCTGCACGACATAAAAGCCTTTCTGCCGATAGAGTTCCTGGGCGGCCGTGTTCTTTACGCGAACCTCCAGGATAAGCGTGTTTATCGACCGAGCTCGAAGGGCGTTCTCAACATGCAGGAGAAGGCGTTTTGCGAGTCCGCGGCGGCGATGTTCGGGTGAGATGCCTATCGTCGTCAAGTGTGCCGTGCCGCCCTCATTCACCATCACAAAAGCGAAGCCGACCGTCTCATTATCTTCCGTAACGATACGGTACGAGAGCGTCGTAGGTTGGCTTAGCAGAAAATCGAGTGTGTGCCGTGTGTAGCTGTCGCCATTCGGAAAGCAGATGGCGTTCAGCAGCGTAACGTCGCGAAGATGCCGTTTCGTAAGCGGTCGAATTGTGTATTCGCCCGGCGGCACGGTCTTGACCCTCGACACGGATAGTCGTGCCGTCGGACCAAAAAGATTCTTTATCGAGTCGATAAGCTGCATTATTTTACGAACATACAGTCGCCGTAGCTGTAGAACCGATAGCCCGCACGAACAGCATGTCCGTAGGCGTTCATTATAAGTTCGTGCCCGCCGAATGTGGAAACGAGAATCAGCAGCGAACTCTTCGGCAGGTGAAAGTTAGTTACGAGGGCCGAGACCGCTTTGAATTCGTAACCCGGAGTGACTGTAACGTCCGCAACATCCTTGCCGGCCGCGAATCTGCCTGTTTTCCGTATCGCCGATTCTAAGGCCCTTGTTGTCGTGGTGCCGACGGCAACAATGCGTTTTCCCGCGTCAAGTGCATTGTTGAGCGACTCCGCTGCAGCTTCGCTGATCGAGAATCGCTCGGGCAGGACGCGATGCTCTGCAAGCTCTGTCACTCGTACAGGTTCGAACGTCCCGTATCCGACGTGCAGCGTCAATTCGACGATCTCCGTACCGTTCTCACGGATACGCGCGAGGATCTCGTCGGTAAAGTGCAGGCCCGCGGTCGGTGCCGCGATCGCACCGCGTTCGGCGGCAAAGACGGTCTGATACCGCTCACGGTCAAACTCGCGTTTTTCCTCGACGGGCGTAATATATGGCGGCAGCGGTGTTCGGCCTAGACGGTCGATCTCTTCGTCAAGATCGCCGATCGCGTGAAAGCGAAAACGGACGCGGCCGTTATCAAGTTTCTCGATAACTTCGGCCGAAAGCCGCTCATCGAAAATGACACGCTTCCCTGCTGCGAGGCGCTTTCCCGGACGTGCAACTGCCTCCCAGACTAACGGTTCGATCTCTTCGGTAAGGAGCAGTTCGATCGCCGCACCCGTCTCGATATTTCCAAAAAGCCTTGCGGGAAAGACCTTTGTGTTGTTCAGCACGAGAACGTCCGAGCTGCCAAGTTCGTCAACGAGGTCCGTGAACATTCCGTCCCGGAACTCGCCCCTTTGGCGATCTGTGATCAGCATCCTCGATGCCGAGCGGCTTGCCAACGGGGTTTGTGCAATTTGTTCGGCCGGCAGTGGAAAGTCGAGGTCTTCAAGACGCATAAGATGAAACAGATTGATGCAGGTAAGCTATTTTACTATAATTCAGATGCTTCAACGGTATTCGTATTTTGAAGATTTGATTGCAACGGGCAGTGTGCTCGATGGAATCAAATCTGTGAGAGATCACTGCGGTCTCTCAGGCCTTTGGCCAATTTGTTGAGCTACTTATTAGGAGGACCCAACCAATGACCAGACTTGAAAGAATATTTTCACTCTTTGTGGTCGCGATCTGCGCAGCCGTCGTATTGCCGACGGTCGCTAACGCACAACTTCGCAACCAGAACCGCTATTCAAAACGAAATGTAAGCGACATTATCAAACGCCTCGAGAACAGCAGCGATACGTTTAAACGCGATTTCAAACGTGCGCTGGACAGGAGCATACTGAATAACACACCCCGCGAAGATGAGTACAACGGCTACGTTCGGAATTTTGAGAACTCCCTGGACCGTCTCCGCAGCAATTTTGACCGCTCACGGAACTGGTGGGAGGTCCGAAACGACGTGGAAGATGTCGTCCGTGCCGGACAACCTGTTAACGACATCATTAACCGCCTGCCCTTCCAACGCGATATTGAACGTCAGTGGCGGCAAATGCGCAACGACCTTAACACCGTCGCCGACACTTATGACCTTCCCGGCCTCGATGGCGGCGGCTGGAGCGGCGGTTGGAATGGCAACCCAAATTATCCCGGCAACCAAGGCGGAGGTTGGGATGATAACTGGCAGATGTCGCGTCCGCCGAACTGGGCCGTCGGTACGTATTACGGAGTTGGCCCGCGTGGCGAAAGGATAACGCTCGCGATCCAGTCCAACGGCCGTGCAACGTCAAGCGTTAACGGCCAGCCGGTCAGCTACGGCCGTTACTATCGCGGCCTGCTTACGTTCGGCCGGGATTCGGCAACGCTTGTGAGAACCCGGAACGGCCTCGATACGGTCAGCACGATGAACCGCGAGACGATCAGCTACAGCAAGCAGGGCTGGTCGGATGGCGGCAACGATGATTGGAACAATGGTTCGCGTCCGCCGAACTGGGCCGTAGGCACGTTCTACGCGAACAGCCCGCAAGACGGCTCGCGCATGACGATGACGATAACCCAGGAAGGCAACGTTACCGTTGTGATGGGCAACGGAGCACCTTCGTACGGCAAGCTGAACGGCAATACGCTGCGGATGGGCCCGTATTCCTCGCGTGTATATCGCCAGGGCAACGGATTCCGCACGGTTTCGGATACGGACGGCCAAACCATCGTCTATACCCGTTACTAAGCGTTAGCAACCGGACAACATAGGGTCCGTATCCTTTTGACCGATCCCGCAAAGTCAGCCTTGAGCCGGCTTTGCGGGATCTTTTCGCATTTGGAGGCAACGCATTCAGACCCGTGTACCAGATGGTATTTGGAACTATTTTTGAAGTTGCGAGATCGCCGTGCGGATGGTCTGCTCGATCTCATCGAGGTGCTGTTGCGAGTCTGCCTCGCAACGAAGAACGAGGATGGCCTGCGTGTTCGAAGCCCGCACGCCAGTAATGGCTCTTCCAGCGGAATACTCCGCCGTTTGCCGAAGCCCGCACGCCAGTAAGGGCTCACGGCCCGATTTGTTCCAAACTCCTTGGGACAGACAACATTCGCGCATTCGTGGCTAACCACCGCTTATCCTTCGTGATCTCGCCTCAAAGCTTCCGCAGCCGGCAGCCCTTTGCGCTCTTTGTGGTTCTATTTTTGAAGCTGCGAGATCGCCGTGCGGATGGTCTGCTCGATCTCATCGAGGTGCTGTTGCGAGTCTGCCTCGCAACGAAGAACGAGGATGGCCTGCGTGTTCGAAGCCCGCACAAGGCCCCAGCCGTGCTCGAAGCTAATTCGGGCACCGTCTGTTGTATCGACCTTGTGATCCGCGGAGAAATGCTCCGTGATCTGGCGGACGATGTCGAATTTTGCTTCATCCGGACAATCTACACGGATCTCGGGCGTGGAAAAGGTCTTTGGGAGGTCCGCGAGCAGTTCTGAGATCGGTTTGTCGGTCTTTGAGAGAATTTCGAGAACTCGTGCGCCGGCGTAAGTTGCATCATCAAAGCCGTAAAATCTGTCGGCAAAGAAGATATGGCCGCTCATCTCGCCCGCAAGAGCGGCATCGGTCTCCTTCATCTTGGCCTTGATGAGCGAATGGCCGGCCTTCCACATAATGGCGTTGCCGCCATGCGCACGTATGTCGTCAAAGAGCGTCTCGGAGCATTTTACTTCGCCGATGATCGTCGCCCCGGGGCGTTCGACAAGGACGGCACGCGAGAGAAGGACCATCAGCTCATCGCCCCAGAGAATGCGTCCGTTTTCATCCACGACCCCAATTCGGTCGCCATCGCCGTCGAACGCAATGCCGATATCCGCATCATTCTCACGAACGGCACGGATCGTGTCCTCAAGGTTTTCGGTGACGGTCGGGTCCGGATGATGGTTGGGGAAATTCGAATCCGGCTCGACAAAAAGCTTGATCATCTCGACGCCGAGAAGATCAAAGACCGGTACGGCCGTTACACCTGCCATCCCGTTGCCGGCATCTATCACCGCCTTTATCGGTCGGCTGCCCATAGAGATCCGCCTAGCAACATCATCGCAGTATTTGTCGAGCACGAAGATCTCTTCGCTCGTACCGCTGCCTTCAACAAATTCGCCTTTTTCGGCGATGGCGCGAATTTCCTGTATCTGCGAACCGAAAAGTGCCGCATGGCCAAGGCATATCTTGAAACCGTTATGATCAGGCGGATTGTGCGAACCCGTGATCATAACGCCGCCATCGACATCACGCGTGAAGACCGTATGATAAAGAACCGGCGTCGGCACCTGTCCGATCGAAATAACGTCGATGCCCGAAGCGTTAAGGCCGTCCGACAATATTTGGGCAAAGACCGGCGAACTTCGCCGTGCATCAAAGCCGATAGCTATCTTTCGGGCTCCATTTTGCGCAAAAAAGGCGCCGATCGCACGCGAAAGTTCAGCAACGACGTCCTCATTCAGGTGTTCGCCGACGATGCCGCGAATGTCATATTCCCGAAAAATGTTCTTATCTATCACGCTTCTTGTAGTTTGGCCGAATCTTGCCCGCGAATCAACGCGCCGACATCGAGCACGGCCAAGTCTTTGATATACTGTCCAAACTAATACTAAAAGGCAACCGCCTGTTCGTGTAAACGCATCGAAAACCTTGTAACAAAAGCGCTATCTCTATGCATTCGTTCCGTATAAATCTAACGTTTCTCCTATTTTGCCTTTTGACGCTGAGCGTCGCGGCTCTCGGACAGACTGCGACCCCGACGCCGACACCCACCGAGGACGAAGGCGCCTCGAAGGTCTTCGAGGTAAGGCTGCCGGTGACGGTAACAATGGGCAAGAAGGAACTTGTCAGCGGAATGACGCGCGGAGACTTCGCAGTGTTCGAGGATGGTGTTCGGCAGGAGATCACATTCTTTTCGGATGAGCAAACGAATCCGCCCGTTTATGTCGGCGTACTAATGGATACGTCGCCGTCAACGGCCGGCAAATTAAAGTTTGAGAAGGAAGCTGCGAGGAACTTTATCTACACCGTCACACGTCTTCGTAAGGACAAGGCGGCGTTTATGACGTTCGATCACGAGATCAAGCTGCTTCAGGATTTCACCGATAAGCTCGATATGCTCGACAAGGCGGTCGATAAGGTGAATAAAACGGGTTCGCAGACGGCTCTTTACGATGCGATCTGGGAATTTTGTGATGAGAAGATGCGAAACGTGCCCGGACGACGTGTCCTCGTGGTTATCACGGACGGCGATGATACATACAGCCGCTCAGTTCTCGCTGACGCGATCGACATCGCACAGCGAACTGAGACGACGATCTTTGCGATCTCAACAAAGGCGGGATTTCTCGGGACGGTTCCGGGCGTTGACATGGGAATGGATCGCGATCCGGGTGACAAGGCCCTCGAAAAACTTTGCGGCGAGACCGGCGGCGACGTTTTTTATACGGGCGATATGCTCGAACTCGAACGCTCTTTTACGAAGATCTCAAAAGAGCTTCGCTCGCAGTACATCATTACGTACAAGCCTTCGGATCAGAGCTTGAATGGCCGTGTTCGCAAGGTCGAGGTCAAATTTACCGATCCGAAGAAAGCGGATAAATACAAGATCAGGACAAAGTCGAGCTATCGTGCGGTTAGGGACAGCCTGAGGTAAGGAAGAAAGAGGTTTTTGTGATGCTTCGCAAGTTGAGTTTGGTTCTAGCGTTCGCAGTGCTCTGCACGGGGTTCTTTTTTGCCGATGACACGGAGAACGTCGCGGCACAGACTGCCGCCGCTAGTCCGACTCCGCCGCCTTCTGCAACACCGTCTCAGACACCGATCGTCGACGATGAGGTTCTTAAGATCGACACAGAGGTCGTCAACGTCCTTTTTACCGCACAGGACCGCAACCGGCGCCTCCTCACGAATCTTACTAAAAGCGATATCAAACTTCTTGAAGACGGCGTACCGCAGGAACTTTCGACCTTTACGCGTCAGGTCGACCTGCCGCTGAGCCTTTCGATCCTGATCGACGTGAGCGTCTCGCAGCAGCGAACTCTGCCGGATGAAAAGGACGCAGCGATCTCATTCCTCGAATCGGTCGTTCGCCCGTCAAAAGACGAGGTCGCCGTTCTTAGCTTTACCGGCGAGACAACGCTCGAACAGGATATGACGAACAATCTCACGCGGCTAAGACGTGCGATCGAGAATGTAAAGTTCGTGCCGCCTTCGGGTTACGTCGGCGGAGGTGTCGTCGTTGGAGGCTCCGTTCCCGGAACGCCGCCGATCTCGGGTCGAAATCAGGGCATACAGGGCTCGACCGCGATCTGGGACGCGATCTGGGTGACATCGCGTGAGGTTCTCCGTGCCGCACCGGAGAGAACGCGGCGTGCGATCATCCTCCTCACGGACGGACAGAACACATCCGGCCAGAAGCGGCTTGACGATGCCGTCGATGCCGCCGTGCGTTCCGAGGCGATAATCTATTCGGTCGGCATCGGCGACGGCTTTTATGGCGGCGTCGATAAAGGGACGCTCAACAAGGTCTCCGAGCGGACCGGCGGGCGTGCATTCTTCCCGCGTGACGAGAACGAACTGCGTCAGGCATTCAAGCAGATCGAGGAAGAGATGCGTTCACAATATCTCGTAGCTTACGAGCCGACAAATCAAAATCGTGACGGTTCGTATCGAAAGATCGAGATCCAGCTCGTCAACCCGCAACTTAAGAACGAAAAGGTCAAACTAACGCACAGACAAGGCTATTTTGCGAAGTCTGACAAAGCAGACAAGAAATAGGAATATCCACTAGACGAACATCTTTCCGGGGTTCAGGATGCCGTTCGGGTCGAAGGTATTTTTGATGCCCTTCATCACGGCGAGGGTTGCGTCATCGACGGCATAGCCCAGATATGGGGCTTTGACGTATCCGATCCCATGTTCGCCGGAGATCGTGCCGCCAAGCTCGACCGATAGTTTGAAAGTTTCGCTCACGCACTTTCTCGCACGTGCGACCGCCTCAGCATCATCGCGATCGACAACAAAGTTAACGTGAATATTGCCGTCGCCTGCGTGGCCGAAATTTGCAACGAAGGTATCGTTGCGTTTGCCGATCGCTTCGACACCGGCGACGAGTTCGGGCACGCGAGAACGCGGTACGACGACGTCTTCGTTTATCTTCAGCGTGCCGTATTTCATTAGCGAAGGCGAGATCGCACGCCGCACGTCCCAGAGCTTATCCTCTTCCTCTTTTGAGCGTGCACGAATGACGTCAAAGCCGCCGTTCTCGCCGATGATCTGCTCGATGAGCCGTGCGTTCTTCTCGACCTCTTCTCGAGAGCCGTCAACGGCGACAAGCAGGATCGCTTCGGCCTCACGCGAAAGCCCGAATGCAAAATTCTCCTCGACCGCGGCAATGCAGAACTTATCGATCGCCTCCATCGCCATCGGAAGCAGGCCGTGCGGCGTAAACTTTGTCAGCACCTTGCAGGCCGCAGCCATCGACGTAAAGTTCGCACGTACTGTCGATGTAGCCTCGGGCATCGGCAGGAGTTTGAGCGTAGCTTCGGTAATGATGCCGAGCATTCCTTCCGAACCGCACATCAAGCCCGTCAGATCGAAGCCGACGACGTTCTTTACCGTCCGGCCGCCCGTGCGAATGATCTCGCCGGTGCCTGTTACGACCTCCAGGCCGAGGACGTGATGCTTTGTAACGCCGTACTTCGGTGTTCGCATTCCGCCCGCATTCTCAGCGATATTGCCGCCAATATATGAGTCCTTATAGCTCGCAGGATCCGGTGCAAAAAGCAGTCCGACCTCGGCGGCCGCCTGCTGAACATCGTAGGTCGTAAGGCCAGGCTGACACGTCACGTAGAGATCATCGACATTCAGCTCGATGATCGTCTTCATGCGGTCGGTCCCGACGACTATGCCGCCGTCAATAGGTACTGCACCGCCCGTGTATCCAACGCCGCCGCCTCGCGCCGTCACCGGAAATAGATACTCATTTGCGAGCTTGATGATCGCGGCCATCTCAGCGGTCGTCGCAGGAAAAACGACCGCTTCGGGCGGAAATTTCTCTTTTACAGCGTCCGCTCCGTATGGCTCGACGCGCTCGGAATCGACCACGACATTCTCATCGCCGACGATCTCACGCAGACGCGCGAGAACCTCGGGTTTTGACGCATTCGTGGTTTTACGCCCACCTGAGCTGAAATGGATCGATTCGAACATACCTTTACCGACAAATCTATCAAACCCCGTGCATTTCTGCTAAACTTCTTCGAACCGAATTCTAAATTCAATCCAGGCAAAAAAGGTAAACGTAAGCGATGGCCGAAAACGAGAAACTTCCGCCCGACAACTACGAACGTGAATTGACGACCGATCTCGACGATGAGACCCCGGATAAGCCGAAGGGCATCCCGCTTCACACAAAGATCTTCATCGGGCTCGGCGTCGGTGTTTTTGGCGGCCTGATCGCAAATTATGCGGTCGGCGGCAAGGATCCGTGGCTCGTCTGGACGGTCGAGAATTTTACGAAACCGATCGGCACTCTATTCCTGAATCTTCTTTTGATGATCGTCGTGCCGCTGGTCTTTTCATCACTCGTTGTGGGCGTCGCCGGCATTGGCGATATTCGAAAACTGGGCCGCATCGGTGCAAAATCCTTCGCTTATACGCTTGTGATCTCGGCGATCTCGGTCGTGATCGGGCTTACGCTCGCGAACACGATCCAGCCGGGCAAACGGATCAGCCCGGAAACACAAGCGGTCCTAAAAGCTGAATTTTCGAGCGGGGCCTCTGCCGCTGCGGAAGCCCAAAAAAAGGCCGCCGATACGGCGAAAGCTGATTCGGCGATGATGCAGGCCGTCAAGACCGTCGTCCCCAGCAACATATTCAACTCGCTCTCGGGAGCGAGCCCCAATATGCTGCACATAATGTTCTTTGCGTTAATATGCGGCATCGCGATCACGCTATTGCCGGCCCCTGTTTCGGAACCATTCGTAAAGTTCAACGAAGCTCTGTTTGCGATAACGGCGAAGATCATCGACATCGTGATGAAACTCGCACCGTATGCGGTCGCGTGTCTTTTGTTCAATAACATCGCACAGTTCGGGCTCGAGCTGCTCGCGTCGCTCGGATGGTTTGTTGCGACAGTGCTTTTGGGCTTGGCGATACATTTCTTTGGCGTGTACTCAGCGGCGGTCTATTTCCTTTCGAAGATCAATCCGATCGAATTCTTCCGCCGCGTACAGACCGTAATCCTGACGGCATTCTCAACTTCATCCTCGAATGCAACACTGCCGACGGCCTTACGCGTGTCAAACGAGAATCTCGGTGTGCCGAAGGAGATCAATAACTTTGTCCTCACCGTCGGTGCGACCGCAAACCAAAACGGCACAGCGCTTTACGAGGGCGTGACGGTCCTTTTCCTCGCGCAGCTTGCCGGCGTCGATCTTACGCTCGGACTGCAGCTCTCGGTCGTCTATCTCGCGATCCTTGGTGGTATCGGAACGGCGGGCGTGCCTTCGGGTTCGATCCCGTTCATCATTGGAATTCTCTTTATGATCGGCATCGATCCGGCATTGATCGCGATCATCATCGGCGTGGACCGCATCCTCGATATGTGCCGCACGACGCTGAACGTTGTCGGCGATCTTACAGCAGCGACCTATGTCGCACGCAGCGAGGGTTATGAGCTTTTGCAGACGAGCGAATCAGCGGGCATCGGCTAAACGAGAATTATGTTCCCCATTGGTGACGACAATTCTGACCGCACGATCACGCCCTTTGTTAACTACACGTTCATCGGGCTGAACATTCTGGTCTTTCTTGCCTTGCAACAGCTTGGCTCGAACGAGCATTTTACCTATGCGTTTACGCTCGTCCCGCGTGAGATAACCACCGGCCAGGACATTGTCGCCAGCATCCCTATTCTTAACCAGGCGGGACGCACCGTCGGCGAGATACAGAATTATCCGGCACCGTTCGGTATCTATTTCAACATCATCTCTTCGATGTTTATGCACGGCAGCATAATGCACATCGCAGGAAATATGCTGTTCCTATGGATCTTTGGCGACAACCTCGAAAATTTGCTCGGACACATTCGATACGCCGTGTTTTACTTGGTTTGCGGGGTCGCGGCAGCCTTTGGACAGATCATCATGGGCCCGGATTCGCTCATTCCGATGCTTGGTGCTTCGGGGGCGATCTCGGGCGTTCTCGGTGGCTACGTTCTTCTTTTCCCAAGACGACAAGTGCGTGCGATCATCTTCAACTTTCTGACGACCGTACCCGCGTTCGTTGCCATCGGTATCTGGATCGTCTATCAGTTAGTTTCAGGATATTTCACTGACCCCGGAACGGGCGGCGTTGCGTACGCCGCGCACATCGGCGGCTTTATCGCGGGAGCGGCGACCGTCCATCTTTTTGCAATTGGCCGAAGCCGTTAGGCATTTATATCGAAAGGCTCGTCATCCGGAGAAAGGTTGGGATTATAGAACGGATCGAGCGTCGTTTCTGCAGGCCACAATTCCCTCAGGCGTCCGAGAGCTGCCGTTGAAGGTTTGCCTACTGGATCATGCATATTCTGCATCACAACATACGGTGTATAAACAACACGCAAGCCTTTCTGCCAGAGCCGCAAACAAAGATCCACGTCAAACAATGCACCCGGAAGGTCATCCGCTCGAAAACCGCCGACGCTTTCAAATACCGACCTCTTGATCGCAAATGTCTGCCACGAGACGGCTGAATAATTACCGATCAAGCCGGCGCGGAAAAAGTATCCATTCGAGTTCTGCGGAAAGCCGTGATGTGCCTTCCGGACAACGCTTTTGCCCCCAAGTATCAGTCCCGTTTGATCGATCGAACCGTCTTTGCGCAGGATCTTGCAGCCGACGCCACCGATACCGTCATGCAACGCAAACGACGCTAATTCTGCAAGCCAGTCGTTCGTGTGCGGTGTCAGATGCCGGTCGATAAAGACGATGACTTCGCCAGTAGCGTTCCGTGCGGCGGCGTTCAGGTCGCGAGCAAGATCGTCCGATTCGCCGACGTAGATCGTTTCGCAGCTTTCGATATCAAAATGCCGTTCATCGCCGACGGCAATTAGCGAAACGGTCTTCGTTCGATGCGGATAACGAACGCGGTTCAATCCATCGGCCGCCTCTACGACCTCGGCATCAATGCCCGTGCGTTCGAAATGATCTGCGATCGCAACGCGTGCCTTCTCAAACGCATAAGGCTTTGCTCCGCGGCTCGCCGCAACACTCGACTCGACCGAACGCCAATGGTAGAGAACACGCGGAATGTGCCGTATCTCGTTCGGTGAGATTCGCTCGATCACACGCAACGCAAGATCATAGTCCTGGCTTCCCTCAATACCCAGACGAAAGCCGCCGAGCGCACGCAAAAGCTCCGTTTGATAGGCCGAAAGATGTGTGACCATATTGAGCGACAGCATCAGATCGGGCGAGAATTCGGGTTTGAACTTGGGATCGGACCGTTCGCCATCGGTGCCGATCACATCCTCGTCGCTAAAGATCATCTTTGCCTCGGGGAAGCTGTTCAGTTCGGCGGCAACGTGAAAAAGAGCGTCTTCCGCAAGTTCATCATCGTGGTCGAGAAGGACGCAGAATTCGCCCGTAGCGATATCGAGTGCGGAGTTCGAGGCCGCGGAGATATGGCCGTTCTTCTCGCGAAAGATGATCTTTATCCGAGCGTCTTCCATTGCGGCCTTTTCAAGAAACGGACGAATGTGCGGCTTTGTCGAAGCGTCGTCGGAGATACAAAGTTCCCAGTTCGGATAGATCTGCCTCCGTACCGAATCGATGCACTTTGCGAGCCAAATTTCGTCGATATTGTAAACAGGCAGAATGACCGAGATGGTAGGCCTGTTTGCGAATGCATCGATCACGGAGCGCATCTTGGTGCGTTTTGCGTCGTCAATGGCCTCGCGGGCGATGAATCGAGCATAAGCGGCAACATTCCGACGCTTACGGCTGAACGCACGAAAAAGGGCGGCAAAACCCGCGACGCCGCTCTCGCGAAAGGCATCGACCGATCGACCGAACTTCCCCGTGATCTCGCTCATCGTTTCTTAAGGCTCATATCCCAACCGTCCGGATTTATTGGTATCGTAACGATGTCGCCGGGCTTAGCTGCATCAAATTCGCGGGCGTACTCGGGGAAATTCAGATCCTTGAATCTAGGCTGTTTCCAATCCGCAACAAAACCCCAGATCATCAGAAGTGCGGGCAAGATAAATGCATACCGAAGCCGTCCGACACGTCGATTCGTCGCAAGAAAAGCGAGACACACAAGGAGTGTGATGCCCGGGAAAAGCCAATAGCGCGAAGCGGTCAAAGGCGTCTGCATCGCGATCCATTGCGGCTCGAGCTTTGTGACCGCAGGATTGATAAGAGCAGTTGCACAGACGAGCACCGCGAAGATTATCAATAGCCGCACCTCCTGTTTGCCCAAGATAAATGCCAGCACAAAGACAGCCAGTCCGCCTGCCGCAGTGATCGATGTGAAAACGTCTGTCCACCAATGCGTGCGAATAAGGAGGCCGTAATTTTTTGCTCCGACAAGCGGACTGATGACGCACTGCCCCGCAATGATATGAACCGCACCAAAAAAGCTCGCCCCGAGCGGTTGGCTTGAAGGCCTTTCGAAAACAAAGAGGGCAGAAAGCTGTATTGCCGAACCAATAAACAAAATTGCTGCGAGTATGAGCACGCGCTTCTTTCGGCGATAGAAATATTTTATCGCTGCTATCGGTACCAATAGAAGGCAAAGCGGGCCGCTGAGTGCCGACAAGGCCGTCGCTGCATAGTCGAATATCTTCCAGGCGACCTCTTCGGCAGGCTTTGCCAGGATTATCAATAGGACCGTCAGCCCGAGATGCCATTGCGCATTCGTCAGATTCGCGGTCGTTTCGTAGGAATTCGGCAGGGCAAGGTAGATAAAGGCCGCCGCGAAACGAAACAAACGGCTCGGCACGGCCTGCGACATCCTCTCAGAGGCGATAAAAAACGCATTAAAGGCCTGTACAGCGATCGCAAACAGATTTAAGACCATTGGTGCCCACTTGAGCGGAAAAAGCAGCGAGAGGGCCGCTATGGCCCGGGAAATGGTCTGATAATAGCCGGCCTCCGGCAGCAGGAACGCGCCGAGCGGATCGAGATTGTATGCCTGTGCATACCAAACACGGCCGTCCTCCGCCCAGAATTGAGGATTCGTTACGGCATCCGGCCTGTGGCTGATCACGATCAATGCGGCAGCCAGCAGCAAGAGCACGTACCAGACGCTCCAAGGCACGCTCCGAATTACACGAACCGGTCCGCCGCGGTCGGAGAAGAATGTTGATATTTGTCGTTTCACTTTTTGCGAGCGGTTCGCTTAATCTTCTCCAGAGAGAGACCCGATGACCGAACCCTGCCGGATCTGCCGGAACACAGAGCATAATCGTATCATCAAGACCCGCGAAATGATGTTCGGGCAAAGGGAAGAATTCGCCTATCTCGAATGCGGAAATTGCGGTACGATCCAGCTTCTCGAGGTGCCAAAGCTCGACGCATATTATCCGCCCGAATATCTATCGATGGGCAGCATCGACGATATTGATATTGCAGTAACGGCGTCACGCCGGCTTGCTGCGAGATTCGCCGGACGCCGCCTACGCGGCGAACACAGCCTGATCGGAAAGAGCGTGCTTGCTCTCAAGCCCTGGGTCGCGGATCACTATCCTCCGTCTTTACGACGGTTGGACCTCAAGGCGAATTCGCGAATTCTCGACGTCGGCTGCGGCACGGGCCGCCTGCTCGAGACGCTGCACTATTTCGGTTTCAAAAACCTGTCGGGAGCAGACGCGTTCGTATGTCATGAGATCTCGACCCCGTCCGGGATCAAGATCAAACCTCAAACCGTGGCCGAGATCGAAGGCGAATACGACATCGTGATGCTCCACCACGTTTTCGAACATCTACCAGACCCGAAAGCCGCACTTTCAGATATAAAACGCCTTCTGGCTCCGGGCGGAACTGCCTTGATCCGTATGCCCGTTGCCGCGTTCGCATGGGAAGAATACGGCACGCATTGGGTGCAGCTCGACCCGCCGCGACATCTCTTCATCTTTAGGGAAAAGACGTTCGTCGAATTCGCCAAATCCCTCGGCTTCACGGTATCGGCAGTTGAATACGATTCCACGGCTATGCAGTTCTGGGGAAGCGAGCAATATCGCCGCGATATTCCGCTAAATGATCCGCGCTCGCATGACTATGGCCGCGAAGGCACGGTATTTTCGCCTGAACAGATCCGTGAATGGGAAGCCGCCGCCAAGAAACTCAACGAAGAGAAACGCGGCGACCAGGCCTGTTTCTATCTGCAAAAAGCTTAGCTAATCGTTCGTCCATTCGAGCATCGGCCGAACGATCCCCGGCAGAACGCCAGCATAATCGCCGCGAGCTGAATCACCTTCGAGGCTGTCAACGACCGAGAACGAGACCGCATCTGCGACAACGAAATGCACCATCAACGGCTTGTATGTCGAGACCGCCGCAGTGACAGAGATCGTGCCTTCGGCGAGAAAATTACCCGGTATCCACGCTGTTGCTTTATGCCGCCCGGCAGGCCGCGGATTCTCACGCCAGCCGCTGTTCCAATCGTGCGAGATAAAGATGCACGCGCCTCTTTCGTCAAAGAAATGCAGGTTCGGGACGAGCACCTTGTCACCCGCGAGTGCGTCAAAAACCATCTCAACACCGATGCTCTCGCGAATGTCGGGCGAAGGTGTCGTCTTGCCGTCTTTATTCACCACTCGAAGGCTCACGATACGAGCGACCTCATTTCCCGGAGCCGTCTCTGCATCATCCCAACGGCGTTCCGCTCCCGTGAGCGTTTGTTCGTGAAGGTATGCGGCGACGGTCTCGACCGCAGGTCCATCCGCCGCGATCTTTCCGCCCTGCAGCCAGATCGCACGCGAGCAGAGCCGTGAGATCGAGTTCATATCGTGCGAGACAAAAAGCACTGTGCGGCCGGATTCGCCTAAGTCCTTCATCTTGCCGAGCGATTTCTTCTGGAAGGCAAGGTCGCCGACCGCAAGAACTTCGTCAACGATAAGAACCTCCGGCTCAAGATGGGCGGCGACCGAGAACGCAAGCCGCATATACATCCCGCTCGAATAATGTTTAACGGGCGTGTCAAGAAACTTTTCGAGTTCGGAGAAAGCAACGATCTCGTCAAAACGCGCGTCGATCTCCGACCGCCGCATCCCGAGGATCGCTCCGTTCAGGTAGATATTTTCGCGGCCGGTGAGTTCGTTGTGAAAGCCTGTGCCGACCTCAAGCAGCGAGCCGACACGGCCTGCGATCGACGCCGTTCCGCGCGTGGGCGGCGTTATTCGCGAGAGTATCTTCAGAAGAGTCGATTTGCCGGCGCCGTTGCGGCCGATGATGCCGACGGACTCACCTTCGCTGATCGTAAAAGAGACGTCATCAAGCGCCGTCAGGATCTCGCGGGAGACATTCTTTCGCGCAAAAAGGCCTGTCAGCGCATCACGAAGCGATCGGCTGCTGCTTGCACCGAGTTTGTAGGTCTTTGTTAGTCCGCGGGCTTCGATCATCTTTAGATCACGTCGGCAAAATCATTCTCCATCGACCGAAATACAACGAGCGAGACCGCCGCGATAATTACCAGCGACGCACACGAGACACCTATTAGCGGCCAGTCGAATGCCTTTCCGAACACCGCCGAACGAAAGCCTTCAAGGATGCCGGTCATCGGGTTGATCGCAAAGACGAGCCGCCATTTTTCCGAGATCATCGAAGCGGGATAAAAGACAGGCGAAGCGATCATCCATACCTGCAGAAAGAACGGCACGGCGAACTTCACATCACGAAAACGCACGTTGAGCGCCGAGAGCAGCGTCCCGACCGATGCCGCCAGCACGACCGCAAGCACCAAGAAAACAGGCACGAGCAGGACCTCGACCGTTGGAACGGCTCGATAAAAGATCATAAGGGCCGCCAACACCACTACGCTGAAAACGAGGTCAAAGAGAGCCGCGAGCGTTGCGGCAAGCGGCACGATCAGCCGTGGAAAATAGACCTTTGTGACCAGATTCGTATTGTTGACAAAGCTGTTGCTCGCCATCGAGACAGCGTTCTGAACAAAGAGCCAGAGCGTCAGGCCCGTCATCGCAAAGAGCGGATACGCAATGTCGTTCGTATCGAATCTCGCCCAACCGCTAAAGATCGCCGTAAAGATCACGGTCGTCAAGATCGGCTGCAGAACCGCCCATGCGATTCCGATCAGCGTCTGTTTGTAGCGGATCTTGATATCGCGAAGCGTGAGGAAATACAACAGCTCGCGTTGGCGCCAGATCTCCGCCGCACCGAGCCGCAGACGCGAACCGGCCGGAGTTATCTGTGTGATGTCGATCGCTGCCATTCTGCTAGATTTTACAGGAGTTCGCGGATATTGCCGTAACGCCGCTTTGCTGCATCCTTTCGGCGCCGACGCTGGGCATCAAAAAGGCGACGCGGTGCCGCAACCCGCACGGCATCGAGTGCCTTTTCCGTAAGCGATGAAGAGCCTTCCCTGTTTGCCCACATCGCCTTAGCGGCACGCCGGCGACTGCCAGTTCGATTAAAGTGCCGTGCGGCGGCATATCGCAATCTCGTCTGAAACGCGGCGATCTCCTCGTCCGTATATGGCAGTTCGCCTCGGAGCTTTTCCTGAGCCGCGAGCCACTCATCGACCATCAACGCGAAATCATCGCTGGTGTTCCGTCCGTGCTGCCGCCATGCCGCCAGAACATCTGTGTTTCGCGCAAACTGATGCTTTGCGGCGAGCCGGAGATAAAGTTCGTAATCTTCTAGCTTCGAATTCTCATTCCATGGCCGCTCACCGAGAAACTCGCGTCGGTAAAGAACGCCCGGGCTCGAAAAGATCCCGCCGGTCATAAGCGTCGGGAGGAAGTCGCCGTCGGCGAACTCCGTCCAGTTATCCGTCCGGTCGAAGATATCGCCGTTCTCGTCGATCACGTAAACGTGCGAAAAGGCGAGTGCCGCATCTTTTCGCTCGCCGAGCAAAGCGGCCTGCGTTTCGAGGAAGTTCGGCAGCCAAAGATCGTCAGAACCGAGATAAGCAAAGTAGCTTGTGTCTGCGTAAGAAATCGCTTCGTTCAGCGTGGCGGAAAGCCCGCGATTGTCGCGTGCAATGAATTCTGCGTCAAATGGCGCGTCTTTGAGCGTCTTCTCAATTACAGCGACCGAATCGTCTTTTGAGCCATCATCAATGACAAGGAGCTTCGCAGGCGGCAGCGTTTGCCGAAAGATCGAGTGCAGGCATTGTTCGACGAACGCCGCGTGATTGTATGATGGAACGGCGACGAAAACCGCATTGTCATTTGGCGCGTTCATCTTTCTCGATACGAAGAAGAATGTAACCACATTTGCGGCGGAAAGTCATATTATTCTCGGTAGATAGAAGACGTGAAGATCCTAAAATATCTCGACACTTTGAATCGCGGCGGCGCCGAGATGCAGGTTCTTGATATCTGCCGTAACGCCGGGCGTTTCGGACTCGAGATAACGCTTGCAACACGCGGCGGAACGCTCGAACCTGAATTCGGAGCAGCCGGCGTCGAGATCATTCGACTCGAGCGGCGTCTTCCAGTTGATCTGAGGTTGGCCCGCGATCTGCGACGAATCGTAAAAGAACGGTCGATCGACATTGTACACGGTTATCAATCCGTCGATGGCCTGCATCTCCACCTCGCCGTTCGCGGTATTAACACAGTCCGCGAAGTGCTTAGTTTTCAAGGATTTGTGCAGGATACGAAGAATCGCCTTGTCGCAAAGTTCCTGCTGCCGCGTGTCGATGCGAATATCGTCGTCAGCAGCTGGCTGAAGGATTGGCTCACCGCGGAACGCGGCCTGAAATTCGGCAAGAATACGCACATCATCTACAACGGAGCTGATCCCGAAAGGCTTCGGCCGACCGGCAGCTCGATCAAGGCCGAGCTTGGTCTCTCGGATGACGTGCGTCTCATCGGGATGGTCGGCAATTTTTACCGCGATGCACGAAAAGACCAGATGACGGTCGTGAAGGCATTGGGCGAGATCTTCGAGAAGGTCGGCGATGTTCACTGCCTTTTTGCGGGGAAGGTTGAGCCGGGAGCCGAGAAGAAGTTCGAGGCGTGCAAGGAATTCGTCCGATATCGCGGGATCGCAGACCGCGTGCATTTCCTTGGCGGGCGAACTGACGTGCCCGATATTCTATCGAAACTCGACGTGTTCATCTTTTCCTCACTTCACGAAGGCCTGCCTGTCGCGATATCAGAGGCGATGCTTGCGGGCGTTCCGATGGTGGTGTCTGACATCGGCCCGCATATCGAGGCGACAAACAATGGCGAGTTCGGTCGCGTTTTTCCCGCAAAAGATCATCGTGCACTCGCCGCGGCGGCCATCTCACTCCTTACGAAAAAAAACGCTGCGGACGATCTTGCTTCAAGAGCACGGTCGCACGCAGCGGCAAGTTTCAGCATTGACGCACATCTCGGCAAACTTGTGCATCTATATCAACAGATACTGTAGCAAGGAGAGACGTTCTCGCTACTGCCTCTGAAACTCTGGTGAACCGAGCACCAAACTTACAACTCTGAAAACCTCGGGATCGCCCGACGCTGGAAGCAAAGCGACGCTTCGATTTCCCCGGCGTCTTGCTTGCGGCGTCGCAGCCTCATTCGCAGCGTCGGTATCGGCCGCGTCCTCAACATCTGCGTCGGGAGCCTTTACTTCCGGCAAAGGCTGATCCATCTGTTTCTCTAAGCTCGCTTTCGTCGCCGGCCGCATCTCGCCGTCAAGGATCTTGTCGATGGCGTTATCGAGCATCGCCTGCTTGTTCGCGGCGGCAAATGGCCGTAGGTCGACGCGTGTTCCGGGCACGCGATTGCTCGAAAGAGCGACTGCAAAGTTCAGCCGTTCGAGCAGTGCTCCCGTATTGACCCAATCTTCCGCAAGGTCGGGATAACCGGTCGGTGCCTGATATCCGTACGGAACTTCGCCCAGTTTGCGGAGCATTGCGTAAATTCCGCGGCCGCCGTTCGTGTCGCCGCCAAGGGCCCTAATAGAACTCACGGCAAGTTCGAATGGCGACTTGATCTTCGAGCGGTAATTGTCAGGTGCGTAGAACTCATTGTCCGTAAAGATCGCACGCAAGGTGGTCTTTATATCGCCATGCGATTTGTGGAATGCGTCGGCAATGCGGCCAACGAACGCATCACTCGGTGTGTCGCTGACGAATTTGATCGCGAGCTTTTTCGCAATGAATTTCGCGGTCGCATCGCTGTTAACCAGAATGTCGAGCACCTTGAGGCCATCTTTCATTCCGCCCTCATCAATTGTCTGGCCGAGCACGGTCTTTGGACCTTTCTCGTGCCAGTTCGAATTGAAATAGAACTGTCCGCTTTGAACATCATCTGGCACGCCTGCCGCTCTCTGGATGCGGGCGATACGTCCGTCCTCGTTTCCCTTGATCTCCGACGCCGCGATCTGCCGATAGCCTTGAGGATCCGCGATCGTCCATCCGGTGAAACATTTTGCGACCTCGATGATGTCCTGCTGCGTGTAGCCGCCGTCAACACCGAGAGTGTGCAGTTCCATCAGTTCGCGGGCGTAATTCTCATTGATACCGCGATTACGCTGCCTCTTAGGCTGCTGGTTCTTCTGAACATTCGACCGTTCCAGTTGGCGAAGTTCACGATCCGCATTCGTGCCGTAGCGTTCGAGCTGGCGCTCACGCTGCATTGGCGAGATGCGGCCGTCAAGCCTGTCATTCATTCGGCGATCATTAAAACGCGGACGCCTTTCAAGTCGCTGCTGAGTCTGCTTCGGGCGAACCGCCAGCTGCGCGTTCGGCGACATCGACTGATAGTTGTCGAGATAGAAGAGCATCGCCGGCGACTCAGCCGTTCCGATCAGAAGGTCTTTGAAATTTCCGAGTGCATTCTTCCGCAGAACGTCACGCTCATAGCTCGGTATATACCAACGCACGGCCGCTTTACCGGAGAAGACGTTGAAATGATTCTGCCAAAAATCGACCATCACCTCCTGAAGCTGTCGCTCGGAATAAACGCCCCGCATCACGCGATTCGCGATCATCTCAGGTACAATCTGGCCGGCAGGTTTCAAGTTGTATTCGCGATAGATCTCCTGGAGCTTCTGTGCACGCTCCTTTCTCAGGGCGGCGGCTGCTTCTTCAGCTTGCTCGCCCGGCATTGCAGCCGTTGCATTCGTGCCATTTGCGTCCGTCTTCGGCATTTGCGCGACCTGCTGTGCATTCTTGCCGCCGTCAAGAGCTCGCAAAAGTGCGGCCGGATTCGGATATTGTGCAAAAAGTTCATCGGTAGAGAGCTTCGGGACGTTCAGGCGAGCGAGTTTAGCCTCGGCGGCAGAATCATCAATTGACGCAGGGTCGAGCTGTTGCTCGATATATTTCTTCAAGCCCATCGCTTTTACCCGTTCGACGTCTCCCGGCCGGGCACCGAACCCGAGACGATTCAGCACGTGCAGGATCTTTTGGTCCTCGGTAAGCGAAGTTTTGGGGTTCGTAACGCCGCCGCCCAAGGCAAATGCCGGTGCCGTAAACGCTGCAAGCACAAGGATTACCGTCAATTTCTTAACCGTCTCAAGATATCGGATCATAACAAACTCCAATCAATGCAATATAAAGGCTGTGAAGCTATTTGGTCAGCTTACTCTGCGGAATTAGACGCTTGAACTTGCCCGTTGGCCGAAAAGATTGTGGGGACAAACGCATCTCCAATGAACAGCATTTCGCGACTTTGGACAACAGTCAGCAGCCAAATCTGCATCAAACATTTTGCGCAAAACCTGGCCGCATCGGCTAGAATTGTGTTTCAAGGACGTATTTCGTGTCCATTAGATATTATGAAAAAGACGCTGCTTTCCCTTGCAATGCTCATTGCCGCCACTGTGGCCTTCTCGTCGATGGCTGCAGCACAGAGCGAAACCTTCAGCGATCCGAACGTGGATTACACCTTTGCGCTTCCTGAGGCAAAATGGCGTAAGACCGTGACGCCATCGGCAACCAACCCGAACGTCGAATATGTTTACGGCGATCGTGTCTTTGGCAGGCTCGAGGTTCGAAAGCTCGATGTGCCGCAGAGCCGCCTTCTCGCCGACGTCGTCCGTGACGAGGATCAGAAACTGCAGTTTCTGATGGGTTATGCGCCGGGCAAGCAGGAAAATTTCTCCGGCAAACTTCGCGGGGCCGTTTATAATTTCGAGTTTGTTAAAGGCGGCCGTCCGATGGTGGGAAGATTTTATTTTCTTCGAGACGGCGATTCAGTTTACGTTCTGCGTTTCGAAGGGCGAAAGGACAGTCTGAATTCGATCCAGAATCAGACAGATTCCATCGCACGAACATTCTCAACAGGCAAGAAGTAGCGTCGTTATCCTGAAGTCGCGATATTCACCTTTGCGCCGTCGGGCAGAATATAGCCGGTCTCAGCCGCGTTGCTGAGATCGGCCTTTTTGACCCTAAGTTTATCCAGAACGCCGTCATCGAGCCTCGTCAGCATCTCGACACTGAAACGCTCGCAGATCGAAAGAAAGTTCCACGCCGTCTGCCCGTTGACCTGATACGCCTCGCAGAGTTTACGCGCGAGTGCGTCGCTGTTCTCGGCGTCGAACCAATCAAGGAAATCCGCTCGTCCGGTGCCTTCTCCACACTCTGCAAGCAAAATGATGCGTCCGCCTTCTTTGCACGCACGAGCGGCCGTATCCAGGGCCTTATGGGCTTGAATGAGATTGATGTCAAACGGGCTGCCGCCGCACGACGCGACAACAAGACCACGCTTTTCCTCGATCCGTATCGTATTCTTTGAGGCAACTGCGTTACAGGCTGCCCTATGTGAGGCGTCGAGCTCCCCGCAATAGAGGTCGGTCACCTCGCCTCGATCATTTACGATCGTTGAAATGGAGAATACGTTCTTTGCAAAGCTTGCCGCTTCCAGGAACGCCTCGTGAACCGCGTTGCCGTCCAGAAGGCCGGGGCCGACACCCTCGCGTCTCGAAAGGTTGTCGCAGTCGAAGGCGAGTTTGTGCGTCGCCTCGATCGTCCGCTCTGATGCAAGGCCGGGACAAATGAGCTTACGGCCGCCCGTAAATCCGGCAAAGTAATGAAACGTGACGGCACCGACCGTGATTAGATGATCGCTGTCAACGAGAGCTCCGTTCAGGCTGACGCTGATGCCGCCGGTCGTTTGTCCCACGAAAACAAGATCTGCGATGCCGCTTGCACGATGGTCGATCGTCCTTATCCGCTGTGTAATGAAAGGCGTCAGGATCTCGTCCTTCTCTGCACTCGTAACCGGCCGATGAATGCCCGTTGCAAAGATGATCGAGATGTCGTGCGGCCGCGTTCCATTCGCGATCAACCGCCGAACAACGAGGTTTACGATCTCGGCACTGCCGGAAGCACGCGTCGCATCCGGAACGACGATCAGGACGCTTTCACCGGGATGGATCTTGTCCTCGAAACGATCGGAACCGATCGGTTGGTCGAGTTTTTCATTGATCGTTCTATCATCGAGCGACGGCGTGTCACCGGCCGCAGAAAGCACGGTAAAGCGTTCTTCCGCATACTCAAAAGGCACAACACCGCGGCCATATTTGAGGTCGATCGTCGCCATTTCTTTAGCGTGAAACTCGCGAGGGCTCAAAGCAGTTCGTGCCCGATTCGCAGATATAAACGGCCTCCGCCTCCTTGCGGCTCGTTTCCATCTGGATCGTCAGATGATCGATGGAGAAATCGTCGTGGAGCTTTTCGCGAACCACTGCAAGCAGGTCCGAATGTTCGACTGAGTCATCGTGATTGATGTGCGCGGTCAAGGCTTCAAGGCCTGACGAGATCGTCCAAATGTGGAGGTCATGAACTCCCGTAACACCATCTATTGCAAGAATGGTGGCCTTGACCTTTGAGATGTCGATGTGTGACGGTGTGCCTTCAAGCAGCACGTTCACCGACTCCGAAACCAGCCGCCACGCTCCGAAGATTATGATCACGCTGATCAGTATGCTCGTCACGGCATCCGCCCAGTACCACCCGAACGCAATTATCAGTACGCCAGAGATCAATGCGGCAAGCGACCCAAGAAGATCACCCGCAACGTGCAGCCACGCACCGCGCATATTCAGATCGTGTTCGTGGTCTGAATGAAGCATCTTCAGGACGATGATGTTCACAACCAGGCCGCCGGCAGCAACGATCGTCAGGCCGCTCCCGTGAATGTCAGGCGGCGAGAACCAACGCATTACCGCTTCATATACGACCCAGATCGAGAGCACAACAAGAGCTATGCCGTTAACAAAGGCCGCAAGTATCTCCGCCCGATAGAATCCGAATGTCTTTGCCGCGGTCGCCGGCCTTGTGGCGAACCAAAAAGATGCGAGGGTCAGGCTGAGTGCCGCAACGTCCGTCAGCATATGGACGGAATCGGCCATCAGAGCAAGCGAATTCGAGAACCAGCCGCCCACCGCCTCGGCAAGCATATAGCCGAAGGTCAGGCCGAGAGCGATCTTTAGCCTTCGAATGCTCGAGGCCGATCGTGTCGAATGGCCATGATCGTGGGTGCGTCCGTGTTCGGCCATTGCTTAGTACCGCTTCAATAGCCGTCCGGTTCTAAGAGAAACGACAAAGCCGCCGCGATTGCCGCGATCGTCACCGATCTCGATAGATGCTTCGGTGGACTGCGACGAAAGCTGCAGCTTAAAGCTGCCGTCGGCAACGGCAAACGTTTCGCGGCCTTGCGAACGAACGGCCATTCCGGGTTGTGTCTTACCGGTGATGATGAAAATGCCGCCGCCAACGCTGTCGATCTTCAGATCCGTAAGCTCGATCCGAACATTGCTCTCGCGCCTGACGACGGAAAATTTCCACGCGTCGTTCCAATTCGTCGTCTGTCCTGAACGAGCGTTTGCCCGAACCCGCCAATAATACGTCCCCGGAGTAAGGCCCGTAAGGCGAAAATCGTTCGAACCAAGTCCCGTGCGGTCAACTAGGATCGCATCCGGCGAGAACCATGGTGATTTTGCGACCTGAAGGTAATAGCTCTGGATCGGCTGATCCGGCGGCTGCCAGTTAAACCCGACGCTCACTCCGTTGCCGGCATCGATGAGCTGAGTGGAATTGCCGGGCGAGACCGGTACTGGTGGAGCAAGGATCTTCTCGCGGGCAGAGAGCGAACCATTATTGACGGCCGCATATTGATCCGGCCCGATCTTTGATTTCTCGCCGCCAAGGGTCGTTTCAACACCGCCGCGGCTTACGCGTATCTCACCACCATTCTCGCCATCTGTGTCAAAGCTCGCATCCGTTTGAGGGCCAAGCTGGTTCTCGGACTCTGCAACCTCGACGATGTTCTTGACGTTATCGGGCTGCTCGTCGGTACGTACGTTCAGTTGTCCGTCATCCAGGCGTACGCGAACGTTCTTGCCGCCGAATAGGGACGTCGTATCTCGAACGACCACCGTGCTGTTCGGCCGCACCGAATAGACCGAACCGTCGATCATCTGGATGATCGCACGCCCGTCTGCCTGTGTCTGCACGGTATCGCCGGCGGCGACATACGTCTGCTTTGTGACAAGTATTGTCTCGCGTGTGGCGGCTCGTGTGATGCGGACCTCACCTTCGAACGAGATTATCTTTGCCGAATCTATCGGATAGGTCTCGGCTTCGCCCGCTGCGAACCAATTATTCTTTGACGCCCACCAGCCGCCGAAGACCAGGCTTGCGGCCAACAAGATGAGGATCACGGCACCGTAGATAGTGCTCCGCCTAATGTTCCACCATTCGACGTAGAATTTTCGGTACTTATTATTCTCCATCTGCCGGTTTAGTGTCGTGACGAGGCGGGAAGGTCAATGAAAGGACAACAGACATCGCGATCGTTGCGATCACGACGATGAGCGAGATGTCCACGACCATGCTGTCATACTTGCCTGCAACAAAGTCATTCAGGAATTGCGGCCCGCCGTTTGCGCCTTCGCCGCCGTAGAACATTATCAGTCCTTCGGCAAAAAGTGGCAAGAGCATCTTTACGCCGATAAAGGACAGCACGACCGCAAGGCCATACTTCAGAAGATGGAATCGTTCCGCAAGCCCGGCCAGCAGGAAGTAGAACGTCCTCAGTCCTAGTATCGCAAAAATATTCGATGTATAGACAAGAAATCTGTCGGTCGTGATGCCAAAGATCGCCGGGATCGAATCGACCGCAAAGACAAGGTCTGTGAATTCAACAGTTATGAGTACGAGCAGAAGAAGCGTTCCGACACGAGCTCCATCCTTAACGACAAAGAACTTATCACCGTCGTAGTGCTTCGAGATGCGTATGTACTTGGTCGCGAATTTTACGATCGCACTCTCGTGCGGCTCGAAATTATCCTCCGACTGTTTGAACATACTGATGCCCGTATAGACGAGGAACGCACCGAAAAAGTAGATGATCCAGTGAAAGCGCTCGACGAGCTCGGCTCCCGCGAAGATCATCACCATTCTGAGCACTAGCGCGCCCAGGATGCCCCAAAAGAGCACCCGATGCTGAAACTTTTTCGGAACTTTGAAGAACGTGAATATCAGCAGGAATACGAAAAGGTTATCGACGGAGAGCGATAGTTCGATCAGATAGCCGGTGAGGAAGAGCTTCGCCTGTGTGAAGGCGAGCTTCCAGTCGCCGGTGTGATTCCCGACCTGCCAATAGATGAACGCGTTGAAAGCGAGAGCCAGTGAGACCCAGATGATGCTCCAAACGACGGTCTCTTTTTTTGTCGGCGCATGCGGTTTGCGATTGACGATAACGATATCGACAAAAAGGGCGATAAATACCAAGACAAAAAAGAGCGTCCAAACCCAATACGGATGTTCTACTGGTGTCAAAAAAGTTCCTCCGATAGCTTCTTCTCAAAAATTCTTACGATAGCCTGTAGCCCCGCGGCATCTTCGTCATTGAGATCGTTCAGCTTGTCGCTGTCCACGTCCAGAACGCCCCATACATCGCCCGAAGGCGAAAAGATCGGTACGACGATCTCGGACCTGGATTCGCTTGCGCAGGCGATGTGTCGGGGAAATTTGTCAACGTCGGGGACGATCTGCACCTCGCGGGTCGAGAATGCAGTGCCGCAAACGCCCTTGCCGAATGCGATCCTCGAACACGCGATCGGCCCCTGAAAAGGCCCGACGACAAGCTCACCTTCCTTTTCGACGTAAAAACCGACCCAAAAGAAGCCGAATGCCTGCTTGATGGCCGCAGCGATATTCGCCAAATTCGCCGTAATATCACGCTCACCGTCAATTATCGCCGCGATCTGTGGCGCGATCTCGCGATAGACGGCCGAACGGTCGGCGGTTTGTGAAACGATCAGCGTTTCGGCCATAACAGGACAGTCTAGCCTTTTCGTGCGGGAAAACTCCAAAAGCAAAGGTGAGATTCTCTTAAGAATGCTGCAGTTTTCTGCGGGCTGTTCGGACCAACTCCACTGCCCTTTGCGGCGTATCCGCCAACGCCGCAATGTGGCCCATCTTTCGCCCCGGCCGCGGATCCGACTTTCCGTAAAGGTGGAGCTTAATACCCGGATCTTCGAGAGCGGCCGCCCAGTTCGGTTCGCCTGCCTCCCAAACGTCGCCGAGCAAATTCGCCATGGCCGCCGGCCGCAAGTATTCGGGCGAACCGAGCGGAAGGCCGCACACGGCACGAATCTGCTGTTCGAACTGAGACGTTACACACGCATCGAACGTAAGGTGCCCGGAATTGTGCGGCCGCGGAGCGATCTCATTCACACGCAGCGTTCCGTTGCCCTCGAGGAAGAATTCGACGCAATAGGTGCCGACGTATTCGAACGCTTCGCCTATCGCTCGTGCGATCTCGATAGCGTGCTCCGCAACAGCATCCTCAACCGCCGCCGGTGCGAACGAAACATCGAGAATGTGGTTTGCGTGGTCATTCTCAATAACGCCGTAATGTGCGAATTCGCCGGCCTGCCCGCGGACGCAAACGACCGAGACCTCTTTTTCGAACGCCACGAACTGCTCAAGCACCGCTTCCTCGCCGTTCAGGGCATCAAAGGCCGCTTCGATCTCGCCATTGGCGGTTATCTTCGCCTGGCCTTTGCCGTCATAGCCAAAACCTGCGGTCTTCAGCACAACAGGCAGGCCAAGCTCCTCGACACCCTTGAAAAGATCTTCGACAGTGCGTACCCGCCGGAAACCTGCAAGTGGAAAGCCGTTCTTGGCAAGGAACGTCTTTTCGCGGAGCCGGTTCTGCGTCGTATGCAGGATCTCGCCGCGCGGATACACTGGCACGAACTCGGCGGCCGCCTCGATCGTTGCGGACGGCACATTCTCAAACTCAAAGGTGACGACGTCAACGGTCTGTGCGAAGGTCCGTACTTCGAAAAGGTCATCATAAGCCGCTGTCGTCTCGGCATCCGCAACCTGTCCGGTCGGCGTATCGCGGCCCGGCGAGAACGTGTGGACCCGATAGCCAAGCTTGCGCGCCTCGATCGCCGCCATGCGCCCGAGCTGGCCGCTGCCGAATATTCCGATCGTCGAGTTTGGAAGTATCGCTTTTGTCACAATGCGAGAAAAGAAACTTAGCTTAACATAGGTGGCAAACCGCAAAAATTTTTCGGCCCGAAATGGCGGACTTTTTGCCCGCTCAACGCATTTACTGTAAAGAGCTGCTTTAATAGGAGTGATCAAACGAGTATGGACGCTTACTACTTATTGGATCCCTACAACGGGATTAATATCGGCCAGAAGATCATACACGGCCCCGAGAGCCAATTTCTGGTAACGCTTGGACATCCGAACGGCCTGAATCAAGGGTTGTCCGATCTCGCTGCCCTTACAGCAAAATTCGGCAAAAAGCGGCGGCTAGAGATCCATTGCCATGGCCTGGCCGGCGCGATCGATCTTGGAGGGGACCGTTCGGTCTCCAATCACAATGTAAGGGGCTTTGGCATCGCTTTAAAGGCTGCCCTCTTGCCTGGCGGGCTCATCGAGGTGCTTGCGTGCCTTGTCGCATCTCAGGAGGGAGAAGGCAGTCTCCTGACCGCCCCAATCAGCCGCATCGAGGGGTACCGTGAGGATTATCACGGAGCGATCAGACTCATCCGGACTCGCGATTATGACCGGGAAGCACGATTTATGCCATCCGCAGAGGTCGGTGCAGATGGAAAGGTGCAATATGGTGCTTCTAAATGGGGAATGGGCCGAACCAGGCTCCCGCACTACGGCGGCAGGTTCACGCCAAGAGAAAAGCCCTTGGTGGATGACCCACTGGGATTCTTTCGCCCGGCCTTCGAGCATGATGGCCTTAGATTCTGCCTCGAGCTCGCCAGTTCGTCGGGTTGCACGGTGAGGGCCGCCGTCAGAAGCCAGATAGAAGAAGGGACCTTGACCGGGTATGAGCGCCTACATTCACCCATCGGAAACTGGGAATTCGAGGTCTTCGATTTTCAACCGGACGGCCATATACAGTTCCTGGGGTCGAGCCCATTCCGCGGTCCGATAAACAGTTTTGATATGGTTCAGCGCGTCCCAGCGGTCTGAGCTTCTGTCTCGAAAGCGCACTTGGACTCAACGTCCGGCCTTAGATCGCTATTGACCGCTGAGGCCAGACCTCAGCACCGTCTTAGTTTGCTTGTCGCGAAATTTGTGAAGTTTTTGGCGTAAAACAGGGCGGGAGTTCGCAAGGATCGCAACGGCAAGGAGTGCTGCGTTCTTTGCACCTGCCTGGCCTATAGCCAGCGTGCCGACCGGAATGCCTGCCGGCATTTGCACGATCGACAGAAGCGAATCCATTCCCTTTAACGCCTTTGATTCGACCGGCACGCCAAGCACCGGCAATACCGTCTGCGACGCGCACATTCCAGGCAGATGAGCCGCTCCGCCCGCACCGGCAATGATGACCTCAATACCTCGGGACTCAGCTGATTTGGCAAATTCGAAAAGCAGATCGGGCGTCCGGTGCGCAGAGACGATCTTTGTCTCATGAGCGACACCAAACTCGTCGAGCGTCTGAGAAGCCGCCTCCATCGTCGGCCAGTCGCTCTTGCTGCCCATGATTATCGAAACTACCGGTAATTCTTTCTTCTTTTTAGTCGGCATCCTGCCCTTTATCCTAATCGAAAAATTGCCCTATCGGAATAGCCGCGTATCAAGCGGAAAGCGTTCTGTCCTTACGATCGAGATCCGGCGGAAGTCCGGATGACGCGGGTTGATAAGAATATTATAGTCACCTTTTGTCACGGCAGAGGGCACACGAATTAGACAGCATTTATTCGCTGCGACAAATCCATCTCCGATCACCTGAGTCGAAAGTTTGTGCGGGAAACGATTCCAACCGTCTTTCAGCTGTTTCAAGCTCACCTTCTCCATATCAAGATCGTCCGGGATGTGGATCGTTATCATCCGGTAGTCCGAAGGCACAGTTGCAACGGTCAGGTGTACGGCGACTTCGGCCATTGCAAGCGAGCGGTTCTCGGCAGTGTAGATAAGCTCAACTCCCGGCGAATTCCAACGGGCGCCTTTTAGCGAGGCACCAATGCCGGTGAGCCGCCGTGCATACTTTTCGCGAGCAAGACGAAAGACTTCCATCAGGAAAGAATGCCGTGTTCGATGCGCACGAGCTCACCCAGAACGAGCTCTTTTCCGTATGAATCTTTCAGGAGGTCGAATGGTTTTTGGCCGCCAAGAGCAAAATTCGGCGTATCGAGCCACAGCCTGAACTTATCCATATCTCCGAAGACCTCGCGGCCGGCTTCCGCTACCTCGGCCATCTCAACGATCTTCTCCGATTGCAGCGGTTTGAACCTTTGCGATGTCTGTTTATACCGATGCAGCGATTTTGTCGAAAGGCTAAGAAGTTCGGCCCAGTCGTTTTCGGTGAACGGAGTTACGTCTTTTATAAGCGAAAAGAGCGAGTAGGGTATTCCGTTACGGATACCTGAGATGATCAACATCCTGTCGCCTAGAAACTGGCTGTATGTCACCTTTTGCGTCTGCTTTGCGTGTTGAGGCATCGACCGCGAAGCAAAGGTTGCGATCTCACGGTCAAGCTTTTTCCTTACATCAATAGACATTTGTCTTTTAGTTTAGGACAAACTTCCGTGAAATTCAATATTGTATTTTCTTTGGTGGCAATATTACTGCATTGTTCTAACGCTCACCACTCTCTTCTCGAGGTTTGGTTCGTACGATTTGAACTGCTTCAGATATTTGATCATCGCATCGAGCATCTGGAGGCCGGTGTTCTTGTATGAATCCGCTTTACCGAAAGCAAAAAAGCCGTCCCCGCCGTCTGCTAAATAGTTCGAAGTTAAGACCTTATACGTTTTGTTGTCATCGAGCGGCTCGCCCTTTATCTCGAAGGTCCGGATCCGCTTGCCCACCGGTTCACTCTCTTCATAAGCGAACCTCACGCCGTTCGACACCTGGAGAATCCCGTTCGTCAGGCCCGCACCGTGCTCGAACGCCTCACGCAGGTAACGGCCCTTTATTTCGAGCTGCACGATCGTATTCGGAAATGGAAAGACCGACACGAGTTTGCCGACCGTAACGACGCCGGTATCAATGTCCTCGCGAAGGCCGCCGCTGTTCGTAACCGCAAGGTCGTAGTCGGGATATGCGGCGAGAATTGCGTCTGCCGTCATATTTCCCATCGCTGAGCTTTCGCCATAGGAACGCGTTAGCGGTGCCGTGACCGTCGTCACTTTTTCTTCTGTGATCGAGGCAAGTTTCTTTTTCCACTTGTTGATGACGCCGACCATGACAGGGTCGTCCTCGACCTCGTCATCAAAAAGGTACCCGTAATGATTCTTATGATCGACGATCTTATCGAGCTTCTTATCATAAGTGATCTCAAGTTTGCCGAGCTCGATCGTGTAAGCGTCAGTCGAAACGATGATGGTGCCGTTGACGACGATCGGCTTTGGCGTACCGCTATGCGGATGGCCGGTGATCATAAGGTCAACGCCGGGAACAGCCTTCGCAAGATCGATATCGTGCTGGTGATTGCGGATCACGTCGGCCTCACCCGTGGTCGATTGTGTGCCGGGAATGCCGATATGGATCAGGAGGATAATGAGGTCGGTCTTCGGCTGCAGCTCTTTTATATACTTTCGCAGATAGACCTTCTCATCCCGAACCTCGACACCTGTTATCATCTCAGGAGCGACGGTGTCTTCGAACGCGAACTTTTCATGAAGGCCGATGATGCCGAGGCGAATGCCGTTCACCTTCTTGATGATGTACGGATGATCCCAGTGAAGCTTATCAGTGCCTTTAACAAAGATGTTGCCGTTAAGGAGCGGGAATTTTGCGAGCTGAAATTGCTTGTAGGCGTTCTGCCAGCCGTAATCGTATTCGTGATTGCCGACGCACGCAGCATCAAGCCCAAGGTAATTCGCCGCGTCGATGATCGCCTCGCCTTTTGTAAGCGAACTCATATATGGCCCGGCAAAAAAATCGCCCGCGTCGAAATAAAGTGTGTTCGGATCCTTTGCCTTTTCTTGTTTGACGAGTGCTGCGATATTCGCAAAGCCGCCGACCTTTCGCGTTGTACTGACCCAGGGGACGATCAGTGGATCGAGATGCGAATGCAGGTCGTTCGTGTAAAGGATGTTAAGTTTCTGGGCTTGTGCTGCCGGCATCGAGACGACAAACAGCACAAAGACAAACAACACTGCAAATTTTTTCATTTCGCTCTTCCCTGCATGATCGAGACCTAATTTTTCCGCTCTTTCCACCATTCTCGCTGCTCTTCTTTGAGGGCTGCGGCATTCTGGTTGACATAAGCATCATGATAGCTTTGCCAACCGTTCTTAAAGTATTTAGGGTTCGGTGAAAACTCACCATCGCCGATATCCAGATCTCCCGATAGCGGAATGCGGGAATCGCCCCAATTACATACGAGAGTCACCTTGCCATCCTTCGAACGCCATTCGCCCGCGAATTGGTTATTGCTAAAACCATCGGCAAAGCCCTCAAGCTCGTCGTAATGGAGCTTTCCGGCGGTATCGATGTAGACCGCAGAAAAAGCCGTGCCTGAGAAGGTTCCCGAGTGCGACCCGGTGCCTTCCTCGATGAAGTTGTAGTTGGCAAGCACGATCCCGCGTTTCTTTACCTTCGCTTCTTTGGCAAACTCGGGCTCAACAACCTTGAACATCCGAGCGTTTGTGATCGCGATCGTTCCCTTGAATCGCCTGAAGGTGTCGCCTACGAGCGAAGCTCCCGTCACGTTGTAAACAAATGGGTCAGCGGTCTTTTCCGCGGAAATGATCTTGATCCGAATCCGGCGATAGTTCTTCCCGATAAAGCCGAAGATCGTAGTGTTCTCGGCGGCTGTCCAGACTCCGCTGAGATCGAATTTTCTGAGCTCGGTTTTTGCTTCTACCTTTGAGAGAGTGGGCTCGGCAAGCAAAGAGCTTTTCCAGCCGGCAACATCGCTCTGACCCGAGGCGAGCGACCCAAACACACCCAGAATGAGCAGGAACGCTGACAAAACTCTCATATTTTTGAACCTTTACGGCAGGATACCATATTCCACGCAACACGCTTATCTTGATCAGATGCCGAATTTTCTTGGGAGCGAAATTTACCTTTTGGCCCATCGCTACGTAAAATAGCGTTTATACCTATACGTTCTTAACAAAACTTGGCATGACAGAAAAATCAAAGATCTATTACACACTGACGGACGAAGCGCCGATGCTCGCGACGCATTCATTTTTACCGATCATTAAGGCATTTACGAGGTCCGCCGATATCGAAGTCGAGGTTCCCGATATTTCGCTTTCGGGCAGGATACTGGCGAATTTTCCCGAATATTTGAAAGACGATCAAAAAACGCCGGACGCGCTCGCGGCTCTTGGTGAATTGGCGAAGCAGCCCGAAGCCAACATCATCAAGCTGCCGAATATATCGGCCTCCGTCCCGCAGCTTGAGGAGGCGATCGCCGAGCTCCAGAAACAAGGATATGCCGTGCCGAATTATCCGGCGGAACCAAAGACCGACGACGAAAAAGCGGTCAACAAGAAGTATGCCAAGGTGCTCGGAAGCGCGGTCAATCCTGTCTTAAGAGAGGGGAATTCCGACCGGCGTGCTCCAAAGGCGGTGAAGAATTATGCGAAGGCGAATCCGCACCGAATGGGCGCATGGAGCGCAGATTCCCGCACTTCGGTCGCTCACATGACGGACGGGGATTTCTACGGTACGGAAAACTCAACAACTGTCGGGTCCGATGGGACGTTCAGGATCGTCTTTTACGGAAATGACGGCTCTGAGAAGGTACTTAAGGCCGACGCTCCGCTAAAGGCTGGCGAGGTCATCGATTCATCGGTGATGCACCTTGCGTCGCTAAAGGCCTTTGTCGAGCAAGCGATCAATGAGGCGAAAGAGGAGGACGTTCTGCTTTCCGCCCACCTGAAAGCGACGATGATGAAGGTCTCCGACCCGATCATCTTCGGGGCGATCGTGGAAACCTATTTCAAGGACGTTTTCAAGAAATACGCCGGTACGTTCAGCGAACTCGACATTAATCCGAATTTCGGCCTCGCAACTCTCTTTGAAAAGATCGCAGGCAATCCGCAGGAAGCAGAGATCAAGGCAGACATCGCCGACGCGATCGCAAACGGCCCGCGGCTCGCGATGGTGAATTCCGATAAGGGAATTACGAACTTTCACGTCTCGTCGGACGTGATCATCGATGCGTCGATGGCCGCACTGGTACGCGGCGGCGGGAAAATGTGGAACAAGGACGGCAAGGAAGAAGACACGGTCTGTGTTATTCCTGACCGCACCTACGCGGGCTTTTACGAATCGATCATCGATGATATGAAGCAGCACGGTGCGATCGACCCGACAACATTCAGCTCCGTCCCGAACGTCGGCCTGATGGCACAGAAGGCCGAGGAATACGGTTCGCACGACAAGACCTTTCAGGCGGCAGCCGACGGCATTGTTAAGGTCGAAGACGGCAGCGGCAATGTCCTTCTCGAACAGACGGTCGAAGCCGGCGACATTTTCCGAATGTGCCAGACGAAGGATGCACCGATCCAGGATTGGGTGAAGCTAGCCGTCAACCGCGCAAGGCTTTCGGACACGCCCGCGATCTTCTGGCTGGACAAGGGCCGTGCTCACGATGCCGAGATCATCAAGAAAGTCGAGAGATACTTAAAGGATCACGATCTTACGGGCTTAGACATCCGTATCATGGACGTCAAGGACGCGATGACCGAAACTCTCAAACGTGCGCGGGCAGGCAAAGACACTATATCGGTCTCCGGAAATGTTCTGCGCGATTATTTGACCGATCTGTTCCCGATACTTGAGCTTGGGACCTCCGCAAAGATGCTCTCGATCGTTCCCTTGATGAACGGCGGTGGTTTGTTCGAAACGGGCGCCGGCGGCTCCGCACCGAAGCACATCGAGCAATTTTTGCACGAAGGCTATTTGCGTTGGGATTCGCTCGGCGAATTTCTCGCGTTGCAAGCGAGCTTTGAGCATCTTGCACAAACGCAAGGCAACAACAAGGCTCAAGTTTTGGCCGACGCGCTCGATGAAGCAAATGCGAAGTTCCTGGCGAACGACAAGTCGCCGGCAAGAAAGGTTGGCGGTATTGATAATCGCGGTTCGCACTTTTATCTTGCGATGTATTGGGCCGAGGCTCTAGGGAACCAAACCGCGGACGCGGGCCTTGCCGCTGAATTTGCTCCCGTCGCCACAGCGATGCAGGAGAATGAGGCAAAGATCAACGAAGAATTGATCGCCGCACAAGGCAAGCCGCAGGATGTCGGCGGATATTATCATCCGAATGCCGACAAGGCCTACGCGGCGATGCGGCCTTCGGCAACGCTCAACGCGATCGTTGATGGAATTTAGCGGCAAGCCGGTTTGACGCGGCCGGCATCATAACTCTTGGTCTTTTGAGGAGTTCGTTTTGTGAGAGTATCTGTTTTTGTTGGCATTTTGTTGGCCCTTTTTGTCGTTTCGGCAAGTGCGCAGTTCCCTCAGGCGGAGCGTGCCCGCGAACGAATGCGGCAGGCTTCGCAAGAGCCCGATGCCCGCAAAAAACCTGTCTATAAACCAAAAACCAACGTTGATGTGACGATGGTGCTCGCAAAGAAGGACGTAGCGTCCTTCGCCCTTGCACAGCCGCTCGCGGTCGCAAAAGCTGCGGATGGCGACCCGCTCTGGCTCTACATTCGGTTCAAGGACGAGCTTGGCAAGTACGTTTACCGCACGCACGGCGAAGGCGGTGACCGATTTTTGCTCGCTCTCGAGATCGGAAAGCCCGGCATAATGGGCACCGCGATGCACTACATCCTCTCTTTCACCGAACCGGAGCTTGCCAAAAAGGAGCTGAAGATCGCCCTCACGAAGGGTGTTTGGGGAAGGAACAATTCCTCACCGATATTTTTGCGAAGCGTCGGCGACCCTGAAAAGAAGATAACGGCAACCGATCTGAGCCTGACGAGCACGTTCGGTTTCCCGAGATCGACAACTGACGACCTTGCTCGCGTTACGATCGTCGCAGACCGCACAAAAGGCAATCCGCTCTATGAAAAGATGTTTGCCGACTACGACAAGGAAGTGATTCGAGCGGATAAGGCCGATCTCCTCCCGAAAGAAGGTACGTTCGATGACGCCGGTATTCGTGCACGCCTGATGGCAACGCTTCGCGATTCGGGGATCGTTCCGTCACGGCTCTATTTTGCCGCGGATGATTGGGTGGAATTTAGCGAACAGCCAATGCGTGTATTTGAGAAACGCAGTATGGACGCCGTCTTCGTCTATGACCGGGACGGCGGCTGCTTTTACGGCACAGCCGAGATCACACAGCCGTACGACGTGATGCTGCGGACCTACGGAGCATCAACATTCACGATCGAGCACGAGATCGCACGGCCCTGCGACGTTAAATAGCTAAAGCTCGGCGATCTTCTTCGCCGTCGCAAGGTCAACGTCCGTGATCCCGCCGCGATCGTGCGTTGTGAGGCGAATCTCGGCAAAACCCCAGCCAAATTTGATGTCGGGATGATGGTCCGCTGCCTCGGCGACCTCGCCAACTTTGTTCACAAATGCCAAAGCCCCGGCAAAATTCTCAAATTCGTAGCGTTTAACAAGCTCCTTTTCATCGACTGACCAGCCCGACAATTCTTCCAATCCGGCGGCCAGTTCGTCTGCGTTCAAAATTCGTCTTTCCATTGCGGGTGCGACTCTCCAATATTTTCGGTATAATCTTGATTTTTGACTTTCTTTTAAGATGGCTTCGAGACGTTTTACATTCGCTATAAAAGTTCTGTTTGCGGCTATATTGCCGGTAATTCTGCTTGGCTGCGGTTCGTCCAAGCCGCCGGCTTCGCCCGTTGAGACCTTTGAGACGTACGTCAAAGCCCTGAAAAAGAAAGATTATACCTCAGCAAAGATCCTGCTCTCGTCCTCGACGATAAAGATGCACGAGCAGGAGGCAAAGGCGCAAAACACGACCGTTGATGACATCATTAAACGCGGCTCACTGGTCGCCGATGGGCAGACAACCGTAAAGTACCGCAACGAAAAGATCGACGGCGACAAAGCGACGATCGAAGTGCAGAACGCGTTCAGCTCGTGGGAGACGATCCATTTCGTACGTGAAGACGGCGTCTGGAAACTGGATATCGCCGCCAGCGCGCAGGACATCATCAAGGATGTCGACGATCAGGACAAGATCTTCGATCAGCTGAGCAACTCGAACGTTCAGCCTTAGAAATTTTTATTTGCTTCCCGCTGTATTTTCTCTGTGTCAAAGATCAAACCGCTAACACCATACAGGCCCGCCATAGGGTACGAAGGCGAGGTCACATGCCTGCCATTCGACGTCTTTTACGGCGAAGAGGTCCACGAGATCATCGCGGGGAACCCGAACACTTTCCTGCGTGTTACACGCTCGGAGAATGACTTTCCGCTTGATGCTGACCCGGCGTTTAGCGAGGTTTTGGGCCGGGCAAAACAAAATATGGAACGCCTCATTGCCGACGGCATCTTGATCCGCGAGGCCGAACCATCCGTATATGTATATCGGCTCGAAGGCAACGGCCGGTGCCAGACCGGCGTTATCGCGGGCTGCCTGCTTGATGAGTATGAAGCGGGCAAGATAAAGCGGCACGAGAAGACTCAGCCGGATAAGGTCGCCGACCGAACGCAGCATATTGTCCATCTTCGAGCTCAAACCGGCCTCATCTTTCTCGCATTTCGCGGCACAGAAAAGATACACGCACTGCTTGATAAGGCTGTCCTCGCCGAACCGCTTTACGACCTCGGATGTGACACAGGCGTCACACATACGATCTGGAAAGGCACGAATACGAATGAGTGGATCGATGCTTTTGAGGACGTTCCCGCGATCTATATCGCCGACGGCCACCACAGGCTCGAGAGCGCTTTGAAGGCGCGCGATATTCTCCGGACTCAAGACCCAACCGACGCGGCAAGAGAGTTCGATCATGTCCTCGCAGGGCTATTTCCGGCCGAGGACCTGACGATCCTTGCCTACAATCGTGCGGTCGAGGATCTGAATGGCCTGTCGCTTTCGGAATTTCTCGACAAACTCGCGGAAGATTTCAATGTGGATGGGACCGTTGAAAAGGTGCCGGCCAGGCACGGCGAGATATCGATGTACGCGAGCGGAAAATGGTATAAGCTTACACAGAGAGGCGGCGCAAAAGAGCCGAGCGATCCGGTAGATCGCCTCGACGTTAGCATTCTGCAGGATCGCGTCCTTGCTCCGATACTCGGCATACACGATCCGCGTACCGACAAACGGATCGCCTTTGTTGGAGGCCAGCGGGGCGTCAAGGAGCTCGAAAGATTGGTTGACAGCGGCGAAGCTGCCGTCGCTTTTTCGCTCTTTGCGACGACAATGGACGACCTGCTCGCGGTCTCGGATGCGGGCGAGATCATGCCGCCCAAATCCACATGGTTCGAACCGAAACTTCGCGACGGTTTTATCGTGAACCCGATCTAAATGATTGATAATAAGGAACTTGCCGCCCTGCGTCACGACTTTGACCGCACCGGCCTCAGCGAAAGCGACGTTGATGCCGATCCGGTCGAACAGTTTCGCACGTGGTTGGATGCGGCGATCAAGGCTGGCGTAAAAGATGCGAATGCGATGACGGTTTCGACCGTCGGCGAAGACGGACGTCCGTCGGCCCGCGTCGTTCTGCTCAAATATTTCGATGCTGCGGGCTTCACGTTCTTTACGAATTACGACAGTCGGAAGGGCCGCGAACTTCAGCATAATTCATTCGCCGAATTTCATTTCTTTTGGGCGGACCTTGAACGCCAGATCTCGATCGCGGGCCGCGTCGAAAAAGCACCGCGAGCGTTGTCTGAGGAATACTTTCTCTCGCGCCCGCTGGCCAGCCGCATCGGTGCCTGGGCGTCGCAGCAAAGCGCTGAGATCGCATCAAGAAGAACGCTTGAAGAACGCGTTGAGTTCTATCAGGATAAATTCGGCAACGATGTGCCTCTGCCCGATTTTTGGGGTGGATTTACAATGAAGCCGGACCGCTTTGAATTTTGGCAGGGCAGACAAAGCCGTCTGCACGACCGGCTAGTTTACACACTCGATGCCGTGGGCGAATGGCGGATCGCCCGTCTTGCTCCCTAAGGAGGCGCTTTTTATGACGACCATACTCGAAACTACGCGGCTACTGATGCGGCCGTTTACGATGGAGGACCTGCCGAGGCTTATCGAGATGCGAACAGCTCCGGCGGTCGCGAAATATATGGGCGGTTCCCGCTGGCAGAACCCCGAAGCACTGCGCGAACGAATGAAGTTTTATATCGAGTGCTGGCACAAGTTCGACTTCGGCGTCTGCGCAATGATCTTGAAGGAATCAGGCGAGATGATCGGGACTGCAGGCATCCAGCCGCTTGAGGATACAGGCGACGTCGAGGTCGGGTATTCGATCGTTGAAGAGCATTGGGGTAAGGGCATCGGATTTGAGGCTGCATTTGCTTGGATCGATCACGGTTTTGAACATCATGGCCTTGAACGCATCGTCGCTGTCGCGCACCCCGACAACAAAGGTTCGCGGCGAATAATGGAGAAGTGCGGAATGGAACATGAACGCACGGAAGAGCATTATGAGCAGGAAACGGTCTTTTATTCCGTCTCACGTGAGAAGTTTCGCGAGCTGAAGCAGCAGGCGGTCGGTCGGTAGAACAATGAGGCCGAGTTATCCAAAGCTGATCTTTGCCGGCCTCGCCGGGCTCTATTTCCTCTCGATCGCTTATGACCCGATCCAGGGAAGCCTGCTCGACATCGTCGATCTTCCGATCCACGAAACAGGGCATTTGATCTTTCGCATACTCGGCGAATTCATGGGCATCGCCGGCGGTTCGCTCTTTCAGGTTATCCTGCCGGCTGTCTTCGTCGGATACTTCGTGTGGCAAGGCAGCTTTTACTCGGCATCGATCGTGCTATTTTGGGTCGGCCAAAGTCTGCTGAATGTTTGGGTTTACGCGTCCGACGCCGTAAAGATGCAGCTTGTGCTTACGAGCGGATTGACGGGCAGCGAAGGCAGCTTTCACGATTGGAACTATTTGCTTGATACGCTCGGTCTGTTAAATTCGACTGATAAGGTTGCGGGTGTAATTCGTTTTATTGGAACGGTCGTGATCATTGCTGCCCTGGCGGCATCTATCTATTATTCGTGGCCGCGTGGACTAGATGAAAGTAACTCTCATAACAGGGGCTTCGAGTGGGATCGGTGAAGCGTTCGCACGACAATTGGCCGCAGATGGCCACGACCTTGTGCTTGTCGCACGCCGCGAGAAGGCCCTTCACGAACTTTGCGACGAGCTGATGCTCAAGCACAAGATAATGGCCCACTACATCGCTGTCGATCTGACGGACGAAAAGGCCGCGGCAGCGATCTTTTCCGAAACCGAGCGGCACGATTTTGAGGTCGATTGGCTTATCAACAACGCGGGCTTCGGCTCCGCGGGCGATTTTGCGACCCTTGATGCCAATCGAGAACTCGCGATGATCGATCTGAACATCCGCTCGCTCGTTGCTCTTACACACAAGTTTCTCGGGCCGATGCGGGAGCGACGACACGGCACGATCATCAACGTTTCGAGTGCTGCCGCCTTTCAGCCGATACCGTTTATGGCAACTTATGCCGCGACGAAGGCGTTCGTCTCGTCATTCTCGGAAGCTATCGCCGAGGAGAATCGCAGTTTTAATATTCGTGTCCTGACGCTTTGTCCTGGCTCGACCGAAACAAATTTCTTCGCCGCCTCGGAGATCGAGCGGCCCGTTAAACTAAAAGGGCAGCAGACCAGCGAACAGGTCGTCGACACCGCGTTGAAGGCGCTCAAGAGCGGCAAGACGGTTGCCGTCTCAGGCTTTACGAACCTTGTCGGCGCACTGCTCGGACGCCACGTTCCGCATATGATCTCAACACGTGCGGTCGCGAAAGCACTTAGAAGCAGGTACCAGAAGACAGAAGAATGAAGTTTACGGTCCTTGGCAGCGGTTCGACCGGAAATGCGGTGCTCATCGCAAGCGGCAAGACGCGTGTGCTTGTCGATGCTGGTATGAGCGCGCGTGAGATCGTTCGCCGGATGAGCGAAATGGGAGTTGCCGCCGAAGAGCTCGATGCCGTGCTCGTAACGCACGAACACAGTGACCACGTCGCCGGCCTACGCGTTCTGCTGCGTTCGATCAAATGTCCCGTTTATATCTCAGGCGAGACCGAAGAGTCTTATTACCGAACCCGTGCCGGACGTGAGAACGGTGAGAGCGAAGGATCAAAGCGGAAGAACGCCCTGGATGGCCGTACGGTCGCGATCAATTCGAATCAATTCTTTCGTATTGGCGACATCGATTTTGAACCGTTCAGTGTGCCGCACGATGCGGCAGATAATTTCGGATTCGCGGCGATCTGTGACGGTGTGAAGGTCGCCACATTGATGGATTTTGGCCACATCAATGATCTTATCCGCGAGAAGCTTCGTGATTGTGATGCGATCGTTGTCGAGTCGAATCACGACCGCGATATGCTGCGGACCTGCCATGTTTATACTTGGGACCTAAAGCAGCGAATAATGTCCCGCACCGGACATCTTTCGAACGACGATCTTGCCGAATGGCTTAATCGGGATTTTGACGGACGCGCTCGCCACATCGTGCTCGCACATCTTTCGCAGCGTGCGAATGAGCCGCATTTGGCTCGCCTTTCTGCGGAAACCGCGCTTGCGATGCGGGCACCGCTATTTCGCGTCGAAACGAAGATCTCCGTTTCGCAGCCTCAGACCCCAACCGAGTGGATCGAGTTCTAATTCTTAGCCTTTTCTTCCTTTTTGAGCCGCTTTGCTTCGGCCTTTTCGATCGCCTTAATAACGCGTTCTGCGTCGTTGCGAGCGATCAGCGGCAGGATCTCATCGTTTGCAAGCTGCTTTAGAAGCGGAAGGAAATGCGGAGGATCGGGCAGCTCGTTGCTTTGATATAGCGAAGAGAATCGCGCCATTAGACGCGGCGTTTCAAGCGGCTGGTTCTCTCGCGCCACCTGCATCTCGAACTTCCATGTGAACTCGTTCGAGATCCGGCGATATTCATCCATCAGGAATTTGGCATCGGGATTATCCGACCAAGTGTACGTGACCGTTCGGGAACAGCCGTCCTTCTTCAATGTGATAGAGATCGTGCCTGTCGCGATATTCTTTTGCTTCGAATCGTAATCCTCACTTGAATCGAGAAAGTTCAGCCGGCTAAACGCTGCATCAATGGCAGTTACTGTCGCGGGTGACAATTCGATCGGATCGTCCAGCGGTTCGTCGAGATCCATTTTCTCGAAAGTGATAACGCCCTTTCCCGCGTCATCATGCCGGATCTCGATACGCGGATACATAAAGCCCGGCCGTTCAAACAGATAGATGTGCGTCGCGGCAGCCATCTTATGGGTTGAATGATCCTCGGTTGGTTCAGTGGTTGGACGAGAATTCAATTTTGGCGGGTCCGGTGCGGGTGTGGCGGCCGGCTTGGGAGCGGCAACGACGGCTGTCGGTTCCTTTTTGACGGGACGTTTTGTTCTCGAACGCTTTTTCTGGCCGAATGCGGGCATTGTCGCGGCCAAGCACACGAAGAGCAAAAAAATTAACGTCTTGATCCTCATCGAATGATTTTGATGCTCAATATCAGCGGAACGGTTGGCAAAAGGGACCAACTTCGAAAGACAAACACCTACTCGAACTTGACCGATACGATCTTCGAGACTCCAGGTTCCTGCATCGTTACGCCGTAAAGTGCACGTGCGGCCTCCATCGTGCGCTTGTTATGCGTAATGACGATGAACTGGGTTTTTTCAGCCATATCGGCGATCTTGTTGACGAATCGGCCGACGTTTGCCTCATCGAGCGGGGCATCGACCTCGTCAAGCAGGCAAAACGGCGAGGGACGGTATTTGAAGATCGCCATAACGAGAGCGATCGCCGTCATCGCTTTTTCACCGCCGGAAAGCAGAAGGATATTCTGCAGGCGTTTGCCCGGCGGTTGAGCAACGACCTCGATCCCGGCCTCGAGAATATCGTCGGATTCGAGAAGGGTCATCTGGCCCTGGCCGCCGCCAAAAAGCTCGCGGAAGAACTCCTGGAAGTTCTCGTTGATCGCTTCGAACGCCTGACGGAAACGCTCTCGGGACCTTTGCTTGATCTCTTTCAGCGCTTCTTCGGTCGCAGCGATGCTTTGAACGATGTCGTCACGCTGAGTGGTAAGAAATACCTGTCGCTCTTCGGCCTCGGCAAGTTCTTCGAGAGCGAGCATATTCAGCGCGCCAAAACCATCAAGGCGTTCGCGTAAAGCATCTGCGTCGCTGCGTGCGGATTCGAGTACAAACTCTTCAGCTATCTCTGTCGAAGCGACAAGTTCGGGCAAGGTGATATTCAGTTCCTGCAGACAATTCTCACCCGCATTCTTCAGCTCGGTGATCGCTTCGGCCTGTCGCACTTCGATCTCCGCACGATGATTCATCGCGTCGGCCGTTCGGCGGTTGACCTCGGCAAGCTCCTCGCTCGATCTGTCAGCATCCGCACGAGCAAGTGCAAGAGCATCGATCGCGGAATTCAGTTCGGTCGTCTCGGCGGCGATCGCATCAGGAGCAGCAGATATCTTATCCGTGATCTCGTTGATCGACGTGTGCAGTTCACGAAGTTTTCCTTCGGTTTCAAGCGATTCCGCCTTTTGATTCGCGATACGCGACTCAAAATCTGCCCGCTGCGTTTCGACGCGGCTGAGTGCTGCTTTCACCGAACGGCGGCGTTCGCTCGACGTTGCTGCTGCCGTACGTTTTTCGTTTAGGATGAGATTCGCGGCCTCAAGCGCAGACCGTTCGGCAAGAAGCGTTGCGGCGATCGATTCAAGCGAAACGGCTGATTCCTTGCGTGCATTCTCGGCCGAAGTACGATTGTCCGCGGCATCAGCAATGCGCTCTTCAAGGTCAGAGATCTCAGCGGTCGATTGTTCACTCTCTTCACCGACAACCTTGCGATGACGAGCCGCACGATCGATCTCTTCCTTTGCCGCGTGAAGCTGTATCTCAAGGCCGTGAATGCCGCGATCGACCTTAATTAGCAGCGACTGAAGATCGACCGTCTTGCCTTCGAGCTGTACAAGATCTTCGCGAGCAGTATCAACCGCAGCGACAGCAGCTTCGATCCCGGACGAAAGCTCCGCAACATCCGAAGCGAGGATCGTCAGTTCGCGTTTGAAGGCGAGAAGAGACTGATTCGTGCCTTCTTCCTGCGTTCCGCCGCCGATCAAAACTCTGCCGCCGATGAGAATGTCGCCCGCGAAGCTAACGGCCATCGAGCCTGGAAATGATGCCGCACCCGCAAGATCGTCAACCAATATCGCCGACATCTCATTCGGAAATGCAGATCGAAGAACAGCGGCAAACGCCGGCGAAACGCCGAGATATGACTCGATCGAGTTCGATGCCGGATCGGCTTCCGACGCGTGCGCGTCCCCGCTATCTATCAGCAAGGCCGTTCGGCCCGCATTGTTTTCGCGAAGCCACTTAGAGACGCGCTTCGCATCCGCAAGAGACGAAACAACGACCGACTCGAGGTAGCTGCCAAGCAGGGCCTCGACAGCTTTCTCTGCCTTCTCATCGACCTTCAGGTGGTCGGCAAGAACGCCCTTGAATTCAACTCCGATCTCGTCCGATGCGGCAAAAAGCTTTTGGACCTGCGGCGCATAGACCGCTCGCTTCTCCTCCAGCTCACTCAGCGTCTCAAGGCGGTGTTTCTTTGCCGCAAATTCATCCGCAAGATGACGATGCGTTGATTCCGCTTCGCGCAATTGTTCGCGGGCATCGCTCGTCTCCTTGAGAAGCTCGTTCTTCTCATTGGTCAGGCTTTCGAGCTTTGTCTTTTCCGCAGTGAGATTCGACGAGAGTTCGGCAACCTTGGCCTCGTGGTCCTGAAGGTTCTGATCGGCACGGCTTGCTTCAGCCTCAAGGCCTTTGAGGCGATTGCGAACCTTTTCAAGGTTGATCTCAAGCTGGCGGCCGATCTCGTCAAACCGTTCCGCCGCAGATGTATGCTGGATCAGTTCAGCGCGATTGCTTTCGATCTCTGCCTCGATCCGCGTAACAGCCGAAAGGACGTTTCTGTGGCCTTCGTCTGCGGTACGAAGCTCACTTTCGGCGGCTTCGAGTTCGGCAACCTGTTCCCGATCTTCGGCAGTAAGCCTTTCGAGGTCGGCCGCGATCGACTCAAGCCTTAGGCTGCCGGCTTCGATCTCGCTGTTAAGCGAAGCGATGCGATCGTTGAGAGCGACGACCTGCTCTGATTTGTAAATGTGCTCGCGTTCGGCACGGTCGCGGGATAGTGCGTTGTCCGAATGGATCTTGCGAAGCTCCGCAAGTGATTCTTCGGCGCGTCGTGCTGCCTGAGTCGCCTCGCGTGCACCTTCTTCACCCTTAACAAGCTGGTCGCGCAATGCGTTCTCTTCCGCAACGGCCTCGACGTGCTGTGCCTCAAGCTGAGTTGAAAGTTCGGTAAAATGCTTGCCTTCAGCGGCATAAAGCTGCCGTAAGAGGGCACGAAACTCCTCTTGCAGGATCTTGAACCGACGCGTTTTTGCTGCCTGTCGGCGAAGCGAATTAACACGCGTATCGACCTCGCTAACGATATCCGTAATACGGCTCAAGTTGGCCTTTGCCGAGTCAAGCCGAGTTTCAGCGGCTCGCTGTCTTGTACGGAATTTCGAGATCCCTGCGGCCTCTTCGATGAGGTTTCGGCGGTCGGTCGGCTTTGCAGAAAGGATCTGGCCGATGCGGCCCTGTTCGATGATCGCGTAATGCGAACCCGAAAGGCCTGTACCTGCAAAAAGATCCGAGATATCGCGAAGGCGGCAGGCCTTGCCGTTCAGGAGATATTCGCTCTCACCAGAAAGATAAAGCCTACGGGTTACCGAAACGGCCTCGCCCGGGGCGAAATCAAGGGCGAACGAACGCGGGCGCCAGTGGCGCTTTGTTTTCACGCGAGTTTCGACGACCTGAACCGAGCCAACCTGAGCGGCCTTTAAGGTTTCGACGTCACCAACGGCAGGCTCCTCGCCATCGACAGGAACGATCTCAGCGGCAATGCCGTCCTCAACAAGCACTTCGGCGTCGAGGCCCTCGATCGCATCCATATCGACCGCGGCCTCATCGATCTCGGTCAAAGCTTCGTCGATGTCTTCGAGCTCAGGTTCGTCAGAAAATGCTACGGAGTCGTCGCGGACGAGATGCAGGACGACCTCAGCCATTCCGCCGGGCTTGCGGTCTCGCGTGCCCGCAAAAACGACGTCTTTCATCTCGCCGCCGCGTAGGGATTTTGCACGCTGCTCGCCGAGGACCCAGGAGATCGCGTCTGAGACGTTCGATTTTCCGCAGCCGTTCGGGCCGACGACGGCCGTAATGCCGCTGCCGGTGAAAACGATCTCCGTATAGTCGGCGAATGATTTAAAACCGCTTATTTCAAGCCGCTGAAGTCTAAACATCCTATAGTGCTCTGGTGGCAAGGTGAGCACTATATTTTGTTGTTTTGGGGCGAAAAAGTCAACCTAGAGAAGCTCGCCGGACACGTCGCGCATGCCCTGCTTTTCGGCTCGCTCATGATCAAGTTCGGTAAGGACGTCTAGCAGAAAATTCGTATTGTTGGTCACGTTGATGACGATCGGGAACTCATGATCCGAGGTCGAGAACTCAAACGTGCCGTTTCCGACCTCGACGATCATCCTAAAGGCGGAAACGCCGTTGTGGCCGTTACATTCGGCGTCCACGATGCGTCCGTCGTTAAAGGAGACATTCGCGAGGTAAAGGTCGCTCTTTACGACCAGAATACCCGTCATTTTTGAGTTTTCGATGACCTGGACGGCGTCGAAGATCGATACATAAGCGAGATTGCCGGCAAAGGTAAGGTCTGTACGGACAACTTGGGATGTTTTTGGTGCCGCAGCAAGCTCCGGCCTTCGTGCCCGACGGATCGCCTCAAGGCCGGGCGCGACCGAGATCCTCGGGTCGAGCAGCTTCGCCTCCTGCAGACGGTCATACGCAAGGTCAAAATCCTCGCGGCCGATATAGAGGCTTACAAGAGCGAGGCATTGGCGTGCGGCCTCGTTCAGATTCTTCTGCCGGACGCAGATGTCACGCATCTTCTCCCGCAGCCCGATCGAACGCGGGCTCCGGTCGATCGCATCGCGAAGCAGGTCGAAAGCGCGCTCCGGCGAGCTGTATTTGACGAAAAGATCGGCGTCGAGAAGTACCGATTCGATCGTGGTCTCTGTAAACGGTGTGGCAGGGTCTGCAACGTACTGGCTCATGCGGCGTCTCTTAAGGTGAGTGCACAAAGATGTTCAACACTCAGAGTATAGCATAACCCATTGCAAGATATGAATATTTTTCGTCTTTTTCAGTTAGATACCGTCGGTAGGTCGGCCTTATCTATTGCGGCGACCGTGCTTCCCCTGGTCCAGGGGAAGCACAGTGTCAGCAAGTCAAGATAAAAGCCAGAGTCACCAACCTGGCAAAGGAGATTTCCGAAGGCCTTATCAGAAGTCAAAGCGAACGGTCAGGCGAATGTCACGAGCTCGGTATGTGCGGCTCGGGACGAGGAATGTCGCCTGTTCGGTTGCCGACGGATTCTGATCGAAATCAATGTACTCCGAACCGTAGCTAAAGACGGCCATATTAAAGATATTGCCGAATTCGATCGCCGGACGCAGGCGGAACCGTTCATTGAACTTCCACTCTCGCGAAACCGAGAGGTCGAAGATATAGAGGAGCGGACCTTTGCCGGCGTTGCGGCCGAGATTACCGCCGCGGGAGCCGATCGCCGGCAGTGAGAACTGCGAAACGAGGGAGGCCGGATACGGCGTTCCGGGTTCGCGCCAGCTAATATCGCCCAAGCTGCCGTTGAAATTTGGGCGGTCGGTACTTACGTCGTTAAGGTTGCGGTCAACGCCCGTTCCAAGGTCGAACGGAGCGGATGTGCCAAACCGGAAGATCGGCGAGAAACGAAGTTTTCCGAACCACGATGGTGCCTGCAAAGTGCCCGTCACGGTGACCCGATGCAGACGATCCTGGCGAGCACGCGACCATTCGTCCGCAAAATCGCCGTTGACCTGTGCATTTGTTGTATTGTTCAGGCCGTCATCCATCAGACGCGAAAGCGTGTATGCTACGCGCATCGAGCCCGCAAAACCGTAGCCGAGCTTGCGATAGCGTCCGCGAAATTCGAGTACGAGGCCCTGATAGAATGATTTGCCTATCGACGAAACACGTTCCATTTCGTCGAAATTCGGATTCGGACGCAGAGAACGGACCGCCTCGAGAGCGATACCGACGGGGCCTCCGATCGAATTTGAAGAGACACCGTTGCCGGCGTTCGTGTTCGGTGTAGTGGTCGAGGTGCTCGTCGTGTTCAGGTTAACGTAGCACGTCACGTTGACGGTCGTGCCGCAGGTCGCCTGTGAGGACATCGAGGTCGAAACACCCGTCGGATCCGTATGGCTTCCTAAATAGAAGACGTAGTTGCGGGTCGTGCCATTCGTATTCGTGAAGGAGAACGGATTGGCAACGAGCCATGCCGCAAGATCCGCGTAGCCAGTCGGTGCGACCGGAGCGTTGATATTGAATTCACGCCAGAGACGCGCCGTGCGGTTCCAAGTGTAGTTTGCCTCGAACACCCAGCCTTTTGCGACCTCGCGTTCGAAACCGATGTTGAACTGATAGCTTTCGGGGATCTTCAAGTTCGGATCGATCGAACGGAGCGGATTGCCCGCACTTCCGCCGTTAACGATAAAACCGAGATTCGGCGAACAAGCGCTCGAACCACAGGTTGCACGCGAGATCGCCGCCCGCAGCGACTCGACGCTCGAATAGCTGGTCGGAAAATCTTGCGCGATGCTCGCAAGAATGTTGTTGCGTGCATTCCCGGTTGTCGGAATGGAGTTTGAATCGAACTGAACGAGGCTGCCGCCTGAATTTTGAATAAAATCACCGACGGTTCTCAGCAGAACGCGGTTGTACACAAGGGCTGCACCAAAGCGGATCACGCCCTTGCGGTCTTTGAACGGCGACCATGCAATGCCGAAACGCGGGCCAAAATTATTGTTGTCTTTGACCGCCGTTTCACGTTCGTACCGGACGCCAAAGCTCATCGTCAGGTTGTCGCGAAGCCGAACCTCATCATTGAAGAACAGGGCCCAGTAGGTATTCTTGACGTCCGAGGAGGTACCAAAATTTTGGCGATACCGCGAAAGAACGTTGTTCGAATAGTTATTTACATTCGAAAAATTGAACGTCCCCGTCGTGTCACCAAGGTTGGTGACCGCCGAATTGACGTGCTGAGCATCGAAGCCAAATTTTAGAAGATGCGTGCCCTGAATATGTGTGACCGAATCTTTGATCTGATATCGCGTCTCATTGCGTGAATCTGAGAAGTACAGGTTGCTGCTCCCCGTCGAGTTACCGGCGATCAGCGTCTGAACGCTATTCAGGACCGGGTTTCGGTAGCCGACAAGCACGACGGGTGCGGTCGGGTTGTCCGTTTGATAGTTCGGCGCATATTTTGACCACTGGAAGCCGAGATCGTTGACAGTATGTGCCCCGAAGCGATGAACATCGCGGATGTTAAACGCATCCGTGTTGATATTCTTTGCCTGCAGCGAATCTTCAAGACGCGTGGTTGACGCACCGGAGGTTCGGCGATTCGTCTTGCGTCCGAACTGCCAGCCGACGGTCAGATCATTATCGTTCGTCAATTTATGATCGAATCGGGCCGTAACAATATGGCCGAGATTCGGTGTCGGCACCAAAAGGCTGAAGCCCTGAACCGCACCAACATTCGCAGGACACGGCGGAGCCGGCGAGCCCGAGGAATCGCAGTACTGAGCGGAACCTGTCGGCGACGGGAGGTTGAAATGCGGATTTGGTATCACCGGGAGGAACGTGTCGATGAACGTCGTATCCTGGAAATTCTGATATTCGTACGAAACGAAGAAGAACGTGCGATTCTTTCCGTTATAGACCTTTGGTATCGAGATCGGGCCGCCGAAGGTAAAACCGGGATTGTACTGCGTGAACGGAAGGCGGTCGTAACCTCGGCTGTTGTTGTACCAGGAATTCGCATTCAGACGTGCGTCTTTGAAGGTCATATATGCACGGCCGCGGTATCTGTTAGTTCCGCCGCGGGTAGTCATATTGACGCGGCCGCCGGAAGCACGTCCGTATTCTGCCGAAAACTGATTGCGGATAACCTGGACTTCGCTGATCGCATCGAGCGATGGCTGGAAGCGGTCACGGGCCGAGCGATCGTCATTATTGTCGAAGCCGTCGATCGTTATGTTGTTCGAATAAGAAGCGCCGCCCGAAATGGTGAAGTTTCCCTGCTCAAGAGGTGTGCTCCGCGGATTTGAATTGCGGTCTTCCGCAAGATCGCTCGTCGAAAGGGCCTCTTCGGCTGTGCCGCCGACCGCAAGAACAAGATCAAGCGGATTCCGTGTGTTATTTGGCAGCTCTTCGATCTCACGTTCGGTCAGGGTACTTCCTGTAACGGTACGCGTTGTATCGACATCAAGTACCGATTCGGGATCGGCGGTGACGACCGTCTCGACCGCGACTCCCGCAAGAGCAAGCTTAAAATCTTGTTGGACACGCTTACCTGCGATCATCGCCAGCTCGGGTGTCTCGGTCGTTGCAAACCCGGAGGCCGTCGCTCTTACTTTGTATTTGCCCGGATCGAGTGCGAAAAACTGATATCGGCCTTCGTTATTGGTTGTGGTCGTCAGTTCTTTTCCGGTCGTCGTCTCTTTGATCGTAACTGTGGCACCGACAACGGCGAGGCCGTTCGGGTCGGTGACCGCACCTGAAACTGCAACGTGGTCAAGATCCTGACCGAGCGAAAAGACCGACAAGATCAACACAAGCGCCGCTGTCAGCAGCCCCAAACCCGCAAATCTGCTATGCATTCAACAAAATCTCCTAGAACCTTGGGATAAAATGGATGGTGTAATGCTAGCGGAAAAAAGGCGTGAAATCAAAGAAATCAGAGCGAATTAGGCTCGATGCGACGTTCCGCCCCCAACTATCCGTGAAACTCGGTTCGGCGATGACGCGATACTGTTATCAGCGCGCTCGATGTTTTCGCATCCTCGTCCTTTCGAACGAACTCACCGGCGTGTGACCGCAGATACTCAAAGAAACGTTCAAACTCTCGCTGCATCTCGTCCATCTTCGCACGCATGTTCAAGATGATCTCGACGCCGGCAAGGTTCACGCCAAGGTCGCGCGTAAGTGAGAGGATCACCTCAAGCTGTTCGAGATCGGTGTCCGAATAGAGGCGTGTATTGCCGTCCGAACGCGACGGTTTCAAAAGCCCTTCGCGTTCATATAGCCTGAGCGTTTGCGGATGGATCTCGTACTGTTCCGCGACCGCGCTGATCGTATATGTCTTGATACGCTTTCTCATAGCTTCCTGCCTGGTTTGGAGTCGTTCAGAGTGCCGTTTTCAGAGTGCAAGCTTCAGCTTGTACCGCTTAGAGTGCAAGCTTTAGCTTGTACTTACCATTGGACCTACACAAGCTAAAGCTTGCACTCTAACCGAGTTTCACTCTGAACGAACTACTCGAGGCCCATTATCTTCCGGGGATTTTCCGGATTAAGTGCCGCAAACTCTTTCAATTTCTCCTTCGTCTCTTCCGAGATCACCTTCGGCAGCGTGATCTTCACCTCGATGAATTGATCGCCCCGCAGACTCGGATTCCGTAAACTCGGAAAACCGCGCTCGCGAAGCCTGAATTTCTGTCCCGATTCAGTTCCCGGCGGTATCTTAAGCGACGCCTTGCCTTCGGCGGTCGGAACCTCAATGCGCGTGCCGAGTGCGGCTTCCGGCACGGTTATCGGGATCGTAATGTAGATATTCTCACCCTTTCGCTCGAGAAATTTGTGCTTGCCGACGTTCGTTACGATAAAAAGATCGCCCGGTTCCGCTCCAAGCCGGCCGCCGTGGCCCTTCTTTGGAACGCGGACGCGCGAGCCCGTATCAACGCCCGCTGGGATCTTCACCTTTACCTGTTCACTTTTTGGTGTCGTTCCTTTGCCTTGGCAAAGCGAACACGGTTCGCGTCGTCTGCCCGTGCCTTCGCAATCCGGACATGCCTGTGAGAATTGCAGTCTTCCGCCGGTTCGCATGACCTGGCCCGCACCTTTGCACGTCGGGCAGGTCACGACCGGTCCGCCCGTATCACCTGCACCCTGACAACGCGAACATTGCTCGCTGCGATTGACCGTTATGTTCGTTGTAAGGCCGGTGAACGCTTCGTCAAAGCTTAGAGCAAGCGGGATCTCAATATCGCGTCCGCGCTTTGGAACGGCACGCGGAGGTTCGGGCTGCGCACGCGCGCTGCTTCCTCCGCCAAAAAGATCCGAAAAGATATCGCGAAAGCTGCTCGAGCCGCCGCTTGAACCGCTGCCTGAAAAATCAAACCCGGAAAAATCAAATCCGCCTGCAGGCGCTCCCTGGCTTGAACCGCCGGCGGTCGCAAACGGAGAGTCGGGATCAAGATTATCCGCATAGTAGCCGAAACGGTCGAAAACCTTACGCTTCTTTGCGTCTGAGAGTACGTCGTTGGCTTCCTGTATGTCCTTGAACTTTTCCTCGGCCGCCTTATCGTTCGGATTCACGTCCGGATGATATTTGCGCGCCAAGCGCCGATACGCCTTCTTGATCTCGTCAGCGGTCGCACTCTTTTTAACACCAAGTATTTGGTAATAATCCTTTTTCGCCATTTAGGTTGATCGAACCCGGAGCCTTGCCCTTCGCGTATGAGAAAGTCTAGTGGATCTGTGAAAACAAACAAGTAGCGGCGGGCAGTGAGCGAGGACGCCCGACTGTCCGCCGCTCACCTTACCCTAAGCCGACGTTCTAGTTCTTGTTCTCGTCTTCGACATCGACGTATTCAGCGTCGATGACATCGCCTTCATCCGAAGAAGCGGTCGAACCGCCATCTCCAGATGCCGAAGCAGACGAAGCCTGTTCGCCGGGAGCGGCATCACCGCCTGCGGCGCCTTGCTGGCTGTAAAGAACCTCAGCAAGCTTGTGCGAAGACGTCTGCAGCTTCTCGAACGCATTATTCATCGCTTCCGGATCCTCACCCGAAAGGGCGGTCTTTGCCTCAGCGATAGCTGCTTCGATGTCACCCGCGGCGGCGGCATCGAGCTTGTCCTTATTCTCGCTCAGCGTTTTTTCGACACTGTAAACGAGCCCGTCCAGACGATTGCGAGCTTCGATCGACGCTTTCTTCTTCTCGTCCTCGGCAGAGTGAGACTCGGCATCCTTCATCATCTTGTCGATCTCTTCCTTCGAGAGGCCCGACGACGCTGTGATCGTGATCTTCTGTTCACGGCCCGTACCGATATCCTTTGCGGAGACGTTCACGATGCCGTTCGCGTCGATATCGAAGGTAACCTCGATCTGCGGAACACCACGCGGTGCCGGCGGAATGCCAACAAGGTGGAATTTGCCAAGCGTCTTATTGTCGGACGCCATCGGCCTTTCACCTTGAAGAACGTGGACCTCAACGCTCGTCTGGTTGTCAGACGCCGTCGAGAAGACCTCGCTCTTGCGGGTCGGGATCGTCGTATTCTTCTGGATCATCGGTGTCGCAACGCCGCCAAGCGTCTCGATGCCGAGCGAGAGCGGTGTTACGTCGAGAAGCAGAATATCCGTCTTCTCGCCGCCAAGCACACCGGCCTGAACCGCGGCGCCAAGGGCAACGACCTCGTCCGGATTGACCGACTTGTTCGAATCTTTACCAAAGTATTCCTTGACCATTTCCTGGACCTTCGGAATACGCGTAGAACCGCCAACCAGCACGACCTCTTGAATATCCTTTGCGGAAAGCCCTGCATCCTTGATCGCCTGTTCGACCGGCGGCATAAGCCGCTTGAGAACAGGTTCGGCCAGAGCCTCGAACTTCGCACGCGTAAGCTTCATCACAAGGTGCTTCGGCCCGCTTGCGTCAGCGGTAATGAACGGAAGGTTGATCTCCGTTTCCATCGCACTTGAGAGCTCGACCTTTGCCTTTTCAGCAGCTTCTTTGAGCCGCTGAAGGGCCATCTTGTCGTTGTGCAGGTCAATGCCCTGATCTTTCTTGAATTCGTCGATGATCCAGCCGACCAGAACTTCGTCAACGTCGTCACCGCCAAGATGCGTGTCGCCGTTCGTCGATTTAACTTCAACAACGCCTTCGCCAACTTCAAGGATCGAGATATCGAATGTACCGCCACCAAAGTCGAATACGGCGATCGTCTCATCCTTTTTCTTGTCGAGGCCGTAAGCAAGGGCTGCAGCCGTCGGTTCGTTCACGATACGCAGGACCTCGAGACCCGCGATCTTGCCGGCGTCCTTGGTCGCCTGACGCTGTGCATCGTTAAAATATGCGGGAACGGTAATGACCGCCTGCTCGACCTTTGAGCCAAGATAATCTTCAGCGGACTGCTTCAATTTCTGCAGGATCATGGCCGCAACTTCCGGCGGGCTGTACTGCTTGCCTTCTGCAGTGATCCGCACGTCGCCGTTGCCCGCCTTCTCAACTTTGTATGGAACCTGTTTGATCTCGTCCGACACCTCGTCGAACTTTCGACCCATAAAACGCTTGATCGAATAGAGCGTATTCTCCGGGTTCGTGACGGCCTGACGCTTTGCGACCTGGCCGACCAGACGGTTGCCGTCCTTTGTAAATGCGACGACAGAAGGCGTTGTACGGCCGCCTTCGCTGTTTGTGATGACGACGGGCTCGCCGCCTTCCATGACCGCGACGACCGAATTTGTCGTTCCGAGGTCAATACCGATTATTTTGCCCATATCTTTATCTCTCCCAATAATATAAGTACGTGCTCATAAAATCTACCTATAACTTGAGCATTTACAAATGATAAAGGTTGAGTGTGTTGTTGTCAAGTTTAATTAGAGACAAAAAACCCGCCGGATAATTCGCATCCGGCGGGCTAAAAAGTAGCATTTCGGAGGGATCTGCTACGGTAAAATGAAGGCGTTTGGAATTGGCTTGTCGGTCGCCAGGCCAAAGTTTGCTGCCGCAAAACCTGCGGTGCTCTGGTTCAGATACCATACTCCGTCCCGATAGACGGCCACGTCTGCCTTGCCGTCACCATCGTAATCGGCCGCAACGGGTTTGTCAGACGCGAGCCCGAATGCCACGTATTGCGGTTGTGCATCTGATGAGCGTTTGATATACCACATACCGCTGCGATAGACCGCAAGGTCGGTCTTGGAATCGCCGTCAAAGTCAGCCGGGACGATCGTGTCGGTCGCGATGCCCCAGGAATCATATTGGACCTGGTTGTCCGAAGACCGGCGAATGTACCAGACCGCCGTTCCCGGACGAAAAACGGTCGCATCCGCTTTTCCATCACCGTCAAAGTCGCCCGAAACAGGCTTATCGCCGCTTGTTCCGAAGGGAATATATGTGATGTCGTGGTTCGGGTTATTTAACGAGCCTCGATAAAAGAAATAGCTCTGCGGGCCGCCTCGATAAGTCGCAAGATCGGCCATACCGTCGCCGTCCCAATCGCCGATCGTCAATATGTCTCCTGCGAGTCCGAAATTCTCGACCCGGACCGTACTGTCCGCGCTATTCAGGATATAAAAGTTACTTTCGGACTCGCGCCATACTGCAATATCGGTCTTTCCATCGCCATCATAGTCGGCCGGGGCGACCCTGTCGGTCGAGCTCCCCCACTGGGCACCCGCAAAGCCTGCTGTTGAACGCTGCAGATACCACATTCCATTTGACGGACGATAGACACTGGTATCTGCGCGTCCGTCACCGTCGAAATCAAATGCGGTTACGCCGGGGGTTTGCGGCGTAGAGAATTCAGGCGGGAGGAATCTTGCGGAACCCGTGCCGCCGTTGTCATTTCCTGAAGTGAGTGAGATGTATGAGGACTGGGCACCAGTATTTGTAAAGGGAGCTTTGATCAGTACGTTCTTTGTCGAAGATGCGCATTCCGAAAGTACCGCCGCAGAGCTGTCGGCGGAGAAACTTATATCAGAGCAGCCAGCATAACCTGCCGGCATCACCAAGGTTTCGCCTGAAGCACCCGGAGCAAACGGAGCATTGAGAGTACGAACGATGTGGTCGAACGGTGTGTTTATTATGTAGATCAGTTTCTGCCCATCAGGGGCGATCGCCGCTGCAACCAGCCCGGTGTTGGCGATAATGTCCTCATGGGTCGATGCGGCAGAAAAGGGAGCCGTAAAGATCTGTATTCGCGAAGTGGTCGGCTGCAGCTGGTGGGTTACCAGCAGCTTACTGCCGTCCGGCGTCATACTTACCGTACCCACTGTGCTATAGGTGAACGGAATTGTGAATGCTTCGGATGTATAAGGCGCTTCAAGCACCGAAATACCATTAGCGGTCCTAACGAACAGCCGGCCCGAGTTATCCATTACTGCGGCACGGATCCTCGCTGTCGCAGTTCCACTCAACGTCGCGGTCGTAACCGTTGAAGATGAATTAAAGGGAGCTGATATCGCGCAAACCTTTGTGCCCGAGGCGATGGCCGCATAGTTTCCATTTGGCGAAACGACGAGCGGAGCTTCATAAGAAGGGCTCACTCCTGAGCATCCACCAGGAAGCGAGATCGTAGAAACAAGCGTCCCCGTCGAAGGTTGAATTACAAAAACACGTGAGTTTCCGGCATCCAAGACCAGTGCCGCATCATTGCCGAAGAATGCAATTGCCTCCGGGTTGGCATTTCCCGGCAGGCCGGTCATAAAGACCTGGGCACTCGGATCTGTAATTGTGTCGTTGATGGTCACGGCCTGTCGGCTCGTGTCGCTGGTCGTAAGGACCAAAGCGTTTGGCGGCAGGCCATATGCTCCGGCCGTTAAAAGGAATACGGAAAGCAGCAAGGTGACGATCCTTGCTCTGGTGAAAGTGGATTTTGTATTCATAACGCGTAGGCACCACGTCTCTTAGTGTGGATCGAAATTCGCGACCACTGTGCAGAATCTCGGTCGGAAGTTGTGGCGTCCTCTGCGTGTATATGCGAAAACGAGTGGCGGAAAGCGACACGAAATTGTGGAATTTCGTCCCGGTTCGTCAACAATATCGCGAAAATACAGTACTATTAACCTGTTCCGCACCGAAGTACTTATTTTATGGCTGATATCCCTAAAGCCGAGATAACGCAGATCCTGCAGGATTGGAACAGTGGTGATGAGAGCGCCCATGAGCGCCTTTTGCCGTTTGTGTATGACGAGCTGAAGCGTCAGGCTCGACGCCTGATGTCGCGCGAGCGGGAAAACCACACTCTGCAGCCTACGGCGCTCGTCCACGAAGCCTTTATTCGACTCGCAAAACAAGGCGGTGTCGAATGGCAGAATCGGAGCCACTTCTACGGGATCGCTTCAAGACTGATGCGGCAGATACTGATCGACCACGCACGTCAGCATGGTGCAGCAAAGCGTGGTCTGGCCCAGGTCCATTTTTCGATCGATGATGTAACGGTTCCGATCGAGACCCGTGCAAACTCGATCCTCGTATTGCACGAAGCTCTTGAACGTCTTGAACAAGTAGATGAGCGTCAGGCAAAGATCGTTGAAATGCGATTCTTTGGCGGCTTGAGTAATTCTGAGATAGCCGAATCATTGGATATCTCGGAACGGACCGTTGTTCGCTCATGGTCGGTCGCAAAGCTCTGGCTTCATCGTGAGATCGTGACTTCTTAGTGCGAGCAATGTCGCGCAGGGACGGATTCTTTCGCATATAGAGTCAAAGAGCTCTAATCCCACTTACGAAGGGTTTGTGATGACAGAACAAGACCGCGAAATGGTAAACGACGTGGTTGCCGACGCGCTCGCGCTTGATCCGGATGAGCGTGAAGCGTTCCTCAGTCGATCGGAATTGACCGATGAACAGTATGCAGAAGCAAGATCGCTCCTATCCGTAGCAGATGGTGCGACGTCGATACTCGACGGCCCGGCGATCGCTTTTGCAAAAGACTTTTTCGCCGAAGCAGATGAGGATCGCCTCGCGGGCAGGTCCGTCGGGCCGTTCACGATCGTTCGCGAACTTGGCCACGGCGGCATGGGTGCCGTCTATCTGGCAACCCGAAAGGTTGGTGACAAAGAACAGCGGGTCGCTCTCAAACTCCTAAAACGGGAGATGAACACGAGCGTTTTTCGGCATAGGTTTGAACAAGAACGGGAGATACTAGCAACTCTAAGCCACCCGAACATATCGACCTTGGTGGATATCGGCACGACCGATGAAGGGACGCCATATTTTGCAATGGAATACGTCGATGGTTTGCCTATCGATGAATTCTGTTCGCAGAACGCATACGGACGTGACGAGCGCCTCGCTCTGTTCCAGAAAGTTTGTTCAGCGGTCTCGACTGCCCACCGCAGTCTGATAGTCCATCGAGACCTGAAGCCTTCGAATATTCTCGTCACTGCCGACGGCTCCCCGAAACTTCTCGATTTCGGCATCTCGAAGATCTTACAGGATGGCGGAGAGCAAGAATCGGCAGCAACCGTCACACGTCTCGGTGCTATGACGCCGAGTTACGCATCACCCGAACAGCTTAACGGTCAGAGTGTTACAACTTCCACAGACATATACAGCCTCGGTGTGATCCTGTTCGAACTCCTTTCCGGCCACCGTCCATTTGAAGACAAGGAGAAGGACCTCAATCGCATACTGCGGGCCGTCGCCGAGGATGAGCCGCCGGCCCCTTCCTCAAAAGCCGATACGGGCGAGATCGCGGAGAAACGACTTCCGTTCTCCTCGGCCGCCGATACCTCGAACGAAGCACTGACCAACGCTAACTCGTTGAGTGCTCAGACAGACAGCGACAACGCAATAAAAAGGCGTCCGCTTGCCGCTCTTCGTCCGCAGGAGATCCGCGGCGATCTCGACCGCATAGTCTTGAAATCTCTCCAGAAGGAACCCGAACGACGCTATCTGTCCGTTGATGCGTTCAACGATGATATTGCACGCTTTCGTGACGGAATGCCTATCGTCGCGCGTCCAAGTACGATCATCTACCGAGCCGGAAAATTCTTTAGACGGAATCGTGCGATGACACTTGTCGGCGCTCTGCTCGTCCTTGCAGTGCTTGCCGGCATCATCGCAACGGTATGGCAGGCTAGGATCGCACAAACCGAACGAGCTCTTGCGGAGGCGCGTTTCAATGACGTGCGCGCACTCGCAAATTCCTTTCTTTTTGAGATAACACCGGACATTGAGCGTCTTCCAGGCTCGACATCTGCTAAGGCAAAGCTTGTCACACGCGCACTCGAATATTTGAATAAACTCACTGCAGATTCCGGCTCTGACCCGGAATTGCTGCGTGAGATCGCACATGCTTATGAGAAGGTCGCAGATGTGCAGGGAGATCCGTTCGGGCCGAATATCGGCGATGTAAATGGCGCTCTTGAAAGTTACCGAAAGGCACTCGATATGCGCCTCGCCCTCTTAAAGCAATTCCCGGATGACGCGGAACTATTGTCCGGTGTCGCCGACAATCAGCAGAAAATAGGCTCCCTTGAGTCCTTTGGCGGTGACTATTCGAAAGCTGTACCGCCGCTCGATCGAGCGCTCGAACTTCGGCAACAAGTATTGGCAAAAGATCCTAATAATTTTGATTTTCGACGAAAATATGCGGAGTCAATAAAGGCTCGCGGCCTTGTCTATTTCTACGAGGGTGACAACAAGGTCGCCATCGAGCGTTTCACCGCTGCACAGGAGATCTATTCAGAACTCCTGAAAGAACAGCCCACAAACGATGACATCGCGAGCGAGTATTGGTATCTGTTTATCAGCATCGGCGAGGCCCTCGGGTGGGACAATGAGTTCGACGCGGCCCTCGCAAGCGTACAGAAAGGCATCGAGCCGCTGAGCCAGGTCGTTGAACGCCATCCTGCTGATCAGTTTATGCAGCGATCTCTGCATCTGGCCTATACAAAACTCGGAACGAGCTATGAGGATCTTGAGAAGTTCGACCTTGGTGTCGATGCCTACCAGAAGGCACTCGCCATTGCGAAGGCTTTGTCCGCCGCCGATCCGACAAATCACACTGCAGAACGGGACGTGGCGATGGCGTATAAAAAGCTCGGCCAATGTCAGGGAGGTGCGGGCAAGCTTGGAGATTCGCACGAATCGATAAAGAATGCCATCGCAGTTTTTACGAAGCTGAGTGGAAGGGATCCGAACAACGCAGAGGCGCAGTACGATGTTGCGAATACGACATTCTCTCTTGGGATGACCTACGGTTCGATGAAACAATTCGATGATGCGGTGAAAGCTTTTGAAAGCTCCCTCGCAGGATATAAAGAAGTGCTTGCCATCAACCCGACGTACACCTACGCACGCAGAATGAATTCCCACAATCACCTCGAGCTTGCGAAGCTGCTGGATACTCGACCTGCGGATAAGGCACGCGCAGCTGAGCAGTATCGGCTCGCCCTTGACGGCTTCAACGCACTAAAAGCAGAAGGAAAGTTTGAAAAAGTAGACGAGCCGGCCGTCGCTGAGTTGGAAAAGATCGTCGCGAAGCTCTAGGAAACTCTCCGTCACTGTTCTCGTGTCTCGGCTTGCCCATTCGCATCGGCTTTCATTAACCCCGCTACCTGGAAGACGTAATGGATCCCTGAAACAACTGCAAAAAAAGCGACAGTAATGTAAACCGTCGGGAGATAAAAACCGCGTAGCTGGGGATAGACAGCCGCGATCAATATCGCGATCACCCCGAAAACCTGCACAAATGTACTCGCCTTTCCGAGCCACGACGGCTTAAAGCCGCGAAAACCCGTCATCAGACTGATCGTACCCGCGACTGCGATGATAAGGATGTCACGGCCGATGACGACGATCGTCACGTAAGGTTCGACAGGCAGATGCCGCGGCGGATGCGGCCCGAAGACCGCCGGGATCGAGAGGATGATGAACGCCGTCGTCATCAGGAGTTTATCGGCAATGGGATCGATGATCGTCCCAAGTTCGCTCTCTTGCTTCAGCGTTCTCGCTAAAAAACCGTCGATACCGTCCGAGAGCCCTGCGCCGGCGAATACGATCAGCGCCCAACCTTCGTGGCCGTAGATCATCAGCATCGCGAATATCGGGATCAGCGCCATTCGCAGGAAGGTCAATACGTTTGCGACCGTCAGGATACGTGTTGAATTTGTATTCTTGATATCGGGCATCGTTAGACCGAGCGAAGCGTAAGCAAAGTGATCTCCGGCGGACATTGATATCTTACCGGCAGCACGACCGTACCGATGCCGCGTGTGATGTATATCTGCGAAGAATTGCGTTCGTGCAGGCCGCTCGAAAGCTTTCGGCGACGGATCATATTCTTTTCCTTGTCGCGAAGTTTCACCTGACCGCCGTGCGTGTGTCCGCTAAGCGTTAGGTCAACATGTTTCTTTACGGCCTGTCGAAATATCACGGGATTGTGCGCAAGTAGGATCTTTACCTCATCCGGATAAGAGCCTGTCAACGCAGCGGCGATATCTGTTTGTCCGACCATATGGTCATCAACGCCCCCGAGCCAGAACGACGCACCATCATCATCCCCCAACCGCAGGCCCTCGTTCACCAGCATCGTGATGCCTTCGCCGCGGAATAGTTCGGTCACCATTGCAGCATCCGTCCAGTGATCATGATTGCCGAGGCATGCGAATGTGCCCATTGGCGATCGGAGTTTCGCCAGGGTTTCGGCGACCGGGGCGATGTAATCACTATCATGTGATACATAATCGCCAGTCAAAAGAACGATATCCGGCTTTAGTCTGTTCGCGAACTTCACTGCACGCTCTATGTGTTTGAGCTCAGTTAACGGGCTATGATGAATGTCTGAGAGATGGACGCATTTCAGGCCGTCCAGCTTTTTCGGAAGGCGACCGAGTCTGATGTCGATACGTTCGAGCGAGAGCGTCGTCGCCTCGTTCATCGCTTCCTTCGCGCGTTTTGACAGATCGCCGGCAAGCTTGCGCAGTGGTTTGTCGGATGCAACGTATGCGTTGATCCGAGCGCTCAGCTTTGTCCGTTTTGTTCCGGTCTCGCTCACTCTGCCTCTTTATACGCTCCCAGCCGGCAAAATGCGCAGAAATTTGCGTTTCCCGACCTGAACAAGAATGCCGTCACCCGCTATCGAAATATCGCCATTGGCGGAGACCTTCTCGCCGTTTATCTTCACGCCGCCTTGTTCGATCAGCCTGCGTGCCTCGCCTTTTGAAGCCGCAAGTCCCGTATCCGCAAGCAGTTGTGCGAGCTGGTGATCACCCTGTGCGATCCGCGTTTCGTCGATCTGGTCAGGAACCTCTTTCTGCACAAACTGTCGGTTAAAAGCGTCTTCCGCCTCATTTGCGGCGTCCTGCGAATGGAAATCCTTGATGATGAGCTTTGCCAGCTCGACCTTCAGGTTCCGCGGATTCTCGCCTGAGTCGATCTTAGCCCGCAGGGCAGATATCTCTGCAGGGCTCAGGTCCGTTAACAGCTCGTAATATTTCCACATCAGATCGTCGGAGATCGACATCACCTTGCCGAACATCGAATCCGGGGTCTCGTCAATTCCGATGTAGTTATTGAGCGACTTCGACATCTTGTTGACGCCGTCGAGGCCTTCGAGCAGCGGTGTCGTCAAGATCACCTGAGGTTCGAGCCCGGCCTCCCGCTGCAGGTTTCTACCCATCAGCAGATTGAACTTCTGATCCGTTCCGCCGAGCTCGACATCTGCGTCCAGAGCGACCGAATCGTACCCTTGGATAAGCGGGTAAAGGAGTTCGTGGAGTGAGATCGGCTTTTCCTCGGCTAGGCGTTTTGTAAAATCGTCGCGCTCGAGGATCTGTTTTACGGTCGTGCGTGCACACAGCTTCACAAAATCCGCAGCGTCGAACTTATCCATCCACTCGCCGTTGAAGCGCAGCTCAGTTTTCTGCGGATCGAGCAGCTTGAACATCTGCCGCTTGTAGGTTTCTGCGTTCTGATTTACCTCTTCGCGCGTCAGAGGCGGGCGGGTCACGTTCTTGCCCGAGGGGTCGCCGATCATTCCCGTGAAATCGCCAATAAGGAAGATCACCGTATGCCCGAGGTCCTGAAACGCCTTCAGCTTTCGAATGACGACCGTGTGGCCGAGGTGAATGTCAGGAGCCGTCGGGTCAAGCCCGAGCTTTACGCGCAGCGGCTTGCCCGTTTTCGCCGCCCTTTCGAGCTTTTTGCGAAGGTCTTCCTCGCGAATGAGATCGACCACGCCTTTCTTCAAAAATGAGATCTGTTCGTCAACTGTCATCGAGGTTTTGATTATAGCTTTTGCGGGTCGGAATCGCATCTGGGAGCCGAAACTGCACTGCCGTTCGGTCAAATTGAACGACTACTGCAAGCTATTTTATCGACCCGACCAGAATCTATGAGGATTTCGCTTGACAGATGACCGAGTTGGGCATAAATTTGTTCAGCTTTTAATTTTCTAAATTCATCTCCAAGTTTGTTTTCTCCTTATGCTCGGCATCATTTTTTTCGCTGTTCGAAGAGCGTAAATATGCGGCGTTCCGCATTGCGGATCGGCCATTTTTCGGCAACTTTCAGCACATTATCTGAGGAGGATAAGTATTGTGAAAAAGCTTTTTGTGGTCCTGGCGATCATCGTTTCGGCGCTGATCACCGTCGGGATCGTTTCAAAACATGCAAATGCAAGCAAAGCGGTTTTTAGCACCGGTTCGCAGGATGAACTGGCTCTCGCGAAAGCAAAGAGTCTCGACATCCTTCGCGACCAATCGACTCGCCGTCTGATCGGCAACCCCGATGAATTCGAGGTTCAGAAGGTTGAGATCGACAAACTTGGAATGGCGCACACTCGCGTCCGCCAGACCGTCAACGGCGTTCCCGTCTGGGAAGGCGAAGCGATCGTTCATCTGAACCGCGACGGTTCGCTGGCGACTATCACCGACGACCTGAAGGAAGGGATCGCGATCAACACTTCGCCAAATCTCGCTCGCGAAGATGCCGTTCGTGATGCCAACCAGATGTATTCCGGTACGGCAAAGATCAGCGACAAACCTAAGGTAGATATGTACATCTTCCGCGGCGAAGATCGCGATCATCTCGTCTATCGCGTTGAAACACCGCATATCGACGGATCAGATGCCTCCGACGTCCCTGTGATCTTCGTCGATGCACAGACGGGCGAAAAGGTCTTCGAGTACAACAACCTTCAGACCGGGACGGGTTCGTCGCTTTACAGCGGCACGATCTCGATCAACACCAGCCAATCCGGCTCGACATACTATATGGAGGACCTCACGCGAAAGCAGGGAACCTTCAATATGAATTCGACGGGCAATGAGAACACGGGATCCGGCGGCACGCAGTCGCGTTTTACCGATACGGACGACAACTGGAACTCGACGATCCAGCGTGCCGGAGTTGATGCCCATCACGGTGCGGCGACTACATATGATTTCTATTTGAACGTTCTCGGACGCAATGGCATCGACGGTTCGGGCGGACCGGGAGTTACGACAGCGGCCGCAAACGGCTCGATCTCTCTGATCACCTCCCGTGTTCACTTCGGTTCGAGCGGAGCGTATAACAACGCCTTCTGGTACAACAATATGATGTCGTATGGCGACGGCGACGGCTCGACCTTCACGCCGCTTACAACTATCGACATCTGCGGCCACGAAATGACGCACGGCGTTACTGAAAGGACCGCAAACCTGACCTACTCAAAGGAATCAGGCGCTCTAAACGAATCCTGGTCTGACATTATGGGCTCGATGGTAGAGCTCTACGCCGACGGCGGCGTTGTCTCCGGCGACACCTGGAAGATCGGCGAAGATGCATACACGCCCGGAACTTCCGGCGACGCACTTCGTCGTATGGACAATCCGAATGCGGTTGGCGATCCTGACCACTATTCGCTTCGTCTCTATCCGGGAAGCTGCACCCCGTCAAGCTTTAACGACAACTGCGGCGTGCACACGAACTCGAGCATCTCGAACCACGCTTACTATCTGATCGCCAACGGCGGCACAAACCGCGTAAGCGGAATTGCTGTCACTGGTATCGGTGAAACTGCCGCCGAACAGATCTTCTACCGAGCGCTGGTTACGTATATGAGCTCGGGAACGAACTTTGCCGGTGCACGAACCGCAACTCTCAATGCGGCCACCGATCTTTACGGTTCCGCAAGTCCGCAGTACAACGGCGTCGCGATGGGTTGGTGCGCCGTGGGCGTCGGCACTTGCCCGAGCGGCACTCCGACACCGACCCCAACACCGACTGCGACTCCAACGGTAACACCGACACCAACTCCTACCGTCACGCCAACGCCAACACCTACACCAGGCGGCGAGGTGATCGTTAACGGCGGATTCGAGGGCAGCTTCAGCCCGTGGACGAACACCGGCAACGGTACATTCTGGGTCGATCCGGGCAACTATCCGCACGGCGGCACCGGCTACGCGTATTTTGGCGAAAGCAACAGCACGTCCGGCAGCACGTACCAGACCGTTACGATCCCTTCGTCGGCCACGGGAACGCTGAAGTTCTGGCTGAACGTTACATCGAGCGAGACGACGACCTCGCGGCAGTACGACAAACTCTATGTCGAGATCCGCAGCACGTCGGGCAGTCTTAAGAAGAACCTTGCAACCTACAGCAATCTGAACAAAGGCACCGCCGGTGCATATTCGCAGAAATCGTTCAGCGTCTCTGCGTATAAGGGCCAGACGGTACGTGTCCAGTTCCGCGTGACTAACGATTCGTCACTCCCGACCACGTTCCGAGTTGACGACGTATCGCTGCAATAACGGTCAGATCTACAACCTGACCTAACCTGACTGCCCGGTGCATCCTTTGTGCCGGGCAGCTTTTTGTAATTGAGCAAACGGTTTTGTATTGCAGGGGCGTACTGCCTAACATATCAATTACAGCTGATGGCCTTCTTTCTCAAAAAACTTGCGCGTGTCTGGAAGCTGCTGCCGAGAGACGGGCGTATTTTCCTCGCAAGGGTAACGCAGAAGAAATTTACGGCCTCGGTCGCGGGTGTCATCTCGGACGATCAAGGTCGGGTCCTTATTCTGGATCATATCTTGCGGCCGGCGTCGGGTTGGGGGCTGCCCGGCGGGTTTATGAAGCATTTTGAGCAGCCGATCGAGGCCCTCGAGCGTGAGATCCGCGAGGAAACGGGCATCGAGCTGACTAAGATCTCGCTTTATCGCGTTCGCACATTGAAGCGGCATATCGAATTTATTTTTACTGCCCGCGGGTTGAGTAAAGGTGAGGTGAAAAGCCGTGAGATCACTGCGGTTGAGTGGTTTGATCCTGCACACCTGCCGCCTGAGATGAATGTTGGTCAGCAGTTTCTTATCCGGCGGGTTTTTGGGCTCGATCTTTGAAAATCCGGGTAGGAGTCGTAGAATTGAAGCTTCTCGATTTTTTTTGGTTACTGGAGTTTATTAGAAAATGGTCAATCTTATACCGCCGCCTGAAGATGTAATGCAGATCCTGGTCGAGACCGGAGCGTATCGACGCGGTCATTTCATTTACCCGAACGGGAAACATGCGTCGCATTATTTTCAGATGCCCTTAGCGTTTCGTTATTACGACAATGCCCGTATCTTGTCTGTTGCTCTGAGCCGTCTTTTCCGGATGGAAAAGGCTATCGCGAGCCAGCTGCCGAAGGTTTCGGTCATCAGTCCGAGCCCGGGCGGCATCATGGTCGCTTTCGGCGTAAGAGAAGCATTGGGCGCTCAGCAGATCTATTGGGCTGAGATGGAGAACGGGACGCGGCAGTTTCGCCAATTCCTGTCCGAATACGAAGTATATCCGGCGATAATCGTCGATGACATCAATCGATCAGGCAAGGCGATCAACGAAACGATCGCTCTCGTAAAAGAGCTTGGTACGGAAGTTATCGGCATCGGTACGATCGCAAAATTCGAAGATGCCCCGAACGAATACGGCGGCATTCCGGCAAAATCGCTTCTCAGTTTTGATGTGAATTTCTACGATTCAGAGGAAGCGTGGAAGAGTTCGCGCAGCGCTTCGGACGTTGAAGAAGAAAAGGTCAGATACTAAGCGACGGTCGTAAGACTTCTAATGGTGAGCGGCAGTTCTCGAGGCCGCTCACCATTTTTATTGCTAGATCTCGTGACGATTTGCGAGAGCTTTGTCCATCGTCACCTCGTCAACGAATTCAAGATCAGAGCCCACCGGCATTCCCATCGCGATACGCGTGACACGCACTCCCAATGGCTTTAATAGACGCGCAATATAGTTCGCTGTTGCCTCGCCCTCGGTCGTCGGATTCGTCGCCACGATGATCTCCCTTACCTCGACGCCATCGTTGTTCTCGGGCCGAAGCCTTGGGAGCAGATTGTTGAGCATCAGCTCATCCGGGCCAATGCCGCGGATCGGCGAAAGCGAACCGTGAAGAATGTGATACAGGCCCTTGTACGAACGCGTCTTCTCGACCGCGACGAGATTGTACGGCTCCTCGATGATGCAGATCTGTGAGCGGTCGCGTTTCGGATTCGCGCAGTAAAGACACGGATCGACATCCGTTAAGTTATTGCAAACAGAACAGAAAACGATCCTCTTTTTGACCTCAAGGAGAGCGCGAGCAAATGCCTCGACATCGGCTTCCGGCTGTCTCAGGACATAGAACGCGAGTCGCTGAGCGGATTTGCCGCCAATGCCAGGCAGACGTTTGAATTCGTCGATCAGTTTTGCGACCGGCTCTGAGTAATCAAGCATCTCTTAAGTGCGGAATTCGGCGTGGGGAACGGCTCCCAATTACATCATTCCCGGCGGGAGCATTCCTCCAAGCTGGCCCTTGAGCGATTCCTCGACCTTGCGACGGGCCTCGTTGAGGGCGGCGACCGTGAGGTCCTGGATCATCTCGACATCGCCGTCTTTGACCAGATCCGGCGAGATCGTAACACCGAGCACTTCAAAATCTCCCCGCATCTTTACCGAGACGACACCGCCACCGGCCGCGGCCTCGACCACCAAATTCTTCATCTCACGGCTCATTTGCTCCTGCATCTGCTGAGCCTGCCGCATCATCGATCCGAGGTCCATTCCACCTGGTAACTTCATAACGTTATCTCCTTTTTGCGCTGAAAACGCGCATCTAGTGAGGTTAGTTTAACATCGACGAGCGGCCTCGAACCATTTTGAAGCGATAAGAGGCCGCCCGAACTGCGATCTACAACACCTTTGACGGGCGAATTCGCAGGAAGATCTGCCATCCGCCGTGCTGCGTTCCACCGTAAACGGGCGTTAGCGACGCCGGATTCGAGTTTGCCGTGAGCATTCCGCCGAGGCCGACATCCACACCTTTCTGGCTGTAAATATCGCGAACATAGCCGATCGAATATGCTCCGACCCAATACATCGGGCCGTGGTAAGAATGATCTAGCACAAGCTCGTGTGCCGATTTTTCTACACGTTCGAGCCGGCCAAAGATTGCGTTCTTTTGAAAGTCAAAGTTGCTCTCAAAAAGAAATGCGTTCGACCGTTCGCCGTTGCCGTAGTTCTGCCCCCAGACAAAGGTGCTCGCCCAATTCTTGTCCTTTCCAAAAGGGCGATTGTAGATCGCGGACGCGGTCGTCTTTCGAAGGATCTTAAGATCGGGTTCGAGCGGCTCCGGGTTCTTGAGATAGCCGTGCGAGATCTGGAACGAAAGATCTCGCGTCGGATTCCACGAAATTCTTCCGCTGAAGGAGTTCAGACGCGGCCTGTCAAACGCCCAGCGGTTCTCGTCCGGTTCAGTGCCGTTGAATGCACTTGCCTCGAATTTTACCTTACCAAAAGAAACCCCTGCCGTTACGACACCCCAGGTGATGTGTGTTGCGTCCTGCCAATGGTGTGAGATCGGTGCGTCCGGATTGTTCGCTCCGGAAGTTCGGTGCATGAACATCGCGGGTCCGAGCGCCGGTTCGCCCGGCAGGCCCGCGTAAACGAACACCGAACGCTTGTCGTCAAACTTGTACGAATAGGTGAATGCGAGTTCAGAGACAAAGTCGTGCGGATGCTGGCGGTCATGGACCGGAAGGCCGTGAAACTGCTCTCCGCTTTGATAAAGAAGCGGATAGCCATAGCCTCGCTGCGTCAATGCGTCAAGACTGAACATTGTGCGAATGCCGATCTGGCCGTTCTTGCCCGCAGGCCGCGAATACATTGCCATCAGCATGTGCGGGGCATCAAAACGCGAACGCGACCCCTTTCCAGCAATAGAAACATCTCTCGACGAGCCGATCGTCGTGTAACGCAGAAACGCCGAGCCCATCAGCATAAACATCCCGCCATCCTTGAAATGCTTCATATAGGCATACATCGGCGTTGAATCAGGCACCCAGGCCGTGCCCGAACTCTCGCGGCTCATCGGATCGCCAATGTTGACCGTCGAGGCCATTTGCATTTCGCCGCTCATATTTCCGGGCATCGTGTGACCTGTATGATCCTGCGGTTTGGAGGGCTCAGATGCCAGCGGCGTGTGGCCGTCATGTGATGATGAAGGCGTAGGCGTGGGCGTTGGCATCGGTGCGGTTTTGCCTTCACCTGTCATTTTGTGATGATCGTGACCGCCGGACGTTGGAGTGCCGGAAGTCGCTTTGTCGCTCGCAGCACCGACCTTGATGTCGCCCCACATACCGCCCTTTGCATGGCCCGACACACTGCAGAAATACTTAAAGCTGCCCGCCTCGTTCGCCTGGATCACGAGTTCCTGGGCATTCCATGTTCTCACTGTCCCGGCCGGCTCAAGTTTTATCGAACCCGCCGTCATCGCAAGCGTCGGATCGGCCGTAAATTCACCCATCACATGTCCGATTCGCAGGTCGTGCCGCATATCACCGTCTTTGTTCACAAAGAGGATCTTGAGGCGTGCTCCTTCAGGTACGATAAGGGTCGGATTTCGCATGCCCTGGATGCGATATGAAAGCATATCGTCCTCGGGCCCGGTCGCGACCACTAGTCGCAATTCTTTCTTTGTAAATGTCAGCGTTCCCTCGCCTTTAACGCCGAGATCACGCGTCTTCTCTGCCGCCAGCAGTTCGTCAAAGGTAACTGTGCGCGCCGTGCTCGAAACCAGCGTGAATGGCTGGTGCTGCGCGAAGGCCGTTGTGGCGTAGATCGCCGCAATTGCCGCAATAAAAAAGATCTTCTTCACGTATATAACTCCCTTTCCGCAATGCGGAAAAAATATAAAGCCTGCCGAGCGGACGAACCGTTCGGTCCCAATATGAACGCCTCAAGAGCTCCGATTCGATGAGCTCTAGGCAGAACGTCGGTACAATTTCGGGTGATGTTAAATTCTAACCGGCTTTATGCGGGCGGGCCGCGGGAGTTGTTGTGGTCGCGATCGATCCGCTCGTAGTTTACGTTCGATAAGCGGACGATCTGTGGGGTGAATTCTCGGTCGCTTGAGTTCGCGGCATCTATCGCTACCTTCGCGGTGAGGGCGACCGCATCTTTCGTGATCTTTACGGGCGTCGATTTATCCGCAGCACGCGGCCGCTCGGCAAAAACGCATATACAGTCGCGTTCGGCCGATAGACCCTCGACTGTCTGCCCGTGCTCACTAACCTCGGAATGACAAGAAGGCGTTACCGCAGCCTTTTCCTCATGATGTGCACAAAGACAGGTCGGCGCCGTGAGCGCAAGCAGCGACAGCACCACGAGCAACGCGGGCAATATCGTCTTCAACCTTTTCTCGTATCTCATCAAGATCTTCCGAGGCCCTAAAGAATAGGGATTATATCAATCGGAAAGGCGAAAAATAAAGAAAAAAAATGGTACCAAATGAAAAATATTCTTGCAATAGATGGTATGTTGTGTTATAAATGAAACAGACGCGTCGGTTCTGCCGGCGAGTTCTACTGTTTACCCTTGGCACGCTACGTCCTAAAACGTGATCCCTCAGCCGTTCCCGATAAACTCACGCGGTACGCCGCCGAACTCAACGAGGAGCAGCTTCGGGTCGTAACCGCAAAGCCCGGTGCGTCGCTCGTTATCGCGGGTGCCGGTTCGGGAAAAACTCGGGCGATCACGTATCGTGTTGCTTACCTGCTTGAGCACGGAGTCTCGCCGCAGCGGATCTTGCTGGCAACGTTTACGAATCGAGCTTCGCGCGAGATGCTGCGACGGGTCGAAGGCCTTACCGGTTCGCAGAATGTGCACCGCGTATGGGGCGGCACCTTCCATCGCATCGCAAATCTTATCCTGCGGCGGCACGCGACAAGCATCGGTTTTGACTCGAACTACACGATCCTCGACAGCGAAGATGCACGCGACCTTATCACGATCTGCATCGACGATGCGGCGATCGACACAAAACGCCGGCGCTTCCCAAAGAGCGAAGTGATCCAATCGATCATTTCCTTTGCGAATAATACGGATCGAACGATCGAAGATGTTGTTTTGCGGCAGTACCCGCATTTTGAGCTGCTGATCTCGCAGATCGACCGGGTTGACCGCGTTTATCGCACGCGAAAGATCGAGCGGAATCTGATGGATTACGACGATCTTCTGATCCATTGGAAGCGCCTGCTTGTCGAAAAGCCCGCGATCGCAGATCTTTACAGCGAACAGATCCAGCACATTCTCGTCGATGAATATCAGGATACGAATCGGCTCCAGGCCGAGATCATCGATCTTCTCGCCGTAAAGCATCGAAATGTGATGGTCGTTGGCGACGATGCCCAATCGATCTTTGCGTGGCGTGGGGCGGAGTTCACGAATATCTATGAATTTCCGAAACGATACCCAGAGGCGGTGACCTTCAAGCTCGAAACAAATTATCGTTCGACGCCTGAGATACTCGCCCTTGCGAACACATCGATCGCCGGCAACCGCAAGCAGTTTCCAAAAGCACTCAACGCAGTTCGGCGAAGCCGCGATACCAAACCGGCCCTCGTCGCGTGTTCCGATGTCGAACAGCAGTCGGTTTTTGTCGCGTCGCGAATACTGGAACTTCGCGATGAAGGAACATCGCTTGAGGAAATGGCAGTGATCTACCGTTCGCACTATCATTCGATCGAGCTGCAGCTTGAGCTGACGCGACGCGGCATTCCGTATCGCGTGCAGTCAGGCGTGCGGTTCTTTGAACAGGCGCACATCAAGGACGTGATCTCGTACCTGCGCATCGTTGTTAATCCGCGGGATGAGCTCGCGTGGAAGCGCGTTCTGAAGATGATCCCCGGCGTAGGCAACGCGACCGCGACTCGGGTTTATGAGCAGATGATGCAGCTTGCCCCCGCAGAGATCGGCGATAAGGACGGCGGGCGGGCGATCACCGAGGGCCTTGTTAAGATCGCGGCGAACTTCCGTATGAAGTCGCCCTGGCACAAGTTCATCGTACTGATGGAAATGCTCGTAAAACCCGAGCTTAGAGGTAGTCCGGCAAAACAGATCGAGCTGATCCTGACGCACGGTTATGAAGAATATCTGCTGGAGAATTACGAGAACGCCGAATCGAGACTCGAGGATCTGAAGGGCCTTGCGCTTTTTGCTTCGCGATATTCTTCGACGGAAGATCTCCTCGGCGAACTGGCACTGCTCTCGACCGAGAGATTCAAGGAACCGCAGCCGCTTGTTGGGGAAGAAGTGATCGAAGGCGCAGGCGAGGACGAGCTATTGACGCTCACCAGCGTGCATCAGGCAAAAGGCCTCGAATGGAAATCCGTCTTTATCATTTCTGCTGCTGAAGGTAAGTTCCCGAGCCCGCGGTCGCTTCGCGAGATCGACAGTGAAGAAGAAGAACGACGCCTTTGGTACGTTGCTCTGACGCGTGCAAAGGACGAGCTTTACATCACGTATCCGCTGCTAGTAACCGACTTTAATCGACAAAGCGTTCTGCAAAAGCCGTCGCGGTTCATAACGGAATGCCCCGCAGAATTGTTCGAGGTCTGGAATCTGGAAGAGGAAGCATCGGTCCCGGACGCACCATTTGAGATAGGAGGAAAAACTCAGGAATATTTGAACTAGAATGCATCTGGTTCTGGGCAACCGGGTCGTCGGATTCGCCGACATTTCAGTTCATCCCGGATCAGCAATAACAGATTGTGACGCTCATCTGTCTAGACCGAAATGCTCGTGTCTGGCATCGTGCCGAACGACAAGTATAAGTATGTGATCAGATTCGATGCTAAAGATGGTGTGAAACGGGAAGCGATCAAACTTGGCACGTCGGAGTTCACTACTTAAGCTCACAAACGACAACGGTCTTTCAACAATGCATTCTTTGACGCGGGTAAACTCAAGAAAAAAGTCAGCAGCTAATTTAGCTCCACCTTCCCGTTCATAGAAACTCATCGCCTCAAGTATATCGAGATGAACGAGTGGGTGAAGTGTCAGCTTCATATATCGAATCTCTCCGAGATTCTCTCTCGAAGCTCTTCGAACGAAATACCAATATCAGGATTCGCGGTGATCTCTGCACGCCGCCGGGTAGCTTCGCCGATCCCTTCGTCTTCGTCTCGCAAAAATTCCGGCAACGAGCGAAGAAGCTTCGACGCAAGAGCGGCGCGCTCTTGGGTTGAAAGTCCTAGTGCTTGTTCTTCAACTGTCGATGCGTTTCCCATGACGTTGATTATACAATAGGAGGACGCGGCCTTGTTAAAAAAACTGATCAGTTAGCAGGCCGAAACCGCGAACCGTGTTAAAATTTCAGCGTTCTTAGGTCATCATCGAGGATGCATATCTTATGAAACACTGCCCGAATTGCGACGCGACATACGACGAAGAAGTGATCCGCTTTTGTACGAAAGACGGTACGCCGCTGATCGAGGATGTTGAGCCGCAATTTTCCGCGTTGCCGAGCGAGAGTTTGCCGATGCCGTCCGCACCGCTTGAACCGATCGAGCCGGAAGAGGATGATGCGGCCGAGGTAACGGTCATCAGGCGTGCGGGCAGCATTCCGGCGGCCGCGGTCCCACCACCGCCGCCATCGATCGACGAACTTAATGCAGCAGTGCCGCCGCCAAGTTCGGGAGAACGCATCGTGATCTCGACAAACCCCGAACCGCTTCCGCCGCAGCAGCAGGTTCGCCCGACGCAGCAGCGTCCGCAAGGTTATTACGCACCGCCGCCGCCGCCGAACACGATGAAGACGGTCGTCCTTACCGTTATCGGTACGCTCCTGGTCGTTGCCGCCGGCGCTTTGCTTTACTCATTTCTCCGCAGAGATACGCCCGCGGCAAATACGAATTCGAACTCGATCTTTGCGAATCAGAATGCGAATTTGAATTCAAATGTCGGCTTTGATTCGAATTTCAATTTCAACGCGATGCCGCCGATGCCGTCGCCGAATTTGAATGTAAATACGAACGCCAACGTAAAGGCGCCGACGCCCACACCGAAGCCTTCACCGAGCCCGACGGAAACTCCGGAAGAGACGCCGACACCTACGCGTTCACCAACGCCGCGGCCTTCAGCGACACCTCGGCCGAGCGTTTCGCCGACTCCGCGTCAGGGTCCGCGTCCGACCCCGAATCCGGATAACGACGACTAAATTCTTCTATTCGGTTCTTTTGGAAGTTTCGACAGCCATTTCGACGGCTTTTCTTGCGTCGATGACGCCCCAGCCTTGCCGATCGACCTCATAAAGCGGAAGGCGTTCGGCGGTCGAGATAAGAATATTCTTGACCTCAGAAGGCGAGAGCTTCGGATCCGCTTCGATCATCTGTGCTGCGACCGATGAAACGATCGGTGCGGCAAAGCTCGTTCCGTCAACATATTTGTAGTGCGCCGTTATGACGTTCTCGCGGCGGATCTTCAACGTAATGATCTGCCGTATGCTGTGCGGTTCGCGATCTGCGGCGGCATCGAGTTCGGGGTCGATCCCGGGATACTTCGCAATGATGTCGTAAAGATCTTCGTCGGGTGCATTGTCGAGCAAACTCAGCAGCTCAGCCTGTGCGGCAGTAGGCGTATTCGGCAGTATCGGTGCGGGAACCCAGATCGATGATGCGATCACTTCCGGCTTCTGCAGCCCGTCAACGGTCGGCCCGTATGATGAGCGGTACATCCCGCGTCTGGCACGATTGAGCGAATTGTGATCGTCGAGGCCGCCCACCGCGATACACGAAGGAGCACTCGCCGGCGGCACGACAGGATGGCCGGGTATGTGGCCCGCGTTCCCGACGGCACAGACGACAAGGATGCCTTCGCGTGAACATTCTTCAACAGCCTGCGAAACCGGATCGTGAAGGTAGCTTGCGACACCGTCACCGCCCGCCGAGATGTTCACGATGCGGATGTCGTATTTTTCGCGATGTTCAAGCACCCAATTAAGGCCGTCGAGAATATTCTGGTCCGAGATCCTGCCGGTGCGTGCAAGTTTTACGAGCACAACATCCGAATTACATGCGATGCCGCGATAGAAACCATTCGAAAGCGAGCCGTTGCCGGCCGCGACGACCGATGTCATCATCCCGTGCCAACTTGCGACATCGGGCTCGAAGAGCGTCGTCAGGTCGCCGTCCTCGTCAAGCAAGTTGCGGTAAGCGATGATGCGATTCTCGGGCGTGGTGAGATCGACGTGGGGATAGAAACCGGAATCTAGGAAGGCGATCGTCACGCCCTTTCCCGTGTATCGCGTGTCGGCATCGAGCCGCAGAGGCGTCGAAAGCACGTGAGAGCCGTCCTTTTGGACGGCCGCATCCTTGATGATCTCATCTTTTGCCCGCGTAAAAAGGTCGGCGCAGCGTGTGCAGACCGCAGAGAACTCGCCGACGTCAGGTGCATTCGCTCGTATGAGCTTTGCGATCTCGCTCGGCAAACTTTCGAGCGAGGTCCACTCGCCGCGAGCGTCGCGTGAGCAAACCGGGCATGCGGTTGTCGGTCGTAAAGTGTCTATTTTCTTTGGTGTGCGGCCCGAGGCCGCGGGTTCGATGGCGGGCATCGTTTTTTAGCGTTTCAAGTTTTCCACAATCGTTGGTTAAAATCAACGAACAGAAGAAGTTAAATTCCCCACTCTAAAAAGCTATGCTCACACATATCGTTTGCTGGAAATACAAGGCCGAGGTCTCGGATGAAGAGATGCAAGGTCACGTCGCAAGCCTCAAGGCTCTGGTGGGCGTCGTCCCCGGGATCGAGAGCTTTGCGGTCGGACGCGACATTCTCGGCCTCGATCGCTCGTTCGATACGGGCCTGGTCGCGACCTTTGCCGATCGCGACGCACTTGAAAGCTATACGGTTCATCCCGAACATCAAAAGGTTGCGGAGCTTGGGAAAAAGCTCGCCGAACGTGCGGTTTCCGTCGATTTTATTTCTTAAGTGAAGATCTTCAAACGCATTCTTATCGCCGTTGCGGTGCTCGTCATCCTCTCGCAGGTGCCTTTTGCATACCGGCGGTACATGATCGGGCAGACCGCTGACAAGATCGCCTCGGACAACACCGCCCGAAGGCAGATCGAGGACGCGCGGTTCGACGAATATCACGGCGCGATCCACGCTCATTCCGCCATCGGTGGGCACAGCAATGCGACGTTTGACGAGTTGATCGCGGGTGCGAACGCCGCGGGAACGAATTTCGTCGTGATGACGGAGCATTGGTCGGATGCTTACGATACTTCGGCAATGACGCTTAGCGGCCAGCACGGAAATACGTTGTTTGTGGCCGGAAATGAGATAGACACGGCCGACGATGATCGGATGCTGATGGTGCCCGGAAGTGCGGATGCCGCCGGCTTGAGGCGGCTCTCAACACGTGATGTCGCAGCAAAACTGCACAATGAGCACCGCCTCGCACTCGTCACCTATCCCGAAAGATTTCACTCCTGGCGGGCTGACATTGATGGCGTCGAGGTCTTTAACCTTCACACGGCCGCCAAAAATATCAACCGTTTTACAGCTTTTTTTGACCTGCTCTGGTCGGGTTCTAGCTATCCGGAACTCGTCTTTGCACGCTCGTTTTCGCGGCCGGACGAGAATCTTGCCAAGTTCGACAGCTACGCAGAGGCCGACAGAGCAACGCTTTTTGCGGGCACGGACGCTCATTCGAATATCGGCTTCTACCTGTTGGGCGACGAGACCGGACACAAGTTCTTTGGCGTGAAGCTCGACCCGTATGAACGGATATTCAGGATAATGCAGGTGCATGTCCTTATTCCGAAAGGAACGCCGCTAACCCAGGACAGTCTGCTTGCCGCGATCTCGGACGGGCGTGTGTTTGTTGGAATGGACGCTCTAGGCGATACTTCCGGCTTCAGATTCCGGTTTGGCGATCGCTCGATGGGCGAACGTGCTTCTGTCGCCGAATCCAACGTGTTAACGGTCGATCTGCCGCTCAAGAGCCGTGTGGTCCTTTATAAGAACGGTCAAAAGGCGGCGGAGAATGCCGGTGCGGATCATTATGAGTTTAAGGCCGACGGACCGGGCGTTTATCGCGTTGAGGCCTATCGGGAGGGCCTCGGAGCGGCTTTTGAGGCGATGCCGTGGATAATGTCAAATCCGATCTACCTGGCCCCTGCACCTTAAACTTTGGTCCGGGCAAACGAAATCGAACTTTAAATCATCTTAAACATCGCAACATTAGAAGCTTTATTTTGCGGTTTAACACGAAATGCAAAGGTTTATAAGATGTCTGTCCGCGGTTGCTGCGGCCATTGTCGTGGGAAGCGTTCCGGCGCTTGCTCAGAGCGTAAAGCACACGCCATTTGACGTGACGAGCTATAAGATGACGGTGTCGCTCGAGCCGAACTCGCGTCGCCTTGCGGCTACGGTTGATGTCGGTTTTACGCCGCTTGATAACGCCCGATCTGTCGTCTTCGAACTCAACGGTTCGCTGAAGATCGAGTCGATCACCCGGGTCGATGAACCCGTCGCTGCGGAGTCAGCAACTAAGCCTTCCAAACGGCCGGCAAAAGGACAACTTCCAACACCGACACCTGCACCCGTAGGCGCTATCACCTTTGTGCAGGATCAGGCCGGTGTGTCTGACCTCGGCCCGAGCGTCCGCATCGATCTTGGGCAGGAGATCGCAAGCGGCACGCCGGTCGTTCTGCGGTTCAAATACGCAGGCGTTCTCGACACACCTGCGGGCGGCCCGCTGCTGAACAAACGCCTTGCGTTTATCGGGGACAAACTTGGCTACCTGATGTATGCCGCGCGCTGGTTCCCGTTTCACGATTACGCAGCTGACCCCGCGACCGCCGACATCAGTGTTACTTTACCGGCGGGCTATCAAGTGGTTGGGTATGATGACACGGCGGCAGGATCAACGAACGTCAACGGCACGTTCCGCTTTGTTCAGTCTCAACCTGGGCTTGTAGGCAACATCGCCTATGGCAAGTATGTTGTCCGCGACCTGAAATACGGCGGTACAAGCATCAAATTCCTTACGCAGCCCGGCCACGATGAACGCGTCGAAGCTTATGCCGAAACGGTCGGCGATGCGCTCGCCGCCTACGCAAAACGCTTCGGCCAGGCGTCGTTCGGAAATAAATACACCGTTGTCGAGATCGATGACGAGAGTCTTGATTACTATTCGGCGATGGGAATGTTGTTCATCGCGGGCCGCAATTTCGAAGGCGATCGTGAAAGTGCACTCGACCGCCTCCAGCGTGAAGCCGCTTTCCAATGGTGGGGCTTGACCGTCGGACTGAAGTCGTTTGATGACGCCTGGCTTTCTCAGGGCCTTGCGGAATACAGCGCCTATTCACTGCGGGAAGCAAAGCTCGATGGCCCGAAACTTGAGGAGCTTCACCGTCAGCAGTTGGAAAAAGCCTTGACCTTCGAACCGACGGCCTCGTTGCTGCGTGCTCCGGCCGCCCTTGATGACCAATCTTCTGCCTATAAGTACATTATGTACGGCAAGGGCCCGCTCGTTTTTCGACTGCTCCGAGAGACCGTTGGCAAAGACAAATTCGAGAAGATCCTGCGCGACTTTCTTGCACAATATCACGGCAAACGCGCCTCGATCTACGATTTCGAGAAACTCGCTTCTAAGGACGCCGGCGAGAATCTGCGATACTTTTTCGCCCGCTGGGTCGAGGGAACGGGTGTGCCGGAATTTCAGGCGGATTATCAGATCTTGCGTACACGCGGTGGCAAATTCATCACGCGCGGAACGGTGAAACAGAACTACGACAACCTTCGTCTGCCGGTCGATATCGAGCTGCAGAGCGAGGGAAGCTCCGGCGATAAGATACAGACGGTAACAGTCGAAGATGCGAGTGCGGATTTCAATATTCAGTCGGACGGAAAGCCGCTGCGGGTGGTCATCGACCCGCATTTTAAGTTGTTGCGCATCTCGCCTGACCTTCGCGTTTCGGCGATCGCACGCCGAGGCATTGAGCAGTTCAAGGAAGGAAATTACGCCGAGGCACAGACGCAGTTCGAAGCCGCGTTAAAGCTCGATCGTTCGAACGCTTGGGTCTATTACAACTTTGGCCTGCTCTACCTCGAACAGCGAAATTATGATGTTGCGATCGACAATTTTAAGGCCTGCCTTGCCTCCGGGAATATTGATCCATCGTGGCTGTCGGTCTGGGCAAATATCAAGATGGGAAATGCCTATGACGCTAAAGGCGACCGAACCCGTGCGGTTGCGGCATACAAGCGGGCCGAATCCGACCCCAGCAACTACGACAGCGCACAGGACGCCGTAAAGCGTTATCTTGGAACACCTTACGACCCGCGAACACAGAACGACAGCGCAACTAAGTAGCGGTTGAAAACGGCTGGACGCATCTGTCCAATGGAAGAAAGATCGGAGGCAGCGGACCTTGTGTCCGATGCCTCCTTTTCATTGCCGATATCGAGTTTGAGAAAAGGGTTGAACATCCGTCCGTCTCAACCCGAAGGCCATGCTCATTTGAGCGGTCCGCTAGAAGCTTAGCCTAAAGACAAACTGAATCTGCCGATTCGACCCGAGTCCGACCGTGCGGCCCACCGTTGATCTGAGAAGACCGAAGGTAGAGCCCGCGGAGCTCTTGCTGTATGCCTCTCCGGGTTGAATGGCGGAACTCGTCGCTGAATACGCCGCGGTCGCAGAGTTGTAGCTTAGGTTCGGCAGCGCGTTGTCAAGCGTTGTGGAAGGGTTCGCGAAGTTCGTCTGGTTAAATAGATTGTAGAACTCCGTCCTGAATTCAAAATTCAGAGTCTCTGTAAATCGGAAGCGTTTTGATAATGTCAGATCAAACTGGCGAAAGATCGGGCCCGAAAGCTGATTCCTCGCCATATTGCCCCATTCACCGGGCTCAGGTATCGAAAAGGCAGCCGGGTTAATGAAGTTTCTATCGTCGCCAAGGTATGGATCTACGCCCGGGATCAAGTTTGGCCGTCTGACATTACGCGAACTTCCGCCGCCTGGGGTGTTCACGACCGCGACAAATCCGACAGGCAACGCCGGAAAGCTCGAGCCGAAGGATGGAAGATTCGCCACAAACCCGTTTGCAAACGTGCCGCCGGATCCGTTTGGGCAACCGGTTGCCATTTGGCATTGGACGACGATATCTGGCCTAACCACCAGCACCTCGAGCGGTACGCCGCTGCGTGCGTTTACGATACCGCCAACCTGCCAGCCGCCGACAAATGCGTTGCCGATGCGTCCTATATCCCAGCGTCTTCCTTTGCCTATCGGCAGTTCGTACAAAGCACTGAGATTGAACGTATGCCGGACGTCGAAGTTGTTGCGACCGCGATCGGCCTCAAAATTGTCGAGCTGGGCCGACGTTCGGGCTTCATTAGATCCGGCGGTATTCCCCTCGCTCTTACCGAATGTATATTGCAGATTCATTGTCAGCCCGGTTCGGAAGCTCCGTTGCAGCGAAACCTGCAGCGCATTGTACACATCGTCGCCGCCCGAGGTCTTATAATCGACCTCTGCGAATGGGTCCGAAACGCTCGCACCGTTCAGGATGCTAAACTCACGAACCGTGGTCACGCCGACGACCTGACCTGCGGCGTTCGTTCGATTAACGACCCCGACTCCGCCCGGAATGTCAGCGCCATTCAGGATGGTGGTCGAACCGGGCAGCATCTTGTTGGCGACACTTCTGAGAAACAGGTTGCGGCCCTGGCTGCCTACATATGCGACAGTCGATGTCAGGCCGTAAGGCAACCGCTGCTGCCAGGAGAAGCTATACTGATAGATCCGTTCGGGAACAAGGTAATCGGACGAGTATGCACGCGGCTGGTAGCGTCGATTCGCCGGATTCGAGTTGAAATTGCTTATGATCGCAGGGATATTGGCAGGAAAAGCGAGCAGGGATCCGCTCGTAATGGTCGAGCTGATGCGGTCGCTCTCGATCGGCTGGATCTGATCCTCTGTCTGACCTGGGCCGTAATATATGCCGAAACCTGTTCGGAATACTGTCTTCCCGCCGGCAAAAAAGCCTTCTCCTTCTATGTTAGGCGACCACGTGACCGCGACTCGCGGCCCGAAGTTGGTCGTTGAGGATCTAAACGCAGCTTCTTTAGGCGAGCGAAGTGTTCCCGTTCTGATATCAAACAGTACCTGCAAGTTGCGAGCTTCACGCAGCGGCGTGTAGTACTCGTAACGCAAGCCATAGTTCAGTGTAAGGCCGGGCCTTATCCGCCATTCATCTTGCGCATAGCCAATGTAGTATTCCTGTTTGGCAAGTCGTTGCCCGGTCGCACCGTTGTTGAATGGGCTTGGGGCGCTCACATCGCCCAAATACTGCACGGACCTGGGCGTGTTCGAGAGGAATGCCGCAAGGTTGGAGAACGTGTAGGTCGTACCGCCAAGGCGGTCGGTGTACATTCGGATCAAACGAAGCTCACCGCCGACCTTTACGTTGTGATCGCCCTTGATCCAGGTAAGGTTGTCGATGAATCCAAGGCTATAAGGCGTATAGGGTTGGCCGCGGCCGTTGGTTGCGCTGTTTGCACGCACCAGGCCGCCCGGGATCGAGATACCGGACGAGCTTCCCTGGCCCGCGATGCCCGTGTTTGCGACACTGCCTGAGATATTGAGCGTTATAGCTGAGAAGTCCAGGCCAGCGACGCTTGGTGCCGTGCCGTTGACTCGCGTCCGAGCACCGTTGTAACCCAACTTGAATTCATTGATCAGCGATCCGTCGTTACGCAGGATCGACTGCAGTCCGATGACTCCATTTTGCGGCGTGGCGCTGATATTGACCACGCGACCCGAGATCCCCTCGGGTGATGTGTCTTTAGCTTCATCACGGAAGAATCGAAGATATACCCTGTTTGACTCGTTCGCCTGCCAGTCGAATCTCGCAGCGAAGGCTCTTTCATCCGTTTTCTGAACGTCTTGAAGCTGTAGGATATCAAATCCGTTTACGGCCGAACCGCCCGGTACAATGACCGTTTTTGGTGAGCGAAAGGCAGCGATATACGGTTGGATCAACGGATCTACCGGCGTCGACGTTCCCGGTATCACTGCACCCGGATTCGCCAGGCTAAGGCTTGGGGCGGCTTCGATAAAGTTAAGGCCAAAACGGCCTCGATACTGCTCATAGCTCGCAAAAAAGAAGAGCTTGTCCTTGATGATCGGGCCGCCGATCGAACCGCCAAACTGATCAAGCTTTAACGGACTCTTGCCGACTCCCGGCGTTGCATTCGCAAAGAAATTTCTCGCGTCGAGGCTGTCACGACGAAAATACTCGAAGAGCGAACCATGAAACTGATTGCCGCCTGATTTGGTGATAACGCTGATCTGGCCGCCTGTTCCTGTACCGAATTCGGCCGGGAAGTTGTTTGAATCGATTCGAAACTCCTGAACATTCTCAAGACTTGACTGAAGGCGAAACGGCGAGGGAACTTCACCGTTCAAGTTGCCGGGGCTCGCGTCGATAATTGCCGTACCTTCAACACCGTCGTAGCGAATTACGTTCTGCTGATTCGCACGGCCCGAGAAACGAATGTCCGAAAAAGTGCCTGTACCGGAGTTAACGCCGCCCGGAGCCTGCAAATAGAGTTGTGAAAGTTGACGGCCGTTTACGGGCAGGCCCTCAACCTCACGCTTATTCACATTTACGCTCATACTCGCGGATGATGTATTGACGATAAACTCGTCCCCTGAAATAACGTCGACCTGAGCGGAAACTCCCTCTGCCTGAAGGACAAGATCGACACTAAGTTGCTGGCCGACAAGGATCTCAATACCGCTCTTAACGCTCGGTTGGAAGTTTGCTTTGGCTGCTGTGATCGAATACCGTGACGGCTTCAACGCTGCCACTGAAAAACTGCCGTCTTCTTTGGCGACAATGGTGCGCTCTTCGCCGGTCACCTCATTTGTCACGGTCAAAGTTGCCCCGGGAACTACAGCTCCGTTCGCATCGGTGACCGTGCCTGAAATGCGTCCGTCGCTCTGTCCAAATGCCGCAAATGTGAAGTAGAAAACTGCACACGCTATTAGAATGATCCTCACTGAGACCGTCCTGTTCATCTTTACTCCTTGAACCCGTCAATGCGGGTCGTTTTTACGAATATTTCTTTGTAAATGAGCGGCAACTCGCGAAAACAATATGCTTTTCGCAAGACAGCAATTCATTTCACGCTTTTAGATCTCTTGCCAGCAAAGAAGAGTCTAAAGGCAGGGTGTTAGAGGAGTGTGACAGGAAGGTTAAATTGAAGTTAAGATTTTTGAGTCGGCATGCCTTTCACGGAACGAACCCGCTCTTAAGATCGGCACCAATGATCTTTATTTGTGTGATGTGCGGCGGTCCCTCATAGCCGCGCCTAACCTCGATGAGCAAGATCGCAATACGATCCTCGTACGGACTCTTGACCGCCCCGAGAACACTGGCGTCGAGTGGATTGATAAATAGGACCTTGTCGTAACTACTTGAAAACACGACCTTTGAACCGATACCCGAAGCCGTCAAGGAAACTGTAGCCTTGGTGATACGAGAAATGTCGACATCGTCAGTGCCGCGTTCGATGTCAAGACTCACGGCAAAGCTTCGCCTCGCATGATCAAAGTCGGCCCGAACCATCGATAGGTTTCCTGCAACGATCTTGTGTTCACGGAGTTTGGAATTAATAAGTTTGGATTTGTACTTCCAAACCTTTGGCAAGGTGTCGATCGGCAGCATCTCACCTTTCCCATCCATCAGCTCTCCTTGGTCGAAATCAAGCTCCCAGAGCGTCTTGTCGGTCTTTAGGTCCTGAATGACGATATTCGCAAAATAGCAGCCGCACGCCTCGTCAACCGGTTCATACGCGTAGGCGAACTTTCCGTCGCGTGAAAACCCGATCGGATAGAATTTTGCAGATAGAAGCTGAGGAAATGAGAACTCCGTGCCGAAAAAACCAGGAAATGCCTTCTCAACCTTTTTCTCAATCGGCATCTCACTCGGCACGCGATAGGACCGCTGTGCGAAGGTGGTAAGCGACAGAACAAACACGCCGAGGATAACGACTATGGACTTAAGGTAAGCTTTTCCCATAATTAGACTTCAAGGTGCGACGAGACTGAGCCTCAGCAGCCGCGACCGTGTCAACGGATCAGTGCGTCGGCAGCGGCCTCGCCGGTTTCGATAGCTCCTTCCATAAAGCCCTGCCAGTCTGCGATGTGTTCGCCGGCAAAAAGCACTTTACCATGCGGACGCGCAAGGATCGGGCGTATCCCAAACCATTGGCCTGGACGGTAAAGAGCATAGGCTCCGTGTGTGAACTCATCACGCTGCCACGCGTACGAAGCGATGGAACGTGCCAGTTGTGGTGCGCGGCTTTCGAGATCGACGAGGTCGCGCGTGATCACGTTCATCCGGCGTGCGTTATCCTGCGATGCAAGGAGGTCAGCCTTCTCGCCGACGGCATAAGAACAGAGAATGCCGCTTTTGCCGGGCTGATCCTGCGTACTGTGAAAGTAGTAATGTGACGCCGTATCCGAAACGAGCGAGAAGTTCTCGGCCTTCCAAAATCTTTCGTCAAAAAGGACCGAGTTCTTCACAATGCGGGCATAGGTAAGTTTCTCTAATGCCGCGGCTTGCGAACTCGGGAGCGGCGGATCGAACTTTATTTTTCGAAGACTTGCGACCGGCGCCGTGCATACACACGCATCTGCATTGAACGTGCCCTTGTCGGTCGTGACCGTCACCTTTCCCGCACGCTGTTTGACCTCGGTAACTCGAGTTGCCAAACGAATATTCTCCGCACCGATACGTTTTGCAAACTCATCAACAAGACGCGAGTTTCCGCCCGTCATCTTGTAATCCATTTCGTTATGCGGGCTGGATTCTGCATATTCCGCCAAGGCGGCAAATGCAGAGACGTGTCGGATGGACTCGCCAAAATCGGTGCTGTCCATCAGATCGCGAATGATCAGATCGGCTTGAGAAAAACCCTTGCTTTCAAGGAACGTCCACCAGTCGAGCTTGTCGAGCGCGGTCTTTTGAACCTGCGTGAGCTTTTCGTAGTTCTTGATAAGCTTCTCGAAGGCCTGTTTTGCCGGCGGCGAAAAACCCCATTCACCCGGCTGCGAAACGCGGCCATTCTGCATCAACCGATCTTCGAATTGATGCCGCTGCAGCGGGATCTTAAAATCGCTGCATAAGGCCTTGATCCGCTCGTGGCTTTCGCCGACCCACTCGGCGCCAAGTTCGGAAATGAGAGATGGTTCCTCTTTGAACGAATATGAAAAGACCCGACCGCCAATGCGGCTGCGCGCTTCGATCACCGTTACATTCCAACCCGCATTCTTTAGCTTGTACGCCGCCGCAAGCCCCGAAAGGCCGGAGCCAATAATTACACAGGTTTTCTTTCTTCGCTGGGCCAGGACCGCGGGTGCAAATACCGCTCCGATCCCTGCAGCACCGAGGATTTGAATGAACTCACGACGGGAGCTGTCAATTGTCATATTTCGTCCTACGAAGGCAGGTATTGCCCCGTAAGATACAATGAGCTGACGCGAATTACAAGAGTTGATCCGCTAGATCACCGTTGTAATGATCTCTAGACCAGAACTCAAAGGCCACGACGTTCTAGGTAAATCAGCTTGCAGGAAGTCTATTTTTTTGACTTATCACCGCAATGTAATGCAGTTCGAAGGTGCTCCGCATCCTCTATGTCCCTGGCTCGTCCTGTTCGCTCCTTATTCTCTAACAGATCCTCAAGGGAAATATACTCAACTGCAAGGTCGCCCAACATTACGGTTTTACGTCGCTCCCAGCACGCAGCGAAATCCATTTCTTCCAACTGAGTGATGATATCTATCCGGTTCGGCGGCAAGCCTATCTGATAAAAATTGCCCTCAGTCGTCAGATCCGCTTCAGAAACCTCAGTTACCGGAGCTCCAAACTCGCGAAGCGCAGCAAGAATTCTTTCAGCATTGTCCGGTGTCCAGATCTTTGGTATATCTTGGTTCGGCATGCTCAATATACGCCCAACCACCTACAACGAGGTACCTAACATCGGCCTCGTTGAATGCTTTCAACAGATCTTTGAAGTCGGAGTTCATCTGCGGTTTTACCTTTCATTTCCCAATAAGTTGTAACAAGTTCCCAACCCGCGGCGGCGCGCTCTTCGGACGTTAGGCTTTGCCAGAAATGAATATCGAATTCGCGGTCCGGACGTTCACCAAAGCGGGATAAGCGCAATGTTATCCTTCGTCCGTCTTTGAAAGTGCCAGTCGTTTCTCGCATACGCAGTCTACTCTATCATGCTCTGCTAGATCACCGTTGTAATGATCTCTCTGATGCTGCGCTGCAGGTCACGGTCGTCCGTTATCGGTGCTGAGAGTGCGACCTCGGCAGCGGCGGCGGGCCCGATGCCTTTTGCGATCAGCTGAGCGGCGTAGATGAGAAGGCGCGTCGAGACACCTTCTTCCAAACCGTGGCCGCGAAGGTTTCTCACCTTCTCACCGATCTTCACGAGGTCGGCCGCGATCGACGCTTCAACACCGCCTTCTTTCGCGACGATCTTTGTTTCGGAATCCGCATCCGGATAATCGAATTCCATTGCAACAAAACGCTGCCGAGTGGATTGTTTCAGATCCTTTAAGATCGATTGATAGCCCGGATTGTACGAGACGACGAGCATAAATTCCGGCGGCGCATCGAGGACCGTACCGCGTTTTTCGATCGGAAGGCGGCGGCGGTCATCTGTCAAAGGGTGGATTATCACGACCGTGTCCTTTCGGGCTTCGACAACCTCGTCAAGATAACAGATCGCACCGGCCCTCACAGCCGCGGTCAACGGCCCGTCGTGCCAGACGGTCTCGTTGCCCTCGAGCAGGAACCTGCCCACAAGGTCGGTGGACGAAAGATCTTCGTGACACGCAACCGTGATCAAAGGACGCTTCATCCGATGCGCCATATATTCGACAAAGCGCGTCTTACCGCAGCCAGTCGGCCCTTTAAGCATAACCGGCAGCTTTGCCGCGTAGGACGCCTCAAAAAGCTCGACCTCGTTGCCGACCGGCAAATAGAACGGCTCAACTTTAACTTTGTATTTTTCGACCGCAAGTTCCATTACTATCTAAGTTTATAACATTTAGCGGTGCGAGTGCCTGCGGGTTGATACGTTCCCGCCAAAAATGGAAAGTGCCGTGAAACTGTACGAGTCTCACGGCTTCTACTAGATCACGCCGTACTACGAAAACCCGTACGATGGCGTCCTTTATATGGAAAAGCAGCTCTAGCCACCCGTCGTTAGTATTGCGGGCTGCCGAAACCGTATGTTCCGGGCGGCGGCGGTGCAAAGTATTGGTCAGGGCGATCCTGACGAGGAAAGACCTGCCAAAAGACTATAGCGTTGGCGACGAGAATGACTGGCACTGATACCAGAATAATACCTACGCACAACAGCAATATACCGATGATGCCAACAAGCACTGCAAACAGGACTACGGCGATAACGCCGCCGATATTGGCAAACGCCGCCCTGCCGCTGAGTTTGACTGCGGCGATCGGGCTAAGGTCATATTCCATTACAAGCGGGATCGCAAAGTATGTGATTAGCCCCCAAATGGCGCTGATCACAAGAAAGATGAAATAGAATACCAAGAACGCGATCGACATCGCAGCTTCAGCACCACCGATCTCGCCTGCACGTTGAGCTTGGCGCATCGCCTCCGGATTGCTCATTAGCAAACCGAATCTGCCCATGTTCATCCCGAGGTTAACGATCGTGATAATGATGGTGGGAATTGCCTGGATCAGGCCGACCACCATCAGCGGCACGAATTTTTTGAAGCCTTCGAACATCATTCCGAATTCGACAGGCTCGCGGCGATGGCCTTTCGACGCAAGGTAGAAAATACCACCCATTACCGGCCCCATCAGAAACCAGCTGATGCAGGAGAAACATCCGAGCATTATCCAGCAAACCACCGCAGCACCAAGATACGTTCCGTAATTCTCCTTTACTTGTTCCCAAGCAGAGCTGAACGCACCGCTTGCATCGATAGCACTTCGTTGAAACTGGATATTTTCCATAGTGTTGAGGTCAGAGAATGTGGTTTTCCAAAAACGAGGAATTTGGACGAGTGTAGACGAAAAACCTCCCGATTCAAAGCAAAAAAAATAGCTGTCAGCCGCTTCGTACGGCCAACAGCTATTCTGGGCTTCAGCGTAAGCTCCTCGAACTAGTTCGGCATTGCCTTACGCGGAAAACGCTCGTCCATCATCGCGGTCTGATAGACAAATGCCGCCATGATCGTCGCCGCCTGCATCATATCGCCGGCCTGTATACGGTCGTAAACATCCTGATTAGAGTGATGCGTACGCTCGTCATACTCGACCTCATCCTGAATGAACTGGAAGCCGGGAATGCCTATGCGATCGAATGAAAGGTGGTCCGTACCGCCCGTATTCGAAAGCGTCAAGGTCGCCGCATCCATATCAAGGAAAGGCGTAAGCCAGGCTCGGAAATACGGCCTTGCCGCCTCGTTGCCCTGCATATAAACACCGCGGATCTTACCCGTACCATTATCGAGATTGTAGTAAGCGGAGATCTTTTCGTATTCGGCGCCTTTGATCAGTTCGGGTTTCTGCTGAGCACCACCCTGCGGCATTCCGAAGATGTTCCGTCCGCCCTTCATTTCGCCAAGGTGTTTGGTCACATACTCACGCGAGCCGATAAGGCCCTGTTCCTCGCCGGTCCAAAGTGCGATGCGAATGGTGCGTCGCGGCTTAAGGCCCGCAGCTTTCAGGATGCGAACAGCTTCCATTGCCACCGAAACGCCTGCGGCATTGTCGGTTGCACCGGTGCCCGAGTGCCACGAATCCATATGCCCTCCAAGCATTACGACCTGATCTTTTAATGCAGGATCGGTACCGGGAATTTCTGCGATCGTGTTATAGACCATCGGATCGTCATCAAGATACTTCACCTTAAGGTCAACCGTCATCTGGACCTTTTCACCGGCCTCGACCATACGGACGATGCGGTTGTAATCCTCGGTCGCCATCGTCATCTGCGGGACCATTTTAGCTTCGGCGTCCTTGTCCCAAGGAGAAAGACGCTTCTGCGTAAAGAAGTCCATCGGGTTTGCCGGGATATCCGCCGCAACAGATGCCGACTGCACGAAAACCGTGCCGCCTGACCCCTTAAAGCTGTTGTCAACGACCATTGCGGCTCCCTCGTCAATAACGAATTTTGCACGCTTCACACCGTCAATAAACCGCTTCAGACGATCCTGCATATTTGCCTGGTTTGGAGCCGGTGCGGCCGCTCGAACGGCGGCATCCGGATCTGGCGAGTTTGCCATATCAAGCAGTTCCTGCGCCGTGAAGCGATGGCCCATTCCTTCGAAATCAGCCTTCAGCTCACGTGTGCCGGACATAAAGACGATCTTGCCTTTCAACTGTCCCTTGTACTTTGCGAGGCCGGCTTCGTCGTGTGCATCGAGGTAAACGACATCGGCAGTGATCGTCGTTGAAGGAGCTGCGACTGGAGCATTGCCTTTCTTGCCTTTCGCGGGAGTCGTCGGCATAACAGCCTGGCTGCCAAATCCCGGCGACCATGCTTTCGGATACGCGATGACCGGGAAACTATACGGCGACGTCACCTGAGCTGAGAAGCGTTCAAGTTCCCAACCGCGGCCGAACGGGCCCCAAGCCTCAAGGTGTGAGTTCTCGAGTCCAAATTTCGTCAAAGTGTCGCGCGTCCATTCGTTGGCGTGCTTAAGGTTTCTGGAAGCCGTAAGCCGCTGACCGATCACGTTCGTCAGATAATTGAGTGTATTCATTATCTGGGAATGTTTGAGGCCTTCTTCTTTGATCTTGTCGATATCTGCTTTTGGTGCCGTGTAAACAGGCGCCTGAGCGAGCAAGGTGGTCGGGAGCAGAAATGCATAAACAAGCATTGCCCCGACGAGTTTTCGTCGTAACATTGTCCCTATTTCTCCTAAAATGGTCTAAAAATGTGGATCAGTTAATTACTACAATATCTTAATACCCCGCAAGATGCACAGAAGTTTCAAGATAATTTGCGGCGGATCCTAAATGGTTGACCAGGTGAGCGTGTAGGCCGGCGGGACATTCTTAAGGACGAGCGGGCTGCGGCGTGTGCTGCCGTAGCGCGTTCGCAGGAACTCGCGAAGGCGGATCGCCGGCGGCAGATAGTATCCGTGAGCGTATTGGAAAAGCCGTAATTCACAGCCTTCCGCCATGAATTTCTCGATCTCGGCAAGCACGGATTCGCTGACCTCCTTTGGAAGGGAAACGAACGGCAGGCAGCAGACAAGGTAGCGAACCTTTCCGAGGCCCGAGTCCGCGTGGATCTGATATGCATCTGCAGCATTCCCGCAAAGGATGTTCATTCCCGGCAGTTTCTTTGTGATCGTATCGACGAGTTTCTGATCGAGTTCAAGGCCGAGGTAGGATTCGCGGTTGGGAATTATGTTATGTAAGAATTTTGTAATTGCCCCGGTTCCGACCCCAAGTTCGAGAATAATGTTGTTCTCGTCCGGTTCCAAACCTTTGAGCATTTGGGCTGCAAGTTCGGGCGAACTTGGTGCGATCGCCCCAACTTTCAGCGGATTCTTCAAAAATGCTCGCAAAAACTGTAAATTTTCGTTCATCGGCCCTGGGAATGATCAAGCACGAACCGCAGGCTCGTCCACTTGAGCTGCAGCTGTGTCTGCGGTATCGACAGCCATTTTATAATCACAATCTTCTGTTTGGCAATATCGAACGGTGCCGTCTTTCTTTGTCGTCTTCTCAAGAAGGAACGGAGCAGAGCACTTCGGACACTTTTCATCGACCGGTTTATCCCAAAAAACGACATCGCATTTCGGATAATTCGCACAGCCGTAGAACACCTTGCCACGTTTCGACTTTTTCACGACGATCTCGCCGCCATCTTTATAGCACTTGATCCCGACCGTCTCTCTTTTTACGTAATCGCATTTGGGATAGTTCGAGCACGAAGTGAATTCGCCGAAGCGCCCGTGTCGCTTTACGAGATTTGCTCCGTCCTTCGGACAGATCTCATCGAGAACCTCGGGAGGCGGAGCCGGCTTTTGGTCGCCTTTGGCGATCTTGCGGATATTCTTGCACTCCGGATAACCCGTACAGCCGTAAAATGCACCGAAGCGGCCTTTCTTTAGTGCCATTTCCTTGCCGCAAAGTTCGCAAGGCGGGATCTCTTCGGCCTGGCCGTCCTCACTGGAAGCCTGAGCATCCGGATCGCTCTTTTTTGCGACCTCACGTGTGTTCTTACACTCCGGATAATTCTCGCAGGCGAGGAATTGCCCGAATCTGCCGAATTTAATGACCATCCGCGAGCCGCACTTCTCGCACGTTTCGTCGGTCGGGATCGACATCTTCTTTATGCTTTTGATCGTCTCAGCGGCCTTTTCGAGGTCGACCGAGAACTTATCGTAAAAGCCGCGCATCGCATCGCGCCAATTGAGTTTGCCTTCCTCGATCTCATCAAGCTGTTCTTCGAGGCCCGCGGTGTATGTCGTATTAAAGATGTCGTCAAAATTCGCTACGAGCAGGTCGTTGACCGTCGTGCCCAAAGGCGTCGGGTGAAAGCGCTGTTCGATCTTCTCAACATACTCGCGGTCCTGTATCGTCGTCATGATCGAGGCGTATGTCGAAGGCCGGCCGATGCCTTTCTCTTCCAAAGCCTTTACGAGCGTCGCTTCCGAATATCGCGGCGGCGGCTCAGTGAAATGCTGATTCTTCGCAAGTGATTCAAGGTTTAGCTGATCGCCCTCTTTTACGAGCGGAAGGTCACGGCTTTCTTCGTCATCCTCGGACTTGTTGTCGTCGCGGCCTTCTTCATAGACCTTCAGATAGCCGTCGAATTTCTGAACCGAGCCGGTAGCTCGGAAGATGAACCTTCCGGCCTTTATATCGATCGTCGTCTGGTCGAACACGGCGGGCATCATTTGCGACGCCACAAAACGCTGCCAGATGAGTTTGTAGAGTTTTAATTCGTCCGGCTGGAGACGGCTTGCAAGACTTTCGGGTGTGCGAGTAACATCCGTCGGGCGGATCGCTTCGTGCGCGTCCTGCGCGTCCTTTTTTGACTTAAAGAAGTTCGGTTTCGCCGGAAGATAATCTTTGCCGTGCGTGGTTCCGATAAAATCGCGTACCTCAGCAAGAGCCGCATCCGAGACACGGGTCGAATCGGTTCTCATATATGTAATGAGTCCGACTGCACCTTCCTGACCCAGTTCGATGCCCTCGTAAAGACGCTGTGCGGCCGTCATCGTGCGCTTTACCGTAAAACCGAATTTCCGAGCGGCATCCTGCTGGAGCTTTGAGGTAATAAATGGCGGCGTCGCGTTGCGTTTCTTTTCTTTTGTCGCAACGCTTTCAACGACAAACGCTTGCTGTTCCGCTTCTTTTGCCAGAGCAGTCGCTTCATCGGCGGTCTTAATGTGGACCTCGCTCGCCTTTACATCTTCGCTGAATTTGCCGAGCTTGACGGTCTTGTCGTCGATCCTATTTAGCTTCGCATCGAATTTTGGCGGCAAGGCGGCTGCAAGGTTTGCGACGAGCGACCAATACTCGGTCTTCACAAAGGCCTCGATCTCGCGTTCGCGTTCGACGACAAGCCGAACGGCGACCGTCTGTACACGGCCCGCAGAAAGGCGGCCGCCGATCGTTTTCCAAAGGATCGGCGAGACCTTGTAGCCTACGAGACGATCGAGCACACGGCGTGCCTGCTGTGCGTCGACAAGATCCTTGTTCACCTCTTTCGGTACTTTGAATGCGTCCTGGATCGCGTTCTTCGTGATCTCATTGAACATCACGCGATAATAGGGAATCGCAGGACGTTTGGGGACGATCTCTTCGGCAAGATGCTGGCAGATCGCTTCGCCTTCGCGATCAGGGTCGGCCGCAAGATAGATCGCTTCGCTCGCTTTTGCGGCTTTCTTTAGCTCGGAAACTACCTTTTTATTATTCCGCTTTTTTGTATCGGGAATGACCTCGTAGTGCGGTTCGAAATTGTTCTCGATATCGACACCGAGATCCTTTGCCGGCAGGTCTTTTATATGCCCTATCGACGCGAGCACCGTATAATCCGAACCGAGATACTTGTTAATGGTCTTTGCCTTTGCAGGCGACTCTACGATTACTAAGTTCTTACCCATCTTGAAAAAATAATGCCAGACGCAACCTCATCGGCGCCTGACATCTTTAGACTTCTACTCTTAATTTTTCGGTCTGTCAAAAGTGGAATGGTTAAAGGAGTTCGTTCGTTTTAGCGTATGGGCTTTTGAAGGACGTGTTCCGTTACGTCAACATTTCGACTGATCCATTCGTTCGTTTCAGCCACGATCCTCCTTATTTCCCATGACGGAGAATCGTTACTGCAAACAGGTATTTTCGATGCATCAAAGTATGGAAAGCTAAGAGATGTAAGGCTAGAGATAGCTTTGACTACCTTTTCGTTCAACTGTTTTTGAGCGGCTTCCGATTCGCTGCCACCACTCATACAGCCCGAGTTAAACTGCAACGCGGTTACAAGGTCCGGCAAAAGACCAGTCATTTTCTCTTCCGCTATCGTTGCGGCAATATCACCCTTGAGTTCAAAGCTAAGGCTCTTAAGCAAGCCCTCGCGAATAGTGTCCGTATCATTCTTCTTGACGGCCTCTGCCAATGCCTGTTTTGCTTCGGCGTAGTTCCGAGACAAAATTCGCTTGTCCTGTAAAGATCGAGTTGATTGTTCTAGTTTCGTGGAAGCATCCTTTAAACTACCTAGCCTAAGCCCACCGTCGCAACCCATATTCGCTAGAACCAAGAAAAATGTGAACGCTAATTTTTCCATACTATCCTTCGCTTTCGATCAGAATTTGAAAGAATCATCGAAAACGACAAGTGTTTGTCGATATTCCATAAGACCTCGTGAAACCCTGAATACGCTTTGCAAGGAAGGCCTCGTCCAAACTCGTATAGCAATCTTTGGGGAAATTTAGGCCACAGTACTCCTAAAGAATTAACTTGTCAACACTTTTCGACCGCCGGTTTGGTCGCTGCCTCACGCCTTTCGTGCGTAGCATTTGCCCGGAAGGACGCGGATGAGGTCTTTAATGTCGAGGGAGACGATGGCGGCGTTTAGGTCGCCAAAATTCAGGCCGCATTCTTCCACGAGAATGTCGATATGTGTTGCTTCATCAAGCGATAGAGCTTTGTAAACAGTGATCTCGTTCGGCGAAAGATCTTGCGGGATGAAGTTCTCGATCCGCTGCCTTTCGCTCTCCTTTCGGTCATCTGTTTTTGGCGGCAATATTCGAGCACCGATCTCGGCCGGAAGTTCTGCAACGATATCCTGCCATTGCTGCACGAGCTTGGCTCCGCTTTTAATAAGGTAGTTCGTTCCGAACGAGTTTCCGCTGGTTATGTTGCCGGGCACGGCCATTACTTCGCGGTCCTGCTCGACCGCAAGCCTGGCCGTTATCAGCGAACCGCTACGCTCGCTCGCCTCAACAACAAGCAGGCCGAGGCTCAGGCCGCTGATGATCCGATTTCTATAGGGAAAATTCTCCTTCAGCGGCGGCGTTCCGAGCGGGAATTGAGTTACGAGGCATCCGCCGTTTGCGAGTATCTCGCGGACAAGGCCGTTATTTTCCCGCGGATAGACCGCGTCAATTCCTGTACCCATGACGGCGACCGTTCGGCCTTGAGCACGCAAGGCTCCGCGGTGTGCTGCGGAATCGATCCCGCGCGCAAGTCCGGAAGTTATCGTAATGCCTCTTGAAGCAAGATCGCGAGCAAGCATCTCGGATGCGTTCTCGCCGTATGTCGAACACGTTCGCGATCCGACAACACCGATACTTGGCTGGTCAAAGCACGGCTGCCAATCGCCCTTTACATAAAGTACGGGCGGCGGATCGGCGATCTCGCGCAGAATCTCCGGATAGCTGCCGTCGTCAAGGACGAGAATGTCGCCGCCGAGTTTCTTGACCTCTTCAAATTCTCGTTTCGCCCGTTCATCGAAGCTTCTTGAAAGGATCGCGTCAACCGTCTGCGCGTCCATTCTTAGGGATTCGAGCTGAGAACGCGTTGCGTGGAAGACCGCCTCGGCCGAACCAAAGCGTTCGAGCAGCACGGTCGCTGCACGCGGGCCGATGCCGGGCGTCATATTCAAAGCTATCCAAGCGAGCATATGGGAGAATGTTTTAGTTTTTTTGGCGGAGGCGTGTGGGAGTCGAACCCACCCAAGCCCGCGTTTGGCGAACTCGCAAACGATTTTGAAGACCGCGCCCATCACCGGACAGGTTTCGCCTCCGTCTTCTTTTATTTGAGATCGAGAAGCTACTCGTCAATGAGGAGCATCGTAAGCAACGCCGCCCGCAGAGGAATATCTTCTATCTCTATGTACTCTTCAAGAGTATGTGCGCCGTCGCCCGTTATCCCCAAACCGTCGAGCACCGGAACGCCAAGCGCACCAACAAAGTTGCCGTCGGAGGCACCGCCGACCTGCGTATGGTGAAGCTCAAAGCCCAGGGTCTCGGCAGCCGCTCTCGCTTTCGAATAAAGTGCGAGCACGCCTTGAGTTTCTTCGAGCGGCGGCCGGTTGATCTGGCCCTTGAGTTCGAGCCTTACACGCGTGTCCTTCGGAGTAATTGATCTTAAGGCCGACTCGACCCGTTCACCTTCCGCTACGGTCGAGAATCTAACGTCGATCTCGCACGCCGCAAATGCCGGAATTACGTTGGTTGCGGTTCCGCCGGCAAATGTCGTGACATTGACGGTCGTTCCCGCGTCACGATTTGCAGTTGAGTGGATCGCTTCAATCTGCCGTGCGAGTTCAGCGACCGCATTCGCACCGCGATCAGGTTCGAGGCCTGCATGAGCGGGAATACCGATGGCTTCGAGACGAAAAACTCCGGTGCCTTTTCGCCCGGTCTTTACCGAACCCGCAGCCGACGGCTCGAGCACAAAACATCGCGAACAGATTGTCGCTTCACGCTCCACCAATTCACGCCCCGTCGCACTTCCCGTCTCTTCGTCGCAGGAGAGCAGAACAGTTACGGGACATTCGATCTTTTCTTTTTCGAGATACCTCAAAGCCGCAAGTACTAGCTGGATATTGGCCTTCATATCAAAAACGCCGGGGCCGTAAAGCCTCTCGTTGTCGATACGGACGGGGTTCTGATCGATGGTCCCTATCGGATGAACTGTATCGGTGTGCCCGAGTATCAGCGTAGGCCGTTTACCGCTATTCTTGCCGAATCTAGCAATAAAATGCTCTCCGACGCCATCTGCCACGATCCGCTCGATCTCGATGCTGCCGGACGCCTCACCAAACTTCGCTTCGAGCATATCAACGATCTTCGAACTTGCTGCGGCATCGTGCGAGGGCGTCTCGATCGAGATGAGTTCTTTGATCTCATCTGCTAACGCACCCCGCTGTCCACGAAAATGTTCCAGAGGTCCGTCGATCATTTAGTTCTGGGCCTTGCCCGCTGCGTCTTTAACGACGGCCGCACCGAACGCTGAATTGAACAGATCCGCTATGCGGTAGCCCGCCTTGGCTATCTGCTTTTCGGAGATGCGAAAGGCCTTTTGTTGATAGTCATCCGACGGCTTTTTGAAGAATTCTATATTCCTATAGGCAAAATTTGTTGCGATATCGAGGCTTTCGTCCTTCCATTTGACGAATTCACCCGGTTCGAGGTCCTTCTTCTCTTTGTCGTACGGATAGGCGGCCATTATCTTGTCGCCGATCGGATCGAGATAGGCCGAATCACACTCATCCTTTGTGTTCGGGACGGTTCGATCGATTATCGAGTCCCAAAAGCCGTGAAGATTTTCCTGCTCGGCCCTCGGTGTTCCTTTTGGCGTCAAAAAGAATAGATTTCCGCCCTGGTCGCCGTTCGGATAACTCTTTGTCGTCTTTGCGGAAACGTGCAGTGGTTGATGGATGTCGCCGATTATGTGGATCAGCCATGCGACGGCGATCGCCTTATCTTTGTCGGAAGCAGAGCTTCGGATCAGCTTGCTGAATTCATCGAGCTTGTCCATTGCAAACCCGTTCTTCTCGACATCCGCGTCCATCACGACCTTGCCATCCTCAAAATGCCAAAAAGTGTCTGAATAGTGCCAATTTGAGTTCGAATACGTCTTATAGCGGACGGGAAAGCCTTTGTCCTTAATAAAATCCGCCCAGCTTGCGATCATTACAAAGAACTCACGCTCGCGTTCGGCCTTGCTCTGCGACCCGTAGCTCATGTAAAAGGTCGAAAGCTGTGCGTCCTCGGGTGCGGCCCGCAATATCTCGATCACACGCTCTCGGGCCACGGGCGTCATATTTTGCCACGCGATATATGCCGTCAGCTTATGCCCGACGTCATCCCAGGCACGTGCGGGATTCGAAAAAATAGTAACTCCCAGGAAAATTAACCCTGCTGACACCGCAATTTTCTTCATTTTTGACCCCATTTTTCCTTATTTTTCAACATTTACCAAATGTCGATCTGGCAGGAATATTATCTAATATCCCATCCCGGTTTGAAAATTGCCGCAAAAACAGTTAGTCTGTGCGTTTTCAAAAATGCAAACTTTTTTGTTCCATCGGGCATCAAAGTAATGCAAAAACTTAGACGCCTTCGCGTTCTTTTTGTGTAGAATCGCCGAAATTCGGTGTTTACCTGTTGGAAAGGAGCTCGGAAAAAGTTTTATGCAGCATATTTTGGAACAAATGCCCACGCTAAAGCGTGTTGATGAGCAAGAAGCCGAAGGATTCGGCAAAAAGATAGGAATTTTAGTTAGATTATTCGGATGCCGGCACCACGATATAAGCCGGCCGTTCACGAACGGAAAGGTTAGTTACAGGACGTGCCTTTCCTGCGGTGCACGAAAGAAGTTTGATACAAAGGATCTTACGACATCGGGGAGTTTCTACTATCCCCCTTCGGTGACCGCTCGACCGTAAATGAGCGTTTTATAAACCCTTCAATAATACCTACCAAATATTTACCTACCGGGTGCGGCTTTTCCAAAAAGTTCGCACCCTTTCACTTTTCTTAGGCTGGATCTCGCCGAATGTAGTATCCTTTCTCGCTAAAGCCAACCCGGTTTTGAGAGAGTTATGGTAAAAAAGGCAATAATTTCCATCGTCGTCGCTCTTCTGTTAACTTTCGCTCTGCTCGGTGTATTTATCGTTATGCAGCCCGACGAATTCACCATTTCGCGGAAAGCGTCGATCGCGGCATCTCCCGATCGCGTTTTTGCGGAAGTGAACGATTTTCATAAATGGGATGCATGGTCGCCTTGGGCCAAACTAGATCCAAAGATGAAGACCGAGATATCCGGGCCCGAAACCGGCAAAGGTGCTGTTTACTATTGGACGGGCGATCAGGAAGTTGGCGAGGGTAAGATGACGATCATAGAAAGCACTCCGCCAAGCCTGGTAAAGATAGACCTCCATTTCATCAAACCTTTTGATTCATCCTCGACGATCGATATCAAAATATCCCCAAACGGCCCGAATTCTGATGTCGAATGGACAATGAACGGCAAGCACAACTTTATGTCAAAGGCTTTTTCGGTCTTTGTTGATATGGATAAAGCAATAGGTGCGGATTTTGAACGAGGGCTTTCTCAATTGAAATCGGTAGCCGAATCTCCTGCAAAATAGAGTCTGGCAACGGGGTTTATATGAACATTCTTTTGTGGATCATTCAGGTCTTGCTTGCAGCACTATTCTTATTCGCGGGTACAACTAAATTCCTGATGCCTGCCGAAGAAATGGCAAAAGGCTTACCGGCGTACATGTCATTGAGTTTTATCTATTTTATCGGCACGTGCGAGATCCTTGGAGCCCTCGGCCTGATCATACCATGGGCCACAGGCATAATGAGATGGTTGACCCCATTGGCCGCGGCCCTGCTTGTCATAATAATGATCGGAGCCGTTGTCGTCAGCCCGAAAGATGCTCTAATTGCGATTCCCTCAACCGTCGGTATTCTTTGTGCGATAGTTGCTATCGGACGCAAACGGCAGCTTGCAAATTCTCCGGCTCACCGCAAATCCTAAGATATCTACAGATGATCGGGCGATCCCAAGGATAAAAGGGAATCATATCCTGAGCGGCATCACGATATATTTGTAATCGTATTCGGAATTGTCCACGATCCGCATTTGGGTCTGGGCGTTCGAATCTTTGAACTCAAAAGAGATCCGGGTCGCGGCGTTTCCATCGCGAACACGAACGGTCCCGTCGCCGTCAGATTCTTTTTCGCCTTCCGTTTTTGCGGCCGTTGCGATCGAGCCGGCGTTGTTCAAGAACTCAAGCAGATACTGCCAATTAAAACCGATCTGCGTCTCGGGCCCCGTGTATTCGGCCGGCACTACCTCCCGGCCCTCGCCTTCTTCGCTAGACTGAGCATTCAGCTCGATCTCACCTTCGCGAACAACAAGACGTATCGACCGAGTGCGGTCATCCGCCATCAGGCTTACGCGCCGCACCGCCGAACGCATTTCTTCAAGGTCAAAGACCGCAGCGAGGTCATTATCCTTCGGCATTACAAGTTCGTAATTCGGGAACGCTCCGGTGAGCGTACGGCTGATCAAAAGCCGTCCTTCGATCTCAAAGAAAAGATGTTTTTGGTCCTCACCGAACGCGATATCGCCGTTCGTATCCCGAGCGATCTTAGCAAGTTCGAGAAGGGCCTTTCGCGGTATGAGCGTATCGATCTGCGACGCCCCCTCGCCGCTCGGGAGCTTTTGCTCGATAAAGGCAAGGCGATGGCCGTCGGTCGTCACCATTCGAGCGAGGCCGTCTGAGAGGACGAATTTCGCCCCCGAAAGCGTAAAGCGCGAGACTTCGTTCGTAATAGCGAACGCGGTGTTCTGGATAAAGTAATTGAACGTTGCGGCCGGCAGGCTAAGCGGAGTGCTCTTGAACGACGGGATCTCCGGAAACTGTTCCCGATTCACACCGGCAAGACGGAATTTTGCCCGCCCGCATTTCATCGTCACCCATTCGTTGTCTTCTTTCTTGAAATGCACGTCCTCAGCGTCAAGAGCCCGCACAATGTCGAAAAGCTTTCTTGCCGAAACGCAGATAGATCCTTGCTTTGCGACCAAGGCCTCGGCATCGCACCGGATCGTGACATCGAGATCGGTCCCGACTATCCGTATCTCGTTATCGCCAAGGGATTCGATAAGTATGTTGGCAAGGACCGGAATGGTCGTCTTGCGTTCGACAACTCCCTGAATAAAACCTAGTTCATCTTTTAACGTCGATTGTTTGATCGTGAATTCCATACTTACTTCTTTACCTCTCGCTTCTCCTTGGATGCTATTTACTACTAATACTCTCTAAAAAAGAAAGGAAAGAACTAGTAGCAGTAATAGGGCCTGTGGATTTGTGTAAAAATCGGCTAACTCCTTATAAAATCGAAACTTTTTTATCCACAATAGCCTGTGGAAAACTTGTGGAAAATATTTTCAAAATGTGGAAAACAAGTTCGTGCAATGTTTTCCTCAATTTTCCGCAACCACTGATGCCGCTTGTCTGTGCGAAAAACCTGCTGCTAAAGCTAACTATCTTTATTATCAATAACTTAACTGCAAACTCGATTTGGAAAACCAGTGGAAAACCTGTGATTTCCGTTTGCTTGTAAAAATTCGCTAACTGTTGCAAAGAGAATCAATTAGCTCGTTTAACGCCTTGTGGAAAACGCGGTCCTCGCGGCTCAGCTTCTCGATCTTATCAACAGAGTGCATTACGGTCGTATGATGCTTGCCGCCGAACTCTTTTCCGATCTCCGGAAAGCTGTGGCGAGTCAATCTTTTGCACAGATACATCGCCACCTGCCGCGGAAGGGCGACCGCACGCGAATTGCTCTTGGCCTTAAGTTCATCGACCGACATTTTGTATTGCGCGGCGACGGCGCGGACGATACGGTCTATCGTAAGGCCTACAGGATGTTCGCTGTCGATGATGTTCTTGATCGCCTCATCAGCGATCGCCTTTGAAAAGGGCACACGATTTAGCGACGAAATAGCGACAAGCCTGACAAGCGAACCTTCGAGCTCACGTACATTACTCTTTACCCGCCCGGCGATGTAGATCGCTATGTCATTCGGCAGGTCTATACCATCGAGGTCGGCCTTTCGCTTCAAGATGGCAACCTTCGTCTCAAGGTCCGGCGGTTCGATGTCAGCGATCAATCCCCATTCAAATCGAGAATGAAGACGCTCTTCAAGAGTCGGGATCTCGCGCGGCGGGCAGTCGCTCGATATAACGATCTGCTTCTGATCGTTATAGAGCGTGTTGAACGTGTGAAAGAACTCTTCCTGGGTACGTTCCTTGCCGGCCATGAACTGTACGTCGTCAAGCAGCAGGACGTCGATCGAACGATATTTATCTCGGAACGCAGGTGTCTTATCAAAGCGAATTGCGTGAATGAGTTCGTTCATAAACAACTCGCTCGTAATATACGCAACACGTGACGACGGAGACCGCTGCTTTATCGAGTGTCCGATCGCGTGCATTAGATGTGTCTTGCCGAGTCCCACACCTCCGTATAAGAAGAGCGGATTGTACGCCGAACCCGGACTCTCGGCTACGCTCTTTGCAGCCGCGTTGGCAAATTCATTTCCCGTTCCGACAACGAATTTATCGAATGTGTATTTTGGGTTAAGAGACGTTGTCTCAACTGATTCGACGAAGGGACGCTGTGCCGGTTCGGGGAACGCTTCATTACGACCAACTGGCGAGAATACAAGATCCTCCAATGGCTCCTCGTCTGCGGACGCTGTGTCCTCGATGTCCTGCCAAACGATCTTATGGTCGCCGCGGCCCAGGTTCGAAAATATCGTCTTAAGTTTCTCGGAGTAATATCGATCGATCCAGTCCTGCGCGACGGTCCCGGCCGCAAGGACGATCTCTTTCTGTTCGTCGTTCGTATCAACGAAGCGGATCGGCAGGAACCAGGTCGCAAGGATCTGGGGGCTCAACTCTTCCCGGAGTTGTACAAGGATATCGTCCCAGATCGTGGTTTTTTCTAAAGAGAGCTGCAAGTTATCTTTGTTCTCGCTGAACGCTCTGACGGCAAAAGTGCGTTCAAACGACGTATTGAAATTCGGTCTTTCCGAGCGAGTGAAAATTCGCGTCGTGTGGTCGTGTTTAAGGCGGCACCTGTCTCTCGTTGTGCGTCGGGTGGACGCAAAAGACAAGAGTCTCTTTGTTAACAAGGTGTTACCGACTTTTTCACAGGATTTCCACAATACGAACGCGGTGTTGTTTAAAACTTAACTCAACACATTAAGTTATTTGCTTTCAACAACTTACGAGCACGCTGGACCCGGAAATGGATATCAGACTAACACGAAAAATCGACCTGCGCAAACCGAAATCCACAGGCGAAAAATTTTCTTTTAACGTCGATTTAAAGTCCTGTTTTGTCAAACATTTGGGAGCATTTTGAGCGTGATTTTCGATGAAAGATCACTCCGATCCTGTCCCAAAAAAGGAGAAAATTTTACGATTTTTTTTCGTGCAGAGAACATTATATCCCTTCCGGGTCGGCAACGCGGAACAGAGACAAGCGGTTCTTACATTAAACAAAAAGAATTCGCCGCCTCTTGATCCAGCATATCAAGAGACGGCGACAGGCGAGTCGTTCAACTCGCATTGAACTAGTTCGCTGTTTGGCGTGAGACGCTTGCGGCTCCGGACCGATCAACCTTAACGGTTAAAGGCGAGCCAAGGTATCGGATGTGGCTTGCGCCGGATGCCTGAGCCTTAAGCATTTCGCTAACATTCACATCTGCGTTGCTTGCACCGCTGGTTTCGATCGACGCCTCTTTCGCGAGAAGCTCAGAGGTCAATGCTTTGCTTGCGCCGCTAATATCGATCGTCAGCGAGGCCGTGGTTCCACTGACGGTCACTCTGGATGCACCGGATGCCTGGAGCGAAAGGTGCTCATTCTTTACGTCCATTAGCGACAACTTCGAGACGCCGGACGTTTCGGCTTCACTGATGTTCGGTGCAGTGACAACGACCTTCAACTCGGTGCTCTTTGAGATCCTTCCCTTGGTATAGATCGACAGGGTATCGCCGTCCACTTCTGTCCTTAGGAGCGGTAAAAGATTGTCATCTGCAGAGACCTCAACACTGAAGGTGTCACCGCGTGTTACCTCGACCTCGACAACACCGCTGACCTCGATCCTGTCAAAATCTGCAACATCACGTTTTTCTGTTTTGAGATGCCCTGAACCGACCTCTCCCCGAAAAAGAGAACCAATACTAAAGAGGTCCTTAGGGCCGGGACCGAAGGAGAAAGCTCCGGTGATCGCGACACCGATCACCAACGCGGCTAGAAACAAAAGGATACCGATCTTTTTCATAAAACTACTCTCCGACACGTGGATTTTCCCGGCTCTGTGAGCGGAACTATTGGAGATAACGAAGCGGGTCGCCGCTAAGTTCAAAAAATATTTGGTGGATGACCTTTCTTTATTTGGCGTAGAAATAGAACTGAACGGCCTGAACCAGCCCAATGATGAACCCGAATAGAGCACCGAAGAATTCGATCGTCCTCAGATGCTCTTTCGCAACGCTCATTACGAGCGATTCAAGCTTTTCGGCCGGATAAGCGCGGATCTTCTCGCGGACGACCCCGCCAATATCGAATTCGCGAATGGCATCGGGCAGCTTAGCGTTGATCGCTTCGATGACAGTATCTGTAAGACTTGCGGAGGTTCTTGCAACCTTCTCTGAGGCGAGGTGATCGCCGAGCCGGCCGATCGGGGTCGCAAGCAGATCTTCGATCCTGGTGGAAAGAAATTCGTTGAGCAGGTTAGCGGTCCGCTCGCTCGAAAGCACGTGAACGAGTCCGTCAGCAACAGCGGTCTTTAATCGTTCCTCAGCTTCAGGGTGCACGATCTGGAGGATCGCGTCGATGCTGTGCGGACGGAGTTTTTCGATGGTTTCGGTGAGAAACCGGCGAACCTCGGCGAACGTCTCCTCACTCTTAAGCAGCGAGAAGATCGACGCGGTGATTTGATCCTTAAGATCGTCGATGTGTTCGGGATCAATGCGGCCGACGATGTCCTTGACGGGCCGCGAAAGGGCACTATTGATGCCGTCGGAAATAAAATTCCGGGCGTCCTCGGCAAATGACGCATCTTTCAAAGTTTCTTCGAGCCGCCGCGGGAAGCTTTCATTGACGAGTTCATCGACCTCGTCGAGCAGGTTGTCCCGCGAGACGAATATCTTTTTGAAGAAGGAAAGATTCTCGTAATAGTCGTGTACTTCGCGTTTGACGAGAGCGCTTATCTGCCCGCGTGTCTTCTCAGTGGTCGCGAATTCGGCGATCTGTTTGACGGCCGGTTCGACCTGCTCACGGGCCTTCTCTTTTACGAACTCGACCGCCTCGGGAGTAAACATCTCGCCGACCGGAACCGAAGAGTTCAACAGATCTTCGAGCTTCTTCCTTATGAAATCACTGACGTTCTGTTCAAAGGCCGGATGCTCGATGGCGGCCCGGATGCGCTCGGTGAGGAAGTCAACGACCCGTTCGGCAGTATCTTCGTCGAGCATCTCTGAGACGCGACGACCGAGAACGTCGTCCATACGGGCTGTCACAAGGCCGTGAATGCGACGGCGGGCATCTTCGCTGCGGAGGACAACGCGAATATGGCCGGCAAGTTTCACTTGTAGGCCGGAGATCGCGTCAAGCACTGGAATACGCACTGAGGCCGGAAGGGCTTCGATGAGCGACGGGTAATTTGTTTCGAGTAAAGCGGCCGTGTATTCACCGACGACCGCGTCGAGTTTTCGCTTTAGAAAATCGCGGCCGATAAGGTGTTCCTGGATCGTGTCGCTCGTGACAAGTTCTTCGCCAACGGCCTTACCGATCGCCGCGGCCAGACGGTCGCGGTTTCGCGGGATCATCCCCTGCGGAAATACCGTTAACCCAAAGATCTTCACGGGCCGTCGAGGCCGGAACAACATTCTCACCGCTAGCCACGCCCCGGCATAGCCGTGAATGGTCGCGAACGCGACGAGAAGGCCCATCTGGAGCCAGATATTTTTTAGGTATGGTGCGAAGACGTCATGGATGTTGGTAAGGATCTCCATCAGGCACCGTTACGGCAGCACGAAGCGAATATTCTAAAAGACCTGAAAGCCCTTAGAACGCAGGCAAAAATCTGAGAACTCCGATAACCATTCGCGATCGACGCTGTAATTCTTCCATTGGTCGTCCTCGTCGCGATGCAGCGTCATATCGTCCGGAGCATTGGTTATCGACAGGTCGGCGAACATGCGGCCGCCGTCGGGAAGCTTTGGCAGGATCTCCGAACGTATCCTTGAGCCGATCTCGTGAGCGTCATCACGCGAAACCTTTACGCCGGTAGCGTTGTAGCTCATCTGCCGAAGAGCGCCCTCGCCGAGAATATCCAGACTGCGGATGATCTCAAGGCCCGCTTTCCAGTGCCATACGTTGGCAAAAAACTCAAAGTTCTCGGAACTCATGTCGAGAAGAGTGAAGCTCATAATTTTAGATTGTACGCTATCGGCGGCGACGATAGGCGATTAGGAAAAATGCTAATCGCGACCATGTTAGTTAGTCAACGGTGCGAAGGCGCTAATATAATCGTGTCGTCAACGCATGGAGCCAGGCGATCGCCAATTATCTTAGGCGGGTTTAGAAACGCCTCTGAAAGAAAATGACGGAACGTAATCCGTTTGCGATACTAAAGAGGTCCGCAGTCGCAACGGAGCCAAAATGACTAGATCGATATCATACGCCGATGCAGGCGTTTCAATAGACAAAGCAAACCAGGCGGTAGCAAAGATCCGCGAATTCGCCCGCTCGACCTTTAACGAACGCACATTGACCGAGATCGGGAGCTTCGGGGGAATGTTCTCGGGAGCGTTTCCGCAAATGGCCGATCCGATACTCGTTGCTTCGGCTGATGGTGTTGGCACAAAGCTCAAACTTGCGTTCGAGACCGGTGTTCATTCGACCGTCGGTGCGGACCTTGTGAACCATTGCGTAAACGACATCCTTGTGCAGGGTGCACGGCCGCTTTTCTTCCTGGACTATTTCGCGACGGGCAAACTCGAACCGGAAGTGACGGCGTCGGTCGTCGAAGGAATGGCACGAGCCTGTCGCGAGAACGGCTGCGTTCTGCTTGGCGGCGAGACCGCCGAGATGCCGGATTTTTATGCGCCGGGCGAGTATGACCTTGCGGGATTTATCGTCGGCGTTGTTGATAAGAAGAATGTCATTGACGGCAAGCAGATCGTGCCGGGTGACGTTGTTCTCGGCCTGCCCTCGACCGGCTTGCAGACCAATGGATATTCACTCGCACGCAAACTGTTCTTTGAGATCGGAGGCTACACACCCGACAGCTATCTCGACGAACTTGGCACGACCGTCGGCGAGGCCCTGCTCGCAACACACGCGTCCTTTCTCCCGGAGATCGGCCCGCTGCTCGAACGGACCGCGGACACTCCTGTCCGCAGTGAAGGCAGCTTCGACCCGAACGGATCTCAAATACCAAACGCTCTCGAGGATCCAAACTCAGCATCGCCGGAGGAACCGGCGAGTGCGGACAGGAGTGTCCGCGGTCCGTTGATCAAGGGGCTCGCACACATCACGGGCGGCGGCTTTCTCGAAAATATCCCACGCATTCTTCCGGAAGGCGTCTCCGTCGAGATCCAACGCGGGTCATGGCCCGAACCGCCGATCTTCGGCGTTATGCAGCGACTCGGCAATGTCTCAGACAACGAAATGTTCCGAACCTTTAATATGGGCATCGGAATGGTTATCATGTCGTCGGAAGAAGCTTCAGGCGCGATTCTCGAGGCGATACCGAGTGCCGCAAAGATAGGTCGCGTCGTCGCCGGTGACCGCTCGGTCACCGTTGATAAGGCTTAGTTTCCGAAATAGTTCGCGGTCCCGTTCTGGGGGCCTAGTGAGTAATTCGGCGTGTAAGGGTCTGCGAGATTGGTATTATTTAGACTTACCGTGATTTCATTTTGGGACGAAGCGTCAACCCAAACAAACCAATTGTAATATTCAGTTGTAGATATGATCTTCCGCGAAGCAGATGCGGTGACGATATATGTTCCTTTCCTTGGTAGTGACAAAGTGAATTTCCCATCGGACCTAGTCGTTGTTTGCGATACTGTGGATTCATTTACGAAGCAATCCCAATAAGACTTGAGTTCGTATTTTGAGCTCGCGGCTTTGATTTCCCGTAATTTCTGCGATGCTTTCTCGATTCGCTCCCTGACCGGTATTGTCAAGAAGATTCGCCGGTCTACTTCATCTACGGAAGAAGAGTCGATTCCAGCAAAACTTGCTTCCAATCTAGCCCGCTCATTCTTGGCGTCGTCTAGTTCTTTCTCGGCAATTCTAAGAGCCGCCGCATTTTGCTGCATTGCTTCGCTCGCTCGCTCCTTATTCTCCGTTTGCGTCGTGTCAATACAAGATTTTACCGTGCTCTCGGGAACAGCATTGACCGTGACCAGGGCTAACTTGTAGGCCTGTTGACCTTCAGTTACCACAAATACCTCACCTTTTATCTGTGGCTTCCCACAGGAAATTAGAAAAACGGCAGCAGAACAAAAGGTTATTAAAGATAATGGAGCTTTCATTGTAAGAATTACACGTGAAATATTCCCAAAGAAATTACGAAGGATACCAACCATACAATTGCATATGAATAGTCTTGTTTAAGTCGGGAAGCCCTTACGAACAAATAGACTGGTACTAGAAAGAGTCCCATCAGAATCAGATCTTTTGTGTTGTGTCCGGCTTTCTTCAATCTTTCTACATCCGAAATGCAAAGAACGGAATTAAAACCCACTCGAAGCAAGAGTGCGAAAACAAAGAACCTCCCTGCTTTGTCGCTAGCAGGGTCAAAAAGAGTTAACAAAAAAGTAACAGCAATGCCTGAAAGTATTGGCGCGAAGGCAAGTACCCAAACTAGTGTGTCATCAACTGTCGCGCGAGCTAGCGGTGGCGGCACGGAGTTTGGAGATCTAAATAGCCGAGCAAGGCTTGTCTGCCCAACGGGTTTCCAATCTAACATTCCGTCCTGCCAGACTAATGTCTCACCGGTAATGTTTCCGAGCTTTGCCTGCTGGACTAGAATTTCCTCACCTACCGGACCGATTCGCTCACGGACCTGATAAAAGTACCAAGTTGCAACATTGGATTCGCCAGTTGTTTGTGAGGTCGGGGAGTCGGAAAACGAGAGCTGACAGCGTTTACATACAGTTACATGTGCAAAATTTACAAGCTGGCAGTTAGGGCATTTTTTTGAGGACATTACAGGAGATCGTGGGGGCGGATTGGGATTCAGCTCATAGCCATTATTTAGAATACCACATACGCACAATCAGAAAAACAATTTTAAACAACTAATTTAGGTTGATAAGTTGGTAGAATCTGGGTTATCAGAGATTGGCACCAGTTAATGAGAATAGGAATTCTAATATCGGGTCGGGGGTCGAATATGGCGGCGATCGTCGATGCGGTCAAGAGCGGTGAGATACCGTCGAGCGAGGTTGCGGTCGTTATAAGCGATAAGGCGCAGGCCCCGGGGCTTGAGAAGGCTGCGAGACACGGCGTTAAGACGCTGGTTGTTGAGCGAAAAGGCCGGTCTCGTGCCGAACACGACGCGGAGATCGGAGATGCGCTTGAAAATAACGGCGTGGACCTCGTGTGTCTTGCCGGCTATATGCGGCTTTTGTCGCCGGAATTCGTGCGGCGTTTTGCGGGCAGGATCGTGAACATACACCCGAGCCTTTTGCCCGCATTCCCCGGCCTTGACGCACAAAAACAGGCGTTTGATGCCGGTGTAAGAACGACCGGCTGCACCGTGCATTATGTTGACGAGATGCTCGACCATGGGCCGGTGATCTTGCAAAAAGAAGTTGAGCGGCTCGATGATGACACGATAGAGACGCTTACGGCCCGCATCCTCGCCGAAGAGCATGGGCTCTATATCGAGGCCTTGAAAAAGCTAGCGACAGCGGCATAAAGCGGCGTTGAGCGAGCGAGATTCGCCGATCTACTGTCCGGAAAGCAGGCTATTTGGCGTTGACAACTGTTTATTAGCGCGCGTAAACTCTAGGTTTTCACTTCTCGCAAGTGGATGATCAGTGAGGGAAGACTATGCCGAAGAGAACTTTTCAACCGAACAACCGCCGTCGCGCCAAAAAGCACGGCTTTCGCGCACGCATGGCGACAAAGAACGGCCGCGCCGTTCTCAAGCGCCGTCGGGCAAAGGGACGCAAGCGATTAACGGTTCAGCACTATTAAGTTTTGTTCTACCTAAGGAAGCTCGGCTGCTGAAACGCGCCGAGTTTCTGCGTGTTTACGAGCAGGGACGACGCATTGAGGGCCGTTTTATGACGGTCTTTATTTTGCCCTCAAAAGCCGAACGACATCGCGTTGGGATCACAGCGACGAAAAAGGCGATCGGCAAGGCGCACGACCGGAATCGTGCGAAAAGACTGCTCCGTGAATGCTTTCGGCTGTCGGCTGCCGAGCTTGCGGAGGTAAAAGGGCCGCTCGACTGGGTTCTGAACGCAAGACGGGGCATTGTTTACTCAAAACTCGATAAACCGCTTGCCGAGTTTCGCTCGATCGTCGCGAGAGTGGCAAAATAAAGGTTTTGGCAATGAAGCACCTTGCTCTCGGCATCATCTGGTTCTATAAAGCGGCGATCTCGCCGTATCTCGGGCCGGCCTGTCGATTTGAGCCGACCTGTTCCGAATACACACGGCAGGCGATCATAAGGTACGGTGCGGTCCGCGGAACCTGGCTCGGCATGAAACGTATATTAAGGTGCCAGCCCTTCGCAAAAGGCGGTTACGACCCCGTCGCTTCGATCAATGGAAAACAGCAATAATACCGACAGCCAGAAGCGCTTTTTGATTGCGGCAGTCCTCTGCGTATTCATCCTTTTTGGCTGGCAATACTTCTTCGCTCCGAAAAAACCCGCGGGCGAAGATGCCAACAAGGCCGCAAACTCGAATACAAACACGACCGCGGCGGCACCGACTCCTGTTCCGACAGCCGCTCCGGCCGAGACTCCGGCTCCTGAGGTCGCGTCGGCGACTCCGGCGGCTCCGAATCGAAAGGTCACAATAAAGACGCCGCTATACGAAGTAACGCTCGATTCAAAAGGTGCGGTCGCAACGAGTTGGGTGATCCTGAAGAATATCTCGGCAAACGGCGAGCAGGCGATCTATGCTGACGGTTCTACTCCGGCGAACGAAAAACCCCTGCAGCTGATCTCTGAGACGGCTCTTTCGCGGGACCCACGTGAACTGCCGTTCCGTCTGGCAACGGGCGATGCAGGCCTTGATAAGGCATTAAATACGACGGATTTCTCGACCGATAGCGAAGGCGGCGAAATTACGCTGAAGGATGGCGAGACGAAGCAGATCGACTTTAAGTTCACGACGGCAGACGGCGTTGAAGCAACGAAAAGCTTTCTGTTTCGCGGAGATTCATTCGTAAGTGACGTTTCCGTTAAGCTGTCACGAGGCGGCCAGCCGATCCCGAATGTAAAGCTCCTGATCGGAGCCAGCCTTGGCGATCAGGCGATCACACACCACAGTTACTATCACATCGAACCGGAGGCTGTTGCATACGTCGGCGATGCGATCGTCCGCCATCCCGGAACATCCTTTACGTTTGACGCAAGCAACAATGGGACAATGGCGGCTCCCGGCGCGGTTGATTGGGCAGGTGTTGCCGATGCGTATTTTGCGATGGCGGCCGTGCCTGCTTCGCAAACTGACGGGCTCGAATACATCGCCTCGAAGTATGAGTATCCGCTGCCTGATTATTATGACGGCATTATTTCCTGGGTCACCCGGAAGCCGAAGAACAGCGAGACACGTCATCTGATAACGGCAGCTGTGCCGATCCCTTCTGACGGCACTGCGACCAAGGTCTATACCGGACCGAAGGACTATTTTGCCTTTGCAGGACTATACAATAAGAGCCTTTCGCAGGATGTCGGACGGCCGATCGACCTTGTCGATACGATCAACTTCAGCAATTATCGGGTTTTGCGTTGGTTTACAAAACCGATCGGGATCCTCGTTCTTTACGCACTCTCGTTCTTTGATCAGCTGACGCGAAACTATGGTGCGGCAATCATTATCTTCACATTTGTCTTTTATATGCTGCTATTCCCGCTGCGCTGGTCGCAGACGCGTTCTTTCAAGAAGGCATCGGGAAATGCACCGAAGATGAAAGAGGTGCAGGACAAAATAAAGGACCTGCAAAAGAAGGGCGTTCCGATGGACGATCCGAAGATGCGTGCCCTGCAGATGGAGCAGCTGAAGATGACGAAGGATGCGTTGCCACTGGGCGGCTGCCTTCCGATGATCCTGCAGTTCCCGCTGCTCCTCGCGTTTTATACGGCGGTAACGGTCTCGCTCGACATTCGACAAGCGCAATTCCTGTGGCTGCCGGATCTGTCGGCGGCAGATCCGTATCACATTCTCGAGTTCGCATTTGCGATCTCGATGATCCTCTCGATGAAGTTCACGCCGCAGGCCGCGACCGTCTCGCCCGAACAGCAGATGCAGCAGAAGATTATGACCTACTTTATGCCGGTGATGATGCTGTGGGTGATGTGGTCGGCACCGAGCGGCCTGCTGTTATACTGGTTCTTCGGCAACCTTGTAAGCTTCGGCCAGCAGATGATCATCAACCGGATGAATAAGCCGAATACGCCGCCGGGAACGACCGTCGTTAACGACGTGCCAAAGAACGCGAAGCCCGTAAAGCAAAAGCTTTCAACGACTTAAAGGGAGCGAAATGTGCTATGAATCAAACTTGTGAAAACGCGAAAGAACTTTTGAGCGGCATCCTTAGCGATGCGGGGTTTGATCTCGCAGTTGAAGCCGAATGGACCGATGAAGGCTGTGTTCTGAATCTGGTTGGCGAAGACTCACATTTTGCGCATCAGGAGAAAGGTGAGCTGCTCGATGCCTTTGAGGTCGTGCTGTTCCAGGCGATGGGACGCGAGCTCGATCGGGAGCATCGCTTTATTGTCGATGCAGATGGCTTTCGCCAGACGCGCAAAGCGGAACTCCACGCAATGGCACGATTTGCTGCCGAACAAGTTCGTAAGACCGGCCGGTCGTTCACTTTTGGCGTGCTAAATTCGACCGAACGCCGCATTATCCACACGACGCTTCAGCAAGAAGACGACCTCATCACCGAGTCCGTCGGTGACGGACGCGACCGCCGCCTGCAGGTCAGGCTTCAATAGGGTTTTACTCAGCGCAAAGCATCTCAATCAACTCGATAGGTTCGTTTATTCTTCGTTGGTTGGTTGAACCGGTCCTGAAGGCATGGGCGTGGTACCGCTGATATTTCTTTCTGCATTACATTGGTGATTCTGTTTTGGAATACTCGGGAAAGACTATTGTTGCGCTTGCAACGCCTACCGGTCGCAGCGGGATCGGTATTGTCCGCTTGAGCGGTGACCGCGCGCTGGATGTTGCCGCAGATCTTTCGGGCCGCGGCAAAGACGCCTTCGTTCCGCGAAGGGCGATGCTCACCGAATTGCGAGACCCAAAGGATCGAGCGGCGATCGATAAGGCTCTTATAACCTACTTTAAGGCCCCACATTCATTTACCGGCGAGGATGTTGTCGAGATCAGCTGTCACGGTTCGCCTGTTCTTCTTCGACAGGTCATCGATATTTGCCTTGCTTTCGGCTGCCGTGCGGCCGAGCCAGGAGAATTCACTTTGCGAGCGCTTGCTCACGGCCGCCTTGACCTTTCAGAAGCCGAAGCCATACGCGACCTGATCGACGCACAGACGAATGCTGCGGCTCGGCAGGCGGTTAGGCAGCTCAGCGGCGAGATGTCCCGCAGTCTGCAGCCGCTAAAGGACGAGCTTCTGAACATCATCGTAGTGCTCGAATCCGCGCTTGAGTTCGTCGAGGATGACCTGCCGGCCTCTCAAACGAATGAGATCGCGAACTCGCTGAAAGAGATCGCGGCCAAAACGCTTGAATTTGCTGACACCTACAAGGCAGGACATCTTATCCGCGATGGCCTAAATGTAACGATCGTTGGAAAGCCGAATGTCGGAAAATCAAGTCTTTTTAATCGGCTGCTCGGTTCAGAACGTGCGATCGTAACGGACATCGCCGGTACGACACGCGACCAACTGAACGAGCGGTTTACGGTCAATGATATTCCCATTCATCTCGTCGATACGGCGGGATTGCGCGAGACAGTAGATACGGTAGAAAAGATCGGCGTTGAACGTGCTCGCGGTGCGATGGCGGACGCGGACCTTGTAATTGTCGTGCTTGATGCACATTCCGAGCTAACGGATGAAGATCGCGATGTTGTCCGTGCGGCAATGAAGCAGAACTTCATCATCGCGTTGAACAAGATAGACAAGCACGCGTCCCGCGACATTGAGCGGCTTTCGGCCGCAGGCGATCCGGCATTGGCTGAGTTTCGCGAAAAGATGGTAGCGATCTCTGCAAAGACGGGTGAGGGCCTCGACGATCTACGCGAAGCGATCGTTAGGCCATTTGCAACGAATGACCTTTCGTCCGGGGGCTTTCTTGTTACTGATGCGCGGCATTGCGACCTTCTTATGCGGGCCCATGATGGGATCTGTGAGTCGATCGACGCGCTGAACGCAAACCAAAGTGAAGAGATCGTGCTGCTCGGCCTCCACAACGCCCTACGCTTCCTTGGTGATATAACCGGCGAAACCACAACCGAAGATATGCTCACACGCATCTTCTCAACCTTCTGCATCGGCAAGTAGCCATCAGGCGGCAAGGGATCAGACCCATAAAACTATTCGTGCAGACGTATAGTTTATGTTATTATCTTTTTGATATGAACGATCTTATTGGCACAAGGGAAGCGGCTGTAAGGCTTCGCATTAGCGTCCGCCGAGTACAGGCTCTTATCGCGGCGGGAAGGCTGCCGGCGGAGCGTGTCGGGAATAGCTTTGCGATCAAGGAGACGGATCTTAAATTCATGAAGAGCAGGAGGTCGGGGCGTCCGAACAATGACGATCAGAAGGCTGCGGCGGCGCGAAGAGCGCTGTTCAAGCGCTTCGCTGGTGCGGTCGAGGGTTTGCCGGATGACCTTGCGGGTGAGCACAAGAAGTATCTCGAAGGGCTCGGCAGATAGTGAGGTCAGTTATTGTCGATACCGGAGCGATCGTTGCTCTGCTTAGCAAGAACGACCAATGGCACAGACCCGCGCGAGAGATCTTTGAGTCACTTGATGCAAACTTGTTGACCTGCGAAGCGACGATCACGGAATGCTGTTTTTTATTGCGTAACACGTACAATGGCGAAAAGCTCGTTCTTGAGCTGATAAGTGCAAATGCGTTGATCGTTGACTTCGCGATAAGCGAACATTTGGGCGGGATCAAGGCATTGATGCAGAAATACCGGTCGGTGCCGATGTCCTTGGCAGATGCTTGTCTTGTTAGGATGAGCGAAGTGTTTCGGGCACCGATCTTTACATTTGATAGTGATTTTAGGATCTATAGGCGGAATGGACGGCAAAGGATACCGTTGATCGGGCTTGAGGGTGAATGAGTTTCGACGAGAGGTTTGATGTGATCGTGATCGGTGCGGGGCACGCGGGCTGCGAAGCGGCCTCTGCGGCCGCGCGCATGGGTGCGGAAACTGCACTTGTCACGCTGAATCTTGACCTCATCGGGCAAATGTCGTGCAATCCGGCGATCGGCGGGATCGCAAAAGGCCACGTCGTCCGGGAGGTCGACGCACTCGGCGGCATTATGGGCCGCGTTATCGATCGTACGGGAATCCAGTTCCGGCTTTTGAACCGTTCACGCGGGCCCGCGGTTCGATCTCCGAGGGCCCAGGCTGATCGCTCGCTCTATCGCACTGAAATGCGGCGCGTGCTCGAAGCGACGCCAAACCTTACGTTGAAGCAAGGTGCTGTAGTCTCGCTAATTGTTGAGCATAAAAGGGTTATAGGCGTTGAGCTGGAAGATACCAGGCGTTTTGGGGCGATGGCCGTTGTCATTGCAACGGGCACGTTTCTCAACGGAAAGATCCATACGGGCCGTCGAACATTCTCAGCCGGCCGCTCGGGCGAACCTGCCTCGATCGAGCTTGCGGAGGATCTGAAGCGTCTTGGTTTTCCGGTCGGACGCCTCAAGACAGGGACGCCGCCGAGGCTTGATGGCCGTACGATCGATTGGGATGCGTTCGAACGCCAGGCACCGGACGAAAAACCTGTTGCCTTTTCGTTCTCGACCGATAAGATCGAGCAGCCGCAACTTGATTGCTACATCGGTTATACGACAAATGCGGTTCACGACGCCATTCGCGGCAACCTGAACCAATCGCCGCTCTACTCGGGAAAGATCAAGGGAATCGGGCCAAGATATTGCCCGTCGATCGAAGATAAGGTCGTTAAATTTGCCGGCAAGGATCGGCATCAGCTCTTTCTCGAACCGGAAGGCCACAACACGAATGAGGTCTATCTGAACGGATTTTCGACGTCGCTGCCCGCAGGTCTGCAGCAGGAACTGCTGCGCATGATCGAGGGTTTGGGGGAGGTCCGAATCATTCGGCCAGGGTATGCGATCGAGTATGATTTTGTTGATCCGCGTGAATTGCGGCCGACGATGGCGACGACGCGATTCGACGGACTTTTTCTTGCGGGGCAGATAAACGGCACAACAGGCTATGAAGAGGCGGCCTGTCAAGGGTTTCTAGCTGGTGTAAACGCTGCAAACACAGTACTTAAGCGAAATGCGTTCACTCTCGGCCGTGACGAGGCCTACATCGGCGTGCTCGCTGACGACCTCATCCGACACGGGGTTGATGAACCGTATCGGCTTTTTACCTCGCGTGCAGAAGCCCGCCTTCGCCTGCGGCACGACAACGCGGACGGACGCCTTTTGCCGAAGGGACGGGAGATCGGCCTGATCAACGACTCAGATTGGCAGCGATTTAACGCAAAACGTGATCGCATCGCCGAGATCCGGAATGCGCTCGATATGACGCGGTTCAAGCGGTCCAGCCCGCAATACGCCGCCGCGGCTCAACTGCTCGGAGCGGATCTTGGAGATTCGTTCGTGCTTTCGCATCTCGCGATGCGGCAAGGCGTTGATGCTGAATTTATTTCGCGACTTTTGCCGGTCGAGGGCGCAAGGTTTGACGATATTGAGGCTGCATTGGCAGATTCGATGTACTCGGGATATATCGCGAAGCAAACGGCGGCCGCTGAGCGTGTGAATCATCACGATTCGTTGAAGGTGCCGGAAAGTATCGACTTCCGCACGATCGGCGGTCTTTCGAACGAGATGATCGAACGCCTCGAGCGTGCAGGACCACGGACGTTTGGGCAAGTTCGGACGGTTCCCGGCCTCACGCACGCGGCACTTTCGACGGTTTTGGTGCATTTAACGGCTCTTCAGCACGCAAAAGCGAAAAAAGGTGGTACGTACCACAATTCTGACCTGAAATGGCAGAATTCCTAATGAAATGTGGTACGTACCACATTTTGCGCGTCCCGCTCTTCGCTTTTCAATATTTCGCTGTGCTAATTTAGTTTTACGAGGTGTCACAAGGGCCGACAGCAAAGTTCGGACCCCGAACCAACCTCTCTTCCGTTCTACATGGGAAAAGTCATTGCGATCGCAAATCAAAAGGGCGGTGTCGGAAAAACCACAACCGCCGTCAATCTCGCCGCGGGACTCGCGGCCCAGAACCGCAAAGTTCTGCTGATCGATGGTGATCCGCAGGGAAATGCGACCTCCGGCTCCGGGATCGCTCGTGCGAGCGTGAAGAAAACGCTTTACGATGCGTTGATCCGAGGCGAATCGATCCGTGAAATGGTGCTTCCGACCGCGATCCAGAAGTTCTGGGTCGTTCCGGCCGACAAGAATCTTGCCGGTGCAGAAGTTGAGCTGGTCGATCGCGAGGACCGCGCAAAGGCCCTAAAATCGATAATTGATCCGATTCGCGACTATTTTCACTATATTTTAATTGACTGCCCACCGTCGCTCGGGCTTCTGACGCTGAACGGACTGACCGCGGCGGACGCGCTCCTTGTGCCGATACAGTGCGAGTATTATGCGCTTGAGGGTGTGACCGAGCTTTTTGACACGCTTGCGCGTCTTCGACGCGAGTTGAACCCGGCATTGGCGATCGAGGGCCTGCTCCTTACGATGTTCGACGAAAGAACGAATCTTTCGACGGCAGTTGCGAAGGACCTGCGAGATTTCTACGGAACGCAGGTGCTCGAGACGGTGATCCCGAGAAATGTGCGGCTTGCGGAGGCCCCGAGCTTTGGCCAGCCGATCTTTGTTTACGATCCTAGATCAAAGGGAGCCGAAGCTTATCAGCGACTTGCAAAGGAGATCTTAACCCATGCCTAGACAATCTCTCGGCCGCGGCCTCAGTGCCTTGCTCGGCGACGAAAAACCGGCAACTTCGGCCGTTTCACCGGTCGCGGAAGCTGCGGCTTCTGCACGCGTAAATGAACTGGACATTGATCTTATCGCTCCGAACCCGGAGCAGCCACGTGTGAATTTTGCGGAGAATGAGCTGGAGGAGCTCGCTGCTTCGATACGTGCGAACGGCATCGTTCAGCCGATAGTTGTTCGCCCTGTCGGTGAGAATCGCTTTCAGATCGTTGCCGGTGAGCGGCGTTGGCGCGCGGCTCAGAAGGCGGGATTGCGAAAAGTGCCGGTTTCGATCAGAGAGGTTTCGGATGAGAAACTGCTTGAGATCGCCTTGATCGAGAACATTCAGCGGCAGCAGCTGAACCCGATCGAAGAGGCGAACGCGTTCCGCAAACTTATTGATTCTATTGGACTTACACAGGAAGAGATCGCTGAACGCGTCGGCAAGGAACGCACCCTGATCACGACGACGATGCGGCTTTTGAAGCTGCCGGATGCAGTGCAGAAACACCTGATCGGCGGGAAGTTAAGCCTTAGCCATGGCCGGGCCTTGTTAATGAGTGATGATGCAAGTGTGCAACGCAGTGTTGCTGATGAGATCGTCGGACAGGGCCTTTCGGTTCGCGAGGCCGAGCGTCGCGTAAAGGCCGCAAAGCGAGCTCCAAAAGAACGGGCAGAGCCGCAGGCCCGCGTTGTCGATCCGAATGTAAAGGTCGCCGAGACGCGAATGATGCGGCATTTGAGCACGAACGTCAAAATACTGCCTGCGAAAAAGGGTACAGGCGGCAAGATCGAGATCGAATATTACGGAATCGACGACCTGAACCGCATTTACGAATTGCTGACGAAAAATAAAGGAGAGTAAGGAGAAGAAGATGCGTCTGACCGAGATGGTCAATTGCGCCGGTTGAGTGGCAAAACTCGCACCCAGCGATCTTGCTCAAGTTTTGAGCAAGCTGCCAAAACAGCCAAGCGAGAATGTGATCGTCGGATTTGAGACTTCCGACGACGCAGGCGTAATGCGCCTTGATGACGAAACGGCGCTCGTACAGACGGTCGATTTCTTTACGCCGGTCTCGGACGATCCATTCGTTTACGGCCAGGTTGCGGCGGTGAATGCCCTGAATGATGTCTATGCGATGGGCGGCCGGCCGCTTTCGGCACTCTCGATAGTCTGCTATCCGCAAAAGGGCGATTGGGAGATCCTGAGCAAGATCCTGCTTGGCGGCCAGACACAGATGAACTCAGAAGGTGTCGTTATCCTCGGCGGGCATTCGGTCGATGACCAGGAAATGAAATTCGGGTATGCGGTGACGGGAACGATCCATCCCGACCGCGTCTTCACAAATGCGGGCGCAAAGCCCGGCGAGGTCCTTATTCTGACGAAGCCGATCGGCACGGGAGCGATCAACACGGCGATCAAGCGCGATGTCGCGTCGAAGGAAACCATCGATGCCGTTACAAAAACAATGACGACATCGGCACGAGAAGCGTCAAAAGCAATGTGCGAATTCGGCGCAAGCGCGTGCACCGATGTTACGGGTTTCGGACTTTTGGGCCACGCATTTGAGATGGCGAAAGCGAGCGATGTAACGCTTGAGATCGAGAGCGATGCCGTACCGCTAATTATTGATACACTTGAGCTTATCGAAAAGGGGATGCTGACGCGTGGCGACAGGAACAATCGAGTTTATACAGGCGACACTGTGCGATTCGCACCAAGCGTCGGGGGCGTTATGCAGAGTGCTCTTTTTGATCCACAAACTGCCGGTGGCCTGCTTATCAGCACGACATCTGACGCTGCGGAGAATATACTAAATAGTGTCGAGACGGCACGCGTCATCGGGCGAGTCAGACCTCGCATGGCGGATGGAACGATGATCGAGGTCGGCTGACGAGAGGAAGCAAGTGGTACTACTCATTTTTAATGAAATAGGTACGCCGGAGCTGATGATGATCGGTCTCGCGGCCCTCATTTTACTCGGGCCGCGGCGTCTTCCCGAATTCGCACGCAAGGCAGGAAAGATGCTGGCGGATTTTCGAGCAACGACCAGTGAATTCAAAGAGACCTGGGAGCGCGAGGTAAATTTCGAAGAGGAAACGAAAGCTCTCCGAATACAAGACATCGAGAACGAGGTGGTCGAGCGGCAGAAAGCGAATGTGGATCTTCTGGCACCCGCCGAGCCTGAGATCCGAGAGCTCGACGCGGACGAAGTACCTGCGAAGCTGCAGGAGCAGGAAGTTTTGCCCGCTGCTCATGCTCAGACGACCGACCCGAACGACAAGAGGAACTGGCTCTAGGCCCTCACGATAACCCTTCCCAAAAAATGGCAGATCCAACCGCAGAGCTCGAAGAACAAGCCGGTAGCCAAATGTCCTTTCTGGAGCATTTGGACGAACTGCGCAAGCGCCTTGTCCGTTCGGTCATCGTCATCGTCATCGCGTTCGGCGTCTGCTGGATCTTCTCGGACAAGATCTACAATTTTCTATCGGTGCCGATTCGCGAAGCGCTCTCAGACGCGTCTCGGCAGCAGCTGCCGATCGAGGGCCGAACGGGGACCGAGAGCGTCATCGCTCTCTCGAATATAAAAGAGGGCGACAGCGGCCGATACATTTTCGACCGTGCGACGAAGGTCGGCTCGACCGTCGTTTCGGCGGGAGCAAGCGTCGCGGCGACCGTGACGCGTGATGAAGCGGGCAAGCTCGGGCTTTTTACGACCGAGCCGCTTATCACGAACAATGCAGTAATATCGGCAGGCGTTCGTCTCCCTGTCGAATTCGAACAGACGGCGATCGGAACGCCCAATTCTGACGAGCGGATGACGGTCACGACGACCGTCGAGCCTTTTACGCTCTATGCGACGGTAGCGCTTTATGCGGCCATCGCGATCTCGGTTCCATTTCTCCTATGGCAGATCTGGGGATTCATTTCGCCGGCGCTCTACAAGCACGAAAGATCGTATGTGACGCCCTTTATCCTGCTTTCGTCCATTTCGTTCGTTGTCGGAGCTGCTTTTGCGTATTACATCCTGTTTCCGCCGGCGGCGAGGTATTTATTGGGGTTAGGGAGCGACTTCCAACTGCTACTGAAGGCGAGCGATTATCTTGATTTTATTACTATCATAATGCTCGCAATGGGCGGCATCTTTCAGATGCCCGCGATCACGTATGTTCTGGCGAGGATCGGCATCGTAACGCCAAGGTTTCTTATAAAGCACTGGAAGATCTCGCTCGTGATCATAATGATCGTTGCCGCAGTGGTCTCGCCAACGGGGGACATCCCCAATATGATGTTGTTCGCAACGCCGATGATGGCACTTTATGTGGTGTCGATATTTGTCGCGTGGTTCTTCGGCAAACGGCGTCAAACCGACGCGGAAGCACAACAAAATACAACCATTTAAGCGTTTTCCGCATCTTGAATTGTTGCGGTGTACCGATTAGAATCTCGTGAAGACAAGAACGATGCGTCTTGAGGATGAGTTATGAAGTTTGAACTAATTCGAAAATTTACGCTTCCGGCAGCATTTTTGGTGTTTGCGGCGGCTCCGGGCTTTGCACAGAAGACGAAGCCAACACCGGATCCCGATCCGAGTGATCGCCCTCGAAATGTAAAGTCCGAAATGAAGGACGTTTACAAGAAATGGCTCGAACGCGATGTGCCGTACATAATCACGCCCGAGGAGAAGCGTGCCTTTAAGGCCCTTGCGACCGACGAAGAGCGTGAGAACTTCATCGAGAATTTCTGGCGTCGACGCGATCCGAATCCGGATACCGAAGAGAACGAGTTCCGCGAGGAATATTATGAACGGATCGCGTATGCGAACGAGCATTTTGCCTCGGGTATTCCGGGCTGGCGAACCGACCGCGGCCGCGTGTACATCGCCTGGGGTAAGCCGGATTCCGTAGAATCTCATCCGACAGGCGAAGTTTATGATCGCCCGAACTACGAAGGCGGCGGCTCGACGACGACCTACGCCTATGAGACATGGTATTACCGTCATCTTGATGGCATCGGTGACGGCCTCGAGATCGAATTCGTCGATCCGACAGGAACCGGCGAGTATCGTCTTGCCCGCGATGCCTATGAAAAGGATGCAATGGCGATGGTGCCGGGCGGCGGCCTGACGGCGAGCGAGCTGATGGGCAACACGACCAAAGCGATGCGTGACGGCGTCTATTACGGCAACGGTTCATATATTCGCGAACAGGACAATCCTTTCCGCAGGCTCGAGATACAGAACGGACTTTTCTCGCCGAAGGCAAACAAATTCAGCGATCTTGCGACGCTTGCGACCGATTCGCCGGTCATTGATTCGAATCCGATCGATTTTGATATCCGCATCGACTATTTCCGCCAGTCTGAAAGCCAGGTGATGACGACCTTTACCGTTCAGGCTGATAACAAGGAGCTGAAGTTCAAACCTTCGGGCGGACTTGAGACCGCCGAGATGAACATCTTCGGCAGAATTACGAGCGTCTCACAGCGACGTTCGGGAACGTTTGAAGATTCGGTCTCGACAAATGCGACGGCGGCCGAGCTCGCAGATATGCGTGACCGAAAATCCGTGTATCAGAAGGCGATCGCTCTGACGCCGGGCATTTACAAGGTCGAGGTCATCGTTCGCGATGTGAATACGGGAACAAAAGGCGTTCGTTCGCTTGGGTTCACGGTTCCGAAATACGACGAGAAAAAACTTTCGACCTCGACGATGATCCTCGCATCGAAACTTCGAACAACGACGGATCGCGATATCGGTGGGGCATTCGTTATCGGCAACGCAAAGGTCATCCCGAATATGAGCGGCACGTTCAGCCAGGGGCAGGACGTCGGCTTTTATATGCAGGTCTATAACGCACAGATCGACCAGACGACGCTGCGTCCGGCCGTCGATGTTACTTACACGCTTGAGAAGGACGGCAAGGTCCTGCTCTCGCAGCCCGAGGATTGGAGCGGCCTCAGCGATTCCGGTCAACGTCTGACACTGGCCCGTATCCTTCCGGGAGCAAACCTTCCGCTTGGTAACTACGAGATAAAGATCAACATCAAAGATCGCGTCTCAGGGCAGGAGATCAAGAACAGCGAAAAGTTCTCGGTCGTGAAATAGCTTCGGCGCTCTTTCAACGACGAGTAAAGGATGGGCCTTGTCTTCTGACAGGGCCCATCCTTTTTGACCTCATCGGCATATGCCCGCCAAGAATGACAAACTGACAGAACTTCGGTATATTCGTTCTCGTATTCTTTTCGGCGTTTGAATTATTACAAGGTTTGTTTGCGGCAAGGTGCCGCTGTTTTCGTTCACCGAACAAATAAGCAATATCCACTTTCTTAACGCGATGATCGTTGGCACTGAATGGCTGATCGAAGCTTCAGGCTGCGACCCGGAGATACTTCGGGACGAAGCCGCCGTTCGCGAGATCTTCGTGTCCGTGATCAACGACCTCGGTCTGAAGTCGATCGGTTCTGTCTGGCATAAATTTGCGGGCGAAGGCGGCGTGACGGGCATGGTCGCATTGACGGAATCTCATCTTGCCTGCCACACGTATCCCGAACACGGAGTTGCAACCTTTAATCTGTACTGCTGCCGGACGCGTCCCGAATGGAACTGGGAAGCGAGTCTGAAAAAGCTATTGGATGCGGCCGAGGTTCGCGTTATGCGGATCGAACGCGGCGGACGTGATCGCACTGACGCGGCGGGAGGCGGCCGATGAGCGTCCTTAAGACATCTTGTCCCTCGTGTGCGGGCCCGATCGAATTCACGGCAGGCTCAACAATTGTCCTCATCTGCCCATATTGCCGTTCGGCCGTTGCCCGTACCGACCGCGGCGTCGAGGACCTCGGTAAGATCGCTGAGGTCGCACAGTCCCAATCTCCATTAAAGGTCGGATTAAAAGGACTTTTTAACGGACAGCGTTTTACCCTGACGGGCCGTGCTCAGATGCGTCACGAGATGGGCGGTACCTGGGACGAATGGTACGCGACATTCTCTAACGGCTGGGTCGGCTGGCTTGCCGAGGCACAAGGCCGCTTTTACCTCACGTTCTATCAGCCGACGCCGGAAGGAACGACGTTGCCGACATTTGACGCTCTTGAGCTTGGGCAGCCCGTTTCGCAGATCCCATCACAAGTCCCGCTTATTGTTCAGGAACGCGGTACTGCTACCTATGCCGCGGCCGAGGGCGAGATCCCGTATAAGTTAACGCCCGGAGAAACTTTTCAGTACGCGGACCTTGCGGGAAAGAACAACGCCTTCGCGACGATCGATTACAGCATCTCGCCGCCGTGGGTGTTCTCGGGTAAACAGGTCTCGCTCGCCGAGATCGGCTTGGGCGATGCAAAACCCGTAGATCGCGAGGCGGCGACGGTCTCTTCGGCCGTGATGCGCTGCCCGAAATGCGGCGGCCCGCTTGCTCTGGCCGCACCGGACAAGTCGGAACGCGTCACCTGCCCAAATTGCCGTTCGCTCCTTGATGTGAATCAGGGAAATCTGAGCTACTTCCGTACGCTCGAACCTTCGCCGGCAGAGAATGCGTTCGTGCTTCCCGTCGGAGCCGAAGGCAACTTCCCGGGCGATGTAAAGTTCAAGATCATCGGAGCAATGGTCCGAAGCGTCACGATCGATGGCGAGAGATATTTCTGGCAGGAATATCTTCTCTATCAACCGATGATCGGATTTCGATGGCTGGTCCATTCGGACAATCATTGGAGCTTTGTCGAATCGGTGAACACCGCAGACGTTGAGGTCACAGGCTTCTACAAAGGTGCGACCGCAACCTATAACGGCGAGAGCTACAAGATCTTTCAGGATGCGACCGCGGTCGTCGAATACGTAAAAGGCGAATTCTATTGGCGCGTCGAGCAAGGCGAAAGCGTGCAGGCGACCGATTATGTCTGTCCGCCGCGGATGCTTTCTCGAGAAGCGACGAGGGACGAGGTCAATTGGTCGGTCGGAACTTATATGCAGGTCGCGGAGATCGAAAAGATCTTCGGCGTGACGGATCTGCCGAAGCCGTGGGCCGTCGCACCTAATCAGCCTTTTACGGGCCGCTTCTGGTACACGTGGGGAGCATTGCCGCTGCTCATCCTTCTCTTTATTGCCTTGATCGGTCTGCCGCTCTGGGGGATCTCGCGGACGGTTTACAGCGAACAGCTTGTTCTGCCGCCGATGCAGGTACAGAACCAGCAGCAGCAAATGTTCAGTAAGCCATTCACGCTCAAACCCAACAGCAATGTAAAGATCACGGCCCGAGCTCCCGTGAGTAATTCGTGGGCAGATCTCGATGTGGATCTTATCGACGACAAGAGCCAGGAGTTGGAATCTGTAAATATTCCGATCGAGTTCTACTCCGGCGTCGATGGCGGTGAATCCTGGAGCGAAGGCGGCCAGTCTCAGGATGCAACGGTCTCTGCATTGCCGGGCGGCCAGTACACGCTGCGCGTTGCCGGCACATGGGAGAAATGGCAGGACGCAATGCCGGTCGAGGTAAAGGTTGAACAGAACGTGAATCGAGGCGTGAATTTCTGCTGCGCCTTTGTGCTTTTGCTTCTTGCGCCGATATTTGGGATCTTCCGCAAATGGTCGTTCGAGGCAAGCCGCTGGAAAGACAGTATGTTCACTTACGTTGGCTCGGATGACGATGAATAGTCTGGATCTGAGGTCTTTATGTTTAAAAAGCTGTATTTGATAGTTGGAATTGGGATCGTGGCTTTGTACGGTGCTTCAGGATGGTTCGGCTGGGAGCTTGCAAACTCAGGCAGTCATTCTCGGCTTGGCGTTCCGTTCATATATTCCGGCTTCCGTGGAGGAAAATAAATGTTGAATCTGCTTGCGTTAGCGCCGGTACTCGGCGTCGTTAAACTCGAAGAGTTGTGGAATGTCCTTGAAGGCACGGTGGTCTTTGTCCTCCTGGGCCTGATCGTTTTTGCGATCGCCTTTGCGATCGTCGTTCTCGTCTCGCCGTTCTCCGTCAAGAAAGAGATCGAAGAGGACCAGAATATCTCACTCGCGATCATCATCGGTGCCATCATCATCGGTGTCGCGATGATAATCTCCGCAGCAATTCAGGGTTAATGCATCGACGCGAATTTTCACAAATTGAAGCAGGGTTTTTGGTAAAGTGAAGCGCGCACCGCTGCTTTTTCTCAATGTCTTTATCATCGCGATCTGCGGGCTTATCTACGAGCTGCTTGCGGGCACGCTCTCGTCGTACGTCCTTGGCGATTCGGTAACTCAATTCTCGATCATCATCGGCACCTATCTTTTCGCGATGGGTGTCGGTTCCTACCTTTCGCGTTTTATTGATAAGAATATCGCGAACCGCTTTGTCGAGGTCGAACTTGCGGTCGCGGTTGTCGGCGGTTTCTCCGCACCGCTTCTTTTTCTTACCTTCGCGAATCTCTCATACTTCGCGATCGTCCTTTACGGCATCGTCTTCATCATCGGGATGCTCGTCGGGCTCGAGATACCGCTCTTGATGCGTATCTTAAAGGACGAACTCGACTTTAAGGACCTCGTCTCGCGCGTGCTTGCGTTCGACTACATCGGCGCTCTTGTCGCATCGCTTCTTTTCCCGATCTTTTTTGTGCCGCGTTTGGGATTGAACAGAACGTCGCTGTTTTTCGGGATGCTGAATGCCGCTATTGCGATCTGGGGCACGTGGCTGCTTGAACCGCTCCTGAAAAGACACATCACGCTCCTTCGCGTAAAAGGTGCAGTGATCATGATCCTGCTTGCGATCGCATTCATAAAGTCCGACCGATTGACGACGCTCGCCGAAGATTCGCTTTACGTTGACAACATCATCTATTCGAAGAGCTCGCATTACCAACGCATCATCGTCACGAAGGGCAAAACGGGCTACGCCCTTTTCTTGAACGGCAACCTTCAATTCAGCTCATTCGACGAATACCGCTATCACGAAGCGCTCGTGCATCCCGTATTCTCAGTTTTTCGCGGCGAACCGAAACGCGTGCTTGTGCTCGGCGGAGGCGACGGCTTAGCGCTGCGGGAGATAGAAAAATATCCGTCGGTCGAATTTATCCAGCTGGTCGATCTCGACCCGGATATGACAAATATCTCGAACGCGGTTCCGGCACTTGGCGAGCTGAATCGTCATTCGTTCCAGGATCAACGCGTCCACGTAGCGAACGCGGACGCCTTCGTTTGGCTTGATTCGGTCGATAGCGAACCTTTCGACGTTGTCGTCATCGATTTTCCGGATCCGAATAATTTCGCGTTGGGCAAGCTCTATACAACTCGCTTCTACAACCTCCTAAAGAAAAAGATCCGGCCCGATTCTGCCGTCGTTGTTCAAACAACGTCGCCGTTGATGGCTCGTAAGTCCTTCTGGTGCGTTGCCGCAACGCTCGAAGCTGCAGGCTATGACGTACGGCCGTACTACACGACCGTTCCGAGCTTTGGCGTCTGGGGCTACGCCCTCGCGAGCCTTTCGCCGTTCGACGTGCCATCAAAAGTACGCGATGGCATAGATACAAAGTTCATCAACGCCGAGATGATGCCATCGATGTTCGAGTTTCCAAAAGATACGGAACGCCCGAGCGAACCGCTCGAAGTAAATCGTCTCGACAATCAGGCGCTCGTCCGCTATTACGAAGCAGAGTGGCGACGCTTCGAGCCATAGGTCCGAAATAGGCGATAAGGATGGGCGATCCTTTAGACTAATGACCCTTTCCCGACGAGAACTTCTGACACTTTTCCTCGGAGCACCGTTTGCGTTCGCGGCGTGTCGGGATACGAGTGAGAGGAAACTGCCTGAGGGCGAGATCGTCGGACAGTCTGCAAATATCGGACACATCCTGCGTGAAGGCCGTACATTCGAGGTCCCGCAAGCGAATTGGGAAACAAAAAAGGTCGCCATCGTAGGAGCGGGCATTGCCGGCCTTTCGGCGGCGTGGCGATTGAATGGGAAAGGCTTTGGCGATGTTGCGGTCATCGAGCTTGAAAAAGAGGCGGGCGGTACTTCGCGAAGCGGCAAAGGCGACCCAGTTAACTATCCATGGGGAGCTCATTATCTTCCCGTGCCATTTGCCGAGAACACTGACCTTGTAACTCTGCTTGATGAGATGCAGATCCTCGAACCGCGCAACGCCTCGAGCGAGATCCACGCAAAAGAGGAGTTTCTCTGCCGCGAACCGGAAGAACGTGTCTTCTACAAGGGCCGCTGGTACGAGGGGCTTTACTTGAATGCCGGCGCGAGTACCGACGACAAGCAGCAATATGACCGCTTTTATGCCGAGGTCAATAAGTGGATAGGTTTTCGCGACGCGAAAGGCCGCCGTGCCTTTGTGTTGCCTGTTGCGCACTGTTCGGATGACGCGGAAGTGACCGCTCTTGACAAGCTCAGCTTTGGTGAATGGCTAACGCAAAATGGTTTCACGTCCGAACGCCTGCGTTGGTATTGCGATTACGCCTGCCGTGATGATTACGGGCTGAAGCTCGAGCAAACATCGGCGTGGGCGGGACTCTTCTATTTCTGTTCTCGCGTCAAGAAAAGCGGTGACGAATCGCAGCCGTTTATCACCGTGCCGGAAGGCAACGGCCAGTTCGTAAACCATTTTCTTGCAAAGGTCAGCGACAAGGTGCGGAAGAATTGGATGGCCGTCTCGATCGAACCAAAGGAGAACGGTGTCGAGATAACGTGCCTTGTGGATGGTGAACTTCGCGGCATCAGGTGCGAGAAGATGATCTTCGCGGGGCCGATGTTCACTGCACCGTATGCGATCCGCGGATTTCGCGATGCTCCGCCGTTTGATGCCGCAGAGTTTCAGCACAATGCGTGGTTCGTCGCGAATCTGCATCTGAAGGACCGCCCGGTCACGCGATTTCGCAGCGACTTTCCGCTCGCGTGGGACAATGTCCTTTACGAAAGCCCTTCGCTCGGCTATGTTACCGCGACGCATCAGAAGGGCATTGACTACGGCCCGACGATCTTGTCGTACTATTATCCAATGTGTGCCGAGGAGAATGCCCGCACAAAGCTTTTTGACTATGACCGCGACGCCATCGCCGAAGTTTGCTTAAGCGATATGGAGCGTGCGCACAAAGACATTCGCGAACTGACCACGCGGCTTGATGTGATGCGTTGGGGCCATGCGATGATCAGCCCGCGGCCGAATTTTATCTGGAGCGGTGTCCGGCAAAAGGCGCTCGAACCGTATCGCAATATCTATTTTGCACACACAGATCTCGGCGGTGTGGCATTATTCGAAGAGGCGTTCTATCACGGATTGCGTGCGGCGGACGCCATTCTTGCTTAAGAAAAATGGACGCGACACTTTCAAGGCCAAAATCCTGGCTCTTCTCACGCGAGATCGACCTTTCGGTCTTTCTGGGAAGTGCGGTCGCGTCTTTGCTGCTGCTTGCCGTCGGATGGCGGCTCGGTATTCTGAACGCTGAGACGCCGGATTGGACATGGATCTCTGCGGTCCTGTTCATCGATGTCGCACATGTCTGGTCAACGTCGTTTCGCGTATATTTCGACATAGATGAATTCAAACGCCGCATCTGGCTCTACACGCTTGTTCCCATCGGCGGTTATGCGATCGGCGTCGCACTCTATTCCGAGGGCGAACTTCTTTTCTGGAAGGTGCTCGCGGCGATCGCCGTTTTTCACTTCGTTCGGCAGCAATTCGGATGGGTAAATCTCTATAGACGCAAACTTGGCGAAGACGGCCGCGTTACGTGGTGGATCGATGCGGCGGCTGTCTATCTTGCGAGCGTTTATCCGATAGTTTATTGGTGCACGAGCCTCCCGCGGAATTTCGAATGGTTCGTGCCCGGTGATTTCGAGGCTTTTCCGGCGGTGCTCGAACGCATCTTTTTCGTGCTCTATGTCGCGGCCTTAACGACATACTTCGCAAAGTCCGTATATCAATATTTTGCCGAAGGTTTTCTGAATATCGGCAAGGACATAATCGTCGCTACGACCGCAGTTTGCTGGTATGTCGGGATCGTTTACTTCAATTCGGACTACGCGTTCACGGTTACGAACGTCGTCATTCACGGCGTGCCGTATTTTGCGCTGATATACTTTTATGCGAGGTTCCGACGCGAGACCGGCGGCCGCGTTTACAAGGCACTTTCCTCGAACTGGATATTTTTTCTTGCAACGCTCTGGGCTCTCGCGTATATCGAAGAACTGTTTTGGCATCGCGGCGTCTGGCATGAAAAGCAATGGCTTTTCGGCTCGGATTGGGACTGGACACGCAGCATTCGCACCATCGTCGTGCCGCTGCTTGCCGTACCGCAGCTAACGCATTATGTGCTCGATGGGTTTATTTGGCGTCGAAAGAATAATCCGAATTTCAGGCTGTTTTAGATGAGAAGAAGGCTTGCGAACTCGCTCTTGATCGCGGTGCTTGCCGCCGCGAGCCTCGGTGCGTCGTGCAAGAGTTCGGCAAATTCATCGGGTTCGGGCATCTTCGGCCCGGCAGACCAGACCGCACAGGCCGCCGATCTCGTTGCCCAGGCGAATCAGGACCTGCAGAAGATCAAGGTCTTGTATGAAGAGAACGAAGGCAAGCGGCTTGAGATCAAAAAAGCGATGGAGGCCAACGACACCGAAACTGCCAAACGCATCGCGAACGAGGTCGAGAAACTTATCAACGATGGTGCGTCCTTCGCGAATGATGCGATCGACAAGATCCAGAAGGCTCAGGAAATGGAGATCAATGATGACTATCGCGAGTATCTGCGGCTAAAGGAGCAGAGCCTAAAGCTCGAGGCCGACGCCTTTGATAATTATCGCCAGGCCGCGAAGATACTGAACGAGAACTTCGATCCGAAGGATACGGCAAAACGCGATAAGGTGAAGGTCGAGTTCAAAGACCTGACCGATAAATACCTTGAAACGATGGAACGCGCCCGCGACTACAGCCATCGTGCCAATGAGCTTGCAAAAGAGGTTGCTGAAAGAGAGCAGAATTAGGCAAACGCTGCGGCCGCAAGGGGCTCTCGACGCGCAAAACGACCGCAAACAGTCTTGTAGATACCCACTTCAACTATCTGCGGTCGAAAAAAATACGCGAAAGCCGTGGCTAGATCACTCTGCCGGGGAATGGAACGCCTTCGCGCATCACGCGAGGCATCGCCGGCATCTTTGGTGCAGGCATCGTACGCAATTCTTTGCCGTCGATCATAATGCCGCTGTCCTTCGCTTTCTCCGGCGTGACGGTTACGGTCTGCTTCGAACCTTTCCGTTCGAGGGTAAGGCTTAGGTCGCCCTTCGACTCGTTGAGTTCGCGGATCAGATCTCCGCCGTCATTGATCGGCTTTGAATTAACTTCCGTAAGGACATCGCCCGCCCTTATTCCTGCCTTAGCAGCGGGTGAATTTTCCATCACGTTCGTAACAAGCAGGCCGCCGGCAACGTTATAGCTATCCGCGAGCTGCTTTGTGAGCGGCATTATACCGACGCCGATCGAGCGATCCGAACGCATATTCCAACGCAAAACCTCACGCTTACCGTCCGGGAGTGCAAAGACGCGTTCCTCGACATTTCCCGGAACCTTCAACGACTCCAGCTCCCTGAAGATCTTCACATCCGGAAGATCGCCCGGGATAGCAGGGGCGGCCATCGTAAAGTTGCCGTTCGAGAAGGCCGGTCCAGGGCGTTTTCCGACCGTAGCGGTCAGCTGCATCTCACTCCCGCTTCGGAGCGCGGTGATCCGGATCTCGTGGTCAGGTGCGACCTCAGAAACCAAACGCGAAAGCTTACGAACGCTCGTAACCTCTTCGCCGCCAATGCTTACGATCACATCACCCGCGATGATCCCGGCCTTCGCCGCAGGCGAATCATCGACAACGCTCTTTACGGCAACACCGCGAACATTCGCGAGGCCGTATTTCGAAACGTTCTCTTTGTTGACGTTAACGGTCTCGACGCCGAGATAGCCGCCTTCGTCCGTGTTTATGGTAAAAGCAAACGTTCGCTCGATCGACTTTGGAGCACCGTCCGCCTTCTTTTCAGCGGCCTGTCCAAGCGCACTAGCCGCAAGCGTAAGAACCGCTGCCGAAACCAAAAATGACTTCATTGACATAAATATTAGACCTCCATGGAGTTATAAGAATGGGGGAAAAGGGGCGTCCGCCTCTTACTGCAGACACTCCGGACATATTGGGTTACGTAGGCCCAAATAGGTTTGTTGCATCTTGCGGGGAAAAAGGTTGTCCGACCTGGCTACTCAAGGCTCTTTATTGCAAAAAGAGCGTTTTCTTTTACAACCTCGTCGTTGGTCGAATCTGCCAGGTTGCGCAAGTTTATAAATACCTGCTCTTTGGTGCCTGCGCCCAAGGCCGTGCATAGGGCCCTTATTTGTTCGATTAGCCCGGCCCAGTTTGCATTCGAGACGTCAATACGTCCAACTGAGTTTTTTCCGTGCATAGGAAAGCTTGGCCCGGGAAATATAGACTCTCCCTGAGCGCAATACACACGGTAATATTTCTGACTCTTGTCGATTTCAAGACCCCTAAATTCGGGATCACCCGCAGGTATTTCCTTTAGAAATAGCAGACTTTTCTCGCCCGGAACAAAGGATTCCCGATACTCCTTCGATGTCGTAAATATCTCTATCGATCTTACCGAGCCGGTCCCAATAGGTTTTCCGGCCTGAAAAAGATCCTTAGAGAAAAGCATCTTGTCGATCTGAAATTCATATAAGCTGCCAGCCATCCAATCGCTAAGGTTAAGTGGGACGCGTTTCGTTTTGAGACCAATGGCCTTAGACGCTCTATTTGTGACAATAACGACGTAATCACTGTTCGAAATATATTTGTAGATCGCCGGCCCGTCGTCCTTCATCCCGGCGGGGACGAAAGTTTTCGATTGACTGAAAGCAGAAACTCCGGTCACACCAGAAAGTAAGAGCAAAGCAAGAAATCGAAACACTATTTCAGTTTGGTTCACAAGGACAACAAAAGGTTGCTCTTCGGAGGCTTGGACGCACAGGTTTAGGAGCTTTCGCGCATGGCGTTCCAAAACGAATACGGCCAGCGCATCTTTGCAAGGCGCGTTGCGGCGGCTTCGAGGGTTTCGTCCTTTTTGCAGAAACAGAAGCGGACGAGCTGCGAGCCTTTGGATTCGTCGTTGTAAAAGGATGAGCCCGGAACGGCGGCCACGCCGATCTCGCGTACAAGGTGCGCGGTAAAGGCGATGTCGTTCGCAAAGCCGAATTCGGAGATGTCCGCCATCACATAATAAGCGCCTTGCGGGTAGTCGCAGCGAAACCCTGCGTCCTTCAGCACAGGGACGAGGAAGTCACGTTTTCGGCGATATTCTTTCTCGAGCGAGGTGTAATATTCCGGCGGCAGGCTCATCGCGTAGGCCCCGGCACGCTGGAGCGGATTCGCGGCCCCGACTGTAAGAAAATCGTGAACCTTGCGAATGGCGGACGTGAGGTCTTCGGGAGCGATGCAATAGCCGACGCGCCAACCCGTGACCGAATACGTTTTCGACAACGAATTGACGATCACCGTGCGCTCGCGCATGCCGGGAAGCGTTGCGATCGAAACATGCGGCACGGGCTCGGCACCGTCAACGCCGAAGATGATGTGCTCGTATATCTCGTCGGTAAAACAATACGCGTTATTGTTGCGGCAGAGATCGGCAATGAATTCGAGTTCGTCGGGCGTGAAGACCTTGCCTGTCGGATTATTTGGATGGCAGAGAATGATCGCGCGTGTGCGCGGGTTGAATGCTGCTGCAAGCTCTTCCTTATCAAACACAAAACCGTTCTCTGTCCGATAAAGCGGCACGTATCGAGCGCTCGCGTCCGCAAGTATGGCGTCCGGCGCGTAATTCTCGTAAAAAGGCTCAAAGACCACGACCTCATCGCCCGCATCGACGGTCGCCATCATTGCCGCGATCATTCCTTCGGTCGAGCCGCAAGTGACGGTGATCTCAGAGTCCGGATCGACGTCAAGCCCGAGATACGTCATCGTCTTTCGGGCGATCGCATCACGAAATTCTTTTACGCCCCAGGTCACCGCGTATTGATTGTGATCGGCGAGAATCGCGTCGATCGCCGCCTGCTTGATATCCGCGGGCGTCTCCCAATCCGGAAAACCCTGACCGAGATTGACGGCACCGTACTTCATCGCTTCACGTGTGATCTCTCGGATCACGGATTCAGTGAACGAAGCGGCTTTTCGGGAGATGCGTTGGCGTGTTTGCGTAGGCTCAGGCATAGGGACATTCTAACAAACTCTTTCCCAGGCGGAGCGGATGATGCTTTCAAGGTCGGGTGTCTCGGGCTGCCAGCCGAGGATGCTTTTGGCGTAAGCGGCGTTGGCGATCAGCTGGGATGGGTCGCCTTCTCGACGCGGAGCGATTCGGAACGGCACCTTGCGGCCGGATACTTTTGAGACGACATCGATGACCTCGCGAACCGAGTAACCGTCGCCGTTGCCGAGATTAATGAATTCGCTCGTACCGCCATTTTCGAGATGTTCGATGGCGAGAATGTGTGCACGCGCAAGATCGCTTACGTGTATGTAGTCACGGACGGCGGTTCCGTCAGGCGTTGGATAATCGTCGCCAAAAACGAGCAGTTCGGGGATCTCGCCTTTTGCCGCCGCGATCGCTAAGGGGATGAGATGCGTTTCAGGATCGTGCTTTTCAACACAGCTTGCGGTCGCACCCGCGGCATTGAAATACCTAAGCGCAACGAATCGCAGATGGTACGCCTTGTCATAGGCCGACAGCATTCTCTCGACAAATAATTTTGACCAGCCGTAAGGATTCGTCGGCTGCTGCTCGTGCTTTTCGTCGATTGGTATCGCACGCGGCTCGCCGTAGGTTGCGCATGTCGATGAGAACACGAACTGTTTCACACCGCCCGCGATAAGTTCATCGAGCAGCGCCGCCGTCTGTACAAAATTATTCTCGAAATACATCTGCGGCTTCTCGACGGATTCGCCCACATATGCGAATGCGGAAAAGTGCATACAGGCTGTTATCGGGTGTTCGTCGAGGATGCGGCGAATGATGTCGCGGTCGCCGATGTTCCCAAGATAGAATGGTACGGTGTCTGCGACTGCCTCGCGATGGCCGCGGCTCAAATTATCAATGACGACGGGCTGGCGGCCTTCTGCTTCGAGTAGTTCGACGTTGACGCTGCCGATATATCCGGCACCGCCGGTTACGAGGATTGCCATTTTGAGAAATTAAGTTGGTTTTTCTGCGAGCTTCAGATTTGCGGCGGCTGAATTCGCATTCTCGATCTGCGGTTGTGCGAGGGTGGCCGGCTGTCCGATCTGATTTACGGTCGCTTCCGGCAGAAATTCGTTGAACGCAGAGCGGATTCGCGACTCGCTGCTCTCGGCTGCGGCGGCCGAAAATTCATCGACCATTGCGGCAACCTGCATTCGGGAGAACTCTGCGATCTTGCCGATGAAGATCTTCGGATGCCGCGTCTTCAAAAGATGTTCGCCGGTGATCTCGAGCTCCTCGAACAACTTTTCGCCGTCGCGGATACCTGTGAATTGGATGTCGATCTCTTCGTAAGGAACGAGGCCCGAGAGGCGGATCATATCTTCGGCGAGGTCGAGGATCTTGACCGGGCGGCCCATATCGAGGATGAATATCTCGCCGCCGTCGAGCGCCAATGCTCCTGCCTGAAGCACGAGCTGGGACGCCTCCGGTATCGTCATAAAATACCGTGTCATTTCAGGATGCGTGACCGTTATCGGCTCGCCCTTTTCGATTTGCTCGCGGAAGATCGGTACGACCGAGCCCGCCGATCCGAGCACGTTGCCGAATCTGACCGCGACAAACTTCGTTGCATACGCCTGGTTAAGGTCCTGAATGACGATCTCGGCTATGCGTTTAGAAGCGCCCATCACCGACGTAGGATTCACGGCCTTGTCAGTCGAGATCATCACGAACGCATTTGCACCGAATTCGCCGGCGAGACTGCCGACAAGCCGCGTTGCGAGCACGTTGTTCTTGATCGCCTCGACAGGATTCTGCTCCATCAAGGGAACGTGTTTGTGTGCGGCAGCATGAAAGATCACCTCAGGCCGGAACTCCGCAAAGAGGCCGCGCATTCGCGGTTCATCACCGATGTCGGCAATAAGCGGCACGTATTCGAGATCGTCGTAGGTTTTTGCGACCTCGCGTTCGATCTCAAAAAGCATATACTCGGAGCGCTCGACGAGCAGAACTTTCGCAGGTCGATAGTTGGAGATCTGGCGGACGAGTTCCGAACCGATCGAACCGCCCGCACCTGTGACCATCACCGTACGTCCGGAAAGAAAATCGTGCAGGTTCTTGTCGTCAAGCTCGACCGGTTCGCGGCCCAGCAGGTCCTCGATCTCGACATCTCGAAGACGCGTCACGTTCACGCGGCCGTGTGCGATCTCGTCGAGGCTCGGCACGATCTGCGCCTTTACGGGGATCGACGAACAGATGTCCATGATCCGCCGAATATCTTTGCCGTTTGCATGATCGATCGCGAGGACGACCTGCTTAATATCGAGTTCGTGGACGAGCTTTGGCAGGCGGTCGGTCCCGCCGATCACCTTTACGCGATTCACGCTGCCGCCGACCTTTCGAGCATCGTCGTCAACGAATCCGCGGACATCAAAATCCGAATCGGCACGCCCCTGGATCTCCTTGACCAAGGTTGCGCCCATTCGCCCTGCGCCGACAATAAGCGTCGGCTTTCGCTTGCCGCGTTTACGGCCGGCGGTTAGGCGATTCTTCTCATCAAGCTCATAAAAAAAGCGGCGGAGAATTCTCAGGGCCAACAATCCGCCGAATGCCATCATCGTATCAATGAGAATGACGGAAACAGGGATCTGCCACAGGTCGAAGTTTGCGAAAATTAGAACGAATCTCAGTACGAGGAGAAAAACGAGCGAAATGACCGCGGCCTTGATGAAGACCTTTATGTCCTCAATGCTGACGTATCGCCAAATAAGTGAATACGCACCGACGAGGAAAAGTGCCGAAAGCTGAACAAGGATGACAAGCGGAAGCTGCCGCAAGGCCGTATCGGCGTAAAATTCGCCGAGCCGCATATTGATCGCCGGCAGATATGCAATGAAAAAAGCCGCAGACAGGACAAGCACGTCCGCCAAAAATTGAAACGGACGCCGCAGAAACCAAAAATTGCTGCTTTCGGGTTCCTCGTGCTTCATTCTGCTTTCTTGATCCAGGCTGCTTTTGCGGGAAACACCTGCAAAAAAGCCGATAATTAGGAAGTTACCTTGCGCCAAACGGCACTGTCAATAGGCTATCACGCCCTGCTTTGTGGCACGAACACGCCTAAAAAGCATTGTTTAATTGGCCTGTCTTACGTTATGCTCAAGATTTGTCGCTAGTTGCGCTCGGTTTCGCCTGCTTTAGAAAGAAATGAAAGTTTTATTCGCACTTCTTACAATTGCCATTTTCGCGTTCGCGGCGTTCTCTCAAACACAGAAGCCGCCGCAGATCGATTCGCAGGGTTATTTGATCGGCCCCGGCGATGAGATCACGGGCAAGGTACTCGGCGAGCCGCAGTTCGATTTTGTCGCGACCGTTGATGAGAACGGCCAGATCCAGGTGCCTTTTTCGGAATCACCGGTCATAGCAAAATGCCAGTCCGAACGCGGCCTGCGAAAAGAGGTCAACGACCTTCTCGCGAAATACCTTCGCAATCCGCAGCTCAGCCTTCGCGTTACCGAACGCAAGAGCCGTCCGCCGGCAACGATCTATGGCGAAGTTCGCACGCCGCAACAGGTTGTCCTGATGCGAAAGGCAACCCTTCTAGAATTGATCGCTTTTTCGGGCGACATTACTGAACAGGCCGGCGGGACCGTACAGGTCTTTCGGACACAACCGCCGCTGTGTGAAAAATCACGCGATGAGGACGCGAATTGGAAGAGTTTGACCGGTGACCCCAGCGATGTGCCGTCGCGCGTCTTTAGCCTTACGGAGATCAAACAAGGCCTCGATGAGGCAAACCCGATCATCTATCCCGGCGATGTGATCGTCGTCCAAAAGGCTCCGCCAGTTTACATCACAGGCGAGGTCGTTCAGCCGCAGGGAGTTTTCCTGAAAGAAGGCGGCCTTTCGCTCACGGAGGCGATCGCAAAGATCGGAGGCGTCCGACGCGAAGCAAAGACCAAGGACATCAAGATCTATCGCCTTAAGAAAGGCTCGAAGGATCGCGAGATCATTTCTGCTAACTACGACCTGATAAAGAAGGGCGAGCAGAAGGATATTATGCTCGAGCCATATGACATTGTTGAGGTGGACAAGAGCAAGAAGAGCATCGCGCAGACTATCCTTGATATTGTGACCGGTGCGAGCCGCACGGCACTCTCGAGCGTCGGCAACGGCCTGGGCACACGCGTCCTTTACTAATTCTGCGACTAGCTTTCCTGATAGAGCGCGTCGATCTTTGAACGATAAAGTTCATCGACGACGCGCCGTTTTACTTTTAGCGTCGGTGTGAGTTCGCCGTTCTCTACTGTCAGTTCATTCTCGATGAGTGCGATCTTCTTGACCTTCTCATATTGCGAAAGCGCCTGTGTTGTCTCGGCGAGCTGCCGCTCGAAAAGATCGATTATCTTCGCACTCTGACAAAATTCCGCAGGTGTCTTGAGATCCAGCCCCTTCAATTCCGCGTAGGACGCCAGCATCTCAAAATTCGGCACGATCAAAGCAGCGGGGAATTTGCGTTCGTTGCCGATCAGCACGACCTGGTTCACAAATCGCGACGAACGGATCATCTGCTCGATCGGCGACGGAGCAATATACTTGCCTCCGGAAGTTTTAAAGAGTTCTTTCTTGCGGTCCGTGATGATGAGAAAACCGTCCTCATCAATTCGGCCGATATCACCCGTCCTTAGCCAACCGTCATTGGTGAACGTCTCGGCGGTCGCTTCCGGTTTGTTGAAATATCCCTTCATCACGCCGGGCGAATTGACCTCGATCTCGCCATCTTTGGCGATCCGCACTTTCACATTCCTTATCGGCCCGCCGACCGTCCCAAGCCGCTTGAATTCCGGGCAATTCGCGGTAATAACGGGCGAGGCTTCGGTCATCCCGTAACCTTGCATGATCGCGATGCCCGCACCGGTGAAGATCAGGTAGATCTCATCCGAGATCGCGGCACCGCCCGTAATACAATAGCGAAGGCGTCCGCCAAAAAACTCTCTGAATTTGCGTAGGACGAGCTTTTCCGCCAGCGAATGGCGGATGCGTACACCGGCAGAAAGACTGCCGGTCTCTTTTGCCATCGCAAATTTCTTTGCTGCATCGATCGCGAAATCAAAGATACGAGCAAGCAGCGCGCTCGACGTCGCGGCCTTCAAGCGTGCTTTTTCAAACACCTTCTCGAATATTCGCGGTACTCCGAGGATCACGGTCGGTCGAACTTCCTTTAGGTTGTCCGGCACCTTCTCGACCGATTCCGCACAATAGACCGCCATCCCGTGAACGAAATATAGATACATTCCGGTGCGTTCGAAAACGTGCGAAAGCGGCAGGACGGAAAGGCAAATGTCATCCGGCGAGAAATCTAATTTGCTGCCCGCATCGATCGCGTTTGAAATAACGTTCGTGTGCGAAAGCATCACGCCTTTTGGTTCGCCGGTCGTGCCGCTCGTATAAATAAACGTCGCGATGTCTTCGGGTTCTACGGCGTTTGCGAGCTCCGCGATAAGTGCCGGCTCTTGCGACCGCAGTTCCTCTCCGCGAGCTTCGAGCTCCTCGAGCGTTATTGAATTTGCAGGAAGCTTTTCGGCCGCGTTGAAGAAGATGATGTGCTCGACCGACTCACATTCAGCGACCGCACTGCTGACCCTTTCGAACGCCGCGAGCGTATCGACGAACACTACCCTTGATGACGAATCCTGCAGGATATATTTCACCTGTGCGGGCGAGAGCGTTGTGTAGATCGGTGCGTCAATGATGCCTGCGAACTGACAGCCCGCGTCGGTCAATGTCCATTCGGGCGAGTTTGCAGCGAAGATCGCAACTCGATCGCCTTTCGAGATGCCGAGCGAGTGCAGCCCGAGTGCAATATTCTCCGCACGGCGAACAACTTCCCTTGAGGAGATATGATGCCATTCGCCGCCGCGTTTGTAGTTCAAGGCGTCGGTTCGGTCGAATTTCTCGGCGGCGTAGAGAAAGAGCGCAGGCAGCGTTGCCGGTTCGCCCTCAAAAAGCGGTTCGCCGCGGTGCGCTGAAACCGCTTTCCGGATCTCATAGCCGTGGGAAACGCTTGCCATCTAGGATCTCATCCCTCCGAGAAATACCTTGACGACCTCGCCCGCCAGCGGCTCAAGCGGATACGGCTTTTTTGACAGGATCCAATTCGTCACCATCTCGTCCAGCGCGCCGTAGAATATTTTCGCCGCGACCACGGACTTTACATCATCTCGAAAGATGCCTCGCTTTTGACCTGATTCGATCGTCTTGCGGATGATCGCGAGATACTCGGCGAACGCCGCCGCCGAGAAGGCCTCCATAAACTTTGTTGAGCCGCGAAGCTCTATCTGAAAAACGACCGCGAGCGAGCGGTCCGCCCCGAGCCGCGATAGATGCAATTCCGCTATCTTCGCAAGCTGTGCGGCGGGGTCATCGAGCTTTTCGAGCTCGCGTTGACCCTCGGCGATGAATTCTGCCATCGCACGGTCAAAGACGGAATGAAGAATGTCGTCCTTTCCCTTGAAGTATAGATAGACCGTACCGTCGGCAACGCCTGCCTCAGCTGCGACGTCCGCAACCTTCGAATTGAAGAAGCCTTTTGCCGCAAAAACCTTTATCCCGGCACGCAGGATCGCCTCCCGTTTATCTGCAACTCCGTTCTTTGCTGCCTGTTTCGCCGCCTTCGCCATATTGATTCTCCGGAGGTGAATGAATGTTCATTCAACCAGAGTTTAGGCTAAATTTGGGCGATGAGCAAGGAGTCTAATGCGCGGCCGCTACGGGAACTGGAAAGACGCTAGCCTTCAAGGCTGGTTCTTGGTGTGAACGGGGCGCCAAACCTGTCATGAAGGTGGCGGAGAGGACAGGACTCGAACCTGCAAGCGGTTTCCCGCGGTAGTTTTCAAGACTACTGCCTTACCAATTAGGCTACCTCTCCGCAAAAGGCGTGGGCGAACTATGAATATATCGCATCGGGCACAAAAAAAGCCAACCAATTTGCCCATCAAGGCGAATGGCGGCTTTTTCGGAAGCAGTGCTGTGTAGCGACGGGTCTACGGCCTTGCGGATGCAAGCTGCCGGGTGAGAAGGGAGTTGATCTTTGCCTCAAGCTCAACAGTGCGATCCCAGCCGCTGTCCTTAAAAACGATATTGCCCTGCGGATCGATCAGGTAATACGCCGGGAAGCCCATCTCAAGATTCCCTTCCTTATCGCGGTCCGCGTATTTGAGGACAATATCGAAACTCTCCGGGATCACGCGAAAATCGAATCGATGCTTGGCAAGAAATGTGCTGATACGGTTCGCCGGCTCCATAGAAAGGGCCAGAAATTCTACATTCTTGTCGCGGAGGCGTGCCTGCAGGCTGTTAAGTTTTGGGATCTCGCTTTGGCAGATAGCGCACCGCGTTGACCAAAAGGCAACAAGGACCACCTTGCCTCGTGCCCCTGCAAGATCGAACTGCTTTCCGTCGAGCGACGCGGTCGTGAATGTAGGGGCCTGCTCACCGACCTTCAGGTGGTTCTGTGCCTCGGCCGGGATCGCAAAAGCCGCAAGAATTGTGAGTACGATCAAGAGACTACGCATTTTCGTTGAACTTCAGACGGGGAAACGTCTCGTTTGAGACGGTCGGGGCAATACGCCCTATACTATTAAAAAAGTTTTAACACCGCAAGTTTTCCATAAAGTTCCTGCCGTCGGGAGAGGTGAGGGGCGACAATGAGATCTTCTGAACGGTTTCATATTCTCCTTCGCGATGCTGCGTTCTGCGGCGTGCTAAACTCTATCCTTTGCTCGAAAGGCATGCGGCTCAAGTCAATAAACGCCTCAAATTTTAGGAACTTGCACGGTGAGATCGCCTTTAGCGACGGCCTCAACGTCTTTTTTGGCGCAAACGGCGAGGGCAAAACGAACTGGCTTGAGGCGATCGATCTGCTTGCGACGACGCGGTCATTTCGCACGTCGAAACTTACCGAGGCGGTGAAGTTTGGCGAAAGGCTGGCTATTGTTTCAGGGCAAGTTGCCGATTCGCCGGAGGTTACGCGCAAGCTGCAGGTCGCGATCGACGGAAATCTCAAGATACTGACGATTAACGATAAAAAAGAGCCCGCACAACGCTATCTAGGGCATCTTTTCGCTGTCAGATTCACTGCCGATGAGCTTGAGATAGTTCGCGGAACGCCGGAAGCCCGCCGTCGCTTCCTTGACGCCGGGATCACAGGCCTTCATCCGCCATTCGTGCAGGTAGCGGGGGATTACGCTCGCGTCATTCGGCAAAAGAATTCACTCCTGCAAACGGCCCGCGATGAAGGTTGGACGATCGATAAGACGGCCGCTGCCCTCGAACCTTGGAACGAGCAGCTTGTTCGGCTTGCAACGCACATCCACCGTGCGCGCATGCGTTTCGTTGAGCGGCTGAACGAAGTGCTCGAACGCAAGCTGTTTGGCCGCGAAGAGGTTGCGATCCGATACGCATCATCGCTTGAGGGGAAAGGCGATCTTTCCGCGTATGCCGAATTGATCGCCGAACGACTGAAACTGCGTGTTCAGGCCGAACTCGTCGCCGGACACTCGCTGATCGGGACGCATCGGGACGATCTCGATATCACATTCGATGGCCACGACCTCCGAAAGTTCGGCTCGGCCGGACAGCAGCGGAGTGCTCTCCTGATCCTGCTGCTTGCAGAAGTGACGGTCTTTGAGGCGACCAGGGGCGAGTATCCGTTGTTTCTGATCGACGATATCGATGCCGAGCTCGATTACGCTCGCATCGCAAGCCTGCTCGAGTTTCTGAAGGGAAAGACACAGACCTTTGCTACGACATCAAAAGAGAGTTTTGTCGAGCGTTTTGGCGGCGGCGCGAGTGTTTTTACGGTCTCGCACGGAGCCGCAGAAAGCCGCTAGATACGGCCCATTTTACCTTGCTTTTGGCTGTGTTTTATAGCCAAAAAATGGTAAAATAATGACTTGAAAGCAGAAAGTGTTTCTCATCCCTTTCGATGTACGGCCCGCTCACGGCTAAAACACGCATAACTTGTTTAGATTCACTACTTAGGGCTCGCTTTAGAGGTTAATTCATTGGCAAAGGCAAAGACAGAATATACAGCAGATTCGATAACTGTGCTTGAGGGCCGCGATGCGGTCCGAAAACGTCCCGCGATGTACATCGGTTCGACCGGTGATCTCGGGCTTCATCATCTTGTTTACGAGGTCGTTGACAACTCCGTTGACGAGGCTCTCGCAGGCTATTGCGACACCATCGAGGTCATTATCCATATGGATAACTCGATCACGGTCATTGATAACGGCCGCGGCATTCCCGTCGGGATGCACAAACAGGAAGGCCGTTCGGCGGCCGAGGTCGTTATGACCGTGCTGCACGCAGGCGGCAAGTTCGACTCGAACTCGTACAAGGTCTCCGGCGGATTGCACGGCGTCGGCGTCTCTTGCGTGAACTTTCTCTCCGAGTGGCTAAAGCTCGAGATCTGGCGCGACGGCAGCACATACGAACAGGAGTACAAGGTCGGTTTCCCGCAGGAACCATTGGCTGAGACCGGCAAGACGAATAAACGCGGCACAAAGGTCACCTTCAAGCCGGACCCTGAGATCTTTGAAGTGACGGTCTATAGCTTTGACAAGCTTTCGGAGCGTCTGCGTGAAAAGGCGTTCCTGAACAAGGGCATTCGCATCATTATTCGCGACGAACGCGAGGAAGAGGAGAAGAAGCACGAATTCTACTACAAAGGCGGCATCGCCGAATTCGTCAAGCATCTCAACCGCAACAAATCGCCGCTGCACGAAGAGCCGATCTACTTCGAACTCGCCTCAGATGACCTTTCGATCGAGGTTTCGATGCAGTACAACGACAGCTACGATGAGAAGATCTTCTCGTTCGCTAATAACATCAACACTGTCGATGGCGGCACACACCTTTCCGGGTTTCGCGGTGCGTTGACGCGTACGATCAACGCGTATGCCGAAAGCAGCGGAATGACGAAGAATGCGAAGGTCACGCTCTCCGGCGACGACGTTCGCGAGGGACTTGTTGCCGTCGTCTCGGTCAAGATCCCTCAACCGCAATTCGAAGGGCAGACTAAGGGCAAGCTCAACTCGCCCGTCAAAGGCCCGGTCGAATCGTTCCTGAACGAAAAGCTCGGTGAATACTTCGAACAGCATCCTGCGGTCGCGAAAAAGGTCGTCGGCAAGGCCGTCGATGCCGCACGTGCCCGCGAGGCCGCCCGCAAGGCTCGCGAAATCGTCCGTAAATCGGCTCTGGGCTCTTCGACGCTGCCGGGCAAGCTTGCAGACTGCCAGGAGAAGGATCCTGCGTTGAGCGAGCTGTATATCGTCGAGGGCGATTCGGCAGGAGGCTCTGCAAAGCAGGGACGCGACCGAAAGAATCAGGCAGTTCTGCCGCTCAAGGGCAAGATCCTGAACGTCGAGAAAGCACGCTTTGACAAGATGCTCGGCCACGGTGAGATCAAGGCTTTGATAACGGCACTCGGAACCGGAATCGGCAAGGAAGACTTCGATGTTTCGAAGCTTCGCTACCACAAGATCTGCTTGATGACGGACGCCGACGTTGACGGCAGCCATATTCGCACGCTTTTGCTCACGTTCTTTTACCGACAGATGCCCGAGCTGCTTGAGAACGGTTTTGTCTATATCGCACAACCGCCGCTCTACAAGGTCAAAAAGGGCAAGAAGGAAGAGTACATCAAGGACGAAAAGGCGATGTTCCGCTATCTGATGCGGCAGGCGACGACGGACGTGAAGGTCACGGCAGGTGATCGCGTCGTCGAAGGCCGTTCACTCAGCTCTGCACTTGAGAAAGCGACCGATTTCGGCACATTTTCGGAACGCCTCGCGCGTCGTCTAGGCGGTGATACTTTTTTAACAGCGGCGTTGATCGATGCATTTGGCGGACGCGATGGTGTTCTTGCTCCCGGCGGCATCCGCTTGAAGAAGGTTTTCAGCGATCAGGAACTTCTTGCATCCGTCGAATCAAAACTCGATGAGGCAGGTTTCAATACGTCGCTCAACGAAGACGAAGAGCACAGCCTTTGGGAGATCGAGGTGACCTATCCGAACGGTCATACGACCACGATCAATTTCGAGCTTGCAAGCCATATCGAATTCCAGAAGGCCGTCGATCTCAAGCGTGATCTTGAGGAAGATTTCCCGGCACCGTTCATACTTGGCGAAAACGGAAAGAGCGAAGCGGTCGAATCCCGCAGCGAGCTGCTCGAAAAGATAATGACGATGGCGAAGAAGGATCTTTCGATCCAGCGTTACAAAGGCCTTGGCGAAATGAATCCCGAACAGCTTTGGGAAACTACGATGGATCCCGAAAAACGCACGATGCTTCAGGTGCAGATCGAAGACGGCGTAGAGACCGACCAACTCTTCACCGTGCTGATGGGAGACGCAGTCGAACCACGCCGCCGGTTTATCGAAACGAACGCACTCGATGTGAAGAATCTGGACGTTTAACGCGAACGGGAGCCTCCCGTTCCGTCTCTCCCGATATGAAATTTGCTCGATATTCCTTTCTTCTTGCGGCCATCTACGGCTTGCTTGTTCTGCTGCCTCAGTTCTTTCTCGAGGCAAAGGTCGGTGCTGATCTTCCGCCCGCGATCACGCATCCGGAATTCTATTACGGGTTTCTCGGCCTTGCGACCGTCTTTCAACTCATCTTTTTAGTGATAGCGTTCGACCCGAGCGCGTTTCGTGCGCTGATACCGATCGCGATCCTCGAAAAACTAAGCTTTGCGGTTCCCTGCATTGTTCTGTACCTGACAGGAAGAATGGCCGTGGGCGGTTTCTTTATTGGAGCGATGATCGACCTTGCGCTTGCGGTCATTTTCACCATCGCGATGGTAAAGGTCGCAAAAGGCCGGGCCTAGAATATTTCCAAACCCGCATCTTGTACGTCTTTAAGTCGTTGAAGGAATTCGTCTCGCCGGATCTCCATTGCGCCGAGGCTTTCGAGGTGCGGCGTCATCACCTGGATATCGAGCCACGTTGCTCCGCGCGAGCGCAGATGGTCGATCAGGAAGAGAAGCGCGAGTTTTGAGGTGTTCGGTTCAAGATAGAACATCGACTCGCCGCAGAAAACACCGCCCGCATCAACACCGTAAAGCCCGCCGACGAGCTCGCCATCGGCGTTCCAAACTTCGACACTGTGTGCGTCACCAGCCTCGTGAAATGCGGTATAGGCTTCGATAAATTCCGGCGTGATCCAGGTTCCCGGCTGGTCCGGCCGCTCGCTTTTAGCACACGCTTCGATCACCGAGCGAAAGTCCTTGTCGATCGTGAAGGTGAATTTTCCCTGGCGCCGGAGCTTTGCAAGGCTCCGTGGTATCTTGAGATCGTCAAAGACGAGGATCGCTCGCGGGTCCGGCGAATGCCATGGCAGCGGCAGGCCGGGCGTGTACCACGGAAAGATGCCGGCACGATATGCGTTGCGGAGATTCTCGATCGAAAGTTCGCCCCCGAGGTGGACGATACCGCCCGCCGAATAATAATATTCGCCGTCCGTCAGCCAACGCGGGCCTCGTGTCGTGAGCGGATCGGGAAAGTCGATCAGTGCCATCTAACAAGAGATTGTGCCACAAAATGCAGAAAGCGTGCGGGCCAACCGTGCCATTGATCCGCCCGTCGATGCCTACACCTGCTTCAGTTTCCATTTACCACGCCGGAAGATGATCGCCGCGACGACGGCAAGCACCGAGAACGCGATCGTGATCGACCAGAACGCACCGTGTGCTCCGAGGCCGAAGTGGTAAGAGAGAACATACGCAAGCGGTATCTCGAAGAGCCAGAACACGCCAAGAGCGATGTATGTCGGCGTCATCGTGTCACCGGCACCGTTGAAAGCCGTCTCCAGCACCATACCGACCGCGTAGAAGAAGAAGCCGTAAGCGATGACGCGCAGAGCGTCAGTCGCGTAAGCAAGCACTTCCGGTTCGTAGGTGAACACCGCCGCGATCGGGTGAGCGAAGATGACGAAAAGAACGCCGATCGCGGTTTGCACAACGACGTTGTATCGAACCGCCTTCCAGACGGCCTTTTCGGCCCGATCAGGCTTTCCGGCACCGAGATTTTGACCGACGAGCGTCGCCGCCGCATTCGCAAGTCCGATCGACGGCAGCAGGGCAAAAAGCACCATTCTGATCCCGATCTGATACCCTGCGACCGCTGCCGTACCGAAACCGATCACGACGCGGACCAATCCGATCCAACTCGCTGTCTGCACAAAGAATTGCAGCACGGCGGGCGCCGAGACCTTGATTAGCTTGCGAAGCAGATCAGTGCTCAGCCGCCAATGTTCGGCCTTGATCGTTATCCGGCGATTACCAAAAAACAAGCAATAGGCCGCATACAATGCACCTACGGAACGTCCGATCACCGTGCCAACCGCGGCACCCGTTACACCGAGTTCCGGAAAGGGTCCAAGCCCAAGGATGAAACACGGGCCGAGGATGATGTTCAAGATGTTCGCAAGCCAAAGTACGCGCATCGCGATCGCCGCATCGCCGACGCCGCGGAAGATCGCGTTGAGCAGGAAAAGCGCGAGCACGGCCGTATCTCCGCCGAGCATTATTCTGGTGAACGTCGTTCCGGTCGCGACGACGCTCTCTTCGGCTCCCATAAGCCTCAAGAGATCAGGGGCGAAGATGAATCCGATCGCGCCCATCACCAGCGACGCCGCAAGGCCAAGATAGATCGCATGCGTCGCGGTACGTGCCGCTCCGTCGAGGTCGCCCTCGCCGAAGCGTCGTGCAACAGTCGCCGTCGCACCGATCGCGACGCCGATCGCCACCGAATAGACGAGGAACATCATCGATTCCGTGATGCCGACCGCGGCGACCGCATCGGCGCCGATGTGCGCGACAAAAAAGATGTCGACGATCGCAAAAAGGCTCTCGGCGAACATTTCAACGATCATCGGCACGGCCAAAAGAAAGATCGCCGTCCCCAGGGGAGCCTTAGTAAAATCGCGGTCTGAACCCGCGATGGCTTCCTTCAGGATGGAAAATATTGATTGTTTTGACACCTCGGTGCCAATTTCGTTCGTGGACATAAAAAGCAAAATTCGCGTCTGTTACGAGATACCGTTCCGGCCGAGAGACACAAGGTGCATCCTGGCTTTACGGTCAAGCCACAAGGAAAGTTCGGACACCGGCTGCGAAATTCACGCACGCCAAAACGTGTCTTCACACAAAATGTACGGGGAGGTTATTTAGCGGACAGAGATCTTCATAGCAGGAGAGACTATAGCATTCGCCGCGGAAAATGAAAATTACGATATATGCTTTTCATCGGGTTCGGCATGAGGGATCGATCGACCCTTCCGCTTTCGAATTTTTAATTGTTAATTTCCTAATTACTAATTAGTCTTGATAAAGGAATATAATCAAAGGTTTCGCCGGGTAAGGCGGAGCGTGTTATGAAGATCGCGGTGGCAATGAGCGGGGGCGTCGATAGTTCGGCGGCGGCGGCGATATTACAAGAGCAGGGGCACGAACTCGTCGGCTTCACGATGCAGCTGTGGGATCAGCGGCGACTGATAAATACGGACGAGAACGGCGAACCGCTGCCTTCGCGTTGCTGTTCGCTGGATGATGTTTACGATGCACGCCGTGTGGCGGAAAAGCTCGGATTTCCATTCTACGTTCTAAATCTTGAGAAGGATTTTGACCGCGATGTTGTTGAGCCCTTTGTTGCGGCCTATCTTTCAGGCGAAACGCCAATACCCTGTGTTGCTTGCAATTCACGTCTAAAATTCGCATCGCTCGATCGAATGGCGTTGTCCGTCGGCTGCGAAAAGGTTGCGACGGGGCATTACGCCCGCGTTGAATACGACGAAAAAGCAGGCCGCTATAAGCTACTTCGCGGACGCGATAAGAATAAGGATCAGAGCTACTTTCTTTGGGAGTTGACGCAGGAGCAGCTCTCGCGTGCACTCTTTCCGCTCGGCGAAATGGATAAATCCGACGCGCGGGATGTCGCACGGGCATCATCGCTTTATACGGCGGAGAAGGCCGAATCGCAGGAGATCTGTTTCGTGCCTGACGGCAAGTATTCGGAATTTATCGACCGCTATCTGACGCACGAGCACCGCGAATCCGAGATCCCTGCGGGCGGCGAGATCGTGGATGGTTCGGGTAAAGTTCTCGGACAGCACACCGGCATTCATCGATACACCGTCGGGCAGCGTCGCGGGCTCGGTATCTCGAGCGAAAAGCCGCTTTACGTTACGCAGATCGAACGAGCGAAGAATCGCGTGATCGTCGGCGATGAGGAAGACCTTGCTTGTCGAGAATTTACGACACGAGGCGTGAATTGGACCGCCCCCGAGTTCCCGACCGGTGAAGTTCGAGCACGCGTAAAGGTGCGTTATCGGCACGAACCCGCCGCCGCAACGATCTTTCCGCTAGACGGCGACCGAGCCCGCGTGACGTTCGACGAACCTCAGCGCGCCGTTACGCCGGGACAGGCAGCGATCTTCTACGACATCGAAACTGCGGAAGAGGTTCTTGGCGGCGGCTGGATCGAAAGGCAAGGCGACGCCGGATGACAAAGGATGATCTGCGGAAAGAATTGCTCGAGCGTCGTCGCAGGCTCACTCCGGGCGAGGTGGCGGACGCAAGCCGCCGCATTTCGGAACGCTTTTTTGGTGCAGTGGATCTTGCTTCGATACGCGTCCTGCACACGTTCATTCGGATCGCAAAATTCAATGAGCTCGACACATCGATGATCTATATGCGGCTTTGGCGCGACCGACCTCAGATCACGACCGCTGCTCCGCGAATAGACCACGCAACCGGCGAGATGGATGCGGTCATTTTCGACGAAACGACCGTGCTTGTTAAAGATCGCTGGGGGATTCGCGAATCTTCCGATGGCGAGGTCATCTCGCCCACAGAGATAGATATCGTGCTGGTCCCGATGCTCGGCTTTGATCGCCTGGGCCATCGCGTCGGCTACGGCAAGGGTTTTTACGATCGATTCCTAACGCAAACCGCTCCCGGCTGCCTGAAGATCGGACTCTGTCATTGGGGGCCGCAGGACACGCCAATAGAAACGCATCCTGCGGACATCCCGCTGGATCTTTGTATCACGCCCGATGCCGTCTTTCACCCCGAGCGAACGCCTGTTGAGGCGAATGACTGGAGCAACTAAGCCTTCGATCTCAGAATATCGCGGATCTCGCCCAATAGTGTTTCCTCGGCGGTTGGCGCCGCCGCTTCGGCTTCGAGCCCTTTGACGAGTTTGACGACGTATTTCGCGAGTAGGAACATCACGAACGCAACGATCAGGAAGACGATGATGTCGTTTATCAATTGGCCGTAAAGGATCAAAGGTTGTTTTGCTGCGGTCGCCGCCGCGATCTGTTCGGGTGTCTCGACCGGCATCGTCCCGAGGTTGATCACCTTGCTCTTAAAATCTATTCCGCCCGTCAGCACACCGACGACCGGCATCACGATACCATCCGTAAAGGTCTTTACAATTGCACCGAAGGCCGCACCCATAATGACCGCGATCGCAAGGTCTATAACATTCCCGCGTGCAATGAACTGTTTGAATTCGCTAAGCATAATTGATCCTCTCCTCCAATATTGAGCTAAACAAATAAAGGGCAGACCTCAAGCCTGCCCCAAATAATTATCCGAGTTTCACTGAACAAATAGTTCAAAAATGAGTTCAGACACCGGCAGCGTCCGCCGCCTCTTCTTCATCCGCAGCTTCATCGAAAAGTGCGGCCGAGAGTCGTTCTTCGTCCGTTACCGAAGATTCCTCGTAAGACTGTGAGACCGCGTAGCTATTTTCCACGTCGGCAGCCACCTGCTTTTCGCTGTCCTCACGGGCACGTACCATACTGCATTTACCCTCGATGACGGCACCTTCTTCGACAACGAGGCGAGGAGCCTGAATATTGCCGATTATCTGAGCCGTACGGCCAAGCTGAAGCTTCTCGCTCGCGATGACATCGCCGTTCACGGTCCCGTTGATCATCGCCGCGGCGACCGAAACATTGGCATCGACGACGCCGTTCGTGCCGACGATCAGCGTGCCCGCTTCGGATGTGACGGTGCCGATCAAATGCCCGTCAACGCGAAGCATCGCGTGGAACTCAGTCTCTCCCGTAAGTGTCGTCCCGTGCCCAACGAACCCGCTGAGCCGCCCCTCCTTGATATCTCTTGCCATAGCGTCACTGTCCGAGATCGCCCCGCCGCGGATCCCCACCTGTGGCGACTCTGTCTGGTAGCGGTATGGTGCCTCCGGCTCGACTGAGCTGCTTTCACCGTAAGAACCGCCGGTCTCGGGTTTTGAATTTCGACCCATTCTGATCATTAGATTGTACCTCTCGTGGAATTTCGTCTGACGTAATGCACGAAGCGTTTCTCTTTGTGGACATGAGACCGTCTCCACAAAACGCTTCGATCAAGAAAATGCCGTTTTACGGGGAAACAAAGCAAAAACAGCCGATCTCAAGCCCATCTCGAGCCTAAAATTTCGTTAAGTAGTAATAATAAATCCTTTGTTGAACGATGTCCACACATTTTTGGCGGGTTGAACTATCTAAATTATCGTGGGAACATATAGAGTTTCGGCCTTGAACAGATCGTTTTGGGCGGAAAATGAGGTCGGTACAATTGAAAGCAGAGACTCCGGTAAAAACAAAGCTTCTTAAGAAGATGGGCAAGGCGATCGCCGATTTCTCGATGATCGAGGATGGCGACAAGGTCATGGTCTGTCTTTCGGGTGGAAAAGACAGCTATACGCTGCTTGACCTGCTGCTCGACGTGCGACGCAGAGCCCCGGTCAGATTCGACATTTTAGCCGTCAATCTTGACCAAAAACAGCCGGACTTTCCCGAGCACGTCCTGCCCGAATATCTCAAAGAACGCGGCGTTGACTATCGTATAGTCGAGGAAGACACCTACTCGATCGTAACCGCCCACATTCCGGAAGGGAAAACGTATTGCTCGCTGTGTTCGCGACTCCGCCGCGGCATTCTGTACACGACGGCCGTTCAGGAAAAGTGCACGAAGATCGCCCTCGGCCACCACGCTGATGATATTATCGCGACCTTCCTGATGAACCTTTTCTACGTTGGGCAGCTAAAGGCGATGCCGCCGATCCTGCGTTCGGATGACGGACGGAACACGATCATTCGTCCGCTCGCCTATGTTCACGAAAAGGAGATCGTCGAATACGCCGAAGAGCAAAAATTCCCGATCATTCCGTGCAATCTCTGCGGTTCGCAGCCAAATATGAAGCGAGCCCGCGTCAAGCGTCTTGTCAGCGAATTGGCTAAAGAGACCCCATATATCAGGGCGACGATGATGACCGCCCTTTCACAGGTCACGGCATCGCATCTGCTCGATTCCGAGCTTTACGATTTTCAGAATTTCGAACCGGCGATCAAGGCGATCCCGCCGGGCCACGGCTCGGTCGAAAAAGAGCTCGACGATATTTTCGATCACGCAGAATCGACCTACAAGCCTGATCTAATGGGCGTTGCCGGCCTAGCGTGACGCCGCTTTGTCCAGCGAAACATCGTGGTGCGAAAAAACCTTCGGGTCGATCTCAACATTCTGCTTGAGATCCTTTATAGTCACGACGATCTTGCCCATCGACAACGAATTGGTCGTGACAACATAGGGCACGACCACGCCATCGACCGTTCTATAATCCGAATACTCCTCAGAATACGGCAGCCGCACGGTGCTCGTGCTCGAAACGTTGAACGCATCCTGCTTTACGGGCAGAAACGTCTGCGTCGAATAATAGACGGTGAACTCCGTGCCTTTCCTGGGAGTGAATTTCACGGCATATGTTTCCTGATCGCCGACCTTCACCTTTGACTGTATCTCGATCGAGGAAAAGTTCTTGTCCCAATTTAGAACCGAATAAAAATCGGCGGAGATCCGCGCGTTATCGAGCTTAAGACCGGCCCAATTTTCCGTCGGAGCAAAAGTGGTCGCTTCGTCACCCTTTGTTCCGTCGAAGAATTCATACGCCTTTCCGATCACCTTTCCGAGAGCGGAGAAACTCGTTGAGGTCGCTGATCTGTCCGGAGCCTCCGTATAGCTGCGGGCAGTGCCGGTAACTCCTTGATTCACGAAATCAATATCGGCATCGACGATCCGCGACCTTATCTTCCGCAAATTCTCCTCGCCGCCGAGTGCTGCAATGAGTTTCTTGTGTAGCTCATCGACAGTGATCGCCGGTTTCTCGACCGGAGCGGAAGGTACAAGCTCAGCAGTTCCCTGCGGCTGCACAAGCGAGAGGGCAACTACCTTTCCCGCATCATCGACCTTTGCGCGTATCGAAAAGCTGTCCGGCAGCGGCGAGAGCGAAAAGCTGCCGTCCGGCCGGGCAATGAGCGGATAGGGCTGCTGTCCGGGGACATTCAGCGTCACCTCGTCGCCATCCTTTCGGATCTCTGTCTTGAGCGTGCCTTTTGTTGTCGCCCAAGTGCCGACAAGGAGATCGGCGCTGACCTTTGGATATGTTGCCGCGGCTGCGGTATCTGCAGCCTTTTGCGGGACCGCGTCGGGTAAAAGGCCGCTCCAAACTATGTTTCTGGCCTCATCGGTAAGCGGCGAACCGGAGACATTTGTAAGCAGAACAAAACCGAGCTTCTTCTCTGGTATCAAAGCGACCATCGCGTTGAATCCGTCAATGTTCCCGCCGTGCTGCAGAACCTTCAGCCCGTTCCAATCTTCGATAAACCAGCCGAGGCCGTAAGAAACTTTCCCTGCGATCGGCATCTGCGGCTTTGTCCATTCGTCAAACCCGTTTTGCGACACTATACGCTTTCCATTCACCTCGCCGCCGGCAAGAATGAATTCGAGCCACTTTGCCATATCGTTGACGCTTGAGTTTATCGCCCCGGCCGGTGCCGGAGGACCGATGTCCCTTAAGGGGAGACGCCGCGTTGCCTTAGTGTCAAAATTGTATTCGTATCCGAAGGAGTAATCCTTGGCTTTCGTCATCTCCGGTATCGACGTTGTGCTGTTGGCCATTCCAAGGGGCTTGAATATCTCGGACTTGATCACGTTGTTCCACGTCTTCTTCTCGACGGTGGCGGCGATCTCACCCGCGGCCGCATACATAATGTTCTGATACTGGAATTTCTCGTGCAGCTTCGCGGTTGGTTTGGCAAGGCCCGCGACCTCGATCAACTCCTTTCGCGTCAATTGGCCGGTGAGCATCGCGAGGTCTGTTCGCGTCAGCCCTGAAGAATGATCCAGCAGGTCGCGCACCACTATCTTCTTGTCCGTTTCGGGGTCCGCGATCTGGAAATAGGGAAGATACTTCTTCGGCGAATCATCAAGCGACAGTTTGCCTTCGTCCTGCGCGATCAGGACAGAAAGAGCCGTAAACGCCTTTGTTGCCGAGCCGATCGCGAACTGAGTGTCTGCGGTCGCGGGGATCTTTTTCTCAAAGTCCTTATAACCAAGGCCCTTCGCATAAATGATCTTTCCGTCCTTTACGATCGCAAGAGCGGCTCCCGGAATGCCGAGAGCCTCTCGGCGTTCGTTGATCTTCTTCTCGATCGCAGCGAGACTCGCACCTTGATCGGCAGACGCCGCCGCAGAGGCAACTTGTGCCGCGATCGGCTTCGGCAGAATGCCGGCAAGAAGTGTGAAGACGATAAAAAGAGTGACGATCGCAGATCTTTTATACATAGGTTTTGAAAAATTGTCGTGACAGACCTTTGGCAAGATAGTTTACGTCTCCGATCAGGCAAATGTTCCTAGTTTCGGACGAATATTGAACCCACAGAACCAGCTGAATCTACAACATGAACGATGTTTTTGCAGCCCACGGTCAAGAGTAATAGTATCTATGAACGTTGGTCGCTAACAAAATGTATCCAAAAGAAATTCCGGTTGGCTTTGATGTGTTTGTGGAGCAGCTGATGGCCGATATTGATTCGGTCGAAGGCCATTTATCGGCAAAAGAAATTCGGTTCCTCGCTCTTCTGGCCGCAGTACCGCGTGCGGACGGAGCGATCCTCGAGATCGGTTCGTTCAAGGGAAGATCGACGTGCGTTCTTGCAAGATCGGCGGCGCTTATTGGCGATGAGACGGTATATGCCGTCGATCCGATGACGGCACCATCCGAGACCGATCCCGATCTTCGCGGTGCGAAAGACACGCTCGCCGATTTTCGCCGCAACATCGAAGCGGCCGGAGTTGCCGACCGCGTCGAACTTCACCAGACATTCTCCTACGAACTTGCAAAGACGTGGGATCGGCCGCTGCGCCTACTTTGGATCGACGGCGATCACACCTATCTTGGCACGCGGCTCGACCTCGAAGGATTCAGCCCGCATCTGAACGACGGAGCGATCGTCGCCATGCATGACGTTCTGCACGAGTTCGACGGCGGCGTTCGCGTGATGATGGAACACATCCTGCTTTCGCCGAACTTCGGGGCCTGCGGGTTTGTTGGCTCCATCGGTTGGGGACAGTATTTAAAGGACACCCGAGAAGCGGCCAAGTATCGCGACCAAAAACTGCGGCTCTACAAAAAGCTTTCTCGGATGATCCCGTTCCTTACGATGCGAAAAGAACCGTTGAGCGGATTCGAAAAGAAGAGATACAAGGTGGCGCGAGCCCTTGTCCCGCACGGCGAGCTCAAGCCGCAGGAGTGGCTACGGCTTGTTCGGTGACAACCGGCTCACCTTTCGCCGCCGCAAACCCGAACGCCATTATCAGAAAGAAGACCATTGCGACCTCGGCATCGCCCAAGTTCCAATGCACAAGTCCACTTGTCGTAAAACCTACCAACGCACCCGAGGCCCCAAGCAGCACGCCGAATCGACGGTGATCTCCGCCACGCGCCGCTCGTAAGCCTTGCCAAAACAGCCGGGCAAGACAAAACAGCACACACAGCCAGAGGAGAAGCTCCGGAATGCCGCGTTCGACTGCAAGCTGAACCGGCGTGGAGTGAAAATGGCCCAGCGGCTGCCAGCCTTTGTCGAACATTCCCCATTCCTGCCAATGCTTCTGGACCGAGTTCATCCCGACGCCGACAAGCAGATGCCTTGGCGATTCCGTAAGCAAACGGTAGCCGTCGCGCCACATCATCTCACGGTATTTCGTCGAATCGTCCTTTGAATCAAAGAAGCCGACATCCCGCGATTCGTGCAGAAACAAGAGCCCTCCGAATATTATCGGAATGGCGACTACCAGCCCTGCGACCAGCAATTTCTTCTTCGCCGATAAGAGTACGATCACGAATGCCGCGACCATGAATCCGAGCTGCGAGGCACGCGTGACGGTAAAGAGAAGTGCGAGGCAGGCGAGGGCGAGAACCGCAGCGAGAAACGGTGTTGAGGAAAGGAACATCCCAAGCCGGGAGGGTATAGAAACCTGTTCGACTGAAGGTTCCCTTCGCCGACCAATATTTGCGACGATCAGCCCGAAGATAAGTGCGGCGATAAGCTGAAGCATCTCCGCGTAGGTGACGTAATGGTTGTAAAAGCCTTGCGAACGCCAATTGTGGCTCTTTCCCCAACTCGTAAAACCAAGCCGCTGCTCCGCAGTACTTCCGGGCAGAAGATCCGCACGCTTGACGGTCACCGCATACTCAAAATCCGGCCTGTAAAACAGCACACGCACGCTCTCGTTCTGTTCGAGAGCGTTGAGTATATCCTCGGGCGTGTGAAGCTTTCTGCCGTCGGCCCGCAGTAGCGTATCGCCATCGTAAAGCAGTGCTTTCGCAAGCGGCCCGTCCGGCGCAAGGCCGTAAACTTCAACGCCGCGGCCCAAATACCTTTCGACCGGTGTCCACACCAGATTTACGGTGCATGAGACGATCATCAAGATCGCAAGGAACCATGCGGCCTTCACATTTCGGAGGTTCCAGATCGCAAAATAGAAGACGAGAAAGAGAGCAACTCCGCGCAGTTGATCGAGCGAGACCGCAGGTTCGTATGAGAAGACACCGCTAACGACCGACCACGCAAAATACAAGATAAACGCGACATCGAGCGGCCTTAGACGCGGCTTCTGCCTGGTCACGACGAAACGAGCAACGGTCGCGAGCGTTCCGCAGCCCCAGGCGATCTGCGTCGCCGCGATCGAGTGCGGTGCCGCCGCGACCATTATCGCAAGGAACGCAAAGGCGATCCGCCCGAGCCACAAAGCCTTCTTGCTTCCGGTGTCCAGGCCGGCAAGGCGGTCGAATTTCGCAATTAAAGATGACATCGGCAAGGGAACGTTAGAGGATCTTTGTGGATCTGACGACGACGGAATTCACCATATCGGCAGGCAGTGTGACCTCAGGAGCCTCTTCGGTACCAGCGATCTTAAGCTCATCGGGTTTGCGCTTTTGCAGCAGGCTCGCCGGTCCGTAGAGCACGACGCGAACATTCTTGCCGTGCCCGGTCGGTACAACAAACACCTTCTCGATGCGCTTTTCTCCGATGCGAAACGTGACCGAAACGTCGCCGCGTTGGATCGTCGCTTTCGAATCCGTAACAGCAAGCGGCTGCGTCACGGTGAAATCTCCCGTGCGGCCCTTGAGGTCGATCTTCTCGGTCGAGATAGACTCCAGCTTATCAAGAACGCTCTCGGGGCCGCGAACCATTATGCGCGACGGAGTGGCGGTACGCGAATAGACCTCGAGATTCGCTCCAAGATCGCCGGTCGTCTCGATCTTCACCGGAACGTCCTTTTCTTCGACGCGCTCAAGTTTTACCTGCACGCGGTTCGGCCAAATGTCGTCGATCTTCACGCCTGCGGGCAAGGGCACGAATACGTTTGCAGGCGTAAGCGTGACGGTCCTTTCGCCAGGCTGCAGGCCGCTCAGATCGACGGATGCCGACAGCGAATCGATCTGATTTATCTTTCGCGCATCGCCGCTCAATACAAGGTCGATCGTGTTTATCTCGGAATCCGTGATCGTGTTGTCGGAGCTTCGCATCGAAAGGCGCACATTGCTGAACCTTGCCGTCATCGGCTTGCTAAGGCCCGTAACCGCAAACCAAAGTGCAAGCGTGATCCCAAGGGCGAGCAGTTTCAGGTGCCAATCTTCGACAAAAACCTTGCGCAAAATGTTCTTTGCGAAAGCGACCGTCGGATCGGGTTTTCGTGTTCCTTCTCGCGGCATCTTTATCCTACACTTGCATCCCTTTCGCTTTCGGCGAGCGTCATGGCCTCGCGGCGAGGTTCTGCGACGGGAATATCCATCGCCTCGAGGAGAAGCTTCTTCATTTGTTTCGGATCGAGGTTGCGCAGGATCTTGCCCGACTCGATGTACGAGATCAGCCCGGTCTCTTCTGAGACGACGAGCGAGATCGCGTCCGAACCTTCCGTAATTCCGATCGCGGCTCGATGGCGCGTACCAAGTTCGCGCGATATCTCGGGATTCTTCGTAAGCGGCAGGAAAACTGCCGCGGCCGCGATCCGCTCGTGCTGGATCACAACGGCACCATCGTGCAGCGGCGTCGAAGGGTTGAAGATCGTTACCAACAGATCGTAGCTTACTCGCGCATCAAGCTGCAGGCCCGCATCAATAAAGTTTCTAAGGCCGACATTGCGCTCGATGACGATCAAAGCCCCGACCTTCTCACTCGCGAGCGTTGTCAGCGCAAGGACGATCTCGTCATACACGCTGCCGCCGAATTGGCCGCGTTGTTTCTTTATCGGTATTCGCAGGCGGCTCGCAAAATACATCAGCGCCTGCCGGATCTCGGACTGGAAAAGCACGATGATCGCAAAGCCGATATAGACGACCGCGTATCGCAGTACGAACTCGAGCGTAAAAAGATCCTGATCGACAGCGATCCAGTAGAGAATTGCGAGGAAAACGAGCCCGATCACCGTCGGCACTGCACGCGTGCCGCGAAGGAGCTTTATGACGACATAGACAATGGCGAAGACGAGCGCAATATCAACCAGATTGCGCAAAGTTGCTATTGTCAAAATATCGCGAAACTGCATTGAAAAAAGGCTCTAACGCCGGAAGCTCCGAACCGTGAAATGCCCTTAGAATACCACAGTTTGCGTGCGCCCATGCTTGGCTTGAAAGCTAAAGGTCGAGCGAGCGCAGATGCTCGCGAAAAGCCTGCCCAAGGTCGGGCCTTTTCAGCGCGTAAGCGACCGTCGCGATCAGGAAGCCGAGCTTGTCGCCCGCGTCGTGACGAGTGCCCTCAAGACGGACAGCGTAGAATGGCCGTTTGGCGAGCAGTTTTGCCATTGCGTCGGTGATCTGTATCTCACCGCCTGAGCCCGGCTGTGTCTCTTCGATGGCGGCAAAAATGTCCGGTGTGAAGATATATCTTCCGACGATCGCAAGGTCGCTGGGAGCGTCCTTGTAGGCAGGTTTTTCGACCATTCCTTTGATCCGAAAAACGCCGGGTTCGACCTCGTCCGCATCTATCACGCCGAAACGCGAGATCGCTTCGCCCTCGACCTGCATCGTCGCGATGACCGGCGCGTCATAACGCTCGTAGACGTCGATCATCTGCGCAAGGGCCGGCCGCTCCGCATCAATAACGTCGTCCGCAAGTAAGGCCGCAAATGGCTCGTCACCAACAAAATCCTTCGCCTGATAGATCGCATGGCCGAGGCCGAGAGCCTGCTTTTGCCGCGTATAGCTGATACGCGCGATATCGGATATTGCCCGCACCTGCTCAAAAAGCTCGGCCTTATTCTTTTCCCTAAGGAGTTCCTCGAGTTCGAAGGAAATATCGAAATGATTCTCGATCGCCGTCTTATCGCGGCCGGTGATGATCAACAGCGATTCGACGCCGGCAGCAACCGCTTCCTCGACCGAATACTGTATCAAGGGCTTATCGACGAGCGGAAGCATCTCTTTTGGCGATGCTTTTGTCGCCGGTAAGAATCTTGTGCCCAAGCCCGCCGCCGGGAACACGGCCTTTCGAATTTTGTCTGCCATAACAACTTCTGCTAGATTTCGATAAACGAACAATCGATTTTAGGGGAATTATGGCTGACAAACAAACATTCGAAGCCGAGCTCGAAGGACATTCGACAATGGATGCCGCGGGCATTGTCATTCCGTTCGATGTCGAAAAGGTGTTCGGGAAGAAACGCGTGCCGGTTGTAATTGAGATAAACGGTGAGCAATACCGCACAACGATCTGCCGAATGGGCGGCCGATACATGGTCGGTACCCCAAAAGAGTATCGAAAACGAGCGGGAATAGCCGCCGGTGAGCGCATTGTAATTACATTGTGGCGCGATGAAGCCGAAAGAACCGTCGAACTCCCAAAAGATCTCGCAAAAGCGCTCAAAACTGTCCCCGGCGGCCTCGCGAACTGGGAAAAGCTCTCCTACACGACGAAAAAAGAGCACGCACGCACCGTCGAATCCGCCAAACAAGCCGAAACGCGCCTTCGCCGCATTCAAAAGATCGTAAAATCTCTGACGGCATGACGGACCAAGTTTTTATCCGCTGACCCACGTGCGGCCCGCGGCGGACGACGAGCTTCGTCTTTGCGTTCGGTGGTGCATTCGGGGAAACTATTTGTTTATGACCGTAAGAGTTAGATTTGCCCCGTCGCCGACGGGTTATCTTCATATTGGTTCGGCGAGAACCGCCCTTTTTAATTACCTTTACGCACGTCACACAGGCGGCAAGTTCCTGCTGCGTATTGAGGATACGGACCTAGCGCGTTCGACGGATGAATCGACGCGCTCGATCCTTGAGGGCCTGAAATGGCTTGGGTTTGCTCCGGACGAAGAGATCGTCTTTCAGTCGAACAACGCAGACAAACATCGAGCGGCAGCGCTTCGTCTCCTTGATGAAGGCAAGGCATACCGCGATTTCACGCCGAAGGCCGAGCCGAACGACGCGAACGTAAAGGATGCGATCAAGGAACGCGCACGTCAGCAGGGCGGTGACAAGGATTTCCGCAGCAATCCGTATCGCGAGCTTTCGCAGGAAGATTCAGATGCACGTGCCGCCGCGGGCGAACCTTTCGCGATCCGTTTGAAGGTGCCCGTCGAAGGCAAGACCTCTTTTGAGGACGGCGTTTACGGCCTTCAGGAGCGTGACTATTCTGAAACGGAGGACCTCGTACTGCTTCGTTCGGACGGGCATCCGCTCTATAACCTCGCGGTCGTTTGCGACGACATCGAAATGGGCATTACGGATGTCATCCGCGGTCAGGATCATCTCACCAATACGCACAAACAGCTGCTGATCTATAAGGCGTTGGGCGTCGAACCGCCGCGTTTTTCGCACTTGCCGCTCATAATGGCGCCGAATAAAGGTAAGCTCTCAAAACGCAAGCACGGCGAGGTCGTTTCTATGACGACGTATCGTGACGCAGGTTTTGTTGCAGCCGCATTCCGAAATTTCCTGGCACTGCTCGGCTGGTCCGCAGGCGAAGAGAAAGAGATCTATTCGCTTGATGAGCTGATAAAGAAATTCTCGCTCGAGGGCATTCATCGCTCGAACGCCGCCTTCAATTTTCACGAGGGCGATCCGAAGCGTTGGACCGACGACAAAGCGATCTGGATGAACGCGGAATACATTCGCACGATGCCGCTCAGCGATCTCCTGCCGCTTGTAAAGAATGAGCTAAAGGCAAACAAGCTTTGGCGCGAGGAGTACGCACCGGATGGGCGTGCGTTGCAGACCTCGATCTCTTCGACAAAGAGCCAGGAGTTCGAGGCGGGAACCGAGATCGGCGAGCGTCCGGAATCGATCGCGATCGACCGACCGACGCACGGCTCGCACGACTGGTTCGTTCGCACCGTCGATCTGATCCGAGCACGATTCTTTACGCTAAAGGATTTCTCGTCGCAGGGCAGGGCATATTTCAGCGAGGATTACGATTTCGATCCGGCCGCTGTCGCAAAGAACCTTGCCAAATTTCCAGAACTGCGCGAATGGCTGCCCGAGCTTGCCGCACGGTTTGAATCAGAGTTGGGCGAGGTCGGACACGCATTGGCCGAGGAGAAACCCGACAGTCTGCCGCTGACGGATGCGTGCTGCGCCGACCGATTCTTTGAAGCCAACATCGAGGCAGAGGTAAAAGCTTTTGCGGAGGAAAAAGGCACAAAGCTTGGCGTAATTATGAACGGCGCCCGCACCTTGCTGACCGGCGTCGCTGTCGGGCCGTCGATGCTTTCGGTCTTCGAGACGATCGGCCTCGAACGAACGATAATGCGCCTCAAAAGCCAGGTTGCTTGGAACGCATAGTTTCAGAAGGGGAACTTTGCCCGTCTTTGCGCGTGTGTAGTTACCGCAAGCACCATTGCAAAAATCACAAAAGGAGATCTCCTATGACCATGAAAACACGGTTCACCCTCTTGCTCGCATTCCTTATCGTGGGCGCCTGCATGACCGCTAACGGCCAGTCACTGGCCTTAACAAATGCCTACAACACGTGGAAAGCCGCTGTAACAAAACAGCATGACGGCACCATGCCTGACTCTTACTCCCTAACTTCCATCACCGAACGGTCAAACGCACAACAGGCCACGGTCAAATTCCTTGTTACCGGCAAGATACCAACGCTCGATCTTGTGATCTGTCCGCTGACGATAATTCGTGGTGCAGACGGCAGGGCGATTAATATCCTGCGCGGGGAACAGGTCACTGCCAGGCAAAAGCTGAACCCTGAATCGGCAGGATCACAAGGCGAACTGAACACCACGGTACCTGTGGATGCTCAGAACAACGGGGTGGAAGTCACATGGAAGTTTAATGCCGAAGGTAAAGCGTTTGAATATACGATGATCCTGCCACTTGACGCTTCCCCAACTGCCAATGTTCTGGGTATCGTTCCTTCAAATGGAAATTCCACAGCCGGGAAACCGCTCTGTCCCGCGGATTGTTATGAACTGTCTGCATCAACCGAACGCAGCGGGTCCTTCTACAACTGCTCCCGAACATTGATCGGGAACTCGATAGATCTTACAACGAGTCCCGTGACCTGTGGTCAGGGTCGCTGATTTCCGGGTTGAATGAACGAAGATGGGGCGCCTGCGAGAGAATTTAGTCAAATTCTCCGTCGTTCCTGATCTTACCCTCTATTTGATCTCGATCGTTCGTTTCTTTACCGGTGATGAGAGGACGATGGTCGTCGTTGTGATGCCGTAGGGTGTCAGGCGGTCGATCACATCCTGTAGATGTTCGACGGAAGATACGGCGATCTTCATAATAAAAGAATCTTCGCCCGTGCCTCGGTGGCATTCAAGAACCTCATTTGAACTCGTCGCGACCTCGATGATGTGGCTGTAATCAACTCCCGTGATGCTCATCCTCACAAAAGCAAGAATAGGCAGGCCGACTCGCGCCGTGTCGATAACGGCTTGATAGCCCGTGATGACGTGCGCGTCCTCAAGTTTTCGCACGCGCTCGATCACGGCGGGCGTCGTTAGGCCGACCTGACGCCCGAGTTCGGCGTAGCTCGTACGTGCATCCTCCTGAAGGATGTGGATGATCTTTTGGTCGATCTCATCAAGCATTGCCTTTGATTCTAAGGCAACACCGTCGTGAAACCTAACGAACTGAAGTTTAGAGCCGTTCTGACAATATAAATCTCATTCAAAATTCCTATAGTATCGATTAAAATAGATTATTTAGGACAAACAACGCCGCCTTGATCGTTTTATGGCGGCACAAACCTGTCGGGAGGAATCAAAAGATCATGGCCTTGACTGAAACTGCTGCGACTTCGACTGATGCCGACTTTGGCGCAAACAGCGCTCCCTCGAACGCGAAAGAACTCCCCGAATTTCGCGATCTCAAATTTGAAAACATCAACGAGCTTCATCTCGATCATCCCGGTGCAAATGACCCGGAATATCGAAAACGTCGCGACTACATTGCGTCGCTTGCGAAGCATTTTCGCGAGACGGGCGAGGTCACGGATGTTGAATACACCGAGCAGGAGCAAGGTATTTGGCGTCATGTTGCGACCCGTCTGGAGGAACTGCACGAAAAGCATGCTTCGCCGTTCTATCTAAAGGCAAAGCGTGATCTCGGAATCACAAGTGAGCGGATCCCGCAATTGACGGAGATGAACCGGCGTTTGAAGGACCTCACGGGCTTTCGGCTCGCTCCGATCGAGGGACTTGTTGAGACGCGCGGTTTCCTGTCGTGGCTTGCGTATCGCGTTATGCTCTCGACGCAGTACATACGTCATCATTCGCGGCCGGATTATACGCCCGAACCAGATGTCGTGCACGAATCGATCGGACATATCCCGATGTTCACTAACCCGAACTTTGTGGATTTTTCACAGTCGATCGGCGAGGGTGCGCAACGGGCGACGGACAAGCAGATCGAGGAACTCGGACGCCTGTATTGGTTCACGGTCGAATTTGGACTTGTCGAACACGAGGGAGGCATCAAGGCATACGGTGCCGGACTCTTGTCGTCGTTCGGAGAACTCGAAAATGCGTTCTCAGACAACGTCGAACGTCGTCCTTTCGACCTTGAGGCCGTTATAAACACGCCATACAATTACAGCGATATGCAGCCGATCCTCTACGTGATCCCGTCGTATGCGGAGCTAAAAGAAGTGACAAAAAGATATATCGCGAGTTTGTAGTTCAAGGGCGATCTGCAGCGTTTTTAGATTTAGAATTTGGCAGTCAAGGTATAACGGAATATGAGAAAACAGTTTTTTGTGTTGATGATCGCAGGGTTGCTGAGCCTCGTGGCGGTGTCCGCAGCGTTCGGACAGGAGGTAGAGCCGCTGCTTGCGCCCGGTGCAAAGGTTGACTTCACTGTCACACCCGAAAGAGATGCGAGGTTTAACGTCTACCTTTCGGACGGCGGATTCGCGCAGTTTCTTTGGAAATCGAGTGATGACAGCTCCTTTCTTTACGAGATCACTGACGGCACGGGCAAGGTTCAGCTGAAGGGAGATTCGAGCTGGGAAAAGGCGGCGTACTTCGTTGCGCCAAAAGAGGGCGTTTACTCTATAAGATTCTTTATCGACCCGAAAGCTGAACAAAAGAATACACAGAAGGCTGCCTTAACCTATGGCAATACGTTCACAATGCCCGTTAACGGAACGGTAAAGGCATCACGGAAGGCTGCAGGTTATGAGGTACAGCTCGTTGACGTGCCCGATACCGAAACCAACCCGGGAGATTCTTTCGTGCTCGTCAAAAAAGGCGGTGCGCTCAAGAATATTCTTCACAGCGATTACAGCTCACCGGTTATGGGCTATTCGTTCACGGGTAGTGTTGGAAAGGATGCGACTGCCGACGAAAAGCGAGCCGCCGCTCTAATTGACAACACTCCGGACAAGACAAACGACGGCGATCCGGATGTGATGATCGAATATTATTCGGGCGGAGCACATTGCTGCACGACCTATTATTTTATTGAACTTCCAAAAGCAGGACCCGTCGCGATCCGTGAAGTTGCCACCGGCAATGCCGGCATGATGCCGATCCGAAAGGCAGCCTCGGGCGGATTGTTATTTGAGACAGCGGACAACGCGTGGGCGTATTGGAATATGTCGTTCGCCGGTTCACCAATGCCGTCCGTTATTCTCGAATTCAAGAACGGAGAGGCGAAACCGAATTTTGCCTTGATGAAAAAACCTGCGCCGAGCATGGCCGCTCTAAAGAAAAAGGCCGCGGCGGCACGCGCAAAGATCTCTAATGACCCATACACTGAACAATCGATGGATTTTGAAGATGCGTTCTGGAGCGAGATGATCGACCTTATCTTCACCGGCCACGAAGACCTCGCCTGGACGTATTTTGATATGGTCTGGCCAAAGGCAAAACCCGGCAAAGAAAAGTTCCTCGCGGACTTTAAGGAAGTACTTGCCGGCAGCTACTACGGCTTGAAGTAGATTAAATCGGAGACGCGGGGCAAATTTCGCAGCTAAGAAATAGATAAAGGATCATGGAAGAACAGAAGAACCCACTGGGATTAAAGAAGATACATCACGTTGAGTTTTACGTCGGCAATGCGAAGCAGGCGGAGTTTTATTATCGCAAGGCATTTGGTTTTTCGCGTGCGGCGTATTCGGGCCTTGAGACCGGCAATCGCGAGACGACTAGCTACCTGATGAAGCAGACGAATATCAATTTCGTCCTGACGACGCCGCTCAGCCCGGAGCATCCTGCGGCCGAGCACATCAAGCAGCACGGTGATGGCGTAAAAGACATCGCCTTCTATGTCGAGGATGCGGATCACGCCTTTAACGAGGCCGTCAGACGCGGTGCTCGTGCCATCATCGAACCGCACGATCTAAAGGATGAGAATGGGTCGGTCCGTCACGCCGCGATCGGAACCTACGGTGACACGATCCACTCCCTTATCTCTTACAACACGAACAACGGCCACAATTATTCCGGCCCGTTCCTTCCCGGTTTTAAGGAACAGAATGTCGAAGGTGATTCGACCGGGATCATGCTCGTCGATCATATCGTCGGCAACGTCGAGCTCGGCACGATGAGCGAGTGGTGCGATTTCTATCGGGATGTGATGGGCTTTCACCGTTACATCACGTTCGACGATAAGGACATCTCGACCGAATACTCGGCATTGATGTCGATCGTGATGAGCGACGGCCAGCACAATATCAAATTCCCGATCAATGAACCTGCCGAAGGCAAGGGCGGAAAGTCGCAGATCCAGGAGTATATCGATTTTTATCGTTCGGCCGGGGCACAGCACATTGCGCTTCTTTGCCGCGACATCCTTCACACGGTCGGAAAACTCCAGGATAACGGCATCGAATTCTTACGTGTGCCGGATGAATATTACGAAGAGATACCGGAGCGCGTCGGCGAGATCGACGAAGATATCGCGGACCTCAAGAAACTCGGCATTCTCGTTGACCGCGACGACGAAGGTTACCTGCTCCAGATCTTTACGAAACCCGTCGAGGACCGTCCGACCGTATTCTTCGAGATCCTGCAGCGCAAAGGCTGCAAAGGCTTCGGCAAAGGCAACTTCAAAGCGCTGTTCGTATCGATCGAGGAAGAGCAAAGACGCAGAGGCAATCTCTAGAATCAGCGATCAGGTAAAAATGCCACGCGTGCATGAATACGGCGATATCTGGAATTCGTGCATTCGTGGCTGATCCTTTTTTCGATTCGAATGACAATGAATATTCGTCCTTATCGGCCGAATGACCTCGACGCAGTGATCGCGGTCTTCCGCTCGAACATCCCGAAGTATTTTGCTGAGTCCGAGGAACAGGGTCTTCGTGACTTTCTAAAGACCGATTGGGTCGATGACTATTACGTTGTTGAGTTGGACGGCGAGGTCGTCGGGGCTGGCGGCATCGCCTACAACGATCTCGTGCCGCCAACGGTCTCTCTCTGTTGGGGAATGATCCGCTCGGACCACCTCGGGACCGGTTTAGGAAAGGCACTGACGGAGTTTCGCATCCAATTGGCTTGTCAAAAATATCCAGGACTGCCGCTCACCATTGGCACTTCACAGCACACGGAAGGCTTCTACAAGAAATTCGGCTTTTCCACCGTCAAATACGTCAAGGATGGATTCGGGCTCGGGATCGACGAATGCAAAATGCGGCGAGAACCGTAGCTGCCATCAGCGATCAGGCAGTCTCCCCGCTTTTGTGTTCTATCGCTCAGTATATTCGCGGGAAAATTCTCAGAGCCTGTGTTAATCTTGGGCAAACAGCGATTGTGGATCCGGGGCCTACAATGGCAATAAAGTTTTGCTTGCGGCCATTATTCATCTCAAGGTAATTCAACGATCTTATGACACCGAAATACAATACGGGTTTTGGCAATGAGTTTGCGACCGAGGCGGTCGAGGGGGCGTTGCCCGTCGGGCGGAATTCGCCGCAAAAGGCGCCGCTCGGACTTTATGCAGAGCAGTCTTCCGGGACGGCGTTTACCGTCCCGCGTGCGCAGAATCGACGCACCTGGAAGTACCGCATTCGGCCGAGCGTTCTGCACAAGCCGTTCGTGCGTTATGAGGAAGTGCACCCATCGACGAAGCCGTCGATGTTCCTTTCCTCGCCGTTCGATGAGGTTGTGACGACGCCCAACCAGCTTCGTTGGGACCCGCTGCCGATCCCTGCCGAGCCGACGGATTTTGTTGACGGCATCACTACCATCGCCGGCAACGGTGACCTTTTTGGCCAGGCCGGTATCGCCGTGCACATCTACGCATTCAACAAGGGCATGGGCGATCGCTATTTTTACAATGCCGACGGCGAAATGCTTTTTGTTCCCGAGAAAGGGCGTATCGGATTCTTTACCGAGCTTGGGTATTTACAGGCGGGAGCCGGTGAGATCGTCTGCATTCCTCGCGGCCTTCGGTTCAAGATCGAACCGCATCCGGACGACAAACAGCTTCGCGGATACATCTGCGAGAATTACGGCCCGCAGTTTCGTCTGCCGGAACTTGGGCCGATCGGTTCGAACGGCCTTGCGAACGCACGCGATTTCAACACTCCCGTTGCGTGGTACGAAGATAAAGAGACCGAATGTGAGATCGTTGCAAAATTCGGCGGACACCTCTGGTCGTGCGAGTCGGATCATTCGCCGTTGGACGTCGTCGCGTGGCATGGCAACAACGTCCCGTACGTGTACGACCTTCGCCGGTTCAATACGATCGGCTCGATCTCTTACGATCACCCGGATCCTTGCATCTTTACCGTGCTTACATCGCCGTCCGGTGAACCGGGCGTTGCAAATTGCGACTTCGCGATCTTTCCCGACCGCTGGCTCGTCGCCGAAGATACATTCCGGCCGCCGTGGTATCACCGCAACACGATGAGCGAATATATGGGCCTCGTTTACGGACAATACGATGCCAAGGAAGAAGGTTTTGTGCCGGGCGGCGGCTCGCTCCACAATCAGATGTCAGCCCACGGTCCTGACCTTGACGCATTCGAAAAGGCTTCGAATTCCGACCTTGCGCCGCAAAAACTCGCAGGCACAATGGCCTTTATGTTCGAATCGCGTTACATCATCCGACCGACAAGGTTCGCAATGGAAACCGCACAGCTGCAGCACGAATACAGCGAAGTGTGGCAAGGCTTGAAGAAGAACTTTCGGCCCGAATGATCCGACGCGGCAAAGTGATCAACGCTTCGCAAATGGGACCGGCGTAGTTATAGGCCATTTGCAGCACGACGCTCTTCTTCAGCTACGTGGCTAGCAAAATAATTATTTTTCATTATAATTAAAGAATATGAGTGAAACGGCAACGCTTTCAACAATCATCGATGCCCGCGTTAAAAAAGCGATCACGCAGTATTGCAAAGAGCGAGGGATAAAGCTGCGCCATTTGATCGAGCAGGCTTTGGTTGAGCAGATCGAGAATGAGATCGATCTCGAGGCGTACAAGAATCGGCGGAACGAAGAGAGAGTTTCGCTGGAGGACGTGCTCAAAAAGGTCAAAAAGAGAAAGGGTTAAATGGCCGCCTATACCGTTGAGTTCGTCAAGAGTGCGGAAAAGGAGTTTCTTCGGCTTTCGGCGAAAGTGCGTGAGAAGTTTATCGACGCATTGCAACTGCTTTCGATCAGCCCATTCTCGGAACTGCTCCTGGTCAAGAAGCTGAAGGGTGCGGAGAATGTCTATAGGATCCGGGTAGGCGCGTATCGGCTGATCTACGAGATCATAGGAGATCGCCTCGTCGTACTAGTCATTAAGGTCGGGCATCGGCGCGAGGTTTATCGCAGACGATAAAAGGGGCGATAATTGGATTTACAAGGAGTAATTATGTCTATCAAAAGAACATCGGAAGCAAGATGGAATGGCAGTGTCACGGAGGGCAGCGGCAGCGTAAAGCTTGGCAGCGGCGCGTTCGAGGGGCCTTATTCTTTTAATTCGCGTTTTGGCGATGATACGAAGGCGACGAATCCCGAGGAGTTGATCGCGGCGGCGCACGCCGGCTGTTTTTCGATGGCGTTCTCGCTTATTCTCGGCAAATCAGGTTTTACGCCGACGAGCATCGAGACGAAGGCCAGCGTCTATATCGAAAAACAGGGCGAGGGCTTTGCGATACCGAAGATCGAGCTCGTTACGGTCGCCGAAGTGCCCGGTATCTCGAACGATGAATTTCAGCAGATCGCTGAAACTGCAAAGGCAAACTGTCCTGTATCGAAGGTCCTTGCCGCGGCCGAGATCTCACTAGATGCCACGCTGAAGTAAACAAAGCGTGTGGAAAGAAAGCAAGAAGCTATTAGCCAAACGGAAGAGCAAAAATTTCTCGCCGCACCTGAAAAAGGCGAAGTTTCGGCTTTGCTGATGCGGCCGGAAGGCGCGACGCATTTGCTTGTGCTCGGTCACGGAGCGAGCACGAATATGCGGCACGCGACGCTCGCTGCGATCGCCGAAGCTCTCGCCGAGCAAAGGATCGCGACCTTTCGCTATAACTTTCCATATTCGGAACACGGCACCTATCGGAATTCAGCAGCGGTTTGCGTCGAGACGATACGAAATGCGGTCCGGGCAGCGCATGCTGCCGCCCCTGATCTGACGCTTCTCGCCGGCGGGCATTCGTTCGGCGGGCGAATGACGACGACCGCACAATCAGAGACGCCGCTTGAAAACGTCGCGGCCCTCGTGCTCTTCTCGTTTCCGCTGCACCTTCCCGGCAGGCCCGACACAAAACGAGCTGAACACCTTGCCGCGATCAAGATACCGATGCTCTTTCTCTCCGGCACGCGGGACGAACTTGCTACCCTCGATCTGCTCGAACCTGTCATCAAAGGTCTTGGGAAGAAGGCAGTTCTGCACAAGATCGATACGGCGAACCACTCCTACAAGACGCTGAAACGCACGCGAACCTCGGCCGAAGACGTTTTCGCCGAGATGGCACGGGTCACCCGCGAGTTTGTTGACAAGATCTAAGCGGCGGCGGCAAACGCCCCCAAGAAGATCCGTCAATGCGGGTAATACGGCCCCGATTCTCCCTTATTTTTGCGGTCGACCTCATATATCAAATTTTAGGGGGTTGACAAGCGTGATATACTTATCTATGACCGCACAACAAATGTTGTGTCAACTAACCGGGGAATTTTCTGAAAGCGTGGAACAACGAGCCGTAAATGATGATAATAAAGAGTTGTTTGCCCCGGGGCCATTGGGCCGGTCCGGGACAAGCCTTGAACTAATCTGGAGAAGCATAAGATCTATGAACCTTCGAAGCATTATGATGTTGGTATTGGGTATCGTTTGTCTGTTTGCGGCCGCGAGTTCCGCCGCCGCTCAGACGCAAACTCAAGCGAGATCGCCTGAGCAAGTGGCACAATCTTTGGTCGATGCGTACAACGCGCGAAACCTCGACGGTATCCTTAAGGCGTATAGCCCGGACTCCATCGCATATGCACTCCCAAGCGGCGAAGTGATCCTGCAAGGTCACGATGCGGTCCGAAAGAAATTCGCACGGGTGCTGGAACCCGGGATGAAGCTAAAGGTCGAGATCGTCAGCCGCATTGTTGACGGCAAGTTCGTGATCGACAAAGAAAAGGTATCAGGCACGGCCGACGGTAAGCCTATCGAGTTTTTCGGAACGGTGATATACGAGATCACGGACGGCCTGATCCGAAAGGAATGGTATTTGAGGCAGGAATAGGCAATGTGCAGGAACATAAAGACGCTATATAATTTCGATCCGCCGGCGACGACGGACGAGGTCGCTGCCTCCGCCCTTCAGTTTGTCAGAAAGCTTTCGGGAATGAACAAGCCGTCGAAAGCAAACGAAGAGGCGTTCGATCTTGCGGTCGAACGTGTCGCAGCCGCGGCACAGGAGATGCTGAATTCTCTCGTGACGACCGCACCGGCGCGTGATCGTGAGATCGAAGCTGCAAAGGCAAAGGAACGTTCGCGACTGCGTTTCGGAACGGCGTAGAGTGTAACACCATGGCGATCGAAGGCTGGGTGGCCTATGCTGCGTGGATCGCCGGGCTTGTGATCATATATCCGTTTTGCGCGTGGTGGGCAGACCTTAAGAAACGCAACAAGCACTGGGCGTTGAGTTATCTATAGTTGGTTTGGAGCGGCAGAAGGCTGTTCGAGAAGTGCTATCGGTTGTAAGAAATTATGGAACGCAAGGTTGTTCACACGCACCACGTTTTGGCAGTCAAGGACCTTGCGGTCTCGGCTGCATACTTTATCGACAAACTCGGCTTCGAAAGGAACTTTACGGTGCCGGGATGGGAGTTCCTCATGTTTGGTGACTTCAAGGTAATGCTCGGTGAATGCTCCGACGCGCTTTGGGCGCACGAGACCGGTGACCATTCATACTTCGCACATTGCCTGGTTGAAAATGTCGATGAGGTTTACGAAGAACTGCAAACACGCGAGGCCGATATAATTCACCGGATCGCAAACAAACCCTGGGGCCTTCGTGAATTCAGCGTCCGCACACCCGACGGCCACCGCATTACGTTTGGAGCTGTTATTTGACCACCGCCGGTAAGGTTCAGATCGAACCTCGCCCTATTCCATCTCGCTTTCGTCGATGTCGAAGTTTGCCCAGACCTTTTGGACGTCGTCGTTGTCGTCGAGGGCGTCGTAGAGTTTCATCATCGTCTTGGCGTCTGCTCCTTCAAGCTTGATGTAGTTCTGCGGGATCATTGAGAGTTCGGCGGCCTGAGGTTCGATGCCAGCGGCCTTGATCGCATCGGCAACGGCGTCAAAATTCTCAGGTGCCGTGAAAATTTCAAATACATCGCCTTCGTCCTGCATATCGTTCGCGCCGGCACCGACCGCGATCTCGAAGAGTTCTTCCTCGCTTTTTGCAGCCTTATCGACGACGATGTAACCCTTCTTGTCGAACATCCAGCCGACCGAGCCGGACTCGCCCATATTGCCGCCGTTCTTTGAAAAGATGTGCCGTATTTCGGCGACGGTGCGATTGCGGTTATCGGTCAGGCCTTCGACCATGACGGCGACGCCGTTCGGCCCGTAGCCTTCGTAAACGACCTCGTCGTATGACGCACCTTCGAGTTCGCCCGTGCCGCGTTTGATGGCGCGGTCGATGGTGTCGTTCGGCATATTCTGGGCCTTTGCGTCGGTTACCACCTTGCGAAGGCGTGCGTTCGAATCAAGGTCGCCGGTGCCGCCGGTGCGTGCCGCAACGGTGATCTCTTTGATCAGCTTTGTGAAGATCTTGCCGCGTTTTGCATCGAGCGCGCCCTTCTTGTGCTTAATTGTGTGCCACTTGGAATGTCCTGACATAAATAAAGAAATACTCTACAAAAATCGTCGCAATTCGTCGAGATGAAGAAGAATTTTTTTGCTTCCGGAAAGACGTTTATGGGCGTTAGGATATCACATTCCGTCAGGCTTCGCCCGGAAGGGCCTGGATCGTTTCAACGGGCGTTTCAACCGCAAGGACCGTCTTCAGACGCGAATGCTCGCCTGAAGTTATAGAGAGCGAACGCCGCGGAATATCGAGCACTTTTGCCAGGAATCGGATCAGCTCTTCGTTCGCTGCTCCGTCAACGGGCGGCGCTTTCAGACGGATCTTTAGGGCTCCATCGATCACGCCGACGATCTCGGTCTTCGATGCACGCGGAACGACACGAACCTTGAATTCTACGCCGCCTTGTTTGACCTTTGTGTCGATCATCCCGCTATCGCACGAATACGTTCAGGACGACCGATTGCAGCACCCAAATGATCAGCAGAACGATCATCGCCGAAAGATCGAACATGCCGACCGGCGGTATCAAACGTTGGAATGGGACAAGGATCGGATCGGTCGCTCGCCGAACGAATCCGAGAAATGTAGCGCGTGAGAAAACGAACCACGAGGCGATAAATCTAATAAAGATCAGAAGGACAAGCAGACTCAGGGCACCGTAGAGAATGAAGCCGATAATGATACTCGCGCTTCCTCTTGCGATGCCTGCTATCAGCCCGTCGATGACGAAAAAGGTATTCGCCAGCACCTGCGTCAAAAAGTACGCAAGGATCAACGCGACAAGCAGCGTGATGAGCGGGCCATAGCGAATATTCACCCCGTATGTTGCGAGCAGTCGAGCCGCCGGATAGACCCATTTTTCCGTGCGGCGTCGGATCCAGAAGCCGAATTTGCCGATCTTACCGAACGGATTCGGGTCGGCGTACGTCAACACGAGCCGCAAGATCAAAAGCGTCGCGATGATCGCAAACACGATCCAGATCACAAGAAATACGATCGGGTAAACGGTTAAAGAAAGCATAAAGATCGCCTAGTGAATTGCGGCGTATTCGCGTTCGCCGAAGATCGCAGTACCGACGCGCACCATCGTTGTGCCTTCCTCGATAGCGACCTCAAAATCATTCGTCATTCCCATCGAAAGCTCGAACGGTTCCGCGTCAAACAGGCCGCGAGCCGCAAGCCGTTCGGCCTCGCCGCGCAACTGTCGAAAGAATGGCCGTGTCTTCTCGGCGTCATCAAAAAAAGGCGGCAATGTCATCAGGCCGATGAACTTCAGACGTTCGCAGTCGTGCAAAACTTCTGCAAGCTCGCTCAATCGATCCGGAGACGCTCCGGACCGCCCGTCGTCGGTCAAATTTACCTGCGCAAGGACGGCGAGTGTCTCGCGGCCTTCCTCTGCGCAGATCCTTTCAAGCCTTTGCGCAAGCTCGATCGAATCCACCGTGTGAATCACATCAAAAAACTGCACCGCCTTTCGAGCTTTGTTCGATTGAAGCGGCCCGATGAGATGCCATTCGGCAAAGTCACGCCCAAGTTCGACGATCTTCGATTCGCCTTCCTGAACTTTGTTCTCGCCGAAACTCATTGCACCGGCCGCAACCGCCTCACGGATCGCCTCCGCCGGATGAGTTTTGCTGACCGCGATCAGCTTGATGCCGCTTTCGACACGTCCGGCACGAGATGCCGCCGCGGCAAGGCGCGCTCGGATGTTCTCGATATTTGCCGCGATCGTCACACCTTAAATATAACAGACGAAGATTCGGGAGATTAACCGGGATCGGTCAGACGGGTGCGGCTATCAATGCGGTCGTTTCGTGTATGTTTCGCCGCCTGAAATTCCGCCTGCCTTGAGGCGTCAGGCTTGAGTTTACGGCCACTAATCCTGTATCCTCAATTCTTTGCCACCACACGTGCGGACGTGGCGGAACTGGTAGACGCGCAGGTCTCAGAAGCCTGTTCTGGTTACAGAGTGGAAGTTCGATTCTTCTCGTCCGCACCAAATATCTATATTCCTTATTTACAACAACTTACAGCCACTTCAGGCAGATAAATTTAGGGCTAATCTGGCCCTTCCTTTTTTATCATTTTTCGGTCTTCGGGTAGATTTTCGGGGAGTTTTCGCCTTAGTTCCCTTTTTTCTCGTTTATTCCCCGACCGTAGCATAGAGTGTAAAGCCGGCTCCGACAATAATTTCTTCTGACGTTAAATTCCTTCTCGCTCAGAAAGCCAGATCGACCTTTTCGGGCATCACGCCGTGAAGCCAGTCACTGGTTCAATTCCGCAACGCCTCTCCGCACCAACGGTTCGGTTTTGCTCCAAATGCCGACAAGAGATATCTCGTCAAGGAATTTCTAACGGCTCTTTACGAGATCGAACAATCAACTCGCGAATCGAAGGTGAACAAACTACTGCGGATGCTCGACCCGGATCTTTCGATCGCGATGGCGACCCGGCTCAAGCAGAATGGCGTGCTGGCGGCCGAGAAGCAGTCCTTTGCGGCTTTTTGCGTCCTAACCGCTGGTTGTACTTGTTGATGTAAATTTGCATTTGCTTTCCTTACTAAATCCCGCCGCAAACGGTAGAAAATATGTTTAAGTAGCGTCCCCACCCCGCCGCCAGAAAGTTGTCAATAACTATTTGGATTTTCCCTCAACAGCATCTTCCGCTTTTACGCCCGATAAAATTCAGAATTTCCTTTGAATGACTTTCCAGGCTATTGAGTAGGAATCGAAAATCAAACCTTTTCCAGTGTCGCCCAAGAAAAGAGGAAACCGAAGAATACCTTCCAAAGCCGCAAAAGCAAATGGTACGTCCCTCCATAAAAAGCTGATAAAATTCGGATCGTCGTCTTTCCTTAGCCAGATCATTATAAAGCTGTCGTCTTGTTTCTTGGCTTGCCAGAATCCTTTGGACTGCCTGAAGAAATGCGCGGCATTATCAGGCACAGACCATTCCCCGCCGTTGCCTAACGTGTCGGAGTCGTTAAGGGTCAGCGGAAATCTTGCTACTATTTTGCCCAATGTATCTACAACCATTATTTCTAAAACATATTGATCCATTTCTTATCCTTTTCTATTTCTTGGTTAAGTGGATGCCAAGGAGCAAAATAATCCTCCGACACAGGATGATAAAAGAACGACGATCGGATACCAGCCAATTTGTCTGTCTATTCCAAATCCGTCGGTAATCTGCGGCATCCACCGTTCGTTGCGCTGTGTAACAATTGATCTTTTATCCTTCCTTCGACTTATGCGCATGGACGACGAGTCGCTTACTGCAATTTCGTGCAGTCGATATACTTTCGGGTTTGCGCGCTATGAACGACAAGGGTTTGCCCGTAAGTTCCGCCGCCCGAATAGTCTTGGCGTAAGGAGAAAGTATCAAAGGAACATTCGTTTTTTGCCTGATTTTTGAGAAAAACCATATAGTATTCATTCGAATAACGATACCTTATGAGCCCGAGATCATTTTTTGAAACCGACCAGGTTGTCGGACCCGGGCGGGAAGAATAAAATTTGATTATTTTCACATCATTTTTATCTTCCAGAAAACTCAAATACCACGCTCGCAATTCGTTTTCTTTCGCAGGCGGTATTCGGTTAGGCGTCTCGCTCCATTCGGACGGCACTTCTTGGCTAGCCGCTAGACTTTTCGTTGAAGCGGTTTCAGCGTTTTTCCGTAAAGCATCATAGTTGGCCGTGATTTTTTCGTAATCTGAGCCGCGAAAAGTAAATGAAATTTCACCCGTGATACTTTTTTGCTGATCGGCAGGCAGCGGATTTCCGCGAAAATCAACGCCGGCGGATTCGATTTCAACAACGAGCCGGTATGAACCTTCCTTAGTCTGACTATCCTTTAAGAAGCTATAGACACTGTTTACCAATGAATATCTGTTTTCATAATCTGTTCCCCTAAACATCAGGGTTTTGGCTTTGGAAGGGTCGGGAAAGACATCAAAATCCCAATATGTTTTATCGAATTCAGATTCCGTCAACACCGCGCAGCACGCAATAGAATCCCATTCGCGCATTTGTCCGTCGCTGTCTTTCGAATAAATGCTGAATCGAATTTGATTCTTGTCCTTGCCGATCACTGCCGAGGGTTGCAAAACTTGGCGCACCGTGCCGCCTTTTAAAACCAGTCGGCCGTAGATAAATTCACCGGAAGTAAATGATGTTTTGCTCCCTTCAGTTCCAGCGCCGAAAGGTTGGTTGGAAAAATAAAATATTCCCAATTCATTGCCTGTTCCGGCAGATATTTTATTTTCTGATCGTTCCTGATTGGTTGTATTGCCGGGGTTTTCCGGGCTTGGTTTCTCCTTTTTGATTTTCGGCAGCTTTGGCAACCCTATCGTAAATTGCGCCGAAATGTTTTGGAAACAAAATATCAAACCAATTGTCAAAATAAATGTTGCGAATAATTTCTTTTCCAATAATTTTCTTTCTCCTGAATGTTTCATAATTTTTCTCCTTCTGGATGATTGTTTGATTTTTCCTTCATACGGCCGCTGGACGGGCATCGAGTAGAGCAGCGCCAGAATCTGCGGCTGATTTTGTATCGAAGGCGGGACGACCGCTATGCCGTTCGCAGGCGCAAAGCAGAAACCGAACACGATTCTAAGTCTTGCTTTCAGTTTGACTTCGATCGCTTACGGCAAACTTTGTCTCGCCCAGTTGACAACAGGCGGATTGATGGATTGATTCCTAATGTCATCTTTATCTTTGTCCAAAAGGTTCAAATAGTTATTCCGACAGCTAAAACGGTCTAATGATCTGAAGTCTGACCGCACTCGTCGCCAAATCAATGACATAAGCAATCTGCTGATTGCGGGCGGTGTCTTCGTTGTTCGACCAGTCTTTCGGCGCGTGGACGTCACCGCCCTGTCGGATTTTATGAACGTAACCTCTTTTCGCCTGATTGGGCATAGCCAATCCAGCAAGGAAACCGGTTTTTAAACCTGTGTGATAAGAATTAACGCGGATCGAGTTCATTGCTTCGTCCATCGTGTTAATGTTTAAAAAAGGTCTTTGAAAACGGGGAACGACGTGAACCCATCTCCATTGCAAAATCGCTGCTGCAAAGCCTTGCGAAAAGCCGGAAAATGTATTTTTGTTTTTCGCTTCCTCGCGCGCCTGAGAATAGCCCGAACCGAGCGCGACCCAAACGCCGACCAGAGTTACTATGGGCAGCACGGCGGTGAGCGCAAGCGAGCCGGCCGCCGCCTCGCCGAACATAAATCCGCCATTTTGCGCTTCGAATAATGAAATGATTCCGTTGAAGTAGGTGTCAAGAAGCCCGGCTCTTGATACCGCCGCATAGGTGAAAAAGGGGCTGACTCGGTCTAATTGCCGCATGTATTCAGCCGTCACCGATTCCAAAGACATATTCTTATTCTCCCTATTCGGTAATAGTTTCAGGTGATTTGTTCAGCGCATCGTTATTTTTGAAAATGCCATCCCAAAACAATAGTTTCCCTGAAAAGTTACTTAATTTTCTTAACGCTAACATTAGTGCAGTTAGACCACGTTCCCGGTTTCAGGAGAGTTTTGGAACACTCAGTAAAAAACAAATCAACTGAAATATTCTTGTCGGCTTTGCTGGCAATTATTGATCCCCTGACTTTGCCGGATGGGAAAAGCGTCCAACCGTTGGCTTTGAGCTTTTCCTTATATTTGTCCACCAAAGAAAGAATGTCACCGGTTTTGTATGCAATTTCAACATATTCGTCACAACTGGAGTATTTGCCGCAAGCGCAAATTTCCCCGCCTTCGACTACCGGAAGTTGAATTTCATTCCAAGCCGCGCTTAATTGTTGATCGCCGCTTCCGTCCGAACAAGGCGAGCAGCCGAGCGAAAACAAAACTCCTCCCATAAGAATTAATAACAACGCCAATCGGCTAGTAGTTAAAATTTGCATTTCTATATTTTTATGATCTCTTTGAGTTTCTGACGGTGAATTGCTAGTTTTTCCTTCTGTCTATTATCCGCGTTGACTAACGATGATTCTCGCAATGAACGTAATGATTCCTGATACCAGACATACTAAAAAGCTGTAGAATGCAAGTGTGGCCCCATTTTCAAAAGAATGAGGATTTCTCAGCATAAAAAAACGATGAAAAGTGTTATGAGCGAAATCGATAAAACTACTTTTCCGATGATAAGAATCGTTTTTGCCATTTTCCCTCCTGCAAAATTTCGGCATCGGCAATTCCTAATCTGAAAAAGTCTTGATTTTTTTCTTCTATTTATTAGTGCGACGGTTTGAACAAACACAGGTCAAAATTTTGGGCAAATTTTCTTTCTCAAGTATCGAACGTCTTCAATCGCCGCCGAATTGAGTTACTATTAATAGCCGGAGATCTTGAACAATGACCAATGATGCTCCGCCCGCCGGAGAGATCACCAAGTTTTTGCGAAATTGGAAGAGTGCGAACGACGGTTCGGGAGATGCTCTTTTCAATCTCGTCTATGAAGAACTACGCCGTCAGGCACATCTTTTTTTGCGAAAGGAACGCGCCGAACACACGCTGCAAACAACTGCGCTGGTCAACGAAGCGTATTTAAAACTCGCTCACGGAAAAATGTTTTCGTGGGAAAGTCGGGCACAGTTTTTCGCTGTCGCGGCGAAGATGATGCGGCAGATCTTGATTGACTACGCCAGGCAAAGACACCGCGTAAAGCGCGGCGGCGCCAAAGAAAATTTGCAGCTCGAAGCGGCTATGACGATCACCGCCAGTGGCGTAAATTTTGATTTGCTGGATCTGGATCAAGCATTGAATCGGCTCGCAGAAAACGACGAATATCTGGCGCGCATCGTCGAATTAAGATTTTTCAGCGGTTTGGATGTGCCGGAAACAGCGAAAGTCCTGGGAGTTTCCGAATCAACCGTCAAGCGCGATTGGGCGATGGCAAAATCATGGCTGCATTCCGAATTGACGAAGTAAAATCCAATAGTTAAAGTTGCGGTCACTACGGCTCATCGTATTTTCCCGTTTGGGAAAAAAGATCTTCAAATTGTGAATGACAACTGGCGAAAAGTAAGAGAAATTTTCGATGCGGCGATTTGCCGCGAGCCCGAAGAACGCCAAAAATTTATCGTTGAGGCGTGCGGCGAAAATAAGTCGCTACTTGCTAGAATCGAATCGCTTCTCGAATCGTTCGATAAGACTGACGACTTTCTTGAAACTCCGATTGCCGCGCAGGCAGCAGGAATTATGAATTCTGTCGCGCCGCCTTTGACGCCCGGCACTCACTTCACTCATTACGAGGTCATCGAACAAATCGGCGCAGGCGGAATGGGCGAAGTTTATCTCGTCAAGGATAAAAAACTCGATCGGCTTGTCGCCGTTAAAATTCTCAATAACAAGTTCGCCCGACACGAATCAGATCTGCGGCGTTTTATTAAGGAAGCAAAAGCGGCATCGGCACTGGATCATCCTAATATTTTGGTCGTTCACGAATTCGGCGAAAGCGGCGGCAGACATTTCATCGTCAGTGAATATATTAAAGGCGTGACGTTGCGCGAGTTTTTGAAAAAAGACTCGATTTGGCTTTCTGAAATTTTCGACATCGCCATACAGATCGCGGGCGCACTCGTTGCTGCGCATCAAGCTCGACTCGTTCACCGCGACATCAAGCCTGAAAACATCATCGTGCGCCCCGACGGTTTTGTAAAAATTCTCGATTTCGGTTTGGTAAAGCTCGTCAAAGGTGACAACGATTCTTTTCTCAACGCAAACAATTCGACTGTCGGGCAGACGGCGCAAGGCGTGATCTTGGGAACGGTCAATTATATGTCGCCCGAGCAGGCGAAAGGCGAGCAGGTTGATGAGCGCACCGATATCTTCAGCCTCGGCGCCGTAATTTACGAAATGCTAACTAGCAAGACACCGTTTGCCGGCGATTCAAATTCGGAAACCTTCGCCAATTTGATTAACCGGGAACCGTTGCCACTTTCATATTTTGTCGAAAATATTTCTGAACAGATCGCGCCGGTCGTTTTGAAGATGCTCGCCAAGAACAAAGACGAGCGCTATATTTCGATGCACGACACGCTAGCGGATTTGAAACGATTGAAAAATGATTTGCCGCAAGCTGAAAAATTAGAGCCGATCACGCGCCGCATAGGCGCCACGTCCAAAATTTTACAGGGGACTGCCAATAGCACAGCTCACCGGAAGACCGGCAAAATCGCAAACGGCTTTTGGGTAAAGATCAAAACTCATAAACTGATTGCCGCGACGATTCTGCTTTTGTTGATATTCGGTGCGGTCGAATCCGAATACTATTTCTCCAGCACTCGACAACCTGACAGTGGCGAGCGCAGATCAATCACCGTTTTGCCCTTCAAACCGATCAGTCAGGCAAAAGGCGACGATCTTTACGAAATCGGAATTGCCGATTCGCTGATTCAACGACTGTCTTCAATAAAGAGTTTCGTTGTTCGCCCGTTGAGTGCGGTTCGCAAATACGTCGATCCCGAACTTGATCCGCTTACCGCCGGACGAGAGCAGCAAACCGATTACGTTCTCGCGTCTAGTTATCAAATTGCGAACGGACGAATCCGCGTGACTTCAGAGCTTTTTAATGTCGCCAGCGGGCAGAGTGAGGAAACTTACAAAACGGAAAAAGACGCCGGCGATATTTTTGCGATGCAGGATGCGGTCGCTGTTGAAATCGGAAATCTTTTACAGTCGCGTTTTAATTTCAAACAAAATAATCCCTCAAAAAATCGCGGAACAGAGAATGAAGATGCTTACCGCCTGTATCTGCAAGGAGTCTATTTTAACGACAAACGCTTTCCGCAGGACGGCGAAAAAGCGGTCAATTTTTTTGAGCAAGCTGTGCAAATTGATCCGAATTATGCCAGAGCGTGGGCTGGAGTTGCTTTTGCTCATCGCTCGTTGATCGATATTGGAGCAAAAGTTGATGTTGACCGCGAATATCGAATTTCGGCGGATGCCGTCAACAAGGCACTCACGCTCGACCCAAATTTGTCAGAAGCCTATAGTGTGCTCTGCATTAACAAATTGAATTACGAATATGATGTCACCGGGGCAGAAACGGCTTGCAAACGCGCCATTGAATTAGACCCGAATAGCCCTATCGCGCACAATACGTTTGCGCGCCTTTTGTTTTCTTCGCAGAGGAAGCGTTTTGACGAAGCGATTGCCGAAATCAAGACCGCGATTGATCTTGACCCGACATCTTCTTATCATCAAATCGTCTATATGTTCGCGCTGATCTATGCTCGCCGCTACGATGAGGCGATTCAGCAATTAGAAAGGCTCGCCGAGCGCGACCCTCAACGCGCCCTCGCGTATTTCTGGCTCGTCGGCGGAATTGCCTTTCAAGGCAAACAAGCAGAGGATTTTAAACGGCTGACAAGATTTGAAAAACTAGCGGGAATCGACGAAGAATCAGGTAAGAAATATAGCCTCGCTTTTCAAACTGATGGCTGGCATGGCGTTTTGCGTGAGCAAGCCGAAAGAAGTCGCGGCGTCAGTCAAAGTTTTTATTTTGCCGCCTGTCTTTACGCTCAGCTCGGAGATAAGGATCGAGCGATTGAATATTTGGAGAAAACATTTCAACGTCATGAACATTGGATAACTTACTTGGAAGTTGACCCGCGTTTTGACTCTTTGCGCGACGATCAGCGCTTTCGGGATTTGATAAGACGCGTCAGTATGCTGCAGTAAATGAGCAAGCACTAGGTTCGTAGTGACGCCAAATTCCAGAGGGACTTTCGATTTGGCACCAGCCGTAAACCCGAAAGATTGGCGACGAAGATCGGCGAGATTGAAGCCACCGGCGCAAAGGGCATCGGAGTGTCCTGCGTACAAATCGGCTTCATATTCCGAACCGGGTGAGGAGACCTCCAGGTCAAGGTCAATCGGAGTAGAATCCTCCGGTGGCGACAACTTTTTGACCGAAAGCGCCAGCGAGAATATGAAAAATTTCATCTCGCGTGTAAAGTACAGGCTGAGATCTCGCTGCGCTTATTTTCTCGCTTGCGTTTCGGTTTTGGGTTCTTATCAGCCTGAACGGCCGCGCCGATCCGCGGAGGCGTACGATCGGTCTAAGATTTCGGCGATAATTACGGTGTGAATAACGCATTTCGCGACATTTTGAGTCGGCGGGCGGGCGAGCTTGGGATCAACGTCTCAGCCAGGGCGATCGACGGCCTTACGCGGCATTTTGAGCTTGTAACCGAGGCGAATACGCTGCTGCACCTAACCGGGCCGGTGACGGGGGAGGAATTTGCGGAGCGGCACACGCTCGAATCGCTCGCATTGGTGGAGGTCCTGCCAAAGAACGCGAAGTTCATCGACATCGGGCCCGGCGGCGGATTTCCGTCCGTTCCGTGTCTGATCGCGAGGCCAGACCTTTCCGCAACGCTAATCGAATCAAAAGAGAAGAAGACAAAGTTCCTGTCCGACTTGGCCGTTGAGCTTGGCATTGCCAAACGCGTTACGGTGATCAACAAGCAATTCACCGAGGCGGGACGCGTGCACGGCGACATCGTGACGTGTCGAGCGCTCGATAAATTTACGGAAAAACTGCCTCAGCTGCTTCGATGCTTTCCGCGAATGGAGTTTCTGCTCTTTGGCGGACCGGCCCTCAAAGACGCTCTTAATGCACAGCGGCGTTCATTCCGCGAGGTCCTGCTGCCGAACAGCGAACGCAGATTCCTTTTTGTAGTAAAGAAATAGTCCGATCGGCGGAAGGAAAGGTTTCGATTGACACCTCGAAGACACAGTTGTATTCTTTTAATAGTTAAATAGGTGTTTAAGTATGCAACTGAAATTAAAAGAAGTGATCCCCGGCGAGGGTGATGTCAAGAGCTTTGTTTTTACGCCGTCAGAAGCGTTCTCGTGGACGCCGGGACAGTTTATCCATTACACTTTGCCGCACAAGGACGCCGATCAACGCGGCGACGAACGATGGTTCACGATCTCGAGCGCGCCATTCGAAGGCGACGTGTGGATCACGACCCGCGTCAACAGCGAGTACAGCAGTTCGTTCAAACAGAAGCTGTCGGCAATGGCTCCGGGCGAGACGATCGAGGGCGATCTTCCCGAGGGTGATTTTACGGTCGATGACCCGGCGAGGGAATACGTTTTTGTGGTCGGCGGCATCGGTATCACGCCGTTCCTGGCGATCTTGAAACAGCTTGCACACGATGGAAAAGATATTCGTGCCGAACTGCTCTACGCGAATCGCGACGAGAACACGATCCCGTTCAAGGCCGAGTTAGATGCCTTCGCACGTCAGCATCCGGGCTTTAAGATCACCCATTTCATCGGCAATGACCTCATTGATGAAACGGCGTTGAAGGCGGCGGGTTCAAAGCTGAATGACCCGATCTATTATGTCTCCGGGCCTGAGCCGATGGTCGAGGCCTTCGAAGCGAAGTTCAAGGAAATGGGGATCGACGCGGCACATTCCAAGTTCGATTATTTCCCAGGTTATGATTCTGTCTGATGCTGACGCCAAAAGAGCATAAGAAGCTCGAAAGCTTTATAAAGGGAATTGACGTCCGTCGAATGGCGGCGGCGTTCGATGCACTTGGCGAGCCGAATCGCTGTCTCATCTTTCGCGCGCTCCTGAAACACGATAACGTGATCGTCAGCCAGATCGCCGCGGCGGTCGGTATCTCCGAATCGCTCGCGTCACAGCACTTGAAAGTGCTCCTAAATGCCGACCTCGTTCGGCGTGTAAAGGACGGCAAAAAGGTCTATTACACGATCAACTCCACCGACCCGCTGGTTAATGCATTGAAGAACGTAGTTGAAACTTAGTCTGCGTGTCTTCGATTCGGCTCAGTCATTAATGGATACGGGTTCAAATGGATGAGATAGCCTATCGAGGCTTTGCAATTCCGAGCCGGATCGCTTCGCTTGCGGCCGCATTAAAGTATGTCCGTCCGACATCCATTATTGCACCATCCAGAAGGATGGCTGCCACGTCGTTTAAACCATATTTATCATTCAGAGCAAGTAGGACGCTTCCGCTCAGGCCAGCTCCAAAATTGCCCGACCGGGATTTCCGCACGATAATGGCATCACGAAGAGCCTCAGTAGCAAACAATAGATTGCTCCTGATTTCTTCGTTGCGAATGTAATCTATTGATTGATTTACAGTTTGGATCGCGATATTTGCCTTGGACTCAAACTCTGCCCAATTGCCCGATACTTTATACATTCGAAATGCAGTTTGCGTCTTAAAAAGAACATCTCTGGTAATCGAGTTTGAAGTGTTTTCCTGCGCAATAGCATAATTTTTTGCGCTAACTAACGCGACCGCATTGTTAGTTCCATAGCCTACCCTACTGCAAAGAGCCGAATACGCCTCCATCGACGCGACATAGGCCTTAGGCAGAGGGAAACCGCTGCAAGCCAAATCTCCCTCCGCTGCCCGCTTAATAAGCTTTACTACAACGTCCGGAGCGGCCTCACCGTATCCAACACCAATAACCACATAGTCTTTAGGAATAGTCTCATTGAGAGGAGAAATTTTTGTTTTTGACAGATTAGAGGGTAGCGCCGGATAGAAGACTGTTGTCCGCGCTTTACGTTCAGCCTCAAGTTTTGCTTTTCGTTGTTCGGCCCGCCGAATCTTCTCATCGGCGGCAAGCTTTTCCGCTAGCTTCTTTTGTTCTTCGATTGCTTGTTCTTTCCGTTCTCGCTCTAACACCAGACTAGTTTTCAGCCCTTCCAATGCCCAGATCCCCCGCTTTTCTACGCGTGCGGCTTGGCCCTGCGCTTCATACTCTGCCTCCTCAGCGTATGACAGCCCTACCAGGTGTGGCCATGCGGCCCCATCACGAATCATCTGTTTGTTGAGATCCAATCCATTGATGGATACGCGCGCGACATTTACGTTACCTTCAACGGAAAGCACTCTATATACAACCTGCTTTCCTAGGCTTAGGGTCCTGAGGTGGTCTTTAATTGTATGCCAAATCGGGAACTCCGGAGCCGGAATTTCTAGATATGCCAGTTGAAGGGCAAATTTTTGATTTGATACATCCTCGATTACCAGGGTCCTACCATCTAGAACATCTGTAACTCGTCCTGTGAAACTTTTCTGTGCAATTGCGTCGGAGTTAAGAATCACAATTCCAAGAAGGAGAGAGAATAATAGAGATCGAATATTCATGATGCTTCTTGCCTCAGAATGACTTTCGTCAGTCTTCGAATAGCGCCGGCGAATCGCAGTACAAAGCCCCTACTTAATTTCGAGGCCGTATTCGCGAAGACGTCGGTAGAGTGTTGAGGGTGAGATGCCGAGCAGTTCTGCGGTCTTACCGCGATGCCAGCCGGTTTTTTCGAGAGCGCCGATTATCTGCTGACGTTCAACATCCCTAAGGTTCGTTGGTGCTGCATTTTGGAAAGACGACGCACCGTTCTGCCGAGGCGGCTGATAGCTCACTGAAACGGCCGGCCTCGAATCGCGGAACGCGATCTCCGGCGGAAGTTCACGAGGCGTGATGATGCCGTTGTCCGCAAGAAGCACGGCCCGCTCGAGGCAGTTGCGAAGCTGTCGAACATTTCCCGACCAATCAAAAGCGAGAAGAGCATCCAATGCGGCATCGCTCAAACGCGGAGCATTCGGCCCGGCGAGTTTTCCAAGCAAATAACGTGAAAGCGGCTCAATGTCCTCGCGTCGTTCGCGAAGCGGAGCGATGTTTATCTCAAAGCTGTTGATCCTGTACATCAGGTCCGCTCGGAACGACCCATCAACGATGGCGTCGTTCTTTTCGCGATTCGTCGCTGCAAGAAGACGCACGTTTACGACAACCTTCTTCACACCGCCCACGCGGAAGAACGATCGGGTTTCGAGCGCACGCAGCAGCTTTGACTGCAGCGGCATCGGCATCTCCATTATTTCATCCAGGAAAAGCGTGCCGCCGTCGGCGATCTCAAAAAGGCCGAGCTTTCGCGAACGTGCACCCGAGAACGCACCGGCTTCGTGGCCAAAGAGTTCGCTTTCAAGAAGCGTGTCCTGAAGCGCCGCACAGTTGAGGTCGATGAACGGCTTTTCGGCACGGTCGCTTAGCCGATGGATCGCCTGAGCGATCAGCTCCTTCCCGACGCCGGATTCTCCCGTGATCAGGACCGACGTATCGCTCGGGGCAACTCTCTGAACAAGACGCAGGGATTCTTTCATCTGCGGCGAATCCGCGATGATCTCCGGAAGTGAACGATTCGAGCGTGCGATCTGTGCACGAAGGCGCTGATTGTCGAGTTTTAGCTGCTGCTTCTCGGCCGCTGCCTCAACCAGAGCACCGAGTTCGCCGATACGATACGGTTTTGTCAGGTAATCGTATGCGCCGAGCTTCATTGCCTCGATCGCGGTCTCGACCGTGGCCTGTCCGGTCAGCATTATCACTTCGGGCGGATTCTGACAGAGCTCCCGCGTTCTCCGCAGAAGGCTGACCCCATCGAGATGCGGCATATTGATGTCGCAGAGAACAACGTCGAAGTCCTCTTCTTCCATCATGGCCCACGCAGCTTCGCCATCTTCGGCGACATCGACATCGTGGCCCTGCCGTGTCATTTCCTTTTGTACGACCGTACGTAAATTCTTTTCGTCGTCAACGACTAATAATTTGGACATTTGCTATGGGAGCCTGTAGGGGCAGGCTGATAGTAAAGGTAGTGCCTTTACCCAGGGATGATCGGACGCTGATGCGGCCCGAATGCTCTGAAACGATTCCATAACAGACTGCGAGGCCGAGTCCTGTACCTTTGCCGACCTCTTTGGTCGTAAAGAAGGGCTCGAATATCCGTGGAAGGTCTTCGGTCGGGATCCCGATACCAGTATCGGAAACTTCTATGATGACGCGCCGGGGGTCTTGACGCACACAGAACTTGAGTTTGCCGCCATTCGGCATTGCGTCGATGGCGTTGGTTGCAAGGGCGATCACGGCCTGTTGTATCTGGCCGCCGTCGCCTCGGATCTTGTCGATGGGCTCGTGCGCATCGACCGCAATGTCGATCGCATTGCCGCGTTTCTGATGAGAGATCAGGTTTGCCGCTGACCGCACAATGTCGGCGACATCCATCTCCTGCCGTTCGCCTGTGCGAACTCGGCTGAAATCAAGCAATCCGGTCGTTATCGTCTTGCATCGGAACGTTTCGCTCTTGATCAGGCCGAGATATTCTCGAAGATCGTCAGATTCGGCTCCGGTGCCGAAGTCGCCGTCTGCGACTCGCTGTTCGAGGGATTCGGCACACGCGGCGACAGTTGCGAGCGGATTGTTTATCTCGTGTACGACGCCTGCGGCAAGCCGACCGACAGCGGCAAGCTTTTCGGCACGACTGATCGCGTTCATTGCTTCGACACGCGGGGTCACATCCTCTCCAACGGTTATAACGTGTGAGATCTCGCCCGATTCCGCGTTGCGCATCGGGATCTTGCTGACCATCCAATGCCGCGTTGTGCCGTCATCTTCGACGGTCTGCTGTTCGATCCTTTCGATCTTGCCTGTGGTGAAGGCACGCTCGAATTCACGCTTGAGGCGGTCCGGCGGATACTTCGCAAGGACGCTGAATATATCCCGCCCGACCGCGGCATCCCGCGGTATGCCTTGCTCGCCGATCTCTCTGTGGTGATTCCACGTAACGATCTTGTAGTCCCGATCGACGACATAAAGCGAGACCGGAAGCGCATCCAGTACGGCTTCGGTAAATTTGCGATGCTCTTGTTTTGCTTGATTTATCGAGCTGTTGATCGTCGATTCGTAATGGGCCGAAAGGTTGACGCTCATTGCCGCGACCTGTGTGATCGCATCGAGCAGCCTCATACGCGCTTCCGTAAGTTCGCTTTCGTCCGCAAATGCGGTGATTATCGCTCCGCGGATCTCACCCTCGATCCGGAGCGGAGAAACGTATTCGACACCTGCCTCCAATCCGGCAAGCATGAATTCGGACGATCGCTTCTCGGCGTATCCAACCTGCGGCGGCAGGAGCGACATCCAGGACTCGAAGCGACGGCGTTCGAGATGTTTTCCTTCGTCCGATGAACTCGCAATAAGGCCGATATTCGGCAGCTCTGCAGCAAAGATGCATCCGGCAGCTCCGGCACCTTCACAGATCGCCTCGACGACGCGGGCAGCGACCTTCTTGGGATGCACGGTCAGCAAAAGGCTGCGGCCAAGATCTGCGATAAGCCGCAGGTCGGCCGCGTCCTCCGCGGATAGTGTTGGATTCGCCGGCTTCGAAGATCTCTTCGGCCGTTGAGCTGCAAGCATTGGTAAGTCGGGCGGCTGGCGAGGAACGTCAGCGGAAATCTAGGTTGAATAGGTGCCTATTTGGCGGAATCGCCTGGGAATCGACACCTTTCTATTAAAAGGGATTTAAACAATTTTGTCAACTGTTTTACACTATCGACTTCTACGTTGACACATCCCCGATTTCAGCCGAAAATAAAGGTCAAATGAGCCATTTCGAGACGGTTTTTCGGGTCTTTTTGCGTTATTTGGCACCGATCGCGGTCATTTTGGCCGTTTTTGCCGGTGCGCGCGCTCAAACGATCGTCGATAAGACGGTCGCAACGGTCTCGGATGGCGTGCGAACAGAGGTCATTCTCTACTCGGAGATCCTCTGGCAGCTTGCCCTGCAGCCAAGATCTTCGCTAACCGCACCGTCAAAAGAGGACCTGAACACGGCCCTTGACTCGCTGATCAATCAGCAACTCTTTGCGCTAGAAGCACTTAGGCTGCCGCGAACAAAGCCGACGGATGACGAGATCCAGGCCGAGATCCGAACGATCCTTTCGAGGTTTCCTTCGACCGCCGTTTTTGAGGAACGCTTGCGTTCTGTCGGATTTTCGTCCGTTCGGGACGACGATTTCGTAGAGCTGATCACAAAACGCGTGGCGATCAACAGTTTTATCGATTTTCGCTTTCGATCGTTCGTTATCGTCAATGCGGACGAGGTCCAGAAGTATTACACCGACACATTCGTGCCCGATTTTCGACGCCGCCAGCCGGGCGTCGTGATCCCGACCCTAGAATCTCAGCGAGCAGCGATCCACAGCCAACTGGTCGAGGACAAGGTCGCGGCGAGGATCGAGAGTTTTCTCGACGATCGAAAGCGACAGGCGGAAATTGTGATCCTTAGCGAACCATAAAAATGATGCAGCCTGCGATAAAGACAAGTATTTTGCTGATCGCTATCGCAGCTTCTGCACTTGGGATATCGCTGTTTGCAGGCCTATCAGCCGAAGCTGAAAAACCCCAGATAGCAATTTCAGAACCGGTCGTCGGCACCGCTGTCGCAAATGCGGTCTCGGCACCTGTCCGAACGATCAGCGAGAAGGCCTCAAAGCGTCCTGTGAAGCCGGAAGTTCGAGAGGTCGGCGAGCCTACCGTAAAAGGCCCCATCGCCGAACGCTCGACCACGGCACGACCGGCAGGAATTCTGGATACGCCGATGCCGGCGCCGACGCTTTCTTTTGACGGCCTATCGAATTTCGACAATCTAAACGCCTACGGCCTGTTCTTCCTCCCGCCGGATATGAACGGCGACGTCGGCCCTCGCAACTATGTCCAAACCGTAAACGCACTTGTGCGGATCTTTGACAAGACGGGCGTTCCGCAAACGCCTCCATTCAAGCTCAGCAACCTTTTTGCCCCGCTCAATACGCCGTGCTCGCTGAGGAACGACGGATTGGCGATCGTGCAATACGATCAGCTCGCCGACCGCTGGCTGATCTCTCAATACTGCAATAATTTCCCGCCGTTCAGGCAACTTATCGCGTTGTCAAAGACCGGCGATCCGACCGGCGAATACTACCTTTGGGAGTTCGTGATGCCGAACAATCGGCTCAACGATTTTGCCAAGTTCGGCGTTTGGACAGACGGCTACTATATGTCGGACGAGGAGTTCACGGGAGGCGATTTCTCGGCCGTCGGTATGTTTGCATTCGACCGGTCGCGAATGCTCGCAGGTGCTGCCGATCCCGCATACATTTATTTCAACACGCCGTCATCAACTCCCGAACGTCGCCGCAATATGCTCCCGTCCGACCTCGATGGCTTTACACCGCCGCCGGCAGGAATGCCGAACGTTTTTGTGAGCTACACCGCGGACGAATATGGCGACGCGGCCGACGCGGTTCGCCTTTTCGACTTTCACGCTGACTTCATAAACCCTTCGGCGTCAACATTTACCGAACGGCCCGAAAGCCCGCTCTCCGTTCCCGCGTTTGACCCGACGAGCCCGCAATTTCGTGCCGACATTCGGCAGCCCGCACCGGGCGATTTCCTTGATTCGAACAGCGACCGCGTAAATTACCGTGCCGCCTTTCGCGATCTGGGTGATCGGCAATCGATCGTTGTGAATCAAACGGTGCGCACTTCCGGGTCGGGTGAATACCGAGCGGGCGTTCGTGTGCACGAACTTTCAAAAAGCGGTTCGGCGTTCACGGTGCGTGACAGTTCGACGATCGGCGATGCCTCAAGTTCACGATGGATCGGTGGCGTCGCGCAGGACAATCAAGGCAATCTTGCCGTTTCGTACAACTACGTCCGGGACGACAAACAGCCTGCGATCCTTTACACAGGACGGCTTGCGAGCGAACCGGTCGGTGCTTTTCGCAGCGAGGCGTCGCTCATCGACGGGACAGGCGTTCAGCGCGCGTTCGGGTATCGATGGGGAGATTACAACTCGATCAACGTCGATCCAAATGATGACTGCACGTTCTGGACGACGGGCGAGTACTATTCGCTTGCGAGTCAGGAATTCAGCGAGTTCACATGGCTTACACGCATCGGAACTTTTCGGTTCCCTGAATGTACGCCGACCCCGCGAGGCCTGATAAACGGTACGGTAACCGACGCCGTTACCGGCCAGCCGATCAAAGGCGTGATAGTTTCGGCGAGTGTGTATTCGCGCGGCACGGATGCCGCGGGGCAATACAGCGATCTAACGCTGCCGCCGGGCTCTTACGTCCTCTCGGCAAAGGTTCGCGGCTATCTTCAGACGAGTGAGAATGTGGCGATCGCGAACGGCGAAAGCAGGATAGTGGACTTCGCTTTGCAGCCGATACCCGTTTTCAACGACACTACATTCTCGATCGATACGGAAAGTTGCGGCACGAATTCGGTTCCGGATCCCGGCGAGAACATCACGGTCTCGCTCTCTCTTCAGAACACAGGCAGCATCGCAAGCGGTCAGGTCACCGTAACGCTCGCGAATTCCGGCGGGGTCACGAACGCCGGCGTGCCGGTCGCATATGGAGTGCTTACGCCCGGCCAACCGCCGGTGACCCGACAATTCTCTTTCACCGTCGATCCGAATTTAGAATGCGGCGGCCAGCTGCTGCTGAACTTTCAGATAACGGATCCGAACAGCTCGTCCGGCATCGGCGTTCTCAAAACGCTTCGCGTCGGCACGCCTCGTGCGATCCTTGATGAGAATTTTGATAGAACGCCGCTGGCCGGACTTCCTCCGCGTTGGAGCCGGGATGCAGTTGATTTCGGCGGCCGCAGCGGCATTACATTCTTGAAGCAATGGTCTGGGCGCAAGAGCGTCTATTTGCCGGATTCGAGCGGCAGAGGATTGACGACGCTCAACTCGCCCGCGTTCTTTGTCACCGGTGCCAGCGCAAAACTCACCTACCGCCATTACTACAACACCGAGACGACCTTTCTGCGGAATCGCCTTTATGATGGCACCGTGCTTGAGATCAAGATCGGCGACGCTGATTGGACGGATTTTCTCGCGGTGGGCGGCACTTTTCAGACGGGCGGTTATGACGGCGTTATCGATGCATGCTGCCTGAATCCGCTTGGCGGGCGGCTCGGTTGGTCGGGCCGAAGCGGCATCGAAGAAATGCCGGTGTGGGTCACCGTCAACGCCACGCTTCCAGCGTCAGCGGCCGGGAACCGCGTTCAGCTTCGCTGGCGGCTCGGTACCGATACAGGAAATTCCCGCGTAGTCGAAGGCGATTTTATCGACGACCTAATTGTAAGCGACGGCTACACTTGCGGCTGCGCCAACTAGCTTTGGCGACCGTAGATGTGCGTCATCTCGCGAAGCTTCTCGATAGACTCGTTCGTAAACGCATCACTCTTCATCCGCCAGGCCCAATTACCGCCAGTCGTCGCCGGCAGATTCATCCGAGCTTCGTTGCCGAGGCCGAGGATGTCCTGCATCGGTGCGATCGCCGTGTCCGCGACCGACGACCAGACGCCGCGCATCATATCCCAGTTGATCGTGCGCGGGCGCGCATTCAGATATTTCAAGGCAAGTGCTGCCTGCTCCGTCGTCGTCTTTCGTTTTCGCGTGACGTTGAACCAGCCGACGGCGGTGTCATTATCGTGCGTGCCCGTGTAAGCGACGCAGTGCCGCACGAAACTGTGCGGCAGATGGTCGTCGTGCGGATTTCCGCCAAATCCGAACTGAAGCACGCGCATTCCCGGTATCTCGTACTTATCACGCAACGCGATCACTTCCGGCGTGATAAAGCCAAGGTCCTCGGCGATCAGCGGAACCTCGCCAAGGCTTTTGAGCACGGCGGCAAAGAGTTCATCGCCCGCGGCTTTTACCCAAGCGCCATTCTCAGCCGTCTTATTTTCTCCAGGAACTTCCCAGCAAGCTTCGAACCCTCGAAAATGATCGATCCGCACGATATCGACCGCCTCGAGCGTCCATGCGATCCTTGCGATCCACCAGCCGAAGCCGTCAGCCGCCATCGCGTCCCAGTCGTAGATCGGGTTGCCCCAAAGCTGGCCCGTCGCGGAGAAGAAATCCGGCGGAACGCCCGAGACGACCTTTGGCGAACCGTCCGCATTTAGCTTGAATTCACGCTGATTGCACCAGACATCGCTCGAATCAAGCGCGACGAAGATCGGAATGTCGCCGATGATCTTGATGCCGTTCTCGGCCGCGTGCGCCTTCAGGTCTTTCCACTGGCTAAAGAAAAGAAACTGATAGAATTTTTGCTCGAAGATCTCGTCCTTCAATATGCCGCGTGCCGCATTCAACGCGTTCGGACGCCGAAGTCGCAGGTCCTCCGGCCATTCGAACCAGGCCTTGTCGCCGTGAGCCGCCCTTGATGCTCGGTATAATGCGTAATCCTCGAGCCAGAACGCGTTCTCGCGGCAAAAGGCATCAAACTCCGCCCGAAGCCCTTCAAAACCGCCAGAGGCGAACGCTGACGAGGCTGCCGCAAGGATTGAACCTTTCCATTCGCTGACCGCACCGTAATCGACCCGATCGTCCGGGAAGGCCGGCCGGCTTTCGAATAATTCCGTTGAGATCAAGCCGTCATCGCGAAGTTTTTCGGGCGAGATCAGCAGCGTGTTGCCGGCAAAGGCCGAATAACACTGATACGGCGAATCGCCCCAACCCGTCGGCCCGAGCGGCAGGATCTGCCAATACCGCTGTCCCGCGGCCGCCAGCGCGTCAACGAACCGGAAGGCTTCGGCGCCGAGATCACCGATCCCGAATGGCCCGGGAAGCGATGTCGGATGAAACAAGATGCCCGAGGCACGCCCAAATTCCATATATCTAAAACCTTAGCCCTTGCTGCGCTCAAAAACAAAACGCACGTCTGAAGAGCGGGCGAAAGCGGACAGAATCAATTAACGGAAGCAGATCTAGGTTGAAGTGAGAAGGTTTGAGGTGTTTGGTGGAGACGAGGGGGATCGAACCCCTGACCTCATGAATGCCATTCATGCGCTCTCCCAGCTGAGCTACGTCCCCATTCTGCCGGATATCAGATCTCAAATTTCAGATCCGAAATTCAACATCGAAGCAAGTAACGACTTTAGCGAAAAGACCAGTGATGGTCAAGAAACGCGTGTGAACACCGGACAGCTAGCGGCCCTTGAACTCCGGTTTTCGTTTTTCGAGGAATGCGGAGACGCCTTCCTGTTTGTCTTCGGTCGAGAAAACAAGAGCAAAAAGGTCGATCTCGCGGCGGAGGCCTTCGTCCAGGTTCGAGCGCGAGGCGAATTTCACCGCCTCTTTGCAAAGCTGCAAGGCGATCGGTGCCTTTTCGGCGATCTTTTCCGCGAGCTTCATCGTCTCGGCCCCGAGTTCGGCGGCCGGGAAAACGTGATTTACGAGGCCGAACTTCTCGGCGGTCGCGGCGTCGATCATATCGCCCGTGAGGATCATTTCCATCGAACGGCCTTCGCCGACGAGGTGCGTCAACCTTTGAGTGCCGCCGCCGCCGGGCATAATGCCGAGATTGATCTCCGGCTGTGAGAAACGCGACTTGTCGCTTGCCATACGGATATCGCACGCCATCGCGAGTTCGTTGCCGCCGCCGAGACAAAAGCCGTCGATCATCGCGATGACGGGCTTTGGGAATTGGTCAAGCGAGTTGAAGAGGCTGCGTTCGTGGAAAGCATCTCTTTGCGTAACGGGCGTGTGGCCTTCAAATTCCGAGATGTCGGCACCGGCGACGAATGCCTTTTCGCCTGCACCCGTGATGACGAGGACGCGAACCTCGTTGTCGTTGCGAAGTTCGTCGAGGGCGGCAACACCTTCTCGATGAACGGCGGAATTCAGCGCGTTGAGCTTGTCAGGACGATTGATCGTAAGAACAGCGACGCGGCCGCGACGCTCGATCGTGATGGTCTCCAAATTCGACATAGATATCTATTGTTCAGAGTGCTTTAGCTCGTAAGTTTAGAGTGCGAGCTTTAGCTCGTAAGAACTACAAGCTGAAGCTTGCACTCTAAACTCTTACTCATTTAGGCCTTCGACGACGTTGTCGTCGGCTATCCAGGCGACAAAGAGCCGAAGCCAGCTCTCTTTTGGCTCAACGATAGCAACGCCGACGCGTAGAGCGCCGTAATTTGCGGGCAGAATGCGAACCGCCTCGGCCTTTACCTCGACCGGCACGCCGTCCGGGCGATGTGAGCGAATATAGAGACTGTCGCCGGCCTCGATCTTTTGATTAAGCTGGAATAGGGCTCCGAGGGTTGAGATATCGTCCGTCTCGGTCGGTTCGCTCCAGGCCGCGCCGTCCTCGCTTCGCCCCGAAACGACAATGGGCAATCGCAGAGCCATCCGCAGAGCGAATCTCTTCTCATCAAATTTCGATTGCATTGAAAGGGGCATTTTGCCGAGGCCGCAAGTTTTGCCTAGTTTAACACCTATCGCTCTACCGAAGCCAAAACACCGACGGCTTCATGCTTCAACCACACATCCGACGAAGGGCATTGCTTGTGCCCCGCCGCATAAAAAACTTATCGTTTTGATCGAAACCGAGCGCGTATCGGCTTGAAAATAGACGAACTATCTTAACGATAGTTATACTATATGAAAAACGAATTGCCAACGCCTTTCTCGGCACTGGAGTTTGAACGCCGAGGGCGATAACTGAATGAAACAAAGCAAACACAAGGTCGTTATTTTGGGTTCGGGGCCGGCAGGTTTGACCGCCGCGATCTACGCTTCGCGAGCGCAGCTCGAGCCGATCGTCATCGACGGGCCGCAGCCCGGCGGGCAGCTTACGATTACGACCGATGTCGAGAATTACCCCGGCTTTCGCTCGGGAATAATGGGGCCGATCCTAATGGACGAGTTCCGCGAACAGGCACTTCGTTTCGGTACGCAGATCGTGAACGTGTGGATCGACAAGGTCGATCTCTCAACGCGGCCATTTAAACTTTACGGTAAGGAAAGTGTTGATTCTGCAGAGGTTACGAGCGTGATAGAGGCCGAGACGCTCATTATCGCGACCGGGGCTTCGGCAAAATGGCTTGGCGTTCCGGGCGAAGAGCCAACGCCCGCAGGCCTTGGCGGCAACGGAGTTTCGGCGTGCGCAACTTGCGACGGATTCTTCTTCCGCGAACGGCCGATCGTTGTAGTCGGCGGCGGCGATACGGCGATGGAAGAGGCACTTTTCCTTACAAAATTCGCATCCTCGGTTACGATCGTGCATCGCAGGGACGAGTTTCGAGCGTCGAAGATAATGCAGGACCGCGTGCTCGCACACGAAAAGATCAACGTGCTCTGGAATACCGAGATCAAAGAGATAAAAGGTACGACAGCGGACGGTGTTTCGAGCATCGAGATATACAATTCGGAAACGAAAGAGACGAGCGACCTTCCGACGCAGGGCGTCTTTATCGCGATCGGCCACAAGCCGAACACGGACCTTTTCAAGGGTGTGCTTGATATGGACGATGTCGGTTATCTGATAACCGAAGGCCGCACGATGAAGACCAATATTCCGGGCGTTTTTGCCTGCGGCGACGCACAGGACGCGTATTATCGACAGGCGGTCTCGGCCGCGGGATCCGGCTGCATGGCGGCGATCGACGCCGAGCGCTTCCTTGCCGAGCATGGCGAAGCCGACCGCAATACCGAGACGAATTATTAAGGTTGTATGCCGATCTACGAATACAAATGCAAGCAGTGCGGACGCGTCTATGAGAAGCGCCAGAATGTTTCCGATGCTCCGCTGACAACGTGCGAAAAATGCCACGGCGAACTCGAAAAACAGTGGTCGCTTTCGGGTTTTCAGTTCAAGGGAGCGGGCTGGTACGTCACGGATTATGCTGGCGGCTCGAAAAAGTCCGGAAAAAGTAAGTCGGACGAATCAACCTCTTCGAGCGATGCTGCATCAAAACCAACATCCGACAGCGGTTCCACGTCAGCTTCGACCACGGAAACAAAGCCGGCAAAAAGCAAGGAATGACCTTTACTGCGAGAATTTTCGTTCTCCTCGTGCTAGCCTGTTCTTCATTTGGCGGCTCCGTTCTCGCTCAATCCGGATACAGCAATCGCGGCAATGCCGACGCGGAAGGTTCAGTAGTGGCCGTGACCGCGACGCGTACGAACGGGACGGAGCCGATCCGTCTCGACGAACTCTGGCTTTACGAGAACGGTGTTGAGCAAAAGATCAAGAACTTCACTTATGACACATCGCCGGCGCGCATTGTCCTGCTCGTAGATAATTCGAAGACGCTTCAAACTTCGGTTGATCTGATGCAGAAGGCCGCGATGGAATTCTCCTACGAGATCTTCGATGGCGACCAGCTTTTTGTGATCGCATACGACGAGAAACCCGAGATCATACAGGAATGGACCGACGACCCGAAGAAGCTCGAAGCCTCGCTCAAAACCCTGCGAAAGCAAGGCAATCCATACCTTTTTGATGCACTTTCGGCGTCTGTCCAGCAAGTTCTGATGCCGCTGATGCCCGGAACGCGAAAGACCGCCGTCGTTATCATCAGCGACGGTTTGGATCGCGGTAGCAAAACGACCTTCGACAAGGCACTCGCCGAATTGCAGAACCAGAACGTCGTTGTTTACGCTCTCCAGATACCGGACAGAACCGGCGGAGCTTATCGGAGAAACGAACCGAAGCCGGAGGCCGTCGTTACAAAACTCACCGAAGGGACCGGCGGACGCAGCTTCTCATTTGACGACGCTAGGGCCGCAGCAAAGGCGATCTGCGACGAACTGCGAAAGAACAGGTACATCCTTTCCTACCTTCCGACCAATACGTCTGCCTACGATAATCGACAGCTATATCTGATCGGCAACGAGGGCATCACCGTCCGAATGAAGACCGCTCAGCCGCCGAACGTCAAATGAACGCCTAACTCTCACGTCCTTTTGTGTGATAAACTTTGGTGCGCCTGAGGTTTTGCAAGAGAAGTGAGCGACCCAAAAGACATTCCACCGCCGCCACCGCCGGATGATTTCACAAAGACGACGCCGAATATTCCCGTTCGGCGCGACGATATTCCCTCAAACGACTGGGAAAAAACGAATTACAACATCAAGGTTCCAAAGGCCTCGGCGGATGAATGGGGCAAAACGGTCGCAAACATCAAGCCGATCGACACCGAGCATCAGAGTTTCGGCGGAGTAGGAGTCCCTTCGACCCCGGAATGGGGAATGACCGAGCCGAACATCAACGTGAATGCGGCTGATTTTGGGTCGCAACCGGAGGATTTCGCACCTGCTCCGGCGTACGACAAAACGACGCCGTATTTTCGCCTGCCGGAGGCCGAACGCGTCAAATATCAAAAGCTCCCGCCGACGCCTGCCGAGACAGCCGCAAAAGAGGCCGAAGAAGCGAAGGCAAATCAAGGCATTCCCGGCTGGTTTTGGTTCGTCGCCGGCGGAATGACGCTGCTTTTCATCACGATCATTGCCGTTGCGCTCGTCTATATTTTCGTCATTCGAAATTCGAGCTACGAGGTTATCGTAAAGGACGCTCCCGTCGGCAGCAGCGTAACTGTTGACGGCGCGCCTCTTTCTGTAACAAGCGAGGACGGAACGTTTCGCATCCCGAACCTGAAGGCCGGTTCGCACACGATCGCGGTCGTTCACCCGACATTTAATTGCGTCAAACAGACGGTCACGGGCGACGACGGCGAGAAACTCAAACCGATCACCGCCGGCTGTACGCCGATGAAGGCCGAGGCGACCGATGACTGCGGGCACATTCGCTTTGGTGAGGACGACAAGGCCGAACGCTGCTATAACTCTGCCCTCGACGCCTTGCCCGATCCCTTTACGGCTGAAGATCTGATAAGGGCGCTCAACATTCTTATCATCAACTTTGAGAGCGGCAAATACGATATCCCGCCGGTTCGCCTCGCCGCGGTCAAGAAGGCCGCGAGCTATATTCAAAAGCTGCCTCCGGGGATCATTCTCGAAGTTGGCGGCCACACTGATGATGTCGGCCAGGCGGCGTCAAATCAGACTCTATCGGAGAATCGGGCGAATGCGGTTCGCGACGCGCTTGTAAAATTTGGCGTGAACCCAAGCGTACTACAGACTCGCGGATACGGTTCGACGCGGCCGCTCGTCCAGGGTACGACGGACGACGCACGCTATCGCAATCGCAGGATCGAATACTCGATCATCAAGCAATAGTTCTAACTTTAATTAAACTGCAACGGGTGCGGCGATCTTCGCGTGGGACCGATAGCCCTCGAGGTGTAAGTTCTCGAACTTGAAGTTCAGCAGGCCTTCCAGGCCGCGGAAACTCTCCGCATTGCGAATTTCAAGTTTTGGAAGCTCATAGGGCTCGCGAGCAAGCAGCTCATGGACCTGTTCCAGATGATTCGAATAAATATGCAGGTCGCCAAAACTGTGTATGAATTCACCGGCCTCGAGCCCGCAAACATGTGCAACCAGATGAGTTAGCAGCGCATAGCTCGAAATATTGAACGGCACCCCAAGGAACGCGTCCGCCGAACGCTGATAAAGCTGACAATGAAGCACGCGGCCCTCGACCTTGAATTGAAACAGCGTGTGGCATGGCGGCAATGCGACGTCATCACAAACTCTCGGGTCCCAACCGGAAACGATCAACCGGCGGGAATTCGGGTTCGTCTCGATCTCCTGAATTAGCTTCGCGATCTGATCGACGCCGTTCATTTGCGGATAATCCCCGCCAAATGACCGCCAAAGATAGCCGTAAACCGGCCCGAGATCACCTTCCTGCCGCGAAAAACGAGCCGTTTGCTCTGGAGTGGCCCATTCTTCCCAAATATCGACGCCGCGGGCACGCAACTCCTTTTCATCGGTCGAACCGCTCAAAAACCAGAACAATTCCTCGGCGACCCATCGAAACGGAACACGTTTCGTGGTCACGATCGGGAAGCCCGCCCGCAGGTCATACCGAGTCTGATAGCCGAAAACCGACGTCGTGCCCGTGCCGGTGCGATCCTGCATCGCCGTGCCGTTCTCAAGTATGTGCCGCAACAGGTCGTGATACTGCTTCATCTCTCATAGATTGTAAATTGTTAGTTGGCGATTGTTAACTGGGCATTGAAAGCCTCTTTTTTCTTCTGAGCCAATTCACAATTACCGAATTAACAATTTACAATTAAGGCTATGTCCGGTCTGCTCGAAGTAAGTTTCAATTCGCCGCAATGCGGTTGGATGTCTGTCGGTTTCAAGGACGGTAAGAGCGAGTTCCACACAACTACGGCTCACGCTCCGCACGCCAATGCGCTTGGCGAATTGCTTGAGATCCTAACGTCACTGCTAGACGGCAGCATCGGGCAGGCAGGCCGCCTAATGCAATGGAATCGCGACCCTGAGGAATACGACCTTAGATTTGTGCCGACGGACAAAGGGATTCTCTTTGAAGTTTACGAATATCCGGACGAGGACCGTGAAGCCAATGATCGCGAACTCGTCTTTTCGCACACCGGCAAGGCCGAGGATATTTGCGGTGCCTTCGCCGAAACCTTTTCCCGGCTTTACGAAGATCGAAATACCGACGATTTCGAATTCAACTGGCATCAACCATTTCCCACCGCCGCTTACGAACGCTTCACGGCCGCATTAAAAAATTCTGGATCGGTTATTGGATGAAAGAGAAATTGATTGATCTGCTTGCGTGTCCGATCTGCGGCGGCGATCTGCGGCTTGCGTACGTGTCGCAATACGACGGGAAAGAGATCATTGACGGCGTTCTGACGTGCAGGAAATGTGATCGCGAATACAAGGTCGTTCGCGGCGTACCGCGTTTTGCCGAACTTGGAAAGATCGAAAGCGACAAGGCCGCAACGGCCGAGAATTTCGGCTGGCAGTGGACGAATTTTACTCAAGAGGACGAGAAGTACAATGATCAGTTCCTCGGTTGGCTGCAACCAGTAGAGCCCGATCATTTTGACGGCAAGATCGTTCTCGAAGGCGGTTGCGGAAAGGGCCGCCACACGAAACTTGCGGCCGAATGGGGCGCGAAGGAGATCGTCGGCATCGACCTTGGAGCCGGCGTCGAATCTGCGTTCGCCTTAACGCGAAACTTGCCGAACGCGCACATCGTCCAATGCGATATCTTCAAGCTGCCGTTAAAGAAGGTGTTCGATTACGCATTCAGCGTCGGCGTCCTGCATCACACTCCGGACCCCAAAAAAGCGTTTCTTTCGCTTGCTGGAAAGGTCAAAAAAGGCGGTTCGATCTCGGCCTGGATCTACGGTGCGGAGAACAATGAATGGATCACAAAGTACGTCGATCCGGTGCGCACCGGCTTTACTTCCCAAATATCGCAGCCCGTTCTTTATCAGCTTTCAAAACTTCCGACGCTCGGACTCTTTCTCACGACAAAACTCGTCTATCGTCCGATGAACGCGGCCGCAAAACCCGTCGCCAAACGCCTTTTCTACAACGATTATCTTAATCACCTCGGCAGTTTCGGTTGGCGTGAACAGCACAACATCGTCTTCGATCATCTCGTCGCACCGACCGCATTCTATATTTCGAAGGACGATTTTGAATCCTGGTGGAAAGAGATCGGGGCCGAGGATGTTGAGATCACATGGCACAATCAAAACAGCTGGTGCGGATTCGGTAAGATCGGAGCAAAGACGAAAGAGGCTTTATGAAATTTGACGAAGGCATCGCGAAGAAATATCTCGACTCGATCAACGCGGCGTTCGACACGATAATGAAGGTCGGCGACGACGAACATCGTATGTACGTCGGCGAGATCCTCGAGAGCAAAATGCTCATACGCGTTCGGCCCGTGAGCGAGATCAACGCTTCGGGCGTAACGGGTCTGATAAGCCCTGTGAAAGCGAATTATGATCTTGCGACCGAGCGGCTGAGTCTTCGCGACGCACTCGGCCTTATCTACATCGCGATCGCAGAAGAGACGATCGACACCGGCGGACAACGCGGATGCGAAGGCACGCTCGTTCACGAAGGCCGCCATGCGTATGATTTTGCGGCGATGATCGAAAGCCACTCGAACGCCGATATGAATCCGCTTGGCGTGCTCGACCCGACGCTCTACGACCTTGAATGGAACGCGCACAAGGCCGCGGGCAACTATATGCTTCGCGTTGGGAAGAAAGACTATTTGGATGAAGGCGTCGGGCTGATGATCCTCTGCAGCGAGCAGGACGGCTCGTGCATTGTTGATGATGACGGCATTCGCCGCCGCCTTAACGAAAGTTACGGTCTTGTGGCCGATACAAAAACCGGCCCGCTCGCAACAAAGATGCTCGGGCTCATGGTCTGACATCTGCCGAACATGACGAACGCTACCCTACCAAGAGAAATGCAGCAGCACACGTACGCCATCATGGACGGCGTCGAGGATACGCATTGGTGGTTTGTCGGGCGTCGTGCGATCCTCGAAAGTTTTCTTCGCCCGCTATGCGACAAACTTCGCAGCGGCGACAAGAAACTTCGCATTCTCGATGTAGGCTGCGGCACGGGTGCGAATATCAAAATGCTTTCGCAATTCGGCGAGGCCGAAGGCGTTGACGTCTCCGACGATGCGTTAGAATTCTGCCGCAAAAAGGGCCTGAAGGTCGAAAAGGGCACCGCGGAACAACTGCCTTACACCGACGAAAGCTTTGATCTTACGACCGCTCTCGACGTCATCGAACACCTCGACGACGACATCGCCGGCCTAAAAGAGATGTTTCGCGTCACACGCAAAGGCGGACGATCGCTCATCTTTGTTCCTGCATTTATGTGGCTTTGGGGTGTTCAGGACGACATCTCGCATCACCGCATCCGCTACACAAAACGGCAGATCGTTGACCGCCTGAAAGCTGCCGGCTACGAGATCGAACGTGCAACTTACGCGAATTTTACGTTCTTTACGCCAATTCTCGGCGGCCGCCTGCTGATGCGGCTCACGGGCATCAAACCGGAATCCGAGAACAACATCAACGTCTCCGCCCTCAACGGCATCTTCGGCAAACTCTTCTCCGCCGAACGCCTCTGGCTCAAAAACCTGAACTTCCCCTTCGGCGTCTCGATAGTAGTCGTCGCCAAAAGGATTTAGGTTGCATCTAAGGCACAAGTTCTAGTATATTTGCCTTAGATGCTGAGATTCTGTCATCTATGCTATTGAAAAAATGCTTAGATGACATATATTAGCCGATTATGCCACGAAGAAATGATCTGGCCCCGTTTTCCGAGGAACTAATAGTTGGCCGCCTAAAATTTGAAAACCCCTGGTGGGTCACGGCCGAGACCGACGAATTCTATCAGGCGAAAAAGCCGAGACTATACTTTTCTCTGTTCCAGCCCCTGGTTGAGGAGACAGCTGTGCATCGCGGGGTAGTCTTGATGGGGCCCCGGCGCGTCGGGAAGACGGTAATGATGCACCACAGCATCCAACAGCTTCTCCGTTCCGGCGTATCACCTAGAAAGATCTGCTTCATTAATATCGAGAATCCGATATACAACAATCTGGGGCTCGAACGCCTGTTCCAGCTTGCGCGAATCGGTATCGGTAGTGAAGATCCGGCCGGATGGTTCGTTTTCTTCGACGAGATCCAGTATCTGAAGGACTGGGAGGTCCATCTGAAGGTACTCGTCGATAGCTTTCCGAAGACGAAATTCATAGCCTCGGGTTCAGCCGCTGCGACATTGAAAATGAAGAGCCGTGAAAGCGGGGCCGGGCGTTTCACAGATTTCCTGCTCCCTCCGCTGACCTTTGCCGAATATATCGATCTGAAAGGTTTGGGAAACTTGATCATTCCGTCCCGCCTCGAGTGGAATGGCAATCCACACCCGTTTGTTTCGACGGTCGATATTGATACCCTTAACGGGCACTTTGTCGAGTATATGAATTTTGGTGGCTATCCGGAGGTGATATTTTCGGAAGCGATCCGCTCGAATCCCGGAAGGTTCATCCGAAGCGACATTGTCGATAAGGTGCTGCTTCGTGATCTTCCGAGCCTTTACGGGATCTCGGATGTTCAGGAGCTTAACTCTCTCTTCACGACACTTGCGTACAACACCGGCAACGAAGTTTCGCTTGAAGCTCTCACTAAAGCATCGGGTGTCGACAAGAATCATCTTCGAAAATATCTTGAGTATCTTGAGGCTGCCTTTCTCATTCGAGCCGTCCATCGGATCGACGATAATTCGAAGCGATTTAGACGGATGAATTTCTTTAAGATCTTCCTGACAAATCCATCGCTGCGAAGCGCTCTTTTCGCTCCGCTTAATGCGACAGACGAGGTTATGGGGAACCTGGTAGAAACCACGATCTTCGCACAGTGGATGCATCGTGAAGGGTTTACGCCCTATTACGCCCGCTGGAGAATGGGTGAGGTGGACATGGTCGGCCTCGATAGGCGGCATCAGCGTTCTGCATGGGCGTTGGAGATAAAGTGGTCAGATCGGTACTTCAAGAAGCCGGGCGATCTAAAGGGTCTTTTACATTTTTGCAGGAAGAACGAGCTTAACTCCGCTCTCGCCACAACAATAAGTAAAGAGGGCACGGCTAATGTCTCAAATATTGAGCTGATCTTCGTGCCATCTTCGATATATGCTTACATCGTCGGAAAAAATACGCTTGAGCAGAAACATGTAAGAACGACCGGCCCGATCAACAACTAAGCCAAGCGAATAAGGTTCTATGTCAACAACCGAAGATTTCTATTGCGACGAGGTTTTGAGCGGGAAGACGCAAGTTGAAGAGGTTCTCGAGACGGCGAGTGTGCTTGCATTTCACCACACGCGGCCGTTCTGGCCGGTGCACATCGTCGTCATTCCGAAGGTGCATGTCGGCTCGCTGCTTACGATCGAAGATGACGCGCTTCTGGTCGAGCTTCTTGCTGCGGTCAAGAAGGTCGCGGCGACGGTCGTCGAAGAACACGGTGCCGCCCGAGTGCTGACGAATCTTGGCAAGTATCAGGATTCAAAGCATCTGCATTTCCACGTAGTTTCCGGCGAACAGCTTCGAGGGTGATCACTTTGGCTTCCGAAAATGGCTTTTTGAGCTGAAGACCTTGCCTTCCGGGAATTCAGAACTCGTCACTGTGTAGGAGAATCCCGGCTGGATCGCGAACGCGCCGATCGAGCCCGTCTTTGATAGAGCGACAAAGCCGACCTGCATTTCTTCTGCCTTCTTTGGATCGCGTCTTATTATGCGACGGACGGCCTCGCGGCAGGCAGCTTCGGGCGAGCGGCCGAGGCGCATCTGTTCGATGACGGTGTGCGTTCCGCAGATGCGGATGACCTCTTCGCCGACGCCGCTTGATGTCGCGGCACCGACCTCATCATCTACAAAAAGTCCGGCGCCGATGATCGGCGAATCGCCGACTCGGCCGCGTATCTTAAATGCCATGCCGCTCGTCGTCACCATTCCTGCGAGCTTTCCCGAAGCGTCCAACGCGATCGTGCCCATCGTGTCGTGGTTGAATGAGCCGTCATCAAAGACATAGGGCGGCGCCAAGAATTGCGAGACACCTTTGCGATTCTCGATGTTGATGATCGGCTGATATTTTGACTTCTCGAGCCATTTTTTCCACTCTTTTTCGGCGTCGGGCGAAAGCTGGCCGGATTCGAGCGGAAAGCCCTGCGAGACCGCAAATTCCTGCGCACCGATGCCGGAGAGCAGAACATGCGGCGTCTTTTCCATCACTTTGCGGGCGACCGAGACGGGATGCTTGATCCTTTCCAGGAAAGAGACGGCGCCGCAATCGCCGTTTCCTCTCATCACGCAGGAATCGAGCGTCACTTTGCCGTCGCGATCCGGCCAGGCGGCAAGCCCGACGCAGCAGCTCGGTTCATCTTCGCTCGCACGGCCGCCTGCTTCAACGGCGTCCAGGGCGTCGCCATGCTTTTTGAGTATCGGCCACGCCGCCGCGTTCGACGTTCGGCCGCTGTCCCAGGTCGAGACGACGATCGGCTTTGCCGTCGTCGGTGCCATTTTCGAACCAAGGGCCCGTGTTGCGGCAAGCAGCGGCAGGCCGATGACCGGAAGCTCAAGAAAGCGTCGTCTATCCATAAGAATGCACCTCGCGGGCCAAATTGGTTTCGCCAAGTTCGGCCGAATTGTGATTTACTCTATCTCGGGTTTACAGTAAGTAGTTTGCTGTATTTTTGATGATGGATACAACACAGACGGCCCAAAAAAGTGAAGACCCGGAGATCTCGGTCTTTCTGCCCGTTCTTGACGAAGAAGAGAATCTCGTACCGATGCACGAGAAGATCGCGGCTGCGCTCGCCGAACTCGGACGCTCGGCCGAAATGATATTTGTCGATGACGGCTCGACCGACCGTTCGCTTGCGATCCTGAAAGAGATCGCGGCAAAGGACGATCGCGTCCGCGTGATCAGTTTGCGGCGAAACTACGGCCAGACGGCAGCGATGGCCGCCGGGATCGACGCCGCTAAAGGGGAGATCCTGATCCCGATGGATGCCGATCTTCAGAACGACCCCGCCGACATCCAACGCCTTCTCGAAAAGCTCGACGAGGGCTATGACGTTGTCTCCGGCTGGCGAAAGAACCGACAGGACAAGCTCATATCACGCAAGATCCCGTCGCAGATCGCAAACCGCATCATTTCATGGATCGGCGGCGTCCACCTGCACGATTACGGCTGCAGCCTGAAGGCGTATCGCCGCGATGTGCTGCAGGACGTAAAGCTCTACGGCGAGATGCACCGCTTCATCCCGATCTACGCGAGCTGGGCCGGTGCAAAAGTGACCGAGATACCCGTCGATCACCACGCACGCACACGCGGCAAGTCAAAATACGGCATTTCGCGTACCGTTAAGGTGATCTTCGACCTGATGACGATCAAATTCATGGCGTCCTACCAGACAAAGCCGATCTATGTTTTCGGGACGTTCGGTATGCTCGCCTTTCTGCTTGCACTCGTCGCCGGCATCTGGGCGATCGTCCTAAAGATCGACGGCACGTCCTTTATCCTTACGCCATTGCCCGTGATCGCCGTCGTTATGCTCGCCATCTCTGTCCAATTCTTCCTGATGGGCCTGCTCGCCGAACTCCTCGTCCGCACCTATCACGAATCACAGGACAAAGCGATCTACGCCGTCCGGGAGAAGATCGGGTTTTAAACCATCAGCACGAGTGTCGTCCGAAGCGCGCAAGAGAATGGGCTTTAACTCATCTAATTCCGGAGCTCCGTAGGAGCGTGATGTTTATAGCACCGCAAGCCTTCCCAGCTTACGGAGCTCCGTAGGAGCGACATGTTCGTTCCAACTCAAACGACAAAAGAGAAAACCGCAAAGGCCGCAAAGGGTCCCGCAAAGACCGCAAAGGACTGAATAGCCACGAATGCACGAATGAAGGCGGCAGAGCCTCCGCGGCGGGCATTTCGGGTGATATAGTATGTTGCGGCGTTGAGGAGAATTTTTTGCACACTCGCGAAGTTGAACACCTTCTTGAACTAGCCGCATAATTAAGCTGAAATGTGCGGCATTGCCGGTTGGATAAGCCTAAAAGCGACTGAAACTGATCACGACACCGAGGGCGTGCTGCACTCGATGTGTGAGCGGATCGTGCATCGCGGTCCCGATTCCGAAGGGATGTGGTGGGACGACACGGTCGCGCTCGGAATGCGGCGGCTTTCGGTCATTGATCTGAAGACGGGCGATCAGCCGGTCTTTAGCGAAGACGGCACAGTCGTCGTGATGATGAACGGCGAGCTTTACAATTATCGCGAGGTACGCGCCGAACTCGAACAGGACCGCATAATGTTCGTCACGCGCACGGACACGGAGATCCTGCCGCATCTTTACAAAAAATACGGCGACGCGTTCATCGATCACGTCAACGGCATGTACGCCTTCTCTCTCTGGGACCTTGAGCGAAAACGCCTGATCCTTGCCCGCGACCGCTTCGGCGAAAAGCCGCTTTATTACGGCGTTTTTGACAACAAGCTCATCTGGGCGTCGGAATTGAAGGCTCTTATCGCACATCCGGCCGTCGAGACCGAGCTTGATCTCAATGCGTTTCGACATTATCTTTCGTTCGATTACGTCCCGGCTCCGCTCTCGATCTACAAGGGCATCTATAAGCTCCCGGCCGCGCACATTCTCACCGTCGAGAAAGGCGAGATCAAGACCCGCAGATATTGGGACATCGGCGAGAAAATGGACGCCGTCGCCCGCCATGCAAAAGCATCCACAAATGGTGCGGGCAAGGCCGGATCGCTTATCGAAAAGGCCGAAGAGCTCCGCGAGCTTCTGTCTGACGCCGTTCGAATGCGTCTGGTTTCGGACGTGCCGCTTGGAATTTTGCTCTCGGGCGGGATCGATTCGTCGAGCATTGCGGCCTTTGCCGTGCAGCATGCGACCGAACGCGTCAAGACGTTCTCGATCGGTTTTGAAGAAGATTCTTTTGACGAATCAAAGTTCGCACGCTCGGTCGCAAAGCATCTCGACACGGAGCATTACGAGGACAAACTTTCGGCAACGACCGCCGGCGACCTTATCGAAGACATCGGCGAATGGCTTGACGAACCGCTTTCGGACGGCTCGCTGATACCGACCTTTCTGCTTGCGCGTTTTGTGCGAAAGTACGTAACGGTCGCGCTCGGCGGCGACGGCGGCGACGAGCTTTTTGCGGGCTATCCGATGTATCGCGCGCACAAGATCGCGTCAATGTACCGCCTTGTGCCCGGCTTTGTTCGGAACGGCCTCGTGCGGCCCGCGGTCGAAAAACTGCCCGTCTCGCACAAGAATATGTCGTTCGATTACAAGGCGAAACGTTTCGTTCGGGCGGCCGAACTCGCACCTGTCGAACGGCATCATTCCTGGTTCGGCTCTTTCTCGCTCGAAGATCAGGCGAGCTTGCTGACGCGCGACGTTCGCGAGGCAGCGAATGCGGATATTTACGCCGCCGCCCGCAAGATCTACGAAAATTCGCCTGTCAGCGGCGAGCTTGCGAAGATGCAGTATCTCGACGTCAATCTCTATCTTGCCGAAGATATTTTGACGAAGGTCGATCGTTCGGCGATGCAGGTGAGCCTCGAAACGCGCGCGCCTTTTCTTGATCCGCGTATCGCGAATTTCGCGTTTTCGCTGCCGGCAAAATACAAACTTCGCGGGTCGAACGGCAAGGTCATACTCAAAAAGGCGGTCGAACCGCTCCTGCCGCGTGCGATCCTGAACAGGCCGAAGAAAGGCTTCGGCATCCCGATCGCTGCATGGCTTCGCGGCCGTCTGCGGTATCTGCTGCACGACCTTTTGTCGCCGGAAAGGCTAAAGGAACAAGGGATCTTCGAGCCTGAGTATGTCGATCGACTTATTTCCGAGCACGAACAAGGCGTCGCCTCCCACCACAAGGAACTCTGGACCTTGCTCGTCTTTCAGCTCTGGAGCAGGCGTTTTCTCAAATAAAATTCGCGGAATTTGCCGCCTAGACGGCCGCGTTTATCGCGAATAGCTCAATTTAGGCGTATCATTGAACATATGGCTACTCTTTACCCGGAAATTGAACCTTTCGATACGGGAATGCTCCCCGTTTCTGACATTCACACCATTTATTACGAACGCGTCGGGAATCCCGACGGCATTCCTGTCGTCTTTTTGCACGGCGGGCCGGGCGGCGGCCTGCTCCCGATGTATCGGCAGTATTTCGACCCGAAGGCGTATCACGTGATCCTTTTTGATCAACGCGGTTCGGGCCGATCGACGCCGCACGCCGACCTTCGCGAGAACACGACATGGGACCTCATCGCCGATATGGAAACTCTGCGTGAGAAGTTCGGCATCGAGAAATGGCATGTTTTCGGCGGTTCGTGGGGCAGCACGCTGAGCCTCGCGTACGGCGTTACGCATCCTGACAGATGCCTCGGGCTGATACTTCGCGGTATCTTTCTTACCCGGAAGAAAGAGCTCACGTGGTTCTATCAATACGGCGCGTCCGAGATCTTTCCGGACTTTTTCGAGCGCTATCGCGACGAGATCCCCGAGGCGGAACGCGGCGATATGATGGCCGCTTATCACAAACGCCTTACGAGCGATGACGAGGCCGTGCGGCTTTCAGCCGCCCGTGCGTGGAGCGTCTGGGAAGGTTCGACCTCGAAACTCTACCCGAGCAAGGACCTGATGGAACATTGGGAAGGCGAGCACGAAGCTCTCGCTCTTGCACGCATCGAGTGTCATTATTTTATGAACGATCTTTTCTTCCCGAGCGAGAACTATCTTCTCGATAATATCGACAAGATACGCGGCATTCCGACCGTGATCGTTCAGGGCAGATACGACGTTGTCTGTCCGATGACCTCTGCCTGGGACCTGCACAAGGCCTTGCCGGAGGCGGATCTGACGATCGTGCCCGATGCGGGACATTCCGTCTCGGAGCCGGGAATTACGTCGGCGCTTGTTGAGGCGATGGATAGATTCAAGGCGTCGGCGAATTCAAATGTAGCAAGCTAGAACGTAAAAGGTTTATGATTAAATCTGAACCTTCGCCGGGTTCGAAACGTCTAAACTAGAGGATGGCTTTATTGTATGAATTTTGGTGGCTGGGAAATATTTTTAGTTGTCGTTGTGTTGTTTCTGTTGTTCGGCGCCTCGCGTCTGCCTCAGCTTGCGAAGTCCTTGGGGCAATCCCGCAAGGCCTTCAAGGAAGGAATGCGTGAAGCCGAAGAGGACGATCTTGCCGCACAGCAGCTTCGCGGATCGAAGGCGGATCGCCCGATCGCTAGTCTTACCGATGCCGAACTAAAGGCCGAGATGGAGCGTCGCGAAGAAGCTCGGGCCGAGCATTAGAAAGGCAAACGGGCCTCAGCCTTTTTCGCCCGTAACCAGCGTTACTTTTACCGAGAAGCGGAACGCAAGCGTGCCGTCCTCATCGTCTATAAGCTTCGTTAATGCCTTGGTGACGCGCTCCTGCCCTGCATCATCAAGCGAGCAAAGCCAACGCGGCAGCAGAAAATGTTCGACGAGCGGCGAGGTGATAAATGCCTCGCCGTTTTCGTATTCAAATATCTCGTTTACGACCTCGCGTTGAATGTTCACGAGCCCGAGAGTACGCGCAAGCGTTTCGAGTTCGGCAGCGGTCGGAAGCTGCGTGATCAGTTCCTCGACGTTCGGTGCGTCCGGCCCAAGGTCCTCGGCCGCGACAACTTCCCACAGCAGCGAAAAGACCTCTCCAAAACTTCCCGAAGACGGCAGATAGAATGCAACGTCGGCACCGACGCGTGCGATCCTGATCGCCTCTTCGACAAGATCGGCGGCCTCGTCCGCAGAGGCAAAGCTCGCATCCGCAAGGACCGCGTCGAACGAATCGTCTTCGAACGTGATCTGCGAAAAATCGACACTCGACCGCACCGCCGCCGCCTTATCAAGCGCGATCTGCAGCAGCTCCGCGTTTTCGCACGAAGCAAAAACGTCCGTCTTCTCGCCGAATTTCTCGCCAAGCTCGATCGCGTGGTTCCCCGTACCTGCGTTCAGATACGCAAGATTTTCGGTGTCAGCAAGATCGATATGCTTATCGACGAGCTCCGTAAACCGCCGCGTCCATTCGTCGTGGATCAGGTCGGTAAGAAATGCGAGCTCCTTCTCGGTCTTTGGCATACTTTGATTAAACCGTATCAAACGACTCCGCCGCAAATGATAACCCGCAGTTCGGCGTGATATCCTATCGGTTCACCGGAATGGCGTGCGGACACGCGCCGTGCAGGGAAGAAGATGGAATCAACGACGGAACTTACGACGACATCTGTCCTGCTTTTGGGATTTTTGCTCGGGCTGCATCACGCGATCGAGGCAGATCATCTCGCGGCGGTGACGGCGATCGTCAGCGAAAAGAAGAATGTCTTCACGGCATCGATCGTCGGCGGGCTCTGGGGCGTCGGCCACACGATCTCGCTATTCATCGTCGGCCTCATCGTTATCTTCCTAAAGCTGCAGATCTCCGAAAGCGTCGAATCCAAACTCGAAGGCATCGTCGGCGTTATGCTCGTCGCACTCGGCGTGAACGCCATCTACAAACTCGTCCGCAGCGACAAGGTACACGCACACAAACATTCGCACGGCGACGTGACGCACACGCATCTGCACACACACGACGAAGACGAAGCTGTCGAATCACACCATCGACTCAGCCCGCGTTCCGTTCTTGTCGGGATGGTGCACGGCCTTGCGGGCAGTGCTGCGTTGATGCTGATGATCGTGCCGCTCATTCCGTCCGCACTGGTCGCTCTTCTCTACATCGTGATCTTCGGCGTGGGTTCGATCGCGGGAATGATGGCGATGAGCCTTTTGATCGGCCTGCCGTTTCATTTTACGTCGTCGAGATTCAAGCTGCTCAACAGCGGCATTCGCGTTGCCGCCGGACTTTTTAGTTTGATCCTCGGCGCATCGATCATCTACGAACACTTCATCGCCGCCTGAATCCTTCAACAGAACCTGATATCGCCGAAAACCTCCGGGACGTGGAACGAAGGTGTCTGCGTCCGCGTCGGCTGCCACGCAAGATAGCCTCGCGTCTCGCCTTTGCCGACGCATCGAAAGAAATTTCCGCGCCACACATCGCCTGCGTTCGGTGTCTTCCCAAGGGCCTTGAATGAGACCCTGAATGCCATCGTGACCTTTCCTTCGCCGATCTCGGCGGCCGTCTCCATCCCTGATTCATACGCCCAGCCCGTGTTGCGTGCTCCGCCAAAGATCTCGATATCGAGGTCGAGCCATTCGCCCGTCGGCGCCACTTCAAATTCAAAATACTGCGTCGGATGGTACGGGTCGCACGGCGAAATGAATATCTCGCAAACGTCCCGTTCCCAGAGCTGATCTGCGTTCTGCGAAAGATCGGGCGTCGGGTTGACGACTAGTTTCTCGGCTTGCTCGGCGATGAACCTTACGTAAAGATGCGTGTCCGACCACAAGAGCCGCGTTTCAAAATGCCGCCCTTCGGGAGCCTTTACACCCGACCAATACGTGCCGGTGCGGATCGGCTCTGCTGTTTCCCAGAACGCATTCGAAAGGTCGTCGATAGGGAAGTTGTGGGTGATGTATGCGACGTTTGCGGCGGTTTCTTTCATCTGATCGTGTTTAGTTTCTTTGGCCGGACGAATGCCCGAAAGCGTCTGAATTCGGTTGCGGCCGCCTTTAGCAGCGCGCCGCCAACAAGCGAATATGGCGCGTTTCCGCTAAAGGCATCGGCGATCGCAAAAAGCGTGCGGACACGCACTTTTGGTTCGCCGACGAGCACATAGACGGGCTCCCAACGCGTAGGCTTCAGCTTTGCCTTGAAGGCATCGAGGCCGTCAAAATTGTAGAACCTTCTGCCGTGACGGCGAAGCCACACGAGCATTATTCGCAGCCACAGCGGCGGGCTCTCTTCCGGCAGTTTCGCCCGCGTCGAAAGCGGCGAGATGCCTAGCGTTACATATTCGGCACCGTCTTCGGCAAGCCGTCGCATCGCGGTGTCGATCATCAATTCGACCGTGCCGTTCGCCGCCCCCGGACGATGGGGGAATTGTTCAAAGAGCCAGCCATTGCGATTCGGGACGGGCGAGAGAACTACGAAACCCGTGATCTCATCACGTGCCTTCGCAACGAAGATGCGGCGATGTTCGAGACGTGCGAGCGTGTCGGTCTCGACCATAAAATGCAGCGGCGGAAGGCCTTTGGACGCAAGCCACGCGGTGAGAAGTTCCTCAAGCTGCGTGTTGTTCGCCGCAAGTTCGACCGGCCATTCCTCGACCGTTACACCCTTGTTGCGTGCACGATTCACCTGCGCACGCAGCGAGCGGTTCCGTGCGATGATCTCCGGCCAATCTTTCGGATGCCACACGGGCTGCGCACCGATCAGGAACTCCGAATGCTGCCCGTCGTGTGCGACCGTATCTTCGAGCCGGGCTTCGGCGCCAAAGTAGCACGCGGTCATCCGCGCGTCTTTTGTGTCGGCCTCGAACGCACGCGAGACCGCCGCAAGATCTTCTTTCGCACAGACCGGTGCACCGACAACGAGCCGCATGCGCCGTGCGTTCACAAACCCCACGACCGCCTCGGCGTCATCAGCGAACCAACGCTTTATCCCCGGATTTACGATCTGAAACGATGTCGAATTCCAACCGTGAGCGAGAACCAGCCGCCGTGCGCGTTCATACCCAGCTGCAGCAGACGTTGGTTCCATGAATGATCAATAAAAAAACTAGGCGACGTTGGGCCGTCGCAGAACTTCGCCGCCATTCGGCACACGCTATTGTCCCGTATTGAGGACCGTCTTAAAAGCCATCTTTGCGAGTTTCCATGTGCGGTTCCAGTCGATCTTGCCGCCTTCGTCGCGTCCCATCAGTTTATCGACAAAGAGTTTTCGGAAGTCGCGGCCTTCGCGTTTGAGCATGAATTCCTTGGCATAAGGCTTTGCCGTTTCGAAGAAATTGAACTCAGGGTCGGTGATGATGCCGATGCCTTCGAGCGTCATCAGAGCACGCATAATGTACGTGAAATTCGACGGCAGGCGGAACGGATAATCGTACATCACGTCGGCAAGGTCGTATGTGAGTTCCTTGAAATTCACGTCCTTGAGCTTTAGGTTGAAATGGAATTCAAACATACGTTCGACCACCGGTTTAATGGTCGAATGCGGCGTTCCCGGCTTTAGAAAATCGAGGTTGATCAGATCCTGCGCAATGCCGGCGGCATCCTTGCTCACGACGTGAAAGAATGCGTCGATCATCTTCGACTGCAATTCGGAATCGATCCTGCCGACCATTCCAAAATCGAAGAACGTGAGCCGTCCGTCATCCTGCACAAGCAGGTTGCCGGGATGCGGATCGGCGTGAAAGAAACCGTCTTCGAGCAGCTGCTTGAGGTACGTTTTTATGAGCAGGCGATTCACCTTCGCCGGCGAGATATTCTTGCGTTCCTGCTCTTCGAGGTCGGTTACCTTCGTCCCGCGGATAAAGTCCATCGTAAGGACCTTGGCGGTCGTTGCGTCCCAATAGATCTCGGGCACGCGGATATTCGCCCAGTTCTTAAAATTCTCGCGAAAGCGGTCAGCGTTGCGGCCTTCGGCGACATAATCCATCTCTTCGTGGATCGTCTGGTCGAACTCACGAAGCATTCCCGCCCAGTCGGCATTCTCGTTCAGCTGTTCGAATCGCTCGGCAAAGGCGGCAACCCGCTTCAGGATAAAAATGTCATTCTTGATCGTCGCTTCGAGGTTCGGCCTTTGCACTTTGACGGCGACCTCTTCGCCCGAATGAAGCCTTGCTCGATAAACCTGCCCGAGCGAGGCCGCGGCGACCGGTTCGGCATCAAATTCCGAATAGACCTCAGAGATCTTGCGGCCAAGTTCGCGTTCGATGATGGCGTGAGCCGTCGCATTCGGGAACGGCGGAACCTGATCGACGAGCGTACCGAGCTCTTTGACAAAAGGCAGCGGCAGAAGATCGGCGCGTGTGCCCATCGATTGCCCGATCTTGATGAACGTCGGGCCGAGCTCGATGAGTTTGTCCTTGAGCCAGACGGCCTGCCGTTCCTGATTCTCGAGTTGAGTTTTGGCGCCGCCGAGAACGAACCTGCGCAGCACACGCAAGAAAGCGTCGAGAATGCTGAATCGCAGCCGATGCAGCCATTCGCCGAAAACCGCCGCACGCGTCAGTTCGTATGCCGCAGCACGACGCGCACCGAGCCGCTTTTTCTGATGCTTTACGTGAACGTCGTATTGATCGAGGTAGAGATAAAGCGAGAGCGTCGCGATCACACGCGAAATGCTCGCAAGCCGAAGATAACCGCGAAACCCGAGCTTTGCCTCGCTCTTGCGTTCAGGCACTTTCGCTTCGGGACTTACGAGAGCAAGCTCCCGTTTCTCGACCGGCTCAGACAGCCGCTCGCCGTTGTCTTCGATCTTTTTTAACGCCGTATTGCTCATCACATCTGCCGGCCGCTGCTCTCACAGTCGCCGGCAAGAACAAGTCTATCCAAATCGCGTATCCCTTTGACAGCACAGTCCGCACGTTTCGACACAAAACGCACAAAACGACACAAAACGCACGAAACGACACAGTCCGCACAAAACGCGCGATCCCGAAGGGGTCACAGGATCGCGAGCATATTCTTTACGCCCGGCCGCTCGAAATAGTTCCTTGCGCGTTGGACATCCCGCTCGATCTGAGCCGTTAACTCCTCTATTCCGTTGAACTTACGCTCGTCTCTGATCCTGTGCAGAAATCTTACGCGAAGTGCCGTGCCGTAAAGATCGGCGTCAAGATCAAGCACGAACGTCTCGACCGACGGCTCTCTTTCGCCGCCAAAAGTCGGCCGCACGCCGATATTCGTTACGCTTCGCCGCCAGACGCCGTCGATCAGAGTTGCGGTCGCATAGACGCCGAATCTCGGGATGACGCGATTGTGCGCCTGCAGATTCGCCGTCGGGAAGCCGATCGTGTGGCCGCGTCGGTCGCCGCGAATTACCACGCCTTCAACGCCATACGGCCGCCCGAGCATTCGGCGTGCGAGATTTACGCGGCCCGCAAGCAGCTCTTCTCGTATCCGCGACGAACTTATCCGCTGCCCTCGAAGCTGTACCTCATCGACCTCCGCCGCATAGAAATCAAGCTCTTCCGAAAGCCGTTTGAGCAGCTCGATATTGCCGCTCCTGCCCTTGCCGAATGCAAAACCTTTGCCGAGATATATCTCGCGGGCACGCAGGCGATCGTGCAGCGTGTCGCGGATGAATTCCTCAGCAGATTGCGACGCAAAATCGCGAGAAAAATTGATAACGATAGTCTGCTCGATGCCCAGGAATTCGAGATATGAGAGCCGCTGATCGAGCGTCTGCAGTAGCGGCGGTGCCGATTCCGGATGTAGAACGGCCCTCGGGTGCGGATCAAAAGTGATCGCCGTCGGAACCGCACTGACGCGTCTTGCGCGTTCAACGACCGTGCTGATTATCTGCTGATGCCCAAGATGCAGCCCGTCAAATACTCCCAACGTCAAAAGCGTCGGCCGTGCGATATTCGCATTCTCAGTACCGTGAAAGATCCTCATATCGCTAGTCGCCGAGGTGTTTGTCGGGGATCAGATAGTTTCGCACGTAATCGGCGACGGCTTCTTTTAAGCTGGTCGTTTCGGCGTCAAAACCTGTCTCGCGGATGCGGGAAAGGTCGGCCTGCGTGTGGTATTGATATCGGTCGCGAAGGTGCACGGGCATCTCGACGAACTCGACGTTTCGCGGACGTTCGAGCGCCGCAAATATCGCATCGGCAAGCTGATTCCACGTGTTCATCCGCCCTGAGCCGACGTTGAACAACCCGCCGCCCTTCTTCTCCAGAAAGTGCAGTGTCATCTCGACCGCGTCTTTGACATAAACAAAATCGCGGCCGAATTCGCCGTCCGAATAGTCTGGATTGTGGCTCTTGAAAAGCTTTAGCGTGCCGGTCTCGTTGATCTGGTCGAACGCCTTGTTCACAAGCGAACGCATATCGCCCTTGTGGTTCTCGTTTGGCCCGAAAACGTTGAAGTATTTGAGCCCGACGATGTGTTCGAATATCCCGTTGCGGGCCGCGTATTGGTCAAAAAGATGCTTTGAATAACCATACACATTCAGCGGTCGCAGCTTATCCAGGCCGTCTGTCCCGTCCGCCATTCCGTTTGATCCGTCACCGTATGTTGCCGCCGACGATGCATAGATGAACCGAATGTTGTTGGACAATGCAAAATCCGCTAAGTCCTTTGTGTACTGATAGTTATTGCGGAGCATGTAATCCGAATCGCGTTCGGTGGTCGAGGAACAGGCCCCGAGATGAATGATCGCCTCCGCACTGCGAAAATCGCCGATATCATCCAGAAGATCGTCCGCATCGATGTAGTCCGCGAACCTCAGCGGCACAAGATTCTTCCACTTGTCGGTCTCATCCATCCGATCCGCGATCAGGATGTCTTCCCGCCCAAGCTCATTCAGCCGCCAGACGACCGCACTTCCAATAAATCCCGCACCACCGGTAACAATGATCCTCATACAGAATTAATCACCTAGTATATAACAATGGGCCTTTTGAGCGCTTTTGGAAGCCGCTCGGAGCCCTCATCTTGGTGCAAACTTCCTTCGACAGTTGATAACCACGCATCCGATTGACAAACCTCGTCGGAGCAAAGAAAAGCGGCGAACTGACCGAACGTTCGCCGCTTTTCTGTTTTTGACCGAGCAAGCACGGTGCTTCTTATTTTCCTTCTTTCGCCTGAATTTCGCGGGCGACCTTTTGAACTTCATCAAGGACGCGAAGAAGGTTGCCGCTCCAGAGCTTTTGGATCTGCTGTTTGGTGTAACCGCGACGAACGAGCTCAAGCGTGACGTTGAACGTTTCCGCCGCACTATCCCATCCTTCGACACCGCCGCCGCCGTCAAAATCCGACGAAATGCCTACGTGATCGATGCCGATCTTCTTGACGAGATAATCGATGTGATCGACAAAATCTTTCACATTCACGTCGGGTGCGACGTCCTTCAGGCGTTCGCGGATGACGGGCGCGTTCTTTGCGCGAAAGGCCTGGTATTTCTCGAAATAAGCTGACATTTCGGCTTCGGAAAGTTTGCGTATGTCGGCACGCGAGAGCACCGTAAAGCCTTCTTTTGCAGCGAGTTCCGCCATCAAGGCATTCAGCTTCTCAGACCGCAGGGCACTTTTTTCTTTGCTCACATAGCTGCGGAACGCAACGGCCTGAACAACGCCGCCGTTCTTGCGGATCGCCTCGAGCTGTTCGTCATCGAGGTTCCGGCTGTGGTCGCAAAGAGCACGCGCGCCCGAGTGCGACGCGATCACGGGAGCTTTGCTGAGGGCGATCGCCTGCAGGTTCGATTGTTTCGACGGGTGAGAAAGATCGACCATTATTCCCCACTTGTTCATCTCGGCGATGGCCTTTTTGCCAAGTTCGCTCAGGCCGTTGTGGAGCCAGACGCCGTCGGCCTCGCCCGTGTTCGAATCTGCGAGCTGGCTGTGGCCGTTGTGCGCAAGCGACATATAACGCGCGCCTCGGTCGGCAAATTCCTTGATGCGGCTCAGGTCGGTGCCGATCGGATAGCCGTTCTCGACGCCGATCATCGCAACGAGCTTGCCTTCTTTTACAAGGCGGCGAACGTCGTTCGAGGTCAACGCAAGCCCGATCTCGTTCGGAGCATACTTTTCCACCAGGCGATGGATCGCGTCGAATTTATCGATCGCGTTCTTGTATGCCGCGGCATAGCCGGCCTCTGTCAGCGGCCCCTGGCCTGTATAGACGATCATCCACGAGACATCGAGCCCGCCCTTACGCATTTTCGGCAGGTTCACCTGCGTGTTCAGGTCCTGTGTGTAATTTACCGCGTCGGTAAAATTGCTGGTGCTGATATCGTTGTGCGTGTCGAGCGTGATAACGCTCTTGTGTATCTTCTCGGCCTTTTTGCGGAGCTTTGCCTCTTTCTTATCGGCCGCTGTCGTCTGCGCCTGCAGCGAGATGCCGGGCAGCGACACAAAAAACGCAAAAAGCGCGATCGTCGTCAGAATTCTTTTCATTGCTATCCCCCAGGAGAATTTAGTTGCGTATTGCTAAAGCTTACTAGGGCAGCACATAGTAAGCAAAAGAACCGCGGACACCCTTGTACGCTTACACGGACCGCGGACACTATTGTCCGCTTAGGCTGAGCACGGACCGCGGACACTCCTGTCCGCATGAGCGTCGCTTCGACGCGAACCACATCGTCGATCGTTTCTCAGGCGGTCACAACAGGTAACGGATGCGGACAAGAGTGTCCACATGGATGTCGCTTCGACGATGAATTTGGGCGGAGAGTTTTAGGCTTCGGCTATTTTGAGACGATCAGATTCATCAGTTCGTAGAGGCTGATGACCTGAATTTCCCTATTTGTAAAAGTATCGTGTCCGGCATGAACAAAAAATCGTCGGGCCGGGCCGATGTCATCACACGCTTCGTAAAAGCCTCGGCCAAGTCTCGCGGACGAGCTGCGTTTGATCTCGATCGCCCAGACTTCGTCCGCGGAGAATTCGATCAGCAAGTCGATCTCGGCTCCGCCCGCGGTGCGATAGTAAAAAACTTGCGCCCCGAAGGGCAAGATCGAGGCAATATTCTCGATCACGAATCCTTCCCAGCTATTGCCCGCCACGGGGTGACCCAACAGTTCGTTAAAGTCTTTGATATTCAGCAGAGCGTGCGTTGTACCGCTGTCACGAACGAAAACTTTTGGCGACCTGACCAGCCTTTTTTTTACATTTGTCGTGTAAGGCGGCAGCTTTCTCACTAAAAGAAGGTCGGCCAGCAGATCGATGTAACGGCTGACGCTCACGCTCGAAACATCTAAAGCAGAAGCGAGTTTCGACGCGTTGATATTCGTGCCTTGCGAATGAGCGAGCATGATCCACAGCCGCTCCAGCGTCGCTGACGGCACGCGCGGCCCAAGCATCGGCACGTCGCGTTCGAGATACGTGCGGATAAAATCTCGCCGCCAACGCAGGCTGTTCTCATCATCAGTTGCCAAGAGGCTGTCAGGAAAGCCTCCGCGCACCCAAAGGCGATCCAATTTGTCCAGTTCGTCGGACTTGCTTAGATATTCTAGAGTGTCGATCGGGAAAAGCTCGACGTAAGAAATGCGACCGGCCAAACTCTCGCTGGACTGTCGGAGCAGATCGTTTGATGCGGAACCAAGAAACAGGAAGAGCCCGTTTCTGTTACCCCTGCGGCGTTCGGCATCGATCAGCCCGCGAATCTGAGTAAATAGATCAGGTGAACGCTGGACCTCGTCCAGTATGACCAGCCGGTCTTTGTTCTCACGATAAAATGACTCGATGTCCTCAACCTTTCTGAGATCAGTCGAGTTTTCAAGGTCAAGATAGACCGACGGCGTCGTCTCAGCGATTCCAAACGCCAACGTTGTCTTGCCAACCTGCCTCGGCCCGAGGATCGTAACCGAAGCGTTATTCCGCAATCTCTCGAGGACAATGGTATTTAGACGACGCGCAATCATCTATGCGAATTTAACACATAACGTGAAAATTACCTAAATAAATATGACAAAAATTTATGCGAACATTAACGGCGGCTGAGTACGGACCGCGGACACTCCTGTCCGCATGAGCGTCGCTTCGACGCGAACAACATTGTCGATCGTTTCTCAGTGATCTAAACAGGTAACGGATGCGGACAAGAGTGTCCGCGGTCCAGGGAGTTGTCTGCGGTTACCAGCCCAGGATATATGCGAACATCAGCGGGGCGACGATCGAGGCGTCGGATTCGACGATGAATTTTGGTGTATCGGCGGCGAGTTTGCCCCAGGTTATCTTTTCGTTCGGGACGGCGCCGGAGTACGAGCCGTATGAGGTTGTCGAATCGCTGATCTGGCAGAAGTAGCCCCAGACCGGGACATTCTCACGCTGGAGGTCCTGATGCAGCATCGGCACGACACAGATCGGAAAATCGCCTGCGATCCCGCCGCCGATCTGGAAGAATCCGATCGTCGAATCATCCGCCGCGTTCTTTGTGTACCAATCGGCTAGCATCGTCATATATTCGATGCCGGTTCGGACGGTGTGGACGTTCTTTACGTCGCCGGTGATAACGTGGCCCGCGAACATATTGCCCATTGTCGAATCTTCCCAGCCGGGCACGACGATCGGCAGGTTCTTCTCCATCGCGGCATACATCCAACTGTCTTTCAGATCGATCTGGTAAAACTCCTCGAGCGAACCGTTCTTTAGGACCTGATACATAAATTCGTGCGGGAAATACCGCTCGCCCTTTGCATCAGCCGCCGTCCAGACGTCCACCATCGCCTTTTCGAGCCGCCGCATCGCTTCCATTTCCGGGATGCAGGTGTCCGTCACGCGATTCATATGGCGGTCGAGCAGGCCCTGTTCGTCCTCCGGCGTCAGGTCGCGATAATGCGGTACGCGTTCGTAAAAATCGTGTGCGACGAGGTTGAAAAGATCTTCTTCCAGGTTCGCACCCGTGCACGAAATGATCTGCACCTTGTCCTGCCGGATCATCTCGGCAAGCGATAACCCAAGCTCCGCCGTGCTCATCGCACCCGCCAGCGTCACCATCATCTTCCCACCGTCTTCGAGATGCTGTTTGTACGCCTCGGCCGCGTCAATAAGCGCCGCCGAATTAAAATGCCGATAGTGATGCTTGATAAATTCCGTTATCTGTCCGTTCATAAATTCGCCCGCAAGCTAAGTTCAAAAGTCCAAAAATAAAGAATATCGTATTCAACTTGATTCGGGTAATGCGTGGTCGAGGCTTGTACCCGTTCGCTTTTACCGCACGGAATGGTGAGACGTGCGCTCAAAAATAGCGGCATCTTTTGGCGTCCGTGGCATTGCTTGGTGGGGAGCATCGCCATAGGTCGCACCTGCTGAGCCACCTTCCGTTTATCGCTCATTTTTTCGAAACAGCGTCGCGAGAAATCCTGCTTGACAAACTATTCGCACAGGCAGATTATCGTGCAGTGGAACGGGTGATCCATATCGTTCTCTACCTCCTGTGGCCACCGTGACGTAGTGCATGATTTTGAGAAGCAAAGCCGGATTCTCATAGCTTGGCCTTAACACGAAGCGTAACCTACTTAACAATTTCTGCGGCTCGGAGGTAAATATGTTCTGTCCAAATTGCGGAAGCAATAATTCTACGCAACAAAAGTTTTGTCGTTCCTGCGGCTTGAGTTTGGAGAAAGCCGCGGAGTCGCTTGTCGAACAGATCCCAGCAAAGCTTGAACAAAGCCTTGAGAAACGAAAGGAGAAACTTGAACGCCTTGGTATTATTGCTCTGATCGGTGTCGGGGTTGTCGGTGTAGGAGCTTTGTCTTATATGATAATTTTCGACATGATGCTGCGGCAAGGTAAGGTCCTTGGCGGGCTTGCACTTTTAACGATCGTCATTTGCGGACTTTTAGCAGTATTCTTTTTCAATTATGCTCGCTTTCTGAAAGAGAGGGGTGCCAAGAATCGGCTGCAGTCGCCGGAAGAGATGCCGGAATATGAAACGCCGGCAAAGCTTCTCAACGACTCGTATCGTGAACCGATACCGAGCGTAACAGAACGAACCACCGAGTTGTTGTATGAAGAAAGAGATAACGACAATAAAGTGACTTAGAATGCGGGCCACCGGTTTTGCCGCACGACGTTTCGATCGTTAGACGTCACGTACTCGTTGCTTGACGAGATTTGTTGACCGGGCATACCATCCAGCCGCAGAAGGTATGATCAATAGCTAGGTGCCAAATGAATTTTGTCGTCAGGCAAAAGTTCAGGTCGTCATTTGAAGAACAGCGACTTTAACATTGAGCAGTATCGAAGGGGCAAGCTCGTACGCAAGTTTGTGCCTCAGGAGACGGCTCCAGGCCTTGGGCAATGCACGTAAACGGCAAGGTTTACCTGCGCACTCATGGCTGGGTGTTGTCCAAAATTCTTCCGACATTATCGGATGATTCGCTTGTACTCACTAGGACTGTCCCCGCAACGTCATCTACAGCAAACGAAGATCGTGAGTGCGACATCTTATGATTCATTTAAGCTAACACCTATTTGCGGCCCGCCTAATTCAGGAGTCGGGCGGCCCTACTCTCAACTTTGAACTAAGTCGACAAACAAAGAATACAAAAACATGAAAATACTAGCCATTGGCGGCACCGGCAGTGTCGGTTCGCAAGTCATCCAACAACTCGTGAGGCGTGGAGCGGATGTCCGTGCACTCGTTCGCAACAATGAATCCGCCAGCAAATTGCCGAAGGAGGTGGAGCCGGTCATTGGCGATCTATTGGATCCCGTCTCCGTTCAGGCGGCACTGGCTGGCGTTGACAAGCTCTACCTGCTCAACGCCGTGACACCGGATGAGCTAACGCAGGGTCTGATCGCTTACGTGTTGGCGAAGAGGCTCAAACTCAAGCAGGTCGTTTACCATTCGGTGTTCAGGGCAGATCACTTTCCGGATGTGCCTCACTTCGCATCCAAACTCATGATCGAGAACGCCATCAAAACTTTTGACGTGCCCTTCACTATCATTCGTCCCAATGTCTTCTTCCAGAACGACGCCTCCCTGAAGGACGTGATATTTGGCGCGGGCATCTATCCCCTGCCGCTTGGCACACCGGGCGTCTCGGCAGTGGACGTGCGCGACATCGCTGAGGTGTCCGCCATCGCGCTGACAACCGAGGGGCATCTGGGCAAGACCTACAACCTCAACGGACCCGAAGTGCTGAGCGGGGCAAAGGTGGCGTCAATCTGGAGCGGATTGCTCGGCAGAACGGTTCAATATCCCGGTGAGGACATGGATAGGTTCGAGGCACAATTTCGGCAACACTCGCCGGCGTGGTCGGCCTTTGACATGCGCATGATGTTCCAAGGTTACTTGGAACGCGGCTTCGAAGCCGAAGACGGAGACTTGGAAACGTTGACGGCAGTGCTCGGACATCCGCCGCGGCGCTATGAAGACTTTGCGAGTGAGACCGCTCTTGCGTGGCAGGAGCGGTAAAGCTCTCTTGCGTGATTCAACGCATCGATGTCGAACTTGATCAAGAAGTTTCCGTTTTTCGGGGCATGGCTTTGTTTTGATAATACGTCAGATCGATAGTATTCTCACCGACAATGGAGTTAATCAATAGTTAGGCATTGTATGCATGGCTAAGCGAATTCTCATTATCGAAGGCCATCCCGCGAAGCGGAGCTTCTGTGGGGCATTGGCGGACGCGTACAGACAAGGTGCGGAGGAATCAGGCCATACGGTCAGTACGCTGACTATTAGCGAACTCAACTTCGATCCCATCTTGCATGAGGGATATAGAGTCATCCAACCGCTGGAGGAAGATCTGATCTTGGCTCAGAGCGAGATCAGATCCGCGGATCACATTGTCGTTATTTTCCCTACTTGGTGGGGTGGCATGCCGGCATTAATGAAAGGGTTCATCGATCGAGTCTTCCTGCCGGGCTTCGCTTTCAAGTACCGCCCGGGATCTCCATGGTGGGACAAGTTCCTCACAGGAAGATCTGCACATGTCATTACGACCATGGATACCCCGCCCTGGTACTTTCGAATCTTCTACAGAGATGCCGGCATAAACCAGATCAAGCGCACGATCCTGCATTACTGTGGTATTAGTCCCGTCAAAGTCACGCGCGTAGGTCGGGTCAAGGATTCGCCTGCCAGTTGGAAAGAAGCATGGCTATCGAAAGCGAAGAGGTTTGGGTACAACGCCTAACAGTTCATTCAAGCCGACGCCGCTTCGCGGCGCGGCTTAACTTAGGCGTTACGCGCCCATGTGAGTGAAGTGCAACCGATGACTGACTTATCGAAACCTGTCGTTGAAATTGTCAATGTTCTGACCTCCATTCCGGGGGCAGTCGCAGTTGCACTGGGTGGTTCACGCGCACTGAGCGTCAATGATGCCGGAAGTGACTGGGATATCGGCCTCTACTATCGCGGAACAATAGACCTGACTGCGCTTTCCACCTTTGGAGAAGTATTTCCGCCAGGCTCTTGGGGGCGTCTAATGAATGGCGGTGCCTGGTTGCATCACGGAGGAGAAAAGATTGATGTCATTTTGCGTGATCTCAATACAGTAGAGCACTGGAAAGAGAGGGCAGAAGCCGGCGAATTCGAGCGCGATGCGCTACTGGGATATCTTGCCGGCGCTCCAACCTACCTTCTTAGCGCGGAACTTGCCTCATGTCGTCTACTTCACGGGAACCTTCCCGCTGCCGCATTTCCTCAAAAGCTAAGTGTCGCCGCTCCTCCTATTTGGCGTTTCTGCCGGTCATTTAGCCTCGACTATGCACGTGCCCATGCTCGACGCGGCAATGTTGTTGGTGCGATAGGTCAGGCTGCGACGGCTGTCATGGAGGAGTCGCATGCGGTCTTGTGCGAGCAAGGCCAGTGGATCTGCAACGAAAAGCGATTAATTGAGTCGGCAAAGTTGACCCACCTGAATAGCCTGTTCACGCAAGTGCCGCACGAGGCCAATGAGTTACTGCGGTGGGTAAGCGCTGTATCTGATGCACTTGGGGCATCAGGCAACACCAATTCACCATGGCAATGATGAACGTGCACGCAGCGCCTAACAATTCATTCAAGCCGACGCCGCCTCTCCGAAGTGTTGGTCCAGACTACTAACCTGTTGCTTGACCGTTTTGGTTAATCGGCATAACATCGCGTGGTACGTATGACCGACGGTTAGGTAGGCAGCACTGACGCACTCACTTTGGGAGTAACATTATGTCCAATTCTATTCGAACGTGTCTCTGGTTCCGTGACGGACGAGGTCATGAGGCCGCAGAATTCTATTGCTCTTTGATCCCGGGAAGCCGGGTCGAGAGAACCTTTTCTGCTGATGCCGGAAACGGCCCTTTTTCGGTAATAGATTTCTCGCTCGGCGGTGTGCCTTACCAGATCCTCGACGCCGGACCGCATTTCACCTTGACTGAAGCAGTATCGATCTCGGTCGAAACGCCGGATCAAGCCGAGACCGATCGACTCTGGAACGCTCTTACGGCAGATGGCGGTGAGGAAAGCGTCTGCGGCTGGTTGAAGGACCGCTACGGAGTGTCCTGGCAGATCTTCCCGAAGAGACTGACGGAGTTGACGTTGAGTGAAGACAAGGACGTGTCGGCCAAGGCAATGGCAGCAATGATGAAGCAGAAGAAGATCGACATCGCCGAAATTGAAGCAGCGGTTCGTGACTAGACGCCCGCGGCCAAAAAATTCATTCAAGCCGACGCCGCTTCACAGACTTTGGGGCTGGAACTTGTAAATATGAAACTTGATTGATTATTGAAAAAGCGTAAATTTACGCATCATCGAACAAATCAATGGATGTGAAGGTGAAACAGCGACGTTCATAAACTGTCCATCTTTAAGTGGGAGTTGCGTGTTGGAGGTTTCGCCCCACGGCATCTCAATCGACCGGCATCCTCCTTTCGCCAGGATATATATTGTTGATCCTTGTGGAAACAGTATTTTGGAGATTATGTATAAAAATTTCGTTACGATTATTTTGTCTGCAAAGCATTCCGGTCTATTGTTTGTCGCCTTGTTGCTGGTAATCTCATCAACCGCTTTTGCCCAGACTATGCCGGTTGTCCCGAAACCAACCGGTAAATACAGCGTCGGAACGCAGGAGTTTTCTTTGGGTGACAATTCGCGTGGCGAAACTTTGACTGACGATGCCGATGACAAACGCGAGCTTTACATTCGCGTTTGGTATCCGGCACAGAATGTTTCCGCTGATGCTAAACCGCAGCCGATTTTCGGCAGCCAAACTAAAGAACTCGCCGAAGCCATCGCTGCGAGCTTGCGCTTGCCGAAAGGTGCGTTAAGCTTTCTGGCTCTCGTTTCCTCACATTCTTACGCGGACGCTCCGCTTGCCGCCGCGAAAGATAGATTTCCGGTGATCGTCTTTTCGCACGGTTATTATCAGGGTTTCGCCGCGCAGAACGCCGATCAAATGGAAGAATTGGCGAGTCACGGCTACGTCGTTTTCACTATCGGACACACCTACGAAACGATTCTCAATGTTTTCCCTGACGGACGCGCAGTTTCTGCCGCCGAAAAACCGCCGCTGTTCCAACCGAATCCGAAAGCAGGAGAATTGACGAAAAGCTATATGGAGTCAAAAACCCCTGCTGAAAGAGCCGCTTACGCCAGACAAATTGTTTTGCTTTCTCCGGCAAACGAGCGTTTGCGTGTTTGGGTAAATGACGTTCAGTTTGTGCTGGACGAAATCGAGCGGATGAACGCCGGCAAAACCAAAAGCATCTTCGCGGGTAAGCTCGACGTTAAAAGAATCGGCGTGATGGGAATGTCGTTCGGCGGCGCGACCGCCGGAGAAGTTTGCCTCAAAGATAAAAGATGCCGCGCCGGAATAAATATGGACGGACTTCAGCACGGCGACGTTTATGCGAGCGGGCTGAAGCGTCCGTTTATGTTTATGAACAACGAAACGCAAAACCAAGGAATAAACCGTGACATCTACGAGGCGGCCAAGTCGAACGCCTACTTTCTGACGGTGAAAGGCGCGAAGCATTTAAATTTCTCCAACTTCAACCTTCTTTCCGCGCTCGACCGCGAAAGCCAAATTCTAGGTAAAATTCCTGGTGATCGAATGGAGAAAATAATGAGCAGCTACATTTTGGCGTTTTTCGACAAATACTTGAAAAACATTGACTCGCCGATGCTCGAAAGACCTTCGTCCGATTTTCCGGAAATCGTTTTTTCAGCGAAGCGTTAAAATAACGCAATGCCGAACCAATCAATGGATGTGATGGCGAAACCGCGACTTTCTTATGACTGTTATTCTTTTAACTCGGAGTTGCGCGTAGTCGGTTTCGCCCCCACGCCATCTCAAATCGTTAGACCGCACAGATGCAGCTGAGAGTCCCTGAATCCGAGATTTCGCACTGGGCCGCGCAGTACCCATGCTCGCGCGAAGAGTGCGAGCTTCTGTCATTGAGTGAAGCTATCCATCAACAAGGGCATCTCACCAAAGCTCAGCTGACGCTTCTAGCGCAGTGGAAATCTCCACGCAGCGCTCCTCACGTTTCAAAGAATTCAGATCAGTATGTCCAAGAGGTCACTGGATTTGCCCTGCACGCAGAGTCTGAGCGCGCCAGAATCGAGTCGTTGACTATCCTTGACGGAGTTCTCTGGCCAACCGCGTCCGTTGTCCTTCACATCTTCCATGCGGAGCCGTACCCGCTCCTAGACTATCGAGCAGTTTGGTCTGTCCAAGCCCCGCAACCGTCGTCCTATACATTCGCGTTCTGGTGGCAGTATGTTCAGGTCTGTCGTGGCGTGGTAGACCGGACAGGGACCGACATGCGCACACTTGACCGTGCGTTATGGCAGTTCTCCAAGACTCACCAAATCAAGGATGCGGTCTAACAAGTCGGTCAAGCCGACGCCGCTACGACACATGTTTGCGTGAGCACACAAGACCGAGAAAATTAGGGACATCGTTCTTGCTGTTGGTGGCATAATAGAATCTCGATCGGAGGTCAAATGATCAGCTACCAGGAGATCTTGATTCGGCTATTGTTGGCTGCGTTGTTGGGAAGTGCGATCGGGCTTGAGCGTGAGCGGCTCGAACGCGGTGCGGGCCTGCGCACGCACATGCTGGTCGCGGTGGGTTCGACCGTCTTTATGCTTGTCTCGGCGTTTGGATTTGCGGATGTGCTCGGGCACGCAAACGTCGTTCTCGACCCGTCACGCATCGCGGCACAGGTGGCAAGCGGTATCGGCTTTCTCGGCGCCGGTACAATAATCCTGCGCAAGGAGATCGTTCATGGGCTCACGACTGCCGCGAGTCTCTGGGCGGTTGCCGCGATCGGCCTCGCGGTCGGCGGAGGCCTTTATGTTGGGGCCGCGGCGACTACTGCGATCGTCCTGATCATTTTGTTTGCGATCAAGCCGATCGAGCGGTATCTCTTTGCGAGATCGAGGCCGCGGACGCTTGTCTTAAGGGTTGACCGCAAAGAGCTTTCTCTTCACACGCTCGAATCGGCGATCGAGGCCGCCGAACTTCGCATGCGGAATATTTCGTTCCAGCCCGGCGATTCAGCGGACGAGGAAAGTGTGGAGCTGACATTAGATCGAGCGACGCCAAAGGACCTTGGCCCGCTCGTCGATGCTCTACGCGAAATGCGCGGAGTTCGGGAAGTTCGCCACAATGGCGAATGAACCATTTGCCCGCTATCTTCCAGCAGATCACATTCTTAAATGCGTAGTTCTCATAGTAAAATACCCATATTTGGCGCAAAGAAAGCGGAGTTTGTTTGTTACGGCGGTTCGGCCCGTTTAACTTTACCTCGGGAGACTTTTTGAATGGCAGAGATCGGCAAGAATCGGTTGGAAGCGTTTAGTGATGGCGTGATCGCGATCATCATCACGATCATGGTCCTGGAGCTCAAGGTCCCGCACGGCGACTCTATAGAAGCGCTGAAGCCGCTTCTCCCCGCATTTCTAAGTTATGTACTGAGCTTTGTGTATGTTGGTATCTACTGGAACAACCATCACCATATGCTTCATACCGCCGGCCGAGTGACCGGCGGAGTTCTCTGGGCGAATTTGCACCTGCTGTTCTGGCTGTCGCTCTTCCCATTTGTTACGGGATGGATGGGCGAGAATCATTTTGCGGTGCTTCCTTCGGCATTTTACGGCATCGTGCTGCTTGCCGCGGCGATCGCTTACGTGATCCTGCAGAATGCGATCATCCGGGCGCAGGGTGAAGGCTCGGTCTTAAAGGCGGCTATTGGCGGAGATTGGAAAGGCAAGATCTCGCCCGTCTTGTATGCGGCCGGGATCATCGCATCTTTTCTCGTGCCGTGGTTAGCTCAGATCCTTTACGTTGCCGTCGCGCTGATCTGGCTCGTCCCGGACCGCAGGATCGAACGTTCTAATGGATAGAACGTCGTTTTTTCTGATTAAGTCTTAGGATGGCTTCGATAGAGATACTTACTGACCTTTTCAGTCAAATGGCGTGGGCCGACGCTGTTATGTGGAAGGCTGTCCGCACATTTCACGGTGCCGCGGAAGATAAATGGTTGTGTGGTTGGCTCCATCACATCCATCTGTGCCAGCACGCGTGGCTCAATATCTGGAAAGGCGAGCCCGTTGATGCGAACGCAGGCGAGACGCTTGATCTTGCAGGCCTTTCAGAGTGGGCCCGTGAATATCACGACGCCGTTGGAAGCTATCTGGCCGCACTCGATGAGACCGATCTCTTGCGAAAGGTCGTTGTCCCGCAAACGGACGATACGTTTCGGCAGCCGCATCTTTGGGAGAGTTTTGTGCAGATAACGACGCACAGTACCTATCATCGCGGTCAGGTAAGTGCACGACTAAGAGAGATCGGAGGCGTTCCGGCACAGACGGACTTTATTCTTTGGGTCGGCCTCGGAAAGCCCGGGGCCGATTGGGCCGCAAAATAGCCTTTTGCCGCCGGCTTGGATCCATCTAACGCAAAAATCGAACGGGCGAAACGTCCAATGTTTTGGATTGAAGACAAATATCTATTTGAGCGAGCCGCAATGCGGCGAACGCTCCATTTCACATTAGACCGCTAAGGAGTAAGAATATGGCAATTCTATTTGGCATTGACGGCACAGGCCCGGTTTCTAACGCGACATACGCAGCAGATTTTAAGAACAGCTTCGTTCACCAGATGTGCACCAACAATAACTACGAGCGAGGGCCGATCGGGCCTGGCGGCGGCCTGCCCGAGGCGATCGAGAGCGGAATGCGGTACATTACGAAATTGAATGCCGTGAACAAGAGCGAACCGATATTGTTGACGGGATATAGCCGCGGCGCGCTTGGAGCGGTCGTTATTGCAAAACGCCTGCAGGATCTGAAAATACCTGTGTACGCGATGGTCCTTTTCGACTGCGTTGACCGTCATTTGGCGTTTGACGCAGAGTTCATCCCGAACACCGTGGCGAACGTGCTGCATATTCGTCGCGACCCGTCTGCGCGCTCAAGGATGAGTTTCGGAAATGACGGAACTAAGTATTCGGCTCCGACAAAATACATCGAAAAGTTTTACTTCGGCACACACGGTGCGATGGGCGGAACATACTGGAAGCCAACTGACGGACAAGGCCAGGCAGATTATATCGACGAAGGAACAGCTGAGGCCGTGGCAAACACGCCTGTAGGCAATCCGTTCACGTATGGCTCGCGCGTAAGCGCGTACAAGACGAACGTAACTTTCCGTCAGGATAAACTGTGTTCAACGCAGATCGCCCGGGAGAACAGCGCCTGGCTCACCAGCCACGGATTCCCCGGGATCACCTGCATTTAGCGCTGTATCCAGACTTACCTTTGTCGCTTCCGATGCCGCCCGTCAAACGGCAAGCCAAGGCTCGATGGAGAAGATAGCTGCGAGAAAAAACTAAGGTCGGGCTGGGCGTGTGCCCGACCTTAGTTTGCTTGGGGCCGGACTATCTCTCCGGTACCCCAATGTCACCCGCAGTGCCGAAGGGGATCGAAACGAATCCGCCGCTCGATTTGAGGATCCACCATTCTCCACCCCGGAAGATTGCGGCATCAGCCTTTCCGTCCCCATCGTAGTCAGCCGGTACAGGCTTGTCCGTAGCGAGACCCCAGTTGATGGCCGTATATCCTCCGGTACTCTGCAGTACCCAAAAGACGCCATTTCTGAAGACCGCAGGATCGGCTTTGCCATCGCCGTCATAGTCTGCGGGGACAGGTACATCAGAGGCGACGCCCCAGCCGATCGCCGAATAGCCGCCGGTGCTTTTCAGTATCCAGAAAACACCGTCTCGAAACACTGCAGGGTCCGCCTTTCCGTCGCCGTCGTAATCTGCGGTCACCGGTGTGTCGGATGCGACACCCCAGCCGATCGCCGAATAGCCTCCGCCGCTATTCAATATCCAGAACACGCCATCTCTAAAGACTGCCGCGTCTGTTTTGCCGTCTCCGTCGTAATCCGCCGCAACTGGTTTGTCGCTGGCAATGCCCCATCCGATGGCCGCAGTACCGCCGCCGCTCTTCAGCACCCAAAAGACGCCGTTTCTGAAGACTGCCGCATCTGTCTTCCCATCGCCATCATAGTCACCTGAAACAAGCTTATCGCCAGCCTGTCCCCACTGAACGGCTGAGAACCCTTGTTGTGAGCCGTTGATATACCAGGTGCCGCTTGAAGTCCGGAAGACGGCGTTGTCCGCCTTTCCGTCTCCATCGAAGTCAAAGGCCGTTCGTCTTACCTGCTGCGGACGATACCAGTCCGTTGCGATATCCGTCGCCGAATTGTATGTGAGACGCACGGGTGAAGTTCCATCCGGAGCAGCCGTAAAGACCTCAAAGAAATTGCCCGCCTGGACCCCCGAAAACATTATCCTCGTTCCGTCGGGAGACCAGAGCGGGAACTGCGGGTTGTTGATCTGAGGCCAGGTCACGACATTAGTTCCGTCGAGATTCATTGTCTTGATCCGGGTGTTGTTAGCGTCGCTGCCTTGAACGAATACGATCTTGGTACCATCAGGAGACACATTCATCATCTGACTGATCACGGGTGCCGCGGTATTCGTGATGGCGACGCGGTTCGACCCATCTGCATTTGATACACAGATCTGATAGTTACTCAGATTCTGATCGCTGCAGGCGAAAACGAGTTTCTGCCCGTTTGGAGTAAAGGTCGCAAGATCCTCATCGCTGGCGGTCGAAGTGATCGCTGTTTGACCTGTTCCGTCCGGATTCATTGTGAATAGATCGCAGGACCCACCATTGCACCTTGAGAAAAGTATCTTTTGCCCGTCGGGCCTCCACGACGGGGCTTTGTCAACCGTTGTCGTATTAGTTAGCCGAGTCGGAGAAGTGCCGTCGGTATTGGAGACCCAGATCTGCCAAGGGTCTGTCGAGGTCTCTCGCCTTTGGTAAACGATTTTTTGCCCATCCGGGGAGAACTTGCCGACGTAATCGACGACCTCGTTGCGGGTCACACGTGCCTGCGAAGAGCCATCTACATTCATCCGGTACATCTCGGTCGTTCCGTTCCTTGTCGAATAGAACAAAGCCGGCATTTGTCCGGACGGAACCTCCGGAACGCGGTCAAGTTGATGGATCTCCTGCGGCGTCAGGGCCCCATCGTACACGCGAAGGCGGGCGATCGAACCGCCTGATGCCTGAACTGGACTCGCGCCTGACCAATCCTGAAAGAATCTAATGCCGGCACTCAAGGGAGAGCCGTCATCGGGGTTTGAAGTTGCACTGATGCCATCGCGATAGACTGCGACAACGCCGCCGGCACCGCGCACCATAGCGATCGAAATGTAAGAATTGGCGTCTGATGGTCCGTGAGAGGTCGCCTCGCCTTCGATCTTGCCGTCGAACAGAAAACCACCGTCATCGGCTCCCGTCCCACCGGTAAAATCCACCAGTCGCCTCCTGCCGTTTACCGCATCAAATTTGAACAGCGCGATCACTGTAAGCTGAGCCGTATTTGGTACGATCGCGGTCATATCATTGATCGAGACACCGTTATTCAGCGGAAACCTGAGTACTTGACGCTGAAAGCCATCAACTGAATCTGCGGCAAACGTGTTCTGTCCACTGCCGGATATTAAGTTGGTCAGCGGTGGCGCCGTGCCGACTGAGCTATTTAGGTTGCCTTGAAACTGATAGTCGGCCTTAAGCGTAGCGGCCGGGGCCGCAGCCATTGGCCTCGGCGTTGAGACGTCAGCGTGTACTATTTGCCCCGAAGGGTCGTAAGCAGTAAACAGCAGCCATGTTGAAAGCGCTACCACGAACAATATGATCGCCGCCCTCGCGCCAATAACCCTATTATTCTTCCGAAATAACCTTTGATCTTTCTGCATTTAATTCACTCCTTTTTGCTTGGTTCCGATCGGTCAGGTCACCGGCGGTTGTTCCTTACCCAAGATCGAAGCCTTTCTCGATCACGCCTTTTGATAAGAAATTGCGATGCCCAGCCTGAGATATCAACGTCGATGTTAAAAAGCGGCAAAAGAAAAGTAATTAAAAACTGGCTAAATCTTGGCTAAATTAGGGCTAAAATTGTAGAATTACCACCCTGATGTCAACAGATTCCGAAGACTCGAACCGGCCGGTGATCTATTCTTTTGACGAGTTCGAGATCGATCTTGCCGGAGAAACCCTTTCCCGCAGCGGAGAACGGCTGAACATCAACCGGCGGATGTTTCAGGTCCTTTGCCTTCTGATCGAGCGACAGGGCGAGATCGTCGCGAAAGATGAGTTCTTTGAGAAGGTTTGGAATGGGAACTTCGTTGAAGAGAACAACCTCACGGTAACGATCCGCAGCCTCCGCAAAGTCTTAGGTGACGATGCGAAACTTTCCAGATTTATCGAGAATATCCCGCGAAAGGGGTATAGATTCATCGCCGCGGTTGAGCGCAAAGGCAGTGTTAGCAAGACCCGCCCGGAGGTCGTCCTTTCGCGGGAGACAACGGACAAGCCGCCAAAGACGATCCCGTCCGGTCAAAATCGTGTTTTCAGGCTTGTTACGGCCGCCGCCGCGATCCTGATCATTGCGCTCCTGGCATTTGCCGCAATCGAATATCGCGGAGTCTTCAGCGAATCTGACAACGCTGGAAGACGCATCAATTCGGTCGCAGTTTTACCCTTCGAGAGTGTCAACGCCGACAGCGAGTATGTCGCGAGCGGGCTTACTGACGGCCTAATTTCACGGCTTTCAAAGGTTCAGGGACTACGTGTTATTGACCGAAACTCCAGTTCAGCTTTCAAAGACAAGAGATTTGATCCGATCGAGATCGCGGCCGAGTTGAATGTCGGCTCAGCTGTTAGAGGGCGGATCGAGCAGAATGGAGAAGTTGTGATATTAAATGTTGAGTTTGTTGAGTTGCCGGGAAACACTAGTTTGTGGCGACAGCAGTTCCGCCGCGGATCTGCGGAACTCTATGCCATCCAGGAGGAAGTCTCACAGGCGATCATTGAACGAACACTAGCGCCTGCTGTCAACAGCCTGGCGCAGCCTCCGAATCGTGACCCGGAAGCGTTCAAACTTTTTATAAAGGGACAGTACTTCCTCAATAAACGCGAGAACTCGGACCTAATGAAAGCGATCGAATATTTCAAGTCTGCGGTGGACATTGATCCGGCCTTCTCTGATGCCTATGTCGGGCTTGCAAATGCTTATACGCTGGCGTCTGTCCCCAAGCTTGGAGTAACGATCGAGGGGAAGAACTCGATGATCAGGAGTTTAATTAAGAAAGCTCTTGAGATCGACCCAAACAACGGCGACGCGTATGCTGCCTCAGCGATCAACAAATGCTATTACGAATGGGACTGGGAAGGCGCCGAGAATGATTATAGGCGTGCCATCGCCTTAAGTCCGGGGAGCGCGAGAGCTCATCACTGGTATGCCGAATTCCTTGGAATGCAGGGACGCTTTGACGAGAGCTTCACACAATATGATCAAGCGGCCGCACTTGACCCGCTTTCACTGCCGGTAAAAACGGATCAGGCCTTTAATTACTATTACGCACAAGATTACGACTCTGCTATCGCAAACTTGAATAAGATCCATGCCGCCAATCCCGGCTATGAACATACTTATCAATTTCTCGCCGAAGTTTACATACAACAAGGAAACTTTCCGGAGGCGATCAATGAAGTCGAAAAACTCTTTAGTATTCAGTCGGAACGTGGTGAAGGCTCGCCGAGGGATTTAGAAAAGGCAAGAATATATGTAGCCAAACTCAGAAAAGGCTTTGAGATATCCGGAGAAAGAGGCTACTGGCAGGCAGAGCTGACCTATGGTGTCGACCCGCTATACGAGAGGGCAGTCGCCTATGCAAAACTCGGCGATTCCGACCGGGCCTTTATGTATCTCGAACGGGCTCTTAAGGAGCGAAATTCCGCAATGGTGTGGTTAAAGGTTACGCCGGAGCTCGCCGGGCTTCGAGCGGATCCCAGGTTTAGCGACCTTCTAAGACATGTTGGCCTGACACCGTGAACGCCGACATTCAATTGGCCGCTAAGCACTATTTTGCGGCCATATTCTGACTTGAACGCAAAGGTGTGATCCTACGAGCAACGATAATTTGGGGTGTTATTTTGGTATTCGCCGTACTCAACGGGATGTTGCGCGAGGCCGTGTTGCTGCCGTCGTTCGGGGTAACGATGGGATTTATCGCGAGCGGCGTAATCCTTTGCGGTGTGATACTCGCCATCGCATACCTTTCTGCCGGGTGGATAGCGGCTCAAGGAAAGAAACAGCTTTTTCTGGTCGGCTTTTTGTGGCTTGCGGCGACACTCGCATTTGAATTCTCATTTGGACTGCTGCGTGGGCTGAGCTTGAGCGAGATCCTTTCTGCCTACACATTTGCAAACGGAAACCTATGGCCGTTTGTGCTTATCCTGACATTCTTCGCACCGATACTAACCTCAAGACCGGGTCGCCGGGCTACGCGGTAACGACCAGTCCGTCGTAGCCGAACTGTACGTTCTTTGGCAACAGCCGCGAGTCGCGTTCGTGCAGAATGTCGTGGTTGAGGTGCGTAAGGAAGGCGCGCTTTGGCGCAAGTTTCGCAATGATCTCCAGCGCCTCTTCAAGGCAAAGATGCGTTCCGTGCGGTTTTATTCGAACACAGTCGAGAACGAACACGTCGAGCCCGCGTAGGGCGTCCATTGATGCCGGAGGGATCTGCTTCAGATCCGTTGCATAGGCGAAGTCGTTGAAGCGATATGCGATAACCGGCAGTTTCCCATGGATGACCTCGATCGGCGTGATCAGAAGTTCCTTGCCGATATTGAACGAAGCCTGCGGGACGACGGTGTGCGGTATGAGCTGTGGTAAACCGCCGCCAAAATGAACGGGTTCGAAGATGTACTGAAAAATTCGCCGAAGGTCGATCCAGGCAACATCATTCGCAAAGATCGGCATCGGACCGTATCTGAAATTCAGCGGTCGAATATCATCTAGCCCAAAAACATGATCTACGTGGCAGTGCGTGATCAGAACCGCGTCAAGATAATCGATGCCGGCACGAAGGGCCTGCTGACGAAAATCCGAAGACGTATCTACAAGCACCTTTCGTCCTGCGTGCTCGATCAAAACAGAGACACGGAGACGCTTATCTCTCGGGTCCGTTGAGCGGCACGTTTCACAATCGCACCCAATGGAAGGTACGCCGGTCGATGTGCCGGTTCCGAGAAACGTGAGCTTCATACGAATGTTCTAAGCAAAGCGAGAGAATTGACGATGCCGAGGCCCAAACTCTTGCTGCAACGCAGCTGCCTTGCATCGACTGCCATCTCCGGAGGCTTCACTTCTTCCCGAGAATGTCGTCGCCCGAGAATTTTGCGGCTGCCTGCGCCTTTAGCTTGTCTTCGGTCGCGCGCACGAGGTGTACGTACTGCATGCGAAGGTCCGCAAGCAATCCTTCGACAAGCCGAGATTCCTGCGGATGAAGATTTCCCTTCGTCTTGTCCCGAAGCATTCCAAGAACGTCCAGCCAGTACTTGGCGGATTCAAGATCAAGGGTCCGCTGCCCTGTGGCCGGATGCGGCATTGCGCCAAGTGCGGCCGCGGCATTGGTCGCGATCGTCGAAAGAAAATTCACAAAGCTCGCCGGATCTTCCGCGCCCGGGATCTCACCGTCCTCATCGATAGCGTCTTCTTGCGGATCGGCCGCATTCGCTGTCATATCAGGCGTCTCTACTTGATCTTCCGCGTGCGGTGGCTCAGCCTCGGCCTTCGATTCAGCGGCCGGTGCGGCTGGTTTTGGCTCGGGCGCCGGTTCAAGCACCACACCTTCACGCAGCGTTCCGTCTGCGTTGAACTTCCGGCGGTCGGCAACCTTAAAATGCACTTTCTCGTTTTCGTCGTCGTGTCCGATCATAATTTGAAAACCTTTTGTTTCTCAATATTTTATCACTTCGTTGACCGGGTTATCTAAAGGCTCACGGGCAAGATGGACATTCGATCGCAAACTGTTTTCTAATTGTTGATAACGATGTCAAAAAGCTTTGATGAACTTGTCGCAGTAATGGAGCGCCTGCGTGCGCCGGGCGGTTGTCCCTGGGACGGCGAGCAGACCTATGGTTCGCTCGCACGATACCTGCTTGAAGAGGCGTACGAAACATTCGACGCTATTCAGGAAGCCGAGGAGACAGGCGAGATCGAAAATCTTCGCGAAGAATTGGGCGATCTTCTCCTACAGGTCATTTTTCACTCGACGATCGGCAAGGAACGCGGTGATTTTGACGTCGATGAGGTTGTTGCGGGCGTTACGCGCAAGCTGATCCTGCGGCATCCGCACGTTTTTGGCGATGCAAAGCTCGCACGCGCTCAGGATGTACTTGATAACTGGGACAAGCTGAAGGCGGATGAGCGTGCGGCGTCAGGCAAGGCAGAAAAGGCCGCGGATTCTATCCTCGAAGACGTTCCTGTCCATTTTCCGGCACTCATCGAAGCCTTAAAGCTCACGTCAAAGGCCGCAAAGAAGGGCTTTGATTGGGAGAATGTTGAAGATATTTTCGAGAAACTCAACGAAGAGGTTGCGGAACTCCGCGCCGCGATCGACAAGAAAGACCGCGAGAATGTCTCTGAAGAGATCGGCGACCTTCTATTCGTGGTCGCAAACCTCGCAAGAAGGCTCGATGTGGAACCCGAAACAGCCTTAAAGCAAACAAATCGAAAGTTCCGCAGGCGCTTTGGCTTTGTTGAGCAGGAGCTCGCGAAGGCCGGAAAGGCCCTCGATGACGCCAGTCTCGACGAAATGGACGCCCTATGGAACCTCGCAAAGGAACAAGGCACCACCTTGTAGATACGACGTAATTACGGCCGGTAGTTATTCCGGTTAATCACGGAGCCGTGAAGATCAGATCGAGCAAATTATACGTCTCGCCGTAGATCGATGGTTCCTTTGAGGCGCGCGGCCCGGCAACATTCAGGGTCAAGGGGGCCGCAAGCTTGAGCCATTCTCTTGCCCTATCCGCTGCGTTTTCGGGAGAAAAACGGTAAAGTTCGGCCACAAGGACCGGCCGACGATGTTTGCCGGCAACCCTCCAGGTGAAGAGCGTGCCGCCCGTAAGCTTTCCCAAAGCGACGATCAGGGTCGCGTCGCTCTCAATAACGTTTCGCTCTGTGCGGACGGCAAGATCGTCAGACTCAAGCTCTACAAGACCGTTATATTTATTAGGAATGCGGCCGTCCTCGGCCCAGCGTCCACGCGGAACAAAGCCGCCGTATGGGAAGTTTCGGTCGATCGCCCAGTCAAGAGCGGCCCGGTCGACGCCGGTCTGCCCGCCGGAGATTATTTTAACCACCTTATTCGGCAAACATCTCCTGCAAGCGATCGATCGTTGCTTTTCTTTCGCTTTTGCCGATCGAGCCGATCCTTTTGACGAGGCGTTCTTTATCGACCGTTCGCAGTTGGTCGAGGACCAGCGAGCGTTCCGCATTGAGGACGTTGACAGGGATGCGTGTTGGGAATCGATCGGTGCTTGAGGATACAGGAGCGACGATGACCGAACCGAGGTGCCGGTTCATTTCATCTGGCGAGATCACTACGCAAGGGCGCGTGTTCTTTGCCTCTTTCGAGACCTCTTCATCGAGATTCAGGAGAAATATGTCAAAGCGTTCTACCATTGCCACTCCTTCTTCTCGAATTCATTCGGCAAAGCTTCGACGGCGTCTTCCGCATCATTCTCGGCCATCGCCTTGAACGCAATATCCCAGCCGCTTCTAGGCATTTCCGCATTTCGGATCAGGATCCCACTTTCGTGAAGTTCCAGCTCGACCTCGCCGGAAATACCGCTCTGTTCGAGCAAAGCCTTTGGCAATCTGATTCCCTGCGAATTGCCTATCTGAATGATACGAGCTTGCATAATTACATCGTAATTACAACGAGGATAGAGCGTCAACTCAAAACTTAAGAAAGATCGGCCCTATGCCTTCGCGATCTGCTCAACACCATTCATATATGGCCTTAGAGCATCCGGGATGACGATGCTTCCGTCCGCCTGTTGATAGTTTTCGATGACGGCGATCCATGTTCTCCCGACGGCAAGGCCGCTGCCGTTCAATGTATGGACATATTCCGGCTTTGCCCCGCCGGCGCGTCTGAAACGCGTGCCCATTCGACGCGCCTGAAAGTCACCGCAGTTCGAACAGCTCGAAATCTCACGAAAAGTGTTCTGTGATGGCAGCCAGACCTCAATGTCGTATGTCTTTCGCGCCGAAAAGCCCATATCGCCCGTCGAAAGCACGACCGTGCGATAAGGAAGCTCAAGTAGCTGCAAGATCTTTTCAGCGTTGGCGGTGAGGTCTTCGTGTTCTCTATCGCTCTCTTCGGGAAGGCAGAGTTTTACGAGCTCAACCTTTTCGAATTGGTGCTGGCGTATCAGTCCGCGTGTATCGCGGCCGTAACTGCCCGCTTCGCTGCGAAAACACGGCGTATATGCAACGAACTTCAGCGGAAGCCCCGACGCGTCAAGGATCTCGTCCCGGTGATAGTTAGTGACGGGCACTTCGGCGGTCGGAATAAGCGAGAAGCCGCGTTCATCTGTGAGCGTAAATAGGTCTTCCTCGAACTTCGGCAACTGTCCAGTGCCGAAAAGGGTGTCGCGGTTTACGATAAGCGGCGGAAGAGTTTCCTTGTAGCCGTGGTCGCGAGTGTGCACATCGAGCATAAAGTTCACGAGTGCCCGCTCCAATTTCGCGCCGAAGCCGCTCAATATCGCAAAACGCGCTCCCGCCACTTTTGCGGCGCGCTCAAGATCGAGGATGCCAAGGTCGGTTGCAAGATCTACGTGGTCCTTAACCTCAAAATCGAACTCCCGCGGTGTTCCCCAACGGCGGATCTCGACGTTCGCAGATTCATCAGGGCCAACCGGTACGTCTTCGGCCGGAAGATTTGGAAGACCGGAGAGCAGGTCGCGCATGGCTGCGTCGGCCTCATCGCGTTGCTTTTCAAGCTCTGTCTGGCGGCCTTTCAATCCGGCGACCTCGGCTTTTTTGGCCTCGGCTTCCGTCTTTTTGCCCGCCTGCATCAGCGCGCCGATCTCTTTACTGGCATTATTTCGCTCGTGGTTTACGGCATCGGCCTCGCTGTTGACGCGACGGCGCTCGGCATCAAGCTCGGCAAAATGGTCGAGTGCCGCGGTCGGAAAATTTCGTGCGGCGAGTGCGGCACGCACGCTATCCAGGTTCTCTCTTACGTAATTTGGGTCAAGCATTTGGTCAGATCAAAAACTTAATTATGTAGCTTCTCGCCGTATCTGCAAATCGCTGAAACGAAGAAGCTGTCCGGAGCAAATCGCGCCGGACAGCTTCAGCCTTGTTGCCGCTCCTGTGACGTTACCAGATCAGACAGGCATCTTTACGAACCATTGCCTGGCCTTGCTTGCAGCCAAACGCCTTTGCGAACTCGGGCATATTCGACAGCGGGCCGTTGACACGCCATTTCGCGGCCGAGTGCGGATCGGTCAGCACCTGGCGGCGTTCGAACTCAGGCGTCGCTTTTGCCGCCCAGACCTGTGCCCAGCCGAGGAAGAATCTCTGTTCCGGGGTGAAGCCGTCGATATTCTCGATCTTCTTGCCTTTGAGTGCATCGACAAGTGCCGAATACGCGATCGCAAGCCCGCCAAGGTCACCGATATTCTCGCCAAGCGTGAGCTTGCCGTTGATGTGCAAACCGGGCTGCACTTCGTACCCGTCGAACTGACTTACGACGCAGGCGGCCCGTTCGTCGAATTTCTTGCGATCTTCCGGAAGCCACCAGGACTTGAGATTACCTTGAGCATCAAACTTGCTGCCGGAATCATCGAATCCGTGCGTTATTTCGTGGCCGATGACGGCGCCGATCGCACCGTAGTTGATCGCATCGTCGGCTTTGAAGTTAAAGAACGGCGGCTGCAGGATGCCGGCAGGGAATGTGATCTCGTTATTCGTGCCGGAATACGAAGCGTTCACGGTCGGCGGTGAGAAGAACCAACGTGTCTTGTCCGCGGGCTTGCCGATGTCGGCGATGTTGCGTTTGATCTCGAACGCCCTCGCTCGGATGACGTTTCCGGCATACGAAGAACGGTCTATTACAAGGCCCTTGTAGCCTCGCGGATGCTCGTTATAGCCGATCTTTCTCTTGTAGGTCGCGAGTTTGCCGAGCGCTTTCTCCTTTGTCGCGGGACTCATCCAATCAAGGGCGTTGATGTGATCCTTCATCGCGACAAAAAGATTGTCGATCAACTGGTTCATCCTCGCCTTTGCTTCCGGAGTGAACTCGGTCTTTACGTATTCGGCGCCAAGAGCTTCGCCTAGTGTTCGGTCGGTCGCCGATACGCAGCGCTTCCATCTCGGCTCCTGCTCTTTTGTGCCGGACAGATACCGCCCGTGGAAATCAAAGCTCGCGTCGGCAAGTGCCTTCGGAAGGTAGCTTGCCGCAGAATCGAACACCATCCAGCGGAAGTATGTCTTCCATTGATCGACCGGCACATCCGTCAACATTGCGTTCACTTCCTTGAAGAAGTCCGGCTGTCCGAAATTGAGCGTATCCGCAGCAGGTATGCCGCGGCGCTTCATATAATCTTTGAGCGAAAGGTTCGGAATGATCGCCTGTGCGTCCGAGAGTTTGATCTTATTGTAGTTCTTATCGGGATCGCGCATTTCGACGGGTGCCTTTGACGCCTTGGCAAGCCGCATTTCGATAGCCATTACGGTTTCAGCATTAGCCTTTGCCCCTGCGGGCGTGTCGCCGGACATATCGAAGACCTTAGTCATATACTCGACGAACTTCTGTCGCGTCTCGACCATCTTTGCGTCGTCCTTCGTGTAGTAATCCTTATTGGGAAGCGAGAGTCCGCCCTGGCCGGAACTCACAATCACCGAATTCGAATCTTTTGCATCCCGTCCGCCGCCAAAACGGAACAGAGCCGGGAAGCCTTGGTTATGGAGCTCGGCGATCTCTTTTGCGACATCAGCCGAGGTCTTCAGATCGTCGATCTGCTTCAGAACTGACTCGATCGGCTTGATGCCGTTCGCCTCGATCGCGTTTTCGTCCATACAGGCCGAATAATAATCGCCGATCAGCTGGACGTTGCTGCCTTTAGCGGCCTTTTCTGTGACGGCCTTGTCCAGAATGTTGTGCAGAATGTCGCCGTTGCGGTCACTGAGAATATTAAAGGTCCCCCAGCGTGCCTGAGACGCGGGAACCTCTGTTTTCTTCACCCAGGTGCCGTTCGCAAATTGGAAGAAATCTTCGCAGGCTTCCGCATTGCGGTCCATGCGCGAGATATCGAATGCCGTCTGTCCGAACGCGCTCGACGTGAGCGTCGCAAAGACGAACAGAGCGACAAAATAACGTTTAAGAGTTGAACGCATAAGCTCTCCTATAAGGTTTTTAAATTGAAGGCGAAAAATGATTCTACGTTAGTCTGCGGCAAAAGTTTAGTTTTGCGGCTTATCGAGACGTTTGAAGTTGTATCGAAGGAGCACGCGCATCGCGACCGGCTTGCCGTCACGATATGCAGGACGCCAGCTCATTTTCCGAACCGCATCGTCCACTGCCTCATCGAGGCCGAAACCGGCCCAACGTGTGATGTTGGTCCCAAGGACCTTGCCGTCGGCATTGATATCCACGAGTATCTCGACCGTCGCCGCAATGCCGAGTCGCTCTGCCGCCTCGGTATATGCGGGCTTTATCCGCCGATAAGGAATTGGCGGTTTCAGGCCCTTTTCGGGCGTATCCGGCAAGGCCTCGATCTTTGAACTGTCGAAACCGTCATCCTGGCGGCTCTTGTTTTGAAGGCTTGCTTCGATCTCACTCGCCGAATCATCGACGGTCAACAAAAGCGTAGATAAGCTCTCGGGTCCACTTTCGCGTTCGACCATCGGGTGAAGCCAGGTCAGCAGGCGTCCGGTCCGAGTTTCGACGACGTAGATCGATGCGTAACTCTCGTAATATTCGGGTTTTTCGAACGAGGTTCGGCGATTGGTTCCACCGCTTACGACAATGAAAAGGTCGCAGCCCATGGCTTTGCCTGCCGCAGATGCTTCCTCGACCGTAAGATTCGTTGGTGTTGCGAAATTGAATGAGCGAAAAGCGGACGAAGCAAGATCTTCATCGAGAAGTGTGAAGTTTGCACTCAATTTTGGACGAAGCCTTGCCGCATATTCCGCTGCGACCGCATCACCGACAGTGATCGTCGCGACCTTCTCCGCCTTGGCGGTCAAGACAAAAACCAGGACGAAAAAGGTTGTGACGGCTGCCGAAACTCGCATTCTTTACGGGCGATACAGAGCTTCGATCTCATCGCGAAGTTCGGCGGGGAAGCACACTCGTTGAGCGCGATATCCTTCCTGCAGGCCGCGAACCGCCGCACTTATTTCTGAGATCTCGCGTATCTCGGGGCGAGAATATCCGTGTTCAACAAATATAAGATTCTTCGGATCGTGCGTATCGCGAGCATAAAAGTAATAATCAGCATGCCTGGCAGAGTCCTCAACCAGATAATACTCGGGGTCGAAGCCGTTTTGTTCGACGACCGCACGGGCTTGCTCAAGGAAAACAGCCTTTTCCGCATCATTCATATCGAGATCGAATGCCTTGAATATTTGCCGATCGATGAAACGCTTCGCAAGATCGGACAAGATCACGTCGCTGCTCGTACGCCACTGTTTTATGTGAAATAAAACGTCTGTATCATCCAGCTCAAGATGCTTCTCGAGCGAAAGAGGTTCGCCCTGCAGGATCTTCTCTAAGGCGCTGTCCGGCAAATGCCATACGTCACCACCGGCCTTATACACGGCGATCGCACGGTGCAGAAGGCTCTTCAGGACCGACTCGGCTGCACGTAATGTTCGATGAAAATAGACTTGCCGGAACATATAGTACCGAGCCTGCAAATAATCCTCGACGGCGGCGATTCCCGGTGCGGCGACGAAAATGCGGTCGTTCGCTTCGTCGATATCGATCGATTTAACGATCCATTCGAGGTCGTAAACGCCGTATTTAGCGCCGGTCATCAGGCTGTCCCGAAGAAGATAATCCATCCGGTCAACGTCGAGCTGCGAAGAGACAAGCTGTGCGAGTGCCCGTCGACGGAAAGTGCCTTTGATGATCGCGGCGACATCAACCGCGAGGTTTGGTGAAAATGCCGTTAGGACGCGATTGATCTCGGTCTGCGGTTCAGAGATCGCCGCAACAGAGTAATTCTCGTGATGAAACCCAAGGATCGCTTCGATAACGTGTGAGAATGCACCGTGGCCGATGTCGTGCAAAAGGGCGGCGGCGCGGACCACGATTCGTTCCTCGTCCGTGATCTTGTGTTCGGCCGACAGTTTGGCGATAACGCGTGTCGCAAGGTTAAACGCCCCTAAACTGTGTGTAAAACGCGAATGTTCTGCGGATTGATAGGCAAAATATGCGAGGCCGAGCTGCCTGATGCGCCTAAGACGCTGAAATTCCGCCGTGTCGATCAGGTCGGCAAATAGCCGGCCTTCCGCCGTTCTGGTATCGACGCGAATGATGTTGTGTACGGCGTCGCGATAATATCGCTCGGAGCCGCGGTCTGGGGTCGGCATTATTTGCCTAATATGCGGCAGAGCGAGCGGTTTTCGCAAGCGGGAGGCCCAATATCTCCAAAAACTCCCGAAAAAATCTAAAATTTCGTACAGAATTATGGATATTCTTCGGCCTTTCGAGTTGTCCCGCCAAATTTAAAGATTTGTAAAGTAGTGTAAATACACGATTTAGGCCGTCTGGCACGGGCTTTTGGTGTTGTGGAAGGCAAATTGCATATAAAAGGCTGAAAAAGTGTCCATTGCGGCCTTTTATTAAGTTCAGAAACTCTCGAAAAGAGACTTTGAATAGGAGACAAAGTAATGAGAAATAAGTTTGCATTTATTTCCTCGGTCATGCTGATCGTGCTCTGCTTCGCTTTCTCAGCGTTCGCACAGGCTACGAAGGGCAGCATCGAGGGAATAGTGAAAGACCCGAACGATGCCGTCGTTCCCGGTGCAAAGGTCACCGCGGTTTCGACCGGCACCACGACGGGCTTTAACAAATCCGTGATGTCGGATTCTAATGGGTACTTCGTTGTAACGAACGTTCCCCCTGGAACCTATAACGTCACAATTGAAAAGGATGGCTTTAAATCTGCAAAGCAGTCTGTAACGGTCACACTTGACCGTTCAGCTCGTGTGGATACGAAGCTTGAACTCGGCCAAGGTATTAACGATGTTACTGTTACAGGCGGTGACAACGTTACCATCGACCCGACGGAATCGAAGCTCCAGACCAACCTCACGCAGAAGTTGATCGACTCGCTTCCGAAAGGCACCACCTTTACCAGCCTTTTGAAGGCCGCTCCGAACGTACGTCCGGAAGGTCTCTCGGGTGGTTTCCAGGTTGACGGTGCTTCGGGTTCGGAAAACGTTTGGGTTATCGACGGCCAGGAAGTTACCAACTTCCGTACGGGTGTCCTTAACACCAACAACAACGTTCCTTTTGAGCTCATCCAGGAAGTCCAGGTCAAATCGACCGGTTTCGAAGCCGAATACGGCGGCGCTACCGGCGGTGTGATCACGGTCGTTACCCAGGGCGGAAACGATCAGTGGCACGGCAACTTCGGTATGTCGTGGCGTCCGCAGAAGCTCCAGGGCAACAGCCATCCGTTCCTTAACCGCTACGGCAGTGGTGCTAGCTCTTATGAGTACCTGCAGGCTCCGCGTACGGACGGTGTTTCGTACTATCCTGTTGCTAAATTGAACGGCCCGATCGTCAAGAACCGCTTCTGGTTCTCGGCTATCTATGCTCCGCAGATCTTCGACTATAGCCAGAACGTGACCTATTGGAACCAGCAGGCTCCTGGCCGCACGGCTATCGGTTCTGAAGAGTTCAAGGCAAAGCAGACGACGCAGGAAGCTTTCGTGCGTCTTGATGCTCAGCCGCACTCGAAGCTCCGCTTGTTCGGATCGTTCCTCTGGAATCCGATCTCGGTCAAGGGTACGCTTCCGGGTACGACCTATGGTTTGACCAACGCTCCGGGTTCGGCCGCTCAGCTTCATGATGGCGGCGGACGTCAGAACTCGAACAGCTTGAATGGTCAGGCTTCGTGGACCCCGTTGTCGAAACTCGTCATCAACGTTCACGCTGGCCGTACGTTCCTTAACGAAAAGCTTGGTTCGTACAACATTCCGAACGCAACGCGTTTCCTTTGCAGTGCTTCGAGCCTCTTCCCTCCGGGCGGTGGCACGGCGCCGGCAGGCAACCCGATCACCCCGGCACAGGCTGGCTGCTCCCTTGGTCAGTCGAACTTCCCGGGCAACTTCCAGATCGCATACGATGTTTCGACTCGTACGCTTTTTGATACTGACGCAAGCTATATCGGCCTCAACGCCGGTGGCCGTCACAACATCAAATTCGGTTATCAGTACAACCGCATCTTCAACACGACCGCACAGGGCTACACCAACACCGGTGTTGTCGTTCTGTACTACGGACGTGATTGTGCGGATCTCGGATATACCGCTAGCGCCGCAAGCGCAGTTGGCTGCGGCTACCTGCAGCGTTTTGGTACCGTCGGCAAGGCGAGCAGCGCAAGCAACGCTCTCTTTGTCCAGGATTCATGGACGATCGCAGATCGCCTGACCCTGAACCTTGGTGTCCGTTCGGATATGGAAAATGTTCCGTCCTTCAAGGCCGGAAATCCTGGTATCCACTTTGGCTGGGCAGATAAGGTTGCTCCGCGTCTTGGTGTTGCGTTTGACCTCTTTGGCAATGGCAAGACCAAGCTCTTCGGCAGCTACGGCTGGTTCTATGATCGCTTCAAGTATGAACTGCCCCGCGGTTCGTTCGGCGGCGATTTCTATCGTCGTGACTTCTTCGACATCACACTTGCTCGCGGTACGGCGTACACGAACTACACCTTCGCAAACATCCTCGGAAGCCATCCGGATCCGATCGGTGGTAACTGCCCTGGTACCGGTACGCAGATCTATCCGCCGGCATGGTCCACCTGTAACGTCGACTTCCGCATCCCGTCCAACTCGGGCCTCGGTATCGCTGTTAGCGGTGCTGTCGATCCCAACATCAAGGCTGCACGTCAGTCGGAATACACCTTTGGTGTTCAGCATCAGCTGTTCCGTAACTGGTTCGTACACGGCCGCTACACCCACAAACAGGTCGATAAGGCTATCGAAGATATCGGTTCCATCTCGACCTCGGGTAGTGAAGCTTATGTCATCGGTAACCCGGGCGAAGGCCTTGCCTGCGCGGTTTACACGACAGACGGCTTCCCGTGTGTCAAGGCAGAGCGTAAGTATGATGCCGTTGAAGTCGGCCTCGACAAGCGTTTTGCAAATAACTGGTTCCTGAGCGCAAGCTACACCTGGAGCCGTCTGTTCGGTAACTACGGTGGTCTCGCCAGCTCTGACGAAGGCGGCCGTACCAGCCCGAACGTTAACCGTAACTTCGACCTTCCGTTCGAGCCCTGGGCTATGACCGGTAAGCCGAACAACGGCCTTCTTTCAACGGATCGTCCGCATGTCTTCAAGGCATACGGCGGTTACGATTACAACTGGAGCAAGTCGAACACGACGTCGGTATCGTTCTTTACCACGGCTCAGTCGGGTACCCCGATGACCACGCGTGCTAACTTCATTGCTTCGCTTGCGATCATTGTTTACGGTCGTGGCGATCTTGGTCGCACTTCCGCATACTACAGCACCGATCTTAATATTGATCACAAATATAAGTTCGGCCGCGATAACCGTGTAACGATCCAGCCGTACCTCAACATTCTGAACCTCTTCGACCGGAAGGCGATGAATGGTTCTGTTGAAACGATCACGTCGTCGACGATCAGCAACGGAACGCTCGTCACGGGCGGTTGCCCTGCAACCACTTGTGTCGATATGTTCTCGGCTATGCATCTCGTCACCGGCGGTGCAGGTATCACGCAGTATGTCAATACTTGGCTTGCTGGCAGTGCTACCCGTAAGTACAACACGTATGGCTTGGCGAGCAGCTTTGATGCTCCTCGCGAAGTTCGCTTCGGCGCACGTCTGTACTTCTAAAAACCTAACGGTTTTTGGATAAACCCTTGGCCCGTTCGCCTCGTGCGGACGGGCCATTTTCATTGCCGGGATCAATGGCACGCGAACCGCTTCGGTAATCTCCCGTCAACAGGCTAAAATAGAGTCTTCACTAAGATGTCGGAAGAGTCCCGGAAATACCACGAAGAAGACGCCATCGGCAAGACATACGACCTGATGGTCGCGAAACGCCTTGCACGCTATCTGCGGCCCTATTGGAAGATCGCGGCCGCGGCTCTCTTCCTGACGCTCGTAACCAACATCCTTGCGTCGATACAGCCGCTGTTTACGAAGGTCGCCGTCGATAGCTATATCATTCCAAAGAATGTTGACGGGATATGGCTCTTCTCATTCGCGTTTTTCGGCGTGTTTCTGTTCAGGTTCGTGTTCTCATATGTACAGGAGATCCTGCTGAATACGGTCGGCCAGCGTGTGATGTTCGACCTGCGAACAGAACTATTTACAAAGCTGCAGGATCAGGAACTTGCCTACTACGATCACTATCCCGTCGGCCGGACGATGACGCGGCTCACAAGCGACGTCGATGCGCTCAACGAGCTTTTTACCTCGGGTGTGATCGACGTTCTGGGCGACCTTGTTGTCATCTTTGCGATCATCGCGATGATGTTCTGGCTTAACTGGAAGCTCGCGATCGTAACCTTGATCACGGTGCCGCTGCTCTTTGCGGCGACAAACTGGTTTCGAAAGCGAGCGCGCCACGGCTTTGACCGCGTGCGAACGCGAAGCGCAAAGCTGAATGCTTTTCTACAGGAATATGTATCGGGAGCACAGACAGTCCAGCTCTTTAACGCCGAGAAGAAGGCTCAGCAGCGTTTTGCCGAGATCAACGACGATTACCGAAACGCAAACATCGAAACGATCTACTATTACGCGGTCTTTTACCCGCTTGTCGATTTCATCGGCGCGGTCGGCGTAGCGATGATCATCTTTGCATTCGGGTTTGAAGAGCTGAGCGGACTCTCGACGGCGACGCAGGCGCTGACGGTCGGCGTTCTTGCATCCTTTATTCAATATTCGCTCCAGCTCTTTCAGCCGATCCGCGACCTTTCGGACAAATTCAATGTGTTTCAGGCGGCAGTTGTCGCCTCTCACAGGATATTCATTCTGCTAGATCGCGAAGTGCTCATTAAAACGCCCGAACACCCAAAACTTACCGGCAAGGCAAAGGGAAGCATCGCGTTCGAGAACGTTTGGTTCGCCTACAAAGACGAAGATTGGGTGCTCAAGGACGTGTCCTTTACCGTCGAGATCGGCGAAAGCGTCGCGTTCGTCGGCCACACGGGCTCCGGCAAAACTACGATCACCAACCTCATTATGCGTTTTTACGACGTGCAGAAAGGCCGCATTCTCGTGGACGGCGTCGATGTACGCGATTGGGATTTGGAGGCCCTTCGGTCGAATTTTGCGGTCGTTCTTCAGGATGTGTTCCTTTTCAGCGGCACGATCGCGCAGAACATTCGGCTTGGCAATGCTGAGATAAGTGACGAAAAAGTTCGCTGGGCCGCAAAAGAGGTTCGCGCCGACGAGTTCATCAGCGAGCTGTCTGAAGGCTATGAGACAACGGTCAAAGAACGCGGTGCCGGACTTTCGGTTGGCCAAAAGCAGCTTGTTTCGTTTGCACGCGCGTTGGCTTTTGATCCGAAGATCCTGATATTGGATGAGGCAACAAGCTCGATCGACACAGAGACCGAGCAGCTCATTCAACGCGCGGTCGATCGCGTCATGGATGAGCGGACGTCGCTCGTGGTCGCGCATCGGCTTTCGACCATACAGAAATGCGACCGCATCATCGTCCTGCATCACGGCGAGCTTCGGGAGATGGGCACGCACAGCGAACTGCTGACGCTTCGAGGGCTATATTGGCGGCTCTATCAGCTGCAGTATTCAGACGAAAAACTGCATATTTCGGCTCCGGGATTCTCTACGAACGATCTCGCCGGCGAATCTGCGTCGGTCGATCAGTAGTGGGCCGAGATGACGTAGGCGACCTCGTAATCATTACCATTTTTAGTGGTTTAGATTTATAATCATCAAGTTCTCTTAACACCCTTTACTTCCGAAGAATGGACGCTGCCGCAAAAGCCTTTACCGAAGCCGCGATCACCGAGATATTTTCTCGCTGCTGCGAGAACGCCCCGAATTACGGCGTTCTGGAGGAGACCTTTTCAAACTCGGTCTTCCGCACGATCGAAAAACGGCTTGAGGCCGGCAGCGAACAGCCTTTGACGACAGCAGAGATACGCGAATTCCTCGACAATCTTCAGGCGGACGACCTTTTTCTCGCCCTTGCGTGTGCGGCCGGCAACGAGCGTGCGTGGTGGGAATTCGACCAGGCGCACCGTTCTTATATGGAGCGTTTTGCTCGGCACTTGGCGAGAGGCGACGCCGACCCTGACGAGGTCATCGGCAATGTATATATCGAGCTCTACGGTACACGTGTAGTTGACGGCGAACGCTACTCGAAGTTTGGTACGTATTCCGGCCGAGGCAGCCTTCGAGGATGGCTCCGAACGATCATTTGGCATTCGGTGGTAGATCAGCATCGTGCCGGACACTCTGAGGTATCGCTCGATGAAATGACCGAGACGATCGGCGAGGGTGCGGCGCACGCCGCTTTTGCTATACCGCAGGCTGAAGGCGACACCCAGATGATCGAACAGGTTGCCAGGGAGAAATATCGCTCGGCGACCGTGGCAGCTCTTTCGGAGGCATTCTCAGCTCTCGAATCTCACGAGAAACTGCTGATCGCACTCTATCACGTTGACAACCTGAAGCTGCGCGAGATCTCGCGACTGGTCGAGAATGAGGATTCGCCGCTTCGCGGCTGGATAAAGAGGCGTTCGGTCTCGAGGGAGAAGGATCCGTCCGCCCGAATTCACGAATCGACCGTAATGCGATGGCTGGAAAAGAGTTATGAGCGGATCCTCGATGTCTTCAAAAAAGACCTTGCGGGCCGTCAGGGCCTGAATTCTGATGAGGTCGAGATCTGCATCGCGCTGGCGTCCGCTGACCTCGCGGGGCCGGACATCTATCGTGACCTCGCTGCCGGCTAAGACGCGGGCCAATAAATTTACGCAAAAGTTAACCACCCTCGTCGTCTATTACTCGGAGGCCTTTGGCTCACCCCAAAGCGGGCAATTATGCAATACATAGACAACATCGACACCCGTTTCCAAGACCTTTTTGCGGCATTTCTTCGCGATCGCACGAATTCTTTGGCAGCATCGGCGAGCACCGCACATCTTGACGAGGACACGATCGCAGCCTTTGTGGACGGTGGTTTGACGCTCCGTGAGCTTGACCCGATCGTTGGGCATCTCGCAGATTGCGGCCATTGCCGCACCTCGACCGCCGCGCTTCTTCGACTCGAGGCCGAGTTCGCAGACGCTGCAGTGCCGGTCCGCGAAGCACAGACCGAATCCGCCGGATTCGCAGAGGCATTGAGCAGCTGGTTCTCCAAACTCTTTGGATCGAGCGCAGAAGGTGTATTTGCCCACGGTGAGAAAGGCGAAAAGGCCGTTGAGGACGAAAAGAAGGCCGACGACGACCCCCAAAAAGATGATATCTGACAATGCAGATTGCAGGCCGTATCTTTCTAGATCATGGGCTTGATGCGGAGCAGGTGATTCACCTGCTCCTTTTTATTGCAGCAGCAAAAAAACACCTAAAATCAACGATTTTCCGGCCGGCGGCGGCAACCTTTCAGGTGTTTCAAAAATCAAACAACAATCTAGTTTTTGTGCCCTTTGAGGTTTATACTCATACAAAGGGAAAAGATGTTAGATAACGATCGAAGGCCGGAAGGGGAGCCTGAGTGCCCTTGGCAGAAGAAGCAGCTCACAGTAGAAAGGGTTGCTGACGCAGCGTTACCGACAAAGTTCGGTAAGTTCAGGATCGCGGGCTATCGTTCACTCACCAGCGACGAAGAGTTTGTTGTGATCTACATGGGCGAGATGCAGGCGGAAGTTCCGACGCTTGTTCGGATTCATTCGCAGTGTCTTACGGGCGATGTATTCGGGTCACTAAAATGTGACTGCGGGCCGCAGCTCCACGAAGCAATGGAGCGTATTCACGATGCGGGAAGCGGTGCGATCGTTTACCAGCAGCAGGAAGGGCGAGGCATTGGAATTCTAAATAAGATCCGTGCCTACTCGCTGCAAGATCATGGTGCGGATACGGTCGAAGCGAACGAGCAGCTTGGGTTTGCCGTGGATCTGCGAAATTACCGGCAATGTGCCGAGATCCTTTTCGATATGGGGCTTTGCAAAGTGCGCGTAATGTCGAACAATCCGGAAAAGCTGAAAGCTTTAGAGGAAGCAGGTCTCCGCGTGGTCGAGCGTGTTCCGATCAAGGTGCATACGGAGCAGCCGGCGGCACATTACATTCAGACGAAGAAAGAAAAGATGGGACACCTGCTCTGACAAGTTAGGCGGGAAAGGAAATACAAATTGATACTGTAATCATCTCGGAGGATAACGATGTACAACCCTGCGCTTCGGGCAATATTATCGACGGTCGCTCTCATTATACTTACCGGAACAGCTGCTTCTGCGTACGCAAGTACCATAGCGGGCACGGTCTATGATTCAAAGAAAAATGGCTTGCCGTATGTCAACGTCGAGCTACAGAATGAAAATTATGTAATGATCCAGCGAGCGACGACCGACGGTATCGGACGCTACTCATTCGAAGGTATAGCGGACGGCCGATATTGGGTAAAAGCAATGCCTTTTCGCTATGACATGGACGAGCAGACCCAGGAGGTCGAGATCAAGACGATCTCTGCCGCACCAGGTTCTGGCGGTTACGTGTATGAGGTCAGAGACTTTTACCTGACGCCGCGTAAGGGCACACTCGCTGCCGCACAGCTGGAGGTTGTTGTTGCTCAAGATATTCCGAAGGGTGCGAGGGATAATTATGAAGCGGCGACGAAGCTCATAAAGAAGGGAAAGATCGACGAATCGATCCCGCTTCTTGAGGCCGCAGTTAAAGAATTCCCCACCTATTTCCTTGCCAATGACGCGCTCGGACAGATCTATTTTCATAAGGATGATTTTGAGCACGCGGCGCCGAGACTATTGGCCGCATCCCAGGCGTATGACAAGAGCCCGATGACACTTTATATGCTCGGGGTCTCCTTTGGGCATCTCAATTATCTGCCGGCGGCGCTCCTTGCTTTAAAGGCTGCGGCGACGCTTGCTCCGGAGTCCTCGGCCGTTCACCTTGCGTTGGGCAAAACGTACCTGAGCACGAAAGAATACAAGGAGGCAGAGGCGAGCCTGCTTAACGCGAAGAAGTTCGCGCAGACTCCGTCAGGCGAGATATTCCAACTCCTTGCGCGTGTTTACAAAGCAACAAAACAGTACTCAAAAGCAGCTGCAAGCCTTGAGTCTATGCTCAAGAACGGTAATTACTCCGATTCGGCAAAAGCTACGATCAAGAAAGAGATCCAGAAGTTCAAGTCCGATGCCGCGGCCAATAACGAAAAGCCGTCTGAAAACTAGCCGGCGTTGATGTTGTTTTGCGAGATGGGTGAGTTTCCGCACGCTGTGGAAACTCGCCCCTTTCTTGTAAGGGTCTGCAAAGTTTGCAGAAGGGTCCGAGATTGCAAAATAGCGGACGGCTTGTTTACACTTCCAACAACACGCGATGAGAAGCATCTTTGACGGTACAGGCGAGCGAAACGAATGGCAGCGGCTCGAAGACCTGCTCGAGCTGATGAAGATCTCGGGCCTTCGCGGACTATCACGAATGGAGGTGCGGGAGTTCGGCGAACTTTACAGACGGGCGGCTTCGGACCTTGCGATCGCTCGTGCCGAGACGCGCGACCCTTCGCTCGTTGGCTATCTGAACAGCCTTGTCATACGCGCTCACGGTCATATTTACCGTGCCGAGAGCGAGGGCGGCGGAATAATTCGCCGGTTCTTTGCACGGGACCTGCCGCAGACATTCAGAAGGAATTGGAAGTTCCTCGCATTTGCTTTCGCGATCTTTGCCGGCTTCGCGATCTTTGGGTTCATCGCGACGTGGATCGATCCGGACTTCACGCATTTTGTGGCTCTTTCGGGGATCACGGATCAGATCCGCAGCGGCAATCGGTGGTGGCTCAACCTGAATGAAGCGAATCAGATCGGCGCCACCCAGATCATGACGAACAACATCCTCGTGATGATACGTGCCTTCGCCCTCGGAGCCTTCTTTGCAGTCGGGGCGGTGTACGTTCTCGCATTTGAGGGAGCGAGGCTCGGAAGTGTGTTTGGTGCGGGCTACAAGATCGATCCCGCGTTCGCAAATGATCTTGCATCGTTCGTTGTCGGCCACGGCGTTATCGAATTGTCGTGCATCTTCTTTTGTGCGGGTGCAGGAATAATGATCGGCTATTCGTTGATCGCTCCGGGCGATCTTACCCGTGCGCAGGCCGCAAAAAAGAGCGGCATGGAAGCCGCTCGCATCGTTGTAGGTTGTGCTTGCTTTCTTGTGGTTGCGGGCACGATCGAAGGATTTATATCGCCGTCGGCCCTGCCCGCTCCCGTTAAGATCGCGACCGGTGTATTCACCGGCATCGCACTGTACTCTTATCTGTTCTTTGTCGGCCGATCACCGGGCGTCGATGCGGGGTGATGGTCGTGTTCCTTCTTCGTCTCCTCAACGATCGGCTCAAATACCACAAAGGTGTGGCGCTTTGAGCTTGCGATGGTGAGTTTTTTGTCCTTTAGTGAGAATGTGTCTGCATTCTGCAGCACATCAAAGAATTTCCGCTCAAAACCGTTGATCAGTTCGTCACAGAACATCATTGTTGAGATCGGAGCCGAAACTTTCAGCTTGCCGTCAGTGATCGAAAAATCCGCTCCATAAACATTGCAGCCGCCTTTGCCGCCGATGTGGCCGTCCGCCGACACATTCAGCGTAACTTCCATCTTATCAATGGGATACGCCATTTTGTCTCGGAACATATACTGTGTCAGTTTAAATTTAGCGACCGGCATCTGCTGCGCATTTACGGCAACGGCCGACGCTGTCAAAAAAAGGCCAAAAATTGCGAGTGTGTAGATCGTCTTTTTCATATGCTTATCCTAATACCTAAAAAATAATTAATTCAAGTAGTCGGTCATCTTGCGACCGTTCAATAACAGAACGCAAGACCGCCCGAGTCTTGCATCTTCTCAACCGAGCCGTATCTGTTTCGGAACCCCGATCTTGGTGTCCCACGCTGCTTCGGCAGCCCTACGCATCTCCGTGACATCGCCTGTCGAAAAGAATACGTCTGCACCGACCGGCTCCGCATCATCAAGCAATAGAGAATTGACGACCGCATCTGCGGGGTCGATAAACTGCGTTTCCTTCGAAACATATTGTGAGAGAACGTCCGCGATCGCCGGATAATGCGTACACGCGAGCAGAATATGCGAGTGATCGGCGAGCGGCGCAAGTATTCGCTTTGATTCGGAATTCAGCCTTGGGGAGTTCGTATCGCCGCTTTCGATAAGGCCGGAGAGCGGCTGGGCTATCCGTTGAGAGACCTTTATCCCCTCTGCCGCAAACCCTCGGCGATAGACTCCCGACACGACAGTTCGTCGTCCGCCGATCAAGCCAAGTTGGCGCGGTCTCAACTTTGTCGTAAGTTCGATCGCGGGTTTGATAACACCCGACACTTCCAAGCTGCCCTTCTGAAGATCGTCGACAACAGTGCTCGCCGCATTGCAGCCGATGATGACCGTGGAAACATCGCGTGCTTCGAGGAAGCGAAGTACCTGATTCAAGCGTGCAATTAGCTCTCGGCGAGTCGTCTTGCCGTACGGCGTAAAGCCCGTATCGGATAGATAAGTCACAGCGACGCTCGGGTACTTCTGTTTCAATCGGCCGTAGATGCCGATGCCGCCAATACCCCAATCAATTATACCGATGCGGCCCATACTTCTAAGGATAAGTGAGTTTTGCCTCGACACCGAGTTCTATCGGCCCGCTGTCGAATGCGAGAATTCGTGAATTCCAGCCGATGTTGAGTATCTCGGCCTTTTGGCCCGGAAAGCGGCTTTCAAGATACCATTTCATCTCGTGCTCGGAACGGATCGGATTGTATTCGACCATCTTCTGCCAAGCGGGATCCGCGACCAGACGCTTCAATGCAGCTTCGTATTTTGCATTCGATCTGCGGCCGCCAAACTCTTTTGCCTTGTCGAGCAGAAGCTTCGGATATTCCTTGAACGCAACAGGAACCGTCACCATATCGACGATCAGGAACTTACCGCCTTGCTTTGTGACACGCTTGATCTCCGCGAGAAGCGGATCCCAGTCCAGGTATCGAAAAGACATCATCGAAATAACGACGTCGAATTCCGCGTCGGGAAATAGAAGCTTCGGGCCGTCGATCTTCTGGAACTGCAAGTGCGCGCGATCTGCATTCCGCTTTCGAGCCTGCTCGATCATCGGGCCGGATTCATCAACGCCAACACCCGAACCTATTCGCGGTGAAAGTGCGTTCAGCAATGCACCGTTACCGCAGCCGATATCCAGAACACGAACCTTCTCCGTCGGCAGGTGCTTGCTCAGCCATTCCCATTCATCGCGGCGAACGCGAATGTCCTCAAAGACGGCGTCGTAGAGCTCCGCGACGTGATCGTAACTCGTGTCGCCATCCGGCGGTTTTGGTTCAAAACGCTTGATCTCTTCTGCGGGCATCTGCCCCAGACGTTTCTTCAATGCCGCGGCATAGCCGTGAGATTTTCTTCCCTTGCAGCCGATCGTGTAGAGCGGCGCGTCGGTTCGCGTGCCCGCAGAGACGAATTTGTCCTTGTTCTTAGAGAAGGTCGTGTACCAAAAGAAGCCGTGAGCCGGCACGTTCTGCGTCCTCGCAAAGAACGGAGCGAACCATCTCGCCGAGCGGCAGCAATAGAAAGATGCACTTCCGTCTTCGGCAAACGGGATCTCCATTTGTTCCCATTCGTACGGCGAGAATTGTTCCGGAAACTTGACCGTTCCGAACATCGGGCCGTACATTCCCGAATGCCCGACGAAAATAAACTCCTTCAGCCTGCCGCCTTTCTCTTTTATTTCGGCGATCGCCCCTAGAACATCGTGCTTGGATTCAACGGCTCGAGTAACGACCTCAATGGCCGGATCATCGCGTCTCTTTTCTTCCGCAAGCGTTTCGGCAACCACAGGGAACTGCGATCCGCCGAGTCGATATTTGGTTGTGTAAATGATGAGAGTAAAGAGGTTATCTGTCATTTATGCTGGCGGCTTTCCTATAGAAGGCCGCGGACCTTTACGCGAATATAAGCTTCGAGAAGCTCGGTGGCAAGCGTCTGAGTCGTCACATCGAGAGCAAGGCCGCCGAGAGCTTCGACCTGGAGCAGAGCGGCCCCGCGTTGGACGAGGAGTTCCTCGGCCGCGGACTGCAGGAAAAGCTCCTTTTCATTCTTTGGCGGCGACGAGACTGACGCATTCAGGTCGCGGTCGCCGATGGTCGCAACCAGCGGCAGGTGCCTCGGCCGAAGAAGCGGCAAGGCTTCGAGCAGGCGGCTGGAACTGTCCTTATCAATAACGTCCGTAAGTATGACGACGAAAGCGCGCTTCTTCGTGTTCGATGCGATGAATTGAAAGCCGCGTGAGTACGACGATTCGACAAGCTGCGGTTCGATATCGACGAGCGTCTCGAGCGCAGCGTCCATCTGGCCAACGCCTCGTTTCGGCGGAAGATAACGGATCACGCGTCTGCCGAAAACGACGATGCCGCAGTTGTCGCCCGCACGCGAACACGCGCTCATCAACGCAAGGCTTGTGTGCAATGCTGTCTCGAATTTCGTTTCGTTGTCGATCCGTCCGGTCATCAGACGTCCGGCATCAAGCGCGATGACAACGGTCTGGTCTCGTTCGATCTGATGCTGAACGGAGGTGAGCTTGGATCTGCGAGCGGTCGCGGTCCATGAGATATTCCTCATTTCGTCGCCCGCCACGTAATCCCGCAAGGATTCGAACTCGCGTCCTTCACCCCGACGCACGGCCTTTCGCTGTACGGCGAGGAATGAGTGTGCCCCGAGGGCACGCAGCTCAAGCTCACGCGCACGGCGAATGTTCGGATACACCTTGACGGTGTCAGCATTGCCAAGCGACGTCTGGCACCAGACGAGGCCAAGCCTTGAAAGGCAACGAACCGCCGTCGTGCCAAATTCGTATGGCCCGCGTCGCGGCGGCGTGACCGAATACGAATATGCCCCAACGCTATTCGGCTCAAGCTGGAGCGTTGCCTCACGCCCTTGCTCACCGAGCGCCATCTCGGGCGGATACTCGTCCTTTATTTTCAAAAGCAGGCTGCGTCGCCCCGTGTTAGTGATGGTGACGGTGATCTCTGTCGGATCGCCGATAGCCGGCCTTTTCTGAAATGAGCGTGTAACTACGAGGTCTTTTGCGGCGCCTCGGCTTGTGAAATAGTCAACGAGTGCCGCTATGATCAGCAGAACGTCGAAGATCAGGACGAACCAACCAAGGCCAACAAACGCGAACGTCGCTAAAAGCACGACCGCGGCCGCGGCCAGCAGCACCAAAGATCTATTTGAAAAGACGAAATTCACAATCTGATCGATGCTTTCGCGAGTGTTCGAGTGGCTTGATTATAGCATTTACGAAAAAGATTTCTTCTTAGGCCGCTTGACAGGGTTTAGAATTGGAATTATTCTAATTCAAGTTATGAAGTTTTCGGCGATCAATGAATTGGGTTTAACGCGGCAGCGTGAGGTGGTGCTTGCGGTCGTGCGTGAGGCGCACGGCCACCTTACCGCGAACGATGTATTCGTTGCGGCCAAGGCAAAGCTCCCCACGATCAGCTTTGCGACCGTGTATAACTCGCTTCGATTCTTGAAAGAGGCCGGTCACATTGCCGAGATCCCGTTCGGCAACGGTGCAAGCCGCTTTGATAAGTTCACGCATCGCCACGATCATGCAATTTGTACGTCGTGCGGCAAGCTCGTTGACATCGAGATGGAGCTTCCGCCGGATCTTGTTAAGCGGGCTGCAAAATTTTCAAAATTCAAGGCCGAAACGCTTGAATTCACGCTTCGCGGACTCTGTCCGGACTGCGTGAAGAAAGGTTAGAGAATAGTTTTCGCATTCCCATAATGGAGCAAACAATTGCCGCAGAAGCGGCGAGCATTTAGAAAAAAGGAGAGAATTATAACAATGTCAACTGCAACAGGAACCGCAACAGAGAACATCGTGAGTGCACCGATCGCGAAGGTCGGACAACCGGCACCCGACTTCAATATGCCTTCGACCAAGAATATCGACACCTTGGCCGAGAACGTCAAGCTGGCCGATTACAAGGGCAAATGGCTCATTCTGCTCTTCTATCCGCTCGATTTCACGTTCGTCTGCCCGACCGAGCTGATCCACTTCTCGGATCGTCTCGAAGAATTCCAGGGCATCGGCGCAGAAGTTGTCGGTGTTTCGACCGATTCGGTTCATTCGCATCGTGCATGGCTGAAGACGCCGCTTGATAAGAACGGCATCGAAGGCGTGAAGTATCCGATCGCTTCGGACACGGCCGGCAAGCTCGCACGTCAGTACAACATTCTGGTCGAAGATGCGAACATCGCTCTTCGCGGCCTCTTCATCATCGATCCGGAAGGCGTTCTGCAGTATTCGGTCGTTCAGAGCCTGAACATCGGACGCTCGGTCGATGAAACGCTTCGCGTTCTCCAGGGACTTCAGACCGGTGGCCTTTGCTCTGCTGACTGGAAGCCCGGCCAGGCGAACTTGAAGGTGTAAGAATTTAACAGGATCAGCCGCAGGCGGCGAAAGTCCACGCAGAGGGATCAGACAAGGAGTTTCTGCGGTGACAGGCGTCAACCTGCGGCTGTTATTTTGAGGTGAACGAACAATGCCAATGAGGATCGGCGACCAGCGGCCCACTTTCGAAGGGGCGACGCACTGGTTGAATGAATTGCAGGAAACGGCCGATGATTATGTCAACGGCCAGCCGACGCTTGTTTATTTTTGGGCGACGAGCTGTGGCATCTGCAAAGAGAATATGCCCAAGCTGCAGGCCCTGAAAGCAAAGTATAAAGACGCGGGTCTTCGCTCGGTCGCGATCCATATGCCGCGATACGAAGCGGATACGAACATCGAGACCGTCAAGGAAACGATCGCGACGCATTGCATCGACGATGTCTGCGCCGTGGACAACGAGCACAAGCTCAAAGACGCTTTTCTGAATGAGCAGGGCTGGGTTCCGGTATATTATCTGTTCGATGCGGAAGGGAAATTGAAGAGCCGTGCTGCCGGTGAATTCGGCATCGGCGTTCTTGCCGGAGCACTCGAGAAGATGTTTCCCGAGGCTCAAGCCGCCGAAGCGTAACTTTTTGCGGACAATGACGAGGGTCCGGGGGACGTGAGCGTTTTTGAGCGCTTCGCCCTTGGACCCTTGATCGTTTAAGGCTAAAGCAGCGGACGGCTCGTAAAGACCCAGTAAAGGATCAGGCCGCTTGCAGCGATCGACGCGAAAAGCAGGAAGAGCAGCCCGCCCATCAACCCGAAGATGAACAAATAGTCGCTCGATGTGCCTTTGTCACGGCCGGTTGCACGCGTTCGAATGAGGTTCATATTCTTCATATTCGATTTCCAGACAAAATCGAACGCATCGCCGAGGAAAGGGATCATGCCCACCAAATAGTCGATCGCGATATTCAGCGCCATCCGAAGCAGCGTGATCTTCGGCACGCCGTATCGCACTCCTGAGAACAGAATGTACATCGAAGGCAGGAACGTGAGCGTGTCGCCAATGTTCGGGATCAGGCCGATCAGCGCGTCGAGCCCAAAACGCCAGCCCGTGCCCGGGATGCGAAAGAGCCCGTCGAGATAGCGAGACAGATCGTCGAGGCTTTTCTCGATCTCGATCTCTTTGCGTTGTTGAATGCTCTCCATTTGACCTTACCGACGCGGGGCACTATTTCCCGCTCCGCTTCTTTGATTCGTTCTCAACTATTCGAATGTTGAGGATCTTGTCGCCGCGAACGATGTTATCAACGTAGTCCATTCCGGTTCCCCTGACGCGGCCGAACACGGTGTAGCCGCCGTCAAGATGCGGCTGAGGCGAATGCGTGATGAACCACTGCGAACCGCCCGTGTCCTTGCCCGAAAGCGCCATCCCGACGGCCCCGCGGTCGTACGGGACCATATTGATCTCACAGCGTATCGACCATCCGGGGCCGCCATTGCCGTCGCCGCGTGGGTCGCCGTCCTGCATCACAAAGTTTGCGACAACGCGATGGACCGTAAGCCCGTTGAAGTAGCCGCGGTTTGCAAGCTTAATAAAGTTTTCGACCGTCAGCGGCGCGTCTTCGCCGAGAAGTTCGATCTCAAAGACGCCTTTCTCCGTCGTCAAAACAGCGATGGCCGAGCCATTCTTTCGAGAGAACGCTCGAACATAGTCTTCGCGTTTGTTCAAGATCTGCCCGAGGTCGGTGCCGGTCGCAGATGAATGAGGACGAACCTCATCGAGATGTTTTTCGCGCGCATTCTTCAGGAATGTCGCGAGCTTCTCATCACCCGCGAATTCCTTGTCGCTCAGATACTCAAACCCTTTCTTTCGCACAAGATAATCCGGCGACGAAAGAGCGAGCGAAAAGACCGGGATCGCAGCTTTCTTATCGAGCTTTGCGAGCGCATCGAGGATCGCAAGCTGTGCGTCGTCCTCGTGCTTGTCCGATGAAAGTGCGGCGCCGAATGCACGGTCAAGAGCATTTATGATCTTGTCGCTCTTCGGCATTTCCGAAAGGGCGTTTGCGGCCGCAACGCGAATGAACACGTCCGGATTCGTGAGTTGCGCGAGCAGCTTGGCTTCGAGATCGTCGATCTTCAACGCCGCCATCGCACCGATCGCATCGGGAAGAGCCTCCGTCATCTCCTTTTCTCCGGAGCTTTTGGTCGAGGCGCTCAACTCTGAAAGGAAGGTCATCAACGAGTGTTTCGCAGCCGTGATCGCGGCCTCGTTTTTTGTATCAGCGACCGCTGAAAGGCCCGCAAAATAGGCGGATGCGACCCAGGGTTCGGTTAACGCCTCCGCCGCCGGCTTTTCGTTTGCGTAAATTTCGGGTGCGATTTGAGCAAAAGCAGCTTCGGTCTCGGACGAGCGATAGCCGTCAAATTCTCTCAATGAACGCAGGAACTTAAGGGCGTTCTCGTTCGCGGTTCCGTCAAAGATGCGGCCAACGGCAGACGCGAGTTCAAGAAGCTCGGTCGTTTCGTCGGGCCGCCCAACACGGCGAGAGACGAAGCGCTTATCGAGCGCACTTTTTAGCAGAGCGTTTGCGCGCTCGATTAGTTTCTCTCCGGCGGCAGCATCTTTTAGCGACGCAATGGATCGCACTGCCGAGATGCGCACGCGGCTGTCCGCATCCTTTGCCGCGACCGAGACCAAAAGCTCCGTCGCCTCTTTTGCATTTGCGGCGCCGAGTGCTCTTGCGGCATTTGCTCTCGCGACCGCATCAGTTTCGGTTCTTACAAGGTCGATCAGTTTTGCGTTTGCGTTCTTTGCGCGGAGTCGTGTAAGGGCGTTCGCGGCGTCAGCACGTACTCTTGCATCCGCATCATTCAATAGTTTTGCGGCGATCGCATCGGCACCTTCCGGCCTTGTGCGGATCAATGCGGTCAGCCCGAGAAGAACGGTCGTGCCATCCCGCTTTGTGCCTTTTGCGAGCTCGGCGTTCATCGCATCTGTGATCGCCTTTTTGATCTTCGCCGCACTATCTGCCTTTGAATTGGCAGCCGCGATCTTGCCGAGAGCCTCGACGATACGGGCCTTGACCGCCGCAGACCTTTCCTTTGCCGTTGCCGCGAGCAGGACGTCCGCCGCATCAGCCGACTCGATCTCGCCGAGAGCGAACACTGCATTGAGGCGGACATTCTCATCCGTGTCGTTCAAAAGGTTTGAGAGGGCGGGAATCGCTTCTTTCCTGCCGATTCGTCCCGCTGCAAGGGCGGCACGCGCACGGATCGCCGGCTTTGCCGATCGCAGATACGTTTGGAGGTCCGCCGTGTATGCACGAGCGTCTTCGGCATAAAGGATCCTGATGCCGGTCTCGATGGGCACTTGTGCCCGGGAGATACCCGTGAACGTCGCGGCCATTAGTATCGTCACGAAAAGGAGCTTTAGGTTTCGCATTGGGTTGTTAATTGTTCTCTTCAATGATCTCGTAACCGGTCGTGATCGTCGCCGTCGGCCTAACGGTTGCGGCGACCGAACAATATGTCTCATCCGACAGCCTTATCGCGTCCTCGACGGCCTTTGCCGAGATACCGCGTCCGCGCACGATATGGGTTACATGAAACGCCGTAAATTTTCGCGGATGCTCATCAGCGCGCGTGCCGGAAATACGCACGTCGTAAGATGTAACGTCCTGCCGTTTCTTTGCAAGAATTGATTGAACGTCGATCGCCGTACAGCCAGCGACCGCCAGCAGGAGAAGCTCCATCGGCGTTGGGGCCGCGTGTCTATCTCCTTTGGAATCCATAAGTTGCGGCAAACCGCTCGGGGTCGTGCCGAGAAAATAGTCGTCCCCGATGAATCTGACGACCGCTTCAGAAGGATCTTGTGCCATAGGTTTTTGCCAATTCTAGCATTATTTGCGGGGCAAGACAGATGACAACTTCTGGCACGGAAAATGCTTCAAAATGGCTGGGCGAGAGCGCCGAGCGGTGCATGCCGCCCAAATTCGCGTAAAATAGGCTAGATCAGGTAACGGAACGATGAAAACTTTACGAATCCATCTAACAGCTTTGTTTGTGGCAATGATCGCAATTGCGGGCGTTACGACCGCAGATGCGCAGAGGCGAAGCGAGCGTGAGATCCGCGATGCGGTCCGCAGCCTTTCGACAAAGGTTGATAATTTCGACTACGACCTTCGCTATCAACTGAATTCAGCTTCGGTGAACACGACCGCCGTTTCGCAGGTCGGCCAGGACATCAGCGAACTGAAGGATACGATCCGCGATTTTCGCAACAATTTCGACAAGCGTCGGGAGAATCGCGATGATATTCGGCCGATCGTCGATGCCGCAAAACGTGTCGATCAATTTCTGATCAGCAACCAGCAAAATCAGCGGCTGATGGACGACTGGAACGACATCAAGGCCCAGATCGATCGCCTTGCCGAGAATTATGGCGTAACGAACAACTGGTCAATGACCGGCGATTCGAACGATGACCGATACAACGACCCGGTGAACAATTATCCGACGACAGGAAGTACCGTTGTGGTCGGCCTCTCGGGAACCTATGACCTCGATCTCGAACGGAGCGAACGGATCGACGACATCGTCGCACGTTCGAACGCTAGCGGAACTAATCGCGAGGAGCTAAAGGACAAGCTTACCGCTCCGAGCCAGATCGCACTTGATATCCGCGGCAACAACGTCACGCTTGCGACCTCGACTTCGTCGCCCGTGTCATTCCTTGCTGACGGACGCGAAACGACCGAAACGGACGCATCCGGCCGCACGATCCGCCTGCGTGCAACGCTCTCCGGTGACAAGCTTACGGTTTCGAGCCTCGGCGGCGACACCGACTATGCGATCACGTTCGAAACATCGCGCAACGGCCAGGAACTTCGCGTAATGAGACGCATTACGACGAGCTATCTGAGCCAGACCGTCTTTGCCGAAAGCGTTTACAACAAGACCGATCAGGTCGCGCGCCTCGGCATTGATACGGGAAATTCCGGCAACAACGGCAGCTATTCCGACAACGATGGAAATAGCGGGAATCCGGGTTACGGAAACTATCCACCAACGACCAGTACTCCGCGGACCGGACGCTTCATAGTGCCGAACGGTACGACGATCACCGGCATTCTCGACAACGACATCAATACGAAAGTGTCGCAGAACAACGACCGTTTCCGAATGACCGTTCAGTCGCCGAATGAGTTTCGCGGTGCGACAATCGAGGGATACATTTCGGGCGTCGGCCGCTCGGGACGTGTCAGCGGCCGCTCGAATATCACGTTCAACTTTGAGAGGATCACGCTTCGCAACGGTGAAGTTTATGACTTCGCGGGCAGCCTTTCTTCGATCCGCGACCAGAACGGCAAAGACGTAAAGGTCGATACCGAAGGGACGGCAAAAGGCGACAGCCAGACCAAAGAAAGCGTCAAACGCGGCGGCATCGGTGCCGGTATCGGTGCAGTGATCGGTGCGATCGCGGGCGGCCTGAAAGGTGCGGCGATCGGTGCCATCATTGGCGGCGGAGCCGGTGCGGGCTCGGTCGTTCTGCAGGGAAGAGACGACATCCAGCTGATGAAGGGCTCGACCATCTCGGTTGTTGCTTCGTCCCCGATCCAAAGGGACGCGCAGTCTCCGCGGTAACGACCTCGTCGCAAATTGCTCATTAAATTGCTGTCAGCTTCGTAACATTAGCTGGCAGCTATTTTTTTGTGTTCTAATGCGAAAGGTATGAGTTTGCTGCCGGAAGAAATTGAATTGTATCGCGACAGGAAATGGCATCGCGAAGATTCTTTGCGTGTCGAAACGGCCGTCGCGGTCGAAGAGATGGTCGAGGATCTCGGGCTTTGTCTTGGGATGACGGACGTGCGAAAACGTCTGCCGTCGGTCTATATCGCCGTGTGCGGACGACGCGATGCTCATATGCCGCGAAATGTTCAAAAAGACCCGGAAGCGAGCTCCGCGTGGGTGCTAAAAGATGAGGTGATCGCACGCGGCCGCGTCTATTACGCGAAGATCTACAAAGGGCATTCGATGTTCATCGCAAAGCGGGTGATCCCCGTCTTCAACACACTCTGGGGTTGTTCAAAGAAGGGCGAAAGCGGCATTCTTTCGAAGAACGCACAGCTCGTGCTGAAGATCCTTAGAAAGGAATTTGAGCTTGCGACCTCCGACCTTCGCGATGCAGCGGGCCTCACCCGACCCGAACTTACAAAGGCTCTCGACGAGCTTCAAAAACGGATGAAGGTCGTGCCTGCGGAGGTCGTTTACGTGCCGAAGTTCACGTATATCTGGGCGCTCAGCGAGGCCCGCTTTCCGAAAGAGACGGCGGCAAAGATGACGCGTGAAAAAGCGGTGCTCGAGCTTGCGCGCAACTATCTCCAGCTTGCGGGAATGACGTTGGTGGGCGAACTTGCAGGCAAATTCGGCCTTTCGCGCGTCGAGGCCGGCAAAGCAAATCACGACCTGGTCAAGGCCGGCTTTGCCGAACGTATCGAGAAAGGCGTTTATAGACTCGCGGAATTTAAGTAGAGCGATCTCCTCCCGCATGCGCGGATGAGATCAGGCGGCGATCTTTATATATTCGACGTGGCTGCTCGGCTCGGGGATCGGAATGCCGTCTTCCTTCATACCTCGTATGTGCAGTTCGATAGCCTCGCGGATGTGGTTTTCGGTTTCCTTGATAGTCGATCCCGTGGCAACACATCCCAAAAGATCAGGAACGTAGGCGGCATAGTTAGTCGCCGTTTTTTCAATTACGATCGCGTATTGCATTGCGTATTCAGTCTTTCAGTCCGGCCTGTTAATAATTCACACCTGACGGCTTGTAAAATGCCCGGCCCGTTTCCGGACCAGGCATTAGTATCACGAAGGCTTTCGACAGTTAGAACTGCGGCTGCTTAAGGATCTCAGCGACCGCGTTGAAGCGTGCCGTGTCGTTTGCGTTCTTCGACGCGGCTGCTGCTTTCTCGACGATCGCGAGCGATTTCGCAAGGCCTTTTGCGCTTTTGCTCTTCTCGGCCTTGTCTAGTGCCTTTCGCACCGTCGTGGCGTCTTTTGCCGACATCGATGACGAGCGTTCAAGCTGGTCGATGTATGCTTTCGCGACGACAGGTTTGTTGGCCCAGACGATACGCTGCTGGCTTTGGACGTTCCATTCGGGAAGATGAACCGACCTTGCGGCGTCGATCTCATTCTGTGAAAGGAATTTCGTCGGAGTCAGCGAAAAGATATCGAGGCCGCGTGCGATCTCTGACGAATACACGTTGCCGTTGTACCAATACGCCGACCAGGAACCGCCAAGCACGAGTGTCTTAGGATCGACCGGCCCGCGATCGAAATATGCGATCTCGAACGGTTTCGCCGCATCGGTGAAATCCATGATCGAGATGCCGCCCTGATACCACGCCTGCACCTTTATGTCGCGTCCCGGAACGGGTACGAGCGAGCCGTTGTGAGCAACGCAATTCTCCTGTTCGGTCTGCGCGGCCGGCATCTTGTAATAGCTCTGGAATTTGAGCTTGTTGTCCACAAGATCAAAGATCGCGTCCGCACCCCAGACATTCGGGTCCGTCGCACGGCATCGAGCGCCCATGCCGCCGCCCCATTCGTCCGTGAAGACAACCTTCTTGCCGTCATTTGAGAATGCGGCTGAGTGCCAGTAGGCATAGTTCGGATCGTTAACGGCGTCGATGCGTTTCGGGTTCGCGGGATCGCGGATGTCGAGCAGCAATCCGTTGCCTGAGCAAGCTCCCGCCGCAAGGCCGATCTCGGGATAGACCGTGATGTCGTGGCACTGGTCGCTGAACTCCTTATTGCCCTTGTTCGCATGCGAGCCGCCGTCGTCCAGGCCGTTGTAAGCACCGGTTCGCGGATCGATGAAAACGCGCGGGCTTGCAATGATCTTCGCATCCTGCGGAGCGGCGACCGGAACCTTGATCACGTCGATACGGAAAAGAGCCGTGTTCGGGTCTTTGTCCGGTGCTCCGCCGGAACATCCCGGCATTTCTTCGTCCTGACGCACAAAGGAGGTGCCGGAAACATAGACGTAAATGTTGTTCGGATCTTTCGGGTCGGGGACAAGCGTATGCGTGTGCGAGCCGCGGCAAGTTTGAACGGCCGCGACCTGTTTCGGAGCCTTGATATCCGAAATATCAAAGATTCGCACGCCGCGAAAACGTTCCTTGTTCGCGGCCGGCAAACCGGAGCCTTGCGCCGGCGGCGGAAATCCCTGTTCGCCGCAATCGAGGCGTCCGTTCGGCATCTCTACCGACATAAAGAGCAGATTCTTGAACACCGAAACATCGCCCTGTCCGCCGGGACACGGCATCGATGTTACAAGCTCGGCCTTTGCCGGGTCGGCGATGTTATAGATGTTAACGCCGTAGAAATTACCGAGGAAAAGATAATTTCCCTGAAACGCGATATCCGAATTGGCGAATGCGAGCGGTGCGAATGACATCTTCATTTCCGCCGGGATCTTCGCATTCGGGGGAACTCCCAGCGATGTCAGAGCCTTTGCGACCATCGGGCTGTCCGGATCCGTGCCTACGTCGAAGGCCGACGGCTTTTTCAGCAAAAGCAGGTGCTTGATGCCCATTGCAGCTTCGCCCGCATCAAAAACGCCGGGCTTCAAGTGGGCACGCGGGTCATTTGCGTTCGAACCCGTCATTCCGGGAGGAAGCGGCGGCGGTGCCTGCGGCGGCCCTTGCGCAAGGGCAGCGTCGGCAAGGCCTATCGACAAGAATGCCGCTAAAGCGACAGAACTAAAGAGGTTAGCTAAATTTCGGATCTTCATCGTTAGTGTTTCTCTCCCAGCATATTCTGCATTATTCGGATCTCGGCACGCTGGCCGCTGTCAACATCGGTCGCAAAATTGAAAAGTTCGGCATCCTGCCCGCTTCCCGGCGCGTCAAAAAGATCTTTTACCATAGTCAATGCACCGCCGTGGTGCTGTATCATTCCCGTCAAAAAGAGCCTGTCGAATTCCGCTCCGGTGGCCGCCTTTAACGCCGCCATTTGTTCCGGCGTCAGCATTCCGGGCATCATCATATTTCCCATCGAATGATGATCGTGTCCGCTCATTCCGGACATATCCATACCGGACATTTTCATCTCGGTCGGTTGGCCGCGTGCAATGAGCCACCGTTTCATAAAGTTCATTTCGTCAGATTGAGACTGGCTGATGCGGGCGCCGAGCCGGCGAAGGTCTTTGTTCGTGGTGCGGCCATCCATCAATGCGACCATCTCAACGGCCTGAGCATGGTGCATTATCATTCCCTGCATAAACTCGATGTCCTGTTTTGAGAGCGGCGGCGGGAGCGGACGCGTGTCCGCCGGCAGCACCTTGCTAGGCTGGCCCGGAGCACCGGGACGCACGACCACAGGGCCATTTGACTGCCCAAATATCGGCATTGCAAGGGCCGCAAAAGCCAAAAGAACGATCGGCAAAGACGCCTTTGCCCCTGTAATTTTTGCGAAAATTGACATAGCGTACCGGTGACTTTAGCACAGATACGCTTAGAAGGCTCAGAAAGTTCCGAAAGTGAGACTGCTAATACTTCATCAGCTCCTGGACCGCCTTTTCAACGTCGTCGCTCTGCGGCAGGATAAAATCCTCTACCTGCGGGGCGTAGGCGACGAATGTGTCGGTTGCGGCGACACGGCGGACGGGAGCGTCTAGGTATTCGAAAAGCTCGTCGGAAATGCGTGCGGCGATCTCGGCACCGTAGCCGAATGACATCGAATCTTCGTGAGCGACGATCACGCGTGACGTCTTCTTGACGGTTGCGGCGATCGCCTCCCAATCGTATGGCACGAGCGTGCGAAGGTCGATGATCTCGACCGAAATGCCTTGTTGTTCGAGGCGTTTTGCGGCCTGATTCGAACGCTCGACGAGTGCGCCGAACGTGATGATGGAAATGTCGCTGCCTTCGCGTACCGTTCTTGCCTTGCCGAACGGGATCAGAAACTCGCTCGAAGGATATTCGGACTTGTTATAGACCTGGCGATATAGATGCTTGTGTTCGAGGAACATCACGGGATCGTCACAGCGGATCGCTGTGCGAAGAAGGCCGTTGGCATCGAGTGCGTTCGACGGATACGCGATCATCAGTCCCGGCGTGTGTGAAAAGAGCGTCGTGCCGGACTGCGAGTGATAAACGGCACCGCCTTTGAGATAACCGCCAACCGGAACGCGAATGACCATGGGACATTTCGTGTCGCCATCCGAACGCCAACGCGTTACGGCGACCTCGTTCCTGATCTGGTGAAAGGCAGGGAAGATGTAGTCAAAGAACTGTATCTCGACGACCGGCTTTAGGCCGCGGATCGCCATCCCGACCGCACGTCCGATGATATTCGCCTCAGCAAGCGGCGAATTAAAGACGCGCGCCGAGCCGAATTTTCGCTGCAGATTGGCCGTGACCTTGAACACGCCGCCCTTGCCCTTTACGCGGTCAAGATACTCTTCACGCGACGCGTCCGCGACGTCCTCGCCAAAGACAACGATGCGTTCGTCACGCTCCATTTCCTCGTGCATGCAGCGGTTGATGAGATCGACCATCGTTCCCGCATTGCCGGAAAGTTCCGCGCCGGCTTCCGTATCAAAGAGCGAACGGTCGGTCGGATCGACATCCGGCGAATACACGTTGCGAAGCGCCGTTTCCGGTGCGGGCTGCGGTGTTTCGACCGCGATATCCGCTGCGGCATTGACCTCGGCATCAACTTCCTTTCGCAGAGATTCGAGGGCTTCGCTCGAGGCAATGCCTTCCTGCATCAGGAACGCGGCGAACGTCGTTATCGGGTCGATCGCTGCCTCTGCCTGACGCTCTTCCTCGGGCCGATAGAGTTTTTCGTCGTCTGACAGCGAATGCGAATACGGCCGGATCACCTTGGCGCGAATGAACGCCGGGCCTTTACGCTCGCGGCAATATTCGACCGCACGCTTGAATGCCGCATAGGACGCGATCGGGTCCGTGCCGTCAACATTTTGAATATAAAGATCGGGGAATCCGGAGACGAGCTTTGAAACATCACCGCCCGCGGTCCCGACCTCGACGGGTGTCGAGATCGCGTAGCCGTTATCTTCGACGACGAAGATCACGGGCAGTTTCAGGTTCGACGCTGTGTTGAGAGCTTCCCACCATTCGCCTTCGCTCGTCGTGCCGTCGCCGACCGACATATAGACGACCTCGTCACCCTTGTAGCCGACGATCTTCTCCGGCAAACCCTTGACGAGCGATGCACGATAACTTGCTTCGGCGGCACCGACGGAATGAAGTGCCTGTGAGCCCGTGCAGGAAGATTGCGAAGGAACATTCAGCTCCTTTTTGCCCCAATGTGAAGGCATCTGACGGCCGTGCGAATTCGGATCCAGTTCGGCGCCAACGGCGGAATAGAGCATTTCCTGTGCGGTCATTCCGAGCCCGAGCATCAGAGCGCGGTCGCGATAGTAAGGAAAGAACCAGTCATAACCCGGCTTCATCGCATGAGCCGCCCCTACGAGCATTGCCTCGTGTCCTGCACCCGAGATCTGAAAGAAGATCTTGTTCTGCCCCTTTAGCTGTATCTCTTTGTCGTCGATACGACGCGAAAGATACATCGTGCGGTAAAGCCCAACGAGCGCCTCTGGCGAAAGGCCCGCGTACTTGTCCGCGCTCTCCACCTCTCGCGCTTCGGATGCAGCTGATTTCTTATCGATCTTTTCGGATGCAGTTGCCATTAAATCTTGTTCCTAAATAACAGAAATTTATAGTGTGAGTAACCTTTAATAATAGCAAATCCCAAATTCTCGAGCAATTTCGCCGCTGAACGTGAGTACCGGTCGCGTTTTTCGCCAATTCGCCTGCCAAACCCGAAGCAAAAAGGCCGTCGAGGCTCAAAATGGAGCTCTTCGGCCTATTCTCCGGCAGTAAACGAAGATCCGGCGTTACTGAGCCTTCAGCACCCAGCCGTTCGGGTCGATGACCGGAGCGGCGCCCGTGTATTTCACCGAACCTTTGCCGTCGGGCATCTCGACGCGTTGAGTTTTGCCATCGACGACGACGTCTATCGGCATCGGGAACGGCATATTGTTCGGCGTGATCCACCTCAATTCGAGAGTGCTCGGCTGGCTTGGATTGAAACTTACCACTTGCTTTGCTTCCAATCTCGGCAATTCCGGCTGACGCAGGTACATTTCGAAGATCCAGTCGAGTTTCATACCCGAATCCTTTTCGGCGATCGTCAGGAAATCATCGGTCGTAACAAGGCGTTCCTGGCGGCCGTCCGTGTAAGATTCGTGTGCCTTGTCCGGATATGCCATATGGCGAAGCGCGTTAAAGAACGCCTTGTCGCCGACGAGATAACGCAGCGTGTGCAGGAAGTACGCGCCCTTGCCGTAAATATCACCGTCGGACTTTGTGTAATCCGGTTCGGCCATATAGACCTGATACGCGATCTTCGGCTCACGCGGAGCCACGGGCTGTTTGTTGCGGAATCGCGTGGCCGTCGCGGCGATACGCTTCATATACGCTTCTTTGCCGTGCAGATACTCTTGATAAAGCGCGTCCATATAGGACTGGAAACCTTCGTGTATCCAAAAGTCACGCCAGTCGCTTGCCGTTACGAGATTTGCCCAATATTCGTGCCCGAATTCGTGCAGCAAAAGAAAGTCGGTCCCGTCCGCGTCGTATTTGAAGTGATTGCCGTACGCGATGTTCGTCGAATGCTCCATCCCAAGGTGCGGCGTCTCTGAAATGCCGACTTTTTGCGAACGGAATGGATACGGCCCGAGATATTGCTCGTAGTATTTGAGATATTTCTTCTGCTCGGCGATCAGGCTCGCGGCCTTGTCGGCATCCTCGGGCAGGACGTAAAAGAAGATCGGCATCACGACCCCGGAGATCGAGCGATACGAATCCTTTACGACCTTGTAGGGAGCGGCGTTAAAGACGACCGAGTAATTCGCGATCGGATTCGTCATCCTCCAGTTGTAGGTTGATGTGCGGTCGCCGTTCTTTTTTATGTTGACGAGCTTGCCCGGAGCCGTCGCATACAGCGGGTCGGGCACGGTGATGTGCATCGAGACGGTCGCGGGCTTGTCCGACGGATGATCTTTGCATGGGAAGAGCAGATCGGCTCCGTCGTTCTGCAAGGCAACGGAGATCCAATCGGCCCCGTCCTTTGTCTTTTCCCACATAAAACCTCCGACCCACGGCGGACGCGGTGCCACACGCGGAGTTCCCGAATACACGATCGTCGTCTTGATCGTCTCGCCGACCTGTTTCGAATACGGGAACCAGATGCGGATCTGCCCGTCCTTTCGCTCATATCGCAGCGGCTTGCCATTCTCGGTGACCGACTCGACGTTGTACGGCGTGTCGAGATCGAGAAGGATCACGTCCGACGGGATCACAGCCTTTGCCGTCATCACCGTCGTCCCCGAGATAGATTTTGTCGCAGGATCGGCCTTGACCGAGATGTCATAATCCTGCACGTCAAAAACTGCCTGCTCGAACTTGAGCGGCCCGCCGGTCGCGGTCGGTTTTGCGCCAAGCTCTCGCTGGCCGAAAGACGATATCGCGAGCAACGCGATCGCTGCGAATGCATAAAATGCTTTCATATCGAAAACTCCTTGAAAATTGTGGTCGGATCTCTCTGTTAGGATACGACAAAACTGCCGCTAAGGTTTAATCTGCAAGGTCGATCTCGATCGCCATCTTGTACTCGTTCGCCATCGAAGGATGGCCATGAGCGAGCGAAACGTCGATGCCTTTTCGGTAAACTTCGATCGCCTTTTCGCGTTCGCCCGAACGTGCATACGCACCGGCGAGCACGCCATACGCATTGCCTTCGTCATCGGCAGACGCGATGTACGGTTCGAGCATCGCGATCACCTTCGCGTCTTCGCCAAGCTTTTCGTATTCCTTCGCAAGGCCGAACATCACCATCGTGTTCGACGGGTCGGCCGCAAGCATCTGTTCAAAAACTTCGATTCTGTTCTGCATAAATTCAGGTTAGCGAAAGACGGCCGGGAAATAAATTCGCGACCCAGACATCGCTCCACACCCCAACTCTACGCGCATCGAACTCAACATAACAGCACAAACCGCACAGATCGACACAAAACGCACAAAACGACACAAACCGCACAAAGCGACACGCGACAAGGAGAAGACCGCAAAGGGCCGGGATCGCCACGAATGCACGAATAGAGAGCCGCCCGAATGCCGCCAAGGACACGGCTTTCATGACTTTCCTAAAAGAGCGTTAGTTGTTGAGGTTGAGTTTCCGGAGCGGTGCTTTCCTCGACGGTGAGATGGTCGGAGCCGAACTCTTTTATGTTGAATCCCAGCCTGCGAACGTGAAAATCAAATAGCCTTTGCGTTACGTCCCATTGCTCGGTCTTGCCCGTCATCCGCTCCTTGTACGAGCGGTGACGCAGTGTTCCGCCGCGTTCGCGTTTCATCGAATTGATGATCTTTGCGACACGCGTTTCCGGCAGGCGTTCGCGCATCTTTGCTACGAAATACTCCTCGATCGACGGCGTGTCGATATGCAGCATTGACATAAACGCCCGCTCGGCACCGCACTCTTTTGCCCGCTCCAGGAGGCCCGGAATGTCGGATTCGTTGTAGCCGGGAATGATCGGTGCGACGCCGATGCCGACCTTGATTCCGGCGTCGGCAACGGTCTTCATTGCGCGAAAACGGGCGTCCGGCACGGGCGTGTATGGCTCGAACGGATTTGATCTTTCCTTCGTCAGAAACGGGATCGAGAAGAAAACACTGACTTTCTCCAGCCGCTGCAATACATCGATGTCCCGAGTAACAAGCGGCGATTTCGTGACAATGCTCACTGGCACGCGAAACTCCGAGCAGACCTCAAGGCACTGTCTTGTCAGCTTGTATTCCGCCTCAAGGGCGATATACGGGTCGGTCGCAAACGAAAAATCCAGATGCGGCATCTTGTCCCGGCATTTTTTCAATTCGGCCCTCAGCAATTGCGGCGCGTTGGGTTTGACGACGATCTTCGTTTCGAAATCCGTGCCCGCACCGTAGCCGAGGTACTCGTGATATTGGCGCGCGAAACAGTAAGTGCAGCCGTGCACACAGCCTCGATAGCAATTTACGGTGTATCGCCAGCCGCCTTCCCAACCGGAGGCAAATGCCTTTGTGATCAACTTTTTTGTCGCCGTTTCTTCAAAGACCTCGAGCTTTGTCGGCGGCGGTTCACCGACGAATTCGGACGAGAGCTTGTTGTATGGATTCGGCGGATTTGTGATGTGTCGCACAGCTGCAACATTATCGCACCCGTCGAACCTGAGGTCAATGTAATTCTTACACTCGTGGATTTTTAAGACTTACCCGCAGGCCGGCACGTCAAATAATGCAGCAATGACAGGAGCAAAACTCGAATGAAACCCGTATATGTGACCGCCTTGATCGCCCTTACCGCCCTTTCGGCCACCATAGTTTGCGGGCAGCGCAACGGACGCCTGCGAAAGATGATCGGGGCTCGACAGGCCGCGAATCAAACGCAAGCTGCAGCCTCGACGTACGAGATCGACGTAAACGGCGTCAAGCGTAGCTATATCCTTCATTTGCCGCCGAATTTCAAGAAAGATAAGTCGCTGCCGCTTGTGATCGCATTTCACGGCGGCGGTGGGAATGCGGCAAACATGGTCAACATGAGCGGCTTCAGCGAAAAGGCCGATAAGGAGAACTTCATCGTTGCGTATCCGAATGGCTCCGGCCGAATGGGCAATATTTTGTTGACGTTCAATGCCGGCGGCTGCTGTGCGTATGCGATGCGGGAGAAGGTTGACGATGTCGCATTCATCTCGAAATTGATCGACGCACTGGTCGCTGAATACGGCGTCGATAAGAAACGCGTTTATTTGACCGGTTTCTCGAACGGTGCAATGATCTCCGGCTATCTCGCCGCAAAACTTTCGGACAAGATCGCGGCTGCGGCACCAGTTTCGGGGTCGATATTTGCGAGCTCTCCAAAACCGACCGGCAAGGTTGCGATCCTCCTGATCAACGGCACCGCTGACACGGCCGTTCCGCATGACGGCGGGATAAGCGACCGAGCAAAGATCTCGCCGAATCAGTCGGAACCGTACAGCTCCGTTAAGGACGGTGCGAAATACTGGGCGAAGAATTCCGGCTGCAGCGACACTCCGGAAAAGACTGTAAAGGGGAACATTACGACCGAGAAATTCACCGGTTGTGCCGCGCAGGCAGATGTTGAAGTGATCTCGATAAAGGGCGGCCTGCACGCATGGCCGGGCGGCAAAAAAGGCCGCGAAGCGGCGGACGAACCTTCAAAGGATCTGAACGCGACGGATGTGATCTGGGATTTTTTCAAAGCCCATCATAAGTAAGCGGCGTCAAATATCCCGCTGCATCAGAAGATCGGTCTGTGCATCTGCGCCGAGCTGGAAAATGTGTTTGCCGACGGCACAAAAGCCGTTCTTTTCGTAGAATCGCTGTGCCCGCGGGTTAAATTCCCAGACACCGAGCCACATCACGTCGTGGCCCTCACGACGTGCCACCGCGAGGCACTCGTCCATCAGTTCCTGCCCAACGCCCTTCCCTAAAAACTCCTGATGGGAATAGAGCCGTGAAAGCTCTATGGGACGTTTCGCCGAGATCCCGTCCTCAACGGCGTGCCGAACGAGCTTTGCGTAGCCCGCCGCCTTTCCGCCGGCCTCAGCGATCAAGAAGATCGTGTTCTCATCCGCCAACTCAGCGGCGATCTGCTCCTCGCTGAACGCCTGCCGCATATAGTGTTTCATATCCTCAGGCGAATTCTTCGGATGCGACGCAAAGGCATCCCAGAACGTCGTGTATGACAGGTCTGTCAGCAACTTCGCGTCGTCCGGGAGATCGGCTTTTCTGATCGAAACATCCAAATCCAGCTTCTATTCCTCACGTTCGGAAGGATCGGGCGGCCGCTCGTTTTTTGGGGCCGCCATCATGCCGAGGGTAACCCTGTCTCGGTTCCGGTCGGTGCGTAAAGCGACACATTTGCCGAGTGCACTGAGACGGCCCGCAGCTTCTTTATCCTCGGCAAAATAGACGCTGCGCTCACATTCGCTGCAGAAGCGAACACCTGGATCTGCCGTCGTCTCCAAGGCGTCCCATTTTTGCGGGCATTTGAATAAGAACTCACAGCCGTCGATCGTCACTCTACTGTCCATACGCTATTGATTATCAGATGCGAGCTTGCCAGCTTCCAACAAATCCCTTGTGGCGAATCCGGCCCTACTTCATTATGAGTTTTGCGATGGTCTGCAGCTGCATATTCGAGGTGCCTTCGTAGATCGAGCCGATCTTTGAATCGCGCCAGAACTTTTCGACCGGATAGTCTTTGACGTAGCCGTAGCCGCCGTAGAGTTCGATCGCCTTGGAAGCAACGGCCTCGGCGCAGCGTGATGCGTAGAGCTTTGCGATGGCGGCTTCTTTCAAGAAACTCTTTCCAGCGTCTTTGAGCCGTGCGGCGTTATAAACGAGCAGACGGGTCGCCTCGATCTCGACCGCCATTTCGGCAAGTTGGAACTGTACGGCCTGAAAACTGTTCAGCGCCGAGCCGAACTGTTCGCGTTCGGCTGTGTATTTCAACGCAGCCTCGAATGCACCTTGAGCAATGCCGAGCATCTGTGCGGCGATACCGATACGCCCTTCGTTCAGGGTCTCGATCGACACCTTGTAGCCTTTGCCGACCTCGCCGAGGACGTTCTCCTTCGGTACTTTGCAGCCGTCGAAGATGAGCTCCGTCGTCGAAGATGCGCGAATGCCGAGCTTGTCTTCTTTCTTGCCGACCGTGAAGCCTTCGAAGCCTTTTTCGACAATGAATGCCGTAATGCCCTTGTAACCCGCGTCAGCGTCGATCGTCGCAAAGACGATAAATATTTCCCCCTCGTTGCCGTTCGTGATCCAGAGCTTCTGGCCGCTAAGTTCCCAATGATCGCCTTTATCGACCGCTTTCGTCTTTAGCGCGAACGCATCCGAGCCCGAACTTGCTTCCGAGAGTGCATAAGCACCGACGCGGCCCGAGGCGAGCTGCGGCATATATTTTTTCTTGAGCTCACTGCTGCCCCATTTCAGGAAAGCATTTGTTACGAGCGTGTTGTGAACATCCACAAAAACCGAAACGCTCGCATCTACACGCGCCAATTCCTCGATCGCGATGATCGCATTGAAGATCGTCGATCCCGCACCGCCGTATTCTTCCGGCGATTCGATGGCCATCAGGCCGAGCTCAAAACACTGTTTGATGAGGTCGGCGTCAAGCTTTGAATTGTGCTCCATCGCCTCGAGCTTTGGCCGAACTTCGCCTTCGGCGAACTCGCGGACTGCGGCCCGGAACTGTTCTTCATCTTCAGAAAGTATGGTCAATGCGTTGCTATTGATAGGTGCTTCTGCGGCGGTGCTCATATTTTTGTTTCCTTATGGTTCTCGAAAAACTAGTTTATGGATAAACTAACATTTTAGAAAAGCCCTCGTGCAAAGGCAACGACATACGTGGATCTTGAAAATCAGCCGAGCGACGACGAAACACCACTTCCTCGGCTCGTTCCGCATCACATCAACCGCCTGAAGATAGCTGCGATCGTTCTAACGACGATCGGAGTGGGCCTTTTCGTATATTTTATTTACTCGATCGGATTCAGCGAGCTTGCCGGTGAGGTCGCAAAGCTCGGCATAAGCGGCTTTGCGGTCCTGCTGCTGATCTACGCTCTACGCCTTATTACAAGGGCATCTGCGTGGAAGCTTTCGGTTGGCGAGCCCTACGACCTGCCGATTCGAGACAGTCTGACCGGTGTCATCATCGGTGAAGCAATGAGTTCCGTGATACCGCTCGGCATTCTAGTAAGCGGTACGGCAAAGGCGGTAGCCGTTCGCCGTCGTTTGCCGCTAGTTGTCGGCCTTTCGTCTGTAGCGACCGAGAATCTTTTTTACAGTTTTATTACAAGTCTTTTCCTGATCCTGGGTTCGTTGACGCTTGTGCGAAGCTTTGAGCTCGAAGAAGGCTGGGCCTTTACGATCGATCTTCTGATCGGCGCTCTCGTTGCGGTGATCATCTTTTTGATCCTGCTGGTCGTAAGGCAATGGCACCTTGCAAGTGAGCTTTGCGAGAAGCTCTATCAACGAGGGATCGCACCGTCGATCACTGGCACCTGGCGAATGCACATTCGGCTTTTTGAGAATTTTATCTTCAGCTTTTATCGGCAATATCCGAAGAGATTTCTCCCGATCTGCTTCTTTGAGATCGCGTACCATTCGCTCGGCATAACGGAGGTCTGGTACATCCTGAGCCAGATCGGCGACCGCATGCCGCATCTTACGCAGGCGTTTCTGCTTGAATCCACGAGCCGCTTGATCACGATAGTCTTCAAGCTGGTTCCGTTCGTGATCGGAGTTGATGAAGCGGGCGCGCAATTCGTTGCTCGAACGCTCGGCATGGCCGCCGGCATCGGCGTTACTATCGCCCTTCTGCGAAAGGGCAGGATGCTCTTCTGGACGCTGATGGGCATAACGCTGATAGTTCGACGCGGGCTAAAGCTGAGCCATTTTTTTGGCAAACAGGCCGAGGATCAGTGAACAGGCCAGAAGATCGGTACAAGTATGATCGAAACAATGAACACGACGATCGTGAGAATAGATCCGACCTTGACGAAGTCCATAAAGCGGTAGCGGCCGGGCGTGTAGATCAGTACGCAGGCTGGTTCAAGCGGGGTTATGAACGAGAAGGATGCGGCGTAGGTTATTGCAATGATGAATGTGCGCGGATTCATCCCCAAGGCTACCGCCGATTTTACTGCGACAGGCAATACGACCAGTGCCGCCGCCTGATTCGACATCGGCTGCGTCAACGCGACCGTCAGAACAAAGAATCCCGCAAGGACGGCGGTTCCGCCGTAGGCTCCGACATAGGTTTCGATCAAACCGGCCAAAAATCTATCTGCACCGCTTGATTCCATTGCCGCCCCGAAACTCATCATGCAGGCGATCATCACAAGCAGCCTCATATCGATCAGTGAGTAGAGTTCGCGATACCGCACAGTTTGCGTTGCAAGCAAAACCATCACACCGACGAGCACAGCAACAGGCAGAGGGATATCCAGGCCGACCGCGACCTTGGAAATGGAGAGGCACAGGAAGGTCAAAAATGCGACGACGGCCCATCGCCTTTTTGAGAAGCGGGCGCTCGAGTCCGAGATCTCTTCGACGAGCACCAGCTGATCTTCGCTTGCGAGCTGCTGCACGTTCTCTTTCCGCCCCTGGATCAGGAGAACGTCGCCGAATTTCAGCTTCACATCGCTCAGTTTTTCGATGAGCGTCGTACCGTGTCGATTTACTGCAAGAACCGTCATTCTGTAACGCTGCCGAAAGTCGATCGACTTCAGCGTCTGCCCGACAAAGATCGAGTCGCGCATTATGATCGCCTCGTACAATCCGACATCTTCGCTGCTCAGATCTTCATCATCGAGATAGATCTCGGGCTTGATCTCAATGCCTTCGAGCGGTTTAACCCTCAGAAGGTCCTGGATCTTCCCTTCGACGATAAGGGAATCGCGGCGGCGGATACGTTCGCTCGACCGCGGAGCGTCAATACGCGTTCCGTCGCGGACGATGCCGAGGATCGTCAGGCCGAGCTCGCTTGAGAGGTCCGTTTCTGAGATCTTTTGACCAACGAGCGGCGATCTCGGCAGGACAATTATCTCGGTAACGTAATCCCGTATCTGATATTGATCCGTCAGCGATTCCTTGCTTTCTACTCGCGGCAGCATATGGCGGCCAATAAAGAGCATATACAGCATTCCGAAGCCGAAAGTTACGATCCCGACCGGCAGGAGCTCGAACATCGAGAACGGCTCCTGCCCATAACGCTGTATCGCACCGCTAACAGCAAGGTTTGTCGAGGTGCCGATCAGCGTCAGGCTGCCGCCCAATATCGCACCAAACGCAAGCGGCATCAGGAGCTTTGACGGTGCGATCTTTGCCCTTGCTGCAAGGCCCATAACGACGGGAAGGAACATCGCGGTCGTAGTCGTGTTCTTGAGCATGCTCGCGCTCAAGGCGGCCGTAAACATAATGAGCGCTGTCAGGAGGAATTCATTGCTTCCCGAGAGCCGGTATATTCGATGGCCGATCTCATCAACGATGCCCGTCTTTACGAGCCCGCCCACAAGAACGAACAGTCCGGCGATCGTGATGATGATGTCGTTCCCAAAGCCTGCGACCGCCTCCTTCACCGTTAGGACCTGTGTAAGGACGAGGGCGATCACCAAAATGAGTCCGATGATATCAACAGGCAGTCTCTCGCTTGCGAAAAGGACTATCGCAAGGACGAGCAAGACAAGTGTGATAACGATCGGTGTCATTGTCCTATAAGGATAAAGGTTTTATATCGTATGTAAATAGGAAAATTAAATACCGCGAGATGGTTTTGCCCTTTGCCGCAATGGTCCGGACGCATCCGGCGTGTGTTTGTCCGCCTGGCTTTAGTGATAGTATTTTCATCTGGAACGCCAATTTCTTATCTGGAATCAATTATGAAAAAGATCTACTCGATACTGTTTGTATTGCTTTTCCTTTCGTCGCCCGCATTCTCTCAGCAGTCGCTTGACGAAAAACTGAAGGAAATAGACGCTTACGCGAACAAGGTGATGGAAACGTGGAAGGCGTCCGATGCCGGCATGGCCATCGCCGTCGTAAAAGATGACAAGGTCGTTTTCGAAAAAGGCTACGGCGTTCGTGAGATCGGAAAGCCGGATAAGGTCGATGAGAATACGCTCTTTGCCATCGCGTCGAACTCGAAGGCATTCAACACCGCCGCACTCGCGATCCTCGTGGACGAAGGCAAGATCAAATGGGACGACAAGGTCTCAAAATACCTGCCCGAATTTCAGCTTTACGATCCGTGGGTGACGCACGAACTCACAATTCGCGACATCATTTCCCATCGCGTCGGCCTTGATACGTTCAGCGGCGACCTGCTCTGGTACGACACGACGTACTCGACCGACGAGATACTTCGACGTGTCCGCTACTTGAAACCGGTCTCAAGCTTCCGTTCGCGTTACGGCTATCAGAATCTAATGTTCATCGCTGCCGGCCGCATTGTTGAGAAGGTTTCTGGGCAGAGTTGGCCGGATTTTATTAAGTCACGGATATTGACGCCGCTCGGAATGACGAGGACAAATCTGAGCGTCCGCGATCTGAAGGATAACTATGCGATGCCGCACAACGAGTCGGGCGGGAAACTGCGGGCTCTGCCGCCGGGATTTCTCGACGAGGCGATCGGCGCCGTTCGCTTGAACGCATCCGTTCACGACCTTTCAAAATGGATCCGACTGCAGCTCGGTCGCGGTACGTTCGAAGGAAAGCAGATCTTTTCACGGCGGCAAAGCTGGGAAATGTGGTCGCCGAACACGCTCCAGCCCCTTTCTGAAAGGGCAGTCGAGAACCTTCCCGGACGGCATTTTTCGGCGTATGCGATGGGCTGGGGAACGTACGATTATTATGGCCGCAAGATCATCAACCACAGCGGCGGCCTCGATGGTATGTTGTCCTACACGGTCCTCATACCCGAAGAGAACGTCGGTTTCGTCATCCTGACGAACAGCGAATCGCCCGGTTTTTCGATAATGATGTCGAAGATGCGGGATATTTTTGTCAATGCCCCTGCTCGTGATTGGAATGCTGAGGCAGTGAGTCGTGCTGCGGCTGAAAAGGAAGCCGAAACAGCAGAGACCGCAAAGATCAATGCCGAACGCATCCCAAATACAAAACCTTCGCTGTCGCTGAATGGTTATGCCGGTACGTACACAAGCCAAATGTACGGCGATGTGACGATAGCGGACGAGGGCGGAAAACTCGTGATGCGGCTGGCTCCGGCACCGAATTTTGTTGCCGACCTCGAGCATTGGCATCTCGACACCTGGCAGGTACATTGGCGGCCGAGCGTGCACTACAATTTTCCACGCGGCTTCGTAACCTTTACGATCGATGAGAAGGGCATGACCGACCAGCTCAAGATCGATCAGCCGAATAACGATTTTTGGTTCTACGAGCTTGACCTGCACAGGGCAAAATAAGGCGATCAGTATTCGACAAATACGCTTGTCCTGTGAAAGAATGCATTTTTCGCAAAATGCGAGGAAAAAAGAGGAGTAATTTCTTTCTAGATGTCAGAAGAAGCAGTTCAGCAGGCCGAGGCCGCACCCGAGACACCTTCGAATGCCGATGAGGTCCATTATCAGGCAGTCGAAAAAGAGGGTACGGTAACGGCCATCTGGGAAATGCAGGGACAAAAGCACCTTCGCACGATCGATCCGCGGTCAAACGAAGGCAAGCAGATCCTTGCTCTGTTCGAAACCGCTGCCTAAAAGGGCACGGCTCGTTCCCCAAAAGATCAATTCAAAGAGACGTTAAGAACGCGCGAGCATTTGTCGCTGCATGCGACAAGTGCGGTTTTTGCGCGCCGCGACCAATCGCGAGCGCTCATTGCCGTCCGGCGTCCAGCAAGTCCAGAATCGGGTGATGGCCCGGCGAAAATGTCCTATCTTCGAGCGACGCAGCTTCCACGATGCCTATGCCTGCGGACGAAAGAAAGATCCCTTCGGCCGACAATAGCTCGTCGATATCGGCAACGCATTCGACCACTTCGAGGTTTTCAAGGATGAATTCGCGCGTTGTGCCGGCAAGGCAACCGGTTGTCAGATCCGGGGTGTAAAAAATGCCGGCCTTCATCCAGAAAATATTTGCGAAACACGCGCTCGTAACCTGTCCCCGTTCGTTTACGCGAACCGCCTCATCAAAACCGGTATTCTGCGCCGCCTCGAAGCACAGCGTCGGTTCCAGATAGTCCGTTGACTTGATCCCGGCAAGCGGTGAGCGGGAATTTACCGGATACGGCGATAGGTTCAAGCGAAAACGTTCGGGAATTTGACGCAGTGGTCCGGTGATGATCGAGAGAGCAGTTTTGCCGGCCGTATTTTCTCTTTCAGGCCATATCTTTCCGGTCCGATTGTCACTGAAAGTGAGTTTCGCACGGCCGTCTATGACGTTGTCATCCGCAAGCTTTTTGCTCAGCGCGACTTTTACGTCTGACGCGTCGAATTCGGCAAGGTCGATGTCGAGCTTTTCGGCGGCGTGAACAAGCCGCGACCAGTGTTTCTCCCAGAGAAAAGGCTTGCCGCGGCGAATAGCAATTGTCGTAAAGATCCCGCGTCCGCTCATAACTTTTCACCAAGGACCAGTGTCGGACGGATCGCTTTTTCGTCCGGTGAGAATGTTCCGATCGCAACGAGGTTATTTTCCTCAGACATCATCGCAATGTTATCGCCCGCAGCAAATTTCTGATCGTAAACCCGTGATGAAAGGCCGTTGAGCGTCATCCTCTCGCGTTCTTTGCTGAGTGTGAAACGCGGGAGCTCAGCGACGAGCGTTTCGATAGGCAGCAGATGTCGGATCGGATCCGTGTCCTCGGCAAGAGCATCCAGCTGCACGCTTTCTTTGATCGAAAAACGGCCGGATGCTGTTCGCCGGAGTGCCGTCAGATGTGCCGCGGTGCCTAACGCCTTTGCAATGTCTTCAGCAAGTGTTCGAATGTAGGTTCCCGCCGAGCAGCTGACTCGAATACGGTGAACTTCGCACGGTTCCGTCCCCTTGGTCATTACTTTGATCTCGCGGATCGTAACTGTCACCGGCTTTCGTTCGATCTCTTTACCAAGGCGTGCGAGTTCGTAAAGCTTCTTGCCATCGACCTTCTTTGCGGAAAACATCGGGGGCGTCTGCATTATCTCTCCGCGAAACTGGTCGAGCACTTCGCTGATCTCCGCGAACGAGACCGAGTTTCGTCTCATCTCACCAAGCGGTTTGCCGGTAAGGTCGCCTGTGTCGGTCGAGATGCCGAACCGAAGTTCAGCTTCGTATTCCTTGTCTGCCTTATCGACGAACTTTGCAAGACGAGTTGCCTTGCCGACGAGCACGACCATCACGCCCGTCGCAAATGGATCGAGTGTGCCCGTGTGGCCGACCTTTCGCGTTTGAAATATCCTTCGCACACGATTCACCACATCGTGTGACGTCGGTCCTGCCGGTTTGTCGATGATAAGGACGCCGTCCATAATGAAGGACAGATTTTATCAATTCGAACCGTAATGTGGCGAAAAAGGCGACGCGAAATTCTCCCCGATGATCGTAAGATCAGCGATCCTGACAAGGCTTATGCAAAGACGATGAAGCGTGCCGTGAACCTCCTTGCCGCAAAGCCGCGTGCGGTCGAAGAGCTTCGAATACGCCTTCTTGAAAAGGCGTGGACAAATGAAGAGGTCGTTGGCCGTGTGCTCGCAAAGCTTAAGGAATACACCTATTTGGACGACGAGCAATATGCGAAGCAAACAGCTCTCGCGGCGATTCGTCAACGTCCGCAGGGACGGCACAAGCTTCGCCAGACGATGTCCCGAAAACCTCTCGATCGCGAGACAAAAGAAATGGCGATCGAACACGCATTCGAGCAGATGCCCGAAAGCGAATTGATCGATGCCGTGATCGAAAAACGGCTTCGACTAAAGGGCGTACCCGAAACACGGGAAGACAAGAAGAAACTCTACGACCATTTGCTGCGGAAAGGTTTTAGCTACGATCTGATCCGCGAAAAGATCAGCGGCATTCGAATAGACTGATCGCTCGACTCCGCTCATCTAGCTTCCCTCACTTGTCTAATTCACTTTTTTTTCCGGTTGCTGAATCCAGTTGCTCGGTGTCGCTCGAATTCAGTGACACAAAGGCCGAGAAACGGCTTTTTATAAAACTGGAGAAAAATTATGAAAACGATATTTAGTGTGATCGCTCTATCGATCGCAATGGTAGTTGCAGCTTCGGCTCAAGAGATGAATCCGATGGTTGGCGGGGCCGCGATGGTCAAGACAAAGAATATTGTGGAGAACGCCATAAATTCTAAAGACCATACAACGCTTGTGGCCGCCGTAAAGGCTGCAGGTTTGGTAGATACCCTGATGGGCAAGGGACCATTCACGGTATTCGCTCCGACCAATGCCGCGTTTGATATGCTGCCATCCGGCACCGTCGATACGCTTCTTAAGCCTGAGAACAAGGCAATGCTTACGAAAGTGCTGACCTACCACGTCGTCGCCGGCAATTGGGACTCAAAGGCCATTGCGAAAATGATAATGAAAGGTGGTGGAAAGGCGGAACTTACGACGGTCTCCGGAGGCAAACTGTGGGCATCAATGGATGGCAGCGATCTCGTGCTGGAGGACGAAAAAGGTGGGCGTGCAACGGTAACGATCGCCAACGTTCGGCAGTCAAACGGCATCATTCATGTTATAAACTCGGTGTTGATGCCGGAATAGATCGTTCTGAGGCTCTGCGGTCAGGCAACGCCCGGCCGCACTGCCTTGGTCCGAAAGAGGAGATAGATATCATGCGAGCATTAACCTTATCGCTTGGAGCCCTGATCGTCGGTACAGCAGCTTGTTTTTCAGGCATTAGCGGATCAAATGCGGCAGTTTCAAATGGAGCGGAACCCGACTCCACGCCAAGACGGACGAAGGCGATCCGTGAGATCACATACACGGATGCCGAATTTGACGGTAAAGAGATCGTTATGTCCGACGCCGAATGGAAAAAGATCTTGACGCCCGTCGAATACAACATGATGCGTGAGGCAGGTACGGAAACTCCGTTTACCGGTGCCCTGTATAACAACCACGAACATGGAACTTACTACTGCGCGGCTTGCGGGCTGGTGCTCTTCCGTTCGGAAAATAAATTCGATTCCGGAACCGGCTGGCCCAGCTTTTACCAGACGGCGTTCAAGAAGAACGTCATTGAGAAGGTAGATAGATCGCTTGCCGAAGTTCGCACAGAGGTGCTATGCGCAAGATGCCACGCACATCTCGGCCATGTCTTTGACGATGGACCGGAGCCGACAGGACTGAGATACTGCATCAATTCTCCGGCGCTAAGGTTTGTTAAGGCCGCAAAATAAAGGCCAACGTGTCTCCGGGCATTTCGATATGGTAGATTTGTACCTATGACCGGTGACGAGATCAGAGAAAAATTCCTTTCTTATTTTGAGAAGAATGGGCACAAGATAGTCCATTCTTCTCCGCTTTTGCCCGCAAACGACCCGACGCTTTTGTTTACAAATGCCGGAATGAATCAGTTCAAGGATGTCTTTCTCGGGCTCGAGAAACGCGACTATACGCGTGCCGCAACTTCGCAGAAGTGCATACGGGCCGGTGGAAAGCACAACGACCTCGACGAGGTCGGGAAGACCGCAAGACACCACACTTTCTTCGAAATGCTCGGCAATTTCTCGTTCGGTGACTATTTCAAGGAAGAGGCGATCGGTTTTGCCTGGGATCTCCTGGTCAATGAATTCGGACTTGACGTCGAGCGGCTCTGGTTCTCGGTCTTTGAGGGCGATGCGGAGGTAGGGCCCGATAACGAGGCGAGGGAATTGTGGGTGAAGGCAGGAGCAAGTCCCGAACGCGTGCTCGGCTTTGGCCGCAAAGATAATTTCTGGCAGATGGGAGACACGGGCCCGTGCGGCCCATGTTCGGAGATCCATTACTACATGGGCGAAGATCCGTCGGATCCTACAAAGAACAGCCCGGAATGGGTGAACGGCCCCGGCGATACGACGATGGAGATCTGGAACCTCGTCTTTATGCAGTACAACCGAACGCTTGAGGCGGATGGCAGCTTTTTACTCACGCCGCTGCCGGCACCGTCGGTCGATACCGGAATGGGCCTCGAGCGTATGACCGCCGTCATGCAGCACGTAAAGACGAATTACGGCACCGACCTAATCAAGCCGCTGGTTGAGTTCGCGGCCGGGTTGGCGTAAGAAGGCTGCAAAGTGATCAACGTACTCCTGATCGAACGTCAGCAACTCGTCCGCGAGGGCATCGCGGCCGAATTCTCGAAAAGTGGCAAGTTCACTCTGATCGCGAGCACAGCCGACCCGCTCGAAGGATTCGAGCTTTTCAAGCGGATGCGTCCGGATGTGGTCGTGCTCGGGCTAAGATTTGCCGATTCCTGCTCAATAGAGGCCCTTCCTGCCTATTTTGAGATCGAACCTATGGCAAAGGTCGTGATCCTTGCCGATAACGCGGGAGACGGCGAAATTGCGAAAGCTCTAAAGCTCGGCGCGCTCGGTTTTGTTTCGAAAGAAGAGAGTTCCGACGAGCTTCTTGCTGCGGTCGAGGCCGCTGCAAAGGGCAAAAAGTACCTTCCAAGCGAGATCGCCGGCGTTTTGGCCGCAAATTTTGGGGCTGATGAGCTAACGCCGGCCGAAACCAATGTTTTGCAGTCGATCGTAGGCGGAATGTCGAACAAAGAGATCGCGTTCGCCCTGGATATTTCCGAAAACACCGTAAAAAGCCATATTCAGAACATTTTCTCGAAGATCGGTGTCTCCGACCGCACTTCAGCCGCGACCGCAGCAATAAAACGCGGCCTCGTAAGGATCGATATATGATCGAAATTAAGAACGAACTCACCGAATACGCAGAAAAGTTCACATCCGAGGAAAGCCCGGTCCTGCGGGAGCTTCGTGAACACTGTTTTGCTCACTACGAAGATTCGTCGATGCTCTCGGGCCACGTGCAGGGGCGCATTCTTGCGCTCATTTCAAAGATGATCCGGCCGAAGCTAGTCGTAGAGATCGGCACATATCTCGGCTATTCCGCACTTTGCTTTGCAGAAGGCCTTGCGAACGGCGGAAAAGTAATTACATTGGATATACAGGAAGAGACGAATAGGGTAGCAAAGTCGTTCGTAGAACGAACGGAGTATAAAGATGCCATCGATTTCCGGCTTGGCGAAGCAAAGGACATGATCCCGCAGATCTCCGACCCGATCGATCTGGTGTTCATCGATGCGGACAAATCCGACTATTCCCTGTATTACGACCTCGTTTTCGAAAAAGTAAGAAAAGGCGGCTTCATAGTTGCCGATAACGTCCTTTGGAGCGGCCGCGTCCTAAATGCCGAAAAGGACGCCGATACTCAGGCCTTGCACGATTTTAATCTGAAGATCCAGACAGACGATCGCGTATCGAACGTGCTTCTGCCCATACGGGACGGCCTGATGATCGTCTGCAAGAGCTAGGTTGCTCACCCAAAAGTATTACGATGCGCACACCGCAATTGATGGTTACATTTGCTCTTTCCCTCGATAGACTCTAAGTAATGGCTCTGGCCGTACGATCGGGAGCCCTAAGTTTAAAGACAAGGAGTAAGACAATGACCGCAATATCGACAAAGGCAAAAGAGATGAGGAAAGTTGAGAGGATCGTAGCACCGCCCGCAGCGCATTGGGTAGGCGACGGGTTCCATGTTCACGGATTTTTCCCGAACGGGCCGCTCTCGGCTAAGAGGATGAGCCCATTCTTTCTTCTGGATTACAACGCAAAGACCGAATTCCCGCCGCGAGAGGAACCGTTCGGCGTTGGGCCGCACCCGCATCGAGGTTTCGAGACGGTGACGATCGCCTATAAGGGCAAGGTAGAGCATCACGACAGTCACGGCGGTGGCGGCGTCATTGAGGAGGGTGATGTTCAGTGGATGACCGCCGGCAGCGGACTCTTGCACAAGGAGTTTCACGAGAGCGAATACAACCGCAAAGGCGGAGTGTTCCACATGGTGCAGCTTTGGGTCAATCTGCCTGCCAAAGACAAGATGACCGCGCCCAAATACCAGGCTCTTGCCAATGGGGCGATGGGTCGCGTCGCGTTGCCGACAGGCGGAGAGGTCGAGATCATCGCCGGCGAATTTGAAGGTGTAAAAGGCCCGGCGACCACGTTCACACCGGTGAATATGTTCAACGTTCGGCCATCAAAAGGCACGAGTGTCGAACTTGAATTTCCCTCGAATTATACGACGCTTGTCTTAGCGATCGAGGGTTCGGGCCGGATAAACGGCGTTGACGAGCTGAAGCACGATCACCTTGCCTTACTCGACAAGGGCGGCGAGCGGTTCACGCTTGAGGCAACAGACGATAACGCGACGTTTCTGGTATTGAGCGGCGAGCCGATCGACGAGCCGATTGCGGCATACGGGCCGTTCCTTATGAACACGCAGGCCGAGCTTGCGCAGGCGATCGAAGACTTCAATTCAGGAAAGTTCGGCTACCTGGATTGACCTGAAAACGGGCAGATCTCCCACTATTGCCCTTAAAGAGCCTACTCACCGCTTTCTAAACTTGCTAAACTAGGAGCGTGTTAACTCGCGAGCTTGAAGCAACATTGAGCACGGCGGTCGATGAGGCCGTCAAATACCGACACGAGTATGTGACGCTCGAGCATTTGCTGCGTGCACTGCTCGCGGACGAAACGGCCCGCGATATCCTGCTTAACTGCGGCGCCGATCTCGCGGAGCTTGAACGAGCCCTTGATGACTACTTCACCACCGTTCTTGAGAAAGTCCCGGACAACGTAACGCCTTCGATGCCGGAACTTACCGGGGCGTTTCAATCAACGATCTCTTACGCGGTCCTTCAGGCCGAGGGAAGTGGGCAGCGTTCGGTCGATACCGGCAACATTCTAGCTGCTCTTTATCAGGCGCAGCAGGCATATGCCGTGTACTTGCTCTTGCAGCAGGGCGTCACGCGACTCGACATACTCAACTACATTTCCCACGGCATTTCAAAGCTTGAGACGCTCGGCGAAGGCTTTGAAATAGAGGAACATGATGGCGAACCCGCTGATGCCCAAGGTGCGCCGAAAAAGGATCCGCTCGAGAGTTTTACGGTGGAACTGGTTGCAAAGGCCGCTGCGGGCGAGATCGACCCAATTATCGGCCGTGCCGAAGAGATCGAACGCACTATTCAGGTGCTTTGCCGCAGAAAAAAGAACAATCCGCTTTACGTTGGCGAACCCGGCGTCGGTAAGACGGCGCTTGCAGAAGGCCTTGCGCTCAAGATCAGCGAAGGCGCGGTCCCTGAGATCCTCGCGGATGCAAAAGTTTACGCGCTCGATATGGGAGCGGTGCTAGCAGGCACGCGCTATCGGGGCGATTTCGAACAGCGGTTCAAGGCGATCATTAAAGAACTGCAAAAGCAGGACAACGCGATCCTTTTCATCGATGAGATACACACGATCGTTGGTGCTGGCTCGGTCTCGGGCGGTTCAATGGATGCTTCGAACATCCTTAAGCCGGCCTTGGCCGCGGGTTCGCTCCGATGTATCGGCTCGACAACGCATGCCGAATACAAGGCGGCGTTCGACCGCGATCGAGCACTTGCGCGCAGATTCCAACGCATTGACATTAACGAACCGACGGTCGATGAGACGTACGAGATACTCAAGGGCCTTCGAAAATATTACGAAGATCATCACGGTGTAAAGTACACGGACGATTCGCTTCGAACAGCTGCGGAACTTGCCGGAAAGTATATTAACGACCGTTTTCTGCCGGACAAGGCGATCGACGTCATTGACGAGGTCGGCGCCGCTGTTAAATTACGGCCCGAAGCAAAAAGGCCGAAACGCATTTCGACGCATATGGTCGAAAAAGCCATTGCCCGAATGGCGAAGATCCCGCCGCGTTCTGTTGTCGCAAATGAAAAAGAGCGTTTGAAGACGCTCCGCGACGATCTTAAGAAGCACATATTCGGACAAGATGAAGCGATAGATGCCCTTGTCGATTCGATCCAGATCTCGCGTGCTGGTATCGGCCACGAAACGAAACCTGTCGGCTCGTTCCTTTTCTCGGGGCCGACGGGCGTTGGCAAGACCGAGGTTTCGAAGCAGCTCGCAGAGGTTCTCGGTATCGAATTCATCCGCTTTGATATGAGCGAATATGCCGAGCCGCACACCGTTTCTCGACTGATCGGCGCACCTCCGGGCTATGTTGGTTTCGATCAGGGCGGCCTTTTGACCGAGGCGATAATGCGTACGCCGCACGCGGTTCTCGTTCTCGACGAGATCGAAAAAGCACATCCGAATCTTTTCAACCTGCTGCTGCAGGTAATGGATTCCGCAACGCTTACGGACAACAACGGCAAGCGTGCAGATTTTCGAAACGTCATCCTGATAATGACGACAAATGCCGGTGCGAGAGAACTTTCTTCGGGCGGCGTTGGCTTCAGGAATTCGTCCGAGACAAAGGGAAGCGCAAAGGGTGCGATCGAACGCACATTTACACCGGAATTTCGAAACCGCCTCGATGCCTGGATAGCCTTTAAGCCGCTCGATATAGACGTCATCAAGCTCGTTGTGGATAAATTCATACGCGAACTGAACGGCCAGCTTGCGGAGAAACGCGTAAACGTCATTCTCGGTGAAGATGCCCGCGAATGGCTCGCAAAACACGGCTTTGATTCTCGGTATGGTGCCCGACCGATGTCGCGTCTTATTCACGACAAGATCAAACAGCCGCTAGCAAACGAGATCCTGTTCGGAAAGCTCACCGACGGCGGTAAGGTCAACGTCGCGGTTGTGGACGACAAGCTTTCTCTACAAATTTGACCTGCAAGCCGTCGGCTTCAATCAATGGACCTGCAAACAGATATCTTGATAGTCGGGGCCGGGCCGACCGGCCTTGCCCTTGCCTGCCAGCTGATCCGATACGGCGTCCGTTTTGTGATCGTTGATACGAAAGATTCGACGACCCCGTTTTCGCGTGCGATCGGTGTACAGGCTCGAACGCTCGAGATCTACGATCAGATCGGGCTTGCGGATGAGCTTATTTCTCTTGGACATCGCGCAGAAAAAGTTAAATTCCTGAAAGACGGAGTGGTTCGCGGCGAAGCAGATCTAAGCGAACTCGGTGTCGGTCTTAGCCCTTTCCCGTATGTCTTGCTCGTCGAGCAGGGCCTGCACGAAAAACTTCTTTATCAATACATTCGGGACAATGACTGCGACGTTCTATGGCAGCACGAGATGGTCTCGTTTGTTGACGGTGATGACGTTACCGCAGAGGTAAGAAAGCCGGACGGCTCGACGCTGTCGATCAGGGCAAAATATCTTGTCGGCTGTGACGGCGCAAAGAGCCGGGTGCGCCGCGACCTTGGACTAACGTTCGAAGGTGATACGGTCGAGCGTCTATTCTATGTTGCCGATGTCGAACTCAACTGGCCCCATGGCCACGACGCTCTGCAGATCAATTTGGGCGAAGACAACCTGACCGCCTTCTTTCCCCTAAAGGGCGAGGATCGCTGGCGGCTTGTCGGCACATTCCCCGAGGGTCACAAAAAGGACGAGGGCGACATTCTTTACGACGAGATCGAACGCCAGATCGAGCATGATATGGGTTCAAAGCTTGATATAACGAAAGTGAACTGGTTCTCGGTCTATAACGTGCATTCGCGCGCGGTAAACGCATTCTCAAAGGGCCGATGTTTTGTTGCGGGAGACGCTGCCCACATACACACGCCTGCAGGTGCCCAGGGGATGAACACCGGTATTCAGGATGGCTACAACCTTGCCTGGAAGCTTGCTCTCGCGCTCAAAGGAAAAGCGGACGGTGCCTTGCTTGCAACGTATAACGAAGAGCGTCTGCGGAACGCACAGGCTCTGCTTAAGACGACCGACCGCGTGTTCGAATTTGCCGCGAGCGACGAATGGCTGGTCTCGGTCGTGCGGAATAACGTGTTTCCGTACGTGTTCGGTACGGCGCTAAAGTTCGACATCGTAAAGAACGAGATCTTCTCGATCGTGTCGCAGATCGGGATCAGTTACTCAGGACTGAAGCTGAGTTCGGGCACGGACGGTTTCGCGGTTGAGCCTGGCGAGCGGATGCCCTGGTTCGAAGCTGATGGGAAAAGCATCTACTCAAGTCTCACGAGCCCGGCCTTTCACCTTTTGCTTTTCGGGGCGGACAGCGAAGTATGCTCGGGTCTGCGACAAGCGATGCGATCCAAATGGCAGGATGATATTGAGATACAAGAGCATCCGCTGCAGGAGGCAGTAAAAAAGGCCTTCGGATGCGAAAGCCCTTTTCTTGTTCTGCTTCGTCCGGATAATTACATCGGTTATTTGTCCGATGATCTTTCCGCAGAGAAACTCAACGAATATCTCGCCCGCTACTAATTCCCGATCGGATCGCCCGGAGGCGTCGGAAGCGGCGGCGTCCGTTTGGTCGGTTCAAAGGGCCGCGAAAGGAAACGCTCGATATCTTCGACGGTCGTTCGATAATGAGCAGCCGAATCGCCGGTCGCGCGAAGGCGTTTGAGATACGCGGCGAGTGAACGAAGCGAGTCCGCAGCTATTGCACGCACCTGCGGCCGCGCGTCAGCATCGGCGCCTAGCTCCATCAGTCTGGTCACTACAAGGCTTTCGATGCCGCGTTCGATCTCGGCCTGGCGAGCATCCTTCGGCGTCGGAGCTTTCCATGTGGCCTTTATCAGCGCATCAATGACCTCGCGAAAGCCGGGACTTGCCTTGTCGGCCGCGTTCTGATTGAGCGTCCTTGCGGCACGGTCGCTTTGGAGCAATCCGCTTACGGCAAGGTCAGCAGCGATCTCTGCGGCTCCGACAGGATCGAAGATCGGCGCAGTTCGCTTTGTAAATAGCTCCGAACGGCCGGAGCGGTAGCCGCTTGCTACCGGCGGCATCATCTCCAGAACATTCTCGGGGATCGCCAGCTCCTTGGGGTCGATCGTGGCGAGTACGGCCGCCAACGCCTTGCGCTGTCTTTCAGCCGGCACAGGCGAAGCAACGGTCTTCGGCGAAGGGCCGTCCTTTTCGCGAACAGAGAAGGTGTAATAGACGCCGCCGATCTCGCGAACAGCCGCCGATAGCTGATAGCGGTGATGCAGATAGAGCGGCATAAATTTATTCTCAAGCTCTGACATCGGCGTACCGACCGGTATATTCTTTATCCCAAAATCGTTGAGGCCGATTCGGCGAACTTGCATCTCATGCTCGAGCATCGCGATCGGATCGGGGCCGTTATCCCAAAGATTTGCGAGCGGGTCGGCTGCGTTCGCCGGTCGAGCTTCCGAATCCGAGAGATACAACATCCCTTTGCTCTCGCCGTCCCTTACGATCGCGTCAAGCGCCGCATCCTCGTTGGTTCCGGGGGCAAACTGCGCATACGAATACGTAACGGCGAACTTATCAAAGGCACCGATCCCAACGGCGTAGGCGTCGGAGAGATCGAGCTTTCCGTTTACGATCTTGACCATCGGCGCAGGGTAGTCCATTACGGATGCTCTGCCGTATGTGCTTGCCGCGAAGTTGTGCGAAAAACCGAGCGTATGGCCGACCTCGTGTGCCGAAAGCTGCCGAATGCGTGCGTATGACATCGCCGTTGCCTGCTGGGCAGAATCGTCGGGCAAGAGGTAATCCGTATCCGGCATCGCACCAAAATCGCACGCGAACCTTCCGTTCAGATATTGCGGCATCATTCCCGTCGCAAGCAGAAAATCCTGACGCGCACGCTGTGAATCGAGCGTCACATCGCCTTTCAAGATCTCACCCGTACGCGGATCGACAACGCTGTCACCGATCGACCATCCGCGTGTCGAACGATGCACCCAGTTGATCACGTTGTATCTCAGATCCATTGGATCTGCGTCGGCGGGAAGAACCTTCACCTGGAATGCATTCTTGAAGCCGGCCGCCTCGAACGCTTGATTCCACCAGCTTGCGCCTTCGATGAGTGCATCCTGTATCGCCTTTGGAGCACCGTTATCGACGTAGTAGATGATCGGCTTTACCGGTTCGCTGACGGCAGCGTTCGGATCCTTTTTCTCGAGGCGATGGCGGATCACCCAACGCTTTTCAAGGTCCTGGTTTATGTCGGTCCCGTAATCGTAAAAGCTGATGTTCAGAGCGCCTGTTCGCGGATCGTAACGACGCGGCGTGTACTTGTCATCAGGCAGTTGGACGAACGACTGCCGCTCACGCACGGTTACGTGTTTGCCCGTAGGTGCGACCTGGTTGATCAGGAATTTTGGCGAAGAGCTTGTCGAAACTGTCACTGTTGCCTCGACCTCGGTATTCAGCGGAAAGCCTTTTGTATTCGGAAGATAAAGGGCACTTCGGCTTTCGTCAAAGCTATAATTGCCCTGCTGTGCACCATTCAGGCGGTCGGCGACGCCGTGTGCATCGCGTATCAGAAAACTCGTCGCATCAACGAGGATCTTGCCGCCGTCTTCCGCCTCGATCTTGAAACCCCAAATAACGGAACGGGCGAAGGATTCTTCGACCGACTTCTTCTGCTTTTCGTCACCTGTCGCACGATAATCGTAGTTTGGCTGAATTAGGAGGATCTTGTTTCCCGCACGTTCGAAGAACACAACCCGAGTCGAGCCCAACTGTCCGCGATCAAGCCCGAGCGGATTCGAACCTACGCCCGTCGGCAAGCTCACAAGGTGCAGGAACTCCTTATTTAAACGCGTGATCTCCATATAGATCTTGCCGTCGTCGCGGTTGACGTAGAGCGGGATGAAGCCGTCGATCTTCTGCGTCTTTTCGACAATTGAGGCGTAAGACTTCTGCGGCTTTGCCGGCGGTTCCTGGGCAAAAGATAGTGCCGCGAACAGTGCGAGTGCGCACACGACAAGGGAAATGCGTTTCATAGGCTTAGGTTTGATCGGATCGTTTTGTGAAATCTAGCACGTTTTACGCACAAATGCGTAAAGAGGTTTATTTTCTGAGCGTGACGATCAAGGCATCGCCGACCTTTCGCTCGCCGCCTTTGTCCGAAGGCTGATTGACGACCTTGTCGTCTAGCACCATCGTTGTTGAGCCGCCGCCGTCCAGATTCATCGCATCGACGGCACCAAGCTCGAGCAGAATGTCTGCAAGGTCGTAAAGGTCAATGCCGCCGCTTGTCTCGCTGCGGCCATCGGCGGTTAGCAAAAGGCACTTCCCGTCTTTTAGTATTGCGACGGCCGTCCGCGGATGCCGAGTTTCGACAAAGCTTTTGCTTGCACGCTCCTCATTCCACGTAATATCGATCTTGCCATTCCTTATCAATCGCGGAACGCCATTCGTAACATCTTCAGCGTTGGCGAACGCCAAAGACGCTTCTTTAGCCTGTCTGCCTTTTCGATCATTCTGAAAAAAGGTCGTCAATGCTAACCTTCTACCGACCTCTAGTTCCACGAGCAGTCGGGTTCGGGCTGAGCCTGTTGCGGACAACACATAACCATCACACGGGATCTTTGTGCTGCCCGCGTGATCGAGGATCTTCACGACCTTTCCCTTTCGAACGACTACCTCGACCCCTGAACTATCGGTAAGCGTTGTCGCCGCAAAATGAGGTGTGTAGACGATCATCTCGTCCACTTTGCGTTCGCGATCGACGCCGTTCAGAGGAACGGAAAGACCTAAGAGCCGAGGCCCAACCGAGATCGAATCAAAGTTTACAGAAGTTTGCTTTGGGCCGTTTGCGATGATAATTGCGGTGCGGTCATTCGAGCTTTCGCTGAGCAGCTTTCCGTCGATCTGCAGTACGCCAGCGGCATCACCCGCGAAAATGCTGTTATCGAGCCGAAAGAAGCCAGCATTTACCGCCGCAACGGCCTTATGACGCCGAACAAGTGACGAGGTGGCCTCGGTGCCGATCGCTGAGTCCATCGCGTGGACAACGTCGAGCCGAACCTTTTTCAGATCGAGCCGAAGAAGGTTGAAGTTCACGTTCTTGCCGTCAACTATGCGGGATAATTTTGCGTATTCGACGCCTGGATGTACTTCCTTGAAATCCTGAGCTGTGGCGAATCCCGCCAGGACCGCAAGCAGAACGGCGGCGAGGGCATCACTTCTGACAAAGGGAAACTTCATTTGCCGGATTCGGATCGATCACCCTTGTAGGGATACCAATCCCCGAGCCAGTCATAGGCTTCGAGCTCCCGGAAGCGTTTCTTGTAGTCGTAAAAGGATTCGCCCTCATAGGCAAATCCGGGATAGTAGTAACTGCGTCCGGTTTCGAGCGAATACTCGATCTCTTTCAGCATCGTAAAGATACCAAGCCTGCGTTCGGACAATTCGGGATCAAAGGCCGCATAGATACCGGAAGTTGAGTTTATGCCTTCATCAAAATAACTGATCGCGACCAGACGGTCATCGTCATATACCGCCAGTTCGCTTGCAGGGGCTGGTTCGGTGGCCGGTTCCGCGGAAAGAAAGCAATAGATAGAATCCGGGACCGAGTGGGTAAATCGCACACGATGACGGTGAAAGAGTTCGTTCGATTCTTCTGTGATCTTGATGGGACGCACCTCGCATCGCAGGTCGGCATTTCGCCGAAGTGTTCTTCGCTGACTCTTTGAGAAAGTGAAATCTCTGAGCCTGATCCGGAGCGGAAGTACGCGTCGAACATCTTCTTCGTAAAGGCTCAGGCTGTACCGATAAAAGTAGTTCCCGAAGTGCCGCCATGCGCGAGCAAGCAGGAGGTCCATCTTGTTTCGAGAGACCGAGTCAGAGTAGAACGACTCGTTGATAAAAATGATCTCAGAGGCCCGAGTACCAGTCATATCCTTCGTTCGCCCAATAATCCTGCGGCCGTTCGTGAGTAAAATCGATCCGGCCAATGCGCTTCAGCTGTTTGATGCCGTATTTCGTCGGAGAAGCCAACCGCAGCGGTGCTCCGTGATTTGAAGTTAACATTTCGCCGTTCATTTCGTAAACAAGAAGTGTTTGCGGGTGCATTATTGAGGGCGTATCCCAACCGACAAAATAAGCGCCGTCGGGCGTTGCAAGCGAAACGTAAGGCGGCATATCTTCCGGGTTCTTCCACGGCGTATAAGCGGTTACAAAGTCCGAGAACCTGATGCCCGTCCATTGAACGATCGTTGACCAGCCTTCGATGCATTTGAACTCCGTTATGCTCTCGGTTTTCGGCAGCTTTCGGATGTCGTCCATCGTAAGAACGAGATCGCTCGAACGGCCTTGAATACCGCCAATATTCAATCGCCATGCGTCCAGATCGATCTCGCTCTCAATTCCCAGAAAGCCATTGACGCGGGACGGCCGCGTAACCTTTTCCACCGGGAATTGCGGCGACAGGCGGGTTGGGTCAAAAATCGCCGACGTCACACTTTCGTTGAAGCGAAAGACATTTTGAAGAAATCCGACCTTTGTTTCCTCGGGCAGCCAACGCCAGCCGAAGATGCCGGCAAGCGCCGCAACACCGCCGAGAAGAAAACCACGGCGCGATCGGGAAGCGAGTACCTTGCGGGCCTCAGCGTCCGACATCTCGGCGGACAGGGAACGCCGCTCTTTCAGTGCGTTTGCCGAATTCTCGAGGCCGTCCGGCCACTTATCGATATTCTCGCTAGCTTCTTTCATTCCGTTTCGCCCTCGCCTTTTACAACTTCGACGCCGGTGATCATTGATTGAAAATTTCGCCAGCCGGCGATAGCGACCTGCACAACATGCACGACAAAGAATGCCGCAAACAGAATCATCAGCCAGAAATGCTCCCACCGGGCCCATTCATAACCGCCGAGTGCCGACGTAAATAACGACGCTTGAAGCGGCTTGTAGATCGCGATGCCGGTGAGTACCGAACCCGCACCCATGAGTATCACGAGTGTGTAAACAATACGCTGTGCGTCGTTATATTTTCCCTGCGGCGGCTTCTGCTTCGAGATGTGAAGTTCGTAGAGAACGACGCGGAATGAACGCTTAAGGCTGCCGAACGTGGGCAGTAGGCCGCGAAACTCGCCTGATAGAAACAGATATGCGACATAGGCGATGCCGTTTATTGTGAACAGCCACATAAAGAAGAAATGCAGCTGCATTCCTTCCGCAAGCCTATAGGGAACGCCGAGAAAGCTGTAGAATCCTTGTGGAAAAAAGTAGAAGATCTCGCGTCCGGCAAGACGCAGTGAGTAGATCGGATTTGCCCAGTAGATCAGCACCCCGCTCCACATCATCATCGCGAGGAGCGGAAAATTTATCCAGTGCATCCAGCGGATCGGCGCCCGATGCTTTTCTTCGACGCGTGCAGACATAGAAGTTCGCAAGCGACAGTTCGATACGCTTGCCTAACAATCTTGTTCGGCGGGGAAGGCAAACCGGATGCAAAAAGCTTTTCGACCTACCAGGAAACGCTTCCTTCCTTTGAAGTGTCGATCTGCGTAAGCTCGACACCTTCGTTAAAGAAAAAAAGCTTCATATTGTCGAAAAGCATCTGCTGTGCGTCCGGATTCGAAACATCGAGCCCAAAGTGGTTAATAAGCTGCATTTGCTTCTTCTGCCATTCCTTCCAGCAATCCTGACAGATCTCTTTTGCTACGCGTTCACCATCTGCATTCGGGAACGGGGCGTAGCCGAGCGGTTCATTCTTTTGCCCGCATTTTGTGCACTTAAACTTATCGCTTCCAAAAATAGCCATGGGAAAGTTCACTCCGTATGACTCTATTTATATCAGTTTGAGAGAGCCTTTGCAGTGCGCGAGAACGCCCGGCCGACCGCAACGAAGATAAGCCCGACAACAACAAAGCCAAGTATTACGCCTGCGGCGTTGCGAAGGCCGACCGCATAACCGAGCTTTGAGATATCAACGAACCAGTACGGATACCAGCCGGTAAAGGCTCCGTGCACGAGCGAATAGGCGACATACGCCAGCGGATACGAGAGCCACTTTATCGGGTCTTTCCACCCAAGCCCGCTCTTTGGTGTGCAGATGAACCAAAAGACGACATACGCGATCGGGACAACGTCGTGGACACCGTGATCTGCGACCGCCCATAAACCTGTCAGGCTGGCGCGCAGCAAAAGGCTGTAAACGAGGCCGACGATCGTAATGTAAACAGCTACTGCAGTTTGGACGCCGGGCCGCGAAAAGAACCTGCCGATCTTTGTTGACGGAAAGAATGCGATCGCGGTCGTCGTCACCGCAACGACGATATTTGTAAGGATCGTAAAGTAACTGAAAAATCGAATGATACGGTCATTTGCCGGGACGCTCGGCTCACGCGGTGCAGCCATCGTCAGGTAGAACTCAAGCGCAATTACCGCCCAGCCAATGATCGCGATCAGACCCGCAAACCCACGTTTCATACTCATTTACCCCGAGTTCCGAATAGCATTGAGAACATCTTCATCCGCCGGGCGAAAGATGCTAAGCGGCTGCGCCTTCTGATACGCGACCTTGCCCTCGCGGTCGATCACGACAACTCCGCGCGCAGATCGGCCGGGAAGCCAGCTTTTCATACCATACGCTTCGGAGACACTGCGTTCGGTATCTGCAAGAAGACGCAGCGGAAGATCGTGTTCTGCGGCAAAGTCTTTATGCGATTCGACGGAATCCGTCGAGATCCCGACAACTTCTGCTCCCGTAAGCTGATATTCGCCCCAATGATCGCGCACCGAACAAAGCTGTCGCGTGCACACGGGCGTGTTGTCGCCCGGATAAAATAGCAGAACGACCGTCTGCCCGCGGTGTTCACTGAGCGTCCAGTCGTTGCCATCGCCGTCCTTCAGAGTAAAATCAGGGGCTGTCTCTCCAACTTTCATATTTTATGGCTGTCCGTCACGGTGATTCTCGCGCATTTTCCGCGAGCGCAACAAGGTGAATACTGCAATTCCGGAAAATGTAAGGAATGGGATCGTCGAGGCAAAGATCTTTAGGTTTAACGAGATGATACCGATAAAGCAGACAAGCCCGAGAAGGAGAAAGAGAAATGCGACCCCTAAGAGCGTTAAGAGCCTGCTCGGCCGCTTTTGAAATAGCGTAAGAACAAGCATTACCTGACCAATAAGCGGCAAAACCGTGAACGGATGCAACGCCTCAAGCGGGTCGCTGAAGAGTTTAGCAAGCACTTCCCATTCGGCGCGGAACAAGAACGAGCTGTTGCCGTCTCCCCATTCGAGGTAGCCAAATAACGAACTCAGGACCACCAGGCCATTAAGAACCTTTTGTTTCATTGCGCAAACTCACGTTCTGGCGAACAGCTCGTCCGGATCTCATATCGTTTTCTTCATAATGATGGGCCATCCATCGAGATCGGTCTATTCAAAGTCACGAATGTCTCTAAATGGTTTTTCTCTGTCCGCAAAATCCGGCCGATAGTAATGCGATGCGGACTCATACTCCTGCATAAATCCTTCTTCAATGCCGAGTTCTTCAAGGAGCGAAACCGCCTCGAACCATTCACCTTCGGAGATCCGGCGGGATAGCAAAATGTATCGCTGATCAGTGGCTGCCTTATTGGTCGCATAATATTGGGCCATAAGTGAAATGGCAGTTCGAGGGGAAAGCTCATCGCGGATCCAACGCAAGTTCTCTTCGATCCCGGCGATGCCATTCGGCAGTACGAGAAGCCGGATCAGAAGCCCACGCTGCAGCAAACCATCACTATCGAACGTAAGGTCACTGCCCATCTGACGGTGCATCTCCTTGATCGCACGGCGAGCAAAAAGCGTGTAATCACGCACCTTTGAGTACGTAAACCCGTCCGCCGAGTCAGCATATTTCAGGTCCGGAAGATAGACATCAACGAGGCCGTCAAGCAGTTTTAGAACTTCGACGGAATCGTACGCGTTCGTGTTGTAAACGATCGGGAGGTCGAGGCCTTGTTCGGTCGCGAGCAGAATGGCACGTGCCATCTGCGGCGCGAAATGCGTCGGCGAAACAAAGCCGATATTGTGGCAGCCGCGTGCCTCAAGTTCGAGCATCATTTCGGCAAGGCGCTCGATGGTGACCTCATTCTTCCTTTGCGTTTTCCAGGTTTGCGATATCTGATAATTCTGGCAATAGACGCAGCGAAGATTGCAGTTGCCGAAAAAGATATTTCCGGCGCCTCGCGTGCCGCTTAGGCACGGTTCTTCGCCGAAATGCGCCGTGTAGCTTGAGACGATCGGCAGACGCCCGGAATAGCAAGCCGCGATCTCGTCCTTCAACCGGTTATTCCCACAATCTTTCGGGCAAACGGTGCACGCGGCAAGCAGGCCTTCAAGCTTTTTGATTTGGTTCTCGAGTTTGCTCTTGTTCGAGAGTTTCCGCGATCTTACGCCTGAGCCGTCGCTTTCCGTGAGCATTGTAAATATATTTGTTGATGATCTCCGCAGGTGCTACGTAATTTGCCAGAGTCCACGTAAAGTCCATCTCGGCATTAACTGTCGCCGTTGCCATTCGCGTCTCGAGAAGCATTAGGACACTGCCCCAAAAAAGGAACAAGATCCCGACGATCCCGACGGGTATCGGCACCCACCGATACGTGTTAAAAAAGGCCGCGACTGCGATAGTAACACTAGTTAGAACGAAGAATCCGAGTCCGTAATAGAACATCACCATCGCCCGCTGCAGAAGACGAGCCCGGCTCGTTACTTTATCGAGCAGTCCGACGACCGTATCAATTCGCAGTTCATAAAGGCTGATCGCAGCTTTGTCATCGCTTGTGATCAGGTCGCTGAGCCGCTTTTCGAGTTCGCGGACGCGATCGACCACACGGCCAAGCCGAGTCGAGGTAGAAAGTACAAGAGAACCCGTTGCCGAGATCAGCAAGGTCGGCGTGACCATTGCCGTCAGGAACTCGATCGTCGAGTTGAGTGCGTTCGGATTTACGGTTACAAGATCTCCGCCAGCCATGCGGAAATTCTACCTGAATTGGGCGAAGAAGCGAACTTTAATTTGATCTCGACACTCGCTCGACCTCTTTGCCCATTCGGCCGGCAAGCATATACGCGATCATCTTAAAGTCGCTGATGAACGACCAGACCGGATACTTGAAGGTCGCCGGTCGGTTCTTTTCAACAACAAAGTGGGCGAACCACGCGAATGCGTAACCGACAACGAAGAAAAGGGGGAAGAGATACCAACGGCCGCTCGCGACAAAATAAATAAGCAACGCGATACCAAGCGTGGTGCCCGCAAAATGCAGAATGCGGGTCAGCGGCTTGCTGTGCTCAGCCACGTAAAAATCCCAAAATTCTGCGTAAGTCCGTAGCATTTGATGTGAAGTAGGCTATCACAAAACGCCTCAAGCGAGCATCCTATTTCTTACTCATCGCATCAATAGGATGATCTGGTTCCAGGGAGGCAAATATGAGAAAACGCATTCTTTTCGTAACTGTTGTCATTGCAGCATTTGCGGTCGTTGCGAGTGCCCAGCGGGCAAGCGGCCTTTATAACCCGTCGATAGATATGGAAGGCTTTCTAAAGGTCTCGAAAGCAGCGGCGGAGCACCGATCTTCGCGGCGTCTTACCGAAGAGCAATTCATTGCCGCGAGCCGTGAGCCCGGCGTTGTGATCCTTGACGCACGCAGCAGTGAAAAGTTCAACGAACTGCATATTGCCGGTGCCGTAAACCTGAGCTTTCCGGACATCACGGTCGAAAGCCTCGCTAAGACCTTACCTGACAAGACGACGAAGATACTGATCTACTGCAACAACAATTTCCAGAATGAACCCAGCGCCTTTCCCGCAAAGGTGGCGCCGGCGTCGCTCAATCTCTCGACCTATATTTCGCTCTACACTTACGGGTACCGAAACATCTACGAACTCGGTCCGCTGCTTGATCGGAAGACTACCAAACTAACGCTTGTGTCATCCAAGGATGAGGCCAACGGTGTCGCCGTTAGGCTGAATAGATAGCAAAGATGGAAGGTCGGTAAGTGCGCGTCAGAAATTCACGCGGACGATCTCAGCCGTTGCGATCCCCGCGACAGCGCTCACAAATTTAAGGATCGCTCCGATCAGCGAGAATCCACCGACCGCGAGGATCAAGGCCGCCACCTTGCTATATTCCCGGCCTAAAAGCCTGCCAGCAAAGATCGCGGCACCGGTCGACATTAGGACGGTAACAATGAGGGCCGACACGGCATAAACAACGAATCCGTACTTCGCGTCAGACTCGCTGTAACCATTCATCGCAAGGAGAAGAAAAAAGAACAAACCGGCACCGATCGCTAGATTCAGGCTCGCGGTCAGAATGGCGGAGATGATCTTCAAAACCAATTAGATGGGCTCCGGAGCGGCTCGCTTGCGTCAACTAGTCCGCAAACGCAACACTTAGCTGTTTGAGTTTCATCGAGTCGCTCTGGTCGAGATGCTCGATCTCGGCGCGGTTCACGTAGTTGTATAGGATATCCCGTTGCTGAGGTCTGTAGCCCGCTTCGCGGATCTGATATCGGAGCTCTTTTTCGTTAGCGTCGGTGTTCGCTCCTGCGGCCGAAACAACATTCTCTTCGATCATTATCGAGCCCATGTCGTCGGCCCCGAAACGCAGAGCAGCCTGGCCGATCTTTAGGCCTTGCGTAAGCCATGAGGCTTGTATGTGTTGAATGTTGTCCAGGAAAAGCCTTGAGACGGCGAGCATCGTCAAGTAGTCGATGCCAGTCGGTTCTTCCGTGATCTTGCGTCCGAGGGCCGTGTTCTCACGCTGAAACGTCCAAGGAATGAAAGCGGTGAACTTCCCGCCTTCACCGGTCTCGGCAATTCGTGCGAGTGATTCATCCTGGAGCGTGCGAACGAGATCGAGGTGTCGGACGCGATGTTCGATGCGGTCACCGATGCCGAACATCATCGTAGCGGTCGAGATCAGCCCGGCTTTGTGAACAGCCCGCATTACGTCGAGCCATTCCTGCGTCGTGCATTTGGTCGAGACACGCTTTCTCACCTCGTCATCGAGGATCTCGGCGCCACCGCCGGGAAGCGAATTTAGCCCCGCGGCCTTTAGCCGCTGAACGATCGTGTCGTAATCAAGGCCCGAGATTAGCGAGATATTGTGTATTTCGGGTGGCGAAAAACAATGTAGCTGAAAACGCGGATATTTTGCGTGCAGTTTGCCCAAAAGCTCTTCGTACCATTCGATATTGAACTCCGGATGCAGGCCGCCTTGCATCAGAACGCCCGTGCCGCCGAGTTCGATCGTCTCGTCAATGCGCTTCTCGATCTCTTCCATCGAATGAACGTAAGTGTCCGGTTTGCCGGGCCGACGATAGAAGGCACAGAAGGTGCAAACAACGTTGCAGACGTTCGTATAGTTGATGTTGCGGTCGATAATGTAGGTGACGACATCTGCTTCGTTCTTGCGTCGTCGTATCTCATCGGCGGCAAGCCCAATGCGGGTAATATCCTTTGATTCGAGGAGCGCGGTGCAGTCCTCGGTCGAGAGCCGTTCGCCCGCGAGGGCCTTATCGAGAATTGTCTGGACAGTCGTGTTCACGTAATCTGATTTTATCAAAAATCTTAGGATCGAGCTTATAGCCGCCGGGGGAAAGTCGGGCTATTTTTTTTCCAAATGGCAAAGACCATCAAGTTTAAGACGCACCTTGTATGTTCGCCGGAAATGTCGGGCTGGCATTACCTTGCCGTTGAGAAGAAGACCGCAGATAAACTTTCGTTCAAGGATCGCTATAAACGCGTCGTTTGTTCGATTAACGGCAGCGAACCCTTCCAGTGCGCGCTGATGCCGATGCGCGGCAACTTTTTCATAATCGTCAACAAAAAGAAGCGGGAGGCCGTCGGCATCGTGGCCGGCGATAAGGTTGAAGTCGAGCTTACCATCGACGAGAGCAAATACGGTTTACCGATGCCCGAGGAGCTTCGCGAGATCCTTGACCAGGATCCGGAGGGCGACAAAGCCTTTCATTCACTTACGCCCGGCAAACAGCGTTCAATGCTTTATTACATTGGCAATATCAAGGATATTGACCAGCGGATCTACCAGGCCCTCGTGATCGTCGAGCACATCAAGAAGCATGGGACGATCATAAGCAAGATGCTTTATGAAGAGCTAAAACGGCCGCCATCGCCTTTTTAAACAAATTCGAGCGGCGAATTCTTGTCGATCAGACGATGCTTGTGGGCGAGCGTGAAATACAGCTCCATTCCTTGGCGCATCGCGTCGTCGGGTGTGTAAGAGATGTTCTCGGTCAGGTATTTCTTCAATTCGTCCTGCGGAAGGCCGATCTCCTCGGTATAGTTCGCCGCGATCTCGTCGGCATGGGCAAGCCCTTCGTCACGAGCGGCCGCAAGATCGAGCGGCAAGCTCGAACGATGCGTCATCCACATCGCAAATACGAATCCAAGGCCCGTGTTGGCACGCCAAAGCTCGACAAGGTCGAACTTCCGCAGGCCGTTCGTCTGCCCCGGACTCTCTGCAATACGCAAAGATGGATCGCCTATGATCAAAGCACATTCCGCGTTTGAAAGCATTTCATCGACGTTGGGTGCGGCGTCGGCCCAAACGGGCTCATGCCCGACAAATTCGCGAAAGATGATCTTCGTAAGGGCCGCCGATGTGCGTGACGAAACATCGAGGGCGACGCTCTTCACATCGGAAAGATCTTCGCCTTTTGTGACGAGGCAAACGCTGCGAACCTTTTCTTTCGCACCGACGCACACATCGGGGACGAGCCTGACATCAGAGATCGTCTGATACGAAAAGACCGGAACCAATGCCGCATCAACACGTCCATTCGACAGGAGCTCGGCAGATCGGGCCGGAGCCGTGTCCATAATAAGCTCGGCTGAGCCGCGCAGCGATCCGTAGAGGAAGCTCCAGACAAGCGGTGCTGTATTCGAATAACTTGAGGCTGCTATGCGTGGAACAGTGATCATAAAAACTCAATTTTACACCGTTGACCGCGGCTTTGAGCAAGCCTCGAAGTGTTGAGTTCTTATAGGTTGGTCAAAGCGTGCTAGATGGTCTAATCTAAAAATGATCGAGTTGAAAAATATGAAAGCATTGAGTGTTTTTCCCGCGTTTGCTGCTGTATTCCTATTTTCGTTGGCGACGTTCGGTCAGACCATCGTGGTCAATGACCCGACGCTGCCGCTGCCCACCCGTGACAGTCCTGATGACCCGCCGGCGTCGATTGCCAAGATCTATACAAACAAGATCCTGCCGCCTGTCCGGAAAAAGCTCGTTTCTGATGGCTGTTCCGATTCGCCGACCTTCACCGGTGCGGTTGACGGCTCATTTACAAAAGCCGGAACAAGGCAAACGGCGATCTTTTACCAGTTTTGCGAGACGGGCAATGGCCTCGGCTGGGTCGGGCTTGCTGTTGTGGAAAAAGGTAAAGTGGTCGCGAATTTCGTGCAGGATTCCGGTTGGGCTTTCAGCATCCATAGGGTCGCTGACGTAAATCGCAACGGACTTGACGAGATCGCTCTTGAATTCGGCGGCGGAATGCATCAAGGCGAAGGCGGCACCGGAGTCTCGATCTATGAATTCAAGAATGACAAGCCGGTCGAACTTGGCTGGTACCAGGCGACTAAGTTCACAGATTCGGATACAACGGCCGCGTGGGTTCTGACGGCAAAGACCGGTAAGACTCCCGTCTTCTACACCCGGAAATACTTGGCGCTTAAGAATAATAAATGGCGCCGTTCCGGTGCACGGAAGGTTGTTAAATTCAAGCCGCTTGACGGTTCGAGCGATTTTGAGGCCGTCAGGTGAGGAAGTTCTACGACATAACGGTCGGTATTTCGCCCGACATGCCGATCTACAAAGGCGATCCCGGTGTTGAGGTCAACGCTTTCAAGTCGATCGCCCAAGGTTCTTCGGCGAACGTCTCGCAGATCTCGTTCGGAGTTCATTCGGGTACGCACGTTGATGCGCCAAACCATTTCATCGATGGGGCTCGGCGTGTAGATGCCCTCGACCCGGAAAAGCTGATAGGAACATGCCGTGTCATCGGCGTGCCTGAGGATGTTGTCGCGATCGGCCCGGACCACGTCGGCGAACTCGACGGTATCCGGCGAGTGCTATTTAAGAGCCGAAATTCAGCCTTCTGGAACACGCCTGAAGACGGGTTTCGATCGGATTTCAGCTATCTCGTGCCGGAAACCGCAAAATTACTCGTCCAGAAGGGTGTTGTGCTTGTGGGCATCGACTATCTTTCGATCGAGAAGAGCGGTTCGCCCGGCCATCCCGTCCACGTTGAACTTTTGAGTCACGAGGTCGTGATCCTCGAAGGCGTTGATCTGCGGGAGGTCGAGCCGGGCGATTACGACATCATTTGTCTTCCGCTGAAGTATAGCGGCGGCAACGGCGACGGTTCGCCTGCGCGCACCTTTCTAAAAGCGATCGATCGAACGGATGAAAGAGAATGACCCGCATTACCGCGAACGCGTTTATGCGATCGTTCGCGATATACCGAGGGGCCGCGTAATGACCTATGGCCAGCTCGCGATCATCCTCGGTGAAGGCTACACGGCGCGTACCGTCGGTTTCGTAATGCACGGAGCCGACACTGACAACGTGCCGTGGCAGCGCGTTATCAACTCACAAGGAAAATGCTCGACCGGCAAACTCACGATCCCTGTAAATTTGCAGCAAACGCTGCTCGAAGCCGAGGGTGTGGAATTCAATGCTGCGGGCAAATGCGACCTGCCGCATTATCAATGGTTTCCCGACGGCTTAGATCCGGACGAGGGCGAGCAAGCAACGCTATTCGGTTAGCGTCCCCATTGCAGTTTCTTTCTTAGAACATCGAAATAATTGCGGTTTGCCGGCTGAACGAGGTTCAATGTCGTCCGGCTTTTGCGGATACGGACGACATCGCCGACCGCCAGCGGATAGCCTGTTTGCCCGTCGAGGCTTAAGATCACGCCTTCATTGCCGTTCTCAAGCTTCAGCTCGATCTGTGCCGTATCGGGTATCACGATCGGGCGGTTCGTGAGCGTAAATGGGCAGATCGGCGTGAGCACCACCGCATTCATCGACGGATAGACAATTGGGCCGCCTGCTGAAAGATTGTAGGCCGTTGAGCCCGTAGGCGTTGCGACGATCAGGCCGTCAGAGCGAAAAGAATTCACAAAAAGGCCGTTTAACCGCACTTCGATCGCGATGATGCGGGCAAGAGCCGCCTTGTTGATAACAACGTCGTTCAACACACGCCCATTTGCGATGCTCTCGCCGCTGCGGATCAATTCCGCCCGCAGCATCACACGATGATCTGTTTCAAATTCACCATTAACTACCGATTCGATAGCGTCGTGCAACTCTTCGATCCGAAAGTCCGTCAGATAGCCAAGGCTTCCGTAGTTGATCCCGAGCACCGGCACTTCCGCTTCGCCGATCATACGGGCGGCTGCGATCATTGTCCCGTCGCCGCCGAGCACGACCACAAGGCCGCAGCCTGACAGGTCCGCGTCCGCGTGGTCCGCAGCAAATGTCCCGGCAAGCTGAATATTGCGTTCCGCGAACCATTTGGAGAGCTCATTCGCGGTCGAAGCGGCTTCGGGATGGCCCGGTTTAACGACAATTGCGGCGGTTTCGATCATGTTCCAGAGATATATTCGACCAAAACCATATAAAACTGCAAACCGGGCAACTTTTGACTGAGGCCGCTCTTCTATTGGATTTTACAGGGTGCTTTGCTAGAATTGCGGTTTGTCTCTATCCAAGTATCCCGAGTGTACTCTCGAAATATAGGTGTTTTGTAAATGTTAAGGTTTTTTACCCGTCTCGAAAAGACACGCAACCTCGTCCTTTTTGTTTTCGCGATCCTAATGGCGGGATCGCTCGTCTTCTTTTACACGCCGGCCCGCAATACGTTTGAAACCGGAGATCTAAGCCGGAGTCAGGAAGTAGCGGCGACCGTTGCGGGAGAGCCGATCACGGTGGCTGATGTTGTGCGTGAGCGGGAAAAGTTCAGCCAGTTCAGTCGCGGACAGTTCCCGGCCAAAATGGTTCTCGATTCCTTGATCAACCGCCGTGTTATGCGGGTCGAGGCCGCAAGGCTCGGTTTGACCGCAACGGACCGGGAAGTCGCTGACGAGGTCCGCCAGCAGAGCGCGAACCCGGACGGAACACCGTTCGATCAGAAGAAATACGAGGAAGCGGTAATTGGCCAATACGGCAGCATCGCCGCATTCGAGCAGAGCGTTCGTGATGATATTAGTGCCCGGAAGCTGCAGGCCTATATTACGGCCGGCGTAACGATCTCCGATGCCGAGGTCCTAAACGAGTACCAGAAGCGAAACGCGAAATTCAATATCTCGTATGTCTCGCTGAATCCGACCGAGATAGCCAAGACGCTGAAGCCGTCAGATGACGAGCTCAAGGCGTATTTCGAGAAGAACAAGGCGTCGTACTACATCAACGAGCCGCAGAAGAAGATCAAATACATCTTCATCAACTCCGAAAAGATCGGCCAGAAGCTTGCTATCTCCGATGCCGATCTGAAGGCAGAGTGGGACGCGCTTGCCCCGGACAAGAAGACGATGGGCGTTGACGGACAGGAGATCGTTCTGCGTGTGCCGAAGCCGGATGACGAACCTCAGGTCCTTGCAAAGGCCACGGAGCTTGTGACACAGCTTCGCTCAAAGGGCGGCCCGATCACCGAAGAGGCGTTCGCGGCCCTGGCAAAAGGCCAGTCCGAGAATCCTGCGACTGCCGGCAACGGCGGTAAGCTCTCGGGTCCGGTCCGCGAAAATCCGTCGAAGGCGGATGATCCGTATCAGCAGCTCTTAAAGCTTGAACCCGGCCAGATCACGGATCCGATCCTTTATCAAGGACGCTATTTTGTTCTCCGACGCGGAGAGACCGTGCCGAAGACCTTCGAGCAGGCAAAAAAAGAACTCGAGGTTTCGCTTCGCAATCGAAAGGCCTATGCGGCCGCTCTCGAATTTGCGAAAAAGGTTGATGAGGCTCTCAAGCAATCAAAAGACCCGGCAAAGACGGCTGCTGAATTTGCCTCTCAGGCAAATATGACCGCGGCCGAGATGGTCAAAGAGACAGGCTATGTAAAGCCCGGCGACGACATTCCTGATATCGGTATCTCATCGCAGTTCGAAGCAGGTATTCAGGGTCTTGAGAAGCCGGGCGACGTCGGTGACGTGACGCCGATCCAGAATGGTTTTGCGCTTCCGGTGCTGGTTGACAAGAAAGAGCCGCGCGATGCCGAGTTCGCTGAGGTCCGAACTCAGGTCGAGGCAGCATACAAGCTCGAAAAAGCACAGACTCAGGTCGAAGAGACCGCAAAGGCCATCGCTTCCGGCGCGAAGGATGCTGCTTCTTTGGCGGCCGCAGCGACAGCAAAGGGCATTACTGCAAAGACGAAGGATGATTACGTCATCGGCACTCCGGTCGGTGAAGGCCCGTCTGCGGCAAGCGGACAGGCACTCTCCGACGCTATCTTTGCACTCGGCAACGGCCAGGTGATGAAGGAGCCGCTCAAGGCTGGCGATAACTGGGTGATCGTTGGCGTAACGCAGCGTAAAGAGGCAGATTCCGCAGCGTTTGCTACGCAGAGAAGCTCGCTGATGGAACAGCTTCTCGGTATGAAGCGAAGCAGCGTATTCGGTGACTATCTTGCGGCGGCCAGGCAGCGGCTTGAACAGGCCGGAAAGATATCGATCTATAAGGCGATCCTTGAGAAGATCGATGCGCCGACGGCTCAGGACCTCACCGAATAACTGAGTCAAAAATGAAAGAAAAAAGAGGCCGCGAAGATGAAGTCTTCGCGGCCTTTCGTTTTGAGCTACCGATTCTTTACGGTACCACTTTGTCGTGGATGTGCATAAAGAACCAGTACGTTACGCCAGCCCATATAGCGATGTTCACTACCGACAGGATCAAGCCGATCGACTTTGTCGAAGCAGTCCGTGCCGCCGAGCCGGCCCTCTTTCCATACATGATCATATAGACCAGAGCACCGGTCAGGACCCAGGCAAACAATCGAATTGCCAGGTTCAGAGCGATATTGTCAGCCACCTTTTTGTCAGGTTCGAGGCCAAGCCCGAGACCGCTCGACGGTGCTATTACCTGATAGATCGTAAGGGCCACAACAAGCACGATACCGAGCATTGCCGCGATCGGCGGCTTATAATCGGCCGGGAGTTCATCGGCAGCAATATCTTCATTCGCGAGTTTACTGTGGGTATAGCTGTACCCGAAATAAACAAGCAAGCCGATCGCCATCCAGTCGATCAGACGGATCCAGGTGTCAAGCGGCAGGCTGTTCATCAGGAACGCAGCTGAAATGACCGCACCGAGGGGAATGAACGGAACGAAAGGCACCTTGAACGGGCGATTCAACGCCGGGTTCGACGAACGCAGGATGATGATGCCTGTTCCGACGATCACGAAAGCGAAGAGCGTTCCGATCGAGACGAGTTCACCCAGAAGGCTGATAGGCACAAAACCTGCGAGGATCGCAACGACAGTTCCCGTGATCGCCGTTGTAATATGCGGCGTCTGGAACTTCGGATGGATCTTTGCGGCCCAACTCGGCAGAAGTCCGTCTTTCGACATCGAATAGAAAACACGCGGTTGTCCCATCGTCATAACGACCATCGTCGAGCTCAGGCCGAGTACGGCACCGATCTTGATGATCCACGATGAAAAGATCGCGAGGATCGTACCCATAACACCTGCAGTCGCACCCTGATTAGCCTTAAGGGCTTCGTCAATAGCCGTGGCAAGCGGTGCTGCGGCTTCCTTAAGGGCTTTATAGTCAACAAGGCCGACCATAACACCCGAAACAAGGATGTAGAGCACGGTACAGATCGCTAGAGATCCAAGGATACCGCGAGGCATATCCCGCTGAGGATTCTTTGCTTCCTGCGCGGCGGTCGAAACCGCGTCAAAACCGATGTACGCGAAGAAGATGACCGCTGCACCGGTGATGATGCCGCTGAAGCCATACGGCATAAACTCCGCACAGCCGGGAGCCCCGACGGTGCAGCCGATGCCGATATTGTCCGTGTTTACGAACCCGATGCCGGCGACAATGAAGAGAACGACGACGATCACCTTGATGATGACAATGATCGAGTTAAAGCTTGCGGATTCCTTGATGCCGCGAATGAGCAGCAAGGTTACAGCGACGGCTATCAATGCCGCAGGGAGATTGAATATCCCCTGTCCGATCACATTTCCGGCAGTATCTTTTATTGCTCCGGGCGGGGCACTAAGCGACAGCGGGAAATTTATCCCGAGATTCTCTCGCATGAGGCTCACCGTATAACCCGACCAGCCAACCGCAACGGTAGCGGCACCGAACGCATATTCGAGAATAAGATCCCAGCCGATGATCCAGGCGACGAATTCGCCCAGAGTGCCGTAGCCGTATGCGTAAGCTGAACCGGAGATCGGAACGCTGGCGGCAAATTCGGAATAACAGAGAGCCGCAAAGGCGCTCACGATACCCGCAAGGATCATCGAGAGGACCACCGCCGGACCGGCATGTTTGCCGGCGGCCTGGCCCGTTAGAACGAAAATGCCCGTTCCGATAATGGCTCCGATGCCGAGCATTGTGAGATCGAGTGCGCTCAACGCCTTTTTAAGCGCGTGCTCGCCGGTCTCTTCTGCTTCGGCAATGATCCTCGAAATGGGTTTGGTCGCAAATAGTGACATCGAAACCTCCAAAAAGTGATTAAGCCTTAAGATGCCGGCTCGGGGGCCGCCGATCTTTTCCAAACAAAATACACCGGCACACCCGTTAGAACAATGAGCAGGCCGGGCCACGTCACCGTGGTCTGATAGATAAACAGAACTGCAAGGATGACCGCTGCTCCGACACAGTAGAGAGCCGGAATTACAGGGTATCCAAAAGCTTTATACGGACGTTCGGCATCAGGTTGTTTCCGTCTGAGCACGAAAATGCCGACGATCGTCAGGATATAGAAAATGAGAGCCGCAGAAATAACGTAGGTCAAAAGGTCGCCGTAAAGATTGCCGTACGAGACAACCCCTTTGTCGTCAACCTTTACAGTTCGCGGGAGAACATAGAACGCTGACCAGATCCCCTGAATGACAAGGCCCCACGCCGGGACGTGAAATTTATTCAATCCGCTGGCACGCTTAAAGAAAAGGCCGTCTTTTGCCATCGCGTAGGACGCTCGGGCACCGGCGAGGATCAACCCGTTGTTACAGCCGAACGTTGAGATGACGAAGGCGATCGCCATTATGAATGCTCCGATACCTGGGAAAATGACCTCAGCGGTCGCAGACGCAACACGGTCGGACGGTACGGTCTGAATCGCCTCGAATTTCAGCGTGACTAGATAGGCAACATTCGCGAGAAGGTAGAGCGTAATGACAAGCCCCGTGCCGAATGCGAGCGAAAGCGGGATATTGCGTTTCGGGTCGATCACCTCGCCCGCAGTGAACGTGATGTTGTTCCACGCGTCGGATGAAAATAGTGAATTCGTCTGTGCAACGCAGATCCCTACGAACAATCCGAATCCGACCGCTGCCGTCAAACCTCCACCGACATCCTGCAACGTTCCGCGAACCGTCCATAGATCGCCAAAATTGGCCGCTGCGATCTCCGGATGCCAAAAGAGGCCTACGATAAGGCCCAGCAGGATCAGAGCTACCAGAGAGCCGGTTTTCGCGAATGTAAAGGTATTTTGAATGAGCTTGCCAAGCTTAAGGCCGCGAGTATTCGTCCAGGTGAGGAAAAAGATCATCAGAACGCCGACAAGCTGAGCGGTCGAGAGCGAGATGGCGTAACTAGACGAACCAAAGCGTATCGGGGGGATGATGTAATTCGTTTCCGAGATCCACGGGAACAAGATCCCCGAATATCGCCCGAAACCAACGGCAACCGCCGCGATCGTCGCTGTTTGGATAACTAGAAAAAGTGTCCAGCCGTAGAGAAAGCCCCAGAAAGGTGAATATGCTTCGCGAAGATAGACGTATTGTCCGCCGGCTTTCGGCATCATCGCGGCAAGTTCGCCATAGCTCAGTGCTCCGACGACCGTCAACGCCCCCGTAATAAGCCATACGACGAGGAGCCATCCGGGAGAGCCGACCTGTCGGGCAATGTCTGCGGAAACGATAAATATGCCCGATCCGATCATGGATCCGGCGACGATCATCGTCGAGTCAAGGAGGCCAAGGCCACGAATAAAGCCTTCTTTTGTCTCGTGTTCCGATTCGGGTGTCGTCATATTCTCCAAAAAGTTTTCGGCAAAGGGCCCGAGGCGACGTGGCTTTTTTCTTTGGTCGTTCTTTTACTCTCCTACCGTCCACGTTTCCTCGATGAAGGAAACAGAGCGTTTTTCGTAGCTGGTAAATTCTTTCTTCTTTAGAACGTTGGCGAGATATTCGTAGGTGATATTATACGGGTATTACCCCAACTGTCGAGCGAAAAGGGCACATTTTTATAGTTTTTCGTGCGTCGGGCGCCGGAGCATCAGTAGTAATTTTATGGGACAGACAAACCAATTTGGTGATATGCCGGTCGATGACTTTCGGCGCTACGGCTACGAGATCGTCGATCGGCTCGCAGAATATTTTGAGCGGATCGAGGGATTTCCGGTCCTTTCTCAGGTCGAGCCCGATTCCGTCAAGAGTGCATTGCCCGCTGCTGCGCCGGAACACGGCGAATCGTTCGACGCGGTTCTCGACGATGTGGACGACATCATTCTGCCGGCCGTAACGCATTGGAATCATCCGAATTTTCACGGCCTTTTCTCGACATCGACAAGCTCGGTCGGGGTCTTTGCTGAGATGTTCGCGGCCGCCTTTGATATGAAGGCAATGCTCTGGCGGACGGCACCTGCATCCACGGAGCTCGAGGATGTCGTTCTCGATTGGCTGCGGCAGATGACCGGCCTTCCCGAGGTCTTTGAAGGGGTCATCTACGACACGGCCTCTGTCTCGACGATGCACGCGATCGCTGCTGCACGTGAGCGCGCTGATCCATCGTCACGCAAGCTCGGGCTTAGCGGCCGCAAGGACGCGCCGCAGATGCGTGTCTATGTCTCGGAACACGTGCATTCATCGATCGACAAAAGCGTGATCACGCTTGGGCTCGGCCTCGAAAGCCTTCGCAAGATCGCGACGAATGATCGCTTTGAGATGATCGCTGAAAAGCTCGAAGAAGCGATCGCTGAAGACGTTGTCGCGGGCTTTCTGCCGATCTGTGTGATACCGACGATCGGCACAACTTCGACGACGAGCATTGATCCTGTCGCGGAGGTCGCCGATATTTGTGAAAAGCACCGAATCTGGATGCACGTTGATGCCGCCTACGCCGGTTCGGCTGCAATATTGCCCGAACTGCAGCCGCTGTTTGACGGTTGGGAACGCGCGGATTCGATCGTAATGAACCCGCACAAGTGGTTCTTTACACCCTTTGATCTCTCCGTCCTTTACTGTCGAGACCTCGACGATCTAAAAAAGGCATTTTCGCTCGTGCCCGAATATCTCAAGACCGACGATGCCGCCGTGAAGAACGGTATGGATTACGGCATACAGCTCGGCCGACGTTTTCGGTCGCTTAAACTGTGGTTCGTGATGCGATATTTCGGCCGCGAAGGGCTTATCGGCCGCATACGCGAACATTGCCGACTCGCCCGCCTGTTTGCGAGTTGGGTCAGCGAAAGCTCTGATTGGGAGCTTGCGGCACCGGTTCCATTCGCCCTCGTCTGCTTTCGAGCAAAGGCGGCCGATGTCGATTCAGCAAACGCCCTTAACGAAGAGATAATGCGCCGAATCAACTCTTCCGGCAAGGCTTACATCTCGCACACAAAGCTTAACGGCCTCATCACGCTACGTATCTCCGTCGGCAGCATTCGCGTCGAGGAGCGGCATATTGAGAAGGTCTGGCGGCTCTTGAACGAAGACCTCGCCGCTGCACGCGGCGATTAAGGCTTGCATCTGAATTTCAGAATTGTAGAGAGCTCTCGATGACACCAATACTGCGATCAGGCTCGATCCTCGTATTGCAGTCGCGAATTCTAACGCTCGATCTCTTCCCAGATCCGATGGCCGTGCGTTTCTTTTAGAAGCAGTGAGCCGACGATGAATGTGACGCCTGCGATGATCATCGGGTAGTAGAGGCCAGCGTAGATGTTGCCGGTTTCTGCTATGATCGCGACGCCGATCACCGGCAGCAGTCCTCCAAAAACACCGTTGCCGATGTGATACGGCAGCGAAAGTGCCGTATAGCGGATCTTGGCCGGGAACGCCTCAACAAGATATGCGGCGATCGGGCCATAGACCATCGTCACCCACACGACCTGGATCAGCACTAGAAGTATCAGCTTCCACGCTGTCGGGTTCGAAATAAAATCTCCGAAAGACGTATAGCCAAGGACCTTTGGTGCCGGGGCGAGCGTGCCGTCACTTGTGCGTGACATCGGCGTGAGCGACTTTTCACCCGTGACCGCGTTCACCTTCGATGTCGTTGTTTCAACATTCGAGCCTGCGGCGGCCTGCATCGCGTGATAGATCGGAATGTATGTGATGACCGCTAAAAGACAGCCGGCCATAATGATCTTTTTCCTGCCGATCCGATCGCTCAACGCACCAAAGACAACAAACAGCGGCATTCCAAGCAGCAGTGCAACCGCAATGACATAGTTCGCCGCCGTTGCATCCACATTCAAGATCTTCTGCAGGTAAAAAAGCGCATAGAACTGGCCCGTGTACCAAACAACGCCCTGCCCGGCCGTCGCTCCGAAGAGCGAGATGAGCACGATCTTGAGGTTCTCCCATTTTGTGAACGCTTCGATCAACGGATTTGCCGATGTCATTCCCGTGCTCTTTAGCTGGTTGAAGATCGGCGATTCTTCCATCTGCAGGCGAACGTAAAGCGAAATGCCTACAAGGAATATCGAGATCAGGAAGGGCACTCGCCATCCGCCAATAGCGCCCGTCTTTCCGGCAAATTGTTCGGCAGACATCGCGTTCTGAACGATGAGGATGACCGCTAGTGAAACGAACAATCCAAGCGTTGCAGTTATCTGAATGAACGATGTGTAATAGCCGCGTTTGTTGTCCGGAACGTGCTCGGCGACATAAACCGCTGCACCGCCGTATTCACCGCCAAGCGCAAGGCCTTGCAAGATCCGGATCACGAGAAGAGTGATGGGGGCTGCGATGCCGATCTGTGAATAGGTCGGCAAGAAGCCGATCACTGCCGTCGCACCGCCCATTATCAGAAGCGTGACGAGGAAAGCATATTTTCGGCCGACGAGGTCGCCGATCCGGCCAAAGAACAATGCGCCAAAGGGCCGCACGACAAAACCGACGGCAAAGGTCGCAAGATATGCGATGTAAGCAAACGTGTCATTGCCCGGCGGATAAAAGAGCGGTGCGATGATTCCGGCAAGGCTGCCGAAAATATAAAAGTCGTACCATTCGATCATCGTGCCAACGGCCGACGCGCCGATCACCTGCCAGATCTTTGCTTTCGAGATCTGATCGTTATAGAGCGCACCGAGGTCATTCGTATTTTCTGTCATTCAATTTGCTTCTCTATGCATCGGCCGCAGGTGAAACTGGCCGGTGCGAGTTCAACTAGTGAGGTGCAACGGGATAAAAATCTGAGTTATTAAAGCAGGTTTGGTTCGATACTTTCAACCGTTCGAATTTGAATGCGTTCCCGTGAGCCCGCTTGTGCTATCGTATTTTCGGCACGTATCGAGTAAAGAAATGCTCAGATTCTTACATCAAGCGGCAAGATGAGAAAGAAGGTCGGTATCGCACTTTCAGGCGGCGGAGCACGCGGATTCGCGCACATTGGCGCTCTCAAGGTCTTCGCCGAGAATGACATCCCGATCGATCTGATCACAGGCACTTCTGCCGGCTCGATCGTCGGTGCCGCGATCGCCGCGGGCGTTTCGGCTAATGATCTTGAGGCACTCGCCGCAAAACTTCGCTATTCGGCTGTCGTTGCTCCAACCATCTCGCGCTTCGGGCTTCTGTCGAATTACCGCCTGGGCAAGTTCGTGCAGAAGAAATTTGGTGCGCGGGATTTTCGCGACCTTAAGATCCCGCTTTTTGTAACGGCCTATGACCTGATCAAGAACGAAGGTCTGATCCTATCAACCGGCGATCTTGCAAATGCAGTGCGTGCCAGCTCTGCGGTCCCGAGGCTTTTTACGCCCATTCGTATGGATGGCAAACTTCTTGTTGACGGCGGCACGTTCTCACCCTTGCCCGCAAAAACAGCGAGAGAAATGGGTGCCGACATCGTCATCGGTGTGGATCTGACGGCGTGCGGCGGAACTTTTCAAAAACCGCCGAAAACATCCGCGGGAATACTCATTCGCTCTTCTCTCTCGATCCTGAAGACCGCATCGACCGGCCAACACGTCGATGCCGATGTCGTTATCTCGCCCAAGATCGCCGAATTCAGTATGTTCGATATTCGCCCTTACCGAGAGATCATAGAACGCGGCGAGATCGCCGCTCGCCGCAAGATCGATGTGATAAAGGCACTTCTTGCCGAGTAGAAACGACAAATCGTATTTTGCGACTTGCCGAACGGGCACCGAACAGGGATTATAAACCTGTTAGTCCTGCCTTTGTGCGCCGAGCGTAAATTAGCGTTCGCTTTGGTTGCCAGGGATTTTTGATCGGCTGTGAGTTTTGCGGCTTTGGCGAAAATGTCGAGGGTTGGTTTGTAGTAGGTTAGAAGTTTGTTGGTTCTTGAGGGCCTCGAAGTTTTCGATCTTTGCCGAAGTCGGCATCGCCTCTCTAGTGTCTAGTATTTCCTAAAGGAAAAAACTTCTGTTAGATTCGCTCGCCGTTAATGATGCGAGCTTAAATGAATTTTTTATGTCAATGAAACTGTACGTAGGTAATCTTTCGTTCCAGACCTCGAGCCTTGATCTCGAGGACCTCTTTGCTTCGGCCGGTGCTGTTGAATCAGCAAGCGTGATCGAAGATCGTGAAACCGGCCGTTCGCGCGGCTTTGGCTTTGTCGAAATGGCAAATGCTGAAGACGGCAAGAAGGCGATCGCCGAGTTTGACGGCAAAGAGGTACAGGGACGTACCATCAAGGTCAACGAAGCTAAGCCCCGTGAAGACCGTCCCCGTGGCGGCGGTGGCGGCGGATACGGCGGCGGCCGCGGCAACCGCTGGTAAGGCCTTTTGGTCAAGATAGAAAAACGGCACGAGGCTTAAAAACCTTGTGCCGTTTTTTCTATGTTTGGATCTGTTCCCTATTTTTCCTCGAGAAGTTTCTTTATCGCTGCCTCGATCTGAGCAAGCCTTTGCGGGCTTGTGCCGGATTCGACAAACCTCACGACACCTTTTCGGTCGAGAATAACGGCGGTAGGCAGGCGCGTCGCTCCATACGCGAGCTGATTTCGCTGGTCTAGAGCCGTCGCGATGTCATACGGCATCTTGTGCTTTACCTGAAAGGCTTTTATCAACGCAAGTTCGTCCTTCTTATTCGGCGGCAGGCCCTCGAGCTCGCCGTAGTATCGAGTGAGCCCGATTATCTCGAAACCGTCTTTGCTAAAGAGTTCGTGCCATTCCCTAAGGTCCGGCATTGCTTCGATACACGGCACGCACCAGATCGCCCAAAAATCGAGCATCACGACCTTTCCTCTGAGCGACGCAATCGTCACTTGCTTTCCGGGAAGCCAGACATCAATGCCGACGAATTCCGGAGCCTTCTCGCCGAGTATCTTGTACTGATCGCGGCGCACCTTGAATCTCCGCCGCACGTCCTCGCGGATCGAAACGATCTTGAGATCGCGATTGATCGTCGCATCGATGTCTTCGTAGAATTTCATCGCCTCGGGTTTTCGGCCAGTCTCGATGAGGTATTTGATCTTTTGATCGCCCGCGTAATAGTAGAATCCTGCTGAATTCGCCTTTGCCGCCGTCGCACGCATATCATCCAACGCCTTTTCGGCCGCCACACTGTCGTTCGAATCCCGATACGCCTCAAAGACGAGCATTCCGGCGTCAAGCAGTTCGTCGAGCCCGCGTTGGCGATAGCTCGGGTCATCGAGCATCGACTTTGACGTTTCATAGGCCGTTACCGCGAACGGGGCCATCTTTGCAAACTCTTTCGCGGCCTGGAAGGACTTTGCGATCTCGGCCGTCATTCGGACGATATCCGTCGGTTTTGAAGGCTCGTGCTGTTTGTATTCATCCAGCACCTTTACAGCTTCGTCCGGCCTCGCCTGTTTCGCGAGCACGACCGAAAGGATCGACCGAGCGGTTTGTGTCTTGACCGCATCGTCGGCGGGAGCAGCAAGATATTTTGTGAGGGCATCACGCGTGCCGTCCATATTCTGCGCAAGCCAATGGAGCATTCCGAGGTAATACAGATCGTCACTCTCGGGCGTTTTCAGGCCGCCAAGACGAAGCGCGTTGTGGGCCGCAAGAGCTTTTTGCTGAGCAAGCAAGGCCTCGAGCCTGTCGTTGCTGAACGGAACTTTCTTCTGCGAATACTCATCGGCCTTCACGCGGACGTAAGACGATGCCTCCTCGTAAAGTTCCTTGGCCGTTGGCGTATTGCCGGGAGCAGGCGTGGGCGATGGCGTCGTACGGCCGGATTGAGCCGCGGCGAGCGCAGAAAGCAGCAGGATCAACGAAAAACTCAATAAAAACTTCATCTTTGGCTTGCTATGCGGCCGCTGCCGAATAAAACCGCGACGGAGAGAAGTCCGCCGGTATCGACCCAACACCGCGGATCTCATCAGCGATATATTTCGCGGTCACAGGCGACAACAATATTCCGTTTCGGAAATGTCCGAGGGCAAGAAGCACATTCTCCGCATTCGGCACGCGGCCCAAAACAGGCATCCGGTCCGGTGCGAAGGGGCGAAATCCCGTCCACACGTCCTGAACTTTAAGTGCACCGAGGCTCGGCGAGATCTCCGTCGTACTTTCGATGAGGCGAGCGGTAGCCTCGTTGGTCACTGATTCGTCAAAACCCGCGTCATCCATAGTCGCCCCGGAAAGGACGCGCCCGTCGCTCCGCGGCACGATGTATCCACGCTGCCCGACGATCACGTGATCGAAAAGCCGTTTTGCCGTCCGAAACTGCAGCATCTGTCCGCGCATCGGCTTGATCACAAAAGGCAGGTCAAATCCGGCGTCGATCTGCGTTCCCCAAGCTCCGGCGGCTAGCACGACGTTGTCGGCGGAGAATTTTGCTTCGCCGGCGAAGGCTCCGGTGACCTTGCCGCCCGCGACTGCGAGGCGCTCGATCGCCGTATCTTCAACGATGTTCACGCCGCGGCTTTCGCATGATCGGCGAAGAGCTTCGACGAGCTTGCGGTTGTCGATCTGGCCGTCATTCGGCAAATAGAATCCGCCGAGAACGTCCGTCGAAATAAAAGGCTCTTCGCGGCGCAGCTCAGTTGCCGAAAGCTGTTCGATCTCGAATCCTGCGGCCTTCTGCCACGCGAAACGCTCGCTCCGGGCCGCGATGTCAGCCTCGGAAAAGCTCAGAAGCAGCGTGCCTTTTCGGTCGAGTCCGACGTCGATGCCGGTCTCTTCAAAGAGTGACGCCGCAAGCTCCGGAAACATCTCACGCGATTCGATACAGGCACGAAAGAATTGATCGTCGCCATAAGCCTCGGCCTGTGCGCCAAGCATTCCTGCCGCTGCCGAAGACGCTTCTTCACCGCATCGGCCGCGTTCGACGACCGTAACGGTATGGTCAAACGCGAGTTCGCGGGCAATGCTCAACCCGATCACTCCGCCGCCAATTATAAGTACGTCGCTGTCCATCTCCTGTCCCTGATTCAATGCTATTACACGGCCGCAAAAGTTACGAACCGGTCACGCCCGGAACTTCGCATATCGGGCAACTTCTTAACTTGCCTCTGATGTGCCAAAATCGTCTTTTATACTTGCTTATGAAACACACGATCACATTGATCCCTGGCGACGGCATCGGGCCGGAGATCGTCTCGGCGACGGTCCGCGTAATTGAGGCGACCGGCGTTGATATTGAATGGGAAACACAGATCCTCGGGGCTCAGGCTCAGGAGAAATTCGGTACGACCTTGCCCGAGGCGACCATTGAGTCGATCAAGCACAATAAAGTCGCACTGAAAGGCCCGCAGATGACGCCGATCGGCAAGGGGTTCACGTCTGTGAACGTCGGGCTTCGAAAGGCTCTTGATCTTTACGCGAACGTCCGGCCGGTAAAGGCTCTGCCGAACGTGCCTTGCCGCTATCCTGAACTCGACCTCGTGATCGTCCGCGAAAATACGGAAGATCTGTACGCCGGCCTCGAACATGTCGTTGTGCCCGGTGTTGTCGAAAGCCTCAAGATCATTACCGAAAAGGCCTCAACACGCATCGCTCGGTACGCCTTCGAGTACGCAAAGGCGAACGGCCGCAAGAAAGTCACCGCCGTCCACAAAGCGAACATTATGAAGCTCTCGGACGGCCTTTTCCTCGAGTGTTTCTACAACGTCGCGAAGGAATTCCCTGACATCGAGGCCGATGACAAGATCATCGATAACTGCTGTATGCAGCTCGTAATGCGGCCCGAGCAGTTCGACGTGCTCGTACTCGAAAATCTTTACGGCGATATAGTTTCGGACCTTTGCGCCGGCCTGATCGGCGGCCTCGGCCTTGCTCCGGGTGCGAATATCGGCGAACTCGGGGCCGTGTTCGAGGCGGTTCACGGTTCGGCTCCCGACATTGCGGGCCAGGGCGTTGCAAACCCGACCGCTCTGATGCTATCGGCCGTTCAGATGCTTCATCACATCGGCGAAAAGGACGCCGCCGATCGGATGAATGACGCAATGCTCGCCGTCTTTGCTGATGGCAAATATCTCACACGCGACCTCGGCGGTGAGGCAAAGACCAACGAATTCGCACGCGCGATCGAAGAAAAAATTAAAGCCGGCGCAACTGCCTCTGCCTGACAACCCGCAGCCCAAGGCCGTTTCAACGGCGCAAAAAATAGGGCTTGACAAGTATGTTATAGTTGTTTTGGAGGTTGTAACGACCATTTATGACTTATTTTTGTGAAGTTGGTGGGGTCACGGCGGTAAACGCTGACAGTACAAGAGTTATCCATCCCAATGCAAGGTGCGGAAATGCGGGCCAAGCCATGGCTTGTTGCGTTATTGCTGACGCTCGAAAAAAAGGGCCGCCTGAGAGTTGGGCTCTCAAGCGGCCTGGTCGATCTGACCGTGATGCAAAACTACCAGACCCGCACGCGGTCCTTCGGTGCGAGATAGAGTTTTTGACCGGGCTTTACGTCAAAGGCCGTGTACCACGCATCAAGATTCCTGACGGTATCGGCACGGTATTGCTCGGGAGCATGGCCATCGGTTGCGACGATCACGCGGAGTGTTTCGGGCCGCATCTTGCCACGCCACGCCTGGCCAAACGCGATAAAGAACCGCTGGTCACCCGTGAATCCGTTCCTGGATGGTGCTTCCTTGCCCTTATAAGCCGCTCTGTAGGCGTCGTAAGCGGCGGAGAGGCCTGCGACATCGGCAATGTTCTCGCCGAGCGTTAGTTTGCCGTTGACGTGCAATCCGGGAAGCGGCTCGTAGGCGTCGAATTGAGCTGCGAGCTTTGCACCCGAGGCTTTGAAGTGATCAAAATCGGCGGCTGTCCACCAATTGACCATCTTGCCGGTCGCATCGAACTGGCTTCCGGAATCGTCAAAGCTGTGGCTGATCTCGTGGCCGATGACACCGCCGATCGAACCGTAATTTTCGACAGGGTCGGCATTCATATCAAAGAACGGTGGGTTTAGGATGGCCGCGGGGAAATTCAAGGCGTTCTGGAGCGGCAGATTCACGGCGTTGACGGTCTGCGGCGTCATCCACCATTCGGTTTTATCGACAGGCTGATGAAGTTTAGAGAGACTCCATTTGTAGTTAAAGACGCTCAGGCGGCGCGAGTTGCCGAGCGGATCATTGTCCTTTATCTCAACACCGCGATAGCTGCGGAATTTATCCGGATAGCCGACACCTACATAGAGCGTGCCAAGCTTTGCCTTCGCCTTGGCCTTTGTCTCGGGCGACATCCAATCAAGAGCATCAACACGCTTTCCGAACGCCGCAACTATATTCTTTACAAGCGTTTGGATCTCGGCCTTCGCCCGTGCCGGGAAGTATTTCTCGACATAAAGTTTGCCGACGGCATCACCAAGTGCGTTGCTCGTTGCATTGATCGCCCGTTCATTGCGCGCGGATTGTTCGGGAATGCCGTAGAGCGTTTTTGCGTAAAAGTTGAAGCTCTCGTCGGCAAACGCCTTCGGCAGAAGTCCGGATGCCGAGTCGATCACGCGAAAGGCGAGATATTCTTTCCACGTTTCGAGCGGTTCGCTCGCGACAAGTGCGGATTCACCGACCGTTGCGTTCGGGTGCCAGACGATGAACATCGGTTCGCTGTCAAGGCTGCCCGCTTTGAAGTATGCGTCCCAATCGAGTCCCGGAGCTTTCTTGGCGAAATCGGCACGCTGCCACGGATTGTTCGCCTTATGAACATCGGCGGACTCTTCACGGCTCGCGTGTGCCTTCGCGATCTTGACCTCGAGGTCGAAGATACGCCGAGCCTTTGCATCCGCGTCATCGATCTTTGCAAGCTTCAAAATGGTCGCGATGTGTGCAAGATACTTTGCCTGCAGTTCCTTGCTGCGGTCGTCCGTCTTCAGGTAATTGTCGCGGTCCGGCATTCCGATGCCGCCCTGCAAAAGATACGGCACGTTCTTCTTCGGGTTGTTGAAATCAGCCGAGATGAAGACGCCGAAAAGATGCGGCGTGAAGAAATTCGTCGAATTCAGCGGATCAACATCGGCCCGCAGCTGACTCCCAAGAACGCGGGAAAGGTCCGTGACGGTCCTTATGGAGGCGATGCCGGCAAGGTCGCCTTCGAGCGGCGAAAGGCCGAGTCTCTCGATCGCGTCGGTGTCGAGATACGCCTTGTAATAGTTCGCGATCGCCTGCGATTCGGGATCTTTCGACTTTCCGGCCTGTTCGATCAGACCTTCGGTGCGTTTCTGAACGACATCGAATATCGCGTCGAACGCCCCGTAAGACGAGCGGTCCGCGGGGATCTCGGCGGATCTATACCAGTCGCCGTTCGCGTACATGAAAAAGTCATCGCCCGGGGCGACGGACTTGTCCATTCCCGCGATGTCGATACCCGGAACCTTCGCCTGAGCGGCTGCCGATAGCGGCAGAAGGCCGGCAAAAAGGGTAAAAACTGTGATCAGACTAAAAAATTTACGTGAGAACTTATTCATTGAACTTTCCTTGTGTTACGCCAAAAATTGGTACGGTCGGTTATAATACGAGCCATTTCGCCTCGAGGTTACACTAAAGTTCGTGCAACCTGAGGGCGGCATTCCCGTTCTAAGGATGCGGCGATGCGAGTTTTGCGTTCGCTTTTTATGAGGATGATGATGAAAATTGCGATTCTAGCCCTGATCTCGACACTGATATTTACGATGACCATCACTGCTCAGACACCTGAAACCGTTTCCATAAAGGCCGGCCAGCGGAAGAGCGCCGCCAAGGGCCGTTTGAAGATCAAATTCCTTTCGGTCGAGGAAGATTCACGCTGCCCGGAAGGTGCAAACTGCATTTGGGCCGGCAATGCAAAAATAAAGATCGCCGTAAGCGGGAAGTACGAGACGAAGACGTTTGAACTCAATACGAATATGGCTCCGCAGTCGGTAACTATGGATAGTTGGGCGATCGAGATCGACTCTCTGCTTCCGGCAAAGGATGCAGAAAAGGCGACCGATCAAAATGCCTACGAGGTGAAGCTGAAGGTCACTAAACTCCGGCGATAACGCCCGTTCGGGTTGGAAGCGAAAGGATCATCATCAGCATCAGGAGCAGGAAATACGGAATTAGAACCGCCGCACCTGCATAATCCTTCGCAATGCGTTGGCCGAAGAAAAGTCCGCAGATGGCGGCCGACCCGACGATCGACGCGTAAAAAAGCACAACGGCCGAGCCTGTCGCAAGCAGATAGGCCAGCCCGACGACCGAGGCAACGCCTGTCACTAGCTCAATAACGGTGATCGTGATGAGCATCACGGGAACGAAGCCGGCAAGCGGCGACTTCTCAAAATGCGACGTCAGGTATTCAAGGTTGCCCTTCCAATCGGCAACCTTGTCGAGCGAAGACTGCACGAAAAGTATCGCAACGAGCAACGCGGTAAAAGCAAGCGGCAGATCTCTTGTCAGCTCAAATGTCACGGTTCGTTACCTCTTCGGGCGTGCCTTTGCCATCAGGGCTTCGATCTCGTCGGCATTCTTCGGCACGGCAGATGTCAGGTTTCGGTTGCCTTCTTTGGTCACGAGCACATCGTCTTCGATGCGGATCCCGATGCCGCGATATTTCGCGGGAGCGGACCTGTCATCGGGCGGAATGTAGAGCCCGGGTTCGACGGTAAGGACCATTCCCGGAGCAAAGGGCTTTGAGTTTCGAGCCTGTTGATCTTTGAAATAGCGGCCCGCATCGTGGACATCAAGCCCAAGGTAATGGCCGACGCCGTGCATATAGTATTTCAAATATGCCTTCTTCTTGATGAGGTCGCTCGTCTTACCCTTGAGCAGGCCGAGTTTCTTCATCCCTTCGGTAAGGAGTTCGATCGAATGATCCTGGCGTCCCTTAACGGTGTTGCCGGTCACGGTGTATTCGATGCACTTCTCCTGAACGTCAAGCACAACGTCATAAACCTCACGCTGTGCCGCAGAATACTTGCCGTTGACGGGAAATGTGCGGGTAATGTCCGCAGCGTAGTTCTGATATTCGGCGCCGGCATCAACGAGGAGAAGATCGCCGTCCTTTAACGGCATATTGTTCTCGACGTAGTGGAGAATGGTCGCATTATCGCCGCCGCCGATTATCGAGTTGTAGGCAACGCCGCTTGCGCCTTTATCACGCATATAGGCTTCGATGAGCGATTCGACCTGCGATTCGTTCATTCCGGGCTTCGTTTTCTTCATCGCGAGGACGTGAGCCTGTGCGGAGATCGTCGCGGCGGTCTGCATCAGCTCGACCTCTTTTGCGTCCTTGTGAAGACGCATCTCGCCGATGATCGGCGTCGGGTCAAAGATCGTGTGCGGCGGATATGCGGACTTCAACCGGCGGACGCGCTGCTCCGTAAAGTAGTCGAGGATCTGGCCGTCCAATGCACGATCGACCGAAAAGCGGTAGTAAATATGGTCGTGTCCGTTGAGGTGCTTTGCAATGTCGCCGGCAAATTTTTCGATCGAGAACGCCTGATCGCAGCCGAAATGCTTCAAAGTCCCTTCGATGCCATAACGCCGCCCGAACCACGTCTCCATCAGCGGGTCGCGGGGCCGAACATAGAGCGTGAAAGGCTTTTTCGAGCTGTTGTCGATGACGGCGATCGCATCCGGCTCGGGAAAACCCGTGAGGTACCAGAAGTCAGAGTCCTGCCGAAACTTGAACTCGGTGTCGTAACTTCTTGTCTGTTCGTGGGCAGCCGGAATGATCGCGATGGAATTCGGTTCCATCTGCGAGATGAAGCGTTTAAGTTGAGATCGCATATGTGAGAATAATATCGCAATTGCGGCCAAATTGTCAGCAGAGCCGCAAGCTTCGAAGCATCTTCGCGTTCTGCAAACAGAGTCGGTATAATCCGAAACCATCACTAACACCAGGAGAACTCCTAACTATGAAATTTCGATATCTATCTGTCCTTGCTATTTTGGTCTTTGCGGCCTCAGCATTTGGCGATATTGCACGTCCGGACCGAACACCGACACAGCCGAAGAAAGACACGGCGATCGACAGCCGATTGATGATCCGCCTCGACTCAGAAGCGAAAGAAGCACGGCTTATCATTCCGCGAACCGAATTTGACGAACTCAACGCTCAACTTGGGGCCGACGGACAGAAACCGCTGCCTGCGGTCAAGGTCGGCGGCATCTCACAAGCACAGACGATCGTGGGCGGAACGTTTATCTCGCTTGCGATACTTTTTGCAGGCATCTGGGCATTTCGTTCCGGAAAGGTTACGACACGCACAGGCAAGATCGCAGCATCCGTCGCATTGATACTTGCAGGCGGAGGCGTTGCTTCTTTTGTGTATGCCAACATTGCGCCGCCGATCGAAACGCGGAAGATCAACGGCAGCATCTTTTCGCCGGCGGTTCAGAAATACAAGTATGTTAATGGAAAGATCAAGCTCGAGGTCTCTGATTCGGTTAACAGACCAACACTGATAGTTCCGGCTCCCCAACCGGAAGCCGCAGCACCCCACGAATAAATGCAGGAGATCCGAGTAAACCGATACGAGCTCTCGAGCGCACACGTTTTCTTGATGGCGTTCATCGCCGCGTGTGCGCTTGGTGTCGTATTGATCGGATCTTTTCCGCTGCAGCTCTCGATCATCACGATCTTCCTTTTTGCCGGCCCGCACAACCTTATGGAATTCCGCTACTTTGTGGCGCGAATGCCGGTGCGTTGGGGAAGATCGCGAACATACTATCTGGTTGGGATCGGCGGCGTGGTCGTACTCGCGACAGCATATCTGACGCTCTATTTTGCGAGCGGGAACTGGCTTTGGGCGGGTGTCAACTGGCAGCTCTGGGCGGCCTTTTGGAACACGGGCTTGATCCTGTGGGTCGGGTCGCTCTTCTACCTTCGCGGGCGTCAAAGGCGGCGTGACTGGTCGCCTGCGATCGCCGCAGCATGTCTGATCGCGGCGGCGGCATGGATCGCTCCTTTGTATTGGAGCCTCGCACTCGTTTACATACATCCGTTTGTTGCGATGTGGTTTCTCGAACGGCAGATCCGACGTACGCGTCCCGAATGGCTCAGAGCTTATCATTACTGCCTCGCATCGATCCCTGTATTTCTGCTGATGCTGTGGGCGTCGCTTGCCGGGCGGCCGGCTCTCTCTGAAGAGACGGGCCTTTTTTGGCGGATCGTTCAGCACGCTGGCAGCGAGATCCTGCCCGGGATCTCGACTCACCTGCTTGTAGCAACGCACGTTTTCCTCGAATCGATCCATTATTTCGTCTGGCTGCTGATCATCCCGCTTGTTGACCGACGTGCGATACCGTGGCGGCTGAGCGAGATCCCGCTCTTTTCAAACGTGAATGGCTGGCCGAGGCTCGTCGGCGGAATGCTGATCGTGAGCGTGACGCTGACGCTCGTCCTTTGGGCGGGTTTTTCGGTCGATTATCTAACAGCGAGAGATGTCTATTTTGCATTTGCGATCGGTCACGTACTCGCCGAATTCCCGTTCCTGGTCAAGATGCTCTGAGGCTTTGAGGTGTGATGTTTCTCTTTGACGAGGTGGACTTCGTCCAAACACAAAATTTGCCGCTCAGCGACCTCTGGTACTTTCTGCCGTTCGGCTATCTCGTTACGATACTGATCGAGACGCCGATACTGCTTATCGGCCTCGGCTCAAGATTCTCGTTCAGGCAAAAGCTGCTGGCCGGTGTCTGGCTTACGGCGTGCACATATCCGATCGTCGTGATCGTGCTTCCGGCGATATTCCTTGGCTCGCCTAGATGGCTTTACCTGATGGTTGCGGAAGTTTTTGCACCGGTGGCGGAATGTGCGATCTTCTGGCTCGCATTTCGCGGGCAGGAGGGCGTGAACTGGACGCGTTCCTTTGCGGTCATCATCATCGCTAACCTTGCGTCTTTCGCACTCGGCGAAGTCTTTAATGCTTATCAGTGGTTCGGGTTGTTCTAAAGTTCAAGGTAACATCAAGACTGTAATGGAGCAGCAGACTTCCGGCGACGACCAAACGCTTCGCATCACAGAGATCTTCCTTTCGATCCAGGGCGAATCTTCGCACGCGGGGCGGCCGTGCTCATTTGTGCGGCTTACGGGCTGTCCGATGCGGTGCATCTGGTGCGACAGCGAATACACATTCTCGGGCGGTGAGAAAATGGCGTTCGCATCGATATTTGAGAAGCTCGAGGAATTTGGCTGCCGACTTGTTGAGGTAACGGGCGGCGAACCGCTTGCCCAGAAGAATGTCTATCCGTTCATTACCGAACTTTGCGACCGCGGCTACGAAGTTCTGATCGAGACCGGAGGATTCGTCTCAACGGAAAATGTCGATCCGCGAGCGGCTGTGATCCTTGACGTAAAATGTCCGGCCTCGACCGAAAGCGACCGCAATCACTGGCCGAATCTCGAACGGCTAATGCCGGATCGCGATGAAGTAAAATTCGTTGTTGCCGACCTTCGCGACCTTCAGTTCGCGATGGAGACGATCAAAGAATACAAACTCGCGGACCGTGCAAAAGAGATCCTGATCTCGCCGGTGCATGGCTGCAAAGACACGGCCGAGATCGCATCGGCGGTTGCGAAGATGAATGGCAATATTCGCCTGAATCTGCAGCTGCACAAATATATTTGGGGAGCCGAGACGAGGGGCGTTTGAGCTTATCCAGTATGACCGCAATAGTTCTTGTCTCAGGTGGAATGGATTCGTGCGTAACGGCCGCTATCGCCCGCAAGGAATGCGACGAGGTCGCCTTTCTGCACATTTCGTATGGACAGCTTACCGAGGAGCGAGAGCGAAAAGCATTCAACGATATAGCGGACCATTATCGCGTGAAAGACCGGCTTGATGTTTCGATCGAGCATCTCGCAAAGATCGGAGGTTCTTCGCTAACGGATGAGACGCTCTCGGTCGGCGAGGCGGATCTTCAGAGCACGACGATCCCAAACACGTACGTGCCGTTTCGTAACGGAAATATGCTTGCGATCGCGGCGAGCTGGGCCGAGGTGCTTGGAGCAAATGCGGTCTATGTCGGCGCCGTCGCGGAAGATTCGAGCGGCTATCCCGATTGCCGGCCTGAGTTTTACGAAGCGTTCCAGGCGGCAATAGATGCGGGCACGAAACCCGAAACCCGTATCGAGATCCGCACGCCTATAATCCATCTTTCAAAGGCCGAGATCGTCAAAAAAGGGATCGAGCTCGCGGCTCCGCTTGAACTTTCGTGGTCGTGCTATCGCAGCCGCGATCGCGCGTGCGGCACGTGTGATTCGTGTGCACTGCGGCTGCGAGGTTTCCATCTCGCGGGCGTTAGCGATCCGATCCCATACGCAGATCAGGCACACACACCTACTGACTGACGAAAAGCTCGTCAACATTCCAAAGCGAATAAGGAAGCATCGGGCTTGGCGCTATATTTCCGATACGGATGTTTGCGGCCGAAACCGCATGACGCGTTACGACGGGAATCACCGGCATTTCGTCCGCGACGATCTTCTGTATCTCGTCAAAGAGAGCTTTGCGTTTTGCGGTGTCAGTTTCAGCTGCCTGCTCATCAAAGAGCTTGTCGAGACGAGCTTCCCACTCGGTCGCCGGCGTCTTTTGCATCGGTGCCCATTGATGCACCGCACCGCTGCTCTCAACGAAAGCCGCCATCGACGAAGGCTCCATATCGCTGACGGAAAGCCCGAGGAAGATCGCCTCATAATCGAAAGTTGTACTCCAGCGAGCGGTAATGTCTTTTGATTCGACGGGAGCGACCTGCATCTTGATGCCGAGTTTTGAAAGGTCTTCCTGAATAACGGCCGCCGCGAGATTTCGCGGTTGATTCTCGACGCCGACGAGCAGAGTGAACTCGACACGGTTGCCTTTTGCATCATAAAGTTCGGGTGCTTGTTCAGTGCCTTTCTTTACAAAGCCGGCATCCGTGAGGAGTTGAGCGGCTCCCGCAGGATCATAAGTATCCGCAGAGATGTCTTTATTGAGCCACATCTTATTGCCCGGCGAAACGAAGCTGCCCATCGGCGTTGCAAGCCCACGGAGCGTTGTCTCCGCTATCGTTTTCTTGTCGATCGCCTTCGAGATCGCCGTTCGGAACCTTACGTCCGAGAACCACGCGTATTTAGGCGAGGATGCAAGATCCTTGCCCTTCGCGTCCGTCTTGTTCAGGTTGAAGAAGATGTGGTCAGTGCTCATTCCCGGGCCGACATCGAGAGCCTTGATCGGCGAGCCCGGCTTGCCGAGCGATGCAAAATCCGAAGGCCGGATCCGATCGACGGCATCGACCTTGCCTTGCTCGAGCTGTGCGAACGCCGCATTCTGGTCAGAAATGACGTCGAAAGAGATCTTGTCGAGGTAAGGCAGCTGCACTCCCGCCGCATCTTTCTTCCAGTAGTTCGGGTTGCGGGCAAACGTCAGACGTTCGCCGACAGCCGCAGATTCAACAACGAAAGGACCGCTTGAAACGATAGACTTCGGGTTGGAGGTCAAGCTCCAGGCTTCGGCGAGCGTACCGGCATCGAGTGCGGGCTTGAGAGTTTTTGCCGGCAGAACGCCGACATTTATCAAGTAGTTCTCGACGGCGGCCACCTTCTGCGGGAAGACGAGCTTTAGATTCAGTTTATCGATGACCTTGACCGCGATCTGCTTGTTTTCGCCGACCGTCATCGCACCTTTCCACGCCGGCGAGTTCGTTTTCTCGTCGTAGATCGCGGCAAAAGTGAATGCGACATCGTCAGCAGTTATCTCCGAGCCGTCTGAGAATTTCGCACCATCGCGCAGCTTGACATCGACGGTGACGCCGTCATCTTCACGCTTCCAGGATTCGGCCAGGCCTGGCACATATGCTTGCGTGCGGTGGTCGATATCAACGAGGCGGCTTGTCAACATATAGAACGCCGTCTCGATCGTCGCTTCATCCTTCGCCATCAAATAGTTGAACGTCGTCGGAGCGGTGCTTAGTCGATAGACGAGCTGGCCCCCACGCGTCGGTACGGCCGCGGTCGGCGTTGTATTGGTTGCCGGTGCGCCGCACGCGGAGAGCAAAGAGACGATCGTCAGGCAAAGAAGGAATAGTCTGGTCATCATTGTTCTGTATTATTCGCGGTCAACTGGTGAGGAATGTAGAACATTATACCCGATACTTTGAAAATCAAGTGTTAATAGTTGAGAATATCGGCGTGCTGAGAGTTTCGGCACTCGACCTTTTTTTCACCGTGTTTCAGTTTTTTGTACGCAAGATCGTTCAGGGAATTCTGCTTCTGCTGATAACGTCGGCGGCAGCGTTTTTCCTGCTGTCCTCGGCGGGCAGCGATGCGTTCACGTCGCTGCGCGAGAATCCCCAGGTGTCGGGCGCCTCGATCGAAAGATTGCGGACCTCCTACGGCCTCGATCGCCCTGTGGTCGAACGATACGGATCGTGGCTTGCCTCAGCGGTTAAAGCCGACCTCGGGGAGTCGTTTTACTATCAAGTGCCGGTAACCGAACTTGTTCTTGCGAGGTTCTGGTCAACGGCGGTTCTTGCTTTCGCGGCGATCGGTATTGCTTGTCTGATCGCGGTCGGACTTTCGGTTTTGAACGCACGTTTTCGTCTTCGGTCGATCTCTGCATTTACGGACGCAGTGATCCTCATTTTCGCATCGACGCCGAGGATCGTGATCTCGCTTTTTGCACTCGCGATACTGGTCGCCGGGGCGATCACATCCGTTTTTTGGCTATCGGCTGTTTCGCTTGCGGTACCGCTCGTCGCAGTGCTCCTGGCCCAATTCAACCAGAGCCTCAGCGATGCAATGCAGGAAGATTTTGTACGCTCCGCACGAGCAAAAGGCCTGAGTGAGATCGTGATAATTCTGCGGCACGCATTGCGTGCGGCGATCAATCCCGCACTTACGCTTTTTGGCCTCTCGCTGGGGGCCTTGCTTGGCGGCTCGGTGATCGTCGAGACCGTGATCGGCCGTCCGGGTATCGGTTCCTTGACGGTAACAGCCGTCAGAAATCGTGATATCCCGCTGCTGATGGGTGTGATGGTGATCGTCAGCCTCGCTGTCTGGGCGGGAAATACGCTTGCTGAAGTGCTGCAGTTCGTCAACGATAAACGCATAAAAGCGTCGGAGGCCGAGTGAAGAACAGACTCGGCGGATCACATCTCTCGCTCGCGACAAAGGCCGGCCTCGCGCTCGCCGGATGCTTTGTATTTGTTGCGATCTTTGCGGACTTTCTTGCTCCTTACGACTACGCTTCACAATCGAGGGATCAGCCGAATGCGCCGATCTCCACGCTGTCGTTCAAGAATGAAGATGGCCGCATCACAGTCATGCCGAGAGTTTTTGCGTCGAAGATGACCGATGCTTTGCGGCAAACCTATGAGCCGGACACGGCGATGAGCGCGAAGGCCGAACTTTTTACAAAGGGTTACAGCTATCATCTGTTCGGATTCATTCCGCTTGAACGCCATCTTTTTGGAACGAGCAGCGATGAAGTTCAGATGAACCTCCTGGGAACTGACGCCCTTGGCCGCGACCGTCTATCGAGATTGCTGACGGCAATACGGTTTTCGTTGATCGTCTGCACGATCGGAGCGATCTTTGCGAGCCTTTTGGGGGTCGCACTCGGTCTTGTCGGTGGTTATGCGGGCAAGGTTCTAGATACTGTTATTGCGGGCGTTGCCGATGCGGTGATCTCGCTGCCTGCGATGATCGTGATCCTTGCCGCACGAGTTGCGTTTCCGCTCGAACTGCCGCCGTTTACCGCAGCAATTCTGCTTGTGGGACTCTTTACATTTACCGGCTGGGCGGAAATGACGCGGCTAACGCGTGGTCTCGTAAAGCGAACGCGAACGCTTGATTACATAACTGCCGCACGCATCTCAGGCGTAAGCGGCGGCCGCATTCTTGTCCGGCATATCCTGCCGAACATCGCACGTCCGCTCCTTACCCAGGCAACGCTGATACTTCCTGCATTTTTGCTGGCGGAGGCAACGCTGTCGTTTCTCGGCGTCGGTTTGCAGGAGCCGGAGCCGAGCCTTGGGAATATGCTTGCGGCGGCGAATGACCTGACGCAACTTCGCGAACATGCATTTGTCCTGCTTTCTCCTGCGATCGTGATAGCGTTATTCGTGCTTGCGGTCCGGCTTACTAATCGAGGTTTTAGTTCAAATGAAAATAGCGAGAGCGTTTAGCGTCGCCGTTCTGCTGATCATACTTACGAGCGTATGCCTAGCGGATTCGGGTTTTGTCGGGGTTCGCGGTGAGAACTTCGTTATCCGAGGTGCGCGTTACTATTATGTCGGCGCAAACTACTGGTATGGTTCGCTTCTCGGTCGAGAGAGCGAAAAACGCCGCGGCATAGAGCGTCTGCGTCGGGAACTCGATACACTTAAACGGCTTGGTATCGACAACCTTCGCGTTCTCGCCGGCGCAGAGGGCGAAGGCCTTCTAAATGGCATTACGCGTGTTGGGCCGCCGCTCCAGCCGGAGAAGGGGAAGTTTGATGAAGACTCGCTTAAGAGTCTCGATCTGCTTCTTGCCGAGATGCGCAAACGCGATATGCGTGCGGTCATTTACCTAAGCAACAATTGGGAATGGAGCGGCGGTTTTCAACAATATCTGCTTTGGGAGAAACGGATCGACCCGACACTGACAACGAGGAAGCCAAGCTGGGACGAACTCCGCGACACCGTGAAGGAATTCTATGCCTGCGGGCCGTGTATCGCGGCGTATCAGACGCAGGCGGCAAAGGTGATCTCACGTCGCAACAGCGTGAATCGCATCGAATACGTCAACGATCCGACGATAATGGCGTGGGAGATCGCGAATGAACCGCGTCCGATGCGGCCGAGCGCAAATGACGCCTACGTAAAGTTCTTAAGAGAAACTTCGTCGCTCATTCGGACGCTTGATGCGCAGCATCTGATCACGATCGGGCACGAAGGATACATCGGAACGGAGAGCATCGAACTTTTTGAGAAAGTGCACGCCGACAAGAACATCGATTACATCACGATCCATATCTGGCCGAAGAACTGGGGATGGCTTGCCGACAACGATCTCGAAAAGGCATTGGCAAATGCCGAGAATGAGACGCGCAAGTATATCGACGCGAACCTTGCGGTGGCCCACAAACTCGGGAAGCCGTTCGTGATCGAGGAGTTTGGATTTCCGCGAGATGGCCGGAGCTTTGACAGGAGCTCTACGACGAGGTTGAGGGACAAATACTTCGAACTCATTCTTTCGAACCTTGGCACCGGGAAGAATGGCACGGTCGCGGGCGTGAACTTCTGGGCATTTGCGGGGCTTGGGCGCGCAGAACACCCGGACTTTATATGGCAAGCAGGCGACGCGTTCACAGGAGATCCGCCGATGGAAGAGCAGGGATTGAATTCCGTGTTTGATTCGGACCGCTCGACGCTTTCGCTGCTTGCGAAGGCGGCACGTCGAGCCAAACGTCTCTAGATCTCGATAGCTTTGCCCGAGATATTCGATTCATGTGCCGCATCGATCACACGCTGGACGGCAAGGCCGTCCTCGAATGTTGCGGCGTACTCGATCGAAGTTTTGCCGTCGCGGATCGCTTCGATAAGCTTTGGTGCAAAGCTCACAAATCCGCGAGCAAAGCCTGTGTCCGCGATGCCTTCGATAGTTTCACCCGCATCAGTATCGACCATCTGCCAGCGTTTCTCGCCGCGAGGTGCAACTGAAAGGCCGCCGATCGCGTCGATCTTCATCGAGCCAAGGGAACCGTGCAGTTCGAGCATGTTCTTGTAGCTAGGGCCTTCGGTCATCGAAAGGGAAACGACGCCGGTCGTGTCCGCGGTAAGGTCTGAGTCGGCAAATCGAAGCACGAGATTTACTTCGTCATCGGAGGTCACGGCACGGCTAACTCCGTCCTTATCGACGCGAGTCTTTATCTGAGCCTCGAGCTGGCAGAAGACACGCGATATCGACGTACCCAAGAGCCAGTTGAACGAATCGATCACGTGTGTGCCGATCGCACCAAGGGCACCGCCGCCGGAGTCTTTATCGGACCACCAGTTCCACGCAACATTCGGATCGCCGCGATGCGGTGCACGGAAGAAAGCCTTGACGTGCCGTATCGTTCCGATCTTCCCGTCTCGGAGCATTGCAAAAGCCTTTTGCCGCCCGTCCTGAAAACGAAGTTCGTGATCGATCAGAGCAAGCACATTTTTATCACGAGCGGCTGCACACATTTGTTCAGCTTCGGCAACGTTCATAGCCATCGGCTTTTCGCAAAGTACGTGTTTGTTGTTCTCAAGGGCCGCAAGCGTCATCTCGCAATGATAAAGAGGCGGAGTTGTGATGCAGACAAGATCGACGTCGGGATGTGCGACCGTCTCCCGCCAGTCGGCAGTGAAATGTGCCGCGCCGCTCGCCTCTGCAGTTGTGCGTGCATTCTCGAGTGAATGGCTCGCGACCGAGGCAATGAAAGCACCTTCGACTCGTGCAAACGCCGGGATCTGCGTCGTCCGTGCAAAACCCGTCCCGATGATACCGATACCGACCTTTTTGCTCATATAAGAACAATTAAACCAAAATGGCGAGGCGCAAAACAAAAACGCCCGCTTAAGACAAGCGGACGTGCACGGATCCGATCTCCTGAGGCCTTAATCTGTATTTGCCTTTACGGCGCGCGCCTGAGGCGATTTCCGACGACTTCCGAACCGAACGAAATGCTCATAGGCCTCGCGTGCGTTATCGCTCATCGAAACGATCTTTGCACCGATCAGGTATCGATCAACGGATAGGTGTATCTCGGTCTTTTCGTAGCGGCAGCCGAGGACCTTCATCTCGATCCGTCCGCTCGGAAGGTCGATCTCGACGTTCAGCGTCCGTTCGTGACCGACGAAATATTTTTCCTGAATGCGGATCGCGGGCGTGAGAAATGCGATGCCTGTCCGGCTCAGATCGACGGTCTCGCCGGCAATGGCGGCATTGCGGGCGAGTTCTCGCTGTCGCTGGTCATCAATGCCAGGCTCGAACCAAACGCGCATCGGAGCGGCGTATGCGCGACGCGGAGCTACTAATCTTTCAGAAAGGGAGCGGCTAAACTTGTTGATGATCGAGCGAATCATTTTGCTAACACTCCGCGAGGCGAAGTCGCCTCTTATGGCTTTACCGGTTCGGGTTCGAGCGGCTTGCCGTTATTGTCCTTGCCTTTCACGTGGGGAAGGCCTGCTTTGTCGATCTCAAGAATGAAAGAACGCTTGCCGGAACGCCCGTATTCTGCCGGAGTGGCCGTTGCCGTGTATCGTCTCTTGTTCTCCGAGATGGTAAGTGCGTAGTTGTAGCCTGTGGAAGCGCTCGACGTTACATCGGGCGGCAGAAGGCCTGCAGAGATAAGGGCGTTCAGGTCGGCTACATTATTGTCGTGCTGGATCGCGTAGGCGACCTGCGCCTTTGCGATCCGCTCAAGCATGATCTTCGCCTCTTCCTCGTGGGTTTCGATCCGCAGGTTATAAAAGTAATTCTTGCCTTCTTTTCGAATGCGTTCTTCGGCCTCTGCGTCCGCTGTTTGGATGATCCAAACTCCATCGACCCGTTTTAGTTCGACCTTCTGAAGCTTATATTGCGAATCATTGTCCGGATCGGGCAGATTTGCGGTGACGGTCGCGTTGTCGCCCGAGACGATCTCTCCGTTGATCTCGATCTCGGTCGGTATCGAGCCCGCGATCGCTTCGAAGTCTATCGCGAAGTCCTTAAGCTCCATCTCGCTAAGGCTCTCGATGGCGGGGCGAAGATTCGTAAGGAATAAAGCGTCGCGGAACTTCTTCTCCCGCAAGAGCTTGTAGAATGTGCGAACCGTGTCTGCCGGTCCGCCCGCCTCGATCTCGATGGTGGCTCCGCGAGGCGCCGCAGGTTTCTCGGCCGCAGAGTTGACCGCCGAAGGGGCAGAGTTCGGAGCGGCGTCCTTTGATTCAGCGGTCGAACACGAAAAAACAAGCAAAATACTGCCTGATACAAGCGCTAACCCGGCGCGCCTTACAAAACTAAAGGGTGAGTTTTTGCCGAACGAAACAGACATTAGGGTACGAGCGAATCTTCCAGGGGTCTTGGGAGCCGCAAAAGATAAAGCGACACGCTTTACCTCGACAGTATAGCGTGTCGCTCAAAGTAAAGTAAAACACTTTTTAATCGAGTGTTTTACCTTTTAACCAGAGTTCGCGGCCTACGAGGTAAAGGATCACCGCAAGACCGAGGAACGGCAGGATACCGAGAAGGTCGGCCGCATCACCCTTAAAGAAGGGATTTACGCCCTCAGACCACTTCTCCATTCCTTCCTGGAAGTGTTTCAGCCACGGCACCACTGCGAATATCGCGATCAGGATACCGGCGATCGCACCGCCCGCAATATAGCCCGAGGCCAACAGGACGCCGTTCGATTTGTCTGTTTCTGCGGTGATCTGGTCTTCGGTAAGATCCTTTCCGGCGAGCTTGCGTCGGAGGAAGATATCGACCAGATAACGTACGACGCCGCCAATGAAGATCGGCGATGACGTCGATATCGGCAAATAGATGCCGACCGCAAATGCCAGCGACGGAACTCCGCAAAGCTCGAGCACGACCGCAAGCATAGCGCCCAATATAACAAGGCCCCACGGCAGGTTCTGTCCGAGCACGCCTTTGATGATGTAGCTCATCAACGTGGCTTTCGGGGCATCGTAACGCTCGAGCGGACGGCCTTCGTCATCGACCTTCAAAATGCCGTTGATGCCCGGATCTACAAAGTAAACGGGCCTTCCCTGGTCGTTGACGAGATACTTGCCGACCTGGCCTTCTGCGGGGTCAGTATTCTGCCAAACACGATAGGTTGCCGTGTCGGTCTCGGCATATTTTCCGCCAACGCGCTCGCTCTGGAGCTTGCCGTCTTGTCGGAAGAGCTTGTCTTCGGTGAGAACGATGCTCGCTTCAGGCGTATCGGCCGCGACCTTTTGGAAGTACGTACGCGAGCTGTTCAGGAAGATCAGAAGTGCGCCGAGGACAAGGGCCGATGCTAAAGCACCGACGAGGATCGCGATCTGCTGTCGCCACGGCGTACCGCCGACCCAGAAGCCGGTCTTTAGATCCTGCGACGTGGTGCCGCCATTTGACGAAGCGATACAGACGATGCCGCCGATCGAAAGTGCGGTCACAAAATACGGATCAGGCTGTGTCCATCCAAGGCCAAGAAACACGAGGCACGTGATGAGGAGCGTTGCGACCGTCATTCCCGAGATCGGGTTCGACGACGAACCGATCTCACCCGTCAGCCTCGACGAAACCGTTACGAACAGGAAGCCGAGAACGAGGATGAGCAAGGCACCCGAGATCGATACGAACGGGTGAACAAATATGCTGAGTCCGAGCTGTGGGAAAAGAAGGATCGCGGCCAGAAGGCCGATCATTCCCGCGGCCACCCATTTCATCGAGATGTCCTTGTCCGTACGAGGAACGTTCGATGCATCGGCGCCCGCACCACCGCGAAGGTCGGCCAATCCGGCCTTAAGGCCATGGATGATCGTCGGCAAGCTGCGCGCAAGCGAAATGATGCCGGCCATCGCGACCGCACCTGCACCAATGTAAAGCACATAGGCACTTCTAATGCCGGAAGGTGATAGTTCTGAGATCGTCTTGCTGAGTTCCGGGGCAACAGGCGTGGGCACCGCGGCACCGAAAAGTTTGATCATCGGGATCAGGACAAGGTACGAGAGCACGCCTCCGCCCATCATCAGGCCGGCGACTCGAGGGCCAATGATGTATCCGACACCGAGAAGCGTCGGATCGTTGTCGGAGTTTATTGTGCCTCCGTTATAGCCGGACTTGGAGAAATCGTAGCCCGGCGATTCTTTCCAGAAGAAAAGGACCTTCATTATCGAGTTGAATAAGAACCCGAAAATAAATCCGATCGTGATGATCTTGCCGCCTTGAAGGGCCGCGCTGTCGTCAGCGCTCTTGTCGGCTTCGTGCGAGGCTTCGCGAGATTCTGTTGAGGCACCGGCCTTTAGAACCTCGGCGCAGGCCGTGCCCTCCGGATATTTCAGGATGCCGTGCTGATCTTTGATGAGAGCACGCCTTAGCGGGATCATCATCAAGATGCCGAGCAGGCCGCCCATTACGGCAACGAGCATCACGCGTGTCAACTCAAGGTCGAAGCCAAGGATCATGATCGCCGGCATCGTTACGCCGATACCGAACGCGATGGACTCGCCGGCACTGCCGGCCGTCTGCATAATGTTGGCTTCGAGGATCGTTGCATCCCGCATACCGATCTTCGAGAGCAGTCGGAAAAGCGTGATCGCGATGACCGCAACGGGTATTGACGCAGAAACGGTAAGCCCTGTTTTAAGGACCAGATAGAGCGACGATGCGCCGAAAATGATCCCTAAGATCGAACCGACAAGCAGCGGCAGCGGCGTTAATTCACGCAGCTTGGCAGAATCGGGAATATACGAGCGAAAGTTTTTTAGAAACGGATTCTCCATTCTAAACGAGATCTCCTATTTTTCTTGCTGACGAACAAAAGGGGAAAGTGCTCTCGGAAATGTACATTGCCTTTGCTTTGGAATCAAGTATTTACACGCAAAAAATGCACCGAAAGAGTGCGCAGAGAAGCGATCATCAATAGATAAGCACCTAGTGAGCTCCGACGGCAGGGCGTGCATTCTTTACCTTTTTGAAGAGAAGAACGGCCGGAATGCAAACACAGCAAAGTACGGTGAGGATCCAAAAATCGTCGTTGTAGGCGAGGACGGCCGCCTGCCGCACGATCAATTGGTAGATCAGTCCGTAGGCCTGGTAAGTTCCGGTCGCCTGATCGAGTCCGACGGCAATGCCTTGACGAATCTGCTCGACCGCCATTTGAAAGGCCGGATTATATTGATTGGCGTGGGCGGTCAGAACTGTTTGGTGAAGCTGCTGATTGCGTATGAGAAGCGTCGTCATGATCGCGATACCGATACTTCCGCCCGTATTACGCATCAGGTTGTAAACGCCGCTCGCGTTGCCGATCTCACGCTGTGGGAGTGTGGCGACGGACAGCGTTGTAAGCGGTACGAAGACGAATCCGAGCGCAAAGCCGCTTACTATCATCGGATAGACGATGCTGCTCATCGTGATATCGAGGTTGAGGCCGGTGAAAAGATAGATCGAATACGCAAGCAGAGAGAATCCGAATAGCACAAGATAGCGCGTATCGACCTTCGGGATCAGGCGCCCGACAACGACCATAGAGACGATCGCGCCAATGCCCCGCGGACTGACGGCCTCGCCGCTCAAAACTGCCGGGTAGCCCATCAATGTCTGCAGAAAGAGCGGTAAGAGCGCAGTTGTGGCGTATAGGACGATGCCCACCGTCGCGATCAGTCCGCACGCAACTGCAAAGTTTCGATTCAAAAAGACCCGAAGGTTCACGATCGGCTCGGGCGTGTAGATCTCCCAAATAACGAAACTCAAGAGCGAGAGAAAGGAGACAGCCGCCGTGAAACAAATGAGGCCGGACTCGAACCAGTCGCGCTGTTCGCCAAGGTCGAGAGTTAATTCAAGAGCACCAAGCCCAAGCGCCATCAACCCAAAGCCTGTGTAGTCGATCCTGCCCGGCTTTTGCTCCCGAAGATACGGAGGGTCCTCGACGAACGAGTTCGCCATAAAAGCGGCCAGCGCACCAATGGGAAGATTGATGTAGAAGATCCAACGCCAGGAGTAATTGTCCGTGATCCAGCCGCCGAGCGTCGGGCCGATGATCGGCGCAACGACGATGCCCATTCCGTACAAAGCCATCGCCGCTCCGCGTTTTTCCGGCGGAAAACTCTCGAGAAGAACTGCCTGCGCGATCGGCTGCAAAGCTCCGCCGCCCATTCCCTGAAGGACACGAGCGACGATCAATATCGACAGGCTTGGTGCCGCTCCGCAAAGTGCCGACGCCAGGGTGAAAACTCCAATACAGATAATGAGGAATTTCTTGCGGCCGATGTACTTGCTGATCCAGCTGGTTGCCGGGAGGATGATCGCGTTCGAGATCAGGTAGCTTGTAAGGACCCAGGTAGCTTCTTCTGTAGTTGCAGAAAGATTGCCTGCGATATGCGGCAACGCAACGTTCGCGACCGACGTGTCCAGGATCTCCATCACCGTAGCAAGCATTACCGAGACGGCAACAAGCCACGGGTTGAAGCTCGGAACCCATTGCTGAGGATCTTGCCCGGGCATCAGCGAACCTTCACCGACGGTTCGACACTCATTCCGGGTGCAAGCAGATGGACCTTATCCGGCGGTGAATCAAAGACGATCTTTACCGGCACACGCTGGACGACCTTTACGAAATTGCCGCTGGCGTTCTCCGGCGGCAAAAGGCTGAACCGCGAACCCGTACCGGCCTGAAAGCTCTCGACCTTGCCGCGAAACGCTTCGCCCGGATACGCATCGACCTTTATATCGACCGGTTGGCCGACGCGCATCAATTCAAGCTGTGTCTCCTTGAAATTTGCGACGACCCAAACCTCGTTTGAACGTGAAAGTGCCATCAATGGCGTCCCGACCTGAACAAGCTGGCCGACGAGAACGTTCTTCTTCGTCACGTAGCCGTCCTCGGGTGCCGTTATTTTTGCGTAGGAAAGGTCAAGCTCGGCCTGATGTACAGCCGCCTCGGCCGCATTCTGGGCGGCAAGGGCCGTCTGAACCTGCGATTCGCTCACATCGACCTGCTGCGGAGCCGTGTCCGCCTGCTGAAGCCGTCCTTTAGATTCACCCAGTTGGGCACGGCTGACATCGATCCCTGCAAGAGCCTGACGATAATTCTCATTTGCGGTCGCAACATTTGCGCGAGCCTCATTTACACGGGAATTTGCGCTCTCGACCGCCTTTTGAGCCGCGTCCAGACGTGAACGCGCGTTCAGCAGTACGTTATGCGCCTGGTCGAGCGATTGCTGAGAAATGTCTCCCTTTGCAAATAGAGTCTCTCTGCGGGTGGATTCGAGCTGAGCAAGGCGAGTATCGGCCTCGGGCTGTGCGACCTGTGCACGGGCCTTTGAGAGCTCAGCAAGGGCGGTCTTTACCGCCGCCTCGGCCTGTGTGATCTGAGAACGTCGGCTGGCCGCCGCAAGTCGGCTCTGCTCAACGGCGCTCGTTGTGGTCGCAACGTTTGAGGTCGCCTGTGTGCGGGCTGCGGTTGTGGAACTTATTGTAAGCGTTGAGCTTGCAACTGCCTTTTCGTATTGGCTTTTTGCGTTTTGAAGGTCGGCCTGAGCCTTTTCGAGCTTTACCTCGAGGTCGGCCGTATTCAATTGGACGAGAACGTCTCCTTTATGTACGAGTTGATTGCTTTCGACAAAGACCTTTTCGACATATGCGGAAACCTTTGGGCTTATCTGAACGACATCGCCATCAATGAATGCATCGTCGGTCGATTCAAATTGACGTGCGTAAAGCCAGTAGATGAAGCCGCCGACGGCAAGCACCAACAGAACAGAACCGCCGATCATGAATATCCTGCGGCGTTTGCCGTTTGGCTTTCCGGTCGGTAATTCTTCTAAATGCTGCTCTGTCTCGTCGCCCTCGACGTCGCCGATCTCTTCCCTATTACTGTCTTCGCTCATTAAAACTCGATAAAGGCCCGTATGTTAGTAAGTAATCACTAACTTTCGCAAAATTTCATACTTTTTGTCAATCGGAACCTTATATGTCGAATATCCATTCGCCCGTCCGCTTGCTATTATCAAGTGTTTTGAAGGAAAGAATATGACGGCCGGCAATTTCTGCAACATCTCTGAAACACGCCTTGAGAACGGCCTGGCCGTCCTGACGGATCGAATGGAAGGTGTGCGTTCGGCCGCTCTTGGCTTTCTCTTTCGCGTTGGAGCTCGGGATGAGGCCAGCGAATGGCACGGCATAAGCCATTTTATTGAGCACGCTGTTTTTAAGGGCACGAAGAGGCGTTCGACGCTCGATATCGCGATCGAACAGGATCGCCTCGGCGGGAATCTCGATGCTTTTACAACACACGAAGAGACCGGCTTTGTCATAAAGGTGGTTGATGACAAAGTGGGCGAGGCATTCGATCTCATCGCGGATATGCTCTCGGAACCGCGCTTCCTCGCAACGGATCTCGAAGCCGAGCAGAACGTCATCATCGAGGAGATGAAGATGACCGACGACGTGCCCGAAGAGCAGCTCGGTGAGATCTTCAATACCGCACTCTTTCCCGACAACGCTCTCGGCAGGCCGATCACCGGAACGCCGAAGTCGGTCAGATCGTTCGACCCCAGACGCACGCGTGAGTATTTCGACCGATCATTTACGCCGGAGAATTTGATCGTTACCGCGGCGGGCAATGTCGAGCACGAGCAGATCGTGTCGCTTGCCGCACAGTACTTCGGCAGCCGGCCTCGCGGCGACTCTAAGATAACGAGAGAAACGGCCACGCAAGCCTCACCGTTTATCGTCCGCAACCGCAGAGACCTCGAACAAGCCCACTTCATTCTCTCTACGCCTTTTCCATCTGCCCAGGACGATCGCAGATACGCGGCCGATCTTCTTGCAAACATCATCGGCGGCGGCACCTCAAGCCGTGTCTGGCAGTCGATACGAGAAGAACGCGGCCTTGCTTACAGCGTCGGTTCGGCGGCGAACCTTTATCGCGATTGCGGTGTTTTTGTGCTGTTTGCGGCCACATCGCCTGAACAGCTTTGCGAGGCACTCGACCTGAGCATCGCGGAACTTCGCTCGGTTCTCACGGACGGCGTTTCTGAAGATGAACTCGAACTCTCAAAAGACACTGCGCGAGCATCGATCCTACTGAGTCTTGAGGATTCGCTGGCGAGAGCCGCATCGGCAACGGCGCAGGAATTGACCTTCGGCAGGCAGATCCCTGTCGAAGAGACGCTTGCAAACATCGACCGGGTAACTAGAGCGCAGCTGCTTGAGATCGCGCACGAGTTTTTTCGAACGGAGAATTTCGCGTTTGCCGCACTAGGCGACCTCGAGAAGCAAAAGCTTTCCCGCGGACAGATCGTTCTATGACCGGATCATCGGGCGGTTGCGATGAAATCGAGGTGAGATTCTGCGTCGTTTAGCGTCACGACGCGAACGGAAGGCTCGAAGGTGTAGTTTTTTGAGCGGATCGAGAGCGTGTATATCTCTCCCGCCGTAAGGCCGCGAAAGCTGTAATAGCCGAACTGATTTGAGATCGCCCAACGCACCCGCCCATCCGTTCCTATAGCAGTAATAAATGCTCCGTCGATAGCCCTGCCTTCTGCCGTTAGGATCCGTCCGGTGACCATTGCTTCTGCCGACGATGGAGCAAGCGGCATCCCGATAGACCAACGAGAAAAGGTTGAAACGCCGCTCGCCGACGCAGTATTTGCAGCTGCGTCGATGCAGCCCGAGCCGGTACAAACAACGGTCGGTACAGCATTTCCTTCTTTCTTAACAAGGGAGAAGCTAGATTCCGCTGCCGGCGTTGTAACATCTGCGTCTCGATACGCGAATGTGAGGTCGGCAGTGAGATCGCCGTCCTCGACAACATTCCAGAAACGCGTGACGGAATTTGCCGGCTCGACTCCCGGCCCCGGACCGTTGAATGCGGCGACGGTAAGCGTTGACGGATTCGTTGATAGGGAACTGACGTTAACGGAAACTGGCGAATAACCACTGTCGGTGCCGACCGGAAACGTAAAAGCTCCTGTTGCACAAACATTCTTCGCCAAGTAGCCCGCTACATAACGCGCTTCGCCTGCGTTCGCGATCGTCGTGGTGCAGCCAAGTGAAAGTGTATGGTCGCTGCTGTCGATCGATCCGGACGTGAGGGTCAAAGTCTTATCGACTTGGACATCGCGATCGAACACAACGCCCGCCGAATTGTTGACCGTCAAGTGCTCGAAAGCGATAGGATTCGTCCCGGAAATATGCTGCGCGCTCGCTCCGTTCAGGTTGACAGTAAAGTTAGCTGTGCTGCTGCCACGGTCCTGTTGAAACGCTCCATTGTTTGTTAAGCTGCCGCCAATATTTAGGACGGCATGCCCTGTGCTATTTGTCCCGCGAAGGACGCCGGTGCCGGGCAAAATCGTGACGTCGCCGTTGATGTTAAGGGTCGCCGTGCCCGACGTGCCGTTTACAACGAAAACCCCGCGCTCGATCACAAGCGAGCCAAAACTGGTGTTGGCCCCGGACCTGAGAGTTAACTCCCTTGAGTTGTCGAGGTTTAGCGTAAACGTCCCAAGCACGGTCAACGAGGTTTGGATGCTGCCGTTGCTACCTGTGCTCGCAGATGTGGCAACTGTGAGATTCCCGTAGGTCGGACGCGTGCCCCCGAGGCTCGTGTTCGTGCCGTAATATTCGTACGTGCTATTCGGCGCAAGTTGGATCGAAGCAGCTTGGGTCGCCGGGTTGGTGCGGGTCCCGCTCTGACGAACCAAGCTGCCATTTACCGCGACAAATTGTCCTGCGGTCAAAAGGTTCGACTGCAGGTCGAGCACTGCGCCGCTCTGGACCGTGATGCTCGCGTTACTGCCCAGATTTTCGTCAAAGTTCAGAGCTACGGTAGTGCCAGTAGCGATCGTTACGTTGTCGCCCGATTGCGGAATAGTATTACCAAGCCACGTGGTCGGTGAGTTCCACGCACCCGAACCAATACTCGTCCGTGTCGCAGCTTGAATTGTGTTGAAGGCAAAAAAGAGCAGTAAAACACAAAATGCGGCAGACGCCGCACGCGGGAGTATTTGCATTTTTGATCGACCGCGTTCCGCCCAGCGAACGCTATAAATTAATATTTGAAAACCAACACATTATCAGGAAAATAGCCGTAGCTTGTCAACCCCACAACCAAATTCCACAAGATCCCAAAAAACTCGTGTCTCTTTAAGGCACTATGTTAGTTTTAGAGTGAAGCAAAAAGCCCTTGTAATTCAATGACATAGAGCGCTTTAGTGGTTTTGGGTGAAGCAAGATTAGGCCTTCCAAGTATCACGGATCGAACGATTCGATACCTATCGCCGAACAAGGAATTTGAAATCGTGGCAGAATGCTAAAATCCAGGACGTTGTGACGCGGCCGCCATTTCACAAAAAGCAAAACGGACGCCGTGTTGGCGTCCGTAAGCTATTGATTATATTGGCTCCGCAGGTAAGACTCGAACTTACAACCCTTCGGTTAACAGCCGAATGCTCTGCCATTGAGCTACTGCGGAATGATGGCACGCCCAATTCGTAGCGAAGGGCGAACCTAAAGATTAGGGATTTTGGCGTTAGGTGTCAAGTAATTGGCGGGGTTGTCGTCGATTCGGCTGTTTACCCAGTTTTGAGCTCCCTTTCCGGTAATAAACACGACAGGCAGAAGGTAAAATGCGAAGACCAGCAAGTCAGAATCTCCAACTCCCGCTACAAATTTTGCGATTCCGAAGTAGATCAAAGCAAGGACCATTATCGACGCCGGTATAGCCAAATTCTGCAGGTCCTTAATATTGCCAGATCCAGCGAGAGTGAAGAACGCCGCACCAGCCGTCATAAAAATACCAAGGGAAGTGGCTCCGAGCGTCGGATAAAAAAGCATCAGCGAGAGGGTCGCAAGGAAGAGGGAGATAGCGCCAGGTCCGAACAGAAACACCGCTCGTAAGACCTCTGAGGACCTTTCAACTTTTTGGACAAATGTCTCGTCATCCGTTCGTGTCAATTGCCGTCCGGAATATTGAGTCTCATGTAGATCAAGATCAAATCCATCTTGGAAAAATGCAGTAATGGCGTTTTCCACCCTCTCTTCCAACTTTAGTTTGTCCATTTGTTCGCACTCACCCAATCTAGAGTGTATCCGATGTATTAAACAATGTTCAATAACTTTGTCTGGCTGATTTCAGGAAGATTTCTGAGCGGGTAGGTGGCTTATTGGACGTTGAACATTGTGGCGGCTAATTAGGTATACTCGAGGCGATCATCAAGGATGCCTACAAGCATCTGAAAAAGGCAGATCGGCCGTATAGCCTCCCGTTTCTGACAAATTGACGGCCTCTCACGTATAATCGTTCCTTTACTAAACAGAGGGAGCGATCCTTTCTTGCAGCACGAACTAATTCTAATTCTTGATTTTGGCTCACAGTACACACAGCTGATCGCCCGGCGTGTCCGCGAACAGGGTGTTTATTGCGAGATCCTACCGTTTCACACTTCGGTTGAAGCGATCCGCGAACGACGGCCGAAGGGTTTGATCTTGTCGGGCGGGCCTTCAAGTGTGACCGAAGATGACGCACCGCGGGTCAGCAGCGACTTTTACGAGCAGGCCGGCGTTCCGATCCTTGGTATTTGCTATGGAATGCAGCTTCTAGCGGTTGATCTCGGCGGCAGGAGCGAGCCGGCACGCGCACGCGAGTACGGCCACGCGAAGCTAAAGGTCTTGAGCGGCGAGACGCGGCTTTTCAAAGGCCTTGCGCGGGAACTCGATGTTTGGATGAGCCACGGCGACCATGTGACGAAGCTGCCCGACGGCTTTGTTTCGACGGCGACGACCGGCGATGTGATCACGGCGATCGAGGATGATTCCAGGCGTGTTTTTGCCGTGCAATTTCATCCGGAGGTCGCGCACACACCGGCCGGCAGCGAGATCCTGCGGAATTTTGTTTTCGACGTCTGCGGCTGCACGGGCGATTGGACGGCGTCTAGCTTTATCGCCGATGAGATCGCAAAGATACGCGACACCGTCGGCGAAGACGGCCGCGTGATCTGCGGCCTTTCGGGCGGTGTTGATTCGACCGTCGCTGCGATGCTCGTCCACGAAGCGATCGGCGAGCGGCAGCGATGCATCTTCGTAAACAACGGCCTCCTGCGCGCAAATGAATTCGAAGATACATTGAAGCTATACCGCGACACGATGAAGCTCAACGTCACTGGAGTCGACGCTTCGGCAGAATTTTACGCGGACCTTGCCGGCGTGACCGACCCGGAAGCGAAGCGAAAGGCGATCGGCGCAAGGTTCATCAAGGTTTTTGAAGAGGAAGCGAAAAAGGGCGAAAAGGCGAACTGGCTCGTACAGGGAACTCTCTATCCAGACGTGATCGAATCCGTCAGCGTTCGCGGCGCGTCGGTTACGATCAAGACTCACCACAATGTCGGCGGCCTCCCTGAGAAGATGGATCTAAAGCTCATTGAACCGCTTCGGGAGCTCTTCAAGGACGAGGTTCGGCTGATCGGACGTGATCTTAACGTTCCGGACGAGATCCTTCGGCGGCATCCATTTCCGGGGCCGGGCCTGGGCGTAAGGATATTGGGTGAGATCACGCCGGAGAAGGTCGCTGTGCTGCAGCAGACCGACCGGATCTTCATTGATGAACTAAAGACATCGGGCCTTTATGATGAAACGTGGCAGGCTTTTGCTGTGCTCTTGCCGGTGCAATCGGTCGGTGTTATGGGCGATTTCCGCACGTACGAGCGAACGGCTGTTTTGCGGGCCGTTACCAGCACCGACGGGATGACCGCCGATTGGGCACGCCTTCCGCACGATTTTCTCGCACGCGTATCATCCCGGATCACGAGCGAGGTGCGCGGCATCAATCGCGTCGTTTACGACATCTCGTCGAAGCCGCCGAGCACGATCGAATGGGAGTAAGCGTCGGTTAGCGAATTCTCTTTACGTCAAAGGTCTTACCATCAGTTCGGTAGAAGATGCCTGAGTTGTAGTTCTCATCATCGAAGACGAACTGATTCGGGCCGCTGTCAGGCGGTGACGATTCAAAGGTTACGTTGTCCTTCGCAAAGAACGTTTCAACCCCTTTTCCTTTTTCCCAGCGAACTTCGAATGCCATCTTGATCGGTTTGACCGTGCAGGTGGTCTCGCCGACGCGATACTTGCCTTCGAATTCACCTGAAGGTGAGTTCGCGTTGGTGTCTGTGTAGTTAGTTTTTAGCAGTTTCAGCAGGCTATCGCCGCGCGAATAGATAATGTCATCGATCTTCCAAGAGTCTGTCCCGGCGCTCATCGCGAATTTCATCGTCTTCGGCTCGCCGAGGTTCGTAAACGACACGTTTACGGTCGCCTTTTTTCCGCTGATCTCGCCGGTACCGATCTTGAAGTCCTTGATCTCAATATCTTGTGCGTCATAAAGAGGATCGGCGTCGATCGCACCGATGTCGCTTGTATGCGTCGTCGCGTCCTTCCAGATCAGATCGGTCAGCGGCTTGCTGAAATACTTGTCCACCAAGCCTCGATCCTTCGACTGAAAGAATGGGCTCTTCTGGTTGTCGTGCGCTTTGTAGAGAGCCTGGACGACGGTTTCCGGTGCTGGGATGTCGATCTTCCCGGTGCCGGACATTGGAGTTGCTGTCGGCTCAGTGGTTACGGTGTTGCCGGTTGTGGAGCTATTGGTGTTCGTCGATCTCCCAAATGTGCAGGCTCCGACAGCCACGATCAGGATAAGGAGCGGAACTATAAGGTTCATCTTCATAAAGCTAGCTGCTGCGTAGTTCGTTGCGCTTTGTGTCGTGCAATAATTGAAACATATCTGTGCTCAAAAGAGTAAAAGACAGAAAATAACAATGAGGTGAAATTATGTTCAAAGGCAGGGTGCGTTTAATCGTCCCTTTACTATTCATTTTGCTCTCTTCTGCTGTTTACGGGCAGAAAGGGCTAAAGCTTGACTACACCGTAAGTCTTTCGGATCCGGCGACGAGGCAGTTTCATATAACGACGGATATCGCGAATATCAACCAACCGGAACTTCGTTTGAGCTTGCCGACATGGGCTCCCGGCTGGTACACGGTCGAGAATTACTTCAAGAACGTGCTTCGCTTCAGGATTACGGACGCGAACGGCCGTGTATTGCCGATGCGAATGGTCAAAAAGCAGACGTGGGCGGTTAACACAAAGGGTATTAAGCAGATCCGCGTTGATTATGACTATAGCGCGACAACTCTCGCTCTCAATCAGGCAAAGATCGCGGATGATTATGCGTTCTTTACCGGCATTGAGCTGTTTCTCGAGGCTGACGGCCATCGTAATACGCCGGCAAATGTGCATTTTAAGATCCCGTCGGGATGGAACTTGATCTCGGCCTTGCGCGAGACGTCAGATCCGATGACATTTGTTGCGGATAACTACGACGTGCTTGTTGATGCTCCGACAGAAATGGGCAAATTCGATCTTTTGAAGTATGAGGTCGAGGGCAAGCCGCACTATTTTGTTGCAACGCCCGCAGGGACATTTAGCCACGACAAGGCGGTAAGATTCACCGAAATGCTCTCGAAGGTCGTTCAGGCCGACAGCAAGATGTTCGGCGGCCTTCCGTACGAGAAATATATCTCGTTCTACTTCTTCACGCCTGCGGAATCCAACGCAAGCGGAGCCCTCGAACACCTGAACTCGTTTGTCGCATTTGCACCAACCGGAGATGTCGCGACACCAGAGATGATCATTGGAACCGCGGCGCACGAGTATTTTCACCTTTGGAATGTGAAACGCATTCGCCCGGCCGAAATGTGGCCCTATAACTATGCGGTAGAGAACGAAACGCCGCTGCTGTGGGTCTCTGAGGGCTTTACGAACTACTACGGCGTTGTGTCGCGATATCGCGGCGGACTCTCGACCGTTGAGAGTTTCCTGAATTCCGCGGCATCAGCAGCTGCAGGAGTTGAAGGCAACGAGGTGCGTAACTACGTTTCGCCGGCAAATGCGTCGGTTTCGACGTGGGCGGGCTACGACACGCCGGTCGCGTTCGGCATTTCGTACTACACGCAGGGCCAGAACCTTGGAGCCTTGCTTGATCTCTCGATCCGAAATGACTCTGACGGAAAGTACAGCCTTGACGATGTAATGCGGACGCTTTTCAACGATTTCTATAAGAAAGGCCGGGGCTTTACGACCGAGGATATGATCTCGATCGTTAGTAAGCTTACGAAGAAGGACTACCACCCTTTCTACGAAAAGTACGTCTGGGGAACGGATGTGCCGAATTACGACGAGATATTCGGCTATGCCGGCTATCGTTTGAGCAAGACCATGGAAAAGGCTCCGGATCTTGGGTTCAGCGGCAGATTTCGCAATGGCGGTATCTTGATCAACCGGCTCGACACGGGAAGTGCGGCAGAAAAAGCCGGCTTCACGAAGGGCGATATCGTAGAAAAGATCGACGGCAAGGCGATCTCCTTCGGTTCGATGCAGGACCTGGCCGGAAAAGAGACAACTTTCACGATAAAGCGTGATGGAGCCGAGCAGGACATCAAGATGGTCGTTGGCAGCCGCGATGTTGAACGATATTCACTGGTTAGCGTTCCCACGCCATCGGCAAAGCAGCAAAAGATCCGCGACGGCTGGCTTGCTCGGTAGATCGTCGTGACCTCAGCTTAAAAGCCCTCTCGGTCGGTTTTTGCCGTTTCGAGAGGGCTTTTTGTGCAGTATTCGAGGAAATTCAAACTTACATTGATATCTGCCTGCTGCGCGGGGCCTGCTTCCTTGACCCCCAAAATAGGCGCGTGCTAGTCTTAATCCTTTTGAGTATGCGGCCATTTTTTACTTGTTTTGGGCCGTATCAAGGGTAAGTTCTTATGCACCTAATTGCCGCTATCCAACTTTTTCCCGACGGGACGATGTTCGTGCACATTGCGATCATCCTCGTCATGATCTGGATACTCAATAAAACGCTCTTTAAGCCGATAAATGATGTCATCGCGGCCCGTGAAAAGAACAAGGGTCATGAGGGCGGCGAAGCGGGGGCGATCCTTGAGGACGTAGTCGCTAAAGAAGCTGCATATGCGAGCGAGATCCGTGATATTCGGAATGAGGGCTACCAGTTGATCGAACAGCGTCATAATGCCGCGGTCGCAGCGAGAAACGAGGCGCTCAGCAAAGTTAAAGAGGATGCCGCGGGTACTCTTAGCGCAGGGCGTTCGGAGATAGAACGGCAGGCGAACGATGCTCGACGCGAGATCGAAACCGGTGCGGAGAAGATGGCCGATCACATTACGGCAACTATTTTGAGGGGCTAAAGGAATATGATGATCGCCGTGATCAACACAGTTCTGCTGTCTGCGGCTTCGCATGGAGACAGCTTTTACGATAAGTGGTTAAACATTCCGGGCTTTGAGGCTTGGAAGTTCCTAAATCTTTTGATCTTCGTCACCGTGATGACGCTTATCTTGAAAAAGCCTCTGAGTGAGGGTTTTAAGGCGAAGCGGGAAGAGATCCGGGCCGATCTTATTCGAGCAGAGAACGAAAAGAAGGCCGCATTAGACCGGCTGACCTCTATCGAAGGCAAGCTTGCCCAAAAGGATACTGAGAAGGCGGAGATCCTTGCTCGTGCCAAAGCGGAAGCGGAAGCGGACGAAAAGGAATTATCAGAATTGACCTCTTCGGACACCGCACGAATTAACGGCCAAACCCAGGCAGAACTGAATCGGTTGGCGAATCAATCACGCAGTGCCCTACGGCGTTTTTCGGCCGAAGAGAGCGTCAGGCTCGCTGAAGAGCGACTTCGCAGCCAGATCGACGGTTCGGTCGACTCACGCCTTATCAAGAACGGTATCGCCGAGATCGGAGGTTTGAACTAATGAACACCGAAACGATCGCTCGACGATATGCCATCGCTCTGGCCGATGTTGTGACCAAAGGCGGTGACGCAGGCCTGATCAAGGGTGAACTCGCCACCTGGGATGAAATGATCAAGACGAATGCGGACCTTCAGTCCGTGTTCTCAAGCCCTGCAATTCAGCATTCCGCGAAAGAGAAAGTTCTCGAAACCCTGATCGCGAAGGCCTCACCATCAAAGACGACGGCGAATTTCCTTCGAGTTCTGGTAAAGAATGACCGCATCGGGGAGCTTGCACAGATCCGTGAGCGTTTTGAGGAAGAATTAGCAGACAGAAGCGGAGTCGTGGTCGCGTCGGTCGTTTCAGCACGCGATCTGCCGGAGAGCGAAAAGGGGGCTTTTCAAGCAAATCTCGAAAAGCTTACCGGCCGCAAAGTCGAGATCGAATACGGCGTCGATCCTGAGATCATCGGCGGCGTGGTGACGCGGATCGGTTCTACGGTTTACGACTCGTCAGTTCGAACGAAGCTCGATAACCTTCGCGAAGAATTGGCGACCGCTTAAGAACGGAGTTTTTTTACAGGAAGTTTTATCAAAACGAAATTTTGACGGCCGCAAAGGCCGGAAACAGCAGAAAACAATGGAAAGCATTAAAGCTAACGAGATCAACGAGATAATTCGTGCACAGATCGAGAATTTTGACGCGTCGATGACGGTTGCCGAGGTCGGCACGGTCATCAAGGTCGGCGACGGTATCGCTGAGATCTTCGGCCTTGAAAAGGTCATGGCCGGCGAACTTCTCGAGTTTCCGCACGCCGTCCGCGGCCTTGCACTCAACCTTGAAGAAGACAAGGTCGGATGCGTTCTTTTCGGCGATTTCCAGAAGATCAAAGAAGGCGATGAAGTTAAGCGAACACGCCGCATTATGAGCGTGCCGGTCGGGGATGCGATGATCGGCCGCGTCGTTGACGCTCTCGGCAACGCGATCGACGGCAAAGGCGAGATCGTTACTGATACGTATTATCCGGTCGAGCGGATCGCTCCCGGTATCATCGACCGACAGCCCGTTAAAGAGCCGCTGCAAACAGGACTTAAGGCCATTGACGCAATGGTGCCGATCGGCCGCGGCCAACGCGAACTTATCATCGGCGACCGCCAGACGGGTAAGACCGCTGTTGCTATCGACACGATCATCAACCAGAAGGGCAAGGACGTGATCTGCGTTTATGTTGCGATCGGCCAGAAAGCATCGACGGTTGCTCAGGTTCGCCAGAAGCTGGAAGAGCATGGCGCGATGGACTACACGATCATCGTGAACGCCTCGGCGTCTGATCCCGCAGCTATGCAGTTCCTTGCTCCGTATTCGGGATGTGCGATGGGCGAGTATTTCCGCGACAACGGCCGTCACGCTCTAACGATCTACGACGATCTCTCGAAGCAGGCTGCGGCGTACCGCGAGATCTCGCTTCTGCTTCGTCGTCCTCCGGGCCGCGAAGCATATCCGGGAGACGTTTTCTATCTACACTCACGCCTGCTCGAGCGTGCGGCAAAGATGTCGGATGCTCGCGGCGGCGGTTCGTTGACGTCTCTGCCGATCATCGAAACACAGGCGGGCGACATTTCGGCCTACATTCCGACAAACGTGATCTCGATCACCGACGGCCAGATATTCCTTGAATCCGACCTTTTTAACTCAGGCGTTCGTCCTGCGATTAACGTGGGTAACTCGGTATCTCGTGTGGGCGGTTCGGCACAGGTCAAAGCGATGAGAGCCGTTGCCGGAACTCTCCGTATCGACCTTGCTCAGTTTCGCGAACTTGCGGCATTCGCACAGTTCGGTTCGGACCTTGATAAGGCTACGCAGTCTCAGCTTGAACGCGGACGCCGTCTCACCGAGGTCCTGAAGCAAGGGCAGTATCAGCCGATGCCGGTCGAAGAGCAGGTGCTCATTATCTGGACGGTCACAAAAGGCCATGCAGACGACATCGAAGTCGCCGACCTGCGACGCTTCGAAGAAGAGCTTCTTTCGTTCGTTAGAACATCGCACCCGTCGGTTCTCTCGACGATCCGCGACCAGAAGAAGCTGGATGACGAGACCGAAGCTTCGTTGCTTGAAGCAATTGAGGATTTCAAGGCAAAACGCTGGGAAGCCGCAAAGGGCGCATCGGCTTAAGAGTGACAAATGGCGAGTGAAGTTTGACGATCTCACCCGCTGCTTGACACCTATCAAAAAAAGAAATGGCCAGTTTGTTAGACATGCGCCGACGCATTAAGTCGGTCAAGAATACACAGCAGATCACGAAGGCGATGAAAATGGTCGCCGCCGCCAAGCTCAAACGCGCACAGGATCGTGTTACTGCCTCCAGGCCTTTTGCAGGCAAGATGACCGAGGTTTTGGGCGGATTGAGCGCAAAGGTCGCGGACGATTTTTCGCACCCGCTGCTTGATGCTCGCGGCGATGAAAAATACCTTATCGTTCTGATCTCTGCGGACAAAGGCCTTGCGGGTGCCTTTAATGCGAACGTGATCAAGGCGACTCAGGCATTCTTGAAAGAGAATTCTGCGAAGCAGGCTGAGATGGTCGCCGTCGGACGAAAGGGCCGTGATTTTTTCAAACGACGTGAGATCCAGTTGACGGATGAGTATATCGGCCTGACCGGAAGCGGGCAGGTGAATTATCCGGATGCGGTCGAGATCGCCGAAAAGTTAATTCAGCAGTTCACCGAAGACGAGTCGATCGACAAGGTCTTCGTCGTCTTTACCGAATTCAAGACGGTTCTTTCTCAAAAGCCGGTGATCCAGCAGCTGCTTCCGATCCCGCGGGCGGAAGAGTCCGAGACAGAAGATGCGGCACCGTCTTCGGAGGCCGAGTATATATACGAACAGCCCGCACCCGAGATATTTGGGCAGCTTCTGCCACAATACGTGATCACCCAGATCTATCGCGGAATGCTCGAATCGGTCGCGTCTGAACAAGGCTCGCGTATGACGGCAATGGATTCCGCTTCGAAGAACGCAGGTGAACTGATCGACACTTTGACGCTGAATATGAACCGTATCCGTCAGGCCGCGATCACAAAAGAGATCATTGAGGTCGTCTCGGGCGCCGCAGCGGCGTAAAAGACACGTTCTCAACAACCAGGAAGGCAAGCACGGCCAAGTTGAATTTCGCTCGATTTTCAACTATCCTTTGCTTGCTTTTCAGCTCTTTTGGGCAAATCAAAAACTAAGGAGAAAAACAAATGCTCGCAATGCTTGGTTGGTTGTTGATCGTGGTCGGTATCATCTGGCTTGTGGTGGTTTCGATCCAGACCGGTAAAACAACCGGAGAGAAAGTTATTTGGGCTCTCGTTAATTTCTTTTGCCAACCCCTTGGCGGTATCGTCTTCTACTTTATGCAAAAGCAAGGACTTATCCCGTTGCTTCTTGTTATTGGAGGATGGATATTGATGTTCTTAGGCGGCGGTATGGCGATGTTCTCCGCTTACCAGCCGTAGATCGCCCATATCTGAGGGATGTTCAATTTACTCTCGCGGCGCGGAACGCTTTGGCCTTACGCGCCGCTTATCATTTGGACGCTCGTCGTGCTCGCGCTTGGAACTGGGCTCGGTGCGATGGACGAAACCTCGCGTTTTATTGGGCCTTTCCTCAAATGGCTGCTCCCGAACGCCTTACCCGAGACGCTCAGGACGATACATTCCTTGATCCGGAAATTCGCACATTTTGCCGAATATTCCGTTCTCGCCCTTCTGGCTTGGAATGCTTTCAGGCCGTTTTCTCGACCTTTTTTGCTCGCATTTCTACTGGCGGTGGCGGTCGCGATCCTGGATGAGTTCGACCAGAGCTTTAACGCCGCACGCACCTCGTCCGCCTTCGACGTTCTCATCGACTGCTCCGGTGCCGCAATAACCTGCGTCATCCTCTGGCTACTCTTTTCGCGCAGAAGGAGCCCAACATCGACTCCACGGGGCGATCAATAATAGGTTGGTTTTCTTCACACTAGACGCTCGTAGGCCGGGGCTCACACATGGTTAGATCGTCCACCGTACGAGGCATCTCTTCGGGTTGGAGTAGGCCGATCGTTCGCGCAAAACTTCCTTTTGACCGAACTTTGTGGCATATTCTTCGTTAATATCGACGGTAAGGAGACGCCATTTATGAGTATTTTCGACAAAGTTAAGGAAGAAGCTCTACATCAATTCATTGAGGTCATCGAGTGGCTCGATAATACGGGCGATACGATCGTGTATCGATTTCCGGTCGCGGGTCAGGAGATCAAGAACGGGGCACAACTGATCGTTCGCGAATCTCAAGCTGCGGTCTTTGTTCACGAAGGCCAGGTTGCAGATGTCTTTACGCCCGGAAAATACGAGATAGATGGCGGCAATACGCCGATCCTGACCAAACTAGGCGCTTGGAAATACGGATTTAATTCGCCATTCAAGTCCGAAGTTTATTTTGTCAATACGAAGCAGTTCTCGGATATGAAGTGGGGTACGTCCAATCCGATCATGCTTCGTGATGCTGATTTCGGTATTGTCCGTCTTCGTGCGTTCGGCGGATACAGCCTTCGCGTGGCAGACCCGGCGGCTTTCATTCGGGAGATCGCGGGTACGAATGCTCAGTTCCAGACCGAAGATATCGAAGGCCAGCTAAAACGCTCCGTCGTCACGGAATTTTCGGACGCACTTGGCGAGCTTAAGATCCCGGCTCTCGACCTCGCTTCGCAGTACAAGGAACTCGGCGAGAAGATCCGCGGCGTCATAAACGAGGATTTTACTTCCTGGGGCCTTGAGGTCGTGAAATTCTATGTCGAGAACATCTCGCTTCCCGAAGAGGTCGAAGCGGCGATGGACAAGCGTGCTTCGATGGGAGCTCTCGGCGATGCCCAGAAATATATGCAGTTCCAGGCTGCGGACGCTCTGCGAGACGCCGCTCAGAACGAAGGCGGCGGTGCCGGCCTTGGTGCCGGGCTTGGTGCCGGCTTTGCGGTAGGCGGCCAGATGGCGAACGCTTTTGGCGTGGGAACGCCCGGCCAGGCCGCTCCCGGCGGTGCGGCTCCGGTCGCCGCGACCGTGGCGTGTCCGGATTGCGGTAAACCGAATGCGGCGGCCGCAAAATTCTGTGCAGAATGCGGCTCGAAGATCGAGGTCGCAAAGGTTCCGTGCATCAAGTGCGGTGCGCAGCTTCGCGAAGGCGCCAAATTCTGTTCGGACTGCGGGTCTTCGCAGGAAAAGCAAAAATGCACCGGCTGTCAGCAGGAACTCGCACCGGGCGCAAAATTTTGCCCAGAATGCGGTACCAAGGTCGAGACGGCGGCTTAAGGTTTCTTTGGGGTCGGATCCGCTTCTGTTTCTGCCCTCAAAAAATAAACGAAAGTGGGTATGTCTTTCTCTTTTGTCGGTAACGCCAAAATGATAATGCCCATCTGCTTTCCGTTTTCTACTTTCTGAAAGACGCACGCATCGCCGTAAAGGCCTTTCTCGGCGCCGTCAAAGCACGGAGACGTCATTCCCTCGGGAAGGCTCCAGTTGCCGGCCGCCTTCATTTTATCGAGCGTATAAAAATTATCGATGTCGGTTGATGATCCTGCGTATTTATACAAGATCCAGTCGGTCGTTGCAGACTGAGATTTTTCGTCTGAGTGAAGGACGAGATTTACAAAGCCATGCAGGACAAGGTTGATGGAAAGCGGCAGATCCTCTGTTGGCGAATCATCAAGACCGTCCATTTTTGGAACGTCATCCCACATTGAACCGACACGGTGGGTGTTCAATCCGCTTTCTACTTTCTTTTCGACTGCGCGTCGTGCGTAGCTGCAGGAAAGTGCTGCCAGGACTAATATCGCAAAACCCGCAAATTTGGTCGTATGTTTCATATTGCCTCCCGCTCTATTAGTTTTACTCCTGTACGATGTAGAATTGTAGGCAATATATGGCTGTAAGTCCTGAATTGATCGAAATCCTTCGCTGCCCGAAGTGCAAGTCAAAGGTCGAACTGCGAGGCGACGATGCCTTAAAGTGTGTAGATCCGGAGTGTTCGCTGGTGTATCCGGTTCGTGACGACATCCCCGTGATGCTTGTCGAAGAAGCGACCGCAGAGAAAACAGCGGTCGAGAAATAACCCAAATTTTAGGCCCGATCTTGTCAAAGTACGAGCAGATCAACTGGGATTCGGTCCGTCGGATCCTCGTCATTCGATTGCGGTCGATAGGCGATACGGTGCTTGCGACGCCCGTTTTATCGACCCTGAGGCGAGAGCTTCCGCAGGCCGAGATCGATGTCGCGCTTGAGGACTGGGTTTCGCCGCTTCTGGACGGTTTTGAAGGCGTCGAGCTGGTAAGTATCGGCTCGGACGCCGCGAAGCGTTTAAGGGCCGCCGGAAGGCTCAGAAAACGGCATTACGACGCCGTCATAAACCTGCATGGCGGATCGACAAGTTCGACGCTTGCGGCCGCGACGCTCGCCGAATACCGCATCGGCTTTTCGCATTACCGTTTTCCGCGAACATACACGCATCTTTACGATTCACCGGCCGAATTCTGGGGCACGGACCAGATCCATTCCGTCGAACAGCAGCTCGCATTGATTGGCCTTGCGGGCATTGAGGTCGATCGCAGTACGCCGACAAGCTTGCCTCTAAATGCGGCGGCAGAAGCCTCGATCGAGCAGAAGTTGGTGACTGACGGCCCGATCGCTCTTATTCATCCGGCGGCAGCGTACGAGACAAAACGCTGGGCTGCGGAAAAATTTGCGCGAGTCGCCAAATTTCTCCGCGAAAAGGGCTTTAGCGTGGTGGCAATTGCCGCGGGGAATGAAAAATGGGTCCTGGATGAGCTTAAAGCTCATACGAACTGCGATCTGCGGACATTTGACGACCTTACGCTGCCGGAAATCACTGCACTTGCCCGCAGGTCCGCGATATTCGTCGGGAACGATTCTGGCATCGCTCACATCGCTGCCGCCGTACAAACGCCGGCGGTCGTGATCTTTGGTTCATCGAACCGCGTTCACTGGCGCCCGTGGACGACAGCTCCGAACGAGATCGTCTTCAACGAATTTCCCTGCCAACCCTGCCCGGGCGATAAATGCCACGCCTTCCCGGAACCACGCTGCATCCTGAGCATCTCAACCGAACAGGTCATCTCCGCAATTGAGCATATACTCACTTCGGGCCGGTTAAGATAGACGTACTCATATCTCCGAGTTCTAGGAGCCCCAATCGTCAGGTTTGGCTATAGCTATTTTAGACGCTTGAGTTTCTCTTCGGCGTCTTCGAGGTGCTTTATAAAATCACTCTCACCATTGCTTAAGTCATTGCTGTGTGCTTTTTTGAATTTGTCGTATTCGACGGTGGCCTTTTTCAGCATTGCTTTGTGACTAACCCTTCCTGCATGATCAAGGATCTCGGCACCAGTCATTCTCAGGAATTCATCCAGCCGAGAACTCCAGTCTTTCATATACATTGGAGTTCGATTCAAAGCCTGAAGCTCTGCAACTTCCAGGTAGGCGCTGACAATACGGTTGAGAATGTCGAGTTCGCTTTCCGAAAGATAATTCTTTGCGATCTCTGCTTCTTGTTTCGTCGGCTTTTTGCCTCGAAAACTCGTAAGGCCGAGATTTGGTGTCGCCGAATCGATCCGCTCGTAGATCACTTCCGCCGCGGTGCTGCCGTGGGCAGCCCAATGCATCTTGTTTTGAACGGTTTTGAAAAATTGGGTCGAGGTTTCAGCTTTAGGGTCGTAATCGATGCTGGTTGAGTAAATGTCGAGAATCTTTCGCCAGAAGATCTTCTCTGACGAGCGTATGTCGCGAATGCGGGCAAGAAGCTCATCGAAGTAATTTCCTCCGCCGGCCTCTTTCAATCGGTCGTCATTCAGCGCGAAACCCTTAACGATATACTCGCGAAGGCGTTGAGTTGCCCATATCCGGAAATGGGTGCCCTGAAGGCTCTTTACGCGATAGCCTACAGATATTATTACGTCGAGGTTGTAGTGGGTTGTGTCGTAGGTCTTTCCGTCGGCCGCAGTTGTTCGGAATTTCCGAATAACTGATTGCTCGTCGAGTTCTCCTTCCGAGAAGATGTTCGAAATATGCTCATTGATCGTTGATTTCGCCTTCTGAAACAAATCAGCAAGCTGCAATTGAGTAAGCCAAACCGTCTCGTCCTCAAGACGCGTCTCGATCTTCGTCTGGCCGTCCTCCGATCGATAAATTATCAATTCACTATTGGTCATTGCTGAATTTTGGCGAACAGTTTTTTTGATACAAGAGATTTGGAGCGGCTCTTTTCTGATTCAACGCAAGAGAGTGACATCGGAATGTTCGGGATTATCCATGAATTTGCGGCCGAAGCCAAGTTTCAGCACCAAAGGCCAAAATATGCGAATTTAGGGAGATCTTCTTAAAACGACGGCTTCGGCCTGCTTTTCTTGACTATTTTGCTGTAAATCCCTAGTATTTATAGTTTCGACTCTTGTAGCCGAAGTGTGTCTGTATGTTCGAATCGCTGTCGGATAAGCTGAAAAATACGCTGCGAAATCTGCGTGGTGCGGGCAAATTGACGCCTGAGCACGTTGATGCGGCGCTTCGCGAGATCCGTATGGCGCTGCTCGAAGCGGACGTGAACTACAAGGTCGCGAAGGATTTTGTCGAGTCTGTACGCGTCAAGGCCGAGGGCGAAGAGGTCTGGAACGGCCTAAAACCGCATGAACAGGTCGTAAAGATCGTCTATGACGAGCTTTCCGCCTTGATGGGCGGCACGTCCTCGAGGCTCGTTTTTACCAAGCAGTCGCCGAACGTCGTGATGATCGTCGGCCTGCAAGGTTCGGGCAAAACGACCTCGACGGGCAAGATCTCGCGTTGGCTGCGTGATAATCAGGAGCGAAAGCCGCTGCTTGTCTCGGTTGACGTTTATCGGCCGGCGGCAAGAGCGCAGTTGAAGGTCGTCGGCGATGCCGTCGGTGTCCCGGTATTTGAGGCTGCCGAGACCAACGATCCGCTCGAACTTGTCCGCGGTGCCGTAAAGCACGCGAACGAATTCGGTTTTGACACGCTTCTTATCGATACGGCGGGCCGTCTGCACATCGACGACGAGCTGATGGTCGAGCTCGAGCAGATAAAGGCCGAGACGAAGCCGATCGAGGTTCTTTTTGTTGCGGACGCGATGACCGGCCAGGACGCCGTTCGGTCTGCCGAGGTTTTTCACGAACGCGTCGGCATCACGGGCGTTGTGCTTACCAAGATGGACGGCGATGCACGCGGCGGTGCGGCATTGTCGATCCGACAGGTTATCGGCCAGCCGGTGAAGTTCGTCGGCGTTGGCGAAAAATACGACGCGATCGAGCCTTTTTATCCGGACCGCATCGCTCAGCGCATCCTCGGGATGGGCGACGTGCTTTCGCTGATCGAGGAAGTCCAGGGCAAGATCGACGAACAGGAAGCTCAGGCACAGCTTCTGAAAATGACCAAGAACCAGTTCACGCTGGAGGATTTTCAGACGCAGCTCGGACAGTTCAAAAAGCTCGGCTCAATGTCGAAGCTGATGAAGATGCTGCCCGATCAGATGACCGGCGGCCTCGAGATCACGGATGAGCAGTCCGAGATGGTCGATCATCAGATGAAACGCACGGAGGCGATCATCGGTTCGATGACGCGGGCCGAAAAGAACGATCATCGCATCATCGACGCAAGCCGAAAGACACGCATCGCGGGTGGTTCGGGTTCGTCGATCAGTGAGGTCAACCAGCTTCTGCGGCAGTATGAGCAGATGCGGAAGATGATGGCCCAAATGAATCGCGGCGGGCTTTTCAGCGGAATGGCTCGGAAGATGGCCGGCGGACTTGCCGGCGGCTTGGGCGGAATGCTTGGCGGCGGCCTTGGCGGTATGCTGGGCAGCGGCTCAGGAGTTGATTATTCGGATGACGACGCGGGAGACGCGCCGTCAAGAAGCATCAGGAAGAAGAAACGACACAAGAAGCGACGTTGAGTCTTTCAAGAAAAAGAGAGATCAACCTCTCGACTTATAAATTATGTTGGCAATAAGCTTAATGAGAATTGGCGCGAAGAAGCACCCGTTTTATCGCGTCGTGGTAAAGGAAAAGCGTTCAAAGCGCGACGGCAAATATCTTGAGAACCTCGGAACCTACGATCCGATGCAGGATCCTGCTGATGTGAAGCTCAATCACGAGCGCATTCAGTATTGGATCGGCGTCGGCGCGCAGCCGACCGAGACCGTCAAGAGCCTGATCAAGCACAATCCCGTTATGACGGAAGAAGAGCGTGCTGCCGCAGATGCCGCTCGTGCCGCAAAACGTGCCGCTGCCGAAAAGGCAAAAGCTGATGCGCGTGCTGAGGCTGATCGTCTCGCTGCGGAAAAGGCTGAGGCCGAAAAGGCCGCTGCCGAGGCGGAAAAAGCTGCTGCTGAACAGGCTGCCGCTGAGGAAGCCGCTGTTGCGGAAGCGCCGGCCGAGGCTGAAGCGGAAGCTGCACCTGCTGCGGAAGAAGCTGCACCGGCCGCAGAAGAAGCTGCCGCTGAATAAGGCGGACTTCGCTCTTTGAGCAAGGCAAAAGATGAAAGAGGCAGTCGAAAGGATCATCACGGCTCTTGTCGGTGAACCCGGCGCGGTCGAGATCAACGAGATCGAGGACGGAAAGAACGTTCGGCTCGAGGTTCGCGTTGCGCCGCACGATATGGGACGCATCATCGGCCGCGAAGGCAGAACGGTGAAGGCGATCCGAAATATCCTTTTCGCCGCCGGCCAAAAGCACGGCAAACGCTTTCATCTCGACCTGATCGAGGACTGAGGTGGCCGAGGACGTTGAGCTTGTCGCGATCGCACGTATCGCGCGTCCGCGCGGGCTTAAAGGCGAGGTTGTTGCCGATCTTCTGACCGATTTTCCCGAAAGGTTCGAAGGGCTGGACGCGGTCACGCTCGTACTTGAAGGCGGCGAAAAGCGTCCCGCAGCGATCGAGGACCACTGGCCTCAGAACGAACGCATTGTCCTGAAGTTTGCCGATGTGAATTCGGCGGATGATGCGGAAGCTCTTCGAAATGCGGAGGTTTGCGTCGCTGAATCAGAGGCTGTCGATCTCGACGCTGATGATTTTTACGACTGGCAGCTCGAAGGCTGCAAGGTCGAGACGATCCACGGGGAGTTTCTCGGCGAGGTTCGCGAAGTGATGCGAACAGGCGGCACGGAGGTACTTGTTGTCGCAGGTGAAAAGAAGGATTATCTGATCCCGTTTGCGGCCTCGATCTGCGTGGAAGTATTGCCGCAAGATCGGTATATCAGGGTCGATCCGCCCGAGGGTTTGTTGGAGTTTTAGGTGAAGATTGATGTATTGACAATTTTCCCTGAGTATTTTGATTCGATCTTTGAATTCGGCATCATACGCCGAGCAAAATTGGCAGAGATCGTGGAGATAAACGTCCACGATATTCGGGAATTTGCGACCGATAAGCACAAGATGGTCGATGACCGGCCGTTTGGCGGCGGTGACGGGATGGTATTAAAGCCCGAACCGCTCTTTGCGGCGATCGAACATCTGACAGGCGCGTCCGACCGAAAGGATTATCGAGAGGATTTGCGCGTCGTGCTTCTGACACCTCAGGGACGGCAGTTCAATCAGCAGGCTGCTGCGGATTTTGCCGCTGAGGCCGAGCATATGGTGCTGATCTGCGGCCGTTACGAGGGCGTTGACGAAAGGGTCAGCGAACGGCTCGTGACGGACGAGCTTTCGATCGGCGACTATGTGCTTTCGGGCGGTGAGCCTGCGGCATCGGTCGTCGTGGACGCGATGGTCAGGCTGCTTCCGGGAGCATTGGGAAGCGAGACGTCTGCCGAGAATGATTCTTTTTCTGACGGGCTGCTTGATTGCCCGCAGTACACAAGACCTGCGGAATTTCGCGGAATGAAAGTTCCGGAAGTTCTGCTGAACGGCCATCATGCCGAGATAGATAAATGGCGCCGCAAAATGGCGTTTGAAAAAACAAAAAAGGTCCGCGAGGACCTACTTATGGGAGAGAATGGTGAACGTGAATAGGTAGCTTAAACTGCCGATTGACCTCTGGCCGAACAATAAAATGAATAGACTGGATTTAGTCGAAAAGACACAGATCAAAGAAAATATTCCCGCGTTTCAGCCCGGTGACACCGTTCGGGTTCACGTGCGGATCAAGGAAGGCAACAAGGAACGTCTTCAGGCATTCGAGGGTGTTTGCATCGCCCGCAAACACGGCGGCGTTCGCGAGACCGTAACGGTCAGAAAGGTGAGCTTTGGCGTCGGCGTCGAGCGTATTTTCCCGCTTCATGCGACGGTCGTCGATCACATTGACGTTGTTCGCAGAGGTAAGGTTCGCCGTGCTAAGCTGTACTATCTTCGCAATCTTCGCGGCAAGGCTGCCCGTATCAAAGAACGCGATACGCGCACCAAGAAAAAGTCCTAATTAACTAAGAGTGAAAGAGCAATACGCAAGAAAACGGGAGCGAGACGACAAACTCGCTTCCGATTCTCGCGTTTCTCTATTTGAGAATGCTTTCGTTTGTGAGCTCGGCTCAGACTTTGAGCGTACGGCGCACGACGAAGGCTTTCTTTTTGTTGCCGGTGTCGATGAGGTCGGGCGAGGATGCCTTGCCGGACCGGTCGTTGCCGGTGCCTGCATCCTTGATCTCTCAAAGCCTCTTCCCGACGGACTAGATGATTCGAAAAAGGTGACGGCGGAAAAGCGCGAAGCGATCGCCGAAGAGTTGAGAGCAACGGCCGTCGCGTACTCGATCGGCCGCGTTGAGGCCGAAGAGATCGACCGCATAAACATTCTCGAGGCAACCAAAAAAGCGATGCTTGCCGCCATCGAAGCTCTTACGCCCGCGGCCGATTACCTTCTCATCGACGCCCTCCAACTTAAGGGAACACGCCTGCCGCAGAAGGCGATAATCAAGGGCGATGCCATTTCGGTCTCGATCGCTGCTGCCTCGATAATCGCGAAGACATATCGCGACGCAATAATGCGCGAATATCACACCGAATTCCCGCAATACGGTTTTGACGGCCACAAAGGCTATGGCTGTGCTTCGCATTTTGCTGCGATCAGAGAACACGGCCCGTGCCCGCTCCATCGTATGACGTTTCGCGGTGTTGTCGTCTGAAAAGTGTGAAAAGACACGCCCACAAAACCTGCCAGTGGGCGTGTCCTACTCCCTGCCGTCGAACCTAAAAGTATCGAATCGTGTAGCTTACCTTGATGCCGCGTCCCATCTCCGGTGATATATCCTTGATGAACGAGACGTGGTTAAAGTAGAGCTTATTGTTGAGATTAAAGGCGTTTATGCTAAATAAGTGTGCAAGATGTTTCTGCACGATCACGTAGCTTGCCGATAGATTTACGACGCCATAGCCCGCGGTCGATGTCTCTCCTGTGAAGGTTCGATCCTGTCGTGCGACCGCAACGAACTCAGGTTTCAGGCTGAACGCATTGTAATGAACATCAAGCCCGATGCGTCCGCGAAGCGGCGGGATGCGCGGCAAGGGAGTTCCATTCGACAGCTCTGCCTGAACGTAGTCGGCACCCGCAAGAAGATCGGCGAACTTCGCGAGTTTTACACGTCCCTGAAGTTCGACGCCCCAGAATCGGCTTGTGCCCTGCAGATACTTCGCGACGGGAAATCCGCTGTCGGCATCGATCTCGCCTGTAGGGGCAAGAAAGATGTAGTCCTGCAGACGATAATAATAGAACGACGCTTCGCCGTGGACGCGTTTTGTATCCTGCGAGAATGAAAGGTCGATGCCGTCGCCGATCTCGGGTCGAAGGGCGTTGTTGCCGATCTCAAAGGCGAGTGTTCCGTCGTGCGGACCGTGGTTGTAAAGTTCATCGAGAGCGGGCGGGCGATACGAGTGTTTGTAGCTCGCAACAAATCGACCGCCTTTCCACGCATCGTATTTCGCACTTGCGGCACCCGAGAAGCCTGAGAATCGCCGATCCGGCAGAAACTCATTCCGAGGGTCGTATCGGCGGTGTTCGAGGCGGCCGGCGAACTCGAGCCCAAAGCGGCCGAATTTTAACTCCTCGAATATGAACCCCGCAAATGAACCTTCCTTGACCGGGCCGTCGATCAGCATCTCTTCGCCGACAGTCGAGAAATCGCGCCCGGAGAATTCGAACCCGAATTTCCCGTTCAGGTTTCGGAACGGCCGCTGTTCAAAAATGCCGCGAACGGAATTCGTATCGTTTCGAAAGGTCGTGCCGACAACATTGTCGGCCATCTCCTGATGGCGATAGCGTGAAAGATCGACGGTAAACCGGATCTTTGAAAAAGGCAGAGCACCGTCGTTGTAGCCGAAGCTGAATCGCGTATCATTGCGGTGCATCCGCAGGGAGCGAGATTCCGGCGAACTCTCGCGAATATCGAGCGGAATGCCGTAACGGTTCTGAATGTATGAGAACGAACCGTTGATGAAGGCCTTTTCGCCGTAGTATCCAACGCCGACGGTTCCGCCCGCCGAACGCGTGAACGTGTTAAGGACCTTGCCCCAGTTGCCGCCCGCGGAATATGCATCGGAACGCTGACCGTTCGCATTTCCCCAGACCAGCCACTTCTTATAGCCGTATTGCACGCCGCCCGCAGCCGTGGCCGAAGCTCCTGGCGCGCCGCCTGAGGTGGAAAAATAACCGCGAAGGCCCGGATGGCCTTCTTCTTCGCGGCCGGAGATGGCGTTGACAACGCCGCCGATCGCACCGCTTGAGTATAGGAGCGTTTCCGGCCCCTTTATGACCTCGATGCGTTCAACTGAAAGCGTATCGACCGGTTCGGCGTGGTCGCCGGACTGAGCTCCCAGTGAGCCGACACCGACACCGTCCGTTGTCACCTTTACACGATCGCCGTCAAAACCGCGAATAACGGGCCTTGATGCTCCGGGGCCGGCAGAACGTTTTGCAACGCCCGCTTCGTCCGCAAGAACATCGCCGAGGCCGGTTGTCGGGCGTGCGGTGATCTGGACAGAATCGAGAGTTTTCACCTCCGAGAAAGCGACCTGCTGACTTCCGTCGTCACCAGAGACGCTCACGTCCGCGGAAACTCCGGCGAGCTGAATATCAAAATCGACGGTTGCGTTTTCGCCTGCGCGGACATTGACGGACCTTTCAACATCCTTGAACCCCTCGATGTGAGTCGTGAGCGTGTATTTACCGGCGGGGAGGCCTGCGAAGTTATATGTTCCGGCGTCATCGGTCGCAGTGACGCGTTCAATTTCTTTGATGCGTATCGAAACGTTGTGGACAACGGCCTTGTCAGGCCCGTAAGTGACGGTGCCGCTGATCGAACCACCCGTCTGTTGAGCAAATGTTAAGCCGGCAAACAATAACGTTGCGGCGACGAGAGTAATAAACCTTTTCATTTCAAAACTTACCTGATCTTTTTTTTGGAAACGGACGGCGAGAACCAAAGTGCATATCGGCTCAGGGCCGACCAGGTCGGATCGCTCATCCTGCACGAGCTTTGGGCTGCGTGGCCTGGGCGTTCAAAGGAGAATGCCTGTGCGCAAGCCGCGGCCGTTCAGCCGGAAAATGTTGTTATTTGATCGAGATCAGCTAAGTTCGGGAGGGCGGAACAAGAGATCGGGCGGACGAAATCGCGGCCTTGTCTCAGGGAATACAAAGTTGGAAGGATCGGATCCTGCGGCCTCGACTGGCGGAAGAATAAAGCCCCCGATCAGGCCATTGTGCTGTACCTTATCGTGAGTAAAAGATGCTGTCTGGCGTTCCTTTTCGCGATTGTTCGAGCAAAGAACGAGGGTTTGACAAGGATCTTCGCTGTCGTGGTGCGAAGCGTTGATCTCGGCCGCAGTATTATGCACAACGACCGCACAGATCGCACCGTGAGATGCGAATTCGGCAAGGAGCACAAAGAGAAACAGCCCCGAAATGAGCCGTATCCATTTTACGTTCTTTCCTTTGGTTCGCATTCTTGATACCAATGATACTTAATCATATACGTGTACTCTCCCCCAAATGTTGCGGTGGGCTGGAGATTGCCGAACGATGGCACCCGCGGATAAGATAATGTTACTGAAACCGCAAAATTGAAACATAGAATTAACATTCGTCAGGTAGATTCGAGACTAGACGGCCAGGGCCGTACGCGACCTTATGCATCAAAATATTCTCATCGTCGAGGACGATGCGGACATCGCAGAGAGCCTCGAATATAACCTTCGACGGGCCGGTTTTCGTCCCTTTGTGGCGGAATCCGGTGAAAAAGGCCTGCACCTTGCCCTCGATAAGAAGAATCGGCCGAGCTTGATCATTCTCGATCTAATGCTGCCGGGGATGAGCGGAATGGAGCTTTGCAGAAGGATCCGACGCGAGCCAACGGCCGCAGACACGCCCATTATTATGCTTACGGCACGCTCAGCCGAGGCAGATCGGATCGCAGGGCTCGATATCGGAGCTGACGATTATATTGTCAAACCTTTTTCGGTCAAGGAACTGGTTGCTCGCGTCAATGCGGTCCTGCGCCGAAGCGAAAAGGACGAAAGCCGGATATACCGCGACAAGAAGATGTTGGTTGACCTAGAGGCGATCAGAGTCGAGTGCGAAGGTGTGCCGTTGAAGCTTACGCGAAAAGAGTTTGCACTCCTCGAATATTTGATCAAGAACGTCGGGCGGGTCGCGCCACGCCAGCAGCTCCTGGACAGCGTTTGGGGCTACAGCTATTTTGGCGATTCACGCACGCTTGATGTCCACATTCGACGTTTGAGGCAAAAGCTTGGGAATTGCGGAACGGCGGTCGAGACCGTTATTGGCGTCGGATATCGATTCGTGGGGTGCAAATAGGCCGAGGAATGGACGAGAAAGAACGCCGCGATATCCTGGCCGCTCTCCTCGATACGACGCGCGAATGCGTGCTTGTAACCGACGAGGGCTACCGCATCTCAGGATGGAATGAGGCTGCCCGACGCACTTTTTCACCAAACATTTCACCCGAAGGCCGCAGGATCAGCGAGGTGCTGCGGGAACTCGACCTTCACGAAGCATTCCGCAAGGCTCTTGATGACGGCCTCGAGTCCGATATTAGGCTTGAGATCGGCACCGGACGGAAGTTTGACGTCCACGTCTCGCCGCTTCGGCTTGGTGAAACCCGGGAAGCCATCGCATTCTTCTACGAAACGACACGTCTTGACCGATTGGAGGTCGTAAGGCAGGAGTTCCTCTCGAACATTTCTCACGAACTGCGGACGCCGTTGACGTCGATCCTCGCCTTTGTTGAAACGCTCGAAGACGGCGGAGTGGATGACGAAGAGAATAAGCGCCGCTTTCTTAGCGTGATCCGCCGAAACGCCGAGCGGATGAACACCCTGATCGCCGACATCCTTGAACTCTCACAGATCGAGGCGGGAAAGGTCGCAGTTGAACCGAAGGCGGTAGGCCTTTCGGGCCTTGTGAACGAGATATTCACGGACCTCGGGTCAAAGGCGCGTTCACGCGAGATCAAACTGGCCTCGACGATCGATCCGGAGGTGCGTGTCTTTGCCGACTCACAAAGGCTCGAACAGATGCTGGTCAATCTTATCGACAATGCCATTAAATTTGACCGCGTTGGCGGCACTGTGACGGTATCGCATGAGCGACGGGACGATCTGGACCTGATCAGCGTATCGGATACGGGCGAAGGCATTCTGCCCGAGCATCTCGTCCGCATCTTCGAGCGGTTCTATCGTGTCGATCGCGCCCGATCTCGGGAAATGGGAGGCACGGGCCTTGGACTCTCGATCGTCAAACACCTTGCGCGGCTTCACCATGGCGATGCCTCGGTGGAATCCGTTCTCGGCCGAGGCTCAACATTCCGCATCGAGCTGCCGGCCCTTGAAAAATGACACTCGCAAATTTGCAAAAAGTGTGTTATCCTACCGCTACTTTCTAAATTTATCGTTTGCCCGCCGAAGCTTGTAAATACAAGGTTTGACAGCATTTGTCACGCGTCGTTCAGTTTGAGAGAGACGCGAAATCAAGCGGCAATGAAGCTCGAGATTGGAGAAAAAGTTTGTTATCCGGGACAGGGCGTATGTTCGGTCGAGTCTCGGACAGAACGAAAGATCGGCGACAACAAGATAAAGGGATTTTATCTTCGCGTCGTAAGCGATCGGTCCTCGATCTTTGTGCCGGAAGCGAACATTGATTCCGTCGGGTTGAGGCCCGTCATTAGCGGTTCGCAGTGCAAACGCCTGATCACGGGGCTTGCCGAGGACTTTGAAGCGGCTTCGTCCGATTGGAAATCGCGTTCCCGCGAGTTTATGCAGAAACTGCAGTCGGGCGACATTTTTGCGGCGGCCGACGTTCTGAAGAAACTCACCTATCTCAGCCGCGAAAAACGACTCTCATTCCGCGAGCAGACGCTCCTCGAAAAAGCAAAGTTCCTCATTGTCTCGGAAATCACGAACTCGTCGTCACAGGATTCTGAGACGACGGAAAGCCAGGTGATCGCGCGTGTCGAGCGAGCCTGTGCAAAGCATTCCGCAGCTCATCCGCACGCCGCCGCGGCCGGTTCCTAAAGGCTTAGGCTTCTCGCTTGTAGCTCGTTCTAACGACGGTCTTAATATTGCCGCGGACGTTGAAATCACCTTCCAGTTCGACCGCCAACGGGTCGCACGCCGCCACAAAATCATCCCGGATCAAGTTGATCACGTGTTCGTGAAAGATCTTGACGTGGCGGAATGAATTTATGTAAAGCTTCAGGCTTTTTAGCTCGACACAAAGTTTATTCGGCACATATTTTAAGCGGATGGTCGCAAAATCCGGAAAATCGGAGAATGGACAGATCGCCGTAAATTCGGGTATTTCGAATTCTACCCAGATCTCCTTGCCCGGGAACTCGTAGGGAAAAGAATCAAGCGGCGTGAGGTTCATTTCCTCACGCGGTGTCGGCCGTATATCGAGGCCTTGTGTGTTGCTGCCCTCAGGCTGCCTTTCGTCTAGCATATTTCCTTCGTCGAGAAGCGAGGCCGTGCACTGTTGCAAGGTCTGTCACCCCGTTTTCCCGCAAATGATCCAATAGATTGATAAATACGTGAGCGGTTGCAAAGGCGTCTGCACCGGCTCGATGGTGATTTGAGAGGTCGATCTCGTAATGTTCCGCTACCGTCTTGAGTTTGTGATTCTCGATATCGGGAAGCAGCCGTCGCGAAAGCTGCACGGTGCAAAGGCACTGATTCGCGAGTCGGTAGTCGGGAAATACAAGCCCGATCTCGTGATTGATAAACCTCATATCGAATCCCGAATTGTGTGCGACGAGGACGGCGTCACCGATAAACTCGAGGAAGTCGTTCGCAATTTCGGCAAAACGCGGGGCGTTCGCGACCATTCCATCATTGATGCCGGTAAGAGCGGTAATGAACGGCGGGATCGCTGTCTCCGGATTTACGAGCGTCTGAAAGGAATCGAGGACCTTAAGGCCCTTTACTCGGAAAGCGCCGATCTCGGTTACGCGGTGCGGCTCTTTTGCGCCTGTGGTCTCGAGATCGAACACAACGAACTCGGTATCTTCGATCTCACCCGACAAGAGATCGTCGGCCAGGAGAACGACGGTATCATCGCAGAGTTCAAGCCGAGGATCGCGTTCGATGAGATCGCCGACGAGCAGCTTTGCCATCAACGGGTCGGGACGGCGGATCTTCATTACGAAGTCCACGACGCTGACGGCCGATGCCCGGCCATTAAAGGAGCGCAGCAGCGAGATCGTCTCGTTTATTAGCAAAGAATTGGAAATTAGGTTAGGATACCGTTTCACTTTTACCTGATTTTATCAGACTTTTGATTGCAGCTTTAATCAACAGGACATTATGGACGCCGAAAAGAGAATTCTCGAAATGTTTCGCGAACGCGGTGCATTGCTTGAAGGGCATTTTATCCTTTCGAGCGGCCGCCACAGCCGAGAATATCTGCAATGTGCGAAGGCTCTGGAATTCCCCGCGGATGCAAACGCTCTTGGACGTGAGATCGCGGAACTTTTTGTCGATCAGGACATTGAGACGGTCGCTTCGCCCGCGATCGGCGGCCTTGTGATCGGTTATGCGGTCGCGTCCGCCATGAATGTGAGATTCCTGTGGACCGAAAGACAGAATGGCGAAATGACGCTTCGACGCGGCTTTGAGCTTAAGCCGAAGGAGCGGATCCTTGTTGTCGAAGACGTAATTACAACAGGCGGCTCAACACGAGAGTGCATTGCCGAGCTCGAAAAGCACGGTGCAAATGTCGTTGCCGCCGCGTCGATAATCGACCGCTCGAACGGAAAGGCCGATGTCGGCGTCCGCCGAAAAGCACTTGTGAAGATGGATGTAGAAAGTTTTTCGGCCGATGAATGCCCAATGTGTGCCGAAGGCTCTCCTGCCGTTAAACCCGGCAGCCGAACGATCGCCGCGTGAAGACCGTCTGTTTTCTTTCGATGGATGACCTCACGGGCTATGTCTTTGATGACGAGCTCGCTATCAGACCATTGGCCGATCTTGGCATCGTGGTCGAGACCCTTTCCTGGCGGCAAGATGCACGCAAATGGAGCGAGTTCGACGCGGTCGTGATCCGCACGACGTGGGATTATCAGCGTTTCCCGCAGGAATTTCTTGCGGTCCTGACTAAGATCGAAGAGGCGACGCGGCTGTTCAATTCGCTCAAAGTTGTCCGTTGGAATCTTGACAAGATCTACCTGCGGGAATTGTCTGAGAAAGGCATAAAGATCGTTCCGACGCTCTTTGAAACCGAGTATTCGCCGGAGAATTTTGCCGGTTGGAAGGATGAACTGGGTTCGGAAGAGTTGATAATAAAGCCGCGTGTTAGCGCCACGGCCGAGCATACGTTCAGGCTCCGGGAATTTGATCCCGCGGTGAGCGAGAGCTTTAGACAACGGCCGTTCCTTGTGCAGCCGTTCCTGGATTCGATCGTAAACGAAGGCGAATATTCGCTCTTTTATTTCAACGGTGAATTCAGCCACGCGATCTTGAAAGAGCCGAAGCAGGATGACTTTCGCGTCCAGGAAGAGCACGGCGGCATCATTTCCGCTATCGACGCGACAGATGCAATGCGTGCGGCCGCTTCGACGGCACTCGCGGCCGTTTCCGAGCCGCTGCTTTATGCTCGCGTCGATCTTGTGAGGGACGACCAGGGCGGTTTTCAGCTGATGGAACTTGAGTTGATCGAGCCAGCACTTTACCTTCGAATGGACGACGAGGCTCCGGCGAGATTGGCAAGAGCGATCGCCGAGATCATCTGAAGCACGGATATTGCCCATGACTAACTACAAGCTTCTGATCCAATACGACGGCACCGATTTTCACGGCTGGCAGGTGCAGGAGAACTCACGCACGATCCAGGGCGAACTCGAACGCGTATGCCGAATGCTCGAGGATGCTGACGTTAAGGTCGTCGGTTCCGGACGGACCGACGCTGGAGTTCACGCCGAGGGCCAGGTGGCGAACATCTCGATGCAAAAGCCTTTTACGCCCGACAGCCTGCGTGCGGCGATCAATGGCAATCTTTGGCGTGACATTCGTGTAATGTCGGTGGAAAAGGCTGCGGACGATTTTCACGCACGATTTTCGGCGAAGCAAAAGACATACGTTTATCGCATCATTAACGCTCCGGTGATGTCCCCTGTGTGGCGTCGTTTCGCCCATCACGAATCAAAACCGCTCAATATCGAGCAGATGATAGAGGCGGGCAGGCTTTTCCTTGGCGAGCATGATTGGTCCGCATTCGCATCGGCCGGTTCTGAAACGGACAACAAGGTTCGGCTTGTCACGGACGTAAGCCTTCGCTCGGTTTGGGATCCGCGTGCAAGAGCGTCGCTGATAGAGTTTCGGATCACGGCGACGGGCTTTCTCCGCTATATGGTGCGATCGATCGTCGGCACTTTGCTTGAGGTCGGACATGGCACGAAGAACGGTGATACAATTCAGACTGCGATCGTGACGGGAGACAGGCAATTGTGCGGCCGAACGGCACCGGCACAGGGCCTGACGCTCGAGAGCGTCGAATACGACTAGCGGAGATCTAAGACCCAAAATAATGCACATTTACCATATCGTCGAAAAAGAGGTATGGGATGAGTTTGATTCTGAGCTGTACAGCCCGCCGGGCCTTGAACGCGAAGGGTTCGTTCACTGCAGTTTTGCGGAACAGCTTGATGGAGTTATCGAGCGGTATTACGAAAAAGGTTCGGACCTTGCGGTGCTCGAAATAGATCCCGAATATTTGATGTCGCGTGTTGTAAATGAACCATCGACGAACGAAGAGATCTATCCGCATATTTACGGCCAGATCAACCTCTCAGCGGTCGTCGCCGTCAAATACCGTAAAGCATGATCGAAGCATTTGACGGCATCGTCAAAAAGAATTCCAACGAAGCAAAGCTGCTGGAGGCGATAGACCATTCGCGACTGCCGCGGCATATCGCCGTGATAATGGACGGCAACGGCCGCTGGGCAAAGCTTCGCGGACGCCCGCGTATCTTCGGCCATCGCGAAGGTGCCGAATCCGTACGCGCGATACTCGATACGTCCGCGCGGTTGGGCATCGAGGCTTTAACGCTCTACGCCTTCTCGACAGAGAATTGGAAGCGGCCGAAGGCGGAAGTGTCGGCGTTGATGTCGATGCTCAAGCGAGTTCTAAAACGTGAGCTTCGCGAGGTGCACGGCAACAATATTCGCTTTCAAACGATCGGCGACGTTACGGCCTTGAGCGATGACGTACGCGAACAGCTCGCTGCCGCTGAGAAGCTAACGGCCGCAAACACAGGCACCGTGATGAACGTTGCGCTCAATTACGGCTCGCGGGCAGAGATCGTCCGTGCGGCACAGCTTGCCGCAAAAAGCGGTGAGATAACGGAAGAGACAATCGAAGCGAATCTATACACGAGCGGTCTGCCGCCTGTGGATCTTCTGATACGGACGAGCGGGGAATTTCGCATTTCGAATTTTCTTTTGTGGCAGATAGCATATAGCGAGATCTACGTGACGCCGACGCTCTTTCCTGACTTTCGCCGACAGCAGCTTTTCGAGGCGATAATTGACTTTCAGAAACGCGACCGGCGCTATGGCGGACTTAGCGAAACAGCAAAATAAGATGCTCACCGTATGAAAACACGTCTTTTGACAGCTGCGATCGCCTTGCCGATCCTGATAGGCGCGATCATATTGCCGATCTGGCTGCCGTGGGCGGTCTGGATCTTTGTCGCGATCGCGGTCTTCGGGCTGGGAGCCGGACTCTTCGAATTCTATATCCTGACCAAGAAGCTCGAACTGAAGGCCGACGCCGGCATCGCGTATCTCGGAGCCGCGGCGCTCACGGTCTCGTTCATTTTTGACGCACCAACAAGGGCACCCGAGATCCTATTTTGCGTGATCGCAGCGTTCATCATCGCGGTCTTCATCTCGCAGGCATTTCGTTTTCAGAAGGATTTTACGAAGCTTCTCGCCGGACTTGGCGTTACGATCGCGGGCGTGTTCTACCTCGCGTTCATCGGCGGATTTCTGATCTCCGTGCGGTTGGGTTTTGACAATGTGCTGTCGTCAAAACTTCTCTTTTTCTTTTTTGCGGTGATCTTTGGGTCGGATGCCGGAGCATATTTTGCGGGCCGTGCGTTCGGTAAACACAAGCTCGCACCCGCGATCTCTCCGGGGAAGACCGTTGAAGGCCTGATCGGCGGCATTCTTGCCGCGGCGGGCTTTGCTTCGCTTGTGATCTGGCTTTTCTTCGCGGAACTCGCATTTTTGCCTGGGATCGCGGTCGCCATCGGGATCGCCGTGCTCGGCGTCTTCGGCGATCTGGCGGAAAGTGCGATAAAACGCGGTTCAGGGGCAAAAGATGCAGCCTCGATCCTGCCGGGTCATGGCGGTTTTCTTGACCGTCTGGATAGTTTGCTCTTCGGCGCACCCGTGCTGTATTATTTTGCTAGGTTTTATTTCGGATGAAGGCCGTTCGATCGAATGACAATAATACGTAAGGCCCGATGCGGAACTTATCTCGCGTCGCGGCCCTTCGTTGTCATAAACTCGAAGGGCTTTTGTTTTTGCCGTGAAGGGCACGGCAGAGAAATGGCTGACCGATCTTTATGCTGGACGTTTTAGGAAATTTGGAAAGGACGCACACGTGCGGTGAATTGCGGACGGAACACGTCGGGAATTACGTTGTTCTGATGGGCTGGGTCGCTAAGAAACGCGACTTCGGGCCGCTGACGTTCATCGATCTTCGCGACCGGGAAGGCGTTACGCAGGTCGTCCTGAATGAGGAGACCTCGCCCGAGGCACATTCAAAGGCGAAGGACATTCGCGGCGAATTCGTTCTCGGGATCAAGGGTGCGGTCGTCGAACGCGAAGGCACACACAACGCAAAACTAGCGACGGGCGATATCGAGGTTCACGCGACCGAGCTTTTGATCTTCAACACCGCGAAAGTGCCTCCTTTTGAGCTTGAAAAGGCGGGTTCGCAGAACCTTGCGTCCGAAGATCTGCGGCTGAAATATCGCTATCTCGATCTGCGAAGGCCGCAGCTGCAGCACAATATCCGAATGCGTGCGAAGGCCGTTGCCGCGATTCGGCAGTATTTTGACGGGCGCGGATTCATCGAGATCGAAACGCCGATCCTGCTCAAATCAACGCCCGAGGGCGCAAGGGATTTTATCGTGCCTTCGCGGATACACACGGGCAAATTCTTCGCCCTGCCGCAGAGCCCGCAGATACTGAAGCAGATCACGATGATCTCGGGTTTTGACAAGTATTTTCAGATCGCGAGGTGCTTCCGCGACGAAGACCTGCGTGCCGACCGACAGCCCGAATTCACGCAGCTCGATATGGAGATGTCTTTCGTCAATCGCGAGCAGGTCTATCGCGAGATGGAAGGGATGTTCAACCATGTGATGAAGCTCATCGGCGTCGAATTCCCGACCGAATGGCCGCGAATGACGTACGCCGAAGCGATGCGTCGTTTTGGCTCGGATAAGCCCGATCTTCGGTTCGGGATGGAGCTCAAAGACCTTTCGGCGGCCTTAGGCGACACGGATTTTGCGCCATTCCGCGACACGCTCGATAAAGGCGGCGAGGTCAAGTGCATCGTCGTAAAAGGCCGCGGCGATTACTCCCGCAAGCAGACGGATGAGCTTCAGGAGTATGTAAAACGCTATGGTGCCGGTGCTCTTGCATGGATAAAGATCGCGGCTGACGGCGCGACTACGTCATCACTTGCGAAGGTTTTAGGTGAAGAAAAGGTTGCCGCTCTTGCGGCCGATGCCGGAGCAGAGAACGGCGACGCGGTACTGATCGTTGCAGGCCGCAAGTCGGTGGTGGCGGCATCGCTCGGTGCATTGAGGCTTGAGGTCGGGCGGCGTGAGGATCTGATCGACCGCTCGGCGTACAAGCCGCTCATTGTTACGGAATTTCCGATGTTTGAGTACGACGAAGAGAGCGACACGTATGTTGCCGCTCATCATCCTTTTACGTCGCCGATGGACGAGGACGTTGAGCTTTTCAAGACGGCAGTGAACGACCCGTCACAGCATCATCTGCTCGGTAAGGTGCGTGCAAAAGCGTATGATGCGGTGATCAACGGCTACGAATGCGCGGGCGGCTCGATACGTATCCATCAGAAAGAGATCCAGGACCTGAATTTCAAGGCTCTCGGTATGACGGTGGAAAAGGCGAGGGAACGCTTTGGCTTTTTCCTTGATGCACTCGAATTCGGAACGCCTCCGCACGGCGGATTCGCGGCCGGGATAGAGCGCACGTGCATGATCCTTTGCGGTACGGAGAATATTCGTGACGTGATGGCGTTCCCGAAAACCGCTTCGGCGCAGGACCTGATGATGGATTCGCCCGGCGAGGTCGATGATTCGCAGCTGAAGGAATTGGGTATCGAGATCGACGACTGATGGGCGCGATCAATCGCTCCAAAGCTAGAAATTTCGAACATTATCGGTCAGAATATCGTTTAGTTTCGTTGTAATGCCGTCAAAGTACGACACAAATCAACTGGATCCGGACTTTCCAGAGAAGGCGAAGGCCGCTGCCGCCGCGCAAGAGACCGCAGAGGCTGGCGGAGCGACGCGGCCTTTCGCGAACTCGGCAAATTACGAGCAGGAGACGCGAGAATTCGCCGCGGGGGACTTCGGAGCATATCAAGCACCTCAGGGAGCGTATGCGCCTGCGTTCTATGCGGCAGCCGCTCCGGCCGCTGTCGAGGATACGAGGAAGCGCCGTGTTGATAAGGTCGGCTTGCCTGAGAATATCGTAACGGCCGTGCCGTACGTGCCGTGGTATTTTGGCCTTGTCGCCGGCATCATTTTGCTGATCCTTTTGCCAAAAAGCGAGGCAAAATCACGTTTCCACGCTGCACAGGGCGTCGCGGCACATCTGGGCATCCTATTGGTCTCGTCGCTGCTTGGCATTGTCGGGCAGGTCGCAAATATGGCGCGGCCGGCAAACGGCATTTTTATGCTCGTTACGACGATAATGCTTTTTGTTTTCGTCTATAAGGCCTGGCGCGGAAGGCCGATCCATATCGAATTCATCGAAGGTTTGACAGATTGGTTCGAAGAGAAAGTGACCCCGGACCTGTTCAACAAAAAATAATGCCCGATCTCTCAGTTCAGCAGGAATTTTCACCAAACAGCATCTGTTTCGGCTGCGGCCCGGCAAACGAAAAGGGCCTGCGGATCAACAGCTTCCCGGAAGGCGATGAGCTCGTCGCGGAATTTCACGCAAGGCCCGAGCATCAGGCGTTTCCGGGTATGTTGAATGGCGGGATCATTGGCGCCCTTCTTGACTGCCACTCAAACTGGACCGCCGCGTATTTTATGATGAAGCGCGACGGCAAGGAGCGGCCGGACTGCACCGTTACCGCCGATTTTCACGTAAAACTGCTGCGGCCGACGCCTTTTGACGCGACGATCTATCTGCGTGCGCGTGTGGTTGAGTCAAGCGAGGATCGGGCAACGATCGAAGCCGAATTGACCGCCAATAACAAGGAGTGCGCCACTTGCCGCGGGACCTTTGTCGCCGTAAAGGAAGGGCATCCGGCGTATCACCGCTGGTAAGTATGAACGGACGACAACGCCTGCCGAGACCGCTAAAAGGCAACACTGTTTGAAACTAGCCCGGCTTGCGAACGAACCTGTACGGTCGAGCCACCGACGCGTCCGACCTTTCCGGCAGGCAAAACGGCTCGCAGTTGACTGGAACTGATAAATTCGGTCTCAGTCTCTGCTCCGTTCACAAGTACGCGAGAACCGGCGTCGAATCCGTTCCCTTGAAGCAGGATCCGGTAGTATTTCGTCGAGATCCCGACAGGCGGCCGCCCGACGGGCTGCGTCGCGCGCAGGAACTGTATCGCGCTCAAGCTCAACGGCGAAACCGTATTCGACAGAAGATATTGCCAAACCGGTTTATAGACCGGGACGCCGTTCTCATAAACGAGTCCGGAATCGACCGCGATGCAGCCGTGGAAACTCGGGCATCCGTCGAGGTTGCTCGTCAGCGAGTGCGTGTTGCTGTATGGTGGACTGATTCCGTCAACATTCACGACGTCTCCGAATGGCGGCATTCCGTAGGCGGGCCAGATCGTACTCGTAAGCAGGTTGAAATTGATCGCTTCATCACGCATATGAGAGAAGCCCCAAAATTTGTCGGGCGTGGATGCATTCGGCGTCAATTCGGGGTGAGCGATCCAGTTAGCGGGGCTTCTGACCCTGCCGTTATAGTCCATCGCCGCGAACATCACGACGCGAACGACCGGGTGATAGCGCCCGAGAATGCCCGCGTGTCCGCCGCCCTGCGAATGTCCCGAAACAATTATCTTCGACCAGTCGAGCGTCGAGTCGTCTATCAGGAACTGCCCCCAATTATCGCTCGGGTATTGATTGCGGAGATAGATGAGCAGCTTGATGAGCCGGTTCTCGGCGGAATTCGCCCGGTTGACGTTCACGAGCGGTGTGCGGTCGGTGCCGTCCAAGATCTCGAGCCGAACATTAGCGTAACAGTCGAGATCGGTGTTCGTTCCCCCGCAAAGCCCGTTCACGGTTTCGTCGTTCGGATAGGTCAGATTTATCGCGTGAAAACCCATCTCGGCGACGACGTTGTTCAGCACTTCATAGTTCGCGGCAATGCCGTGCGTGCCCGGGAAAAAGACAAAAAGCTGGTTCTTCGGCGGAACGCTACGGTCGATCGACACGTAATGGCCTTGCAAATTGGTCGTGATCTCGGGGTCTGTGTCGTGCGGAAGAACGAAAAAACTCTGCCTCTGAGCGTACGTCGCCTGAAACAACGCGCCGATAAAGAACATCGCCAAAACCATTCTGCATTTGCGAATGCTGTCAAACTTCATAACAAAGTTAGACGTTCTCATTGCCTTGATAGCCGAAAAGGATCAGGCGATCTCAGACATCTTCTGCCGATACTCGTCGAGTAATCCAAGCTTTTCGAGCCAATTCAGCTGCTCTTTCCTCAGGCGCGGCAGGTGGCAAACATCGGCAAGGGCATAATCGACAAGCTCCTGTGTCCAAACGCCGTCCCAACGCGAATTGAAATTCTTTCTCTGTGATTTATCGAGATCGACCGCGAAATATCGATAGAGCGTGTCGGCGAGCGATGCTGACTGGTGAGCTCCGCGAGTAAGGATCTTTTCCGCGATCATCGTATCGAAGACGTTCACGGTCGGAATGCTTGCGGCATTCAAAAAGTCGAGATCGAATCTCGCGTTATGGAATATTTTCGTGATGCGCGGCTCTGATAAAAGTTTTGCGAGTTGGCCGAGTTTCACGCCTTCGCTAAGTGGGACGAGAACGGCAAGATCACCGTCCGAGAATTGTATTGAAAACAGTTTCCCGCTGCGTGCATTCAGCCCCGATGTCTCCGTGTCACAGCCGAGGCAGCTTGCCCCGGAGAGGCGGGCGAAGGCATCTCCGGCCTCGGCTTCTGTTCGCGGGATTAGTATTTCCATCCGGTTAGATTGTAAATTAGGAATGCTTAATTTACATGTTCGAAACACTCAATGAAATAGAAGCGAGGGTCGTCGGGGCCCTTGTCGAAAAACAGCTTACCACGCCCGAATATTACCCATTGACGCTGAACGCTCTTGTGAGTGCGTGCAATCAAAAGAACAATCGCGAACCGGTGATGACGCTCGACGCAGATACTGTATCGACCGCGGTCGAGCATCTGCGGGATCGAAATCTTGTGTATGTCTTTTACGGGAGCACGAGCCGCGTGCCGAAGTACAAGCATATGCTGCCGAGCTATTACACGCTTGAGCCAGATGAGACGGCATTGCTCGCCGTACTGATGCTTCGCGGCCCGCAGACGCTCGGTGAACTGCGCGAACGCACGGGGCGAATGCACACGTTTGACGGCCTTGGCGAGGTTCAGGAGGCTCTGGATCGCCTTGTCAGGCGTGATGAGCCGCTCGTTGCCAAGCTGGACCGCCTGCCCGGCCGAAAGGAAGCTCGATTTGCACATCTCTTGTCGGGCGAGGTCACGCAGGACATGATCCCGGGGACGACAGCGGCATCACCGCTAGCAGCGCCTTCGCCAAACGGCATTGCCGCGCTCAAGGAAGAGTTGGCGGAACTGAGGGCTGAAATGGCGGAGCTCAAGGCGGAGTTTGCCGAGTTTCGTAAGCAATTCGAGTGATACTGAACTTAAGGAGCAGGATATGGATCTTCAAAAAGTACGCCGCTTTCTTGGTATTTGCACTCTCCTGAATTACGGGATACTGATCGTCTGGTTCGCTCTTTTCTCCCTCAGCTACGATTGGATCTTTCGTGTTCATACGTCTTGGTTTGCGATGTCGAAAGAGAACTACAACGTGGTGAACTACCTTGCGATGGCGATCTACAAGATGCTTGTACTCGTCTTCAACCTCGTTCCCTACGTCGCCCTGTGCATCATCGGAACGGGCGGCGAAACGAAAAATAGCTGACGGCATTTGGAGCCATCAGCTATCTGTTCGCTTGCGGTTTGCGGCGAAGCTTTATAGCTCGTCCCGCATAAAGTTCTTGCCGATACCGATCTTCATCTTGACGATGTCTTCGATGGAGGCGTTCGGGTCCTTTGCCCGGGCGTTGCGTACGTAATTCGCATCGATATTGAAGATGCGGCATTTTACGACATCCTCTCCCGTAAGGTTTGCGAGGCCGGCGGCCCGCAGTTCGTTAAGGAATTCGGGCGTCACCTTGAAGATGCGGAATTTGACGAGCGATTCGAAATTGCCTTTGTCAAAACCCATCTGGCTGATCTGGCTTACAAAGTTGGCATCGATCTTGAAGATGCGTGCCTTTACGAGGTCTTCCATCGAAAGGTTCGGAAAGCCGGTCGCTTTCATCTCGGCCATAAACTTGCCGTCGATCTTGAAGATCGCCGCCTTGAAAAGATCATCGATGTCGAGGTTCCCAAAATTTGCGGCGAGAATGTCATCGGCGCGTGCTGATGTCACATTCAGGAAGAATGCCGTCAACGCACGGTCCTCAAAGGTCGAACGTTCTACCTTATCCTCGGCGGGTTTTTCTTTGTAGAAGTCAAAACCCTTCTGCTGCATCCGGTCAAAAAAGGCCCGGTCAGGCGTGAACGTGAACGTTCCCGAACCGCGGCCGTCCGTAAAACTTCCGGTGAAAATTGCCTGTCCGGCCTCGCGGCTGATCGTGAAGCTCACCGGACCGTTTTGCGTTTGAGATCGCGTGAGCCCGGAAAGCTCGGAGAAACTATAGCTCTGTCCGTTTGACGAGCTGTGGCCTCGCCTCTCGCGTTTGATATTGATCTGCAGCCGCGGTTCACCCGAATTATCGTCGCGGGTGATGTCACCGAAACCTTCGTCATCGTCGTCGTCCTTGTCCGTACGGTGCTTTTCTGACGGAGTGCGTACTTTGGCCGTCCAGGTGCCGGTTAAGCTGTCCTGTTGGGCGACGATGACAATGTTCCCAAAGACGATGATTATTACCAGAAGGCTCGATAGAACTGCCGCTGAGACTATTAGCTTTGATCGCATATTGTTTAGTTGGTAGATTCTCCTTTCGCGTTATCAACAAGAGAACACCAGCGGCCGGCAGTTTGTGACAAGGTCGGCGGGCAAAGAGAAAAAAGGCCATCCGGGTCTCGCCGGACAGCCTTTTTTACTGGTAAAAGTAAACGGCGTCTAGTTCTTCGTTTTCTGAGGCGTGATCTTCTCGCCCTTCAGCGTAACAAGAAGCCCTTCGGCGTCTTTTTTGAGGCGATGTGTGTCCGGAGCGGAGGAGACGAAGCGTCCAAGATAGTTCGCACCCTCCTGAAGCTGAGCTTTATCGCCGGAGCCAAAGCCCGAATTGACGAGGCTCAGTCCGAGACCGACCAAACCATCAACGTTGTTGGGGTCCGCTGCAAGGGCCTCGCGATAGGCCTTGATCGCCTTTTCGACATCGCCCGAAGCCAGCTCCATATCCGCTATATTCACGAGAGCTGCGGTCTTCTTAGCTGCATCCGGTTCTGACGCGATATATTTCGGGATGAACTCTTCCGCGATCACCGGCAGACGCGGGTCCACCTGACCGGTCAATCCTGCGATACGGACAAGCTCCTTCAGCTGGAAAAGCGAAAAGGTCGTCAGGGCCTTCTTGTTCTCGGGCGTGATGTCCTTGTCCGAGGCCGTCTCGACCATATCCAATGCCTTCTTGTAATTCTCCGCAGCGTCGCCCATATCCTTTCGGGCCGTCGCGAACATTTCGTACTTTACGGTCTTGTCGGCTTTTGCGCCCTTGTTGTACACCTCGATTCCACGGCGGCGTTGTGCATCAGCCTTTTTCGCAAGGAATGTGGGTGCCGTTCCCGCAAACGTGGGATCGGAGTTGAAGCCTTCTTCGTATTTTGCGATCGCCAGGTCGTAATTGTTCGCGTCAAGAGCGGCATCGCCTTCTTTCACGAGTCGCTGAGCGGTCGCAAAGTTTGCATCGCTCTTGGCCTTGGCTTCTTCGTAAGCTTTCTTCTTGGCTTCGTACTCTGCCGCCGCCTTTCGGGCTTCTTCCTCGTTCTGCGGATTTGCTGCCGCACCGCCGGATTTCGCCTTTTCAAGGGCATCGCGAACCTCGGCCTCGGTATAATGCTTGCCGTCGCCGGGTTTAACTTCGATCTCCATACGCGTCGTTCCGCCGGAGACACCAGGCTGGATCTCCGGGCCAATGCCCGGACCGCTTACGACGATCGTGTATTTGTAGCCCCACATCAGGCCGGCAAAGCTAAAATAGCCCTTTTTATCGGTCTTTACGGGAGTCATCGCATTGCTCTGGCCATAGGCCTCGACAAGAGCCTCCTCGACCGGTACCTTCTTGCCGTCCTTCATCATAAAGACGGTGCCGCTTGTGGGAGCCGTCTGTGCAGAGACGGCCAACGTAAGTCCCGCCGCTAAAACGAACAGCGCAGCGACGGAAAACATTCTTTTACGAAACATTACTTTTTTCAATCCTCCGAAATTCGATAGAAACTATCAGCGGTTTGATGCCAAGGTCCCTGATCGAGTTTGATATGAACAGAAAATTCTATCTCAAGAGAGGCCGAAAGGCGAACCTTAGAGCCGCTAAAACCGCCGACCGTTGTGGTATCGTCGAATATAGGGATGAGCAAGCATATTTTCAATTTTTCGGCCGGTCCGGCGATGATGCCTCCGGAGGTGCTTGAACAGGCCGCGGCCGAGCTTTCAGACGTTCGCGGGTCGGGGATGAGCGTGATGGAGATCAGCCACCGCTCGGACCTTTTTGGCGACATTCTGGCAGAAGCCGAGAGCGGAATTCGGCGTCTGATGAACCTGCCGAGCAACTACCGCGTTCTTTTTCTGCAGGGCGGAGCGACCTTGCAGTTCTCGATGGTGCCGATGAACCTTCTCGCACCCGTCGATACTGCCGACTATATAGTGACGGGCTATTGGGGGAAGAAGGCGGCCAAGTGCGCGGTCGCGTTCGGTGATGTCAAGACGGTTTACTCAAGCGAAGACACGGGTTTTACGACCGTTCCCGAACAGGGCGAGATTCGCGTCTCACCAAACGCCGCTTACCTGCATTACACCTCGAACGAAACGATAGACGGCGTTGAATTTCCCTATGATCTTGACGCGGGCCTCGTGCCGGTCGTCTGCGATATGTCATCGGACGTCCTTTCGCGGTCGATCGATATCGAGAAATACGGCCTGATCTACGCGGGAGCTCAGAAAAATCTTGGCCCGAGCGGCCTTGTTCTGGTCGTCATCCGCGAAGACCTGCTCGATCGAAGCCCGAGGGCACTGCCCGACCTGCTTACGTACAAGGTGCTCGCCGATAATGATTCGATGGCGAACACGCCGAATACCTGGGCGATCTATCTGCTCGGCCTTGTCTGCCGCTGGCTCGAAGCAAAAGGCGGGCCCGCGGGCATCGAACAAGTGAATGCAGAGAAGGCGCGTGTCCTATACGAGGCGATCGATAAGAGCGATGGGTTTTACGCGGGCCGTGCCGAACGCAATGCACGCTCGCGCATGAACGTCACGTTTGCCCTGCCGAATGCCGAGCTTGACGCAAAATTCGTTGAAGAGGCTGAAGCGAACGGTATGAGCGGGCTGAAAGGCCATCGGGCAGTCGGCGGAATTCGAGCGTCGATCTACAACGCCTTTCCGCTTGCGGGCGTCGAGCATCTCGTGGACCTCATGTCGGATTTTGCCCGCCGAAACGGCTAATCCTTTGCGGAGATCGCGTCCAAAAGTGCCCTGATTAGCTCCGAACCGTTCCCGACCGTTCGCAGGTCGAGACAGACGGCATCATCCTCGATCCGCGAGATCACCGGGATCTCGCCAGCCCGCAAATTCGCCGCGATCGCATCGGGAGAATGTTCCGGATGCGTGATCGCGATGAGCCAGGTCTCTAGCTTTTCAAGCGGTGCCGTCCCGCCGCCGGTTGTTGAAAAACCTTTGCGAAGCTCGACCGAGAATCCCGCATTCTCATACGCTTCACGAATTTCCGACACGACACTTTCGGCACGTTCCCGAACCGCGTCCGCAGTTTCTGCGATCATCCGCAAAACTGGAATGTCGGTCTCGGCGGTCTCGCGTGAATAGGCAAGCAGTGTCGCCTCGAGTGCGGCACCGATGAGCTTGTCGGGGCGAAGGACGCGATAAAGCGGGTGTTTGCGGAGCTTTTCGACGAGCTCGCGTCGGCCGACGACGATGCCGGCCTGCGGGCCTCCGAGGAGTTTGTCTCCGCTAAAGGAGACTAGATGCACGCCCGCCGCAACCGAATCGCGGACGGTCGGCTCATCTTTGACGCCAAACTTTGCGAGGTCGATCAACGCCCCGGAGCCGAGATCTTCAAAGAGAAGAATGCCGTGTTTTTCGGCAAGTTCGGCCAAATCGCCTAGCGTTGCCTGTTCGGTGAAGCCAACAACACGGTAGTTTGACGGATGCACGCGGAGGATCATCGCCGTCGAAGAATTGATCGCCGCCTCGTGATCTTCGATGCTTGTGCGGTTTGTCGTCCCGACCTCACGCATCACGGCGCCGGAACCCGCAAGGATCTCGGGTACGCGAAAATCGCCGCCGATCTCGATGAGTTCGCCGCGTGAGACGATCACTTCCTTACCGGCGGCGAACACACGCAGGACGAGGTAAGCCGCTGCGGCACAATTATTTACGACGACGGCGTCCTCAGCATTGGTAAGCTCGGCGAGCAGGCTTTCCGCGAGCGGCGCCCGTACGCCGCGGCCGCCGGTGTTTAGGTCGTATTCAAGCGTGCAGGGCCCCGCCACACTCAAGATCGCCTCGCGCGCCGCGTCCGAAAGTTTTGCTCGGCCGAGATTTGTGTGCAGAATGACGCCAGTCGCGTTTATGACCTTTCGGAGGCCGCGAGTCAGGCTTTTGCGTGCGAGATCAGAAACGCGGGCCTCAACTTCGCTCGGAACATCGGCAAACGTCTCGCCGGCAAGCAAACTGCGGCGTGTTCCCGAGATCGCCTCGCGAATGATGTCGGTCAGGCGGCGCTTCCCAAGCCGCCGCAAAATGTCGCTGCCGGCAAACTTTTGAAGGCATTCGTCAACCTGCGGCAGCGAACGCAGAGCCAGGTTCTTCTCGGGAGAACGGTCGTCTTTCATCGAATTTTAGTTTAACTCAAAGACAGTTTGAGGAAACTCGGGCCAAATCGCAATTTGTTACAATTAGGTGCCGGAATTGCGCGGCATCTTTGCTCACCCCCGAATTTTCCGAAATACGGCACCACACGCCCGACAAACAAGATCTATGGCAATGATAGGAAACAGGCTCTATCGCGGAGCGCAGGCCAAGAATGAGGAGGCCCTTGAGCTCGATCAGCAGCTCGCACGGCTCGAAGAAGACATTCGCAGGCTGAAGATCGAGTTCGATATCTATTTCAACGGTGCCACAAAACGCCCGCCGCTTGAGATGCGTGCCCGCCTTGACGCCGTCATTCGCCGCATTTCCGACAACCGAACCCTGAATTACGCCCAGCGTTATCAATTCAACACGCTCGTTGCCAGATTCACGTCCTATCGCGAGCTATGGCGTCGCGGAATGAAGGCAAAGGGCGATGACCTTGTGTAAGCCATTCTTTCGGCCACGGAAATTCCGAAATAAGTTAAAAATCAGAAGTTAGAAGTTTGTGCGTTTTGTGCGGACTGTGTCGTTTTGTGCGTTTTGTGTCGATTCGTGCGGAATGTGCTTTCGGTCACGGGTAGAAGTCCGCTATGATGCTTCTTGCTGCCGAGCTTAGAGCCCGACATGCAAGCATAATTGATTTAGGGCAATCGCCAAAGGCTTATAGCCACAATTCTGTGTTTGAAGCTTCTTAGTTATAATTAACTTGAAGCGGGTTTCAATTTAGAGATTTTTCGGCCGCTGGGCATATTGATTAGTGATGAAAGTGGTGTCGTTTTTTTCGGGAGCAGGTGGACTCGACCTTGGGTTTCAGAAGGCGGGCTTTGACATTATTTGGGCGAACGAATATGACCGTACCATCTGGACGACGTATGAAAGGAACCACGCACATACATTTCTAGATCGAAGAAGCATCGTTGAAATTGAGTCAAGCGAGGTGCCTGATTGTGATGGCATAATTGGGGGGCCTCCGTGTCAGAGCTGGAGTGAGGCTGGGTCTCTTCGCGGTATTCGAGATGCCCGCGGGCAGCTGTTCTTTGAGTTCATGAGGATACTTGCCGACAAGCGACCAAAGTTCTTTCTTGCGGAGAACGTTTCTGGGATGATGCTTCCGAGCAATATTGGGGCTCTCCAGAACATCATTAGCTTGTTTGAGGAATGTGGTTACAGCCTCTCCTTCACCAGCGTTAATGCTGCAGATTATGGGGTTCCGCAGGATAGAAAAAGAGTCTTTTTTGTTGGGTTCCGAAAAGATTTAGAAGTTCGGTTTGCCTTTCCGAGCCCTACTACGCCTGATTCAAGGGTTGTTTTAAGAGATGCGATCGGAGACTTAACGAAATTTGCGATTCCTGCACAGGGAAATAACAGGTCAAATAAGGGAAAGTGTCGGATTCCAAACCACGAGTATATGGTTGGTGGCTTTTCTCCTATCTATATGTCCCGAAACAGGGTGCGATCTTGGGACGAAGTTTCATTTACAATTCAGGCCGGCGGTCGTCATGCGCCAATCCATCCACAGGCGCCAAAAATGAAGTTTGTAGGTCCAAACTTGCGACATTTTGTTGAAGGCAAGGAGTCCCTTTACAGGCGGCTTTCGGTTCGCGAATGTGCAAGAATTCAAACGTTCCCGGATGATTTTGAATTCTTTTATGAACACATATCTGATGGATATAAGATGATAGGAAATGCGGTACCGGTTCTTTTGGCAAAGCAAATTGCGCATGCGATTTTGCGTGATCTCAAGCGAATAAAACGCGGGGCGACAACGTTCGAGATGCAGGCCCAGATGAGAGCTTGCCTAACCGGGTCTCATATCAAAGAGCGTATGGTTGAGCTCGTTAATGCTATTTAGGGTATGCCAACTCAGACAGAATCGGGAAAGGCTTTTGAATATGCAGTGTTAGATGCATTTTTTGCGCACCTTAAGCCATTGACTCCAACGATCGTAAACGAAACTCTACCATTCCATACTGCACGGGATAGTTTTGAATTATTTGGGGATGCAGAAAAGTTGGCATATCGCCGAATTGCTAACGCTGCCGTTGCTTTTATTGTTGACTTAGAACCACGCCTTCTTTGGGCTAAATCGGAACAAGACGTACTGACACTAGAAATTGTTCCGGACTCCCGTGGGCAGGCGGGCGATGTGCGGGACGTTTTGGCAATACGACGTGCTCAGGGCTTTGAAATTGGAGTTTCCGCTAAGAATAATCATCGTGCCGTAAAGCATCAACGGCTGTCTAATTCAATCGACTTTGGAAGGAAATGGGTTGATCTTCCGTGTTCCCAAAGGTACAAAGACGAAATCCGACCAGTGTTTGACCGGCTTGCTCGATTGCGGAGAGAAAGCGACGGTAGAATGACTTGGGCCGAATTAGGCGATTTTCATACTTCGGTCTACCTTCCTATTCTGAACGCATTTCGCGGTGAGATATTAAGGCTAGAAGCAGACCATGGTTCCGTTCTTGCAGAGCGGCTTGTCGAATATCTTGTTGGTCGAAAAGATTTCTATAAGGTTATCAAAGGAAATCGACAAGTGGAGATTCAGGCTTTCAACTTGCACGGTACGCTTAATCAGCCAGCTCGTCAAATCCAGCCAAAAATACAAGTCGGAAGAGTGAAAATGCCCTCCCGTATCATTGAGGTCGTCCGCGACAGCAATTCAAAGACAACATTGCTTTTTACCTTGAACAATGGTTGGCAAATCAGCTTTCGTATTCACAGTGCAAGTTCCCGAATTGAGTCATCCCTCAAGTTTGATGTGAACCTGGTCAGCTCTCCGCACACATTATTTACGCATCATATATCTGTCAATGAAGTCTAAACATGGATTTGAAACGACAGAATATCGTTCTCGGTTGATGTCGCGAATTCGCGCGAGCGACACTAAACCGGAGCTCCTATTAAGAAAAGCACTATGGGCGTTGGGATATCGGTATAGGTTAAATGTGGCTTCCCTGCCTGGAAAGCCAGACATTGTACTTTCCAAGTATAGACTGGCGATTTTTGTTGACGGTGAATTTTGGCACGGGTACAAGTGGAAGAGTAAGAAGACAAAGATCAAGGGGAATTCTGAATATTGGATTGCGAAGATCGAGAGAAATATGTCCCGTGACAGAAAAAACAACCGACGGTTAAAAAGCGAGGGCTACGTTGTTTTAAGGTTTTGGGCATTACAGGTTCAAACCCAACTTGATACATGCCTTAGAAGAATATGCGACGCAATTGAAGACGCACGGATCTGCTGACTCTGGGACCGGGCTTTGTCGGGGGTGTGCCAATAAACTACTTTTGGAGGCAAAATGCTTTACGTATCACAGCTAGTTGGCCGCCCTGTCTTTGACAAGAGCAACGACAAGATCGCGGTCATACACGACGTCATCGTTCGATACGGCCGTGATGATTATCCGCCGGTCGTTGGATTGGTGGCGCGTTATCGCCGCAGGAATTTCTTCCTGCCGAGGCAGAACGTAGCTGAGCTTTCTTCGCACGGGGCAAAGATGCGGCTTGCCGTGCTCGACCTTACGCCGTTCATTCGCCGCGAGGGCGAAGTGCTCCTGAAAAAGGACGTTCTCGATAATCAGCTGATCGATGTCGATGGCAAGCGTGTCGTTCGCGTGAACGACGTTCAGATGATCGAGACGGGTCACGTCTGGCGTGTGACGGGTGCGGATGTTTCGCTCCAGGGATTTGTGCGGCGGCTGATGCCGCAAGGTTTTTTCGGCAGCGACCGGCCTGTCGAAGTGATCGATTGGGCCGACGTCGGTTATCTTGCGACGGATACGACGACCGTCACCGTCCAGCTAAAATCCTCGAAGGACAAGCTTTCGCGGCTTCATCCGGTCGAGATCGCACAGCTTGCCGAGACGCTTTCGCCGATCCACAGAACCGAGGTCGTCGAGAGCCTCGATGACGAGATCGCCGCGGACACGCTCGAAGAGATGTCCACCGAGGCACAGGCTCGCATTCTCGAAGGGCTTGACGAAGAGCGCGCCGCGGACATTCTCGAAGAGATGTCGCCGGATGATGCCGTCGATGTTCTCGACGAGATGGATGACGAGAAGAGCGAACAGCTTTTCGCCCTGATGGAAGAGGACGAGAAGGCCGATGTCGCGGAGCTGATGGCGTTTGAACACGACACGGCGGGCGGCTTGATGACGACGGAGTTCGTGCACCTTTCGCGTGATCTTACGGTTGCCGAGGCGATCGTTTCGCTTCGCGGGATGGCCGAGACGCCGAACATGATCTACTACCTTTACGTCGTCGAGGCGCCGGACAGCTGGAAGATCTGCGGCCTGATAAGCCTGCGTTCGCTGATACTTGCGGACCCGACGAAGAAACTTTCCGATGTGATGCGAAAAGATTTCAGGAGTGCTCATCCGTCGGATTCGGCACTTGATGCGGCACAGATGATCGCCGAATACAATCTTCTTGCACTGCCGGTCGTCGACGACGAAGGCGATATCGCGGGCATCATAACGGTGGATGACGCGATGGAGATACTGCTGCCGAGGAACCTCGAAAGCCGCCTGCCGCGTCTGTTTGGTTAAGCTTTTTTTACGATGAGAGTTACGCGTTCTTTATTTATATTGGCTCTTTTTGTCTTTGCTGCGGGAGCGTTCGCACAGGGCAGCGTCCCCGTCAAACGCGTCGGGCCGACGGTCTTGAAGGTGAGCGCCGAGGGCTTGAAGCGGATCATTCGCCCGACGAACCGGCCGATGGTCATCAACTTTTGGGCGACGTGGTGCGATCCGTGCCGCGATGAATTTCCGGAACTCGTAAAGCTCCATCTGAAATATCGCGGGCAGGTCGATTTCATCACGATCTCGCTCGATGATCTTGCCGAGATCGACCGCGACGTGCCGAAGTTCCTCGCGGAAATGCACTCGGAAATGCCTGCGTATCTGCTAAAGACCGTTGATGAGGTCGAGGAGAACGAGGCTTATCGCACGGTCAGCGACAAGTGGGCGGGAAATCTGCCGCTTACCATTCTAAAGGACGAACGCGGCTTTACGCTTTACGAACGCAACGGAAGATTCCGCACCGAAACGCTCGAGGCCGAGATAAAAAAGGCGATCGCACTCGCGGACGCTCCGATCTACACGGTCATCGAATTCGTAAAATTCAAGAACGGCAACCGAAAGCAGGCCGAGTATTTTTACGAGAATAATTGGAAGCTCTATCGCGAGGAAGCGAAGAAACGGAACGTGATCGCGTCGTTCGATATGCTTCCGTCGGACCCGGAGGCCGCAGGCTCTTTCGACCTGATGCTGATCACGCGTTATCGAGGGAAAGAGCAGTTCGATAATTCGGAAAAGGGATTCGAACCGATATTAAAAGACCTGCGCCCGAACGGCCCCGCGTTGTTCGATGCGGTGAGACCGGACGAGTTTCGCGAGACCGTTTTTGTATATCGCGGCCGTGAACTTCCCTAGGAATTTCAAGCTGAACCTGCCGTCAATTGCTCTCACCCGAATCGACATCAGCCGTCCGAACGGGGTAAAGTATCTGTTTTATTTGTAACCGCGAAAGCAGACATACCAGATGAGCGAACAAAGCATTACTCCGGAAACCATCAAGCAGCACAACCTGACCCAGGATGAATACGCAAAGATCTGCGAACTTCTGGGACGTGAGCCGAACTTCACCGAACTCGGCGTGTTCAGCGTGATGTGGTCGGAGCATTGTTCGTATAAATCTTCGCGAGTGCATCTGAAACGCCTGCCGACACGCGGCCCGCGTGTGATCGTGCCGCCGGGCGAAAATGCCGGTGTCGTCGATATCGGTGACGACTGGTGCGTTGCCTTTAAGGTCGAATCGCACAATCATCCGTCCTTTATCGAACCGTTTCAGGGAGCGGCGACCGGCGTCGGCGGCATCCTGCGTGACGTTTTCACAATGGGAGCGCGTCCCGTGGCGGCGATGAACTCGCTTCGGTTCGGTCCGCTTTCGGCCCGAAATAAGTCAGAAGGCGAAAGTGAAAGATCGGCGACCTTCAACAGAAATAAGGCCATCCTTAAAGGCTGCGTGTCGGGCATCGGGCATTACGGCAATTGTTTTGGCGTGCCGACGATCGGCGGCGAGGTCGTTTTTGATGATTCATACAGCTTGAATCCGCTGGTGAATGCCTTTGCGCTTGGGCTTGTCCGTCAGGAGCAGATCTTTTTCGGCAAGGCCTCGGGCATCGGCAATCCGGTGCTTTATGTCGGTGCAAAGACCGGCCGCGACGGCATTCACGGCGCGACGATGGCTTCGGCGGAATTCGATGAAGAAGCACTCGAAAAGCGTCCGACGGTTCAGGTCGGCGATCCGTTCCTCGAAAAGCTTTTGCTCGAAGCCTGTCTCGAGGCGATGCGTTCGGGTGCGATCGAAGGCATACAGGATATGGGCGCCGCGGGCCTGACGAGTTCGTCGGTCGAGATGGCGGCACGCGCCGGCACCGGGCTTGAGATCGACCTTACGCTTGTGCCGCAGCGTGAGACAGGAATGACGGCGTACGAAATGCTCCTTTCCGAATCGCAGGAGCGAATGCTGATCGTTGCACGCGAGGGCCGCGAAAGAGAGGTCGTCGAGATCTTCAGCAAGTGGGAACTCGATGCGGTCGTGATCGGCAAGGTCGTTGAAGGCGACCGCCTGAAGATCGTTCACAACGGCAAGCTCGAGGCCGACCTGCCCGTTCTCGCTCTCACGGATGAAGCTCCGAAATATCAGCGGCCGGTCGCCGCACGGCCCGAAGCAAATCGCGACGGTGCGGTATTCACGCCCGAAATGCTTGCGGCCGTAGATCTTAAGGACGCGCTTTGCCGGCTGCTTGCTTCGCCGAATATTTGCTCAAAACATTGGGTCTATGAGCAGTACGATTCGATGGTGCGTACGAATACGGCGGTTCTGCCCGGTGCGGACGCGGCCGTCATTCGCGTAAAAGAAACGCGTCGTGCGATCGCGATGTGCCTTGACGGGAACGGCAGATACGTCGGCGTCAACGCATTCGAAGGTGCGAAGCTGACGGTCGCCGAAGCGGCAAGGAACGTCGTGTGCGTCGGTGCAAAGCCGATCGCTGTCACGAACTGCTTGAATTTTGCTTCGCCTGAAAGGCCGGAAGTGATGCGGTCGTTCTCGGACGTTATTGACGGTTTGGTCGAGACCTGTGAGGCGTTCGAAACGCCGGTCGTCTCGGGCAACGTATCGTTCTATAACGAGACGGACGGACGCGGCATTCTTCCGACGCCCGTGATCGGAATGGTCGGCGTCGTCGAAGACGTACGCAAGCTCGTAACGCAAGGATTCAAGGCCGAGGGCGACATCATCGCTCTTCTCGGGACGACGCGAGACGATCTTTCGGTCAGCGAATTCGCACAGACGATCGCGGGACTTTCTTATGAAGAGATGGCCGCAAAGGGCCGCGTACCGCAGCTCGATCTCGCACTCGAAAAACAGGTTCAGGCGGCCTGTCTAAGGCTCGCGGACGAAGCTCTTCTAAAAAGCGCACACGATTGTTCGGACGGCGGCCTTGCGGTCGCCCTTGCGGAATGCTGCTTTGCGTCGCTCGGCCGTGAAGCGGTCGGTGCGGAGGTCGCCGTTGCGAGCAACGGGCTCTCGAACGCAGCGGTTCTCTTTGGCGAATCTCCGTCGCGTATCATCATCAGCTTCTCACCGCACGACCTCGAAAAGGTGAAAGCGGCTGTCGGCGATTGCCCGTTCGAGACGATCGGGAAGGTCGGCGGCGACAGCGTGAAACTCAGCGTTGACGGGACCGTCGCGGTCGATGCCGCAGTCACCGAGCTCGAAGCGTTGTGGAAGCACACGCTCGAGCGGGAACTCGAAAGTTAATTCAGATCAAAATACTTGACGCGGCCAGGGATCACCATTTTGCGAATGGGATCAGGGCCGGAACACGCGCTTTCCACGCGGCGAATTCTTCGCCGAATGCTTCGCTCAATAAGCGGTCTTCGCTTGAGGTGCGGATCCGCGTGCCTAAAAGGAAGGTGCAGGCACCGGCGACAAGCGCGATCCAATGACTCATTACGAGTGCGGTCGCAAGCATCATCGCAAAGAATGCCGTGTAGATCGGATGACGGACGACACCGTAAACGCCCGTCGTGATGAGTTCGTGCCCTTCGATCAATCTTGCCTGCAGAGCGAACTGCTTGCCGAGTTCGCGGACGGCGGCTCTCGCAAACAGGATCGCACCGATCATAAGACAGATCGCGATAACCTCCAGCACGATGTTCAGCACGATCGGCCCTTCGATGAGCGGCGAGAGAAACGGCGATCTATAGAACATCCAGACGATCGCGACCGCGACGGCCTGAAGAGCGATCCCCGCAAAAGACTGCGGTGCACGCCTTGCATCCGGAGCCGCCGCGGGTTTCCTGCCCACGAAGAATACACCCAGAAAGACCACCCAGGAGATCAAAAGCAGGAAATACGCAGCTATGGAAAGATATTGCGAAAAGGACTCCATAAAACTCCTCGAATTTATTGTCGATGATCTCAGGATAGATTATTTTGTGGATTTCGCGGAAAATCGCTTGTGAGTTTATCGCTTATGACGGCCGGAGTTTATTTACACATACCATTCTGCAAGTCGCGGTGTTCATACTGCGATTTTGCGACCGACGTTTATCGTGAGAGCGGTGCGGTCGAGCGGTATGTCGATGCGTTGTGTTCTGAGATCCGTAGTTCGAAGTTTGAAGTTCGGCGTCCTGCCGACACTGTCTATTTTGGCGGAGGCACGCCGTCGCTGCTCTCGCCGATGCAATTGGAGCGGATACTGGCGGCGGTCAACGAGAGCTTTGATATAGAGGGCGATGCAGAGATCACGCTGGAGATGAATCCTGCGACGGTCACCGCCGAGACGCTCGCCGCCTATCGTGCGGCCGACGTCAACAGGGCGAGCTTCGGCGTGCAGACGTTCAATGACCGCGACCTTAAGCTGCTCGCACGCGGACACGATGCGAACGACGCCCGCACGACGTTCAGGATGCTGCGTGAGGCGGACTTTTCTAATATCAGCTTTGATCTGATCATCGGGCTGCCCGGCCAGAAGTTGGATGATTGGAAGCGAAATCTTGATGAAGCCTTAACGCTCGACCCGGAGCATCTGTCGCTCTATATTCTCGAGGTGCACGAAGCGACGCCACTTGCCGAACAGATACGCAGCGGTCGGCGACCCGTCCCGGACGAAGAGATCGCAGCCGAAATGTACGAACATTTGCTCGAGCGGATCGAGGGGACGGAATTTGAGCAGTACGAGATATCGAATTTTGCGAAGCCGGGTTTCGCGTCGCGCCATAACACGAAATACTGGCGGCTCGAGCCCGTCTTTGGGTTCGGCGTTTCGGCACACTCTTTTGATGGTGCGTCGCGATATTGGAACCTGCGGGATACGAACGAGTATGTTGCGGCGATCGAGCACGAGCGGTCGGCCGTCGCGGGCCGCGATGACCTTTCGTATGAAAAGCTCGCGGGCGAACGCGCGTTCCTCGGGCTGCGCCTTACTTCGGGAATCTCGTTGACGGAATACGCAAAGGCCACGGGCATCGACCTTCGCGAAAAGTATGCGGCCGACCTCGAAAGGCTCGGCGATGCCGGCCTGATCGAATTTGCGGGCGACAAGCTGCGCCTCACGCGTCGCGGAATGCTTTTCTCGAACGAGGTCTTTTCTGTCTTCGCTTAGGCGGCCGAAGCTCCGTTTGTCGAAACCGAGAGATGCGTCCGTGCCTCCCAAAGCTCCGGGAAGAATTTCTTCGAGAGCGTCGTCCTCAAATACCCGACGCCTTCGGAACCGCCCGTTCCGCGCTTCATTCCGAGCATTCGCTCGACCATCAGAACGTGATCGTAACGCCAGCTCGAGATGAGTTCGTCGTGCTCGATGAGCAGGTCCTGGAGCAGGTAAAGTTCGGCGTATTTTTCGGGATGCGTCAGGATCTCGACGATCGAGGCAACGCGTTCTTCGTGCGTTGCGGTCGCGAGGCCGTTTCGTCCGAGAAGTGCCCAGAATGCGTCGGCGACCGACGGTGAGTTGAAGCGTTTTGAGAGCCGCTCGTAAGCGAGTTCGTCGTGCTCGAAGGTCTCTAGGATCTTCTCGTCCTTTGCACCCGAAGAGAACTCGAGTTCGCGAAACTGCATTGATTGAAAACCGCTCGCGGGATTGAGTTTCTCGCGGAACTCAAGGAAGCCGATCGGCGCCATTGATTCGAGAATGTGTATCTGTTTGACGAGTATCTTCTCGATCGAGATCACGCCGCGAAGGCTGTGGTTCGCACGAAAAACTCGCCCTTCATCCAGCCAGCCGACGACGGCATCGACCTCGTGCAGGATCTGCTTGAACCAAAGCTCGTATGTCTGATGGATAACGATGAAAAGAAGCTCGTCGTGGCTCGTTGGCTCCGATAGCGTTTCCTGAAGTTTTATGAGGTCGTGGACCTTCAGATACTTGTTGTAGGAGAGCGGCGCGTCGCCGCCGTAATTCTGTGTCATATTCATTTACCTCAAAAATGCGTTCCCGTTTGCTAATATTCGGCGAGCAGGGAGGTTAAGTCAATTTGACCACGTTCTGCATTTCGGCAAAAAAGGGTCTTGACAGCAGGTATCATTTTCGATAAATTCCTTGCGTCAACCTAAAAACACCGAACCATTCATCGCGAATCTTGCTGTTTAAGATTTGTTTGTTTTTAGAACGAATGAAGCAAGATACGCACGTTATTCCTTTACCGGATATCGAAGCATATCTGATGTTTTTGCTTTTTCGCACTGACAGCTGTTGGCACGCGGCTTAAGGCGTCCGCCCCGATCCATCGAATTTTTTTGTTTTATCTTCTAGGAGGAGTTTTTTTGATGTCAAAGACAGTTGGTAAGGTAAAGTGGTTCAACAATGCAAAGGGTTATGGCTTTATTGAACAGCCGGGCGAGCAGGACATTTTTGTCCACTACAGCTCGATCTCAGGCGACGGATATAAGAGCCTGATCCAAGGCCAGGAAGTGGAATTCGAGGTTACCGACGGACCAAAAGGCCCCCAAGCCGAGAATGTTGCCGCTCTTGCGGCGGCCGCGGCGTAAGTACCCGCAAGGTTCAATTGTGAGCCGGGAAGATCTCCCGCTCGAAAATTCGACAAAATATGAAGCTGAACGGAATTGAACAGTTCCGGACAGCTTTTTTTATTGTAAAAACCCGCCAAAGACCGTATTCTGACTAACACTGTTAAATATTTCAAAATCTTTTTGGAATTCTGGTGGAGTTAGGTATTTCCTTTCTAAAGGAGGCATTAGCCAAGGCTCTTGCTTCCAAAACACGAACGGGATCATCCAACACGGGCCGACAACGCAAAAGGCCGCCGTTCCCGCTCAAAACCTTTCCAACCTGACCCAAAATGAGAATAATGAGAAGAAGCAACCTGCTTATATTGGCGACGTGTCTTTTAGCCTGTGTCCCCGCATTTGCACAGGAAAGGCCGCGATATTCCCTCGATAATTTTGACACCCAAAAGGGCGTACATGTTACGCCAAAGCCCACGCCCGAGGTCGCAATGACCCGGAGCCGCCGCGCCGGAAAGAATTCCCGAAACAAATTCGTCGAAAAGACCGGTTCGACCCGAATGGCAGCCAACGAAGGCCTCGCGGACCGCGAGATCGCTCGGACGCTGACGTCGAGACAGCCGTCAACTCGGCTTGTGATGGGTTCCGTTGTCGGTATGAAAGGCTTTACGACCGGCGACGCGGCGATCGACTCATACATTGTCGATTCGAGCCGCAGATACCGAATAGACCCGCTTTTGATCTATGCACAGATGCACCAGGAATCTTCGTTCAAGCTCCGTGCACTCTCGAACAAAGGTGCGAGCGGCCTGATGCAGCTTATGCCCGGCACGGCACGCCGAATGGGCGTAACGAATATTTACGATCCGAAGCAGAATATCGAAGGCGGCGTCAAATATATGCGGCTGCTGCTTGATCTCTTCGGACAGGACGTAAATCTGGCACTTGCGGGCTATAACGCCGGCGAAGGTGCGGTGATGAAATACGGCAACTCGATCCCGCCGTACAGCGAAACGCGCGAATACGTCCGCCGCATCTCGACGCGATACCTCGCGATCTCGGACGGTTCATACGCACACAGCGCTAAAAGCGTCTCAAACGGCAAGGCCGCAAAGATGGAAGAGAAAAAGGCTCTCGACCTGAATTTCCAGCAGGAGGCCGTTGTGATCCGCACGGCTGACGGCCGTATGCGCCTCGTAAATCAATAAAGTTTCTGCAAGTTTCCCACAGCTCTTCTCCATTGGTCCCTTAGAAGACGTGCGGCCGGATGCGTTGTCCGGCCGCGTTTTTTTTGCGCCCACCGTTGAAGACTCGGCGGGTTTGCCTCGAAATTGTTTCGGGCATAGAATCGTTCGTAAATATGAACTATCAAGACAATGTGCTCGGGCTGATCGGTAATACACCGCTTGTCCGGATAAATAAACTCACAAAAGAAAGAAAGATCAAGGCTCAGGTATTTGCAAAGATGGAGAGCCTGAATCCGGGATATTCGGTCAAAGACCGCATTGGCGTTTCGATGATCGATTGGGCCGAGGAGAAAGGCGTTCTAAAGAAAGGCGGCACGATAATCGAGGCAACAAGCGGCAATACGGGCATCGGCCTTGCGGTTGTGGCGGCGGTTCGCGGATACAAGTGCATTTTTATCCTCACGGAAAAAGTTTCGATCGAGAAGATGCGTTATCTGAAGGGTCTGGGAGCGGACATCGTCGTTTGTCCCGCGGCAGCAAAGCCCGGAACGCCCGACCATTACCTCGTGACCGCAAAACGCATCGCTGACGAGACGCCCAATTCGTTCTATCCCGATCAATACAACCATCCTGCCAATCCGGCGGCGCATTACCGCACGACCGGGCCGGAGATCTGGCGCGATACCGACGGCAAGATCACGCATTTTGTCGCGGGCATCGGAACCGGAGGCACGATCAGCGGCACAGGCCGTTTCCTGAAAGAGCAGAATCCGAAGATCAAGGTGATCGGTGCCGATCCGTACGGTTCGATCTTCAAGACATACAAGGATTCGGGCCATGTGCCGGAGGCGACGCCTTATCTTGTTGAAGGGATCGGACAATCCTTGCCGACCGGCAATGCCGATATGACGACGATCGATGAGATCGTAAATATCACGGACCGAGAGTCCTTTGACCTCGCACGTCAGCTTGCGCGTACGGAAGGTATCTTTTGCGGCGGTTCGACGGGCACGAACCTCGCCGGTGCATTCAAGATCGCAAAAGATCTGGATGAATCAGCGGTGGTCGTATTCATCGTAGCGGACACGGGCGAGCACTACCTGACAAAATTCCACTCGGACGAATGGATGAAGGAGAAACTCCTTCTCGAACCTCAGCGTATCACCGCCAGTCTGATCGCCGATACGAAGGACGAAGGTTCGCCCTCGGAGCTTATCTCGGTATCGCCGGACGACACGGTCAGCGACGCTCTTACGCGTATGACCGAGGCCGGGATCACGCAGATGCCCGTGCTTGAGGACAACGTTCCGGTCGGATCGTTTCACGAGAGCTCGATCCTAGCTAAACTGCTTGGGGACAGGGAATTGTTCAACGCAAAGGTATCGGAGATAATGGATAAGAGTTTTCCGGTGGTGGCGGTCGATACAAGCTTGAAGGCCATCAAGGAAAAATTGCAAAAACATCCTGCTGTACTCGTCGAGGATTTTAAGCGAATTACGGGTATAATCACCCGGTCAGACGTTTTGGATATTCACGATTGACCATTTCAGAGAATCGAATGAGCGAATCTTGGCAAATGCAGGAGCCAGTATTTCGTACGTCGGAAGGCGAGACGGTCGTGCCGCGGGCCGCCTCCGAGCCGGAGGCGGTGCCGCCAACGCCATCCAACGAAGAGGCGACAGCCCTTGCGGCTCTTTATGCTCCGCCCGAACATGTTGAGGCCGAGGCGGCCGCGACGGCATCTGCACCGGCACTAGAGCCGACGCCCGTGGTCGCGGCGCCTGTTGTCAACGAAGCCGGCGGCGAGATCAATGAACAGCCGTATGTCTCCGAAGAATATGACGTCGAGGAGATAAAAACGGCGGTCGCAGCCGCTTCGCCGCATAAGCGGTCGAAAGGCGGCCTTATTTTCAAGCTTCTTGCTGCTGTTGTCGTGCTTGGTGCCCTAGCGGTGGCGATCATCTTCCTTGCGTGGTTCTTTATGATGGGGCCGACGGAGTAGATCCCGCCGCAAAAAGAGGCCAGCTTCCCCTTTGTCCCGCATGCAGTTCGCAATTCTAAAAACTGAAGACGGCGAGTTCGAGCTTTCAAAGCCCGTGACCACGATCGGGCGCACGTCCGAGAACGACATCGTCTTTGCGGGCGACGGCAACATTTCGCGTTCCCACGCCGAGATCGAACTGCGCGACGGACTCTACTTTCTGATCGATCCCGGCAGCAGCAACGGAACAAAGGTCAACGACGAATCCGTAAAGGGCGAAGTTCGGCTCACAGACGGCGACAGGATCGTTTTTGGGGGCTCAGCCAAGGCAGAGTTCCTATTCGGCTCGGCGGCGGCTAAAACGGGCTCAGAAGGCCAACCAGCGGCAGATGCTCCGCAGGCCGGTGGAGCGGACAGCTCGATGGGCGGCAATCCGCTGTCGGATGCCGGAAATCAGATCGGATATCAGGCCGATTACGCGATGAATCAGGGGCTCTACGATGTCGGGAGCGGTATTCGGGGGAATATCGCCAATGCGATGAGTCCGGGAAGCGCGGCCGGTTCTGCAGGAACGGCGGCTTCGACGGGTGCGGCAACGGCAGCCGAAACTGCGGGCGTGACCGGTGCGGCCGCGGCAGAAACGGCAGCGGGCGGAGGCAGTTCGACCGTGCTTGTTGCAGGTGTGGTCGGAGGCATTGCGGTCGTTGCGATGGTCGCGGCGGGTGCTTATTACTATACGCGCGGTGCTTCATCCTGCGGTGCGACGGCAAAGATCGTGAGCCCCGAGCAAGGCGAGACGCTCAATAAACCTACCGACGTAAGGCTGGATATCTCGGACCAGGACGGCTGTGTTGCAAGGGCGGTTCTGATGGTCGATCAAAAGCCGGTCGCGTCTGCGGAGCCGCCGAACTTTGATGCGACGATCGACCCGCAGAACTTTCCTGACCTTGCGGATGGCGACGTGCACGACCTTTCCGTTGTGCTTTTTGACAAGAACGGCGGCGAGGCCGTTCAGGCAAGCACCGTGATGCTCGCTTTTGATACACGCGCGGTCGCCAAGCCCGAAGAGTCAAAGACACCTCAGACCGGCCCGCCGCCGCCGCCGCAGAATCCAACGCTCGCGAAGGTCTCGCTCCTCGATGTGCAAAAAATGTCGCAGGCGCTTGTCAAACAATTTACGGGCGGCCTCGCGTATGACCTGTCCGACAAGCAGTTTATGCAGGAGATCCAGAAAAAGACCGCTGAGTATGCTGTTCCGGGCTACACGGAGCGTGCGGCGAAGTATCGCGATGCGATAAATGTCGCGTTCACGCACGAGCAGAATCTCGACGCGCCGCTCGGTTTTGTCCTTGCAATGAGCCGCAGCAAGTTCGATCCGGCAAAAAAAGGCGATCTTGCTGGGCTCTGGCAGATGAGCGATGCATTCGTTGTCGATAACAAATACAACGGATCGTGCGGGACAGAAACGATCGCCGATCCGGCCCAGAACTGTGCCGCGAAGGCGTGTGCGTTGTATATGAAGGCACTCGTTTTTGGCGTTTTCGACTCAGATCCTGTGTATGCGGCCGCAGCCTTTGGGAAGGCGCCGGCCGAAGCCGCGACCTGGAAGGCAACATTTACTGCTGACAGGTCCAAAATTTGGAGTAATATAAAAACTGCGCCCGAACGTGAGCAGCTGGTAAGGTTTTTTGCCGCCGGAATAGTCGCCGAGAATCCGCAAAAATTTGGTCTTGCCAACGAAAGGCCGCTTTCGGAGCTGTATCGCGTTACGATGTGATCCGCGAACAGGTTGGCACGATGAAGTTCCTTTTCGAACAAGAAGTTGACGGTGAAACGCGTGAGATCGCGCTCGACAGGGAGCACACGACCCTGGGGCGCGCTACCGACGTTGACCTTCAGTTGGACGATCAGGGGCTTTCGCGTTTGAATTCGACAATTTATATCGAAGACGGCGTTGTTCGGATCGTCGATAATGCATCGACCAACGGCACGCACGTGAACGACGAGCCCGCCGCACAGGACGGCACCGTCCTCGAAGACGGCGACACCGTAAAGGTCGGCAGTTCGACCGTGCTGAAATTCAAAAAGATCGCGGACGACGAAGCGGCCGACGCCGAACCCGAACCCGAACAGGCCGCCGCTGCATCGGCGTCGCCGGCGGTTCAGGCTCCGCCGCCTGCTCCGGCTCCGTCACCGCTGAATCTTCTGCCGTTGGCGATCATTGTCGGTGCGATATTCGTTATCGGCATCTCGGCAGCAGTTATCGCAATGACGGCATTTTCGGGAAAGACCGAGGTTGCGACGACAAATCCCTACACGGGCGACGATCTGCCGACAACGACCGAACACAATGACGGGCCGGGCTCCACGACGCTGTCGAGCACGCCGACTACTTCGAGCACGGCGCCGTCGGGCACGAATTCGAGCACGAACTCGGATCTGCCGATCGCATCCTCGACCCCGACGAAGCCAGAATTGCCCGCAAAGCAGTATGAAGCGATGTCGGACACGGAAAAGCGTGCGTACATCGAAGATCGGGCGATGCGGGTCGCGCAGGTCATCGGCAATGCGTCGAGCGAAAAGATACCGCCCGAGGCGATCACTCGCATAAAAAGCTTTGTTGACGCGTATGTTTCGCGGACGAAGGTGAAACCGCTCTCGGGCTGTCGTTTCGGCGACAATCTGCTTGCGACATACACGCGTGCGAGCAAGAACGCACCGTTCATCATCCGCGCATTCAACGAAAAGGGAATGGACCCACGCATCGGTCTGTATCTCGCGATGATCGAATCCGAGCATTGCACCTGTCTGCAAAGCCCGACAGGGCCGCTTGGAATGTTCCAGTTCACGCAGGCGACGGGCCGGCTTCACGGCCTGAATATCATTCCGGGAGCGACGACCGCACACCCGGACGAACGATGTGAACCCGAACCGGCGGCACGTGCCGCTGCCTCGTATATGAAGGCTTTGGCAGGGCGTTACGGCACGGGCCCTGCGAGCGTCCCGCTTGCCATCGGCAGCTATAACAGCGGCGAGGGCGGCCTTAGCTCAAATCTTGAAAAAGCGTTATCGTCAGGCGGCGGCCTGCCGCGAGAATTTTGGACGCTCATCGCAAAGAGCGATATGCTCTCGAAACAATTCCAGGCCGAGAATTTCAAGTATGTGCCGAAATTCTTTGCGGCCGCGATCATTGGTGAAAATCCGAGGGACTTCGGCCTCGACCTTAACCCTATTTCGACATATTCCAAATAATCTGTCTGCGGGACCATTCTTTTTTGCTGCCCAATGAGTGATCTCAAATTAAAGTTCATTGACGCCGAGGGCAGCGACGTCTCGTTCGAGGCAAGCGAGCCGCTGCTGACGATCGGGCGACATTCGAATAACGCGCTCGTGATCGCCGACGGAAGGCTTTCGCGCGAGCATTTGAGGCTCGAACGCGAAGGCTCGAACTGGTACGCCGAGGATCTTGGCTCCAGCAACGGCACGACGCTCAATGGCGAAAAGCTGCTCGATCAGACTCGGCTAAAGGACGGTGACAAGTTGAGCCTTGGCGGGCTTGAGGTCACGGTCGAGATCACGCAGTCCGCAGCCGCGGAACCCGCAAAACAGGCACCGGTTCCGGTCGCGACCGCTCCTGCAAGTGCACCGCCGCCTGCTTCTGCGCCGAAGTCGGGATCTTCGATAGGCTTTCTCCTTCTTGCACCGGCCCTCGGCCTCGTTGTGATACTGATCGCGGTCGGGGTCTTGTACTTTTCGGGTAAAAAGGGTGCGGATACAGATTCAAACGATATCCCATTCTCGACGCCGGAAAGTTCGGACACGCCGACCGTAGACAAAACGCCGGTCGTCTCTCAGACGGACTCCCCGACAACTTCTGACACTCCGAGCAGTACGCCGGTCAAAGAAGATACTGCGACGCAAAAGGTCGAGAAATATACCGCGCAATTCATGCGAAAGGCCGCAAAGAACGATCCGCGTTATTTTTTGACGAGTGCGCAGGCGGGCGAGGTCGCAAAACGGATCCAGAGTATGAGCGGTGCCGTAAAAGCGAATCTTCCTTCGATCACGAAAAACTCTGCTGAGCTGAACAAACTTGCATCTTCGAGCGGCCTGAATCCTGATCTTCTTGCGGCGGCCGGCCTTGCAAAGCTAGGCTCGGGCCGAGGCGATGCTTTCGCCGCGGCAACGTCGATGGCGGGCGTACTTTCTCGGCTCACCGTACCGATCGGCACTGAGTTGGGCGACGATTGTCTTCTGATGATCGCGGCCTACGATCAAGGTGCGGCGGGCGATTTTATGAAGATGCGCAATATGCTCCAGGATGTCGCAACGAAGTCGAATGCACCGGCACGCGAGATCCGTTCGATCTGGTTCTTGAACAAGTCGGGCAAGATCACTGCGCAGGAATACGAGCTCGCTCTGCGTTTTCTCGCCGCAGGTGCGATAATGCAGGCTCCGAATGAGTTTTGATGCTGTCTGAGGCAAAATAACGACATTCGGCCGTCAATTCTATTATGAGCGATGAATGGATAACCGGGAATTTTACGCTTCGTGTGCACGGCGAACCCATTGAGATGGAGGTCACCGTGCCGACCGCGAAAGTGAAGCCGCAGAGGATGCTGCCGCTCTTTCAGCAGATGGCATCGAACGTCGTTGATGCGTGCGTTGCGGTGGTCGAGGGCGAAGGTAAGAAGATCTCGTGCAAGGCGGGCTGCGGTGCGTGCTGCCGACAAGCGGTGCCGATCTCAGAGGTCGAGGCTTACCACATCGCAGAGATCGTGAACGAAATGCCGCCGGAACGTCAGGCCGTTGTCCGCAAGCGCTTTGTCGACGCGCTCGCGCATTTTCGGAAGATCAAATGGTTTGACGAGCTTATTGGCCTGAAAGACATGGCGTATGAAGGTTCGCCCGAGTTTTCGACCGAGAAGTACACCGAGGTCATCACGAGGTATATGAAGCAGGGCTATGCGTGCCCGTTCCTTGAGAACGAATCCTGCTCGATCCATGCGGATCGCCCTGCGGTCTGCCGCGAATACCTTGTTACGTCGCCGGCGGAGAATTGTGTTGACCCTCGTGCGGATACGATCAAGAAAGTTCCGATCTTCCTGCGGCCGTCGCAAGCTCTGTTGAAGTTTGCAAAAACGGAGACGACCGAGAACTGGTCGTCTGTGATAATGATCGAGGCTCTTGAGCTTGTAGAAAAGAATCCGGACCGTTTTGAAACAAAGACCGGGCCGGAATGGACCGAGCAATTCTTCAAGGCTTTGGCATCGACGGAAAAGATACTAAAGGACGATCCGGCACCCTCGAGACGACGCAAAAAGCCGCGTCACTCGAAAAAAGGGACGTTAGGTGAAAGGTCTTCTGCCTCGACTCCGGTTTACTAAAAGCCTCAAGTCGGTTTACTATCTTATTGCTTTTACAAGCGTTATCCCAAGCTATGAGCAAATACCGAAAGATCGTCTGGAACGAGGGAATGCTGCTGACGCCGCAGCATTTCCAGCAATGGGATAATTATCACGAGGAATTAGTGAATTCCCGCGTGCGCTCGGTCGCGCCGTATGCTTACGGCGTTCTGAGTATGCAGATCAACCACGAGGCGATCGGGAACGCGAATTTTCAGATAACGGCCTGCCGTGCCGTGATGCCGGACGGGCTTTTCCTGAACTTTCCGGATCAGGAAGGCGCGCCCGACCTCAGGCCCGTTGGCGACCATTTTCACGCCGAACAGGAGAAACTGGGCGTTTATCTCGCCATTCCGGCGAAAAAGATGGGCGAGGCGAACTTTCAGGCAAGCGGTGCCGCACCTCAGCCGAATATTCGCTATCTGCAGGAAGGCGCTCTTGTCCGCGATGAGACGAGCGGCACGAACGAACAGCCGATCGCTTATGCACGCAACAATGTACGGATCGTTTTTGACGACGAGATCCGAGATGGTTTTTCGTCGATAAAGATCGCGGAATTGACGCGGACGCCGACCGGACAGTTTCAGATCTCGAACGAGTACATTCCGCCGATCCTCGACATCACTGCGTCGGATTGGCTCGTGAGCATGCTGCGGCAGCTTGTCGAGGTGCTGATCACAAAGAGCGGAAGTCTCGGCGAACAGCGTCGGCAAAGACAAGCGGGTCTTGCGGATTTTACGACCTCAGATGCGGGCGTTTTCTGGCTGCTGCATACGATAAACTCGTCTATCCCGACGATCGCGCATTATTTCCGCGCGCAGCTCGTTCATCCCGAGAAGCTTTACCTAGAGATGGCGACGCTTGTTGGAAAGCTGATGACCTTCTCGACGGACCATCACCCGAAGGACATCGTAAAATACGACCACGACGACCTTTATTTCACGTTCTACACGCTGAATGCACAGCTTCGGCTGCTGCTCGAAACTGTCATCCCGAGCCGCTGCGTTGCGATCCCGCTCGAGAAGGTTCGCGATGCCCTGTATGTCGGCCGTGTCGAGGACGAAAGGCTGCTGAAGGAAGCAGGATTCTTCCTTGCCGTGCGTTCGCAGATGCCGGAAGCAAAGCTTATCGAGGGCGTGCCGCGTGTCATAAAGATCGCGTCCCGCGACGTGATCGATACCGTCATCGGTTCGGCATTGCCGGGCGTCGTGCTTTCGTATTCGAATCCGCCGCCCGCTCCGATACCGGCGCGTATCGGGTTCAAATACTTCAGCCTCGATTCAAACGGGCCGTATTGGGACGGCATCCGCGGATCAAAGGTGCTCGCCGTCTATGTGCCGGACGAGATACCGGGCGAAAAACTCGAAATGTACGCCGTTAAGCCTTAAAGGGCTCTAATTTCATCAATGTATTGCGATAAATGCGGACTCGAAAATGCGGATGACGCAGCTTTTTGTCGAAGTTGCGGCCGTGAGCTGAAAGAGATCGAAACGCGGGTCGCGCCTCGCGCTTCGGCGGCGGCAAACGCACCGGTCGGCAATGCGCCCCTCGCCGAGGTGAAACCGGACGAGATCCAAGCAAAGAATGACAACGACGAGCAGATAATCTTCTCGATCGGGCCGACGCTAAAGTTCGTTTATGCCGGATACGTGCTTGCTCTTCTAGGCGCGTTTGTGGTCGCGGCGATCCTGGGCGGGTTTTTCCTGTCGCCATGGCTGGGCGTCGGGCTGGGCTTCCTGATACTTTTGATCCCGGTCTATTTTCACCTCAAAACAAAGCTCGTCCGCTATACACTCACGGATACAAAACTTGAGATCGACTCGGGCTTCATTGCAAGAACGCGGAGGAATATCCCCCTGCGGCGTGTGCAGGATGTGACGGTATCGTCCACGTTCCTGCAGCGGGTGATGGGATTTGGCGACATTGTGATCGACAACGCGAGCGAGGGCGGCGAAAGGATAATTCTCGATGACATCGACAGTCCGCAGCAGCGTGCAGATCTGATCCTCAAGGAAATGCGGCGGCTCGATACTCACTCTGATTTTTAAGCGAAATGCCTAAGAAGATCTTCGTTACCGGCGGGGCCGGATTCATCGGTTCAGCATTTGTGCGCCTGGTCCTCGAACGGGAACCGGACACAGAGATCGTAGATTACGACGCGCTCACATACGCGGGAAATCCAAAGAATCTCGAAGGCCTCGACGCCGCTCGGCACACGTTCGTAAAGGGCGACATCTGCGACCGCAAGGCCGTGCTTGACGCTCTGCCGCAGGGTGCGGACGCAATATTCAATTTTGCGGCCGAATCACACGTCGATCGCAGCATCCATTCCGCAGACGAATTTCTAAGAACGAACATCATCGGAACGCAAGTTTTGCTCGATGCTGCACGCGAGAAAGGCGTCAGGCGTTTTGTACAGGTTTCGACAGACGAGGTGATGGGAACTCTGCCGGAAGAGAGCGACGCGTTCTTTACGGAAGATTCGCCGCTGCAGCCGAATTCGCCTTATGCGGCGTCGAAGGCAGCGGCGGAATTCGTCGTTCGAGCCGCACGCGAAACGCACGGCGTCGATGCCGTCATCACACGCTGCGGCAACAATTACGGGCCGCGGCAATTCCCCGAAAAACTGATCCCGCTGATGATCGCGAACGCCCTGAACGACCAGCCGCTGCCGGTTTATGGTGACGGCAGGAATGTCCGCGATTGGATATTTGTGACGGACCATTGCCGAGGCATTTGGGCGGCGTACGAGAAAGGCGAGTCGGGCGAGGCTTACAATCTTGGCTCGCGGAACGAGAGGCAGAATATCGATGTCGTTACCGCGATACTCGATGCGCTTGGCAAGCCGCATTCGCTCATACAGTACGTCACAGACCGGCTCGGCCACGACCGCAGATACGCGATCGATGCGACAAAGGCCGAGACAGAGCTCGGTTTTCGCCCGGAAATGAGTTGGGAAAATGGCATCGAGACGACGATCGACTGGTATCTGACGAACCGCGAATGGGTCGAAGAGATACGCAGCGGCGAATATCGAAATTATTATCAAAAAATGTACGGGTCGAGCCTCGGATGAAGGTTCTCGTAACAGGCGCAAGAGGAATGGTCGCTCGAGCTGTTGCAGATTATTGCCGCTCGATCGGTGATGAGGTCGTCGCGCTCGAACGTGCGGAGCTTGATATTTCGAACCGCGACTCGGGTCGTGATGCCGTCGCGTCGAACTCGCCTGATGCGATCATAAATTGTGCTGCATTCACCGATGTTGACGGTGCCGAAAGCAACGAGAAGGCGGCGTATGCTGCGAATTCCGACGGGCCTCAGAATCTGGCGGCGGCCGCAAAAGAATTCGGTGCAAAATTCATCACGATCTCAACGGATTACGTCTTTGACGGCAAGTTTGACGGCTTTTATACGGAAGGCGACATTCCCGCACCGCTCGGCGTTTATGCAAAATCAAAATACGCAGGGGAATTGCGGACGGCGGAAGAGAATGAAAGCGCGGTGATCGTACGTTCGGGCTGGATATACGGCCACGGCGGCACGAATTTTCTGAGCGTCATCCCCGAACTGCTGAGGACAGGAAAACATATAACGGCGATCAGCGACAGCTTCGGAACGCCGACTTTTGCCAGAGACCTCGCGAGGCGTTTGCGCGAACTTGCTTCGACGAATGTTGCAGGCGTGGTCCACGTAACGAACGCCGGCGAGGGTTCGACATATTACGGCGTTGCGTGCGAAATGGCTGATCTTTTGGGCATCGATCGATCGCACATTACGCCGATCTCTGATGCCGACCTCAAGCGGCCTGCTCCGCGGCCCAATTCCTCAAAACTTGCAACAAAAAGGCTCGCCGAACTTTCGTTCGACGAGCTTCCAGATTGGCGCGATGCGCTTCGGCGTTTTGTTAAGGCCTGAAGCTGTTTCCCTGATCTTGAACCGTAGAGGCCGCCTCGGCATCTTCCATTATCGGCGTCGTGTCGTCGGCACGATGCTTGTAATAGTGATAATAACCGGTTCCATAATAATCGTATTCGACTGATTCAGACGTGATGCCGTTCAGCACGACGCCGTAAATACGTGCCCCGAGGGCTGAGATGCGTGTGCGGAATTGCCGCATCAGGTGCATCGAACTCTTGCCCGCCATTGCGATCAGCACGACACCGTCAACCTGTGTCGAAAGGATCGCCGCGTCCGTGAACGAGATCGCCGGCGGCGAATCGATGATGATGTGTTTGAAACGTCCGCGTAGGAACTGGAGCAGATTCCGCATCTCGTTTGACGAAAGCAGCTCGGCCGGGTTCGGCGGGATCGGCCCGCTCGTGATGATCTTCAAATGCGGCAGGCCGGGAGCGGCCTTTATGAGATTCTCGGTCGACTTTTCACCGGAAAGATAGTTCGTAAGGCCCTGCGTGTTCGACAATCCGAAATGCGAGTGCATACGCGGACGCCGAAGGTCGCAATCGATCAGTACGACATCGGCATCGGCTTGCGCAAGTGTGACCGCCGTGTTTATCGCGGTCGTCGTTTTACCTTCGGAAGGCTGCGACGACGTTACGAGGATCGACTGCGGCGGTTTGCCGGCACTTGAGAAAAGCAGCGACGTGCGCAGGTGCCGATATGCTTCCGCCATCGGCGAATGGCGCTCTTCGAGCGTGATGAGAGCCGTACTGGACGCGGCCTTCCCATTCGTGTCGGAACTGATGCCTCGAATACTGAGACGTTTCTTGTCGTTTATTCCGTGATGCGGGATCATCGCGAGCGTCGGCAGTCCCAACGCACGAGAAACGTCGTCGCTCGTCCGAACCGAATCGTCGAGATAATCGAGCAGGAACGCGAGCCCGATGCCTGCGCCGAGCGATGCGAGCAGCGCAATGAGTATATTGCGTGCACGCTTCGGGCCGTCTGGCGATGTCGGAACGACCGCACGATTCGAGACCTTGATGTTGTTCGGTTTGCCGGAAGCAAGGGCGAGCTCCTGCTCCTTTTGCCGCTGTGTATAGGTGTCGAGAAGGCCGCGGTTCGTCTCGAGGGCACGCTTTAACGTTGTCAGTGTCGTTGTCGCCTGTCCCTGGACATTCGCACGCTCGGCCTCGACCTCGTAGGCGTTGAGCAGCTGATCTTCACGCTTCCTTGCGGCATCGACCTGCGAACGGAGCGAGACAAGAGCGCCGCTGACGGCGTCCTTCTCGATCTTTTTCTGGTCGCGATCAATGATCTGCGAAACTTCGGTCTCGGTCTGCTGCTTTGTGTTCTTCAGGGAAGCGATCTTTTCATCGACCTGCTTTACCTTGACGTATTCGGGCGTGTATTTGACAAGCAGCTCGGCCTTTTCGGTCTCGGCATCTTTGATCTGTTTTTCGATCTCGCGGATCTGATCCTGGAGCTTTGCCTTTCGCTCGGTGTTCAGCCGAACGGTGTCCTGATAGACCTTGTTCTCGTAAAGGTCGGGAATATTCTTGCCTTCGCCGCGTGAGCTTGCCTGAACGGCGCCGTTGTAGCGAGCTTCGAGTTTGCGGCGGTCGTCGGCGGCCGAAAGCCACTGTTCGCTCAGCGTCTGCAGGCGGCTGGCCGCAAGGTCGGAACCTTTTTCCTGCAAGGGAAGATTGCTCGAACGCATATAGTCCGTGAGCTTATTTTCCTGATCGGCGATCGTGACCTTAAGGTCGGCAATGGATTTTGTGAGTTCGTCGTAAACCGATTGCGTGCCCTCGAGTTCGCGTTTTGCGTCCTCCTCGATGAAGACGTCGGCGACCTTGTCCGCAACGCTCGCTGCAAGCTGCGGATTCGTATTCGTGACCGTGACGGTAAACAGGCTTGTGCGTTCGGTCTGTTCGACATGGAGTCCGCCGGAGAGAATGGCGGCGTATTGATTAGTGCGTGCGGCCTCTTCGGGCGAAAGCTGTGCCGCGGCCGGGTCAGCGTTCTCCGTGCCGGTCAGCACGGGAAGCGCTCCTTGCGGAACATCGGCCTTTGCCGGTCCCGAAAAGATCGACTTGACCGTCGCAAAGAAGCCTCGATTATTATTGCCAAGAAGGTCAGGGTCACGCTGCAGGCCAAGTGCGAGCACGACCTTCTTCATCAGGTCGGGATTCTGCAGCAGCTGGAGTTGGGTGTTGTAGTACGTCGTTTCGTCGCCGCCGAGATTGATATTGATCGCGTCTTTGGCGGTCGGTGCGGCCTTTCGCGGCTCGATCAGCATCTCAGCACTTGCCGAGTAGATCGAGGGTTGACGAAATGAATAAAAGGCCGCTGCGGCCGTCACAACTATCGCGATCGCGCCGATCAGCGGCAGGCGTTTTGTAACGACGCGCACGTACTGACGAAGCGTCCGCTGGCTGGACTGGCTTTCGTGGTCGTAGTATGCCGCGTATGAGGCGGGCGATTCGCCGTTCGGCTGATTCAAATCAAGCCCCCGCGGCAGCGGCGTCAGTCTTTGATCCTGATCCATAGGGTTTACAACAAGCGAAGCCGCCTTCTCGGAGAAAAAATGCCTTGTGAGAAAAGTTAAATTATGGTCTCGTGCCGGAGAACGCGCGCTTATCCTTGTTTTATATCACATTAATGGGCCGAAAGCATAAGAATTTATGAGGTTCCGAGGTTCTTTCGGGCCTGGGACTGGACGGCGGTTATTGCGACCGCATCGACGATGTCCTCAGCCTTACAGCCCCTCGAAAGGTCGTTGCAAGGGCGATCGAGCCCTTGAAGGATCGGGCCGATGGCCGTCCCGCCGGTCAGGCGTTCGGTGAGCTTATACGCGATGTTGCCGGAATTCAGGTCAGGGAAGATCAGGACATTCGCGCGTCCGCCTACGGGAGAGCCCGGAGCCTTTGACGCGGCAACTCCTTCGACAAGGGCTGCGTCGGCCTGGAGTTCGCCGTCGATGATGAGCTCGGGACGCCGAACACGCACGGTCTTTACGGCCTCGATGACCTTGTCGAGTATCCGATGTGCCGCACTGCCTTTTGTTGAGAATGAGAGCATCGCGACGCGCGATTCTGCGTTTAGAAGTGCACGCGCCGAATCTGCCGATGCGATGGCGATCTCCGCGAGCTCTGCCGCATCGGGGTCGATCACGACACCGCAGTCCGCGTAGATCATCGAACCTTTCTCGCCGAATTTCTTATCAGGCACGACCATCAGGAAGAAGCTCGAGACCGTTTTGAAGCCTTTTGCAGCCCCGATGCAGCGAAGTGCGGCCGCGACCGTGTGTGCGGTCGTGTTCGTGGCTCCGGCGACCGAGCCATCGGCCTTGCCTTCGCGTACGAGCAGATTCCCGAAATAAAGCGGATCTTTGACCGCCTGTTCCGCCTCTTCGAGCGTGACGCCTTTTGCCCGGCGGAGTTCGTGATAAAGGCTCGCGATCCTGCCGATATCCCCCGACTTTCGATGATCGAGAAGCGTCACGCCATTCAGGTTCGCCCCGCGTGCGGAGGCAAGTTCGCGGATGACGTCCTCGCGGCCGAGGAGCGTGATCTTTGCGATCCGGTCACGGGCACAGACCGCCGCGGCCTCGACCGTTCGCGGGTCTTCGCCCTCCGGAAGGATGATATGCTGCGGTTCGGCGGCCGCACGTCGGCGGATATCTTCGAGGATCATACGTTTCGTAAAAACCACTCGAATTTATCACAATCGACTCGCTTGGATGAACTCGCCAGGCAAGGCCGGTCGCTCGCGCCCGCGAACCCTCGCCGAGAAACTTGCCTTGATCTCGCTTTACACTTAGACTTTGAGGGAAATGGGCAAACTTGCACGACGCGAAAAAAGTGAGTTAAAGGGCCGAATGCGGAGCTTTGTGATGTTCCTGCCGAATATGGCAAAGCTGCTCGCAAGGCTTTTGAAAGACGCACGCGTGCCGACCGCCGAGAAAGCGTTATTCGTTGCCGCCATCGTTTACGTTATTTCTCCGCTCGATCTTATCCCGGACGTTTTTCCGTTCATCGGCCAGGTGGATGACATCTATATGGTCGCTCTGGTCATCCTGCGGCTCATTAACAGGACGGATGTCGAGGTCGTACGCCAACATTGGTCCGGCGGCGGCGACATCGCCGCTCTGGCGGATTCGATCGCGAATATTGCTCCAAAATTCCTGCCAAAACGCATCTCGCGGGTGCTCCGGTCGAAGGTCGAACTTGCTCCTGCTGGGAAGATCATCAAAGGCATCACGAAACGGGACGAGGCGGTCGTCGTTGAGGTCGCCGAAGACCCGCAGATCGAATCTGTCTCGTCGATGAACAACTAAGACCTAAAAAATGACCGCGTCGGTAACGCGGCCCTCTTTGGATGCCCACGGCTTTAGGACGCGGCAGTTTCGTACTTTGCAGTCGCACTTTTTAGCAAGGCGATCTGAGCCGCGTGGTGCACGTTATGTCTAACTGCGCCGTGCAGGAAGAAGCTAAGAGAATAGTCATTATCCTCGAATTTCTCACAAAACTCGTCTTCAGAACGCTTTTCGATGGCACGGATCAAGTTCGCGAACGAATTTGAGATCTGTACCTGCAGATCTTGCCACGCAGCCTCAGCGACCTGTTTTTCTTCTGGGAAATTGCCATTGGGCGGCTCGCTGACGGGATTTCCGTTGAGTCGTTCCGCCCAGACGTTGTTCCATCCCGAGATGTGCCCGGCAAGCTCCCAAATACTGTGCGTGCCGGGAAGTTTGAGAGCCGCGTGGCGGGCATCAATGCCCTTGAGTGTCTCTTTGAGGCTGGCCGCGTGCCACGGTTCCCCATCCAGGATCATTGTCAGTTCATCAACTATCTGTTGCTTTTCCATTTTTGGTCTCCTTTGGATCTTTTGCCCTTGTAACTAGCTAAACGTATGAGAGCGGTTACACATTAACACCAAGAATGTAACCTGTCAAGTGGCTATTGGCGGTTACATACAAGTTAGATATAATTTGTTGAGATGGAACTGCAGCCCGACAAATTCAAGCTCATCGCGGGCGACCTGAGTCTGGACCTCGTCAACACCGCGTCGAAGTGGCAGCGTGCCGAAAATAGCTTTTCGCCGACTGGCGATAGCCTCGCTGACATTTCCGATCTCGTCTCCTGGGCAATTAAAGCAAAGGCTGTTGATGAGGGAACGGCTCGCCGCGTTTTGAAGAGCGCCGAAAACGATAAGCTTGACGCGCGCGTTTTGCGTCGGGTGAAGAAGCTTCGTTCCGCGATCTACGGGATCGCGATCGCTATGATCACGGGCAAAGCGCCTTTTCCGGATGATGTCGACTGCCTGGAGAAGGCACGGTCGCGTGCTCTTGATGGTCAGAAGATCGAATACGTTCGCGGCCGGCTCGAGCTTCGACGGCGCAAGGAGGAAGCCCCGCTTGACGCAGTTCTTGATTCGATCGCTCTTTCGGCGGTCGATCTATTTACTTCAGATCGCGCGGAACGGATCCGGGTCTGCGGCGGCGAATCCTGCGGCTGGTTATTTGTTGATGACAGCCGCGGCCGCAACCGGCACTGGTGCGATATGCGCGACTGCGGAAATCTTGCAAAAGTTCGGAGATTTCGGAGGAAGAGCTCAAAGGTTTAGGCCGTTGTGGCCCGGGATCACGAAATTTCTGCAGTTACAACGCGTTTCTTCTGGATTTTCCTGCCCTTTGAATCTATCTCTGTTGGGTAAGCTCGGATTTATTCGAAAATTTAATTCCACGATCGAACTCCGCTTTCGATATAATCGCAGTACGTCGAAAAGCGAAAGTTAGCGTAGTTTCCCTCTTTATGTTCGAACGCTACACAGAAAGGTCCCGCCGCGTCATCTTTTTCGCGCGCTATGAGGCTCTTCAATACGGCTCCCAATCGATCGCTCCCGAACACATTCTGCTCGGGCTGATGCGTGAGGATAAGACGCTCTCGGCAAAGTATTTCCCATACAGACATTCGTTGACGGTCGAGTCGGTCCGAAAAGAGATCGAAGAACGGATCGTCGTTCGCGACCGCATACCGCAATCGTCTGAGCTGCATCTTTCTGCCGTTACGAAGCGCATACTCTTCTATGCGAACGAAGAAAGCCGCCAGCTTAAGAATCGGCATATCGGCCCAGAGCATATTTTGCTCGGGCTGATCCGTGAAGAGCGTTCTGTCGCCGCCGAGATCCTTTTTGGCTATGGCGTCAGGCTTGATGACATTCGCGAAAAGCTCGGGCAGCAGCAGCGTGGGATGCCGAACCTTTTCGCACCGGCGAGCGAACCTTCGAAAACTCCCAGCCTTACCGAATTCACACGCGATCTAACACGCGATGCCGCCGACGGCCGTCTCGATCCGCTCATCGGAAGACAGCAGGAGACCGAGCGTCTGATCGAGCTGATATGCCGCCGGACGAAGAACAATCCAGTGCTGATCGGTGAAGCAGGCGTCGGGAAAACGGCCATCGTCGAAGGTCTTGCACAGCGGATCGTTGATAAGAACGTGCCTTCATTCCTTGAGAATAAGCGCATTCTTGCCCTGGACCTTTCGCTTGTGGTCGCAGGTACGAAATATCGCGGACAATTCGAAGAACGGTTGAAGAAGATCATCGCCGAGCTAAAAGAGAATCGCGACAACATCGTTTTCATTGACGAGATACACACGCTCGTCGGCGCAGGTTCGGCGGAAGGAACGCTCGATGCGGCAAACATCCTAAAGCCCGCACTTTCACGCGGCGAGATCCAGTGCATCGGTGCGACAACGCCATCGGAATATCGCCGAACGATCGAAAAAGACCGCGCGCTTGAGAGACGTTTTCAGGCCGTAAAGGTCGAGCCCGCCAGCGAAGATGACGCGCTGCTGATCGTCAAAGGCATCATCGAGCGTTACGAGGCGTATCATCAGATCCGATATTCGCCGGACGCTTTGATGGCGGCCGTCGAACAGTCGAATCGATACATTTCCGACCGCTTCTTGCCGGATAAGGCGATCGACGTACTCGATGAGGCCGGTGCCCGCGCAAAGCTGCGATACAGAAGCGAGAATCCGGGCGAGCCTTCGTGGAAGGAGACGGTCGAGAATTGGAAACGAGCTTCGGCGAACGAAGATCAGCTGATCTCGTTCGAATTGCAGACCCTCGAAGATTCTTTCTTTGCCGTTGAGGTTACTCGCGATGATATTGACGATGTGATCGCACGTTGGACGGGCATTCCCGTCGCCTCGATCAAGGAAGAAGAGGCTCAAAAGCTGCTCAAGATCGAAAAGGTTCTCGGTGACAAGATCATTTCGCAGCGGCCCGCAATTTCGGCACTTGCGCGTGCGATAAGGCGCTCGCGTGCCGGCATAAAATCTCCAAATCGTCCTGTCGGATCATTCCTTTTCCTGGGGCCGACGGGCGTCGGAAAGACGGAAGTTGCAAGGCGTCTTGCCGAATTCCTTTTCGGGTCCGAAAGGTCGCTTATTCGCTTTGATATGAGCGAATTCATGGAGCGGCATTCCGTATCGAAATTCATCGGTTCGCCTCCGGGATACGTTGGCCACGAAGAAGGCGGCCAGCTGACCGAAAGGCTGCGGCGTTCGCCATACTCGATCGTCCTTTTTGACGAGATCGAAAAAGCACATCCGGACATCTTCAACCTTCTGCTGCAGGTATTTGAGGACGGCGTTCTCACGGATTCGACGGGGCAGACGATCGACTGCAAGCATTCGATCTTCATAATGACGTCGAATATCGGTGCGAGGATCATCCAGAAGACGGCATCGCTCGGTTTTCAAGCATCGGGCGAGGCGACGCGTGCAAAACGCGAGGACGAAGTGATGACGGCCGTCCGCCAGACCTTTGCACCCGAATTCATCAACCGCCTTGACGAGATACTCATTTTCGACGAACTTTCGCTCGATGATCTGATGGCGATAGCCGATCTGCAGATCGCGAATCTCAATTCGATAATCGCTGATCGTTCTTTGAAGGTCTCTCTGACGCTCGAAGCAAAGAAATGGCTGATCGACCACACCTGCGGCGACCGCAAATACGGCGCAAGGCCATTGAAACGTGCGATCCAGAAGCATATCGAGGATGAACTTTCCGAGGCCCTGATCCAGGGCAGGATCGGCGAAGCAGCGGAGATAACGGTCACCGTGAAGGATGATCTGCTGCAGATCGAACTGCCTTCATTGAGCGAACTTGCCGCAAAAGGCGTAGAATAGCTTCCTAGATGTACCGCCGTCCAAAATTTATCGAGGCTTTGCACAAGATCCGTCAGGAAATGGCCGCCGAGGCCGATCATGACGCGATCTTGTTTGCCGAGAAGGCCCGAAACGGGGAATTCAAGGAAAACGCCCGGCCCGACGTGATCGACGAGAACGAAACGGCATCGGCCCCAAAAGACTCGGCCGTTCTGCGTAAACGCTAGAGCGTCCTTTTGCTTTTTTGAGCTTTCATCGCGCTTGCCTTTCGGCGTAATATCAAAACAAATAGTTTGATGTAATGGTCAGATATCTAATATCGCTCGCTATCATTGTGCTTACGATCCTGGGAGCGGCGGGCGTTTTTTTTCCTGACTATTGGATCCACAGATACGATGACCTCATCGCCCGCCAGGCACGCATCTACCGTCTTGACGAAAAGCTCGTCTGGAGCCTGATCTACGAAGAAACCTATTTCCGAGCATGGAAGCACGGTGCCGCCGACGAGGTCGGACTGATGCAGGTGCGGCCTGCCGTGGTTCGCGAATGGGCGAAAGCGACGGAGTTAAAAGAGTACGAACGAGCGGCCGACGATCCGGAGCAGTTCCTTGCCGATCCGGAACAGAATATTCAGGTCGGCTGCTGGTATCTCGAGAAACTGCGTGAAATGTATCGCGGTCTCCCTGCCGAAACTGCCCTGACGCTTGCTGCGTACAATGCCGGCCCAAGCCGTGTCGAAGGCTGGACCGCGGGCGTGAAATTGAATGAGATCTCCGAGGATGAATTCGTTTCACGGATCACGATCCCGTCAACAAAAAGCTATGTCACGGCGATCCTCGCACGCTATCGGATGCAGACATCAGAGATCAAAAAATGACGACGACGATACACTTTGCAGATCGCGTCGTTCCGGTTTCGAGCGAACCTTTTGCCGATGGCGGCGTTGCCGTTGACGGCTCGAAGATCGTTGCCGTCGGAACGCGAGCCGTGCTTTCGGCGCAGTTTCCCGATGCGGAAACGATCGAATATGGGGTCGCGGCGATCGCGCCGGGATTTGTGAATGTCCACTCGCATCTTGAGGTCAGTGCGATGCGCGGTGCTCTTGATGCCGTCGAGGGAAATTTCGCGGCGTGGCTCTTGAAATTGAACGCGATCCGCAGCGACCTTGGCGAGGAAGGCGTGCTCAAAGGTGCGTTGACCGGGGCTCGCGAAGGTGCAGCGGCGGGCGTTACGTGCCTTGGCGATATCGGGCGAATGGGCAGCGTCGGCCTCGCGGCTCTAAAAGCGACCGGGCTTCGCGGCATCCTTTTTCAGGAGACTGAATTTTCGCCCGATAATCGGACGGCGAAGGATGATTTTCTTGCGCTTGCGGGCAAGTTCGAGGCACTGAAGCAGGACGAGACGGAGCTTGTTCGCGTCGCACTCTCGCCGCATTCGCCGTACACGGTCGGCTCCGAACTCTTCGAACTGCTCGCACAATACTCGATCCTCAACCGCATTCCGCTGTCGATCCATGCAGCAGAATCGGCCGACGAGATCGAGCTTCTCGCACACGGCACCGGGCTTTTTTCGACGTTCTACGAGAAGTTTGGCCTCGAATGGTCGAGCCCGTTCTCAACGCCGATCGAATATCTCGAACGTCTCGGCGTTCTTGCGACGCGGCCGCTGCTTGCACACTGCGTGCGGGTGACGGACGCGGACATCGAACGCATCGCCGCGAATGGAGCATCGATCGCACATTGTCCGAAATCAAACGCGAAATTCGGCCACGGTGCGGCGCCTTTCGAGAAGTTTCTTGAAAAGGGAATTGCCGTCGGGCTGGGAAGCGATTCGGTGGCGAGCAACAACGTCTGCGACCTGCTGGAAGAATCGCGTTTTGCGGCATTAACGGCCCGGAACCGAGCAGATTCCGGGCGTTTGGTATCGGCCGAAGAGGTCTTTGAATGTGCGACCTTGGGCGGCGCGAAAGCCCTGGGGCTCGACGGCGTTATCGGCACGCTCGAAGCCGGAAAAGAAGCGGATCTTGCGGTCATCGATCTGACGAACGACGCACAAGATCCGGTCACGGATATCTACGCAGCCCTTGTTTTCTCTTCAAACGCACGCGATGTAAAGCGGACGATCGTCGCCGGAAAGACAGTTTATTCGACCGCGGATTAGGGCTATTTTTCCGAAGCCTTCATCGCATCGACGAGCTGCGTCGGCGTCCAATCGTTGCCCGCGAAGATCTTTGTTACTTTGCCTTCGGGCGAGATGACGACCGTACGAAGGCTGTGGTCGATGATCGCCTTGTTGTCGGGATTCACCTCGTAACGAAGGCCGTAAAAATCGGCGATCTTACGCACCTCCGCATCCGGGCCGACCGCAAGCTGCCACACGTCGAAAGTTGCGTTCGGATCGTTGCCCATATAGGTAATTCCATAGGCACGCAGTTTCTCCGGCGTGTCATTTTCCGGGTCAAACGAGATCGAGAGCAAGCGAAGTTTGTCGCGAAGGGCAGCGTCGGCCTTGATCATTCTTTCGGCGTCACGGAAATTCGCCGACATCTTGATGCAGAACTCGGGCAGCGGGCATTTTGCGTAAATGAACGTGATCGCAAGTGCCTTTCCCTCAAATGTCTTGAGCGAGATCTTCTTTGCGTCCTGATTCGTTAGTGAGAAGTCAGGTGCGGGCTGGCCGATCTGCTTGGGTTCCGTACTGGCCGCCGGAGCATTCGGGTCGGGAGCCGAGATGACAACGATGTTCTCCAGAAAGTACGGCTCCTTTGCGGTGTTATCAACGACGAGTTCGCCGCTGATCTCGGCACCGGGTTTCAGACTGTCCCACGCCCAATCAGCATGGATCGGGAAATCCATCGTCATCGCCGACATAGAACCTTCGATCGCTTCGTGGTCGATCGAGGCGATCTTTTTGTCACGATCCACAGAGACGATCTTGCCCTTTAATGGATAGCGTTTGGCGTTCGGCGAAACGGCGTTCGCGTTTGAAGTTTCGGTCGACGCACCGCCGCAGCTGATGAGGCCGATGAGCGATGCGAGTGCAAGAAAGATAAAAGCTTTTCGCATAAGAGTGTTAAAAGTACATTGTCGCTCAGACAAAAGAGAGAGTCCAAACCGCGGCCGAGTTCGTCCGCTTTGGAAAACCGTCGGCCGATTGGGGTAAACTCTCTTTTCGAACATTTTTTATGACCGCAAAAATCCTTAGCGGAAAGCCGATCGCCGACGAGATCAAACGAGAGGTCTCGGCCGAGGTCGTAGAGCTTTTTGAAGTGCATTCCATACGTCCGACGCTAGTTGTGGTGCGTGTCGGCGAGGATCCGGCATCGGCCGTCTATGTCGGCAGCAAGGTTCGCACGGCCGAAGAGATCGGCATTCGCAGCGAGCATATCCACCTCGACGCGTCGATAACTCAGGCCGAACTTGTGGACACCGTTCGCAAATTGAACACGCGCGACGATGTTGACGGGATTCTCGTTCAGCTTCCGCTGCCAAAACACATCGAGGAACGGGCGGTCATCGAACTTATCGATCCGCAAAAGGATGTTGATGGATTTCATCCGGTGAATATCGGCAGGCTTTTGCAGGGTTTTGAGGCATTGACGCCGTGCACGCCGGCGGGCGTCATCGAGGTTTTGAAACGCTCGAACATCGAGATCGCAGGTGCAAGGGCAGTTGTCGTCGGCCGCAGCAATATCGTCGGAAAGCCGCTTGCAGCCTTGCTTTTGCGGGAGAATGCGACCGTCACCGTCTGTCATTCGCGCACGCGGGACCTTCCGAGTGTTACTCGCGAGGCAGATATCCTGATCGCCGCCATTGGAAGCGCGGGTTTTATCTGCCGCGAGCATATTCGAGAAGGCGCGGTGGTCATCGACGTCGGCATCAATTCGGTCGAGAGCTCCGAGCGGGTGCGCGAGCTTTTTTCGGGCGCAGATCTTGATAAGCGGCTTGATACGCTCGACAATCGCGGTGCGACGCTCGTCGGCGATGTTTGCCCGAAAGATGCGGCGGAAGTTGCGGGTGCGATCACGCCGGTTCCGGGCGGCATCGGCCTTCTGACCGTTGCGATGCTGATGAAAAATACGGTGATCGCGGCAAAGATGCGCCGCGGCATCGCGGAGAATTAGCTTATGAATTTTGAAGATTATCAGTCGGCGGCGAGTAAAACGGCGCTTTATCCGCGGCGAATGGCAAATGTCGAATATCCGACGCTCGGACTTGCGGGCGAGGCCGGCGAGGTCGCAAATATCGTCAAAAAGATCCAACGCGACCACGCGGGCGTGCTCACGGATGAGACGCGTGCAAAGCTAAAGGACGAGCTCGGCGACGTGCTCTGGTACATTTCGGCATGCGCCGATGAGCTCGGGCTGACGCTTACGGAGATCGCCGAATTCAACATCCAAAAGCTCGCCAAACGGCATTCGGCAAAAGGGTAATTCTTGTGCTCACAGTCGGCCTGACAGGTTCCATCGCAACGGGTAAATCCTTTGTTACCGAGTATTTACGCGAACTTGGGGCTGAGGTTATCGATGCGGATCAGGCATCGAGAAAGGTCGTCGAGAAAGGCACTCCGGGACTTGCGTCCGTCGTCGAGGAATTTGGCAGCGAGGTGCTCGCACCGGACGGCACGCTCGACAGAAAGAAGCTCGGTGCGATCGTCTTTGCAGACGAAAAGAAGCGTCTTAAGCTGAATTCGATAATTCACCCGCTCATTATCGAGCTTCAGGATGAGTGGCTGAGTTCGGTGGAAAGGAAGGACAAGGACGCCATCGCGGTCGTCGATGCGGCCCTGATGATCGAATCCGGCGGCTACAAACGCTTTGACAAGCTTATTGTCGTCTATTGCGAACCTGCGATACAATTGGCGCGCCTGACGGCACGCGATAATTTGAGCGAAAATGAGGCAAAACGCCGCATTGACGCACAAATGCCGCAGGACGAAAAAAGAAAGTTTGCCAATTACGTCGTCGATACATCTAATGGATTTGAGGACACGAAACGGCAGACAAGAGAGATCTTTGCGTCGCTTAAGGAAGCTCTAGAAGATGGCAAGGCGGGACAGAACACGTAAATTCCCTATCATCAGTCATTTGCGGCTGAGATGGCGGATTGTGTTCATCCTTGCGGCGATGGTTTTTGCCGCGTCCTGCGCCGAGATCAAACAGCCCCAGCCCGACGCATTCATTTCAAAGACCACGCCGCCGCTCAAGCAGGAAATACGCTGGAGCAATGGAAGCACGCCGAAGAGTTTTGACCCGGCGAAGGCGTCCGCACCGCCGGAAACCGATGTCGTTCGCGCTGTTTTTGAAGGCTTGACGGCGCTCGATCCGAAGACACTCGACGTTCGCCCGGCCGTTGCCGAGAGCTGGTCGAGCGAGGACAGCAAAGTTTGGACGTTCAAACTGCGTGATGACGCCCGCTGGACGAACGGCAAGCCTGTTACGGCACAGAATTTTGTCGATTCGTGGAAGCGCCTGGTTGATCTCTCGAAAGATGCCGCACACCGCGAACTGCTCGCGAACATCAAGGGCCTTGGCGATGCCGCAGCGAAAGTCCCCGAGCCGGCTGCCGATCCTTCGGCCGATCCGAAGGTTGTTCCGTCTCCGGCGAGATCGCCGGAAAAGGCCGCGGCCTCGCAAGGTCACGATCCGAAGACCGAGGCAAAGCCCGAAGAAAGACAAGCCGAGACGCGAAAGCCCGAATCTACGGCTTCGAACGGCGTCGAGGCGGTCAGTGATCTTGAGCTTCGAGTAACGCTGAAAAAGCCCGATCCTGATTTTCCGAAGCTCGTCGCTAACCCGATCTTTTATCCGGTTTACGGCAAAGCTGCCGAATTCGACACTCCTGACGCCGTGCCGCCCGCTGCTTCAAACGGGCCTTTTACGGTCACCTCGTCGGACAAAACGGGCGTTGTGCTCGAACGCTCGAAGACTTACTGGGATCGAAATGCGGTCGCGCTTGACCGTGTCACCTTCATTCCGCACGCGTCGGCGGACGCCGCTCTTGAGGCTTATAAGAACGGCGAGATCGATGTTCTGACGAATGCCGCGTTTTCGCCGCTCGCGTTGAAGCTGCTTGCACCCTATCAGGATTTTCGACAGGCGACGCATTCGGCCCTCAATCTCTACGAGGTCAATACGAACAACAAGGTCCTCGCTGACAGACGCGTCCGCGAAGCTCTTGCGATCTCGATCGACAGACAGAAGATCGCGGAAGGCGAGCTTGACGGCTCGACAAGCCCCGCGACCAGATTCCTGCCGTCCGAAAAGCCGGATGCCGGTGCCGGCCTCGCGTTTGATGCCGAACGGGCAAAGGAGCTGCTGCATCGGTCGGGATTTCCCGAAGGCGAGAATTTCCCGGAGCTGAAACTTGTCGTCAACCGCAATGATGCCCAGCAGCGTATCGCACGAACAGTTGCACGGATGTGGAAGCAGAACCTGAACATTCAGGTGAACGTGGTTGCCGTCGAGCCGAATGAGATCGATACCGTTCGATCAGGCGGCGATTATGACCTATTGCGTCGCGGCGTCGTTCTGCCGACGACGGACGAGGTCGTCGGGATGGAAACGATATTCGGTGCCGAGAAGAAACCGGCCGAAAAGGCCGAGCCGCAGGCGAACGGGCCGCTCGCAAAACAGCAGACGCCTACGCCGACACCTCTCCAGCATCTGCTGGCCGAACCGATGCCGTCTCAGCCATTGACCCAGGCCGGTTCGCCGCCCGCATATTCTCAGGAAGCTGCGCTTTATGACCTTTCGGCGATCCCGATCTATTTCCCGCGATCGTTCGCCCTTATCAAGCCGTACGTTACGGGCTTTGAACTGAACAGTCTTGACGCCGTTCTGCTGACGGATGTCAGGATCGATCCGAATTGGCAGCCCGCTGCATCAAAATAGCTTGCGACAAACTCGAATGAGTTCTCAGCCTAAGGCACAAACATCTCTTCTCTCGATCGAAGGCCTTTCCGTCGAATTTGCGGACGGAAAAGGCCGCTCGGTGAAGGCAGTTCGGGATGTTTCGCTCGAGGTAAAGGCGGGCGAGATGTTGGCGGTCGTGGGCGAATCAGGCAGCGGAAAGACGGCGTTAGCGATGTCGATCGTGCGGCTTTTGCCAAACGCAGGCCGCGTGACCTCGGGTGCGATACGATTCGACGGGGCCGATCTTCTGACGGCTGATGCTGCAAGTTTGCGGTCGGTACGCGGAAAGCGCATCGGCGTGGTCTTTCAGGATCCTATGTCGTCGCTCAACCCGTATCTTAACGTCGGGCGTCAGATCACGGAGGTGACGGAACTTCATCTTGGGCTTTCGCGCCGCGAGGCACGCGAGCACGCCATCGAGATGCTCGATCTTGTCGGGATCTCGGAGCCGTCGAAACGCATCGATCAATATCCGCACGAATTTTCGGGCGGAATGCGCCAGCGAGTGATGATCGCGATCGCCGTCAGCTGCAAACCCGACCTTGTTATCGCGGATGAGCCGACTACCGCCCTTGATTCGACAATACAAGCTCAGGTGCTCGACCTTCTTGACGGCCTACGAAAGAGATTCGGGATGACGGTTCTCCTGATCTCGCACGATCTTGCACTCGTATCGGGACGCGCGGATCGGGTCGCGGTCATGTACGGCGGCCGTATCTTCGAAGAGGCGAATTCTCGCGAGATATTTTCGCGGTCGGCGAACCCATACACGCGCGCTTTGCTATCGGCAATGCCGGAAAATACTGCTGCCGGCGAGGAGCTTTTTCAGATCCCCGGAATGCCGCCGGACCTGCGCGTTGAGATCGAGGCTTGTGAATTCGCACCGCGTTGCGAAAGGGCCGAAGGCGTTTGCGGCACCGCCAGGCCGCCTTTCGCGGCGGTTGCAGATCAACACTTCTCACGTTGTCATTTTGCAGAAGACGTTTACTCACGAGGTTAATTTGAAAATGAAGAATTTACGCACATTCAGTTTGGTATTGCTCGTGCTCGCAAGTGTCGGGCTCGGGTGTTCAACGATCAGCAAGCTGCGGTCTGGCATCGAGGAAGGGCCCGCGAACGGCACAGGTACTGCGTCGAATTCGAACTCGGCCTCGCCGTCTTCGCCTGCCGAAAGCGAGCCCGGCTCAGTCACCGCGGGCACCGACCCGAAGGCCGAGATCGTCGCCGCGTCGAAGAAATTCATTTCGCTTCCGTTCTTTACCGCAAAGGTTGATTCGGGGGCCGAAAATGGGCTCAAGTTGACGATAGAATATCAGGCTCCGGACCGCTATCGTATCGTGGGCCCGGTGGTCCATGGCCTGAGCTCCGAGGTGATATATATCGGCGGCGATGCGTATATGAAGCTCGGGAGCAAATGGGAGAAGAGCCCGGCCGGCAATGCGATGAAGTCCCCGATGCAAGAGATCATTTCGGAGAAGAGCCTTGCTAAGCTGTCCGATGTGAAATATGAAGGCACGGAGACGCTCGACGGCACTCGGGCATTCAAGTATTCATACGAAAATCCGGAAGACCCGAGCATGCAGATGATGGCATATTCTTCGACGATATGGATCAATGCGGCGTCAGGCCTGCCGATGAAGATCAAGGTGAATTACAAGGGCGGTGAGTTGAAAGCGGCTACGATCGATTACGACACTAACACGCCGGTGACGATCGATAAGCCGATCTAGCAGCGGATGACCGAACTTTTACGCATCGAAGATCTGGTCGTTCGCTTTGGCGGACGCAACGGCATCAACGCAGTGGACGGCGTCTCGTTCAGCCTCGACCGCGGCGAGACGCTGGCTCTGGTCGGTGAATCGGGCTGTGGAAAATCCACGCTGGCACGTGCCGTGATGCGTGTGCAGCGTGTGACCTCGGGGCGGATATTCTTTGACGGCGAGGACATAACGGACCTCTCGGAAAGGGCGTTGCGGCCGACGAGAAGGCGGATGCAGATGATCTTTCAGGATCCGCTGGCCAGCCTCGATCCGCTTGTTTCCGTGGGGAATTCAATACTTGAACCTCGCCGTGCATTTTCGCTCGGAACGGACGACGGCGACCTCTCGCAGCTTCTGGCAACGGTTGGGCTTTCATCGGAACATCGAGAGCGACGTCCGGGACAGCTTTCGGGCGGACAGCGTCAGCGAGTCGGCATCGCACGGGCATTATCGGTCGAGCCGGAACTGATCGTTGCCGACGAACCCGTTTCTTCGCTCGATGTCTCGATGCAGGCGCAGATCCTCAATCTGCTAAAGCGTTCGGCGCGGACTCGCGGGATCGCATTTCTCTTTATTTCGCACGATCTGCGGGCGGTGAAGTTCCTTGCAGATCGCGTCGCGGTCATGGAATCGGGGAAGATCGTCGAGACGGGAACGGCGAACGAGATACTCGATCGGCCGCAGCATCACTTCACCAAACGGCTTGTCGCCGCAATGCCGTCGTTAAGATAAACGCGAAAGATCAGCTTACTATGCAGCTCCTGATGATGGACGAGTTTGAGTCTCGGGCGGCGGCAGGTGACGTTTGTCTTTCGCGAGATATGCGTCCTTGAGCAGCTTTACCCGCTTGTGTATCGCGGTGATCGAATCGAGCTGGCGCGTGACGAGATCACGCACATGCGGCCGCAGCGTTTCCTTCAGCACGTTCTTGTATGCTTTTTTGGCGATGGCCTCGCCGCGTTCGCATTCGACGAGAATGCCGGCCTCATCACGGCCTTCGATCGCGGCCTTGATATCGATCCAGCCTCGATGGAGTTTTGCTATGAACGAACCGGTGTGCTCCGGATTGCCGCCGAGAGACCGAACGAGCGACTGCAATTCGCCGATGAATTGGGCCCGCTGGGCCTTGATCTCCGCAAAAAGCTGCTTCAGCTCCGCGGACTTAACGCCTTGTGCCGCACTGTGAAAGCCAGCCTCGCCGTCTTTGCAAGTTACGATAAGTTCGTTCAGCCTTGAGGCCGTTTCGACCTTCGAAAGGACCTTGCCGCCGTCGGCCGGACGGGCGTCAGATGTATTAGCTTTGCGTTCGTTGACCATTGCAATATAAACCTCCTTGCAATACTCCCGAGTTTTCAAAGACTCGCCGTTTCGACAAATGAGTATCTACCTACAGTATCGCCCGTTAACTGGTTTCGGTCAAAATGAACGGCTGACGCGGGTGAAGTTTGATACTTAAGGCCGAAGCGAGCAAATCTCTTGGAAAAGTGCGTCGATTAGGCGTTTTTGCGAGATACAAAAGCGTGTATCTTCCGCACCGGGCCCGAAAAGGCCCGCGGTCGGCAAATCACTGATGAGCGAAAAACGCCAGGTTCCACCCAAGAGTTCTCTTGAGCGGACGGCCAAAAGACATGGGATCGCGGTCGTCGTTGTTGACGAAGCGGGCAAGCAAGGCCCCGCAGTCAATGACAACTCGATCTGCGCTGTTCTCAATCCGAATGGCGTGCTTGTGGGACGATGTGCCCGCGATTGCGGCCGGGCACTGGAGCGTGCGACGGACGGCAACGCAACGATCTCTTACACCTGCCACGCCGGCCTGCTTTGTCGTGCGGCCAGATTCGAGATAGACGGCAAGCCCGCGGCGGTGATCGTGGGGCGTGCATTCACGAGTTCGGAAAATTATCGACGGGCCGCAAACCGTGCAATGACGGGCGACTGGCGGGACCTGCCAGCATCACGATTCTTTGAGAATATCCTGATCCTCGGTTCCGACGCCCCAATCGTCGATGCCCTGCGCGAAATCAAGGACGAGGCAAAGAAACAGGCCTTGTCGCCGGCCGCCGACTCTTCGGAAGCCAAGGAGATAGCGCGTCGTGCCGCCGCATTGAACGCGAAGAAGAAAGGCACGTCGAGCGGGCCTGATCCTGCGGCCTGGCGATCGTTCTTCGGATCGCTGCTTGGCCGCGATTACATTTCGGCACGGAATGCGACGATCGAATTTGTCGCAAGGCAGTTCGAGGTGAGTTCGCTGATCTGGCTCGAAGAGCGAGGCGACCGCCTGGAAAGCACGGCCGTGTCGGCGAAACTTAAGGGCCGAAGCATCAACGTCGGCATCGACCTCGATGACGAACGCCTTGCCGAAGCCGCGGCCGGTGAAAAACCTGTCGTGCTCGGCAGATCGCCGACGCCGGAAGAACCTGATCCAAAGCGGATACTGCTTTTTGCGATGCCGGTCGGCGACGATATTCCGGCGGCGTTGGTCGTGCTCGACAAGGTGCCGGAAGATGCACGGCGAAGGGCGATCGCGAGATTCTGCCGTGCGGTCGCACCGCAGCTTGAGATCCTGCGTTTGCGGGCGGAAATGGAACGCCGGGCGCATCTAGATGAAGTTTCCGAACGGCTCGCCGAAGGCATTCGCGAACTCGATACACGCGAGCTCTGGCGGCATCTTGCACGCGTGAGCGCCGACCTTCTGCAGTCGGAGAGAGCGTCGTTGATGACACGCGAAGGCTCGTCGGAGAATTTTCGAGTAAAGGGTTCGGTCGGTTCGCTTTTCGATCTGGAGAACGAGACCGCGGCCGGTGAGCGAGTAGCGCGCATCGTCTTTGAACGCGGCCGTCCGATAGTGGTTCGGGATGCGGCCGCAACAGGACTTCCGCCCGTCGATAAAGAGCGAAAATACAAAACGGCCTCGTTCCTCTCGGCGCCGATCTGGCTGGGGGAAAGGCAGCTCGCGGTCATAAATTTCACGGACAAGGTGACCGGTACGCCTTTTGACGGACGCGATCTCGACCTCGTGAAGGCCATCGCTCCGCAGCTTGCCGCCGTGATCGACCGCACGCAATTGGTGGAAAGGGCGGGCGAGCTCGAACAACTTTCGGTCACGGATCCGCTTACGGGCCTGCTCAATCGACGCTATATGGTCCAGCGGCTTTCGGAAGAAGTGAAGCGGTCGAACCGTCACGGTTATCCGATGGCGTTCGTGATGCTCGATGTGGATCATTTCAAGTCCTACAACGATAATTTTGGGCATCCGGCGGGCGATGAGGCGTTGAAGATCGTTGCGTCCGTGATCCGCGAAACACTGCGCGACGCGGATGTCGCGGTGCGTTTTGGCGGCGAAGAATTCGCGATCCTTTTGCCGCAAACGACCGACGCCGAGGCAGCAAATATCGCGAACCGCGTCCGGCAAAATGTCGCATCCACCGAGTTTCCGCATCGCAAGGTGACGGTCAGCGTCGGCGTTGCGTCCTGCTCGAGCGAGGTCTGCGCAAAGATGGATATGATCAGCGCCGCCGACAAGGCCCTGTATCAGGCAAAGGCCGAAGGACGCGACCGCGTGGTGATCTATCAGCCAACGGAGGACGATCTCCCGCAAGAATGATGAACGCTCCCGAAAAGATCCTTGCGACGGCCGCCGCTGACAAATTCATCGGTCGCGGGCCGGAACTTGCGCGCCTGATCGCACACGCATCTGACGGCGGCATCCTCGACCTTCACGCCGCACCGAGGTCGGGCGTGTCGGAGGTTCTGAGGCAGGTTTACGACCATTTTTATCGAACGGGAAGCGAGGTCGTGCCGTTCTATTTTCGCGTCCGCAATAGTGAAACGGCGGGTGAAGCCGCACTTCGATGGGTGCGGGAATTCGTGACGCAAGTTGCCGCATTTGATCGACGCGTGCCGGAATTGATCGCCGCAAAGCCCGAGATCCGCGAGCTTGTCGGCTTTGTTTCCGAGCCGCAGCGAAGTTGGATCGAGAGTGCGGCAAGCCTTTGCGAAACTGCCGCACCGATCGAGAGTCTGCTCGCGGTGCCATATCGGGCGGCGGCGAACGGCATCCGGAGTCTCATTCTTATCGACGAGTTCGAGCGGGCCGATGAGGTGCTCGCGAATGAGCTGCGGCGTTTGTTGGCCGATCCGTCGCTCGCAAGCGTGTTCTGTTTTGCAAGGCGATACCGGCCGACGACCGCACCTGCGGGAAGGCTGCATCTCGATCAGCTTTCGGCAAAGGACGCGGCGGAATTTGCGACCGAATACGCCCGGGAAAAGCGCGTTTCGATGAGCGAGGAAACCTGCGATCTGACGGCCGTTATGCTTGGTTCGCGGCCTGTTTATTTACGGTCGATCATCGATGCGGCGGCGGCAAGAGACGCTTCGCTAGAGAGTTTTGCGGACCTTGCAAAGATCTACACCGACGAGCTTTTCGGCATCTCGATCGGACGTGAGCTCGACCGGAAATTTGATGAGATCGCCGGCGATGCCGGGCTCGAAAAAGAGATCTTCAAACAGCTTTGCTTGACGCAGGAAACAGGTTCGGCCCTCGAAGGCGAATGGCAGACGCGGCTCGGCGTCTCGACGACGGAATGTGATGCCGTGCTGTCGCTGCTGCACGAAAATGAGTTTATTACGCGGGCTGCGGGCCGCACTTTCTTTCCGGCAAACGACGTTGTTCTTTCGGATTATCTGTCGGCAAGACGCGAGCTTGAGACGAGCGGAAAGACGCGCGCGCGTGTCGTTGCGGAAACGCTTTCGGCAAATTCCGCACGCGGCCCGAGGCTGCTCGCACGCCGTTATCGACGCGAGGCGACGATCGGCCTGCGCGAACTGATGGCGAAATTCAACGGCCAGTCCGTCTCGCTTTTGAGCATTGATTTTCAGAAGTTTGACACCGAGTTGAAAGGCCGCTCCGAAGAAGAACAGCTTGCACGGATCGCCGCGACGCCGGAAAGGTTTGCTCTGCCGAATATCTTCTTTTCGGTCCACGCCGCCGATATCTATCCGCCAATCGCTCGGGCAGCGGATGTCGAGCGGACGGCCATCGCGTTCGCCGATGATATCGCTTGGCTCGCAGCGGAATTCGATTCAAAACTTCCTGCCTCGCTCGATCTGACGGAATACTGGCTCGACCGGCTGGAAATGGCGGCCCTTGCGAGCGAATTGAAGAACCAGCGGCTCTGGCTCGTCACGCGTGAGGGTTTTGATGATGCGGCCCAGCAGGCGCTTGCCGAGCGTGGCGCGTTCGGCAGTTCGTATCGGCAGATCGAACTTCTTCGGACCGAGCTCGGGCTTGTCGGCGTGCGACGTGCGGAATCGGCCGAAAGATTCGAGGTCACGATCCCGATGGGCGGCGATACGGAGATCGTCGCGGCAAGCTTTGCGGAAGATGTTGCCGAGCGGCAGGGATTTTCTCAGCGGTCGATCAACCAGATCAAGACCGCGCTTGTCGAAGCGTGCATAAATTCGAGCGAGCATTCGCTAAGCCCGGATCGCAAGATCCATCTCACATTCGTCCCAAAACGTGATCGGCTCGAGATCACGATCCGCAATCGCGGCATTCGGCTGCAGGACAAACTTGCGGCCGGCCGCGGCGAAAAAGACGGCCAGAGACGCGGCTGGGGCCTGGAGCTCATCTCAAAACTCGTCGATTCCGTCGAGATATTGCCGACGGACGACGGAACCGCCATCCGTATCACTAAACTCCTTTCCTAAGTATCATTTAGCCGCTTTCGGGCCTACGCAAAAAAGGGCTTTTCAGGCGGCGGAATTTGCGTTATCCTAAAAGTTGACTTCCCCGCGTGGGCACGGCCACTCTCTGCCGTCTGCCTATTCCTATGAACGATGGTGAGATAAAGCGAAGGGATCTGCGGCCCGCACTTGTTTTCTTAAGCGGCGAGCTTATTGCCGTCCCGATCCCGCTTGAGCGACCCGAGGTCGTACTCGGACGTGCTCTCGAGGCCGACGTGCGTGTCAATGACACACAGGTTTCGCGTCGGCATGCGGTGGTGCGGGCGGTTCGCTCGGGCGAGACAGGCGAGCTGGAATATATCCTCACGGACCTCGATTCACGGAACGGCACTTTCGTAAACGGCGGCAAGGTCCGCGAACACCGGCTTTCGAACGGCGACAAGATCGCGATCGGCGAAACGATACTGCGGTTCGACCTGCTGGACGAGATCGACCGCGAATATCAGCGGCAGGTGCATCGCCTGATCTCACACGACGACCTCACGGGATTGCTTTCGAGCCGATCTTTCTTTTTCGAATTGCGGCGTGAAGCGGGACGTGCAAAAGCGGAAGGCCGTTCGTTCTGCGTGCTGATGATGGACGGCGATAATTTCAAATCCGTCAATGACACATACGGCCATATGACGGGCAGCAAGACGATCGAGGAGATCGGGCTTTGCATCACGAATATCCTGCGCAGCGGTGATGCCGCGGCGCGTTTTGGCGGAGACGAGTTTGCGGCATTCCTGCTTGATGCCGACATCGCACAGGCGATGGTCGCGGCGGAAAGGATACGCACGGAGATCGCGGAGCACCGATTCAGCGTCATTCGCCCGGGGCTTGAACGACATGTCCATCACATCACGGTCAGTATCGGAATCGCCTCGTTCCCGGAAGATTCGGAAGACCCGATCGAGCTGGTCGAGATGGCGGATTCGGCGCTTTACAGAGCAAAACGCTCGGGCCGGAATTGCGTTGCCGCCTATCGGGACCTTACGCCTGAGGAATTGAACGCCGAGCTAAAACCCCGCCGCAAATAATTCACGCCCGCTTACTCAAACCCTCGACCCAGGCAAGAAAAGAATCCTCGTAGATGTAGTAGCTGCGCGACTTTTCGCGTGGTGCGAATTCAAAAACGCCTTCCTCGCACATCTCGTAAAGCCGGCGGCGTGAGATGGGCGGCGTCACGATGCGATGGACGCGAATGAGCCTTTCGACCTCGGAAATTCGAAGGGTCGGCCTCGGGGCGAGATGTAATATTCGTTGTGTGGTATTCATTGTCTTCTGTGCTCCTAAAGTCTCGCCCGTCAGATAGATAACTGAAAAACTCGGGCCCTGTGCAAAGACCGCCAAGATGCGTTTGTGCGTTTTGTGCGGTTTGTGCGTTTTGTGTCATTTCGTGCGTTTTATAGCGTTTTGTGCGGACTGTGATTCAAAAGCACAACGGTTCGCGGTAATCTCAATTCATCGGTCGGATGAGACCGGCAGTGAAACGCGGCGAACAAAGCAACTGCAGACAGTCGCCCTTGCAAATCGTCCGACCGTTAAAGAATATCAAACGAATATAATTTCGTGCAAGTTTTGGAGAAAGGAAAAATGTTCAACGAATTCGACCAGGAAAAGGCACTCGCGATCGTGCGGATCTTCGAGACCGGAAGAGCAAAGGCGCGTTACGACGCGCTGGCCGTTCTCGATGACGGAGCGGGCATCTCGTACGGCATCTGTCAGTTCACGCATCGCTCGGGAGCGCTTGCCGAGGTCGTCGCAAAGTATCTCGAAAGCGGCGGGCAAGCGGGCCGCGACGTCATTGAAAAGCGCACCGCAAGGCTGAACCGCAAGACGAAGCTTGCGATCGAGGAACTCGCCGCGGACGGAGAATTTCGGCGGGCGTTGATCGCGGCGGCGGCAACATCGGAGATGCGCGAAGCGCAAAAGGCGGTCGCGAATGAGCGTTATGTCGCACCGGCCGAGAGGTTCTGCGAGGTGAATGGTTTCGTGACGCCGCTCGCACTCGCCGTCGTGCTCGACGGGCACGTTCACGGATCTTTCGCACGCTTTGCACGGCTTGCAAAAGGCGATGTTGAGAAGGCGTGGATCACGGATTATCTATGCCGAAGAGATGCGTGGCTGCGGCGTTCGGTGAGGCTGCGGGCGACCGCATACCGCACGCGATTCTTCCTCGGCGAGATCGCGAAACGAAATTGGCAGCTCGAGCTGCCGCTATCGGTCAACGGCACAAAATTGCGTGCCGCCGACCTTGAACAAGATCGAGAGGCCGCGGACTTCCCGCCGAAAAACCTGCCAGAGACCACGACACAGGAACCGCAAGCTCCCGCCGTGAACCTTCCAGCAGACGAGCCGCGGCCATCGATACTCTCGGCAGCAGAGACTGCGTTTGACGAGATCGACGGCGTCGTCACGGGCATCGTGACGCGGACCGACCGGGCGAAATCGCTATGGGCGACGGTCGCTGGAACGCTTTGGCAAATGGTTTGGGCGGTCGCCGCATTTCTCGCCGGCGTGCCGCGTGAGGTCTGGATCATCACGGCGATCGTCGTCGCGATCCTGACCGCGATGTATCTGTACAGGCAGATCGCGTTGGGCAAACTTCGCGAGAAACAGGAGGCGAAATGATGAACGACACAAAGAACATTCTGCTTGCGTGGGCAAGCTCTTTTGCGAGTTTTATTGGGAGCCGGGAGGCGAGCGAAATTCTGTCGGCGATCGTGCTGCCGATCATTTTCTTCGCAGTCGGAAAGACGGCGGACATTCTGCTGCAGCTTTATTTTGCACGCCGCCGTGATCAGAAGAACGGGAGGAACGAGCGATGACGAAAAAGATGTGGCTGATCGCGGGATGTGCTGCCGCGTCGCTTGCGTTGATCGCGATCTTCTCGCTGCGGACGTCCATTGACATCAAGAAGGCAGACGAGCGGGCGGAAGCGAAAAAGGCCGCGGCCGAGACGGCAGAAGATGCGGCTGCCGAACTCGAAAAACGGCAGAGCGAACATACGGCGAAGATCGAATATCTCGAAACGGAAATTGAAAAGCTTCGCGATGAAGCAAGGAGGAAAGATGAAGAACTTAAAAGGCTTGGTGCTCGCGTTCGCATTGCTCGTGACCGCGTCACAGATGCAAAACGCACACGCTCAATCGACACGAACGCGGACGAACTCTGCCGACGGCTCGCAGAAGTCGGCCACGGCTGCGAGCGTTGAACGCGGCGTCATCGCGGCCTGTGCCGCGGCGGCTGAAGAGCTGGCCGCATCGCGTGATGCGATCGCGGAGCTTGAACGGGAGAATTCGGCGCTTGGCGCACGGCTCGCGGACGAAAAGAAGCTGAACGCGCTTCTTTCCGAATTGAACGAAACGCGGCGCAAAGAGGCCGACGCATTGCGGCAGACAGTAGCCGCAAAGAACGAGACGATCGCGGCAAAAGATGCGGCGATCCGTGCACAGGACGAGCTGATCGCGAAGCTCAGGACAAAGCGTTCGTCACCGTGGAAGCGTCTCGGCGACATCCTTATCGGCGTTGGTGCAGCGGTGCTGCTCAAGTAGGAAAAGATGACGAGGAAGGCCACAAAAAAAGCGGCAGAAGAGCCAAGACCGAAAGTCGCGGCTCCGGAGAAGAAAAAGGAGAAACGGCAGAAGAAGGCGAGCAAGACCTTCTCGGTCTTCCTAAAGGACACGGGCCCGAGAAAGTGGAAATGGGATCTGCCGCATCAACGCTACATCTGTGAAAAGCTCGACGCGGTGACGAGCGGTGAGGCAAAACGCCTGATGGTCTTTATGCCGCCGAGACACGGAAAGAGCGAGCTTGTGACGATACGTTATGCCGCGTGGCGGATCGCAACCGAGCCGACCTTCAACATCATTCTTGCGAGCTATAACCAGAAGCTCGCGAATAGATTTTCGCGGCGAGTGAAGCGGATCGTCGAGCAGTTCGTCCCGATCGCGAATGATCGAAAGGCGGCCGATGAATGGGAGACGACGGCGGGCGGCGGAATGCGTGCGGTCGGTGTCGGCGGCGGCATCACGGGGTTTGGTGCGGGGCTTGTGATCATCGACGACCCGGTGAAAAACCGTGCGGAGGCCGAGAGCCTTGTGCGACGAGACAACGCGTCGCTTTGGTTCAACGATGACATCTACACGCGGCTCGAACCCGAAGCCCCGATCATTCTCATACAGACGCGTTGGCACGAGGACGATCTGGCGGGCCGCCTGATACGCGAGATGGATGAGGGCGAAAAATGGGACATCGTGAACCTTCCCGCACTTGCCGAAGACGACGACCCGTTGGGACGCAAACCCGGCGAAGCGTTGTGGCCCGAAAGATTCTCGGCGGCGAGGCTCGCGACGGTGCATCGGCGGCAAGGCAGCTATTCGTTCGAGGCGCTTTATCAGCAGCGGCCGATACCGCGTTCGGGCGGATTGTTCAAACGCGAATGGTTCGAGCGGATCGTCGAAAACGCACCGCCGGATCTTGTGTGGGCACGCGGTTACGATCTTGCGATCTCGACGGACACGCGTGCGGATTACACGGCGAGCTTTCGATGCGCGTTCGGGCCAGGCGGCATTCTCTACATCGCGGATGGTTTTCGCCAGCGGCTTACATACACGCAGCAGCGAAGATTCATCGCCGAGCGGATCGCGTCGGAACCGAAAACACTGCACGGCGTCGAGAGCGCGCTGCATGGGCAGGCGATCGTACAGGACCTGATCGCTTCGGGGGCGTGCCGCGGAAAACCGCTCAGGTCGGTTCGCGTGACGGAAGACAAATGGACGCGTGCACACACTTGGGCACCGATCGCGGAGGTCGGCGGCATCGCGCTCGTGAAAGGCAGTTGGATAAAGGAGTTCGTCGATGAGGCGTGTGCGTTTCCTGCATCGCCGCACGACGATCAGGTCGATGCCGTCAGCCTCGCGGTGAGTATGCTCGCGGCCCGCGACAGAAAATTCTTACGGACATTTTGAGAGGAAAAAAAGATGACAAGCGATATTGAAAATGCACTGCAAAAACTTTCTGCGAATGCCGAGCGATACGGCCGCACGGAGCGTTATTACGATGGCGAACACGATCTGAAATTCGCGACGGAAAAATTCCGGACGACGTTCGGAGATCTGTTTAGGGAGTTCGCGTTGAACTTGTGTCCGGTCGTGTGCGATTCGGTCGCGGACAAGCTCGCAGTCGCGGGATTCAGCCTCGACAGCGGGCCGCCGGATGCGGGCGAAAGGGCCGAGCTGCTTTGGCGTGAAAGGCGTATGCCGATGCTGAGCGGCGAGGTGCATCGCGAAGCGTTAAAGAACGGCGACGCGTACGTGATCGTGTGGCCGGACGCCGCGGGAAACGCTGTCTTTCATCCGAACAGAGCGTCGCAGATCGCCGTCTTTTACGACGAGGAAAGTTCGTCGGAGATCACGTTCGCCGCGAAATGCTGGCGTGCGGGCGACGGCCGCACTCGGCTCAATCTTTTTTATCGCGACCGCATCGAGCGTTACATAACGCGACGGGAACAGGACGCGAGGCTGCCGGATGCGAAAGAGTTCGTCTCGTTCGGCGAAAAGAGCGTTGTTGAGAATCCGTTCGGCAGAGTGCCGGTCTTTCATTTTGCGAACAATGCGGGCATCGGGATGGCCGGACGTTCCGAGCTCGACCCGGCGATCCCGATACAGGACGGGCTGAACAAGGCCGTGCTCGATATGCTCGTCGCGATGGAATTCTCGGCGTATCGCCAGCGTTGGGCCGCGGGCATCGAGATCGAATACGACACGGAAGGCAAGCCGATCGCACCGTTTCGTTCGGGCGTCGAGCATCTGTGGATCGCGGGCGATGCGAATGCAAAATTCGGCGACTTTGAATCCGCAAGGCTCGATCAATTCATCAAGGTGAAGGACAGCTTTCGCACCGACATCGCATCGGTCACGGGCACGCCGCTGTTCTATTTTCTGCAGCAGGCGGGAACTTTCCCGAGCGGCGAAAGTTTGAGGCAGGCGAGTGCGAGGTTTATCGCAAAAGTTCGCGTCCGTCAGCTCACATTCGGGGATGTCTGGGCGGACGCGTTGTCTTTTGCGACGAGGATCGAAGGCGTCGCGGACGCGAGGTTTGTGACGCTCTGGCAAGATCCGTCACCGCTCTCGGAACGCGAAATACTTGAGAACCTGATCCTCAAAAAGCAGCTCGGGCTGCCGCCAACTCAACTCCTTGCCGAAGCCGGTTACGGCCTGGCAGAAAAAGACGCCAATGCGCCTTTTTAGACGGCGGCAAGGAACTGCGGAGTCGCTACTGTCATTCCATCGACGGCCTTTTTCACCTGGTCCCAGGTCAGCCAGATGAGCGAACCGCTCTTCATCGGCTCCGGATCGTAAACGAGGACGCCAGTGTCAGCGACACCGCCGAAAACGACAGCGTGTCCGTGATTATTGCCGTGCCAATTCTTTTGGACGCTCGCGAATATCGGGCCGTGCTTGGAGAAGGCGGCGACGAGGCCGTCGTAGGAAATGTCGAGACTTGAGATCTCGACCATCTTGAGCGTTCTCGCCATAAATCCGTTCTGAGGGCTGGGCCAGTCACCGTTGCTATCGTACCGCCACTTAAAACCCGAGTCAGAAAGCGGATCGATCATCGAACCGCGGCCGGTCGCTTTCGACCATTTGTAAAGCATTGTGTCGCTCGCCCACCAGCAGACGCCATCGGTCGGCTGTGCGACGAGTTCGAGATTTGAAACTTTGTTGATCGCCATGTGTTATGTGCTCCCAAGATCATGTCCCCTAAGGTCGAGAGCCGAACCGCGTAATCGCGGCCCGCCTTGGGTTCCTAACTTGACGACGGGCATAGAGGAATTTTGCAGAAAGGACAGGAGAAAAAATATGCAGACAGAAAAAGACGAAGACAAGGCCGAAGCGGCCGAGATCCAGAAAGAGGACGAAAAACCGGCGGAGGATGCCGCCCGGACCGCGATCGACGAACTTAAACACGAGTTCGCCGAGCTTCGAAAGATCTTGACCGAGCGGCCGCAGGCAAAGGTCGGTGACATCGACGCCGCCGCGGGCCGGCAAACGGAACCGCGATTGACCAAAGAAGCACTCGCAAAGATGTCGCATACAGAGGTCGCACGACTTGATTGGAACGAAGTACGCCGCGTCTTGAGCGCAGGCTAAAAGCAGAGAAAAGGAGAGAATATGGCATTGGATTTTATTCCCACAGTTTGGGCGTCGAGGCTGCTCGTCGCCCTTGAAGAGTCGCTTGTTTACGGGCAGGCGAGAGTTGTGAACCGCGATTACGAAGGCGATATACGCGAAGCCGGCAATACGGTGAAGATCGCGTCGGTCGGCGAAGTTGCGGTCGATGATTATGTAAAGAACAGCGATATCAATGATCCGACCGAGCTGACGGATACGGAATTGACGCTCACGATCGATCAGGCGAAATATTTCAACTTCTACGTCGATCGCATCGATCAGGCACAGCAGAATGTGAACGTCCTCGACTATGCGATGCGTCGTTCGGCGTGGAAGCTGCGCGAGTACGCGGATGCATTTATCGCATCGGCGATGTCCGCGGCGGTGACCGGGCCGAATACGATCGGCACGACGGGCACACCGAGAGTTCCGACCAAAACGGACGCGTACGAATACCTCGTCGATCTCGGGACGCTGCTGGACGAATCGAATACGCCGGTGGAAGGAAGATTCGTCGTCGTGCCCGCGTGGTTTCACGGCTTGCTGCTGAAGGATGACAGGTTCGTGAACTCGGGCTCGACGCGTTCGGATCGCCGGCTCGCGAACGGAGCCGTCGGAGAGGCCGCAGGCTTCGAGATCCTGAAATCGAATAATGTTCCGAACGACGCGGGAGCGAAATTCCGGATCATCGCGGGCCACTCGATCGCGACGTCATACGTCGAACAGATCCTTGAGATCGACACGTTCAAACCCGAAAAGCGTTTTGGCGATGCGGTAAAAGGCCTGCACGTTTACGGCGCAAAGGTCGTCAATGCGAACGCTCTCGCGATGCTCATCGCGAACAAGGCCGCGTAGGAAATGGAGGCAAATGATGGCAGCTTTGGACGAACTAAAATTGATCACCGCGTGGGATTCGGCACCGGCACTTACGGAAGCCGAACTCAACGCGACGCTCGCAAGGTCGGCCTTGCCGGACGAAAGCGGCGTTCTCCCGTCGGCCTCCGGCTGGGTGCCGACATACGACCTGAACGCCGCGGCTGCTGAAGCGTGGCTCATCAAGGCCGCACGTGCTTCACCTACGGTCGAGGTCGATCCGCCCGGTTCGGGCATCTACACCTCGAAGGTCTTCGAAAATTGCCGCGCGATGGCCCAGATCTACGCCGGAAAGCGAAATTCAACCGTCGCGGTCAGCTAAATCGTGCAGCATCAATCACTTAGGCGGTCGGCAACGGCCGCCTTTTTTGCGTCCCGATATGTTTACCGCATCGACACATCTCGGCGACGTGTCGATAAAATCGAAAAACATCGACACATCCCGCCGATATGTTTATTCGATAAACATTCGCATCGGCCGTCTGCCAAAGCGAGATTTTTTGCTACTCTGACATTTGTCTATTCATCTGGAAACGAATGCTCTCGAAGGATCAAAATAAGGTTGTGAATGTGGTCGGCGGCGGGCTCGCCGGTGTCGAGGCCGCGTGGCAGGCGGCGCGTTTTGGCGCCGACGTGCGGCTTTACGAAATGCGGCCGGTCGCTACGACGCCTGCGCACAGGACGGACAAGCTCGCAGAGATCGTCTGCTCGAATTCTTTGAAATCGGACGAATACGGTTCGGCCCCGTTCCTTTTAAAGGAAGAGCTTCGACGCGGGAGTTCGCTTGTGATGGAGGCCGCGAACGCGACGCGAGTGCCCGCAGGTGCTGCACTCTCGGTCGATCGGATGAAGTTTGCGGAGTTCATCACAGAGCAGATCGAACGGCATCCGCTTATCGAGATCGTTCGCGAAGAGATCAAGGAAATTCCGCCTGACGAGGTTTCGATCATCGCGACCGGGCCGCTCACGAGCGACGCTTTGACGGCCGAGATAATGCGGTTCACGGGCGACGATCAACTTTATTTTTATGACGCTATCGCGCCGATCGTTGCGGCGGATTCGATCGATATGTCGATCGCGTTTAAGGCGGCGAGGTACGGCAAGGGCGGCGATGATTACATCAATTGTCCGATGGACGAGGCGGAATACGCGGCGTTCTTTGCGGCACTCGTCGAGGCACGCAGCGTTCCGCTAAAGCGTTTCGAGGAGACGCATTGGTTCGAATCCTGTTTGCCGATCGAAGAGATCGCGCGTCGCGGTGTTGATACTTTGCGCTTCGGGCCGATGAAGCCGAAAGGATTGCCGGATCCGAGAACGGGCCGCGAACCGTATGCGTGTGTGCAGCTGCGGCAGGAGAATTTGATGGCGGACGCGTTCGGGCTCGTCGGATTTCAAAATCATCTTCGCTACGGCGAACAGGAACGCGTGCTGAAGCTGATCCCGGGCCTTGCCAATGCAGAATTCCTGCAGTTCGGGCAGATACATCGCAACACGTTCATCAACAGCCCGAAGATATTGAACGAAACTTTGGAGACGCGGCGCGCGCCGAATATCTTTTTTGCGGGGCAGATAACCGGCGTCGAAGGCTACGTCGAATCCGTCTCGACCGGCTGGCTCGCGGGCCTGAACGCGACGCGGACTCTCGAAGGCCGACCGCTCATTTCCGCTCCGCAAACCTCCGCAATGGGCGCTCTTTGCCGGTACGTTTCAGCGGTCGAGACAAGGAATTTTCAGCCCGTTAACATCACCTTCGGCCTGCTCGAACCGCTTCCCGTCGAGCTGCGCAAAAAACACCGTAACAAACGCGAGCGCCACATCGTTCAGGTCGATCGCGCCCTCGAAGACTGGGACAAGTTCATCGAAACGCTCTAAGTCGAATGCCGCTCGTAAGATTACTTTCGAGGCTAAAAGTAATCTTACGGTCGATTAAGGCGACTTTTAAGCGTAAAAGTAACCTTAATGTGTGTTAAGATTACTTTCGAGGCTAAAAGTAATCTTAACGAGCCGTAAGGTTACTTTTCCGGCCGAACCTACTCTTATCCTGAGGCGAGGGCGTAGTTATGGCGGCAAAAGAAGAGTTTCTCGAAGATTTTCAAGCCGGCCGGTATGAGGCCGGATATTCGTACGAATATTTTGTACCGAATACGATCGACCGGAATTGGGCCTGGAAGGATCCGCATCTGAATTCGCTTCTTGAAAGTGCGTCGCTGCGGCTTGGCGAGTTGAACGCGTATGCACATCTGACGCCGAACGTGCTGCTTTTTACGCTGCTGTATGTGACGAGCGAGGCCGTCGTATCGAGCCGCATCGAGGGAACGGCGACCACATTTGATGAGGCATTCCTGCCGTTTGAGGAAATACAACCCGAAAGACGCGACGACTGGACAGAAGTGCAGAACTATATTGCTGCGCTGACAGACGCGATCTCCGAGCTGAAGACTTTGCCGATCTCATCAAGGCTGCTTCGTCAGACACACAAGCGCCTGATGGAGGGAGCTCGCGGCGAGAATAAGAGTCCGGGCGAATTTCGGCGAAGCCAAAATTGGATCGGCGGTGCAGGGCCGAGCGATGCCGCGTTCGTCCCGCCGGCCCATCATCTCGTCCCGGAATTGATGAGCGATCTTGAGAAGTTCCTGAACAATTCGACGTTCGGATTGCCGGGCCTGATCAAGGTCGGGATGGCGCATTATCAGTTTGAAACGATCCATCCGTTCCTCGATGGAAACGGCCGGACGGGAAGGCTTTTGATCGCCCTTTTTCTTGCGGCGGAGAATATTTTGGAACTGCCTCTGCTGCACGTTTCGACCTACTTTGAGAAGGATCGATACCTTTATTACCAACAACTGACAAGGACGCGCGAAGAGAACGATATGATCGGCTGGCTGAAATATTTTCTCAAGGGCGTAGAGCAGGCGGCGAGAAGGTCACGCGACAGCCTGACGGCGATCATCGAGCTAAAAGCCGGCCTCGAAAGGGAAATAAATGAGAGCTATGGCCGACGGCTCGCCCCGGCCGCCACTCTCCTGAACAAGCTCTTTGAGCAGCCCGTTTTCAGCCGACATGATGCGAAGGTTTGGACGGGCCTGAGCGACAAGGCGGCAAACGAACTTGTGAATCTATTTGTGAAGGACGGCATCGTTCGAGAGATCACGGGCAATCCGCGAAATCAGATCTTCAGCTTTGAGCGTCTGCTTAGGATCTTTAGCTGATCCGCCGAATGCCGGAGTTTAACTCAAGATCGTTTCGCGGATGGTGAGTTTCTTGATGAGGTCGTGTTTAATTTCGAAGCCGATGCCGGGAGCGTCCGGGGCGGTGATGGTGCCGTTTTCGGAGACGATGACCTCGGGCGAGATGATGTCCTCGTGCCAATAGCGTTTTGAGGCGGAGACGTCGCCGGGCATCGTGTAGCCGGCGAGCGTCGAGATCGCGATGTTGTGCGCGCGGCCGATGCCGGATTCGAGCATACCGCCGCACCAGACGGGAATATTGTTCTCGCGGCAGACGGCCTCGACCTTTTTTGATTCCGTGTGCCCGCCGACGCGTCCGTTCTTGAGGTTGATGATGCGTCCGGAAGAGAGTTCGATGGCCTTGCGCGCGTCTTCGGCGGATTTGATGGGCTCATCGAGGCAGATCGGGGTCTTTATCGCGGCCTGCAGTTTTGCGTGATCGACGATGTCGTCGTGAGCGAGCGGTTGTTCGAGCATCATCAGGTCGAATTCGTCAAAGCTCTTCAAACGGTCGAGGTCCGCGAGCCTGTACGCGGAATTTGCGTCGGCCATCAGCAGGATCTCGGGAAATTCACGCCGCACTTCCTTTAGCACGTCGTAGTCCCAGCTTGGGCTGATCTTGATCTTGATGCGTTTGTAGCCGGCGGCGACCTCGGTCGCGATCTTTTCGAGAAGCTGCGGGATATTGTCCTGAATGCCGATCGAGACGCCTGATCCGATCTCGCGGTTGACGCCGCCGAGATGCCGCCAGAGCGGGACGCCGAGCCGTTTTGCTTCGAGGTCCCAGCAAGCGGTCTCGATGCCGGACTTTGCCATGCGATTGCCGCGTGCCCACGTCATCAGGCCCGCAATGTCGGCGGCAGACGCGACCTCGTGCCCGATGACCATCGGTGCGAGGATCTTCTCGATCGTCACCCAGGCCGAACCCGTCCATTCTTCGGAATATCCGGGCGATTCGCCGCAGGTGACCTCGCCCCAGCCGGTCGCGCCGTCGCTGTCGGTTGCCTGTACGAGGATGATAGTTCGGTCGTATGTACGACCAAAGCTCGTCTCGAAAAAGTGCACGAGCGGCATCTTGATCTCGACGAGCCTTAGTTCTTTGATCTGCATCAGAGAAGATTCTACTCTGTTACAGTGAATTCTACATACTGCAGAGCGGTCGAACGCTTTGCTTTTGCAAGAGCGTCGGTGACCGCGATCTCCATCACATAATCGCCGGGGGCGAGTTTTGAGCCGAGGCTGATGCGACCGGCAAATGCGACAGAGTCCGCAGGCTGATCGCCCTGCGTGATCGGATGCGGATCGCCGTCGAAGACGAGCTTGCCGTCGCGGAAGACCCGGAGCTTCGATGAGAGCGATGTCTTTCCGGCGGTTGCCTTTGCATTCAGAACGATCGTTCCGTAATCGAGGCTTGAGCCGGCCTTGAATTCACGGACGGCGGTCGATGTCACAGGACTCGATCCCGAATTCTCACCGCCGGCATCGAGAACGACGCCCGAGAGCGTCAGGCGGTCCTTCTTCAGGTCAGGCACCTCGATGAACTGGCTGGCCGAGCCGATCTTGTCAACACCTTTGTCCCGAACGGCGACACGGAGCTGATATGCACCGGGTTTTTCGATCGGGAAGAGGAAGTTGTAAACGAATCCGGTCTTCCGCATCTTCTCGTATTCCGGCTCATCGAGCGTGATCGAGTAGGTCTTTGCCTGCTGAGCGGCAACGCGTCCCTGTTCGCCGAATGCGTAGGCAAAAATGTCGAACATTGCCTTGAGCTTGCCGTCGGCCTGCTTCTTGAAATCAAGATCGCTGATGTTCATATGCAGGAGTGAGCGTACAAACGTGCCGGCCTTTGCGTCGTAGCTGAAGATCGCGTTGAAGCGAACCGGCAGTTCGTTCTCGGCAAAAGGCGAGATCAGGGCGTCAACAATGCGGTCGTCGCCGGAGGCTTTTCTGTCCGCGGCAAAGGCCTTATCGTCGATGCCGAAGAATCCGCGGCGATATCGAACCTTTGCTCCGGGACGATCGACCTTGACCTCGATCTTGTTGTAGCGGACCTTTTGCGGATCGAACGTCGCATCGTCGGGCGTGTACGCAAGGAGATAGTAGCTCTGGTCGTCGAGGATCCTGCGAATGCCGCTCGACAGGCCGTTGTTATTGATGATCGCAAAACCGCCTGTCTCCTGAGCGAGGTATTGAAGGCCGTCCTGCGTATCGCGAAGCTGCGCGAATCGAGCTTCGACTTCCTTATCGCGATCTTCGGGCGTCCAATACATCGTGTTGTCGGCGGCCTCGAGCATCGGGATCTGCAGGCCGCGTGGATCGACCGTATAAACGACGACCGCGGCACGATTCGCGGAATCGGTAATTCGGCGAACAGATTCCATCACCTGGTTTGACGAGGTAGTGCCGTCAGGGTCGCGGTCGAAAAGGCGAAAGCCTTCAGAGACCATTAATACGGACTTGCGGCCGGGCAGATCACGCATACCGCGGATCACATAGTTGAGCGAGCCGAGCGAGCCGGTCGCAAAAACATTCTCGCGATACTTCGAATTCTCATTAGTGATATCGTCCACCGAACGCTCGTCGCCGGTCGTGCCAAACGGGAACTTCGGGTCGGTTTGGGAGAAGGTGCCGAGGCGGCCGTTGCCGAGGGCGTTCCAATGAATGCGGTCGATGGCCGCATAAAGCTGGCGTTTGTCGCTCGTAAACTGCTGGAGAGCTCCCATTGAGCTTCCCGTGCGGACGATGGCGACAAGATCGCCGTCCTCCATCTGCCGGTCAACAAAACGGCGAAGCATATCGCGGACGTACGAGACGCTTTGGAATGAGAACGTCAGGTCATCAACGACGATCGCGATCGCACGGCGAACTTCATTCGGTGCGAGCTTTTTTCCATACAAAAGCGGCGCCGAAGGACTCTTTGCGCGGTCGGCCTTTGAATCTCCGGCCGGTTGAGTGCCGGCAACGAACGTCAGGCCGGAGACAGCCTGTTCTTTGCCATTCTCAAAGATGCGTATCTCGTTGGGTTTCAGGTCGCGGATAGGACGGCCATCTTTGTCAACGACGGTGACATCTACTTGTACGAGGGAGGTCGTGATCTTTACGACATCTTCCGGTGTCGAAGTCGGCTTAGGAACGTCTTGTGCAGACACGGATACCGCGATCAACGCGGCGGCGATCATCGAGAGGAAAAGTTTGTTCATATTGACTCCAGGGGAGAGTCTTTTTGGGTTTCTGCTACTATATATCAGAAAGTAGTTGATATTACAAGCCATTTTTTGGCGGAGACCGCCTCGTTTTCACGTAGATCTTGACGTTTTCAATACCGATATTAGCATCATTTTTTGAGTTTTATGCTGTCTAACCTTGCCGCTTCCGTCGCTTCTATTCTGTTTTTGACCGTTTTCTTTACCGTTGGCTGTTCGGCGCAGCAGACCGAACAGCAGGCGCTTGAGAGCCTGCGGCAGATAACCGCCGCCGGAAAGGTGCCGTCAGAAGCGATGGTCGCCCAGCTTGAGTCGCGTTTTAAGGGAAAGCGGACCGGCGCACTCGCAAGGCTTTTGCACGCGAAGATCAAGTTTGATGCGGGCGATCCGGACGGTGCGGCAAAGCTGCTTGAAACGGGCGAGATCGGAAAACTGACGAAGGTCGGCGGATACGCGCTTTTGCTTCGCGGGAATGCGCTTCTTTTGGCGAACAGACCGGCGGATGCGGCGAAGGCCTACGAGGAGCTTTTTAGGGATTATCCGACCTCGATACGCGTGCGTGAAGCAAAGATCGCGTGGGCAAAGGCGGCGACCGCTTCGGGCCGTGCGGTCGAAGTGCCGCCGATGCTCGTCGAACTTATCGAAAAGCACGACGGCGATGCTCTCGTTGCGGCAGCAAAGGCATACGAGGCACAGAATTCGCCCGCCGAAGCGATCAGATATTATCGTCAGGCATACTTTTTTGCCGCCGGAAGCGATGCCGCAAAGGCGGCGCAAGCGGCGCTCACCGCGGCCGGACAATCGCTCGACCCGCAGAGCGGCGAGGAACAGTTCGCACGTGCGGATCGGTTGCTGAAAGCGGATCAGTTCACGGACGCTGCGACGGAATTCAAAACGCTCGAAGCAAAATTTCCGCAAAGCATAACGCCGGACGCTCGGCTTCGGTCGCTGACGGCATATGCCCTGTCGGGAAAGATCGCGGACGCTCGGACCGCATTTGCGGCGATCCCGGCGAACTCGAATGCACGCGAGGCGGCATATCGCGAGCTTGCGCTTGGGCTTGCGAAAGCGAAGATGTGGGCCGACGCACGGCAGTTGGCTGACGAGATGCGTGCGAAGTTCCCGGCCGGCAAACTCGTGCCGACAACATTCGTCGATCTCGGCCTTGCGGCGGAAAAGGTGAAAGATCGGACGCAGGCGAAATACTTTTACACGACGGTCGTTGCGGCGTTCCCGACGGCGATCGAAGTTGCGGATGCACAATTCGGAGCAGCGTGGGATCAGCACGAGTCAGGGAACTTCGCCGTCTCTTCGCGGATGCTGATCGAACATCTCGCAAGATACGCCGACAAGGACACGGACAATCGCGGCCAGGCCGGTTATTGGTCGGCACGCGATTCGGAACGCGCCGGGAATACGGCGGATGCGTGCGTTCTGTACGACGCGACCGCATATCGTTACGGCGCGAATTGGTACGGCTATCTTGCCCTTGACAGACTCACTTCGATGAAAGGCCGCGGGCTTTGCAAGGGCACGGAAAACGTGAGCGAAGAGGTGCGAAAGGCCGCCGCGAATCTTCGTACCGTTACGGTCGCACGCGAAACGGCCGGTGCGAATGAGCTCGAACGCACGGTCAAGAGCGACGAACTTTCGATTGTCGGGCTCTTTGATTGGGCGATCGATGAGCTGAACGAGGCACGCAAGACCGCTCCGACAAGCCCGAAGGTCAATCTCGCACTCGCACGGCATTACCGTCTTAAGGGCGACAACGTTCAGGCTCTTATTGCGATGCAAAAGAGCTATCCGGATTACGCGCAGATGTTCCCGGAGGAAATGGACCGCGAAGCGTGGAGCTTCTTTTATCCGCTCTCGAATTGGGACGAGATCAAACGCTGGGCCGACTCTCGCGGGCTCGATAAATATCAGGTCGCGGGATTCATCCGTCAGGAAACGGTGTTTGAACCGCGTGCAAGGTCCGGCGCAAATGCGTACGGATTGATGCAGCTTTTGCTGCCGACGGCAAAAGGCGTCGCGCGCAGGAACAACGCCTCAGAGATGCCGGCTTCGGCGGAAGACCTTTATCAGCCTTCGCTTAATATCGAGCTTGGGACGGCATTTTTGAAAGAGCTTTTTGCAAAGTTCGGCCGCGTCGAATACGTCGCGGTAGCTTATAACGCGGGGCCCGGACGCGTGCCGCAATGGCGTGCGACGCTGCCGCCGGAGATCGATGATTTTGTCGAAGAGATCCCGTTCAAAGAGACGAAGAAATACGTTCAGGGCATCATCCGAAATACCGCTCAATACCGCAGGCTCTATGACGAGAATGGCAGCTTCAAAGCAAATGTCGGCACGCGGCCGCTAAGAGGCGAGATCGATTCAAAGCCGGAAGATCAATTCCTCGCCGAGAACCCGGAAGTGAAATTCGCCGCTCCGAATGCGGCGGAATAGCGGGCGACCGATAGATCGCATTGATCATTTTTCGTCACGCTTTTGGGTGGGCCTTGTCGTAAACCTCGATCAATTTTTCCATTGAGACGTGCGTGTAGATCTGCGTTGTCGAGAGGCGAGCGTGGCCGAGGAGTTCCTGAATGTCGCGGAGGTCGGCGCCGTTGTCGAGCAAATGCGTGGCGAACGTGTGCCGCAGGCTGTGCGGCGAAATGTTGAATATCCCCGAACATTCCTTAATGTATTTATCGACGAGACGGCCGACGCTGCGTGTCGTCAGGCGGCCCCCGCGTCTATGAAGAAAAACGGCCTTTTCGTCGCGAACGGCCTCTTTGCCGGCGGCGAGGAATTGCGGCCGCGTTTCATTCAGATAAAGCAGCAGAGCGGCGAGTGCGGGTTCGCCAAAGGGAACGATCCGCTCTTTTCTGCGTTTGCCGAGCACGCGAACTAGCCGCTCCGTCATATCGATATCCGACAGATTCATTCCAACAAGTTCGCTTACGCGAATGCCCGTCGCATATAGAAGTTCGAGTATGGCGCGGTCGCGGCGGCCAAGCTCGGTTGCGACGTTCGGCATTTCGATAAAACGTACGGCATCTTCCATCGAAAGATGTGCGGGAAGTTTGCGTTCGATACGCGGTGTTGAAACGAGCTTTGCCGGATTCGCTTCAACGCGGTGTTCACGCACGAGGAATTGAAAGAACGTGCGGAGCGATGCGAGCTTTCTCGCGATCGAGGTCTTCTTGTGGTCGCCGTGCAGCGACGCCATCCATTCGCGGACGGTCAGCCGGTCGATCGATCCGATCTCGACATCATCACGCTTCTCGATCGAGAGCATCCACGTGCGAAATTGTTCGAGGTCGCTCGCATAGTTCCGCTGTGTGTGCGGACTAAGGTTGCGTTCGTATTTCAGGTGCTGCAGGAATTCAGCGATCAGGGCGTTGAGCATAGCTCTCTCAAGAAGAGTTTACAGCGAGAGCGTGCGTTTTGGCACGTAATAGCTTTGGCGGGCACGCACATTCAATTCGGGACGGCCTTTGACCGCGACCGTGATCGTACGCATTTGGCCGGGCGTTTCCGTTTCCTGATCAGGGTAGAAATAGATCGTGAACTGATCGGCAAGGTCGGCGGAAATACGAGCGAATGCCGCGTCCATTTCGCGTTCATCGATCGGGCCGAAAACTTCGCCGCCCGTCTGCGCCGTGATCTCGGCGAGGCGTCGTTCCGCTGTCAGCGAACGTATATTCGCATTTCCGCCGCGAACGCCAGTTCGTTTGAAATTCTCGAACGCCTTTGTGTTGACGACAAAGACCTGAACGTCGGCAAGCTGCAGCGACCGGATCGAATCTTCGAGCGTTGTCTTCAGGTCGCTGTACGTGTCTTCGCCGTCCGAGACGAGCACGATGACGCGGCGGCCCGGAGCTTCGCGCATATACTGTGCGACCTCGATCAGCCCGTCGAGAAGGGCGGTTGCTCCTTTTGGCGGCGGAAAAAGCTGGATGGCGTTCATTATGTTTCGGATATCGCCGGTCAGCGGCTGTTCAAGCCGCGTGATGTCGGCCAGCGAGAAGAGAGCCGCCTGATCGCTGCCCGAGCGTATCACGCGGCGGAAGAATCTTATCGCCGCCTCTTTCTCAAATTCGCGGGCAAGCGTTACGCTGCTCGAATTGTCGAAGATCATCGCGAGGCTCACCTGTGCGCTGCTCCGCACGAGTTCGCCGATCGGTGCCGCCTTGCCGTCGATCTGAAGGTCGAGGTCGGCTGCCTTCAGATTCGTGATCGAGCGGCCGCTTCGATCCGTCACAAAAACAGGTATCGGCACGAGCGTCGAATCAACGCGGATCGTTTCGCTGTCTTTATCGCTCACGGCGGGAGTCGGCGTCGGCGACGGCTTTGCACGGGGGAGCTCCGTCGGCACATAGACGGTTCGGCGGACAGGCGTCGGGGTCGGTGTGGGGTCAACGCGGACGCGTCCGGACTGCGCAGCGGCAGATGCAGCCGAAAAGGCAAAAAGGAGGATGAAAAGGACGCTTTTCATTACCGGGGACCCAACGCTCTTGTCCTTTGATTCAGCAAGCGTGTAAAAATTTGCCTCGCGGCTTAAAACGGCCATGCGAACGGCAGAACGATCATAACGACAACGAACAAGACCGCGGTCAGCGGCACGCCGACCTTCATATAATCGCGAAAGTTATAGCCGCCCGGGCTCATTACAAGGACGTTGACCGCGTGGCTGAGCGGCGTGATGAATGCCATCGAACACGCCATTGCCACTGCCATTATCAACGAACGCGGATCGACGCCCGTCTGATGTGCGAGTTGGATGGTGACGGGCCCAAGGATCGCCGCTGTTACCGCACCGTTGATCATTTGGGTTGCGATCGCCGTCACGATGAACAAGGCCGCAACGAGAATATACGGCCCGTAACCGCCGAGCAGATGCAGCAGGCCCTGAGCGGCATAGCCCGCGGCATTCGTTTTTTGCAGAGCGTCGCCCATCGGCAGCATTCCGGCGACAAGAAAGACGCTCTTCCAACCGATCGCGGAATATGCCTGTTCGGTCGTGATAATTCGGATAACGACCATCGCAAGAGCTCCGCCGAGCATAATTGCGGCGGTCAGCTCCGGCAGGAATGCCGCGAGAATGAGCGTGCCGAAAAAGATCATCAACGCCGCTCGTCCTTTGCCCGGCACGGTGATCTCGGCCTCTTCGTCGGAGCCTAGCAAGATGATGTCGGGATCGTCCTTCAGAACATGGAGGCGTTCGCGCGGCCCCTGAAGAAGGAGAGCGTCACCGAAGTGCAGCTTTTCATCGCCGAGATCGGTGATGACCTCGCGGTCGCCATGCCAGATCGCGAGAACGCTCATTCCATATTTTTCACGGAAGTGCGCGTCGCGGATCGTCTTGCCGATCAGGCGTGAACGCGGTGCGAGCATTGCCTCGACAACGTCGATCGCCGGAGATTCGAGGTCGCTCTCGGTCCAGTCGGTCTCGGGCAGGAACTCCATAAAGGGTTCGATATCACGTCGGCGAAAATCTGCTTCATCACCCTCGAGAACGAGAATGTCGCCCCGCCGAATGTGCCTTTGCGGCGTCGGATGCAGAATGCGTTTTCCAGCGCGTTCAATGCCGACTATGTTGACGTCATAATCCTCACGTAGCGTGCACTCGGCGATCGTGCGGTCGATAAGGATCGAACCATCGGGCACGCGTGCCTTAAAGAGCATCGCGCCGAGTCCATATGCCTTGATAAGGTCGCTTTGGTCGGATGACGGCATTTGGGTGCGTTCGAGCGGTGATTCGCCGGGCAGTGAATTGCGGCCGATGAACGCGACGTAAAGAATGCCGACGATGACGATCGGAAGGCCGACGTATCCAAAATCCGTCAGTCCGAAGACCGGAATGTCGTTGTCACGAAGTGCCGAATTCAGAATGATGTTCGACGTGGTAAAGAGCGTGGCCGTTCCGCCGAGGATCGTCGAGAACGCGAGCGGTATCAAAAGCCGCGAAGTGTTCACGCCCGAGCGTTTTGCAAGGCCCGACATCGCCGGCAACAGCACGGCTGCCGACGCGATGTTGTTCATAAAGAGCGAGAGGAACGCGCCGGCGATCATTACGACAATAGTAAGACGCAATTCGCCGGTGCCGCCGACCTTCAGCAGGATGTTGCCGACCTGTTCGGTCACACCGGTGCGCTGGAGCGATTCAGTGAGCACGAAGATCGAGATGATCACGATGACGGCCGAGCGGCTAAAGCCCGAAAAGGCCTCCACCGGCGTAAGAACTCCAGTGAGCCCGAGAGCGACGACAACGAGAAGCGCAACGAGGTCCGCCGCAAGCCTGCCGCTTAAAAAAAGCACGAGCGCAACCCCAAGGATCACGCAAGTAATGATCAGATGATTGTCCATCAATGCCTTTGAAGCCGGGAACCGTCCAATAGAGTTTAATTCGAACTCGCAAAAGTTGAAAAGAGGCGTCCAAAAATTGTCGCTCGGATCGCTTGCGAAGAATCGAAGCGGACGCGTTCCCGTTTGGCGTCGCGGTCGGATACAATACTTCTGAATGAGTGAGCAGGAACCGAACAAGATCATCTTTTCGATGGTCAAGGTCAGCAAATTTTACGACAAGAAGCCCGTCCTAAAGGACATTTACCTTTCGTTCTTTTACGGGGCGAAGATCGGCGTGCTGGGTTTGAATGGTGCAGGTAAATCGAGCCTGCTGAGGATAATTGCGGGCACGGACAAGGATTTTAACGGCGAGGTCGTCTTTTCGAAAGGTTACAGCGTCGGGTTTCTTGAACAGGAACCGAAGCTCGACGATTCGAAGACCGTAAAAGAGATCGTCGAAGAAGGCGCGCAGGAGACGGTCGATCTCCTCAAAGAGTTCGAAGAGATCAACGCGAAATTCGCCGAACCGATGGACGACGACGCGATGGCAAAGCTCATCGAACGTCAGGGCGAAGTTCAGGAAAAGCTCGATGCGGCCGACGCGTGGGACCTTGATTCGCGGCTTGAGATGGCAATGGACGCGCTGAGATGTCCGCCGCCTGAAACGCCGATCAAGAATCTTTCGGGCGGCGAAAAACGCCGTGTCGCTCTCTGCCGTTTGCTTCTGCAGAAGCCCGATATTCTCCTGCTCGATGAGCCGACGAACCACCTCGATGCGGAGACCGTCGCGTGGCTCGAACAGCATTTGCAGCGATACGAGGGCACGGTCATCGCCGTCACACACGATCGATATTTCCTCGATAATGTTGCGGGCTGGATCCTCGAGCTCGACCGCGGTGAAGGGATTCCGTGGAAGGGAAATTATTCGAGCTGGCTTGAGCAAAAGGAACAGCGGCTCGAGAAGGAACAAAAAGCGGATGACAAACGTGCAAAGACCTTGCAGCGTGAGCTCGACTGGATAAGGATGTCGCCAAAGGGCCGGCACGCAAAATCCAAGGCCCGCATCAACGATTACGAAAAACTCGTCTCCGTCGAGAGCGAAAAACGCAGCGAAGACCTGGAGATATTCATTCCGCCCGGCGAACGCCTCGGCGATCTCGTCATCGAGGCAAAAGACGTTTCGAAAGGTTACGGCGACAAGCTTTTGTTCGAGGACCTTGACTTCTCACTGCCTCCGGGCGGCATCGTCGGCGTGATCGGCCCGAACGGAGCGGGCAAAACGACGCTCTTTCGGCTTATCACCGGCCAGGAAGAGCCGGACGCCGGCATGTTTCGCGTCGGCCCTACGGTAAAGCTCGCGTATGTCGATCAGTCACGGGACGCTCTTGATGCGAACAAGACGATCTGGGAAGAGATCAGCGAAGGCGCGGACGTGATAAACCTCGGCAAACGCGAGGTGAATTCGCGGGCGTTCGTTTCGCGATTCAATTTTTCGGGCACCGATCAGCAAAAGCGCGTCGGGCAGCTTTCCGGCGGCGAAAGGAACCGCGTGCATCTTGCGAAAATGCTCAAGAGCGGCGCGAACGTCATACTTTTGGACGAGCCGACGAACGATCTCGACGTCAACACGATGCGTGCGCTCGAAGAAGCGCTGGAAAACTTTGCGGGCTGCGCCGTCGTAATAAGTCATGACAGATGGTTTTTGGACCGCATCGCGACTCACATCCTCGCGTTCGAGGGTGAGAGCCGCGTCGAATTTTTCGACGGCAATTACAGCGAGTACGAGGCCGACCGAAAACGACGCCTCGGTCACGATGCAGACCAGCCGCATCGCATCAAATACCGCAGTCTGACGCGTGCGTGATCGCCGCTCCCGGTCGCGGCCAGTATCTTTCAGCAAGGGGTCCTTGGGAAATTGTTTTTGAAGTTCTTTAGGTCAACAGCAATCTTGTTCATCGCCGCCGCCATCTCGGCTTGCGGCGCAAAGGTCGAAACTTCGCCGGAGCCGGCAAATTCTCCGCAGCCCGCGGCCGAGATCAAGGCAGAACCAACTCCGGAACCGACCCGGAAGATCCCGGACCTGCAGGCCGAGCTGCTCGATGACCGCAACAAGTCGACCCAGTCGCCGCTCGGTACATTCGACTTTAAGAACCACACATACGAACTGCCGAGAGGGTGGCAAAATCCCGACGGCACGACAGAGATCACGCTTGTCAATGGAAAGGTCGATCCGGTCGAGGCAGCAACCAAGGACGACATGGATCCCGAGACGAAGGCGACAATAAAAGCCGAACGCCGCATCGGGATGTCATATGTTACGACGAAATACTTCGACATCACGGGTGACGGCCAGGACGAAGCGCTCGTTGTCCTGAAGATCGAGACCGCGGGTTCGGCCATCCCGCAGCTCGTCTATGTTTTTACGTGGAAGGACGGAAAACCCGAGCTTATCTGGCCTTTTCGGACGGGCGACCGCGCCGATGGCGGCCTCAAAGACCTGCGGGCCGAGAACGGCGAACTCGTCGTCGAACTCTACGGCCAGGACCGCTTCCTGCTCGGCCAGACCGAGACCGGCAAGGTTACCGGCGACGAGGAACAACTCTGCTGCCCGACGCACTTCACCCGCTCACGCTACAAATGGAACGGTAAGAACTTCCTGATGCAGGGCAAACGCCTTACCTTTTCTACCGAAGATCCGAACGCCCCGCCGCAGGAAAACCTTATCGAGCAGATCGAGAAGCAAAACAACCAGAAAGGGAAGAAATAACGTCCGTTTCGTGAGTTCGACAGCTCAATGGCCGGCGGCAAGGATCTAGGTTTATCGACTTTGTATCATAAAGTGCTTGACAACACAGATTACTTGGCATATCTTGATTCTCAGCTATGGCGAAACTTGGTCCGGCAAAGACACAGGAACATCGCGAACCGGAAAGCTTGAGCGACCGGGCGATCGACAATCTCCGATACATTCGGGAGACGATGGAGCGTTCGGCATCTTTCACTGCTGTGCCCGGATACGGCGGCATCCTGATGGGCGTCACGGCGGTCGTGGCGGCGTATATTGCGAACGCACAGGTCTATCTTGTTGATGCCCTGGGTGTGTGGCTCGTCGAAGCGGCGTTGGCATTCGCTATCGGCCTGCTCGCGATGTGGCAGAAGTCAAAGATCGCGGGCCAGTCTTTGATCTCAACGCCGGCAAGGAAGTTCGCGTTCGGTTTCGCGCCGCCGCTTGTCGCCGGCGTCGTGATCGTTCTGGGCCTTTGGAAATTCGGCCATTACTACGAAATGGCTCCGATATGCATGCTCTCGTACGGAGCTGCAGTCACGTGCGGAGGAGCTTACTCGGTGCGTGTCGTGCCGGTTATGGGCTGGTTGTTCATGGCGATCGGAGCCGTCGCGTTCCTGCTGCCTTCAAGCTACTCGAATCTGATGATGGCGCTCAGTTTCGGCGGGCTTCATATCATTTTCGGGGCGATCATCGCCAGAAATTACGGAGGTTAGGTATGCAATTCAAGAACGTCAGGCTGATCGTTATTGCCGTTCTCGTGGGAGTTGTTCTTCTTGTCCCGCTTGTCGCGATGAGGTTTACCGACGAGGTGAAATGGAACTGGCTCGATTTTGTCGTTGCAGGAGCTTTACTTCTATCAGCGGGGCTTGCGTGCGAAATAGTTTTGCGTGCCGTGGCGAAGGCCTCATACCGCTTGCTTCTGTGCGTTGGGATCCTCGCCGTGCTGATCCTCGTATGGGCGGAGCTTGCGGTCGGGATCTTTGGAACGCCTCTCGCGGGGAGCTGAGGAAAGCAGTTTATGGGAAAGGAAAGTTCAGCGATCAAGAAGATAACAGGCCCGGCGCCTCGCACGGCGGCCGTTAAGAAGGCGGCAGGTGCGGTTTCGAACGATCTTGACAAGGTCATACACGAACGTATCAGGCTCGGCATCATCAGCGCGTTGTCCGCGAACGAGAAACTGAGTTTCAACGACCTCAAAGGCCTTCTGAATACCACCGACGGGAATGTGAGTGTCCACACACGAAAGCTCGAAGAGGCAGGTTATCTGACCTACGAAAAATCCTTCAAAGGCCGCACGCCGCTCACCGAATACAAGATCACCACGGCGGGCCGGACCGCCCTCACACGCTATCTCGACCACATGGAAGCACTGATCTCGGCAATGAAGAAGATCTAGTGGCCGCTTTATGAATGCACGCACAAAATTCGCATCTCACGTCGCTCTGGCGGCGATCGTCATCGGTATCTCGGGCGATTATTTGCTCAGAGGCGCGCCGTGGGGACTGAATATCCTCATCCTCAATGTCCTATTCTTTGGCGCTCTCGGCTATTTTACCTGGCGGCACAGGCCGGACCTGCTCACAAGGTCGAACATCTCGCTGACCGCCGCGATCCTCTTCTTTGCGTCGATGTTCGTGTTTCGCGCCGCAGAAGAACTTCTCGTCTTCGATACCTTCGCAATACTCGGCCTGATGGGCGTTCTGCTGCTTGCCAACCTCAATATACGTGCGAGTATCGCGGGCGCATTCCACTATCTTGTCGGCATTGCATGGTCAGGGATCACTTCCGTCTTTGGCTCATTTTTGCTGCTCGGGAGCGATATCGACTGGAAGACGATGCCCGGCGGAGCCTCGGGCAGGACCGCATTTGCGACCCTGCGAGGACTTGCGATCGCGTTGCCGCTTTTGTTCATTTTCGGAGCGTTGTTCATGTCGGCTGATGCGGGATTCGAAGCCTTTGTCAACCGGATCATCAATATCGATCTTTCCATCGTCGCCGGCCACGTAGCTCTCACGTCGGCCCTTGCGTGGCTTAGTGCGGGATACTTTCGCGGTGCGTTGAAGAGGTTTCAGACTGAGCCTGTGGCGGCGAGTGATGTGCCGGAAGCAACAGCGGACGAGGAACAAAAAGTAGAGGAACGCGAGGGTTCGTTTGTTGACCGAATGGCGGCGGAAGCGCCGGCCGATGACGCGCATATACTTGATTCGACGGTCGTCGAGCACATAAATCGCTCAGATCCGCCAGACGCAAAGACGCCTGACCGTTTTGAGAACTTCGTGACGGCCCCGACGATCAAGCCGATAACGGCGAGGTTCGCCCGCTGGCAGAATATTGATAATTCGAAGATGCCGGCGGTCTTTACGCTCGGAACGGTCGAGATCGTGCTGCTCCTCGGTCTTCTGGACCTGCTTTTTATTAGCTTTGTCTCGTTTCAGATCCCATATCTCTTTGGCGGACTCGATCTCGTACGGACGATCCCGGATCTAAAACTCGCCGACTACGCACGACGTGGCTTTGGCGAACTCGTGTTTGCGGCCGCACTTGTTCTGCCGATCCTGCTTGTTTCGCACTGGCTCATAAGACGGAATGTGGCGAGCAGGGCAGAGACGACCTTTCGTATTTTGGCCGGGGCACAGATAGCTCTTTTATTCGTGATAATGGCGTCGGCGGTACAAAGACTCGTGATCCTTTCGGGCGAGTCCGGATACGGCCTGACAACGGTCAGATTCTATCCGCTGGTCTTTATGACCTGGCTTGCGATCGTATTTGTCTGGTTTGGGCTGACGGTGCTCCGCGGGGCAAGGAACCGATTTGCGTGGGGAGCTTTGTGGGCAGCGGTGGCCGTTCTTGGAGTGACGAATCTGATGAACCCGCACGCCATTATCGCCGAAACGAACATCGGGTTGATGCGTCAGGGCCGCAACTTTGATGCCTATTACAATGCGGACCTTGGAACTGACGCGGTACCTGCGATCCTGGCCGCAATACCGGAAATGTCTCACGAGGACAGATGCGAGGCACAATCTACAATTCACCACGAGTATCGGATCCTTCGCGCAAACTGGGATATTCGGTCGTTCAACATTTCGCGTCGACGGGCCTTCTTTGCATTGCGCGCGGCCGATCCGATGCTTCATCAGCAGGAAGGCTGCCCGACGTATCTCCTTAACGATAGGAACGGCTTTTAACCTACGGTCTGGCCGGCAGTTTGATAGAATATCGGCGTGCAGCGTGATCTCGTCCGGGAATATCTCACCTTTTTGAGGGCCGAGAAAGGCCTCTCGAAGAATTCGCTTGCGGCCTATACGCGCGACCTGAGAAAGCTGGCCGTTTGGTGCGAGAAGACGGGCGTTGGGTACAAAGAGCTCGACGAACGTGACCTGCGCGAATGGCTGACGGATCTTGCGGTCGAAAGGCTCACGGAGACGACGAGGCGGCGATATTTGAGCTCGATACGCGGATTCTTTAAGTTTTTGGCGATGGAAGGCCATATTTCCGCCGATCCGAGCGAGAATTTGGTGTCGCCGGGAAAAACGTTCTATCTTCCGCGATTCTTGAATTCGACCGAGATCGAACAGCTTTTTGCGGCTCCGAACACGGAAACTGATACCGGATTGCGGGATCGTGCGATCTTCGAAGTGATGTATGCGTGCGGATTGCGTGTTTCGGAGCTTGCGAACCTGAAATTGGGCGACCTCGACCTTGAAACAGGCATTTTGACGACGACAGGCAAGGGCAGCAAGACACGAAAAGTGCCGATCGGCGGAAGCGCGATCGAGTGGCTGAGGCGGTATTTTGCGGTCCGAAAGCCGAAAGACGGCGTCGAACGGCTGTTTTTGGGCGAACGCGGACGGCCGCTCGACCGGCACACGATCCATCGAATTATCAAGGAATACGCGGAAAAATGCGGATTTGAAGGCGTTTCGGCACACACGCTGCGGCATTCGTTTGCGACGCATCTGGTCCAGAATGACGCCGATATCCGCTCGGTTCAGATGATGCTTGGCCACGCGGATATCTCGACCACACAGATCTATACGCACGTAACAAGCAAGCAGTTAAAGAAAACCTACGAACGTTTTCACCCTCGAGCCGCATCCAAGTAAATTCCATTGTTTGTGTTTGCAGAAACCCGCGTTTTCGGACTTGCAAGTTGAAAATCTCTTCGCTATTATTGGAAATTTGCTATTTGGCACTGAAAATGCGCCTAAGTAGCTTTGAGAACCGGGAAATGCATGGGTGGTCGAGCGGTCAATGGCATCGGGCTGTAAACCCGACGGGTTAATTCCCTACGTAGGTTCAAATCCTACCCCATGCACCATTTGAATTTGAAATTTCAGGTTTTGAGATTTCACACCTGCGGGAGTAGCTCAGTTGGTAGAGCGTCAGCCTTCCAAGCTGAATGTCGCGAGTTCGAACCTCGTCTCCCGCTCCAAGTTCTCTTAAACGAGAAAGGCCCGAATAGCTCAGGGGTAGAGCGTTTCCTTGGTAAGGAAAAGGTCTCGGGTTCAAATCCCGATTTGGGCTCCAGATTTTTTTGGTCGGCCATCGAGGGTGTTGATCGCCTGATGCGGCCGTAAAATATAGGACTTTAGAGAAGAGAGTAAGTATCTCGAGGCAGAAATCAGATGAGCAAAGAGAAATTCGATCGCAGTAAGCCGCACGTAAATATAGGAACGATCGGGCACGTGGATCACGGTAAGACGACGTTGACGGCGGCGATCACGAAAGTATTGGCAAAGCACAATCCGAAGATCACGGTGCGTGCATTTGATTCGATCGACAACGCACCTGAAGAGAAGGCGCGTGGTATCACGATCGCGACGAGCCACGTTGAGTATGAGACGGCGAATCGTCACTACGCACACGTTGACTGTCCCGGGCACGCTGACTATGTGAAGAACATGATCACGGGAGCGGCACAGATGGACGGAGCGATCCTTGTTGTGGCGTCAACGGACGGTCCGATGCCGCAGACGCGAGAGCACATCCTGCTTGCAAGACAGGTGGGCGTGCCTGCGATGGTCGTGTTCATGAACAAGGTGGACATGGTGGATGACAAGGAGCTGCTTGAGCTTGTGGAGATGGAAGTTCGCGAACTTCTCTCTTCGTATGAGTTCCCCGGCGACGACATCCCTGTCATACAGGGGTCGGCGTTGAAGGCACTCGAAGGCGATGCAGAGTGGGAAGCAAAGATCGACGAGCTGATGCAGGCAGTGGATGACTACATCCCGACACCCGCACGCGAGACGGACAAGCCTTTCCTTATGCCTGTCGAAGACATCTTTACGATCCAGGGCCGCGGAACGGTGGCAACGGGCCGAATCGAGCGCGGCGTCATCAATGTGAACGAGCCTGTGGAGATCGTCGGGATACGCGATACGAAGAACACGGTGGTAACGGGCGTCGAGATGTTCAAGAAGCTTCTTGACAGCGGAATGGCAGGCGACAACGTCGGCCTCCTGCTTCGTGGTGTCGATCGCAAGGAGATCGAACGCGGACAGGTCATCGCAAAGCCCGGATCGATCACGCCGCACACGAAGTTCAAGGCAGAGGCATACGTCCTGACCAAGGAAGAAGGCGGCCGACACACACCGTTCTTTACGGGATACCGCCCGCAGTTCTACTTCAGAACAACGGACGTGACGGGTGTAGCGAACCTGCCTGCAGGCGTCGAGATGGTGATGCCGGGCGACAACATCCAGATGGAGATCGAGCTTATCGCTCCGATCGCAATGGAGAAGGGACTGCGTTTCGCTATCCGCGAAGGCGGCCGCACGGTCGGTGCCGGTACAGTGTCCGAGGTCGTTGAATAGTTTAGGTTCAGAGTAAGTTCAGGTGCGAGCTTCAGCTCGTTAAATTCATACAAGCTAAAGCTTGCACTCTGAACAATTAGCACTCTGAACATCGAGAGAAGTTTTTATGCCGAGAGATAATATTATTTTGCAGTGCACTGAGTGCAAAGAGCGGAATTACGTAACGACGAAGAACAAGAAGAACACGCCGAACAGGCTTGAGCTCAATAAGTTCTGCCGCCGCTGCCGCACGCATCGTCTGCACAGAGAGAACAAATAGGTGCGGAGCGTGGAACGCTGGACGCGGAATTGGATCCGCGAACCCGGCATTCCATACTCAAGAATCCGCACTTGTGAAGGGGTATGGTGTCAATGGTTAGCATGGAGGTCTCCAAAACCTTAGGTCCGGGTTCGAGTCCTGGTACCCCTGCCATTGCAAAGGAAAGTGAGCCAGGGCCTGATGTTATGCCCGGGTCAGAAGGAGAGAAATAAGGTGTCCGAAGCTGTCGCACAGGCGTCCAAGAAGGAAAAAGAAGGGATCGGCGTTTTCATTAAAGAAACACGTGCCGAGCTCGATAAGACGACGTTCCCTGACCGGGAAGAGGTCCGGAACACGACGCTCGTCGTCATCGTGAGCGTTATCTTCTTCGGCCTTTATCTCTTTGTCGCGGATTACATCTGGGTGTATCTGCTTGACGGCCTTTCCTGGGTAATAAACTCGATCGCGGGGCTTTAATTAAGGATATTTGAAATGAAGCAGTGGTTCTTTATCCACACATATTCAGGACACGAGAACAAGGTCGTTGAAAGCCTGAACGCTCGTATTCGCGATATGGAACTCGCCGAGCAGATCACGGGCGTCCTGCTGCCGAAAGAGAAGGTCATTGAACTTCGCGGCAATAAGGAATACGTCTCGGAGCGTATGTTCTATCCGGGCTACGTGCTTGTCGAGATCGAATGTGATGAGAAGGGGAAGATCCCCGATAACGTGTTCCACGCTATCAAGGCAACGCCGAAAGTTACGGGATTCCTGGGCGGAAAGCAGCCGACGCCGCTTAGCCAGGCCGAGGTCGATCAGATCGTCCTGAATATCGAGGCCGCGACCGAGAAGCCGAAACCGAAGTTCACGTATCAGGTCGGCGAGGTCGTCAGGATCAAATCCGGCCCGTTCGCGAGCTTTACCGGCAAGGTCGAAGAGGTCAACGAGGACAAGGCCGTTTTGAAGGTCTCGATCACGATCTTTGGCCGCTCGACGCCGTACGAATTGAGTTTCCTCGAGGTCGAGAAGGTGACCTTCGCGGAAGAAGAATAGTTTAGAAATGAGGACATTCCCTTTTTAGGGATCGTTAATCGAAAAGAGAAATGGCAAAGAAGATAGAAGGTTATATCAAGCTGCAGATACCGGCCGGTAAGGCCAACCCTGCACCGCCGATCGGGCCGGCACTCGGCCAGCACGGCGTCAACATCATGGAGTTCTGCAAGGCGTTCAACGCAAAGACGCAGAACGACGATCCGGATATGAAGATCCCGGTCGTTATTACAGTTTACGCCGACCGCTCATTCACTTTTGAGACGAAGACGCCGCCCGCGGGCGACCTTCTCCGAAAGGCGGCCGGAATTCCGAAGGGTTCGGGCAAACCGAACCGCGAAAAGGTCGGCAGCATCTCGCGTGACAAGATCCGTGAGATCGCCGAAAAGAAGATGCAAGACCTCAATACGACAAATATCGAGGCCGCAATGCGCACCATCGAAGGCACGGCCAAATCGATGGGCCTTACAATTGAATAAACGGACGGACGGCATTTGCTGCTGTTCACCGCTATAAAGGGAGGGAACTTAAGACGTTCCCGTTAGCACCTGGAGGTAAAATGAAACACGGTAAGAAATATCTTGCCGCACTCGAGAAGATCGAGGCGGGCAGGAAACACACCCTTGACGAAGCGATCGGCAAACTCAAAGAGATCGCCTTCGCAAAATTCGACGAAACAGTTGAATTGACGATGTGGCTCGGCGTCGATCCGCGAAAAGCGGATCAGCTCGTGCGTGGAACTGTCGTTCTGCCGCACGGACTCGGCGGAGCGGCCAAGAAGGTCGTTGTCGTCGCACAGGGCGACAAGATCAAAGAGGCCGAAGAAGCCGGTGCGGATATGGCCGGCGGCGATGACATCGTCGAAAAGATCAAAGGCGGCTGGCTCGATTTCGATGCTCTGATCGCGACGCCCGATATGATGGGCAAGGTCGGTCAGCTCGGAAAACTCCTTGGCCCACGCGGCCTTATGCCGAACCCCAAAACAGGCACCGTTACGATGGACGTCAAAACGGCCGTCGAAGAGACAAAGGCCGGTAAGGTCGAATATCGCGTCGATAAAACAGGCGTTATTCACTCGCCCGTCGGCAAGGTCTCGTTCGATCCTGCCAAACTCGAAGAGAATACGCGCGTCCTTATCAACGCCGTTATGAAGGCAAAACCGACGACGGCAAAAGGACGATATTTGAAGAAGATCAATCTCGCGGCGACGATGAGCCCGGGCGTGCTTCTTGACGAATTGGCATACGCCTAAGCTTTTGGAGTGTCGCTGAAGCCCGCACGAAGTTAGGGCTCAATTAGAACGATGAAATCGAGAGAAACAAAACAGAACGATCTGAACGCACTTGCCGAATCCCTGAAGGATTCGAAGTCCGCGATGGTCGTAAGCTTTAACAGCCTTACGGTCCAAAAGGATCAGGAATTTCGCGAACAGATCCGAGCGGCAGGCGGCCGATATCAGGTCGTAAAGAATACGCTCGCACGTATTGCCGTTAAAGGCACGCCGTACGAAGATGTCGCGGGAGACCTAAAGGGCGTCACGGCCCTTGCGTGGACCAGCAACGATCCGGTCGTGCTTTCAAAGGCCGTTTCGAAGTTCGTGGCCGACAATGCGGATCATTACACGTTCAAGTCAGGCGTGGTCGACGGCAAGGTCGTCGATCTCGCTCAGCTCAAGACGATCGCGAGCCTGCCGAGCAAAGAAGAGCTCATTTCGAAGCTTCTTTATGTTCTCAATGCTCAGGCACAGCGTATCGTTACGGTCATCAACGCTGTTCCGCGTGACCTGGCGATCGTGATCAAACAGATCGGCGAACAGGAAGGCCGGGCGGCGGGAACTCCCGCACCGGCAGCCGAAGCGGCTCCTGCAGCAGAAGAGGCTCCCGCAGTGGAAGCAGCTCCTGCGGCAGAAGAGGCGCCGGCCGAGAGCGAAGATGTTCTGGAGCTTGCTCCGGAAGCAGCCGCCGAGGAAAAGGCGGAATAGGATTTTTGTTCAGGGAGACAAGCTGAGGCTACAAGCTAAGGCTTGCACTCTAACGGGGTGCACTCTAACGGAGGCCCTGAACTTAATAGCCGTACTCAAGAAAAAGAGCACAGACGGAAGTCAGGCCGTCGGTGCTTCGGGCCGGAGAGGCAAGCGGAGATGCAGCCCATTTGTTCTCAGGTCCCGTGGGTTCTAGCGGCGATGCAAGAGGCAGCCGAAAATGGCGGCCTAATTACAAACTTAAGAACCCTAAATTAGGAGATAGATAATTATCATGGCAGTTACAAAAGACGATGTTGTTGAGTATTTGAAGGGAATGTCGCTTCTCGAAGCGTCGGAGCTCGTCAAGGAACTCGAAGAAGTGTTTGGTGTCTCGGCAGCAGCAGCGGCCGCACCCGTTATGGTTGCAGCAGCCGGTGCCGGTGCTGGCGACGGTGCAGGTGCAGCTGAAGAGAAGGATTCGTATGACGTGATCCTAGCAGCGGCCGGCGGCAACAAGATCGGCGTTATCAAGGTTGTCCGCGAGATCGTTGCAGGCCTCGGCCTCAAGGAAGCGAAGGACCTCGTTGACGGTGCTCCGAAACCGCTCAAGGAAGGCGTTTCCAAGGCTGAAGCTGACGATATCAAGGCAAAGCTTACCGAAGCAGGCGCGACCGTCGAGGTCAAGTAGTTCGCCCTTCGCTGAAGGAAGTTGATCGATCGGGGCGGAAGTGTCGCATTTTTACGGCAGTTCGGCCCCGTCGAAGACCTCGAAAAAGCGAGGCCTGGCGAGTTTTCCGGTCGGAGAAGGACGCGTTCTCTGCGGCTTGAAAATTTGGTATTGCTTTATCAGGACGGGTCTGTTATGATAACAGGTTCCGCACTCTGGCGTTAGATCGAGGGTGGTTTTCCGGCACTTTGCCGGTGCGGAGGTGGAGTTCGCGAGGGCTGCATCACCGGTGGTTCTTTAGGAGGCGATCTTTTTCGCCTCGAAAATGGAGAGTAGGTGTCCCTTTTTTCGGCACGCTCGTCAATTCGGAACAGTAATTTTACTGCTTATAAGCGGTCTGGGCGAACTTTGCTCAAGACCGCATTTGGCGTCTCTTATCGCAGGAGCCGATAAGGAGGCCAAGCCGGACGAATCGAACCCATTGGCAGGTATCGTAGCAATTGTCCGGTGCAAAATGCAATAGGTTTTTTATAGCCCGCTTTTTAGATATATGATCAACAATCCTCTTCAGAACAACACATCGGGCCTCGGACGGCGCACAAGCCAGGCACCGGATCGTGTGGATTTTTCGAAGATCTATACCACGGCGCAGATCCCGAACCTGATCGAGGTCCAGCGTGAATCGTACAACCGATTCCTGCAAATGGACCTGATCCCGGAAGAGCGCGACTACGTCGGGCTTCAGTCCGTGTTCTCGTCGATCTTTCCGGTGTCGGATTTTCGCGAGACGGCGACGCTCGAATATGTCGAGTATCAGATCGGAAACTGGCAGTGCAAATGCGGCAATCTGGAAGGCCTAGAGCACCTTCGTGCCAATTGTAAGAACTGCTCGGCGAAGATCAAGGTCGATCCTTTCAACCCGGCCGAAGTGCTTTGTACGAATTGCGGCACGTTTAACGCCGTCCGTCCGAATCTCTGCAACAACTGCGGTGAACCGGTCGGCCTCAAGCATAAGCACGATCAGCAGGAGTGTCAGGAACGCGGTATGTCGTACAGCGTCCCGCTCAAGGTGAAGATCCGCCTGACCGTCTATGACAAAGATCCGGACACGGGCGTTGCGACAGTTCGCGACATCAAGGAAGAGGACGTTTTCTTCGGCGAAATTCCCCTGATGACCGACAACGGCACGTTCATCATCAACGGGACCGAACGCGTGATCGTTTCGCAGCTTCACCGCTCGCCGGGCGTTTTCTTCAAGGGCGACCGCGACGAATTCCTTGCGAAGATCATCCCGTACCGCGGTTCGTGGGTCGAGTTCGAATACGACCAGAAGGGCATTCTGCATGCACGTCTCGGTAAGCGAAAGATCGTCGCGACCGTGTTCCTACGTGCTCTCGGCCTGTGGCTTAACCCGCAGATCGATATGAAGACCGTCTCGGACAACATTCTCGAGGAGGTCGTAAAGAACGCCGAATACAGCAATTCGAGCATCCTGAAACTCTTCTATACGACCGATACGGTGCTGGTCGAGAAGGGCAAGTTCTCGTTCAAGGTCGAGAAGGCCGGGAACACGAATCTTGTCGGAATGCGTGCCGATGAGGATATCAAGGACAAGAAAGAGGACGTTGTCCGTACGGGCAAAAAGGTGACAAAGAGCGGCCTTGCCGACCTGCGTCATCTGAAGAAAGACAAGGTTCGCGTGATGGCGGCCGATCTCGAAGGGGTATTTGCTCTTGACGACATCGTCAATACCGAGACCGGCGAGGTCATCATCGAGGCGAACTCCGAGATAACGACCGACAAACTTCAGGAGATCGTTGAGAGCGGCATTACCGAGTTCACGGTCTTCTTCCCGAAACGCGATGTCATCGGCGAGGTCATTTCGGCAACACTCAAGAAAGACCCGATCGGCAAGCCCGTCGATGCTCTGCTTGAGATCTACCGCAAGATGCGTCCCGGCGATCCGCCGACCGTCCCGACGGCATATCGCCTGCTCGAAGGAATGTTCTTCGATGCGCGACGTTTTGACCTTTCACGCGTCGGCCGCTTGAAGTTCAACATCAAGATGGGCCGCGAAGAGCGTGATCGTCTGACGGATCCGCTTCTTGCGCCGACGGATTTCATCGACGTCGTCAATTACCTCCTGAAGATGAAGCGCGATAGCGAGAATTTCTTCCAGGATGACATCGATCACCTCGGCAACCGACGCGTACGCGCCGTCGGCGAACTGCTTGAGAATCAGTTCCGTATCGGCCTCGAACGCATGGAACGCGCCATCAAGGAAAAGATGTCTATCCAGCAGGATATGAACACCACGATGCCGCGTGACCTCGTCAACGCAAAGCCTGTGACGGCGGCGGTTCGCGAATTCTTCGGCTCATCGCAGCTGTCGCAGTTCATGGACCAGACGAATCCGCTTTCGGAGATCACGCACAAGCGACGCCTTTCGGCCCTCGGGCCGGGCGGACTTTCGCGTGAGCGTGCCGGATTCGAGGTTCGCGACGTTCACCCGACGCACTACGGCCGCATCTGCCCGATCGAGACGCCTGAAGGCCCGAACATCGGCCTGATCTCGTCGCTCTCGTGCTTTGCACGCATCAACGAGTTCGGCTTTATCGAATCGCCGTACAGAAAGGTCGAGGACGGCCGCGTTGTCGAATACGTAAAGGTTCTGAACGGCGGCGACACGAAGTTCAAGCCGGGCGAGCACGTGCCGATGGAATCGGTCGTAAGCGCGAACAAACGCATCAAGGATGGCAAGGAAGCCGAATTCGAGCCTTATCCGTTCTATCTGACGGCGTGGAAAGAGGATCTTTACATCATCGGACAGGCGAACATCGAGCTTGACGCCAAGGGCTATATCGTCAACGAACGAAATGCCGCACGGCAGAAAGGCGAGTTCATCACCGCCGACAAGAGCGAGATCCAGTATATGGACGTTTCGCCGAAGCAGCTCGTTTCTGTCGCCGCTTCGCTCATCCCGTTCCTTGAGAACGACGACGCGAACCGTGCGTTGATGGGTTCGAACATGCAGCGTCAGTCCGTACCGCTTCTTCGTGCCGAATCGCCGTATGTCGGCACCGGAATGGAGAAGATCGCCGCACGCGATTCGGGTGCGGTCGTGATCGCAAAACGTAACGGCGTTGTCGATTACGTCGATTCGGAACGCATCATCGTCAAGGCCGACCACCAGGTCGATGGCACGATCTCACGCGAGGTGACGGCGGATATCTATTCGCTCGTAAAATTCACGCGTTCGAACCAGAACACGTGTATCAACCAGCGGCCGATCGTTGCGGTCGGGGAGCGTGTGCGTAAAGGCCAGGTCATCGCGGACGGCCCTTGTACCGATCGCGGCGAACTCGCTCTCGGACGCAATGTGCTCGTCGCCTTTATGCCGTGGCGTGGTTACAACTTCGAGGACGCGATCCTCGTAAGCGAACGCCTCGTGAAGGACGATTACTATACGTCGATCCACATCGAGGAGCTTGAGATCGAGGCTCGGGATACGAAACTCGGCCCTGAGGAGATCACTCGTGATATTCCGAATATCGGCGAGAATATGCTCCGCGATCTCGACGAATCCGGCATTATCCGCATCGGTGCTCAGGTAAAACCGGGCTCGGTGCTCGTCGGTAAAGTTACGCCGAAGGGCGAAACGCAGCTGACGGCCGAAGAGAAACTGCTTCGTGCGATCTTCGGCGAAAAGGCCGGCGACGTGAAGGATGCTTCGCTCACCTGCCCGCCGGGAATCGACGGAACAGTCGTTGACGTCCAGATCTTTACCCGCAAGGGACAGGACAAGGACGGACGCAGTCTCGACATCGAGGGAATGGAGGAAGACAGCCTTCATCGCGACCTCGCGGACGAGATCCGTATTCTCGAAGAGCAGAGAAATGAACGCATCTTCGAACTTTTTGACGGACGCAAGCTGACGAAAGATCTTCTTGACGGAAAGGAAATTCTGCTCAAGAAGGGGACCGTCTTGTCGCGTGAAGTGCTCGCGGACATTGAACTCAAAGTTCTTCGCAAGGCAGAAGTTTCCGCAGGTTCGATCGATATTGCGGGCGAGGTCAAAGAGTACGAACAGCGTACGGAACGCCAGATCAACATTCTTCGCGACATCTACGACGAGAAGATCACAAAGCTAAAGCAGGGCGACGAACTGCCTCCGGGCGTGATCAAGATGGTCAAGGTCTTCGTTGCGATGAAGCGCAAGCTTTCGGTCGGCGACAAGATGGCAGGCCGCCACGGGAACAAGGGTGTGATCGCTCGCATCCTGCCTGAGGAAGATATGCCGTACCTGCCGGACGGAACTCCGGTCGAGATCGTTCTGAATCCGCTTGGCGTGCCTTCGCGTATGAACGTCGGCCAGATCCTCGAAACTCACCTCGGCTGGGCCGCCCGCATCCTCGGGCTACACTTTGCAACGCCCGTCTTTGACGGTGCGACCGAGAAGGAGATCAAGGAGTATATCGGCAAGGCGAACGGCAAATTCGACGAACTCGATCTGCCGAATTCGGTCGGTCCGTCGGGCAAAACGCGTCTCTATGACGGTTTGACCGGTGAACAGTTCGAGCAGAAGGTGACCGTCGGGTACATCTATATGCTCAAGCTCTCGCACCTTGTCGATGACAAGATCCACGCACGCTCGATCGGGCCTTACAGCCTTATCACGCAGCAGCCGTTGGGCGGTAAAGCTCAATTCGGCGGACAGCGTTTCGGCGAAATGGAGGTCTGGGCACTCGAGGCCTACGGTGCGGCGCACATCCTGCAGGAGCTTCTTACCTGCAAGTCGGACGACGTTGCCGGCCGTTCGAAGATCTACGAGACGATCGTCAAAGGCGTCTCGAACTTCGAGCCCGGAATTCCGGAGTCGTTCAACGTGCTCGTACGCGAGCTGCAGTCGCTCTGTCTCGATGTCGAGCTCATTCAGGAAGATCAGATCGATCCTGAAGAGGTCGTCGCAGGCGTTGATGCGTTGGTGGGGGTTGATTAATTTGAATGCGGAACGCGGAATGCGGCGAGCGGAAGCAAAAAGCTCCGTTCGCTCGCACTCCGGGCTCTGCACTCCGCAATAAAAAATATGTTTCGATTCAATAACGATAACAAAACTCAGTTGACGACCAATTACGAGGCGATCCGTATCAGCCTTGCGTCGCCGGACAAGATCCGTTCGTGGTCACACGGCGAGGTTACGAAGCCGGAAACGATCAACTACCGCACATTCAAGCCCGAACGCGACGGCCTTTTCTGTGCGCGTATCTTCGGCCCGGTCGCCGATTGGGAATGCCTCTGCGGAAAGTACAAGAGGATGAAGCACCGCGGCGTGATCTGCGACAAGTGCGGCGTCGAGGTCACGCAGTCGAAGGTTCGACGCGAACGCCTCGGCCACATCGAACTTGCCTCGCCCTGCTCGCACGTATGGTTCTTCAAGGGCCTGCCGTCGCGCATCGGCCACCTTCTTGACATCACACTGCGCGACCTCGAGAAGATCCTCTATTTTGAGACGTACATCGTCGTCGATCCGGGCGATGTTCCCGATCTTAAAGAGAAGGACCTGCTCAACGACGAGCGTTTTCGTGAACTGAGCCGTGATTACCCGAACCAGTTCGTTGCGAAAATGGGCGCCGAGGCGATCAAGGACCTTCTGAACACGATCAATATCGAAGAGCTTGTCGAAGACCTTCGTCAGAGGATGCGTGACGAGACGTCACAGCAGAAAAAGCTCAAGTACAGCAAGCGTCTGAAGGTCGCGAACTCATTTATGCGTTCGGGCAACGATCCGCAGTGGATGATCCTGGATGTGATCCCGGTCATTCCGCCGGAGCTTCGCCCGCTTGTGCCGCTCGACGGCGGACGTTTTGCGACGAGCGATCTTAACGATCTTTATCGCCGCGTCATCAACCGCAACAACCGGTTGAAGAAGCTGATCGAGCTGCGTGCTCCCGAGGTCATTGTCCGCAACGAGAAGCGCATGCTTCAGGAAGCGGTCGATGCTCTCTTTGATAACGGACGCCGCGGCCGCGTGCTTCGCGGTGCGAACAATCGCCCGCTCAAATCGCTCTCCGGCACGCTCAAGGGCAAGCAGGGACGTTTCCGTCAGAATCTGCTCGGAAAGCGCGTCGATTACTCTGGCCGTTCGGTCATCGTGGTCGGGCCGGAACTCAAGCTCCATCAGTGCGGCCTGCCGAAGAAGATGGCCCTCGAGCTCTTCAAGCCGTTCATTTACAACAAACTCGAACGGGAACAGCACGCCGCCACCATCAAGCAGGCACGCGAGATGGTCGAGCGTCAGGAGCCGATCGTCTGGGACATTCTCGAAGAGGTTATCAGCGAGCATCCGGTTCTCCTGAACCGTGCTCCGACGCTGCACCGCCTCGGTATTCAGGCCTTTGAACCTGTGCTCGTCGAGGGCAAGGCGATCAAGATCCACCCGCTCGTCTGTACGGCGTTCAACGCTGACTTTGACGGCGACCAAATGGCTGTGCACATTCCGCTTTCGCCGGAAGCGCAGATCGAAGCGAGCGTTTTGATGCTTGCCTCAAACAACCTTCTTTCGCCGGCCTCAGGCCAGCCGATCACCGTTCCTTCACAGGACATCGTCCTCGGCTGCTACTACCTGACGCTGAGCCGTGATGGTCTGAAGGGTGAAGGCAAGGCGTTCAATTCGATCGACGACGTTCTGCTCGCTCTTGATGCGGACGTGATCGAGACCCAGACGAAGATCAAACTTCGCTGGAGAGGCGATCTCGTCGATCTTACGCTCGAGCACAACAACCAGGACGTTATGCGTGCGATGGTCCGCGACAACGTCGATCAGATCATTGAGACGACCGCCGGACGCGTGATCCTGAACGAACGTCTGACCCGCGACGGCCTTCCGTATATCAACGGAACACTCAAGAAAAAGGGCCTTCAGTCGCTCGTTACCTTCTGTCATCTTAAGCTCGGACACGAGCAGACGGTTGCACTTCTTGATGACCTAAAGACGATGGGCTTCCTGTATGCAACGCGTGCAGGCGTTTCGATCGGCATTGACGACATGGTCACGCCGCCGTCCAAGAAAGGCATTATCGACAAGGCTTTGAAGGAGGTCGAAAAACTTCGCAAGCAGTACGAAGACGCAACGATGACCGACCTAGAACGGACGAACAAGGTCACGGCCATCTGGTCGGAAGTTACCGATCAGGTCTCGCGTGAGATGTTCAAGGCGATGCACACCCGCGAAGAAGAGCGAAAGGAACTCAATCCGATCCTCATCATGGCGGATTCGGGTGCTCGCGGTTCCGAAGCTCAGATCCGACAGCTCGCCGGTATGCGCGGCCTGATGGCCAAGCCTTCGGGCGAGATCATCGAGAACCCGATCCTTGCGAACTTCCGCGAGGGCCTCGACGTTCTTCAGTACTTTATTTCGACGCACGGCGCCCGTAAGGGACTCGCCGATACGGCTCTCAAGACGGCGGACTCAGGCTATCTGACGCGGCGTCTTGTTGACGTTGCACAGGACGTGATCGTCTCCGAGCTTGATTGCGGAACGGTTCGCGGTATCTGGACCGAGGCGATCATCCGCAACGGTGAAGAGGTCGAATCCCTGCGTGACCGCATCGTCGGCTACGTTTCGCTCGACGACATCATCGATCCGGTCGATGGAACGAAGATCGTCAAGGCGAATGAGGATATCGACGAAGACATCGCCGCACAGATCCAGCTTTCCGGATTGCAGAAGGTGCGTATCCGCTCGCCGCTGACGTGCGAAGCCCGCCGCGGCCTTTGCGTCAAATGCTACGGACGCAACCTGGCGACCGGCAACACGGTCGAGATCGGCGAAGCCGTCGGTGTTATCGCTGCTCAGTCGATCGGTGAACCCGGAACACAGCTCACGATGCGTACGTTCCACGTCGGCGGTACGGCACGTCTCGAACAGGAGACCAAGCACGTCGCCGCGATGGACGGAACTGTTAAGTTCCTGAATCCGAACGATATGAAGGTGATCAAGAACCGAGCGGGCGACCAGGTTTCGCTCCGCCGGCAGTCTGAGATCACGCTTATCGACGACCGCGGCCGCGAGGTCGCCCGTTACACGGTCGTTTACGGTGCTCAGATCCACGTCAAGGACGGCCAGAAGGTCAAAGAGGACGACGTGCTCGTCACGTGGGATCCCTTCACCTTCGCGATCCTTTCCGAAGAGTCCGGTTCGATCAAGTATCAGGACCTTAAGGAAGGCAAGACCGTCGAAGAAGAGATCGATAAGGTCACCGGTCAGAAGCGTCTCGTCGTCAAGGATTCTGACGAGAAGAATCAGCCGCGTATCGAGATCCGCTCGGGCAACAATAAGGTCCTGAAGACCTATCAGATGCCGATCCGTGCGAACCTCCTCGTTGATGACGGCGATGTGGTAAAAGCGGGCGATATCATCGCAAAGATCCCGCGTGAAACGACCAAGACGAAGGATATCGTCGGCGGTCTGCCGCGTGTGGTCGAGCTTTTCGAGGCACGCCGCCCCGGCGAGACCGCGGTTATGAGCGAGATCGACGGTACGGTCGCTTTCGGCCCGATCTCAAAGGGCAAACGCAAGCTTTTTGTCCGCAGCGACGACGGCAGCGAACGCGAATACGATATTCCACGCGGTACGCACATCAACGTGCAGGAAGGCGATATGGTCCGAGCGGGCGAACCGCTTATGGACGGACCGCTGAATCCGCACGATATTCTGCGTGTTCTTGGTATGACGGCGTTGCAGAACTACATCGTCAACGAGATCCAGGAGGTCTATCGTCTGCAGGGCGTCAACATCAACGATAAGCACATCGAGGTCATCGTAAGACAGATGCTTCGCTGGGTGAAGATCAAAGATGTCGGCGACACCGACTTCCTTATGGAAGAGCAGGTCGATCGATTCCGTTATGAGGATGAGAACCGTCGGGTCCGCGAAGAAGGCGGTAAGCCTGCGGTCGGCGATCCTCTTCTGCTCGGTATTACAAAGGCAAGCCTTTCGACGGATTCGTTCATCTCGGCGGCCAGCTTCCAGGAGACGACCCGCGTCCTTACCGAGGCGGCGATCTCGGGACGTGTCGATTACCTCCGCGGCTTGAAGGAGAACGTCATTATGGGACGCCTCATTCCGGCCGGAACGGGTATGAAATACTACCGAAACGTCAAGGTCGATCCCGATTCGACGGAAAATCAGGTTCCGCGTGATGAATTCGACGATATCGTCGATAACATTCGCGGCGGCCTGCCTCTGCCGCTCGATCTTCCGGCAGCCGACGCGGATGAGGAGATCGAGGAAGTTGATGCCGAAATGGAGGAGATCGAGGATGAAGACTTCGATCTTGACGAGGCAATGAAACTCGACGTCGAGGATGAAGACGACGATGTTTAGTCGATAATTCCGCGTAAATTACGCAAAAATAACCCTTTAGGCCGTCTATCCTTTCTGGAAGACGGCCTTTTTTGGCTCTTTTGAGTAAAGAATGCCGCATTATCCAATGCAAATGATGGAAATGCGTTGCATTTTTCGTGCGCCTTTTTCGGAAATTCGTAGTAGAATGAAGAAACTTCGGCAACGCGAATTTTCCACACGTCTTTTGTTTACGGCAAGGAGAGCTGTCAAATAGATGAGCGATGTAACCCCAATACCGCCGGTTATTGACTTGGACGCCCTTCTTGCGCCCATTTCTGAGGAAAGTCCTGGCGGCGACAGCCTTCGATATTCCGGCATTTATGATGAGATCGCCGAAGCTCGCCGTGCCGACATTGACGTTGCGCAGGGCGAATGGCAGACCGAGCTAAAGACGGCAGACTATCGAAAGGTGGTCGATGTCGCAGTGAATGCTCTTACGACCCTTTCAAAAGATCTTCAGATCGCGGCGTGGCTTAGCGAGGCACTGATCAATTTACATGGTTTTGCAGGGCTTCGTGACAGTTTGAAGCTGATGGCCGGCCTCCACGAGAATTTTTGGGACGGTGCTTTTCCCGTTGTTGAGGAAAACGATCAGGAAGGCCGTGCGAATGCGGTTTCGTGGCTTGAGTCCAATGCGGCGAAAGCGGTCCGCGATGTGCCGATAACGGCCGGTGCCGGGCTTAGCTTCAATAACTGGCAGGACGCAAAGCGCTTTGATATTCCGGCAAATCTTGGGTCCCTTGATGCCGAGGCACAGGAGCGTTGGAACGACCTTCGTGCACAGGCTGAACGCGAAAATCGGACGACCGCCGACAAATGGAAAGCAGCGACCGCCGCTACACGGCGTGCTTTCTGCGAGGAATTGCAGTTCACGTTCGACGAGGCCCGTGCGGCCGTCGAGGAGCTGAATTCCGTCATCGAGGCAAAATACGAGCGAAATCAGATGCCGGGCCTGTCCGGCCTTAGGAAATCGCTTGATGAGGTCGGTGCTCAGACAAAGAAACTCCTCGAACGTAAACGCATCGAAGAGCCGGATCCCGCGGATACTGCCTCGGAATCGAACGGCGGCTGGAGTGATGAAGAGGACGGAGGCTCGGGCTCGACCGGTATTGGTTCCGGGCCGATAAAAGGTCGTCCGGAGGCTTTGCGAAGGCTGGAAGAGGTCGCGGCCTTCTTTCAAAAGACCGAGCCGCACTCGCCGGTCTCATATCTTGTGCAGCGTGCCGTAAAATGGGGCAATATGCCGCTTGAGAGCTGGCTGCAGGAAGTGATCAAGGACGACAACGTGCTTGGCCAGCTCCGTGAGACGCTTGGACTGGGCGGCGGCGGCGCATCGGCCGGATGGGATAGCGGATACGAAGAAACGCCCGCAGAAGAGAGCACTGAGGCACCGCCGGCAGAAGAGTGGTAAGATGCCATTCTCATAAAGTTTTTGAGAGCGAGATCGAATATGTAATTTTGCCTCGAATTCGGGGATAAAGAATTTTTATAAGGAGACAACAAAACAATGCCTAAGAAGGAAAGTTTGCAGCACAAGATCGATCGGGTTCGCCCGCCTCGCGTGCAGATCACGTACGATGTTGAGGTTGGGGGAGCGATCGAACTTAAAGAACTCCCGTTCGTCATCGGTGTTTTCGGCGATTTCGTCGGAAAGCCCGATGAACCGCTTCCGGGACTTAAGAATCGGAAATTTGTTGAGATCGACCCGGATAATTTCAATCAGGTCCTTGCGGGCATGGCTCCCCGTCTCGCTTATACGATCGACAATAAATTGCAGGACGATGGCAGCAAGATGGGCATCGAACTGCGGTTCAAGGATATAGAGGATTTCGAGCCGGACAAGATCGTCCAGCAGGTCGAACCTCTGCGGAAGCTCGTTGAGGCACGTCAGCGTCTCGCCGACCTCCGATCGAAGATGGACGGCAACGACAAGCTCGAGTCAATGCTCGAAGACCTGATCGCAAACGCCGAAAAACAGAAGGCCATCAGCAGCGAGCTTGGCATCGACGGTAAGGAGGAATAATAGAAATGGCTAAATCAAAAGAAGAAGCAGCAGCCCAAACCGTTGAAACACAAGAATCTACCAGCGTCCTCGATCAGATCCTGACCGAAGGCAGAATGGCCCGCGACGATTATCAACGCGAACAGGCCAAGGATATGATCGGCGAATTCGTCTCTCAGGTAATGAGCGGCGAACTTACGATGTCCAAGAATATGGACGTCGCGATCAATTCGCGCATCGCTGAGATCGACCGGCTCGTAACGGCGCAGATGAATGAGATCATGCACCACGAAGACTTCCAGAAGCTGGAAGGTTCATGGCGCGGCCTTCAGCATCTCGTCAAGAATTCGCTGACCGGCCCGATGCTCAAGATCAAGGTAATGAGCGCGACCAAGAAGGACCTTCTTAAGGACTTCGAACGTGCCTTGGAATTCGACCAATCCGCGATGTTCCGAAAGGTCTATGAGGAAGAATACGGTACGTTCGGCGGTGCTCCGTTCGGAGCCCTGATCGGCGATTACGAGTTCGGCAACCATCCTCAGGATATGGCCCTGCTTGAGAGCATTTCACAGGTCGCCGCCGCCGCTCACGCGCCGTTCCTAAGCGCCGCATCGGCTAATATGTTCGGCTGGGATACTTACTCGGAAATGACCGAGGTCCGCGATGTGGCGAAGATCTTCGACCGCACCGAATATATGAAATGGCGCAGCTTCCGCGAGTCGGAAGATTCGCGATATGTGGGCCTTACGATGCCGCACGTTCTGATGCGCGAGCCTTATGGTGCGGCCACAAAGCCGACCGAGACGTTCCGCTACGAAGAGGACGTTGACGGCAAGGACCACAAGAAATACCTCTGGGGAAATGCCGCATACGCGTTGGGGACGTGCCTGACCGAGGCATTCTCGATGTACGGATGGTGCGTCGCGATCCGCGGTGTAGAAGGCGGCGGCCTTGTTCAGGGCTTGCCGACCCACACTTTTGAGACCGACGAGGGCGAGATCGCAATGAAGTGCCCGACCGAGGTCGCGATCACGGACCGACGCGAGAAGGAGTTTGCCGACAACGGTTTTATTCCGCTCGTTCACTGTAAGAACACCGATTATGCGGCGTTCTTCGGTACGCAGTCGGCAAACAAGGCCAAGAAGTACGATTCTGATGCGGCGAACGCGAATGCGCGTCTCTCGACACAGCTTCAGTACATCTTCGCAGTATCGCGGTTCGCACACTATCTGAAGTCGATGATGCGTGACAAGATCGGTTCGTTCATGTCTCGAACTGATTGTGAACGCTTCCTTAACCAGTGGATCAACAATTACGTTACCGACGACGACACTGCGTCAGCGGCCACAAAAGCCCAATATCCGCTTCGAGAAGCAAGGGTGGATGTCGCCGAGATCCCGGGAAAACCTGGCTGTTATCGCGCGGTCGCCTTTATGAGGCCGCACTTCCAGCTCGATGAACTTTCCGTTTCGCTCAGGCTTGTTGCCGATCTGCCGCAGCCCGCACAGGGTTAGGTTCAAGAAGGAGCGTTTTTTACGAGAAGCGAATTTCGCGAACCAGGAGGGGCTAAGGGCCGGTGGGCTTAAAAAAAGTTTCCGGCCCTAATGCAAAAAGGTTTACGGACAGCGTCTCTTATCTGAAGCCGATGGAATCGCAGGTGTTCGTTGGCGTTATTAAACTGATTCGATAAAAAAGGAGCAAAGCAATGGCAACAGTAGATTATTTCCTCAAATTGGACGGGATCGATGGCGAGAGCCAGGATTACAAACACAAAGGTGAGATCGATGTGGAGTCGTTTTCATGGGGCGTCTCTCAGAGCGGAACGATGGGACACGGCGGCGGCGGTGGTGCCGGCAAGGCAACCTTCCAGGACTTTCACTTCACGATGAAAGGCAGCAAGGCAACCCCGAAGCTCATGCTTAACTGTGCTACCGGTACGCACATCAAGAAGGCTACCCTTACCGCTCGCAAAGCAGGTAAAGAGCAGCAGGAATTCCTCAAGGTCACTTTCACCGACCTGCTCGTCACGAGCTACAATGCCGGCGGCGTCGGCGGCGGAGCTGAGACCAGCGACCAGTGCTCACTGAACTTCGCGAAGATCGAGTTCGAGTACAAGGAACAGAAGCCCGATGGTACGCTCGGCGGTGCGGTCAAGGCCGGCTACGACGTGAAGGCCAACAAGATGGTCTAAGCCTCGCGAAAGCAAGGCTCGAAAAGATACGGACCTTTCCCGGTTATGCCGTTCGCTTTCCCGAACGGCATAACCTTTCACCGTTTTTAGAACAATGGCTCGTCGCGACGAAGATATTCGCATAACTCCCTCATTGCTCGATCGTCTGATCGACACCGAGCCAACCGCGTCCAAAGATCCTCAGAAATCAAGATTTACGGGGATCCAGGAACTCAAGGCCGGAGTTCGGCGCGACCTCGAATGGCTGCTGAATACGCGTTCGCACGGCGACGAGACCGTTGAAGAGGATGCGGAGGTCAGGCGTTCGGTCGTCTTTTACGGGATGCCCGATATTCTTGGGTTGAATCCGCAGACACCCGCGGAAAAGAAGCGGCTCGTTAAATCGCTCGAGACCGCGATCCGACGTTTCGAACCAAGGTTTTTAGACCTCAAGATCACGCTCGAGCCCTTTGATGAGGTCGAGCGGCAGGTCCGTTTTCGTGTCGAAGCAAAACTCGATATGGAACCGGCACCCGAACCGATAATTTTTGACACTGTGCTTGCGAGCGGCAGCGGCGAATTTGCAGTTAAAGAAAGATAGGGCCGGAAAATAGAGCTTAATGCGTGACGAACTCCTAACCTTTTACGAGCGTGAGCTTGTTTTCCTGCGCCGCATGGGTGCTGAGTTCGCACTTCGGTATCCGAAGATCGCGGCCCGCCTCGAACTTGACGAAGAAAGGGTCGAAGATCCGCACGTTGAGCGTCTTATCGAGTCTTTCGCTTATCTAACGGCAAGGGTCGGCCTGAAGATCGACGATGAATATCCAGAGATCACAGAGGCCTTTCTCAACGTCCTTTATCCGCATTATCTTGCACCGATCCCGTCGATGGCGATCGCACAATTTAGTTACGGTTCGCCTAAGGACAAACTTACCGCCGTGCAGCACGTCGAACGCGAAACGCGCCTGAATTCGCGGCCTGTGGACGGCAGCCCGTGCCGCTTTCGCACGGCGTATGACGTCGATCTTTTCCCGGTCGAGATCGAATCCGCCTCGCTCGAATCACCGGCTCCAAAGGACACACGCGGCAAGTTTGCCGAGGCGAAGATCGTGATCTCGATGCGATGTTTCGGGAACGCGAATCTGCACGAATTCAAGCGGGGCGTTGACAGCAGCATTCCCGACCGATTCCGCTTTTATTTGGACGGCAATCCACAGCTCGTCTATTCGCTTTACGAGATAATTTTTAATCACGCGACTGCGGTCGAATTCCGTGCAAAAGAAGCACCGATCGGAACGCGGACGATGACGACGCTGCCGCCAAAACCGCCCGATCCGATCATACTTTCGGCCGAAGACGCGCTAAAGCCTGTGGGCTTTGGCGAAGATGAGTTTCTGCTGCCTTACACAAAGCGAAGCTTTTCGGGCTATCGTTTCCTGACGGAATATTTCGCCTTTCCGCAAAAATATCTCTTTGTGGATGTGTTGGGCCTCGATCAGGCGATCGAGAAGAAGGTTGGAAGCCATTTTGACCTGATCATTCATGTCCGGGATATCGTTCCGCCGGTCGCTCCCGTGACGGCGGAGACGTTCAAACTCGGCTGTACGCCGATCGTCAACCTTTTCCAGAAGCTCTCAGACCCGATCTATCTGAGTCAGCAGCGATTCGAATATCAGGTGATACCGGACGTTCACCGCCAGACCTCGACCGAGGTCTATTCGATCGATGAAGTGATAACGACCGATCCGCGTTCTAACCAGATGCGCGAATTCGCACCGTTCTACTCGATGCGTCATGCCTATGGCGGCGAAAAAGGAAAGTCGTATTGGTCGGCCGTCCGTCGCCCCTCACAGCGCGCGAACGACGAAGGCAGCGAAGTCTTTATTTCGCTCGTTGATGATAAATTCGACCCTCGCGTACCCGCGGTCGATGTGCTGAATATAAAGGCGACCTGTTCGAATCGCGACCTTCCGGCAAAGCTTCCGTTCGGCGGAAAGGAAGGCGATTTTGAGGTCGAGGGCACGGCACTGCTTTCGCGTGTACGGTGTCTGACAAAGCCGACCGAAACGATCCGCCCACCGCAGCGAAGGTCTGCTCAATGGCGTTTGATCTCGCACCTGAGCCTCAATTTTCTATCTCTTGTCAACGATGCGAACGGCTCGCCCGAGGCCTTGCAGGAGATGCTTATGCTCTACAATTTTGATGATTCGACGACGACGCGCAAGCAGATCCTCGGCATCAAGAGCGTCTCGTCAAGAAAGGTCGTCCGTCAGATCGGAAGACGCGTCGGTGCCGGATTTGTTCGCGGGGTTGAGACGACGATAACGATGGACGAAGAAGAGTACGTCGGCACAGGTTATTTTCTTTTTGGATGTGTACTGGAGCGTTACCTTGCTATGTATGCGTCGCTTAACTCCTTTAACCAGTTGAGTTTACGAACGGAGCAGCGTGAGGAAACGGTTCGTGAATTTTCGCCGCGTGCGGGCACGCGTGAATTGCTTTAGCTGCAGGATATGCCGAATTTGTCGCCGGAGCAGGGCCTTCTCGAAGAACCTTACAGCTATGAATTCTTTCAGGCTGTAAGGCTTCTCGAGCGCATTCATACTGACCAGAAACGGGTCGGCGGCGATGCAATGCCGCACGAGGAGATCGTGCGCTTTCGGTCGCGCGTTGCGCTCGATTTTCCGGCAAGCGAAATTCACGAAACGCGAAAGGTCATTGACGAGACCGGCCAGGGCGAAAGGCTCGAGATGCTCGTCAATTTTATGGGCGTCATCGGCGTGAGCGGTGCCTTGCCGACGCATTACACGGAACTCGCTCTTGACCGCATCCGACATCGCGACACGACGATGTGGGCGTTCTTTGACATTTTTACCCATCGTGTCGTGTCGCTCTTTTATCGGGCCTGGGCGAAATACCGCTTTCCGATAAATTACGAGGCGGGCGACGAGAGCTTCACGGCCTATCTTTACGACCTGGCGGGCCTTGGCACACGCGGACTGCGCGGCCGAATGGCGATCGAAGATGAGGCATTGCTTCCATATACCGGCCTGATCGTGCAGACCCCGCATACCGCGGACGGACTCGCAAATATGATCAGTGATCATTTCTCGGCTAAGGCAAAAATCGAGCAATTTTCCGGTCAATGGTTGTCGCTCGATGGCCGAGATATAACGCAGCTGGGCGCGAAAAACAGCAGCTTAGGTCGAAGCGCTATCGTTGGCACCCGCGTTTGGGATCAACAATCCAAGTTTCGTGTTAGACTCGGACCACTTGATCTCAAACGCTTTCAGGCGTTTTTGCCGAGCGGTACAGCGCACGAACCGCTCAAGTCGATCGTCAAGTTTATGGTCGGCGACGAACTTGATTTCGATGTTCAGCTTGTTCTTGAAGCGAAACAGGTTCCGGCGACGATCCTGACGACTCGTGCGATCCGTCGGCCTTCGCTTGGCTGGACGAGTTTTTTGAAAACAAAACCTTTTAAGGCTCCGGATGATCAGGTAGTACTTAAGATGGCAGCTTAATGGAAGAGAGATCCCTATGAACTTAAATCTAAAATCCCTTGTCGGAAGATTGAACGATACCTGCCGAACGGCACTTGAAGGCGCCGCCGGTGCCTGCCTTTCTCGAACGAACTACGATGTCGAGATCGAGCACATTCTGTCGAAGATCCTCGAACAGAATGACACCGACCTTCATCGCATCTGCAAGCATTACGAGGTGAATATCGATCGTCTCTCAAAGGACATCGATTCGTCGCTTGCAAGCCTGAAGACGGGCAATACGCGCACGCCCGGACTGAGCGAGAGAATTCCGCGCTGGATGCAGGACGCGTGGCTGCTCGCATCTGTCGATTTTGGCGAAGCCAAAGTGCGTTCCGGACATCTCGTGCTCGCACTGCTCTCGAACGAAAGTTTTGCACGCATCGCACGCGACATTTCCCGCGAATTCAATCACATCTCGCCGGAATCTCTCTCAAAGAAGCTCGATGAACTGACCGCAGATTCGTCCGAAGGCCGCGAGGCCGTCGCTCTCGGCGAGGGCCGTGCATCGGACGGCGCACCCGTTGCGACGGGCGTTCCGGGCAAGACGAAGGCCCTCGATCAATACACCGAGGATCTCACGGCAAAGGCCGCCGCGGGCAAGATCGACCCGATTCTCGGGCGTGATTTTGAGATCCGCCAGATCATCGACATTCTCACCCGCCGCCGCCAGAACAACCCGATCCTGACGGGTGAGGCCGGCGTCGGAAAGACGGCGGTCGTCGAAGGTTTTGCGGCACGCGTCGCCTCGGGCGATGTTCCGGACAGCCTCAAGAATGTGTCGGTCCGTTCGCTCGATCTCGGCCTTTTGCAGGCCGGTGCCGGCGTAAAAGGCGAGTTTGAGAATCGCCTGAAATCCGTGATCGACGAAGTAAAATCCTCGCCTCAGCCGATCATTATGTTCATCGACGAAGCCCACACGCTCATCGGTGCAGGCGGCCAGGCAGGCCAAAATGACGCCGCAAACCTTCTCAAACCCGCACTCGCACGCGGCGAACTCCGTACGATCGCTGCGACGACGTGGGCCGAATACAAAAAGTATTTTGAAAAAGATGCGGCACTTGCCCGCCGCTTCCAGGTCGTGAAGGTCGAGGAGCCGGACGAAGAGCGAGCGATCGCGATGATGCGCGGCCTTGCCGACAAGATGGAAGACCATCACAAGGTTCGCGTGCTTGATGAAGCTATCGTCGAATGCGTCAAACTTTCGGCTCGCTACATCACCGGCCGTCAACTTCCTGACAAGAGCGTTTCGGTGCTCGACACGGCGTGTGCGAAGGTTGCGATCGGGCAGGGAGCAACACCGGCCTCGCTCGAAGATGCGACGCGTCGGGTTCAGAATCTGACCTCCGAGATCGATTCGCTCGAACGCGAACAGGTCACGGGTGCCGGACACGATTCGCGTCTTGCGGAGTTAAAGACAAAGCGTTCTGAGACCGAAGAGGAGCTGTCGCGGCTCACGGCTCAGTGGGAAAAGGAAAAAGAGCTCGTCGAGAAGATCCGGAATATACGATTCAAGCTCGAACAAACACGGCTCGATGATGTGGTCGCTTCGAATGGCAAGGCCGCCGCCGCTGGCGAAGCAGGTGACGGCGAAGCTGACGCTGCCGAGGCCGTCGAGGCCGCACCCGCACCCGAACCGATCGATGACAAAGCTGCGGAAGCTCTTCGTGCCGAGCTGAAAGCGACTAACGAAGAACTGAAGAAGGTTCAGGGCGAAGATCCGCTGATGCACCCTGTGGTCGATGGCGGGTCGGTCGCCGAAGTGATCTCTGGCTGGACGGGCATCCCGATCGGCAAGATGGTCGCCGACGAGATCAATGCTGTCCTAAATCTCGCCGGTACGCTTCGCGAACGCGTTCTCGGACAGGATCATGCACTCGATGCGATCGCACAGCGCATTCGCACCTCGCGTGCGGGCCTGACGGATCCGAAACGTCCGATCGGCGTCTTCCTGCTCGTTGGAACCTCCGGCGTCGGCAAGACCGAAACGGCGCTTGCACTCGCCGAATCGCTCTACGGCGGCGAACGCAATTTGATCTCGATAAACATGAGCGAATATCAGGAAGCTCATACGGTCTCGAGCCTCAAAGGCTCGCCTCCCGGATACGTCGGTTACGGCGAAGGCGGCGTGCTTACCGAGGCCGTCCGCAGAAAACCGTATTCCGTCGTGCTTCTCGATGAGGTCGAGAAGGCTCACCCGGACGTGATGGAACTTTTCTTCCAGGTGTTCGATAAGGGCGTTCTCGAAGACGGCGAAGGCCGCGAGATCGATTTCAAGAACTGCATCATCCTACTTACTTCGAACGTCGGAACGGATACGATAATGAAGCTCTGTGCCGATCCCGATACGCGGCCCGGGCCGGACGGACTTGTCGATGCGGTCAAGCCCGAACTGAACAAGGCGTTCAAGCCCGCTCTTCTCGGCCGAATGGTCACGGTCCCGTATTATCCGATCTCCGACGAGATCCTGCGGCTGATCATCAAGCTTCAGCTTGGCAAGATCGCACAGCGCATCAAGGATAATCACAACGCGGCGTTCTCTTATGACGATGCCGTCGTCGATACGATCGCAAAACGCTGTACGGACGTCGATAGCGGTGCCCGCAATGTTTATAACATCCTTACGGGCACGCTGCTGCCGGAGATGTCAGGCGAAGTTCTCTCGCGAATGGCCGAAGGCGAAGCTCTTACGAGCATTCGGGTTTCCGTTGGTGAGGGCGAGAATTTTGCCTATAACTTTGCGTGATGCTGCCGGTGAGGTGATAGTAAAATGCCTGCTAATTTGATCGCACATGACACACGACTCGAGGGCCGGACGCCATCCGGCTCTCGCGACACTCTGACGATCGACGTTGATGAATCGACACCGCTCGAAGAGTTTTTTGATAATGCGGTGGAGTTGGCTCTCGCGCACGTCGGCCTTAATAGGTTGTCGATCATGGCGCACGGTGTTTACGTACGTGACCTCGATACGATCGCGATCCAATTTTGCACGGAATACATCAGCTTTCAGACGGCACACTATTTCTCCCGGCTTCGCGGGCTGGTCGATCACATCGTGCTTTATGTTTGCAACGCGGCGGAGACTGAAATGACGAGGCGAGGCGACGGCGACGAACTTTGCCGCCAGATCGCGATCACCGCGAACGCTGAGGTTACGGCTGCCCGTGAACGGCAGGAATACACCAGCGTCGAAGTTTGTCATTTCTTCGTGGATTGCGATACAACGCCGATAGAATTTGGCGATTGGGAGGGCGAGGTCGTCCATTATGGCCGTGATGGACGCGTACTCGCGGAATTTGGTGAACCGACAAGGCACGCAAGTCCGGCACCGACTTCCTCCGATCCGCGATTTACGATGCGGCGTTAAGGCAAAAACCGGACGGCGGCCGCGTCTTTAATATCGTCAGGCGGGTTATCTATTGACAAAACGTAGAGCCCAAAAATGCCGTTGACAGGACCAGAAAGATTATGGCACTGAGCCAGGAAGGACGACTTTTATACTTTACGACAAACTCATTCGCGAATGAGGAGGTCGTGATCAATCGACTGCGTGCCGCCGAGGGCATGTCGCAGCTCTTCACCTATGAACTCGATCTGATTCATGAAGAGAATGAGGAGGGCTTTGAGGCTTTCGTGATCGCACCTGATCAGGTCTTGAACAAGCCGATGGCCGTCGCCGCGAACCAACGCGACGGTGCGAATCGCTATTTTCACGGCATCTGCACACATTTTTCGCAGGGCGGACGCGACGACCGGTACTCAAAATATCGTGCGATCGTTCGGCCGCAGGTCTGGCTGCTTACGCAGAGTTCGCACAATCGTATCTTTCAGAATCTTTCTATCCCCGATATTTTGACGAAGGTGCTGGACGGTTTTAACCCGAGCCTTCGACTGCAAGGAAATTACGAGCCGCGAAATTACTGCGTTCAGTATCGCGAATCGGACTGGGATTTTGCGTCTCGTCTGATGGAAGAAGAAGGCATCTTCTATTTCTTCGAGCATACGAGTTCGGGCCATACGCTTGTTATCGGCGATGCGGAAGGTGCGATCCCCGTGTGCCCTTCAAAGGCCGAGATCCCGTTCGGCACAGATATTTCCGTAAATCAGGAAGAATGGGAAGGAAGCATCACCTCGTTCCAGGTCAGCAATCAGATACGCACGGGTAAGTACCGCGTTCGCGATCATCAGTTCCAGCTGCCGACCAATTCGCTTGAGGCCGAGCAGATGAGCCGCTTCGATGTGAACGGCAATCGCGATAACGAGATCTACGACTATCCGGGCAGCTTCGCGAAATTGTTCGATGGGATCAATTCGAGCGGTGGTGAACAGTCCGGCGAACTCGCAAAGGTCTTTCCTGCCCGACAGCATACTATCGACGTTCGCCAGCAGGAGATCGACGTTGCGTATAAAAGCGCCGTCGGCAGTTCGGACTCCTGTGCATTGATCCCGGGCTTTAAGTTTAAGCTTACGACTCATCCCGTGGCGGAGAATAACCGCAACCACACGGTCGTCTCGACAAAGATCGAGGCGTTGCAGGATCCGGCATATACGTCGGATGAAGCACGCGTGCGTGCCTATATCGTGACGTTCACGTCGATCCCGCAGGGCCAAGGACAGGCTCCGTATCGTCCGCCGAGGGTCACCGCAAGGCCGATAATGCACGGCTGCCAGACGGCGGTCGTTGTCGGCCCTTCGGGCGAAGAGATCTTTGTGGACAAATTCGGCCGCGTCAAGGTGCAGTTCCACTGGGATCGCGACGGACAGAACAACGCCGCTTCCTCGTGCTGGCTGCGGGTCGGAACGAGCATAGCCGGCAACAAATGGGGCACGATGTTCATCCCGCGCATCGGCCAGGAAGTGATGGTCGATTTTCTCGAGGGCGATCCGGATCAGCCGATCATCACCGGCTCGGTCTATAACCCCGAGACGATGCCGCACTACGATCTGCCGAAGTTCAAGACGCTCACGTACATAAAAACGCGTACGAGCCCGGACGACGGCAAAGGCTTTAACGAGATCCGCTTCGAGGATAAACAAGGCAAAGAACAGGTCTTTATCCATTCGCAAAAGCGTTATGACCTGCGCGCGAAAGGCTCGATGTACGAGACCTGCGGCGGCAACCGCCAGGAGGTCATAGGCGTACGCTCGGACAACAAACCGGGCGGCAACCTCGCCATCACCGTAGGCGGCAACTACGACCTCCACGTCAAAGCCGATAACTTCATCGGCATCGACGGCAAACTCAACGAAGGCGTCAAAGGCGACGTCGTTGAAGGTTACGATAGCAATCAGCAGACCGTTGTTAAGAGCAAGGTCGAGGTCAATGCACAAAAGATCACGCTCGAAGGGTCGCAAAGCGTAACGCTGAAGGTCGGCTCAAGCTGTGTGATCGTTGACATGATGGGTATTACCATCCAGGGACCAATGGTGAAGATCAACTCCGGCGGCTCCGCACCGCCAACAGGTCCGGCAACCTTGGACGCGCCGCTCGATGCAGAAGCAGCTGATACCGGCGAACCCGGATATCTTGATCGTCCACGCACCGGTGGCGGTGGCGGCGGACGGCGAAGCCGCACTCTAAATGGACAGCACGCCCCGTCCGTTACGCGAAACGAAGATGGCACATACAGTGTCGGAGGTGATCGTCTTCGAGTTCAAGGCGATGACGCATACGTTGGCACTGTATTGAATGACCTGTCGACGATGTACAATACACCTTCGGGAAGACAGACCATTGACAACATGAATGCGAGTCCAAATACGACGACCATTCATGCGTACACGCCCGATCCGGGCGCTGCCAACAATGCATTCGCTGCACCGGGAGCGGGACCGTCAACGAACCAAGATTATGTGAACGCAACTCCAGCTGGTCAACCGGTTTACTACGGTGATGGTTCACCGGCAATTGGCGCGGACGGTAATCAGTTGACTGGGACGGGAACCGGTGGTGATACAAACATCAGTTATAACCCAACGGATTGGCCCGACCCTACGACCGAGCACAATGCACCTGGTGATGTAGTACTGTTTCATGAAATGCAGCATTCGCAGAACATGAGTGGCGGGACATATGATGGAACGCCCAGAAACGATGGATTTGATACAAATGAAGAGTTCAATGCGATCGGTCCGGAGAATCAATATCGCGATGAACGTGATGTTCCAAGGCGTACGAATCATCATGACCTATAGACTTGTGTTTCTGGTCGCGTTAGCGATGCTGCCTTGGAGCGTAGCATGCAGCCGTTCGGAAAGTGTGTCAGGTGCCACGCCCCCTGCGACTCCGAGCACAAGGACGAACACAATGGTAAGTATGGAAAACATTTCAACCGGAGCAGATCCTCAAAAAAGATCGGACATTGACCTTTCCGCTGCGCTTGAGCGTAAAGACAACGAACTTGTTATCGAATATACGGTAACTAATCGTTCACGCGGCGATATTTACTTACTTGATGCCCAGCCCGGCTTAAAGCTTGAATCGAGAGAGCCTTATGCCAATCTGGACGCATACTATTTATGTAAGAACGGGCCGGAATCTGCTATTGTCCTCCGTGGAATAATGCCGTTGCCGGTCAATCCGGTGAATCGCCGAGTTATGCCCCTCGGCACCAAAGTTGAGCCGAATGACAGTGTGAAGCGCAAGTTTTCTGTTGAGATTCCACTGCGTGAAGTCAACGATATGTACGTGCCCCGGCTAAAAGAACCAGATCAGTACACAAAGGATTCGGTCAACAATCTACTATTGGCGGTCCAGTTTATTCGCAGCTCTGTTGAAGAGTTCAAAGCTGTGCCCGCAGATTTTGCTCCGAATTTCTTTAGAGTAAGCAGCAAACGTACGGTTCAAGATGCAGAGACGCTACGCAATGAGTTTCACATAGGGGTCACTGAGATCCTGACGCGCCCTGATCTGTTTTCTCGGATTCGGTAGTCAGGTCGGATAGTCATGCATTTGGAGTAATAGCTATGCCGCCAGCCGCAAGAGTTTTAGATCCAGTCGCTCATCCGCTGCCGCCTGTGCTTACAGGCGGGCCGACGGCGACCACTGTGCTTATTGGCTTCAAGCCCGCGTGGCGTGGGGTGAATCCGGCAGTTGCCGCCGCTATGCAGACCGCAAAGGCCGCTTCTGATACCGCGATAAAGACAGCGGAGGCCGCAACCGTTGCCGCCGCAGGAACTCCGGGTGCACCCGCTGCAAAGGCCGCAGAAGAAGCGACCAAAGCGGCGGCGGCAGCATCGATGGGAAGTGCGATCACGAGTGCTGCGGGTGGTTCGGATATACACACCTGCGCGACACCGCTCCCGATACCGCCGCACGGTCCCGGCATTGTCATCACACCGTCCGCAACGGTCATCATCGCGAACTTTCCCGCCGCACGCCAGGGCGATACGATCCTCGAGGCCGTCGGCCCGCCAAACAAGATCACGATGGGCGAACCAACCGTTATCATCGGCGGCTGAATAGCCACTAGCTTTAGCTAGTGGTACGCGAATCCCAACAAAAACCGGGCTTTAGCCCGATCTCGGCTGAAGCCGAGATCTTTTTCAGGCCATGTTGCCCACTAGCTAAAGCTAGTGGCAAGTCGCCCGCTTGGGTTCATAGCCCAAGAGAAAACCGCAAAGAACGCAAAGTTTCCCGCAAAGGACGCAATGGAGCGGCTTATCTCGTCCCCGTTCATTTCTTGCGGACGAGATAGACGACGCCGTGGTTGTCGTCGGAGAGCAGAAACGAATTAGGTCCGATCTTCATAATGTCGCATGGCCGGCCGAGGACCTTGCCCTTTGACAGGAAGCCGGTGATGAGATCTTCGAGCGGCTTGCCTTTGCGCATTATCACGACCTTGTAGCCGTGGCCGATGCGTTTGTCGGTGGAGCCGTGAAGCGAGACGAGGAAAGCATCCTTGATCACGGGATCGGCATCCGGGTCGTTGAAAAAGTCGAACCCGAGGGCCGAAGAGTGCGCCGGAAAATACGCGTATGGTGCGGGCACGTTTTTGCATCCGGACGCGCGTTTGAATTTCGGGTCGCGATAGATCTTGCCGTTTGACGAATAGCAATACGGCCAGCCGTAGTCCGACCCTTCCTTGAGAGCGTAAAAGGTCTCGTCCGGTTTATTAAGGCCGAGGTGATCGACGCCCTGATTCGTCGCGAAGATGTATTGGCCGAGGACGCGAAGCCCAACGGCGTTGCGAAGCCCGCGTGCGACCTCGCGTTCGTCAGAGCCGTCAGGATTCATCGAGATGATGCTTGCACGCACCTTTTCTTTCTCGACACAGGCGTCGCAAGAGGAACCGACCGAGACGTAAAGCCGTCCGTCCGGGCCGAACGAAAGCGTGCGTGTCAGATGCCAGCCGCCGTACTTGTAGCTAAGGCCGTAGTCGGGAAACGTGCGCAGAACTTCAGGTTTTGCGTCGGTCGGTTTCGTCTCGCCCGGCGTGAACTTTCGCCGCGTGAGCTGATGCGTTTCCGCAAGATAGAACCAGAGCTGGCCGTTCGCGTCCGTGTGAAATTGGCAGCTGTTCGGATTTCGCAAACCCGTCAAATAGGGAATAACGCGTGCGAATTTGCCCGTCTTCTCATCAAATCCGTCAAGAATGTAAACCGCCCCTCGCTTGTTGTCGGCGAGGTTGTACATATCGGTCACGAAGATGCGTCCGTCGGGCGACCTCGCAAAGAAACGCACACGTTTAAGGCCTTCCGCCGCAGGAATTATCTCGAAGTTCTCGGGCAGGTTTAGCGAGAAAGCAGGCCCTTTCTTTAGCTGGATCTTGTGCGGCGTTAGCTTCGTTTGAGCGAATGAAGCGGACGCGCAGATAACTAAAGCGATGACAAGAAACGTGAACTTGCGTGTGCACGCGGGGAGTTTATTGGGCATTCGTAGCTTTCTCCTTTGCCTTTGGCGGATCGGCCGGTTTCGGGATGATGCGCAGGATGCGATCGTCGTCCTCGGCTGCACGGCCGCGGCCGTCCTGATTTGATGTCGTGAAATAGATAAAGCCGTCGGGCCCTTGCGCAACATCGCGTATGCGGCCGTAAGTGCCGCTCAAAAGATCTTCCTGACGCACGACCTTTCGCCCGTCGAGCACTACGCGGATGATCCTCGCACCGCGAAGACAGCCGAAGAAAAAGTTGCCGTCAAACGGCTTGAATATCTTTCCGGTGTAGAATATCGCACTCGCCGGCGCACACGCCGGGCTGTATTCGAGCAGCGGCGATTCCATTCCATCGCGCTTCTCTGTGTGATGTATGACGGGCCAGCCGTAGTTCTTGCCGGCCTCGAGAATGTTTACTTCGTCGCCGCCGGAACCTTTGCCTTCGAAGCTGCTCGGGCCGTGTTCGGTCTCAAAGGCGAGTCCGCTTCCGGGCTGCCATGCAATGCCCTGCGGATTTCGGTTGCCGTAGGTCCAGATCTCCGGCCGCACATCTTTTCGCCCGACGAACGGATTATCGTTCGGCACGGTGCCGTCGTCATTTAACCGCAAGACCTTGCCCGCGAGCGAATTAAGGTCCTGTGCGAGGTCCCAGTCGGTCGAGTCGCCCGCGGTGATGTAGAGTTTGCCGTCGGGCCCAAAACGCGCACGCATTCCGGCGTGATTCGGCGCACCGGGAATGTCGTCGATGATCACTTTCGGGTCGGTGAATTCGCCGTTCTTATACGTGTAACGCATCACCTTTACCTTTTTGCCGTCGGCGTTGTAAGAATAGGCGAGATAGATGAAGCTGTTCTTCGCAAAATCGGGATGTAGCGAGATGTCCATCAGGCCGCTTTCGCCGCTCGGTTCGACATCAGGGACGATGAAGACGGGCTTTTCGCGGAGCTTTCCTTTCTCGACGGTGCGTACGCGGCCCGGCCTCTCTGTAACGAGAAGATCACCGTTCGGAAGCCATGCAAGAGCCCACGGCACCTCGAGTTTGCTCGCGACGGTCTCGACCGTGAATTCAACATCGCCCGAAGCGGTCTTAAAGACGGTATCGGCCGGCGGGTTTGCGGGCGAACACGCTACTGAAAAGCAAAGTGCGAAGAACGCGGCAAGCGATGTGAAATTCATAACCTTCTCCTTCTTGAATTTGTCGAAAAGATACACCGTTATGATGCCCGAACCGCGACCAAAGTGCGAAACGTTTTCCTTATGTCGTAAGCCGCCGATAAATATTCGGCATTCTCTCGGGCAGCGAGAGAACGTCGTCGATGATCGTGTAGCCGACATCGCCGTAAAGATCGCGAAGCTCAGATTCCGACTCGCGATCGACGGTGATGCAGAACGGCGTGATCCCGGACATCTTGGCTTCGGTCAATGCCTCTCGGACGTCTTCGCGGGCATAGCGGGCGTCGCCGTAATCGTGATCGTACGGGCGTCCGTCGGTGAGCACGATGAGCAGCTTGGTACGCGAATCCTGCCGCAGGAGTTTGTTCGCCGCGTGACGGATCGCCGCACCGAGCCGCGTGTTGTTCTCGAAGTTGATGCCGCCGATACGCTTTTCGACCTCAGCATCATATTTATCGGCAAAATCCTTTACGACGTAGAATTTTACGTTCCGGCGGCCCTCGCTCGTAAAGCCGTTGATCGAGTAAATGTCGCCGACCGCATCGAGAGCTTCGCTCATCAGCACGAGGCCTTCTTTCTCGATCTCGATGATGCGGCGTCCGGGATGCGTGTAAGGCTGAAGCGGATTTCGCGTGATCGTGCGCGCGGTCGAACTTGATTGATCAAGCAAGATCGAGACGGCGACATCGCGTTCACGCCGCAGGCGTTTAGTGTAGATATTCTCGCTCTGACGGCCATCGGCCTTGCGGTCGATCACGAAATCGACAAGTGCGTTGAGGTCGTAATCTTCGCCGTCGATCTGCCTATTGATCCGCGTAAGATTCTCGGGCTTCATCAATTGGAACTGATGCCGTATCGACGAGATGACGCCGCGATAGCGGCTGCGTGTCAGCTCGACAAAAGTGCGGTCGCCTTGCTTGACCTTCTTTTCGATCACGCGGCTCCAGCCGACGCGGTAGTCGTTAAGTTCGCGGTCCCATTCGTCGTACGCAAAGGCGATGTCGCCTTCTTCGAGCGTCTGCTCCGGGATCTCCGCACCGGCCCAGGCCTCGGCACCGCGAAGGTCGTCCGGTTCGCCTTCGTCATCTAGGCTGTTCCACGCATTGAAAAGTTCGGAGACATCTTCGGCGGCCTTCTCGCGTTCGCGCTTCACCTTGTCTTCGGTGACGGATTCCTGTGCGTCCTTGTCGTCGTATGCGAATTCGCCCTCATCGTCACTGTCTTCCTGCGCATCGGTCTCCTCCGCACGTTCGGGCATCACGTTCTGAAAAAGATCGTAAACACGGCTCGCCGCAAGCAGGGAATCCGCAACGGTCGAATGAGCGGCCGCGGTACGCTGTCGGACGAAGCGATCGAGCATTGCGTTGATCTCATCGACGACCTGCGGATAGAATTGGATCGCGTCGTCGGTCGCACCGCCGCACATCGTGATCTGAAAGAGCAGCTCGAACGCGACCTGATTCGCCGGAACATCGAAGATATACGGCCTGTTCTTCCGCAGGAATTGCTGCATCAGATCGAGGTCTTTTCGGAGGCCGCGATATTCCGCACGCAAACAGGCGTCAATGCGTGCGTTCTCCATCGTGCCGAAAATACGGCGTGCGAGACGCGGCTCGGGAAAGACGGCGAGCACCGCTCTATAGTCGCCGTCATCCGGAAGACGGAATTCCTTGACCGCGATCTCTTCAACTGGACGTGCCCGCTCGCCCTTTTGCACGTCCTCGATATATCCGGCGAGCGAGAACGCATCACGCTCTTCGGCGGTCGCTGAATACAGAGCCGCGAGTTCGCTGTAAACCGCCTTCAGGGCGTCGGTCGAACGAGCGTAGGTGCCAAATTCGATCTGTCCTGCGGCGTGTGCGGCCAGAACTTTGTAGAGTTTGAAATCCCGCTCGTCATCGCTGAATTCCGCGACGGTCGCGGGCAGGAAGATCGTCTTGCCGTCGCCGATACGGCTCTCTTGCGGGACGGCGGAAAGCGGCGCCACCTCGACCGCACGGCCGGTCAAACCCTCGACGTAGATACGCAGGATGTTCTGGACCGACTCGAGCGAGATGCCCGACTTCGCCTGCTGGAGCTTGTCTCTGGACTCGCGCGTCTCGAGGGCAAAGTAGCTGCGGCGAGCCTTGGAAGTCGAATTCTCATGCTCGGCGAGGCCGTTTGCGACCCATTCTTCGTATTGCTTTACCGAGACTTTTTCAAGGGCCGCGGCACTCGAACGCAGGGCGGCAAGCGCGCTCTCGGCGTCGATGCGGGCGATCTTTTCGGCGAGTGTTAGAACGTGTGCGATCGCCGGCGAGTTCACATTTCTGTGTCGGTTGACGCGCCGCAGGAAAACAGGCGTCGCACGCAAAAATGCGATCAGAACGGCGTTTCCGTGACCGGCGACGGTCGTCGATGCCTTGACCCATTCGGCAAAAACGTTTCTTCCCGTCGCGATGGCCTCGGCTCCGGACGAAACGAGAAGCAGCGTGACGCTGCCTCCAAAATCAAGGAATTTGTCAGCTTCATTGAGCAGCAGAACGGCGTCGCGGGCGGAAAGATCCTTTAACGCTTTTGGCAATTCGACCCAAAGGTCGGCGGTCATTCCGCCGGTTCGCGATGCGAAATTCTCAGCGAGCGTAAAGGCCGCATCGACGACCGACGCGCGATCCTCGCCGAACTTAAAGAACACGTCGGCGACCTCGGGCGATGCCTTCAACAAGATCGACGAATGCTTTGCCGAACGCATCGCAACCTGGACCGCAAGGGTCAGAAAACGTCCGAGAAGCTCCTTGTCCTTAACGCGTTTGGCGAGTTCGGGCACGAGCGTGAATGTCTCGGATGCGACCGAACTTGAGAGAACGAGTTGACGTGCGGCGATCTCGAAAACGAGTTTTCGCAAGGGAGACGGGACCGACCTTAGCGATTCGGCGCCGTCGGCAAAGAATCGCATTCCGGTCTCGGCCTTTCCCATCGCGAGCCTTCGGCCAAGATCGGCCCAGGCACGAAGGTCGTCTGCGGAAAGAATTTTTGCCGCATCGGCGGCCGCTGCGACAAATGCACGGCTCGCTTTCAAACTTACGCCGGCGATCGACGCGCTTGCCTCGATGGCGGCACGACGTTTTCCCGCCGGCAGCCGCGAAAGGCCTTTTGCAAGGTCCGTGATGGACTGCTTTTCGTATTCCTGCTCGGCGTCGCTCATCTACTTCGAGTTTAGAACGGCGGTGTGTCGGAATCAATTTTGACCGCCGAGCTACATCTTCGGAGCAAGGCCGTCAAAGTAGATGAAGACGTGGAAACAGGCGTTCTGTCCGTATTCGATCAGGGCGTCGAGGCGTTTTGCCTGTTCCATTTCGGCGAGCTTTTTCATCACGAAATTCTGCTCGGCGGCGGTCATATGCTTGCGTGCGAGGTCGAACGCGCAGCCGGAAGTATGCGGCGGAAGGGCATTCTCATCCCGCACCTTGAAGGAGTTAACGTTCGTCGCGTTCAGGCCGATCTGATAGTCCATCGAACGCGTAAGCGAGGTCACACGCAGCGGCCGGTTGAACTGCTTGTAGTATGCGTCGGCCAGCTCAAGCAGGATGGGCTTTGCACGCTTATTGAACATACGCAGCAGGCGGACGCGCATCTGCTTTCGGTCGGCCGGGTTGTTGAGGTCGTATTTGTGTCCCGCAAAATTATCCGCAAGACGCCCGACGGCAAGCATCTTCTGCGAACCGGGAAGGAGGTCGGCGTGCACGTTCGGAAATGCGAATGACTGGAAAGGGCCGTCGCTCGCACTGCCGCCGACATCGAGATAATAGCTCTGTGCGGCCATCGGCATTTCGATGAGGTCGCCGCTCAGGCGTTTTTCTGCAAGGTCGGGGAAGTCGAGCGGCTGGTGATAACCGTCGGCCTTCATCTCGCGGAGCTTCGCTTTTTGCTTGATGACGCCGTCACCGAAAAGTTCTTTCGGAACGTCGAGCCCGGCGGGCCGAATACCCGTTTCGGCATCGCGAGGTTCGAGTGCCTTCTTTTGACGATCCGCGAGAAGCGATGCGGGGACGTTCAGGTCCGCCTCTGCCGAATCGTCCGCGCCGACCGACACATCAGCGACCGTCGAGGCATCGATCTCCTTTTCCGCCGTTTCCCAGCTCGCGATCAGGTCGTCGAGGTCGTCCTCGTTCTGATCGCCGAGCGGATCGATCACACGCAGCGGGATCCGCCGCGTTGTGTTGATCTTCGGCGTGGGGAGGCCCGAATTACCGTTCGCGGTCGTCGTTGTCGTTCCCTGCGAGAAAAAGAGTGCGACGCCCGCACCGAGCACGATCAGGAACGTAAAAGCGACCGCACCGATCAGCAAAAGCCGCGTCGTGTTAATGCCTGCGGGTGCGGCTTCAGGTGCGACATATGTCGGCGGTGCGGCAGGTTCAGCCGCTTTCGGCGGCTCGATAACGGGTGCAGCGACTGCGGCCGCAGAAGGGCGTCCTTCGCCCGTTTCTACGCGTATAGTGGTCGAACTGCCGAGCCGGATCGTATCACCGTCACGCAATGCTCTCGGCCGCCCGGCGAGTTTCTCACCGTTTACGAATGTGCCGTTGGTCGAACCTTCGTCCACAACGAGCACGTCGTCGCCGTCGCGAAAGATCGTGGTATTTCGCCGCGAAAGCCCCGAATCAGCAATTACGACCGCAGATTCCGGCGTTCGGCCGATCGAGAGTTCGTCTTCAAGCGTGATCTCTCGAACGCCGTCCGGAGCGTCGATATGCAGCTTAACGGGCTTCATCTAATGATGGTGGTCTTCGGCAACCTCTTTGAGCTTTGAAAGGTCCAGGAGCTTCGAAAAATCGTTAAAGTGGAACATCGTCTCGTCATGACAATGTTCGCAAAAAAAGGTGACATCCTCGCCAAGATACATATCCTTGAGATGATATGCGACAAAGCACCCGTAACAGCGCTGAATGCGCTTGCCGAACTCGGCGATGACCTCCGCAGAATTTTCCATTTTTATAACTTTGTCTATTTTACGACACCGCGCGTGGATGTCGAGATGAAATCGACGAGCATCTCGACCTCGCGGCAGTTGGGGATCTCTTCGCGTATGCGATCGAGCGCCTGTGTGGTATTTAGTTTCGAATTCAGAAGCAGCCGGAATGCATGGCCGAGATCGCGTATCACCTCTTCGGAATAGCCCCGGCGTTTTGCCCCGACCTTATTCAGGCCGTAGCATTTTGCGTGATTGCCCTGGATCGTCGCAAAGGGCATCGCGTCCTTGACCACGACGGAATAGCCGCCGATGAACGCTTCTACACCGACGCGGCAAAACTGGTGGATACCGGAGTAAGCACCGATGCTTGCGCGGTCGGCGACCTCGACGTGGCCCGCGAGCGTTGCGGCATTCGCCATTATTATCCCGTTCCCAAGCTGGCAGTCGTGTGCGACGTGAGCCTGAGCCATCAGAAGGTTGTCGCTGCCGATGCGTGTAACGCCGCCGCCGCCGGCCGTGCCGCGATGTATCGTCACGAACTCGCGTATCTGGTTGTTCGCGCCGATCTCGGTCTCGGTCGGTTCGTTGTTGTATTTGAGGTCCTGCGGTGCAAGTCCGATCGAAACGAAGGGAAAGACGTGAGTATCCTTGCCGATCTTCGTGCGGCCGTCGATGACGACGTGAGACTCGAGCCTGACGCCGCTCGCGAGCGAAACTTCCGCACCGACGGTCGAGAACGGGCCGATAAAACAGCCTTCGCCGATCTGGGCGGCCTTATCTACAAGCGCCGTCGGGTGAATAAAGGTGGACATTTTCAGAACTATTCTTCCGCCGGCGGAAAGCCGACATTCTTTGCCCGCCGAGCGTTGCGAGCGACAAGCCAGGTGAAAATTATCGTCGCCGGGATCGAGACGATGATGCCGACGATCGCGCCGCCGACGGTCGTAACGGCGATCGCGATCAGCCCGAGCTTCAGCTGTTTCGAAAAATAGCCGAAGAGAAGCGGTATCAGGCCGAGGACAAACCCGATCCCGGCATTTAGGACCATGAACCAAAGGATCGCCTGTGTTTGAGATATATGAATTGTGTCCATACTATCGAGTTGGCCTGTCGGCAATAACGGACATTATTTCGGCCTCGGTCGTGACCTGGCCATCAACGGTCGCGACACCACGCATCTTCTGCACGCGGCTGCCGGTTCGAAGGGCGGTCACCTCGAGCACGAGCGTGTCGCCCGGCAGCACCGGTTTACGGAATTTTGCACCTTCGATACCGCTAAAGAACGGGATCTTCGCGTTTCTGTCCTCAAATTCGCGAAGAGCAAGGATCGCCCCGACCTGAGCAAGTGCCTCGATCTGAAGGACGCCGGGCATAACCGGAGCTCCGGGAAAATGACCCGCGAAAAATGGCTCGTTCATCGTGACCTGTTTGATCCCGACGATCCGAACCTTTGGTTCAAGCTCGATGATCTTATCCACGAGCAGAAATGGGAATCTGTGGGGAAGGATCTCCTGAATGGCGATCGTGTCGTAAATTACAGTCATTTCAGGGCTTCAGCGCAAAAAAAAAACAAACGTATTAGAAGAAATAAACCAAAAGCCGGCAAAAATCAATTTGCCGGCTCTTTTGAAGTGTCGGGTATTTAACGCCGTACCGTTCTATTTCGGAGCAGCAGCGGTCGCGGCCGTTGCCGGACGCGTGTTGTAGTACGCGATGAACTCATCCGTAATATCTGCTTTCGGATCGTAGGCGAGGATGCCTTGTCCAAGCTTGTCGTAATCGAGGATGACGGTGTAACCCTTCGACGTTGCGTAGGTCTGGAGAGCTTTCCCGATATCCTGCCTTATCGGAGCAAGGACGATCTGGGAACGACGCTGCGCGGTTGCCTCGGCATCCTTCTTCTTAAAATCCAGCTCGCGTGCAAGCTTTTCGCCCTCGTCGCGTTTCGCCTGAATATCAGCGGGCTTAACGGGCACGGCCGGATTGCTCTGCATTTTATTGATATCGTCGGCAAGCTGATTGAGTCTTGCCTGGATGTCAGACAGCTCTTTTGTCTTCGGTGCGAACTCCGCATCAAGAGCCTTCAAGGCGTTGATGTACTTTGTAATGCCCTTGTCGGACGCAAATGCCTGCGAGTCAATGATCGCGACCTTGATGCCGGCCTGCGGCGTCTGTGCCGATGCCTGACCTGTAAAGATCCCCGCAAGCAAAAACGCGGCGACGACCAAACCAATTCTTTTCATTACGTAAAAATACTCCTTAAAACTATCTCGCGGGAGCCTTCTTCGAGCTGCCGCCTGTAAGCGATATCCTATTTGAGACAAATTTTTGGCTAACTGTTGCCCGTCTCAAAAATAAACGTAGATACTATGCGAAAGGTTGTCGCAAAGTCAATGGAAAAGCGTCCTCCTAGAACGTCCTTCCGACCGTGAACCTTAAGCCCTGCTTCTTGCCCGGCAGGAAGATCCCCGGCAGTTCCGGCCGGAATCCGACCTTCGCATTCGGATTATAGTAATAGATCAGCCTGAACGGAACGTTGACGATCGGGACCTGAACACGAAGTTCGACGCCGACGCTTGCCTTCCAGTCGGCGATCCGCGAGAACGCAGCGTCATTCACCTTGAGTAGCGAATTCTGCTGCACGTCGCCGCGAAGCCACAGCTGCTGGATCTGCGGCGAAAGGCTTGTCGGGCATCCGAAACGGTTGCCGCGGCAGAATTCGTTCAAATAATCCGTCTTTGTAAGCACGCGGCCGCGATAGAAAAGCAGGCTGCCGAAGCTGCTCTCAAGTACCGGCGTATTTATCAGCCCGAGAGCCGTCAAACGTCCTGCACCGAGAAGCTGTTCATCGGGCAGGAATTCGCTGTTGACGGTCTGCGTGCCCGTTCTGTGGAGATTGAAAACCGAGCCGATGTCGCCAAAGATCGCCATCGTCGCGGGGCCGAACAGCGGGATGCGGTATTCGACGTTCGCAAGCAGCTGAGTGTCGCCGCCGATGAAGCGGAAATTCCGCGAGAACAACGCCGGATTGGCACCGCCGGCACCCGTAAGCTGGCCGATCGTGCGGATCTCATCCATTGTCCGCTGCGGAAGGCCCGTGTTCGTGTCCGCGGCGCCGGTGGCATTGTTCGCAACCTGAACGTTTCGGCTCGTGATGTACGTGTCAAACGGTGCGATCGGCCCGATAGCACGCGAATTGTATCCGCGGATGTCGTTTTCGCTGCCGAGGAAGTAACGCTCGTAGATCGGGATGCCCCCGACGAACGTGATCGAGTTCGCATTGCGAACCTTATTGCTCAGCGACCAGGAACCGATAGTGCCTGCCTGCAGGCGGAACGCGAAAACCTCGGGGTTCTGGCTCTTTTTCTTCCGGATCGGAATGAATTTTGAGAACGAGACCTGCGGATGATACGTGCGTACATCGCCGCCGAGCCCGGCGAATCCGAGCGAGGCCGAAAACGCAGTGCCTCGCGTTGTGTCGATGCCGTTCTTTGCGTACTGACGCGTATCGTAGGCGAACGACCCCGTAACGCGGCTCGTAATGATATTCGGCTGGCGATAGATCACGGGGATATGCGCCGCCGGATCAGCTTCCGAATTGACCTTCGGGTCCTGAATGCTCGTTGCCGTGAACTGATACTGGAAGCCGAGACGCGTGAACTGCGTAAACCGCCGTTTCTTGAACAGCAGTTCCGAGAGCGGCGCCGTCGCAAAGATCGAGCCGCCGTAGGTCGATTGCGTAAAGAGGTTGCTCGAGTCCGTATTGATCGAACCGTACGGATCAAAAAGAGCGTTGATCAGATCAGGATTCTGCGTCAGGAACGTGCCCTCGCCAAAGAATCTGTATCGCGTCGCAAAGACCGAGAAGCCGACCGAGATCGGGCGATTGCGGAAATACGGTTCCTGATACGTGAACTGCAGGCTTTGCTGACGGTTTCCGATACCGAAGTTGAGCGAAAGGATCTCGCCGCGGCCCGCGAGGTTGTTCGTCGAGTATTCGAGGCCAAAGAACGAACCGCCGATGCCGGCGATACCGCCGTTGACAGAGATCTGCTGGCGGCCTTTTTCTTTGACCTTTACGATCAGGTCAACGTTCGCATTCTCTTCGTCAGTACGCGTTTCAACATCCTGATCTTTGTCGATCGGGTCGAAATACTGTGTCTGATTGAGGCGCATCAGCGACAGTTCGAGGAAATTCTGATTGTAAACATCGCCTTCGTTGAGCAGGAATTCGCGGCGAAGAACGCGGTCGCGTGTGAACGTGTTGCCCGTGAACTCAAGCCGCCGCAGCGTGAACTGCTTTCCTTCCTCGATGTTGATCGTGATATCGACGATGCCTTCTTTCGTATTGCCCGGAATATCGTGAAATGTCGGTACGAACTCCGCCGTGTAACCGACAAAACCCTGGCTGCCGTAAACTTTCTTGAGGTCGTCAAAGACCGCGTCCTGAAGGCGTTTGCCATCCGCGATCTCACCCTTTTTCAGGCCGATATACGCTAAGATCTGCTGCTCGGAAAAGATCGAGTTGCCTTCGACCTTGATATCGCCGAGCTTAAAGATGCGGCCTTCCGTTACTGGAACGACGATCTTCAGCGTGTCATCCTTTGACGTGACGAGCGGCAGCGGAAACATCTTCAAGAGCGGCAGGCCAGTGCGTTTGTAGCCAAGCCCGACGACGACAGGTTCACCGATCCGTGCCTCGAAATAGCCTTTCGAGAACATATAGGCACGGACGTTCTTCTGCAGATCGTATTCGAGCTTGCGAAGGTCGAGAATGTCCTGGCCCTTGAAACGCGTGATGATGCCCGTCTGCTTGACGAGCTGGAGTGAATTGCGGAGGTCGCCGTCCTTTAAGTGCTCGTTGCCCTCGAACTCGATCTTAACGATACGCGAACGGTTGCCCTGATCAATATCGAAAGTAAGCGCGATCGAGGTCGCGGAAACCTCTTCTTCCTTGATCTCAACTTTCGCGTTCGGATAACCCTTAGAGGCAAGCATCTCGCGGAGAATTCGCGTCGCATTGCGTGCTTTTACAGGGTCGTAGAAAGATTCTTTCGAAACGCCGACGCGGCGTTCACGAAACTCCTTCAAAATATCGGATTCCTTGATCGCGTTCGTGCCCTTGAAAACAAGATCACGGATGATCGGAAGCTCTTTGACCTCGAAGATCACGTTGACGCCGCCGCGAATGCCGTCTTCGGTCAAAACTCGTGTCGCCGTCTTGTCGAAAAGATTGAGCGAGAGCAGTTCCTTCAGGTCGCGTTCGAGAGCCGCGGGATCGTACTGGTCGCCGGGCCGCGTCTTGATGTAGTAGAGCAGGTCTTCGTCGCGGAGACGACGGTTTCCCTGAATATCAACGCTTTCTACAACCTGCTGAAACGAGGCTGCCGGCTTTTCGGCACCTTTGAGAACACCGGCGTTGGCCGCCAAGGCCGAAAATAGGAACACCGAGATCAGGAGCCCAAGTGCACGAAAATTACGCATAAAAACCGAAATATCCTTGAAATACAGGCGTCTTGCAGTCGGGCCGGGAGATTCAAGCCCAAAATAGATATAACGCCGTTCTGCACGCGAGGGCCTAAAGCAGCCTCAAAAACAGGATCGGATCAAAAGAATTTTTTCCCATTCTTTGATTCTGCCCTGCCGTCGCAGGTTGCCCTTTACCAAAACCCCAAACGCGCCTACAAACTTCGAAATTATACAGGGAAAGACGGTGAAATCGGAAATCAACCAAGGGCAAGTTCTCGAAGTTTTGACGCGGGCCGTCTTTCGCCCAGTCAATACTTTACGCGTCCCGGCCTCCCGCGAACAGCACAGTCCGCACAGATCGACACAAAACGCACAAAATGCACGAAATGCACAAACCGCACAAAAAATGCGGGGAGCTCGCCTCTTGATCTTCAGGCAAATGCCGCAGAAGAAGCGAACCCGCCTTCGTTCCCTTGAAAATAGGGGACGCGGGCGGGCTCACGCTTATAAATTCGGGCTATTTTTTCAGCCAGCCGAACAGGGAATTCACCGTGATATCGCGGTTCGTTTCGTAGATCGCACGCGGCAGCGGGATCGACATCGGGCAAACCTGCAGGCAATTCTGTGCGTTTCCACAGTTCGCGATGCCGTTCTCTTCCATCAGGCCGTTCAGACGCTCGTCCATTTCGGCCTTTCCGACCGGATGCATATTGAAAAGCCTTGCCTGAGCGATCGCCTGCGGGCCGATATACTGATCCTCGCTGTACTGCGGGCAGGCCTCAAGACAGCAGCCGCACGTCATACACCGCGAATAAACATAGCGTTCGTGGGCGACCTCGCTCGAAATATGCGGGCCGGGGCCGAGATCGTAAGTGCCGTCGAGGTCGATCCAGGCTTTCACCTGCTTGAGATGATCGAACATTCGTTCCCGATCGACCTTCAGATCGCGGACATTCGGGAATTTGGTCATCGGCTGGAGCGTGACCGTGTTGCCGCCCGTCGCGATCAGCAGATCATCGACCAGGGCCGAACACGATTGCCGGACGCGGCCATTTATCACCATCGTACAAATGCCGCAGACCTGCTCAAGGCACGACATATCCCAGACCGGCGGCGTTGTCTGCTTGCCGTCAGCGGTCACAGGATTCTTGCGGATCTCCATCAAGGCCGAAATTACGTTCAGATTTCGCCGATACGGGATCTCAAATGTCTCCCAGCGGGCATCCGCGCCTTCTTTTTCGCGACGCTGGATCTTGAACTTGATCGTCTGAGGAGGTTTCGTCAATCGTTTTTTTTCGTGGTCCACGGTATTCACTTCCTATTGAGAGTTTCAAGAAAGGGCTTGTTCGACTAAAAGCCTAACTCTTTGCCTTTTTTCTGATACTGGTCAAATCTAGCTTCGGCCATCGGTCGATGTCGGTGCCCGGATCACATTTCCATTCTGCACGCATTCCGATCAGCTCAGCTCTTCTGTCAACGATCCGATATGTGGCTTCCCAACCGCACTGAGAGGCACCGTAATAACGATCCGATAGTGTGATCGTTTGCCCTTTGGGATCGATCTCCATTCCGACAGGTTTTGTTGTCGTCTTTCTCTGATATTTGCCGCTTTTATCTAGCTCGAAATACTCAAAAGTAAGAAGTTCTGATTCTTTCGCGTCCGTATCGAAGAGATACGCAAGGTAGTTCGCGCTATAGGCACCGGTGGTATCGCAGAAAACCTGGATCACATAATTCTTCGAGCCTGCAAACATACCCCAAACGCGTCCCGCCTCGCCATCGGCTTTCTTTTGCGCATCAAAATTACAACTATCGCCCCATCCGAGTAGGTCTCGCAGCTCTTGCCGCTCTTTGAATGTCGCTTCCGCTCCCGGTACCGCAAGAATGTTTGCAAATTCGTCAGCGGTTCGCGGCTCGCTCACGCTATTGCTATTCTGCGGTTTGTTTCCTTCAACCGGCGGCGTAGGAGAACCCTTTTGCTGACTGAGAGCCGTGCACCCGCACATGACAAGTATCATGAATACAGTAAGATAGGTCGCGGAATTCTTCATATACCCCTTTATCGAAACATGCAGGCGCGCAACATTACCTCAAATGTTTTCGCGTAGCTCTCAATTTCGGAATAAGTCTTTGTATCGTTTATGTTTACGATCTTTCGAGCGTTGTAGTAATCACAAGTATTTCCGCTGATGAAGTCAGACAGTTTGTAATCGGTCGATGAAGGATCGAACCAGCCGTTCTTCATTCCGTTCGAAGCGATCTTATACGCGATCTCTGGTTCTTTAGCTCTCTCCGGATTAGCAACAAGCGAACAGTTCAGGCCAAGCTCTCTATCTGCGAGCTGATAGTTATCTTCCCATGTGATCTGGATATAGCCGCGCCCGTAATAGACTCGACTGTAGGTCTTACCTCCACACGTGCCGGTTCTAGGGAGGCCGTATTTTTTTCCGGCACCTTTACCCTCTTCGTCGATCGGTTGCCACGAATACCAACTCTCTTTATACACCGTCGCCATCAAGTAGGCCGCATACCGTATGTCCGTCAAGTTCTTGTCGGAGCGCATAAAGTTCAGAAATTGTCCGAGGCCGGTTAGTGCCGAGGCATCAAGACCTCCAAACTCTTCGGCGTACATTGACAAGAAGCGCGGGCCGTAGACGTTTATTCCGCCAGAGAGAACATTCCCTTGAAAGCCGCCAATGCTGTTGAAAAACCTAATTATCTCAAGTGGAGGCGGACAGCCGGTACCCTTCTCAATGCAGGCATCCAGCTGAGGATCCCAAACTTTTATTCCAACAAGACGCCCAAGTTGTTGCCATTCTGCGGCCCTTACCTCACCGAAAGGCCTCTTGGGCGGCGGTTTGAGCCCATATCGCACCTGAAACTGCGTCACCATCTCCTGGGATTCTTTGGTAAATGAGCCACCCAAAGCCTGCCAGTTCGCTTTTCCCTTCGGCGGTGGGTACTGAAGCAGGTCGAACCAATAGTGGAGGATCTTCGTGAACGTCGGATTATTGCCGCCAAGTTTTAGTACGTACGGAAAACTCATACGATCCAGTCAACAGAACCTGTTTTTTCCTCAGTGCGAACTCTTCTTGTAATTTCGCTCCCGCGGTTCAAGCAGCGAGATATCGACCGGCTCGTAGCTCAAGGTCGGCCCCTCGCCTGAGTATTCGGCGATGGTCGTCTTGAGAAATTCCGCATCATTTCGCTCCGGAAAATCAGGCTTATAGTGCGCGCCGCGTGATTCGTTGCGGTTGAGTGCGCCGAGCGTGATGACGCGTGCAAGCTCAAGCATATTCTTGAGCTGGCGTGCATGCGGCACGGCCTGTGTCGCCCACAGATTCGAGTCGTTGATCGAGATATTCTGGTAACGCTCCTGGAGTTCGCGGATCTTGTCGTCGGTCGCCTGCAAACGGTCGTTATAGCGGACGACGGTGACGTTATCGGTCATCACCTTGCCCAATTCTTCGTGCAGTTTGTACTGATTCTCACCGCCGGAACTTTCGACGATCCCGTCGTTTATCGACTGCTGGCGTCTGAGTTCGGCATCGTGAAGCCCGTTGGTCTCGGTGCTGCCGCGTTCGACGTTCTTTGCATATTCGATCGCGGACGGTGCCGCGGCAAAGCCGCCGTAAACACAGGAAAGAAGCGAGTTCGCACCCAAACGGTTCGCGCCGTGGATCGAATAATCGCATTCACCCGCGGCGAAAAGCCCCGGAATATTCGTCCGCTGTTCGTAATCGACCCAAAGCCCGCCCATCGAGTAATGAACGCCCGGGAAGATACGCATCGGGACATAACGCGGGTCGTCGCCGACGAACATCTCGTAAATTTCGAGGATCGCGCCGAGGCGTTCCGTCAGCGTCGCGGCCGGAATGTGCGTCAAGTCGAGATAGACCTGATTTTCGCCGCCGACACCGTGGCCTTCGAGACAAACCTGGAAGATCTCGCGTGTTGCCACGTCTCGCGGTACGAGATTGCCGTAGGCCGGATATCGCTCTTCGAGGAAATACCAGCGTTCATCCTGCGTAATATCCTGCGGCGGACGAACGTCGCCGTCAGCTTTCGGCACCCAGACGCGGCCGCCTTCGCCGCGGGCAGATTCGCTCATCAGGCGAAGTTTGTCCTCGCCCGGAATGGAGGTCGGATGAACCTGTATGAATTCGCCGTTCGCGTACCTTGCACCCTGCTGATAGCACGCCGAGGTCGCGCTGCCCGTACAAGTCATCGAGTTCGTTGATTTGCCGAAGATCAGGCCCGGGCCGCCGGTCGCCATAATTACGGCGTCGGCATAGAACGCCTTTAACTCAAGCGATTGCAGGTTCATCGCGATAAGGCCGCGGCAGACCTGATGATCATCGAGCACAAGCGAGAGCATTTCCCAGCCCTCGTATTTATGCACTTTGCCGTCAACTTCCCAATGCCGAACCTGTTCGTCGAGCGCATACAGGAGCTGCTGGCCAGTCGAAGCACCCGCAAACGCCGTCCTGTGATGCAGAGTTCCGCCGAACCGCCTGAAATCAAGCAAACCTTCGTGCGTTCGCGAAAAAGGCACGCCCATGCGGTCAAAAAGGTAGATGATCTGCGGCGCCAGGTCGCACATTTTCTTGACCGGCACCTGATTGGCCAGAAAGTCGCCGCCATAGACCGTGTCGTCGAAATGGACGAATGGCGAATCGCCCTCGCCCTTTGTGTTGACCGCGCCGTTGATGCCGCCTTGTGCACAAACCGAATGTGACCTTTTTACGGGCACGACCGAGATGAGATCGACCTCGTGCCCAGCCTCAGCGATCCTCATCGCCGCGGAAAGCCCGGCGAGCCCGCCGCCGACGATCGCAATTTTTAACGAACTAGAAGCCATAAGAAAATTTTAGAACCTTGACGGTGCAGTGATCGAGCGGCTGGCACGCGGTGACTCGCACAGCGACTGCGGCATCAGGCCGCAAGGCCGAACAAAGGAAAATACTGCGTTCACGCCAACAAGGCCGAGCACAATAGCGAGTGCGATCGCGGCCCGGATCGTGAGTTTCTGTGCCTTTTCACCGATGACAACGCCCCAATCGACGACAAACAGGAATGTGCCATATGCAAGATGCCATGCTGTTGCCAGAACCCCAAGAATATAGACCGCGACGATCCACGCAGTTTGAAATTCCCGCGACACTATCTGGAAAGCCTCCTGTGCGTGTCCCGCGACCGGCGTCATATTGAGGCCCGGAATAAGGCCGAATCTGAAATTAAGCAGATGGAACAGCAGGAAAAAGAAAAGAAAGATGCCCGTTATCCGCTGGAAAAGGTAGAACCAGTTCCGAGCGTATGGATACGTGAGTACATTCACCTTCGCTTCGCCCGAGATCAGCACGCCGTAGATCGAGTGATACGCAAGCGGCAGGAATATTCCGAAAACCTCGATGAACAAGAGAAACGGAATGTCGTGGATGTCCTGCACGTGGTCATTGAAGACCTTCGGGCCGTTCATCGACGTCAGGTTCGTGTATAAATGCACGAAGTAGAACATGCCAAGCGGCACGATTCCCGTCACCTGGTGGAGTTTACGGAGAAGAAATGTCGTTGAAAATTTGATCGCCATTTTCTTTTCAGGAAAAAGCTGCTTCCATTTTGTTCGATTGTTGGGACCGGCGCCTAAAATATTAGGTCACAATCCGCCGAAATTAAAATCCTCTGCACACGATTTTGTAGCTCAGCTAATATTACTTCCGTCTAAAAATAAGGTAAAATGAATAATATCGCGAGGATTAAAAAGAATTGCTAATTCCTTGCGGTCAAAGGCAATGCAAATCGAAACACTAAAAGTTTTTACGGATCTCGTCGAACTTGAAAACTTCTCTCTCGCCGCCGAACGCAATTTTATTACCCAATCTGCCGTAAGCCAGCAAATACGCGGGCTCGAAGAAAAGTTTAGCCGCCGTCTGCTCGAACGCGTCCGCGGCCGCCGCGACGTTAAACTCACGCCGGCGGGCGAGATCTTTTACCGAGAGGCACGGAGCGTCCTTTCCGCATACGAACATCTGCAGGAAAGCCTGCGGAGCGTGGTCGGGAAGATCGGCGGGACCGTCAAGGTCTCGACAGTTTACAGCGTCGGGCTGCACGAACTGCCGGCGAAGGTCCGCGAATTCATGAAGAAATTCCCCGCGGCCAAGATCGACCTCGAATATTCACGAACCACACGCGTCGTACGCGACGTATTGACCGGCGTTGTCGAATTAGGCATCCTGGCCTACCCCGAGCCGCGCAGAGGCCTCACGATAGCTTATATGCCCGAGAATCGGCTAGTCCTCGTGGCACCGCCGGACCATAAGTTCGCAGGCCGTAAGAGCATCAAGACCCACGATCTTGAAGGCGAGGATTTCGTGCATTTCGAACGCGACGTGCCGACGCGCAAGGCGATCGACCGAATTTTTAAGGAAAATGGCGTCGAGGTTAAGAAAGTAGCTGAATTCGACAATATCGAGACGATCAAGCGTGCCGTCGAGGTCGGTTTTGGGCTTGCGATCCTGCCGGAACCGTCAGTCAGCGAGGCCGGACGAGCGGGATTGCTCTCGGTCGTGCCGCTTGCTGAGGATTTTTGGATCCGAACCGTTGGCGTCATCTACCGCAGCGACCGCCAACTCTCGCTCGCTGCCAAAAAATTCGTCTCATTGCTCGAAGCCCAATAGGCCGGTGCTATTCCGAGCCTGACCGAGCAGCGATGTATGTCAGCGAACTCGTCGGTGCGAGTTCGTTGAGTGCACCGGTGATGGCCGGAGCAAGTCCCTCAGCTTCCATATACTCACGGCCGAGGAGTCGCCGGAAGCGACGATCCTTTGTCTCGCTCTTGAGTTCACGCAAAACTCCCCGCAAAAATGCGATAACGAGTTCGGGTGCGAACTGCTTGCCGGCGTTACGCCGCAGGTCATCGACGACGTCGATAGCCGCCCGGCGTGCTTTATACGGGCGATCGGTCGTCATCGCGTCGAACGAATCAGCGAGATTTACGACCTTCGCGATGTACGGGATCTCGCGGTCATAAAGCCCGTCCGGATATCCGCGGCCATCGAGGCGTTCGTGGTGATATTTCGCCGCTAGCGGCACGTCCGTAAACGGATGATGTATCGCCTGAAGGATCTCGTAACCGACGCTCGGATGTTTGTTGAGTTCGGCAGATTCCTTTGCATTTATGCGGTACGGAGCGTTGATTATCTTGCGTTCGACGGTAAGTTTGCCGACATCGTGCAGATAGCCTGCGGTTGCCGCACCCTCGATCTGCTCGGGCGACCATTCAAGTTCTCGTGCGATCAGCTCGGTATATTTTCCGACGCGAACAGAATGCCCCTCGGTATATTTATCTTTGCAGTCGATCGCCGTTGCGAACGCCTTCACCGTATCGGCGTAAGTGCGGCGAAGGTCCTCAAAGAGCCTGCGGTTCTCTTCGCTGTGACGCTCGATCTCGGCCAGTAAATTCCGCTGCGAGATAGCAACGCCGATGTGCCTGCCCATAGCGCAGATGATCTCTTTTTCGTACGAAGAATACGGCTCACCCGTCGCTTTTTCGCCCAGGAAAAGCCCGCCGACGATCTCGTCGCGAATGATCAGCGGAATGAAAAGCTCGATATGCCGTCGTTCAAAACTCGCGGCATATACCTGAAAGAAAGGCAGTACGCGGGCCGCGTGTGCGTCTATCGCATTCAGACCGTTCGTGAGGAATTGACGTTCATCCTCGACGCATACCGAGAGCGAAAGCGGGAATTCATCACCGAGCCCGCGGATCGCGAGCATGTTCATCTCGCGTGCATACCGCGAATAACGTGCGACGCCGCCGCGCATTATTCCCAATGCACCGGAAAGCAAATGCAGCGACGTGCGTATCGTTTCCTGAAAATTATTCTTGTTGGCGACTTCCTGACCGAGTTCGGCGAGTGCGCCGAAGGCATGAATGAGCTTTGGGCTTTGTTCGATCATTTCGTGTGGCAGTTATTGGAGCGTAACGTGTTTTGTAAGGCCGAGCATGTCGAAAAGCTCAGCAGATTCGGGCTTTAGGTCAGAGAAGACGACCTTTGCACCGGCCATTTGGGCGTTGTCGATCACGCCCAGCAGGATCGAGATGCCGATCGAGTTGATAATTTCAGTCTGCGAGAAATCGACGACGATCTCCCTTGCACCCGCATCGAGCTTGTCTTTGCACTCGCGCTCGATCTTCTCGCCCGTCAGTTTGTTCAGATAATCACCGGCAATTACGACGACCGCCGGTTCCGGGGACACATTTTCGACGAGGGGATCCACGTCGAATGACGTATTTTCAGTCACTAATTTATTTTCCTTGCAATGTTTAGCTTTGGCTGCTGAAGACGTTACTTGAATGTTTCTAACATAGGCGGAGGGCAAAGACAAGGAAAAAATTAAGCGCTTAAGCCGAACGCGTAACTGTCTTGTTCGGCAGGCCGTGAGGTTTTTTGACAAGAATGCGAGTTTGCGCGAGAGCCGTTTCAAACGCATCCTCGTCGTTCTGCGGGCTGCAAAGTACGGCGCGATCGTCGATAAAGGCAGCGGCACGCGGCTTTCCCTGGCCGATGTAAACGTCCGAATAGGGGAATTTATGCTTATCGAGCCACTCGATCACGCGAACGCGAAGCTGGCCCGGCGTAATTATCGAGCCTTCGAGCACATCCTGAGCGCAACGAGAAGAGAAGATCGTGATCTCGGCAAAACGCGAGAGCTTCTTCATAAACTCAAGGGCTCCCTCGACCGGTTCACCGATGTGATCGACACCGCGCCACTTGTCGTATTGAGCAAGCACACCATCGAGGTCAACACAGACCCGAGGTTTGCGCTTTGCCGCAGTCTTAGCAGTATTCTTCGGCTTTGGTACCGGCTTAAGTGTTGCTTTTTGCCTTGTTTTCTTACGCTTTGGCAGCTTTGACGGCCGCGTTGCCATCATCGCCTCGATGGCCTCGCCGCCTTCTAGCCAGTCGTTCTCGCCGGCAAGCGCGTAAAAATTCCAGATCCGCGTGTAGTGATGCCGCGTGTGATGTCGGCCGGGAACCCGCAGCGTGTATGGAAGATCGTCGGGCGCGACCTGCCGTTTTGGCGGGAACATTTCAGGCTTTCGCGGCAGGTTAAAACTTTGCCATTCGCTGCGGATCTCGTCCACGAAATCATAAACATCGGCAAGCGGATATTCTTTGTCAAAAAGGACCCAAACGTGATAGCCGCCAACGCCGTTGCTGTCAAGAAGCATCGGGTCCATTCCCATTTCGCGAAGCCGCTCGGCCCACGCGTACGCCGCCTCGAAATTCGCACCCGCGATCTCGCCGGCGTTTGGTACTGATTCGTCGTGAAGATCGACATCGATCGCGAACCATTTGCAGGTGCTGTGATCGCTGATCGAGAAAAGCCCGATGAGATGGGCTGGAGACTTTGCCGCAAAATGACGCGCGAGCTTGGTGTGGGTGACCATATCGGTGCCAAGTTTGCGGCGTTCCGGTATCGGCAGCATCACGACACCGATCTTGCCGTCACGAAGCGTGTATTGGCTCCATACATCGCGGCGGTTAACGAGCCGTTCCATCGCCCAGTCGGCAAGATCGTCCGAATGCCGCACCCATTCCTGTGCGATCCAAAGAAGGCGTTTGTCGCCTGCAAATTCGAAAAACGGTGCAGCCATCCGGTCGTTCTATTCCACTTTTTCCCAACCGCCGATGAAATTCTTTTCGGCAAGTTCCTTGAAGAACTTCCGGGCGGTCTTTTCGTTGTTCGAGATCTTGATGTCGCGCTCAAGCGGGTCTTTGCGGTTCGGGCTAAAGTCCGTCAGATAAACGACATAGCCGGGAAAGTCGCCTCGATCCTGCTTATTTGTCTTCCACAAAAGAAGCTTTCGGACCATCGTGTTGCCTTTCATCACCTTGGTGTAAACAGTGCGTTCCAGGATCTCGCTCTCCGGGGCATCGTCTGCGTGAGCCGACTTTTCAGCGTCCGGGATCGTAATGAGGTCGGTCACCTGCCTGATCGAAACATCGTCGGCGACCGCTTCCTTATCGTCGCGAATGCCGATGAACTGCGGCGAGATAACGCTCACCAACGGCATCCGAAGCAGGGCGGTATATTTCTTGCCGTCCCAATCGAGCACCATTCGCTTCACAGGGCCGCCGCGCGCACGTTCGGCGATAAGATCAAGGCACGAGATCTCGATCACCGGGCCGGGACGGATCATCTCGTACGCAACATAATCGTTGTTGACCGCAACATAATCCGACGGGACAACGCGGCGTTTTAGTTCAGCGGCGATCGTCTTACGGTCTTCTTCGGTGAAACCGCCGCCTACACGCGTGAATTCCTGAAACGTGCCATCCTCGCGGATCACGGCGACAAGGAGATCGTGCAGCATACCTTTGCGGTCGTCCGTGCCTTCGGAATAACCGATAACGGCAACGTCAAGGTTGTGTCGGAGCTTGATCTTGAACCAACCGGTCTGATCGTTGCGGACGACGAGGCCTTCGGCTCCGTCGCCAACGACCCATTCGGTGAAGGCCAGCATAAGGGCTTCCGTTTTATCAACGAAGCGATTTTCAGCAGGATGGATCCGCTTCGCCTTACCGAACCATTTTGCAAGGAGCGAATAGACCTCGACAACGCTCGAAGCCTGTTCGCCGTCCGCCTCTATCACGTCGAATACCGCAACGCCGAGGTCCTCGAGCTTTTCCTTTGACGGCGGATTTCGAAGTACACGCACGACCTGCTGCACGGGATGCGCCTTGGACGCTCCCTTTTGAACGTAGATCTCGGCGGCTAGTGTGCAGGACCTTACCTTCGCTTTCTTCAACAATTCCGCAGCCTCATCAAAGGCCGGAAGCCCCACGCGAACCGTCCCGCCGGCATTTACCGAAAGCATCCGGCTGCCGTCAAAGAACAGCATCGCGTTCTCGCCGTCGTATTTTCTCGATACGGAATAATTCCTCGCTTTTGGGATGCGGGCGATATCTTCGGGCGAGATCGCACGCATCATATTGCTGACGCGCCGTTTGTATTCTTGTGCTTTTACGTGGAGCGACGGATCGGCAAGGTCGATCGCCTTTCCGGTGCAATAGCCGTGCTTGCAGGTGAATTTCTTTTTGTTGAAGTCGAGTTTATGCATCTGCAAGCATCGCCGGCCGCTTTAGCTCCATGTTTGAGAGGTGCAGGATAAGGCAATAAGCATCTCCCTTGATCCGGCCCTCTAGGAACGCGTTATACGGTTTGCCGCCGCGGTTCATGATTAGCGCCTCATTCCCTTTCTCGCCGCCGCGAAGAAGTAAAAGAGCGTTCTTTTCGGCAAGTTCCTTTGCCATCTCGTATAGAAAATCGAACGTCAGGCCGTTTACGTGAACGAGCTGTTTCTTGTTCGTAAAGACGAACTTGTGAATCGCTTCGTCCTTTTTGATGAACTTGCCGGTCCAACGCATCGGGAACTCGCCGTTCATATTTTGCGGTTCTTTGATGCGGGGACGACGTTCCCGTTCAGTTCCGTCGGGGTTGTAAACGACCTCGATCTCCTCGATCAAATGGACGATTCCTTTTGCCGTCACATAAACGCGCGAAAGGTCGGATAGGAACATCCCGAAAGATTCGATGTCTATTTCCGGGTCGCCTTTTATCAAGGCTGACGCGACCTTTTCGATCTTCTTGCTCTTTTTCAGAAGCTCGGGCAGGTCGTGTTCGACGTCGGTCTTCAGGAGTTTTTTTGTCGAGGTCGGACGGCCCTTTTCGTTCAGATACCGCACTGAACGCCGCGGCATCAAGGCCTCGGTCGCAACGACTGCATCACGGTTCTTCTGGTTGTTGATATTTATCGACATCGCGATTAAAAACTACATCAGGTCAAAATCAAGATCATCGACCGAGATCTCGTCTTCTTCGTCGTTGTTTAGTACGGCGATCTCGTTCAGCTTGATGAAATCAAGCTCGGCCTGCTTGCCGGTGACGATGAAAGCGTCCTTTCCGCTGCCGATAAGATATGCGCTGTCGTATTCAACGCCGCCGCGATAACTGAACGGAAATCCGTATATCTGCCCGGCCGAGACCTGATCGATCAGCGGCGAAATATCAGCGTCTTCGAACGGACTGACGAGATACACGCTTTTTACGATCTGGAGCAGATAGTCGTCAACTTTGGCTTTTTCGAGGATGTTGTTTTGATTGAATGACGAAGGAACTTGTTCGATCTCGTCACCGTCTTCGGTGATCGGGATCAACTCATTGCGATCGACCGAGTCGCCTTTGTCGGTGATCGTGGCAAGCGCAGTGCCGCCCTTGTTGATCAGGGTCTTGCCGTCGGCCGCCAAAATACGCAACTCCGCCTCGCGGCCTTTTTCATCGAAAGCCTCGATCTCGATCCTGCCGTAGAGTTTGTCACGATCGACCTTCGTTATGCCGACGGGGAATTCAACGCCGTCGAGCACGAGTACGAGCGGACGGGCCATACAAAATGAACCTCCGAGAGGAAGTTATTTTAGCGTAATTTTGCCGTCGTCGGCTATCTTTGGAGAATTTTGCCCAAAATCGGCCTGGGAAAGGGAACGCACGACCTCGATCGATCTGTTTGTCGGATCGAGCACGGGCCCGCCTCGTCCTTCCTGCTTGAGAGCGGTGATCTTGCCTTCGAGAAACTTGCCGTCAGGTCCGATCTCTACCTCAACGATCTCGCTCAACGCCGTCTCCGCGGCGAGCGAAAACCAGCCGTAGGTCGCGAAATTCCCAAGCGAATAGACGATCAGGTGGCCCTTGTAGAGCTCCATTCCACGCATCACGTGCGGGCCGTGGCCGAGCACAAGTGCGGCTCCGGCATCAATGACTCGATGTGCAAAAGCGGGAAGGTTGCCGCGACGTTCACCCGCAAAGATCTCGGTCGCATTCGGGACGTGCTGCCGGTCCGTGCCCTCGGCGCCACCGTGAAATGAGACGACGACGAGGTCTGCCTTCTTCTTTGCTTCGCGCACGAGACGCTCGGCCTCATCGAGATCGTTCACGTTCGGCGTGATCGCGTTGTGAGCGAATCCGATGAACGCGATCTTCTTGCCTTTCACGGTCAAGATGGTGGTCGAGTAGGTATGGCGGTCGCTGCCGGCGTGTTTGATGTCCAGGTCGTCAAGTGTTTTGCGTGTGCTCGCACGGCCGCTGTCACCGAAGTCGCCCGCGTGGTTGTTCGCAAGGCTTAGCACGTCAAAGCCCGCGGCTTTCAGGTATTTTCCGTAGCGAGTTGGAACCCGGAAGGCGAAACACCGCGTTGACGTCGGGCTGCATTTTGTTGACGCACCGGAATCCGCCATTGGGCCTTCAAGATTTCCAAAGGCGATGTCAGCGGCGGAAAGGATCGGGGTCACCGGTTCGAGGAGTTTTGCACCATCCTCGGGCGGCATACGCGATTCGTTTGGATACGTCGAACCGAGCATAATGTCGCCGACCGCCGCGATCTTGATCGAACTCTTGGATACCTCCGGCGTAGGTGTTGCGGAAGGTGCAGGCGTTGCTGCTGTCTCCTGAGCATCGGTCGAGCGACCGCACGCAAGAGCGGCGAAGACCAGCATTGTCAAAACGCCGAAGCAGACCAGTTTTGAGACGACAAAAGGACGGATCATAAAGTTATTTTGCGGCGACGCTTTCGCCTGCTGACATCTCCAGCGTTTGGTTAACAAGCTGGTCCTGCTCAAGATGATGGATCGCGTACGAACCCGTCGCAGGCGACGCCGATGGCACGCGGCCGATATAGCGAACCGTTCTGCCGGAACCCGCGATCTCGTTCAAACGTGGTGCCATGAACGTCCATCCGCCCATATTTTCGGGCTCTTCCTGCGTCCAGACGATCTCGCTTGCGTTCGGATAGCTCGCAAAGAGTTCGGCGATCGCCTTGCCCGGGAACGGATAGAACTGCTCAACTCGAGCGACCGCGATCTCGGGGTTGAAGCCATTGTCGCGTGCGTGTTCAAGGTCGTAATAGACCTTTCCGCTACACAGGGCAAGCCGTCGAACTTTTGTCTTGTCCGTGATGCGATGATCGTCGATCACGGGTTTGAATCCGCCGGTTTCGAGCTCGGCCATCGTGGATGTGGCCGCCGGCAAACGCAGGAGGCTCTTTGGCGTCATCACGATCAGCGGACGCGGGGTTTCCTGCATCACCTGACGCCGAAGCAGGTGAAAATACTGTGCCGGCGTCGTCGGATAACAGACCTGCATATTGTTCTCAGCACAAAGCTGCAAGTATCGCTCGAGACGTGCCGATGAATGCTCGGGGCCTTGTCCTTCGAATCCGTGCGGCAGAAGCATCGCAACGCGGCTCCTTTGCTGCCACTTGTCTTCGCTCGAGGAAATGTATTGGTCGATGACGATCTGAGCGCCGTTTGAGAAATCTCCGAACTGGGCTTCCCACGCGATCAATTCCTTTCGAGAGATGACCGAATAGCCGTATTCGAAACCGAGAACGGCGTATTCCGAGAGCGAGCTGTCATAGACGTAGAATCTTGCTTTCGGATTCGCATCATTCTTTAGCTCCGAGAGCGGCGTCCAGCGCTCACCCGTCATTGTGTCGTACATCGAAGCGTGACGCTGCGAGAACGTTCCACGGCCCGAATCTTGTCCGCTGACGCGAACGGGATAACCCTCAAGCACCATCGAGCCGAACGACATTGCCTCGCCAAACGCCCAATCCATCGGGATCTCACCTTCGCCCATCTTTGCACGGCGGGCAAGCTGGCTCACCATCTTCGGGTTGATGTGAAATCCGTCCGGGACAAGCGAGATCTTGTCCGCGACGATCTTCAAAGTGCTTGCCGGAACACCAGTCTCAAAGACCTCGGAGCCGTCCTCTTCGACGATCGGATCGGGAACGACCGCACGCGGCGGCTTCTCGGTCGCGATCTGCTTAGCCTTTGCAAGTACGCCTTCGTATTTTGCGACGGTTCGTTCGGTCATCGCTTCAACGTCCTGCTCGGTAAGAACACCTTCGCGAACAAGTTTGTCGGCGTAAAGGTGACGCGTTCCGGGATGAGCTTTCACGCGAGCGTACATCACCGGCTGCGTGTAGCTGGGTTCGTCGCCCTCGTTATGGCCGAGGCGGCGGAAGCCAACGAGGTCGAGCACGACGTCGCTCATAAACTCGCGTCGGTAATCCATTGCGATCTGAAGTACGCGGTATGCGGCCTCAGGAGCGTCACCATTCACGTGGAAGATCGGCGTTTGCGTGATCTGTGCAGCGTCGGTCGAATAGATCGACGAGCGGGCCTGATCGGGCGATGTCGTAAAGCCGATCTGGTTATTGATGACGATATGGATCGTGCCGCCGGTTCGATAGCCGGGAAGATTCGCGAGCTGCAATGTTTCCATCACAACGCCCTGGCCTGCAAACGCGGCGTCGCCGTGCAGCAGAACGGGCAGGATGCGGCCGTAAACTTCCTCACGAGTGTGGCCTTCGCCATTGCGAAGTTCGTCCTGTCGGGCCCTCGCCATTCCTTCGACGACCGGATCGACGGTCTCGAGATGGCTCGGGTTGCAGGAAAGCTGGACAAGCAGGTCCTTGCCGGATCTCATCTTTCGCTGGCCGATCGCACCCTGGTGATATTTCACATCGCCTTCATCCGCAGGGAAGCTTGGGTGCGACGTGCCCTCAAAAACGGCGAAGATGCGCTCGGCCATATCGCCGGTCTCTGGGTCGCCGACGATATTCGACAGCACGTTCAGACGGCCGCGATGGGCCATCCCCATATAGATCTCTTCGACGCCGCGTGCCGAGGCTCCTTCAAGAAGCTGATCGAGTACTGGAATGATCGTTTCGGTGCCTTCGAGCGAAAAACGCTTTTGGCCAAGATATTTCTTGTGCAGGAACTGCTCGAACTGTTCCGCCTCAATGAGCTTCTGGAGCAGCTCTTTCTTTACGTCGTCGCTGATCGGGGTGGCATCAACAAAATGCTCGCGGATCTGGTGCCGGATCCATTCCTTTGCCTCACGGCTGCGAATGTGGCGGTATTCGATACCGACCTTTCCGGCGTATGCACGCCGCAGGATCTCAAGAACTCGGCGAAGTGTTGCGGTGTTCTCGCCGTGAAGGCCGCCCGTAATGAATTCGCGGTCGAGGTCCCAGATCGTCAGTCCAAAATTTTCAAGGTCGAGATCCGATGCCATGTGCGATGTCATATTCAGCGGATCGATGTCGGCGAGCAAGTGCCCGCGGCTGCGGTAGGCGTCGATCAGCTGCAGGACGTTCGCCTGCTTTTCGGCCTGTTCGCTTGCATCGCCAAAGAGCGTCGGGTTGTGATCCTCGGCCCAGCGAAGCGGCGGATAATGAAGGTCGAGCGACGTGAATATCGAATCGTAAAAACCGTGTTCACCCTTGAGATACTCGTGGATCCTTGCAAGGAAAAGGCCGCTTTCGGCACCCTGGATCACACGATGATCGTAAGTGCTGGTGAGGGTGATCGTCTTGCTGATGCCCATCATCGAGAGGGCGGCATCGGTCATCGCCTGATATTCCGCAGGATATTCGATCGCTCCGGTCGCGATGATCGCACTCTGTCCGGCCATCAAACGCGGGTTTGAGGCGGCGGTGCCGATCGTCCCCGGATTTGTGAGCGAGATCGTCGTACCCTGAAAATCTGCTATCTCGAGTTTGCCGTCGCGGGCTTTCTTCACCTGCTCGTTATAGGCGGCGAAAAACTCCGCAAAGTTCATCGACTCGGCGGCTTTGATGTTTGGGACAAGCAGCGAGCGGGAACCGTCTTTCTTCTCGATATCGATGGCGATGCCGAGGTTGATGTGCTCGTGTTCGAGACGCGAAGGCTTGCCGTCCACAACACCAAAGCCGACGTTCATACTCGGTATCTCTTTTGCCGCACAGACGATCGCCCACGCGATCATGTGCGTGAATGAGGCCTTTCCGCGGCTGCGTGTTGCGAGATAGTCATTGATGATCCGGCGATTCTCTTCAAGAACCTTGACCGGAATATTGCGGAAGCTCGTTGCGGTCGGAACAGAAAGGCTCGCCTCCATATTCTCGACGATCTTTTTCGCAACGCCGGTGAGCGGCGTCGGTTCGGTGTCCGCGCCGAGCGAAACCACAGGCGCGGCAGGAGCCTTCGGCGGTGCAGCGGTTGCCGTTGCCGCTGGTGCCGAAACCGGTGCCGTACCTGAAGCATTGGTCGCATCCTGAGGCACAACGCCGTTCAGCAGATCGCTAAAATACGTCTGCCACGCATCATCAACAAGTTTCGGGTCCTGCTGATAGCGGTTTAACAGGCCTTCGACATAAGCGGCGTTCGAGCCAAAACTTTCTTCAAAAAACGCGGATAACTCTTTTGTATTGCTGTTCACGGTTCGTTTAACTTAACCTCACGTAAATCTCCATTTTAACTTAGCCCGATAGAATTTGACAGTCGAAAGCTATCGCATCGGATTTTTGACCAAAACGTCGAACTCGACCGGGATCGCCCGCAGAAATGTCATTCCAAATCGCTTGAAACGCCCGAAAATATACGCTCGACCTTTTACCTGCCACATTTTCTTCGGATCAGTGAGTTCTGACCATGCGGCTTTTGCGGCGCCAAAGGATGAGACCTCCGCGGCGAACGGTTCGGGCAGTTTTACCGGCTCATTGGCCTTTAGCTCAAATGCGCGCTCAAGATCCTTGACCTTGACCGAGATCCCGTTGACTGTAAGGCTGTCGATGCGGATCTTGTCGATAGAAGCCGACCTTTTGGAACTCACCTGTGCCCCAAGCTCGAACTTAACCGCAGTTAGCGAGGCTCCAACAAACTTTGGGTCGGTGAAAGTGAGATCTACGTCGCGGTCGTCGTCATGTTTGCCGATCGAACGGACGACGATCGGCTTCTTGTGCACTTTATAGCCGTCGATACGGTCCGGATACTCCTGCCCAAACACCGCAACGGCCGCGAGAAGGACGAAGATCAGAGCTGTACCGGCTTTCATGGATTGGAAGATGCGTGGGTCATTTCCGGGGCCTTGCCCTCGATATCCTGGCGGATCGCGTCAAGTATCCCGTTTATGAATTGCGTTGCCTCGTACGTTGAGAAACGGCGGGCGATCTCAAGGGCTTCATTGATGACGACAGCATTCGGCGTGTCCATATAGACGAACTCAAAGACCGCGAGACGAAGAACGTTTCGATCAACGATCGCCATTCGTTCGATGCGCCAATGTTCGGCACGCAGCCGAATCCTTTCGTCGATCGCGTCCCGATTCTGAAGGCAGCCGGCGGCCAATTGCGTCCCGAAATCACGCGTTGCCTCATCGAGAGTTTCATCGCCAAGTTCGCGCCAATAGGCCGCGATCTGGTCGTCCGACGACATCGCGACCATATCGGCCGCAAATAGTATCTGAAGGGCACATTCGCGGGCCTTATGGCGATTGGCTTGGGCTGTTTCGTGGTTTTCGGTCGTCATTTTGCGGAAGAACTGCGAGCGGTCCTCGAATCTATCTCGGTCAGTACAGTGGCCATTTCGATCGCGGAAATCGCGGCCATATAGCCTGCGTTATCGTCTCCATCCCCCGAACGCGCATTTGCCTGGTCGATGTTCTCAACAGCGAGCACGCCAAAAAGGATCGGCACACCGGTATTCAGACTCGCATCCGTAAGACCGCGTGCCGCATTCTCCGCAACAAGATCAAAGTGCACGGTCTCACCGCGAATTACCGTCCCAAGGGCGATAACGGCATCATATTTTTTTGTTTGAGCGGCCTTTAGGCTGGCAAGTGGAAGTTCGAACGCACCAGGAACTTCAAATACATCAACGCCGGAAGCGTTCGCTTCTCTTAGTGCGCGATGCGCTCCGGACAGCAATTGCGAAGTGATATGGCTATTCCAGCGGCTCACGATGATCGCGAACCGGAAGGAGTCGGCTGAAAGGCCTTTATTTTCAAGATCCGTTTTCATTCAAACGGCGATACTGCCGATAGCTAGAGTATAGATAACCGCTGACGCGGTTTACAAGGTCACACGAGTGAGAATTGTGAATGTTGAGCCCAGCTCGATCTTCGATGGACAAGGGTGCGGCATTGAAAGATAATATTCGAACGCTGAAATGCCCGAAACCGTCCTCGCCGCCGAAGAAACTCTTATCATCGAAACGCCCGAGCGTGTCGAGCTCGAGTTCTCCCTCGCTTCGATCGGCAATCGGTTCATGGCGGTCGGGATCGACCACTTCATTCAGTTTCTGAGCATTTTCCTGATCGCATGGATATTTGCCTGGGTCGCGAGCGCCGACAATGCGGAAGGCCTTTTCGAGGATTCGCCGAAATGGGTGACCGCGATCATGATCCTCGTCGTGTTCGCACTTTTTGCATCGTATTTCGCCGTTTTCGAATGGCTTTGGAATGGCCAGACGCCCGGCAAACGTTTGATGAAGCTGCGGGTCGTGCGCGAGGACGGCCGTCCGCTCACGCTCTGGGAAGCTATCGTGAGGAATTTGCTCCGCATCGCAGATGCAGCGCCCGGATTCATAGTCCCGATCTATTCCGTTGGGTTGATAACGATCTTTCTGAATCGCAGGGATCAGCGGCTTGGGGACATTTTTGCCGGCACGGTCGTCATCCGCGAGCGGATCGATCAGGCTCCGACATTTGCAGACACGTTCTCGAAACGGATCGCCGATCCGGCTCTGACGCGAGTACAAAAACCCGTAACTTTTACAGCCGATATTTCGAAGATCACCGAGGACGAGATCGAGGTTGTGGAGATATTCCTGCGACGTCGCTGGGACCTTAGCGAACGCCAACGCCTATGGATGGCGTGGCGCATTGCGTTGCCGCTGATGTACAAACTCAAGCCGCGATACAGCGAAACCGACTTTAGTTACGAAGGATTCCTTGAGGAACTGCTTGCCCGATTCGAGGCGAGACAAAGGTTTGCCAACTAAATGTGAAGCGGAGGCTTGCCGATGCGAGCCTTGCGATGCTATGTTTACGCGACCCTATCTCCCTTTTTTAATGCTCTGTGAAGAAAAACGTATTGGTTACCGGCGGGGCCGGATTTATCGGTTCGCATCTCGTCGGGAAGCTTCTCGCCGAAGGTGCCTGGCATATAACGATCGTTGACGACCTCAACGACTTTTACTCGCCGGCTATTAAGCATGCGAATCTCGCACTCTTTCAAGACTCGCCGGATGTAGAGTTTGTCGAGGCCGATATTCGCAATTTGGCGGCCCTGGAGGCAGTCTTTGAAGGGCGGCGGTTTGACACGATCGTTCACCTCGCCGCACGTGCCGGCGTTCGGCCGTCGCTGCTTGAGCCGCAGCTCTATATCGAGACGAACATCAACGGGACGACGAACCTGCTCGAACTTGCTCGCAAGTATGATGTGAAGCAGTTCGTATTCGGCTCATCAAGTTCGGTTTACGGCGAGAATGAGAAGGTGCCCTTTGCAGAGGACGACCCGATCTTCAACCCGATCTCACCGTACGCGGCGACAAAAGCGGCAGGTGAGCTCATCTGCCACACATACTCGCATTTGTTTGGTATCCGCACGGTCTGCCTGCGTTTCTTTACGGTCTATGGTGCACGGCAGCGGCCCGATCTTGCCATTCACAAATTTGCAAAACTGATCGATGACGACAAGCCGATCCCGGTTTTTGGCGACGGCTCGACACGGCGGGATTACACGTATATCGACGATATTATCGGCGGCGTCCGTGCCGCGATGTCGTTCGAAGGCTCGATGCACGAGGTATTTAATCTCGGCGAGTCGGAGACGACGGAATTGTCACGCCTCATTGAGATGCTCGAATCCAGCTTGGGCAAAAAGGCGATCATTGACCGCCAGCCATCGCAGCCGGGCGACGTTCCAATAACCTTTGCCGATATTTCAAAGGCCCGCAGAATGCTTGGCTACGACCCGAAAACTAAGATCGAGGACGGCATCCCGAAATTCGTTGAGTGGTTCCGATCCCACCGATCCGCGAACGCCTGAGAGAGCAAAACCCGCCGGCTTACGCTAAAATAGGCATTGTGACGCAGAAGGCTCATATCTTAGGGATGACGCGCGCCGAACTCGCCGAGCTTGTGACAGGCCTCGGTGAGCCGAAGTATCGCGCCGACCAGGTTTTCAGGGCAGTACACGAACAGCGTTTGCGTTCCTTTGATGAGATCACGAATCTCCCGAAGGCCTTTCGGGCAAAGCTTGCTGAGGTCGCCGATATTTCGCAAATGTCGGTCGAATCGCGGTTCCTCTCGACCGATGGGACGCGTCGTTATTTGATGAAAACGGGTGCGGGCAAGCCGGTCGAGACGGTCTATCTGCCGACGGAGAATCGAGACACGATCTGTTTCTCATCCCAGAGCGGTTGTCCGCTCAAATGCGATTTTTGCCTTACCGCAAAGCTCGGCCTGCTCGGGAATCTTACTGCGGGCGAGATCGTCGAGCAGATCGTGATAGTACTCAACGATGTTTACGGTGTCGGGGCCGAAACGCCGCACGGTACGAACCTTGTCGGGATGGGTGCAGGCGAACCGTTCCTGAATTTTGAGAATTTGATCGCTGCTCTTCGCCTGATGGCGGACGAAAAAGGCTTGTTCATTGTCCCGAACCGCGTAACCGTCTCGACCGCCGGCATCGTTCCGCGTATCGACGACCTTGCTCAGTTGGAAGATCGGCCGCATCTTGCGATCTCTTTGTCTGCCGCTACGGACGAACTTCGCGACCGCCTGATGCCGATCAATCGCAAATGGGATCTCGACGCCTTGATGAAGGCGGCAAGGAATTTTGAACGGAGCCTGAAACGCGGCGAGCGGTTCACTTTCGAGTATGTGATGCTCGGCGGCGTTAATGATTCGACGGAAGACGCCCGAACCCTTGCAGAACTTCTAAAGCGATATAAACTTCGCCGGTGCAAGATCAACCTGATCCCGCACAACGGAGCCGAACAGCTCGATTACAGCTCGTCGTCACCCGAGGCCGTCGCGGCATTCAAGGACACGCTCGAATCGCTTGGCGTTGATGCGTATGTCCGTACGCCGAGAGGACGGGACATTTACGCGGCCTGCGGGCAGTTGGCGGCAAAGGCGGCCTAAGATCTTCTAGATGGAAATACTTATCCTTGGCATCATACTCGTAGCTCTAATGGCGTGGGCATCGACGCGCATCAAGAAGAATGCTGCGGCGGCTTTTGACCGTGAGACGGTCACGACACCAGCGTTCACGATCGATAAGCCCGAAGGGATGCTTCACGTTCTGAACGGGAATCCGGAACTCGAATTTGAGGCCTACTCTAAAGAGTTCGGAACCGGCGTGATGTCGAAAATGAGGCTTTTTCGGGCTGAGATCAAGAAACTCCATCCGACCGGCCTTGCGGCCAAGCTAGCCGAGATCAAGAAAAGCGGACGCGTTGCGGACGACCGAAAAGAGGTGATCGACGGGCGAACTTATCACGTTATTGAGATCGAAGAGGGCGGCACGAAGGTGCCGAGCCGCATCAAATATAAGATCGGCGAGGCGGATGACGGCGTATATGTGCTCAAGATCAAGGCCCTAGAAGAGGTCGGAGAAACTGTATTTGAAAAGCTCGACGTGATGCTCGAAAGCTTTGTTGTAAGGAACGCCGAGGCTGCAGCTTGAATTTATGAAACGAAGTCTTTTCTTTGGGGCATTGCTCCTCGCGATTATGATGTTTGGGTCCGCAGCCAACGCCCAGGAGGTTTCCGGCTCGGTGCCGAATGGCTCGCTAACACGCGGAAAAAGCGTGCGCGTTACCGTCACGCTGGATATTCCCGACGGCCTGCACGTGAATTCAAATCGGCCAAAAGGTGAGAACCTTATCGCGACCGTCGTTACCCCAACAGGCGGCGGTCTGCGATTTGGTGCGGTGCGCTATCCTGCAGGGCACGACAAGACGTTTGGCTTCTCGCGGAATGCGTTGAATGTTTACGAAGGCCGCGTCACATTTTCGTTCCTCGTCACTGTTCCCTCGGGATTTAAGGGTAATTCTGCGGATTTTCGCGTTGCTGTGCGATATCAGGCTTGCACGGACGAAGTTTGTTATCCGCCGAAGACAAAGCGGATCAATCTTTCGGCCAGGGTTCGCTAGGCTTTCCCGATGACGGAAAGCAGCCTTCCGGTCTTTCCAAATTGCTTTTTCTCGCGGCGATACGAAAAGAAGAGGTCGGTTCGCTCCATCGTACAGAAAGGGGCGATCGAGATATTTGCCGGGTAGAGGCCGCAGGAAAGAAGCTGGTCTCGATTTGCTGCGTGAAGGTCAACACGTGCGTGCCCCGGTCTTGTCGGGACAAAGTATCGTTCCGGATCTTGAAAATTCTCTGCAAAGGCTTTTAATACGTCTTCGCCGATCTCGTATTGACGAACCGTCGCCGCAGGCCCGATAGCCGCGAGCATCCGCGAAGGATCTGCACCAAAATTCGCCTTCAGCATTTCGACCGTTTTGACGACGATCGATGCGACCGTTCCTCGCCAGCCCGCGTGTGCCGCGGCAAACGCACCGGTCTTTGCGTCCGCTATCAGAACGGGCACGCAGTCGGCCGTCTTGACGCCGAGCAGAACACCTTCGAGGTTTGACGCCATCGCATCCGCACGGTCATCGGAATCCGTAATGTCAGCTTCGGCCCTGATCGCCTTGACGGCCGAACCGTGACATTGAAAGACAGCAGCAAGACGCATTTCCTTGGGGAAAAGCTGCAGAAAACGCCGCCGATTCTCGTAGATATTCTCGCGGCTGTCTTCGCTGAAACCTGCAAGATTAAGGCTGTCTTTCTGAAAATCCGAGACTCCGCCCAGCCGTGTTGAGAACGCGTTGAGGAAGCCGGCATCCTCGAGCTGCCGCGAGATGAGCGCCTTTACACCATCCGCCTCTCGCCAAAAGAACCCGGAATCGGCTAGAATTTCGTCTTCGTCTATGATCGTTTCAACAGGCATCGACATTGTGGAAGTTTATCGCATCCGCGAAACGATGACGAGAACCCCACGTTTTCGTGAACGCGTATTTACCGAGGATGAGCGTGCCTATTGCGACGCAAAAGGTGCAGCGGCCGGGGAGAGCTTTGCGGCACGTTTTGCGGCTAAAGAAGCTGTCTTTAAGTCTCTTAAGACCGGTTGGCGAGGCGAACTATCGTGGCAGGACGTAGAGATTGCCGTAACGGAACTCGGCGCACCTGAGATCTTGCTCAGGGGAAGGGCCGCCGAGCTTTTTGCTGCAAGCGGTGCGAACCGCATCCACATCTCGCTGTCGCACACAAGCGAACACGCGATCGCACAGGTCATTCTCGAATGCGTCTAGCTATTTCGGTTTCTTGACAGCATCAAACGAAAAATATCCGATTGCCGCGTCATGATCCGAATACCGTTCAGGCCTTGCGGCGTCAGAACGATAACTCTCCGGAAAATCAGCATTTACGCGAGCGTAGCCAAAACCGCTGACGTACGGGACGAGGTTTGCCGTGACGATCATGTGATCGAGCACCTGGCCATTGCCGTCGTAGTTGTAGGAATATCGCTGTTTTTCCGTGATCAGATCGACAAGGTTCACAAGATCGGGATTCACGAGATCTTCTGACGGGTTCAGAACGGCACCTTTTGCCGCCGGCGTTCCTTTGATCGTTCCGATGACATCGACAATGCCATCGCTGAATTGATAAGCGTTGAAATCGCCGAGCAGGATCATTCTCTCATTCGGATCAGCCTTTTGCCGTGTCTCGACGAGCTTTGCAAGAAACTCCGCCTGAAGTCGTTTCTTGAGGCGAACGGCATCCTGCCGCTTCGGGTCGTTGTAGCCCAGGAAGGATTTCAGATGATTGACGATGACAGTAAATGCGAACGGTTCGCCGCTTTTTGGGTCTGCGATCGATGCACGAAGCATCAGCGGCGGGCGGTCGTTCAGATAGATCGGTTCGGGCGAACCGGGGCTTGAGAATTTGTCGTCCTTTCCGTACTGCTTTGTCTCAACCACCTTCACGCGACTGGCCTTTACCAAAAAGCCGGAATCTATGCCGCGGCCGTCATTTCCTTCGTCCAGATACGCGGTGTATTGCGGGTTGGGTTTGCCTGCGGCGACTGCATCACGATTTACCTTTTCGGCAAGCCGTTTTAGTACGGCAAGATTCTCCGCTTCGACAACTCCGATCACGTCCGGCATCTGCATGCGGTCGCGGATCGTGAGCGAGATCTTGTTCATTCTCGCGTTCAAGGCGTCCGTTTTTACGATGTCCTCCTTGATCCCGGGATCATCAACATCATCAAAGAAGTTTTCGAGGTTCATTCCGGCCACGCTGAACTGCCGCTCAGTCGCCGCGGGAAGGTGCACAACGGTCGATTCATATCCAGCAACCGACGGCCGCGCGGTCGGGTCGGCGAGGATCGTATAGGTGTTGTACGAGTAGTGCATCACGCCGGTAACGTCTTTTAGCGTCGTGCCGGCCGCGACATCCAGCGGCGTTCCGCCGTCGAGCCCGAGGCTTTCGATGCGAAGGCGTTCGGGATTGCCGTCAAAAAGCTTTACTTCCGGATATTCCTTCTGAAACTTCTCCTTTTCGCTCTTGCTCAGGAAGACGTACTCAAAAATATCGTAGCCCGCACCGCGGAACGGTTTCTGGACGCCTTTAACAACACCAAAGAAAGTCCCGTTCGATTCGGTCGTATTCTCGATGTTGTTCACGCGGCCGCCGGTCGGTGCCGTTACAAAAAGCTCGCGGACAACGACACGCATTCCCTCGTATTTTTCAAGTTCGGTGATCGAATTCTCCTTGAGATCAGCTTCGGTGATCTCGACAGGCTTTGGCAGCGGCACACTCTTTTCGAGCACCTGAATCCGATCGCGGTCGGCGAACATTGAGATCTCGGTAAGCGGCAGTGTCGCGCCGTTTGCTGCTCGCGGTCGGAACTCCTGCACTTGTCCCGTTATCGAGATGAGACTGCCGATCGCGGCATCTTCGGAAGGAGCGTTCTTTGTGAAAACGTAAATTCCCTCGGACGTCTTTGGGTCCTTGTCGACTTTGTCATCCGGCGTCTGCAGGAAAAAGCCGTCTCGGCGCCGTGCGGTCACAACACCGGATGTTTTTACTTGTTCGCGTTCATAAGGCGACACGATGCCGTCGCCCTGTATCGCTGAGATCGCAAGCTCTTTCTGAGCAAAGACGCTCGCCTGACCGAATGAAAAGAAGGCGGCCGCAAGAGCCGCCAGAACGAAGAACTTTTTCATAAAGAACTATTGAACATCGTGCCGACGCTCGATGATCGCCTGAGTGTTGATGGGTATGGCCGAGAAAAAGTTGTATCCCGTAATATTCTCGACGGCATCGACCGATACACGGAATTGCCGCCAAGGCGTATTTGAGTTGAGCGGCGGGAAGTTCGGAACGACGATCCCGAACGCCCTTGTCGATCGAGTAACACGCTGCAGGTCATTCGAACCGTTAGGCAGGATCAGCACCACCTTCCAAGTGTATTGCGGCACGACGATGCGTCCGCCCGCGATGGTACCGATATTTCCGACCGGGCCGGTGATGATGTAGATCTCATTGCCCTGGTTGGCAAGCGAGCGGCAATAGTTCTCAAAATCGTTCCAAGGGCCCTGATTGTTTGCACCAAGCTGCGGGACGAAATTCGTCATTAGAAACGTCGCCGAATTGTTCGCGACAGAATTCGTCCGATCGCCCGAGGGGCACATGTGACCTCGGTCATAACCGGAGCCCGAATAATCGTTGTCCTGAACGTGATACCACGCTGCCGGGAGCGCAGGATCGGGCCGATAGTCGTCCTGCCGCGGTGTTGAACCGAGCCACGAGCTGTCGAGCCGCCACGCGACCCAATTCGGCGTCGCCTTCGAACGGTTATACGAGAGCGTGTATTGAGGCTTCGACATCAGATAGTTGTTCTCGTTCTGAATATCCGCCGTTGCACCCGATGGATTGCCGAAAAGCAGCGGATCTTCGTTCGGGTTCGGGGCATTGACCGTCAGCGTCAACTGCATGTTGACGAGACGGCCTTGAGCGTCTGCCGCGACGGCGGGGATCAGTTTTGAGCCGCCTGTGACCTCCGGCGGTATCGCGGCATTGTACGAAAATACGTTATCCCCGGCCGTGACATCACCATTTGTACCGTCGTCAAAAAGCGTTTGCGTTCCCGAGCCGTTAATCTGCGCAAGATTCGCGACGACCGTGATGCTGGTACTTGGCGGCGTGGTCGCGGGAACCGTCGTCACGTAGATGAGCGTATTGCCGCCGGGTGCGACCGTGGTCGGATTCGCGTTGATGGTCGCAAAGAGCTCAGTGCCGCTTGTTCCGCAAGAGGACGTCGTGCCCGTTGAACGCGGTGCAGACGGGTTCAGATTCTCAAAGTCCGAGGCGTTATCGTCCGTGTCTTTGCAGCCGGAATTCTTACGTCCCTGGCTTGTCGAATTTGGCGGAGCGGTTGTTCGCGTCCCCTCAAAGAAGATGTTTGTTGCGCCACCCCAGCCAACGGTATCGATCACGGCGCCCGTGTTGTTATCGCCTTGCCGTATCGCAAGTCCGCCGGCAGTCGCCGACATCGAACAGCTGCAGGAGCTCGGGTTGTACGTCATATCCGGCGTAACCGAGCCGGTGTAAGATGTAGCCGCGATCAAATAGAACTGTCCCGGCTGCAGGATAGTCGAGGTCGTCCAGACGGCCATCGGGCCGACGTCATTCGACCCATTCGCTGAACGATACACGACGCGGTAGCCATTCAGATCGACAGGCGCAGCGCTCGTATTGTGGATCTCGATAAACTCGTCGTTCGCATTCGACGTGCCGCCGGCCTGGAATTGGCTGATGACAAGATGCGGTGAGGCAGCAACGGCTTTCTGAACATCGGCCTCAACTCTCGGGCTGAGAGCCCAGAACGCAAATGCGGAAATGGCCGCAAGCGAGAACAAAACAAAAAACTTCTTCATCTTAAAATTTAAAGCAAAAACCGAAGCGCCCGAGAGCGACGAACGCAAAAACTGCGGGCGAAATATTCTACGTAATATAGATTTGTAACACAAAGCGGCCGGTAAGTGTAAGAGTTGAGCGGCCCCGTGAGTTTAATAGAACTTAAGGTTACTGCCCTTCCAAACGACAACGACCGTTCCCGGCAATGTGTCAATGATCTTTTGAAGGCTCGGCTCCAACACTCCGCACGTATCGCACCGTTTTGCCCGATCGGTGGTTTTTCCGCCTTTGTAGGCCGCGTCATACCAGATGCCGTCGCGTTGAGTGAACGTCTTCCCGCTGACCGAACGAGTTGGCGGCGGCGATTCCAAGGCTCGGTCCTTTGCGGTTATTTCAGCTTGTCCCCGTTTGGCCTTGGCAGCCACAGAGCCCATTCCGACAGAGTCGTCGGCGCGTACGTTTTCATTGCCCTGAGCACCGTCGATCTGAAATTCGGGTTCCACTTTCTTCGGGACCGGTGGGGCAGACGACATCATCGGCCGCGAAAGTTTCGATTCATCCTCTTTGTCCGCCTTTTCGGCAAGCTCATCGGACGGAACTCGTTCACGCGGAGCCTCGGAGAATGGTTGCGGGATGACGACGGGCGCTTCTGCTGGAGCCTCGCCCCGTTTTGCAGTGACTGCAGAATTTGCAGCCGAAGCAGCATTTGAATTTGCGGGCATCGGGATCCCGTCAGCCGGAACAGGGCTATTCGACGTCGCTCCTTGTGAAACAGCGGGCTCTGGCTGCTTTTGCTCGGTCTTTACAGCGACGGTATCGCCACTACTCTGCTCTGAGAAGTATCGAACGCCGATCAATCCCGCAAAGACAACGACGAGCAGGCCCGACAGTGCGGCCGCAAATGCGGGCATTCCGAGAAAACGCCAACGCCGTTTTGGTTCAAAAACAGGGGCAGCGGCGGCCGAGGCAGCACGTGCCGGTTGTTCATTTAGAGTTACGCCTGCCGCAAGAAGTTCGCGGCAAGGGTCACAGTTTGCCGTATGAGCGACGAATGCAGCACGGGCCTGGCTTGGAAGCGCATCTTCAAGGAAAGCGGCGAGCTGATCCGCATCAACATGCGGTCCGCTTGGCGCGGGAAGGTCGCTTTTCGCTCGGCCAAGGCCTCGCAGCAAACCATCAATTTCCTTGTCGAATTCGTGCTCCATTACTACTTGTTAATACCGCCGCAGGCTCGAATTTGTTCGGCTGTTCGAAAAATCCTCCAACTTCTCAAACCGCGAACCTGACGGCGGCAGGTTTCGTGACCGTCTTTAGAACGCCCTAAAGAGCCAAAACTTGCAGCATAATGACGATCGCAAGCCCCGCGAGCATTTTCTCAAGATCCACGCCCATTTTTGCCGCAACATCTGCCAGATTTCGCTGAATATCGCCGTCCGTCCAGCCATGTTCGCGTTTTAGGGCCGCCTCGACCCGTTTGCGGATGTCGCCCTGGATCTTCGCCAGGCGACGGCTCGCGGTCGCCTCATGATAGCCGAAGGCCGCGCCGATATCTTTCAATTTTCTGTCATCGAAATAGTAGAGCTTAAGGATCAGCCGGCTTTCGTCATCCAGCGAATCAACGGCCGCTCGTAACGCAGCAGTGACAGCGTCCGATGAATCCTTCTGGATAAGCATCTCTTCGCTGCTTTCCGCGTGAGAGACGATACCGTTCTCGCCGGAACTGCCGGCTTCCTCAGCAAGTACTTCAAGATCGCGGTCTTCCTCGACCTGAACGAGCTTTGAGAGCTTTCGATGTCGATCGACCGCGAGCTGAGCGGTGACGGCCCGCAGCCAGCCGCCCAAACTTCCGCGTCCGCTGTAATATGCGAGTTTTGACTTGCGCACACCGTCTTTGTCTGTGCGAAGCCCGTAAAGTTCGGCCCAGATCGAGCTTGCAAGGTCGTCTGCATCTTCCGGGTTCGCGGCGATCTTTCGGGCGGCGGACTTAACCGTCGAGTCGAAATCCCGCACAATGTCGGTCCAAGCCTTCTCATCGCTTCGTTCGCAGGCAAGCACAAGACATAGTTCGTCAACGCGTATCCATTCGATGAACGCGATCACATCCGCGTGTTCGACAGCCGTTCCTTCGACAAAAAGGTATTTTGAGAGTGCGCGACCAACTCGCCCGCGAACATCGTCCGTTGAACAGCCGCGGGCATCCGCGCACTTCGCGAGCAGATGTGCGATCGCCTCATCGATGGTTCGGTCAAATTTTGAAGGTATCTCTGCCATCAAACGGCTCGTTCCAACAAAGCCAAACGCTGAATCTTACACCGTTTTACGTATGCGGTGCATCCGCGAACATTCCTATTTCAGATGCTTTCGGAGGAAATTCACGATCTTGAAGCCGTCGTAATAGACCCATGGTTTTTCACCGAGCGTGTAATGTCCGCAGGGGATCGCAACGCGGCTGTGAGGGATCTTGTTTCGCCGAAGCGCCGCAAGCGTGTCGCGTGAAAGATCGACCGGAAAGCTCAGGTCATACAGCGTGTAGATGTACCGCTGCGGCCTCTCGGGCAAGGCCGCCAGCCTATCCATATACGCCATCGGCGAGATCGGCAGCCAGTAGCGCCGAAGTTCATCAAGCCCGACATTGTCGCCGAGACCAGCTTTTACGTGATAGGTCGAAAGACCTTCCCAGACGACGTCTGCGACGTAGCCTGAAACGTGATTGAAGACCGCGGCGTCGATCGCAAGATCGTGCACGAACGCAAAAAAACCGACGCACGATCCGATACTCGTGCCAACAAGCCCGATCTTCTCGTAGCCTTGTGCCTTGAGCCAACGAACCGCCGACCGCGTATCGACGACAGATTGCCGCAATGATTGCAAAGTGCGTCCGATGTTTGGTGCGACAAGGTAATCGGCACGCTCAAGCTCCGGCGGCATTCGATCTTCGTGATACGGCAGCGTCAGCCGCAGTGCCGAAAAACCCCGGTCGTTGAAGACCTTACAAAGATCGAAATATGTTCCTGCCTTCGCATTCCAATGCGGCAGGACGAGCACTGCGGCCTTGGCACCGTCTTTTGGGAAATACGTCGCTCTGACCAGACTATTTTCTTTTGACGGGGTCGCGACGCCGCTCGTCCACGTAAGATTGTCGCCGTCGAGGTGAAAGTCCGTGACCTCGGGCGAGAAAAAGAATTCATCGCTCTTCTCGATCGCCCGCTTAGAGAACTCGTCAAAGAATGTGCGTGGGTCGCACCCGGTCGCTTCAGGTTCGATGAACTCGATGCCCCAATCGAACGGCTGCACGATGCGGTTGTCGTCGCGCATCGCAAAATACCGCTCTTTCGCGTGCATGTATCTTTTGAGCATTACGGGTGCGTCATATTCTCGGCGATAACAAGCTCGTCGAATTTCTCCGCCGTCAGCAGCCCGAGCGACACCGCAGATTCCTTCAGGCTGATGCCCTTCTTGTGAGCGTTCTTTGCGATCTTCGCCGCGTTGTCGTATCCGATGTGCTGGTTGAGAGCGGTGACGAGCATCAGGGAATCGCGAAGGTAATGGTCGATCCTCTCGCGGTTGAGCTCGATGCCCGCGATGCAGTAATCGACAAAGCCGTGCGAAGCGTCGTGAATAAGCCGCACCGAGTGAAGGAAATTGTGGATCATCACGGGCTTAAAAACGTTCAGTTCGAAATTTCCCTGTGAACCCGCAAAGCCGATCGCGGCATCGTTTCCAAAGACCTGAACTGCGACCATTGTCATCGCTTCTGACTGCGTCGGATTGACCTTGCCCGGCATTATTGACGAACCCGGCTCATTCTCCGGCAAGGAGATCTCACCGAGACCGCAACGCGGTCCTGAAGCGAGCCAGCGAATATCGTTCGCGATCTTCATCAGGCTTGCGGCAAGCGTTTTCAAAGCACCGGAAGCAAAAACGATCTCGTCGTGGGCCGAAAGCGCCGCGAATTTGTCGGGATGCGACTTGAACGGAAACCCCGTGAGTTCCGCGATCTTTGCCGCCGCTCGGTCGGCAAATTCCGGATGAGCGTTCAGGCCGGTGCCGACAGCCGTTCCGCCGATCGCAAGGTCAAGCAGACCCGGCATCACGAGCCTTAACCGCTCGATGTCGCGATCGATCAGATTCGCCCAGCCGCCAAACTCCTGGCTGATGGTTACCGGCGTAGCGTCCTGAAGATGCGTACGGCCGATCTTGACGACGCCCTCGAATTCCTTGGCTTTTGCCTTTATCGTCGAGCTGATCTTCTCGACCTCGGGGATAAGGGCATTCAAACGTTCGGCGGCCGCGATGTACATCGCCGTTGGAAAGGTATCGTTTGATGACTGTGACTTGTTGACGTCGTCATTCGGGTGAACAGGCGACTTCGAACCCATCTCGCCGCCGGCAAGCTCGATAGCGCGATTCGAGATCACCTCGTTCGCGTTCATATTCGTCTGCGTTCCCGAACCCGTCTGCCAAACACGCAGCGGAAAATGTGCATCGAGTTTGCCCTCGATCACCTCGTCTGCGGCTCGCACAATGAGATCCTTCTTGTCTTCAGGCAGCTTGCCGAGGTCAAAATTCACGATCGCGGCGGCTTTTTTCAAAATGCCTAACGCGCGGATCATCTCCCGCGGCATTACATCAAACCCGATGTTGAAGTGCAGCAGCGACCTTTGGGTCTGTGCACCCCAATAAACATCCGCGTTCACGCCTATTTCGCCCATCGAATCCGTCTCGATACGCTGTTTCACTGCCTTTTCTGCTGCTTCGATTCTTGTCTCGCTCATCCCTTAAATTCTACTCCGAATCGCACGCGCAAAAAAACTCGCCGAGTTATGTTGTTCAACAAGGCGGTTGCCGCAAGATGGCATATTAGTACGAGCATCTTGCAGATCTACGGGCCCGCGCAAGAGTCAAAGCAAACCAACCCGTGTGTACTTAAAATGCGGTTGTCGAAGCGATCTGGGCGAATCGTGGGTCGTTGCGGATTGGTTCGAGCATTGGATCCACCCGGACATTCGAAAATTGGAGAACGCGGAACTTCCGAGCTTCCTCAAGATATTGAAATGCCACGTCGGCATTGCCAACCTGTGCAGCCAGATCGGCGATATACATCTTCCTGGTCGAATAGGTATCAGGCCGATCGTAAGATCGCATCAGATCGAATTCTGCGTGCAGGACCCCGGGCCAGCCGGAGCTTGCGTAGATGTGCTGAAACTGCTGGATCTCTTTCGGATCTGCCTCCCAGATCTTTTTATTCTCTATGAAATATTCAAAGGCCTCGTCTTTCTTACCTCGAAGGTAACACGCTCTCCACAATGAATAATAGGTCGGTTGAAAATCGGGAACAATTTCGGCAAGGTGCTTCAACGTTGCGATGCCTTCTTCCGGGTCTCCGGTGGCGGCCTGATAATCGGCGAGAAACCACTTATCCCAACGCCCCGTAGGGTTCAGGTCAACCGCCTTTCGCCCCTCGGTAAGAGCTTCCGAAAACTTTCCGTCTTGGTAATATGCGCCGGCCAGGATGCGATGCGCGAGGGTGAAATCCGGATCAAGTGCGATCGCCCGATTGAGGTCTTGATAAGCAGCCGGCAGGTTCCATTTGTAATCGCGGTTTATCATCCCTCGGATCGTCAATGCGACCACGTTATCGTTGTCGATCATTAGAGCCTTTGCCAGATTCGGCTCGGCTTGTGAAAAAAGCTCCACAGGGGTGCCTCCGCCCTGATGGGCAATCTGGCAATATGCTTGAGCCTTTGCCGCCCAGGCGGCAGCATACTTAGAATCCAAACTGATCGCTTGATCGAGCAGACCCATCGCTTTTAACGTGTCTTTCTGGTCATATTTATCCAAGAGGAAAATGGCTTCGTTGTAAAGCGTGTAGGCAGTTTCGTTGTTCGTACCATGCGTCGGGTTCGCACTGCTGGTCGGCAGGATGTCGAATCTTGCAAACAGCCCGCTGCCTATCTCTCTTGCGATCGTATCCTGTACGGTGAAGATATTTCCGGCACCGGTCTCCGAGCGAAAGGTTTGCTCGGAGGTCCCGGTCTCGACATTTACTAGCTGCGATGTCACGCGTATTCGCCCTTCGAAGATCTGATATGTCGATGCAAGAACATATTTGACACCGAGTTCACGTCCGGCGGCGACAGGGTCCGTATCAATGTCAATGAACTTACGCACAGCGAATAGGCGCTTGACGTTAAGATCCTTTGCCTCGCTCAACTTGAGGATCAGTGAGTCTGCAAGAGCGAACTCAAGGTCCTGATCGCGGTTATTTGATACCACAGGGCGCAAAGGCAGTACAGCAATGCTGGTTGCGGCCGCGGTCTGCGGATATGATCGCCGATAGTAGGCATAGACCAAAGAGCCCGCGATGACAGCGATCGCGAGACCGAGCACACTAAGAAAAAGAACGCGCCGTTTTCGCGATTTCGCCGGAGCGGCGGAGGTTGCAGACTCTGCCGCGATAGCGGTTTCCTCACCCACATCGGCCAGCGGTGCGAGACTCGTTACAACATCGGTCGATTCATCTTGCACCGACAGAGGGTCAGTTCCAATGGTGGTTATCGACGTCCCGCCGAAGATCTCGCCATCATCGCCCGTGCCATAATGCGCTTCAGTGACAGCGACATCGGCAACGAAGCGATAACCTCGTTTAGGAATGGTCTGAATATAGCCGCCTTCCTTCGAATCGTCTCCTAGAGCGGCTCGGATCTCCCAAATGCATTTCGAGACAGCAGCCTCCTCAACGAATGAGCCATTCCACACAGAATCGAGCAGCTCTGCCTTTTCGACAAGCTGTCCGTGATTTTCCACTAGACGAACCAGGGTCGAGAACGCTTTCGGCTTAAGAGCGACCGGGTCGCCGCCTCGGTCAAGAGCATTTTCGGCGGGATGAAGTCGGAACTCCCCGAACTCATAAATGTTTCGGTTCTGTGAGGTCATGAATATGTCCTTGTATAAGAAGATGGACGAAAACGCTGAATGTTGTCAAGGTTTTCGCCGAATTGCCGCAGTTTCGTAAAAACGGCCGAATTTCCTCGCTCACAGCTACCAAAGAAGGAATCAAGAAAAAAAAGAGAACAAAAAAAGAAGTTTTTTCAAGGATTTTTGCGGGCACGCACGCATATCATCGCTGCTGCTACTTTGTGCAGATAAAGGAACAGCTGAAGAAGATCGACGAACTTACGAAACTTGCGTGTTCAATTCTGCCGCAGGCCGAAGTTTGTACACCTAAGACGGAAGACAAGTAAGCAAAGGAAGACATTATGAAAAAGACAATAACATCAATACTCGCGTTTGCGTTCGTGGTCGCACTTTACACTGCGGCATACGCTCAATTTCCGATCAAAATGTTCAATGAGCTTGCAGGAACATTCAGATAATGACGAATTGGACGGCCTGTATATGTCTTCAGGCTGCAAATGGTATTGGAGAAAATATGGCTAAACGTTTTCCGGTGATCGTAGTGTTCTTACTTTTCTGCATTGTGTGGCTGGGATGCGGCTTGGGTGAGAATGTGCCGCCGCCTGACGCTCGCGTCTATCACATAATGCAGGAAAGGGCGAACGAGCTCGGTGCGTTGCAGGTCAAAGTCGCTCTCGACCCATCGAAGGCGATAACCGGCAAGACGGCGATCGTCGAACATTGGAACAACAGCGACCTGGAAAAACCGGAAGATTTCCGGATCGAAGGCTTCACCCAGTATTTCGACGGTATCGCGCCCGCAAAGGTGCTGAATATTTGGGGTCTTAAGCCGGATACGGTGCCGACCAAGCCGAGCGAGATCGAAACGCTGGTCCGCATCGGATGCACGAACGGGGCACGTATCGCGGACTTTAAGGTCGAAAGACGAGCTCCCGTTCCGGCCTATGCGATCGAGTGCCTCGTTGAGATGATCGATTACAAGAGTGCGACGGCTTTCTCGCAACGGGCATTTCGAAACTCGACGATCGAGCCCGACCGAAAAGTGTTACCCATCGATGAAAAGGTCGTCGCTCGGCCGCCGTATGACGAGATAACCGGCTACATACGGAACTTTAAACGGAACCAATAGTAATGTTCGGATCACCTGCCTCGATCAGCTTTATCCGTAGTGTTCGCGGCGGCATTGGATGCTGTGGTCTTGCGACGCCGACCGGTGTCACAGGCTCCGCGCATTCAGGTGTTGAAGCCAAGCCGCGGCAGGATCACGAGCTGCAGCAGCAACCAAATTCCGACTATCGATAACATTACGATCAGATCTCGCATAGCTATCCTACCCTTTCGATCCGTGCACTACTTCGCCGCGGCCGGCTCGACCATTGGAAGATCCGCATCGGCCCAGGCACGTGTGCCGCCGGTAATATTAATAATGCGCGTAAATCCTTCCTTCTCGAGCATTTCTGAGGCCGCAAGCGAGCGTCGTCCCGTTTCACAGATCACGTAAACCGGCTCGTCTTTTTTCAAAGTTGACGACCTCTGTTCGAGTGTGTCGAGCGGAATATTCTGCGCGCCTTTAGCGTGTTCGCCAGCAAATTCCGCTTCGGTTCGAACATCAATGAACTGCGAACCGGGCTGCTCAGTGCCGGGCCGAGCTTCGATCGGCGACATATCCGTAATTGTCAGGGCCTTGGCCGCAACCGGTGTCTGCGGCGTCCGTGCTTCGTTGCATGCAGCGATCGCAAGCGCAAAGGCCGCGAGTATCAAGAGCTTTTTCATTCGTCTTACCTCCTGTCACAAGCAGTGGCAGCGACCGCGGACTCAGTTTCCAGGCCCGCGTCGATCCACGCTTTTGTGCCGCCCGTGATGTTGCTTAGGTCCTTCACGCCGGCATTCTCAAGCATACCGCTTGCAAGACTTGAACGATAGCCGCTCTGGCAGATCACGAAAGTCGGCCGGTTCGGGTCGATACGGTCGATCGCTCGCAAAAGGGTATCGAGAGGTATATTTAGAGCTCCTTTTGCATGCTCCGCGTTGAATTCCGCGGGCCGTCGCACGTCAATAAGCTGAGCATTCGGATTATCGGCCACGAACCTTGCCGCTGCCTCAACCGAAACCTGCGGCGTTGCCTTCAAGTGCGAAGTTTTGTCGAGAATGACGAAATTCGATGCGGTCTCAAACCCGACGCGGGCGAGGCGCATAACGGCCTCCTCGACCTGCGATCGATTCGCAGCAGCCACCGCAATTGGGGTCCCAACCGGGATCATTTGGCCCGTCCATGACGCAAACTGTCCGCCCAGGCCGATATTGATCGAATTTTGAATATGCCCTTCGCCATATTCGGCGACGGAACGCACATCGATAACAACGCCGTCGAAGGCTGCCGCCTCTTCAGCAGAGAGCTGCCTGGGCTCAGGTATCTCAGAAAGTGCCGACGCACCCGCAAGGTTCTTTGCAGCACTTTCGGCAAAGTAGGCGGGTGCCGGCGGCTGATCCGCCGTTACGATACGGACGAACTCGTCTTTCGTCATTGGCTGGAGAGCGTAATTGAATTTTCGCTGCTCGCCGAGCGTTGAAAAGGTTTCTTTGGAAAGCGAACGTCCGCAAAGGCTTCCTGCGCCATGCGCAGGGAAAACTAGGGTCTCATCGCCGAGCGGCAGGATCTTCTCATACAGAGAATCGTAAAGCATTCCGGCCATTTGGTCAGCAGTAAAACCTTTAGATCCAACAAGATCTGGACGCCCAACGTCGCCGACGAACAGCGTGTCGCCGGTAAAGAGCCTGTCAGGTTCGCCATTCGCGGTTGCAAGGATGCTAATGCCTTCGGGTGTATGTCCCGGCGTTTCATATACGCGTAAGCAAATATGTCCGACATTTAACATATCGCCGTCTTTTACCTTAAGTGCTTCAAAGCCGGTTTCGGCCTTTTGCCCAAAGACGATCTGTGCACCGGTCCTTGCGGCGAGCTCTTTATGCCCGCTCACAAAATCAGCATGTGAATGTGTCTCTATGATGTATTTGATCTTTGCGCCGTCGGCGGTCGCTTCGTCCAGGTATTGTTGGACGTCACGCTGAGGGTCGATGATAGCGGCTTCGCCGTCCGACCCAAGATAGTACGACGCATGCGAAAGACATCCGAGATAGAATTGTTTGAAATGCATTAGCTTGCCTCCACATTACAGCACGCGTTGCCGCGCGCTTTGTTCCACGGCATTCTTGCCAGGACCATCGCCATTCCGCACCAATCTGTCGCTCCGGCGAAGGTGAGCCCCGCGCCGAGGAGCCCGGCAACTATAAAGAAATATTGTGATACCGCGAAGCCGAGAATGACGCTCGTCAGGATCAGGATCCCCGCCGTGAAGCGGACCTGTCGTTCGAGCGACCAGACCTTTGATTCTCCGATCACGACGGGAAGATCCGCGGCTGCCCACGCCTGCATTCCGCCCTTGATTACGTGAATGTCCGTAAAGCCTTTTGCGGCAAGCCGCTCGGCGGCCTTTGTTGCGCGGTTCCCCGAGCGGCACATCAGATACACGGGCTTTGAATGGTCGATATCGGCCGCATGCCTCTCAAAATTCGAGAGCGGCATCAACTTGGCCTCGGCGATCCTCTCGCTGTTAAACTCAGAGAACTCCCGTACGTCGATCACCTGACATTCACCATCGCCGCTTAGCAAAGAATTTATTTCCTGTACTGTTGCTTGTTTGATCATCGTAAAATATACTCTAACTTAATGTGAGTATATAACTATATAGTTATATTGGCAAATGCAGAATGAATAGAACATCAATGTCACCCGAAGCCTTAATACTGGTCGCCTCTCGATTCAAGGTTCTTGCCGAACCGATGCGCCTGCAGATACTGCAGGTTCTAAAGAACGGCGAGGCGAGCGTTAACGAATTGACCGAGGCCGTGTCCTCGACACAGCCGAACGTTAGCAAGCATCTGCGCGTCCTTCAGGACGAGGATCTTGTCTCGCGGCGACAGGTCGGGACCAACGTCTACTACCGCATCTCGGATAAAACGGTCTTCAAGCTCTGTGACGTTGTTTGCGGCAGCCTCAAGAGCAAATTCGAGGAGCAGGCCGCGATCTTTGCTTGATCAGTTCCTCTTGTAGGTGACGACCCAGCGGTCGGCCTCGCCTTCATTTTCAGGTGGGAATACGACAAACTCGGTCTGTCGGAGGCCGTTTGCAACAAAACGCGAAAGATCTCTGCGAGATAGCGGCCAGGGAACCTCGCCGACCGGTTCATCATCCTCACGACCACGTGTTACCACCACAAGTTTGCCGCCGGCGGTTACGAAACGCGACACTGCGTCGATCGCATCTTCACGCATCTCGAGCGGCAAAGGTTGGATCGTGTAGATCTCAAGCACGAAGTCAAACGCTCCGATCCATTCTGACGGGGGCTCGAAAAGGTTTGCGACCTCAAAAGCTGTCTTATCGCCGCCGTAAAGCTTCTTTGCCCACTCGATCGCGGTTGGCGAAAGGTCAAACGCCGTAACCTTGAACCCAAGTTCGCTGAGATAGTTCGCATCATCGCCGAGTCCGCAACCGACGACGAGTGCCGTTCGCCCATCGCCCTTTAGTTCGTTCTTTTCCGCCCACTGCTTGAAATAAGCATTCGGCTCGAGATCCGCCCACGGGATCGTTTCGTTATTTCCTGCGGCCTCCTGATAAAGAGCGTCGAACCAGCCAAATGCGTCTCCGCGTGCGGCGAAATCAGTCTGTAGTTGCTGTACGCGTTCGCGCGCCTTTTCAATTGAGTCGTTATCCATAAAATGTTAGTTTTAGCAATGTTCTTAAAGGAACGATACTACATCGAATCGAGGGTGCACAGTTATGCGTCAACATAGACTTAGAGCTTTCTTTGCTGCGGCTATGCTGCTTACAATTCTGATCGCTGATGTCTCGGCCGGCGACCCGGTAAAACGAGTTGTCTTTCCGAAAGGCAAGAACTCGGTAGTTTACAAAGGAAAATTGCCGGGAGCCTATGCAAACTACAACGCCTATTTGATCAGGCTGAAGAAAGGGCAGCGCCTATCGGTGAAGCTAACTGCCAACGACGAAGCCGCATATTTTATGATCTTCGAAACGGAAGTTCTCGATCCTTCAGAAGACCTCATCTATGACAGCAGAACCGATTCAGCGGAGTTTTCAGGGAAAATGCCGGTAAATGGCGACTACAGCATTCAGATCTATGGTGTCGGTGAGGTTGGAGGCACCGCTTCGCGTGCACCCTATTCGATTGAAATAGCGGTAACGAAATGAGCCGGCGAAATGCCGAACCAATTGAGGGCGCTGTGCAAATGCACAGTGCCTTTCGTGCATTTTGGGGCCTTGGCTGCCAGATCGGCGCAGAGCAACCTTTTAGCGGCCTCGGACGGTTGATTGGCTTAGCAAGAAGGCAAATCGTATAATACTTAGTTCGCTTTTAGTATCGAACTTATATTAACGAGGAAATAGACTGTGGCTGAACAATTTGACGTAACTATTATCGGTTCGGGGCCCGGCGGCTATGTCGCGGCGGTCCGAGCGGGACAACTTGGTTTGAAGGTCGCGATCGTCGAGAAGGAAAAGGATGCGCGCCTAGGCGGCACGTGCGGCTTGCGCGGCTGCATTCCGACCAAGGCATTGCTCAATGCGGCTCATCTTTATGACAAGGCGTCGCATTTCGAGAATTTCGGGCTAAAGGTGAAAGGCCTTGAATACGACTGGACGGGCGTTCAAAAATACAAGTCCGATATCGTTACCAAGAACTCGGCCGGCGTGACCTATCTGATGAAAAAGAACAAGGTTACGGTCTTCAACGGCTTTGGCCGCATCGCCGGCAAAGGTAAGGTCGAGGTCGATCTAGCAGACGGCAAGAAAGAGACGATCGACACGAAGAACATCATCATTGCGACGGGTTCCGTCGTTCGGCCGATCCCCGGATTTGAAGTGGACGGAAAACAGGTCGTGAATTCCGATCAGATCCTCGAGCTCGACCGCGTGCCGAAGTCGATGATCGTAATGGGTTCGGGTGCCGTTGGTGTTGAATTTGCGAGCGTTTATCATCGCTTTGGCTGCGAGACGACCGTCGTCGAACTAATGGACCGCATCGTGCCTATCGAGGATGCGGATGTTTCGAAGGAACTTGCCCGGGCCTTCAAAAAGCAGGGTATCAAGTGCGAAACGGGCATCAAACTCGACAACCTCTCAAAGGATAAGAAGGGCGTAAAGGTCTCAGGCAAGAACGCTAAAGGCGAAGATGTTGCTTTCGAGGCGGAAATGCTGCTTGTTGCCGTCGGCCGTATGCCGTTCATCGAAAACCTGGGCCTCGATAAGACAAAGGTCAAGGTGAATCCCCGCGGTACGATCAAGGTCAGCGAGTATTGCGAGACAGATGAACCAAACATATATGCCATAGGAGATGTGATCGATACGGCCTGGCTCGCGCACCTTGCCTCAAAGGAAGGGATCCTTGTTGTCGAGAAGATCGCTGGCAAAAAGGTCGAGCCGATCAAGCATAATCTCGTTCCGAACTGCACCTACTGCGACCCGGAGGTCGCGAGCGTCGGGCTAACCGAGGCAAAAGCGAAAGAGGCGGGCTATGACGTAAAGGTCGGCAAATTCCCTTTCTCGGCCTCAGGCAAGGCACGTATCCTCGGCGAAACGGACGGTTTCGTGAAGATCGTCGCCGAAAAGAAATACGATGAGGTCCTCGGCGTCCACATTATCGGCCCGCACGCCACCGAACTGCTCGCCGAAGCCTGCGTCGGTATGGCCCTTGAGACCACAGCCGACGAACTCGGCAGAATAATGCACGCTCACCCGACGGTAAGCGAATCCGTGATGGAAGCCGCCGAGGGTGTGCACGACCTGACGATCCACATGTAACAAAAGAAATATGCGAAGTCGATTCCTGTTCTATTCGATAGTTTTGGTCATTGGCCTGGCTTCCGCCGCGTACGCACAAAGATCCGAATGGCCTGTATTTAAGAAAGGCGAAGACTATTCGAGCGTTCGCAAGAAACTGGAAAAGGCTGGATGGACGCCATATCGGCGGGATGATGCCGATACCTATTACGACGACTCGCTCGATGCGAATGGAAAGCAGATTCGCTCGACGTACCCTGAGCTGAACACGTGCTCCGGCACCGGCGTCGGTTACTGTACTTTCACATGGCTTAGCCCTCGACGGCGGCCGGCCACGATCACCACAGTCGGAGGTGACGAATTTCAATACTCCAGTCGAAGTTACGACGCGAAACAATAGCTTTAGCGACTTAAGGCAAAATAACGAACGAGAGGCTTCGGCCTCTCTTTTGGCTGCGGCTTGCTATAATCGTCCCTGAATGGCGATCACAAAGACTTCATATCCTCGAAACAAGATAAGGATCCTGCTGCTTGAGAATATCTCGGATGCGGCGGTTGCGGAGTTGCGTGCCAGCGGCTATTCGGGCGTGGAGAAGCTCGGTGGTGCCTTGAGCGAGGCTGAGTTGTGCAACGCGGTCAAAGGCGTTCACGTGCTCGGGATACGCTCGAAATCGCAGATCACCGGGACGGTACTTACTGCTGCGGACAAGCTGCTCGCTGTCGGCTGTTTTTGCATCGGCGTGAATCAGGTCGATCTTGCGGCGGCGACGGCAAAAGGTGTCGCGGTCTTCAACGCACCGTATTCGAACACGCGTTCGGTCGCAGAACTCATCATCGGGCTTTGCGTGATGCTGATACGCAAGATACCGGATAAGAATGCGGCAGCGCATCGGGGCGAGTGGCTGAAAGAGGCGAAGGGGAGTTTTGAGCTTCGCGGAAAGACGCTCGGAATAATTGGCTACGGCAACATCGGTTCGCAGGTTTCGACAATGGCCGAATCGATGGGAATGCACGTGATCTATTACGACGCGGCGACAAAATTGCCGCTCGGCAACGCGCAGCAAACGCGTGAGCTCCGCGAACTTCTGCGAAATTCCGACATTGTTACGCTTCACGTTCCATCGGACCGCACTACGCGAAATATGATCGATGCCGACGCGATCAAGTCGATGCGGAAGGGTGCGATCCTCGTCAACTACAGCCGCGGCGATGTGGTTGATCTAGATGCGGTCGCAAAAGCGTTGAAGAGCGGCAAGCTGGCCGGTGCGGCCGTCGATGTTTTTCCCGAAGAACCGGAGAAGAATGGCGATCCGTTCTCCAGCGTGTTGCAAAATCTTCCGAACGTGATCCTCACACCGCACATCGGAGGTTCCACCGAAGAAGCCCAGGCGAACATCGGGCTTGATGTCACCGCAAAGCTCATCAAATATCTCGAACTCGGTACGAGCGAAGGCTCACATACCGTGCCGCCGGTCAATCTCCCGCCTCAGGCAGCGACGCACCGCATTCTGCACATTCACCGAAACGTTCCCGGTGTGCTCGGCGAGATCAACTCGCGTCTCTCCGGCCGTGGCATCAACATTCTCGGCCAGTATCTCAAGACGAATGATGAGATCGGCTACGTGATACTTGACGTGGAATCGAAGCTGTCAAAAGAGGCGTTCGAATTGCTGAGAGATGTGCCCGGAACGGTAAAAACGAGGATGGTCTATTGAAGTTCGAACACTCTAATTAGTAATTAGCAAATTACTGATTTGTAATTATTGCTGGTCTATGAAGATCGTAATTCCGGGTGGACGCGGACAAGTTGGCACCGTGCTGGCTCGAACATTTCACGCCGATGGCCACGATGTCGTCGTGCTTGGCCGTTCGCCTGATAAACGCGAATGGCGGACGGTGAAATGGGACGGCAAAACGGTTGGCGATTGGGCCGATGAGATCGACGGTGCGGATGTTGTGATCAACCTCGCCGGACGAAGCGTAAACTGCCGATACAACGAAGAAAACCGTCGCCAGATGATGGATTCGCGAGTGGATTCTACTCGTGTTATCGGCGAAGCGATAAGTAAGGCGACGAACCCGCCGAAAGTCTGGCTGCAGGCGAGCACCGCGACGATCTACGCACATCGCTTCGACGCGCCGAACGACGATGTTACCGGGATCATCGGCGGATATGAGAAGGACGCGCCTGATACGTGGAATTTTAGTATCGATGTTGCAACCGCGTGGGAACGTACGGCGAATGAGGCCGACACGCCGGCGACGCGCAAGGTGCTGATGCGTTCGGCGATGACGATGAGTCCGGATGTCGACGGCATTTTCGACACACTGTTAGGCCTTGTCCGAAAAGGCCTTGGCGGCACGGCGGCAAGCGGCCGGCAATACATCTCGTGGATACACGATCACGACTTCATACGCTCGATCTATTGGCTCATCGAACACGAAGAGCTTAGCGGCCCGATAAATCTCTCTGCACCCGAGCCTCTTCCGAATCGAGAGTTCATGCGCATCCTTCGCGATGCGGCCGGCGTACGCGTTGGACTTCCGGCAATGGAATGGCAGCTTGCTATCGGTGCGTTCTTTATGCGGACCGAGACCGAGCTGATCCTGAAAAGCCGGCGTGTGGTGCCGAAACTCCTGGTCGATTCCGGCTTCGAGTTTGAATTCCCGCATTGGGCCGACGCCGCACGCGATCTTGTTACGCGATGGCGGTAGCAGCGTTAGATCGAGCCATTTTTGGCTCGTGTCCGCGGGTGAATCTGCCGATTTTGTAGAAATCCTTTCTCTCTATATCCTTAACTTATATGTCCAAGATCCTTGTTCTGATCGTATCGCTGTTTTTGTTTGCCGGTGTTTGTGAAGCTCAGTGGGTGAAACGCAACGTGGCGACGGAGGCGTCGTTTCGCGGCTTGGCGGTAGTCAATCGCAATGTCGTCTGGGCGAGCGGCACTCGCGGCACAGTGATCCGGACGACCGACGGAGGGAAGAGCTGGGACCTGATCAGCGTTCCGGGCGCGGAACGGCTCGATTTTCGCGACATCGAGGCGTTCGATGCGAATACGGCATACATTCTCTCGATCGGGAACGGCGACAGTTCGCGGATCTATAAGACGACCGATGGCGGAAAGACATGGACGGAGCAGTTCAGGAATAAGGATCAGAGAAAATTCTTTGACGCTCTTGCCTGCTGGGATCGCACTAATTGCGTCGCAATGAGCGACCCGGTCGAAGGACATTATCGGCTGATCAGAACGACCGACGGAACCTCCTGGGAGCCGATCGTCAGCAACAGAATGCCTGCTGCAAAGGACGGCGAGGCGGCATTCGCGGCGAGCGGAACTTGCCTGATCACGCACGGGGCAATGGGCGCAATGCTGATCTCGGGCGGAGCGGACGCACGCGTTTTTATGTCGAATGATCGCGGCGAGAGTTGGGAATGGGTGAAGACGCCGATCGTCAGGGGCACGTCGGGCAGCGGTATCTTCTCGATCGCGATGAATAGTGCGAAGGCGGGCGTGATCGTCGGCGGGAACTACGAAAAGCCGGATGAGACGGCCGATAACCTCGCTTTTACGACCGATGGCGGCAAGACCTGGCAGTCTGCCAAAGGCCTTGGCGGATACAGATCGGGCGTCGCATACATCAACGCAAGAACGATCATTGCGGTCGGCACCAACGGCACAGACATCTCACGCGATGGCGGCAAGACCTGGACGAAGGTTGGCGACCAAAGTCTGAATGCCGTCGCCGCAAAAGGCAGGAATGCGGTCTGGGCCGTCGGCGAAAACGGTGCGGTCTATAAGCTGAAATGACAGTCCAGTGGTTCGACATCGTTGGTGGGATCGGCGTCGCTCTCATCATCGGAACTTACCTGTTGCTGCAGTTCGAGCGTATCTCGAGCGACAGCCTTTGGTATTCGTTCCTGAATGCTGCTGGTGCGGCGCTCATCATCGTTTCACTGTATTTCGAATTCAACTTGTCGGCATTCATCGTTGAGTTCTTTTGGCTTTTGATCAGCCTTTTCGGGCTCGTGAAATTTTTGATGCGAAGACGGCCGGGTGCGGCGAATTAAGGAGGAAGTTTGGCGAATAAACGTGGTATTCGATTGGTGCGTCTCTTCGGCGACTTTATGCGTTCGGAGCGTGCCGGAGCGGCTCTTCTCATCGCATGCACGGTCGCATCGCTCCTGATCGCAAACTCAGCTTCGGGAGCCGACTACATTGCGTTCTGGCATAAGAAGCTCGGGCCGCTCAGCATCGAACTCTGGGTGAACGACGGCTTGATGGCCATCTTCTTCCTGCTCGTCGGACTCGAACTTGAACGCGAGATCCTCGTCGGAAAACTTTCGAACCTCAAGTCCGCGATGCTGCCGATCTTTGCCGCACTTGGCGGCATCATTGTTCCGGCAGCGATCCACTTCATTTTCAATCACGGACACGAGACACAGGACGGTGTCGGGATCCCGATGGCGACGGACATCGCGTTCGCAATTGGGGCGTTGGCTTTGCTCGGTTCGCGTGCGAGCAGCTCGCTCAAGGTCTTTCTCGTTGCGCTCGCCGTCATCGATGATCTTGCCGCCATAGTCGTCATCGCAGTTTTTTACACGGCAAAACTCTCGATCCTGTATCTGCTTCTCGCCCTTGCCTTGGCGGGAGTCCTCTTTGCGTTGAATTTCATCTTTCGCGTTAAGTCACTCGTTCCGTACTTGATCGGCGGAGTTTTTATGTGGTGGGCGATGCTTCTGTCCGGCGTTCACGCGACGATCGCGGGCGTCATTCTCGCATTTACGATCCCGTTCCTTTCAAGCGATGATGACGACACCGAATCGCCATCGGAGAAACTCGAGAATTGGCTGCACGCTCCGGTCGCATTCTTCGTCCTTCCAATTTTTGCCCTTGCGAACACGGGCCTTGTGATCGAGTCGAACTGGGCAGCCGACCTTGCATCGCCAAACACCCTCGGCATCGGCCTCGGGCTTGTCATCGGCAAGCCGCTCGGGATCTTCATCGCAAGTTATCTGGCGGTAGCGACCGGATTTTGTGCTCTGCCAAAGGGCCTCGGGTGGCGGCAAGTTCTCGGGATCGGAATGCTTGGCGGGATCGGCTTCACAATGTCGATCTTTATCACAAATCTTGCGTTCCCCGGCAGGCAATCGCTGATCGATGAGTCGAAGCTTGCGATCTTCGGCGGGTCGTTGATCTCGGCCGTCATCGGGCTTGTGTATCTGTATGCGTTCAGCCGGTCTGAGAAGGTAGCCGCAGAATTCGCGGAAAATTGATGACTGAGGTAGATATAGGCTCGCCGCGTGTTAAAATTCACTCGCGTATGAATCAGGGCTTTACGGTGATCCATTTCAAGGCCGAGAGCGGTCACGGTCTTACGTATGCAAACGGCATCGCAAAATTCTCGCGTGCCGGCATCATACTTGAATTCGAGTCAAAGTTTCTCGGATTGTTTTCTAATGGTGTAAAAGAGGTTCGCGTCTCGTTCGCAGACATTCATTTGATCAAATTCAAGCAAGGTTTCTTGTTTGTCGCGCCAAAGATCATTCTACGGCTCAATTCCATCGCCCAAGCTTCGCAACTACCGAACGACAGCGGCAAGATCGTCCTGAAGATCGCACGCGAGGACGCGGACCGAGCCCGCGAAGCCGTTGCCAAACTCGAAAACGATAAGGCCGAATTGGAGGCCGCCCTGCCGCCGCCGCAAGCTTCGGTAAGCGAGCTTTTTCTCGACGAGGTATCAGAGAAAGACACCAAGAAGCTCGCAGAATAATTAGCAAAAGGCTGCAGAGATCCGAGGAATTCTGCAGCCTTTTTTGTTCGGTCCTGTAAGCAGCAGCGTACTATCGCGGCTGAGCCATGCGCGAGTCCGGTGTTGCCTTCAGCTCATAATCCTTCGGCGGTTCCGCACCGAGAAGATTCTTAACGAAGTAATCCCAACGTCTCCGCATCATATACGGGCTCGCCTGGCCGTAACCATGGCGGGCGTTCGGTATGAGGATCAGGTCAAAGCTCTTGTTCGCTTTGATGAGCGCATCGACGACCAGAAGCGTGTTGTACGGCGGAACGTTATCGTCCATCGTGCCGTGTGCAAGGAGCAGTTTGCCTTTCAGATTCTTTGCATAGACCTGATTGGCCTGCTTCTCATAGCTATCGCCCTTGAGAAGGCCGATATAGCGTTCGCCCCAATCGTCCTCGTAGTTGCGATTGTCATGGTTGCCGGATTCAGAGATGCCGACCTTGAAGAAGTCCGGATAGCGGAACATCGCAGCCGCAGTCGCGAAACCGCCGCCCGAATGGCCCCATATCCCGACGCGATCAAGATCCATGAAAGGATATTTCTTCGCAAGCTGTTTGATGCCCGTTATCTGATCTTCGAGCGTGTTATCGGCCATATCACCGTAGCATGAATCGTGATACGCCTTTGACCGCAGCGGATTGCACATTCCGTCGATCGTGACGACGACGAAACCGAGATCGGCAAGAGCGGAGTTGTCGTTACGCGACGCAACAAATGACCGCGTGCCGACACCGCCTCCCTGCGGGCCCGGATAAATATAATCGACGACCGGATACTTGCGGCCGGGAACGATCTTCGAAGGGAAGTAGATCAGCCCGTAAAGATCGGTCTTGCCGTCGCGAGCCTTTACTGTGATCGGTGTGGGCGCCTTCCATCCAGTCTTTTCGAGGCGTGAGACATCGGCCTTCTCAAGATCGGCGATCTTCTTGCCCGTCATATCACGAAGCACGGCAACGGTCGGCGTGTTCGGCGTTGAAAAGTTGTCGATGAAGTAGTTGCCGTCGGGCGAGATGGCAACATTGTGATTCGCATTCTCGGGAGTAAGAAGTTTCAAGCCCGAGCCATCAAAATTCACACGGTAGAAGTGCCCAAAATACGGGTCGACGCCCGGTTCGCGGCCGCCGGCATTAAAGAATATGACGCGATCCTTTGTATCGACATCCTCGATGTTCCAAACGGGCCAATTGCCGCTCGTGATCGCATTCTTAAGCTGGCCGCTCTTGAGATCGTAGAGATAAAGATGGCCCCAACCGCTGCGTTCCGTGTACCAGATAAATTCGTTGGTTTCGGGCAGATAGCGCCAGCTTGTGCCGCCCTGGCCGGATTCGAACTGCGTCGGGCTTTCTTCGTGATAGACCTGCCGTATGTCGCCCGTCTCCGGGTTTGCAACCCGCAGATCTTCGATCTTGTGATCACGCGAGGTTGAGACAAAAGCAAGCGAGTTGCTGTCATTTGCCCAATAGACATCGCTCCAACCGCCATCACAGGCGATATCATCGCACTGCGTTGAGCGGTGAGCGTCCGGTGCCATTTTCAACCGAGTGACCTTTGCCGAAGCGACGTCGATGATAACGCGCTCGATCATTGCGATCTTCTCATCACCGGGAAGCGGATATTTCCACTTCTCGAGTTTCGGAGCACCGACGTTTGTTGTCACAAGATACATATCCTTGACATGACGCTCGTCCTGCTGGAATGTCGCGATCTTTTTGGAATCCGGCGACCAGATCAGGATCGGCCGCGGGCTGTGCTTCCAACCGGCGTTGTCGGTAGCGTAGCCGTAATTCTCCTGGCCGTCGGTCGTCAACTGAGTTTCCTTCTTGGTTGACAGGTCGCGAACCCAGAGATTCCAATCCTTGATGAACGCTTCGAGCTTGCCATCCGGCGACGGAAGATTCACACCGCCAGCAAACCTGGCAAATCCATTCATATTCGGCGCGCCACCCTCGACACCGATCTCAGCGGGCGTAGCTCCCGTTTTGCGGGCACCGGTCTTCGGGTCAATATGGACGAATTCACGTCCGGTTGGCGTCAGCACCATATACCAAAACGTTCCGTCCGGCAGCCAGGTCGCTCGAACGCCGTTTCGGTCGATCAGCGGATTAGTTTTGTAGCTCAGACGGCTCTCGGCGCGTTCATAGTCGGCCGCCGTAACGGAAGGATGCTCGGTAGGAGCAGGCACTCGATGAGTGCGCTGGGCCGCAACCGAAATGCTCAAAAGAGCAAGACAGAGTGATAGAATGGCAAATTTTTTCATCTTCGTTCTTATTAGAGAAGCAAAAATCGTCTCTGTGGTCTAAAATTCCGGAATTCATTCATATTAACGTAATTCACGGAAAAAAGTTATCCAACTGGCCGACTTATTATCACTTCCCTTTTACATCTCCTTTATTCCCAATCTTGATGAGACGCTCCGGTGGAGAAGGCTGCGACAAGGAGTGCTACGTTGCAGAAGCCCGCACGACAGTAAGGGCATTTATTCCCAATCTTGATGAGACGCTCCGGTGGAGAAGGCTGCGACAAGGAGTGCTACGTTGCAGAAGCCCGCACGACAGTAAGGGCATGGCGTCCGGAGGACCGCGTTTCATAAGAGAAAACCGCAAAAACCGCAAAGAAGCGAAGACGCAAAGAACACAAAGGGCTGAATAGCTGCGAATGCACGTTTCGCTCCGTAGGAGCGTGATGTTTGTAGCACGGCAAGAAAGGGAGAGTTGCAAAGGTCGTAGTGAATACTTTGCAAAGTCTTATAGAGATCGGGGCGTCGGAGCTGTAAGTGTTGCCAATAAGGAAGTTATGTGCCTGAGAGCCGTTTAGGGTGAGTTGGGACAAGCTGCTTGTTTCTTAACTGCATAAATTTCTTGTATTCTACCTATTTGAGATCCTTTTAATAAAAAGCACGATTATGAGCGTTGAAGTTGTAATGCCCCAGATGGGCGAATCGATCACCGAGGGTACTGTTTCCCGCTGGCTGAAGGCCGTCGGCGACAAGATCGAGAAGGACGAGCCGATCCTTGAGATCTCGACGGACAAGGTCGATGCCGAGGTTCCGAGTCCAGCGGCGGGCGTTCTGCTAGCGATCAACGTGCCGGAAGGTGAGACGGTCGAAGTTGGCACTGCCCTCGCTGTCGTTGGCCAAGCGGGCGAAACGACGACTTCGAAACTGGCAGCTGCACCTGAAGCGGTGAGCGCCCCGGCGGCCGCTCCTGTCGTGGAGAAAGCCGTGGAGGTTAGCGCGGCTCCTGCACCTGCAAGCTCAAGTGCGGCCAGCGGCGGTCCGTCCGTCGATGTCGTGATGCCGCAAATGGGCGAATCCATCACGGAAGGTACTGTGTCCAAATGGCTTAAGGCCGTCGGCGATCACGTTGATAAAGATGAACCGCTCCTTGAGATCTCGACGGACAAGGTCGATGCCGAAGTGCCGTCGCCTGCGGCGGGCAATGTGCTCGCGATCAATGTAAAAGAAGGCGAAACGGTCGAGGTCGGCTCGGTTCTGGCAACGGTTGGAAGTGCATCGGGAGCTGGATCTCAGGCCGCCGCCCAACAGCCGTCTGAGCCTACACCGGCCACCAAGGCTGAAGTTCCTGCGGCTCCACCGGTGGCACCTGCTCAACCGGCCGCACCCGTTGCTGCCGCCGCGGCCGCTTCGGCAAAGGCCGGAAACAGTACGGTGGATGAGCTGCGGCGTGCAAAATCCAGCCCACTCGTGCGAAATATCGCAAAAGAGCACGGCGTTGACATCACGCGGATCCCCGGCAGCGGACTAAGCGGCCGTGTTACAAAGAACGACATTCTGAGCTTTATCGAAACGGGAGCGGCACTCCATCCGGAGGATCTGCTTGTCAAAGGTGCGCCCGCCTTTCCGGCTTCGCAGGGAACGCGCGTGGCAAAGGCCACGGTTCCTGCGACAGCTCCGACATTCACACCGTCATCAGCACCGATCTCGATGGATGACCGCATTGAAAAGATGTCGGTGATGCGGAAGAAGATCGCGGAGCATATGACGCTCTCAAAGCAGACCTCGGCACACGTCACGAGCGTGTACGAGATCGATATGACGAACGTCGCCAAGTTCCGCAAGGCACATCAGGCGGAATTTCACGCAAAATACGGCACAAAACTCACTTTCATGCCGTTCATCTTTGAAGCGGTCGTTGCCGCCATCCGTGAACATCGAATCGTGAATTCGCAGGTTAATGGCGACGAGATCATCTACAAGGGCGATATCAATCTCGGGATGGCCGTTGCACTCGATTGGGGCCTGATCGTGCCTGTAATAAAGGGTGCGGGCAATCTTTCGCTTGCAGAATTGGCGGTCACGGCCAACGATCTTGCCGATCGGGCACGCACCAAAAAACTCAACCCGGACGAGGTTCAGGGCGGAACCTTCACGATCACGAATCCCGGCGTATTTGGCGGCCTTTTCGGCACGCCGATCATCAATCAGCCCCAGGTTGCGATACTTTGTGTCGGAACCATCGAAAAACGCACAAAAGTAATGACATCCGCGGATGGTGAAGATTTTATCGCTATACGTAATATGGCATACTTTGCGCTCACCTATGACCATCGTATCGTAGATGGTGCCGACGCAGAGAAGTTTCTCTCCTACTTGAAGAACTATCTTGAAAATGCTGAGTTTTCTGTATAGAGATCTTGGAAAAAAAAGATTGAGTCGGTCGAAAAGTTAGTGGTATATTCTGTGTTTAACACGGGTTTTACTCCGTGATCGGAATATGCCGTCAGTCTTTTTTGAATTCGACCGGGATCTTTTTACAACCCGGCAAGCGGGATGAGGCGTCAAAGCCGACAACTCCCCGTTGAAAGTTTAAGATACGGAACTGGAGGAGTAATTCATGTTAAAGAGAATATTTGCAACAGGTCTTTTGTTTGCGTTCGCGGCCGTTGGTGTCCTTGCTCAAGAAGCACAGACACGCAACCTCGCGAGCGGGCAGAAGTATGAGATCAAGGGCGTGATCGTTCAGATGGAGGATGCTAATACCTTCGTCGTACGCGACGGCGTCGGTGTAAACACCCGCGTTGTTGTCTCGCCAAATACGAGCATTAAGAACAATAGTTTTTGGGGCGGTGACAGGTTCCCGGCATCGGCTCTCGTTCGCGGCCTTAATCTCAAGGTCGAAGGCGTGGGCGATAGCTCCGGTGCATTGTCAGCAAGCAAGATCCGCTTCGATAAGAGTAATCTGATGACGGCTCAATCGATCGATGCCCGCGTTTCGCCGGCTGAGGACCGCATCACGGCCACCGAGCAGAACGCACAGCGCCTATCGGGACAGATCGATGAACTGATGGCCATCTCGAATGCCGCCAAAGGCGGTGCGAAGGCTGCACAAGAGACCGCTGATGCCGCAGTTGCCGGTGTGAATGCAACCAACAAGCGCATCACGGACATCGATGACTACGTTGTTCAGACGACCGCGACCATCAACTTTAAGGTCAACAGCTCACGTCTCTCAGAAGAAGGCAAGGCTGCTCTCGACCAGGTCGCGAACGCAACTCGTAACCTCAAGGGCTACACGATCGAAGTCACTGGTTTTGCATCTTCTGACGGAAGCACCGCAAAGAACAAGGTCCTCAGCCAGCGTCGTGCACAGGCGGTCATTGACTATTTGGTCGAGAACGGCAGCGTACCGCTTCGCCGCATCGGCACTTCGTATGGCTTCGGTGAACTACAGGCAGTTGCGGACAATGCCACTCGTGAAGGCCGTGAGCAGAATCGCCGTGTCGAGGTGAAGCTCCTCGTCAGCCGTGGTATCAACACGAACGTTGAAGTGAAATCGGCAGCGACCGATTCACCAAGCCCGGACAACGAGTAAGCTTCGTTGTCATTTTTTAGCGTTGACGGAGCGCCGTGAGCCAGCAACATGAGCTCGACGCTTCCGTCAACGCATTCTTTTCCCCTTAGAACGTTTCGCGGGCCAAGACAATGACTCACCTTCCTTCACGTATTCCTGCTGTTTTCTCGACGATACTTCTTCTGTTTGCTTCGATCGCGTTCGCTCAAACGCCAAAACCAACGCCTACTCCGAATCCTGCTGACGACGATGAAGTGATACGTGTCGAATCGCGCCTGATCGTCGTACCCGCAGCGGTTACAGATGCGGCAGGAGAGCCAGTGATGGGCCTGGACAAGACGAGCTTCAAGATCCTGGAAGCAGGGAAGCCGCAGACCATCGAAACTGTCAGTTCGGCGGATAAAGTGCCGCTCGAGATCGCTTTGCTCTTTGACGTATCTGCGACGACGAGCACGATGTACAAGTTCCAGCAGGAGACGGCCGCGAAGTTCCTTGAACAGGTGATGCGGCCCGAGGATCGAGCATCTGTATTCTCGATCGGAGATACGCCGTTGATGATCCACGGACGCGATACGGCCGCGGTCGCTGCTGCTGCCGTCAAGTCTATTCAGCCCACAAAACAATATACGGCCTTTTACGATACGGTCGGCGCTGCTGTTGACTATCTAAAACGAAACGCGCCGGAGACTTCCCGCCGCGTGATCGTTGTTATCTCGGACGGGGAAGATACGAACAGCGACCGCATCGCGAAAAGCATTCAGGACCTTTACCGGACGATCGGCAAGAAGATCGATTCCATCGATTCGAAGACTCTCAGAAAGATGACTGCGGATGCTCGTGATAACGCCGCAAAGAAAGAGCGTGCACGCGTTCTGAAGCTTCTGCAGGATGCGGACACGGTATTTTATTCGATCAACCCGGCGGGAAGTTCCTATCAGCTGAACACGATCAGTGTCTTCGGGCAGGAGAATATGGCACGGTTTGCCGATGACACAGGCGGCACGGCCTTCCTGCCGAAATTCCAGCCGATCGACACAAAGGATGAGCTCGCTAATGGCTTGAATATGAAGCGCAACGCCCAGGTGCTTGACCGCATATTCACTCAATTGACGAACGAGCTCCGTTCACAGTACCTGATACAGTTCTACTCCGATGGCGAGTTTCCGAACGGCAGCTTCGTTAAACTAAACGTAACCTTGACCGACCCCGCGGGACGAACCCTTAGGGCAAGGCAAGGCTACTTTGTGAAGTAAAGTTAGTTTCGGTCCTTTGGAGCCACCATTTTGCCCATTAGCGGCTTTACTTCCTTTGGCGTGGGCGTTGGCGCCGGTGAGATGTCGCCCATTATCACTTGACCGTCGGGTGTCGGTTTTGTTCGAGGTTTCGGGGTAGGCGTAGCGTACGGAACATAGAGCGTGCCGACCGTGGCCTCCGAGCGTTTGGTGAAAATGCTGACCGCGAAGAGCCCAGCGATAAATGTCGCCAGAACCGATGCCAAAGCAGCCGCCATCAAACGGGTTCGCTGCTTGAACTTTGCCCAGCCGACAGGGCAATCCTGTGTAATTATCGTCCCGTCGGGACGTGCAAAATACCGTACACATACACGACCTTCTGCGGCAGAGACAAACCTTTCAGCCTCTTCGCGGGTCATTGATGAAAGATTGTAAACATTGAGTTTACAGTCGCCGCAGAATCGCTTGCGTTCGTCGCCGAACATCTGTTCCCAATCAGCGGAACACGGGCTCGCGACACGTACATTTTTCAGTGGATCGTTGAATTTGGTCATAATAGCTCCGTCCCTTACAAAAATCCCTTAGTTAGGGCCTATGCGTTAGGAACGGAGCTATATTTGCCTTCTTGCAGAAAATTTACTGGATCTCAAATTTTACGGTGATCTCGAATCGGACCTTTGCTGCGGCAAAGCCGATTGAAGGTTCGTCGGACGTTGAGCCGGCGGTTGAGGGCAAGGTGTTATTTGAATTGAGCGCTCCCGATCTGAAGTTGGACACTTCCTGCCCGTCAATGATCCAAGAATTCTCCGTCCGCTCACTACCCTCGCTGACGCTTATCGCCTTGCCAAGTTTTTCGCCTATTGCACTAAGGAGGTACTCGGCCTTTGCCTTTGCGGCCTTGATCGCTTCGATCTTTACCTCGCGGCGTATCTCGGTCATACGAGAATTTTTCGTATCTACAAGGTCGAGTTTTGATACATTCAGTCTATCTGCGAGGTCCTGCAGCGGAATTATCTTCGTAAGGTCACGGATCACCAAACGGTAGTTTTTCGTGGCCAGGACGTCCGTAACCTTCTTATGGCGAAAATAGGCCGCAGAAATATCGTAGATCGAGAGGTCTTTCGCAGAATTGATGCCGATCTTCTGGAGTTCATCGCGAAGGGCGGCTTCCTGGGCCTCGATCGTGACCTTTTCCTTCTTTTCGATCCGTTCGGCAAGCGTGATCTTGAAAATGAATTCGTCAGGAGTGACCATCTGCTCGGCGGAGCCAGAAACCTGAATGACGCGCGGCTCAGGTTTCTCGGGGGCTTGCGCACTAAGGCCGACAACGCAAACGCACACAAGTACCAACAGGGAAAGAATTGATCTCATAGTAGTTCCTCCAGGTAAAAAAAGATCTAGGTTTTAGGTGCCGGGCACGCGTCAATTGGTTGCACGACGGTACTTATGTGTGATCGGGCGGCGGCGGCCGATGCCGATCGCGTTCTTTGAGACGATGATCGTAGGCGGAAGCTGCTGGCGTTTGAATTCGTTCGCGGGATGCTCGACCTTGTTCAGTATCCAGAATACGCGATCTCGGTCGTGGCCTGCCGAAATGATCTCTTCCGGCGAGGCTTTCTGCTCAAAATACATTTCGAGGATCGGGTCCATTACCGGATACGGCGGCAGGCTGTCCTCGTCCTTTTGGTTTGGGGCAAGTTCGGCGGACGGCGGCTTTTCGATGATGCGAACAGGAATGATCTCGCGTCCGGCTCGCTCATTGAATTCGCGGGCGATCGCCCAAACCTCCGTCTTCAAAACGTCCCCGAGCACCGCCAGACCGCCGTTCGTGTCGCCATAAAGGGTGCAGTAGCCGACGGCCAGCTCGCTCTTGTTGCCGGTGGACAGCAGGAGACGCTTCTCGGCGTTTGAGATCGCCATCAGAATCAGCCCGCGAAGGCGAGACTGCATATTCTCGGCAGCGAGCGACTCGCCGCCGCGTGTCGGTTTGTCGAGGCGAAGCTGTTTTGCAAGCAAGTCGAACGCCTCGGAGATCGGTTCGATCCTTGATTCGCAGCCAAGATTCGCAACAAGTTCTTCGCTGTCCGAGATGCTTCCTTGCGATGAATACGGCGACGGCATCATCACGCAGAGCACATTGTCGGGGCCGAGAGCCTCCGTCGCGAGGGCAGCGACAAGCGCGGAATCCATCCCACCGGAAAGGCCAAGGAGCACCTTTTCGAAGCCGTTCTTCCTCGCATAGTCGCGGATCCCGAGCACGAGTGCTCGATGGATCGAGGATATCTCGCCGCCCGTAATACCGCGTGCGTCGGGTTTGCGAACATCCAACTCGACGGTCTCTACGAACTCTTCAAAAGCCGGTGCTTGAAGGATGATGTCGCCTTCTTCATCGGCGATCAGACTTGCGCCGTCAAAGACGATCCCGTCGTTGCCGCCGACCAGATTCACAAAGACGATCGGGATCTTCTGCAGTTTTGCACGATGCGCGACCATGTCGCAGCGAAGTCGAATTTTGCCCTTGTTGTATGGCGACGCATTGATCGATACCAGAACTTCGGCACCAAGCGAAATGACCTCGTCGGTCGGATCTGTTTCGTAAAGACGGTCTTTCCAGAAGGTCTTGTCGTTCCAGAAATCTTCGCAGACGACGATCCCAACCTTCTTCCCCGCGATCTCAAAAAGTCGATGGGTGCCCGGTTCTGCGGGTTCGAACCAACGCGGATCATCAAAAACGTCGTATTCGGGCAAAAGCGACTTGTCTGCAAAACCGAGTAATTCACCGTTCGAGATGACAGCGGCCGAGTTATACAGGCGTCGGCCATCGTTATCCTCATTTTGTCTTACGGTGCCGACGATCGCTGTTATGCCTTTGGTCGCGGAAACTATCTCGGAAAGGGGCTCGCTTACGCGAGCGATGATGTCGCGGTCCTGGAACCAATCCTGAGAGGTGTAGCCGTGCGTTGCGACCTCGGGAAAGACAACAAGGTCCGAGCCCTGAGCCCTTGCCTTCTCGATCGCATCGATTATCTTCGCGGTATTGCCTGCGACATCGCCGTTCGTCGTGTTGATCTGCGCGATCGTTACTTTCATATCGGGCTTGTGTCGCTACTTTCAGGATGGCTGGTCCGAGGGCTCGATCGCTTTCTTGACCATAGTGAGGCGGTTGCCGCGTTCATTGTATTTGACCTCGTCCATGATGTTGTAAATGAAAAGAACACCTCGGCCGCTGGTCTTGAACAGGTTTTCGGGGTCGAGCGGGTCCGGGATCGTGTTGACGTCGAATCCGTCGCCTTCATCCTCAACGGTGAACTTTGCCTCCGAAGGCGAGATCTCCGCGACGATGCGCACGATCTTCGTGGGATCGAACTTATTGCCGTGCTTTACGGCGTTCACAAACGCCTCATCCAGGGCGACGAAGAGGTTCGATTGCTCGGGCTTTACGACGCCGAGTTTCTCGACGCGCTTCATCAGATATTCGAGGACTATGTGCATCAGCGAGATGACGCTCGGCAGCTCGAATTCGATATGTTCAACAAGCCTCTGGACCTCGTCCGCCTTATCGACAAAGCGAATCTTGTAATCAAGGACCGTCGCTACGATCTGACGCAACTCTTCTTCAACGAATTCCTCCTGTCTAAAGAGAGCAGCACAGAGCTTAAACACCTTCAAACGGTCGGTTCCATCAACAAACACTGGATCGGGAAGGCAGGTCGCGATCCCGCAGTCAGCAGGTGGACGGTCAACCCCGGCCTTGACGTCAAGATCGGATATGACGACATCGAAAGTTTCGAGCGGGCCGAGTTTTATTGCCTCTTCACGGCTTCCAAGACATCGAACCTCGTGTCCGACGTGGGAAAAGACTTCACCGAGGGCACTTGCAAGGTCGTCGTGGTCGTCAATTATTAGTATTCGCCGCTGCATAAAAGATCAAGGAGACAAAAGGGCGAAAATCCCCCGGGACGCCTGGGCAATAATGCTTTACGTCGCTTCGAGTATCCTTGTTGCAGATTTTAACGTAACAGCCTGCGGCGATAAAGCGTTAGCGGAGAGTATCACAAAGCTGATCCACAATAGGTCCGCCAACAAAAGGTGCCCGATCTGCATCAAGATCGGCATATGGGTCAGCAAAGTCAGGGCCCCAAAGAAGAACTGCACGATGGCGAGCCACGACAATATCTTTGACCAGCGGACAATTTGCCCGTCTTGGGCAGACCTTCGTTTGAGCCAATCCGCAGCAAAAACAAGGAATATGATCGTCGCTATCGAGATCAGCGGGTGAAGCGGTCGGAGTAGGACCAAAATATTTGAATCTGACGAAAGGTCCTGCTCGAGACCGCCAAGCAGGCTCTTGCTTGGGAACAGCATATTTGCCAAGGCAGCGACCGAACCGCTTGTTCCAACGATGAGAATCGCGGCAAGGCACAAACTCAGCATTATGAGCACCTTCCGCTCGATCTTGAAGTTTAGCTCCGCCCCGCCCGCCGCTCGTCTTGCTGCAAGCGCAAGGAAAGCAAGTAGGATGAAGGTGTTTATCAAATGTCCGGCCATCCAAAAGGGCCGAGCAGCGGTCAGATTTTCTGCCGTATTGCCCGTAAGTACAAGACCGGCTCCGACAAGAGCTTCGGTGATAACAAAGAACATTCCGCCCGTCGTCAATAGGAAAGTTGAACGCAGTTGCTCGGTTCGCCCTTTTCGCCAAAGCATTAGGGCCCAAATAAACAGAATAAAGACGACGCCCCCGTCGATCGCGCTCATCATTCTGTGTGAGAACTCGATCGCGGCCTTTAGCTCAGGAGCGCTCGGGATGACCTCGCCGTTGCAAGTGAGCCAATGCTGTCCACAGCCATCGCCTGATTTTGACGCACGCAAGAAAACGCCCCACAAAATAACGAGGACGTTATAGCCGAGCGTGAACCACGCATAACGAACAAATGCCTTTGGCGACCGATCCATTTCCCTGATTTAAAGTTATCACGACATCCCGCTCGATACGAAAGTTAGGATAGAATCAGTCTTTCAGGTGTTTAAGTGCAAAAGGAACGGATCGACATTCTCTTGACCGAACGCGGCCTCGCGGCCTCGCGGACTAAAGCACAAGCCCTCGTAATGGCAGGTGTAGTGCTGGTCAATGAGCGGAGGATCGAGAAGCCGTCCGAGCGGGTCACGCTCGACTCGGCAATTAGGCTTAAAGACGCGGCAACAATGCGTTACGTCGGCCGAGGCGGCTTGAAACTCGAGGCCGCCCTCGAATATTTCGCGATCGATCCTACCGGATATAATTGCCTGGACATCGGTTCATCTACGGGCGGTTTTACTGATTGCCTTTTGCAGCACGGTGCCCATAAGGTGGTCGCAGTCGATAGCGGCACTAACCAACTCGATTGGCGCTTGCGGAGCGATGAGCGTGTTGCCGTGCTTGAGAATACGAATGCCCGTACCCTTAGCCTTGCGGACGCCGGCGGTCATGACTTTGACCTGATCGTGATGGACGTATCGTTCATTTCCGCCACAAAGATCCTGCCGGTATTCTCCGGACTGTTGAAACCGTATGGGAAAGCGGTGGTTCTCATCAAACCGCAGTTCGAAGTTGGGAAGGGCGAAGTCGGTAAGGGCGGGATAGTTCGCGAGGAAGAAAAGCATCAAAGGGTCGTAAATGAGGTGAACTCCTGTGCAGAGAGCCTGGGGTTGCGTGTGCTCGGGACGATCCCATCGCCGATCCTTGGGGCCGAAGGCAATAAAGAGTTTCTGGCGTGTTATTTACCCGAAGGTCCTAAGCAATAGGCCTTCAAAGCAGAAAAACAGGAAGCTCATCGTCGGATGTAACATATGCGTATGGGCGAATATGTTGTGATGGTCCATCCGGATTCGATTGAAGCGAGCTTATGGGCCGCTCGCCGGTGACAACGCACAGCACGGCAGAGTCTTCCGCTGACGCGTCATTTATGCGGTAATAGATGTGTTTGCCTTCACGACGTGTTGTTACGACACTGTGGTCACGGAGAAATGCGAGGTGGCGCGAGATCTTTGGCTGGCTTTCACCCAGATGTTCGGCGAGGAATCCGACAGATCGTTCGTCGCCGGCCATTAAACGAATAAGTTTGAGACGAGTTGGGTCGGAAAGGGCAAGAAAAAGAGAGCAAAGAGCGTTATCTGCATTGTTCGCCATTGAGAATGATGCCTCCCTCGTAAACATATTACGTTAGACGAATATATTATTGCAACCGGAATCCCAATATTATGAGTAAGAATTCAATTTTCACTAAGGTGGTCCACGCGGGGATCGATCGGTCTGAGGACCATGGGGCCTTGTCCGTCCCGATCTATAACGCTTCGGTCTATGCTTTTCCGGATGCCGACGAAGCAGCTGCGATTCATAACGAGATAAAGCCTGGCTTTTACTATGGAAGGGTCGGAAATCCGACAACAGATGCTCTTGATCAGTGTATCGCCGAGCTTGAGAATGCCGAGGCAGGCCTGTCGTTCGCTTCCGGGATGGCGGCGATCTCTGCGGCTGTACTTACGAATGTTAAGGCCGGTGAGAGCCTTGTCGCTCCCGTCTCGGGATATTCGACCACACAGACCTTTCTGAAGTTCATCGAGTCGGAATTTGGTATTGAGACCATATTTGTTGATGCGTCGGACGCAACAGCATACGCAAATGCGGCAAAGAGCAACACAAGATTGTTCTTGATCGAGTCCCCGTCCAACCCGTTGCTGCAGATAACAGATCTCAAAGCAGTGGCGGAGATAGCTAAAGCTCGCGGTATCATAACGCTCGCCGACAATACTTTCGCAACCCCATTCAACCAACGACCTTCTGAATTCGGGATCGACCTTATTGTCCACAGTGCGACCAAGTACTTGGGCGGGCATAGTGACCTCACGGCCGGACTTCTTGCGGGGCGAGCTGACCTGATCGAGCGAGCTCGGCAGAAAGGCGGCAAGCTTTTTGGCGGCAATATTGCCCCGCAGGTCGCATGGCTCGTTCTACGCGGTATTAAAACACTGGCTTTGCGGATGGAGCGGCATAACGCGAACGCATATGCCTTAGCGAATATGTTAGCGGCCGATGACAAAGTCGAGAGAGTCTATTATCCGGGACTAGCCATGCATCAGAATTACGCGGTCGCCGTGCAGCAGATGTCTCCAGGCTTTGGCGGGATGATCTCATTCGATCTGGGAACGAGCGAACGGGGGCAAAAGTTTGTAAACGGCTTAAAACTCTGTGCGTTAGCGACTTCGCTTGGCGGCGTCGAATCTATCGTTCAACATTCCGCGTCGATGACGCACGCAACGCTGTCGCCTGAAGAAAGGCGCGCCGCTGGGATCGGCGAAGGCCTCATACGATTCTCAGTTGGCGTCGAAGACCTCGAAGATATCAGGCACGACATATTGCAGGCTTTAGACGTTCTTTAGGCCAAAGAAATGGGAATGCCGCTTATATATGACAACGCATATATGTTGGCCAAAAGAAAGGCGGCTCATCGAGAGCCGCCTTTGGCCGGTTTGGAGATATCGTTAACGCTGACCCGTTAAGCTTCCTGCGTGCCGTCACCGTCCTTTGACCGGCTCATTTGCGGAGCGGCCGCCACCGAAGGCAGCGGAACGCCAACACCGTCCGCGCTGACGAGCGGGGCCATATCGTCCTCTCGCTCTTCCTCAGGTTCGGCGATGATCATCTTGCCGGACTGCTTGGTGAAGATCAGGCCGTCCTTCTCCTCGTCAAAATCGACCAGAACAAGATCGCCGGTCTCGACCTGCTCGGTCGCGACGAGGTTTGAGAGCGGATAGACAAGGTATCGTTCTATCGCACGCTTGAGGTGACGGGCTCCGTACTTAAGGTCGATGCCCTCATTGAGCAAAAATTCTTTGGCCTTGTCTGAACATTCAAATATGAATTTCGTTCCCGCAGATTCCGTGATGCGGTCCTGCACTGCCGCGAGTTCTATGTCCAGGATCTGACGAAGGTGGTGTTCCTTCAAACTGCGGAACACAACGACCTTGTCGATGCGGTTCATAAACTCCGGCGAGAACTTTCGCTTCGCGGCCTCGAGCGCCGTCCGGTAGATCTTGGTGTCGATCTCGTTGTCTTCTTTCGTCTTATCCTGCTTGGTAGGAGCAAAGCCTATTCCGCCGGAGATCATCTCGGACATCTCGCGGGCTCCCAGGTTCGACGTCAAGATGACGACGGTCTTCGAAAAATCGACCCGTCGATTGTCACCCAACGTAAGGGTCGCCTTATCGAGGATGCCGAGCAGAAGCTGCCAGAGCGAATCGGAAGCTTTTTCGATCTCGTCAAAAAGAACAAAAGTGAGCTTGTTCTCCTCGGTGTGGGCCTTATCGATATTCTCCTGGGTAAGCATTGGAGATGTCTCGCGATGGCCGAGGTATCCCGGAGGTGAGCCGATGAGCTTAGCGATCTCGTGCGAGTGTTGGAACTCCGCACAATCGATCTTAACGACCGCGTGCGGGTCATTGAACAGCACCTCGCTTGCTGCCTCAACGACGCGAGTCTTTCCCGAGCCTGTTGGCCCGAGGAAAAGCATTGTGCCGATCGGCCTCGACGGGTTGTTCATACCGGCGAGATATATCTGGAAAAGGCCGCTCATCCGCCTAACTGCCCTCTCCTGACCAACAATGAGACGCGAGAGGCGATCTTCGAAGTCCGCCGCTTTTGGACTCTTACGATCGGGGTCAAGTAAGACGCCTTTTTCCTCCATGGTTTTCTTCCTGGCTCCTTCCTTATTCATTTGCTGTATAGCTCCACAATGCCTTATCGGCGATAAAGATCCGGAGAAACTCCGCTCCCGGAAGTTCGTCTCACTACATTAGCTGAGCAAGACGATTTCCGTCCTCACTAATGATGATTTCAATTTGTAATTAGTTGGCTGATCAAACGCAGGGCTAGCATCCTGCACGATCAAAAGAGTTTATGGAACAGGCATGAAGACCCGTTCCATTCCTAGAATTAACATACAACGTAAAATCAGCGCAAGCACGTTGTACGATTTTTGTGGAAACAAGAGAGCAATCAAACTATTGCTCCCTGCATTAGCTATCCGTAGTACTCGCGTCCGAGATGGGTGATCATATCCTCGCCGCGGAGATGCCGCAGAGTATTCTTGAGCTTCATCAACTGGATAAATAGATCGTGTTCCGGATACAGTCCAGGCGCCGTCTGCGGAGCTTTGAAGTAGAATGAAAGCCATTCCTGTATGCCTTTCATTCCCGACCGCTGTGCAAGATCCATAAAGATCGCGAGGTCAAGAGCGAGTGGCGCCGCAAGGATCGAATCGCGACAGAGGAAATCGATCTTGATCTGCATCTTATAGCCAAGCCAGCCAAAGATGTCGATATTGTCCCAGCCTTCTTTGTTGTCGCCTCGCGGCGGGTAATAGTTGATCCGGACAACGTGTGAAAAATCCCCGTAGAGATCCGGATAGACCTCGGTCTGCAGAATGTGCTCGAGGACCGAAAGCTTCGATTCTTCCTTCGTCTTAAAGTTCTCAGGGTCGTCGAGCACTTCGCCATCACGATTGCCGAGTATATTTGTTGAATACCAACCGTCGAGGCCGAGCATTCTCGCTTTCAGGCCAGGAGCGATGATGGTCTTCATCAAGGTCTGCCCGGTCTTGAAATCTTTACCGCAGATCGGAACATTGTTCTTTTCGGCAAGCTCTACGATCGCAGGGATATCTACGGTCAAATTTGGCGCGCCGTTAGCGAACGGAACGCCCGATCGAATGGCCGCGTATGCATATATCATCGAAGGGGCGATGTTCGGATCGCTGTCGTAAAGGCCTTTTTCAAAGGCTTCTATCGAACGATGCACATCGCTCTCCTCGATGAATATCTCTGTCGATGCGGCCCACACCATTACGAGCCGCGAGCAGTTCTTCTCAGCCTTAAAACGCGCGATGTCGGCGATGAGCTGTTCGGCAAGATCCATTTTTGACTTGCCGGTCTTCACGTTATTTCCATGCAGCCGTTTGACCCATGATTGTTCAAAGACGGCCGGCATCGGTTTCAAAGCGGCAAGTGGTTCGCCGATCTGGTCCAGAAGCGTACGGTCGAGAACGCCCGCGTTCGTTGCCGAATCGAAAGCATTGTCCGTAAAAATATCCCAAGCGCCGAATACAATGTCATCGAGCGAGGCAAGCGGGACAAAGTCTTTGATAAGTGGGGAATTGGCGTCGGTCCGTTTTCCGAGTCGGATCGTGCCCATCTGAGTAAGGCTGCCGACCGGTTGTGAGAGCCCTCGTTTTACAGCTTCAACCCCGGCGACAAGCGTCGTGCTCACGGCACCAAGGCCAACGAGCAAAATACCAAGTTTTCCTTCTGCGGGCGTGATCTCAACGCCGTTCTCTGTCATGAATTTCTCCTATCGGTCTAAAAAAATGATATAGCCCGCAAAAACGTAAGGCAAGTAACCTTTAGAAAATTGGACTCAGAGCTCGTCAGCGCGACCGATAAACGCGGAAATCGACCTCTTGGAAGATATTGTCGCGGCCGGCGATCTCCGCGAAGAGTTCGTCATCGACATTTCCCGACTCGAGCATATCGGCGATGAGCCCGAACCGCTGAATATGCGATTCAAAGCGACGTGTCGAATACTGTACGGTCGTCCCTTGGTAGATCTGGAACGCCCAGTCAGAAGATTGCGCAAGCAGGAGTTCACGGGCCATTTGGTCAAGGAGTTGAATTTCCCGTTCCGAGACAGATGAGTCGTCGCCTCCGAATCGATCTGCGAGAGCGGTCATTCGCCTTTCGGCATCGTGCTGATAAGGGTACATCCAGGAATTGCCTTCGTTCAGCCAGACCTTGTAATAGCCGGATTCACCCCAGGATGATGCGATCGGTTCCTGAACCTGGATCGGCAGTTCGGAGTCAAGGAAGTCGCCCGGCGTGACACATCGTATATCTTCCTGGTCAAAGTGCATCTTCTTGAAGAAAAAATCGAGAAACTGCGGGCCTTCATACCACCAATGACCGTAGAGCTCTGCATCGTAAGGGGAGACAACAAGCGGCGGATGGCCCTCGAATGTTTCACGGAGTTTCTTTGCCTGTTCGATCCGCTTGCCGATAAAGTCTGCGGCATCGTCCGCTGCCTGCTGTCTGGCGAGCGATGGAATATACGGGAGTTTGCGATCCTGCGGAGTGCCCTTTGGCGAAATGCGGTGGTATTTCAACCCTAAATGGCGGCGCGCACCGTCCGAATGCAGGTGCGGCAGCAAATATTCGATAGGCGCATCCCAACCAATATCTCGATAGAACTCTCGATAAAGTTCATTGCCCGGATAGCCGCTCTCCGCCGACCAGACCTGTCGGCTCGTATCGACATCACGGGCGAATACAGCGACTCCATTAGGGCAAACGATCGGTGCGTGAACACCGTATTTCGGCCTCGGACTGCCGTAAAGGATGGCGTGCGTGTCTGAGACGAAATATTCGATGCCGTTCGCCTTTAAGAGATCCTCCGCACCTTTCTCGTAAGCGCATTCGGCAAGCCAAATGCCGCGAGGCTGACGGCCGAAATGCTTGCGGTAGTTGTTAACTGCGATCTCGATCTGCGCGTTCTTTGCTTCCGGCGTAGAGATCAGCGGCAAAAAACCGTGCGTAGCTGCACAAGTTATGATCTCGATCACACCCTCGTCATTCAGCTCGCGAAAGGCGTTGAGAAGATTTCGCTTATAGCGATCATTCCACAATGCGTGAGACGCCGTTAGGTTCTCGACATACATCTGTGCGACATCGTGGAATTCCGCGGCCTCGCTGCGAGTGCGGACCTCCTCTTTTTTCGCGAGTTCGATCAGGTTTTCGAGATGAGCGGTGTAGCGCGTCTGAAGAAGCTCATCCGCCAGCATCTCGCAAAGCGGTGGAGAGATATTTATCGCAAGACGCGGGCTCGCGCCGCTCTCATGCAGCGTTTGGAAGATAAAGATGAGCGGAAGATAGACTTCCGTTATCGCCTCGTAGAGCCAATCTTCCTCAAGGAATTCAGGATATTCCGGATGCCGCACAAACGGAAGGTGCGCGTGCAGGATCAGGCTGAAATATCCAAGCGGCATAGACTGACGCCTTAGCGTAGGGCGAATGAACTCACAGGGTTATATCGCGGCGAGTATGCAGGCAAACGTTTTGCACGCAAGCGTTTGGGAAAACTCACACGGCTGCCGCCGAACGACATGACCTCAGGTTCGTCGTCCGCCCACTCGGCCTCATCGATCTCAAAATGTTCGGCTAGAACATCGCGAGCCGAGTTCGGATCGATCTTTGAACTGCTCGCTTGAAGCAAGTTAAAGAGTGAACTGCCAATGCGGCTCTTCAATTGTTTCAGAGTGGTTCCCGAAGCGAGCGACAGCAAGGCATAGCGAATATCCTCCGCAGAAATTCCGTTGAATGAGGAATGCTGGTCACCTATCAATCCCGCAAGAGCGCGTTCACTGCGATCCATGGCACCATAGTGATCGTCGCCTACCATTGCGACATCGAAGGCATCGCGCTGAAAACCTGAGACGTCGAGGACCTGTGCGAATTTGTTTGCCGAGATCCGCCAATCAGCCTCGCGGGCCGGCAACGCGCTCGGACCACGCCGAGGCGTCTCGATCTGATTGGAATAGACGACGCGGAAATATGTTCGGCTTGGGGAATAGAAACCGATCTCCGCCGAGTACCTGCCATCAGGTTCGACCTCAAACCACCAATTGCCTTCGCGTTCGACTCGATGGATCTCCTCGACATCACGCGAAAGGTCCTTGAGTTTAAGGACGAGCATATAGCCGGCCGCTCCGGCATCGCCAAAGGCCTTGTGGAGCTGCTGCCACGGATCTTCTCTGAGCGACCAATAGAAGTAAAGTCGGGTCGGCGACTGCATTAACAATCGCGCCCGATTCTGCCGCTGTCGTTTGGGAAGCTCAACGTCTGCGAGGATGCTAAAAGCCCTTGAACGTTCTTCGATAACCGGCGCGTCGTCGGCCTTTTCCAAACTAGCAACGGTGGCTACCGCAGCTTTTTTCGCACGCGCAGGCTTTTTCGCAACTGCCGCTGTCTTCGGTTTCGCTTTCGCCTTCGGTTTAGCAGCTTTCTTTGCTGGTGTTGCCTCAACAAGTTTCGGCTTCACATCCAGAGCAGGGGCCTGAACTTCTTCTGCCGTCCTGTCTTTTGCTTTGATAACCTTGACCTTTCTCGTCGCCGGAGCAACTTTTTCCGCCGGTTCGGCAAATGCAGGTGCTTCAGCTGCGGCCTTTACGGACTTCGCTGTCCGTGGCTTACGCGGAGCCGCCACCTTTTTACGGGGTGCCGGAGCATCGACGGTCGATTCAAAAGGGTCAATGACGCTTACTTTAGATTCCTCTGAGACAGAGCTTTTAGCTTTCTTCGGCATACGAACAACAAAAAAACAGTATGCGGTTCTTTACGCCGAGATTCAAGAAAGGTGTGAGTTTTTGGATATTCTAGTCGTCGTTCGGATCCTGAATTCTAATGTCGAATTTGCCGTATTTGAACTTTACGACGGCTCGAACAGGTGTCCGCTGCGGATTGTCTGCGATCCAGATAGACATCCCGCCATCGCCTTCGATCAGGCGGTTCGGGCCGAATATCTCGGGTTCAATTCGGAAGCACCAAACTTTGCCGATCGCAGTTTTTTGTCTTTCGCGTTTTGCGACGACGACCGGGATCGTATAGATCAGGCCAGAATCGCTGATCTCGACATTGAATTTATCCCCGACCTTGAGGGGCATCATCCGTACGCGATAGGCTGCGGATGCAAGATCGTTCATTGGTGAGCTTAGGTCGGATGCGATACGTCTGGGCGGGCGTGTCGGATTGTTCGGGTCGTTCTCAATGAAAGTTACGCGTTTTTCCGGATAGTTGAAGTCGGCTATGCTATCGCGGATCCTTTCACGCTGAACATCATGTTTCTTTGTCGCGAGCACATTGAATGTGGCCGGATCGACGGTCGTCTCGTAGTCCTGCAGAAAAGAGAACCGGAATAGGCGGGCAAGCGTCCCTTTTGAATTTGCTTTCGACTTAATGACATATTTGTCGCCCACCTTTTCAAAGGCAAACGTGATATCCGCGACGGCTATGCCCTGGATGATCTTGCTGACCTTACCCTCGAAAAGAAGCTTTTCGCCAACGAAAGATTCCGCGGTCGGAAGCTCCTGAGCCGCAGCGATACCGCATAAAACTATCGAAATAAGGATGACGGAAGTCGCTTTCGCGAATAATTTGTTCATCAAGCAAAAGTCCCTCGGGCCGAATCTTTCAACATTACCGCACGTTTGAGTATAGCGGATTTGGGTGTGATCCGTCTCAAAGTATATTGACGCGATATATCAGCGTCTCGTTGCTTTTGTTCAGGAACGGATGCGCTTCTTTACCGCCTCAAACACGGTTTCAACGGGAATGTCCATACAGATCCAGTTCGAGCAAGTGCGGCGGTGACAGTTGATCCGACAGTCAATATCGGTTCGTTCGACACAGATGTCAGCGTCGTTCAGACTCCCGTTGCGCCACCATTCCGTCGGCCCGAAGACGCCTACGACGGGTGCGCCTGCGGCGATGGCAAGATGTGTGGGGCCCGTGTCACCGCCGACATAGACCGTCACCAGCTTGGCGAGCTCATAAAAGCCTTTCAGGCTTGGCTCGGCGAAAACGACGCTTTCAGACCGAGAATTTGCACGGACGACGCTTGCGAGTTCGCTTTCGTTCGGACCGGTTACGACGATCGGCGTAAGGCCAAGTTCGTGATCGAGCCTGTCGGCAAGGCGGCCAAAATCCGCAGCGCGCCAAAGCTTCGTTACCCAACCGCCAGCTGGATTAAGCATAGCGATCGGGCGGCCATCTGCCTTGCTGACCAGGTCGGCTGCCTCGGCCTTGTGTAGTTCGTTGGTCGCTATCGGGAATTCGAGCTCTTTCGGTTCGTCAGATCCGAGCGCCGCTGCGGCGAGGGAAAGATTCTTCCGGATGACGTGGATCTTAGGTTCGGTCTTTACACTGTCGGTGTAAAAAAAGCGTCCAGCCGGTTCCCGAAGTCCATTCTTATCGAAGCCCCAACGTCTTTTTGCGCCGGATACCTGAGTTGCGACCGCGGATTTGATCAGGCCTTGCAGATCAATCGCAATGTCGTACTTCGCGCGCCGTATCAGCCGGGCCTGGCGCGACATATCGATCAGAATATCTTCGATCCTCCGGCCGCCCTTGAACGAGCGTGTATCGACCTCGATCAGGTCGTCGATCATCGGATTGTCCCGCAAGATCTCTGCAGAGCGTTTTTCCGCCACCCACGAGATCCGAGCGTCGGGAAGATGCCTTTTTATCGCCGCAAGCGTCGGAAGAGAATGAACTATATCGCCGATCGCGCTTAAGCGGACGAGGAGAATATTCACGGGTTATATCGTAATGCGAAGCGGTGAAAAATGCACTTACCTGAGTGTTCAGCTGGTATGGTCGAGTGTGATCCGCCAGCCTTCTTTCAGTTTTCTGAAGACGAGAGTGAATTTTCCGTGCGGGTCGTCTTTTGCACGCTTTAGGTGCCAGGAACCGAGGACGATCGCCGCATCCTTTGAGAGAACCGTGATCTCAAGGTCGGAAAAGGTGAGCGTACCCATCTTTTCGCGGGTATCGTAGCCTTTCTTGTATCGATCAAGTGTTGCCTGCCAACCGCGGGTTATGGTGTCGCCCGAGACAAAAGTGAGCTTGTCCGAGATCCAATATCCCTGCATATAGCCTTCTATATCGCCCTTGTTCCAGGCGGCAGCCTGTGCGTCCATTACCTTGCGAATGGCGGCCTCGGCAGCAGAGGAATTTTGCGCAAAAGAAGCGCCTGCCAGAAGGAGAATGATGGTTGTTCCAAATAGCAGACGCTTCATATATCAATAAACGGCGAGCCTAGTCTTTTTTCGACTCGTTATAAGCCTTTTGAGCCTCAACATTCGCTTTCTGCTCGTCAGTGAGTGCAATGCCCATTTTTTCGAGCGTAGCGGCATTCAGGGTCTTTGATTCGCCGAGGCCATTGGCCTTTTTGTATTCACCCAGAGCAGTGCGAAAGGCGTCGCTAAATTTACCGTCGACCTCGCCTGTGAAGAGTTTCTGGTCCTGCAGTATCTTCTGAGCGGCTTTGATCTGATCCGCATTCGCACGGAACGGAGCCGGCCGTTTGTGGCCGTCATGAGCCGAACTCTCGGTATCGGCCTTCTTTTCCGTGGCTTTTCCGAGCTGATGATCGGTGAGCGGGATGTTCATTTTTTCGAGCGTCGCTTTATCGAATTTGCCATTCACTTCGAGGTCGTTCGCCTTCTGGTAGCTGCGAATCGCGTCGCGCGTTTCTTTGGTGTATTTGCCGGTCGCTTCGCCGGTCAGGAGTTTTGCATCGATCAGAGCCTGCTGACCTGCCTTTACCTGAGCCGCAGTGGGCCTAAACACAGGCCCTCGGGGCTTTGATCTCGCCGTCTTGGTCGTGGAAGCAGCTGTTGCGGGAGTTCCCGTATCCTGAGCTGAAATGCCAACGGCAAACAGTAAGAATACGGTGAGTAGCAAACCAATTTTTTTCATAATTTTCTTTGTTCTGCCTATTTCTAAGTTCGTGGTGATGCGAGAGAAAGTATCCATTGGCTCTCGAAATAAGTCAAGATTTACCGGCGATCAAAGATGCAGCCGACGGCCAAAGCCCTGAGTACACGAATTCCGCACTTCCGGTGATCACGACCTCATCGTCAGCGGTCCGCCAGTCGACCTTTGTCACGCCGCCGGGCGAGTGAACATCCACCCGACGTTCTGTTTTTAGCTGAAGGGCTGAAAGGACCGCTGCACCGACCGAACAAGTTCCTGAGGCAGCTGTTTCGCCGGCGCCGCGTTCCCATATGCGTATCTCAATATTCTCGCGGTCGAAGATACGAACAAACACGACGTTAACCCTGCTCGGAAAGCGTTCGTGGCTTTCGATCTTCGGTCCGATGCTGCGCCAATCAAGTTCGAAATCAGGCACGAACATACAAGCGACCGGATTGCCGACGTTGACAGCCGAGATCGTGTAGGTCGAATCATCAACCAGTATCGGCTCATTGACGACCGCTTCAGCCTGTCGAGCGGTGATCATTGGGATCTCGCTGCTTGCAAATTTAGGTTTGCCGATCTCAGAAGCGAAGTGAAAGGAGAGATCCCGATCATTCTCGAGGAGGTTAAAGCTCTTGACACCTGAGCGAGTGCGAAGTCGCAGCCCTTCGCCGCTTGAAAGACCGCTCCTGACAAGATGTGCCGCAGCGCACCGCGTGCCATTCCCGGAGAAGGTAGCGATCGAGCCGTCGGGATTGATGATCTCGCAATCGAAATCAGCAATATCGCCGTCGAGTTTCGTCAATAGAGCGACTCCGTCTGCTCCGGCCCCAACGTGGCGTGAGCAGATGGCCTTTACGAATCGAGTCGTGTCCTCACCGATCGCCGATGTTCGTTCCACGATTATGTAGTCGTTCTTAAAACCGTGAAATTTGGTGAAAGGGATATCCATCATCCTGGTTCGTTGGGAAACACCGCCCTGCTTGATAATTTAGCGTCTTAGGTCCGCTTTCGCGAGGAAAAAACTTGTCTCATAAGTCTCGCCGGGCTTCATCTTGCCGCAGCCAAGATCGAGTGGGAGATATTTTGCCGTAGGTACTCTAATCCACCCAGTCGGCGATAAAAACATTCGTATCGCCCGGATGAACGGCGTTGCGATTCGAGCCGAATACGAGCTTCTTGCCGTCGGGTGAGAACATCGGAAACCCGTCGAACGAGTCATTGAAAGTGACGCGCTCAAGGCCGGTTCCGTCGATGTTGATCACGGCGAGGTCAAAATTGCGTTTCTTCGGGTCAGTCGCGAAGTAGTTCGTGCAGAAGATGATCCTCTTACCGTCCGGGGTGAAATAAGGGGCAAAGCTTGCAACGCCAAGATCGGTCACCCTGCGTTTATTCGTGCCGTCAGCGTTCATAACCCAAACTTCAAAAACCATCGGAACGATCAGGTGCTCTTTCAAGTACTGTTTATCGCGTTCGATCAGTTGTGGATCGGTGGGATGCGAGCCGCGATAAACGATCATCTTGCTGTCCGGTGAGAAGAAAGCACCGCCGTCGTAGCCGGGTTCGTGCGTCAGACGCTTCACGTTCTTGCCGTTGATGTCCATCGAATACAGCTCAAGGTCACCGTCGCGTTCGGAAGTGAAGATGATCTTCTTGCCGTCCGGGCTGATGGTCGCTTCTGCGTCATAACCGGGCGTGTTGGTCAGCTTCTTAAGACCGCTGCCGTCCACATTTGCCGTGTAGATGTCGTAATCGGGATAGACCGCCCAAACGTATCCCTTCGAGAAATCGGGATTCGGCGGGCATTCTTTAGAGCCTCCGCGAGTCGATGCATAAAGGATCTTCTTGCCGCCCATGAAGAAATACGAGCATGTCGTTCGGCCTTCGCCATCCGAGACCTGTTTTACGTTCGATCCGTCGATATTCATCGTGTAGATCTGGTCACATTTATGCTCGCCACGTTTCGACTGAAAGATCAGCCGTTTACCGTCCGAGGAGAAGTAAGCTTCGGCGTTCTCACCGCCAAACGTCAATTGCTTGATGTTGGCGAGGTGCTTTTCGCCGGCGACATGCAGCGAGTTGTTTTGCGCGAATAGACCGAGGTTGAAGGTCAGTAAAAATGCGGACAATAAACAGAAATAGTACATATACCGTGAATATAGCATTCTGAGTGGCCGTAGGGTGAAACCGAAATGATAAGTTAGGCGAAATTAGGTTATAAGCCGTACCGCAGGAAGCTAGCGAGGCCGGCTAATATTATGACCTTCGAGACCAAGAGAGATGTTCTGAACTGGTATGAGGCCCAGCCTGCCAGCCTTACTGCTGAATTTCGTTCAACCATAGACTGGACGTCGGTGCGGAAATATCCTTTCGATAAGAGATTCGTGCCCGTGCTTTTCTATATGCGCGATGTCGAAAGTCTGACCGATATGTATTATCGAGAGCTAAAGCGGACGCCAACCGGTCGCGACCCTGATATCCGCAAGTTTATGGCCAGATGGGGCGAAGAGGAGATGGTCCATGGTGAGATCCTGGACCGCTTCTTGAATGAGCTAGGCTACGAAACGAGCAAAACGTGGCATGAAGGAGTCCGATCTTCGGTCAGCCGTTTTTACAAGGCACATGCTTACGCGATCACGACGCTCACGAATCTGATCGGGACGAAATTCACGGCGACGCATATGGTCTTCGGAGCCATAAATGAGATGACCACCGGGCAGGCCTACCGTGCCCTGATGAAAAAGGCGGATCACCCGATCCTCACTAAGCTGCTCCGCGCGATCCTCCGTGAGGAATCTCTTCATACGAATTTTTACGCGAGTGTAGCGCGGCTGGAACTAAAGCGACATCCGATGTCACGCAAGTTGGCCCGATTCGTGATCGATCATTTCTGGGAGCCCGTTGGTGGAGGAGCTCTCGGTCGCGAACGGTCTGATTACGCTATCGCTCAGCTTTTTGGTGACGAAGAAGGCCGGCGTTCTATTGACGCCAGTGTGACCCAGCGACTCGCTGGGTTTCCCGGCTTTGCGGGCATCACGACGATCAACGAGACTGCCGAGAAGTGTATACGAACCGGGCGACTCGTCGATATGAATGCCCGTTACGCGGCCGCGTAAACCTCGACACCGGAGCTCATTTCAACAGAGAGGCGGCCATTCGCATGAGCGTAGTCGAGGTGAGCGATCGCCTCAGAGATCGCAAGAAAACGATGGACCCCATGCCCAAAGGAATCCGGAAAGAGCCGTTTTGCGACCTCGAATGCGGTCGAGCCGCCGCCTACGAGCGAGATGACCTTCTTTTGCCTTTCGTCTATCGAGCGGACATAACGGTGGAAGATCTCGTCGAAGTCGCTGATCGGCTCCCCGTGTCCGCCATAGGCGAGAGTTGGCGATAGCGAACGGATCCTTGCAAGCGATACAAGATATTCTGCCAACGCGGGGAACCGTTTCGTTCGGTCGTGCGGGTCCGGCGCGAGCATCGGATTCGGTGTGATCCGTTTCAGAACGCAATCGCCGCAGATGATCGTCCGGTCAGCCGGCCGATGAAATGAGCATGAACCCGGCGTGTGCCCGGGCGTGTGCAGAACGGTAAGTGAGCCGCCATCGAACTCAAGCTCCATTTCGTCCTGAAGATGCTTGTATTCACTTTCACCCAAAGAATCGGTCAGGAGGCTGATGTCGGCATACAGTCCCTGCATTTCGCCAAAGATCTTTGACGGAACACCGCCGCGAAGAAGAAGATCTCGATGTTCGTCCTGCGCAAGGCGGCCGAAAAGGTGACCCGTTTCCCACTCGTGGACGAATATTTCAGCGTTCCGTGCTTGATCCCGCACTTTTTTCGCAAGGCCGCAGTGATCTTCGTGCGAATGCGTCAGGACGATCCGCCGAATGTCCTTGAATGAGAGGCCTTCGCGTCCAAGGCCTTCTGCAAGTGCTTTTTCGGCCTCAGCGGTCTTCGGGCCGACGTCAATAAGTGTGATCGGATCCTCACGGATCAAATAAACATTGACATCGCCAACATAGAAAGGCGTCGGGATCGAGATCGGGATGATTCGCATAAGTTGCTCGCTTTTCGGCTTGCTATGCCGACCATATTGTACGGCTCACCGCCGGATCTTCTAAACCAGCAATTTTGTTTTCACTTTATTCGTCAAAACCGATGCTTTTTACTTGCTTAAATCACTCATTTGGAGTAAAACTTCGGAAGTTAATCTTTTCTTTCAAAAACTGTTGTCGCAAATGTGTTCCCTGCGAGATGAAGGACCATCTTGGGAACTTTCGCTACAAGGCCGTCTTTAGAAGGCGGTGCGGACCAATAGAGTGAGCGAAAAACGGCATTCCCAAACAGCTTTGAAGCATTTAAAATTCTGAGGTACATAAGGAGACACACTCAAATGACCCCAAAACCGTCCAGCTCTATCCAGACGGCGACACGTTTTCTTGTCGCTTTTTTCGCAGTTTGTCTGTTGGCGGCAACTGCATTTTCACAGGCTCAATCGACGGCAGCGGATCTTTCCGGTACCGTTGTCGATCCTAATGGAGCCGTCGTTGCAGGTGCAACGATCACCGCCAAACAGATCGCGACCGGATCGACGCGCACGACCGTCAGCAAATCTGACGGTACGTATCAACTGATCGGCCTTCCGGCCGGCCAGTACGAGATCACGGCCGAGGCCGCGAGCTTTAAGAAGGTCGTCATCACGCCCGTCAAGCTAACGGTCGGCCAAAGTGCCGATCTTACTGTCAAGCTCGAGATCGGTGCGGCGGACGCTGTCGTGACCGTCTCGGGCGGTGACGCAGAACTCGTTGAAACGACAAGGACAACGGTCTCGAATACGATCGAGCAAGTTCGCATCGAGAATCTGCCGATCAACGAGCGCAGCGCAACGGGATTCGCCTTGACGATCTCGACCGTCGGTCGCGACAATGGCCGCCCGATCGGGCCCGCTCCGACATCCGGCTTGAATATCGGCGGCCAACGCGGACGCTCGACACTCGTACAGGTGGACGGTGCAGATTTTACCGATAACTCCATCAATGCGGCCCGAACAACGGTTTCGATGGAAGCCGTTCAGGAATATCAGGTAACGACGAACTCCTATATGCCTGAATTCGGACGTGCGACGGGCGGTATCGTGAACGTTGTAACAAAACGCGGGGGCAACCATTTCCACGGAAATGTGTTCGGCTTTTTGCGTGACAAGAGCATTCAGGCCCGCAACGCCTTTGCTCCCATCATTGACGGCGATCCGAATAAGAAGCCGGCATACACACGCACACAGTACGGCGGCACTTTTGGCGGCCCGATCGCACGCGACAGGTCGTTCTTCTTCGTCTCTATAGAGCGTCGAGCCAGACACGAATCAGGATTCTTCACGGGCGATATTGTCGGCGGTGCGTCTTCGAGCGTAACGATCGGTGCTCCTTTCCTACCGATGTCGCAGACGTTCAACGGATTGACGGCAGCACAGGCAGCGTTCATTCAGTCAACGCTTGCGACCAATCCGTCTCAGGCTATCGCCTATGCACAGCTTGCCTCGACGGGCACGCAGACGGCTCTAAACGGCGGCAGCACGCTGATAAATTTCCTTCCGGGGCTTGGCGTTCCGCAAGGCTCGGTCATCGGCCCAAGATTTATTCTCTCCGGTACGCCAATTCCGCTTACGCGAAACGCGGCGGGACAGTTCGTGGCGTTTCGTCCTTTGAGTCAGCTTCAGCGAGTATTTCCGGTCTCGGAGGGCTCGGTGTTCACATCGGCCCGGTTTGATCAGGTTTTGAATGACAACAACAATCTGAGCGTCCGACTCGGATACAATCCGGGAACGCTTACCGGCATTCAGGATGAGTCGCAGAATCAGACTCTGGGACAGAACGACTATTCCAGAACCGGTATTCAGCAGATCAAAGACTTCTCCTTCGGAGCGTCGCTCACAAGCGTACTGCCGAGGAACATGCTCAACGAGTTCTATGTGAATTTCGGTCGGCGTGATGCAAAGTTCGACTCTGCGGTCCCGAGCGTTGCTCACCAGATCGCGGGAACCGGTTTTATCGGCTCGAACCCGTTCTCGCCGGTCAATCGCCGCGAAAGTCGCGTACAGGTTCGCGATAACATCACGTGGGCACCGAAAGATCACACGGTCAAATTCGGCGTGGATCTTGGAACCATTTATGGAACGGCGAAGTTCGAGCTGAATTTCCCCGGCCTTTTCAACTTTGGCCAGCAGGCCTGCAGCACGTTGATCACAGGCTGCACCGGCCCGGCCTTTACGCCGATCCAGACTTATGGGTTGGGTTTTCCGTCCGTGTTCCTTCAGGGATTCGGCGACCCGAACAGTTCGCTTACGAACAAGCCGTTGGCTTTCTTCGGACAGGACACGTGGCGTATTCGGCGGAACCTTACGTTCAACTACGGCGTCCGCTATGACATTGAGTTCACCAAGGAATATGCCCCGACAGGCTTCAGAGATCCGTTGACGGGTATAACCCTGACCCCGGGAGACATCCAGGTTGCTCAGGACGCACTGAACGTCACGCAGGGCTTCCCGCGTGATAAGAACAACTGGGCGCCTCGATTTGGATTTGCTTGGGATATTTGGGGAAGCGGTAGGACGGTCGTTCGCGGTGCCCTTGGCCTTTTCTACGACCATCCGCTCCTGGCCGTCTCGTTCAACTCTAATATCGGTGATGGCTCCCAACAGCAGCAGGCAACACTGCTGCCGATCGGCGGCCCGTCACCGACCGGACTATTCAATGCGTTTCAGGTGTTTCAAGGAACGGTGTGCGGCGTTCAGGGTTCGGTTCCGGGGATCTGCGGTCCCGTCGTGACGCCGGGCGTTGCGTCGTCGGCGCAGTATCTTTACGGCTATCAGAGATTCAATCCGGGAACATTCACCGGTTTTGGCCCGATCCTGCCGTTCACACTCAATGTCGATAAGAACTTCCAATATCCGGAAGCCGTTCAGGCCAACCTTTCGGTCGAACATATGATCGGCAAGAATATGAGTCTTTCGGCAAGCTACATAATGGTTAATGCTCACCATCTTGGCCACCCGCAGGATGTGAACGTAGTTAACACTAACAATATGCGGGAGAATTTCCGCCGATTTGCGGTGAACAATCCGGCCTTCCCGGGCTGTACCTCTGCGACGCCGAATGCTCCGTCCTGTTTCCCGACGAGCCTCTCAATGGCGGCGTTCTTCCCGATGCCGACAGCGAGTAACGCTCTTTTCACGGTGGTCATTCCCGGCCTGATCGCGATCAACAATACGACCGGCGAGCGGTTCGTGAGCCCGATCGCAGCGGATTATTTCCGCCGCCTCGGACCGAACTACTTCTTTGTTGCTTCCGTTACCGGAGGCCTCGTCAATAAGGCGATCTTCGATGCACAGCTTGCGGGAACTGTTCGAGCCCCGGGCCCGATCAATCCTTACGCGGATGTGAACGCCCAGCTTTCGGACGGTAATTCATCCTACAACGCATTGAATATCGAGATGAAGAAGCGCTTCTCGACCGGAATGCAGTTCTATGCGAGCTACACCTGGTCGCATTCGATCGACGACTCGTCCGACCTTCAAACTCTTCTGAAGCCGCAGGACAACAAGAACTTCCGTTCGGAACGCTCCAATTCGCTCTTTGATCAGCGCCATCGCTTTGTCTTCAGCGGTGTCTTCTCGACGCCCGACAACTGGCGTTCACAAGGCGGTTGGAAGCGGTTTATGCACGGATTTACGTTCTCGCCGATCGTTGAGTTCAGCTCGGGGCGACCGTTCAATATCATTGCTCCCGGCGATGCGAACGGAGATTTCCAAAGCACGAACGAAAGGCCGACCGTACGTCCGGACGGCACGCTTTGCGCCACCGCGATCGAAGCGAACTGCCAAACAGGCATATTCCCCGCAAGCGGAAATCTTGGCCGTAATATGGGCATCACGCACAACTATATGTCGTTTGATGCTCGCGTAACGCGTCGAATAAGGTTCAGCGAGCGGTTCAGCCTTGAGCTCATTGCGGAGGGCTTTAACCTCTTCAATCGCTTTAATGAAGCGGCGGCGAATCCGTTCTATACGGCTGTCAATGCTTTTGGCAAGAAGAAGGGCGGTAAGTACTACAGCTCGGCGACAGCGGCATACGACCCGAGGCAATTCCAGTTCGGCATCAAGCTGAATTTCTAGCCTTTTTAGGGGCAATAGATCGCCCTAAAGAAGCATAAGCGGGCTTGGAGAGCTAACGCCTTCTGAGTCCGCTTTTTTGCGCCTGTGCGATACTGGACATAGCGATGGAGCTCACGTCAACAAGGATCAAGGAATTGGCTGCGTCGGTCGGGATCGACCGTATCGGCATTGTCGGCGCCGAGAATCTTCCGGTTGATGAAAGCAGGTTCCGCGAATGGCTTGCGAATGGTTATCAGGCATCGATGGCATGGATCGAGCGAGAGCCGGAAAAACGCGCCGATCCGCGTATTCTTTTTCCCGGATGCCGTTCGGTCATAGTCGCCGCTCTGAACTACTACACGCCGCACGAACACGAGCCTGATGCCGCAAAAGGCAAGATCTCAAGATATGCCTGGGGCGATGATTATCACGATGTCTTTCGGGAAAAGCTGAACGCCCTTGTCGAGAAGATGCGTGAGATCGGGCCCGAAATTCAATCGAAGATATGTGTCGATACGGCACCATTTATGGACAAGGCATGGGCGGTTCGAGCCGGGATCGGCTGGCTCGGAAAGAGTTCGAATGTTATTACGACGGGGCTCGGGTCGTGGATCTTCCTCGGCGCTGTTCTCGTTGATGTTGAACTCGACTACGACAACGACGTCGTTGCGGATCATTGCGGTTCCTGCACTGCCTGCATCGACACGTGCCCGACCGGTGCCATCGTGGAACCATATGTGGTCGATGCCGCAAAATGTATCTCCTATGCGACGATCGAGCTCCGCGATGAGGAGATGCCGCAAGAGATCGCCGTGAATCTCGAAGGTTGGATCTACGGCTGCGATATTTGCCAGGACGTGTGCCCCTGGAATCGGTTCGAGAAGCCTACTGCAGAGTCCCGTTTTGAGCCCAGAGAACTCGAGACCTCTGTCTCGCTTGATCGAATTGAGCACCTAGAACACGAAGATTACGTGGTTCGGTTCAGAAAAAGTGCGATCAAGCGGGCAAAACTTTCGGGCTTGAAGCGAAATGCGCGGGCACTATCGGCTAACACTCCTCGGCAGTAATCGCTATGATTGAATTATGGCGCTAAGCGATAAGTATGGCCGTACGATCCGCGACTTGAGGTTGTCGCTGACGGACCGCTGTAACTTTCGATGCTTCTATTGCCTGCCAAGCGGCAAGCCGGCTCTTGCGCGGAAAGAAACGATCCTTACTTTTGAGGAGATCTTTAAGATCTCGCGGATTTTTGTTTCGCTCGGTATCGAGAAGATCCGGCTGACCGGCGGCGAACCTCTCATTCGACGCGATGTGCCGCTCCTGGTTGAAAAGCTCGCGACGCTGAAACCCCAACTCAAAGACATCGCGCTTACTACGAACGGTTTTGATTTTCCTCGCTATGCCGAAGCCTTAAGAAAAGCGGGGCTCGACCGAGTTACATTGAGCCTTGACAGCCTGCGTCGCGATCGTTTTGAAGAGATAACGGGAGTGGATGCACTCGACCGTGCTTTGGCGGCCATTGACGCCGCCAAAGAGCACGAATTCGAGCCCGTAAAGGTCAATGCGGTCATCGTCCGCGGAAAGAACGATGACGAGCTCGCGGATTTCGCGCGTTTTGCTCGTGAGAACGCGATCACGATGCGTTTCATCGAATTTATGCCGCTAGATTCTGACCAAAATTGGACGCGCGAGGCGATGGTTTCGGGGGCAGAGATGCGAGATCTGATCAGCGCCGAATTTCCGCTCGCGCTCAAAGAAACAAAACGCGGTACCGGAACCTCCTGGAAATACACATTCGCCGACGGTGCACCGGGCGAGATCGGAATTATCGCTCCGGTGACGGATATGTTCTGCGGGCAATGTTCACGGGTACGCTTAACGGCCGATGGACAGATCCGAACCTGCCTTTTTTCGGTCAAGGAACACGACATTCGCTCGCTCATCCGCTCAGACGCAAGTGACGCCGAGATCGCGGCATTTATTGAAAGCTGTGTCTATCAAAAAGAACCTAGCCACAATATCAACGCCGAAAAATTCGTCCAGCCTTCGCGTTCAATGAGTTTTATTGGCGGCTGATTCGTCGTTAGCTCAACTCTGCTTCCTGCCCGCCATATCGAGGCCGACGGCGATGACGAGGATCGAGCCTTTGATGATGTCCTGCATAAAATCGCGGACCCCAACGAGCGACATTCCGTTATCGAGGCTGGCCATGATCAGTGCTCCGAGACACGCACCGAAAACCGTTCCGCGGCCGCCGACAAGAGATGCACCGCCGATCACGCAGGCAGCGATCGCGTCGAGTTCCTTGAGCGTTCCAGCGTCGGGAAGGGCACTTCCGACCCGTGCCGTGAATATCAAGGCCGCGATACCGGTCAGAGCGCCGAGTACACCAAACACCTTGAGCACGTTCCAGCGATTGTTGATGCCGGAAAGACGGGCGGCATCTGCATTACCGCCGATCGCGTACAGATAGCGTCCGAAGACGGTCGAGTTCGTAATGAATGCGCCCAAAAACGCGACGCAAAGAAAGATCACGACCGGGACCGGCACGCCTTGCCATGCGTTCATTATCGCGATGAAACCAAGTATTGCGGCGGCCGGAAACGCTGCCTTTAAGAGTTCACGAGAAAGACTGGAGGCTCCGTCGGCATCTGCAGAGGTCGCCCTGCGATAGGCCGCATAGAACATCGTTGCGACAAAAACCCCAGCAACTATCCAACCGTAAATAACAGGCAGATTCGCATTGCCGATGCCTTTGAAGACCTCGTCGGAGACCGGGATCGTGTTGCCGCCGAGCAGCCATTTTGCGGCACCACGCCACGCGAGCAGTCCGCCGAGCGTGACGATGAATGACGGAATGTTCACATACGCCGTCAACGCTCCCTGAAACAGCCCTATCGCCGTACCCATTGCGACCGCAGCAATGATCGCGACGGTCATCGGATAGCCCATTTCGGTCATCACATACGCCGATACTCCGCCCGCGAAACCGATGATCGAGCCGACCGAAAGATCGATCTGCCCCGAGACGATCACCATCAGCATCCCGACCGCGATCACGCCCGTAACGGCCGTTTGTGTCATCAGATTTGACAGATTTCGCGGCGTTAGGAACGTGTGGTTCGGCGTAATGATGTGAAAGAGGATCCAGATCGCGGCGAGCACGCCGATCATTGCATAGGCTCGGAGTGCCGCTCGGTTGGTGAGTATGCTTTTTGAGTCGCTCATCTTTAAATATCGGTCGCGTGCCCGGTCGCAGCCGCCATTACACGCGTCGCAGTTGCGTCGGCCTTTATAAATTCGCCTGTTTTCTTGCCTTCGTGCAGAACGATGACACGGTCGGCAAGACCCAGGACTTCGGGAAGCTCGCTTGAAACGAGTACGATCGCAAGCCCGGTTTCGGCGAGCTTGTTGATCTCGGTATAGATCTCCTGCTTTGCACCGACATCGATGCCGCGTGTCGGTTCGTCAAGGAATAGAACTTTGGGCTTTGTCAGCAGCCATTTACCTAGCACGACCTTCTGCTGATTACCGCCCGAAAGCGTCCCGGCAACGGTTTCGACCGACGGCGCCTTTATCCGCAGCGACCGCATCGGTTCTTTCGCGGCACGACGCTCATTCGTTCTGCTGGTCAGCATGCGGCCCGAAACGCGCCTCAAGGCTGCCAGCGTCATATTGTCGAGGATCGTTTGTTCGAGGATCAGTCCGTACCGCTTTCGATCCTCGGTGACGAAGCCGATGCCGGCCCGTATCGCATCTCTGGGAGTTTTGAGCGAGATCGGTCGGCCGTCTAGTTCTAACTCGAGCGAATGTTTTCCCTGCCACGCGCCAAAGATCGCTGAGAGTAACTCACTTCGTCCGGCGCCCATAAGCCCTGCGATGCCGAGAACCTCGCCGGCCCGCACATTGAACGAAACATCGTCAACGACCCGTTTGTCAGGCTCATCGACCGAATAGACCGTCACGTTCTTCGCCCTAAGAACTATATCGCCGAGCTCATGCTTCGTCTCGGGGAAGATATCGGTGACCTCTCGGCCGACCATTTCGGCGATGATGCCGTCTTTGTTTGTTTCCGTCGCAAGATGCGTGGCCACGGTCCTTCCGTCGCGGAGCACGCTGATGCGGTCGCTCATGCGAAAGACCTCGTCTAGCCGATGCGAAATGTAGATCATTCCGACCCCGCGGGCTTTCAGATCGTGAAGGATGGAGAAGAGCGTCTCGACCTCGGCGTCGGTGAGTGCGGCGGTCGGTTCATCGAGAACGAGTATGCGGGCATTGCGCGAGAGTGCCTTTGCGATCTCGACGAGCTGCTGCTGGCCGATACCGAGCGAGCCGACCTTTGAACGCGGATCTATTGCAAGACCAAGCTCTTTCAGGAGTTTTGAGGCTTGTCGATAGAGCTCGGTCCAATCAATGACGCCAAGACGGGACGGTGCACGTCCGAGAAAGATGTTCTCACCGACGCTAAGTTCCTTAACGAGCGAGAGCTCCTGAAAGATGATCGCAATGCCCGCGTTCTCAGAATCTCGAATTCCGGAGAATGAAACATCGCGGCCGTCGATCACGATCCTTCCCTGGAATTCGCCGGCCGGATAGACGCCCGAAAGCACCTTCATCAGGGTGGATTTTCCGGCCCCGTTTTCGCCGACAAGAGCGTGAAATTCGCCTGTTTCGAGCGTAAAGGTCACACCGTCGAGCGCACGCACGCCTGGGAATTCCTTTTGAATTTCGTGCATCTCAAGAAGCGGCATATTTTTTCCGGAAACGAGAGTGTGAACGCATAAAGAGTATGGTATCAGCGGAATTTGTGCAAAAGTGACATAGGCATAAGCGGCGAAAGATGTTTTATACTCATTTTTGATATGGCTGAGAAACCTACGATCGAATCTGTTCTTACCGAAGAACGCATCTTCCCACCTCCTGCAGAATTTGCCGCGAAAGCTCACGTTAAGAGCTTTGAAGAGTACGAAAAGTTATACGCGGAGGCTGCCGCCGACCTGCCCGCTTTCTGGGCAAAGCAGGCCGAGGCCCTCGATTGGTTCTCGCCCTGGGAAACGGTTCTCGAATGGGAACCGCCGCACGCAAAATGGTTCTCCGGTGGAACGATAAACGCCTCGTACAACTGCATTGATCGTCACCTCGAGACCAACGGCGACAAGACAGCGATCATCTGGGAAGGCGAGCCCGGAGAGGAACGTCGACTTAGCTATCGCGAACTTCACACGGAAGTTTCTAAATTTGCGAATGTCCTCAAAGGCCTTGGTATTCAAAAGGGCGACCGTGTGGCGGTCTATATGCCGCTTGTTCCGGAGCTTGCGACCGCGATACTTGCATGTTCACGGATCGGTTCACCGCATACCGTGATCTTCGGCGGGTTTTCGGCAGATTCGATCCGCGATCGCGTGAATGACTGCGGGTGCAAGGCCATTATCACTGCGGACGGCGGTTATCGACGCGGTCGCGAAATTCGCCTGAAGCCGATCGTTGATGAGGCCATCGCTGAGTGTCCGACGATCGAGAATGCGGTCGTTTTCCGAAGAACAGGCACTGAGATCGAGATGCAGGCAGGCCGCGATCATTGGTGGAGCGATCTGATGCAGGAGGCAAGTGCCGACTGCCCGCCCGAACATCTCGATGCGGAACATCCGCTTTACATCCTCTACACATCTGGCACGACCGGCAAACCGAAAGGAATTTTGCACACGACGGGCGGTTATCTTACGCAGGCCGCCTATTCGACAAAGCTTGTCTTCGACCTAAAGGAAGACGATATCTATTGGTGCACGGCCGACATTGGCTGGGTTACCGGCCACTCGTACGTTGTTTACGGCCCGCTTGCGAATGCGGCGACGGTCCTGATGTACGAAGGGGCACCGAATCATCCCGATTTTGACCGCTTCTGGGACATTATCGAGCGGCACAAGGTCTCGATACTCTACACTGCACCGACAGCCATCCGGGCTTTCATTCGCTGGGGGCGTGAGTATCCCGATAAACACGACCTGACGTCGCTAAGAGTGATCGGGACGGTTGGTGAGCCGATAAATCCTGAAGCGTGGATGTGGTATCACCACGTGATCGGCGGCGAACGATGCCCGATCGTCGATACGTGGTGGCAGACGGAAACTGGCACGATAATGATCTCGCCGCTTCCCGGCGCAACTCCGACCGTCCCCGGTTCTGCGACGCGTCCGCTGCCGGGCATCGTGGTCGATATCATGACCAAGGACGGGCGTTCTGTTGAGCCGGATGAAGGCGGATACCTCGTCGCAAAACAGCCGTGGCCGTCGATGCTGCGAACTCTTTGGGGCGATGATAACCGCTACAAACTGGCGTATTGGTCCGAGATCGAAGGCGTTTATTTTGCCGGCGACGGAGCCCGACGCGATAAACGCGGGTATTACTGGGTGATGGGCCGCGTCGATGATGTCATCAACGTCAGCGGACATCGGCTTGGAACGGCTGAGATCGAATCGGCTCTTGTATCGCACGCGTCCGTCGCTGAGGCAGCCGTCGTCGGCCGCCCGGATGAGATAAAAGGGCAGGCGATCGCCGCATTCGTTACGCTCGAGGGCGGACGAGAAGGTTCGGACGAACTGAAGGCCGAGCTTCGCGAACACGTCGCAAAGGAGATCGGTGCTCTCGCAAAACCGGATGATATTCGCTTTACGGATGCACTTCCGAAGACGCGTTCGGGTAAAATAATGCGGAGACTGCTTCGCGAGCTTGCTACAAGCGGCGTGGTCGCGGGCGACGTGACGACCCTGGAAGATCGCGGCGTCCTCGATAAGCTTCGAGAGGAAGAAGAATAACGATCATATGGCCGAGCCGACACAAAAACCAGCGAGTCCGGTCGAGTTGCTTTCGGCAACGGCGAGAGAATTCTATCGTCGAGGCTGGGCACGAGGCGGCAGCGGAAACTACAGCGTTCTGCTTGCACGCAGGCCGATGCGGCTTGCAATTACGGCCGCCGGCGATGAGATCGCATCGCTCGATGACACAAACTTTCTCGAGCTTGATGACGATGCCGAGATCATTCAGGGCTTTGGGCGGCCGTCGGACGAAACGCTTCTGCATCTTGCGATCTATCGACACCGTCCGAGGGCGCGTTGCGTGCTTTACACGCAGACAGTGCCGGGCTTGCTGCTGACAGATCGTTGTTTTGTTGACGGCGTTTTGATGCTCAAGGATTTTGAGGCTTTAAAGGGCATCGAGGGTGCAAATAGCGCCGCTCGCGTCGAGAAGATCCCGATCGTCGAGAATTCTGCGGACCAGGTGGCACTATCGCACGTGATCGCAAATGTCCTGCTTGATAACGACTCGGCGAGTGCCGTGCTGATCAGGCGGCACGGCCTCTACGTCTGGGGCGAGAGCATCGAACAGGCAAAGCGGCACGCAGAGATCTTCGAGTTTTTATTCGAACTGACCGATCGTCAGCAAAGTGCAAAATAATATGGCGGACCTTGAGACAGCAACTTTGGCAGGCGGATGTTTTTGGTGCACGGAGTCGGTATTTGATGAACTTCGCGGCGTAGAAAGCGTTGTTTCCGGCTATTCGGGCGGACACAAGGATTCGCCGACCTATCAGGAGGTCTGCACGGGTACGACCGGACATGCTGAGGTGATCGAAGTTGAATTCGATCCGGCGGAAGTAGATTTTTCGGATATCCTGCGGGTCTTTTTCACGGTTCACGACCCGACGACACTCAACCGGCAGGGCGGCGACATCGGGACGCAATACCGCTCAGCGATCTTCTACCATTCGGATGCCCAAAAAGAGGCAGCCGAGGCCGTCATCCGCGAGATCGAACAAGCCGGAATTTACGAGTCGCCGATCGTCACCGAGGTAACGCGATTTGAAAAGTTCTGGCCGGCGGAAGACTACCATCAGGAATATTTTGCCAACAACCCAAACCAGCCCTATTGCGCCGCCGTTATTGCTCCGAAGGTCGCGAAGTTTCGCAAGAAATATGCCGACAGGCTGAAGAGAGCATAGCTTTATTGGTTGACTAAGATTGTTTTTTCTTGTTGACGGCTCTTTTGGATTCCTGCTAGATTAAGAACGGTCGTACCGCACGGTATGTGCGCTCATGGTGCGGTTTCGACTGCCTCACTCGGAAATAAATTGATCCCCGAGGTAAGAACACTGATACCTGTAACTATTGTTGTTTGTTGTATTTAGCCAATTGGTGCAGGCTTTGGTGCTCCCGATATCCCCTGAAGAGAAAATAAAAATGGCCAAGAAATTTGTATCCGCTAGAGCTGTGCTCGGCACACTCGCTGTTTGTTTAACACTCGTCGTTGCCATCCTGCTATCGACACCTTCTGACGCTCAGATCGCCCGTTCGGGTGCGCCGGGTAGCCGTGAGGATGCCGAAAAGGAGACGGCAAATCTTGCCGGAGCGATCTCCGGCCGCGTGTTTCTCGACTTCAACGGGAACGCTCTGTACGACACGTCGGGCGGCACCGCTGCAGCACCCACCGCCATTGATACCGGTGTGCAAGGTGTCACGGTTACGCTTTACGATTCGGCGGGAACGGCTCGCGGAACGACGACCTCGGCCGCGGATGGTACTTACAGCATCGCGTCGGCCGGCACGGGCCCGTATCGTATCGAGTTTACGACCATCCCGAGCGGTTATACTCCCTCCGCAAGGAGCCGAGCTTCTGGCTCAGGCAACGCTGCCTTGCCAACGTCGACGACAAACTCCGGTGCAACGGTGCAGTTCGTCCCGAATGGTGCAAACGGTAATGTCAATCTTGCTTTGACCAAGCCGGCCGATTATTGCGAAGACAATCCGGACGTTGCGTCTCAGCTTTACTCATATGGGGATACAAATGCACCGGACGCCCTAATGTCGTTCACCTACCGAGCAGGCAGCACAAGAACAGGAACCGAGAACGGGCCTTTTCCCGGTTCATTCACGGACTTTACTTCCCCCGGATACAGCAGTTTAGCAAGCACCGTAGAGATCGGAACCACCTTTGGCCTGGCCTACGACAGGGTCAATAATCAGATCTACACCGCGGCTTTTATGAAACGCCATGCAATGTTCGGCCCGAACGGCACCGGAGCGATCTATAAGGTCGATCCTGCAAGCAGCACCGCATTGCTTTATGTCGATCTGAATACCGTTTTTGGCGCGGGAACTGCCGGGGCAAATGCTCACGATTCGAGTGATTGGGATAGGGATAACGGGAATACGGCGTGGGACGCAGTCGGGAAAACAGCCCTAGGCGGTATGGCGATCTCCGACGATATGGCGAATCTTTTCGTCATGAACTTGGCCGACCGTCGGCTCTACAAGATCCCAACTTCCGGCACCCTTAACAATACGACCATCACACGCGTGAATTTTCCGTCGCCAAACGACGCTAATGCGTGCGGGTCACAAGCAAATTATCGGCCCTTTGCGGTTTCGTATCACGAAGGCAAGGTGTATGTCGGGGCGGTTTGCAGCAGCGGAAATAGCCGTGGTCGATGGGCGTATGTTTTTGAGGTGAACCCGACCACTCTGACCTATACCCAGAACCCGGTACTTGCCTTCAGCCTGAGATATTTGCGAGGGCAAGCAGATCCGGGAAATCCGGGTGACTGGCGCAGCTGGTCCGCAACCTTTAACGCCGAGGTGTTGGGCGGAGCGTGGACCTATCCTCAGCCGATGTTCACGGATATTGATTTTGACGGCGGCAATCTCATTATGTCGTTCCGCGACCGAATGGGAGAACAGACTGGCTACCAAACGCTTAGCCGTCCCGGGTCTAATACACGGTCAAAGGGTATAACGGCGGGCGATATACTCCGGGCCTGTGGCGATCCGACAAATGGCTGGACCTTGGAGAGCAATGGCCGTTGCGGCGGCGCAGGAACGGCCCCACAGAATACTAACGAAGGGCCGGACGGTGGTGAATTCTATTTCCAGGAGAACTACCACCCAAACAGCGTGCCTCACTCAGAGGTGGGACTTGGCTCGGCCTCGCAGATCCCGGGTCATAGAGAGTTCATCGCCGGCATTTTTGACCCGATATATATGACTGGCACAAATGTCTATGATGCGCAGGGCTTTCGCTGGATGCTGAACTCAGGTGCAGCTGCAGGCGAACAAAATCGCAGCTATCAGGTTAATGATGGCGATTTTGGTAAGGCAAACGGCATCGGGAACAACATCCCGCTCTGCAAAGCGGCGCCGATCGAGCTTGGAAACCGCGTATGGCGGGATTCGAACAATAACGGCGTGCAGGATCCGGGCGAGCCGGGAATTGCGGGCGTGACGGTGCATCTTTACAATTCGGTCGGCACTCTTGTCGGCACGGCCGTGACGGATTCGAATGGCGAATACTACTTCGTCTCCAGCACAACGCCGGACGGCAATACGAGCGACAACATTGGGCAGGTCAACGGCGGCATCAAGTTCAATTCGGCATACACGATCAAGCTTGACCGGCCGCAGGATTACAATGCAGGCGGCCCGCTTTTCGGCCTTCGCAAGACCATTGTGGATCAGACGAGCCAGAACGGCTTTGATGAAGGGTCGGATTCGGACGGCGATTATGATGCGTCCGGCAACTTCCTCGCGATCAGCCTGACGACGGGCGGCCCCGGCGAGAACAACCACAATTATGATTTTGGTCTCGTGCTAGCACCCTCAGCGGCTCCTGTTTCGGTTAGCGGCCGTATTACGACCGCAAACGGGAACGGTATCCGGAATGTTCGCGTTACGCTGACCGAAGAGAGCGGTGCGATGCATTATGCCATCACCAGCACTTTCGGGTACTTCACGTTCGAGAATATCGAGTCGGGCCAGGGTGTGGTCCTTTCGGTCTCGGCCAAACGGTACACGTTCAGCCAGCCGACGCGATTCATCTCGCTCGATGACAACATTACTGACGCGGATTGGGTTGCAAACCCGTAAGGTACGGGCATCGCGATAATTATCCGATCAAAAGCCGAGCGGCGGGAGGTTTCTCCCGCCGCTTTTTTCTTTTCCGCACAAACCGCACAAACCGCACAAAAGTGCACGGTCCGCACGAAACGGCACACAACGCACGTTTTTATCATTGACACGAATATGACAGTCGGCTAATCTGACAATGCCGCGGGAAAAAACTTGCGGCGGCGGGGCTCACGCCTTGCTGAATGAATGCTCATTCAGTATAATGCGCGTACTGCTGACGCCAAGGTTTTTTGAGTTAGAGAGGCGTTGCTCGTGACAAAGAATATGCTGATAAAGAAAGCTGCCGTACTTGGGGCGGGAACAATGGGTGCCGCGATCGCCGCACACCTTGCGAACGCGGGTGTCGAAACCTTGCTGCTGGACATCGCTCCGAAAGAGCTGACGCCGGAGGAAGAGAAACGTGGGGCGTCGCTCGAAGACCGAAGCGTCCGCGACCGCATCGTCACGTCGCTATTTGAAGCGGCAAAGAAGCTGAAGCCCGCACCGTTCATGTCGCTTGCGAACGCAAAGCTCATCTCGCTTGGGAATTTCGCGGATGATCTTGCAAAGATCGGCGAATGCGACCTTGTGATCGAGGCCGTCGTCGAAAATCTCGAGATCAAGCACAAGATCTTTGCCGAGGTCGATAAGGCTCGAAAGCCGACGGCCGTGATCGCTTCGAACACGAGCGGCATCCCGATCGACGCGATCGCGGAGCCGTTCTCAGACGATTTCAAACAGCATTTCGTCGGGATCCATTTCTTCAACCCGCCGCGTTATATGAAGCTCGTCGAGCTGATACCGGGCAAGGAGACGAGCGGCGAGATCGCATGCGGCATCGCCGGATTCCTCGATCAGCGTCTCGGCAAAGGCGTTGTGCCGGCAAAGGACCGGCCGAACTTTATCGCGAACCGCATCGGAACTTTCGGGATGATGGCGACGGTTCACGAGATGCCCGCGATGGGATTCTCGCCGACCGAGGTCGATCAGATGACGGGCAAGGCGATCGGCCACGCAAAATCCGCGACGTTCAGAACGTCGGACCTTGTCGGGCTCGACGTGCTCGCACACGTCAACAACAATCTCTATCCGGCGATTCCGGACGACGAGGACCGCGAGGTTTTTAAGCTGCCTGAGGTGATCGAGAAGATGCTCGCGTCAAAGATCCTCGGTGACAAGACGGGCGGCGGTTTCTTCAAGAAATCAAAGGACGCGGAAGGGAATCGTGCGATCCTCGAGTTGGACCTTGCGACGCTCGAATACAAGCCGCAGCAAAAAACAAAATTCGCCTCGATCGAAGCCGCAAAACAGATCGACGACCTTCCGAGCCGAATAAACAAACTCGTCTGGGGCGAAGACAATGTCGGCGAATTCCTTTGGAAAACGATCTCGCGGCTTTGTCGATATTCGGCAAATCGCATCCCGGAGATCGCCGATACGATCGTCGAGATCGACAACGCGATCAAGTGGGGTTTCGGCTGGGAGATCGGCGTTTTTGAGACGTGGGACGCGATCGGTCTCGAAAGATCGATCGAGCGGATGAAGCAGGAAGGTGCTGCCGTTCCCGAGAATATCGAGAGAATGCTCGCCTCCGGAGCGACGAGCTTTTATAAACGCGAAAAGGGCGAAACGGAGTTCTACGACCTTGTGAACGGCGGTTACAAGAAAGTTCCGGCGCGTCCGGGCGTGATGATCCTGAAGGATGTAAAAGACCGCACGGGCGTTATCAGATCGAACGCAGCCGCATCGCTGATCGATATTGGCGACGGCGTTGCGTGTCTCGAATTTCACTCGAAGATGAATTCGCTCGGCGGCGACACGATCGCGATGATCAACTCGGCGATCGATGAGACCGAGAAGAATTTTGCGGGTCTCGTCGTTGGCAATCAGGGCGGCAATTTTTCGGCCGGTGCGAACATAATGATGCTTCTGCTCGCCGCACAGGAAGAAGAGTGGGACGAGATCGCGATGATCATCCGCGGTTTGCAGAAGGCCGTGATGCGAATGCGTTATTCGGCGAAGCCTGTCGTTACCGCACCATACGGATTGACGCTTGGCGGCGGATGCGAGATCACGCTGCACGGCAACCGCGTACGTGCCTCGGCGGAGACTTATATTGGGCTCGTCGAGGTCGGCATCGGGGTCATTCCGGCTGGCGGCGGCACAAAGGAAATGGCGATGCGTGCCGGCGACGCGTGGGCAAAGACACCGGATGCGGACCCGCTCGGCTTCCTGAAAAAGACGTTCGAGACGATCGGGACGGGCAAGGTCGCGACCTCTGCACAAGAAGCTCGAGAACTCGGGTTCCTTGCGGCCTGCGATTCGATCTCGATGAACGGCGACCGCCTGATACAGGACGCAAAGCAGGAGGTCCTGAATCTTGCGTCGAGCGGTTTTGTCGCTCCCGTTGAGCGAAAGGATGTTCACGTTTTTGGTGAGGCCGCCGAGTCCGCGATGAAGCTCGCGATCCATATGATGCACCGCGGCGGATACATTTCCGAACACGATAAGGTGATCGGCGGCAAGCTCGCACACATTCTCGCAGGCGGCTCGATAAACCATCGAACGCAGGTTTCTGAGCAGTATCTGCTCGACCTGGAACGCGAAGCATTTCTCTCGCTCTGTGGTATGCGAAAAACGCAGGAGCGTATCGCCGCAATGCTCAAAACCGGCAAACCTTTGCGAAACTAGCGCAAAGGTGAGCAATATGCCGTGCGGAAGGCGATGGTGCCGGGTCGGCCTGTGGAACTAACACTATGTTGAAAGCGTTGCCATTGCTCGTTCTCCTTATGCTGTTTATGGACCCGTGTCAGGTGCGATCTCGCGTGCTCAAGTTTGGCGAAGTGCAGAATGCCTGCAATTCGGGCCGCTATGTAAAGTTGAGCGGGTTTTTTCAGAATGGAGGCAAGGTGAAATGTGCCGACCGCCCGGGAGGCATTCATTGTGAGTTGTTTTTTGGCGAATCTAAGGAGGGCGAACCGAGCATTCCGGTTTTTATCGTGGCGGGCCGCGATGACCTTAGTAAGAGCGATGTAATCGTTCCGATCCCGGGGCAGGTTGAATACTTACCGGGGCCTTTTACGGCAAACTTTCAGGAGATCAAACTATTCGACAGAAAGGGCGAGTTGGTGGAACACCGAGACCGATCAGTTGACCTGCTTGGGTCTCTAAGAGCAGATGGCGAAGGACACGGGTGTTCTTTGACCGTCCTGCACATTGGCGAAGAATGACGAAACGCGATCTTGTATATGATAAGGCGATGTGCTTGGGCGAAAAATGAATTGAGCGTCGCTTATCACGACGAGGAATGGGGCGTGCCGGTTCACGATGATCGGACGTTCTTTGAGTTTCTTGTTCTTGAAGGAGCACAGGCAGGTTTGAGCTGGGACACGGTCCTTGCAAAACGCGAGAACTATCGACGGCTTTTTGCGAACTTTGAACCGGCAAAGGTCGCGCGTTTTTCGGATGAAAAGATCGAGAAGATCCTGCTCGATCCCGGCATAATTCGAAACCGTTTGAAGGTGAATTCGGCGGTGCGCAATGCAAAGGCCTTCCTCGCCGTGCAGAGAGAGTTTGGCTCGTTCGACAAATACATTTGGGAGTTCGCCGGAGGCAGAACGATCGTGAACAAATGGAAGAATGTCGGTCAGGTGCCCGCAAAAACCGTGGTCTCCGACGCGATGTCAAAGGACCTCAAAAAACGCGGATTCAATTTTGTCGGCTCAACGATAATGTACGCCTTTATGCAGGCGACCGGGATCGTAAACGATCATCTGACAAGCTGCTTCAGGCATAAGGAGGTCGGCGGACGTTCATAGGTCCGCGTAGCGGACAGTAGCATTTAGCCCCAACTGCAGGTTGGGGGAGAGATGAGAATGATGGGTTCAGGAAATTAAGTTATGAAAGAAGCAGTAATCGTATCGGCCGTGCGTACGGCCGTTGGGAAGGCTCCGAAGGGAACGCTCAGGAATACGCGGCCGGATGATCTTGCGGCTGCGGCGATACGGGAGGCCGTTGCGCGCGCAAACGGGCTCGAGGCGGCGGAGGTTGACGACGTGATCATGGGCTGCGCGTTTCCAGAGGCAGAGCAGGGAATGAACGTTGCGCGTACGGCGATGATCGCGGCGGGGCTTCCGGTCGAGACGAGTGCGATGACGGTGAACCGTTATTGCTCTTCGGGGCTGCAGACGATCGCGCTTGCCGCGGACCGTGTACGAACGGGCGGTGCAGATGTGATCGTTGCCGGTGGACTCGAGACGATGTCGATGATACCGATGGGCGGCAACGCCTTCCGCCCGAATCCGCAGCTTGCCGAGACGTATCCCGATTATTACTTGAACATGGGATTGACGGCGGAGAATCTCGCACAGAAATACAACATTTCGCGTGAGGAAGCAGACGCGTTCTCGCTCGGCTCGCACCAGAAGGCCGCCGCAGCGATCAAGGCCGGAAACTTCAAGGATGAGATCGTGCCGGTGAATGTTCTCGTCGATGAATTTGACGAAAAGGGACGCGTGCGTCGGAAGGAGATCGTCTTTGAGACGGACGAAGGCGTGCGGTTCGACGCGTCAGCCGAAGGCTTTGCGAAATTGAAGCCCGTCTTTCACGCTAAAGGAACCGTGACGGCAGGGAATTCGTCGCAGATGTCGGACGGAGCGGCCGCCGCGGTCGTAATGTCAGCCGAGAGAGCGAAGGCGCTCGGGCTCGAACCGCTCGCACGTTTCGTTGCATTCGCGACTGCCGGGTGCCTGCCCGAAGAGATGGGCATCGGGCCGGTTTATGCAATTCCAAAAGCCCTGAAGCTAGCGGGCCTGACGCTTGACCAGATCGATGTGATCGAGCTGAATGAGGCGTTTGCCGCACAAGGTCTGTCGGTTATGAAGGTCCTCGAAATGGATCCGTCAAAGGTGAATGTGAACGGCGGTGCGGTCGCTCTCGGCCATCCGCTCGGATGCACCGGAGCGAAACTTACCGCGACGATCCTGCAGGAAATGAAACGCCGAAACGCGCGCTACGGCATGGTCACAATGTGCGTCGGCGGCGGTATGGGTGCCGCCGGGATATTCGAGAGGATCAAGTAGGATTGGGCTAAAGCCCAGGGGAGTTTCCTTGCTGTTGACCACTAGCTGAAGCTAGTGGCAATTCGAAGCGGTTTAATTTGCAACCATCGGGCAAAGGCCTGAGATCATTCTTTGACACAAATAACCACTAGCTGAAGCTAGTGGCAATTCTAAGAGGAATTCATTTTGCGCAATTGAACCACGATGTGTGCCAATTCCCTTGACTGAATGAGCATTCATTCAGTATGATATCAAGAACAGAAGTATGCGAGGAGCCAGATGACGATGGATGCAAAAATGACGAAAGAATACTTAAAAGGCGGCGAGTTCTTGATCGCGGAGCAGACACCGGCCGAGGTTTTTACGCCGGAGGAATTCAGCGACGAGCAGAAGATGATCGGCGACACGACTCGCGAGTTCGTGGATGGAGAGGTGCGGCCGAATCTTGAAGCACTTGAGCAGCACAAGTGGGAGACCGCCCGCGAACTGCTAAAGAAAGGCGGCGACCTCGGCATTCTCGGGGCGACGATCCCGGAAGAATACGGCGGCCTTGGGCTCGATCAAACTTCCGGAGCGTTGATCGCGGAGATGATGGGACGCGGCGGCGGATTCGGCACGACGTATGGTGCACAGACATCGATCGGTGTCCTTCCGCTACTGTATTTTGGATCCGAAGAGCTTAAGAAGCAGTGGATCCCGAAGATCATTTCCGGCGAGGTCGTTACCGCATACTGTCTTACGGAGAGCGGTTCAGGCTCGGACGCGCTCGGTGCGAAAACGACGGCACGCCTTACCGAAGACGGTCAGCATTACGTCCTGAACGGCGAGAAGATGTTCATCACGAACGGCAGTTTTGCTGACGTCTATATCGTCTTTGCGAAGGTCGATGGCGAAAAGGAAAAGTTCTCGGCATTTGTCGTCGAACGCAGCGAGAATTGCCGTCCGGGGGCCGAAGAGCACAAGATGGGCATCAAAGCGTCATCGACCACGCCGCTGATCCTTTCGGATGCGAAGATACCGGTTTCGAATCTTGTCGGCAACGTCGGCGATGGTGCGAAGATCGCGTTCAACATCCTGAATGTCGGACGCTTCAAGTTGGGCGCTTCTGTTGTCGGCGGCGCGAAGCTCGCGATACACGATGCGATTCGATACGCGAACGAACGCGAGCAGTTCAAGCAGAAGATATCAACGTTCGGAGCGATCCAGCACAAGCTCGCCGAGATGGCGATACGCACATGGGTCGCGGAATCGATCACGTACAGAACCGTCGGCCTGATCGATGCGCTTATCGGTGACGGAGCCGACAATGAGAAGAAATTGCAGTCGATCGAAGAGTACGCGGTCGAATCGTCGATCAACAAGGTCGCATGCAGCGAGGCGCTCGATTACGTTGCTGATGAGATGGTCCAGATCTACGGCGGATACGGCTATTCGGCGGATTATCCGGCCGAAAAGGCATATCGCGATTCGCGCATCAACCGTATTTTCGAAGGCACGAACGAGATCAACCGAATGCTCATTCCGGGGCAGCTGGTGAAGCGTGCGATGAAGGGCAAGCTTGGACTGCTGCCGGCGGCGATGGCGTTGCAAAAAGAGATCCTCGAGCCGCAGATGACGTTCGACGATGATGATTCGCCGCTCGCACGCGAAGCAAAACTTGCGGCAAATGCGAAGAAAGTTGCGTTGATGGTGCTTGGAACGGCCGCACAAAAATATATGGCCGCTCTGAAGGACGAGCAGGAGATACTGCTCAGTGTCGCCGACATCATCATCGAGGCATACGAGATGGAGTCGGCCGTTCTGCGTGCAAAGAAGCTTGTCGAAAAAGGCGGGCTTGCGGGTGCGAGGGCCGCGGACATTGCGTCGGTCTTTTGCAGCGATGCGATCCAACGCGTGGAGATGACCGCACGCAACACGATCGCCGCTCTTGCCGAAGGCGATGACGCACGCATTCTATTGACGGCGTTGAAGCGGTTTACGAAGAACAGCACACCGATCAACACGGTCGAAGCACGCCGACGCATTGCGAAGGTGCTGATCGACGCAAATACGTACGCATTCTAGGCTGCGGATCTGCACCGCAGCCGGAATACAAAAAGGCCGCAAGCCGGAGAGTCATTCCGCTTGCGGCCTTGCTCATTTAGATCCGAAGATCAATGAGTTGAAGTTAGTTCGCTGCTATCTTTAGTAGCCGGGATAGTACTGAGCGTTGTATCGACGCTTCTTCGGGTTGATCTTGTAGGTGTAGAGAGCCGAACCGCCTGCACCTGCCGCTGCGCCGATCAAAGCGCCTTTCTTGCCGCCGATCAATCCACCGAGAAGAGTTCCCGCACCGGTTCCGATACCGATATTGATGAGGTTGCGGTGACGGCGATAGAAGCTGGGCTTCTTATAGTTGTAAGAGGTCGTGCGTTGCGACGTGTAACGCCGGGTCTGTGCCGTGGCCGTGCCTGCAAGCATCGGTACCGAGATCGCCATCATTGCCATCATTACGAACGTTGAAATATATTTTTTCATTGCTTTGTCTCCCTTGTGTTTTCTTTCGAGAGAAGCCGGGGCGACCTCATCCCTTTTCAACCAAGTGAATGGCAAGCACCGTGCCATTCGCGTTAAGTTGTTGAAAACAAAGAGTTACCGCTGACGCTCATTATCCAACCGCGTGTCGCTTTAGACGATATCGTTACAACCGCACGACCGAAATGGTATGGCAATTGGAGAGTTGGCACAGTTCGGGCGTCGGTGGCCGCACTGGAACTTTGGTAAAGTACTAGAACGAAGAAAGATGCCCTACAAAGTGGAAAAATGGAACCGTCCGTATCCTCCGAATCCCGCGAAGCTGCGGCTTGAGCTCGAGGCCGAGGGTTACACGGTCGCGCATTGGTGCGACCGGCCGGAGATCTTCTACAGCCTTCACAAGCATTCGGACGACCAGTCGCATTGGATCATCTCGGGCTCGCTCGAGATCACGCTCCGCGGCGGCGGAACCTTTTGCCTCGAGCGCGGAGACCGCGACCTTATGCCGGCCGAAACGTATCATTCAGCTCGAGTCGTCGGCGAAGAGCCGGTCGTATATCTTATCGGCTCAAAACAAAGCACCATCGACAGAGCGGCCGCACGAGAGTCCGAGTTTGACGCGTTGTTAGGATTTGCCGCAATGATGCAGGCGAGCGACGCGGTTCAGGGCGATACTGAAGACGACGCTCAGGAAGAACCTGAAGAAGAAGCTTAGACCTCGCGCGCCTCGGCTGTTATAGTATGTCGTAAGAAGACGCGAAATTCTTTTCGCCGCCGATCCAACATAAAAGGAAGCCTCCCGCAGATAGATGCTGAAGAACGAGATTCCCGAACTTTGTCTTTATTTTGACCTCGAATGGGTTCCGGATGCCGCAGGCGCGCGCCGGCTTTTTGACCTGCCGCCGGAAACCACGGAGCTCGAGGCGATGCAGGCTTTGTGGGAACACTCGACGCAGTACGATGCGGAGAAGAATCCGCGTCCTTTCCTCAAATATATGTTCTCGCGTGTGGTCTCGATCGCGTTCCTTGCCAGACGCCTTGTCTTTCGCGACAGTGGACGCACTATCGAATTCCGGCTTGGTTCATTCCCTGAATTGCCGACGGAGATCGGCGATGTTTCTGAGGCTGAGATCATCGAAAAATTCCTGACCAGCGTCGGCCGGCGTAAACCGCAGCTCGTCGGGTTCAACTCGGTCGAATCCGATCTGCAGGTGCTGATCCAACGCGGGATGATAAACGAGATCTCGGCCGAGAGCTTTAACAAACGTCCGGATAAACCCTGGGAAGGCTATGACTATTTTGACGGCCGCAATAGCGAAGGCCACCTCGACATACTAAAGCGATTCTCTTTTGATCGCTCGATGCAGCCGAAGCTGGATGAATTCGCGAAGTTCTGCGGATTTCCGGGGAAGATCGACGTGCACGGCGATCAGGTAACTGACCTTTGGCTTGCCGGCGATATTACGTCGATCGTCGAATACAATCAGACAGACGTGCTGAATACATATCTCGTCTGGCTGCGAATGGTGTATTTTTGCGGAAAGCTCTCCGAAGAAGCGTATTTTGAGGAACTCGAAGGTTTCCGAAACTTCCTGGAAGCCGAGATCGAAAAGCCGGAGAAGGCATTCCTCCAAATTTTCCTGGATAAATGGCCCGTCTGATGATCGAATTTCAAAAGATCTACAACGAAAGCTGCGTTGAGACGCTCGCACGCATCGACGATGAGACGATCGATATGACGATCGCGAGCCCGCCGTACGACGACCTGCGTGAATATAACGGCTATCATTTTCCGGTCGAGGAGATCGCTTCCGGTTTGTTCGCGAAGACGAAGCCGGGCGGCGTCGTGATCTGGGTCGTCGGCGACAGGACGGTGAATGGCGACGAGACGCTGTCGAGTTTCAAGCATGCGTTCGCGTTCAAGGATGCGGGGTTTCGTGTCCACGACACGATGATCTACGCAAAGAATAATCCCATCCCGAGCGATTGCGGCAAGCGATATCGGCAGGCATTCGAATATATGTTCTGCTTTTCGAAGGACACGCCGAAGACGTTCAATCCGATCACGATGCCGATCCAGCAAGGGAAGGCATTCAAGTCGTTTCGTATAACGAAGGTCGGGCGCAACGACCTCGCACACGATCATATCGCGCCAAAAGAACGTAAGCTCAATAACATTTTCTTCTATAATGTCGGCACATCGAGTTCGAAAGACAAGGTTGCGTTCCAGCATCCGGCGATCTTCCCGGAAAAGCTCGTCGAGGACCAGATCCTGACGTGGACGAACGAAGGCGACGTCGTTTACGATTGCTTTATGGGCAGCGGAACGACGGCAAAGGTCGCGGAATTGCTGGGCCGACGTTGGTTCGGTTCGGAGATCTCTGCGGATTATGTTGCTCTTGCGCACGAGCGGCTTGCGGCATATTTAGAAGAGGAAAATTCGCGTTCCACGACAACTAAACGCAAGGTTGCTGCGTCATAGCACAAAGAAATACGCTGCAATTTCGGGAGGCACGATGTACAAATTTTTGTTGATCTCGCTGTTCGCGTTGATGGCGGCGGTGTCCGTCGGCGCACAGCCGCGGCCGATCGCTTCTGATGCAAAGAACATTAAACCTGCCCCCGAAAGTTTTGCCGCAAAGTATGAAGGCGGAATGTTTGGTTACTCGGAGAAATTCGAAGGCACACTAGCGTTCGACGACGTGAACGAACGCCTCACTTTTAAGGCCGCAAAAGGCGAGATATTCTCGATCCCCTACGATTCGCTGCTCGTTGTATATCCGCAGTCACAGTCGGTGAGCACGACGGCAGGTTCGGTGATAAGTGCGATTCCGGTCCCGGGTGCGGGCCTTGCCGGATTCATACGCGAAAAGCGGCGTTATCTGATACTGCAGATCAACGATCCCGACACTGATATCCGTGCGGCGATCAATTTCAAGCTCGAGACGAAAGAACTTCTTGATTCGGTGGTTGCCACGCTTGGAAAAAAGGCGAATCTGACGCAGCGTGGTGACGCATACTTCCGGCCGAAACCAACACCAAAACCGGTACTCCAGCCTAATTGATATCGCCGAACTGATGCTGAAGTATCGCGGTCAATGCGATCGATGCGGTCTCCGCACGCATAATTCGCCCGCCGAACGTCACGATCTCAAAGTTGGAATCGCGGGCGGCGGCAAGCTCTGAATCATCCCAGCCGCCTTTCGGGCCGATAACGAAAAGAAGCGTTTCGGGTCGGGAGTCGAACGACAACTTGCCGCCTTCACGCTCTGAAAAGAAAACACGTCGGCCAAAGTTCCCCGCATTATCTTTTAAAAAAGCCCTTACGTCCTGCGGTTGGCCGATCTCCATCAACCGTGCACGTCCGCACTGCTTTGCGGCGTCGAGAGCGATCCGCCGCCAGCGGGCGAGTTTTTTGTCAATGTCCTTTAGCTTGATCTCGCAACGTATTGAAGTGACGGGCACGAAATTCATGACACCGAGCTCGACCGCCTTTTGAACGACAAGATCGTATTTGTCGCCGGGGATGACGACGGAAGCTTGCGTGATCGCAAGAGGTGATTCGGGCGCGGACGGTTCGATCTCGGAAACGTCAACGACCTCGCCGAAGGTTTTCGTCAGGCTTTGAAGCGTGCCACTGAACTCACGGCCTTCGCCGTCGAAAAGGCTGAGATCATCGCCCGTTTTTAGGCGCAGGACGTCGCGTGCGTGGTGAGCTTCTTCGGGGCCGAGCGTCGCACGCTTTGCGGCGAGGTCGATCGAATCGGAAAAAAAACGGCGAATGGTCATTCTTCTATTGAACCAAATTTCTCCTTGAAATCGGGCGAATTTTGGCGCAGATCGACCCATGAAAAGAATATTTCGGGCGTTCGCAGCCAATGCGATAGCCATTCGTCGATCTCGGCGGTGCGCAGCTGCACTTCGTGCGGGCTACGCGGATCTGCGGCCTGCTCCTGGAGTTCGCTGCGAAATTCAAGCACGGCCTGCTTCAATTCGTTGAGCCCCGATCGATCGTTCTCGGCAGCAAGTTTCTTGCGGAGATTGTCGAGCCGCTTGATCGAAGCAAGAGCGGTCGAAAGGGTGGTCAGATCAGAGGCATTTCGCAACGCGATATCGAAGGCGTTCGCGCCGGCACGCTCGAGGTAAAGCTGCATTATCTCCGAATGTCGAAGATGTGCTCCCTCGTCAGAAAGAAAGCGTGCGAGCACCATCGGCGGATCGACGGCCCCGGCGCCGAAAACGCCTTCGACTGCGGTCTCGATCGCTTCGATCTCGGAGCGTCCGACGCTTTCGCAATCGAGCTTTTCCCAAACTTCGATAACGAGTTCGTCCTTTGTTCGTGAAGCCCACATCAATCCCGCGTACGCGAAAAAAGCTCAGTCGATGAGTGATCTTTCGGATCGCCGACAATGGCGACGCGTCCGCCGACCTCTCGGACGATCTCACGCTCGGGCACGCTGTCTTCCGTATAATCGGTCCCTTTTGCGTGCACGTCGGGCCGGATCGCACGGATCAGTTCCGTTACCGTCGGCTCTGGGAAAATAGTAACGAGATCGACAGACCGCAAAGCTGAAATGACCTCGGCCCGCTCCTTTTCATTCACGGCGGGACGGCCTTCGCCCTTTAATTGTCTAGCCTGTTCATCCGAATTTACTCCAACGACGAGGCAGTCGCCAAGCGATCTTGCGGCCGCGAGATACCGAATGTGCCCGACATGCAGAATATCGAAGCAGCCGTTCGCGAGGACGATCCTTTCGCCTGCGCCGCGTCGTTTTTCGATCTCGGCGGTCAGGGCTTCGCGGTCAAGAACAGGTGCGTTTGCGATGGGCATTCAGCTTTAGACGGGAATGGCCTTCGGCCGCTCTTTTGCGATCGAGGCGGCAAGTTCGTCGGCGGTAACGACGGCAGTACCGCGTTTCATTACTACGAGGCCGCCGGCATGATTTGCAAGGCGGGCCGCATCAACCTCATCAAAACCGCATGCAAGGCCGAGTGCATAAGCCGCCGTCACGGTATCGCCCGCTCCTGTGACGTCAACGGCATCGAGCGGACCGACGGCCGGTATTGCGACCGCTTGTTGGCCCGGACGCACCATCAGCATTCCGCTGTTACCGCGCGTGACCAGAAGTGAACGGAACTTGAGCCTGCGGCAAAGGCCTTCAAGCTGCTCGACAGATTCGCCATTCTCAACGAGTTGGTCAACCTCATCCTGATTTGGTGTTGCGGAGGTCGCTCCGGCAAATTCCGCGAGCCGAAAACGTGAATCGACGACAAGCGGGATCCCGCGATGTTCGACAGCATTCTTTACTGCATCGAAGAGCCGCGGGGTCGCCGTGCCGTAATTGTAGTCCGAAATGACAACGGCATCAGCTTCGGCACAGGCAGCGACGGCCGCTTCGATCAGGCGGTCGGCAGACGTCGGATCGAGTTCTGCCGTTGGTTCATAATCGATGCGGATGACCTGCTGATGGATCGCGTGTTGATGCGCCGCGAGCACGCGCACCTTCGTAGGCGTGTTCCTGCCCGGCACTCGAAGGATACGGCCCGTCGGCACCCTTGCTTGTTCCAACGCTTCGCAAAGAGCGTCACCGTTCAGATCTTCCCCAACAACGCCGACGGCCGCGACCTCGGCCCCTAATGCGGCAATATTCGCCGCAGTGTTCGCAGCGGCCCCGGGAAGAGTTCGCGTTTCGTTGTGCCGAAGTATGAAGACCGGAGCTTCACGCGAGACCCTTGCGATCGAACCTGAGAGAAATTGATCAGCAACAAGGTCGCCGATAACGGCGATCTTTTTTGCAGCAAAATCTTTGAGGAGAATGTCTGTTGGTTCGGTCACGAAAAAGGCGTCCTCGGTGGCTAAGATTATTGCAAATCGCGTCCGGAAAACAAAAAAGCGGCCGACGCAACAAAGTTCGCCGACCGCTTGATCTTAAGTTAACTGCCGATCAGTGCGTATCGTAGCTTGCGGCCGGGAAGTCATTCGAGGTTCCCCAGGTCCTCGTCAAGAGCGAGAGACCGCTGCCACTCTGAAGAGCATAGAATTGACCGGTCGAATCACGCCAGACGCCGACATCTGTCTTGCCGTCACCGTCGTAATCTCCCTGAGCGATCAGGTCCGTACCGGTAAGGCCGAACTGATACGCGAGAAGGTTGCCGTCGGTGCTCTTCTGGATATACCAGGTGAGCGGGTCGGTCGGCGTTGCGCCTTCGCGGACGACCGCGAAATCCGTCTTATTGTCGCCGTCATAATCGCCCGGTACGACGAGGTCGTTCGAAAGGCCGAAGAAGTTGACCGTCAGGCCGCCATCGCTGGACCGCAGCACGTAGTAGGTTGATTGGGCACTCGGCGTTGCACCCGGACGCTGGACCGCAAGGTCGAATTTGCCGTCGCCGTCATAATCGCCCGGAGCAACATAGTCGGTCGAGAGGCCGAACTGACCGGCACTAAAGCCCGAGTCCGAGCTTCTTAGGATGTACCAGATCATCGCGCCGTTCGTGCGGCGAACGACCGCAAGATCACTCTTGCCGTCGCCGTCATAGTCACGAGCGACCGGCTCGTCGCCGGAAATGCCGAACTGAACGGCCGTGAATGTGCCATTGCTGCTGTTGAAGCGATACCAGACACCGGTGGTGTCACGCCAGACAGAAATATCTGCCTTGCCGTCGCCGTCAAAGTCGCCCGGCTCAACAAAATCTTCGTTTGCGAGGCCAAAGCTCTGATAGGTCTCGCCACCGCCGGACTTGGCGATGTACCAGACGTTATTGCTCGGGCGGACGACAGTGAAATCCACCTTGCCGTCGCCGTCGAAATCGAGCGCCTTACGAAGCGAGGCCTGAGAGAAGGCCGCGGCCGACAGGAGAACACTTACTGCAGTTATCACCGCACCTTTGCGGGCAAATGAGAAGAATTTTGTCATTTTAATACAATCCTTTTTGACAGAACGTGGCGAATTCGAGACCAGAGTTTGCGGAAACAAATTCAAGGAACCTTAAATATACTACGTTTTGCCCCTGTTTTTCAAGATAAATAGCCGTGAATTGCAGGCCGCAGGCGATCCCACTAAGGCCTTTATTTATATAAGCTTCCGGCTCTTTTGATGTACGATAGCCGACAAAAGTTTGAATTTTCGGCCAGCAAATTTTTTCGAGATCAGTTCCGATGCTGAGTTATCGTCAGGCTCTGGTCGCCAAAGGTCACCGTTCCGGTTCGCGAGATCGTCGGATTTACGGGCACACGGATCGTAACCGTTGCCGTGCCGCTCGCCGTTTTGCTTGTCAGGATCTTGATCCAATTACTGCTCGGGGTGATCGAATACTCGCAATTTGTCGGGGCCGTGACGGTTACGTCAAACACCTTGCCCTTGGTCGGGACGCGTATCTCGGTGATCGAGGGCGTAAAGGTGCAGACCGTCGGATTCTGCAACGCATGAAAGACGTTCAGGCGTCCGCTTGTCTTTACATAGGCCGCCCACGCCGGCAGAACGTCCACCGTGTTCAGGATGGTCGCCTTTAGCGAGGCCACCGATAGTTCCGGGTGGTATGCCGCGAGAAGAGCGACGGCCCCCGTAACGTGCGGCGTGGCCATCGACGTTCCGCTCATCGTCGTCGTAGCCGTGTCTGACGATGCATAAGTGCTCAAAATGCCCGAACCCGGAGCCGCGAGATCGATGCTTGTTGTTCCCCAATTCGAAAAGCCCGACTTCGTGTCGCTCGAATTAGACGATGCGACGCCTATAATGCTTGGGCTCGTATATCGCACGGGGTAGCCGGGGCTCGGGTTTCCACCTGCGGGAAAAGAATCGACGTTCTGGCTGTCATTTCCGGCGGCGAAGACATTCACAATACCGGCATCACCCATTGCATCGATACCGTCCTTAGTTGCCTGATCGTACCCGCAGGCCTCACCGCAATCTCCGTACGAATTGTTCGTCGCGCGGATGTTCACGCCGCGAAGCTTCATCATACGGATGTACGCGTAGGCGTTTACCAACATTGCGGATGTGGAATCCGTGCCGTTCGGGCTATATATCTTGATAGCCATTATCTTTACAGACCAATTTACGCCCGCAACATTAAGTAGGTTGTTGCCGACGGCTCCGATCGTGCCTGCAGTATGCGTGCCGTGGCCGCCCGCGTCGTCATACGGATTCGAGTCGTTGTAGAAGAAATCCCAGCCGTAAACATCGTCAATAAAGCCGTTGCCGTCGTCATCAACTCCGTTTGTCGGGAGCTCTCCCGGATTCATCCACGCATTCTGCGCAAGATCCTGATGCGTGTATCGAAGGCCTGTGTCGATATCGGCGACGACAACGCTCGAGCTTCCGGTCGAGAGGTCCCAGGCGGCAGGTGCAGAAATTTTCGTCAGGCCATACATCCCGCCGGACGAAAACTGCGGGTCGTTGGGAGTTACGGCCAGGTGATAATAAAAATTCGGTTGGACAGCCTCAACACCCTGAATGCGCGGCAATTCGGCGACAGCCTGTTCGACCGTCTGGCCGGGACGAAGCCGAACGCGTTCCCAACGCACATCGCCGAGCGTCTCGATCCTTTCAACGCCTGCGATGCGGTTCGCGGCCCGTGCGATAGCGGAATCTGCATTGTCCCTGAACTTAATGAGCACTTCGTTCTCGACCCAGCGCCGCGAAGTTTGTGCATCTACGGAGGCGGATAACAGTCCGACGAGAGCGAGAATTGCGGCCGCAGCTATCTTTTTCCGAATGGTCATAACGAATTCAATCGGCCGTTAACGGCGAAAAACGATTCCCGGGGATCAACAAGCCAAGTTAAGTACAAAAGGGAAGGTAGATGGGGCGGCTAGAGGGATTCGAACCCTCGACATCCTGAACCACAATCAGGCGCTCTAACCACTGAACTATAGCCGCCATGCCGTTTCCTGCTCAAAAGAACAGGGAAACCATATTCCGATCTCGCGCCCCCGGCAGGACTTGAACCTGCGGCCCACAGCTTAGAAGGCTGTTGCTCTATCCAGCTGAGCTACGGGAGCATAAAAGAGCAATCTGAGATTTTATATTGCCAACAGCAGAACGTCAACTTATTTGTGCACACCAGCAAACGCGTGGCAGAGTGAGAAAAACTTTGCAAACTCTGCAAGCCAGGAGTATGATTCTGACGTCTGTCGTCTCTAAGCGGGGAATGTGCTTGAGATTAAAAGCTCACAAAAGGGGTACTCACAATGAATATTTTTGAAAAGAGAAGGAACGCCGTTTTGGCGATGTTCATGATCTGCCTATGCTTTGCGTTTACGGCTGTCGCTCAGAATGCGATACCGGTTGATACGCTCGATGCCGCGAGCTACGGGGTGATGAATGCGAAGATCGAGACCATCTGGGTGCCGAAGGTCGATGAAAACACTAATAAGGAGATCAAAGAGAAGGAGGCTCGTCTCGTCTTTTCCGCCCTTCGGGCTGATCTCAATGTTGGGGTCGTCCTTACTGCAATTTCGAATGACGGGAGTACGATGGGGCAGTCAATTTGGTTTGCGAAGGCCGTCCGAGCCGGACTTGTCAAGATGGCAGAACCAACAACCCGCGAGACCAAGGAGACGGTGTACTCTCTTGTTCTCGACCAAAACCTGCTAAACGCCGCGAAGTATAGGATGTCAATTCTCCCTGCTGGGTCTGACCTTGAGGCAGGTCTGGGAGCCGAAGCAACGTGCAAGGAGTGCGCCGATCTCGCGAAGGATGTGTGTGGCTATCGTGGTCCAATGAGTGCTTCGTGCGCGGCGGCAGGGTGCTCGGTCACCTGCAACTAAAAACGTACTATGCTACTTAGTGAAAGGCCGCCGCGAGAAAGGGCGGCCTTTTTCGCGCCCGTCAGCAGATCATTTTTGGGCCGACGCTTTAGACAAAGCCCTTATCTTTACCAACATCAGATCAAAAACGTCGGCAAGTTCGAGCTCGCTGGTGTCGATAACGGCAGCGTTCTGCGGGATCGTTAGGGGAGAATCGGAGCGTGAAACGTCGCGTTCGTCGCGTTTATTGATCTCGTCGAGCGTCTGTTCGTAAGAGGTCGAGCGGCCTTTTGCCTGGTCTTCGGCAAAACGGCGGCGGGCACGCGCTTCGGGTTTTGCGGTGAGAAAGAACTTGATGTCGGCATTCGGGAAAACGACGCTGCCGATGTCTCGGCCTTCGAGAACACAGCCATTTTCGGCATTTTCCCCGATGGCTCGCTGATGCTCGACCATGATCTTGCGAACCTCCGAGATCGCCGAAACAACGGACGCGGCCGTCGCGGCCTCCGGCGTGCGGATCTCTGACGTAACGTCGTCGCCGTCGAGCAGAACGCGCATCGAATCCGGTTCGCCGACAAGCTCGATCTTCGCGTTTTGCGCGATCCTGGCGACCTTTTCGCGATCTTCCGGCGAAATTCCAGCTCTCAGAACAGCAAGCGCAGCGGCACGGTACATCGCACCCGTGTCGAGGTATAAAAGGCCGAATTCTTTTGCGAGCATCTTGCCGAGGGTCGATTTTCCCGCACCGCTCGGGCCGTCAATGGCGATTATCATTTCAAAAGCAGTGGTACCGCAATCAATGACGTAGTGTATCAAAAATCGCCAGTCGTGTGCCTTCGCAAGCCGCGTGGAAAGAATTGAATCCGTTTCCCTTGACGCCGGGCGTATAATATTCGCGTCCCAAACAATTTGGTCTAAATGGAGGCATCATGAGTGTTAAAGCGATTCCAGACGGTTATGAAGGCATTACGCCGTATTTGATCTGCAAGGATGCGGCCGGGGCGATCGATTTCTATAAGCGTGCGTTCGGCGCTGTCGAGCTTTTCCGTATTGAAAACGACGGTGTCGTTGGCCATGCAGAAATGAAGCTGGGCAACAACATCTTTATGCTGGCGGATGAGTTTCCGCCGGATGCCCGGTCGCCGACGACGATCGGTGGCTCTCCCGTTAGCCTTTATATCTACGTTGAGGACGTAGATTCCTTTACGGAAAGGGCGGTTGCGGTTGGTCTTGACGTCATCAAGCCGGTGGCCGATCAATTCTATGGCGATCGCTCAGGGCATTTTCGCGATCCGTTCGGCCATCTTTGGGGCTTTGCGACCCACAAGGAAGATCTGACACCCGAGGAACTCGACGCCCGGGCCAAGGCCGGGCATGGCGGTTAAGGCTTTGCCGGAAAGATGAAGACGGGCGTGGTGGGCCTTCCTGGGGAGGCCAATGCCGGACCGTTACTACAGCAGGATCTGCTTTATCGCCGAAAGAGCAGTATCTATATCGTCGTCGGCGATGTCGAGGTGAGTGACCATTCGGATCTGGGTGCCGAATCCGATGGCGAGGACGCCTTTTTCTTTGAGCTTTGCGACGATCTCGGCGGCGGAGAGGCGCGCGTTCGAGACGTCGAAGATCACGATATTCGTTGCGACATTTTCGGGGTCGATGGCAATGCCGGGAATCTCCGCGAGGCCGCTTGCAAGGCGTTTTGCGTTGCGGTGATCGCGTTCGAGCAACGCCGGGCCGTCTTCGAGCGCGATTATGCCGGCGGCAGCGAGAACGCCGACCTGACGCATTCCACCGCCGAGGCGTTTTCGCCACGAACGTGCACGCTCGATGAATTCTTTCGAGCCGACGAGCATTGAGCCGGCGGGAGCACCTAAACCCTTGGAAAGACAGAACATAACGGAATCACACGCACGCGTCAGTTCTTTCACGTCGCAATTCAGGGCGGTCGCCGCGTTGAAGATGCGGGCTCCGTCGAGATGGACCGCAAGGCCTTCGGAATGGGCTCGGTCGCAAATTTCGCGCGTCGCATCTGCCGAAATCACACTTCCGCCGGCGAAATTGTGCGAATTTTCGAGGCAGATGAGCTTTGTTGCCGCTTGATAATACGGCGGATTCTTACGGATCGCCGGAGCGATATCATCCCACGCAAGATGGCCACCGCCATCGGCGCATTTCACGGCACGAATAGTTACGCCTGAGATCACTGCGGCCGCGCCAAGCTCAAAATTCAGGATGTGGCCGCGCTCCTCGATGATGAGTTCGCTGCCCGGCTCCGTATGCAGCTTTACGGCGATAGTATTGCCCATAGAGCCGCTCGGAACCCAGATCGCGGCCTCGCGGTCGAATCGGGCCGCTGCGAGGGCTTCAAGGCGGTTTATTGTCGGGTCTTCGCCGAAGACGTCGTCACCGACCTCTGCGGCGGCCATCGCCGCACGCATTCTCTCGGACGGCCTTGTAACGGTGTCGCTGCGAAGGTCGATCATTTTGGCTGTTATTCGTCCTCTTGCTCGATCTTTGTGATCTTTTCGACACGGCGTTCGTGGCGGCCCGCATCGAATTCGGCGTCAAGCCATGCTTTTACGATGTTCTTTATCTCGTAATCGGCAGTAAAGCGTGCCGCAAGGGCGAGCACGTTCGTGTTGTTGTGTTCGCGTGAGAGGCGTGCGATCTCCTCGTTCCAGGCGACGGCCGAACGGATACCGGGAACTTTATTCGCCGCGATCGCCATTCCCGCACCGGAGCCGCAAAGCAGAATGCCGCGCTCGAATTCGCCCCGCGCAACGGCCTCGCCAACTTTGCGTGCAAAATCGGGATAATCGACGGACGCGTCCGAATCCGTGCCCATATCGGTGTATTCGACGCCGAGCGAATCAAGCTCGGCCTTGAGCTTCTCTTTTTCCTCGAAACCAGCGTGGTCGGCGGCAAGTGCGATCTTCATAATCTTTCCTCGATTCCAAGTTTACTACCGTCGAAACAAAGACGCTAAGCCCGCATCGGTCGAGCACGTCAGCCTGTAAGCTTTTTGTTTCTCAAAAACTATTCGTGCAGAATATAATCCTCCGTAGTTTGATGAGTCGAGTTTTCTTCAAATGCGTGTTCGTGCTGCTTGTGCTGCCTTTGGCCGCCGCCGCGCAGGACTTTTTGCCGGAGCTGGTCAAGCGGATCAAACCCTCGGCGGTCGCGATCGAAGCGTTTGATTCCCGCGGGCAGACGATCGCCCGCGGCAGCGGCTTCTTTGTTGGTGCCGACCGCATCATCACGAACCGGCACGTTATCGAAGGTTCATATCGCGCGGAGGTGCATCTTCTTAACGACAAACGCGTGCCCGTTCGCGGCATTCTCGCCGTCGATGGCGAGGGCGATCTTGCTCTTTTACAGGTGGATCTGCCCGCAAATGTGCAGGTAACACCGCTGCCGCTTGTTCGGCGGGCTCCGCAGGAAGGCGAATCGATCGTCGTTATCGGCAACCCGTTCGGCCTCGAAGGCTCTGTCTCGAACGGCATCGTCTCGGCTGTTCGCGAAATTCCGGGCTACGGCAAGATCATACAGATAACCGCATCGATCTCGCCGGGCTCGAGCGGTTCGCCGGTCGTGAATATGGCCGGACAGGTGATCGGCGTCGCAACGCTGCAGGCGGCCGAAGGGCAGAACCTGAATTTCGCAGTCCCCGCGGCCCGCATTCTTCAGCTGAAAATAGGCGAGGCGCGGTCTTTTTCTGAGCTCGCGAACGAGACGCAAAAGAATAAACGTGTCGCCGCTCAAAGACTTTATTCCCAAGGGCTCGCGCAGCTTTCGATGGATGATTTCGCTCGCGCCTTGCCATACTTTCAGAAAGCAGCCGAGGCGGACCCGACGTATGCCGAAGCGTGGTATCAGACGGGATATTGCTTTGGCGTGCTCGGCCGTCATGCCGAGGCACTGAAGGCATCGCGGCAGGCCGCAAAACTTCGCCCGGAGTGGGCCGCAACCTATGTGAATATCGGTGCTTCGAGCTTTGCCCTTGGGCAGTATAAGGACGCGTACGAAGCATATCGAAACGCAGTCGGGCTCGACGCGAACGATCCTCAAACCCAACTCGCACTCGGGCTTACGCTCGACAAACTGAATCGAACCAGCGAGGCAATCCTCGTTTATCGACGTGCGCTCGAACTAAAACCCGACCTTGTTCCAGCGATGGAGAATCTGGGGCTGGCCCTTTTCAAACAAAAGCGATATGCCGATGCCGGCGATGTTTTCGAGCAGTTGAAGGTCTATCGCCCAGACGCGCGAACTTACAACTACATCGGCGAATGCCTCCTCGAAAGCGGAAAGACGAGTGAGAGCATCGACGCATTCAACACCGCGATCGGTTATAGCCCCGATATGGACAAAGCCCGGTTCAACCTCGGCCGTGCCTATGCACAGGCGGGGAATCTCGATATGGCAACCGCCCAATACAACCTCCTTCGCGACGCAAAAAGCGAATACGCCGATCGCCTGCTCGTACTACTGAAGCCCTAGCGCTTAGGTGCTGCGTTTCTTTGTGTGTGGCGATCTGCCACATCCTGTGTTATTATATTTGGCGAGTGAAGCTATGCCGACGACGGTCATCGACAAACACGCGAGATTGAATATTCGGCTTCGCCCCGAGGTGAAGGACCGTATCGAGAGGGCGGCGAATATTTCGGGGAAGACCTTGACGGATTTTGCCGTGAGCGTGCTGAGCGAAAGTGCTGAAGGCGTGCTGGAACGGCACGATGCCGCAACGCTATCAGACCGCGATAGAGAGATATTCCTGAGTGTCCTTGACGAGAACGCAAAGCCGAACGCGTTGCTCCGGAGGGCGCGAAAAACTCATAAAAGGTTGATCGCCAAATAGTGTTTAGGATCGAGCCGATCTCACCGGACCATAACACGAAGCGATTCGATTGCGGCGAGCCGACATTGAACCGGTTCCTGAGCCAATTCGCACTAAAAAATACCAGGAATGATATTGGACGAACGTATGTCGCCGTTCGGCCGAACGAGATGCATGTCCTCGCGTATTACACACTTTCTGCCGGTTCTGTCCGATTCGACCAACTCCCTTCTGACTTAAAACTCCCAAGATATCCGATCCCGACGGTGCATATAGGCCGGCTCGCAACTGATCTGTCCGTTCGCGGGCTCGGGCTTGGCGAAGCGATACTTTTTGATGCTCTAAAGACTGCTGAGGCGGCCTCCGATGCGATCGGGATCCGTGTGGTCGAGCTGATCGCCTTGAATCAGGCCGCAAAAGACTTTTACCTCCGTTACGGCTTTGTCGAGATGCTCGACGATCCCTATCGGCTCTATATGAGCATGGAGACCGTCAGAAAGGCACTCATCTAAGATCACCTTGTTCGGTTTATCAGGCTTGCGACAAAGCCGGCGCCAAAGCCGTTGTCGATGTTGACGACCGTGACATTCGAGGAGCAGGAATTGAGCATCCCGAGGAGTGCGGCAAGTCCACCGAATGCGGCACCATAGCCGATGCTTGTTGGGACACCGATAACGGGCACGCTGACGAGGCCGCCAACCACGGACGGCAGAGCACCTTCCATTCCGGCAACTACGATGACGGCACGTGCACCTTCGAGTGTTTCACGCTGAGAGATAATTCGATGAACCCCGGCAACGCCTGCGTCCCAGATGCGCGAAACGCGGTTTCCCATCGCTTCGGCCGTCAAGGCAGCTTCTTCGGCGACGGGAATGTCGCTCGTGCCTGCGGTTACGACGGCGATCTCGCCCATTCCGCGGTCAGTTTTGTCGCGGAAGACACGGATCATTTTTGCCGCCTCGTGCCATTCGGCGTCAGCAACGATATTGCGGATATCGCCGTAAACGTCACTATCTGTGCGCGTTATGAGCACGTTTGGCGAGCGGGCCGCGAGCTTTTCGAAGATGCCGACGATCTGTTGGCGCGTTTTGCCAAAGCCGAAGATCACTTCCGGAAAGCCTTGCCGCTCCGCCCGCGCATGATCGACCTTTGCAAAGCCGACATCCTCATAGCCGACGGATGCGAGTTTTTCGATCGCGGTGTCCTCATCGATCGCTCCATTACTTAACGCGGCCAGAATTTGCTTGATCTCGTTCTTTTGCACTTTCAAATAGCATCCGCTTTTTGACACTCGGCGGGCAAGTCTCGATGGACGGCTTTATTAACTTCCGGCTCAAAGCTAGAATCTGAAGCTATGGACTTAACGCTTGCGATCACAGGAGCTTCCGGGGCGATCTACGCCCGCAGAACGCTGGAATTGTTGATCGCGAGCGGCAAGGTCGAGACGATCAACCTCATAATTTCATCGACCGCGACGGTCGTTGCGCAGCTCGAGCTCGGCGCCGACATCAAAAATGCCGACACCGCGAAGATCAATGCGTGGCTGGGCCTTGATGCCGGGTCGAAAGTTATACGAGTTTGGCGGCTTGATAATTTTGCCGCAAGGCCGTCTTCCGGTTCGTACAAGCAGGCGGGAATGATCATCGTTCCTTGTTCGATGGGGACGCTTGGTGCGATCGCCTCGGGAGCAGGGACGAATTTGATCCATCGCGCGGCAGATGTTTGCCTGAAAGAAGGCCGAAAGCTAGTCCTCGTCCCACGCGAAACTCCTTACAACGCAATTCATCTCGAAAATATGCTGCGGCTCTCGCACGCCGGCGCACGCATCCTGCCCGCAAGCCCGTCGTTCTATCACAAACCGAAAACTATCGACGAACTCGTCGATCACGTCTGTTTTCGCATTCTGGATCAGTTCGACATTCCGCATTCGACCTCGACGCAATGGACCGGCGATGAGGTTGTCTAAATACTCCTATTTCCTCTTATTGCCTCTTGACTCCTTTGGTTGCCTTACTTAGTATAGGGGTTATGATTAGTAAGGTGGAATCGAAATCGACGACCAAACTGCTTACGCCGGAACAGGCGGCTGCAGTGCTGCAAGTTTCAAAACGCACTATGTATGAATGGCTGCGCAACGGAGAAATCCCAAGTGAGCGCATAGGTGACAGACTTATCAGAATTCGCGAATCTGATGTTTTGTCACCTGACGCTAGAACCTATTTTGAGCAAGGCTGCAATTTGGCAAATCATCCAGAAACGGTTGATCGAGCGGAAGAATGTTTTAATAAAGCAATCTCGCTTAACCCGCGTTACTTTCTTGCGTACTTTAATCTGGGCCAAATGTTCCTTATCTGGTCGCACTATCATCGAGCAATAAAGCCAATGAAAAAGGCAATTGAACTTAATCCGTGTTTTCCGGCCTACATGAATTTAGGGCTGATCTATATCGGTGGGAGTATGTTTAAGGAAGCTGAAGAGCCTTTGCGCAAGGCTTTAGAATTACAGCCAACTAACCCGAGAGCTCACCACGAAATTGGCGTTTCAATAATGATGACAGCTTTCAATGAGCCCGAAAGGATGAGAGAAGCAGTTATGCATTTTCGCAAAGCCTTAGAGACCGAAACAAAATCTGATCCGTTACCCACAAAAAATGAAATGTCGGCTCGCTTTTTGGGTGAGGTTTTGGTGCTTAATCTTCAGGACTATAACGGTGCTCGTTTGTTTGCGCAAGAAATTCAAGAAACATTTCCCACAATAACAAAACGGATTCATTTCTTGGTTGAATTAGCTCAGGGCCGCTCATGAATAATTTCTATTGGATACATTTCAACGGCGTTGCTAACTTGGCCCGTCCTCAGTAAGCAGGCCTTTCTTGAACATCGCGACATCATCGGCGGCAGGACTGGCCGTATTCGAGCGCAGATAAGTACCTCGAGGAGATTGGGCGAGATGAGGCGCTGCGGATCTGGTTGGAGTATCCGGTGTTGGATTATGGGAAGGGTTGGGATGATTATTGAGTGCGGGTCGATGGGACAGGTACTACAGGTACAAGCCAAAGCTTGCACTCTGAACGAAACAAGCTAAAGCTTGCACTCTGAACGAATACTCTGAACGAAACAAGCTAAAGCTAGCACTCTGAACGGGTTCTGAGCGGGGAGTTTGCTAAATGTAGGCAAAACGGTAAAATAGCAATTCTTTAACAACACTAGTATTTATTGTTCGCAGTCTTAAGAAGTATGTCTGTAAAAGCGGAAACGACCCCCGAAGTTCGCACTATCTCTGTTGCACATTCACCGGATTCTGATGATGCCTTTATGTTTTACGGGCTTGCCACGAACAAGCTTGAAACGGAAGGTTTAAAATTTGAGCACACGCTCAAAGATATCCAGAGCTTGAACGAGGATGCTAAGAACGGCGTTTTTGACGTAACGGCGATCTCATTTCATGCTTATGCATACGTCGCGGACAAGTACGCGTTGCTGCCGCATGGAGCGTCGATCGGCGACAAATACGGGCCGATAGTCGTTGCAAAAGAGCCGCGCGAGGCGTCCGAGATCGGTTCGATGAAGATCGCGGTTCCGGGCGAGCTGACGAGTGCGTATCTTGCTCTTCGGATCTATGATCGCGGCTTTGAGCATGTCGTTGTGCCGTTCGACAAGATCATCGATGAGGTTCAAAGCGGGCGTGTAGATGCCGGCCTGTTGATCCACGAAGGCCAGCTTTTCTACAAGCAGGTCGGGCTCGACAAGGTGCTCGATCTTGGCGAGTGGTGGCACGAAAGGACCGGGCTGCCGCTTCCGATGGGCGGAAATGTCATCAAACGTTCGCTCGGAAAGGAATTGATGGAAGAGGTTTCGCGGCATCTGCACCGGTCGATCGTGTATTCGATGGAGAACCGCGAGGACGCGCTTGCCTATGCGATGCAGTTCGCACGCGATATGCAGCCGGAGCTTGCGGACCGTTTCGTTGCGATGTGGGTGAATGACCTGACGCTGGATTACGGCGAACGCGGCCGGCAGGCCGTTAAGACCTTGCTGGAAGAAGGCCACAAGGCCGGCATCATCAAGAAAAAGGTAGATGTCGAGTTCGTCGGTTAACGCACGAGCAAAAAAACCGAAACGCCGCAGGAATGGCTAACATCCTGCGGCGTTCTTATTTTGCTGAAAAATTCGCCTTATTCCGGTTGTCCTTTACAGCCGGAGCCGTAAAGTGCGGGGATCTTCGTGCTGATGATCGGGTAATTCTCTGCTTCCTTGTTTATCTCGAGCCAGTTCTGATATTCCTCCGGGATCGACATATCCGAGAAGATCGCTTCGACAGGGCATTCCGGGACGCAGGCGTCGCAGTCGATGCAGGTGTCCGGGTTGATCAGGAGCCTGTCAGGCAGTTCGTGAAAGGCTTCAACAGGACAGACCGCGGCACAGTCGGTGTACTTACAATCAAGACAAGGCTCAGTAACAATATACGTCATGGCGATATGGGCGAACCGGCGAAATTGAGTGGTCTCGGTGCCGGCATGGCCAAACTAAAAACCTATAATCCTGCGAACCAGTTGTCAAATCACTGGTTTAAGGTGTTAGAATGCCTTCAAACACCTAGCAAAAACCGACAAAAATAGGGGCGAATACTATTTCAAAATGAAAAGCAACAAAGCCGAACGCGAGCTGGCACTCGATTTTTTACGTGTAACCGAAGCAGCGGCCATCGAATCCGCCAAAACGATGGGCCAGGGCGACCGCAAACACAGCGATCTTGTCGCTGTTGAGGCAATGCGTGAAGTTATGGATACCGTGCCGATGCGCGGCCGCATCGTCATTGGCGAGGGCGAACGCGACGAGGCTCCGATGCTGTATATCGGCGAGGAACTCGGCGGCGGTGCATTTTCAGAAGAAGCGAGGGCAGAGTTTCCGGAAGTCGATATCGCTGTCGATCCGCTCGAAGGCACAAACCTTTGTGCCCTCGGGGCCAACAACGCCATCGCCGTTCTCGCTGCGGCAGAACGCGGCGGCCTGCTCTACGCACCGGATATCTATATGGACAAGATCGTCGTCGGGCCGTCTTGTCGAGGTTCGGTAGATATTGATGCCCCGATCGAAGAGAACCTGAAGAATATCGCACGTCGGCTTGGGCGCGACGTTGATGACCTGACCGTTATCTGTCTCGACCGCAGCCGTCATAAAAAGCTGGTCGAAGATGTTCGCGCTACCGGTGCGAGGATCAGGCTGATCTCGGACGGTGACCTTTCGGCCGGTATCTCGGCGGCGGTCGCAGGTACGAATATCCACGCTCTCGTCGGCATTGGCGGAGCTCCGGAGGGCGTTATTACGGCCGCCGCAATGAAGTGCCTGAATGGCGAGATACAAGCGAAGCTCGTTTTCGACCCCGAACGACTAGGCGTTGACAAGAGCAAGGTTCCGCCGGTTCACGAGGTGATGAAACGCCTTAACGAAATGGGCATCAACGACCCTGACAAGATCTACGACACGAACGACCTCGCTCCCGGCAAGAAGATCATCTTTGCGGCCACGGGCGTAACCGATGGTGCATTGCTTCGCGGAGTCAGATTCTTCGGTGCGGGCAAGCGAACTCACTCGGTCGTTATGACCACTGATTCAAAGAGCATCCGCTTTGTCGATACAGTCCACGTAGAAGGCGGCCCGGATGCTGTAATTCGGTTCTAATTCGCGCTTTATTAGCGCAACGTGCGCCCGGATACCTATCACGAGGTACACCATTAAAACCATGACTGAAAAGCCGTATGTTCTTGATTTTAGTGAGGTTGGAGCCGGTGACGTGGCGCTTGTCGGCGGAAAATGTGCCAGCCTCGGTGAGCTTTTTCGCGAACTGACGCAGCAGGGCGTCCGTGCGGTCGATGGTTTTTCGACAACGAGCCATGCCTACGAACTGCTGCTCGAGACTGACGGCCTTCGCGGCCGCCTGATGGCGCTTCTAAAAGGCCTCGACGTAAATAACCTCGATGAACTTGCCCGCGTTGGCGCCGAAGCGCGCCGCCTGATGCTCGAAACTCCGTTTCCGGAGGCGGTCGAAAAGGCGATCCTTGATGGCTATGAACGCCTAGGCGACCGCATTGGGAAACGTACCTTCGAGGTCGCGGTCCGCTCGTCCGCAACGGCAGAAGACCTGCCCGACGCGAGCTTTGCGGGCCAACAGGACACGATCCTGAACGTGCGCGGCCAGCAGAACCTTATCGATGCCTGCCATCAGTGCTACGCGTCGCTTTGGACCGACCGAGCGATCTCATACCGAACGGCAAAGGGCTTTAACCACTTCGACGTTGCCCTTTCGATCGGGATCCAACCGATGGTCCGTTCGGACCTTGCATGCTCGGGTGTGATGTTCACGCTCGATACCGAGAGCGGTTTCCGCGAGGCCGTTGTGATCAATGGTGCGTGGGGACTTGGCGAGGCCGTCGTTCAGGGAATGGCTACGCCCGACGAATGGATCGTCTTTAAGCCGACGCTCAAGCTCGGTTTTCGGCCGATCATTACGCGGAAACTCGGCGTAAAAGAGGTCAAGATGGTCTTTAACGACAACGGCATCGGGACGCTTGTTCGCGACGTTGTCGATACACAGCGCAATCGATTCTGCCTTGCGGGATTCGAAGTTCTGCAGCTTGCACGATGGGCCTGTGCGATCGAAGATCACTACTCTTCACGGGCCGGCCATAGCCAGCCGATGGACATCGAGTGGGCAAAGGACGGGATCACCGGCGAACTCTTTATCCTACAGGCTCGGCCTGAAACGGTCCACGCCCGCAAAGAATCGAATTACATAGAAAAATACAAGCTCACAGGTGTTCACGGAGCTCCGCTTGCAACCGGCGTTGCGGTCGGCGAGAAGATCGGACACGGGACGGCACACGTTCTGATGGATCCGTCGAAACTCAACACCTTCAAGGAAGGCGAAATTCTTGTCACCTCGATGACCGACCCGGCGTGGGAACCGATAATGAAGCGTGCTTCGGCGATCGTAACGGATCGCGGCGGCCGAACATGCCACAGTGCGATCATCAGCCGCGAGCTCGGCATTCCGTGCATTGTCGGCACAACGGACGCCACTGAGAAGATCAAGAATGGGGCGCCGATCACCGTCTCTTGCGCCGAGGGAGAACGCGGCAACATCTACTACGGCAAGATCGATTACAAGGTCGATAAGCAGAAGATCTCTCAGAAAGAACGCCCGCGGACCCAAATAATGATGAACGTGGGCGATCCCGAAAGGGCGTTCGATGCCGCACGCTTTCCGAATGACGGCGTCGGCCTTGCACGGCTCGAATTCATCATCAACAACCACATCGGAATGCATCCGATGGCGCTGATAAATTACCCGAACCTGAAGCGTCCGGCGGATGTCGAAACGATCTCGCGGCGGATCGGCGAAGAAGATCCAAAAGAATTCTTTGTACGCAAACTCGCAGAAGGCGTCGGCCGCATCGCCGCTGCATTCTATCCGAAACCGGTGATCGTGCGTATGTCTGACTTCAAGTCGAACGAATACGCTATGCTCATCGGCGGCAAGGAATTTGAGCCGGAAGAAGAGAATCCGATGATCGGTTTTCGCGGTGCTTCGCGGTATTACGACGACCGCTACAAGGCCGGATTCCGCCTCGAATGCCTCGCTCTCCAAAGAGCACGCGAGGACATGGGCCTCACCAATATCAAACCGATGATCCCGTTTTGCCGTACGGTCGAAGAAGGCGAAAAGGTCATTGCGTTGATGGCCGAACATGGCCTCAAGCAGGGCGAGAACGGCCTTGAGATCTACGCAATGTGCGAGCTTCCGGCGAATGTGGTCTTTGCTGACGAATTCCTCAAGGTCTTCGACGGCTATTCGATCGGCTCGAACGATCTTACGCAGCTTGCGTTGGGCCTTGATCGCGACAGCGAGATGGTGGCTCACCTTTTTGACGAGCGGAACGGAGCGGTCGAGAAAATGGTCGCAATGGCGATCGAGGCCGCGTTGCGCAACGGCAAGAAGATAGGCATTTGCGGCCAGGCACCGTCGGATTATCCGGAATTTGCCGATTTTCTCGTCGAGAAAGGCATCAACTCGATCTCGCTCAATCCGGACACCGTGCTGCAGACGACCGCACACATTCTCGAAACCGAGAAACGACTAGGCGTTGAGGGCGATACTGTTCAAAAGCCGCTGCGTGCCGTAAAATAGAGCGGGTTCACGATAGACACCGAAAATGGCGGCATCCGAGGCTTACATCCCGCAGATGGTCGCGGCGCAATTTCGCCGACAGGCTCTTCGCGTATGGATCGTTGGCCTCGGCGTTGTTCTCTTCTGGCTCGGCCTCATTCTAGCTGCTCCGCTTGCGAAGGTCGAAGGCCTTACGCAAATTTCGGCTCCTCTTTACAAATTCTTTAGCTACATTTGCCATCAGATCCCGTCGAGAACGTTCTTTATTGACGGTGAGCCGTTCGGTGTCTGTTCGCGTTGTTTTGGCGTGTATTTCGGACTCGTTTTCGGATACTTGATCTATCCGCTCTGGCGAAAGGTCGATGAGGTCGAACCGATCGGGAAGCTCTGGCTCTTTGCGTCCTGCGTCCCGATCGCGATCGATTGGGCTTTGACCATATTTGGCATCTGGGAAAATACGTTCCTATCGCGATTTCTGACCGGAATGGTGCTCGGAACCGCCTGTGCGACCTTTATTGTGCCCGCGACGGTCGAGATCGTCCGCAACTTTACATGGAAAAGACTCGCCAGGCAGCGGGAACTTTAACCCAGGATGAAGCGTAAAAAGAAAAAGATGCCGCAAACAAGAGAAGAAACGATCGAACGTGCGAAGGGCGACCTGGCCAAACGGCTCGGGGTCGAAGTTTCGGCGATCACAGTGGATGGAACCGAAGACGCCGAGTTTCCGAACGGTGCACTCGGAGCACCCGTCGATGGCGAAATGTCGATGATGATGATCACGCCGGGTTGGAAATTGCAGCTTTCGGCGGGCGGCGGACAGTACGAATATCGTGCTTCGGGCGGAGACCTGCGGCTTTTTCGTTTTGAAGGAAAGAATTTCGTCGTAGAATAGGAACGAGATAAGAGAGAAGGCGAGGTCGTTATGAATCGCGGCAATATTTGGATACACGTTGGCCTGGCGGTCGTGCTTGTTAGTTTTGCGGCTGTGCTTGGGCGTATCGACCGAATGGTATCGAGCCTTAGGGTCGATCATAAACGAGAGATCGAACGCCTGTCGCCGCGCTCAAACGACACTCAACCGCGAAAACTCGCGACCTCACCCGAAGTTCTCGTTCGATTCAAACCGGAAACGACGCTCGACCGCATTCGCGAGATCGCCCTCTTGAATAACGACCGTGTTGATGATGAGATCGAGTCCGTCAAAGGCCTTGTGGTGATCGACGATCTCGATGATGCGAACGCCGATGACGTCGTAAAGCAATACGCGGCTTTGGCAAATGTCGAGTACGCGGAGCCGAATTTGCAGATCAGGCTCGATGATCCGATCCAAAAAGATCGTCCGCGAGATCTCGTGTTTCGGAGCGACGACAACCAACCGAACGATCCGAATTTTGCGGAGCAATGGGGTTTGAACAATCTCGGCCAGAACGGCGGAACCGCTCGTGCGGACATTGATGCCCTCAAAGCATGGCAGGTCTCAAAGGGAAGCGAAAATGTCGTCGTTGCCGTCCTCGACAGCGGCGTTGATTACAAGCACTCTGACCTTGCTGCGAATATTTGGACGCGGCCGGACAGCATTCCGCAGTATGTTGACGACGAAAGAGGTACATTCGACGATCTTCACGGCTTTGACTCGGCCGACGAACTGCCTGACCCGATGGACGACAACGGCCACGGCACGCATTGCGCAGGCATTATCGGCGCCGTCGGCAACAACGGCCTCGGCATCGCCGGCGTGAATTGGAATGTCCGCATTATGCCGCTCAAATTTCTCGGCAGCGGCGGTTCAGGCTCGACCGAGAAGGCCATCGAAGCGATCAATTATGCGATCGACCGCAAGAAGGCTGGCGTGAATGTCCGCGTGATCAGTGCAAGCTGGGGCTCGACGATGTATTCGCGGGCACTCGAGGACACGATCCGGGCGGCCGGTGATGCCGGGATCCTTTTTGTTGCGGCGGCAGGGAATGACGGTTCGAATACCGACGTCTGGCCGCATTATCCGTCGAGCTACAAACTTCCGAACCTGATCAGTGTTGCGGCCGTCGATCGCAACGACGCGCTTACGTCCTTTTCAAACTTCGGCTTGAAGACGGTCGACCTTGCCGCTCCGGGCAAGGACATTCTATCGACGTGGCCCGGCGATGATTTTCGCGAAGCTTCGGGTACGTCGATGGCTACGCCCTTTGTGTCGGGTGTCGCGGCCTTGATCGTCGCCCAGTCGCCGAATATCACGGTCAAACAACTTCGAAAGAAGCTGCTTGATTCCGTAGATAAGCGCGACGACCTCAAAGGAAAAGTCGCGTCGGGCGGAACGCTTTGCGCGGCTAACGCGCTTGGCGTCGAGGACTGACGTTTTCGTACAAGAGAACAAACCAACCCGTATAGCAGCGGCGGTCATCACGTCCGGACGTTCCGCCGGAAAGCCGCTATCACCGTTGCCCTAACCCTAGTGAATAGAATCATTTACCTTAGGTTCTTCCTTAGGTAAACGCTTGTGGCACGCCTCTTGCTCTTAACCATTTCGAGCAATGAGGAACATTGCCTAATACGTACTATCTAGGAGAGAGAAGGAAGATGAATATCATTAAAAGCACGGTCGTGGGTTTGGCGCTTTCGTTGGTGGTGATCGCACTGCCGGCGATCGCTTCTGCACAGTACGGCGGTTACGGCAATGGAGGGTATGGCAACGGACGATACGGTAATGGCCGCTACGGCAATAACGGCTATTACGGCAATATCGAGAACACCGTAAAAGATCTGAAGCAGCGTGCAAAGAGCTTTGAACGCATTACCGACAACCGCAACAACCGCGGAAATTACGGCGGCTATTACGGCAACAACATCGAAGATCTTGCTGATCAGTTCGCAAAGGCGGCAGATCGCTTCGAGGATAAATTCGGCCGCGGCCGCAATCTTGACAACAGCGCAGATGCGGCACGCCGCGTGCTCGATCTCGGCAATCAGATCGAATCGGCACTAAGCTACTCGGGCAACGGCGGATACCTGTATAACCACTGGGATCCGATCGCGAACGACCTACGCATTATCGCGAATGTTTACGGAATGGGCTACAACGACGGTTACTATCGCAACAACCGCAACCGGAATCGCAACTATCCGCGTCAGAACAACGGCGGTTGGGGCAACATGCGAAAGCCGAGCTGGTGGCCTTTCTAATGGACTTTTCTTGACAACTGAAATGGAGGAGCTTGGAGGCTGTCTGCAAAGACAGCCTCTTTTTTGCGCCGGTTTCTGATGCGAGGTTGATACCGATTCACGGCGCCAATCGTGTATCCTAAACACCGATGCCGGGAACTCTCTACCTTGTAGCAACTCCAATCGGAAATCTCGCGGACATAACCGTCCGTGCACTAGATGTTTTGCGAAGTGCGGACCTCATTGCTTGCGAGGACACGCGACACACGCGGAAGCTGCTCGATCACTATCAGATCTCGACGAAGCTCGTGAGCTATCACGAACACAACGAGGAGGCACGGGCTCTCGAATTAGCAAAGAAACTCGAAGACGGATCAAACGTCGCAGTTGTTTCAGATGCGGGCACACCGGGCATTTGCGATCCCGGATTCAAGGTCGTCACACGCGCGATAGAGGCGGGAGCGAATATTATCGCTTTGCCGGGTGCGTGTGCATTTGTGCTTGCGGCGGTAAGTTCCGGCCTCGGCATGGACGCGATCTACTTCGGCGGGTTTCTCCCGGCGCGTTCGGGTGAACGGCGCAGGCGTCTTGCAGAGGTTGCCGACATCCCGGCAACTTTGATCTTTTACGAAACGCCACATCGCATCGCAGCTTCTTTGAAAGATTGCGAGGCTGCTCTCGGTAACCGAAAGGCCGCGGTCGCACGCGAACTCACAAAACTTCACGAAGAGACACGCCGAGGCACGCTTGCGGAGCTTGCAGCTTACTTTGAAGAGAATGTGCCAAAGGGCGAGTTTGTGGTCGTCATCGAAAGGGCGAGTGAAGATAAGGCTCTGCCAACGTCCGAGCCCGGCCATTTCGCCGCCAGGGTTTCTGAACTTGAGGCAGAAGGTTTAGATCGTCGTGCTGCTATGAGGAAGGCGGCAAAGGAATTTGGACTTCAACGTGCTGAGGCGTACAGGCTGCTGCAATCGCAGAAAGACCTATAAAACGAAAGAGCCGCGAGTGCACAAAAACATCTTCGTGCACTCGCGGTTGCCTTCGGTTATTTTGTCTAACGACGAAGTTCTTTCGGCAATTCTTTGTCGATCGCCGGACGAACCTTAAGATCAGCCAACTTGAACAGCGTGAGCATGATCGTACGTGCCACTTTCTCCATCTTCACGTAGTCGATCTTGTCTGCCGTATCGCTCGGCTGGTGATAATCGACGTGGACGCCGTCAAACCAGAACGTAACAGGAATGCCGTTCTGCGCGTAGTTGAAGTGATCAGATCGGAAGAAGAAGCGATTCTTGTCGTTCGGGTCATCATAACGCGTGTCGTAATCCATCTTCAGGTAAGCGCTGTTGACGCCGCTTACGATGTTGCCGAGCGTCGAGCTCATCATATCCTTCCCGATCACGTAGATCATATTCGGGCCGGAAAGCTCAGCGTCTTTGGGATCGGTATCGCCCGCCGGTTTGCTGCGGCCGATCATATCGATATTCAACTGGGCAACGACCTGCTTGATATCGACGGTCGGGAACTTGTTGAAATATTCGCTTCCCCAAAGCCCCTTTTCTTCGCCGCAGTGCCAGACGAAGAGAATGGAGCGTTTCGGCTTGACGCCGGAATGGGCTAGAGCTTCGGCGATAGAGAGAACGGCGACCGTACCGGAGCCATCGTCGTCCGCACCGTTCCAGATCTTGTCCGGTCCGGGAGCATTCGGATTCATACCTTCGTGGTCATAGTGAGCACCGATGGCGACCATCTCTTTCTTCAGAACGGGATCGCTGCCTTCCCAAAGTGCGACGACGTTTTGCGTCCATTTGGTCTCGACCTTTGCCTTTGCATCGATAACGGCATTCTTGTTGATATCGAACGCGGTCTTGCTTTCGAACTTATCGGCTCCGCCGACAACGGCCTCACCCGCGGTTCCATTAAGCAGGACGATCGGAAAGTTCGGGTCTGCGTTCGTGCCCGTCTGAAGTTTCTCAGGCGAGACCTTTGCACGCGAGAGGAAACCCTTGAGCATTGGCCAAGCCTTTGAGAGCTGCGGCCCCGCGACCACGATGATGCCTTTTGCACCTTTGGATTTGGCGTATTCGACAGGGCTCGCCCAATCGACACCTTCGGCGCCTTTGAGGTCGGCGCGTGTGACGCCTTCCGGATAACCGGTTGCGTTGCTGCCGCGAGGGAAACCCTTTGCAAAAAGGACAACGATCTTGTCCTTAACATCAACGCCCGCAAGTGCGTCAATGCCTTTTGATTTGATCAGCCAGCCATTGCCGCCGAATACAAGGTCGCCCGAGACCGAAGCATCGCCCGACATACGGAAATAATCTTCGTTGAACTTGTAGGTAACGTCGCCGATCTTGAGGCTATTCGCGTCCGGGTCTGCGGTCTCATAGCGAAGGGCGATCTTCTGATAGTACGTGCCGTCGTCACCGCCGGGCTTGAAGCCCCAGCGGGACAGATTCATTCCAATGAACTTCGCGGTCGTATCGAGCCCGCGAGAAGGCGTGTCGCGGCCTTCCATCTCGTCCGATGCAACAAAATGCAGATAGTCGCTGAGCTGCTTTGCGGTAACACCGGAAACGGCCTTGCGTTCGGCAGGTGTAATGCGGATCGGTGCCGACTTGCTCTGAGCAAAAGCGGCGGATATCGCAAACACAGCAATAATAAGAGTGCCTAAAAGGGTCCTTTTCATCATTTCTCCTAAATAAATGTTCAGCCTTGTGGGCAGAGTATCGAATGTTTTACGACATTGGGGCGGAAATTGTTTCGGGCGAGCCAATGATCGATATATTGTGGCGGTCGGCGAGCTTTATCATCTCCTCGCGGTCAAAAATAAGGGTCTTCTCTGAGGTTATCGAAAGGCAGGCCGCACCGGCCGTGATCATATTCTCGATCGTTGGAACGCCGACGACCGGCACGTCAAACCTCATATCCTGATCCGGCTTTGCGACCTTCACGACGGTCAATTTGCCTTTAGCAAGCTTCCCGGCCCGTAGGATCGTCTCGTCGGTGCCTTCCATCGCCTCAACGGCGACGCACGCCCGCCCGCGGACAACGATCGTCTGACCGAGGTCGAGGCGGGCGATCTCGTTTGCGACAAACAGGCCGTATTCGACGTTCGCAAGCTCTTCATCCGACGGCTTACGACGCGTAAGAACACCGGCCGGAGCGAGTTTGTCCTTTATAAAGTAAGTTGAATCGATGAGCTCGATGCCTTCTTTTGCGAGTTCGTCGGCAACGCCGCCGATGAGTGCGTCAGTATTTCGACGCGGCAGCCGCCAGAGCATTTTCACCATACGCACGTCCGGCATCGCACCCGAAAAGATCTGGACGTGCTTGACCTGGCCGGCCATTATCACTTTTGTAACCCCGTTCTTTTTGAAGAATGAGATCATCTTGCCGAGCTGGCCGATACCAACCCAGGCGAAATTTTCCGCAAGCTCTGCAAGCCGCGGGTCGGTTTCCTCTTTGATCGCAACAACTGAGAGATCGACGCCCTGAGCCTTCGCTCCGTCGAGAACCAGGAAAGGGAATTGGCCGTTGCCGGCGATAAGGCCGTAGGTCATTGTCGAAGGCCGCAAGCTTGTGACGGCGGTGTCAGTAAGTAAAGGAAAAAAGCTTTAGCTCTTCGCCCGAGGGCTGAGTCGTCAGTCCGTCGAATTTGAATCCGAGTTTGAGAAGCAAATTTCCAGATGCGTCATTCTCGAGCGACGTGATGGCAAGTACGCGTTCAAAGCCGAATTGCTCAGAGCCGTACTGCAGCATCGCTTTTGCCGACTCGAATCCGTAGCCTTTCCGCTCGTATTGCGGAAGAAAGGCAAAGCCAATATCGGGGCCGGGCAGTTCGGCTCGGCGTACGAAACCGCATATTCCGATCGGCGTGTGAACCTGTGCACCGTCCGTTCCTTCTTTTAGATCGACGACGTAAAGGCCGTAGCCGTGGTCGAGGTAGCTTTTTCTATAACGTTCCTCGATGAATGTTCTTGACTGTTCAAGTTCCCGAACGCCGCGATCACCGATATTCTTAATGAATGACGGCTGATTGAGCAGGTCAAGCGTAAATTCCGCATCATCGACGGTGATCTCCCGCAAGATCAGACGCTGCGTGCGTAGTATCTCCACGTGCTGCTACTCGCTAAAAGGATGCATTTCGCCGGGCTTTCGGAGCATCTTATTGACCTCGTCGAGATGCTGTTCTTCGAGCAGGATCATTTCGCGGGCATATTCTTCGAGTGCGACGGAATTGCCCTCGACCTTTGAAAGCAGGTCGTAATACGCCTTAAGCGTCGTGGTCTCCTGCTCGAGGCTCTCGCGGAGAATGTCGCCGATGTCGTGCTTCTCGGTTTCTAGCAGCGGCCCGATCTTGAGGCTCGGATGGCCGCCAAGCATCGTTACGAACTCGCCCGCCTTGTGTGCATGCGCGAGCGATTCGTCCGCATTGCTCTTAAGCCACGACACGATCGGGATACGGTTGTAACCGTAGATCATCAGACTGTAATGCGTGTACCGCACCACACCCGCAAGCTCCAGCTCCATGATCTGGTTTAGGATCTCGATGACTTTCTGATTGTTCGCTTCATTCATAGTATTCGATCTAACCCGTATATGGACCGCGAAAATGGAGCACGGTCACTGTTTCGTCTTGAACATTGAAGAGTAAACGATACCGCCCAACGATCATGTGCCTGACCTCAACCTCATACTCATTAGCATCAGGAGCAATCGGTTGGCTCAAAGGAAATGTTCCCAATAGTTGGCGGGTCTGGCTGCGCACATCATGATACCATCTCCAGGCGGCTTCTTTGCCCCAGTGCTCCACTCCCCATTGCAGAGAAGCAGTCAGCTCCGCGATCGCGTCTTCGGAAAACGTCACGCGGTAACGCTTCATGTTTCAGACGGTATGTTGAATTTGGCTTCAAGTTCGCGAAAAACATCCTCCGCATCACGTACGCGGCCAGCCTTCATATCTTCAATACCGCGACGAACGCCTTCGATAGTTTCGAGTCGGTCTTTCTCGCGAAGATACTCGTCATATGAATCTGCGTCGATTACGACCATATCTGCCTTTCCATTGACGGTCAGCACTATCGGTTGTTTGGTCTTTTTCAATTGACGCCTGAATTTTGCTGTGTCCCTCTTAAAAAGACTAAGGCTCTGGATGTCACGGCTGATCTTCATAAAAGCATAATAGCACGGTTGCTAAATTTAGTGCGAATTTAGCAACTTTCATCCGACGAAATAATCAGAGTCGATACGCTTGATTTCATAAACATTTTGAATCGACACACCCAGATTGTAATCGATCATCAACTCGGCAAGCTCGTCACCGTCGATCAGGACAATTTTGCTCTCGATACCAGCAGCAAAGTCGCGCGCCTCCTTTGTAAAGGCCGACGTGGTTATAAAAACACCTTTGCGAGCCTTTTTTCCAAGTAGGGCGCCAGCGAACTTTTGTATCTCCGGTCGACTGACGTTACCCTCCCATCGTTTCGCTTGCAGGTATATTACGTCTAGCCCAAGCCTGTCTTCATTAATGATGCCGTCAATGCCGCCATCACCGCTTTGACCGACCGCCTGTCCGGCATCTTCGCGTGTTCCGCCATAGCCGATCTTTACTAACAGTTCAACAACCAGGCGTTCAAAGAATGCGGGTGGGAGGGACTTGACTTTCTCAAGTATCTCGGCCGATAGTTGGTCCCTTAATAACTTGTATGCCTCTGCAAGTGATTCATCTGGCGGAATATCAAGAACAGACTGGGTCACGGAAGAGCCTATTTCTGGAGTTTCGATATTCCGCTTGTTCAGCCACGCTGTGAATTCTGGATATTGCCGAAGGACTGAATTATCAACGCGTGGATTATCCCTAAGCGCGTCGAGCCCACGTTGATTTATCTTGTAAACCCCGCGTTCGCCAGCTTGATCAATCAATTTCGACTTGAACAGGTAAGCTCGTGCCCAACCTACTCTTGACTGCATATAGGTTGACTGTCCACTCGGCAGTCGCCTTGAGATCTCCTCATCTGTGAGATCAAATTTCTTTGTGATCGCTTCCGTGAGGTCGTTAATGTGGTGCTCTTGTCCGTCTGAGAGTACTTGTAATAACGGGGTCATTAAGTCCTGATAGGTTGGGATTGCCATATGGTCTCAGATCGTTACACCCTCCCAATTTGCTCACCGCTTTCGGTCTGTTGCCTTGCGTGATAGGACGAACGCGTTAGTGGCGATGACTCGACGTGTTTGAAGCCCAATGCCTCGCCGATCTTTTTCCATTCGGCGAATTCTTCGGGAGTGACGTAGCGTTCGACCGGCAGGCGTTTTTCGTAGGGCTGCAGGTATTGGCCGATGGTCATAATGTCGCACGACACCTTTCGGAGGTCCTTCATCAGATCGACCACCTCTTCAAATTCTTCGCCGAGGCCGGCCATGATCCCGCTTTTCGTGAGCATCTGCGGGAATTTAGTGTCGCGATAATGCGCCGAGCGTTCAAGGAGCTCAAGCGTCTGGTCGTATTTCGCATCCGGGCGAACGCGACGGTAAAGCCGTGCGATCGTCTCCGTATTGTGATTGAGCACCTCGGGGCGTGCTGCGAGTACGTTGTTGAGGGCGTCTTCATCGCCGTTAAAATCAGGGATCAGCACCTCGATCTTACAATCAGGATTCATCTCGCGGACCTTCAATATCGTTTCGGCCCAGTGCATCGAACCGCCGTCGGGCAGATCGTCGCGATTTACCGACGTGATGACGGCGTGTTTGAGGTCGAGATGCTTGACTGCCTCGGCAACGTGGGTCGGCTCGAGCGGATCGAGATCCATTGGCTTGCCTTTGTTTACTGCGCAAAAGCCGCAATGCCGCGTGCAAGTGTCGCCGCCGAGCATAAAGGTCGCCGTCTTATCCGTCCAGCATTCAAAGAGGTTCGGGCATTTGGCTTCCTGACAGACGGTGTGCAGATTCAGGCCTTCGATAAGGTCAAGGACAGCATTCTGTTTCCGCGGGTCGCCAAGCTTGATCTTCAGCCAATCGGGCTTCTTCAGCCGCTCGCGTTCCTTACGGTTGAGAAATTTTTGAACTAAAACACGTTCTTCGATCATCCCTTATATCTTCTCATATTCAAGCAGATAATCAGACCGTCAGAAGGTGTCCCGGGAGTGCATTTTTGACCGATGAGGTTGATATCGTTGATTCAAAACGTCACAAAACACAGCCTTTGGCGGCTGCAAGAGGGCGAGAAAGTAAGTGTCCGTGCTCAGTTTTTTGGGCGCAAAAATGGCGCGATGATCAGACCAGGATTTGATCCTAGCTGTCACCGCGCCGGTCTATTATCCTAAGCGCGAATTTACGATATCCCAGTTGATATTCGCAAAGAACGCTTCGATGTATTTTGCACGTTCGCTCGGGGCGTAATCCTTGATCCAGGCGTGTTCCCAGACATCCATGATGAGGATCGGCGTAAAGCCGGCGACGTTGCCTGCCTGGTGCTGTTCGACCCAGTGGTTCGAGATCGCACCTGAATGATCCTGATAGACGGCGGCCCAGCCGACACCCCGCATCTTGCCGGTATTAACAAAATCAGCCTTCCAGACGTCGTAGCTTCCGAACGATGCTTCAGCGGCAGCGAAGAACTTATCGCCTTTTGCGGCATCACCGGCGCCGTGCTTCTGCATATTCTCGAAATAGTATTCGTGCAGCACCATGCCGTTGTATTCAAAGCCAAAGCGCCGCTTCAGCTCGCTGAATGCCGCAACCTGCGTTGCATCGAGGCTGCCGTCGCCGAGCAGGTCGGCAACTCGCTGATTGTAGCCGTTCGTGTTCGTCACGTAGCCTTCATAAAGCTTGAAGTGCATCGCGAGAGTTTCATTCGAGATGCCTGTGAGATCGCTCAGATCGAACGTCCGGGCGGTGTAGGTGGTTTTGGTTCCCATTGTTTTCTCCTATCGATAATAAAAACGAGCGGCCGATGTTTATTCTTCGGGCCGCGGGCCGGCGTCGATGCCGGCAACACTTGCCTGATTGATCACTTTGACCTCAAGGTCATTTTCAAGCCGGATCTGGCAGGACAGGCGGGTGTTCGGGCCGAGATCGGCCTTTGTTAAAAGAATTGCTTCCTCGTTCGGGCCCATTTGCCCGGCGTCGCCGGAAAGCAGTTCGATCCTGCAGGTGGTGCAGCGGGCATTTCCGCCGCAGCGATGAAGTATATCGACGCCATTATCTTCGAGCGCAAGCACAAGCCTGCGGCCGATCTCAGCATCGAACGAAATTGGTCCATTTGCCGTATTGGCAATGATCTGCGGCATTAATTGCTCCTTTCTACGAGTTTATAAAAATTATAGTCAATCGGCTTTAACTTGTCGATTTGGTTGACTTTAGCTTCGGACCTGCACCTTTTCGCGAAACTGATTGATGGCGACGTAGGTGACGTCTGCGGAGGTGACCTTTACCTTCTGGCCCTGGTTGCCGAAGCGTTCGGCCTCGACCTCGACATGCACGGTGACGGACGTATTCCCGATCTTGATCGTCTCGGCGTAAAAGCTTACGAGGTCGCCGATGAAGACAGGTTCGTGAAAGACGACCTCTTTGATCGCGACGGTCACGAAGCGGTCGTGTTTTGTCTGCCGGACGGCCTCAACGCTTCCGGCAACGTCGATGTAGCTCAAAATAATGCCGCCGAATACGGTGCCGTGAGCGTTCGTGTCGCGCGGCATCATCGTAAGCCGAATTGCCGCGTCTCTCATTGGTTCCTGATCCATATTAGTTGTTTGATAGCTGTCTTATTGTCCAATCACGAATGGCTTCGCGAAGTTCGTTCAAATGTTCGTCAAAGAAATGACCTGAATTCGGGAATATCACGACCTCTGCCTGCGGGATTCGGTCGGTGATCGAACGCAGGCCGCCGACGGTGCAAAACTCGTCAGTGTCGCCGTGAATGAACAGGATCGGCTTTTTCACTGCGGTCAGAAATTCGTAGTCGTTGTATTTTTCGACCGGCGTGCCGATCGAGATAAGACGCCGTACGTCGTCATCGCTGATACCAACCTGCATTCCGACCCTCGAACCGAAAGAAAAGCCTGCGAGCGTGATATCTTCGTCGGGAAACTCCTTCTTCAAGTAGCTGAGTGCATCGCGGACGTCCTCAACGCCGCCTTCGACCTCATTATGTTCACCGGTCGAGGCACCGACACCTCGAAAATTGAACCGCAGCGTCGTCAAGCCTGCATCGACAAGTCCTGCAGCGGCACGAAAAACGACCTTGTTGTGCATCGTTCCGCCGCCGAGCGGATGAGGATGGCACACGAGGGCGACGCCTTTACGGGGACCGGAAGGTTCCTTGATGATCGCCTCGAGCTGACCGTGACTCGCCGGAATGAAAAGATTTCCTTTCGGATACATAGCAAAGAAAGCATTGTAGCGAAATTGCAGCCATCTGTCAGAGAGATAGTTACAAATACATGGCCGACAGACGCTGAACAATGCGGGTAAATTAGATTTCGCCTTTGTTTCGTGCTACTTTTCTCTTTTCGCCTGAACTAATACTTTTCCAAAATAAGCCGCATTTAAATGGACGAAAATCTCGATACTCCGATAGAAGATAAAGAGACAAAGAAACAGAGTTGGAAGGAATTCCTGGAGACGGACCGCGCCGTACGGATCACGTATTTGACGTTCGGCCTTTTGGCTGCGGCGATGGTGATGATCTTTCTGCAGACTCGCACCGACGCGATCTGCTGCGGTGATTGGGACGGCTATTACCACATTAAATGGAGTTCGCTCCTGTGGGAGAATTTCAGCCAGGGCAAATGGCTTCCGACGTTCGAATGGCTGCCGCTGACCGTCCTGAACCCGCAGTCCTATGCCGATCATCACTTCCTTTTCCACCTGCTGCAGATACCGTTCCTATGGTTCTTTGACCTGCAGACGGCGGCAAAGGTCTCGACGATCTTCTACGGAACGCTCGCGATATTCTCGGTATATTGGCTGCTCGTCCGCTATGAGGTGAAGTATCACCTCGTTTGGTTTGCCGCGTTGATGTGCTGCGCGAACGCGTTCTTCTACCGGATGAATATGGCGAAGGCGCCGCCTTTGACCATCATCATCACGGTCATCGGAATTCACCTGCTCTTCCAGCGAAAGTACGTGTGGCTTGCGCCCCTGATGTTCGCATTTGTTTGGACATACAGCCTCTTTCCGCTGCTCTGGGGAGCCGCGCTTATCTGGACGATCATAATCGCGTGGAATGAACGGCGTTTTGAGTGGCGGCCGCTTGCCTACACAACGCTCGGCCTTGTGCTCGGGAATCTCATCAATCCGTATTTTCCGCAGAACATAATGCTCTTCTACGAGCATTTGATGGAAAAATTCAAGCTCGCGAGCGACTTTGCCGTGGCGGTCGGCGGCGAGTGGTATTCGTATTCCGCGCAGGAGATCCTGACCGATTTTCCGATCGCGATCCTTGCGATGGTCATTGGGTATATTCTGTTCGTTCCGCGTAACGGCAAGTTGCCGGAAAAGGCGACATTCTTCCTGGCATTCGTAAGTTTCCTATGTGCGTGGCAGTTCAAATCGAAGCGTTTTGCTGAGTATTTTCCGCCGTTTGCGATCCTTTTTGCGGCATTCAGCTGGCAGGCATTTACTGCACCGAAGGTCGCGGAACTACCCGACGAATTCCAGCGCGACATTGATCCATACCTCGACAAAGGTGAAACACCGAAGTCGCGCGTCGATAAGTGGAAGGAAGGTGCGGCCTGGGTCATCGGCTGTATCTTATTCGTGGTCGTAATGCTTAACACGGTGGGCTTTCATCGGTTCGGCATTGAATGGAATGGTGTCGCCGACAGCATTCGCGGAAACGAGGCCGCAGATAAATACCAGCGTGCGATGGCGTTTGCCACCGGCCTTGATGACTCGGGTGCGGAGAATATCCCGAAGGGCGAGCTGATCTTCAACGCAAACTGGGATGACTTCCCAAAGCTCTTCTATTACGACACAAAGCACAGATACGTTTACGGGCTTGACCCGAACTATCTCTATTCGGCGCATCCTGACCTTTACAAACTTCTCAAGGATATTACCGAAGGCAAGACCGAAGATCCCGGTCCGCAGATCCGTGAAAAATTCGGTGCAAAGTATGTCTTCGTTGATGCAAAAGAGAATACAGATATGGTCGCAAAGCTCCTCGATACCGGCTGGGCCGACATTATCTATGAGGACGACGAGGCAAGGCTCCTGAAGATCCGCGACGAAAAAGCGGCTCCTCCGCCGGAGGATGTTGACGATAAAACGCCGCCTTCTGCCGAGGAAGAGAAGGAGCTTGACGAGATGGAAAAGAACGACGCAGGAAACGCAAACGCGGACCCGGACGAGGACAACGCGAACGACCAATGAGACTTGTGCTGACCGTAATTCTGTTGGGCGTCGCGGCGTTCAGCGCGTCCTGCGCGAACCAGACTATCCTGAATGACGGAAAGGAGCCTGAAACAACACCTGCGGAATCCCCGACGCCGAAAGGCTATGACGCAGACCTTAGAGCAGCGAAGACTGCCGGCTATCTTTTCATCTACGTTGTTCGACGCAAGGACGGTGGCAAGATCGACGAGCCCGACAGGCATCTGCTTTCGCTGCACACGGGCAAAGCTAAACGCCGAGCGGCATCCGAGGATGGCACGGCCTACACGATCGCTGCAAATGAACCTCTTCCCGAAGAAGACCTCAACGCTCTGCATCAGCGATTTTTGATCTCGATGCTAAAACAAGAGCCGACGCCGGCGAATTCCGCTCAGAATTCTGCGGCAAATGATGCAAAATAACGTATAGTTATTCACATTTGATGGCCGATCCGTTCCAAAACGAAAGAAGCGAGACCGACACGGCCGTAGAGCGCCGACGGGGGCCCGCGGCCGGCAAGGTGGCGAGGTTCGTCGTGCTCACGATCGTGCTGCTGCTTGCGGCCGCGACCCTTCTTTACGGGGTATATCTTCTGAAGGATCTGCTGTTCCTGATCATTATCTCGGTCTTTTTTGCGTATCTGCTCGATCCGCTCGTAAAGCTATTGAGAAAGCCATTCAAGGCAGCGGGGAAAGAGAAGCTTATGCCGCGGGGCCTTGCGATCCTGATCGCGTACGCGATCGTTTTCTCCATCGTTGGATTTGCGATCGCAGGGATCGCGCCGCGCGTATCGGAGCAGGCAACCGAGTTCGCAAAGAATATTCCGGGCTATACGACGGCAATGCAGCAAAAGTACGAAGAGGTGACACAACGCTTCAACCGGATCCGCTTGCCTGAGGAAGTTCAAAAGAATATTACCGAGAAGGTGACCGGGATGGGGACAAGCGTTGCCACCGACCTGACTACGTTTGTCGGGTCTGCCCTCCTTTCGCTGCTTACGATCTTGCCGTGGTTCATCCTTGTGCCGGTGCTCGCTTTCTTCTTTTTGAAGGACGTGAACCTTCTTCGGCTTGGCGTCTTGCGGATGTTCCCCGCGGGGCCATATCGAGCGCGTGTTGAGGCTCTGATGGCGGACATCAATTTGACACTTGCCGCCTACACACGCGCACAGCTCATTTCGTGCGTGATGATCGGCATCATCTGCACGCTCGGCTTTTACACGATCGGGCTGAAATACGCGCTTCTTCTGGGAATACTCGCCGGGATATTCGAGTTCGTTCCGGTGCTCGGGCCGGCGACGATCGGTATAGTCGTGGTGCTCGTCGCCGGATTCGGAGAATACCCGACAAAGGCGTGGTATGTCGCGATCTTCCTGATCGCACTCCGCATTTGTCAGGATTATGTGATCTATCCGCGAATAGTGCGCGGCGGCATTCATTTGCATCCGCTGATGATCATCCTTGCGGTGCTTGCAGGTGAACAGATAGGCGGTATTGCGGGCGTTTTCATCTCGATTCCGGTCGTTGCGATCTTCAGCGTGGTCTATCGCCACATTCTCGAACACCGCGGCAGCCGCAGCGTTATGTCGCTTTGGATCGAGGAGCCGAAAATGGTCGAATCTCTGAGCATTGAAATGAGTTCGACCACCGAAGTATTCTCAGAACGAGAGGATAAAGACAAAGTTTAGATGTATCACCTGCTCCTTTTTATTGGTTTTCTCATCGTATTCTTCATTATCTGCATGGTCGTCTATATCGCGGTCGTCCGAGCATACTATTGGGGCGACAAGAAAGAACCGCCGCCGCCAAAATCGCAAAAAGACCTGCCAAAACAAGAACGAGAGCTTTAACCTGCCATTGGCGGAAGACAAGGATGTTCGATAGTTTTTTGCCGGCCCTTACAGCAGGGCGGCGAACTCGGCTTCGCGGTCCAGGGTCAGTGTGATCTCTACGAGGAAAACGGGCAGAGTGAATGAAAGCTCGTTGAGCTTTACTGCGTCTTTTGCGGTCGTTAGAAAATATGATGCTCCGGCCTTTTTCGCAGCATCTTCGAGTTTTTTCGCGTCCGTCTGAGTGTATTTGTGGTGATCTCGAAAGGGCATTTCGCCTGCGAGTTCGTAATTTTCGCGCCGAAGTAAGGAGAAGAAGTTGTTCGGGTTTCCGATGCCGCAGAATGCGAAGCCTTTTTTGTGGGCGATCGGCGCGGACTCAGCTGAGGCCGTGACCTGACGCAGCCCGCTGATCTTTGTTCGAGCCTCGAAGATCGGAATAGCGGGAGCAATCTTTGTGATCTCGGCCTCTAGCGCCGCCGTCTCAACGGCATCCGCACGCGTGATCACAATAACGTCCGCGCGTTCAAGACCTGCGACAGGTTCGCGAAGACGGCCTGCGGGCAGCAGTTTTCCGCCGCCGAAGGGATCGGTCGCGTCTATGCAAAGGATGTTGACGTCGCGGGCGGCCTGTCGATGTTGAAACGCGTCGTCGAGCAGGAAGTGGCTTACGCCAAACTCCGCTTTTGCCCAGGCAGCCGCAGACACACGGCCAGCGTCGGCCACGATCACGGCCTTTTGTCCGAGCCGTTTGGCCATCTCGACTGGTTCATCACCCGCATCCTCAGCGTTCGCAAAGACCTCGCGGCCATTCGATACCAAAACTCTGGTCTTGGTTTTCCGGCCATATCCGCGCGTCAGAATGCAGACACGCTTACCGCGGCCGGCAAGGATCTCGGCACATTTAATGACGAGCGGCGTCTTTCCGGTGCCGCCTGTGGTCAGGTTGCCGATGGAGATCGTGCGGGCAGGCAGAGAGGTGACCGGCGTTGTTCCATCGTCAAAACGCCGATTACGTCTCTCGATGAAACGCCCGTAGAAATAGGCAAGAACGCCAAGCATATCGCTCGACAATTATCTTTTATCAACGAGCGTTTTTCAATTTTTGCGTGGCGAAACGGCCTTTGGAACTTTGTTCGTGAGCTGGATGAGGCGGTCGAGTTTGTTCTGTGCCTGCCCGCTGTCGATGCTTTGCTCGGCAAGGCGTGCAGCGTGCATCGGTTCTTTCGAAAACCCGCCGACGATGAGCGCAGCAGCGGCATTCATCACAACGAGCGATCGAGCTTCGTCGCGACGTTTACTCGAGAGAACTTCGCGGATGATCTTCGCACTCTCTTTTGAGGTGTTTGCGCGCAGATGGTCGATCGACGCAGGCTTAAGGCCAAAATCCTTTGGAGCGATCTGGAAGCCGCGTGTTTGTCTTGCCACCGTCTCAGCAACTAGCGTCGGGCCGACAAGAGTGATCTCATCGAGGCCGTCGCTGCCATAAACGACCCACGATTTGTCGGTCTTGAGTAACGCAAGAGCCTTTGCCGCGGGTTCGACCATCGATTGATGCCAGACGCCGATGAGTGAACGGTTAACGCCTGCGGGATTGGCAAGGACGCCCAGAAGATTGAGGCAGGTTCGGATTCCGAGGCTTCGGCGGACCTCAGCAACGCGTTTTAGCGACGTATGAAACTTTGGCGCGAAGAGAAAGCTCAAAGCGACCCCGTTCAAACTCGTTTGTGCGACGGATGGTTCGCTCGCGACCTTCACACCGAGTTCGGTGAGTACGTCGGCACTTCCCATACGCGTCGCGACGCCGCGATTGCTTTGCTTTGCGATCATCAATCCCGCACCGGCCGCGACAAACGCGGCGGCCGTCGAGACGTTGAATGTCTTTGCGGTCGAGGAACCTGTTCCCGTTATATCGACAGCATTCTTTTGAAGGGCACGGATGTGCGTCGCCTGTTCACGCATTACAAGCGCCATACCCGCCAGCTCCTCGAACGTTTCGCCCTTTATAGTTAGGGCGGTCAATGCCGCCGCGATCTGGTTCGAGCCTGTTTTCGGATCCGTGAGCGCGGTGTAGAAACTCGCGGCCTCGCGTCCGGAAAGGTCCTCGCCCCGAAGGAGTTTTGCAAGAAAAGGGTAAAGCGGCGTCTCGGCGCGCGGATTTGATGCGGCGGTAGGAGCGCTCTGAAGCCAGTCTGTTTTTGACCCGGACATAAAGAAAAATGAGAGAACTGGAAAGTCGAAGAAGCGAGGAAGGAACGACGGAGCCTCAGGTCCAACGCCCTTTCTACTATCTCAAACGGACATAAAGTTTTGCAACAGCTTTTTGCCGTGCTCGGTCAGTATCGACTCCGGATGAAACTGTACGCCCTCGATCGGCAGCGTCTTGTGACGAAGCGCCATCACGAGTCCGTCGGGCGATTCGGCAGAGATTTCGAGCACTTCGGGCATTGTTTCGCGATCGACGACGAGTGAATGATAACGCCCGGCGTTGAAATCCTGCGGGACACCGTCAAAAAGCGTGCGGCCGTCGTGACGGATCGTAACAGGTTTTCCGTGGACGGGTTCGGGGCCGCGGACGACGTCTCCACCGAAATGCCGGCCGATCGCCTGATGACCAAGGCAAACACCGAGGATCGGGACCTTGCCGGCGAAGTGTCCGATCGCGTCAAGCGAGACGCCGGCATCTTCCGGCGTGCCCGGTCCGGGTGAGATCAGAAGCCGGTCAGGTTTCAGATCGCGCTCGACCTCATCGACACTCATCTCGTCGTTGCGAATGACGCGCATTTCCGCCCCCAACTCGCCAAGATACTGGACAAGGTTGTATGTGAACGAATCGTAATTATCGATAATGACAAGCATCCTCTTTACCGAAGAATACCAGAGCACAAGTCACCCTGTCGCGTTCACATGCGAGGTGGTGAATGAGAATTTCCTTGTCCGACGTACCTGTTTGCGAATATCATCTACGACTGCATACTTACGTGCGGAGAAAGATCCACTATGAAAAAGGTATTCCTTACCGTTGCACTTTGCCTTGCCGCCGCCGCCTCGGCTTTCTCGCAGACCTTGGCTCCGTCACCAACACCGACACCTGATCCGGAGAAAGAAAAGGCACAGACGATCGCGTTCCTTCGCGACCTGGACCAGGAGATCTCGAATCTTCGGCTGCCGGAGAATCGGGTGTCGTTCTATGTTGAGTTGGCTTCAGTGATGTGGCAGCTTGATGAACAGCAGGCTCGGGGGATATACGCAAAGTCGGTCGGCGACCTGCGGCAAATGATATCGATCTACGAGAACGAACGCGCCGAGGCGAAGGCCGCTGAAGCCGCAGATAAAGATGCGCTAACGGCGAGCTTTGTCGATATGTCTTTCAGATCGCCATTATCAAGAACCGCAGTAGTCTTGGTGCAGCTCCGGAAGCAGATCGTGTTAAGCATCGCGGAAAGGGATATCGATCTTGCCATGACGGCACTTGCTGACACCGCCGGCATCGTTATTGACGATGCATACCGCGACACTACTGACGAATGGCTTCTCAACCGGATAGCCGAACGAGCTGCCACACGCAGCCCAAAGCAGGCGCTGGCCTTGGCGCTCGAGGCCCTCAAAAAAGGGCTTGACGGCTCGCATTTTCAGGTCATTCGGCAACTTTACGAGGTGGACAGCGAAGCCGCCAAAACGCTCGGTGATGCGATGCTCACTAAGGCCAAAGAGGACGAGACGGATGCCGCCACACTGGGAGAGTTTCTCAGAGTGGCCGACGCCCTTATAGAGAAAGCCAAGAAACCATCAGCGAAACCGTCTCCTTTTTCCGAGGCAGACGCCCGTCAGATCGCGGGTTTGCTTGCGGACAAGCTTCAGAGGTTCGACGGCTACGGCTCTCTTGCCTATCTCCACAATATCGAGAAATACCTTCCGGCGAGGGCGATGGCGTTGAAGGCCAGGGCTGCATCAATGGCAGGGAACGCGAACAGTGTGATACCGGAAAGACGTACTCGATCTGCATCCTCCAACGCAAACAGCGCCGTGTCTGCAGAACAAGAGAAATGGAAGAAGCGTTCAGAGGACAGTGAGAAACTGCAGGCCTTCGCGAAATTAGCAGAAGGGAAACTACCAAAAGAAGAACGTGAAAAGGTGCTGGCAGAAGCGAGGAAAACGATCACGCGGATACGAGATCCTCGGGACAAGGTCATTGCCCTTTCGGCGATCGCGACAGCCGTCGCACCTTCCGATAAAGAGCTTGCGCTCCAATTGATGGCGCAGGCTGAGCAGTTTGCACCCCTCTATCCGAGAACTTCCGCGGATTACCTGGTCGCTCTGTCGGTTGCGAGCGGCTATGCGATGGTCGAGCCTGATAAGGCCTATCCGCGGATCGAGGCCCTCATAGCGAGCTCTAACGATATCATTACGGCCGGCGCAAGGGTGATCGAATTTATCGACCCGGAAGGAACGATGGTTTCGGACGGCGAACTAAGACTTGGCGGCCTCATCGGGCCGACGGGCGGCGGTCTCGTCAGCAATCTGTCATTTATGGAGATGCCGCTTCGACGGCTCGCCGAATTTGACCTTGAGCGGACGCGAGCACTCGCGGATCGTTTTGATCGACCAGAGGCTCGCGTACTTGGGAAGATTCTGATCCTTCGCTCTTTTGCTCAGAAATTCAACCGGAATGAAGTTGTGCCGGATGCAGGACCGGAGAAAGCTGAGGCTCAGCCCGACGACGTTAACTAAAGCTTGTGCCGAGGAGCCAGGCGCCGCCGTCAACGATGATCGTCTCGCCGCTTATATAGCTCGCGGCGTCTGAGGCAAGGAAGAGAGCCGCGTTCTCAATATCCTCTATGCGGCCGAAACGCCCAACGGGGATCCTGCGCAGAAGTTTGTCGCGGAGTTCAGGCATCAGGAGGCGTTTCATTCCTTCAGTATCTTCGATCGGGCCCGGCGCGATGCCGTTCACACGGATGCCGAAACGACCCCATTCGACGGCGAGATTCCGCGTGATGGCGTCAACACCGGCCTTTGCTGCCGAAACGTGTATCTGCATCGGAGTCGCCAGATAGTGGAGCGTTGCGGAAACGTTGATGATCTGCCCGCGGGTCTCCTTTAGCGACTCAAATGCTGCACGGCAGACGTTAAAGGTCCCTTTGGTGTCGATATCGACGACCGTACCAAAGCCATTTGCGGAAAGCTCTGAAGCCGGTGAGAGAAAGTTGCCGGCCGCACCATTCACAACAATGTCGATCTTTCCGAAATGCTCACGAGCCGCGTTAATGGCATTTTCGACCGCCGCGTAGTCGCGAACGTCTGAGACGACGGTAAAGCACTCGCCGCCGTTCTCTTCGATGTACTGTTTTTTGGCGATGAGATTCTCTTCCTTTCGGCTCGTGATCGCAAGTTTGGCACCGTGTTCGAAGAACGCGCGAGCGATGCCGCCCGTGATGCCCGTGGCGCCGCCCGTTACAAAGGCGACTTTGCCCTGTAAAATGGAGTCCGCAAAGACATTGTTCATAGTGCTAAAGATTCTATCACGCAATTTAAGACTAACTGTGTCGGCGATCCTGGTCGGCGCTTCGGTCTTGCTCGTTTCGTGCTCGCAAAGGCCCACGGATCTTCGGGCATTGGCACCTGGCGAGACCGTGATCTATCTAGAGACGAACGACCTCGGCAAAGCGATGCGTTCGGTCTTTGAAAGCCGGCCGGTCAAAGAGAGTAAAGTTGCTGTCCCCGACCTTGCGGCACTCGACGGCGTGCAGGCGGCGGTCGCGGTCGCCGGCTTCGAGATGCGTGAACAGAAACTTACCGACGAGCAGAGTGTTGGCAAGATCACGCCAAAGTTCGTCTTGATCGCGGACACCCACAAATGGAGCTTTCAGGCTCGTGCATTTGCGGAAACCAAACTTGGGGCATTTGTCGCGGACATTTACGGGAGCGAGCCGAAACTTGAGAAGAGCGAAAAGGCCGGCGGTTCGTATTTCGCATGGACTGCCGCCGACGGCAGAAAGGCCTTTGCCTTGGCCATAGAAGGCCTTATTTACTTCGGCAACGACGAAACCCTCATTGACCATTGCATCGCGGTCAGAAAAGGCGAGAGTGCCCCCTTTGACGCGAAGGTCCTGCATAGCCAGAACCCGGACGACCTCGCATACGGCTACATTTCGCCTGACGGCGTGGCACAGCTCGCAAATGTGGTTGGCGTTCGGCTTGCTGCTGAGAGCACGGAGGAAGGTGAAGTTCGGACAGCGATCGCAGGCGTTATTCCAAAACTGGTTCGCGGAGCCGTCAAGGACGTGCATTGGACCGCTCAAAAGAAAGACGGCAGGATCGAAGATCGCTGGGAGATCGATATGCCGAACGAGGTCGCGGCCGTTTTTGCCGAAACGATGACGCCCGCAGATGGTCAAGCGGATCCGGCATTTGGCGGCCATATTCCGGCAAATGCCCGTTCAGCGACGCGTTATAGCCTTAAGACACCGCAAGTTGCGTGGCGCAGCGTCGTGCTGACGGCGGAACATTTAAGCGACCCTTTCACCGCAAAGGTCTTTTCCGAGATCGGGACGGCGCTCTTTGAGCCTTACGGTGTTGGCGACCCGGAGCAGTTCCTGAGTTCGGTCGATGGCCAGATCGTCACCGTTTCGCTCGGTGACGGCGAGCAGGCGGCCGCGATCGTCAAACCTGCCGCAGAGGGCCAGCTTAAGGGCCTTTTGCCCGAGATCGATCCGTCTGCAAAGAAGCCTGTGGGCGAAGACGCTCCGGATGTCGCCTTGCAAATTTTGGGGGATCTTGCAGCGGTTGGTGAAAAAGATACCGTTGCGGCTTGTGCTGCCGGTGGAGCAAGGTCGGTCCTTGCGGACGGATTGCTTGCCGCGAATAGGAGTTCGATCACGACGGTCTCGAAGGATGATGCCGTTGTGAGGACGATCGCGTCATTCCTTGGCGACGAAAAGACCGCGAATCCCGTCAACGCGGTATCGCGTTCCGAGACGAATTTTACGAGGGCCGGCATCATTCGTACCACGACCTCCGAGACCGGCTTCATCGGCCAGATCATTGCCTTGCTGGCTGACGATAGCTAAATTACGACCTTTTTCGGGCTTCCCGCTTGAGGAGACGGACGTTCTGTTCGATCCAGCGTTCTGCGGCGTTGAAATGAATATACTTCCGCTCGTCTCTGCGAAAAGTGGGCGTGTGGTTCAAACGGCGGCCATTTTCGTCTGTCTTTGTCGGATGGACTATATGCAGCATTTCGTGAAATACGACATATTCGACGACAAAACGCGGCACGGACTTGCTGTCTAGCGAACGGCTGATCGAGATCACGCCGTGAGTCGCATCGTGATGGCCCAGAATCCGATAAGTTTTGCGTGCAGACCAGGTCAGAACGGGCTTTTTAACACGATTTCGGAAATATCGTGCGTTCAGCGCCGCAAAGATCGAGTCAAGGTCGTAATATGCACCTTCGGCGGACGTAACGACCTTCCTGCCGCGTTCACGCTTCATATCCGTTGCGAGTTGACGGATCTCGGGCCGGTCGATGTAGGCCGAATAGAGTTGCCGTTTATCGGCCGGAGCCTTTCGACGGTAAAGCTTGGCTACAAGGACGTGTGCGAGGCCTCTATGGGCTGTGAGAGGCATCTGGCGGCAGATCTCGCCGATGCGGACGTAAACGCTGCCGTCGCGGATGCGTATAGTATGATTTATGCCCACATAAGGGTAAAATGAGACCTCGATCGGCGGTGTTCGTCGAACCCCGTCGTATTTGTTGAAAGCTTGCTGATATTCTTCGCGGATCTGCTGGAGAGTTGGAGGCACAAACTTGTTAAACCTTTATTAACGAAATTGTTGACTTTTTGTCGGTCTAAATGTTATTCCTTGTATTGGGAAAAGCATACCGCCGACAGGCAGTATGCGACAAACTTACCCAAAAATGCCTGTTAGCCCACCCGGCCGCATCGAGAAACGCCCAGGTTTTCCCGATTCTCGCGGGCAGGTAATACTCACAGCCATCATCAACGAACACTTTGTCACGGGTGAGCCCGTTGGGTCAAAGGTGCTCGCAAACCGCTTCGCAAACGCAAGCGGAATGAGTTCGGCGACCATCCGAAATGTGATGAGTGAGTTGGAAGAAATGGGAATGCTTGAGCAGCCCCATACTTCTGCAGGCAGGATCCCGACCGATAAAGGCTATCGGTTTTACGTTGACAATCTGCTCGGAGTGCTCAGCATCTCGGACAGCGATCTTGATCGCATCGACCGTGAGTACGGCACGAAGGACCATTCGCCGTCTGACACCCCGGATCGATTGATGGAGCGGACCTCGCGTCTGCTTTCTGCTCTTTCAAATAACGTAGGCATCGTAGTATCGCCGTCTTTGGCGAATGATCGCCTGCAACACATCGAGTTTGTCAATTTAAGTGACAACCGCATTCTCGTCGTGCTGGTCGCGTCGCCGAATATTGTTCACAACAAGATCATTCGGCTGAAGGTGACCTTCACGAAAGAGGAGCTCGAAAAGACGGCAAATTATCTGAACGCAGAGTTTGTCGGCAAGAGCCTCTCGGAGATCCGGGCGGAGATCATGGTGCTAATGCATCAGGAGAAAACGCTTTTTGACAAACTGCTGCAGACGGCCGTCATCCTTTGCTCACAGAGCATCGAGGAAGACGAGGACCGTCTCGGCGAAGTTTTCGTGGACGGCACGTCGAACATTCTGACCAAGGGTGACTTTGCCGACCTCGAACGCCTTCGCGAGCTTCTGCTCACGATCGGCGAAAAGTCGCGGCTGATGCAGATCTTGACCGAGTGCATTGGAGCTGCGGCAGCCGCCACGGGTGACATTTCGGTCATCATCGGCGGCGAGAACCGAACGCCTTCGCTTCAAAACTGTGCTCTTATCTCGGCTCCGTATCGGATAGGGAACAGCACGGCGATCGGAACTCTGAGCGTCCTCGGACCTACACGCATCGAATATGGACGAATGATGTCGATCGTGTCGTATGTCGCAAAGATGCTCGAACAGATGATGGCAACCGACATCTCTGCAAATTAGACCCCGAAAGTAAGGCCAGAAATGGCTATCCGCAGTTACTTTAGCAGTCCACTTCTTTCAAATGAGCGCCCAAGAAAACATTCCGCATTCGGAGGATCTCGCGGACGATATCGAGGATAACGGCCCGTCGATCGACGATTTTTTCCGTGAGCTCGAGGCGAAGGAACGGGATCTGCAGATCACCGCCGATCTTTCTATCGAGATAGCGGAGCTTGATCTTGACCTCGATACTCCTGCTCAGTCGTACGTCGAGAATGACGTTGCGATCGAGCGCAACGGCGAGGCCGGTGCGGTCACTCCTACGCCATCATCAAAGTTACAGACCGAAGCCTCGATGACGAGACCCGCTGCCGGCAGTGTCGCGAGCAAAGCCGCAGATTCGAAGCTTCAAAACGAGCTCGCATCTTTGAAGCTCAAGGTCGCGGAGTTAAAGGCCGAGCGTTCCGACCTCGTCGAGAAAAAAGACCAGCAGCTTAAGGACTTCGAGAATTTCAAATATCGAATGGACCGCGAACGCCGCGGCTCTTTTATCGATCAGATCGCGAATCTTGCGGTCCAGATGCTGCCTGTTCTGGACAATCTGAACCGGGCGATCGATGCGGTTCCGGCCCACGCCGAAGAGCACGATCCCGCTTTCACGCATTTCTTCCAGGGAATTGTGCTTGTCAGCCAGCAGGTGAACGAGGTTTTTGCCGGTATGGGTGTTGAACCGATAAGGGCTATCGGCGAAGCGTTCGATCCGCATCTTCACGAGGCGGTAGCCGTGGTCGAAGACCCGCAGAAAAAGACCGGGACCGTGGTCGAGGAAATGCTGCGCGGCTACAAGATCGGGAACAAGGTCATTCGGCACTCTATGGTAAAGGTCGTCGTTGCTCAACAGGCTTCGCAGCCGGCCAGTGAACCGCCGCCACCGCTCGAGAAGAACGAGGAAAGGCCGGAGGATACCGCCACCGATGAGGAGCGTGGAGCCGACTTGATCGAAAGATTTTGAAATGGGGAACTAGAATACTATGGGTAAAGTAATTGGCATCGATCTTGGCACGACAAACTGCTGCGTTTCCGTTTTGGAAGGCGGCGCCGTGCAGATCATTTCGAACAAAGAGGGAGGCCGCACGACGCCTTCCGTTGTCGGCTTTACGGATAAGGATGAGCGCCTTGTCGGTCAGATCGCCAAGCGGCAGGCCGTCACCAACGCTGCAAATACTCTTTATGCGATCAAGCGCCTGATCGGCCGGAAGTTCGACGCCCCCGAGGTCGAGAAGATGCGTTCGAGCGTTCCATTCGAGATCGTAAAGGCGCCGAACGGTGATGCTCATATTCGCGTCCTTGACCGTATCTACAGTCCCCCGGAGATCTCCGCGATCATCCTGCAGAGACTAAAGCTTTCTGCCGAGGAGTTTCTCGGCGACAAGATCACCGAAGCGATCATCACCGTTCCTGCCTATTTCGATGATATGCAGAGACAGGCGACACGCGATGCCGGCAAGATCGCGGGCCTCGAGGTCGAAAGGATCATCAACGAGCCGACGGCTGCGGCCCTCGCATACGGATTTGGCAAGGCGAAACACGAGAAGATCGTGGTTTACGACCTTGGCGGCGGTACGTTCGACGTCTCCATCATGGAGATCAAGGATGGCGTTTTTGACGTTCTGGCTACGAGCGGCAACACGTTCCTCGGCGGCGAAGACTTTGACGAGCGGATCATTGACTGGCTGATCGAAGGCTTTAAGGCGGAGAACAATGTAGATCTTCGCAACGACCGACTCGCACTGCAGCGACTTAAAGAAGCTGCCGAACGCGCCAAATGCGAACTCTCCTCAGTGATGGAAACGACCATCAGTTTGCCGTTCATCGCCGCCGATGCAACTGGACCGAAGCACATCAATGCTGTGCTAAAGCGTGACAAATTCGAGGAACTAGTACGCGATCTCGTCGAATCATCGGTCGAGCCGTGCCAGAAAGCCCTTTGGGACGCAAAACTCAAAGAATCGGACATCGACAAGGTTATCCTTGTCGGCGGACAGACCCGCTCGCCGATCATCGCACGGACCGTAACCGAAGTTTTTGGCAAAGAACCTTCTGCAGAGATCAATCCCGATGAGGTCGTGGCGATGGGAGCCGCGATACAGGGCGGTGTTCTGACCGGCGACGTAAAGGACATCGTGCTGCTCGACGTTCTGCCGCTAAGCCTTGGCGTTGAAACCCGCGGCGGCCTTTTTGCGAAGATCATCAACCGCAACCAGACGATCCCGCTTCAGAGCACTATGACGTTCACGACCGTCGTTGATAATCAGCCGTCGGTCGAGATCCACATTCTGCAGGGCGAACGCGAGATCGCAAGTGCGAACCGCAGCCTTGGCAAATTCGAACTCGTTGGCATACCTCCGGCACCTCGCGGCGTTCCGCAGGTCGATGTTGCATTCGAGATCGACGCTAACGGCCTTGTTAGCGTCTCTGCGAGGGACAAGATGACGGGCCTTGAGCAGGCGATGCAGATCACGCCGGCTTCGGGACTCTCGCCCGATGAGATCGAACGCCTCATCATCGAGGCCGAGACCTCGATCGAGAAGGACAAAGTCTCGAAGGAGCTCATTGTGGAGCGAAATCGGCTTGATTCTCTCATCCGAAATGCCCGTCGGGCCTTGGCGGAGGTCGGCAAAGGGCTCCCGACAGAGGAACAGCAGACGATCAACGCGATCCTTAAGGATGCGGATGAGCGGCTCACATCCGAAAGCCTCGATGAGATCAGAGACAATCTCGCGGCTGTCGAAGGTGCCGCAAACCGCATAACCGCAGCGATGCTGGCGATGGCTTAAGGCTTGAGAAAGTCCTGCCAATAGAGCAAAATATAATTTGGCGTCAGTTCAACGGTCTAAGTTGTCTGGCGCCTTTTTAAGTTCTGCCCGTTTGGGGAGCATAATTTGCTTGTCCCGGTCGGCCGCTTGAAGCGAAATGACAAAGAGAGATTATTACGAGGTGCTGAGCGTGAGCCGCACAGCCACAGATGTCGAGATCAAGCGTTCATACCGCTCGCTTGCCCTTCAATATCATCCTGACAAGAATCCCGACGATCCGGCGGCGGAGGAGAAATTCAAAGAAGCGGCCGAGGCGTATTCCGTGCTCAGCGATGCGCAGAAGCGTGCGTCCTACGACCGATTCGGACATCAGGGTGTCGGGGCCGGCGCCGGAGCTGCAGGATTCTCGAACTTCGACGATATTTTCGAGATGTTCGGATTCGGCGATATGTTCGGCGGCGGCCGGACTTCGCGGCGGACGACCGTTCAGCGAGGTTCGGACCTTCGCTACGATCTCGAGATCACTCTAGAAGAGGCTGCCGCGGGCAAAGACGCTTCGCTTCGCATCCCCAGGCTTGAGACCTGCGACGAGTGCACAGGTTCGGGGGCAGAAAAGGGCACGTCGGCCGAGACTTGTGCATCATGCGGGGGTTCAGGGCAGACGCGTTACTCTCAAGGCTTTTTCAGCGTAATGCGGACCTGTTCGACGTGCCGCGGCCAGGGCAAGATCATCAAATCGCCTTGCTCAAAATGCCGCGGGGCGGGCCGTATCGAGAAGGAAAAGGCGATCGAGATAAAAATTCCTGCAGGCGTTGAGACCGGTTCGCGGCTGCGTGTATCGGGCGAAGGTGAAGCAGGCGTAGGCGGCGGTCCTTCGGGCGATCTTTATGTCGTCCTGCATGTAAAGGAGCACGAACGGTTTGAGCGCCAGGGTGAGAATCTATATTCCGCAGAACCGATCACGTTCGCTCAGGCAGCTCTTGGGGCAGAGATCACGGTCGGCACTCTGGATGGCGAAGAGACGCTGAAAGTTCCTGCCGGCACACAGACGGGCACGGTCTTTCGTGTAAAGGGGCAGGGAATGCCGAATCTCGGCGGCCGCGGCAAAGGCGACCTTTTCGTTGCGGTGACCGTGATCACTCCAAAATCGCTCACGAAAGAGCAGCGAAAAGTTCTCGAACAACTGTCCGAGGTCGAGACAAAGGATTTTTCAGATCCGTCGTTCGTGCAGAAGGTCCGGAATATTTTTGGTTAATGTTCGATCCGGCGTCAAAGAATGATCTCCAACGAGGAATTCCGACGGGCAATGAGCCACTTTGCAAGCGGTGTAACGGTCATCACAACCCGTGATACCGCAGGCGCACCGCATGGCATCACCGTGAGTGCGTTCTGCTCGCTTTCCGAAGAACCGCCGCTTGTTCTTGCCTGCATCAACAAAGCGACTGGCAGCCATTACGCGTTCATCGAACGCGGTGCGTTCGTCGTGCACATCCTTGGCGAACATCAGCGGCACATATCCGAACAATTCGCCGAACCTCAATTGGACAAGTTCGCAGGAATGCCTCTTCTTGAGACAGAAAGCGGCCTTCCCGTCATCGAAGGGGCTTTAGTGACGCTGGAGTGCAGCCTTGTGCATCCGTACGACGGTGGCGACCACAGCATCCTTGTTGGAAAGATTGAGAGCTCGACGGTCAACGACGCAAGGCCGCTCCTGTATTTTCGCGGAGATTACAGATCGATCGATCGCGGCGATTAGCCGAGCTTTGCTTTTACAGCCTCACTCACCAGCTTGCCGTCGGCGGTCTTACCGGCGAGATTGGCCATTGCGGCCTTCATCACGGCACCCATTTCTTTCATCGACGAAGCACCGGTCTCAGCAACGGCTGCTTCGACAGCCGCGTTGATCTCATCCTGTGTGGCAGCTTTGGGAAGATAGATCTCGATCACGGCGATCTCGCCTGCCTCTTTTGCGGCGAGCTCCGGCCGCCCGGCTTTCTCGTACTGTTCGATCGAATCACGACGCTGTTTTACAAGCGATTGGAGTGCTTTTGTAACTTCGTCGTCCGTCAATTCACCGCCCTTCTCGATGAAGCGGTTCATCAGACTTGCCTTTACCATTCGAAGGACGCCGACGCGCTCAGCCTCTTTGGCTTTCATCGCAGCGGTCAGGTCACTGATTATCGTGTCTTTTAATGAAGTCATCTTCCCAATTTCGGTCGGCCGATTACGTATGTCAATAATAGCGCATAACTTCGATCGGCTGCCCGTTTGGGAGTTTGGTTTAGGCTACGGCTGCGGTTGCGGAAGTCATGGCGGCGCGAGCCAAGACGAAAAGAAACCGGCATGTGACGACCTCTCTCATTCCACCAAAAGCTTCAGCATTGGCGGCGTAGGGAATGACTCACACCCGGCCCTCTAGTATCTAGAAGCTTTTCTTGAACAGATACGATGCCTTTATGAAGAACGTCCTGCCGTTGCCGTGAAAGCCCGGCTCGAACTGTCCCGTGTATGGATTGCGTCCGTTGTAGCTCAGGTCGTCGCTGTATCCGACGTAAAGTGCCGTGCCCGGATTTGGCGTCCAGCCGAGAACGATCTGCGGGCGAAAACGCTTCTGGAGTGTCGAATAATCGAGTCGAGCACGCGCCCATATATTCCGCGTGAACTGATAAGTTGTGCGCGAGCTGTAGATATTGTCGTCAAAAGCGATGAGTCTCGTGTCGTTGCGTCTTAGACGATACTTCGAAAAGTTTAACTCGGTCTTTAGGGCCGCGGTTGGCTGATATCGTACCGACCCATCGATGGTCAGCATAAAACCCGGGCCGGGATCGAGAGGAGCGTTCTGACCATAGGTCTGAGCTGCATAGCTAGCACGCGGGAAGTCACCTGCGCCGAAGTCATAGTCCATGGCTCCCCACGTCGTATCAAACAAGAGGGACAACGAAAGCTGCTTCGTCGGTGTAGAATTCGCACGGATCTGAACTGCGTTTATAGTGGTCGAGCGTTCGCTGCTGTTGCCAAAGAACGCTCCCTGCTGCCCGACACGCCGCCGCGGGCCGAACTCGTGCTCAAAGACCCTTTCATACCCGTTCTGCAGAGACACAAGAAAGCTTGTATTCTTCTGAAGATTGATCGAACCACGAACCTCGGTGAAGCGATTCTGTGAGCGGCCGCTCCAGTCGTATTTTATATTCGTGAAGAATGCTATCTGCTTTGATACGATCTTGGCTTCCGGCTTCGGATCGGTACGGTAGCGGGCGAACATTCCCGCCTCGTTCGTATCAACACGGTCGGTGAAGCCAACGTCGGCACGATAGTCTTTCGACTTTCCGGCTGCCAGGGCGTTCATATAGAAATTCCGGCCCGAACGTTCGAACCACGCGCTGTATCCGATGCCGTTACCGGTGCGATAATTCACGCTGTCGGCGTCTGGGTTGTAGAAGTATCCGCGTGTGTGCGTGCCTACGGCCTGAAATTCAAAGACCGTTTTTTTGTCCAATCTTAACCTGCCGTCAAACCCGCCAGTGTGGTTGTGATGATCGACGAAGTTGTACGTCGTCGAGAAAAGGCCGATATTGCTCTCGTTGCCGACATCACGCTTGAACCTGAAAACACCTATATCCGCATTCTTGTCTATCAACCGTCCCATCGGACAGTTTCCATCCGGATCTGTCTGGTATTGACTTCGGCAGAGGCGATAATATTCGCGATCGTCCTTGCCAAAATTTCCCGGAGCCTTGTCGCTCGCGTAAATAATGCCGAATGTGTTCTTGCCGTGTCTTCCCGTAAGCTTGGCAGCGATATCCGGATCGACGATGCTTCGCGTGTTCACGAGGTTCATCGGACTTTGGAACATATCGATGCGCTCAAGGAAGAACGGGCGCTTTTCATCATAAAAGATCGGAAAACGTTGATTCGCCGCAGTTACCGGCGCATCCGCCTCGACCTGTGCAAAATCCGGATTGTATGCAAAATCGAGCGTAATGGTCGGCGTGATGCCGAACTTTGCGGTGAAACCGATGTCTGCCTTTACGCCTTCGTTGACGTATCTGCCGGCAGGATCGCCGTTGAACGTATATCGCGAACGGCGGCCCGATTGGTTGAGCGTAACCGTTGGGCTGATCTCGAGGGTCCGCTTTGTCTCGATGCCTTCAAGACCGGTGATCGAGCCGGCCTTATTGAGATTGCCGGAACGGCTTCGGTCGTCCGGCATCCACGAATCAAGTTCGTTGTTATTCCATTTGACGCGGCGATAGAGCTGAATGCCCCACTTCTTTCCTTTTCCTGCCTCGTATCGAAGCGATTGGAACGGTATTGCGATCTCTACCGTGTATCCATCATCGGTCAGCACACCCTTTGACTCCATCACGATATCGACGCTGTAGTCTTCACCATTCGCTTCTGCAAACGTCCCGTCGGCCTGGATCCCGAACGGATTAAAGAACAAGGCGTAGGCACGCTGTTGGTCGTTAAAAGTGTCGATGAACAAGCCGACATAGTCGTCATCGAAGATTGCGTCTCGTCGAGCAACATTCGCACGGATCTTGTCCTTGGCCTGCGTTACCTTGAACGCAATGTAGAGCGTGGTCTTGTCATACGCCATCAAGGCTTCGACCGGACTGCTCGGGGCGATATTATCGCCGGGCTGCGTTTGCAGGAAGTCTGAGAAAAGAGCTGCAGACTTCCACACATCGTCGTTTAGAACGCCGTCGATCGTCGGCTTTGTTTCGACCCGCGGGATGTTGACCGGAGCGGTCTTGAGCGCCGGTGTACGGGCTGCTCCGACTTCCTTTGGGCCAACATTTTTTGCTATTGAGATCGAGTCGGCATCGGATGTTTTCTGGCCCGAGACCAGTAAATTAAAGGAAAGCAGGAGCAACAGACTTAGGATGATCGCCTTCATAAAAATAAAATGGAGACCGGGTATAGATGTTGTCGCAAAGGCCGAACTCTCGGATAGAAAATATTAAAGTTGAGCGTTCGGACCTTGTCGTGTTTCTGGGCTCGGTAAGGCTGAGCAAGATTTTTCGACGGTCTCGAAATGGGAAACACCGCAACCGGGCGATTTATGACAACGGATGCATCAAAAATTTCAGAAATTCGCGGGTGCATGCTAAGCTTTGATACTTTGCGGCTATGAAGACAAGGTGGCGTTTTGGTGTTTTCGCAGGGATCTGCCTTGCGGTATTTTCGCTGTATCCGCAGCTGAACCTGATCTACCTGCGCGGTGCCGAATACAACGGGCACTATGCTTACAACGACATTGACGAGGTTGCGTACGCCTCATACGTCCACGCATTGATCGACGGAAGGCCGCGAAAGAACGATCCATACACCGGTCGCGACGATTCACCTGAGCATCCGCAGCCCGAGTCGCTTTTTTCGATACAATTTGCCGCACCATACACGATCGCTATACCGGCACGCATCTTAGGCATCGGCACACCGTGGGCATTTACGCTCGCCGGTGCCGTCGCCGCATTCCTTGCAGCATTTCTGTTGTTTTGGATCGCGCGTATGGTCGTCCCGAATGACTGGTTCGCGATGGCCGCGAGCCTTGTCACGCTTGTCGGTGGAGCCGTTTTTGCCGGCGAAGGCGCGATGAGCGAGGTCTTTTTTGACGGCTTCTCCTATCCGTACTTTCCCGGTTTCAGGCGATACATACCTGCACTGGCTTTTCCGGCCTTTTTTCTCTTCGTCGGATTCGTTTTCAAGATGGTATCGACAGAAGCAAAAAAGCGGACAACCTGGACGATGGTCGGGTTCGCGGCCGCGGCATTTGCTTACTGCGTATTTTCGTACTTCTACGTTTGGACGACAGCGGTGGCGTGGGCGGGATGCTTCGGATCGCTTCTGATCATTTTTAGGCCCGACGGATTCAAGAAAAGCTGGCTTTCACTGACTGCGGCTGCAGCCGGTTGCGGACTTGCGTTGATCCCGTACGCAGTGCTGCTGTCGAGACGTTCGACGACGATGGATGATGTGCAGCTTCTGTCCGCAACACACGTTCCCGATATGACAAGGCCGCCGGAATACGTGGCGGGCGTCGTGATCATTGTTCTGATGGTCGGTGCGATAGCGAGGATCTTTAGCTTATTGGAGCCAAAGGCGTTGCTTGTATTGTCGCTTGCATTGAGCGTGTTTGTTGTCTTTAACCAACAGGTGCTGACCGGCAAGTCGCTGCAGCCGATACATTATCAGGTTTTCATAGGAAACTATGTTGCGGGCCTTTCTTTTGTGCTCATGGTCGGTATGCTCTTCCGCCTTGAGCGACCGAAGGCCGCAAGGGCACTCTCAGTTGTTGCCGCGAGTTTGTCGGTGATGGCCATCTTCTGGGGATTTGTCGAGTGTTTCTACACCGTCCGCGTGCTCGATGACGTGAACGTCCTTCGCGATAAAGCTTATCCGGTCGGCCGTCGGTTGACGGAACTAGCGGCGGGTGACCCTGACGCGAAGTCAAAGGTCATTTTGCCGTTTGATATTGCCGTTGGCGATGACCTTCCGACGATCGCTCCGCAAGCTGTACTTTGGGCACGACATCAGCATGTCTTTGCCGGCGTTTCGTGGCAGGAGAATAAGGAGCGGTACTATCAATACCTCTACTACACAGGTGTTGATCCTGAAGAGCTTTTGGCGTCAATGAAGTCTGGCCGCGATTTCGTTTCGGTGATCGCCCTTTTCGGCTGGGGGCGCCACACGGATCGTCTAAGTGCGGAATACAAGCCGCTCACCTACGCCGAACTTGATCACGAGGCAGATCTTTATTCCAGATACATCGAGAATTTTGATCCAAAGACGGCGGGAAACCGTCCCGCAGACCTCGCTCTTGCTCGCATCGACGAAGAGCCGGACTGGACGAATGTGGATCGCTGGTATGTAAGGGATGCCGGAGAAAAGGTTGGCGATTTCATTTTGTACAAACTGCAGGTTCGGCCATAAAAAAGGCCGCTTCAAATGAAGCGGCTCGAGGTTGTATTACTTTAGAATTAAGTATTGCTATTCTAGGCGGCTAGTCGGTCATTCGACGTTTCGGCGAAGACCCTTCTTCCGTTGATCGCGTCGTCGATTATCTCTCGGACTGCCGATGCATCAGGGTTCACGTCCATCCGTGCACAGGCACGAAGGTGTCTAATAATGCCCTCAGTTGCGATCTCAAGCGTGTCGCCGACGAGTTTTGTATATCGGCGTGCCTGGATGTGGTCGATCTGCAGTACTCTGTCCTGCAGTGTCATTGGTCTAGCTGCTGCCACTTTAATGTTCTCCTTCTGTAATAAATGGCTCGTTCCTAACGAGAAGATCGAACCAAAAGCTGAACGCGCACGGATACAAATCCCGAGCCAATTGGTGCCGTTTCCGGCTTCAACTCAACTTGTGAACTAATAATAGCAGAATGGGCGGGCGTTTGTCACCATTTTTTTTGCCCGAAAAGTGGTCAAAATGCGGTCAAACTGCAAAAAAAGCTGGGATACGCACATACAAGATATGCATATCCCAGGATTTTTCGCTACCGTATGCGGTGTTACGCGACGGAATCTTTCATTGCTTTACCGAGCGAGAACTTGACGGTCGTCTTCGCAGGGATCTTGATCGTTGCGCCGGTGGCCGGATTGCGTCCTTCGCGGGCCTTGCGATGCGTTTTCTTCAGTTTTCCGAAGCCGGGGACTGTGAATTCGCCATTCTTCTTGACTTCCTTTACAGCCATTTCTGCTAATGCATCAAAGATGCCTTTGACATCAGCTTTCTTGCAGCCGCATTTCTCGGCGAGGGTGTTGATGATTTCCGTTTGGGTCATACGAGCCATAGTTTTTTAAGTATCCTCCAAAATTGGGTTGTGAAAATAAGGAATCCCTTGTATAAGGATCACGTTTAGATCCGGGCGGAGATCAGTCTCATCCGGAGCCATAGATGAATCGCACTTCTTAAGCCGCCTTCGGCCAAATGGTCGGGGCGGCAAGATTCGAACTTGCGGCCTCACGGTCCCAAACCGTGCGCACTACCAGGCTGTGCTACGCCCCGCCAGGGATCATCTTGGGAACGAATCCAAGTGTCGGATTTTACGGCGAGAGTTGCCCAAGGTCAAGTCAAATTGCCCAAAAACGTGCGTAAATACGGGATAATTTGCAAAAGTGCCCTTCCGCGGTGGCTTAGAGACGCTTTTTCCGCCGATGACAATTCCGCAAACGTATGCACAAGGCCGTCCGGAACAAAGATAGGATCGTACCCAAAACCATTGTTTCCGCGCGGGCTCTCGACTACATTTCCGGTCACCGTTCCTTCGGTTTCCGCGACGATCTTGCCGTCTGCGGACGCGAAGGCGACCGCACATTTGAATCTCGCAGCGCGCGAACCGCCGCCGCTTGCCTTCATCTCAGAAAGGAGAAGCTCGATCTTTTCCGGAAACGTTGGAGCAGCGTCGCCGCCATACCGAGCAGAGAATACGCCCGGCCGCCAATCGAGAGCTTCGACCTCGAAGCCCGAATCATCGGCAAGCGTCGGCAATTGAAAAGCGCTCGCGTACGCCGCTGCCTTCAACCTTGCGTTCTCGGCAAATGTCGATCCTGTTTCCGCAACCTCTGCGACCGGGGCGAGTTGATCAAGCGATAGGATCTCGACGTCCATATCGCCGAGCATCTCGGCCAACTCAGCGATCTTGCCCTTATTGGTGGTTCCAAGAAGAAGCTTCCGTTTTTCCATAGGTCATTAGCCGCCGAAAGCAATGATAATCAGATTATTCTTGCAAAAACTGAACATAAATTGCGATAATTAATTGCGACGCGTAGTTTTGCGTGTTGCCCGCGTTGTACGATCTCTCGTATTCCCTCGTCGAATTCTTGGCGGGAAGTAGATAATACCTTGACTATCGGATTAATTGAGAACGACGTCGAAGCCCTTGCTTTTGACGCTGGCTATTCCTCAGCCAACGGCATCCCGCCGGTGACAGTGAACGTTTCGCAGGTCTTGCTTGAAACGGCACGGTGGCTGGGCGGTGTAGATGTATTCGCATCTGCCGGCGGTCGGCCATTTGCTGACCTGCGAACGGGAGCTGCCGATCCGGATCTGCGTCGAGAGGCCCGCATACTTCAGGTCGCCCTCCGCCGATGTTCTCATAGCCTGTTCATGCTCATTTTGCATGATCGAACGGGAGACGATCCTTCGCCACATCTTTTTGGGGTCGCAACGGCCGCCCTTCCCAGCCTATCGCGGACGATCCGGGCCGAACTGTTCCGGCTTGATGCCGCTCTTCGCGGAGATACAATATCGGCGGCTGAATTCCGCTTCCTTGCCGATGCATTGCTTGCAAACCTGCGTTTCGAGCCCGCGTATGTAGCCCTTGTATCCCTGGTTGACCAGGAGACCACGGAGAATCTTCCAAAGACCGTTCGGAAATTTGTTGAAGGCCGTGAGTCGTCGCCGATAGTTGATACGATCGCGTCATTCGGCAGGATCCTTGCCGTCCTCGACCTCGTCGGCGGAATGCTCGAACGGGACGAACCGATGAAGCCTGCCGTTGTGCTTTTTGCCAAAGCTCACGCGATGACGGGCGAGATGATAGAACGTCTAAATCGGCGCGTACAGCGACTCGGTGATGCCGGCGGTGCGGTGACGGATTCACTCGACGGAGCATCTTATACCGCCGCGGTCGAGCTCAAGAAGGCAGTTGCGCAGGAGCTTGTCGGAATAATGGGCACGCGTTCTGCGGTCGGTGTTTATGCCCGGACCGAGGCCGCATACGCGCAGCTGAGTGAAAGTTTTCAACAGATCGTTACCGTGCTCTCGCGAGATCTCGACGATTCGGTGGATCCGAACGAAATGTTTCCGAATTTCGCCGCGAAGCTCGAGTATTCGATCCGCCTCCGCAACGAACTGCATTCGATGGCAAAGCTTTCGCGTGCGGCCGAAGAAAATTGCGATAAGAAGAATGCTGAGGCTCTCAACGCAAAGCTCAGTGAATTCTCTGCCAGCTCGATCCGTTTTCTGTTCTACAAAGATATCGAAACCTTCGAACGATTTGTCGAAGAGATCCGTGTTACCCGCCAGACAAAGGACCTTGTTCCGATCATCCATCGCTTTGGAGCGTACCTTGAGACGCTCTTTGCTCAGGTAAATATGCGGTCCGTCCTCGAAGGCCATCCATTTCAACCATAGAACTCGATCTATCCTAAACGCAGTGTTGTAAGCAGCCTTTTGAATAGAACGGCGGAGCTAACCTGCGCGCGGGTTGAGCCTTTCTTGCAGCGCCGTCTGTCCGGAGCGACAGGAAGGTGCGCATACAGTTTTAGGCTTTTCTTCCAGTTTGTTGATATTTTCCGCGGTCGGAAGAAAAAGAAGAAGAAAAAAAGAACTTTTGGCAAGGATTTTGGACTCACGTCCGTCCTAATATTTTCTCAAAGTTGGACCTTTCGTGCTCAATCGAAGGTTTTTACGATCGAGCAATGATGCGTCGGGAAGGAATTTTTCAAAGATCGGGGCGTCCCTTGCCTTTGGGCCCCAATCGAAACCGGAGAGAGAGAATATGAACTATTACATGAGCAAAAGCGGCATGCAATACGGCCCCTTTACGGAAAACGAGATCGTCGAAAAGCTTAGAGGGAATGAATTCTCGCCGAGCGATCTATGCATTCCCGTCGGAGGATCGGAGTGGAAACAGGTTTCAACGGTCTTTCCCAACGTTCAGCAGGGATTGAATTCGGGTTCGCCGACATCAACAGGAATGCAGTCGACGGCACCTAAGAAGGGGCGATGGAAACTGATACTCGGATCATTAGCCGTCGTCATCATTGGCTTAGTATTGGTCGCCAGCGTCCTGGGCTTTCTAGCGTATCGAAACATTCGCCCGGCAGATTCTCTTGAGAACCTTCCAAATCAAGTCAAAGACTTTAAACTTAAGGAGCGATATCCGGGGCATGGTGACGTTTGGGGTACAAGACAATGGTATGCCGGTATGTATTCGATTCCGCCAAGTGAAGACTATCTCATTTACTTGGTCGATATTTTCGGCAGCGAAAGTCGCGCAAGGCTCGAACAGGAAGGGAATATAAGCAAGGATTGCAAATCGGATGCACCGCTTCGCTTTGCCTTCAAGAAAGATGGTGTTGAAGTTGCCGAGGGTGCGACCTGTGGCGGGCCTTTCTACATTATCAAAGGCAATCGAATTGTATCAGTTGGCGGCGGCAAATCGATTTCCATTGCCCAAACAGCCGACTTTATGGAGAATCTCCCATTCCTTGCAGGATCAAAGATGGAGAGGAAATGACCGGGGGTTGTGATAATAGCGAGGCATCAGGATCGCACCCTACAAATGGGTTAGGGCCGCCATTTTGACCATAGAACTTGGTCTATTGTGAACGCAGCGTTGCAAGCGGCCGTTTGAATAGGACGTCAAAGCTTGCCGCGACGCCGACGATGCTCACAAGGACGGCGGTAGCTAGCACGCCTTCGCCAAAAACGATCCAGTCAAATCGCCAGCTGATCTCCATCAGATAGCGGCGGACGGCCCAGGACATCACGGACGCGAATCCGGCCCCGAGAAGGCCGGCCAACGTGCCCACAAGGGCATATTCCGCAAAAAGCATCGCGGTCAGCTTCTTCCGGTTCGCTCCAAGCGCCTTTAGGATCGAATGTTCATAGACGCGCTGCGATTTTGTGAGAGCGATCGACCCGATCAGGATCATAATGCCGCTCAAGATAACGAAGCCGCCTACGACTGAGATCGCGAGCACGAAATTCGCGATCATCTTCTGAACCGCGGCAAGCACGTCATCGACATCGATTATCTGCACGTTCGGATAGGCGTCGATCGCGGTTCGCTGGAGTTTCTGACGGACGATCGACGGTGTGTGTTTCAGGATGCTTGCGGCAAACGTCTGGGGTGCGGACTCGAGAGTTCCCGGCCGAAAAACAAATACGAACGCTGTTCGAGCCTGCTTCACGTCGATGTCGCGGATATTCGTTACCCTCGCGGTGATCGGCCTGCCGGAGATCTCGAACGTAATGGAATCACCCGGTGCGATCTTCAGCCTTCGAGCCATATTCTCTTCGACAGAGACTTGAGGCTCATCGTTTCGCTCGGGCCACCATTTCCCATCGATGATCTTTTCATTCTGGTCAAGTTCCTGCCGGGAAGTTATCGCGAATTCACGCCCGATCTGACCGGACTGCTGACGGATCTCGCGATCCTTCCAATCGATCGGTTCACCGTTAACGTATGCGAGCCTTGCGCGCGTAATTGCGACGATCTCCGGAGCTTCAGCCACCTGGCCCTTGATCATCGAAGCAAGGCCATCTATCTGGCTTCGCTGGATATCCACGAAGAACAAACTCGGCAAATTACTGCGTTCGGAGAAATTGAATTCGTGCAGGAGGTTCGCGGCGATCATTTGAACACCAAGAACGACAAATGCTCCCATCCCGACGGTAAGGAGCACGACTCGCGTTTGATTACCAGGGCGATAAAGTGAGTTGATGCCCTGTCGCAGTGAGAAGGAGTTGATCCGCCGCAGTTTCCTTAAAAGGAATGTGAATATTCCCGCCGCCGAATAGAGTACCGCCGCGGCAACGCTCAGCCCGATCAGAAAGTACGCCCCGACCTTGAACGAGCCGGCCTGCCAAACGGCAAGAGCGAGAAGGCCGAGCAGCATTGTTAAGGCGATCGCCCAGCGAGTGCGGTCAAGACGGCTGACGCTTTGGTTGTTCGCGTCGTGCAGCAGAACACGCGGGCGGATCGTTCGAATCTGCACAAGCGGCAGGGCAGAGAATAGCAGCGAGATCGCAACGCCGAGGAAAATGCCTTGAAGGGCTGTTTCGAGCGGAACGCCGAATGCCATTTTTGCGGGAAGAATTTCGGCAAACTTCCATTTGACGACGAGCAGTGCGACCTGCCCAAGCAAGATCCCGAATAAGCTTCCGACGAGGCCGAGAACGAGCATCTGCAGCAGATAAATTCCCGTCACACGTCTGCCTGATGCGCCGAGGCATTTCAAGATCGCGATCGTCTTTCGTTTTTGCTCGACGAACGCGCGTGCGACATTCCAGACGCCGATGCCGCCGAGCACGAGGATCAGAAGGCCCGTGAGTGCGAGATAATCCTCCATTCGCGTAAACTGTTCGCCGAGATTTTCCTGCTGTTCACGATAACTCGCAACCGTCACGGCATCGCCTGCAAGAGCGTCTCGCAAGGCCGTTACCAACGCAGTCGGGTCGTCGGTCGTTCGCAGCAGAAGATGCCTGCGGACCCGCGCCGTTTGTGCAAGGCCGGAAGCGTCGAACGCGCGTTTGCTGATATAAACGCGGCCGCCAAAACGAACGCCGCTCGTGCCGCCGGGTTCTTCCGTGAAAATACCGCTGACCCTGAATTCGTCATCGCCGATCTTGATCTTTTCGCCGACGGTGATGCCGAGGTCTTCGGCGGTCAGCTGCGAAATGACGGCTCCGTTGTTTTCGAGAAGCGAAGTTGTGAATTCCGTGCCGTCGGCGAGCCGGAATTCGCCGACGAGCGGAAAGTTGTCCGTAACTCCGCGAAGGTCAACGAATTTTACAGCCTGTTTCGACGTATCGGAAGGGCGAGCCATGACGGAAGCCGTTACGGTCTCGCTTCGGCCGTCAACCACGCCTGAAGCCTTCACGGCCGATTCGATCTTCTCGATCACGCTCGGCGAAAGTTCATTTGTCGAAGAGATGTCGATATCCGCCGTCAGCAACGCTCGGACGTCCGTTGCGACGACGGCTTTGAGGTTCTTGATGAGTGACCGCAGGGCGACGACCGAACCGACGCCGATCGCGATCGCAAGGAATGACACCAGAAGCCGCCGCGATGACGATGGCAGCTCTCTTGCGGTCAATGTCAGGACAAAGCTCATGGGCTCTCAAACGACCTTGCCATCCGAAAGCACGATCCTGCGGACGGCTCTTGCGGCAAGGTTATCGTCGTGCGTGACAAGGACGAGCGTGACGTTGTTCTTCTCGTGCAGGCCGACCATAAGCTCGAAGATGTGTGTGCCGTTCTTTGAATCGAGATTGCCGGTCGGTTCGTCGGCAAGCAGGATCTTCGGCGAGTTTGCGAAGGCACGTGCGATCGCGACGCGTTGCTGTTCACCGCCCGAAAGTTCGTGCGGATAATGATGCCCTCGATTCGCGAGATCGACGCTTTCAAGCAGGAGTTCGGCACGTGCACGGGCATTCGGATGGCCGGCGATCTCCATCGGTATCAGAATATTCTCGACGGCGGTCAGGCTGGGGATCAGGTGAAAGGATTGGAAGACGAAGCCGATCTTTTCGCTCCGGATCGCCGCAAGCCGCTCTTCATTCGCGGTCGAAAGGTTCTCACCGTCGAGGATGATCTCGCCGCTTGTCGCCGCGTCAAGACCGGCGATAAGGCCGAGAAGTGTTGATTTTCCGCTGCCAGAAGCGCCGGTGATCGCGACGAATTCACCTTGCGCGATCTCGATCGAGACGCCGTCGAGAATTGTGAGCGAATCCGTCCCCGACGGGACGATCTTTGAGACGTTTGAGAGAGTTATCATTCAAATTCTGCGGCCGCGTATCTTGTCGTTACATCTTAGCTTGCACATTTTCGGGCAACAAGTTCCAATTGAAGAGGCCCCGAAAAGCTATACGATGGCAAGAAAGATCCTGATCCAAATATCTGCAGCAATAATGCTGATCACGGCTGTCTCGTTCCAGCTTGGATGTCGAGTGGGCGGCAATTCGGCCTCCGCGGATGATCGGCTGAACAAACCGCTTGCCACGCCGAAGATCGACCGGGATCGCCCGAAGATCGTTGCGTTCGGCGACAGTTTGACCGCCGGTTTTGGATTGACCGAGCAGGAATCTTACCCGAATCTCCTTCAACAAATGCTCACGAAGGACGGTTTCAATTACGAGGTGATAAACGCCGGCGTCTCCGGCGATACAAGCCTCGGCGGACTCGAGCGTGTGGATTGGGTGCTCGGGGCCGACAACGTCCAGATAATGATCCTCGAACTTGGTGCCAATGATCTCCTTCGCGGCGGCCCGCCTTCAAAAATGAAGGAGAATCTCGATACGATCATCAAAAAAGCACAGGCAAAGAACGTCCGTGTGCTCCTTTGCGGGATGTTCGCACCGCCGACGATGGGACAGGATTATCAACGTGAATTTAACGCGGTCTTTCCTGACCTTGCCGCGAAATACAAGCTCGCATATCTGCCGTTCCTGCTCGAAAATGTCGCCCTAAAGAAAGACCTGAACCAGGCAGACGGCATTCACCCCAATGCCGAGGGCGAAAAGATAATGACCGCCAACGTCTATACGGCCCTAAAACCGATGCTCACCGCCCGGTGAGCAAGGCATTTTTCTGTGTGCGGTGGCCGAATTGGGCATTTTGGGAACGCATCGAAGCTTTGCTTGCTGTGAGTGCGGAGTTCGGCTAAAATGGAAGATTGCCGGGATGGGCGGTTTTTGTCCGGGTGTTTCCCTTACAAACGCACGTTCGGCAGGCTTTGGCCGAGGCGGACGTATTTTTGATCGAGCCGCTCTTGATCCGGCCGAAACCTATGCTTTACGGCGAGATCGGCGGGCGACCCTGCAAAACAGGTGGCCGGCAAACTAGGATAGGAATATAAATATCAAATGAGTACAGGAACAGAGAGTGGATCAGGCGCCGCAGCGGCCGGACTCCGTGGCGTAGTTGCTGCACAGAGTTCGATCGGCGATGTTAACGGCGAACAGGGGATCTTAATTTATCAGGGCTATAACATTCATGACCTCGCTGAACATTCGACGTTCGAAGAGGTCATTTACCTTTTGTGGAACGGCCGCCTGCCCAAGGCGGACGAGCTCGCCGCGTTGAAGGCAAGCATTCAGGCGAATTATGCGGTCCCGGCCGAAGTGATCGCCTTTATGAAGAGCTTTCCGAAGGATGCGGATCCGATGGACGCACTTCGCACGACGGTCTCTTCGCTCGATTTTTACGACAAGGCGGGCAAGGGCACCGATCGCGAAGCCGCGATGAACGCTGCCATCAAGCTCACGGCCCAGATCGGCACGATCTCCGCCGCTTTTGACCGTATCCGCAGCGGCAAGGATGTTGTCGCACCGGATGCGAGCCTTTCGATCGCAGAAAATTTTCTTTATATGCTTCGCGGCGAAAAGCCGTCAGCGGACGAAGCCCGAATGTTCGACGTCTGTCTCATCCTGCACGCCGATCACGAACTGAACGCCTCGACCTTTACGACGCGTGTCGTCGCCGGAACGCTTGCTGACATGTACGGCTGCGTGACGGCCGGCATCGCGGCTCTTGCAGGCCCGCTGCACGGCGGTGCGAACACGAACGTGATGAAGATGCTTCTCGAGATCGGTTCGCTTGAGAATGTCGATGCGTGGGTCGAGAAGGCTCTCGAAGAGAAGCGCAAGATCATGGGCATCGGCCACGCCGTTTACAAGACGGAAGACCCGCGTGCGACGTGGCTCCGACGTTATTCGAAACAGATGGCGGAAAAGACCGGCGAATCCAAGTGGTTCGAGATGTCGCAGCGCATCGAGCAGTTGATGCACGAGAAGAAGGGAATGTACCCGAACGTCGATTTTTACTCGGCTTCGACCTACTACCTGATGGGCATCCCGCTCGATCTCTATACGCCGATCTTCGCCGTCAGCCGCATCTCCGGCTGGACCGGCCACATTCTCGAACAATACGGGAACAACAAACTCATCCGTCCGCGCGCCGAATACATCGGCCCACGCGACCTGAAATATACACCGATCAACGAACGGTAGGCTTATCTACTGTTGAGATCACAAAGACCACGGAGTTTGTCGATCCGTGGTCTTTGCAGTTTTACGAGGGTGATCTGAACCTGCACCGAACCCCCGATCAATTCAGCCGCTTTTTGTCTCCGGAGCTACTTCTTCTTCGTCGCGGTTTCGGAGCCGAATTTCTTTGAGCTTTGGCCGCCCCATTTTCCTTCGAGGGTGCCGTCGGGCTTTATTTCGTAGGAGACGAAGGAGCATTGCGGGCCGCCGATGCCGACGCTGACGGTGGTGCCCTGGCGAATGCCGAAACCCTTTGCGATCGAGCCGGTGTCCCAAACAAAGGTGTAGCCTTCGCCGTCCTTTGCGACCTTGAGAGTTCCGCGATATTCCTTGCCGTCAGTATTCTTGCCGGAGATGTCGTATTCGGCGTCGAGGTCGTTCCCGCTCGTGCGTTTTGCGGTCTCGCTTTCGGCCGAATTCACACCCCAGTAGCCGGCTTTTCCATCGAGGTCACCGTTCGGCAGGATCTTGTAAAGCACGACGCCGCACCCCGAGCCATTTTTTCCGTCGGTAAATGCGACCGCAACCTTGTCGCCCGCAAGTACGCCGACACCGTCCGAGCTCTTTCCGCCGCTAACCCACGAAAATTGGTAAACGGAATCGCGCTGTGTGATCCGCAGGTCGCCGGTGTACTGCCCCTTGCCATCGACGTTCGAACCCGTGACGGTATAGTCTCCCGCGATGGCCGCTTGCGAACCGCCCGTTGAGGCCGTTGGTGTATCACCGGCCGGGGACGCATCGGGCTTTCCCGAAGTCGGCTTATCTGCGAGTGTTTTGTCGGGTGTCGGCGTGGCGACCCCGCCGCATGAGAACGACAACAAGGCAAGAAGGTACAAAAATACCGCGAGAGTTGATTGCTTTGAATTCACTGAGCTATAGCCTCCGATAGGTTTTGTGTGTTTAACGACAGTAATTTTATCCGAAGTCTTCTGAATTGTCATCATTTCTTCAAACAATAGGGGGTTGACAAGTATGATATGCTTGTAGATAGCGATGCAACATGTGTGTCGCATCTGGAGGTGAGGTTTTTATGAGAGTGCGGGATAGCGAATGTGAGATACGAGCGACCGAACATGAATCATTCCGTCAACCGAGGCGGTTGGGGATCGCCGGCACATCTCGGCCTCGCAGAGCCGCACACCGTCGTCGGTTATTGGCCGGCGGTTTGGGTCGCGGCCGGAATGTCGCCGGCCAGGCCGAATTGTGTAGCGGCAAAGCCCGCGTTCGACTGCAGCAAGTACCACATTCCCTGCGTGGGCCGGAAGACGGCGATGTCCTTTTGGCCGTCGCCATCATAGTCGCCCGGAACAGGCAGATCGCCATTCGTGCCGAACGCTACGGCGTAGAAACTCGAGGTCGTGCCGCTTCGGAGCACGAACCAGGTGCCGGTCGAACCGCGAAAGACGGCGATATCCGCTTTCCCGTCGCCGGTGTAATCCGCGGGAACGGGCGTGTCGCCTGCGGCTCCGAATGCGACCGCGTTAAAGCTGTCGTCCGAGCTGTTCAGCCGATACCAGACGTTCGTCGAAGGACGAAAGACAGCGATATCGGCTTTGCCGTCGCCATCAAAGTCGCTTGGCGTAGGTTTGTCTCCGGCCGTGCCGAATTGCCTGATCTGCATCCCTGCGTCGGATCCCGCGATATACCAAACGCCCGTCGATGGCCGAAAGATCGCGAGGTCGGCACGCCCATCGGCGTCAAAATCTGCGGGTGCGGGAATGTCACCCTCAGTTCCGAAGGCGGCAGCATAAAAGGTCGCATCTTCGCTTCTGAGCACGTACCAGGTGCCGTTCTCCGGCCGCCAGATGGCGACGTCGGTCTTGCCGTCTCCCGTGAGATCTGCAGGAACCGGCTTGTCGCTTTCAAGCCCGAAGCCGTAAGCCGCGAAGCCGTCGGTGGATCGCTGCAGATACCATACGCCGTTGCTCGGCCGAAAAACGGAGAGGTCCGATCTGCCGTCACCGTCAAAATCGTTGCTCGGCATTTGCAGATGCGGCGGTGCGTCAACGACCTCGAAGTCAGAGCCCTTGACGCGCGAAAGGTCGCTCAACTCTTCGTCGTCCCAGAGCGGATCGTGCGTGCCGGAGACGTACCAATTCGAGCCGTTGTCCGCAAGGATCATCCCGTACTTCTTCATCGCTCGCAGTATGACGCGGACGTTCGGGCTGAACGCCGGGTTGTCCACGTTGAAGCCGGCCTTGAGACGGACTCGCAGGCCCATCGGCGGCGCATTTGGATTCGAGGTGCTGCCGGCACTATGCGTCGCGGGATAGACGTAGGCTTGTCGAGTGACGCTCGCGGTGAAGCGAAATGCGTGGCGGATCTCACCTGCGAGAACTTCGTCACGACGCACAAGCCCCGGGAAGATCGCGAGCCCTGCGGCGTCTGCGGATGTCCAGCCGAGCGGCCGAAGTTTATTCGAACGCAGATTCCAGCGGCTGCCGCTTCCTGCCGTCCAGCTCGCACCGCTGTTGACCGGAAATGAGTAATATGTTTCGTAAAGCTGCCATGTATCGCGATCGATCACAAGAACGTGGCGGTCACCATCGGATTGATTGCCGCCTTCGATCGGTGCATTCGGAGGAATGGGATATGGTCCGGCATCGCTCTCCTCGGGCCACCAAACGAACTCGACCGGAACAGGCTGCTGCGAACCGGGCACTACGACATACGGAATGCCGATCGGGCTGCCTTCCCAAAAGGTGCCGAAATCCGGATGCAAACCCGTGTTAAGGCCGATGCTGCTGATGATATTCTGCGAGTTCGGATGGACGCGAAATTTGGAGACGTCCATATTCCAGGCATTATTCGCCGGGAACGGACGAGCCCCATTCAAGCTTGCTCCGATGCCGAGTGAAGGCGTCGGCTGCGGCCCCTGGGCCGCACAAATGCCGACAAACAAAAGGGTTATGAATATTGTGCGAAACATATTGTTCAATGCGCCGAAGGCTTTTTTGGACACCAAATGTTGGGGATCGCGGGAGGAAGCGTTTCTATTACTAGTAATTGTATGCGTTCGGGAATGGAGTGGTCAAGAAGTTTTAACATTGGCAAACGCCCCAACTAACGGTGCCGTTCCGGGTTTTGCCTTTCAATGGGCTATCATATTGCCGACGAGGTTCAAAGAACGATGATGAAGAGAGCATTAACCGCCGTAACAGCTTTGTTTACGATCATTGTGATCGGAAGATTTGTGATCGTTGCCCAAGATATGAAACCACCAATTGCGAAAAAAGTTCCGAAGGTATTGAAGATCCACGGTTACGAGATAACCGACAATTACGCATGGCTGCGTGACCGTAACGACAAGAAGGATCCCGCGATCATCAAGTATCTCGAGGATAACAACAAATACACGGAGTCGTTCATGGGCAAACACTCGGGGTTTGTCGATTCGCTCTACAAGGAGATGCTTGGCCGCATCAAGCAGGACGACACGAGCGTGCCTTACAAGAAAGGTGCGTATTGGTATTTCGTGAAGACGGAAGAGGGCAAGCAATACCCGATCTACCTTCGAGGGACAAAAGCGGACGGTTCGGATGCGAGTGTGCTGATCGATCAGAACGAGCTTGCAAAGGGCCACGAGTATTTCGCGATCGCCGAATTTGACGTAAGCGATGACGGCAACATTCTTGCCTTCTCGACCGACACGACGGGTTATCGTCAGTACACTCTCCAATTCAAAGACCTGCGGACCGGGAAGGTGCTGCCAGAGAAATTTGAGCGAGTAACATCGTTCGTCTGGACGCCGGACAATAAGACGGTCTTTTTCGGCACTGAGGACGGCGTATCGAAACGTTCGGACCTTATCTTTCGATACGTGCTTGGCGGCGACAAACCTGCCGAGGTCTTCAACGAGAAGGACGTTCTGTTTAACAGCTATGTTGGGCGTTCGCGTGACGGCAAAATGCTCTTTATCGGCTCTTCTGCAAAGACGATGGATGAGATCCGTTACCTTGCGTCAGACACGCCGACCGGCGACTGGAAAGTTGTTTCGCCGCGTCGTGAAGGCCATCAATACTCGGCGGATTTCGATATGGGCGAATTCTATTTCGTGACGAATCGAGACGGTGCGGAGAATTTTAAGGTCGATAAAGCCCCGGTAAGCGATCCGACGGAGAAGAACTGGAAGCCGTTCATTCCGTACCGTCCGGACGTTAATATCGAGGGCATAGACTTCTTTAAGGACTATGCCGTAGTTTCAGAGAAAGAGAACGGTATCGAATACCTTCGCGTGATGGATCGGAAGACACGACGAGCCGATATGCGGATACAGACCGACGAGGATGTTTATACGATGGGCCTCGGTCAGAATCCGGAATACGACACGCCGTTCATTCGGTACAACTACGCATCGATGATCACGCCGTCTTCCGTGTTCGAATTTGACCTCAGGACCCGGACGAGCAAGCTCATCAAACAGCAGGAGATACCCAGCGGCTACGACAAATCGAAGTATGAAACGACACGCGTATGGGCGACTGCTCGCGACGGCGTGAAAGTGCCGATACTTCTGATGATGAAGAAGGGAACGAAGCTCGACGGGAAGGCGCCAATGCTGCTTTACGGATACGGCTCGTATGGCGTGAGCCTTTCGCCGAGTTTCTCGACCTCGAGGCTGTCGCTTGTTGATCGCGGAATGATCTATGGCATCGCACTCATTCGCGGCGGAGGTGAACTCGGCGAGAAATGGCGTCTCGCCGGACGGATGTTCACGAAGATGAACACGTTCAATGATTTCGTCGATTCTGCGAAGTGGCTCGTCGCGAATAAATACACCTCGTCTGATCGACTTGTGATCCAGGGAGGCTCGGCCGGCGGATTGCTCGTGGGTGCGGCTGTGAATCAATCGCCGGAGACATTTCACGCGGCGATCGCTCAGGTGCCCTTTGTCGATGTGATGAATACGATGCTCGATGACACACTTCCGCTTACGACCGAGGAATGGATCGAGTGGGGAAATCCGAACGAGAAGAAGGCCTGGGATTATATGGTGCAGTATTCGCCGTATGACAACGTCAAGAAACAGCCGTATCCGAATATGCTGATCGAGATCTCGATCAACGACAGCCAGGTGCCGTATTGGGAAGGTGCAAAGTTCGCTGCAAAACTGCGTGAATTCAACACAAACCCGAAGAGTGCGATCCTTCTGAAGACGAATATGGGTGCGGGCCACGGCGGATCTTCGGGTCGGTACGACCGGCTGAAAGAGATCGCGTTCGACTATGCGTACGCGTTGACGGAGGTCGGAATAGATAGGTAAAAACTGCATATTTTGCGGCTTTAACAACCACTTATTTTGGGATCGGCAGCTTTTTCGGCTGCCGATCTTCTTTGGCGAACAAAAGACTGTAATTCCTTTGCTATTAGGTATTTACTTCAACGGTTATGTGTGGGATCAACGGCATTGCCTTGCGTGAGGGACGCGTAGATGAGCATCGGCTCGTCGCGATGCGCGATGTACTCGAACATCGCGGGCCCGACGACGCAGGCGTTTATGTTGATGCGAATGTCGGCCTCGGGCATCGACGTCTGAGCATCGTAGATGTGAAGGGCGGCATTCAACCGATGAAGCGAGGCGGTGCCGCGATCGTCTTCAACGGTGAGATCTACGACCACAGACAAAGCCGAAAGGCACTCGATACGAACTTTTCGACGACCTCCGATACGGAGACGATCCTTGCCCTTTATGAAAGGCACGGCCGCGATGTTGTCGAGCATTTGCGTGGAATGTTCGCATTCGCGATCTGGGATGCGGACACGCGGAGCCTTCTCATCGCACGCGATCGGCTTGGCGTTAAACCGCTCTATTACGTTCACAAAGACAACGGCGATCTGTTTTTTGCCTCGGAGATAAAGTCGCTGCTTGCTGCGGAAGCGATCAAGCCTGGTGTGAATCTCGCCGTCTTGCAGGACCAGTTCGCGAACCACGGGACGACCGGTGACGAGACCCTGTTTGCCGGCGTCAAACGTCTAAAGCCGGGCCACGCGCTCGAATGGAAAGACGGCCGCATTGAGATCCGCGAATACTGGGATCTGACGTTTGAACCAAAGCTTTCGCGGGCGAGCGAGCGGGACTTTGTTGAAGAATGGCGTGAGATGTTTCGTGAGGTTGTCGAGCTTCGCCTGATGGCGGACGTTCCGTTGGGAATGTTCCTTTCGGGCGGGATCGATTCGTCGGCGATCGCGGGCGTGATGTCTCAGCTTGTTGACGAGCCGATCAAGACGTTCTCTGTCGCGTTCGACGATCCGAAGGCGAACGAACATTACTACGCAAGGCTTGTCGCCGAGAGATTCAAGACCGATCATCACGAGGTCGTCGTGTCGCCGGACGATTTCTTTGAGAAGCTGCCGCAGCTTGTCTGGCACGAGGACGAGCCGCTCGGATTTCTCGCGAGTGTGCCGTTGTACTTCGTCTCAAAATTAGCGAGTGAGCATGTAAAGGTCGTGCTTACTGGCGAGGGCTCTGACGAGACGCTTGCTGGTTACGGGCGGTATGCAAAGGCGTTGAAACTGCTCGAACTTGGTGAGCGATACGAGGCGGTTACTCCATCATTCATACGCGGGGCCGTTCGCGGCGGCGTTTCGGCACTGCCTGCGGGCCTTGGTCAGAAGCTCGGCCGCACATTTCTTGCGCGCGATGCCGACATAGAAAATCTTTTCTTCGATAACTTCGCGGTCTTTCCAAAGAAAGAGCAGGCCGGACTGTTTACCTTGAATGCCCGCGAGCGTTTCGGCCTGGCGTCTCCGTACGATGAGCTCACAGGGCTGCTTGCAAAGACCGACGCCGAGGACACGCTTGACAAGCTGCTTTACGCCGACACAAAAACTTACCTGCACGAGTTGCTGATGAAGCAGGATCAGATGTCGATGGCGGCGTCGATCGAAAGCCGCGTGCCTTTTCTCGATCATCGGCTTGTGGAATTTTCGGCGCGTATGCCGCGAGAGATGAAGCTCCGCGGCGGAACGACCAAGTGGATACTTCGGGAAGCGATGGCCGGCATCCTGCCGCAAGAGATACTGACGCGGCCGAAGATGGGCTTTCCCGTGCCGCTCGGAAAGTGGCTGCGGACGACGCATCGGCACATCGTCGATGAATACGTGCTCGGCGAACGTGCGGCCGCTCGCGGGATCTTTGATCGCCGATACGTTTCGTCGCTGGTCGCAAGGCATAACTCTGGCGAGAACGCCGATGAAAAGTTATGGGCGCTTATCAATTTTGAGATCTGGGCGAGGACGTTTATTGACGGTGAGCCGTCGAGCTGAACCAAGATGACCAGGAATGCGGTAAAAATGCGAAAGGATCAGAGCCGGGCGTTGCGAGGCCGCGATATCGTGTGTTTCAGCCACGATTGGACGGGCGATCCGCTGTCGAAGACGCATTTGATGCGGGTGCTCTCGCGCGAGAATCGCATTCTTTGGGTGAACGCCCTGCCGAATCGGATGCCGACCGCCGCGTCAAAGGACATTTCGCGGATCGCGAAGAAACTTCGCAGCTTTGCGGAGCCGGTTCGCGAGGCCGAGCCAAACATTTTTGTCCTGAATCCGCTTGTCATTCCCGCATACGGCAGCGAAGCGATCGTCGCCCTGAACCGCAAACTTCTCATTCGGCAGATACGGCGGGCGATGCGGCGTCTTGGGTTTGAGAACGTCGTGAATATGGTCTTTAACCCGGCCGCGGGCCTTGTTGCGGGGCATCTTGGCGAGAGCGAACTTATCTATTACTGCGTCGATGAATACACGGCGTTCACGGGTGTCGCGGCTGGCCTAAAAGAGATCGAAGAAGACCTTTTTCGACGGGCGGACGTTGTTGTTGTGTCGGCGGAGAAGCTGCTCGAATCAAAACGCGAATTTAATGCGAACACGCACCTTATCCGTCACGGCACCGACTGGCAACATTTCCGAAAGGCGGTTGACGGCGGCCTTGAAATGCCCGCGGACATCGCCGATCTGCCTCGGCCGATCATCGGTTTTCACGGACTTATCGCCGATTGGGTCGATCTCGATCTGGTGAAGAAAATAGCGGAGCATTTTTCGACGGGCTCCGTCGTGCTTGTAGGCAAAACAACGATCGAGGCGGAGCAAAAAGCGAAAGAACTGGCGGCGGTCCCGAATGTACACTTTCTCGGGCGCAAACCTTACGGCGATCTTCCAAAATACTGTGCCGCTTTTGACGTTGCGATAAACCCTTTTGTGATAAACGAATTGACGCTCGCGGCCAACCCGTTGAAGGTGCGCGAATATCTGGCGGCCGGTTTGCCTGTCGTCTCGACCGATATTCCGGAAGTGCGTGTGCTCGCGGATGTCCTAATCGGCGCTGACGACGAAAACATTATTGCAAGGATCGAAGAGGCACTCGCAAACCCGAAACCGCGTGCAGCGGTGAGCGACGCGATCCGACACGAAAGTTGGGAAGCGAAGGTTGACGAGCTGCGGGCGATACTTGAGGAGCGAAAAGGATGAGTGCCATTGTAAGTGAAGAGCTTGATGTAGTACGGCAGCACGAGAGCGAAGTTGCGGCGGGCGAGAGGTTTGAATTCGGCAGGAACTGGGCCGCGTTCTTAAGCGTCCTGGACGAAGAGCGGATCGAAACCGCCGTCGAAAGCCTGCGGACGATGCTCGAATGCCGGACACTCGCAGGCAAACGCTTTCTCGACATCGGCTCGGGAAGCGGGCTTTTTTCGCTCGCGGCAAGACGGCTCGGTGCCGAGGTAGTTTCATTCGATTTTGATACCAATTCGGTCGGATGCACGCGGGAATTGAAGAAAAGATATTTCGCCGCAGACGCGAACTGGCGGATCGAACAAGGTTCGGCTCTTGACGCGGAATATGTCGCCAGTTTGGGCAAATTCGACGTGGTCTATTCGTGGGGCGTGCTTCACCACACCGGCTCGATGTGGCAGGCTCTGGAGAATGCAGTGCTCCCGACGCGCGAAGGCGGCAAGCTATTCATCGCTCTCTATAACGACACTGGCAGTCAGGCGAGCCGCTGGCATTGGATCAAGAAAACTTACTGCCGCTTGCCCGGGGTCTTAAAAACGCCGTTTGCTGTTGCGGTGAGTCTGCCGGAGGAAATGAAACGCTTCGCCTCCGCACTTTTGAGGCTCAAACCGGCGGAATACATTCATTCGTGGACGCGTTACAAGACGGGTCGCGGCATGGATCGCTGGCACGACATTATTGATTGGGTCGGCGGATTTCCCTACGAATACGCGAGCGTCGATGCTGTCTTTGAATTCTACAAGGAGCGAGGTTTTACCCTTACAAAGATCGTAAGCGGCGGTGTCGGCCTTGGGTGTAATGAGTTTGTGTTCGAGCGAAAAGCCTAATCACGAACTAGCTTTGCCATAAGTTCGGCCCAGCGAGGATCGTCACGGAGCGTGACGAGATTCTTATCACCATCGAAATATGGTTTGTTCTCGTTGCCGAGGCGGATCGCCTTGTTGAGCCACTTGAAAGCGAGGTCCTTGTCGCCCAAAAGGGCGTAGGACGCGCCGACCCAATACGCCATATCGTGATCTGCACGCGAAAGTGCAAGAGCCTCCTCGGTCAATTCCTCGCGAGCCTCATCAAAACGACCGTCGCCAGCCAGATAGATCGCATAGAGCGGACGGATGCCGTCCATTTCCGGATGTTCCTTTAAGACAGACCGCATCAGTTCGATCGCGGCGTCTGCGTCGCCCTGGTAGTAATAAACACCTGAACGAAAGATCTTCAGCATCGGGTGATTGGGCTCGGCGCGTGCTCCGCGATCGAGCTCATCAAGAGCCTTATTGTAGTCACCTTTGTAAATAAAGATGCGTGCACGATTGTATGCTGCCACAACGCGTGCCGCAGGATCGAGCTTTGAGAGTTTCTCGAACGCCTTGAGCGATTCTTCGTATTCGCCATCCAGACGGTGCATCACGCCTTTGACGAAAAAGAGTGCGGCATCGTTTGGAAACTGTTTTTCGAGAACGCGAATCTCAAGCCGAGCTTTTTTCTTTTCGCCGCGAGCCATATAGATCATGACCATCAGCACGCGCGCTTCTACAACATTCGGGTCGTAATAGAATGCCTTACTGAACGCGGTCTCGGCGTAGGTGTAATCTTCCGGATCGCCCATTCCCTTGAAAAGACGGTTTGCGTAGCATGCGCCAAGACCGCTGTATGCAAGGGCAAAATGCGAATCGAGTTCGATCGCTCTTTTGAAGTTCGCGATCGCGGCATCGCAGTCTTCCGGATCGAGCGTTCGGAAGATAAAGCGCGCGAACGTGTCGCGGCCGCGAAGATATTCTTCCCAGGCCTCGGCACTTTCGGTCGCCCGCCGTCCAAGTTTTTCGGCTTCGACGTCAGAGAGCTCGAGACGCAAGCCTTCGAGAATGCGTTGTGCGATGCTGTCCTGGATCGCGAGAATGTCGCTGCCTTCTGCGTCTATGCGGTCACTCCAGAGAATGTCGCCAGTTGTCGTCTCGAGAAGCTGAGCGGTTACGCGAAGTTTGTTCCCCGCACGCAGGAAGCCAGCTGAAAGCACGGCATTCACACGTAATTCACGCCCTGCCGCGGCAGGATCGATCTTCTTGCCCTGATATTTTGCGATCACAGAGCTTGGCCGAACGATGATCGATCGGATCTGTGCAAGTTCCGTGATCACCGCGTCAGCAAGGGCAAATTCGTAGAACGACGAATCCTTGTCATTTGCGAGATTTTGGAACGGCAATATCGCGACGCTCTTCTTTTCCGTCCCAGTCGCGGTCAGCAAAATATCCGGCGCCTGGGATGGATGGCTGATCGAACGCGAAGCAGAGACCGCGGTGGAAGTTTGTTCGGGAGCCGAACGTCCGGTAAACCAATTCAGCATCCGCTTTACTGCACCTCCGTCAGCGTGCGACGGAGCGAAAGTGTCTGTGGAAAGCAGCTGAGTTCCGGCTAGCTCATGGAGAATTGTGCGAAGCTCGTCACGCATTTGAGCGATCTTCTGATAACGATCCTTTGGGTCTTTCGCAAGTGCCTTATCAATGATCGCTTGAAGGTGCGCCGGAACGGCATCGCGTCGTGCTTCTGCAATGGGTTTTGGTGTGCCGTAAAGAACCTGATGCCGGACATCGATAACACTCTTGCCCTGAAAAGGCCACATGCCCGTAAGCATCTCGTACAGCAGCACGCCCGTCGAAAAGATATCAGAGCGCACATCGGCGCGCTCGCCTCGGGCCTGTTCCGGAGCGGCGTAGGTGGCCGTTCCGTAGGGAATCCCGAGTTCAGTAATATCGCTCGCACGCTTTGTGCCGGCTCCGGCGTCGGTATATTCGTCTTCAAGCAGCTTAGCCAGTCCGAAATCAAGGATCTTGACCTGACCAGTGTCGGCGACCATCACATTCCCGGCCTTTATGTCTCGATGAATGATGTTCTTTGAATGGGCGTATGCAAGAGCATCCGTGACCTGGATGGCCGTGGAGATCGCACTCTTCAGCTCGAGTGCGCGGCCGGAGACAAGCTGCCTGACGTTCTTGCCTTCAATGAACTGCATTGCAATGTAGAAAGTGCCGTCAGATTCATTGAAATCGTAGATCGTGCAGATATTCGGATGATCGAGCTGGGAACAGAGTTGGGCTTCGCGTTCGAAGCGTTTGAAGTTAGCGGTCTTCTTAGTGAGTTCGGGCGGCAGAACCTTAATGACCGCGACGCGATTCAACTTGCTATCGAGTGCTTTATAAACGGTTCCCTGGCCGCCGGAACCGATCTTTTCCAAGATCTTGTACTGATTGATCTGCGAGTCAACCATAAGAAGCCGCAGCCTTGCCGGCTGCGTTTAGGGGGTCTCTTCATCGCAACCTGTAAAGGTCACGACCAAAACCTACGAAAAATCCAGAATGAAGTCCAAACTTACAATTATTGCCTGCCCGGGTCGCTATCCCAAATGCCCAAAGCAGATTTCTTATCTTTATGTTCAGGATCCCGATCTTATCTCTTAATGAAAGGCGGACGGCCAACTGCCGCCCCGTTCAATAAACCGTTCAGCCTCGCGGCGGATCGCCCCAGCCGGAACCCACAAACTTGCCATCCCGGACAAAGGTCGGCACTGTCGGATCACCGCCGCTATGCGCAAGCATATCGCGCCGGTGCTTCATATCATTTTGAGCATCGTACTCAATAAATGGTTCGCCGAGACTTGTGTAATGGTCTTTTGCTTTCTTGCAATATGGGCAGCCGGGTTTTGTGTATATCACCAAGGCCATTGTTCAAAACTACACCTTTTGGCTATCATTTCATAGTCCAAACGAAAACTAAACCTGAACGCGTTCAGCCAAATATAACCAAATGTCGAATCCGGATATTTTTGCACCCTACGAAAAACTGATCGAGATAAAAATACTCGGCAAACGATACGAGGTGCCCGAGAACAATACGATACTTCGCTGTTTGCAATACCTTGATATGGAGTCAGTTTCGCAGGCAGACCTTTGTTGGAACGGTGACTGCCTCAGCTGTCAGGTTTGGGTCAGGAATGATGAGAAAGAAAAAGGCGTGATCTCCTGCCGTACGAGAGCCGTTGAAGGTATGGAGATCGTTCGCCTTTCAGATGAGATCGCGCTCGCCGCGATCAATATTTAGGTATCGACGGATCGACATCGTTCGACCAGGCGGTTATCCCGCCCGTCAGGTTTGTAAGATCACCCTCGAACCCCGCCGCCTGCAAAGCTTCGATGGCCTTCGCGCTTCGAACGCCGCCCTTGCAGTGCACGACCGTTTCTCGAGCGGGGTCGATCTCATTCATTCTGGCCACGACCTGCCCAAGCGGTATCAGTTTTGCGCCTTCGATCTTTGCGAACGCATTCTCGTCAGGTTCGCGAACGTCGATTAGCTGAATATCATCGCCGGCATCAAGCCTTTGATGCAGTTCCTTAGCCGTAATAGCTTTCATAATATATCTCCAATTTCGAAGGGGATCGTATCGTGACCCCTTAGTGTTGTTACTGTAACATTCTAGCCAAATATTTTCGTTTTCCGGAATACCTTCCATGTTGACAATTCTTTACATCTTCAGGAATTGCCCGAACTGCTAAAAATTGTAAAATAATTAAACTTAAGTAATGTTTAGCCTGAAATTCAGCAACGCCGCTTTAGGGTCTCTATTGGCGGCGATAAGTATCTTAACCGCTTGTGGCGGTTCTGCAAGGACTAAGACACCGGAGAACTCAGCGACGGACACCCCGATCGCTATCACGACCGGGAAAAGCGAATCGCGCGACGTCGCTTCTACCGTCGATGCGACCGGCACGCTTATAGCACAGGAGAAATCCAATGTTTCCCCGAAAACTGCGGGGCGATTGTCTAACGTTTATGTGAATGTGGGCGATTTCGTCCGCGAAGGGCAGACGCTCGCAAAGGTAGATGATCGCGACGCTCGGATCCGTCTTGAATCTGCACGCGCTGCCGTTCGACAAGCCAAGGCCGGTGTTTCGCAGGCCGAGGCTAAGCTGGGACTGCTTGGAGGCGGAAAGTTCAGCGCGACGACCGTTCCAGAAGTTCTGACCGCACGAGCCAATCTCGAGCAGGCGAATCTCGAACTAAAACAAGCTGAAGCGAACGAAAAGCGCTATCGGGAACTGACCGAGAGTGGTGATGTCGCAATGATCACTTACGAGCAGTACAAAACCGCTCGTGATACCGCACGTGCGAGAGCGAATGCCGCCCAGCAGCAGCTTGAGACAACGATCAACGTCGCACGCCAGGGCAATCAGGCCATCGTCAGCGCGCAAGCGAATGTTGAGTCGGCGCAGACTCAGGTCGATGATGCTGAACGTATTCTTGCCGATACGGTGATCCGTGCTCCTTTTGCAGGCTATGTGAGCGACCGGCCGACGTCCGTCGGTGAGTATGTGTCCTCATCTTCGGTTATTGCAACGGTTCTGAGGACGAATCCGATCAAAGCGATCATTCAGGTGCCGGAGGCAGATGTGCCGAGCGTCCGGCTCGGTGCGGTCGTTACGATCTCGGTCGATGCGTATAAAGACAAGAATTTTGCCGGAAAGGTCTCGGCCGTAAATCCGGCGATCGATGTAAACTCACGTGCGGCTTCCGTCGAAGCGCTGATCGACAATCCGGAAAATCTTTTGCGCCAGGGAATGTTTGCCACAACTCGGATCGTTCGCGACGGCGGTTCGAAGGGCGTTTTCGTTCCGAAAACCGCAGTATTCAATGATGTTGCGACTCAGTCCTTTAGAGTTTTTGTGATCGCTGACGGAGTTGCGAAACTCAAGGTCGTGCAGATCGGCCGCGAAGAAGGCGACTGGCAGCAGATCATCTCGGGAGTCGATGCTGACGAAACAGTTGCAACGAGCAACGTCGATCAACTTTACGAAGGAGCGAAAGTATCGTCGTAAGGCGGGAAGTGGTTTATGCAGTGGCTCGCCGAAATTTGCGTTCATAGGCCGGTCTTTGCGACCGTGATCGTGATGTTCCTGACGGTTGTCGGGGCATTCAGCTTTTTTACTCTCGGCGTTGATCGCTTCCCGAAGATCGACGTTCCGACGATCTCCGTATCCACAAACAACAGCGGTGCCGCTCCGGCAGAAATGGAGACCGAGGTCACCGACCCGATCGAGGGCGTGCTGAACACGGTTCCCGGCGTGGACGAAATGCGTTCGTCCTCGTCGCGGGGCAGTTCGCGTATTACACTCTCTTTTAATCTCGAAAAGAATCCGGATCAAGCGTTCCAGGAGGTTCAGCAGAAGCTCAGTACGATCACATGGCGTCTTCCTGAAGAGGCAGACCCGCCTGTCGCCCGCAAAAGTGACCCCGACTCGTCACCCGTTCTGATGTACGCGGTGAGTTCACCGCGAGATGTCACCGAACTCAGCGATATGGTCACGGTCCTGATCCAGGAGAAGATCGAATCGGCAGACGGAGTCGGTGAGGTAGTTGTTTTTGGCGGGCGCCCGAAGCAAATAAAGCTTTACGTCGATCCGGACAGGCTTCGTGCGTACGGCCTATCGGTCAATCAAGTGACGTCAGCCGTTGCGGCCCAGAACCAGGAGCTGCCCGGCGGAACGCTTGTCGAAGGTGCAAAAACTGTCGGCCTTCGGACGATCAGTAAACTCACTGACGTCGAAGAATTCAACGATATCGTCATTGCGACCAAGAATGGGTTTCCGATCAAGTTTCGTCAGATCGGGCGCGTTGTCGAAACCGGTGCGGATCCTACGAGCACTTATTCCCTGGACAACAATCCGACCGTCGCCCTCGCGATCCGTAAGCAGTCCGGTGCAAACACCGTAGCTCTTATCAATAACGTTAAAGAGCGAATGGCGAACATTGTGCCGACCCTGCCAAAGGATTTTAAGGTTGCCGTTATTCGCGATCAGTCTGAATTTATCGAGAATTCGCTTCACGCGATCGAAGAGCACCTTGTGATCGGTGCGATCTTCGCCGCACTTGTTGTTTTCTTCTTTTTGTGGAATTTTCGCTCGACGCTCATCGCCGCACTTGCGATCCCGACGTCGATCATCGCGGCGTTTGCGTTGATCGCGGCGATGGGGTATTCGCTCAATCAGATGACGATGCTCGCGCTTACGCTCATGGTAGGCATCGTTATCGACGACGCGATAGTTGTGCTCGAGAACATCTATCGTTTTGTCGAAGAGAAGGGAATGGACCCGTTCAAGGCTGCCGTTGAAGGGACACGCGAGATCGGCCTCGCGGTTCTTGCGACGACGCTGTCACTGCTTGCGGTCTTCATTCCGGTAGGCTTCATGACCGGCATCGTCGGACGATTCATGTCGTCCTTCGGCCTGACTTCGGCAGCGGCGATCGCGGTCAGCCTTATTGTTTCGTTCACGCTTACGCCGATGCTTGCGGCTCGTTGGATCAAGGCGAAAAGGCCGGCCAATGAGCCTTTGCCCCCGGAAGTTCGCGATGATCTCGCCGTTGCCTATGCCCTCGAGCACGAGACCGACTCAAAGGGTGGCTGGTTTTACAGCAAGATCGATGCGGGCTATACATCGCTTCTTAAGCTTGCGATGCGGTTCAGGTGGGCGGTGGTCCTTATCTGCATCTTGACGGTCGCCTCGATCTATCCGCTCTACAAGTACGTCGGAATGGCGTTCCTGCCGGACGAAGACGAATCGAGCTTTCAGGTCAACGTCCGCGGACCGCAGGGAACCTCCCTTGCGGCTACGCAGTCGATCGTCGATCGGATCTCACGCGATATTAAAGAGAAAGTGCCGGGGCTATTGAATTCGACCGTAAACGTTGGAGGTTATGGCGGCGGTGGAAGCGGAAATTCAGGCACCGTCAGTGTAAACCTCGTTCCCGTGAAAGAACGTTCGCAGAGTCAGGCCCAGCTAATGGGAATGGTCCGCGGAATGGTCAAACCTTATTCGAACAAGGATTGGCGTATCAATGTTTCGGCCGCTTCGTCGATCGCTCAGGGCATCGGTCTAGGCCGCGGCGGTTCAGGGATCGGCTATTTTATTTCCGGCCCCGATATGGAGCAGCTCAACGCATACGCGGACCAGCTCGTTGATAAGATGCAGCAGGATCCTACCTTTCGCGATCCTGATAACTCGGTCGATGTCGGCACACCCGAAGTTCGTTTTGTGATCGACCGTGTCCGAGCTGCCGATCTCGGTGTGGATGCGGGCAACATTGCTCGTGCATTGAACATTGCTGCCGCCGGACAGCGCGTTTCGACCTTCAGTGAGGGCACGAAACAGTACGACGTGATCGTACAGGCTGATGAACAGTTCCGACGTACGCGAGAGAATTTGCGGCTCTTTACGGTAAGTTCTTCAAAAGGCGAACCGGTTCCTTTGGATCGTCTCGTAACTGCTCAGGAATCGCTCAGCCCTTCAACGATCCAGCGTTTGAATCGGCAGCGTGTCGTCACGATCTCATCGGGACTGCCGCCGAATGCATCAGAATCTGACGCGCTCGCCCATCTTAAAGAACTCGTCAAATCGCTGAATATGCCGCCTGAATATTCGAGCGGTGTCACAGGGCAATCAAAGGAACTCGAGCGTGCATACAGCTCGTTCATGCTTGCGTTTCTGCTTTCGTTCGTCTTTATGTATCTTGTCCTCGCGGCACAGTTTGAATCGTTCATTCACCCGATCACTATCTTGCTGACACTGCCGCTCTCGGTTCCGTTCGCGTTGCTCTCAACGGCGATCGCCGGTCAGACGCTGAACATCTTTTCGGCCCTCGGTATATTGCTGCTATTTGGCGTCGTTAAGAAGAACGCGATCCTGCAGATAGATCACACTAACTCTTTGCGTGCAAAAGGAATGGCTCGTTACGATGCGATCATTCAGGCGAATCGCGATCGCTTGAGGCCGATCTTGATGACGACGATCGCACTCGTTGCCGGAATGATCCCGCTCATTGTTGGTTCTGGAGCCGGAGCCGCGACCAACCGCTCGATCGGTATTCTTGTCGTCGGCGGCCAGTCGCTCTGCTTGCTGCTGACACTTTTGACGGTTCCCGTCTTTTATTCGCTGTTTGACGACGCGGCTGAAACAACTCTATGGCGGAAGATCGCAAGTCCGTTCCACAAACTCGCCGATAAACTTCGTCGAAATAAAAATGAAATCGCGGAGGAGTCGGTCGACCAGTCGTGAACAAACTTCTCCTGAAAACTCTTGTGCCGCTTGGTGCGGCCGTTGTGCTGTTCTCGGTAGTTTCGGCGGCCGCAGGGCAAACGCCTACGCCTACGCCGAACGACAAGCCGCCGGTGCAGCCGACTTTTACCGTTCCGCTCCGCCCTTTGCCTGATGCAACACGGGTCGGCGTTGCGGCTGGGACTGAACTTTCTTTGACACTCGATGATGCGATCGAGATGGCTCTCAAGAACAACAACGACATCGGCGTATCACGTGCCGGAACCAAGACGTCGAACCTTGATCTTCTGGGCGTAAAGGGAATGTATGATCCGCTCGTCGCGAGCACGAACTTCTACGAGAGCGTCTCTGTGCCGACGGCCTCGGCCATCGGCGGTGCGGTCAACGGTTCGGTCACGACAACTCGAACGTCCAACAATATCAGCATCGACGGCCTCGTCCCGCTCGGTGGTGCATCGTACTCGGCGATATTCAATTCATCGCGTAACACGACGAGCAACACGAACTCATTCCTGAATCCGCAATTTCCGTCGAGCCTTAGCTTTACCTATACGCAGCCACTTCGTCGGGACCGCTCGATCGACGCTCCTCGACGCAATATTCTGATCGCAAAAAAGAATATTGAGATCAGCAAGACACAGCTGCAGACCGAAGCGATGAATGTCGTCAATACGGTCGAGCAGGCGTATTGGGACCTTGTTTATTCGCTTCGCTCGATCGAGGTGCAGACCGATACGCTAAAGCAGGCCCGAGCACAGCTCGAGAGCAATAGCCGAATGGTCGAGAAAGGCGTGCTTGCGCCCATTGAGATCGTTGCCGCACGAGCGCAGATCGCGACGTTCGAACAGAGTGTTTACGACGCTCAAGAAGCCGCAACCCGTGCCGAAAACACTCTCAAAACGCTAATACTCGCAGATCGATCCGCACCGGAATGGGATCGGCCGATCACGCCCGTAACGCCCGCCGCAGTGCCCGTTCCGCAGATCGGGCTCGAAGTGGCAAAGATCGAGGCTTTCAAGAAACGTCCTGAGATCGCTGAATTTCAGCTCCGCCAGGATCAGAATTTGATCGACCAGCGGTTCTACAAGAACCAGAAGAAGTTGCAGATCGACCTCGTCGGCAGTTATACGGCACAGGGTCTTGGCGGCACAGAGACGCCCGCGGCGATAAATCCGATCACAGGAGTGAGTCGCGTACCGCATAACCTCGTTGGTGGATATTTCACGTCGCTTCGCAACTTATTCGGACAGGAATATCCGACCTATCGCGCGAGCCTTGTATTTTCTTTCCCGTTGGGAAACCGTACCGCCAGGGCGAATTATGGAAAGTCGCTTGTGGCTGCAGACAGCCTCGCCAAACAGCGGGCGGCGCGCGAACAATCCGTCGAAGCCGAGGTGCGGAATGCCCTGCAGTCGCTTCGCTCTACCGAGGCACGTTTGAATGCGGCAACCGCGGCAAGGGAAGCTGCCGAAGAACTTTACAACAGTGAGGAACGGCTGTTTAGGGGCGGGACGAGCACATTTTACCTCGTCTCACAAAGGCTGCAGGATCTCGTTGTTGCACGCGGCCGGGAACTCGCCGCAAGGACCGACCTTAATAAGTCTATCGCCGGCTTTAATCGCGCTATGGGCACGATCCTCGAAGTTCACAACGTCGATATTTCAAAATAGGCGTAAATAAAAAAGCCCGCGTTTTGCGGGCTTTTCAGGCTTAATTTCCTTTGACCGCGGTAAGGTCTGGGCTGCCGCCGGTGAATTTCCATTTACCGTCTTCTTTGGCAAAAGCGAACGCCGTCCAATTCGGATAAGCTCCACCACGCAGCTCACAAACGGCCTTGTTGCCCTCGATCTTCTCATTGCGAACCTCGACAGGCTTTTCGGGGATCGTATCAAATTCAGCCATGTAGGCAGCAAGGTCCTTGCCGCCGTCTTCTTTCATATGCGCTTCGGAGCGGGCGAGGAACTCTGCAGTAAGCACATCTTTCAGCGCGGCCGAATTCTTCGTCTTTAGAGCGTTATAGTAGGCGTTAACGACAGGGGCGAGCGTCGGAGCATCGTTAACCGTCTCGGCGACGGGTTTGACGGTCGTTCCGGCCGGCGAATTTGTGATGACATTTGACCCAGAAGTATTCCCGTTCGTCGCGGTATTTTTCGGGCCCGAGTTCGAATTTACGTTCGTGTTCGCTGCGGGGCCTCCGCAAGCTGCGAAAAATAAACTCAAAAACGCAATAATTACTAAACCAAGATAGTATTTTCTCATATAATGAAACCGTCCAAGATCAATGGAATATTAGAAGTATAAATAATCCTATATGTCTGCCAAAACAGCCGAAACACATCTTTCTCGGCTCTACTTGAGCGAAGGGCTTCCGGAGCCGCTCACACCGGCCAGCTCGCACCTTCAGATATTCGATGGCTACATCCCGAACACACGCTTGCGAGTACGCAGCGTTCGCGATCCGTACTCAAAGGCCTGGACGCGCAGTTTGCAGCAGGTCTTTCTCTCCGCCGAGGCCGGCCATCCGGCGGTCAAACTCTCCGAATTGCACCTGAATGAAGCAGAATACGAGGCATTTGCGGGACTCGAGGGTCGCGAGATCCGTAAGAATCGATATTTTCAGGAATTTGATAACTCGCGCGTCTTGTACGACATCTATCTCGGAGATCTGCAAGGCCTGAGCACTGCCAGCTTTGAGTTCGCGACAATGGAGGATTTCGACGCGTTCGTGCCGCCGCCTTACGCAAAGATCGAGGTCACAGGGAATCCTTTCTTCCTCGGAACAAATCTCGTCGAAAAGGTCTTCGCCGAAGTTCAGGAAGAGATCCGCGAGCTTATCGACGCTTAATGCGTCCTCGGAGTAAGAGGCACGCTTCGTTCAAGTGATGAGTAGATCTGCAAGTAGATCTGTGTTTCACGCGGGATCAGGTTCGTCCAGTTGTCACCGCCGCGTTTGATGTAGCCCGCGAGCCGTGCGGGATTCGAATTGTAGCCGGCGGCCATAAGATCTTCCTGACGCGCGATACCATCTGCCATTGCCTGGGCGATGGTGTCATTGCTCGAAAGGTCGTTCCATGTCATCTGCATGTAAAGAAGCATCGCCTTAGTGGCGTTGACGTGATCCTGCATTCCGGCGACGAAGTCGGGCATTAGATCCGCCTGCGGAAAGCGTGCCCGAACCATCCTATATGTCGGAGGGATCATCTGCACCATGCCGCCCGCACCAGCAGAGCTAACCGAATATCGATACGTCTGGCCTTCATTAAGAGCATAGAGCGTGAAAATATCGTTGAAGATATTAGGATGCAGTTCGTTCCGAAAACGCGAATGATCAACGTGCTCGACCGTCGCGAGACGCTCAGCGATATCGGCGACCTTCGGCTGAATAAGATAGCCTGAGTGCCTGAGTTTTTCGCGTGCAACCTCGATCGTATTTCGTACATAGAAGCGGCCCGCACCGACCACATCCGGTGTAATGATGCCCGGATGCGTCGAAACATAATAGGCCGTCTCGATAAACCGATCGTTGCGGACCACGGGATATTGGATCAAAAGCGGAAGCATCGCCCGGCCGGACTGATCGGTCAATACGATCGGCGTATTTACGCCGTTGGCTCGAATATTACGAAAAAAGAGAGTCGAACCGTCGGTCGAGATCGCCGAACTGGTCGTATTCTTTGCCAAGAAGGCATCCTTCGAGAGCGAAACAAACTCGATCTGACGTGTTCGCTCATTGAGATAGGCGATCTTTACGAAGTAGATCGGATCGCTTCCGGTCGCTTCTGAACTTCCGATAGTGACCGGGCGAGACTGCATCTCGCGCTTGGCCTCGGCAATGCGGGACTTGATCTGCGAGAAGCTCAGGCCGTCGTAATTGACGTTTGTAGCATTTGCGGAAGCAACAGGAATCGAAGGGACGGTTGCGGGGCCGCGATCGGCACTTCCGACAACGATCGGAGTTGGCGTAACGACCACACGCGGGATCGGGGTCGGGGCGGGCCTCAAAGTCGAGGTCACCACGACCTTGGAAGATCTTGAATTGCTTCCCTCATTATTCGTCTGGGCAAAGCCCAAAGCGGCAAACGTTAAAACTACGACCGAGGAAAATGCAATTTGTTTCTTCATTTTTAAATCGAGGAGAGACTACCGGATTCCTTGTTAAAACTCGCCGCCGATCGCAAGAACTTTTGAAAGCGGCTACTCTTAGATTCGCTTAAGCGCTTAGGTGTTGTCAATTATTTTCGAAAAATTTATTGCATACACAAAAATCTCTTATGTTAACGCCTAAGTTTTTGACGGCTGAATTTGTTAATCTCTTACTTCGCGGCATTCGCGAGCGGGCGTCCTGTTTTTAAAAGGCCCGGCAGTATTTTATGGGAAAGCATTTTGGAACAGATGGCGTTCGCGGACGCGCGGGCGAATTTCCGCTCGACGATGCAACGGTTAGCATTATTGGACGATCGCTCGCGCGTCATTTTGAAGAGCGTCTCGGCCGAAAGCCAAAGTTTGTGTCGGGTCGCGATACGCGCGAATCGGGACGCACGATCGAGGGGGCCATACATGCTGGAGTGTCGGCGGAAGGAGCACAGATCTCGTCTGCGGGAGTTATAACGACGCCTGGCGTTGCATTTCTTACCAGAGCTGAAGGCTACGATGCGGGGATCGTTGTCAGCGCGTCGCACAACCCGTTTGAGGATAACGGCATAAAGGTTTTTTTGCCGAGCGGCAAAAAGCTCGACAGCTCTATTGAAGATCTGATCGAGGCTGACATCGAGAACGGGTTGATCGAGCCGGTCGAGCCGATCGTTCCAAATGAAGACCTGGTTGAGGGTTTTGACGAGAAGTATCTAGAGCACCTGCGTACGGCCGCGGATGGCGTTTTGCTTGCGGGGATGCCGCTCGTGTTGGACTGTGCGAACGGAGCAGCGTTCGACCTTGCGCCAAAACTATTCAGAAGCCTTGGAGCGGAGCTTACCATAATCAATCACGCTCCCGATGGGAGAAATATCAATAGGGATTGCGGTTCACTGCACCTCAGCTCACTTGCCGACAAGGTTGTTGAAACCGGCAGCGACCTTGGTGTTGCGTTTGACGGCGACGCGGACCGCGTATTGTTTGTTGACCGCAATGGAAAGGTCGTTGACGGTGATGCAACGCTCTGGATCCTTGCGAGCGAAATGTCGGCAAAGGGAAGGCTAGCGAACAAGCAGGTCGTTGCGACGGTGATGAGCAATATCGGCCTCGAGATAGCCTTCAAGGCCGCGGGAATCGTGCTTCTTCGCGCAAAGGTCGGGGACAAGTATGTGCTCGAAGAACTGCTTCGGTCCGGATCGGTGATCGGCGGTGAGCAATCGGGGCACATCATTTTTCCTGAGCGGAGCCTTGTCGGCGACGGGATGGCAACGGCCGTCCTGACGCTCTCGTCGCTTGCACGCAGAGGAATTTCGCTTGAGGAGGCGATCGGCGATTTTCGACAGTTTCCGCAAGTGCTCGTGAACGTGGCCGTCAAGGAAAAACGTCCTTTCGACGATGTGCCTGCTATCGCAGCGGCTGCGGCCGAACTTGAGGAGCAGCTGGCTGAGAAAGGCCGGCTTCTTTTGCGTTATTCGGGCACCGAGAACCTTGCACGTGTGATGATAGAGGGCAGCGATCAAGCTGAAATTGAAAAACAGGCCGCGGCCCTCGCCGAGGTGATCCGCCAGAACTTGGGATGAAAAAGGTGCCTTCAGCAGACGACTTGCTAAGCATGATCGAGATCGGGAGCGGCAACCTTGCCTCGATCGGAGAATTTGCACGCCGACGCCTCGGCAACGGCGCGCAGCGTGTATTCATCGTCTCGAACAAAAAGGTTTTTGGGCTTTACGGCCGTCAGGTCGAAACAAGCCTCAAGAAAGCCGGTTTCTTGACGGCGACGGCCCTCATTGGCGATGGCGAAAGGTTTAAGACCCTCCGCTCGGCCGAGCGTGTCCTTGCCGCAATGGCCGCGGCCCGCATTGAGAGGACGGATGCAGTTTTGTCGCTCGGAGGCGGTGTCGTGGGCGATCTTGGCGGATTTGCGGCAAGCATTTATCTGCGCGGCATCAAGCATATTCAGCTCCCCACGACCTTGCTGGCGATGATCGATTCTTCGGTGGGCGGCAAGACAGGCGTAAATGCGTCGTTCGGTAAGAATACGATCGGTGCTTTTCATCCTGCGGCCGGAGTTTTTGCCGATGTCGATTGCCTAAGCACGCTGCCGGAGCGTGAGATGACCGCAGGAGCGTGTGAGATGGTAAAGCACGCGGCTCTAGCCGGAAAAGGCCTTCTAAAACGCACGCAAGCCCATTTTTCCTGCCGTTCACAGCCGGAAGCGGGCGAAAGACTCGTCTCGCTGGTAAGGGAGAATATCGCTTTCAAAGCAATGGTCGTCGATCAAGATCCTTTTGAGGATATCAAGCGGACTGACGGACGATCTCGAAAGATACTCAATTTTGGCCATACGCTTGCTCATGCGCTGGAAAAAGTGACGAATTACCGCTATTTTCGGCACGGTGAGGCAGTTGGCTACGGCATTCTGTACGCGGCCGAGCTCGCAAAAAAGCTTGCGATTTGTGACAAGCAGAGTGTAGAATTGTTATACGATGTTGTGCACAGCGTCGGCGCCTTGCCGTCGTTGGCAGCCATCGAGCCTCGACAGGTCTTTGAGGCGTTTCAATTCGACAAGAAGAATATTTCAGGATCGCTTCAAATGGTCCTGCTTCGAGGTATCGGCCGGCCGATCATTTTGTCAGGCGATAAGATCCCTCCCAAAACCGCTTTTTCCACCCTCGAAGCCTTTCTTAAGCTTCAGAAGTAAGCTCAACAGCGTAGGAAGTTTAGAAAAATGCAGAATGTAACGAAACACCGAGTCAATGAACGCGGCAGTGCCGGCGTCAAGTTCCTTATCGTGCTTGCTTTTATTTTGCTGGTCGCAAATGCAGGCTACAACTACATTCCGGTCGCTTATCAGGGCGAGGCGATGAAATCCGACATGGAGACCGCCGTTCTTCAGGGAATGGCCGTTCCCGGAAACGTAAATCCCGTCAAGAACGTCCAGGAACGCATAGAGAAGGCAATAGCCGCCAATCAAGTGCCGTCAGATGCGCTCGTCGAAGTAAAAAAGGCGGGTCCGGGCGTGAACGTCCATGTCAACTACACGATCCCGGTCTCGATCCTTCCTTTCGGAATATACAAGTACAATTACGTTTTTGACCACACGGCAACACCGAGCGGTCTTCTGCTGAAACAAGCAGGGGAATAGACGCCGCAGTATGGGGTCCTTCAGCTCAGCCGGAAGGTGATAGCCTGAAGGACTTATTTCTTTCCCTTACTCTTATCTTTTGAGTCGCCGCCCGGAGCGATGTAGTACGGGCGCGCTTGAACGCGATAAGCTTTCTCGTCGAAAATTCCATCACCGTTCACATCGACCTTCACTTGCAGCTTATATTTCTGGCCCGGTGTATGCGGTTGGTTGAGATCGTAGGCGATGTTGTACTGGTTGCGTAAGAGTGTGTTGATGCTGTTGAGGTAATCAGGTATCTCGCTCTCAAAGGTCATCGGAAAGTGCATGCCACCGGACTCTTTTGCGATCGTATTCATCGCGTTCTGCGCCTGGAGAAATGTGAGGCGTCCGGGCAGCCCGGTTGCGAGGTCGTCCATCGGGCCAAGGTACTGTTCGTATCGTTTGAAGAATAGATTTCCCGTGCTGATGACATAGACCGGCACACCCGCCTCCTGAACGATGCGTCGCGCCTGGTCGTAGGTGGTTTTGCTGAAAGTGTCGATCCCGGAGGCGACTAGAATGATGGCCTTTCGTGGGGCATTCAACGCCGCCATACCGGCGTATTGTGCAGTCTTTGCCTTGGAGTTTTCCAGAACAACGGTGTCGGTCGTGCCGCCGAGAAGCGTAAACTTAAGGGCATCCCAAAGGTTATTCTCGCGAACCGCCGGAGCGCTTCGGAAAAGGAGGTCGACCGCCTGACGCAGGCGTTGCGGATCATTCGTAAAGTCGGTTATCGGCGTCGGGCGAATATCAAAAGCGACAATGGATGCAGAATCGTTTGGCGGCCGGATAAAGCGGGAAACAAATAGAGCGGCCGGCCTGACAACCTCATACGCTCCGGGTTCGAATACGCCGCCCGCGGCCGAACCAAAAACTTCACTCCACTTGCTGAATTCGACCAGCACCGTAACGGTGATCGGAGATTCGGGCGTTGTAAAGGCAGAGATCGGCTGCTGCTTTCCATCCTCAAAGATCGCGAAATTCTCTTTCTTTAGGCCGGTGATGACAGCTCCGGTCTTCTTGTCGATCACTGTCACCTCGACCGAGACGATGTTTGTTGAGACCTTTTCGACTCCCGGTTCAAAGACGGCATTCTTTTCGGCTTCAGCCTGCTTGCGAGCCTCTTCAGCCTTTCGGAGTTCTTCCTCCGTCGGAGGTTTTGGGCGCGGATTTCGTTTTTCGTTGCCCGGTGCGGTGTCGGGCCGCTGGGGGCGAGATTGTGCGACCACGGCCGCGGCAACGGCAAAAATGATCGCGAAGATCAGCGCGACGGACGAAAACTTGGAAAATCGCTTCATACGGCCCCTTGTCGGTAAAAAAAGTTAGATACGTATCCGACCGAAATAGTTGGACACGTATCAGGATCTCGGAATACTTAATTTTACACGACCTTTAAGGCCGGGAGAACTTGAAACTAGATCTTGAAGCCGCCGCGAGTGAGCATTGTCTCGAAATTCGCCTTATCGACAGCCTTTATGTAGGCGTCTCTCGGTTCGACAAGGCCGCTCTTTACGAGGTCGAATAGGGCGTCGTTAAGCATCACCATTCCGTTATTCTTGCCGGTTTGCATTGCAGAGGGAATTTGGAATGTCTTTCCTTCGCGGATCAGATTGCTTATGGCCGGCGTAACGATCAGGATCTCGAGAGCCGCGACACGCCCGCCGCCTTTTTTAGGCAGAAGCGTCTGTGCGATCACGCCTTTCAGCGATTCCGAGAGCATGACCCGGATCTGCTGTTGCCTATCCGCCGGGAACTGGTCGATGATGCGATCCACAGTGGAAGCCGCCGTGGTCGTGTGCAAAGTTCCGAAAACGAGGTGGCCGGTCTCTGCGGTTTCGATCGCGATAGAGATCGTTTCAAGGTCACGCATCTCGCCAACGAGAAGTATGTCCGGGTCCTCGCGCAAGGCCGCGCGTAGAGCGTCCTTGAAAGAATCCGTATGATTGTGGACCTCGCGTTGGTTGACGAGGCATTTAATGTTGTCGTGAACAAACTCGATCGGGTCCTCGATGGTGATGATGTGGTCCTCACGATTCTGATTGATGTGGTTGACCATCGCACAGAGTGTCGTCGATTTGCCGGAGCCGGTCGGACCCGTTACGACCACAAGCCCTTTAGAAAGCTGCGTTAGGCCGAGGATCGCTTCGGAGAGGCCGAGTTGCTCTGCGGTCGTCATCTTCGTGGGAATGATGCGGAAGACCGCTCCCATTCCTTTTCGATCCATGAAGATATTCGAGCGGAAGCGAGCCAATCCCTCGATCTCATACGCAAAATCCGTGTCCCGCCGCTGTTCGAATTCCTCTACATTCTTTTTCGGCATTATCTCCGTCAGGAGATCCTTCATCGCCGCGGCCGATAGGGCCTCAGCACCGGCCGCGAGCGGCTGCATCCGGCCGTCTTTGCGTATCATCGGCGGCATTGAAACCGACAAATGCAGGTCCGAGGCTCCTGCGGCAGCCATCTTACGGAAGAGGTCGTCCATTCGGGAGGTCATAAGAGTGGGTGTTTGATCCGGAGCAGGGCTCGGATCGGTGGGCGGATCTGTCGGCGATAACGGCGGCGGCCACGCATTGGTTTCTGTGCCCGCATCATACGACTGTCCTTCCATCGGGGCGTACGCACCGGAAAAGTCGTCTCGTCGGCCCTGGGGCTCATATGTTGAGGTGTCGGAAAAGACGGTGGCAAACGCCGGATCATTGCTGGACATCACTTCAACCGTAGGCATACCCGCCACTTCGTATGCGGGCACTTCAACCCTTTCTTCGACGATCAGAGCGTCCGGGACCTCATCTGCGGAAGCGAGCGTAGATGTGTATTCGTAGCCTGCGGAAGAACTGTCAAATTCGGCGTATTCCGACGGCGGTATAGGCGAGAAGCTTGCTTGAGGAGACGGACTGATCGGCGGTTCCTGCGATGCTGCGGGCTCAGAGGCCGACGGAGCTGCGGCTTCCGCAGCCGGTGGCGGCGGAGGCGTGCGTTGGCTGGTAAGCTGTGGACGGATGATGACGTTGAAGCCGGAAGGAGATTTGCGAACCACGAACTGGAAATTCCCAAGAGCATGCGGATGTTCGAACTCGATCTCGGGCGAGTGCGGAAGTATCAGCTTGATGTCCTGCGGTATGAGCGGGAAGACCATCATACTTATCTGCGTGCCGAGGATCGGCGCATTCGCGATATCGATCGTCCGCGAACCGGCGATCATATACGGGTTTTTACCCGGCTCGAGGCGAAGCTCGTCGCTGCAGCTAGACAGCAGATCTCTGAGAAATTCGTTCAGTTTTTCCATATCGGGGTAAGGCTTTTGAGAGAATAGACAAAAAAGGGCCGAAGATGTCGGCTTTTGAGGGGTCTTCTCAGATGCAGATAAATTATCTGCATTCAAGAGAATAGCACAGTTTAACGTTGTTTGTCAGCGATTTTTATTCGTTTCTGAGAGGAAATTATACCCGTACGTTTTCTTGGTATTCGCCCCAGATTCGGCGTAGTGCATTGCTGATCTCGCCGACGGTTACGTAGTTTTCGGCCGCGAAAAGGATGTGAGGCAGTAGATTTTCTTCTGTTGCGGCTGCAGAAGCCAGTTTTTCGAGTGCGTTTGCGACGGTGCCGGCGTCGCGTCTGGCTCTTAGTGCTGCAAGGCGGGCACGCTGGTCGAGCTCGATCTTTGCGTCTATCTTCAGGACCGGTACGGGCTCCAGTTCCTCAGTTCGGAATTTGTTGACTCCGACGACGATGGCCTCGTGGTGCTCGACGGCGAGCTGATAATCATAGGCTGCCTGCTGGATCTCGTTCTGGACGAATCCGAGCTCGATCGCCCGCAGCATTCCGCCTAGATCGTCGATCTTTTTGATGTACTCAACTGCCGCATTTTCGAGCTTTGTAGTGAGCTCTTCAACGGCATAGCTGCCGGCGAAAGGATCGACGGTGTCCGCAACACCTGATTCGTATGCGATCACCTGCTGCGTTCGCAGGGCTATGCGGGCGGCATGCTCGGTTGGAAGGCCAAGAGCCTCATCCATCGAGTTCGTGTGGAGGCTCTGCGTGCCGCCGAGTACGGCCGCAAGGGCCTGGATCGTTGTGCGTACGACGTTCACCTCAGGCTGTTGGGCGGTCAGGGTCGAGCCGGCAGTCTGCGTGTGGAAACGCAGCATCATCGACTTTTCATTCTTTGCGTGAAACCGCTCCTTCATTATCTTCGCCCACAGGCGGCGGGCGGCACGGAATTTTGCGATCTCCTCGATGAGGTTGTTGTGGGAATTGAAAAAGAACGAGAGCCGCGGACCAAAATCGTCAACTGCGAGCCCGGCGGCAATCGCGGCTTCGACATAGCAGATCGCGTCGGCGAGCGTAAAGGCGATCTCCTGAGCTGCGGTCGAACCGGCCTCGCGAATGTGATAGCCGGAGATCGATATCGAGTTCCAATTCGGGACCTCTTTCGTACAAAATGCGAATGTATCGGTGATCAACCTGAGCGAAGGTTTTGGCGGATAAATGTAGGTCCCGCGGGCAATGTATTCCTTGAGAATATCGTTTTGGACCGTGCCGTTAACTTTGTCTAGCGAGACATTCTGCTTTTTAGCGACCGCAAGATACAGACACAAGAGTGTTGCAGCGGTTGCGTTGATCGTCATTGAGGTCGAGACCTGATCAAGCGGAATGCCGTCGAAAAGCGTCAGCATATCGTCGAGCGAATCGATCGCAACGCCGACCTTGCCCACCTCACCGGCAGCAAGCGGATCGTCGGAGTCGAGCCCGATCTGTGTGGGCAGATCAAAGGCGACGCTAAGGCCAGTTGTGCCTTGGGAAAGCAGGTATTTATAACGGGCGTTCGATTCCTCGGCCGTCGCGAATCCGGCATATTGCCGCATCGTCCAGAAACGTCCGCGATACATCGACTTTCGGACGCCGCGAGTGTACGGAAAGGATCCGGGCTCGTTCAGATCGTCCTTATACGAGATCGGCGCGGTGTTTTCGGGGTTGAAATCATTCGGGAGTTCGATGTCCGAAGATGTGCAAAAGCGTTCGCGTCTGTCTGCCATTTCTTTTTGGAAATAGGTTATCACAGACTACCCAACTTGCGGGTTTTGGAGGCCCGCGAGTCGTCGTTTAATCTATGAAGGCTAAGACAGAATATCCAGGTGAACTATTTTAATTACTACACGGAGATCGAGGACACGTTCATCCGCCGGCGAGGTAAGCATTTATTCCTTTCGCCGTTAGATTGGGCAATGATCGACGGCTGGAAGGAACGCGGCATTCCGCTGCATATCGTTTTACGTTCGATCGAGGCGGTATTTGATGTGTTCGACCGTCAGCCGCCGGGAACCCGAACGATCAAGAGCCTTTTTTATTGCCGCGAAGAGATCGAGATACAGCATCGCGAATGGCTGAACTCGCAGACGGGCAAAGGCGCCGATGCCGAAAATACGGCCTCTGGCGGCGACTTTACTGTCGAAAGAATAGCGAAACACATCGACGATTGTTCGGAGAAACTTCGAAACTGCACGGTCGAAAGGCTTTCGGAGGGAATTCAACGTGCTTTGACGCATCTTTCCGAGATAAAAGCGAATCTAACTGATGACCTCGACACCGTCGATAAGACCTTGGGCGATGTGGAAAAGCTGCTCGACCGTACGCTGCTTGAGAATTGGGAGCCGAATCACCTCGCCGGGCTTGAGGCAAGTATTAAGACCCAGCTAAAGCCATACAAGAGCGAGATGGAGCCGGAGAAATACAGGCAGACCTACGAGCTGATGCTGATGAAGCAACTACGCGACGAGGCGGGCATTCCGCGGCTCGGGCTTTATTTTTTATGAGATCTTGTGCTGCGATATTTGTTCTCCTTCTTTGCGTTTCGTCTGGCTTCTCACAGAAGCGACCTGGCGCGACGAAGAAACTTCCCGCATCGATACCTGTAAAAGATGGAACCGAAACTCGCGAGGCGGTGAAAAAGCTCGATTCCGGATCGGTGACCGGCCGAAGCTACATCAACCCAACTCTGAGTTTTCAGGTCACTTTTCCGGACAGCTGGCTGATCCCCGGGCCGGATTTTGACGAGTATATGAAGTCATCAGGCTTTGACCTGCATACGGTCAACAGTGAGGCTCTCGGACCACTCGCAAAAAAGCAGTTCAGCAAGAATGTGACGGTGCTGTTGACCGCCTACAGGTCGATGCCCGGCACGCCTGACAACGCATTTGTTCTTATTGCGGCAGAGAATATCTCTTCGGTTCCGCAGATAAAAGATGCGGTAGATTACATGGATGCGGTTCGACAGAGCCTCGTGAACGCCAAACTGCCGCCGGGCTTTAAGGTTGGCGAAACAAGTGCGGAAAAGCTTGGCGCGATGCAGTTTGCATTCCTCGATACTTCTTCCGGCGTGCAGAAGCGTCGTCTTTACGCGACGGTCCGACAGGGCTATGCCGTGCTTTTTACCGTTGCTTACTTAAAAGATGAAGACCTTGCCACGGCACGCGATGTCCTGGCGAAGGGCGACATTTTCCTCCCGACGCGCAACGATACCAACTAAACTTTTCCATCCATCGGCAGCCTCAACCCGAAAACCCTTGCAAAAGGTGCGCTAGAACATATTTTCGTATTCGTAAAAGACCGAACATTGGAAAAGACAGACGCACGAAATTCTTTCGACGGCGTTTAGGAGGAGAGCAATGATCAGTCACCACACGAACACGGAACAAGGCCATTGGGTCCTGGCAAAGATGGGCAAGCGAGTTCTTCGGCCGGGCGGACGTGAGCTTACCGCTAAACTAATTGATGCTCTTGATATAAAGAGATCGGATGATGTTGTTGAATTTGCACCGGGAATGGGTTTTACGGCAGCTCTTACGCTAAAACGGCAGCCAAAAACATATACCGGGATCGAACTTGATGAGACTGCCGCCGCAAATCTCAAGACTACCATCTCAGGTGATGACCGGAAGATCATCAACACGAGTGCGTCGGAAACGACGCTGGATGGGAACTCCGTCGACAAAGTTTACGGTGAGGCGATGCTGACGATGCAGGCAGACCATCGGAAATCCGAGATCATTGGCGAAGCGTTTCGGATCCTCAAGAAAGGCGGCCTATACGGCATTCACGAGCTTGGGCTTGCTCCCGACAACATCTCGGCGGAAACAAAGGCCGATATTCAGCGAGAATTGGCTCAAACGATCAAGGTCAATGCCCGCCCTTTGACCGAAAAAGAGTGGTCCGATCTGCTCGAAAAAGAAGGCTTCAGCATTGTGAAGATCGAAAAGAACCCGATGAGCTTGCTCGAACCGTCGAGGGTCATTAATGATGAGGGATTTTTCCGGGCGTTGGGAATCGTGTTCAACATCGCTACGCACCCGAAAGAACGCAGACGGATAATGACCATGCGACGGACTTTCAGAAAGTTCAGCAAAAACTTGAACGCAGTTGCGATCATTGCCAAAAAGAATTGATAAGTCTCTGCTACAATACGCCTCTAGCCCTTAACGGGGATCGTGGCTGTTGTTACGCAGATGCAAACCGAGATAACGACTTACAACAATGCGTTGCCCGCTGAGTATGCGGCCATAAGCGCGCGCCTTGCCGAGATCATTAGCGGAGAACTCCGTGATGCCGAAAGCAAGATCTGGCACGCGCATCCTGTTTGGTTTCTTGACGGCAATCCGATCGTCGGCTACAGCAAGCAAAAGCCGGGCTTGCGTCTGATGTTCTGGAGCGGTGCTGATTTTGGCGAAGACGCGCTAGACGTCATCGGTGCGAAGTTCAAAGACGCGTCCATCTTCTATAACTCCGTTGAAGAGATCGACGAAACTGCCCTAAAACGCTGGCTGAGATCTGCCCGCGAGATCCAGTGGGATTACAAGAATCTAATTAAACGCAAAGGAAAGCTGGAACGGCTAAACTAGGCTGGTTGGAGCCCGCGAAAAGCTTAATGGAAATCGTCGAATTGAAGATCGAGCGGATCGTGCCGCGGGGCCTCGGCATTGGATTTGCGGACGGCATGACCATTTTTGTGCCGCTCGCAGCGGCCGGCGATCGTGTGCGTGTGGAGATCACGCAGCGGAAGAAAAAGATCGCTTTTGCAAACATCGTTGAGATCCTGGAACCGTCCAAAGACAGGCAAACCCCGCCGTGTTCGTATTTTGGCGAATGCGGTGGATGCGATCTTCAGCAGATGAATTATTCGGCGCAACTCGCCGCCAAAGCTTCGATCATTGCGGACTCCCTGCGGCGTTTGGGGAAGATCGAGGCCGGGGAGGTCGAGGTCGTTCCAAGTCCGCAAGAATTTGGCTATCGGGGCCGAGCACGCTGGCAGGTCCGCGGCCGCATCGTTGGATACTTTCGCCGAGAAAGTCACGATGTGATCGATGTTGAGAGTTGTCCGATACTGACTTCAAAGCTCAATGAAGGCTTAGAAGCGGTTCGGGAAAGTGCGCGAACTGGTAAACTGCGAGCTCAGGAGATCGAGGCGGCAGCCGACAGCGAGAAGTTCGTACTCTCGACGGATGACCATCAAGCCGCAGACCTGCAGTGCACCGCTCTTGGCTTCGAATACAAATTTCGGCCTTCGAGTTTTTTCCAGGCCAACAGTCTTCTTGTCGATCAGCTCGTGAGCTTTGCGACAAAAGAGTTTAGCGGAAGGCGAGCGCTTGATCTCTATTGCGGTGTTGGCCTTTTTACGCTTCCACTTGCAAGGAATTTCACTGAGGTTTGCGGTGCCGAGGCGTCCGAGGACTCTATTCGATCTGCGCGCGCAAATGCGGAGAGCAATGAAATATCGAACGCAACGTTCTTAAAGAGTTCAGTACGATCTTTCGTTGATACAGGTGAGGCAGAAGGCGCGGACCTTGTGCTGCTTGATCCGCCGCGTTCCGGAACGGAGAAGGGCGTCATCGAAAAGATCGCCGCTCTTCGTCCAAAGGCGATCTCATACGTTTCTTGCGATCCGTCGATGCTGGCTCGCGACCTGCGTGTCCTTGTTGATGGGGGATACGCGCTTGATGAGCTTAAGGCGTTCGACCTTTTTCCGCAGTCGCACCACGTCGAAACGGTCGCAAAACTATCCCTAAAAAACAGATAAAACATCTCGGCGGTCATTTTCTGGGTTTCGGTTCTCGGGATTTTCCCTTAGAATCTGTCCAATAGTCTATGCCTAAGAAAAAGCCAGATCCGAGTGAACCGTCCGAGTCTATTGCGACACGTCTTTCCGTTAAATGTCGATACTGCGGGCAGAAGAACGCCGTGCGCAGCGATTACAAGGCGCACGACGCAAACTGCGGTAAATGCAAGCTGCCGCTTTCGGACGCGCCGCGAAAAACTTTCGAGGATCTGGACAAGAACGAATATATTCATCCGGCAGATGCGAAGGCAATGGCCGCCCTCAAAGCAATTCCGGGCGTTGACAGTGCTTTGAAAAAACTTCTCGCATGGACGGGCGAATCTGCGATCCGCGTTATGTTCACTGCTTCGGCGGTTAAGGTAACGCCAAAGCAATGCCCGGACCTTCACGCAAAACTCGAGGCCGTTTGCGCCTCGCTTGGGGTTGAGGTGCCGGACCTTTTCGTGCAGCAGAATCCGATCGTGAATGCGTTTACGGGCGGTGTTGAAAAACCAATAATCGTACTGCATTCTGCCCTTATCGAGCGGTTGAATGACGAAGAGACATTCGCGGTCATAGCTCACGAAGTTGGGCATATTCACGCCGAACACGTGCTTTACCTTACCGCGGCACGATTGATGGAGTTTCTGCTGAATAGATCGGTCGCGGCATTGCTCCCGGGTGCGGAGATCATAAAACTGATCGTCTCGATGGGTATCGCGAGTGCCCTGCTCGCGTGGGCAAGAAGGGCCGAGCTTTCGTGCGATCGTGCAGCTCTTCTGGTAACGCAGGATCCGGACGTCATCGGCCGAACGATGATGAAGCTCGCGGGCGGCACTTTTGCGTCAAAGATCGACTATGAGGAGTTCCTTGCGCAAGGCCGCGAATTCAAGAAAAATTATGATGCCAGCTCGCTCGATCGGTTCTGGGCGGATGTGACGAATGCGGGCCTGACGCACCCTTTTCCGATCTGGCGTGTCGCTGAAGCCCTTGAGTGGGCGCAGACCGAGCAATACAAGCGACTTACGGGTGTGTGATTTCGCAATAGATTTGCTTAATTGATTTGATTATCACTAAAAACTAATCTAACCTCAGATTTACACATCGGAGTACGTAGGGCATACTTGGAGCCGTGTGTAATTTGCGGAATCTAAGGGATTTAGTAAACTTGTCCTAGCTTTACGGCTCGCAATTTAATTTAACCTAACGCAGTCAATGGTCGGGCAGACTTTTGCTCAATTGATTGTTTGCGAAAAATTCCACTTGATCGGGGTGATATTTCACACTACCGGCCGAGGATGAACGAGTTTTAAGATGGCACAGATCTTTAGAAAGAGCGCCAATAACATTGCGAAGATCAGCATGATCTCTGTTGTGCTGCTGGCGGGCGTTGGTTTTTACACCTGGACGCAGCTTGCGAGGTCGTCCTATTTGACGGGACAGTACCTCGAAATACAACAGCCTGTGCAGTTCTCTCACAAGCATCACGTGGGCGATGACGGTATTGACTGCCGATATTGCCATCAAACGGTCGAGACAACCGCATCCGCCGGTATGCCTTCGACCCAAACGTGTATGAATTGCCACAGCCAGCTTTGGGCCGATGCTCCGTACCTTGAGCCGATCCGAGCAAGCTTCCGAGATAACAAACCGATCCAATGGAACCGCGTTCACGACCTTCCTGAGTACGTCTATTTCAATCACAGCATTCATATCGCAAAGGGCGTAGGCTGCTCGACCTGTCACGGGCCGGTCGATAAGATGCCGACCGTTTACGAAGAGAATACGCTCCAGATGGAATGGTGTATCCAGTGTCACCGCGAGCCGGAGAAGTTCATCCGGCCGAAGTCGGAGGTCTTTAACATGGCATACCGCGCCGATGACACCGATCAGGCAACGCGTGACCAGTTGAAGGTCGATTATAAGATCCGCAGTCGAGAGATGCTGACGAGCTGCTCGACGTGCCACCGATAAGTATTGGTATTTCGCCCAGTTAGCTACTTTAAGGGCCGTAAGAACGTTTAAGGAATAAGCAAAAATGCCCAGTCCTGACAGCAAAATCAATTTCGCCTTGCTACGCGACCGCATATTGTCGCAGAACGGAAAGGAATATTGGCGCAGCCTCGAGGAATACGCCGATACTCCGGAATTCAAAGAGTTCGTCTCGCGCGAATATCCGCATGAGATCGAAGAGTGGGACAATTCACTTAGCCGACGAAATTTCGTCAAGGTGATGGGTGCGTCTCTTGCTCTTGCCGGACTTACGGGCTGTGTTATTCAGCCAACCGAGAAGATCGTTCCTTACGTGAACTCTCAGATGGGGCTTCTTCCGGGCAAGTCGAACTATTTTGCGACGGCAATGTCTCTTGGCGGCGTCGCGGTCGGATTGCTCGCAAAGTCGTACGACGGCCGTCCTATTAAGCTTGAAGGCAACCCGGACCATCCCGGAAGCCGCGGGACGACGGACGTTCTGGCTCAGGCCTCAGTGCTTGGGATGTTCGATCCCGATCGGTCGAAAGAGGTTGTTTATAGAGGCGATCCGAAGAGCTGGCAGTCATTTACGACGGACCTTAGAGCTAAGCTCGACGACAATCGGGCAGACGGCGGCGCAGGCGTTCGCTTCTTGACCGAGACCGTTACGTCGCCGACGCTGATCGACCAGTTCAACAGCCTGAAGGCCGAGCTTCCTAATGCGAAGCTGGTCCAATATGAGCCGATCAACAGCGATAATGCGATGAATGGTGCCCGCGCAGCCTTTGGCTCGGCGGCACAGCCGATCTACAAGTTTGACAAGGCGGACCGCATCCTTTCGCTCGATAACGACTTCCTTTCGCATTTTAACGTCGCCTATACGAACGATTTTTCAAAGGGACGTCATTTTTCAGAGGACAAGAAGGAGATCAATCGCCTTTATGTCCTTGAGACGACCATTACGATCACCGGCGCAAAGGCCGACCATAGGCTTGCAGTAAAACCGAGCCAGATGGCCGAAGCCGCAAAAGCGATCGCGAAAGCGGTCGGCGTTGCCGGTGTGAATTCGACCTATACGGACAACGCCGCGTGGATCGCTGCGATGGCAAAGGACCTGCAGGCGGCGAAAGGCCGTTCGCTGGTCGTTGTTGGCGATAATCAGCCTCCGGTCGTGCATGCTCTTGCACACCTGATGAATGCTGCTCTAGGCAATGTTGGCCAGACCGTGACCTACACCGAGCCCTTTGCTCCGAACAGCGAACGTTCGCAGCTTGATCAATATCGCGAACTGATCGCCGACATCGACGCCGGTAAAGTCAAGATGCTGATCGTCATCGACGGCAATCCGATGTACAACACGCCGGCCGACCTCAAACTCGACGCCGCGAGGATGGAGAAGGTGCCATTTCGAGCTCATTTGGGGCTGTACTCGGATGAAACTGCTCAGTATTGCCATTGGCATATCCCCGCGAAGCACTATCTTGAGTCCTGGGGTGACGCGAGGGCCTATGACGGCACTGCAAGTATCGTCCAACCCTTGATCTCGCCGATCTACGACGGGCATAGCGTCTATGAGTTCGTCCAGCTGTTCTTCAAGGAAAATTTTGATAAGAAGGACCTCGACATCGTAAAGGCCTATTGGCAGAAGGCCGGAATATCACCAGCGACAACTGCGAAAGCGGCTCCGGCCGCGGCACCCGCCGAACCGACAGTGAATGCCGGAGAGAAAACGCTGGTAGCGGCGGCACCTGTAGCAAAGGCGAGCCCGTCTCCCGAAGCTAAAGCCGCCGAGGCTCCCGTAGCTGCGGCAGCTCCGGCAGGCGGCAAGACGTTTGAGGACAATTGGCGAAAGGCCGTTCACGATGGGTTCATCCCAAATACGGCGGCCGCGCCAAAGACGGTTTCGGCGAGCCCGGCATTCCTTTCGCAGCCGGCACAGGCCGTTAGCGGTTCGGGCGAACTCGAGATCTCGATCCGACCCGATCCTTCGGTTTATGACGGGCGTTTTACGAATAACGGCTGGCTTCAGGAACTGCCGAATCCGCTCAACAAGGTCACCTGGACGAACGTTGGCCTGATCAGTCCGAAGACCGCTGAAAGGCTGGGCATCAACCAGTCTCGCGACGTTCGCGAACAAGCAGGCGGTGCGGAAGGCGTAACCTTTTACAATACAAAAGGCGGCAATCTCTTCTCCGATCAAGTTCGCATTACGTATCAAGGTGCCGAGGTCGCAGAGCCTGTTGCAATGTGGATCACGCCGGGACAGCCCGATGACACGATCACGCTGCATATGGGCTATGGACGTTCACGGGCCGGCAATGTCGGCAACGGCCTTGGTTACAACGTGTTCAATGTCCGCCGTTCTGATGCGCTTGACGCTGGTTTTGGCTCACTGAAGGCGCTCGGTACGCGAGAAGAGGTCTCTTCCACCCAGACGCACTTCAATATGGAGGGCCGTGACCTTCTGCGTTCATGGGACTTCAATCACCTTGAAGAAGAGATCAAGGCAGGTCATCAGCACAACGAGATCGATATGTCGATGTTCCCGTACGAGGAACACGAGGCGACGTACGCTAAGAATCATAAGTGGGCGATGACCGTCGATCTGAACTCGTGCGTGGGCTGTAACGCCTGTGTGATCGCGTGTCAGTCCGAAAATAATATTCCGGTCGTCGGCAAGGAACAGGTCGGGCGCCACCGAATGATGCATTGGATGAGGATCGACGCTTACTACGGCGGCGAGGATCTAAATGCTCCGGAAGGGCCGCATTTCCAGCCGGTTCTCTGTCAGCAGTGCGAACAGGCACCTTGCGAGGTCGTTTGTCCGGTTCACGCGACCGCTCACAGTGCAGAGGGCCTGAACGATATGACGTACAACCGCTGCGTTGGTACGCGTTATTGCTCGAACAACTGCCCATACAAGGTTCGACGCTTCAACTTCATGCTTTATCAGGATTGGGATACGCCGCAGTACAAGCTGATGCGAAATCCTGAGGTGACGATCCGCAGCCGCGGTGTGATGGAGAAGTGCAATTACTGCACCCAAAGGATCGCTGCGGCCCGCATTGCGTCTGAGAAGGATGGCCGTCAGATCCGCGATGGTGAGATCCTGACGGCGTGCCAATCGGTCTGTCCGACAAACGCGATCACGTTCGGCGATATGCACGATCCGGACAGCGCCGTCGCCAAGACCAAGCAGGATCATCGCAATTACAACCTCCTGAACGAGCTGAATACCCAGCCCAGGACGACGTATCTTGCGGGCTTGAAGAATTTTAATACCGAAATGCCTGATTATAAGGCGCCGGCCTTCCCGGCAAACGAGACACCTGCTAAGGAGCAGAAAACGGGAGGCGACGCTCACTAGGCTTTAGCCGAAGTTGCGAGAAATCTATGCAGGATGCAATAGAAGAACGAAAGCTGCACCCGGCGATGGTCGAAGGCGACCATGACTTTGGAACCGTCAGCGACCGGATCGGCGATCTCACGCTGAAGAAACGGACGCCTTTCCACTGGTTCATCGGTTTCGCGATAGCCTTCCTCGTAGCGCAGCTCCTGATGGTGACGATCATCTACCTTGTTACGAAAGGTATCGGCATCTGGGGCACGAACCAGCCGGTCGGTTGGGCTTTTCCGATCATCAACTTCGTTTGGTGGATCGGTATCGGCCACGCGGGAACTCTGATCTCGGCGATCCTGTTGCTGTTGAATCAAAAGTGGCGAACGTCGATCAACAGGTTTGCTGAGGCGATGACGCTTTTTGCGGTCGCTTGCGCGGGCCTTTATCCGGTGTTCCACACCGGCCGTCCGTGGCTTGCATATTGGCTTTTCCCCTATCCGAACACGATGGGTCTGTGGCCGCAGTTCCGCAGCCCGCTGATGTGGGACGTTTTTGCGGTCTCAACTTATGCAACGGTCTCGCTCCTGTTCTGGTATGTCGGGCTTATTCCCGACCTCGCAACGCTCCGCGACCGTGCAAAGAACAAATATTTCAAGAAGGTCTATGCGATCTTCTCATGGGGCTGGAGAGGAAGTGCTCGGCACTGGCATCGGTATGAGCTTGCATACCTGATCCTCGCGGGCATCTCAACACCGCTTGTGCTTTCGGTCCACTCGGTCGTTTCTCTTGACTTCTCGGTCTCGCAGATCCCCGGGTGGCACGCGACATTCTTCCCGCCGTACTTCGTGGCCGGTGCAATTTACGCCGGTTTTGCAATGGTGCTGCTTTTGGCGATCCCGCTTAGGCACCTTTACAACATGAAGGATTTTGTCACCAAGACCCACCTCATTTTGATGGGTAAGGTGATGCTCGCGACGGGCCTGATCGTCGGATACTCCTACATAATGGAGGCGTTCTTCGGCTGGTACAGCGGTTCACAGTATGAGTGGTTCATGATCAAGAACCGCATCTGGGATGGCCCATACTGGGCGTTCTACTGGATGCTGATGTTCTGCAACGTGATCTCACCGCAGTTCCTTTGGTTCAAGCGTTTTCGCGAGAGTGAGTTTTGGCTCTTTATCATTTCGATCATTGTAAGCATCGGGATGTGGCTTGAGCGCTTCGTGATCATCGTGACAAGCATCCAGAGAGACTTCCTTCCGTCGTCATGGGCGATGTATTCGCCGACGATCTGGGATTGGTCGATGTTTATCGGCACGCTTGGATTCTTCTTCTGCCTGTTCTTCCTGTTCGTAAGATTCCTGCCGATCATCTCGATCTTCGAGGTCCGGACGCTCTTGCCGCAGGCCAATGTTCACGGCCGTCCGCAGGATTTTGACGAGAATGTGCTTGAGATCGAATATACGTACGACAAGACGGATCCGCCGAACAGTTAAGAAACGGAGTTTGGGGAAAGAATTGGCTTAGAACGGTCTAAATTTTTTGAGTATGAGCGAGAATATCTACGGAATTATGGCGGAATTTGACACGCCGACCCAACTGGTCGATGCGGCGGTCAAGGTCCGTGATGCCGGATATACAAAAACGGACGGCTTTTCGCCGTTCCCGCTGCACGACATTGATGAGGCTCTCGGGATCAAGCGCAGTGTTCTGCCGTATTTGATCCTGACCGGCGGAATTACGGGCCTGCTGAGTGCTCTCGGCTTGGTGTACTTTGTTCACGTTATCGATTATCCGATCATCGTGGGCGGCCGCGGACACTTCAGTTTGCCGGCGTTCATCCCGCCAATGTTCGAGCTGACGATACTTTTTGCCGCGTTCACGGCGGTGTTCGGTATGCTCTTTTTGAACGGCCTGCCGTCGCCGTATCACCCGGTTTTTAACATTCCGCGATTTGCTCTGGCATCAAGAGAAAAGTTCTTCCTGCTGATCGAATCGCGTGACCCGCTTTATGACTACGAGAAGGTCCGAGCCTTTATGGAAAGTCTTTCGCCGCAGGAGGTCTTCGATGTCCCTGAATAAACGAACCGAAAGACGCATCAAGCTGCGAATCGCCCTGATACTCGCTGCCGTCTGCGGCCTGCTCTTGACTGAAGCTTGCGGCGTCCGCTCGGATATGCAGGATCAGCCGCGATACAAGGCATACAAGCAGAGCGACTTCTTTACCGATAAACGGGCCTCCAGAGATCATCCCGAAGGGACTGTTGCCCGCGGCCAGCTCGACGAGAACAAGGCGTTCTATACCGGTAAGATCGATAATCCGGACCCAAACGCTCAGGCGGCAACCTCAACAGACGCGAATGGTAATACCGTTGTGGCCAGTTTCCCGAACGCGATCACGGAGTTTCCGCTCCCTGTAACAAAGGAGTTGATCGATCGCGGTGAGGAACGTTACAAGATCTACTGCATGGTCTGCCACGGCCAGTTCGGAGACGGTGATGGAATGGTGGTTCGCCGCGGATTTCCGCAGCCGCCGACATATCACGATGACCGCCTGAGAAATGCGCCTGTGGGGCACTTTTTCGACGTGATCACGAATGGTTGGGGCAAGATGAACCCCTACGGCTATCAGGTGCAGCCGGCCGACCGTTGGGCGATCGTTGCGTATATTCGCACGCTCCAGCTGAGCCGCAACCCTGAAGCAAATCTGAAAATGACTTCATCCGCAAATTCGAATACGACATCGGCGACAGATCCGGCGAAGCCTGCAGCTCCGGCTGCGAACACCGCAACCACGAAAGGAGGCGCGAAATAATGGCTGACGCTCAGGATTTTAAGGCTCCGCAGTCTTTGGGTCATTGGGGGACCGTCTCGCTCGGCATCGGCGCGATAGCGTTGGTTGCATGGGTGATCGGTACGTATTTTAACGTCGAACAGGGGTTGAGGTCCTGGATCCTCGGCTTTATATTTTGGGGCGGCATCGCTATCGGTTCGCTCGGACTGTTGATGCTCCAGTATCTGACTGGCGGCGCATGGGGAGTTGTCCTTCGACGGCCGCTTGAAGCGGGAACGCGGACGCTACCGCTTGTGATACTGCTCTTCCTGCCGATCGTTTACGGAGTTGCGACGCATCAGGTCTATGAGTGGACGCATCTTCCGGCGACCGATCCGGTGATGGCACAACGCGGCATCTTTATGACGCCGTGGGCGTGGATCCTTCGGGGATTTATTTTCCTTGGGCTCTTTTCGTTGATGGCCTACCTGTTGAACAAATGGTCAGCGGATCAGGATTCGGCAAGTTCTTTTGACGATTCGTCGAAGCTGCTCGAAAAGATGTCAAAGTTCTCGGGCCCGACGCTTGTTATCTATTGCCTGGTCGTCACATTTGCGTCGGTCGATTGGGTGCTTTCGCTCGATCCGCACTGGTTCTCGACTATATGGGGACTGCTTTATGTGGTAGGTTGGGCATTGAGCTGTTTGTGTTTCATGGTCGCGATCCTGGCAAGCCTGGTCGATCACGAGCCAATGAAAAAAGTGCTCGGAAAGAGACATTTTCATGATCTCGGAAAGCTCATTCTTGCCTTGGTCATGGTCTGGGCGTATTTCAGCTTTGCCCAGTACCTTGTGGTCTGGTCGGGTAATATCCCTGAGGAAACGGCTTACTATATTCCGCGGATCAAAGGCGGTTGGGGATGGATCGGAGCATCGCTCATCTTTCTTCACTTCGCTTTTCCGTTTCTGGTGCTGCTGCAGCAGGACTTCAAGCGGCATGCGAAATGGCTCGCCGGGATAGCGATCTTCGTTCTGGTGATGCGAGTATTCGATTATTATTGGCAGGTCGGCCCTTCAGCCCGCATCAGCTCGCTCGGGCTTGAATCGGGTGCATTCTACATTAGCTGGCTCGATTTTGCGGCACCGATCGCTATTGGCGGTCTCTGGCTTTGGTGGTTCTTCGGCCAACTTGCGAAAAGGCCGCTTGTGCCCGTTAACGACCCGTATCTGGAGGAAGCCATCGAGTTTGGCCACGGCCATTAGCCGTTGAAGCAAGAGGTTCTTATGTCGAGCAAGAAAAAGGTGATGACGCCGGCGGATTTCGACAAGGCGTACGAAGAGAATGAGGTGCAGCTGCGCGGCGTGGTCTATTTTGTCGGCGGCCTGTCCATTCTGATCGTGATGGTCTCGGTTCTGATGTGGTTCTTTCTCGGGCAGATGCACGAATACCGAAAGGCTACCGCGGCGCCCGCTAACCCGCTGGCTCTCTCTACGAAAGAGCGGCTTCCGGATGGTCCGAGACTTCAGTCTGCTCCGGGATTTGGGGTTGACGGCCCGAACGGAAGGATCAACCTTGAGTTGACTCAGCCGGCTGCTGAGTATTTAGAATTAAAGAAGCAGTGGGACGCGATGGAGAAGAACGGTGAAAAGGATCCGAAGACCGGCGCCGTGATCATGCTTCCTATCGAAGAAGCTAAGAAAAAGCTGCTTGCCGAAGGGCTCAAAGCTCGGTCGGATGAAGCAGGGAAGAACCTCTATGACAGTTCGCGCCGATTCTATTCCGAATCGAGTGCCGGCCGTATGGAGTCGGAGATACGGAGATAGTTCTCTCCGTAAGGCAGTTAGAAATGAAATTAAAAGACACGATAATTACGATAGTCGCTGCGGCAGTATTGGCGGCGGGAGCCGTCGTGTCTGCCAACGCTCAAAAAGTTGAGCATTACAGTTCGCCTTTATATTCACCTAAGATCTACGATCCGGCCGAGTCAGCAGGAAGTGGAATGCCCGCTCCGCTAAAGAAGGTCGGGATCGATCAAAAGCTCGGGGAACCGATACCGCTCGATACCGTCTTTAAGAATGAGGACGGACAGCAGGTTCCGCTTGGAGACTATTTTCAAAAGGGAAGGCCCGTCATTCTCGCTCTGGTTTATTACGAGTGCCCAATGCTCTGCAGCCAGGTGCTGAACGGACTGACGGGATCGCTCAAGGGGATTTCGCTCGTTCCGGGGAAGGATTACGAGGTCGTTGCGATCAGCTTTGATGCTCGTGAGAACGATAAAGCCGATCTTGCGAAGAACAAGAAAGCGTCTTACGTCGAACGGCTCGCCAAAGATGGCGGTGCCGATGGAATGCACTTTTTGACCGGAACTCAGGAGTCGATCGATAAGGTCGCCAATGCGGTCGGGTTCCATTACTACTGGGATGAGAAGACCGAGCAGTTCGCGCACGTTGGCGGCATTATGATCGCGACGCCCGACGGCAAACTGTCGCGGTACATGTACGGCATTGACTACGCTCCGAAGGACCTGAAGTTCGGGCTGATGGATTCATCTCAGGAGAAGATCGGCGGTGTCGCTGAGCAACTGCTTCTCTATTGCTATCACTACGATCCGTCAACCGGAACATACGGCCTTGCGATCATGCGGACGCTGAGGGTTGCAGGTGTGATCACGCTTGCGTTCTTTGGCTTGATGGCATTTGTGTTCTATAAACGCGGCAAAAAGCAACGAGCCGATGACGATGGGGAAGGCGGGCCCGACGAAACCGCTTATTAACAAGGGGCCGCTCTAAGCCGGATATCGACCGCTTAGGGCCTAAGCCCGAATGGAATTATGCAGGACACTTCTTTCGTGCAATTATTTCCCGAGCAGGCATCGACAGTTGCTTGGCAAGTCGATGCGCTCTACGGGTATTTGATCCTTGTCAGTCTCGTTTTCTCGATCCCGATCATTGTCGCGATGTTCTATTTCTCGATCAGGTATCGCGAGCGAGAGAAATACGCGACCCCGCGTGAGATCCATGGGTCAATGGTGCTCGAAACGCTGTGGTCGATCATTCCGTTCTTTGTCTCGATGAGCGTCTTTATCACGGGTGCTATCGTGTATTTCAACCAGTACACGCCGCCCGATGATTCGATGGACATCTATGTCGTGGGTAAGCAATGGATGTGGAAGTTCCAGCATCAGACGGGCCAACGCGAGATCAATGATCTGCACGTGCCGGTCGGACGGAACGTGCGTCTGGTGATGACGACCGAGGATGTGATCCACAGCTTCTACGTCCCGGCGTTCCGTACAAAGGCCGACGTAGTTCCCGGGCGATACACATACGCCTGGTTCAACGCGACAAAACCCGGAAAGTACCACTTGTTCTGTACCGAATATTGCGGATTGAATCACTCGGGGATGATCGGAACTGTGTATGTAATGAGTCCGGGCGATTACGACAACTGGCTGAGCGGAAATGCGGGCAGTGAAACGCCTGTTCAGGTCGGCAAGGACCTGTTCGAGAATAAGCTCGGCTGTGCCTCGTGCCACGCCGGCGGACCGCAGCAGCGTGGGGCAAAGCTGGAAGGCCTCTTTAACACAGAGGTCCATCTCGTCGGCGGCGGAACGGCGATCGCCGATGAGGACTATATTCGCAACTCGATACTTAATCCTGCATCCCAGGTGGTCGAAGGATATCAGCCGATCATGCCGACCTTTAAAGGCCAGGTTACGGAAGAGCAGCTCAACGGGCTGGTTGCGTATATCAAGAGTTTAAGCCCGAACGCGGCCGCTGCGCCGGCGGCTCCGGCTGCCAAGAAGCCTGATGAAAAGGCTCCGGAAGCAAAAGCGCCCGAAAAGGCCCCGGCGAAAAAGTAGGCGGCCAATAGCAAGGTAGATTAGATAGGGAAATTATTATGGAAACGGTAGGAGCAATCGAAACAGGAAGCTATGGCTCGGCCAAGCTGAATTACCTGAATAACGGTTCGACCCTCAGGTCGTGGCTGCTAACTAAGGATCACAAACGCATTGCGATCATGTATTTGATCTCGGTGTCTGTTTTCTTCCTGATGGGCGGGCTTTATGCCGCAACGATCCGGCTTGAGCTTCTGACACCGGCAAGCGATCTGCTTGAAACAGGTACCTACAACAAGGTCTTTACGCAGCACGGTATCTTGATGGTGTTCTTCTTCCTGATACCGTCGATCCCGGCGGTCCTAGGGAACTTCCTTATCCCGATCATGATCGGCGCCAAGGACCTCGCACTGCCCAGGATCAACCTGCTTAGCCTCTATATCTATTGGATCGGCGGCGCGATCACGCTGTGGGCTCTGATGCAGGGCGGTGTCGATACAGGCTGGACATTCTACACGCCGTATTCGACTACGTTTTCGAACACATACGTGCTTGCGGTAGGTGTCGGGATCTTTATTAACGGCTTTTCGTCGATCTTAACGGGCGTCAATTTCCTTGTGACCATTCATACGATGAGGGCTCCCGGAATGACGTGGTTCCGGCTGCCGCTCTTTGTCTGGGCACATTACGCCGTCAGCCTTATCTTTGTGCTCGGTACTCCGGTCGTCGCTATCACGCTTTTGCTGGTCGCGATCGAGCGTGTGGCTCACGTAGGTATCTTCGACCCGGCTCTTGGCGGGGACCCGATCCTGTTCCAGCATATGTTCTGGTTCTATTCGCATCCGGCGGTGTACATCATGGTGCTTCCGGGAATGGGGATCGTCAGCGAACTTATTGCGAACTTTGCCAGAAAACGGATCTTCGGGTATGAATTCGTGGCGTTCTCGAGTATCGGGCTTGCCGTGTTCGGCTTCCTTGTGTGGGGCCATCACTTGTTCGTGAGCGGCCAATCGATGTACGCGAGCCTTGTGTTTTCGTTCCTGACGATGGTCGTTGCGATCCCATCGGCGATCAAGATGTTCAACTGGACGGCCACACTCTATCAAGGAAGCATCTCGTTCGATACACCTATGCTTTACGGGCTCTCGTTTATGGGGCTCTTCCTGATAGGCGGTTTCACAGGGCTTTATCTCGGTGCACTCGGACTTGACGTTCATCTTACCGATACGTATTTCGTTATCGGCCACTTCCATTACGTGATGGTCGGCGGGCAGGTGATCGCCTATCTCGGCGGGCTGCATTACTGGTGGCCGAAGATCACGGGCAAGATGTATTCGGAATTCTGGGGCCGTGTCTCCGTTATGCTCATATTTGTTGGGTTTAACCTGACATTCTTCCCGCAGCTGATCCTTGGTTATCTTGGAATGCCGCGACGTTATGCTGCATATCCACCTGAATTTCAGGTATTGAATATCTTCTCGACCGCGGGTGCATCGGTGCTCGGCGTCGGGCTGACAATGCCGTTGTTCTACCTAATTCATTCACTGATCAAGGGCAAGCCTGCACCGGCCAATCCATGGCTGCTGCCGGGATTGGAATGGAGAACGAGTTCGCCGCCTCCGACGGAGAATTTCGACGAGCCGCCGGTCGTTACCTGGGAAGTTTATGATTTCGGCGATGAGAGCGGTCTTGATTTTGAAACCGCAAAACGCGAGGCCGCGGCTGTAAACGCGTGACGCGGAGAATCAGTTTAGCTGGATTTTAATCGATAAAGATGTCTGCACATTCACATTCGGACAAATTCGTCTATCATGAGCCGGGGCTTCAGCACCAGTTCGATGACATGGGACAGCAAGAGGAGAGCGTTTCGCTCGGGATGTGGCTTTTCCTCGCGCAGGAGATCATGTTCTTCGGCGGGCTTTTCACGGCCTATCTGGTAATGCGTTCCAAGTATCCGCTGGCATTCGCTTCGGGCAGCAACCACTTGGATGCATTCCTTGGCGGTGCAAATACGCTCGTGCTTATCGTGAGCAGCCTTACAATGGCGCTGACGGTCTATTACGCGCAGAAGGGCAACCGCAACATTCAGGTCGCGTTGATCATTCTTACGATGCTGTTCGGAATGACGTTCCTTGGCATCAAAGCGTACGAGTACACGGATAAGTACAACCACGGTCTTGTTCCGATGGCGGGCCTCAATCGGCGTGCAAAGGCAGATTCGCCCGCCGCCGAACACGTCGGCCTTGTTCTGCCCGGAGAGACTGTCGTTTCCGCATCAGAGGCAAAGCCCGGGGCCGAGCCTTATGTGAATCCTCACGGCGAGTTTCAGTGGCACGAATACGAGCTTGTCCAGCATATGATGGATAAGCAGCGGGCGGAGCCAAACGGGCACTATCTCACGCTGACAGAACAGCTTACGTATTCGACCTCGCCGGGCTCGCTGATCCTCGACAAGGACAAGTTCCGCGACAAGGTCAGAATATTCTTTTATATCTATTTCGTTATGACGGGCCTTCACGCCCTTCATATGATCATTGGCCTTGGGATCATGGCCTGGCTGCTTTGGATGGCGTACAAGAGTACGTTCAACGCTGAGTACTTCAGTCCGGTCGAGATCTCCGGCCTGTACTGGCACTTTGTCGATATCGTCTGGATATTCCTATTTCCGCTCCTGTATCTGCTCGGGCGGCACTACGTACATTTGGGGCTCTGATAAATGGCTGAACAAACTACCGAACATCACAATCCGCACGTCGAGGTTCCGAATGAACATATCGGGATCCCAGGCTATCTTGGCGTCTTTGCTGTGCTCGTTGTCGGCACGATACTGACCTATTACGTTGCTCTTATGGATCTTGACTGGATCTTTCCGGGGGCAAATACCTTGGTCGCGCTTGGGATCGCGTTCACTAAGATGACGGTCGTCGGCCTTTTCTTCATGCATGTGCGTTGGAGTCCGCGGCTTGTCTGGATGTCTGCCGTTGGTGCATTCTTTTGGCTTTCGATAATGTTCGCTTACACGATGCAGGATTACCTCACTCGCGGGACCGGCTTTTTCGGCCACTAGAGCGTTTTCCGTTTTTTCGAAGGTAAAGGACGCGTCTTGTGAAAAGACGCGTTTTTTCATGCCTCACGCTTCGCTCCGTAAATTAGGAATTCTTGCCATTTAGGTGGTAATATTGTCGATTTGGCGGGGCGTTATCGTTTAGCTCTTGAAGCTGTTTTTTACGCAACCAGGCGTTGGAAATCCGTCATCAGATAGGAATGAGACTTTGGCGTTCGGCACTCGGAAAGAGTGGGATCTTGTTTTTGCTTTCGGCATCGGTGCTCCTGACCGGCTGCATTAGAGTAAAACAATCAAGCGATACACCTCGGCTTCTTAAAGCCGAGGATTCGACGCGCGCCGAGATGCTCGCCGAGGTGAACAGGTTTGCACGGGTCGGTTCGCTCCGCGCGAAGATGTACATGAAGTTCGAAGACAACAGCTTTGCTGAATTCGGCAATAAGGAAGTTTACCGTTCGGCCGATGGTGAGATCGTTGTCCAACGCCCCGCAAAGATCCTGATGAAGGTCCAGGTGCCGGTATTGCACAGCGATGTTGCCCAGATGACATCGGATGGCACTCATTTTCGCGTTGCCATCCTGAAGGACGACGGTTCGGGCAAGCTCAAGCGGTTCATAATGGGCACGAACGCGGCCGATTATTCGCGACTTCAGAAGAGTTTCGGCTCTTATGACCTCGAAGGCGGGAAGGAAATGAAGGCGAGCGTCAACGCAATGGCGAATCTCCGGCCGCAGCATTTTACAGATGCGATGCTTGTTGCGCCAACTGATGACAAACATTCTTACGTTTTGAGTTCAGTCTATCAGCCCGAAGAGGACACGACACAGCAGAAAAAATCACCCTTGCGGAACGTAATTCGACCGTATTACCTGGTGGATGAGGTAGCGTCCGGCACCGACGGCGTACCGCGTATCACACGCAGGTTCTGGTTCGACCGCGTTGGAGGAATACGTCTCGCTCGCCTGCAGCTTTTTGATAAGCAGGCGGAGATCGAATCTGACATCGTGTACGGCCTTCAGGGTAATCTGACCAATACCGGCGATTACAACAACCTGCCGCTCGAGATCATCGTAACGCGGCCGAAGGAGCATTATTCGATGCGGCTGAAGTATCAATCGCCCGAAGAGGTGACGATCGGTCGGACGTACCCCGATAAGGCGTTCCTTCTCGAGAATTCATGGGGCCTTGAGGAACTTGACCTCGACAAGAAGCTTGCCGATCTTACGGTTCAGCAAAATGCACCGAGCCCGCATTCGACGCCGCTGCCTAATTCTGCAGTTCGCTTAAACTAGATGCCTCCCATTGTTTCAACAAAGGACCTGACAAAGGCCTACAACGTCGGCAAGGTCGATGTGCTTGCACTTCGCGGCGTGTCGATCGATATTGAGCGCGGTGAGTTCGTCGCGATCATGGGGCCGAGCGGCTGCGGAAAATCTACATTGCTGCACCTCCTCGGCGGCCTGCTCAGCCCATCGAGTGGGAACATCATCATTGATGGTGAAGATCTGGCGAAGGTTAGCGATGCAGAGCGCACCGATATTCGACGCCGAAAGATCGGCTTTGTTTTCCAGCGATTCAACCTTTTCCCGACGCTGACCGCTGACGGGAATTTGAAACTTGCCGAGAAGATCCATTCCGGCAACGGCGAAAGTGCGGAAAGACGCCGCGAAGTTCTGGCTCTTCTAAAGCTTGAAGAGAAGATGCATCATAAACCGCTTGAGCTTTCGGGCGGTGAGCAGCAGCGCGTCGCTCTTGCTCGTGCGGTCGTCAACAATCCTGCGATAATCCTTGCCGACGAACCGACCGGCAACCTCGATACTGAGAATTCTGAGGTCGTTTTGAGTATGTTTCGCGACCTTAATCAGAAACTCGGGCAAACGATCGTGATGATCACCCATAATCCGGAAGCAGCCGCAGTGTGTTCGCGAACGATTCGTATGCGTGACGGGCTCGTGGTAGGCTAGAAGAGTATGAAAAGGTGGATCCTTTGGGATTTTTCGCGTATGACGTGGCAGTATGACGTACTTTGTCTGCTGATCATCGCATTCATCTTTTTTACGCCGCAGGAATGGTATTCGCCAAATAAGCGTGCAACCGATACGCCGCAGGCGAACGTCCAAGCTCCGGCATAATGGATTCTCCCGCCAAGAATAGAACAAGCTTTTATGAAGGTTTCAATTTTAGGACAAAGGTTGATCTTTACTGTATTTGCGTTCGGAATCGTTCTTTCGATCTCAGGGTTTGCCAACGCACAAGGAATTAAGCAGGAGATCCTCGATCGGATGGACGGGAACTACAAGTCGCTCACGTCGCTAGTGGCGAACGTGAAGATGGATAAGACGGACGCCAATCTTGGTGTTACGGACACAAGGACAGGTTCGATAAATTTCCTGCCCAAATCGAAAAAGCACGCTATGTACATCCGTCTCGACTTGGAGAAGCCGAGCGAAAACATGGTCGCGATCGATAAGCGTTATCAGCTTTATCGCCCGGATCTCAAACAGGTCATTCAGGGTTCGACCGATTCGGCAAAGTCTTCCGGAAAGGCCGGAAATGCACTTGCCTTTTTGAGCATGTCGAGGCGTGAACTGATGGAGAACTACGATATCAAGTATATCGGCCAGGAAAACATTCCGGGCGGCATCGCGACCTGGCATTTGTTTATGACGCCGAAAGGCAAGATGAGCTATAAATCGGCTGATCTTTGGGTCGATAAGGATGGAATGCCGAGGCAGGCACGTGTGACCGAGATGAATAACGACACGAGCGTCATTCTGCTGACGAATATCCAAAAGAACGTGACCATCAAGGCCGACGTCTTTAAGCTCGACACAAAGGGTGCAAAGGTCATAGAAGGCTAGGAAAGGCTCAGATCGCGGGTTTAATAAGCAGCCTCGGAGTCGAAAAAACAGCTCCGGGGCTTTTTGACTGTTGATTTGAAGTCGATTTCGCCAAAATCTATAATCAAAGGTTCGGCCGAGGTTTTTTTTGATGCCAAAAGCAAGTGCAATGAGCAGGTTCCTACGCGGTGTAAAGCACACCGTTAGGGCATTTGTGTCCACAAAGCATCCCGTTCTCGTGCACATCGTGCCGATGCGGCGGTGCAATCTCGCCTGCACATACTGCAACGAATACGATAAAACGAGTGATCCCGTCGGGATCGACATAATGCTCGAACGCATCGACAAACTCGCGGAGTTCGGCACGTCGGTCATCACGATCTCCGGCGGCGAACCGATGATGCACCCTGAGATATATGAGATCATCGCTCGCATCCGCAAACACGGGATGATCGCGGGCCTCATCTCGAACGGCTACTACTTCCAGCCCGAGAAGATCAAAAAGCTCAACGAAGCGGGCCTCGATTATTTGCAGATATCGATCGATAACGTAACACCTGACGACGTTTCGAAAAAGAGCCTCAAGGTGCTCGACGCCAAGCTTGTTAACCTGAGCAAGTACGCGAAGTTCAAGGTCAACATCAATTCGGTCGTTGGCGGCGGCGTTGCAAATCCCGAGGAAGCCTTGCAGATCGCGAGTCGCGCACGCGAACTCGGGTTCTCATCGACGGTCGGCGTAATTCACGATGGCGACGGGCTGTTGAAAGGGTTGACGCCGCGAGAGAAAGAGGTTTACAAGGAGATCAAGTCAAAGGGAACGCGATCCTACGCCCGTTGGAACTGGTTCCAGGATGCCCTTGTTGACGGCGGCAGCTATGAATGGCGTTGCCGTGCCGGTGCCAGATATCTCTACATTGACGAAGGCGGGATCGTGAGCTGGTGCTCGCAGCAGCGGGGAACCCCCGGCATTCCGCTGCTCGAATACACCGCGGCAGATATGCACCGTGAATATCACACCGAAAAATGGTGCGCGCCGAACTGCACCATCCAATGCGTTCATCAAGTCGGGCATCTCGACGCCTGGCGAAACCCGCAGATGTCCCCTGCGGAATACAATGAGCGATATTCAAAACTTAAGGCCGAGACCATAGCGCGTGTTCTTGGTTCTGACTAAACATTTCCAAAACTCACTAGCTGACCCAATGGACAGAGACCTTCTTGAGCATCGCCTTGCCCATCACGGCCATCAGGTTGGAGGGCTTAGGGCTGCCGTTCTAGGAGCCAACGACGGCATTGTTTCGACCTCGAGCCTTATAATTGGCGTCGCCTCTGCCGATGGAACACGTGAAGCGATCTTGATCGCCGGTATTGCCGGGCTTATTGCGGGAGCATTATCGATGGCGGCCGGTGAGTACGTTTCGGTGCATTCACAAGCCGATACTGATACGGCTGATCTCGAGGCCGAACGGCAGTTCCTGTCAACGGTTCCGGATCTCGAACTGCGGGAGTTGGCAACGATCTACGAGGACCGAGGCCTCGATCCGGACCTTGCACGCACGGTCGCGCAAAAACTCACAGAGTACGACGCGTTGGGCGCCCATGCACGCGACGAGCTCGGGATCTCTGCCAGATCTGCAGCAAATCCGCTTCAGGCTGCCGCCTTTTCGGCGGCAAGTTTTGCGATCGGGGCGATCTTACCGCTCACGGCCGTGTGGATCACGGCCGAACCTCATATCCCGATCGTTGCTGCGAGTTCGCTTGTTTTCCTGATGCTCCTGGGAGCGATCGCGGCCAAAGCCGGCGGCGCAAACATTGTCCGCGGCGCGATACGCGTGCTGATCTGGGGCTCTCTTGCAATGGCAGTGACCGCGCTTGTCGGCCGTCTATTCGGTACGGCCGTATAAAACTCAGCGGCGGGCCATATCCTCGCCGATCGTCCAGACGATGACCGAGCTTGAAAGGCCGAGGCCCGAGAGGCGGCCGGCCATCATTATCAGCGTCTCGCCGTTGGTGACGACATTCGCGTCGATCAGTGTCATTTCTCCATCCTTGAGCATCTTGCCGGTCGAATCGGCCCCTTCGTGGACAAATGGCCTTACGCCCCAGACAAGGGCGAGCTGGCTGTACGCGTCTTTTGACGTTGTTAGGGCAAAGGTCTGCAGGCCGGAACGCACGGACGAAAGCCGGCGTGCCATCAGACCTGATTCCGTAAATACGGCGACCTTTTCGGTCTGGATCTCCTTTGCGGCGTAGGCGGCAGCTTTGCACAAGGCCTGGCTCGTCCGGCCGCTCGGCGGTTGTGAGAATTTGACGGGTTTCTTGAGCTGTTCGGGTTTGATCGTCTCGGCGGAATCAATGATCTTCGCCATCATCTTTACTGCCTCGACGGGATGTTCACCGGTCGCCGTTTCAGCAGAAAGCATTACGGCGTCAGTGCCGTCCCAGACGGCGTTTGCCACGTCCGAGGCCTCAGCACGCGTCGGGAATGGATTCTCGATCATCGATTGGAGCATTTGTGTCGCTGTAATAACTAGCTTGTCGTGTGCGACAGCGAGTTCGATGATGCGTTTTTGGTAAACGGGCACAAGTTCGACGCTCGTTTCGACGCCGAGGTCCCCGCGGGCGACCATAACGGCATCGGTCGCGTTGATGATCTCGAGCAGATTATCGATCGCCTCCGCCTTTTCGATCTTTGCAACGAGCAGCGGCCGTCCGATCGACCTCTTGTTGAGGGCCTTTATCCGTTCCTTTGCACGAATGCAGTCTTCGGCGGTTCGCACGAACGAAAGGGCAATGTAATCCACATTCTGCGACATCGCCCATTCGAGATCGCTGTGATCCTTCTTGGTCATCGAAGGGATCGGAAGCGGCGTATTAGGCAGGTTGATGCCTTTGCGTTCGCGGAGCGTCCCGCCGACAACTACGGTCGTAATAACGTCGGTCTCGGTCTTTGACGCAACCTCAAGCTCGATCGCGCCGTCATCGATCAGGATCCGTGCACCCGGTTCGACGACCTTCGGAAGTTCTGCGAAATTCGTCGCGACCTCTTCGTTAGAGCCGTCAACATCGCGGGTTGTCAGAACGAATCTGCTGCCGGCCACGAGTTCGACCGGTTCGGCGTTCTTTAGCGAGCGCGTGCGGATCTTCGGGCCGGAAAGGTCGGCGAGGATCGAGATCGGGACTCCTAAAGACGCGGCGACCTCGCGTGCGGTCCTTATGCGGGCTGCGTGCTCGTCATAATTGCCGTGCGACATATTGATGCGGACGGCATTCAGGCCGCCGGCGATCATAGTTTCGATGATCTCTCGGCTTTCAGAAGCAGGGCCGAGGGTTGCAAGTATCTTGGCTTTTCTCACTCTTTGTATTTTATCCCAGCGGAGCACCGGTTGCTCTGTCCTGGTCAGTTTTTGTAAGTTCGGCGTAACGCCTAAGGTAGCTCAACACTGTCGAGACAAATGACGAATGCGACCACGTGAGCGGCGACACCGACAGCGGGTCGCCATTTCGCGGATCGATCTGCTCGGCGAGAACTCCTGATGGAAATGCGTATCTCGTGACCCATTCGAGCAGCGAATGTGCGGGTTCGAGGCCGTTCACATCCTTTGCGATCGCAAGGTAATATTCCGCGAGCCAAAGTGTGCAGATGATCCACGAATTGCCCGGGAATTCGTCGCTTTGCCGCATATAGCCGTCGTTCTGAAAGCGTGCGACACCGCCGATCTCGCCGGGATTTGTCAGCTGATCGCGGACTGCCTCCATCGTCGTCGTGACAAGCGGGTCGTCCGGCGAGAAGCACCCGAAATAGAATATTCCGTAAAGCGACGCATCTATCGTCGGGTCGATATAAAGGCTGTTGTCATTGTCGCCGACGAGGCGGCCGCGCATAAAACGCTTCAGGTCGTTGTCGTAAAGATGCTCCCGCATACCGCCAACAACGGCGTCAGCTGCCTTTCGATATTTGTCGGCACGGTCCGCATCTTCGAACAGTTCGGCAAAATTCGCTGCACCGCGAAGGCCGGCAACCACGGTCGAGCACGTGAAAGTGTGAATGCCGCGACGATCTTCCCAAAGATTCCAGCTCGGGAGCGGAAGGCCTGTTTCCGCGTTGCGAAAGCCCTCGATAAAATCCGCCGCACGCAGGATCAGATCTTCGTAGAGCTCGGAGATGAGCTCTTTATCGCCGGTGATCTCATAAAACTCCCAGAGCGCCCAAAGCACGAGGGCGGTCTCGTCCTCCTGGATCGGAACCATCGGCTGATGATTTCGCGTGTCCCAATAGGCGTGCCAGCCCGAGCCGACCGTTCCGTCCGGGTTATATTTCTGCAGAAAATAGCCTTCGGGATGAATGATGCGCGAGCAGAATTTGAAGAAGTTGGCGGCGATCGAATGAAATCCCGCACGCACGAGCGTATCTGCGACGAAAGCTCCATCCCGCGGCCAGACATAGCTGTAGTGGTCAGTGGCGCGTTCGGTCACGTCGTGGTCATTGGCCGCGAGGATCGCGCCGTCGGCATCGATCTGCGTGCGGATGATGTGCAGGCTGCGGTCATAGAGCGAGACGATGTCGGCGGAGACCGCGGAAAAATCGACGTTTGTTCGATGTTCGTATTGATCGGGCGGATGACCGAAGCGCAATGCGGGCTTTTCGTCGACGACGATCGAGTTGAGCTTTGAGACCTCGTCGTGGGATGTCGCGGCAGCGATCCAGTAATACATTTCGCACGAACTGTTGGGCCCGACGCGGAAATGGACGCCGATCGTCGAATCGACCGAACCTTCAAAGATCGCGCTTCCGCTTAGGACGCCATCTTCTGCATCGCGCCAAGTGCCCTGCATATTCTGGAAAGCTTTGCGGCCGGTCGCAAACTGATCGAAATGCGGTTCCGAGTTGATCAAAAAATAGCGATGCTTTTGGTAATGGATGAGGCCGCCGCTCTTTGGATCGTAAAATGCGGTGTCGCCGACCTTGTTCTCGTAGATGCGAAAATCGTGGTGGAAAAAGACGCGAACCTCGCGTTCATTGCCTGTCGTGTCGCGGACAAAGACATGTTTGACGTAGATATTGCCGTCTTTGCAGACCATGTCGTGGCATTCAAACTCGAGGCCAAGTTGAGCGTTCACGAGTTTGACGTCCGTCACCGCAGATTCAGGAAGATAGCCGATCGAGCGGTCCCAATCATCGTCAAAGATCCAGGAAAAACGCCCGTCCACCCAGACACCGAAACGGAACGGAAATCCCTCGCTATGATTTTCGGCCCCGACGTGCGGAAAATAGATGTCGCGCAGCTGATACTTGTCGTCAAAATTAACGAGAAAACGTCCATTTCCGACGGGAATATCACGCATAGAAATTTGGGGAGGTTCAGTTTGCGTTCACGGCGCTCTCGACCGCCAGATCGAGGTCGAGTTTGATGCGGTCGCTGAAGCCGACGACCTTTTTCACGATCTGGCCGTTCCGGTCAATGACGAGCGTTTGCGGTATTGCATCAGTCGAGGCAAAGATAAAACCCGTAAGAGCTTTCTCGGGATAACCGATCGGATAGTCGAGCTTTGTTTGCGTAATAAAATTCGGTATCTCGGCCTTGTCGGTCGCGTCGCCGACGTGCAGGCCGTATATCGCGAGCTTGTCACCGCCGTAACGAGTGAGCAGCGAATTCAGATGCGGGATCTCTTCGCGGCAAGGCGGACAGTTCGTCGCCCAGAAGTCCAGAATGACGGCCTTTCCCTTGAGGTCGCCGAGTGTTTGGACCTCGCCCGCGTCGTTCGTCCAGGTCATTTCGCCGATCGGTTTTGATGGAGTCTCGACTATGTTCGTTGTTGGACGGTCGTTTATCGATGACGGTCGGTTCGATATCGAAACAGGTGCGGCGCCCGTATGACACGCGATACCGCCGGCGACTATCAAGAAGAGAAATAACGCCCCTAACTTACTCACAACTATAATGTTAGTGTTAATTGGGGCAGTTGTAAAAGCCAACACCTTTCGAGAGTCAGCGAATGAGCGTCTATCCCGAAAAAATCGCCGAGAAACTGCGTTCGCCGCGGCCCGGACCGGTGTCTGAAAATGCGATATGCGGGCGGGCGGCGAGCTTTGTCTGCGGATGTTTTGCTGAAGCGTGCATTGAGCTCGGTGCGGATGGCCAAGTTGTTGAGTGCATTGGGTTTGCGACGAATGGATGCGGTTTTATGACGGCTTCGTGCGGGGTTCTCGGATCCCGTGTTGAAGGCCGCGATCTTGCCGATCTGAACGGGCTTTCGGACGCGGAACTTGCCGCGAGGATCGAGGATGAGCTTGGCGAATTTCCGCCCGAGCGGAGACAGTGCGCGACCGTTGCGATCGAGGCTTTGAAGGCGGCATTTGCTAACTTGCGAAAGGCGAGAGCCTCGGAATTTGTCGGAGATTCGCCGCTTGTCTGCACCTGTTTTGGCGTTGCGGAAGACGATCTGCTTGCCGCGATACAGAGAACGCAGGCTGGGGAATTTCGCGATCTTGCAGAAGCGACGCGTGCCGGCCGCGGCTGCGGCGCCTGCCGAATGCTGATCGACGAATTGATCGACACCACGAAAATGCAGGGCTGAAGCAAGGCCGTATGCTATAATCTTCCGCAAAATGTGCGGTTTGTGCGGTTTGATACATTTTGTGCATTTTGTGCGTTTTGATACATTTCGTGCGGTTTGTTGATGTAATGACGGCTCGAACTTGTTAAGTTCTTATCGAGGCCCCTTGAGTGGTTCTCGATCATATTGAATGGACGACCCTGCTAGTACCCTTTCTTTTTTCCTCTTCGCAGACGCTTCGGAGACGTTCTCAATGCCGACACTTTCGTGGTCGGTCGCGAACCTGCTTCTTGTCGTGTTTCTAGTTTTTGCGAACGGATTTTTTGTAGCGAGCGAATTCGCGCTTGTGGCCGTTCGCAAATCGCGGATCGAGGCGCAGGCCGCAGATGGAAATCGTGCGGCGGCAAGGCTTCTCGATATGCTCGAGCATCTGAACGCGTATATTTCGGCGACTCAGCTTGGGATCACGCTCGCATCGCTCGGGCTTGGCTGGGTCGGCGAACCGGCGGTCGCAAGGCTACTGGAGCCGATGCTGCAGTGGGCGGCGGGCGTCTCCGGCATCGAAGTTCTAACGGCACCGACCGTGATCCACACGGTGTCATTCGCGGTCGGCTTTTCGTTCATCACGTTCCTGCATATCGTCTTCGGCGAGCTTGCTCCAAAGACGGCGGCACTCGAACTTTCGGAAAAGATCGCGTACATCATCGCTGTTCCGCTGCAGCTTTTTTACAAGGTCTTTTACTATCCGATCCGGCTGCTTGATTGGGCGGGAACGAAGACCGTTCGCCTTTTCGGATTGGAGGCGGCGGGCGAGCATGCGGCGAGCTACACCGAGGATGAGATCCGCAATCTCGTCCGCATTTCGGAAGAGAGCGGCCATCTGAACGTCGTCGAACGAACGCTGATCAACAAGGTGTTCGAGTTTTCGGAAACGACGGTGAAAGAGGCGATGGTTCCGCGCACCGAGGTAGTTGCGATCCCTGAAACGGCGATGTTTGACGAGATCGCGGCCGCATTTCAGGAACACGGATACTCGCGAATTCCCGTCTATCGGACGTCGCTCGACGATATCGCGGGCTATGTGCACAGCAAAGACCTCGTAAGCTATGTCGGGCGAAAGGAGAAATTTCGTCTCGCGGATGTGCTGATGAAGGCGAGCTATGTCGTCGATACCGCAAGGCTCGAAGACGTCCTTCGTCAGATGCAGCGGGAGAAGTTCCACTTCGGCTTCGTCGTCGATGAACACGGCGGCATCGAGGGCATCATCACGCTCGAAGACCTGCTCGAGGAGATCGTCGGCGATATTTCGGACGAGCATGATGAAGAGGTCAACGATCAGATATTGGAACTGCCGGACGGCTCGTATCGGCTTGACGGCGGGCTCGCGGTTCGTGATATGAATCGGCGCCTGGACGTAAATCTGCCAGTTTCGGAGACGTACACGACGATCGCCGGCTTCCTGATGGCCGAAGCCGGACAGATACTCGAAGAGGGCGATTCATTGCCCTACAACGGCAATGTATTCCATATCGAAAAGGTCGATAAGCGCCGCATTTTACAGGTGCGGATGGAAAGGACATAATTCTCGTTTCGGGAAAATTTTTAGGAGCGTAAAGAGAAACAACAAATGAGTTTTATCGAAGAGGTCTGGGCACGAGAAATTCTTGATTCACGCGGCAATCCGACGATCGAGGCGGAAGTGATCCTCGAAAACGGTACGCAGGGCCGTGCGGCCGTGCCTTCGGGTGCGTCAACGGGCGAGAACGAAGCGATGGAGCTTCGCGACGGCGAACAGCTTCGCTACCTCGGGAAAGGCGTCGAAAAGGCGGTCGCAAATGTCCGCGAAAAGATCGGCCGTGAGCTCGAAGGCCTCGATGTGCTCGATCAGACGCTCATCGATTCGACGATGCTCGAACTTGACGACACCGACAACAAATCGAACCTTGGCGCGAATGCGATCCTTGCCGTTTCGCTCGCGGCTGCTCGTGCAGCGGCGGCGTTTCTCGAGATACCGCTTTACAGATACGTCGGCGGTGCGAACGCGAAGACGCTGCCGGTTCCGATGATGAATATCCTGAACGGCGGTGCTCACGCCGACAACAACGTGGATTTTCAGGAATTTATTATCGTGCCGGTCGGTGCTCCCTCGTTTTCGGAAGCACTGCGTGTCGGTGCGGAGATCTTTCACAACCTGAAGAACGTCCTAAAATCACGCGGCCTTTCGACGGGCGTCGGTGACGAAGGCGGATTTGCGCCGAACCTTGCGTCGAACGAAGAGGCGATCGAGACGATCCTGCAGGCGATCGATAAGGCCGGTTACAAGGCGGGCGATGACGTGATGCTTGCTCTCGATCCGGCAGCGAGCGAATTTTACACCGACGGCAAATACGTCTTCAAGAAATCGGACAAACGCGAGCTTTCGTCCGACGAGATGGCGGCGTTCTGGGCAGATTGGGCCGGGAAATATCCGATCATCTCGATCGAGGACGGAATGGCCGAGAACGATTGGGACGGTTGGATCAACCTGACGAAAATGATCGGCGACAAGGTCCAGCTCGTCGGCGACGACCTTTTTGTGACGAACGTAAAATTCCTCGAAAAGGGCATCGAGAAAAAGGCCGCGAACTCGATCCTTGTAAAGGTCAATCAGATCGGGACGCTCACCGAAACGCTCGACGCGATCGAGTTGGCACGAACGAATAATATGACGGCCGTGATCTCGCATCGTTCCGGCGAGACGGAAGATACGTTCATCGCCGACCTTGCGGTCGCAACAAATGCGGGACAGATCAAGACCGGCAGCCTTTGCCGCTCGGACAGGATCGCGAAATACAACCAGCTTCTTCGCATAGAAGAAGACCTCGGCGATTCCGCAAAATATCCGGGCAGAAAGGCGTTCTATCAGATCGGTTAATGGATCTTCGGGCCGAGATATTGCGCGAGCATTCGCGGCGGCAGATGCTCAAGGTCGTAAGTTATGTCGGCTCGGACAAGGAACGTTTTGCCGAGCTGATACGACTTTTCCTTTCGCGGGAATATCGCGTCGTGCAGCGTTCGGCCTGGGCCGTTTCGAACGTCGTTCAAGAACATCCGCAGCTCATCGGGCCGTATTTCAAGCGAATCGTTGAGATGCTTGAGGACGAGGATCCTGCGTTTGAAAGTGCTCATCGGAACATTCTTCGGCTGCTGCAGACGGCACCGATCCCGCCGCGATTCGAGGGCCGCCTTTACGACATTTGCCTTGCAAAGATCGACGATCCGACGGCGCCGACCGCCGTGCGTGCGTTCGCGATCGAGGTCGCGGCCCGGATAGCGAAAGGCGAGCCGGAATTGATCGCCGAGCTCAAACTCGTTACCACGCGACATCTGAAAGACGCAAAGGCGGCCATCAAAGCGAAGGCCCGAAACGTGCTGAAACTCGACACGAGCGGCGAGGAACTTTGGTCTTTCACCGACCGCAGCAATCAGATATAATCGAAGCTAGCCTTACTTTTGCGGCGTCTGCCCGCACCCGAAAATGAGTCCGACGAAAACTCCATTACGACCGCCCATAGCGCTCATCCTTCTCGATGGCTGGGGAAGGTCTGCCGAGGTGCACGGCAACGCGATACTCCAGGCGCACACCCCGTATTTTGACGCGCTGTCCGGCAAATTCGCCTCGACGGAGATCATCTCGTGCGGGCGGGCGATCGGGCAGGAAAAAAGTGCGGTCGGCAACCCCGAGGCCGGCCATCTCGCGTTGGGAACAGGCAGGCCCGCACAGGCCGAGGTTTCGATGGTCGAGAAAGCTCTTCGGTCAGGAAAGTTCGCAAAGAATAAGATCCTGAAGGCCGCGATGGAGTCCGCCGCACGCAGAAATGCATCGGTCCATCTCATCGGCCTGCTGAGCGACGGCGGCATTCACTCATCAACGAACACTCTTTTTGGCTTGCTGCGGATGGCAAAGGCCGAGTCGATCTCGGACGTGAACATACACGCGATCCTTGACGGCGTCGATGTTCCGCCGCGAACTGCCGATGTTTACATCGAGGCTCTCGAGATCAAGATGGCGGAGATCGGCGTCGGGCGTGTCGCAACGCTTTGCGGGCGATATTTCGGAATGGACAGCCGCGAGAATTGGGAGCGGACGGCACGTGTCTATACGATGCTCGTACACGCCGAAGGCGAGCGTAGCGGCGACGCCGTAACCGCGATCCGAAATGCATTCTTGCGCGGCATCGCGGATGAGTTCATCGCGCCGATCGTGATCGAGGGTAAGGATCACGAACCGGTTACGCGAGTAAAGGACGGCGATCTCGTTATCTATTTCAATCACAGGCCGGAGACGATCCGCCAGCTTGTCCGTTCGCTGTCCGTGCCGGATTCGACCGGCGCAAAGAAACCGCTGATCGAGACGATCTGCCTGACGGAATATGACGCGAGCTTTGAGCTGCCCATCGCATTTCCATCGGAAGAGAGTGCGGGCACGCTGACCGACGCGCTTTCCGCCGCGGGCGTCGTGAACGTAAAGACGACGCAGACGGAGAGGTATCCGCACCTGTCGTACTTTTTTAACGGTGCAAGGGAATCGCAAAGCGCAAGCGAGCAGAATATTCTTGTGCCGACGCCAAAGGACGAGACGCTCGATCTGACGCCCGAATCGCAAAGCTTTAAGATCGCCGACCGAGCTCTCGCGAGCCTTGCGTCCCGCGGCTCGGGCGTTTTTATTGTGAACCTGCCGGCCGCAACACTTGTTGCGGAGACCGGCAGCTTCGATAAGACGGTCGAGGCCGTTCAGTTCGTTGATACGTGTCTCGGCGGTGTTTGCGATGCGGTCATAAACGCGGGCGGCATCGCGGTCGTGACGGCTTCGCACGGGCGATGCGAACAAATGCTTGCCGAAGAAGATTCTGATGCACCGCCGCGAAACTCCAGAAATCGCGTCCCGCTAATTATTGCAGGCAAAGATGTTGCGGGCCTCACGCTCCGCTCGGACGGTTCGCTCGTCGATGTTGCACCGACGCTGCTCAGCCTGCTTTCGATCGAAAAGCCGGGCGAGATGACGGGCACTGCTCTCTTCTAACACACGGCTTCGTGCATTCGCCGCCTCACGTGTGGTAACTTCTATTTTTCGTAGATTATGGTCGAGGAATTTGCGTTCGATAATTCGGAAGAACGCCGTAAGGCCCGTGCGAATGAAACGGGTTGGATAGAGGTGATAGTCGGTTCGATGTTCTCGGGTAAAAGCGAGGAGCTGATCCGGCGATTGAATCGCGCAAGGATCGCGAGGCAGAAGGTGCTTGTCTTCAAACCGCAGATCGACGCACGATATTCGAAGCAGGAGATCGCGTCGCATTCGGGACAAAAGCACGATTCGATCCCAGTTTCGACGACGGCCGAGATGCTCTCGCACATTTCCGAGGACACGCAGGTCGTCGGAATTGACGAAGGACAATTCTTTGACGAAGAGATCATTGATGCCGTGAACAAGCTTGCAAGCTCAGGCAAGCGCGTGATCATCGCGGGGCTCGATCAGGACTTTATGGGCAAGCCTTTTGAGCCGATGCCGCAGCTGCTTTCGATCGCGGAATTCATCACAAAAACACACGCGATCTGTGTCAAATGCGGTTCGACGGCGAATTATTCGCAGCGAACGGTCGAATCGGAGGCCCGCGTCGAGGTCGGTGCAGCGGACAAATATGAGGCGCGCTGCCGCAGGTGTTTCATCCCGCATTCAGACGCGCCTACTCTTGCGTAAGGTTTTTCTAAAAAGCTATTTCGTCGCTTTCATCGAGTAAAGGATCGCCGGAAAATCATCCGAGTGCTTCGAAAAATTCGAGGCCTTTGTCGATGTCATCACGTTGAGCATCTGCGTTTGGCCGAGATATTTTCGATATCCGATCCACTGATGCCGGCGAGGATCGTCCTTGCCTTCGGGCGGTGCTTCGACAAACTCGACACCGGGAATGCCGTCGATCTCGACCATTTTCGCCGATTCGTATTTACCGTTTCGCATCTGCTGGATCGCCTGGTCGTAGTAGGCTTTCAGACTGACATCGGTCGGGAAATTGTCGCCGAGCGTTGAGATATTCACAAGCAAAAAGGCGTTGTCGGGCGAGCTGTAGTTAAATGTCTCCTTGCCGACGTCCATCTTTTTCCAACCTGCGGGCAATTTCCACGAAATTCCCTGAGCATCCCATTTCGTCTCGGTGCCGCCATCGATTATCGCCTGTTGAGCGGCGGACGGCGTCGCTTTCTCGGCTGAAGGCGTGTCGGACTGACTGCTGGAGTCAGGTGCGGGCTTTGCAGCCGACGAATTTGCGCTGTTCGCGGACGGTGCGGACGGGCTCTTGAGCTTATCAGCAAGTCCGCAGAATGAAACGGCAAAAGACAGAATGCCCAATGCAAGCAATGATCTCATCAAAAAATCCTCCTTTTAGTTGAAGCTGCATCATTGTCACCGCAAAACAGAAAAATTGCAAAGGACGGACCCGAGCTCTCTTACGGTTTTTCGGCGAGGCGGCGCTGATTCTCGTAATGGCCGGCGACTTCCGCGGCCACTTTCGGGCCGAGGAATTTGGCGAGCTCTTCGACAGTTGCTTTTGCAACGCGCTCGATCGATCCGAATTCGCGAAGCAGCCTCATCTTTCGTTTTTCGCCGACGCCGGGAATTTCCATCAGCTCAGAACTGAAATCGCGCTTCTCGCGACGCTTGCGGTGAAACTCGATCGCGGTCTTGTGTGTTTCCTCACGGATCTGCAGCACGAGCCGAAAGGCTAGCGAATTGCGGTCGAAGGGGATCGGAGAATCTTCGCGGCCGTGAATGAGCAGGTGCGAGATCTCGTTGTGCCGTTTCGGCGGCTTGACGAGGCCGACGAGCATTATCTGTTCGAGGTCGAGAGATGCCATTGCGGCCGCGGCGGCAGAAAGCTGGCCTTTGCCGCCGTCGATAAAGATCAGCTGCGGCAACGGTGTCTGTTCTTCGACCGAGCGTCGATAACGGCGAAAGACGGCTTCGTGCATCGACGCAAAATCATTCGCACCTTCGACCGTCTTGATGATGAAGCGTCGATATGCGGCACGTGCGGGCTTGCCATTCTCAAAGACGACGATGCCCGCGACGTTCTCCGAACCCGAAATGTTCGAGATGTCGAACGACTCGATGCGTTCGGGAAAATGTGGCAGTTCGAGAACTTCCTGAAGCTCTTCGAGCACCTTTGCCGAATCGGGCTTGAGGACGCGGAAACGCTGTTCGAACGCGATCTTCGCATTCGTTGTGACAAGATCGACGAGGTGCCGTTTGGTGCCGATCTTCGGATGAAAGATGCGGACGCGGCGGCCTCTGCGTTCGGTGAGAGCTTGTTCGAGAACGGCACGGTCATCAAAATCGACCGGCACGTGGATCTCCAGCGGCACGTAGTCGGTCGAGTAATACTGCGAAAGGACCTCGCCGAAAAATTCGCCGATATCGAGCGTCTCATCCTCGACAATGTCTTCCCAAAAGAATTCGCGGCGGCCGACGATCTTGCCTTCCCGCATCGTAAAAAGCTGGAGTGCGAGCCGCTGTTTTTCGCGATAGAACCCGAAGATGTCGATGTCCTTTTCGGCGGTCATCGCCATCTTTTGCGTTTCGCTTAGCGCGAGAACGGTGTCGCGAAGGTCGCGGTATTTTGCGGCGAGCTCATATTTCCCGTCTTCAGAGAAGAGCCACATTCGCTTCTCGAGGTCCTTTGCAAGTTCCTTATTCTTGCCTTCGAGAAGAGCTTTGACGTCGGCCGCCGCCTCCTGATATTCCTCCTGCGTGCAAAGGCCTTTGACGCACGGGCCGAGGCAGCGTTTCAGATGATATTCGAGGCAAGGACGCGGAAGTTTGCCGTCGATCTCGATCTCACAAGTGCGGAGCTGGAACGCGCGATTCACGAGATTCAGCGTCTTGCGGGCGAGTGCCGCGGGAAGAAACGGGCCGAAATAGAACGAGCCGTCGCGAAGGATCTTTCGTGTGATGACGACCTTCGGAAAAGGTTCGTTCGTGAGCTTCAGATGCGGATAGGATTTGTCATCCTTGAGAAGAACGTTGAATCGCGGCTTGAATTTTTTTATGAGGTTCGATTCGAGAACGAGAGCCTCGACCTCATTATCGACGACGATGAATTCAAAGTCCGCGATGAGCCGCACGAGCTGCCGTGTTTTCGGATCGTGATTGCGGCTTGATTGAAAATATGACCGAACGCGGTTCCGTAGATTCTTTGCCTTGCCGACGTAGATGATCTTCCCGGCGGCATTCTTGTGGATGTAAATGCCGGCGTCTCTGGGCAGGGTATTCAACTTTTCGGCGATCGTCACACCTAAATTTTACCGCATCGCCGATGCCAAACAAACGAAGGCCGATCCGCAGTGTCGCGTTGACATTCAACCGCGTGTTATACAGACTTTCAGCTTATGGAAACACTGCTGACCACGGATCCGGAGGTAGCTGCGGCGTTCATCAGACGCGGCGGCGTGGTGGCGTTTCCGACCGAGACGGTCTATGGCCTTGGGGCGAATGTCTTTGATGAAACGGCTGTTGCAAAGATCTTCGAGGCGAAGCAGCGGCCGGCAGACAATCCTCTTATTGCTCACGTCGGGCACCTTGAGCAGATCGGTGAGTTAGCCGTCGAGGTCACGGATCCCGCTCGCAAGCTGATCGACGCATTCTTTCCGGGACCGCTGACAGTTGTTCTCAGAAAGGCGGAACGCGTACCGCTGATCGCGACCGCCGGGCTTGAAACGATCGGGATAAGAATGCCGAGGAACGACTTGGCTCGGCGATTTCTAGCGGCGTGTGAAACGCCGGTCGTCGCGCCGTCCGCAAATATTTCGGGGCGTCCGAGCCCGACAACGTGGCACGCTGTATTCGAGGATCTTAACGGCCGGGTCGATTGTATCTTGCAGGGTGAGGCGACCGAGATCGGGCTCGAATCGACGGTCGTTGACTGCACGGGCGAAGTGCCGATCGTTCTGCGTTCGGGTGCGATCGGTATCGAAGAGATCAGGACGGCCGTCGCAGGTGCAGAAATTTTTTCCGGCGTGATGAGCGATGCGGCGGCAAGTCCCGGGATGCGGCACAAGCATTATTCGCCGCGTGCGAGGGTCGCGCTCGTGGATGATGCGGCAGAATGCGGCCGGGAAATTCACGCGGCATTTATCGGGCTTGACGGCGGAGGCGCAAACTTCGACAAGGTCGAAATTTGCACCTCTGTCGAGGAATACGCACGCCGGCTCTTTGCGTTCTTTCGCGAATGCGACGCCGAGGGAATCGAAGTCATCTTTTGCCAAAAGGCCGTTGAAACGGGAATTGGCCGCGCGTTGATGGATCGTTTGCGTCGAGCTGCTGAAGATTAGCTTAGGGCGCCGCGGAGGCGGCAACGAGTACGTCCTCGGCCGTTTGATGAACCACTTTTGTCCGCAGGCCGTCGAAGGCCTGGAGCCGTTCGAGAAACTCACGCGGCACGATGACGAGCACCGGTTTCCCGCCGTTATACAACACTATGTATTCCTTAATTTCTGCGGCGCCGAGAAAGCGTCTCTGCTTGCCGTCCGGCATTCGGACGAGGCGGCCCGGCGCGTAAAATTCGGCGTTGTGCGAGACGGTATGAAGCCCGAGAACGGGAGCATTTTCGAAGCCCTGGGCGTTGGCGTCGGCTATCGCAGCTTTGACGGAATCTGACTCGGCAAAGCCGGGAAGATAAAAAATGATCACCAGCACACTCGCGGCGAGCGTCAGAGCGGCGGCTGCAGGGATCAGTTTTCTTATCCAGGCTGCAGTATCAAGTCGAACCGCAAATAAGCCTGCAAGAATCACAGCCGCCGGCACCGCCGGCAGAATATAGCCGGGCAGTTTCGACCCCGAAAATGAAAAGAAAAACAGCGGCAGGAGCAGCCAGACCGCGGCGAATGTTCCGAGGTCATCACCGGAGTTCTGCTGCGGGTCGTGCCGAAGAAATCGGCTGCGGAAAAGTTTCCAGAGTTCGAGGATCGCAAACGGAGCCCACGGAAGTGCGAGCACCGGCAGCATCCAAAAGAAGAAGATGAACGACTGCGGGTGCTGGTATTTGTTCGAGGTGAAGCGCTGAAAATGATGCTGCACGAAGAACTGGTCGATGAAGTAATATCCGTGTTCGACGTACATCGGAACATACCAGACACCGGCCGTTATGAGCGTGATAAACCCGCCCCATATCAGACTCGTGAACGCGGAGCGTGTGGGACGTTTCCATTGGACGACGTGATAGAAAAAGATGATGCCGACAGGGAAGATCGCACCGACAAGGCCTTTTGCGAGCAGGCCGACGCCGAGAAAGAAGTATGCGGCGGCAAGAAAACCACGCGGACTTTTTGAATTCTGATGCAGGTAGTACGCGACGAGCGTTGCGGTGATCGGCAGCGTCAGGATGATGTCAAAGCTTGCACCGTGTGCGAACGCGATAAGGCCGACGGTCGATGCCGCGATCGCCGCAAAAAGAGCACCGCGGCCGATCGACCTACCGAGAAGATAAAGGCAAAAGATGATACCGATGCCAAAAACTGCAGGGCCGATGCGGGCGGAGAATTCATTTACACCGAAGATGTGATAAGCGACCTTTTCGAGCCAATAGAGCAACGCCGGTTTCTCGAACCAAAGGCTGCCGCCGAGCGTCGGCGTGATCCAATCGCCGCGGTCGAACATTTCGCGAGCGACCTGCGCATATCGAGGTTCGTCCGGCCCCATCAATGGCAGCGTTAATCCGGTGAAATACGCCGCAAAGGCGAGTGCCGCGAGAGCGATCTTTGCGGTACGCGCAATTATCTGCGGTGGATCAAATGTGGATTTTGTAATTTCCGCCATTAAGGAACAGAATGTTAAGTATCACTCTAAAAAGAGCTTACAAGAAATGGCGAATGATAGAAAAATACGGTTCGCGGCGATCGGCGTAGGCAGCCTTGGGCGGCATCACGCACGGAATTACGCAGAACTGGCTCACGAAGGCCGCATCGAGTTCGCAGGAGCGTGCGATGTTGATGTTGAAACAGCGAAACGTATCGCACGCGAGAACGGTGCACCGCACTTCACCGATTGGCGAGAGCTGCTCGATAAGGTCGATGCCGTTTCGATCGCGACACCAACCGAAACTCACGCCGACATCGCATGTGCATTTCTTGAAGCGGGCAAACACGTGCTTGTCGAAAAGCCCATTGCCTCGACCGTTGCGGACGCAGAAAGGATGATCGACGCCGCTCGCGGTTCGGGTGCGAAGCTGATGGTCGGGCAGCTCGAGCGATACAATCCGGCGATGGTGGCGTTGAGGCCGCGTGTCACGACGCCCTTATATTTTGAGATACATCGAGTATCGCCTTTTCCGAATCGCTCGCTTGATGTCGATGTCGTTCTGGACGTTATGATCCACGACCTCGATGCCGTTCAGTGGCTGGTCGGCGAGGACGTGGCCGTCTCGGCGATACATGCGGTCGGCATTCCGGTTATTTCCGATAAGGTTGATGCGGCAAACGCCCGAATCGAATTTGCGAACGGCACGGTCGCGAATATCACCGCCTCCAGGATCGGGACGGAAAAGATCAGGAAGACGCGATTCTACCAAACGAATTCTTATGTCGTTCTTGATTACGCGACGAAATTCGCATCGCTGACCTCGCTAAAGCCCGACGCGTCGAATCTGCTCGACGGCATCTCGATCGACCGTTTGGAGATCAAGGATGTAGAGCCGCTGCGAGCCGAGATCACGGCATTTATCGACGCGATCGAGAATGATTTGGCACCGGCGATCACCGGCGAGGACGGACTGCGGGCGTTGAAACTTGCCGTCGGTGTACTTGAAAGGATCGAGGCACATCGATCAAGGCTGGACCTGTAAAAAAATGAGCGCAGAGCTTTTTGAAAAAAGCTCTGCGCTTCGCGTTACTTTTTTGCAGCTGCTAGCCGGCCTGCTGAGCCGCCGACTGTTCCGCAAATGACTGAAGCCACTCCTGGGTCTTCTTGAGACGCGCCGTATTCTCGGGAGTTGATGCCATCAGCTTCTCAAGGTTCTTGAACGCCTCGGGCGACCCCATTTTTTCACGAAGGTCCGCCAGGAAGGGTTCGATCTTCGCATAGACGATGTAATGCTCGCCATTCGTTTCGCCGAAAAGGTCGGCGTCTATCGCACCTTGATTCACCATCGCTGCGGCCATTTCCCAATACGACGAGACCATTCGAAGATATGCTCCGACTTCCGGATCCATCATCGTGGTTAGAATATCGTCCGCACTCTTTGGTGCGAACGTAAAGACCCAGTTGCGGGCCTTCCGCATCGTCTCCTCGCGACGCAGGTCGTAAAGTTTTAGGATAAGATTTGCTGATTTAGCTTTGCTCATATTTGCCAAGGAACCTCCAATTTAGAATAAGGTAGAATCGTATTTTTATATTCGGCGACTGTCAATTGGCCGATGCTCTAGAAAGCTACCGATCGACAAGTGAAAAACCCCTGCTCTTGCGGTATAGTTTGCAAGAACAGAGGTCTTTCGAACATTTGCCGCCCTAGCGGCGTTCGGATGTATTGATAATAGGCTAGAAACCCATGTATGTCAATACGTTAGCGACCTCCTGAGTTCAATCCACATCCCAAATATGAAGAAAAAGACCGCTGTTCTGATCGATCTCGGCTTTGCCGTCAACAAGCTCCACAGATCGCTGGGCAGATATGTTGCCGCACCAGATCTGCACCACCTCGCACTAAAATGCCTTGATAGTGAGCGGGAGGAGCTATTCCGCATCTATTGCTACCATTGTCCGCCGGGCAGCTTCAAGCTGCAGCATCCCATCAGCGGGAATGAGGTAGATATGACCGCGCGCAAAACATACGCTCACAACCTGAGGTTGATCGAAGATCTTAAACAGACGAACAATGTGGCGTTCCGTTCAGGCGAAGTTGCCTTTCAGGGCTGGCGGCTGAGTCACGACGCAGTCCGGCAGATTTCAAGGAGTGGTCGTCCGCTCACAGCTGACGATATTATTCCCGACATTAAACAAAAAGGTGTCGATATGAAGATTGGGCTCGATGTTGCCTGGCTTGCCAGTAAGGGCATCGTGGAGCGCATTATCCTTATCACTGGGGACAGCGATTTTATAGCACCAATGAAGTTTGCCCGCCGGGAAGGTGTCCAAATCATTCTTGCGACCCTTGGGCATAAATATGTGAAGAAAGAACTGCGTGAACATACTGATGAACAGAGGGAAGTCGCATTTCCGTAGGCGACAAGCCGGCAGCAGTGTTCTGCTCTTATGGACTATTTGCAGGAGAAAAATATAAACGACTTGCTGCTTGAGCGTATCGCGGCGGGTGATCTCCCGTCTGCGGTCTATCTTTTTGGGCGGAAAGACGGGCAGAAATATGCGGATCCGCTCGGAAATGCCGTCGTCGAGCCTGAGTTGATAGTTGCGAAGATCGACACGATCTACGACCTTGCTAGCCTGACAAAGGTGCTTGTAACGACGCTGCTTGCGGCGATCTTTGTCGATCGCGGCGAAATTGCTCTCGATACGCGTTTGGCGGAGGTGCTGGTTGAAAGTTCGGACACTGGCCTGAAAGACACGACGATACTGGAGCTTGCGACGCATACGAGTGGGCTTCCGGCGTGGCGTCCGCTCTATCTACTCGCGGACAGCCGTGAAGGTGTATTGGATGTCATTCTCGAAACGCCGCTCAAAAGCGGCCAGGGCGTAGTTTACAGCGATCTGAATTTTATTCTTCTCGCGTTCGTTATCGAGAAGCTGACCGGCAAACGGATCGACGAGGCCGCATCTGAAATGATCTTTCGGCCGCTCGGGCTCAAAGACACGAGCTATCGTCCGGCGGCTTCTCTACGGCACAGAATTGCGGCATCCGAGCGCGGTAATCGGTTTGAACGCGAAACCTGCGAGAGCGAAGGGTATCTTGCCGGCGACGAGGCACGAAAGCGGGCGGATAAATGGCTTCGCAAGGGCCAGATCTGGGGCGAGGTTCACGATGGCAACGCGTACTTTATGGACGGTGCAGCGGGCCACGCCGGGCTCTTTTCGACCGCGGAAGAGACGTTCGAGCTCGCCTCGCAGTTCCTTGCTAACACGACGACGCTCTTGCGCCCGGAGAGCTGCGGGTTGTTTACAACAAAGTTTACGGGCGATGGTGCGGCCGAAGATCGCTCTTTCGGGTTTCAGTTGGCGACCACTCCGGAATCGACCGCGGGAAGTCGCCTGTCGCCGCAAAGCTTTGGCCATCTTGGGTTTACGGGCACAAGCCTTTGGATCGACCCCGTCAAAGAGGCAATATTTATCCTGCTTACCAACCGCACGCATCACCACGAACTCCCGCTCGTTAACATCAACTCCGTGCGAAGGAGGTTCCACGACCTCGCGTTCGCGGCCCTCGAGCGAGATTCTTAGCAACTCACATGCTTATGTCTTAATCAAAGAATCACTCTCCTCTTATCAACGGCTAAAAGTGTCGGTATTTTTTGGAGACGTCGATGTCGATCAAACGAATTTTCTTCCTTCTGCTTGCGGTTTGTGTCCTTGGGCTTGCCGTATTTGGCCAAAGTGATCGTTCGAGGCGTCCTCGTGTAGCACCGACGCCGATACCAACTCCGACCCCGGATCGTGGCCGCCCGCCGGTGCTTGGCGGCGCACAAAATGCGCCGGCGACCGTGGACACGACGGCGGAGACGACCGCGGGCGACGATGACGTCATCCGTGTCGAGACGAACCTCGTAACGATGCCGGTATCGGTGCTCGATCGCGATGGCCGCTTCATTTCCGGGCTTACGCAGAGGGATTTTCAGATATTCGAGAATGGAGCTCCCCAAAAGGTCGAGTATTTTCAGTCGGTCGAACAGCCGTTCACGGTGATCTTGCTGCTGGATGTCAGCCCCTCGACGCAGTTTCGGATGGACGAGATCCAACGGGCGGCGATGACGTTTGTCGATAATCTGCGGCCGGCGGACCGAGTTTTGGTGATGTCGTTCGACGAGCACATCCACGTTCTTAGCCAACTCACAAACGATCGTTACGAGCTGAAGAGTGCGATCCAACAGGCGGAATTCGGCGATGGCACGAGCCTCTACGACGCGGTCGATGACGTCATACGACGGCGTCTGTCGGGCATACAGGGCCGAAAAGCCGTGGTGCTTTTTACGGACGGTGTTGATACGACATCAAGCCGTGCAACGATCGAGGGTACGACCGCTGCGGCCGAAGAGCTGGACGCGCTTTTCTATCCGATACGATTTGATACTTCGACCGATGTGAACGGCGGAGTGAGCTCGCCCGGCCGTCAGAACAGGCGTCCGACGATGGCGGATATTCTAGGTGCGATCATCCTCGGCGGTAACGTTCGTGTTGGCGGCGGAGCACCCGGCGGCGGCACCCGCCAGGAGTACGAACGCGGTCGGCAATATCTTCTTGACCTGGCGCAAAAGACGGGCGGACGTGAGTTCGAGGCGGATTCGATCTCCAACCTGCAGGCAGCCTTTACGGGTATTGCAGAAGAGCTCCGTCGGCAATATACGCTTGGATACTATCCGGATAAGGTTGGGAATGCCGGCGAGCGTCGGCAGATCAAGATACGCGTGTATCGTCCGAACGTCGTTGTAAGGGCGAAGACCAGCTACATCGTCGGCGATAGCCGGCGGACGCTGGCAGGAATCTAAGCGGCAAGGTAAAAAGCCGTCGCCCTCGATGAGAAAGCGACGGCCTTTTTATATTTAACGTCCGAGAAGATCCTTACTTCTTTCTCCTCTGGTCGGTTTCCTGATGTGCCCGCTCGGCCTTTGCCTCGTCGATCGCCCACTGATCGAGGTTAACCTCCCAATCGGCGACGAAGCTCGAATCGACGGTCGATTCGATCACACTTTGGATCGATGTCGGGACGTTCGAAAGGAAATCGTAACCGGTCAAACTTTCAATATCATCGATCGAGGTGCGGAAGGTTCTCCAATCGCTGCTTATGTTGTTCTGATTCGGCATCAGGACTGCGATCGTGCGGGTCGATGTCGTCACCCGCGAAACGTCATTCGACCCATTCGGCAGGACGATGATGACCTTCCATGTGTAGTTCGGCAACGCAACATTTCCCGAGCCGATGTAGCCGTTGACGCCCCAGCCGCCCGAAATGATGTAAAGTTCGTTCCCTTGGCCGGCGAGTGTGCGGCAATAGGTTTCAAGGGACGCCCACGTTACCTGATTGTTGTCAGGAGCTTGCGGGATCATATTCGTCATCAGGAATGTCGATGAATTGTCCGAAACCGTAAGCGTTCGATCGCCCGACGGACACATATGGCCGCGGTCGTATCCCGAACCCGAATAGTCCGAACCGGTCACGCGATACCAGCCCGACGGAAGTGTCGTGTCCGGGCGAAAATCATCCTGCCGCGGCGTCGAACCGAGCCAGCTCGATGCTAAATGCCACGAAACCCAATTCGGACGACGATCGTCATTGTTGTAGGAGAGTGCATAGGTCGATTTCTCCATCAGGTAGTTAAGCGGCGTATTGACGTTGGTCGCTGCATTCGACGGATTGCCCATCGTCAGGTGGACGTTTGAAGAAGGCGGCGGCGTCGGAGTCGGGGTTGGTGTTGGAGTCGGTGTTGGCGTCGGGGTCGATGAGGTGTAGTTGGTGATCGAGATCGTATCAAAATTGATGCGATTTGAACTGCCCGAAACCTTCCTAAGCTCAAACCGTATCGGAGCGGAAGAATTCACCGTAAAGCTCGCAGTCGTTAGCGACGTTGAATTGGTGGTTACGGTCGAGCCGACCTTTGTCCACGACGAACCGTTGTTCGTTGACTTCCACAGCTCCCAGGTGCTCGTTCCGTCCGAGCCGTATTTAGCGTGCTTTACCGAGAATGTTCCGGCAGAGGACACGTTAAAGTTCATTCTAACGCTTCCAGTGTTTCGGACCCGAGCCGAATACGAGCCTGTCTTTCGATCGCTCGACGAATTGCCCGTCAGAGCGTCATTCATATACCAGCTGCCGGTTCCGAGCGTCACGTTGCCGCCTGCGTACGCAGTTTTGCCTCCGGCCTCAAAACCTTCACTTAAGATCGTTGCCGCCTCGATCCCTGCAGTTACGAGCGCAAGGGAAATGACAAGGCCTATAAAGATCAAACCGCCGTACGCGAGAAAATATTTCTTGTTCACACGACTCCTCCAATTAAGAAAATTTGAAATTGATCTAAAAACTAAGCAAAGCCAGCGGACAAGCGTTCTCCCGTTCGATCTCAAGAGACCTCAGGCCGTGAAGGCTGATCTTTTGAGGTCAGCCGCAAGTCAAGACAGTGAAACTATTCGTTGTAATGCAAGTGAAAAACCGTTTGCGATGATACCACGCTTTTCTCGTTTCTGCCGCGGTCTCAAATAACGGTGCCGTTGGGGATGATCGCGTTCTTCGGGATGATGATTATCTTATCTCGGATGTAATACGATCGGTCGGGCGCGTCATAATGCTCGATCCCTTCGCGATTTATCAACTGAACGTCTTTGCCGATGCGGACGTTCTTGTCGATGATCGCATTCCGGATCACCGTGTTCTCGTCAATGCCGATGTGCGGTATCTGACGTTCGAGATTGTCGCGTATATCTTCGATCGCTTCGAAAATATCGGAGCCCATCACGATCGAATTCTCGATCACGACGCCTTTGTCGATGCGGGCACGAAGGCCGACGATCGAATTCTTTATCGTTACGCCGCTCAAGATGCAGCCTTCGCTGATCATTGAATTATCAACAGTGCAATCGTGGACCTTCGACGGTGGCAGGTATCGGCTGCGCGTGTAGATCGGTGCCGCCGCGTTGAAAAAGTTGAATTTCGGCAAGGGCGACGCAAGGTCAAGATTCGCCTGATAGAACGCTCGGATCGTACCAATATCTTCCCAATAGCCGTTGAATAGATGTGCCTGAACTGAATACTTTTCGATGGCGGCGGGAATGATCTGCTTCCCGAAATCGACCCACGTCCGGTCTGTACTCAGCAGCTCGACGAGCTTTGCATAATTAAATACGTAGATACCCATCGAGGCGAGGAACGGGCGAGCTTCTGCCTCGGCGTCCGTCAGGCCAAGTGAGCGAGTATCGACCCGCATCGCGTCTAACTCGGCGCCCTTCGGCTTCTCTTTGAACTCAATGATGCGGCCGGTGTCGTCAGTTTTGAGCAGTCCGAACTCCTCGGCATCCTCCCGCCGCGAAGGAATTACCGAAACCGTCAGGTCGGCCCCGGAGGAAAAATGCCGCTCCAGGAATTTTGAGTAATCCATCCGATAGAGATGGTCGCCCGAGAGAATTAGCAGCGTATCTACATGCCAGTCACGCACATGCGGAAGCATCTGCCGCACGGCGTCGGCCGTTCCCTGAAACCATTCGGGATTGTCGCGCGTGAGTTCTGCCGCAAGCACTTCGACAAATCCGGTCGAGAACGAGGAGAATCGATACGTCGTCGAAACGTGCCGATTCAGCGAGGCGGAATTATACTGTGTAAGGACAAAGATCTGCGTAATCCCGGAATTTATGCAGTTGGAAACGGGAATATCAATCAGGCGGTATTTGCCGCCGAGCGGAACCGCAGGCTTTGACCTTTCACCGGTGAGGGGGAACAGGCGGGAGCCGGCTCCGCCGCCCAAGATCACCGAGACGACGTTGTCATACTGACCCATAGTAGAATAGTAATCAGTCCGCTTTTGGAAGTAAACAATTTTTAGTTTTTACATTCCGCTCACTAATTATTAACATTTCGCAAGAAAGCACAAGATGTGGTATTGGATCAAGCTCTTATTTTTGATTTTCGCCGGTGCGATCGTTCTATGGCTCGCCTATGAGGTGATCACGTTTCCCTCGATATCAAGCCTCAGAACCGAGAACCCGACCACATCTTCGCTGATCGAATACCGTCTTTCAGAAGCCCGTGCGGAGGGCCGCGAGCCAAAGAAATTTATGATCTGGACGCCGATCGACCAGATCAGCCCAAATCTGCAGCGGGCCGTGCTTGCGGGCGAAGACGCAAGATTCTTTCAGCATAACGGCTTTGATTGGGACGCGATTCAAAAGGCGTGGGACGAGGCCGTAAAGGAGGGCGAAAAAGAGGCCCGCGAAGAGGGCGATTACGATCCGAATGATTGGATCCCGCCGATGCCGAGCTTTAAGCGAGGTGCGTCGACCGTCTCACAGCAGCTTGCAAAGAATCTTTTCCTCTCCGAGGACCGCAATTTCCTCAGAAAGGGCCGCGAGGCCGTCTATACGTACTTTCTCGAACGGGAACTCACAAAGAAGCGAATACTGGAGATCTATCTGAACGTGATCGAATGGGGTGACGGCGTTTACGGAGCGGAGGCGGCATCGCGGACGTATTTTAAGAAATCGGCGTCCGATCTGACCCGTGACGAGGCCGCGTTCCTTGCCGCTATGATCCCGAGCCCGCTGAATATCTTCAATCCCGCCAAAAATCGAAAGCGTGTCGTCCGGCGACAGCGCGTGATCATGCGTGGGATGAACTCGATCAAGCTCGCCTACTCAGACAAATAAACGCTGAAGGGCGTTAGTTGATTTGCCGTAACGTGCTATACACTCAAAGGTTGCCGGATGCGTCCGGTGATTGATAATTCACATCATCTTGCAAATGAACAGGGAAAGCAGGTGCAACTCCTGCGCGATCGCGTCACCGTAAAAGTCGGGCCACCTGTCCTGCAAGCTGCTGCCTACAATAGGATGTTTCGCGTAAAAGCATCGAGGGCCAGCACGGGTTAGATCACGACGACCGCCCCTGTTTCCTTGGAGCTTGAACGCTCAAGATGAGGAAAATGCAGGTGCGGTCTTTTGAATTTAAGTGGTTGGTCCTTGTTGCCCTGGCTCTTGTGTCTTTGGCCGCCGGAGCCTGCGATCCCACACCGGCGGTTGATAAACGGGCCGACGCACGTGTCTTCCGCGACGCACTCGAACGCGATGTTTCACTGCCAAGCGAAGTAAAACGCGTCGTTAGCCTTGCTCCGAATCTCACTGAGATCATCTATGCCGTCGGCGGCGGCGACAAATTGGTCGGTGACACGACGTATTGTGATTTTCCCGAGGCGGCAAAGTCCGTTCAGAAGATCGGCGATACGATGACGCCGAATATGGAGGCGATCATTGCGCTGAAGCCGGACGTCGTTTTCGTCTCGACCGCGTCGCAGATAGAGGCGTTCATGCGAACGCTTGCAGAACGCGACATCGCCGTTTATGTGGTTGATGCGAGATCGGTCGAGGACGTCCTCAAAAGTGCGCTGACGATCGGCGACATTCTCGGCACAAAGGCTGAGGCCGAGAAGACGGTCGCGGGATTGCGGCAGCGGATCGATGCGGTCAAAGCACAAGTGACGGGCCGTCCGAAGCGGCGTGTTTTCGTCCAAATATCAAAAGAGCCGCTGTTTACCGCAGGCAGCGACGCATATCTAAACGAAGTTGTGGAGATAGCGGGCGGCGAATCCGTGACCCGCGAGATTCCCGGCGCGTATCCAAAAATAAGCCGTGAGACCGCGTTAAAGCTCGATCCGGACGCCATCGTGATCTCGGATCAGGAAGGAAATCAAGAGCCGAACTCCGCATTCGCAAATTCAAAGGCGGTCAAGAGCGGACAGGTCTTTCGTGTAAATGCCGATCTTCTGTCGCGTCCCGGCCCGCGTATCGTCGATGCGATCGAGATAACGGCCCGCGACCTTCACCCGGAGGCGTTCAAGGCGAAATAGATGAAGCGCGCCGTAAAGATCGCAGTTGTTTTGCTTGTCGTGCTTGCGGCGGCGATTGCGGCGGCGCTTCTTTTTGGCGCGGAATGGGCATCGCCATTTTCGAACGATGCCGGCGAGCGGGCGATACTTTTCGATATTCGGATGCCGCGTGTTCTGCTCGGAGCGTGCGTCGGTGCGAGCCTTGCTGTTGCGGGTGCGGGTTTGCAGGCTTTGCTTCGGAATCCGCTGGCAGAACCGTATCTTCTGGGCGTTTCGAACGGAGCTGCATTGGGGACGATGCTGGCGTTCGTGGTTTTCGGGAATTACGTGTTTGCGAGGCCGTTGTTTGCATTTGCCGGAGCCGCGATCGCATCCGTCGTTGTTTACAGCCTCGCGAAAACGCGTGCGGGGATGAATGTCGAACGTCTCGTGCTTTCTGGCGTGATCGTCACGACGTTCCTTTCATCCGTGATCATAATGCTGACGACGCTGCTTGATGCGGCACGCCTGAGGAGCTTTACGTTCTGGCTGCTCGGCGACCTTTCGCAGGCAACCTGGAGCGGCGTCTATTTAAGTTTTGGAGCTGCGGTCATAGCGACTGCGATCCTGGCTTCGCAATCAAGAGCGTTAAATCTGATGATGCTTGGCGAACGCGATGCAGTGGATTTTGGCGTCGAGGTGGGACGCGTTCGGCTGCTCGTCTTTGGAGCATCGAGCCTTGTCGTCGGTGCGGCCGTCGCCGCGAGCGGTTCGGTCGGATATGTCGGGCTGATAGTGCCGCATCTCCTGCGGCTTGCGGTCGGGAGTGACAATCGGATCGTAGTGCCGATGTCGGCCATCGCCGGTGCCGCATTCGTCGTGCTCGCGGATCTCGCCGCAAGGGTTGCGATCGCCCCGCGTGAGCTTCCGGTCGGAGCCGTAACGGCATTGCTCGGTGCTCCTCTTTTTATTTACTTGCTGAGAAAGAACTGATGCTTGAGGCCCGCGAAATATCTGTTCAATACGGCGGAAGGACAGTTCTTTCCGACGCGAGCCTCTGCCTATCGCCGGGCAAGATCACGGCGATCGTCGGCGCGAACGGTGCGGGAAAAACGACGCTTCTTAAGGCGTTGAACGGTTCGGTCCCGATCTCGTCGGGCGAGGTCTTGCTTGACGGCACCTCGCTTGCTTCGCTTTCAAGAGGAGAGATCGCACGCCGCGTCGCTGTCGTTGCGCAGGAGACAGAATCAAGGTTTCCGGTGACGGTCCGCGAGTTCGTGCTGACGGGAAGATTCGCTTACGGAAGTTCTTTCGGCTGGGAGGACGCGAAGGATCTCGAGGCCGCAACTTGCGCCATTGCGGCTTGCGAGCTTGAGAATTTCAAAGATCGCCTGATGAACAACCTATCGGGCGGAGAGCGCCAGCGTGTCGTGCTCGCGCGTGCCCTCGCCGCACAAGGTCGCGTTCTTCTGCTTGATGAGCCGACGGCGAATCTCGATCTTGCGCATCAGACGCTGATGTTCCGACTCGTGGTCGAGCGTTGTGCGACGCAGCAATATGCCTCCGCGATCATCACGCACGATCTGAATCTTGCGGCGGAATTCGCCGACGAGGTCGTGATGCTTGCCGCGGGCAGGATCGTGCACAAAGGTGCGCCGAGAGAGGTCTTAACGGCCGCGAATATTCGCGAGATCTTTCGCGTCGAGGTGATCCTCGACACAAATCCGTCAAGCGGGAAGGCCCGCGTGACGCAAGTTTATTGATAACTATCGTTTGGCCGCCAGAATGAAAGGAAGATCGGTGTGAACCCGACGCTGCCCACGCAACCGTTAAAGCCGGGAACTTTCGTCGCTGCGGCTTTGGCAACTTGGACGACTCCTTGCGTGGATGCAAGGTCGGAGGAAAAATGAAACTCTATTGCCTTATCTTTTTACTAATTGCTGCGACGGTCTCTGTCTCGGCTCAACAGACGGGCCGCATCAACGGCAAACTCACGCTCCCCAGAACAACAAATGCAGCAGCGAAGACCGACGGCGTCAAGGTCCAACTTACTTCGCTTGACGGCAACGGCACAACCCGCGAGACGACCTCGGATGCGAGCGGACAATTTACCTTTGCTGATCTTCCCGCGGGTCGATACAGCATCGAGGCCGTGTGCGATCTCTGCGTTCGAAGCGCGACGGACGAGACGATCGTCGTTTCAGCAAACGGCAATGCCGACGTGACGGTCGAGCTGCCGATCGCAAGCATAAGCGAGACCGTGACGGTCGCCGCCGATACGGCGCAGCCGGTTGAGAACGTGTCGAAAAGCGTGGACGTGATCGGCGGGCAGGAGATGCGCGATCGTGCGGATTTTACGCTTGTCGATAGTTTGCGGTCGATCCCCGGGCTGAGAATTCAACAGCTTGGCGGTTTTGGGCGTACGGCTTCGATAAAGGCACGCGGCCTGCGAAATCAGGACACGGCGGTGCTGATCGACGGCATGAGGTTTCGCGACCCTTCGTCGATCTCCGGCGATGCGACGCCGTTTTTGAGCGACCTAACGCTGACGAGCGTCAGCCGCGTTGAGGTGCTTCGGGGTTCGGGATCGTCGCTCTACGGAACGAACGCTATCGGCGGTGTCGTAAGTTTTGAAACTCCTTCCGCTCGAAAAGGAACGCATGGCCAGATCGGCGGAAACTTTGGCGGAATGGGTTTCGGCCGATTTCGCGGAACGCTCTCGCACGGCAGCCGGAACGGCAAATGGGGCATTGGCGGCGGAGTTTCGCGAACGGCATATACGAAAGGTATCGACGGTGACGATAATGCCGACAATACGAACTTCCAGCTCCGGAGCGATCTGCATCCGACAAAGTGGACGACGATCTCAGGAGCGTTTTTCTATTCGAATGCGAAAGTTCGTCTAAACAGCAGCCCGGATACTTTCGGAACATTGCCGGCGTCGAACAGCACCATTATCGATGCCGACCCTTTTGTGAATTTCACGCCCGACGAGGATGATCCGGACGCGCTTCAACGCTCAAAATTCTTCTCGGGCCACATTAACGCTTCGCAGCAGATCGGCAAGCAGGTGATCCTATCGGGCTACTATCACGTCGTCGATACGCGGCGGCGCAATGATAACGGACCGCTAGGCGTGGGGTTTCAGAGCGCCTCGACGAGCCTTTTTGATGGTCGGATCGATACCGTGAATGCGAAACTCACATGGGCCCCGAACAGTTCGAACACCATCACAGGCGGTTACGAATTCGAACGCGAGCGTTTCGGCAACGAAGGCCTGACGCCTTCGGGAGTGACCGATTTCTTTACGCGCGTGACTCAATCGAGCGACACGGCCTTTCTGCAGTTCCTTTCGCAGCCGTTTGATCGTAATCTGCAGCTCTCCGGCGGTGTTCGTTATCAGAGGTACCGGCTCGGTCAGCCGGCGTTCAGCCTGACGGGTTCACCCTATCAAGGTGCTCAGTTTGCATCGCCCGATGGAGCATTCATTCTCGATGGTGCGATCTCGTATTACTTTGCCGCCACCCAGACAAAGCTTCGTGCACACGTCGGCAACGGCTATCGCGTTCCGTCGTTGTATGAACGCTTCGGGACGTTCTATTCGACCTGGCCGAGCCCGTCGTTTGTAGCATTGGGCGATCCCGCGTTGAAGGCCGAAAGGTCGATCGCATTCGACCTCGGCATCGATCAGAATGCGTTTCGTGACAGGCTGAAGCTTTCGGCATCGTATTTCTGGACGCGGCTGACGGACATCATCGGATTTGGCAATGTTGTTCCGGATATTGGCACAACGCCGAGGCCGTTTGGCGGTTATGAGAACCAAAAAGGCGGCCGCTCGTCCGGTTTTGAGGGCAGTGCAACGGCGAGGCCGACGCGATCGACCAACCTGTTCGCCTCATATACGTTCACGAACAGCCGCAATCGCATCTCGCCGGTCGCCGGCAGCGGCATTCTTCGGACATTCGGCGTGCCGAGGCATCAATTCACGCTGGTCGCGACGCAGAATTTCGGCCGCTTCTGGGTGAATTTCGACCTTCTTGCGACGAGCGATTATCTTGCGCCGATCTTCAGCAACTCGACATTCTCGACCTACGTTTATCGCTTTCGCGGCAATCGCAAGGGCGACCTGACGGCAGGTTACACGTTCAAACTGCACCGTGAAGACGCGATGAAATTGCGGCTTTACGGCACGATCGAGAACGTTTTTGATAACGAGTATTTCGAGAACGGCTTCCGCACGTCATCAAGGACCGCGAGGGTCGGCCTGACGTTCGGCTTTTAGCCATAAAACCGCCGGATCAGGCCGCATTTGAACACCGTCGAGCTGTGGTAAAATAGCCTTACGAGGCACAGCTTTATGAAAGGTGCGATATTTGTTGGCCTGATCCTGGCGATCTCTTCGATCTCGATCTCCGCACAGACACGCCACACGATCACAAACTCCGACCTTGAGAAATATAAGGACGCACGGGTCGCGGCCGAAAAAGATCTACGTGAGAACTATGCGAGGCTCGGCTTTCGTTCGCCCGAGGAGCGTGCAAAGAGCGATGCGGCTGATGCCGAAGCTTTGACCGCACTTTCGCAAAAGCTAAGAGCCGAGCGGGTCAGTCAGGAACAGGCGGCTGCCGCGTCCGAGGCATGGGCCGCGTACTATCGCGGACAAGCTCAGCTGCGTGAGGGCAGTGTCGTTTATCTTCCGCAGTCGACGGGGCTTTATTACGGCTACGTCTATTACGGCAACCGCTGGCATTTCAACAACGTCCGCCGCACGTATCAACAACCGGGTTATTTTGCGGGCGGCAATTTTTGGACGACCGGAACTTCGACGCGGCCACGCCCGCTTTTTGTGACACCAAGGCCTCGGCATTAACGAAAATCGATTATGAAAGAAGGTTGGGAAGCCGTTATCGGCATGGAAATTCACGCGCAGCTTGCGACCGAGACGAAGATCTTTTGCGGCTGCCGCGTTGAGACAGGCGGTGAGCCGAATTCGAACACTTGTCCTGTTTGTCTGGGCCTGCCGGGTGCGTTGCCGGTGCTGAACGCACACGTTGTCGACCTGGGCGCAAGGGCGGCGATAGCGCTCGGGCTCGAACTGCAGGAGACGAGCGTTTTTTCGCGGAAGAATTACTTTTATCCCGATCTGCCGAAAGGCTATCAGATATCACAGTACGACAAACCTTTTTCGGCGAACGGCGAGCTTACGATCCTTACCTCAGAACGCGACGAGCACGGACGCGCAAGCGATTGGCAGCCGATGACGATCCGCATCGAGCGTATGCACCTCGAGGAAGATGCGGGCAAGAATGTGCACGAAGGTTTACCGGATACGGATAAATTTTCGTACGTTGATCTCAATCGTGCCGGCACACCGCTGGGCGAGATCGTGACGGCGCCGGATTTTCGTTCTTCGTGGCAGGCGTATGATTACGTGAATCATGTTCGCAGGGCATTGCAATGGGTCGAAGCAAGCGATGCCGATATGGAGAAAGGTAACTTACGCTGCGAAGCGAACGTTTCGGTTCGGCGCGTCGGCGAAACGACTTTCAACAACAAGGTCGAACTCAAGAATCTAAATTCCGTACGCTTTATGCAGAAGGCGATCGAATTTGAGATCGAGCGTCAGATCAAGGCACACGAGGCGGGCGAGGAAGTGCGTCAGGAAACGCGACTCTGGGACGAGAAGAACGGCGAAACGCGAGTGATGCGTTCGAAAGAAGATGCTCACGATTATCGGTATTTTCCCGAACCGGACCTTCAGCCGCTCAAACTCTCTGCGTCCTTCATCGAAGGCATTAAAAAAGAGATGCCGGAGATGCCGGACGCGATGCGTGACCGCTTTATCGAAGTTTATCAACTCAGTTTTCCGGACGCTGTTCAGCTTACGAGCGACAAAGCGTTGGCAGAATATTTTGAGACGGTCTCGCGTGTTTCGGCAAATCCGCGAACATCCGCGAACTGGATCCTTGGTGAACTTACGCGAGAGCTGAATGCATCCGGAAAAGAGATCGCCGACGCCCTTGTTTCGCCGGAGGACCTTGCGGAACTGATCATTACGCTTGATGCGGGCAAGATAAACAATAATCAAGCGAAGGAAGTCCTTTCTGAGATGTTTGCGACCGGAAAAGCTCCCGGCGAAGTGATCTCTGAACGCGGCTTCGAACAGGTTTCGGACAGCTCGGCAATCGAGGGCTTTGTTGATGCAGCGATCGCCGACAACCCCAAACAGGTCGAGGCATATCGAGGCGGGAAAGAAGCGTTATTCGGATTTTTTGTCGGGCAAGTGATGAAGGCGTCGGGCGGAAAGGCGAACCCGCAAATAGTGAACGATCTGCTTCGTGAGAAGCTAAAGGGCAATTAGAAATGGGGTTCGATCTTGCGGGAAAAGTTGCCGTGATCACCGGCGGGACAAAGGGCATCGGGCTCGGCATTGCCTGCGCACTTGTAAAGGCAGGTGCAAAGGTCTTTGTATGCGGCCGATCAAAGAACGATGTGCGGGCGGCGGTCGCGAGTTTGTCCGAGGATGGCGAGGCGGCAGGCGAACCCTGCGACGTTAGAAGCGAAGATCAGGTTCGGCAAATGCTCGAACAGGCCGTTCGCGTTTTTGGCGGCGTCGATATTGTCGTAAACAGTGCAGGCGTTGGGTTTAACGGCACGACGGTTGAGGAGACAAGCGGTGAGATCTTTCGTCAGACGGTCGAGACCAACCTCTTCGGGACGTTCTACGCCTGTCATTACGCGATCCCGCTGATGAAGCAACGCGGCGGCGGGTACATCATCAATATCTCGTCGCTGATGGGCCAATATGCTCACCCGAAGGCGGCGCCATACAACGCGTCAAAATTTGCGGTCAACGGCTTTACTGAAGCTCTTATGCAGGAAGTTCGCGGTGACAACATCAAGGTCACAGCAATTTGTCCGGGCAGCGTGAATACATTCTTCGGGGGCGATACGCCGTCGGATGACAAAGCGTGGCAGCTCCAGCCGGAAGACATTGGCGACGTTGTTCTCGATCTTTTCCGAATGGACGCGAGGGCGTTGCCGAGCAGGATAGATCTTCGTCCAAGCAAACCGCCGGGCAAGTGAGCGGTCTGGTAACTTAGTTCAGCGACACGGTCAACTCTTTCAGATTTTCCACTTTCAGCGGCTTAACGAAATAATATGACGCACCGAGTTCGGCGGCGCGAAGACGATGATCGTCCGAGTCGAGCGAGGTGACGAGTGCCACCGGTATCGCGGCGAGATCCTCTGAGCCGCCAATGGTCTCAAGAAGCTGCCAGCCGTCCATACGCGGCATTTCGACGTCTGACATTATCAGGTCAGGCCGCCACGCGCCGGACAATAGAACCTCGAGGGCCTCAATGCCGTCATTTGCGGTGATCGTCCTGAAGCCGGCATTCTCTATGAGAGTCGTGTTGTGTTTGCGAATGCTGGCACTGTCGTCAACGATGAGCACAAGAGGAGCGGTGCTCTTGTCCTTTGTCAGCTGTTCGATCTTGTGGGCGGGAGCGGCGGCGTGAATCGGAACGTTCAACACAAAACGCGTTCCCTTTAGCGGTTCGGACATCACCTCGACCGTCCCGCCGAGATGTTCGACGCTCTCCTTTACGATCGACATTCCAACTCCGCGTCCGGCATTGAGATTCACTTTCTCAGCGGTTGTTAGCCCCTGAGCAAAAATAAGCTGTTGTGCTTCCTGATCAGTCAGTTTTGCAGCGTCTTCATAAGTAAGAATGCCATTCTTTACGGCCCTCTGCTTTAGAGTTTCCGCAACAATTCCGCGGCCGTCATCTTCGACAGAGATCAGCACGAGGCCATCCGCGGAACGGACCTTAACGACAATGGCGCCTTTCTCTCGTTTGCCGAGAAGGCGACGCTGATCAGGCGGTTCGATACCGTGCACGACAGAGTTGCGAAGCAGGTGAAGGAGCGGTTCGACAAGGGCATCGATCAGAAGCGTGTCGATCTCGACATCGCCATTCTCGATTGACAGGGCCGCGTGTTTGCCTTCTTCCTCACAGGTAACGTGGACGGCACGATTTAGCCTCGTTTCAAGCGTTCCGAACCGCTGCATACGAACGCGACGGAGATTGTCCACCAACGCTCCCGTGATCTCGTGGGCATTGAACAAGATCTCGGAGATGCGATCGGAATCATTTGTCGACCGCATTTCGCCAAGATCTGCAATTGCCGCCTCAAGCATTTCGTTGTTCGCCGCGAGCTTAGTGGCAAGCTGAATAAGATCGTCGAGGCGTTCGAGCGACACACGAACGATCGGCGAATGTATCTTTTTGTCGGGCTTTCGGAACGGCGAAACGGCTCGCGGCTTTTGTTTTTGAGTTTCACCCGCGGCGACATCGAGCGAAGCGATCGCGGCCGCGAACCGTTCGCTGAGGTCGGTCATGGCCTCACCAGTGCTGTGTGTGCCGACGACCGAACCAAGCTGGCTCAAAGCATCGTAAAGCAGCTCGATGATCGACGGATCTGCAGGGCGGTCGTTCTCGACAAGTTTGTCGAGAAGATCTTCCATTTGATGTGCAAGCTCAGAGGCTTTCTTGAGGCCGACGACGCCTGCCGCACCCTTGAACGTATGGGCGCTGCGGCGAATGTCCCAAAGAGCGGATTGAGCCTCGGCACCTGTCTGAAGGCGGCCGAGATCATTTGCGATCTGTGAGAGAAGGTCGGTTGCCTCGCCGCGAAATATGTCGAGCGTCTCTTCGTCGATCTCGAACTCTTCTTCGACCCACGCGGCCGAAGATACTTCCGGCTCCTCATTCTGACTCTGAGGGGTGAGCTGATCGAACGACGCATCGAGAAACCCGGCGATGTCATCTACGAGGCCGCCGGAGAGGAGCGGCATTTCGAGAAGGGCAGATTCGATCTTCGCGACGAGATCGAGTATCTGATAGGCGTCGCCAGATGATGCGATACCCGACAAGAAGAGAGCATCGAGGGCATTCTCACATTCGACGATGGCCGATGTAACGTCATCGAGGGATCGCTCGGTCGTTTGAACTTTTAGTTCGCGAAGAGCACGCGCAGCAACGGCCAAGTTTCCCGTTTCGCTGCCCGTTTGGGCAACGACCAGCAAACTTGACCGTGCAAGGGATATCTGCCTTTCGGCAGTTTCTAAAAAGGTCTGTAGTTCAAGAGGTTCCATCGTGCGGACTTGCAAGCGCAAAAGGCTTGCCGGGTAAGTGCGGCCTCACCCTGCCGCAAATTATTCTACAACAGGTTGCTGCGGCTGCGTCAGATAAGTATCCAGGGCCTTCATCAGCGTCTCAGGACCGAAGGGCTTCGTGATGTAGCCCGTGCAGCCTGACATCTTACCGCGCACCTTGTCAAAGAATCCGTCCTTGCCGGAGATCATGACCACGGGGACGTCTTTTGCCGTCTCGTGAGCCCGGATCATCTTACAGACCTGATAGCCGTCCATTCGCGGCATCGTAATATCGAGAAGAACAAGCTCCGGTGTGAAATTATCGATCGCGTCCATCGCCTCAACGCCGTCCGAAGCGCAGATGACCGTGTGGCCATGCTTCTCAAGCTTATTCGATATTAGCTTTCTAACCGTTGCGCTGTCGTCAACGACTAGGATCGAGCATCCCTTTGCTTTTTGGTTAGCAGACGCATCATGCCGGTGGATCTCATCAAGGCGGATAGCGAGGGAGTTGACCTGCGAAACGAGAATGAGATCGTCGGGGTTTAGCCGCACCGCTTCCTGGAGGTAGCGGAGCCCGCGGTCGAAATTCTTGAGGTTGAGGTGGCCCATTCCGAGGTCAGTCAGTTCGCGAGCGGTAAATTCGCGGCTGTTCAGCGATGCTTCCATCTCGACGACCGCATCGTGGATCTGCTCAAGGTCACCGGTCGTGCTCGCCAGCACCGCCTCGATGTCGTCAAGCGATAGGATCGCCCGGCAGTCTTTGCAAGAAAAGGCCTGAGGCGCGACTTCCGCCGCACAGAACGGACATTCAAATTCGGGTACGGACGAGATCATCGGAGCACCGACGGTCTCGTGAATTGCGGCCTCTGCGGCGATCTCTTCCGCAGTCGGCTCAGCCGCTGGTTCTGCGTGGAACCGATCGTCGTAGGCCTTGAGGAAGTCATTCACATCGTCCGATGCCTCGGCCTCGGGTGCGAAGTCGATCATCGTGCTCTCGAGTATGGTGTCGTCGTCATTGAAGAGCGGTTCCTCCGGCTGATCCACTCTACGTTCTTCCACGCGATCATTGAATGGGGAACCGTACGGAACTGAACTCAGTTCATCGTGCTGGTCGAGATCTTCGGTTGCCGGTACGGGATCGTCGGAGACGTGTATCTCGCCGTTGAAGTGCGGCTCAACCTCGTCAATTGGCTCAAGAATGTCGGCCTTGTCATTGGCTTCCAATTCGGCGAGCGCCGCGGCCACTATCATCGGATCGACCTCTGGCTCGCTGTCGGGAAGATATTCGGGTGCGGGTTCAACCCTTGCTTCCTCACCAAAGTATGGCGGATCTAGTATTGTTTCATTGCCGGTCAGCTGAGGAACTGCATTTTCGAGCGGCGTGTCTGTCGGCATCGCGATAGCCTCGGCGTTTGCCTCTGCCGACTCTTCCTCGGCGACAGACAGATCTTCTGCAGCCGCAGGTTGTTCAACTACCTCAGGAGCCACGGCAGCATTCAAGGCAGTCAGGAAATCGCGGCCTGCGGACGCAAATTGGTTCGATGGCTCGAGGCTCAGAATGCGTTCATAGCAGAGAAGCTTCTCTTCGATACTGGATGAAATGTGCGAACGAAGCGTCCAGGCTTCGACGCTTGCAAGGTTGTCAGCCAGAAACTCGTCGAGTTCATTCAAGGCCTCGTACCAATTGCCGGCCGCGACGGTCCTCTGGACCGCAAGAAACCGTTTTTCGATCCGCTCCTCGTCGATCGAAGAAAGAGCGACGCGGGCATCGTCATTTTCCGGATTGATCTCAAGCACACGGTTTAGCGATTCGACGACGACAGATTCGTCCGGCGCAATGGAAGCCTTCCAGAACCATGCCATCTCGCTGTTCGGGTCGTTCTCGATCGCCTTTTCAAAACAATCCATCGCCAGGGCGTGATTGCCTTCATCTTTTGCGGCCACACCGCGATGGACAAAATTCTTTGCGATAAGCGAACACGTTGAAGCGTGCCAGTCGATTGCACGCTGATTTGCCGGATCGCATTCGAGGGCCTTGTTCAAAAAGACGAGAAGCTCTTCCGGATATTCGCTGATAGAAGCGAGCCACATCCAGGCGTCGGCGTTCGACGGATCTTTGTCCGTTGCTTGCGTAAGGAGGACGCGGGCTCGGGCGCGGTCGCCCGATTGAGCGGCGGCGACGCCATCCGCGACAAGAGCACGGAGATCGGCTGAGTAAGCGGCGGCGGGAGCAGATTCGCCAACAAGCGTCTCTGCCGGTGTGTGGGCGGAGGGTTCAATTTTGAGTCTCATAGGTCAGGTTTTTCTGGCTGTAGTAAAGAATTCGCGAATTTGGTCGGGCCACCAAGACAGGCTGCGCCCATTAAGACAATATTGCGATAAGCAACTCTAATGCCACCGAAAGCAGGCTTTGAGGAGTCGGTGCGAACACCGCAGAAATCGTGTAAAATATTGGATATAGCGGACTTAACGCAGGCTATGAGTAGTAGCAGAATCCTGCAAAAAACTGCAACTGTGACAGATTTTGTCACTATCGGTTGACAAAAAGAGGCGATTCCTTCGAGGATGTCAAAAGTGGAAAAGGACGTTGTTATCATCGGCTGCGGACCCGCAGGAATGGCGGCATCGATCTGGTGCGCGGACCTTGGGCTGTCTCACATTGCGGCTGAAAAGGGATCGGCGTTCGGCGGCCAACTCAGCAAGATCTTTCAGCCGATCACTAACTATCCCGGCATCGCAAGCATCGATTCCCGAGGGCTTGCAGACGCTCTCATCGGTCAGGCGGAGGCTGTCGGAGGCGATCTGCGGGCAAAGTCGGACGTGATCGCGATCGATCCGAACAGGTTGACGGTTGAACTTGCGTCGGGCGTTCAGTTGACGACAAAAGCGATCGTGCTTGCGACCGGGGTCCGCAGGTGTCGGCTCGATCTTGCGGGCGAAACGGAACTTGAAGGCATTCTTGAATCGGGTGCTAAGCAGGCGGCCGAGACCGCAAATGCACGTGTGGCGGTTGTCGGCGGAGGCGATGCGGCCTTTGAGAACGCGTTGATCTTGTCAAAGTTCGCTTCCGAGGTAACGGTTATCCATCATTCATCGAGATTTCGGGCAAGGGAGCAGTTTCTCGAACCTGCAAGGCGCGATCCTAAGATCAGAATTATCGAAAGCGCCGTCGTCAGGGAACTTGTCGGGCATAACGGCAAATTGAAGGCTTTGACGGTCGATGGAAGGGACGGGATCATGCAAATTGCCGCCGACTTTCTGCTTGTCCGCACCGGAGTTGTGCCGAATGCGGAGCTGATAGCGAGTTTCGCAAAGCTTGACCCGAAAGGCTATGCCGTTATCGATGCGAATTGTGAAACGACGGCGGAGATGATATTTGCGGTTGGTGATGTTGCGTCACCGCTCGCGCCGACGATACCGACGGCCGTCGGCCAGGCTGCGACGGCAATAAAAGTGATAAGACAACGACTCGGTCGGGAAGTTTGATCGGCTAACGTGCGGCGAAAGCATCTTCGCCGGTCGTCTGCATCAAATGCCTGGTATCATTCAACGCGACAATACGAATGTTTCGGCGATTGCGTACCTCGAAGCGATTGATCCCGCAATTTGAGGTTATAAGCCACGGGGTAGTGCGCGTGCCGCGATGAATGGCTCCCATTAGATGGAGCGTCAAGTAACAGATAACGCCGGTGTGCGAAAAGATCGCGACGCGCCCACCGATGTGTGAATTCAAGATCTGCCACAATTCCTTCGTGCTTCTATCGAGCAGCTGCCGATAGCTCTCGCCTTTTGTGATCACATGATTCAAGTTGCGGTTCACAAGTGCGTAAAAATCCTCGGGGTGAGCGGCCTTTGATTCGTCGAAGGTAAGGCCTTCAAGGACGCCGACGTTCCTCTCACGAAATGCCGAGCTTGCCTCGACGGGGATATCGATCAGCTTCGAGAGCAGTTCGGCCGTCTGCATCGCGCGCAAAAGGTCGCTCGAATAGATCGCGGTGACGCCTTCTTTCTGAAGGGCCTGAGCAGCGGCCGCCGCTTGTTTGAAGCCAAGTTCGGAAAGCGGCGTTGGGCTGTGGCCGCCAAAACGACCTTCGGCGTTTCCGGCTGATTGACCGTGTCGAACGAGGAATAATTTTGTAGTGGGCATCTGAGGGTAAATTTATCCGGCAACAGCCTCGGCCTGCAGTTTCTCTGCCTGGTAATTCGTTCGCAGAGCGTCAATGAACTCGTCGATCTGGCCTTCCATCACGAGATCGAGCTGATGGACCGTCAGGCCGATCCGATGATCGGTGACACGATTTTCCTTGAAGTTGTAAGTGCGGATCTTCTCCGAACGATCGCCGGAGCCGACCATCGACTTGCGTTCGGCGGAAAGTGCATCGTGCTGCTTTTGTTCTTCGATCTCCTGAAGGCGGGCACGAAGGACGCGCATTGCCTTTTCACGATTCTTTATCTGCGATTTTTCGTCCTGCATCGAAACAACGACGCCTGTCGGTAAATGCGTAATGCGGACTGCCGAATACGTGGTGTTCACGGACTGGCCGCCTGGCCCGGACGAGCAAAATGTGTCGATCCGAAGGTCGTTCTGGTTGATCTGGACATCGACCTCTTCCGCTTCGGGGAGAACTGCGACCGTGATCGCCGAAGTATGTATTCGGCCCTGCGTTTCGGTCTGCGGCACACGCTGTACGCGATGAACGCCGCTCTCGAAACGCATCTTCGAATACACGTTGTCGCCTTCGATCATCGCAACGGCTTCCTTGATGCCGCCTACGCCCGTGTCGGACGCCTCCATTATCTCCATCTTCCAGCCCTGTCGTTCAGCGTAACGAGCGTACATACGCAGGATCTCGGCAGCAAAGAGCGTCGCCTCGTCGCCGCCGGTTCCCGCACGAATTTCGAGAATCACGTTCTTCTCGTCGTTCGGGTCTTTGGGAAGCAGCAGTACCTTGAGGTCTTCTTCAGCGGCGGCAAGGCGTGTTTCAAGCTCGGCAGCTTCAAGAGCCGCCAGCTCGCGCATCTCGTCATCGTCGGCAAGTTGTTCGAGGTCGCGTGCACCTTCGAGGTCCGACCGCATCTTCTTGACCTCGCGATACTTTTCGACGATCTCGCCAAGGCTGCGGTGCTGTTTCATCGTCTTCGCGTAGGCCTTCATATCGGCCATTATCTCGGGCGAAGAGATCTGAGCGGTCAGTTCCTCGTAGTTCTTTTCTATCTGTTCGAGTTTTTCAAACATTACTTACTTAAAATTGCTCTGTCCCAGCTTTCCATATCGAGTCGATAGGCCTTCATGCGGTTTCCGGTTCGAGCTTTAGTGATTCCTCAAGTGCACGGATCGCGACCTCGAGCTGTTCGTCGTCGGGTTCCTGCGTCGTTATATTCTGCAGCCAAAGGCCCGGCAGCGTCATCAGCTTGAAGATCGCACCCGATTCTTTCTTTGCGGCGTAACGGATGACCTCGTACGAAAGGCCGGCAACAAGCGGCATAAGAGCGATCCTGACGACGAGATTCATCCAAAAAGCGTCGAATTTGATGACGGAAAACAGTACGATCGCGATCAACATCACGACCATCAAAAACGACGTGCCGCAACGCGGATGCTGACGCCGCTGAGTCGTTGCGTTCGCGGGTATCAGGGCAAGGCCTTTCTCCCACGTGAAGACCGTTTTGTGTTCTGCTCCGTGATACTCAAATACACGGCGAATGTCCTTGATCCATGACATCGTTAGGATCATCGTAACGAAGAAGATCATTCGTATGATGCCGTCGATCAGGTTGAATGCGAGCCAGGAATGCGGCTTGATCTCCCAGATGTACGCCTTGATCGACGTCCACCAGCTTGCGTCCGCCGTAAGCAGCGGCGCGTCTGCCCAGCCAAGGGCAATGAACAGGATGTTCGTCAAAAGGAGCGGTGCCGCGATGAACAAAAGCATATTGAAAAGTAGAGCAAAGACGATCGAACCGACGGCACTTGCCGACGATGCCGCACTCTTCTTTTTTGCCGAACCGTTCTCGGGGAGCACAACCTTTGCAGGGGCCTTTGTAAAGGAATCGTCCGAGGTTCCGGTTGCAAGCGCAGGTTCAAGCTCACTCGCCGAAACGGTTTCGGGCTGCTTTTCCTCATTATCCTCTTCCCAGACACGGGCAGAGAAATTCAATGCTTTGACGCCCAACGCCATTGATTGGATAAGGGTTGCACCGCCGCGAAGCACGGGAAGTTTTAGCCACGAATACTTGTCGCTCCATTTTGGAAGGACCTCCGCAGTCGTCGTAATTGAGCCGTCCTTGCGGCGGCATGCGATGGCATACGCCGACGGCGTACGCATCATCACGCCTTCCATTACGGCCTGGCCGCCGACAATAAGGTCGCGTTCAACTGCAAACACTGTGTGGAGTAGCTTTAACGTTCTCTTTCCCATAACACTGGATAATTGACGACAAATAACCTCTTATCCGTTGCCATCAGACTTTGCCGGATGGCGTTCGCTCGAGAGCACAAAGCTAAAATGGCCGCTGCTTTCGAGGTAACATTCCTTCACCGTATTTTCGTTCTCGAGGCCGTGTTCGCGAAGGTAGCCCCGCATTTCTTCCTCGGTCAGGAACTCCTTCCGCAGGTTCCTGTCAACGAATTTGCCGTCCTTGATCAGCAACAGCGGAGCAGGTTCAAGAAATCTCCTTACGACCACCGATCTGAACCCGAGCCAGTCGAACAAAACGTCCCAGAGCACGATGGTCAATATCAAGATAAGAGCCTCGGTGACCGAGTGCGTTTCGCCGGCCATGCCGTTCTGTGCGGCATCTGCAATGACAACGATCACCAGAAGATCTGCGGTGCCGATCTGACCTGCCTGGCGACGGAACAGCCTCAGAATAAAGTACATTCCGAGGTACATTATCGTGCCGCGGAGGACGACCTCGAGGATCGATTCCGTCGGCATAAACATCGAGTTCCAGTCGATCGCCATTGCCTGAACTAGCTAAAATGACTAACGCCGCCTTGATTCTTGGCCTTTTCCTGAGGTTTTCGATCTCTTCTTTAGGAAAAAGAGCGAACCTGAGGACGTCGGCGCTTCAAGGACGGCGTCAAAAGTTAAACAGCTAATAATTAAAGGTCTCGATCAGCAACGCAGTTTTCACTCACTTTGCGGCCGCCGCACCACCACGCTGATAGCGCTTGTTGAAGCGATCGACGCGTCCTGCCGTATCGACCAGCTTCTGCTTGCCAGTGAAGAACGGATGACATTCCGAACAAATTTCGACGTGAAGGTCTTCGCCAAGCGTTGAACGCGTTTTAAACGTGTGCCCACAGGCACAGACGACCGAGATCTCGTTGTATGACGGGTGAATTTCTGGTTTCATAGTTCCTTTTCCTTCGCCGACAATAGGCGATGCGCAAGGTAATAAGCGCAAACTAGCAATTCTAGGGATAGATCGGCGAAAAGTCAACTTTTCGGAGGCCGCTGCGTGTAAGGGCACGATATCCACTATAATCGCAAAGTTATGGCGAATCTCTTTCATCTTGCCTTTCCCGTCAACGATCTTGAGGCTGCGCGCGAGTTCTACGGGAACGTCCTGGGCTGTCCGGAAGGGCGAAGTTCGGAGCACTGGATCGATTTCGACCTTTTTGGGCATCAGATCGTCGCTCATCTCTCTGCGGCAAGCGGCGGACACTCTTCAAACCCGGTTGACAGTGATGATGTGCCGGTGCCGCATTTTGGCATCGTCCTGGCGATGGAAGATTGGCAAAAGCTTGCCGAAAGGCTCCGTGCGCACGGCATCAAGTTCGTGATCGAGCCAAAGATCCGATTCGAAGGCCAGATTGGCGAGCAGGCAACGATGTTCTTCCTCGATCCAAGCGGCAACGCTCTTGAATTCAAAGGTTTCAGTGATCTCTCGCAGGTTTTCGCCAAATAAACGATACCATCAGCCCTGCGCCTGCTTCGGATTCAATATGACGAAATTAATACTCGCATTGTCACTTCTTCTTGCTCTCTCGGCGACTGCCATTTGCCAGGAACGGCGGGTCGCAATAACCATTGACGATCTGCCCGTCGTTTCGACGAGGACCGATCTTGCAAATCGTCGTAAGATCACCAGAAAGCTGCTAAAGCATATTCGGAAGGCAAAAGTACCCGTTATCGGGTTTGTGAACGAAAACAAGCTCTACTCGAACGGCAAACGTGACGAAGATCAGATCGATCTTTTGCGCATGTGGCTCGCGGATGGCCTGGATTTGGGGAATCACACATATTCCCACATAAGTCTTCATAGAGTCGGCCTTGATGCGTTCGAGGCAGATATCATAAAGGGCGAGACGATCACCAAGGAGTTGCTGGCCGAAAAAGGAATGACCCTGCGCTTTTTCCGACATCCATTCTTGATGAATGGCCGAACATTACAAGTAAAGGCCGACCTTTCAAAGTTTCTCGCCGGAAGGAACTACACCGTGGCTCCCATCACTTTCGACAACGCCGACTACATTTTCTCGGCAGCTTACGATAAGGCCTTCGATAGTGGCGACAAGCTGCTTATGAAGAGAGTCGGCGAAGCCTACGTTCCTTACATGGAATCGAAGCTCGCGTATTGGGAGCGGCAGTCAATGAAGCTCTTCGGTCGGGAGATCAGTCAAACTATGCTGATCCACGCCAACTTTATCAATTCCGATTATCTCGACGATCTGATCAAGATGCTTCGTGGCCGGGGCTACAAGATCGTTGACCTTGAGACAGCATTGAAAGACGATGCCTATTCCCTCCCCGATACGTACACGGGCGGAGCAGGAATTTCGTGGCTGCATCGCTGGGCGCAAGCAAAGGGAAGCGACCAGGTACTTGCTGATGAACCCCATGTCGCAGAGTTCGTATTGAAGGCATCGGGTTTTGATTCGGAGTAAGGCGTGAGATCAGTGAAGTGCGTCATCATTGGCGGCGGCGTGGTCGGAGCAAGTGCTGCGTACCATCTCGCATTACGCGGCGAAAGCGACATCGTGATCCTCGAACGCGGGCCAATGCAGGGTATCGGTTCGACCGGACGCGCGACAGGCGGAGTTCGGGAACAGTTCGGAACGGAGATCAATATCCGAATGTCGATGCACTCGATCGACTTTTTTCAGAATTGCGAGTTTGCGACCGGTTATGATCCGAAGGGCTATCTTTTCTTTGCGACTGAGCGGGCAGCTCTCGAACAGCTAAAACTAAATGCCGCAAAGCAGGCAGAACTCGGCGTAAAGGGCATCGAGATCCTTGATGGCGACGAGATCAAGCGCCGCCTGCCGGCGATGAACTGCGAGGACATTCTGGGTGGAACATTCGGTCCGCGTGATGGCTTTATCGATCCGGTCGCGGTGATGCGAGGTTTTACAAAAGGCGCTGTTGACCGAGGCGTGAAGATCGAACTTGGGCACGCTGTTCGGAAGATAATTGTTCAGGATGGCCGGGTCAACGGCGTCTCAACGGACAAAGGTGATATCGGCTGCGATGCGGTGATCGTCTGCACCGGGGCGTGGTCGCGCGAACTCGCTGCGACCGCGGGCGTTGATGTGCCGGTCGAGCCGCTGCGACGTCAGATCGTATGGGCAAGATGCAAGAGCGAGATCCCGCAGGACCTTCCGATGGTGATCGATGCCGTCAGCGGTTTCCATTTTCGGCCTGCGATCGACTTTTGGGAGCCGAGCAAGACGAGCGGGGTCGGTCACGATATTCTGTTCGCATATCCCGACAGGGAAGAGACGCCTTCGTTCAACACGGAGTTTGATAACGCGTTCGCGGAAAAGGTTTACGAGCTCGCACGGCATCGGGCCGGATTTTTGTTCGAATCAAAGCCTGTTATGGAAAAGTGTCGGGCAGGCCTTTACGAAAACACTCCCGACCATCACGCGATAATCGGCGGATGTGCCGTGGACGGGCTCTATTTTGCGACGGGATTCAGCGGCCACGGTGTGATGCATTCACCGGCCTCTGGAAGAGCGATCTCGGAGATAGTCCTCGACGGCAAAGCGTCGTTCTTGGACGTATCAAGCTTGTCACTAGAACGTTTCGATCGAGGTGAACTTCTTACGGAAACAGGCTATATTTAGCCGGCTGAAAAGTGCGATGAAAACTGCCTTTATCCATCATCCGATCTACGAAAAGCACGACACCGGCCCGGGACATCCCGAAACCGCCGCTCGTTACCGCGTGATTCTCGATGCCGTCCGGGGCGACGAGGACCTATGGAGCACGCTAGTAGAGTTGACGCCGGAAGAAGCAAGCCAGGGCCTCATCCAAGCGGCACATACGCGGGAGCATTTCAGACGCGTTGAGGACGCGGTCGCCGGCGGTGAAACTTTGCTTGATGCCGACACGGTCGTATCAATGCGGTCATTCGATGCAGCATTGTTTGCGGCGGGCGGAGCCTGTCGTGCTGTCGAAGCCGTGATGAACGGCGAGGCCGATAATGCATTCGTAAACGTGCGTCCTCCCGGACACCACGCGACGGCGCAGAAAGCGATGGGATTCTGCCTTTTTAACAATGTTGCCGTTGCGGCCCGATATGCACAGAACGCGTTCAAGCAGATCGAGCGCGTGGCCGTCATCGACTGGGACGTTCACCACGGCAACGGCACCCAAGGCATCTTCTATGACGACCCAACGGTCTTTTTCTTCTCGATGCACCAGTATCCGTGGTATCCGGGCACGGGCAGCCGAGGCGAAACCGGAGTCGGCCGTGGGCTTGGAACGACGATGAACATCCCGCTGAAGGCGGCTACAAACGCTCGCGACCAAAGGAGTTCGTTCGAGGCCGCGATCGAAGAGATCGGGCGGAAGACCACGCCGGACCTGATCTTTATCTCTGCAGGATTTGACGCTCATCTAATGGATCCGCTTGGTCAGCTTCGACTTGAAGACGAGGATTTTGCCGCGATGACGAGTGTGGTCAAAGATTGGGCGAATGAGGTGTGTGAAGGGCGTATCGTTTCTGTTCTCGAAGGCGGCTACGACCTCGCGACATTGGGCGGTACCGTCAAGGCCCACATTGCCGAATTGGCGCGGTAGGCATTGCGTTCCGGTTTTGTGATAGAATTCTTTCCACTGCCGACAACTATCGTCTGGGGAGGTTAGCGATGCCGGATATCGAGATACCGTGTGTGCAATGCAGAGAGATCTTTCTGTTCACTGAAAAAGAGCAGGAGAATTTCTATCAGCGGAATATGATGGCGCCGCAGAGATGCCCAAAATGCCGCTCAAAGAAAGCAGCATTGGGTGAGAATGCACCGGCTCGGTTTGAGATCGTCTGCGATAATTGCGGCAAGCACGATACGGTGCCATTCCAGCCAAAAGTAGGCCGCTCGGTGATGTGCCGAGAGTGTTTCGAATCAAGCCGGTCGCGAGCACGCGCCGGCAGCTAGAGATCGCCGCACATGAACGCCCCGGCCGTTATCTATTCAATCGCTGACGAGGTTGCCACGATCGAGATGGATCGTGCCGATACGCTCAACGCCCTTTCCCTTCAGCTAGTTACCGAACTTGGAACTACGGTCAAAAAGGCCGTAAATGACGGCGCACGCGTTGCTATCTTGAAAGGACGCGGACGAGCTTTTTGCTCCGGCGGAGATCTTCGCGAGATGCGCTCGATGTGGGAGCGTGAAGGGCGTATCGAAGCCTTTCTCGAGGAACCACTTCGCAGGCTTCACGACCTGATCGCTTCGATCCGCGAAGCGCCGATCCCGTTTATTGCCGCTGTGAACGGCGTGTGTGCGGGTGCGGGAACGAATCTGGCACTCGCTTGCGATATCGTGATCGCCGCAGATAACGCCGCATTCAGCGAGGGGTTTGTAAAGATCGGGCTTTCGCCGGACTGCGGCGGCACATATTTTCTACCGCGAATCGTCGGCGAGAAACTTGCTGCGGAGATGCTGATGACCGGTGATGAGGTCAATGCCGAGCGTGCTGAACGCATCGGACTCGTGAACTTCGTAGTTCCGGCCGACGAGCTCGAGCTGCGGGCCGAACAACTTGCGCAAAAGCTCGCCGAGAGGCCCGCGGGCGTACTAAGACGCATAAAGCGAATGCTGGCCGCATCGGGCGGGAATGACCTTCGCGAACAGCTCGAACTTGAACACGAGTGCCAGCTTGAATCCGGGCGTTCTGTTGATTTTAAGGAAGGTGTCGCAGCGTTCATGGAAAAGCGAAAGCCCGTCTTTCTGAGCCGGGATTGACCGCACCTTCAGTCTCCAACCCCGGAAGCCTCTTTTACCAATTTGACACACACCGCTCTTCTAAATTATCTTTAAATCTGAAATTGAAAATCATTTTCAATAAAGAGATCACCGAAGTCTCGGGATCTAACAAAAGACACATAACACCGATACGTAAATGAAGAGCTTTCGAAAAGTATTGTTCTGGATACATCTCGTCGCAGGTGCGACGGGTGCCGTCGTGATCTTCATTATGTGCGTCACCGGCGCAGTGCTCTCGTTTGAGAAGAACATCATCGAGTTTGCCGAGCGCGATCAACAGCGCGTTGCGGTCGTTTCCGGCGAAAGGCTGCCCGTGAGCCGTCTGCTTGCGTCTGCGGTGGAGGCGAAGCCGAATGCAAAGCCGTCAGGCATTTCGATCTCAGCAGATCCCGTTTCAAGCGCGACTGTTTCGCTCGGACGAGACGGCCGCGTTTTTGTTGACCCATACACGGGGAAAGTTTTGGGCGAAGGAAATGCCGCCCTTCGAGGTTTCTTTTCGACGACAACTTCGCTCCATAGATGGCTTGCGCTCGAAGGTGACGGACGTGCGTGGGGCAAAGCGATCACCGGATTCTTCAACGCGATGTTTCTCGTCCTTGCGATCACCGGTCTTTACATCTGGATGCCGCGAAAACTGAGCTTTCGGAATATCAAGCCGGTAGTTTGGTTTCGAAAGACGCACACCGCGAAAGCGAGAGATTTCAACTGGCATAATGTGACCGGATTCTGGTGTTCGCTAGTTCTGATCGTACTTACGGCAACCGGCATGGTGATCTCGTATCGATGGGCAAGCAACCTCGTTTATACGCTGACGGGGAACGAAGTTCCGGTTCAGCAGGCCCGTAAGGATCCGCCGGCAAAACCTGCCGCCGAATCGGTCTTTCCGGAGAATGTCGATGAGCTTTGGGCGGCGGCAAATGCACGAAATGACGGATGGAGATCTGTTTCGCTCCGCTTGCCTGTCTCTGACGAAGCGGTGTTCACCGTGGACGAAGGGAAGTATTGGAACATTTTTGCCCGCTCAACTTTGACCCTTAACTCGGCAACGGCAGAAGCTGCGAAATGGGAGCTCTACTCTGAACGCAATTCGGGCCAGCAGCTTCGACTCTGGATGCGGTTTACGCATACTGGAGAGTCGTTCGGCCTCATCGGACAATTCATAGGCTTCGTCGCTTGCCTTGGCGGCGCACTGCTTGTTTACACCGGCGCGGCTTTGTCCGTCCGCAGGCTTGCTCGCTGGTTAAAACAGCGTCGAACTGCACGCGTCCCACGGCAAACGCTGGCCGAGGACGCAATTTGATCTTCTTTTGCACACAACACCCACCTTTTTCCGCAAAGCACACACGCATTCGCGCATAGAACGGGCATCGTCTTGAACAAGGCATGCCCGTCCCGCCTTTCTTTTGCTGAGGACATTGCAAACTGCGGCGGCAACGGTATTCTCTTCTAATGAGGTCGCTGACCTATTCGGAACTTGTTCGCGGGAATCGTGATTTTCGCAACCTGCTTGCCGGGCAGTTCATTTCTGAACTTGGCAACTGGTTCAACTTTATCGCGGCTCTCGGCCTTGTGCGCCTTGTTTCGGATGCGTCGCCGCTTGCCGCAGGCCTGTTCTTTGTCGCAAGGCTGATCCCGTTCGCGATAATGTCGCCGATCGCCGGCACTTTTGTCGATAGATTCTCGCGACGCAAGGTGATGATCGTCACAGACGTCGCCCGAACTGTGATCGCACTCTCCTTCCTTTTCGTCAAGGACGCGAACGATCTGTGGATCGCATACATAGCAACGATCTTGCTGCATACACTCGGCGCGTTCTTTGACGGAGCGAAAAATGCCGCTGCGCCGAACTTGACCGGGCGTGAGGGCCTGCTCGCGGGAACGGCGTTGCTATTCTCAACAAAATTCCTGCTTATGGCGGTCGGTTCGGCTCTTGGAGGCTGGGCATCGGCAGCGTTCGGATATCAGGTCGCGTTCATCATTAACGCAGCGTCATTTTTGATTTCCGCCTACACGGTATGGCTGATCCCGGAAGACGCCGTCAAGGAGAAGAAACGGGACGACGCTCCGCACGAACGCAGCTTCATCTCTGATCTGAAGGAAGGATTCGTGTATTCCGTCCGCAATCATTTCGCCCTTACGATCCTGATAATGAATATGATCTGGGCGAGCGGCGGAGGCTCGATCAACATCGTTTTTGAGAGACTCGGCGGTATCTATTTTGCGGAGAAAGAGGGCTGGAATTCGGATATTGCCGTCGCCATTTTGTGGACGGCCACGGGACTTGGGATCACGCTCGGAATGATGATCGCACACCGAACCTCGATCTGGCTCGATCGGACGGGCAAGTATCGCTCATTCATCGGCTGGACCCTTATCGCTCACGGCATTATCTTCGCGGTCGGCGGTTTTGTGCCGACGCTGTGGCTCTTTACGCTGCTTGTGTTTGTTTCGCGAGCGGTAGTCGGGGTTGAATACGCGGTCCAGGAGACGATGTTCCAACGCAGCCTGCCTGACCACATCCGCGGCCGCATATCTACGCTCGATCGAGGTGCAGAGATGACCGTTTTCGGGATAGTAGCTTACGGTTCAAGTGAGTTGATGTACTACATCACGCCGCAGACGCTTACGATCGCTTCGGGTATCTTGTCCGCATTTGCGGGCGTCGTCTGGTTTATCCGCGAAAGTCCGGGTGCGGCGGCGCCGGAGCAAGCTTAGGCAACGATGATGACTGCCTTCACGCCTGTGAGTTCCGAAAGGTCCTTTGTATAGACCGTTTCAACATTTCGGAATTCGCCGATCGCTGTGACGATGTCATGAGTTGTCAGAAAACCTGTTTCAATGAACGCGATCGCCCATTTTTTCATATAGCGCGAGCGGTCGAGCGTACTCTCCAACAGGCGAAGGTACTGTGAACGGGTCTCTGTTGCCGCACCCAGATTGTCGCCGATGCTGGTCTCGAGGTCCGGCCAAAATGAGGTGTCGTTGCGGATCCATTCCTCACGCCACGCTTTTAGACCGAGCGAGTGGCGAATTCCTTTCGAATGCGGCGTCGGCAGTCGGAGCCACATCAGATCGCTTGTTCGCTCCATGGTCATCGGGTCGGCTAGGAATTGGTCGATGGGTTTATTCGAGCACGCAGCATGCCCTTTGATCGGGTCGGGTTCGATCGACCAGAGCCTGCGAAATGCCTGCGAGAGCGGCTGGCGAAATTCGCGTGTCTGATCGGTAAATGACAACGCGTAACTGCCGGTAGCGATCGCAAGAGTGCCGGCGAGAGAACGAGTAAAGGCTGAGTTCAGTTTCTCGACGTTGCGGCGGACATTGTCGAACCACCATGCGTCCACTTCGGAGAACCAATTGAGTAGCCCCGGATTCTGAAGTTTATAGCCCGGGACATACGCATCCTCGAGCACAAGATTCACATCGTCCGGCGAAAGACGTTCGTCATCGTTCTGAACGCGGCCGACTCCCGAGACCCATTCCGAAAGAAGCGGATCGTTTGATGCAATGCGGATCCGATGACGCTTGAAGTAAAGTGACAAGGCCGTGTCGGCAGAAAGCGGAAGGGCCGCCGATTCGAATTTCAATCGGTGAAGCACATTCTGCTCGAACGCGAGACAGTTCTGAAGGGTCGGGATCGCCGTCATACGTTAAAGGGATCTGCCGAAGCAGGCAATGCCATGAATATCTTTACGACCATTGGGTCGAATTCGATGCCCGCCCATTCGATCAGGTATTTTTTCGCACTTACCTCGGGGTAGGCGGCCCGGAACGGACGTATCGATCGCAACGCTCCGTAGGCATCGGCCACGCGAAGGATGCGGCTCTTTAGCGGAATTTCCTCCCGAGCGAGGCCGTCCGGGTAACCCGAACCGTTCCACCATTCGTGGTTCCACCGAATAACCAGCTGTACGGCCCGGCTCACGTCGAGCTTCGCCGCTTCCTGTTCGCCGATGACGGAATGCCGCCGGAGGTCGAGGCGTTCTTCTGCGGTCAGGATACGAGCTGCTCGGATGTAATCACGGTTCATCCGAAGTTCGCCGATATCGCGGAGAAGCGCAGCCTGTTTGAGCAGATCGATGTCATCCGGAACGAGATGAATGGCCGCAGCGATCGCGGCCGAAAGTGAAGCGACACGGCCGGAGTGGCCATTGCTAAAACCTGTGAATACATCGATCTCCGCGGCTTTTTCAAGAAGCTTCGTGTCGATGTGCTGTTCCGGGGCGACAAGAGTATGCATCGTTCTGTTCGTTATAGTTTCGCTTTTTTGCGGCACGGAATACAACCCTGAAATTCTGTGCGTTCCGGCTATTTGAGCGAATCGAGCATCTCGCGTGCTTCGCGATGATTCGGATAAAGAGCGAGCAGGCGTGTCAATTCGCCTTCTGCACGCTTCAAGAGTTTAACTTTTATAAAGAAATGCGAAAGCATCATCCGATATTCGGCAGATGAGCCGTCGATCTTGATCGCAGCCTGTAATTCGCCTTCGGCCTTGTGGCGATGCTTGTCGTCCGCCGAGAGAGCCGAGCCGTAATATGCCCGATATCTGGCGTTCTGCGGGTCGGCATGGGCTGCGCGTGCAAGATGGACCTGGGCCGCGGCGGCGTCGCCCTTTGCCAGGAGCTGAGAGCCTTTTTCAAATTCCTCTATTGCCTGCCGCAGTTTCTGATCGGTCTCTTGAGGCGTTCCGGGCGTTGAGGAGGCTCCGTTTGCGGCCTCGAGGTCCTTTCGGATCTTAAAATCGTAAAGCTCACGCGAATCCGGCGTACGAAGGGCCTCGTGGGCTGATGCGAGCTGTGCAAACGCTGAGTGTACGCGCTTAGTGAGTTCCGGCGCCTCCTTTCTGAACTTGTCCGGGTGAAACAGCTTGGCAAGAGCGAAGTAAGAGTCTTTCAGGGCATCGCCGTCGCATTTCGGATCTACACCCAGAACCTCGTAGAAATTTTTTGCGGACTCGGTGCGTTTCAAATATGCTTCGAGGGTGATCGGCTCGTCCGCGGCGGTTTCTTTGTCGTCCTCAACGGGCTTCTCTTCCGGAGCGATGCCGGGCATGATCGCCTCGCGTTTCAGCTCGAGTTTCGCCGCACGGAGAAAAGGGATCTTTGCTGCCGGGATCGCTGATTGCCAGCCGGACCGAACAACCAGGCCGCCGAGCCACAGCGAGTAAAGTGCGGAGAACGCCTCGTTCCCTTCAAATCCGGTATGTGCGACGATGTCGGCCACCGTCTGCGGCGCTGATGCAAGCGGAACAAGAACGCGTGCTTCATTTGCACTGCAATCGCGGATCGCTGTCAAGGCGACCGTGAGAGTGAACGTCTCGTCGAAAGTTCGGAAGCGAGTTGCTGCCACGTCGGCCGACACGCTGCGGCCGTATTCCTTTAGCATTGCGCGTTCGTCGATCTCGGCGTGCAGTCCCTCTCTGACCCGTGCAAGCGGGGTGATCGTCCATTCGCCCTCGCTCCATGAAAGTGCGTCCTGGACGATCGCTCTTACCTGCGCGGAAAAGAACATTTCTTTTTCAGACTCGCTCAGAAGCCCGTCGGCGAGCAGCTGTTCGGCAAGCTGAAGATCGTTCGAGAAACTTGGCAGCTGGACAAGCTGTTCTTTTGTCAGCTTCTTTTGCTGCAGGACGAAGTCAAAGAGCCGCGTCATTCGCGAATTCGAAACGGCGAACGCCAACCGGCCGTCCCGAAAATAGACAATTACTTTCTTGTCCTTGTTCGAGAGCCGAATGCTGCCCGAGAGCTCGCCCTGAGCCATTTCCGCCGCCAGTTCGGCGAAGGGGAAGGCAAGGCAAGTTCCGCTAATATCGAGATCGTTCTGTGCTGTCATCAAGGCTGCGGCCGAGGGTAGTCTAACAGGGCACAAAGGCGTGCTAAACCAATTTTAACAACGATGCCCGAAAATGTTAAGAAAAATCTTTAGCGGGCCGGCGAGGCCGCAAAATGCTCGCAATTCGCCTCGTTTGACAAGCAATATTCGTACCTGCGACAGTCTTCTTTGAACAGATGACGCCCAAAGACATTGAGATTCGCGAATGCACTACGATCGAACAGCTCTCGGAGTGCGTTGTGCTGCAGCGTGAGGTTTTTGCCCTGCCGGAGGTGGAGTTGTCGCCTGTCCGGCATTTTATCGTGACGAAAAATGCGGGCGGGTTTACGCTTGGGGCGTTTGACGGCGATGAACTTGCGGGTTTTGTCCTGAGCGTTCCGGCCGTGATGCATGGCGAACGGGCCCTCTACTCGCATATGACTGGCGTGCGGCCAAAGTATCAGAGCTTAGGGCTCGGAGCTTCCCTAAAATGGGCACAGCGAGCGCGCGCACTTTCCGAGGACATTCGCTATATCAAATGGACCTTTGAGCCGGTCAAGGCCCGAAACGCATACTTTAATCTGGAGAAGCTCGGGGCGACGGTCAGCGACTTTCAGGAGAACTTTTACGGCACGGATTATGGGACAGCACCCGAACAGGCCGATAAGAAGTTCGGCCTTGCCAGTGACCGCCTCTTTGCGGAATGGGACCTTAAAAGCGACAAGGTCGAGGCGCTTGCCGCGGGCGAAAAATTTATCCAGCCTGGGGCGCCGACCGCGAGTGTTCAAATAATGCCGGATTGGCTCGCACTTGTTGCACAGGATCCTGAGAAAGCGAGGGCAGAGCAACTGCGCATCCGTGTGGAGTTCGAGACGGCGTTCGACTTTGGGATGGTCTGTCGCGGGTTTTATCGGGACGACGAGCAGCCCGCATATTTACTCTACAAAAGCTAACAGAATGGCCGCTTTCGAGATCGATCCTGACATCAGAAAGGCGAAGACGATCCCGTCCGAGTTCTATCTCGAGCCGCGATTCTTTGAGCTGTCAAAAGAACGAGTTTTTGCGCGCTCGTGGCATCTTCTTTGTCACGAGAACGAGGTTGACGGCCTTTTTCCCGCGACCTTGCTTCCGGGCGTGCTAGACGAGCCCGTTCTCCTGACTCGCGAAGGCGATGACCTTCGCTGCATTTCGAATGTCTGCACGCATCGTGGGAAGGTTCTTGTCGAAGAGCCGTGCAAGGCAAATCTCATTCGCTGCGGATACCACGGAAGGCGATTCTCGCTTGACGGCAAATTCCTTTCGATGCCTGAATTCGAGGGAGTTGAATGTTTTCCGAGTGAAACCGACGATCTAAAGAGCCTTCCGGTTGCGAACTGGAACGGTTTTTTATTCACGTCACTCGACCCGGCGGCGGATCTTGCCGCTTTTGCGGGTGAGGCAAAACTTAGCCTGCTGCCGGACAGCGATCTTCCGCTCAAATTGACCGCGAAGCGTGAATATACCGTAAACGCTCACTGGGCGTTGTATTGCGAGAATTATCTCGAGGGCTTTCATATTCCGTACGTTCACAAGGCTCTAAACGAGATCGTAGATTACGGAACTTATACGACCGACACCTTTCGATTTTCGAGCCTTCAGACGGGCTTTGATCAGCAAGGCCGTGTTGCGGCAAATTATCTGTTCATTTTCCCCAATCTAATGTTCAACTTTTACGATTGGGGTGTTTCGGTGAACGTCGTTCGCCCTGTCTCGCCGTGCGAGACCGTCGTCGAATTCCTAACCTATGTCGCGGATGCGTCAAAGCTCGAACTGGGAGCGGGCGGCGACCTTCACGGCGTGGAAATGGAGGACGAGGCTGTCGTGGAGAGTGTCCAACGCGGGATCCACTCGCGATTCTATTCGCAGGGCAGATATTCGCCTACACGCGAACAAGGGACACATCATTTTCACAGACTTTTAGCAGAGTTTCTCGACTAGCCTGGTATGGAAATTCCGTAAAGAGATCGAACAGCGGTTGGCGAAATACCCTGCGTTGAAAGTCTGCGGTAAAGAAATTGGCCTTACAATAGATCGAGAACGGAATCTGGAAGATACTTAGAAAACGACCTGCGATCGCGAGGATGAAGAAAGAAGGCATAGAACAAGAAGCAGAGCAGCTTCGTGCTGAGATCGAGCGGCACAACGAGCTGTATTATCAGCGGTCCGAGCCTGAGATTTCGGACTACGAGTTCGACAAGCTGCTCGAACGGCTGAAGGCTCTTGAGGCCGAGCATCCGGAACTCATTACGCCCGACAGCCCGACGCAGCGTGTCGGCGGCAAGGCTGACAGCCTGCGGCCTTTTGAACATAAAGTGCCGCTGATGTCGCTCGACAATTCGTACGACCTCGATGATCTGAAGGCATTTACCGAACGTTGTGAGAAGCTCGCCGATGGCCGCAAGCTCGAGTATTTTGCGGAGTTGAAGATCGATGGCCTCAGTGTTTCGCTCCACTACGAGAAAGGCATACTCACCGTTGGAGCGACACGCGGCGACGGACGCACCGGCGACGAGGTGACACAGAACGTCAAGACGATCCGCTCGATCCCGCTCCGTTTGAAGGCTGATGCACCTGAACACGCAGAGGTTCGCGGCGAGGTTTACCTTTCACGCTCGCAGTTCAAAAAGATCAACGATGAACTCGATATGCAGGGCGAAAAGACGTTCGCGAATCCGCGAAATTGCGCCTCCGGCACGCTTCGAATGCTCGATTCGCAGATCGTTGCCTCCCGAAGGCTTGAGATGTTTCCGTATGACGCATATTCGGGCACGCGAAAGATGTTCGCAACGCACGAAGAAGTTTTTCTTTGGTGCGAGAAGAACGGATTCACGGTGAATCCGCATCGCCGTCTGTGTGCGAATTTTGCTGAGCTGTCAGCATTTATCGCCGAGATCGAAGCTATTCGCGATGATCTCGACTACGAAATCGACGGGGTGGTCGTTAAGGTGAATTCGACGGCGTTGCAGGATGATTTTGGGGCGACGACGAAGGCTCCGCGTTGGGCCATTGCGTACAAGTATGCGGCACGTCAGGCGACGACCAAACTCCTCGCGATAGGCATACAGGTCGGCCGTACTGGCGCGTTAACGCCCGTCGCGCATCTCGAACCGGTCCTGCTTGCAGGCACGACAGTTTCGCGTGCATCACTTCATAACGAAGACGAGATCGCACGTCTTGACCTGAAGATCGGCGACCATGTGCTGATCGAGAAAAGCGGTGAGATCATCCCGCAGGTGTTGAGCGTTGTAACCGCGAAGCGCGATGGCAGCGAGCTCGAATTTGAATTTCCGACGTCGTGTCCTGTTTGCGGTTTTGATGCTGTTCGCCCGGATGGCGAGGCCGTCCGCCGATGCATAAATCCCGTTTGTCCGGCGAAAGTGAAGGCGCGAATCCTATATTTTTCATCGCGAAAGGCTATGGACATCGAAGGCCTCGGCGAAGTTCTTACCGACACGCTCGTCGATAGCGGCAGGATAAAGGATGTTGCCGATCTCTACACGCTGACCGTCGAAGATATTGCGTCGCTCGAGCGAATGGCCGAGAAGTCGGGGACGAACCTGATAGATCAGGTCGAGGCGAGCAAGGCCCGCGGGCTGCAGCGGCTGCTTTACGGGCTCGATATTCGCCATGTCGGCGAACGCTATGCGAAGATCCTTGCAAATCACTTTCGCGACATCGACAAGATCGCTTCGGCAACCGTCGAAGAACTCGACGATATTCCGGAGATCGGGCTTGCGGTCGCCGAGAGTGTCTTTGAGTGGTTCAGGGATCAACACAACAAGGATGTCCTTGAGCGTTTGCGGGCCGCAGGCGTCACTATGCAGACGGATGCCTCGACGACGGCCGCCCTTGATGAACGCTTTGTCGGCAAGACCTTTGTCCTGACCGGCAAACTCGAAAAATATACACGCGATGAGGCCGCACGGCTTATCGAAGAACGCGGCGGCCGCGTCTCTTCATCCGTAAGCAAAAAGACCGATTACGTCGTCGCCGGCGAAGACGCAGGCTCAAAACTCACGAAAGCGGAAAGTTTGGGTGTCGCGATACTTGATGAACAGGCCTTTACCGTAATGCTCGACTAGGACGTCCACGATTAGGGACGCTGTTCCGCGGCTAGACCGCCGGATTATTACGTCGGTTAGATCGCGATCAAGAATGCGATGCGGTACCGTTCGATGTTCAATATCCTTGATCAGCGTAGTGGTGTTAAACTTGAAGGAATAAATAAGCGTGCCGAGAAATTCGAGCGTCGCCGGAACCTTGATCTCGGCGAGGTTTGGGGGGAAGTTCGAAGAGTGGAAGATACGAGCAGAGAGATAAGGGCCATTCAGCAGAAGATCTGGATGTCGTTTCCCGAAGCAGAACGATTCCGGAAGTGCGGCGAGATGTTCGAACTCGCAAAAGCCTTTGCCGAAAGCCGAGCTCCCGTCGGACTTTCGGACGACGAGAAGAGACGATTTGTGATCCGGGAGATGTACGGGCTGGAACTTCCGAAGTAGGATTTAATCAAAACAATGAATAACTTTTTTTCTTCAGATCTTAGCGAATCCGATCCTGTGATCAGCGGTGCGATCGATGATGAGGTGCGGCGGCAGCAGAACGGGCTTGAACTGATCGCGTCGGAGAATTTTGTCTCCGAGGCGGTCCTGCAGGCGATGGGCACGCCTTTGACAAATAAATACGCGGAAGGCTATCCCGGCAAGCGATACTACGGCGGCTGCGAATTCGTTGATGTCGTCGAGCAGACGGCGATCGACCGTGCGAAGGAGATATTCGGTGCCGAACACGCAAATGTTCAGCCACATTCGGGAGCTCAGGCGAATATGTCCGTGCTTTTGGCGGCGCTCGAACACGGCGACCCGATCCTTGGGATGAATCTCTCGCACGGCGGCCATCTGACGCACGGGCATCCATTGAATTTTTCGGGCCTGAACTACAAGGTCTCTGATTACGGCGTCAACCGTGAGACCGAGACGATCGACTATGACGAGCTGCAGAAGATCGCTGAGGAAACTCGGCCGAAGCTGCTTATCTGCGGAGCGTCAGCTTACCCGCGAACGATCGATTTTGAACGCATCGGCGAGATCGCGCGTTCGGTCGGTGCGAAAGTGATGGCCGACATCGCACACATTGCGGGCCTTGTCGCAACGGGCCTTCATCCATCGCCGGTGCCTCACTGCGAGTTTGTAACGACGACGACCCACAAGACCTTACGCGGCCCGCGTGGTGGCCTTATTTTGTGTCGTGAAGAGTTTGCGGCGGACGTGAATCGACGCGTATTTCCGGGAGTGCAAGGCGGGCCGTTGATGCACGTTATCGCCGCCAAGGCCGTTTCGTTCGGTGAGGCATTGAGGCCTGATTTCAAGTCCTATCAACAACAGATACTTGCAAACGCAAAGGCGCTTGCCGAAACGCTCACGAACGCGGGACTGCGGCTTGTCTCGGGCGGCACGGACAATCATTTACTGCTCGTCGATGTATTTATGGACGGCAAGGGCATCACCGGCAAGGCCGCCGAAAAGGCGCTTGACGAGGTTCACATCACGGTCAACAAGAATACGATCCCGTTTGATACGAACAAACCGTTTGTCGCCTCGGGGATTCGGTTGGGAACGCCCGCTCTTACGACTCGCGGAATGAAGGAAGACGATATGCGAGAGATCGGCGGAATGATCGCGGCGTTGATCCACGAACCCGATTCCGAAGACGTGAAGACGCGCGTTCGCGGTCAGGTTGCCGAATTGACGGCAAAATTCCCGATGTATCCGAGTAGAGTTAAGGGTTAGTTTCCGCGTTCGTCGGCGTCATCGAACGTCATACGCTCGATCGCGGCACGAGCTTCGTCCGATTCGAATTCGTAGGCTCTTCGCGAGATCGCTATCTCCGCGATCTCTTCGTAAAGCGAATCGTTGAGAAGGGCTTCGAGAGCCGGGATCGGCATCATCGTCAGGGTTTCGCTGGCGATCGCACGGATCTGCGGCGAATCCGTCTGGCGGATCACCTCCGCGATCTCACTAGCCGAATATCGCTCCGCGAGTCGATCAGCGAGCCGGTCGAGACGGACAAAATCATTGCTACGGATCGCACGCGTCGCGAGCTGGATAAATATCTCTGCGGAGGCAGACTGCGTCTCGAGCATGCGGACACAAACCGCCGCAAGCTGCGACATCTCATTCATCTTCGACGCGTCGTTCTTGAGGTCGTTCGATGCCGACAGCTCATCAAGAGCGGAGAGCAGGGAGCTTAACTCCCAATCGGCATGTGCATCGTAGTGCGGGCGAGAGGATTTTGGTGATGCGGGCTCGGATCGCATTTCTCCAACCAACATCTTTTTTGTTACAGGCCGCAGCGTTTCCCAAACCGTGGCTACTCTGCCGCCCAGATCCTTGATCATAACTGTCAACAATCAGATTTTGAATCCCATTGCCCGTCTTGTCAAGAAGTTCCGTTTTTCCGGTCCGGAGGTGTCGTTTTTCGCGAGAGCATTTCAAGGAGCTTGGCTTCCTGGAAGGCAAGCTCTTCCTCCAGGTCGAGATCGTCCGATACGACCGAGACAACAGCGAGCGGGGACGGGCCGAGATAACGCAGTTCCCAGGTCGTCATACTCGGCTGAGAAGAACGCGTGAACCACGCAGCATCAATAGGAAATTCGCGAACGGGCGTGCCGCCGATGATGACACTGAGGTCCTGGTTCGGGGCTTCTTGCGAGAGAAGACGGGCAAGTTCCCAACCGTGCTTCCGGTAAAGATCAAGCGTGTCTCGAAATGCATTCGGATCGATCATTTCGTTGCCGGTGCATTTGCAGGAGCGTTCGCCGGTGGTTTTGTGTTCGCCTGCGGCATTGGCACCTTTACAACATTTGCATTTGCATCCATATTCGGAGCCGGTCGTATTTCAACAGGATGCTGACCTGACGCATTTGCCGCCATTTTCTCTCTCTGAGCTCGACCCGGCCCCGGTGACCTATACGATCCCTTGAAGAGATCACCAACGGCAAGCTTCCAGACGCCATCTTCTTTCAAAAAAGGGAGGTCTTCCCACTCGCTCGTCTTTGCGTTCCAGACCTCGACAGCTCCCATATCGCCATCGACTCGCTGATCACGGATCTGCGGCATCGTTTCCGCAAAGGTGGTCCCCGTAAAGCCGTTCTTGAGGACCTCTTCGAGAGGTTTTTTATACTTTTCGGCGCTGGCGGCGGCGAACTGTTGGGTCGCCTGCGTGATATCGGCTTTGATCTGATCGGTATTCTTTGCTTTCACCGCCAGATAAAGGCGTTTGTACGCCTCCGTCGGTGAATCGTCGGCAGAACCCGGAGCAGCCGGGGCCGAACTGCAGGAAAAGGTCATTCCAACTGTTACAAGGGTGAAAATGCAGAAAAGTATCCTAAGCATAAATGTCTCTGATCACGGTTATTATGGTTGAAGTATATGTTCCCTCAAGGAAAAAACCAACGTTTACAGTAGAATAATCTTATCAAATGAAGGCACTGCAGTTCACAAATGACGATCTCCACGTCGCGGACGTTCCAATTCCGTCACAGGATGACGAGGTGCTCGTTCGTGTCGTGCTTTCGGGTATCTGCAACACCGATCTTGAGATATCAAAGGGCTATGCCGGTTTTGAGGGAACACTTGGGCACGAATTCGTTGGCGTTGTGGAAAAGGCACCGGGCCGCACTGACCTTGAGGGAAAGCGCGTTGTCGGCGAGATAAATGCCGGATGCGGCAAGTGTGCCCTTTGCCGTGCGAAAGATCCGCGACACTGCCTTTCGCGCACCGTGCTCGGTATCCACGGAAGAGACGGTGCACACGCTGAGTTTCTTTCGCTGCCGGCGGAGAATTTGCTTGAGGTCCCGGATCCGGTCTCGGACCAGCAGGCGGTTTTCATCGAACCGCTGGCCGCAGCCTACGGCATTTATGAGCAGGTTCCGTTAGCGAACCATACACGAACGGCGATCATTGGCGACGGCAAGCTTGGGCTTCTCACCGCGCTTTCTTATGGCGCGACGTCAAGCAGCACTCTTCTTGTGGGAAAACACAAAGAAAAACTTGCGATCGCTGAGGCTGCAGGTGTTGCAGTGAGCTTGCTCGATGAACTTGATCCAGCCATTCATAAGACATTTGATGTCGTCGTTGAAGCGAGCGGGTCTGAGTCCGGTTTTTCGACGGCGCTCGACCTTGTGCGGCCACGCGGGAAGATAGTTCTTAAGAGCACGTTCAGCGGCGAACCGACGTGGGCCGCCTCTCGAGTCGTAGTTGACGAGATAACGATCGTCGGCTCTCGCTGCGGGCGTTTTGAACCTGCACTGAGGCTTCTTGAATGCGGAAAACTGGACCTCTCACCTCTTGTTTCGGATGAATTTCGTCTTGCCGACGGTGTTGCTGCCATGCGGCGTGCGGCCGAGCCCGGCGTCTTAAAGGTCTTTCTCCGACCGTAGCCGCTAATTTGTTACAACCGATCTGATAGAATCACAATCAGAGTTTTGATCGAGGATCTTCTTTTTATGCCCCGAATTTCATTGTGCCGGACGGCTTTTGTTACTGCGATCTTCTTTGTTCTCTTCTCGGCAAATGCCTTTGCGCAGCCTGATAAAGTTCCGCCATCTTTCGCCGAGATCGCCGAGCGGTCGGAGCCTTTTGTGGTCAGCATTGAGGCGAAGGGCCGCGTAATAGTTGTACCGCCGCCGACGGCAGGAAAGCCGGACACGGATGACGACGTTCTTGAGTTCTTACGACGACAAGGCCAGCAGCGGCCTGTCTTTAATGTCGGGAGCGGATTCATCGTAGGCAAAACAGGCTATATTTTGACGAATAACCACGTTGTGTCCGAGAGTTCAAGGTTGACCGTTAAGCTCGACACCGGCGAAGAATTTACTGCCCGCGTCGTTGGAGTCGATGACGAGACGGATCTTGCTGTTTTGAAGATCGACGCCGGACGCGATCTTCCGACGGCAAAGTTCGGCGATTCGGACAAAATGAAGGTCGGTGACTGGGTCCTATCAATCGGGTCGCCGTTTGGACTTGCAAAGAGCGTCAGTGCCGGCATCATTTCGCAAATACAGAGAGACACGCCCAGCGCCTCGGCTTTCCAGCGTTTTATTCAGACAGATGCCGTTATCAATCCCGGAAACTCCGGCGGCCCGCTCGTCAATATGCAGGGCGAGGTCATCGGTGTGAATTCGCAGATCGCCACGCAGACGGGTGAATTCAATGGGGTCGGTTTTGCCTTGCCGTCGCGCGAAGCATCGCGGGTCTATGAGCAGATCATCGCCTCCGGCAGAGTTCGCCGCGGTTATCTTGGAGCCTATCTCGATTCAGTAAAGCCTGAATTCGCAAAGGTTTACAAGCTCGGCGATCTTCGCGGGGCTTTCATTACGGATGTCCGAGACAAGACGGGCCCTGCGGCTCTTGCGGGCCTTCGCACAGGCGATATCATTCTCACTTTCAACGGCGGTCCCGTGCAATCTGCCCAAGATCTGATCGATAAGGTCGCAACTACGCCGCCGGATCAAAGCGTTACCATCGAATACATCCGCGAGAACGGAGAGAATCTGGAGAGAAAGACGATCAGCATAAAGCTGGGCGAACGCCCGTCGGTCTCTGCTGCGATCAGCGACAACGACGGGAAGGTCTTACCGGTTGACGGTAAGGTTCCGCCGGAGAAACCGTTTGGCCTGACCGTTAGTCCCGTCAGCGAAGCCGGTGAGAAGTACAAGGTATTTGAGGGAGATCCGGGCCTGGTGGTTACGGATATCGATCCGAATAGCTACATTACGGACGTGCGAGGTGCGGCGGGAGTTCAGGCGCTTACCCGCGGCGACCTGATCCAGAGAATAAATCGTGTTCCGGTCTCAAATTTGGACGCTTTCGCCGCCATCGTCTCAAAACTCAAGGTCGGCGACCCCGTTGTGCTTCAGATCCTTGTTTACAATCCGGCGCTGAAACGTACGCAGACCGGCCTTGTACAGTTCACGGTGAAGTAGAGTTTGCTGAGTTTAGTTTGATGGAGGTTTGGGCTAGAATTAGTCAAAACCTCTTTATTTTTTTGATAATTTTATGGCAACAGCAAAAATGGCAAAGGCAAAAAGATCGACGAAACCGTCGGTCAAGAAGTATTCGAATTATATTGGCGGTGAGTGGGTAAAATCATCGTCCGGACAATATTTCGACAATGTAAACCCTGCAGACACAACAGATATCGTCGGACGATTCCCTGATTCTACCGAAGAGGATGTCAATCGTGCGGTCGAGGCCGCGAAAGAAGCGGCCGTGCGTTGGCGTCGAACGCCTGCACCGCGACGAGCCGAACTTCTTTTTACGCTCGGCGAAATTCTCCGCGGGAAAAAAGATCAGTTCTCAACCGAAATGACCCGCGAAATGGGCAAGGTCCTGAAAGAGACCGGCGGCGATGTGCAGGAAGCGATCGATTGCACCTACTACACTGCCGGCGAAGGCCGCAGGCTGCATGGATTTACGACTCCCGCGGAAATGCCGAACAAATTCGCAATGTGCGTTCGTCAGCCGGTCGGACTTTGCGGACTTATCACGCCATTCAACTTCCCGATGGCGATCCCTTCGTGGAAGCTCATACCGGCCCTCGTCTGCGGCAACACCGTCGTCTTGAAATCCGGCGAGGACGTGCCGCTCTCGTCGCTCAACCTCGTAAAGGCATGCGAAGAGGCGGGCATTCCGAAAGGCGTAGTCAATCTTGTTAACGGCGCTCGTGAAGCCGGTGCCGCGTTGGTCGCAAACGACGACGTTCGGCTTATTTCCTTCACCGGTTCGACCACGACGGGAAAGAAGATCGCCGAAGCCTGCGCCCGCGACAACAAGATCGTTTCGCTCGAAATGGGCGGCAAGAACGCCATCATCGTGATGGATGATGCCGATATCGACAACGCCGTCGAAGGCTCGCTCTGGGGTGCGTTCGGCACGAGCGGCCAACGCTGTACGGCTTCGTCGCGGCTTGTTGTTCACAAAAAGGTCTATAAGAAATTCTGCGACAAGCTTGTTGAACGCGCGAAAACTCTCCGCGTCGGCAACGGCCTCGATCCAAAGACCGAGGTCGGGCCCGTCATCAACGAGCGCCAAATGGAGAAGATCCTTACCTACATCGAGATCGGCAAGAACCAGGACAAAGCAACACTCGCGTGCGGCGGCAATCGCCTTACGAAGGGGTCTTACGCGAACGGCTGGTTCATCGAACCGACGGTCTTTACGAACGTAAAGCCGAAAATGCGTATCGCACAGGAAGAGATCTTCGGGCCGGTCACTTGCGTCATACCATTCTCGACCTTGGATGAGGCCATAAACATCGTTAACGGCGTCGCATACGGCCTTTCTTCGGCGATCTATACACAGGACGTCAATCGTGCTTTCTACGCGATGCAGGAGCTCTACACGGGCATCTGCTACGTTAACTCAGCAACGATCGGAGCCGAGGTCCACTTGCCGTTCGGCGGTACAAAAGGAACCGGAAACGGCCATCGCGAGGCCGGCACGCAAGTGCTCGATATCTTCAGCGAATGGAAGGCACTCTACGTCGATTATTCCGGCAAACTGCAAAAAGCACAGATCGACGACGTCGAGATATAAGGCTGCGTGCGGAATTATTCTCGGCTCGGCAACTCTCTTGAAAACGCAAGGCGTCTTTCTCGAGTAAGTCGAGCTGTAGTTTGCTCCGAGGATCCGCACGACCACCGGTCGATCTGGTAATTGTTCGTAATCTCAGGATCAAATTAAGGTTTCGCATCTTTGTGAATTTATGAAAATAAATGTTCTCTGCTCTTTACGAGCAACCATTCTGGCCGCACTTTTGATCGCGGGCCTTACTGGCTGCGGGATGCTCAACGCATCTGCATCGAATGCTGGAGGCAAGGCCGAAACACTGCCAGAGGTATCGTCCGGCCCTGAAACTTCCGGTGCCGCTGAGGCTCCCGCAGGTGATCCAGGCCGTGTCAACTTGCTGTCTCTTTCGACGGGGGCCTTTGTAGTTAGATCGACCTCGAAGATCGACCCGCTTGGGACATTTTTGCTGATCGACGATCACGAAGGAGCGTATGGGTCGCTGATCTCCGAAGAGGGTGAAACAAGTGCAGAGTATGTGATCGCATTGCCGGACAAGGTAGCACTCGATTCTCTTGAGCTTTGCGGAACAAGTGCACCGAATGATGCAGAATCCGCAAAGGATGTCGTCGTACAAGTGTCAGATACGTCGGCAGATGTCGGCTTTGAAACGATCTTTGATGGTTCAATGACAAATGAACCGATCGCGAAGGCTCAGGCCTTTAAGGTCGCCAAAAAGATACCCGGACGTTGGGTGAAGGTCATAGTCAAGAATACTCACGGCGGTAAGCAGATCGGATTGTCGGAGATAAAAGGCTTCGGAGATCGACTCGCTGCCAAACCAATAGGGAATGTGACGGGAGCCTATACTGCACCGATGTACTATGGCTCCGAAGGCGAATCAAAGATATATCTCAAGCAGACGGGCACGACCGTCGAGGGATGCGTCGTCAGTACGAATTCTGCGGATAACAGTCGGCGGGTAGTTCAACTTATCAGCAATGGTGCGATGGCAAACGCCGCATTGTTGACCTTTACTCAGAATATTCTCGATTCCGATAATTCGATAAGCAAGGGAAATCCGGCGATCATCGTATTTAGCCCCGACGGTCAGAAGTTCTACTCGAGGATCGTTGATGATATTGCGAATGCGGAAGATTTTTATGCGCAGAGTTCTGTTCTGGGTACAAAGGTCGGCAACGAGACCTATAACTGCCCTCAATGGACCGCAAAGACATCGTCGATCTCGGATGAACTTAAAAGTACGGGGCGCGTCAGATTCTACGGGATCAATTTTGATACGAACTCAGATGTTATCAAGCCTGAATCCTTCGCTGTCCTCGATAAGATCGTTCAGACCATAAAAGCAAATCCTGACTGGCATTTTGTCATAGAAGGACATACCGATTCGGTCGCCGATGATGCGTACAATAAGAAACTATCGGAGCGCCGTGCACTTTCCGTCAAGGCCTATCTCATCAAGGCAGGCGTCCCCGCCGACCGCGTGGAGACGGCCGGATACGGCGAGACGATGCCGATAGCCGACAACGCGAGCGAGGCCGGACGTGCCCAGAATCGTCGGGTCGAACTCGTAAAGAAGTGATCTGATCTAACCGGCTTTTTCGTTTGCGGAGAAGTCTCGACCGGTGCAGGGATCGGCTTTGGGAAGTTGTCTTCGGGCAGCGGAACAAAGCCGGTTTCGTTTGGGATGGCGGTGAAGCTGCCTCGGCGCCGGCGCGAATGGATTCTACGCCACTATTGCAGTAACATCGTTGGAGTTTTCGCCCTATCGGGAGTCGGCTGGCTGCCCGAGACGAGCAAACTTCGATGCGCCCACAAAAACAAGCCAGAATGCTCCTCGGTATCACGCTCGCGATATTCGCGAGTCTCTTCGTGCTTGTGCCCAACGCCGCCGGCCAGAAAGTTTTGGTCGTTGATGGAGCTGAATACCCATCGTCGCTGCATGAAGTGGGCCAGGACGTGATCGATGTCGCCCAAAAGCTCAGAAATCTGCCTGTAAAAGCCGATGGCCTGCTGAGGCTATCTGAGAGCGACTATTACATCAAGGTGCCTGTCAAAGGGCGTTTCATCGAGGCCGGCGTCGAAACGCGTGCGTACGCATATGGGTTGTGGAAGCAAGGTTCGGCTAAGTCGACTGAAGGGATCATTCTCGTAAATGTTGATCCAAAAACGAGAAAGATGACGGCCGTAATGAACGTCGCATTTCCGACGCGAAATACCGCGAAACTCGTCGTGATCCCGGATATGAACGGCGACGGGCTCGATGAACTGGGCATCATTGCGAACCAAAAGAAAGCAACGGATCTATCCGTCTTGAGCCTCGCCGGTAAAAAATTCACTGCTCTCGGCAAGCTCAGGATCTACGACCTGAACGCAACACCGGCCTTCAGGATGAAGGTCTTTGTCGAGCCGTCGAGCGGTTCTGCACGGCTCGTTGGCGAGAAGGAGATCATCACGGGAAAAGGCTGGACGGCAGCCGCTCCGGCGCAGCTTGAGCTTCAGCCCGACGACGCGGCATATTCTGTTCGCGTCGCACGCGCTTCGATCTTCAAGCTTCTGCTGTTTGTAACATTCGTCGTGCAGATGCTTGGGTTCTTTGCTCTTCTCGGCCTCCTTCTTTACGAATTCATCACTGCGGTTCGAGAGCCTACGGAGTCCGAGACGCCGGTAGCGAATGCGGACGACGGAACGACAACTGATGGCGAGAAGAGGCTCGAAACAAAGGCTCCCGATAGCCTGCCGGTGCTCGATCCGCTCAACTGCGAGAATTGCGCATCGCCGCTTCCGCTTGTTGAAGGTGAGATCATCTGCCCGAGCTGCGGCACGCGCACTAAAGCACCGGACTCATATTTCGATGTGGCACGCGTGCGTGGCGAGTTGCGCGAAAAGATCCGTCTCGCCGCCGCATATCTCCACCGAGCAAGCCTTTTGACGTCGGGCTGGATGAGGCTCGCGACCGGTCTGCTTACGGTCTGGGTCGCGATAACGCCCGTCGTTATCCTGATACTCAGCGGCAACGATAATTTTGAACCATATCAGTCGCTTGTCAGCTCACCGTCGATCGTCGAGGTTTTCGTAGTTGTCGGGACGCTCACCACCTGCTTTTGGATGATCGCCCTCGCGTTCACATTTTTCCTATGGGGCCCGCGCATTCGGAAGAATATTCCAACCATCGAGCTTGGCGAGAATGTCGGAAAAGCTGAATCAAAACGCTGTCCGCAATGCGGTGGAGGCATCAGCTACGAGGCCGATGACATCGCGTCGGTCTGCGGATATTGCGGCACTGAGGTCTATCGGGCGAGACTTGCGTGGGCTCTCCGCGATCTCACGAATCAAGCGAGCCGGAAAGCGGAATTTTCACTCCTTGAAGCAAAAGAGGCCGCACAGTCGGCCGTCGATACGGTTACGGATTCCCCGCGAGTGTTTATGGGCCTGCTGATACTGGGCGGCGGACTATACCTCGCCTTCTGGCTGATCTCGGCGCTCCTACATCTGTTGGGCAGAGGTGTCGGTGCCATTCTGGAGCCGATCCTCGACGCCCTCGGCCTGTTGTGAATTGTGGCTCATCGCTCTCCGCACGGGTAGAGCCTTAGCGGTTCTCGACTCGTCTTGTGTAGCTGTTTATCCAATTGGTTTCCCAGGTTTTGCCGCCGTCGGACGAAAAAGCCTGTTCGGATCGACCTGCGTCCGAAGACGAAGGAGGGAAGGTGAATCGAACTAGAATGGCTCGTTCGTTGTAAGGTTCCTGATCGTAAAATTCGCCAAGGCCGTCCTTGAACTCGCCGAACATAGGAACGCTAAGCGTTCCGTCACTGCTGCTGGCAAAGTAGAGGGCCCACTGGTTCGTTTTCGGGTTATACAGGCGGAGGGCAAGAAACTCGAGGTTTCCGGTCGCCCCTTCGGCAGTCACCTCGGCAAGGTTCGCTTTACCGTTCCAAATTCTTCGCTGTGACACCTTGCCTTTGAGTTCGACCCATGTTGTCGAACCCGTGAGCGGACCTTTTAGCCGCTTTATGTGCAAGTCCCAATCGCCAAACTCCCAATCGAAGGCGTGTTGGCCATCGCGTTCTTTCGCAGACAGCTTGACGCTAGTGGACGGAGTGTTGGACGTGGTCTCGACGGCATCTTTTATTCTCGTGTCTGTTGCGATCCAGTTTAACTCCCAGGTCTTTCCTCCGTCGTCCGAGAACGATTGTTCGAACCGACAAACGTCGTTGGATTCCGGAATGACAATGAACCTGACAAAAATAGAGCGGCCATTCAGCGTTTCCTGATTATAGAATTCTCCCCGTCCGTTCCTGAATTCGCCTATCGTCGGTAAACTCAGCACTCCGCTTTTGATATTCGAAAAGTTCAAGCTCCATTGTCGTGTTGACGGATTGTAAAGCCTAAGGCTCAACCCCTCAAAATGACCTGCCGGGCCATCCATAACCAGTTCGACAAGGTTAGCTTTCCCACTCCAAACCTTTCGAACTACCGTCGTGCCGTTGTATTCGACCCAGTCATTTTTACCGCTAAGCGGTGAGACAAGTCGTTTCACATGGGTCTTCCATGTGCCGATCTCGAAATCAAAATCTTTCTGTCCGTCACGCTTATCGGCAGCCGAGCTCGAAGCGGACCCATCCGCCGCCTGTCCCATCGTAACGCGTGGAAAGTGGGCGACCGCGATCAACGCGAACACCAGAAGATAAAGCTGTGTTCTATTAAACATTCGACTATCCTTTGATCCTTTTGAAGGTCATTATCCAATTTATTTCCCAAGACTTTCCGCCGTCGTCGGAGAAAGCCTGTTCAAAGCGCGCGAAGTCAGCGCTTACGTCAAAGAACCCGTTCTTTACGTAGATGGCCCGACCGTTATATGTTTCCTGATCAAAAAATTCCCCGACACCGTTTTTGAACTCACCTGTCATCGGTGTGCTCATTGCGCCGTCGCTCCCGTTGGCCCAGTTTAGGCTCCATTGCCGCGTTGACGGATTGTAAAGACGCAGGCCCAAACCCTCGATCCGGCCCGCAGGACCACTCAATTCAAGTTCCAGCAGACTCCCGCGGCCGCCCAAAACCGGTCTAACAGTCGACGTGCCCTCGTACTCGACCCATTCGGTAGACCCGGTCAGCGGGTGCAATCGCCGGCGTAAATTTACTTTCCACTTTCCTGTTTGCCAGTCGAAGTCGCGTTGACCGTCGCGTTCCACTGACTCGGGCCTTACGGGCGAAGGTTTCTGTTGAGCCGCCACACACTCTGGGAGAAACGACACGACGGCAAAGATCATCAGAAAGATCGTCTTGATACTCAAATCGCTCATATTACTTACTGCATCCTGTCTGCGAAGAAGCCGGAGACCGTCTCGCAAAGAACTACGTCATAGCTATCCAACATTGGCATTGCGATCGCCTCCAGTTCGTCTTTCCATACCGCCCCCGAATAGAAAGCGTCTTTTACCTCGTCTCGATCGGCAAGGGAGTCAAAGCCCCTTAGCCAGACGAACTTGTTTGGGTTCTCAAGGTCTATAAATGGCCCCATTATCTGGATGCCGAACTCCTTCTGGGCGGGCACTGCCTGCTCTTCAAAAAATCTAAGGAACTCTTCCCGTTTTCCCGGCTTGGTCCTATAGCTGCGCACTTCGACGATCAACGGTTTTCCTCCATTTCGAACCAAAAAAATGATTTCGTACTTACGAACAACAGGAATATAATCGATAGCAATGACGGACTTCAAGAGGGCACTTTTAGGTAACGGTAGCAGCCGATCGGCCCGTGCGAATCCGGTTGACGGGTGTCCGTTGACCGCGGCTTTTGCGGCTATCGGCGGCAAATGGAAGCTGATATTGATCTATTGGCTCGCGGAATCGCCAAAGCATTTTGCGGCGTTAAGAAGGCTCGTCCCTGATATTTCGCAGAAGGTCTTGACGCAGCAGCTCCGGGAGTTGGAGGCTGACGGGATAGTGAACCGTAAACCGACGGGCCGTATTCCGAGCCCGGTTGAATACTCGTTGACGGAGTACGGACAAGGGCTAATACCGCTCTTGCAGAGCATCCGCGATTTCGGCCGAGAGCACTTAAGCCGTCGATCGAAAGTTGACGTCTAGGTGGGTTACTGTGGAGTGATACGTTGTGATGTACGGCTACTTGATCATCACCCGCACGATTATCACCGCAATGCCAAGTAAACCCAATAATCCCCACATGATCCAGAACATCACACGATTCCGGCGGCCTGTTACGAGCATCCAAATGCCTGAGAGCAATGAGTTCAGGCCGAATGCTATCAGAACTGCGAAAAGGCCATAGACCACAAATAGAACCGGGATCGCCTCGTTGAGCCGTTTGGCCGATGCCGCGTCCTGGTTAGCGGAGCCGAAAAGCAGGATCGCAATGAAAGCTCCGATACCGCCGATCAAAGCGATCAGAAACAGGCCGACGACCACAAGTATCGTTCCGCGCGTCCGAACACTTGATGCCGAAAGGAAATGATTCTTTCGACATCGCGGGCACGTGATGTTCGAACCCATTCCCTCAAAGTTGCATTTGAAGCACTGTCGCGGCTCCGACGGACTGAGCATTTGTTGATCCTGCATAAGCGATATTGGGCACTCGGCCGAAACTTAGAGCAGTATTTTGCAACAAGAGCCGCCCAGATGTCCAAAGCGCAAAAAATAGGGTTGACAAGGTCGGCAGAGATGATATACTTATGAAGATTGATGCAATAATTGTTGCATCATGTTCGATCTTTGAAAACTTAAAAGTGAACCCATTCCGTGGGGCAATATTGCGGAAGCCCACACGGCAAGTACGGACACTCGTCGTGTTGCAGAAGCCCGCACGGCAAGTAAGGGCGTCACGTTCAGGGGGACCGCGTTCAAAAGAGAAAACCGCAAATGCCGCAAAGGAACGAAGACGCAAAGGACGCAAAGGGCAGAATAGCCACGAATGCACGAAGAAAGGCAGTGTCCAACCCTCACACTCCTTTGCGACCTTTGCGGGAGCTTTGCGTTCTTTGCGGTTCCTGCTTTTGGGCGTTGCTCCCTCGCCCGAAATAAGAATCGGAATAGCCACGAATGCACTAATGAAGGCCGCCGATCGGAGAGGCTATTTGGCGATCAGGAGCGGGCGGCTTGGTGCGGCGTCGGCCTCGAATGGCGCGATCTGGAGGTTGAGCTGATACTCGCCGTCCGGGACGTTGTTCGGGACATAGATCAGCTCGGTGATGGTTGCGTTGCGGCGTGTGTCGGCGTCCGCGTCAAAACTGCCGGGCGGAATATTCCAGAACGAGCGATGGTTTGCCAGAATCCCGCCATCCGAGATGCGGTCGATCGAGGGCAGATCGACGAGCAGGTGCTTTACGCCAAAGCGCATGACCATCTCGATCGCTTCGTCGGTGAAATACGGCGGGACATTTCGTTCGTCGTAAACGGCCGCCATCTTGGAAGGATCGTTCGGCAAGGTGCGAACGACCAACGCTTCGTTTTCGAGCAGACTGCGGTGATCGATGCCGACGCGAGCCAAGGCCGTATCAATGCCGCTTGCGGTCAGATGCAGGTCGCCGGGCAGCTTTGCCGAATAATGTTCGGGAGAATCCCGCTCGGGCTCGAGGCTCAAGAGAACCGCCGGAACGATGATGTCTTCGAGACATGACCGGATCGAGATCCTTTCGTGCGTTATGTGGCCGACGCATTCGGTGTGCGTGCCGCTGCAGTGGGGAGTGAATGAGTATCGTTCAAAATTCACGCTCGACCCGGAGCGAGTGTCACCGAGCGAATTTGCCTCGGCACGCTCTACGCCGAAGGCGTTCGGCTGCGGCCCGTGAAAGTCGAGCGGTATCGAGATGTCGAAGAATTTTGAGGTCATAAGCTTTTTCGTCCGAGCTTAGAAATTCTATTCGAGAGGTCTAGAATAGAATCATGGCCAGATACTGACCCACATTTTACTCATCCCGGAGGAAATTATGCGAATTAATTATGGCTCTACAAACAAAGACCTGTTCAAGGCGCTTCTTACGGCCCAATCGTATCTCGATGGAGCGACGATAGAGCGAAGTTTGATGCATCTGATCGATATGCGCGTTTCGCAGATCAACGGCTGTGCATACTGCCTTGATATGCACTCAAAAGACCTTCGGCACGAAGGCGAAACGGAACAGCGCATTTACCTGCTGAATGCCTGGCGTGAGACCGACCTCTTTACACCTCGCGAACGCGCCGCACTCGGCTGGGCCGAAGCCGTGACGCGTCTCACGGATCAGGACGTGCCGGACGACGTTTACTCGGCGGCGAGAGAACAGTTCAGCGAGGCTGAGCTGGCGGATCTTACATACGTGATCACGATGATCAATACGTGGAACCGTTTCAATGTTGCGTTCCGCACGCCGGCCGGAAGTTATCAGCCGGGACAATACGCGGCCGCGAGCAAGTGATCAAAGCGAGCGGACGAGCTCGATCGCTGTTGCGGCATCGACAGTATGACCTTCGCCGGCCTCTGAACAAAGCCGCATCAGCAGCTCGTCCTGCAGATTTCCGCGTCGTCGGGCCTCGGCGTAAGGAAGGTCTTCGCGGAACGTGACCATCGAGTATTTCGAGAAATAGTCTTCGTAGGTCTGCTCAAGGCGCGTTTCGAGTTCTCGCTTTCGCTGAAAAACGGGGTCAGCGACCTTGTCCCGCATCTCATAAAAATTCTCGATCGCCATTGTTTGGATCGCTGCCGCATTCGGCTTGCGTTCCTGTTCGAAGGCCTCGAAGATCGAACTCCATTCGGAGCCGTGCGTTTCGATAAGACCGTCAAGCGTCCGCACGTCCTCGAACGCGCAATTCATTCCCTGGCCATAGAACGGCACCATCGCGTGGGCCGCGTCACCGAGCAGCAGTACGCGGCCGTCTGCGTGCCAGGGCGAACAATCGACCGTGCCAAGTGTGCCCGTCGGGTTCGAAAAAAAGTCTTCCGCGAGCGTCGGCATCAGCGGCAAAGCATCAGCAAATTCTCTCGCGAAGAAATCCGTAAGAGCGGCCTCGTCGGTCAACTTTTCAAACGATGGTTCGTCGCTGTTCTCGGCTGCCTTCAACGCCAGAAACAGCGTGCAGGTGAAGCTTCCGTCGAGGTTCGGAAGGGCGATCATCATAAACTTGTGCCGCGGCCAGATGTGAAGGGCGTTCTTCTCGATCAGAAATTTACCGCCTTCGCCCGGCGGGATCACGAGCTCTTTGTAGCCGTGTTCGAGAAAGTCGGAGTGAGACGCAAAGCCGTCAACCTCTTTGGCGAGCGACTGACGCAAAGCGGAGCCGGCACCGTCGGCGGCAAAGACAAGGCTGCTTCGGGCCTTTTTGCCCGAGGCAAATTCGAGTTCGGAGCTCGAAAGATCGTAGGCCGCACATTGCTCTTTGAAAAAGAATGAAACTCCGTCGTGTTTTTCGGCTTCGGTCATCAGTGCGGCGTTCAGCCCCGCACGCGAGATCGAGTTGATGTATTCGCCTTTGCGGCCGCTGTACGGCAACAGCTTTGTGTCGCCAGCAGGCGTGTGGATCAAACGTCCGTGCATCGGGATGGCGTGATCGAGCATATACTCATCCATACCGACCTCCCGAAGTGCCGCGATGCCGCGATCCGATAGTGCCATATTGATCGACCGGCCGCGTGCAGCTTCGCCGATCCGCATATCGCTTCGCGCTTCAAAGAGATCGACCGCGAATCCGCGTTTTGCAAGATAGATCGAAAGCAGTGAACCGGCAAGCCCGGCACCAACAATGGAAATTTTCGGATCGGTCATCAATGTGCGAATTGTAAATTGTAAATTGGCAGATCGTAAATTGATTAGATCGGCCCAACGGTGCGCTCTGCTGTCCTACGCCCCGGTTCAGCTCAAGCACTCCTGCAAAATTTCGGCGAAGCGGTGCACGTCCTCGAACGAGTTGTAGAGCGGCACGGGTGCGACGCGAATGACGTCGGGTTCGCGCCAATCGGCGATGACCCCGCGAGCGGTGATCGCATCAAAGAGGCGTTTGTCGGCGTCTCTGACGCGGATCGAAAGCTGGCAGCCTCGCTGCTCGGGATCCTTCGGCGTTATAAGTTCGATCCGTTCATCGGCGATCTTACTAAGGAGCGTTTCGAGGAAGCCGGTAAGCTTCATGCTCTTTTCGCGAAGGGCGGACATTCCGGCCTCGTCAAAAATATCGAGCGATGCCCGCAATGCCGCCATCTGGAAGATCGGCGGGTTCGAGACCTGCCAGCCTTCGGCTCCCGCAAGCGGAACAAAATCCGGGCCCATCTGGAATCGCGTCTCCTTATCGTGGCCCCACCAACCGGCGAATCGCGGCAAGTCAAAAGCTTTCGAATGCCGTGCGTGGACGAACGCACCGGCGATGCCGCCGGGCCCTGCGTTCAGGTATTTGTAAGAGCACCACGCGGCGAAATCGACGTTCCAGTCGTGAAGTTTTAGCTCGAGGTTTCCGGCCGCGTGTGCAAGGTCGAATCCGACGACGGCACCGGCACGATGTCCCGCTTCGGTGATCGCGGCCATAGCAAAAGCCTGTCCGGTGTAGTAATTTACGCCGCCAAGCATTACGAGGGCGAGCTCATCGGCCTCGCGTTCGATCACTCCGAGAATATCGTCGGTTCGGAGTGTCGCTTCGCCGTCGCGTGGGGCGAGCTCGATAAGAGCGTCATCCGAAACGCCGTGCAATTTCAGATGCGAGAGAATTGCGTATCTGTCAGAGGGGAACGAGCCTTTCTCGACGATGATCTTTCGCCTGCGGCCGGCAGGGCGATAAAAGGAAACTAGCAGCAGATGAAGATTGACCGTAAGCGAATTCATTACGACGGTTTCGAGAGGTTCGGCACCGACGATGCGGGCCATTTTCTCGGTCAGGAATTCGTGATACGGAAGCCACGGATGCGCCGCATGCAGATGCCCTTCGACGCCGAGCCTCGCCCAGTCGTCGAGCTCAACTTCGATGAATGAACGTGCGGTCTTTGGCTGAAGGCCGAGCGAATTGCCGGTGAAATAGATCGTGTCGCTCCCGTCCGCTGCCTTTGGTATCAGGAAGCAGTCTCGGAAATGACCAAGGCTGTCCGCCGCGTCCAGGGAAGCAAAATGGTTTGCGGGATCGTCAAGATTCATCTTATTAAGCGTTGATGACTAATTTAATAGAAAACGCGAGATTATAAAAATATGACAATGGCGTAAGGGCAAATCTCGCTATACTTTACCCGTATGCATAACATCGATATCGAGGTCGTCGAGATGTCGCTCGACGTGATCAAATACGCGATCGGCCGTGTGACGACGACAAACCCGAAGCTCGGCTATCCGAAGTCCGAAAAGGAACTCGACAAACTTGCCGGAGAAACGATCACCGCAAAGGGCATCGGCGGAGAGAACGCCTTCAAGCTCTTTCGGGATGTGCTTCTCGAATCGAGCGTTTCGATCGATCATCCGCGCCATCTCGCCTTCGTCCCGGCATCGCCGACACGCGCCGGGATCATGTTCGACCTCGTTACCGCGGCATCAAGCATTCACGGTGCTTATTGGATGGAAGGTGCGGGCGGCATCTGGGCTGAAAATCAGGCGATGAAATGGCTCGTTTCGCTCACGGGTTTGCCAAAGGAAGCCTTCGGCGTGTTCACAAGCGGCGGAACGACGGCGAATCTATCCGCTATCGTTGCCGCACGCGGTGCCTGGCGTGAAAGGTCACCAGAGAATGCGCGCGTTCGCGGAATGATCATCACGTCCGACGGAGCACATTCATCGGTAAAGAGCATGGCAATGGTGATGGATGCCGACATTGTGTGCGTCGAAACTGACGGGCGTTTCGAAGCGGCTCAGCTTGATGCGGAACTTTCCGCTCTGCCGCCTGAGGATAGAGCACGCGTTTTCGCGGTCATCGCAACCGGCGGAACAACGAACGCAGGGATAATCGATGACCTTGAAGGTATTTCTGCGATCACAAAACGCGAAGGTATCTGGTTCCACGTCGATGCTGCGTATGGCGGCGGCGGATTGGCGGCTCCGAGCGTAAAGCATTTGTTCAAGGGGATCGAAAATGCGGACAGCATTACGATCGATCCGCACAAATGGTTCTTTTCGCCGTACGATTGCGGAGCCGTGATCTATCGCGATCCGGTGCTCGCAAGACGTGTTCACACGCAGGATGCGGCGTATCTCGAGATAGCGACGGGCGAGACGAGCGGCTTTAATCCCGCCGATTATCAGATACAGCTGACGCGGCGCCTTCGCGGCCTTCCGCTATGGTTTTCGCTTGCGATGCACGGAACCGACCGCTATACAGAGGCGATCGAACGAGGCATCGAACTGGCACAGATCGCAGGAAGAATGATCGAATCCGCACCGCACGTCGAACTCGTTCGTCAGCCGAGCCTCTCGTGCGTTCTCTTTAGGCGCAAGGGCTGGAAGCCGGAGGATTACAACGCGTGGACGCATCGAAATCACAAAAGCGGCTACGCACTTGTGACGCCGACAAAGTCGCGAGCAAACGGCAAGGTGGAGACGGTCGCACGATTCTGCTTTATCAATCCGGACACGACCGAAGATGATATTCGCGGAATACTGGCAACGATGGAGTGACCGGCCGCGAGCTATCCGACAAAGTCCTGTTTCTTCAGATCAAGCCAGTTCAGGGCGGCACCGTGAAGGAGCATTTCCTTTATCGCGTCGTCAAGGTCGAGAGATTCGATCAAACTTCCCGGCGTTTCTTCGCCGAGCGGAAACGGATAGTCGCTTCCAAGCGCGATCTGGTCCGAGCCGACTAGCGAGATGAGAAACTCGAGCTTCGAGCGTTCGTGAACGAGCGAATCGAAATACATTCGGCTCAGGTACTTGCGCGGACTGTGCGGGTTATCGACAGCGCAAAGGTCGGGCCTGACGTTGAAGCCGTGTTCGATGCGGCCGAGAGTCGCGGGAAAAGAACCGCCGCCGTGTGCGAAGAGGATCCGAAGCCGCGGAAGTTTTTCGAGCACGCCGGCAAAGATGAGCGAGCAGATAGCCCGCGACGTTTCGGCGGGCATTCCGACGAGCCACGGCAGCCAATATTTTGCCATATCGTCGCGTCCCATCATCTCCCACGGATGAACAAAGACCGCCATTCCGAGCTCTTCGCAGGCGGCAAATATGTCAAAGAACTGCGGCTCACTGAGGTTAAGTTGATTGACGTTCGTGCCGATCTCGATGCCCGCAAAACCGTTCGCTTTGCAGCGTGCGAGTTCTTTTAAGGCAAGTTCGGGAGCCTGCATCGGGAGCGTTGCAAGGCCGACGAAACGCTTCGGGAAACGAGCGACATGGTCTGCAATGTCATCGTTAAGAAACTTGGCTACCTCGGCCCCGTCGTCCGGCTTTGCCCAGTAGCTGAACATCACGGGTACGGTCGAGAGTGCCTGCACATCGACGCCTGCGGCATCGCATTCTTCGATGCGTCGTTCCGGCGACCAGCAGTTGTCCTGAATGTCGCGAAAACGATGGCCGTCGTCACGGATCATCGTCGCCGAGCAATCGTCGATGTGGTCCAGACTGATAAATCCGCCATAGCCGAACTTCTCCCGCCATGCGGGAATATTGCGCGGAAGGATGTGTGTGTGAACGTCGATCTTCAGCATCATCTTTATCTTAACGGAAAAAGTTGAAATCGCTTATCGTGTGTGCGGCGAGCGTTGAGCCGGGAGAAAAAGCAGTCCGCGCACCCTTCGAATTGGTCAATCGGCTCGCAGAGCAGTAACATTGATGTGTACCGCCAACAATTTGCAGTCAGGAGAAAACGGATGAAGAACGCATTTCCCAAAACTTTCGCCATTGTCGTCGTGTTCCTTGCGGCCATTGTATCTGCGATCGCGCAACCGCCATCGGCAGATACTGAAGCCCTAAAGGCTAAACGCAACGCGATCGAGGCCGAACTTCAGTCGGTCGCAACGGTTGACCGAAAAGTGATGGTGACGATGCGTGACGGCACGCGCGTTCAGGCCGATATCTATCGGCCGAAAGACAGCAAGGAACGCTATCCGACGATCTTTTCGCGAACGCCGTATAACTTCAACTGGTGGGACGTCCGACTCGGTGCACCGCGTGATATGACGACGGTGCTTGACGCGGTAAAACGCGGCTATGCGTACGTCATTATGAACGAACGCGGCCACTTTTTCTCCGAAGGGAACTACGACATCCTCGGCCCGCCGCTCACTGACGGCGAGGACGCGATCAAATACATCACGACGCAGCCTTGGTCCGACGGCAAGCTCGGGACGATCGGCTGTTCCTCGACGGCTGAATGGCAGATGGGTGTCGCGGCGCAGAATGTGCCGGGATTTACGACGATGATCGCGCAAGGGTTTGGTGCCGGCGTCGGACGGGTCGGGCCGTATTACGAACAGGGAAACTGGTATCGCGGCGGCGCAGTTCAGATGCTGTTCATCGCGTGGCTTTACGGCGAACAGAATCAGGTCCGGCCGATGTTTCCTGCGAACACTTCGCAGGAAGATCTGATCCGAGCCTCGAAATCGTTCGACCTTGCGCAGCAGGCTCCGCGTGTTGATTGGTCGCAGGCTTTGCGGCATCTTCCGGTCAAGGACATCATCAAGGCCGTTGACGGGCCCCGCGGTATTTTTGCGGACGAAATGCCGGTCGCAACGGGCGGTGCGATGATCAAGCGCACGCCGGACGACCCTGCGTGGTACCGCGGCGGACTCTTCCACGACAATATGAAGATCAACATACCGGGGTTTTGGTTCATGTCATGGTATGACGTCTCGGTTGGGCCGAATCTCGCCCTCTATAACCACGTTCGCAAGACCGCGAGGCCTGAGATCGCGGATCAGCAATACGCCGTGATCGCCCCGACGCTGCATTGCAGCTACACGCGTGCGACCGAGAACACCGTCGTCGGAGAACGAAGCGTCGGCGATGCTCGGCTCGATTACAGTGCGTTGACCTGGGGCTGGTTCGACTATTTCTTAAAAGGCAAACGAGATGGCAATGACATCACCAAATGGCCAAAGGTTCGCTACTTCACGATGGGCAGCAACAAATGGCAAAGCTCCGACAGTTGGCCGCCCGCCGGTGCCGAATCGATGACGTTCTATCTCACGAGCGGCGGCAAGGCGAATAGCCTTAAGGGTGACGGCGTTCTAATTTCCGCACCGACCGCGTCAGATGCTCCGGATACGTTTGCTTACGATCCGATGAATCCCGTACCGTCCTTCGGCGGCAATGTGTGCTGCACCGGAAACGCGGTTCAAGGCGGTTCTTTTGATCAAACAAAGATGGAGGAACGCAACGACATTCTCGTTTATACGACCGAGCCGTTCAAAGAAGGGTTCGAGCTAAGCGGCCCGATCGACGTGAAACTGTTCGTTTCATCCGATGCGAAGGATACGGATTTTACCGTAAAGCTGATCGACGTGGATGAGAACGGCAAGGCCTGGAACCTCGACGAGACGATCCAGCGAATGCGATACCGCAACGGCTATGACAAACCGCTGGCTTGGATGCAGCCGGGCAAGGTCTATGGCTTTCAATTCCAGCCGATGACAACGAGCAATTATTTCGCTGCGGGACATCGCCTGCGGATCGAGATCTCGTCAAGCAACTTCCCGCGTTTCGACCGTAATTTGAACACAGGCGGGAACAATTGGGATGAGGTAAAAGGCGTGATCGCAACGAACTCCGTGCATCATTCAAAGCAATATCCGTCGAGCGTGACGATATCGGTCGTCAGAAAGTGACGGGACGCTAAGTTTCGGATATTCTCGACCGCTAACTTACAACAGGCGGCGGTTCCATAACCGTGCCGCAGTTGTTGCAGGTGCGCAGGTCTATTGAGCCGTAGAATTTCGCGAATACGCCTTGGAATTGCGTAACGATGTCCGTAAGCACGAAGTATTCTTCGTAGAGCTTGTTGTTGCAGTTCTCACAGAACCACAGAAGGCCGTCAAGCTCATCGTCGCGGCGCTTTCGCTCGATAACGAGTCCGACGGTATTTGCGCCGCGTATCGGATTATGCGGCACGCGGGCGGGCAGCATAAAGACCTCGCCCTCGCGGATCACGACCTCTTTTGCCTCTCCGTTTTCCTGGACAAGCACTTTGATATCGCCCTCAAGCTGGTAGAAGAACTCCTCGCCTTCGTCCCAATGGTAATCCTTTCGCGAATTTGGCCCGCCAACGACCATTACGATGAAATCTTCCGAATCATAGACACACTGATTCCCGACCGGCGGCTTTAGCAGCTCCCGATGATCATCTATCCAGCTTTTGAAGTTGAAGGGCGACCCCATATTGCTGAGTACTATGTAACTCGAAATCGGCGGTCAATGCAATGTCGTACTAGCCTGACGCGGTTTGTAGCATGTCGTCGCGTCTTCCGAGAGATGGCCATGGATGGGTCAGAGAATTTTTTTGGCGTTCTTTTGACACTTTTGTCGCAAATAGAGTCATGAACAGTTTCTTAGAGGAGATCACGACAATGACAAAGCATACTTTTATGGCAAGCCTCATTGGACTTGTCATGTTGGCCGCGATTGCCGTTAAAGCGCAAACTCTTGACGCATTCAACCCGAATGCTGACCTACCCGTTTATCAGGCGGTTAAGCTTCCGGATGGGAAACTCCTCATCTGCGGAAATTTCGTCCACATCGGCGGCGCCAGCGTCCCTTACCTTGCGCGTCTGAATCCCGACGGAACACGGGATACGACGTTTGTCAGCCCGGTTCCCAGCAGCATTGTGAACCAGATCGTTCCGCAACCCGATGGAAAGTTCATTTTAACGGGCGGCTTTGACACGATAGGCGGTCTGACCAGACGACGCATTGCAAGGCTGAACGCAGACCTTACAGTCGATCCGTCGTTCGATGCAGGCATCACGAGCGGAAACGGCGTTTACCATGGGGCACTTCTGCCCGACGGTAAATTCGTTGTCAGCATTGTGAATAACTTTAGCCGGGACATCTATCGGTTGAATACCGACGGCAGCATCGACAATACCTTCTCATCGCCGACACTGAATTCTGCGGCTAGCAAGATCCGCTACGATCCGCTGTCAAACAAGCTCTATGCGATCGGTGGTTTTACAATTGTGGACGGCACACAACGTGAAGGCGTCATGCGTTTGAACCTTAACGGGACAGTTGACACGAGCTTTCAGTCGCTCGACAACGGACCCGGTGTATTTTTCGGGATCGAAATCCTACCGAATGGTAAGGTGTATGTCGCTGGTACAATGACAAATATTGCCGGAGAAGTGGGCCGAAACTATGTTGCTCGACTAAATTCTAACGGCACTCTCGATACGACCTTCGCCGCAGTATCATTCGGACCGGGCATTAACCCCGGGGTGAACGCTATCGAAGTTTTGCCGAGCGGGAAACTTCTTATTGCGGGAGCCTTCCCGACCGTAAACAGTCAGGATCGGATGAACATGGCTCGCCTCAATTCCGACGGCACGCTTGATACAACATTCCGCAATATGATCGTCGGAACCACTGCGTCCAGCTTCAACGGACCTGCGTCCCTAGACCCGTTAGGGGACGGCAGGTACTACGTCGGCGGCTCGTTCATCTCCGTCGATGGTCAGACCCGGAATCGCATAGCGAGCATCACGATGGCTGATGAGATAGTCGTGGGTCCGACGGCGTTCGATCACGATGGTGACGGCAAGGCTGATCTCGGCGTTTTCCGGCCGGGAAACCAGACCTGGTACGTGCAGCGAAGCAGCGATAGTTCGCTTATAGGAGCAACTTTCGGCCTCGCGACCGATATTCCAACTCCAGCAGATTTTGACGGTGACGGTAAGACCGACATTGCCGTCTGGCGTGACGAACCCGCCGATCCTGATAAGGCGAATTTCTACATCCTGAACAGCTCAGACAGTACGGTCGCGACCCGTCAGTTTGGACGGACGGGCGATGACCCAACCATCGTCGGCGACTACACCGGTGACGGAAAGGCGGATCTCGCCGTCTATCGAGCCGGAGCCCCGGGTCAACAAAGCTACTTCTATTATCAATCGGTAGGTTCACCGCCTAACACCTGGGTCGTGGTGCCGTGGGGCGTCGGAGGCGATAAGCCGGCAGCGGGAGACTTTACCGGAGACGGCTCGGCGGATTTTGCAGTATTCCGTCCCTCGTCCGGGATCTGGTACACGCTTGCAAACGGAAGCGGTAGTGTCACCTATACGCAGTGGGGGATCAGCAGCGATAGGATAGTCCCCGCAGATTATGACGGCGACTCGAAGACCGATGTCGCGGTGTACAGGAACGGTACATGGTACATCCTACGGTCCAGTGACCAAGGCGTAGCGTATGCTCAGTGGGGTCTCGATTCAGACATTCCAACACCGGCAGATTACGACGGGGACGGCAAAGCCGACGTTGCGGTCTATCGTGCTGGGGTCTGGTGGCTTAACCGGAGCACCTCCGGGGTGGTAGCTCAAGCCTTTGGCGTTGCGGGAGATGCTCCGCTCCCGTCACTTCATGTCAAATAGAAGTGGTCTTTCCACCTGAACCCGTAGGAGATAGGACCTTCCAACGAACGGTTCGATCTCCTGCGGGCCTTTTCATAATGCCGCAAGCTTTTCGACCGTTCGCCAATTTCTGGCGGTGACGGCGATCTTGAGTTTCCTTTCAAAGGTCCCGCGGCCGAGATAGCTGTCGGCAACGCCCATCGGTAAATGACAATAGATCTCGCGGCCCGATACGCTGAACCGCTCGGGCGGCGGCACATTTTCGGCAAGGAACAGCTTGCCTTCTTTGGTCAGCTCTTCGTTGAGAAAAAGGACGTGCATTTCCTTGTGACTTTCGAACTGGCCGGCGAACGGATTGTTGAGTATTATCCGCTCGATATAAGTTTGCTCGCGAACCATTACGGGAATCGGCCTGCCGGTCAAAGATGCGAGGATCGCGGCAGCCTTCTTGATGAGTGTCGTTTCTGCGGTCTTTTTCGTGTCGAACGCCAGATTGCCGCTATTGATATAGGTGACAACATTCTCAAAGCCGAGCGACTCAAAGGCGGCCTTTAAGTCGCTCATCTTGATCATATTTGCACCGCTGACGTTAATGCCACGGGGAAGGGCTACGTATCGCATACTCGACGATCGGCGACAGCTGTCTCACTTATTCGGCGGTCATGTCGATGACGAAACGATAGCGAACATCGCTCTTGATGGTGCGGTCGTATGCCTCGGCGATCCGGTCGGGCGTGATCACCTCAACGTCCGAAGTTATATTGTGCTCCGCGCAAAAGTCCAGCATCTCCTGCGTCTCCGGAATTCCTCCGATAAGGGAGCCGGAAAGGGTCTTGTTCCCGAAGATAAGCGAAAGATTGTGCACCGCGTTCGGGCTTGACGGCACGCCGACAACGACCATTGCGCCGCCCACGCCGAGCAGATTCAGATACGGATTGACGTCATGATCGGCCGAGACCGTATCGAGGATAAAGTTGAACGTGCCGGCGAGCGGAGCAAGGTTTGCGGGGTCGCTTGTTACGACAAAATGATGTGCTCCGAGCGACTTCGCATCAGCTTCTTTCTTTGGCGACGTGCTGAATATCGTTACTTCCGCGCCCATCGCGACGGCAAGTTTTACGCCCATGTGTCCGAGTCCCCCGAGTCCGACGATGCCAACCTTTTGTCCCGGGCCGACCTTGAATCTTCGAAGCGGCGAAAAGGTCGTGATCCCTGCACACAACAAAGGCGCAACGCCCTTAAGATCGCCTTCGGTCTTGACTTTCAGCGCGTAGTTCTCGTCGATGACATAGTTGTTCGAATACCCGCCATAGGTCTTTGTGACGCGGTCCATTTCGGTCCCGTTGTAGGTGAATGCGGCCTGCTTGAAACAGAACTGTTCCTGGCCGTTCTTGCAATTCGGGCATTCGCGGCACGAATCCACAAAGCAGCCAATTCCCGCGATATCGCCGACCTTGAATTTCGTGACATCGCTGCCGACCTTCGCGACGCGGCCGACGATCTCGTGGCCGGGCACGAGCGGATAGCTGGTCGGCATCGAATCTTTCCATTCATCCTTCGCCTGATGGATATCCGAATGGCATATTCCCGCATACTCGATATCGATCAGTATGTCGTGCGGCCCAACTTCTCGGCGTTCGAAGTTGAATGGTGAAAAGTCGGTTCCTGCTTCGTGAACGGCGTAGCCTTTTGTCTCGGTCATATTTATTGTCTCTTGTCCTTAAAGTTTAATTTCCAACAGTGGGAGACTGCGTTCGCTGCCTAATATCGTTGATCTGCTTTCGCCGATCCGAACTGCGCCCATTGCGGCATAAAAGCCTTCGGCATTGGGGTCTGATTCAATACTTACGGACGATGCTCCGAGATCGCGTGCGGTCCGCATCGAATGCTCGAAAAGCTTTCGTCCAAAACCTTTGCCGATCGAGTCAGGGTCGAGCCAAAGATGCTCGAGCCACATTTTCCCATCAACATCTGCGAGCACGTAGAACCCGCAGATATTGCCATCGGCGTTCAGCTTAAAGAATGTGCCGTTTGCGACGTCATCCTCACAAAAAGTGAGCTGCGGACGCCATTCGTTGAGCCACTCCGCCGGATAATCCCAATATCCCTTTGCCGCAAATGCGATCTCCGAGAGCCGCCGGACATCGGTGCCTTCGGCGGGCAAAATTTCAATCTGCCCGGTCATTCTATGGTCGCGATCACCTTGAGTTCAATCGCGATCGGCGTGGGAAGCGAGCTGACCTCGACGGTCGTGCGGCAAGGCTGCACATCGCCGAAATACTCCGCATAAAGCCTATTGTATGCAGCAAAATCCGCCTTCATATTCGTAAGGAAGACCGTTACGTCAACCATATTCTCCCAGGCGGAACCTGCATCTTCGAGGATCATTCGCACGTTCTCGAAGACCGACCTGCACTGAGCTTCGATGTCGTAAGAAACGATATTGCGTTCGTCATCGAGTTCAACGCCCGGGATCTTTGCCGAATCGCGTTCTCTTGGGCCAACGCCCGACAAGAAGAGCAGATCTCCGACGCGGCGTGCGTGCGGATATGCTCCGACAGGTTTCGGAGCTCGGCCTGAATTTAAGAGTTCACTTGACGCCATTCTTGAGTTTATCGAACGAACGAACGAATTTTTATGCTGTCGTTTCGAACTATTATAGAATAGTTCGCATCCAAAATGTGCAGCCCCACGAATATATCCGTATGAGAACCGCATACCTTTTTGTTTTGATCATTGCGATGGCGGTCGCTGCCGCCTGCTCTTCAGCTGATGCGCGCTCATCGGTGACGATACCTGTTGCGACCCCAAACCCGAATGCCCAACCTTCGAAATTGGAGACGGCTGTGTTTGCGGGCGGCTGTTTTTGGGGCGTCGAAGGCGTTTATGAGCACGTTAAGGGCGTTACGAACGTGGTCTCGGGCTATGCGGGCGGTTCAAAGGAGGCGGCAAACTACGAGGATGTGGGCTCCGGCACAACCGGCCACGCTGAATCTGTCGAAGTGACCTTCGACCCGTCAAAAGTTACATACGAGCAGCTTTTGTACATCTTTTTTACTGTGGCTCACGACCCGACCGAGCTGAATTTTCAAGGCCCGGACCACGGACCGCAATATCGCTCAGCGATCTTTTATCAGAACGAGAACCAAAAGGCCTCTGCCCAGGCTTTCGTCAAAGCACTCACCGACGCCAAATTCTACGACAAGCCGATCGTGACCGAGATCAAGCCGCTCGATGCCTTTTACCCGGCCGAGAAATATCACCAGGATTATATGCGGCTGAATCCCAACGACCCGTATATCGTCGTCAACGACAAACCCAAGGTCGAAGCGCTAAAGCAGAAATTCCCGCAACTTTTCGTTCCGGACGCAAAATAACCGTCCGTCATTTTGCGGCAACGGAGAACCTACATTGGCCGGTCGAGCGGCGGCGGCTCGCTCATTTGTGCATTCGTGGCTATTCAAGCCTTTGCGGAGAACTTTGCGTTCTTTGCGGTCTTCTCTTTCGTTAGCCTCCGCCCCGTAGGGGCGAAATGTTTATAGCACGGCACAGCTCTCAGTTCTATGGAGCTCCGTAGGAGCGAAATATTCGATCAAAAAAGAGAAAACCGCAAAGAACGCAAAGTAAGTCCGCAAAGGACGCAAAGGAGTGCCAAGGTGGAGGTGTTTGAAGAAGTTCTCGGTAGATGATCGATGGTTAGCCACGAATGCACGAATGAAGAGCCGCCGGCGTCATTGCACCAGATGTGTCGAAATACGGATTTGGGGCAACGAGGGCAGGTCGCTTTAATAAAACCGGCAAAAATCGTAGAATCATCTGTTATGTTAAATCCCTTAATTTAGGAGCTATTAAGAATGAAGATCGGTCTTCCAAAAGAGATCAAGGACAACGAGTATCGCGTCGGGCTTACGCCTGCGGGCGTTCAGGACCTGACCCATGCAGGGCATGAGGTCTTTGTGCAGAAAACGGCGGGCGAAGGCTCGGGGTTTGCTGACGAACAGTATGTAAAGGCGGGCGGAAAGCTGTTGGATACCGCGGACGAGGTCTGGCAGACGGGCGATATGATCGTAAAGGTCAAAGAGCCGATCGCTCCCGAATATCCGCGTATGCGTGAGGATCAGCTGCTTTTCACGTACCTTCATCTGGCTCCTGAGCTCGAACTCACAAAGCAGATGCTCGAGCGGAACGTGACGGGCGTTGCCTATGAGACGATCACGAAAGACGGACGCTTGCCGCTTTTGACGCCAATGTCGGAGGTCGCGGGCCGCATGTCGGTTCAGGTCGGTGCGACGTATCTTGAGAAGATGAACGGCGGCCGCGGAATTCTGCTTGGCGGCGTTCCGGGCGTGCCTGCTGCAAATGTCGTGATCATCGGCGGCGGCATCGTCGGTACGGAAGCTGCAAAGATGGCGGTCGGCCTTGGAGCAAAGGTCACGATCATTGACCGAAACCTTGACAGGCTTCGTCAGCTCGACGACATCTTCCTTTCGAAGGTGCAGACGCTTGCTTCGTCACGCTATGCGATCGAAGAGGCGATCTCCCACGCGGATCTTGTTATCGGTGCGGTCCTTGTTGTTGGCGCCGCGGCCCCGAAGCTCGTGACACGCGACATGCTGCATCTTGTGCCGTCAGGTTCGGTGCTCGTGGACGTTGCCGTGGACCAGGGCGGTTGTTTTGAGACAACGCATGCAACGACCCACTCGAACCCGACATTCTTTGAAGAAGGCGTGCTGCATTATTGCGTTGCGAATATGCCGGGAGCGGTTCCGCGCACATCGACGTTCGCATTGACGAACGCGACGCTGCCGTACGCTCTTGACCTTGCAAACAAGGGATTTGAGCAGGCGATCAAGGATGACAGCGGTTTGCGGGAAGGTGTTAACACCTACGCCGGCAAGCTCACTTACGCGGCCGTCGCGGAATCGCAAGGCCTCGAGTACACGCCGCTCTCGTCGCTCATCGACCTGAAGGCGGCAGCAGCTTAAACGCTTCGGTTTATCCGACGGCGATCGCTGCTTTGGACGAAAATGTACGAGTTTGCAGTAACACCCGCAATAACTCAGCTAAGGCGCCCGGGCGTAACTATCACAGAAGTTACGCCCGGTGCTGTCGGTGAAGAGATCGGGCTTGAGGCTAACGACCGCATCGTAAAGGTCAATGGCCGAGCGGTGCGGGACTACCTCGATTTTCGTTTTCAGACGGCCGGCGAGACCGAACTCATATTTCAAGTAAAGAAGCCTCGAGGCCAGACGGTCGAGATCGAATTCGATCGTGACGAAGGCGAAGACCTTGGCCTGATGTTCGAGCAGATCGCACCCCGACAATGTGCGAACGAGTGTCTTTTCTGCTTTACAAAAGGCAATCCTGAGGACGCAAGGCCGTCGCTTTTCATCCGCGACGAAGACATTCGTCTCTCGTTCCTTTACGGCAACTACACGACGCTCTCGTCCATCACACCTGCCGAGATGGACCGCATCGTCGAGCAAAGGCTTTCGCCGCAGTATGTTTCGGTGCACGCGACGGATCTGAAGACGCGTGCGTTTCTGCTTGGCGTCCCTGAGTCGCGAGCCGACATCTCGGACAAGATACGCTTCCTGCTCGATAACGACATCGAGATACACGCTCAGGTCGTTCTCTGCCCAACGATCAACGACGGTGACATACTTGAGAAGACGTTACGCGACCTTGCCGCGGATTTCCCGAAAGTGATCTCGACGGCGATCGTTCCGATGGCGTTGACGCGTTTCAATACGGACGAGCGTCTCACGCGGGTCACACCCGAATTCTGCCGTGAGACGATCCGTCGTGTCGAGAAACTCCAAAAGGAATTTCGGCGAACGCTCGGCAAGACCTTTGCATTCCTGGGTGATGAGATCTACATAAAGGCAGGTGTTGAGATCCCGTCGAGACGGCATTACGGCAGTTATCCGCAGATCGAGGACGGCGTCGGGATGATGCGGACCTTCCTGAACAAGTTCGAGAGCTTTCTTGACGGCAAGCGGCCAAAACGCGCGAAAGAGGTGCGTGCTCACGGTGTCGCGATAGTGCCGCACGCCGGCGAAACGGCGGTGCCTGAACACCTGCGTTCACAAAAGAAGCTCCCGCACGGCACGCTGCTCACGGGCGAGATGTTCGCACCGATCCTTCGCGGCGAGATCGACAGATACAACAACCGCACGAGGTCGAAGCTGAAGGTCGTCTCGGTGCCGAACAATTACTTCGGAGGCGATGTCGCGGTCGCAGGGCTGCTCTCGGGCCAGGATTTTGAAGCTCTGAAAGGCAGTATTGTGGGAGATTTCGTCATCGTTCCAAAGGTCTGTGTGAAATCCGATGAGCCTGTCTTTATCGATGGAATGCCGCTCGAAGATCTCAAGAGCAGAATGCCCGTGCCCTTGCTTCCGATGGACACGGACGATCTGCTCGACTTTCTCTCGCCTCATTTATTGAAGTGATAGACGATGATGCCGGTGACCTTTATCGGCACGTCCGAGAGATAAGTGGGCGTGAACTTCGCCTGCCTTGCCGCACGCTCGGCGGCGTCACGGAACATCATATTGCCGTTCGACGCATTTGCCGAGACCACGCGGCCTTTCTCGTCAATAACGACCTGAACAGTGACGCTCCCGGAAAGTCCGAGCCGACTGGCCATCTCCGGATAGGGAGGTTTCGGCAGAAAGGTCGCTTTACTCGTGACCACACCGATATATCGCGGCTTGCGATCGACGGGCGGAGGCGTAAGGTCGCGGTCGATCTCATTAACTTTCGGCGTTGATGCGTCCTTCGGCCCGAACGTCCGAGCTGAAGTATCACTTGCGCCGGGCCCATCGGGGCGGCTGGTACCTGAAGTCGGCGGGTCGTAGTTGAAATTATCCACCAGTACCGGACCTTTTGGCATCGGCGGAACCTTTGAAGGCTCGACGCCGATCTTATCCGGAATGAGCTGAGGCTCGTCAACGCGGGCGACCAAGGCGGTCCTTGTTGCGACAGCCGACGGGTTCGAATGCGAAGGTGTGGTCGTGGGTTTATCGGGTTCTGTTTCCTCAGGCTCGGAAGCTGCCGTTAGTGCGAGCATCGATGTCATCTCGAGATTCTCGCCTGAAAGGGAAAAGTCATCCGCGAAGATACTTGCGACAAGGAATGACGCAAAGAGCATACTGACAAGGCCGACAGAAAAGCCGAAATATGGGCTCCTGCCGCTTTGTTTGTTTCCCGCAAGGTCGTAACCGATCTGTCTTTCAAACATAAAACATTTCCTCCTTTGCCGGTCGTATGGACACCGAGAAAGAAGGGAATGTTCCGAAAGAAAATTCCGTGCCGTTAGAATTTGCGGATGAGGATGACGCCGCCTATCACGAGAAGTACGCCCACAACACGGCCAACACTCATCGGTTTTACGTCGAGGCCGAGCAGGCCGAAATGGTCGTAGAAGAGCGTGATCAGCATCTGGCCCGCGACGACCAGGCCGAACGTAAGTGCGACACCGAGACGCGGCAGCAGAATGATGGTCGATGCAACAAAGAAAGCTCCGAGAACACCGCCTAACCAAGCTGTGGGCGGTGCATTCTTTGCTGATACAACATTCCCGAGCGGCACGCCGGTCGCGACGGAGTAGATCGCAAGGGTTGCGGTCCCGACCAGGAACGAGATCAACGCCGCAAGGATCGGATTATCGACCGCAACTGCGAGCTTGTTGTTAAGGGCCGTCTGCGTCGGCAAAACCGCACCCGCAAGCAGGGCAAGGAAGATCAGGAAATAAAGAGCTGGCATAGGCGGAATTAGTTAGTATGCGGTCTTGTCGGATTTGTCGAGCCACTCGACGAATAGTTCACGGCCTTCGTCGGCTAGAAGGTTCGTCAACGGAATTGTTCGCTCGCTGACTGGTAAGTCGAGTTCCTTGTAGATGAAATCGTCATCAAAACCGCCGAATGCGGCATCCTGGCGAGTGCCGGCAAAGAAGATCGCTTCGGGGCGTGCCCAATAAAGAGCGCCGAGGCACATCGGGCACGGTTCGCACGATGTGTAAACGCGGCAGCCGGTAAGTTGGAAACTTGAGAGGTTCTTGCAGGCGTCCCGGATCGCAACGACCTCGGCATGCGCGGTCGGATCGTTGTCAGACGTAACACGATTCCAGCCCTCGCCGATGACGCTGCCGTCTTTGACGATAACGCAGCCAAAAGGCCCGCCGGCGTTCGAACCCATACCGTTTCGGGCGAGCTCGAAGGCCCGCCGCATAAACTTCACGTCAGTGTCGTTCATTGCGTCTTTGGCCCCGTGATTCGAATTTCGTAAAGGTTCTTCCAGTCCTTTCCGGTAACAAATATGCGGTCGCCAGCGGCATCATAGGCGATGCCGTTCAGCGTGTTCTCAGTGCTTACGGATGGCTGGTCCTTTGGCGAGATGCCGCCAAGATCGACCCAACCGACGATCGCCCCTGATTCGGGATCGATACGTGCGATATAGTTCGGCTTACCGAGCACCTCTTTGTCCTCCGAATGCCAGACGTTGGCCCACAGTTCGCCCTTGATCCATTCGAGCTCGTTAAGGCGCATCTGCGGTTCGCCGTCATCACGCTTGACGACGATCATCCGCTTTGACTTGAAAGTTTCCGGGTCCATCACGCGTATCACGTGGGTCCCGTCGGTCATATAAAGCAATGTGCCGTCGGTCGTCATTCCCCAGCCTTCGCCCGGATAGTTGAACTCTTTCAACAGCTTGAAATCGGTTGCGTCGAACTGTCTGCAAAGGCCTTGCTGATAAGTTAGCTGATAGATCTTGCCATTCACTTCGGCAATGCCTTCGCCAAAATCCTCGCGCGGAAGGTCCCATTTCTGGACGACCTTCCCGGTCTCGATCTCAACCTTTCGGAGGCTGGATTCACCTTCTTTCCCGGTGCTCTCGTAAAGGAATCCGTCCTTGAAATAAAGGCCTTCCGTGAAGGCTTTCGGGTCGTGCGGATATGTCTTTACGATCTCGAACCCATAAACGGGCACAGGGCCGACAGGCTTCTTCGCGGGAGTCGGCGACGAGGCATTCGTGCCGTTATTGACAGCATTTGCCGAGCAGCCAACGGCCAGAAAACAAAAGAGCGTGAGTAAGAACAGTCGCATAAATATCATTTCTTCAGGAAGCGTTCGATGGCAGCCCTCAGGCTTGCTTCGCTGATGTTGCCGATCCGTCGCCCGTTGACAAAGATCGTCGGTGTGCCCGTTATATGCAGAGCATCGCCGTCAGCAATATCCTTCTTGATCTCAGCGAGGGCCTTGTCCGAATTCATCTCCGCGTCGAATTTTGCGGCATCAAGGCCGAGGTCGGCGGCGACCTTCTTAAGGCCAACAGCGTCCAGCTTATCCTGATTTTTGTAGAGAATGTCGATGTACTCAAAGAACTTGCCCTGTGCATTCGCTGCTGAGGCCGCACGCGCGGCAAGAAGTGAGTTGTCGTGGATCGATTCGAGTGGAAAGTCGCGGACGACCAATCGGACCTTTCCGGGAAATTCAGCCATGAGGGCCTTTAGCACCGGATGAGTGGCCGAGCACGCCGGGCATTGAAAGTCACTGAACATTACGACAGTTACCGGTGCATTTGCAGGCCCTTCCGCAGGATCGTCATCCACCGAAACAGCCTCGACAGGCGGTTCAGGTGCCTTGTATTGCAGGACAACGGCATACTTCGCGGTAAGCCGCTTGCCAAATTCAGCATTAAGGCGTGCGTGCTCCTCGTCGCTGTAATCGACCATCTTGTTGGTGATCTCGCGGGCGACGATCGTACTCGCCTCAACGCCCTCGGCCTTTGCCTCATCGGCGACGAGTGCGTTGAAGATCGCATCGTCCAGGTCGCTAAGGACGTCGTCGGCAAGCTTAGCGGCGAATTCATAGAGGTCGTATTCGGTAAACTTATCGAACTCGGCCCGCGTGATCTTGTTGGTCCCGAGAGTTGCGAGGACATCGGCCGGAGCCGGATTTGCCGCGTTGACGTCCTTTACCTTCGTCGCCTTGTACTTGGCCTGAAGGTCACCGACCAGTTTTACGACCAGATCCTGCCGTTTCTTGCCGTTTAAGAATTCGATGATGGGTTCGCGTGCCTTTTCAAGCGAAACGTCGCCCAGAGCGTCTTTATTTGCGTCGTAGGCGGCCTTTATTTCGGCATCAGTAGGTGTCGGGATCGTCGAACTCATGTCCGCGAGCAGACGGCCGACGGTGATGCCTTTAGCGGCCGCCTCGATCGAAAGTGCCCGAGACGCGATCATTTCATTAAGAAGAGCGGTGCGGAAGTTCTTAAGATCTTCCGGAGCCCCGGCGATCTCCGCCTGCACTTCGGGTGAAAGGTCGGCCGTGGTGAATTTGTGCCCTTTTGCCGTTGCGAGAATATCCGTCGGCTTTTGTGCCGGTGCCGCAGACGCCGCAAGAAGAAAGATGGTCAGTATAAATGCAAGTTTCGTCATTTAAATGCTCAACGTAGTACGCTTGAATCTTAGCAAACCTTTCGACTCTACTCGAACGCTTTGGGTTGTATATGCTGCTTTCAAGAAAATTCTACTCCCGCAACGATCCGGCCAAGATCGCACGTGAACTGCTTGGAAAGCTCCTCGTTGTGCCTTCATCGGAAGGGCGTGTTTCAGGGATGATCGTCGAGACCGAAGCATATCTCGGCGAGATCGACCGGGCGGCCCACAGCTTTGGCGGCCGCCGTACGAAACGAAACGAAGTAATGTACGGAGAAGCGGGTTTTGCCTATGTTTTCTTTGTTTACGGGATGTACAACCAAATGAACTGCGTAACGGGCAAACCCGGCACGCCGCACGCGATACTCATTCGCGGCATCGAACCCGTCGATGGCATCGAGATTATGCAAAAGCGACGGCCAAAGGCGAAGAAACTCACCGATCTAACGTCCGGGCCCGGAAAACTTTGCATCGCAATGGCCATCGACCGAACATTGAACGGGGAAGATCTGCTCGGAAGCAAGGTGTTTATTGAGAAATACCGCACGATCAAGCCTGCAGATATTGAATGCGGGCACCGTATCGGCATCGATTACGCCGGCGACGATGCGTTTTTGCCGCTGCGGTTCTGGATCCGCGGAAATCCTTTCGTGAGTCGAACTTGAGCGCCGCCGGCCGGGATGTTTTGACGAAATTCAACTCCCGGACAAAAACTGCTATTTTATAGCTTTATGACACAAACAAAGATGACAAAAGTAAGACCCGATATACGTGCGATCACGCGGCTCGTTCCAAAGAGCGGCAATCTTGTCCAAGGGCAATCTGAGCTGCCGATCGACCCAAAACTTGCGAAAGAGGCTGCTGAGATCATTGCTGCCAGCCAGAATCACTATGGTCCGAGCGAGGGCGATGCGAATTTGCGGACCGCGATCGAGCAGAAGATCAAGAAGTACAACAATGTTGATTTTAGTGCCGATGCAAAGCCCTTTGAGATCATGGTCACGAACGGCGGCACGGGAGCTTTGATCGGCATCGCACAGAGCTATCTTCGGGACAAAGCTGCGCTCGTCTTTGAGCCGTACTATCCGTATCACCGCCGAATTCTGGAGGATTTTGGTGCGAAGACCGAGACCTTCGAACTTGATGACGATCTAAGGTTCGAGAAAGCAGAGTTACTCGCGCTCTGTAAACAGCTTAAGGACCGCCGTGAGTTTCCGCTAAAAGCGATCATCGTCTGTTCGCCTGCAAATCCGAGCGGTAAAGTGATGACGGAAAGTGAACTTCAAGATATTGCGGACGTTGCAAAGGAACTCGATCTGCTCGTCATTTCCGATGAGGTTTATGAGCATTACGTGACGGGTGAGAATCCGCATGTCTCGATCGCTGCTCTTCCGGAGATGCGTGAGAGGACGATCACGGTCAATTCCTTCTCGAAATCGTGGAATATCTCAGGCTGGCGCCTTGGTTACGCATTTGCAAAGGCGGAGTTGCTCGCTCCCGTCAATGCTGCCGCAAACGTCATCTACGTTTGCCCCGCAACGCCGCTGCAATCTGCTCTTGGCAGGGTCCTGATGGACGATCCGGGCTATTACCCACGGCTTCGAGACACGTTCGATGCTAAAAGGCGGGAGTTCGGCAAAGGCCTCGAAGACCTCGGTTTCAAGATCTATGATTCGGGCTCGGCATTTTATCTTTGGGCGAAGATACCGGAAGGCAACCCGGACGCGATCGCATTCAACGAAATGCTGATGCGCGATGCCGGCGTCGGGATGACCCCGGGCTCAGCCTTTGCAGATTCCGATCGATGGGATGCGCACGTACGTATCTGTATAGCTCGCGAAGACGATATCCTTTCAGGCGCGATGGAGAAACTCCGCGGCGTTCTTGCCTAAGCTTAGGAAAAAAGTATGAAACACCTATTGACCCTTCTCTTCATCTTCAGTCTCGTCATTTTGCCGCCTGCCTTGCTTGCGGACGAGGGAATGTGGACATTCGACAATCCGCCACTCAAGCAGTGGAAGGAGCGTTACAACTTCGTGCCGCCTGCGGGCTGGCTCGATAAGGTAAGGCTTGCGAGCGTCCGGCTGAATGACGGCGGCTCGGCCAGCTTTGTTTCGGCAAACGGCCTGATCATTACGAATCAGCATGTCGCGAGCGGCCAGCTCTCGAAGATGTCCACGAAGGAGAAGGATTATGTGAAGGACGGTTTCTACGCACCAACGCTTGCCGATGAGGTCAAAGCGACAGATCTTGAAGCGAACGTGCTTGTGTCCTACGAAGACGTTACCGCAAAGGTGCAGGCCGCTGCGTCGGGCGAGCAGAAAAAGGCCGTGATGGCGGAGATCGAAAAGGACTGCACCACTAAAACACACTTAAAATGCGAGGTCATTTCGTTCTACAGCGGCGGCGAATATTGGCTGTATCGCTTCAAGAAATACACGGACCTGCGCATCGTTTTTGCCCCCGAGGAGCAGATCTCGTTCTTCGGCGGCGATTACGACAACTTTACTTATCCGCGGTACGACCTCGATATAACTTTCTTGAGGGCGTATGAGAACGGTAAACCTGCTTCGACGCCAAATTTCTTCAGATTCTCAGAGAAGGGAGCGGCGGACGGTGAATTCATCGTCGTGCCGGGCAATCCGGGTTCGACCGCTCGACTCTCGACCGTTGCTCAGCTTGCATATCAGCGTGACGTTGGGAATCCGCTGCTCGAGAAGACCTGGAAGACGCGACTTTCCGCCCTCGAAGATTACGCGAAGATGGGTGAAGAGCAGCATCGACAAGCTAACCCAGGCATCCGATCGCTCCGCAATTCGTTGAAACGCCTTGCCGGCCAGGAAGAAGGCTTGCTGAACCCGCGACAGTTTGGAACGAAGGTCGCCGAGGAGAAGGACCTGCGCGACAAACTCGCGGCAAAACCGGAGCTGAACAAAGAGTACGCACCGGCGTGGACCGACCTTGAGAAGGCGTATTCGCACCTGCCGGAAAAGGCACCCCGACTTGCTTTCTCGACGATCTCGGTCGCGCGGCTTGGTTCTATCGCTTCGCAGATAGTTCGGTACACCGAAGAGACCGCAAAGCCGAATGATGAGCGATACGACGAATATCGCGACAATAGGCTTGATTCGCTCAAGTTCAGCCTTCTCTCGAAGGCTCCGATTTATCCGGCGATGGAAGAGGCGATGCTCACCGCGTGGCTCACAAAGGCAAAGGAGACCCTCGGCGCAAACGATCCATTCATCAGAGCCGCCCTTGGCGATGCAGAGGTAAGCGAGGTCGTCGGACGCGCGGTTCGTGAAACAAAGCTAACGGATCCGGCGGCACGAAAGGCACTGCTTGATGGCGGAAAGGCCGCTGTCGCAGCCTCGACGGATCCGATGGTCACGCTCGCCCGAAGGATCGAGCCGGTGATCAGAGAACTGCGCGCCTGGAATGAACAGAATATCGCCTCAGTTGAGACAAGTGCTGGCGAGCGTATCTCGAAAGCCCGCTTTGCTGTCTACGGAAAGACGATTCCGCCGGACGCTAACTTTAATCTTCGCTTGAGTTATGGACGTGTAAAGGGCTATGAGGAAGACACGACCCTCGTTCCGCATCGCACTACATTCTTCGGCCTTTACGATCGAGCACTCAGTTTTGATGAGATGCCGCCGTTCGACCTGCCGCAGCGTTACAAGGACAAAAAGGGTAAGTTCGATATGTCGGCGGCGCTGGATTTTGTGTACACGGCGGACACGATCGGGGGAAACTCAGGCTCGCCAGTCATCAACGCGAAAGCCGAGTTCTGCGGCATCAACTTCGACAGCAACATTCAAAAGCTCTCGAATAAATATTGGTATGTCGAGGAGGGCGAAGGCGGCCGTGCTGTCGGTGTGCATTCGCAGGGCATTCTTGAGGCCCTTCGACATATCTACGAGACGAATGCTCTCGTTGCAGAGCTGACCGCAAAATAGATGCACTATCATCTAATCGGAATTTGCGGGACGGCGATGGCATCGCTTGCCGGTATGTTGCTGGCTCGCGGCCACAAGGTAACGGGGTCGGATCAGAATGTGTATCCGCCAATGTCCACGCAGCTCGAGGCTCTTGGGATCGAGATAATCCGCGGATACCGACCTGAGAATACCGAGGTCGGAGCTGACGTTACGATCGTCGGCAATGCGATCTCCCGCGGCAACCCGGAATTGGAAGCCGTTCTCGATCAACGGCTCCGATACACCTCCCAAGCGCAGGTCGTACAGGACGAATTCATTCGCGGCCGCCGCTCTCTCGTCGTTGCCGGAACTCACGGTAAGACCACGACAACAAGCCTTGCTTCCTGGATATGCGAATCCGGCGGCCTGAACCCGAGTTTCCTCGTTGGCGGGATCGTGCAGAATTTCGCCGCAAGTTTTCGCGTTACCGATTCCGACTATTTTGTCATCGAAGGTGACGAATACGACACGGCATACTTCGACAAGAAGCCGAAGTTCATGCACTATCTGCCCGAGATCGCCATCGTCAACAATATCGAATTCGACCACGCCGATATCTATGACGACATCGACGATATCAAATGGGAGTTTTCCCGTCTGATGAATCTGGTGCCGGGAAGCGGACGCCTGATCGCCGGTGTCGATTCGCCGATCGTCGTTGAAGTGCTCGAAGAAATGGCCGGCAAACTGTTTACGCAGGTCGAGACATTTGGCCTCTCGGACACAGCAAAATGGCAGGCCCGGTATATCGATTTTTCGGGTGAAAAGACACGTTTCACGGTCTTTCGCGAGGGAGCGGCATTCGGCGAGTTCGAAACCTCTTTGCTCGGCGAGTTCAACGTCCGGAACTGTCTTGCCGTTATTATCGCTGCGAACGCCTGGGGCATCTCCAATGAAAAGATACAAGAAGGCCTCGATACTTTCACCTCTGTAAAGCGACGGATGGAGGTTCGCGGCGTCGAACGCGGCGTGACCGTGATCGATGATTTTGCACACCATCCGACAGCCGTCGAAGAAACACTAAAGGCTCTGAGGATGAAATATCCTTCGAACCGCCTGATCGCGGTCTTTGAGCCTCGGACCTGGTCATCACGCCTTGCGACGTTTCAGGAACCATATTCAAAAGCCTTCGGTTATGCCGATCGGGTTATCATCGCCGGAGTTTACAACACATCGAAAGCGAGCGAACTCGGCAAAGTGCTTGACGTAAACGAGCTTGTCGAGGATCTGAATATGCGAGGGAAACCTGCCGAAAGCTTTCCCGATGCAGATTCGATCATCGAGCATCTTTCACCCGAGCTTACCGATGGTGATGTCGTCGCCATTATGTCGAATGGGGCTTTCGGCGGGATCCACGGAAAACTGCTCGAAGTTCTGCAAAAACGCAGTTAGGTGTTGTCATAGCGATTTCTATTCGGAAAGCACCGCGACCGAAAGCCTTGTGAGCGCGTGTGTTAAACCGTTAAAAAACATGCTTGCCAAATTTGCCGAAAGAGTTCATACTTCCTTGTGTTTGCTCTCGCTTGATATCGCGTTGATACGTCCGTCCGCCAGGAAAGCGCGGTGCTTTTTCGGTTCGGTTTTGAGAGTTAGTTACTTGTCTTTGGTTTGAAGCTACCGATCATTTTGAGCAGGAATTCGCGCACCGCACTCGAACTAAGCCGGACTGAATAGCAATTCGCGCTTCTTTTTGCCAGTCTGCCTGCCGCTGTGCTTCAACTTATCTCTAATAAATTCGGAAACGTTAACACATGGGAACTAAACTTTATGTCGGTAACTTGTCATTTCGCGTGACAAGCGAGGATCTACAAGAACATTTTGCAGCGGCCGGTGAAGTTCAATCGGCTAACGTCGTGTTTGATCGCGAAACGGGCCGTTCACGCGGCTTTGGTTTTGTTGAAATGGGTTCGGATGATGCGGCGACGGCAGCGATCGCACAATTCAACGGGCAGGAATACGATGGCCGTAATATGGTCGTCAACGAAGCACGTCCGCGTGATGACCGCCCTCGCGGCGGTGGTGGCGGTTATGGCGGTGGCGGCAGAGATCGCGACCGCGGCAATCGCTGGTAGGAAAAACTCGCCAGATCAACAACCTGAACGGACGGATCGGAGGCTGAAGAGCTTGGCCTCGTGATCCGTCTTTTTATTCGTCGATCTTTCCGTCAAAATTCGCCAGAGCCACGACGATCCCGTCGATCAGAGAGATACGGTCGCCTGAGGCCGGTACGTTGTTCACAAGGATCGAAAGCACAAGTTCCTCGCCGCCGGCCGTTCGTACATAGCCGGAAAGTGCCGAAACTTGATCCAGAGTACCTGTCTTTCCGCGAAAATTTCCTGAGACGGCCGTTCCGGCGAACCGTCTTCGAAGCGTTCCATCAACTCCACCGATCGCTAGGCTGTCTCGCCACACCTGAGCATTCTTGCTCGTCCTGGCCATATAGACGTAAAGGGCCGCAACGGATGCGGGCGTTACGAGGTCGTGCCGAGACATTCCGCTGCCGTCGTACTGAATAACGCTATCTTTCGGAATGCCGACATCGCTGGTTAGAAAGTCCTTAACGACCGAAAGCCCGACCGTACTGCTGTCCCCGGAAACGCCGTTGCCGGCCTGCCGTCTGCGCTCCTCGCCGAGGGTCCAGAGTATCGTCTCGGTGTACATATTCTGGCTCGGCTTCATCGTCTTTCCGGCGATCACGGAGAGCGGCGGCGAGAAAAGAGTGGCCACAAGCGTCTGAGTTGTCGGCGCAGTAACGCTTGCCGGAAGGACACGCGTGTCGCCCCCGACCGAGATGCCGCGCGCCGTCAGTCTTTCCTTCAAGAGGGAGAGGAAAACATCTACCGGTTGTGTAACTGCGATCGAACCTTGCCACGCACTTCCGCCGGCGGGCATCTGACCGCTGACATCGAGGATATTCCGATCGAGACGCCTTTTTATCGATAATGTGGAGCTGCTGCCGCCGGTTGTGCAGGTGTTATTGATCGTGAAGATGCTCACTACAGGCAAGATCTGAACATTACAAGGCTGTCCTGAGCGCGTCGGTGCCACTTTCACATCGACCGCATTATCATTGATCGGTAAAGCAGAGATCCCGGCACCGTAGTACCACTGCAGATCATCCCATTCCCAGGTCTCGGGGATCTCATTGCCTGCGAAATAGCTCACGTCGCCGACAAGGCTTCCCGTGATCTTCTTAACGCCCGCTTTTACGAGTTCGTCGACCAGCGCATCTACGCCCTTATAGTAGTCGCCATTGTAGAACGCGGTCGAAACCGAAATGTCGCCGCCGCCGAGGATCCGAAGATCACCGTTGATCGTCCCCGAACTGTCGGGCAAGGCGTTGGCAAAAGCCTTCGTCGAAAAGCGGAAATTCGGCCCAAGGCGTTCGATCGCCGTTGCAACCGTAAAATTCTTCATATTCGATGCCGGCGTGAAATACTTTTCCGGATCGTTCTCAAAGATCACCTTTCCCGTATTCAACGACAATATCTTGATGCCGATTCGTCCTCGGGCGACGTTTGCCGACAGCATCTTCCCACGGATCTTCGACTGCAATGCCGTAAGCGTCTCGACCTGTCGCTGCGGCGTTGGTGAAGCAGCGGGGCTTGGTATCGGCGTCGGCGTCGGCGTCGGCGTCGGTGTCGCGGTTGGTACAGTATTTGTAACGACCACTCGCGGCCTTGGCGGTGTCGGGGTCGGCTTCGGCCCAACAATGCCGTCCGCTTTGACGCCGGTCAGCCCGGTAGAAAGAGCAGCGACTCCAAATGCGGCCGCAATGAGAAGGGCGAGTTTCAATCGAAAGTTCATTAAGGAAAATTGTATCCTAATGGGCCGATCAATGTGAAAATCTTCATTCCGAACACTTGGTCTAGTTGGAAAATATAGCGGCCATTTGAGGATCTCCGCCGTTGAGGGAGCGGGAAAACTAGGATAGTATTTCAGAGAGTCAAAAGGCTCCTGAAATCACGTCTCATTATGCGGAGTTTGGTTGGATGACACGTCTCAAGGTCTGTTCGATATTATTGTTCGTTGTATTTGGGTTGATCGCGTATTTCGGTTCACCTGATCATTCCGCGGCCAAGGCGCCGCTCGGTGAAGTGCCCGCCGCTCCGACCGGCGTCAATGCAAGCGATAATTGGTATGCCGGCAAGGTTGGATTGCGTTGGGATACGATCCGCGGAGCGACAATTTATCGCATATTCCGAAATACGGTCAACAATTCCTCAACGGCTGCCGATGTTGGTACAACACAAGCAAATCTCTTTTTTGACACGACTGCGGCCGTTGGCCAGACGTACTATTACTGGGTTCGGGCCGAGAATAGCTCAGGCCACAGTTTGCTAAGTACGCCGGACCAGGGCACTAGGGCAAACGCGGCCTTTCCGACAGGTTCGCTTTCGCCGCTCGATCCGCCGCTTGAATCTGCCGAGAACCCTGTAACGGCAGCGAAAGCATATCTCGGAAAAACTCTATTCTGGGACGAACAATTATCTTCTACGCAGACGGTCGCCTGTGGTACGTGTCACCGGCCGGCAATGGGCGGCTCCGATCCGCGCACGGACGTAAACGATAGTAGATCGCGGCATCCCGGGCCGGACAATACGTTCGGGACGGTCGATGATATTTTTGGCTCCCCAGGCGTGATCGAGAATAAGGCCGACGGCACATACTCGTTGAACCCAATATTTGGATTTCGCGAACAGGTTACGAATCGCAAGTCGCCTTCCTATCTCAACGCCGCGTATGCCTCGCAAGGGATCTTTTGGGACGGCCGAGCAAGCAACGAGTTTCGCGATCCGATAACTAACCAGGTTGTCATTCCCCTGATCGCTTCGCTCGAAAGTCAATCTCTCGGGCCGCCGGTCTCGACGGCCGAAATGGGACATTCGGGTCGTGATTGGAATCAGGTCGCGGCTCGAATTCAGGCCTCAAAGCCGCTTGCCCTCGCAAGCAATGTTCCGACCGCGCTTAAGACCTGGATCAGCGATCGAACCTATCCGCAACTATTTCAAGAGGCTTTCGGTTCGCAGGGCGTTACGCCCTCAAGGATCGCGATGGCGATCGCCACGCACGAAAGAACGCTTTTTTCGGATCAAACGCCCTTTGATAAGGCAATGGCCGGCATACAACCGCTTGCCCCGAACGAGGCCCTCGGCCTGGAGGTGTTTGAAACGAACAATTGTGCGTCGTGCCATTTAAGTGCGTTGCTCTCCGATCAGACCTTTCACAACATCGGTGTCAGGCCTCAATCAGAAGATCCGGGAAGATTCGCTGTCACCGGACACGAGATCGACAGAAGTGCGTTCAAAACACCCGGACTTCGTAATGTTCAGCTGCGATTTCCGTATATGCACACAGGGCGCTTGCGCTCTATCGAGGATGTGATCGATTTTTATAATCGCGGTGGCGACTTTGACGCCCCGAATGTTGATCACGAACAGATACACCCCCTGAATCTTACGAATGAGCAGAAAGCAAATCTTGCTGCATTTCTAAAGGGCCCGCTCACGGACGACCGAGTCCGCAATGAGCTGCCGCCTTTTGATCGGCCGCAGCTTTTCACTGAGTCAGACCGATATCCTCAGATCACGGGCTCCGGGCGTCCTGGAACGGGCGGCACGATACCGGAAGTTGCGGTGAATTCGCCCGGCCTTATCGGGAATCAAACTTTCACGGTCGGAGTTTCGCGTGCAATGGGCGGCTCGCAAGCCTTTCTTGTTATCGACTCGGCCGATCCCGGTGTCGGGACGTCGATCCCATCGGGCGGTTCGTTCCTGTATCGAAATATTGTATTGACAGGAAGCGGAGCCGGTGTCGGATACGGCTCCACGGTCTTCCCCATCCCGAATAACCCGAATCTCGTCGGACAGACGTTTTATGGCCGCTGGTATGTAGTTGACGCGGGTGCGGCAAACGGTTTTTCGGCAAGCAGACTATTCAGTTTTAAGGTCTTCTCGTCGAATTCGGCAACACCAAATGCGACGATGTTTGATTTTGATGGAGATGGTAAGACGGATGCGAGTGTTTATCGGCCGTCGAACAACGTCTGGTATCTGCAGAGATCGACTGCGGGCTTTACGGCGTATCAGTTCGGTGCGGCGGGCGACAAGCTCGTGCCTGCGGATTACACCGGCGACGGCAAGACTGATGTCGCGATCTATCGGCCATCGACCGGAACGTGGTTCATTCTCAGAAGCGAGGACCTGACGCTAGCGGTCGCTCCTTTCGGGATATCGACCGACATTCCTTCGCCGGGAGATTTCGATGGA